>NZ_AP031589.1:0-3674636 GCF_055383125.1 Acidocella aluminiidurans
ATGGGTATCAACCTAGAGATCAATTCCTCTGGTCAGGGCGGCGCTGCGCTGCAAACCTCCATGGTGTGGAATGAAGAGGCGCGCCTAGCCGAGCAATGGGGCCGTGTGCGCGCCCGGCTGCAGGCGGAAGTGGGTGAGGTGGAGTATCGCACCTGGCTGAAGCAGGTCAGCTTTGGCGGGGTTGCCGGCGATGAGGCGGTGGTGCTGCTGCCGACCCGCTTCCTGCGCGACTGGGTGAACAAGGAATATGGCGAGCTGATCGCCTCCTTCTGGCAGGCGGAGAATCCGGGCGTGAAGCGGGTTGAGTTCCGCACCGGCGCGCCCTCCGCGCGGCCGGCCGCGCCGGATCTGGCCGAGCCGACGACCCAGCCCGCCGCCGCGCAGGTGGCGATGCAGGCGCCGCGCCAGGAAAACATGGCCGGGCTGGACCAGCGCTTTACCTTCGAGACCTTCGTTGTCGGCAAGCCGAACGAGTTCGCCTATGCCTGCGCGCGGCGGGTGGCCGAAAGCCCGGCGACGCCCGGCTTCAACCCGCTCTTCCTTTATGGCGGTGTCGGGCTGGGCAAGACCCATCTGATGCACGCCATCGCCTGGGAGCTTTCCACCAATGCGCGCGGCGGGCGGCCGGTCTCGGTCGCCTACATGTCCGCCGAGCGCTTCATGTACCGCTTCATCAACGCGCTGCGCTCGCAATCCACGCTGGAATTCAAGAACGAGCTGCGCTCCGTCGATGTGCTGATGATCGACGATCTGCAGTTCCTGATCGGCAAGGACAACACCCAGGAAGAATTCTTCCACACCTTCAACGCGCTGGTGGATGCGGGCAAGCAGATCGTCATCTCCGCCGACAAATCCCCCTCCGACCTGTCGGGGCTGGAGGATCGCCTGCGCACCCGGCTGGGCTGCGGCATCGTCGCGGATCTGCACGCCACCACCTTCGAGCTGCGCTATTCCATTCTGGAAGCCAAGGCGCAGCGCGCCGGGGTGGAGGTGCCGCCGAAGGTGCTGGAATTCCTCGCCCGCAAGATCACCAGCAATAACCGTGAGCTGGAGGGGGCGCTGAACCGCCTTGTCGCCCATGCCAATCTGTTCAACCGGCAGGTGACGCTGGATACCGCGCATGAGGTGCTGCACGACGTGCTGAAGGCGCATGACCGCAAGATCTCCATCCAGGAAATCCAGAAGCGGGTCTGCGAGCATTACAACATCCGCATCGCCGAGATGAGCTCCGCCCGGCGGGCGCGCAACATCGCCCGGCCGCGTCAGGTGGCAATGTATCTGGCCAAGCAGCTCACCTCGAAGAGCCTGCCGGATATCGGCCGGCATTTCGGCGACCGCGACCATACCACCGTGATGCATGCGGTCTCGCGGGTGACCGAGCTGATCGGCCAGGACGCGGCGTTTGCCGAGGATGTCGAGCTGCTCAAGCGCATGTTGGAGAACTGAGCCGGCCTTTGCCGGCGGTGCGAAAGGGGCCCGCGAGGCCCCTTTTCTTTGGCCGAATCCCTGGCTTTGCAAGCCCCTGGTCGGCTTGCTACTCTAAGGCCCGAATCGCGCCGCAAACCAAGTGATTCGATCGCAGTCTGGAAGGGTATCATGAAGTTCAAGGCCGATCGCGCCACGCTGATGAAGTCTCTGGCCCACGTTCAGAACGTGGTGGAGAAGCGCAATACCATTCCCATTCTCGCCAATGTGCTGCTCTCCGTACAGAATGGCCGGCTCTCCATCGCCGCCACCGATCTGGAGATCGCGCTGGTGGAAGAGGTGGCGGCGGAGACGCTGCGCGATGGCGCCATCACCGTGCCGGCGGCGACCTTGTATGAAATCGTCCGCCGCCAGCCTGAGAATGCGGTGATCGAGCTCGACCATCCGGGCGGCGACGCGCCGCTGGCGCTGCGCGCCGGGCGCTATTCCACCAGCCTGGTGGCGCTCTCGGTCGAGGAGTTTCCCAAGCTCGATGCCGGCAAGCTCTCCCACAGTTTCGTGCTCTCCGCGATCGAGCTGCGCGGGCTGATCGACCGCACGCGCTTTGCGATCTCCACCGAGGAGACGCGCTATTATCTCAACGGCATCTATCTGCACGCGGCCGAGGGCCAGGACGGCCCGGTGATCCGCGCCGTGGCGACGGACGGTCACCGTCTGGCGCGGGTGGAGGAGCCGCTGCCGAGCGGGGCGGCGGGCATGCCCGGCATCATCGTGCCGCGCAAGACCGTGACCGAGCTGCGCAAGCTGCTGGACGAGGCGAGCGGCGAGGTGGAAGTTGCGCTTTCCGAGACGCGCATCCAATTCACCATCGGGACCATGCGCCTGACCAGCAAGCTGATCGACGGCACCTTCCCGGATTATGACCGCGTGATCCCGCGCGGGAACGACAAGATCCTGCGCGTCGACAAGAAGGATTTCAACGATGCGGTCGGCCGCGTCTCGGCGATTTCGGCGGAGAAGCATCGCCCGGTGAAATTGTCGCTGGCGAAGGAGCTGCTGGTGATTTCGGCGGCCTCCGCCGAGCAGGGTTCGGCCTCCGAAGAGCTGGGTGGGGATCTGGTGGATTACCAGTCCGGGCCGTTGGAAATCGGCTTCCAGGCACGGTATCTCTCGGATGTCACCGACCAGATCAAATCCGGCAAGGTGGAGTTCGCCTTCGCGGACGGCGCCGCACCGACTTTGGTGCGTGAAGAGAATGACAGCTCGGCGGTTTATGTTTTGATGCCGATGCGGGTGTAAGGGTTTTTGCAGCCCTTTTTGAAAAAAGGGCTGCACACCAAAAACTTTTGCGCCCGGATACCTGGGTTTTTTCCGCGCTGTTGCATGGGCTTCACCGCCAGAGAGCAAAAGTTTTTGGTGCCGCTTTTTTCAAAAAGCGGCAAAGGACCGCCGCAATATTGCTCTCCCGTCTGACCCTCACCGATTTCCGCTCCTACACCGCGCTGCGCTTCGCGGCGCCGGCGCGGCGCCTGGTGTTCACCGGCCCGAACGGCGCGGGCAAGACCAATCTGCTGGAAGCGGCCTCGCTGCTGGTCCCCGGGCGCGGCCTGCGCGGGGCTAAATTCGCCGAGCTGGCGCGCCAAGGCGGGGCAGGGGGGTGGGGCGTTGCGGCGCAGTTTTCCAACGGGCTGGAAATCGGCACCGGGGCGGTTGAAGGTGCGCCGGAGCGGCGGGAGTTCCGCCTCAACGGGGTGAAGCCGAAGGCGCAATCGGATGTCGCGGAGCAGCTTGCCGCGATCTGGCTGACGCCGCAGATGGACCGGCTATTCACCGACACCGCCTCCGGCCGGCGCAAATTCCTGGATCGTTTGGTGATCGCGCTGGAGCCGTTCCATGCGCGCGAGATCGCGGCCTTCGAGAGCGCCTCCGCCCAGCGCAACCGGCTGCTGGCCGAGCCGCGTTACGACCCCGCCTGGGTGGCGGGGCTGGAGGATGCGATGGCCCGCCACGCCGTCGCCGCCACCGCGGCGCGGCTGGGGCTGATCGCGCGGCTGAATGCGAGCCTGGAGGCCGGCGCGGCGGACCCGTTTCCAAGGGTGATTTTGGGGCTGGCCTGCCCGATTGCGCAACGCCTGGCCAGCGCGCCGGCGTTGGATGTGGAGGATTGGCTGCGCGGCGCGCTGGCGGCCTCGCGCGCCGCCGATGCGGCGGCGAAATCCTCAGGCTACGGCCCGCAGAAAGCCGATCTGCTGATTGCCGATGCGCTGGCCGGGCGGCCGGCGGCACTTTCCTCCACCGGCCAGCAAAAGGCGATGCTGATCGGCATCGTGCTCGGCCATGCCGGTTTGATCTCGACCCTGCGCGGCGCGCCGCCGCTGCTGCTGCTGGATGAGCCGCTGGTGCATCTTGACGCTGAGCGGCGCGGCGCTTTGTTCGCTGCCCTGGCCCGGATGGACGCGCCGGCCTGGCTGACTGGCACGGATCAAGAGCTGTTTGCGGGGCTGGACGCCGCGCATCTGGCCGTGTGCGATAGCCTCCTGACCTCCGGCTGAAGCTTTCTCCACCTGCCGGCATTCGCCCGTCACCGAGCCTAAATCGCGGGGATCAACCGCAGAACGGGAGAAGCCATGAGCAAGATCGTTGTTGTCACCGGCGCTGGCGCCGGGGTGGGCCGGGCCACCGCAACCATGTTCGCCAAGGCGGGCTATGATGTGGCGCTGCTGGGGCGCGATGAGGGCCGGCTGCAGGCCGCCGCCACGGAAATTCAGGGGCTAGGGGCGCGCGCCGTCTGGCATTCGGTGGATGTGGCCGATGCCGATGCCGTCTCCGGGGCCGCGCAGGCGATCGAGCAGGATTTCGGGCCGATCAGCGTCTGGGTCAATAACGCCATGGCCACCGTGTTCGCGCCGGTGACCAAGGTGACACCCGAGGAATTTCGCCGCGCCACCGAGGTGACCTATCTCGGCACCGTGCATGGCTGCCTGGCGGCGCTGGCGGCGATGCAGACGCGCGGCGTGGGGACCATCATCAATGTCGGCTCGGCTTTGGCCTATCGCTCGGTGCCTTTGCAATCGGCCTATTGCGGGGCGAAATCCGCCATTCGCGGCTTCACGGACAGTTTGCGCAGCGAGCTGATCCATGATCGCAGCCAGATCAAGCTCTGCATGGTGCATCTGCCGGCGGTGAACACGCCGCAATTCAACTGGGCGCTGAACAAGATGGGCCGCCGGCCGATGCCGGTGCCGCCGGTCTATGCGCCGGAGGTGCCGGCACGGGCGATCCTGTTCGCGGCCGAGCATCCGCGCCGGGAGTTCTGGGTCGGGTTCCCGACGGTCAAAGCCATTCTCGCCAACCGCATCGCGCCGGGCTTTGCCGATTGGGTGCTGGCCAGGCAAGGCTATTCCGGTCAGTTGACCAGCGAGAAGGAACCGGAAGACCGTCCGGCCAATTTGTTCAAGCCCGTACCCGGCGATGAGGCGGCGCATGGGCGGTTCGACGATGTCGAGCGCGAGGTCAGCTGGGAGATGTTTTCCGGCCGGCATAAGGCGGCGACCTATGCCGGGCTGCTGGCGCTGGGTATCGGCGCCGCGTTGGGGCTGCGGCGCTTAAAGCAGGGCTGAGCCGCTTTGTTTCAGGCAGGGGAGTCCTTATACCGCTCCCATGCGTATTCTTCTGCTCGGCGACCTGCTCGGCCGCTCCGGCCGCGAGGCGGCTCTCAAACATATTCCTGAGCTGCGCGCGGCGCTGAAACTGGATTTCGTCGCGGTGAACGCGGAGAATGCCAGCCATGGTTTTGGGCTGGGGCCGGACATGGCGCAGGCGCTCTTCGCCGCCGGGGCGGATGTGATCACGCTGGGCAACCATGCCTGGGACCGCCGGGAGATCATCCCCTATATCGCCAACGAAAAACGCTTGATTCGCCCGATCAATTTCCCGCCCGGTACGCCGGGGGCGGGGGCCTGTCTGGCGGTGCTGCCGGATGGGCGCAAGGTGCTGGTGGCGCAGGCGATGGGCCGGCTCTACATGGAGGCGATGGATTGCCCGTTTCGCGGCATCGACGAGCTGCTCACCCGCCATAAGCTCGGCATCACCGCCCAGGCCATCCTGATCGACATTCATGCCGAGGCGACCTCGGAGAAGATGGCGTTCGGCCATGCCTTTGATGGCCGCGTCAGCGCCGTCACCGGCACCCACACCCATATCCCTACCGCGGACCATCAGATCCTCCCCGGCGGCACTGGCTTTGCGACGGATCTTGGCATGTGCGGGGATTATGATTCGATCATCGGCATGCAGAAGGCGCCGGCGCTGAACCGGTTCATCCGCAAGATGCCGGGTGAGAAGCTGAGCCCGGCGGAGGGCCCGGCGACCTTGTGCGGCGCCTTCGTGGAGACGGACGACGCCACCGGCCTGGCCAAACGCATCGAGCCGGTGCGCCTGGGCGGACGTCTGGCGCCGGCCATGCCGTCGGCGTAAGCGGCGCTTCATCCCCCGTTAACATGAGGCGTGGCAGACTCATGTTTATCTTCCAATCTTGCAAAAGCGGGGTGTGATGTCGTCTCTGGTCCTGGAACTGAAGCAGGGTGAATCGATGATCCTCAATGGAGCGGTCATCCGGTTCAAAACCCGCACGCGGCTGGAGCTGAACAGCCACGCGCGCTTCCTGTTCGGCAAGCAGATCATGCCGGCGGAGGAGGCCACCAGCCCGCTGCGCCAAGCCTATTTCGCCTTGCAGCAGGCTTATATCAGTGATGATGAGGAGCGGCCGGAGGCGCTGCTGCGCGCCCGCGACACCATTCGCCGGCTGATGGGCGAGGCGGGCGAGGCGCAGCGCGAGGACTGGGCCGCGCTGCTGCGCCTGTCCAGCGAGGAGACCGTGCTGGATGGGCTCAAGCGCGCCCGGCAGATGATCCGCGCGGCGGAACAGACTCAGGGTAATTAGAGGCTGTTTCAAAAGTCGCTATGGTGAGTCGTCAAGTGGTGATCTGCGAGTACCGGCGCGCAGCAAATCGCCGCTTGGCGGCCGCCAGAGTGGCTTTTCAAACAGTCTCTTAGAGCAATATGTGTTTAGGTTGACGCGCCAGCGTCAAAATAAACACATGAAATTGCTCGCCAAAACGAAAGCTAGAGCATTCAGCTGAAAGCTGAAGGCTCTAGCCGGCCTTGCCGCGCAGCTCTTCCAGCCGTGCCAGCAGGGCCGGCACGTCCGGCTGCACTTCAAACAAATTGCGCACCTCCGGCTTGGCGAAGCCGCGCTTGATCGTCTCGTCGATCATCGCGATGAACGGATCGGCCCAGCCGAGAATATTCACCAGAATGATCGGCTTGGCGTGCTGGCCGAGCTGCTTCCAGGTGAGGATCTCGAAGGTCTCGTCATAGGTGCCCAGCCCGCCGGGCATCACCACGAACGCATCGCCCAGCGCGAACAGGCGGCGCTTGCGGGTATGCATCGAATCGGTGACGATCAGCTCGGTCAGGCCCTGGAACTCGACCTCGCGCTGGCGCAGGAAATCCGGGATGATGCCGGTCACCTCGCCGCCAGCGCCCAACGTGGCGCCGGCGGTGATGCCCATCAGCCCGACATTGCCGCCGCCGAACACCAGGCGCATGCCGTGCTTGCCCAGCCCTTCTCCCAAGGATGTGGCCGCCGCCGCATAGGCCGGATCCACCCCCGGGTTGGAGCCGCAAAATACGGTGACGGAAAAACTAGCCATCTCACTCTGCCTCGCTTCCAGTTCTGCCCCGTTCGTGGCAGGCTGAAGCGGCCATGGCAAGCAACGACACTCTTGAGACCCCGGTGCGCAAGCGCACCCCTTTGCGTCTGTTCATCCTCCTCGTGCTGGTCATCCTGGCGCTGGGGGATGCGGCGCTGCTGTTCTATCTGCATCACGGCCGCCAGAGCGCGCCGGCTCCGGCCGTGCCGGCCGCACCCAGCGCCCCGGCCGCGCCGCAGGCGGCCGCCGGCCCCGCCGTGCCGAGCTTCGACATCGTCCGCGTCGACCCGCAGGGCAATGCGGTGATGGCCGGCCGCGCCGCGCCGGGGGCCACCGTCACCGTCAAGGATGGCGACAAGGTGCTGGGTACCGCGACCGCGGACGCGCAAGGCGCCTTCGTGCTGATCCCGGCCAGCCCGCTGCCCGCCGGTTCGCATGAAATCACCCTCTCCGAGGCGCTGCCGGGCGGGCAGGTGGTGCAGGGCCAGCAGAGCGCCTCGATCAATCTGCCCGGCAACGGCCAGCCGGCGCTGGCCGTGGTCTCCGGGCCGGATGGCAGCAAGGTCGTCACCGGCCAGGGGCCGCAGCCCGGCCAGCTCGGCATGGGGGCGGTGGATTACGACGCGCAGGGCCATGCCATATTCAGCGGCACCGCCCCGGCCGGGGCGCAGGTCACGGTCAATGTCGGCGGCAAGGATCTCGGCACCGCCAAGGCCGATGCCTCCGGCCATTGGCATCTGCAGGCAGCGGTGCCGACGGCGCCTGGCATGGTGACGCTGAACGCCACCGGCCCGGACGGCCAGGCGATCCCGCCGGTCACCGCGCCCTTCGCGCCGGAGGCTTTGACCAAGGCGCTGCAAGAAGGCCATGTGCTGATCGCCCCCGGCGATAATCTCTGGATGATCGCGCGCCGGGTTTATGGAAAAGGCACCTTGTACACGTTGATCTATTCCGCCAATGCGGGGCAGATCCACGACCCCAACCTGATCTTCCCCGGCCAGGCCTTCGCCCTGCCGCAGAATCAGGCGCACTGAATAAAGGCAGAGTTGCATGAATATTGCTGAGACGATCAAATCGGTGATGAGCCCGCCGCACAAGGCCGGTTATCCGTTCATCATCGGCGGCATCGTGGTCGCCCTCATCGGGCTGGTGGTGTGGCACCCGCTGGCCTGGATCGGCCTGCTCTTCACTCTGTTCTGCCTGTATTTCTTCCGCGACCCGGAGCGCGTGCTGCCGCCGCGCCCCAACGTGTTCGTCGCCCCGGCCGACGGTCTGGTGGTGAGCATCGAGCAGGCGATCCCGCCGGCGGAGCTCGGCCTGCCGCCTGTGCCGCGCACCCGTGTCGCCATCTTCCTCTCGGTGCTGGACGTGCATGTGAACCGCGCCCCGATCGCCGGCACGGTGCAGAAGATCGCCTATCATCCCGGCCTGTTCCTCTCCGCCGCCGAGGACAAGGCGAGCGACGATAATGAGCGCAACTCCATGCTGCTGCGCACCGTTGATGGGCGCGAGGTGGTGGTGGTGCAGATCGCCGGGCTGATCGCGCGGCGGATTCTGTGCGAGGTGAGCGAGGGCCAGGCGCTGCTCGCCGGTCAGCGTTTCGGCATCATCCGCTTCGGCTCGCGCACGGATCTCTATTTGCCGGAAGGCTGCCTGCCGCTGGTCGCGGTCGGCCAGCGCATGCTCGGCGGTGAAACGGTGATCGCCGAACTGCCGCCCGTGCTCAGCACCTTCCCGTGATGCGGCCGCGTCGGCTGCCGCGCCGGCAGCGTTTTTCCGGGCAGAGTTTCAACCGGATGCTGCCCAATCTGATGACGCTGCTGGGGCTCTGCGTCGGGCTGTCCTCGATCCGGCTGGGGCTGGAGGGGCGCTTTGGCGCCGCCGTGCTGGCAATCGCGGTCTCGGGCGTGATCGACGGGCTGGATGGGCGGCTGGCGCGGCTGCTGAAGGCGACCTCGCGCTTCGGCGCCGAGTTCGACAGCCTGGCGGATTTCCTCTGCTTCGGCATCGCCCCGGCGCTGCTGCTTTATATGTGGTCGCTGCAGCCTTGGGGGGCGATCGGCTTTCTGCCGCCCTTGATGTTCGCCGCCGCCATGGCGCTGCGTCTGGCGCGCTTCAACGCGGCGCTGGATTCCGCCCCGAAGGCCGCCTTCGCCTATAATTTCTTCACCGGCGTGCCGGCCCCGGCTGGCGCGGGACTCGCTTTGTTTCCGCTCTTCATCGGTCTGGCGGCGAATGAGCATGACCAGTTCTGGCTGCAGGATGTGGTGAGTTACCCGCTTTTCACCGGCGCGGTTCTGGCCATGGCGGCGGTGCTGTGCGTCTCCACTTTGCCGGTCTGGAGCTTCAAGAATTTCAAGATCCCGACCGCCGGCATCCTGCCGCTGCTGTTGGGGGTGGTGGTATTCGCGGCTTTGATCTTCGCCGACCCCTTCATTGCCGGGGCGCTGGCTGGACTGGCTTATATCGTGATGCTGCCTTTTTCGCTGCGCAGCTATCATAAGCTGGCCCGCGAGGCGAAAGCCCGGCGGGATGCGGCGATGGTCGTCGATGACGAACCGGCGGCGATGCAACCTGAGGTTTGATTTTCGTTGATTTGATTAAATCACCGGTTTAAGTCTGAATCCGGAATAATCGCGCGGAGAAGCGTTTGATGTCCGGCTTGACGCAAGGCGGCCCGATCTTGCTGGGCACGGCAACCCCCGCCTCCGTGAGCCTGGCGAGCGGGCTTTCCCTCACCTTGGCCGGCCAGGCGGCAACAGACAGCCCGGCGCTGGTCAGCGCGCTTTACGGCGATCAAAGCTCGAACTGGACCATCGCGACCAGCGCCACGCTGGTCTCGGCGCTGACCCTGGCCAGCGGCGCGGCTGTCGGGGTGGGGCTCGAACTGGCCGGGGCCGGCACCATCGAGAATGGTCCGGGCGGGACGCTGTCCGGCAATCTGGAAGGGGTGGTGCTGGCTTCGGGCGGGATCCTGGTCAGCCAGGGGCTCATCCAGGGCGGTGTTGCGGGCGGGACGGGCTTGCAGCGGATCGGCGTGCGCATGGCCAGCGGCGCGCTGGAGAACGACGCCACCGGGACGATCACCGGCGGCGCCTATGGTGTCAGCCTCGGCGGGGCGGGTGTGGTCAGCAATGCGGGCAGCATCTCCGGCGGGCTGGCGGGGATGGTGCTGGGCGCCAGCGGGCTTTTGGAAAATCAGCCAGGCGGGCTGGTGCAAGGCGGGCTGGCCGGGCTGGTGCTGGGCAGCGGCGCCAGCCTGGTCAATCAGGGTGAGGTCCAGGCCACGAGCATCGCCGCCGGGCATGACGGGGTGATTTTGAGCGCCGGCGTCTATCTCGGCAATGCGGGGGTCATTGCGGGGTTCGATGCGGCTTATGCCGGGGCGGGGCTGGTGCGGCTGAATAATAGCGGCACCATGCTGGGCGGCGGGACCATCGCGCTGGCCTTTCCGGCGAGCGGCTATGGCTTCTCGGCCGGTGCCGCGGTGGCGCTGGCGGCGGGGCAGGTCCAGAATACCGGGCTGATCGCGGGCGCTGACGTGCCGTCCGGTCCGGCCTTGCGGCAGGGCACGGCGGGGGCCGGCATGGTGCTGGGCGCCGGCAGCTTGGCCAATCGCGGCATCATTGCCGGCGGGGCGGGCGCCTATGCCGGGTTCGGCGGCGTTGGCCTGTCCGGCGGGGCGGGGCTGGTTGCCAGCAATGATGGCACGCTGCTGGGCGGCGGCGGCGGCCATGGCGGGGCCGCTTCGGTGTTGGCTGGCGCCACCTTGGTCAATCGCGGCTCGATCTCCGGCGGCACCGGGACGCAGACCGGCGGCAACGGTGTGGTGCTGATGAACGACGCCCTGCTGGTGAATGCGGGCAGTATCCAGGGCGGGGCCGGGACGCGCTATGGCTGGGGCGAAGGGTTGGGGGCGGGGGTGGCGCTCTATACCGGCACGGTGCTCAATCAGGGGCTGCTCTCGGGCGGCGGCGGCGCCTTTATCGGGCTTTGGATGGGCGGCGGCAGCGTGCAGAATATCGGCACCATCCTCGGCCATGCGGCGCTGGCGATGCAGGGCGGCAGCTTCACCAATGGCGGGCTGGTCGAGGGCGCGGCCGTGGCGCTGGACCTGGCCGGAGGGGCTTTCACCAATGCCGGCACGCTGGCCGGCAGCTTCGCCGCCTATATCAGCGAAGCCAGCCCCAGCCTCACCGTCGCCCCGGGCGGCGTGTTCGATGGGATGGTAACGGCGGTGAGCGGCGGCGGCACGCTGCTGCTCACCGGCAGCCAAGGCACGTTGGATATGGGGGGAAGTTTTTCCGGCTTTTCCGAGATCTCCTTCACCGGCACGGGCTGGTTGCTGGCCGGGACGGTCGCCGAGCTTGCCGGCGGTCAGACCCTCGCCGGGTTCGGCGCGGGGGATGTTCTGCGTCTGGACGGGGTGAGCGCCAGCGCCGCCAGCCTCGTCGCCGGGACGGGGCTGGTGTTGAGCGAGGTCAGCGGGACGCAAACCATTGCCCTGGCCGGTAGCTATCAGGCCGGGCCGGTGACACTCAGCCAGACGGCAGGCGGCGCTGAGATCGTCATCTGCTACCGGCGCGGGACCATGATCCAGACCGTGGAGGGCGAGCGCGATGTCGCGTCGCTGCGCATTGGCGACGTGCTGCCGACGCGCTTTGGCGGACACCAGCCGATTCGCTGGATCGGCCGCCAGTGTTTCGGGTTGGAGGCGCTGCGCGGCCAGCGCGGGCGCTGGCCGGTTTGCATCCAGAAGGGCGCACTCGGCATGGGCCTGCCGTCGCGCGATTTGTTCGTCTCCCCGGGCCATTCCTTGCTGCTGGGCGGGGTGCTGGTGCTGGCCGAGGCGCTGATCAACGGCGTCACCATCACCCAGCCGGAGCCGACAGAGGCGGTCGAGTATGTCCTGCCGGAATTTGAGCGTCATGATTGCCTGCTGGCGGAAAGCGTCTGGGCCGAGAGCTTTGCCGACGGGCCGGAGCTGCGCGCGCAGTTTGACAATGTCGCGGCGTTTCTGGCGGCCAATCCGGGCTGGCAGGCGCCGCCCGCGCTCAGCCTGTGCGCCCCGCGCTTCCTCTCCGGCCCCAGCCTGGCCGCCGCGCTGCGCCCCTTGCTGCCGCCGCCGCCGGGCTTCGGGGCGCTGCGTGGCTGTATCGACATTGCCGATGGGCGCATGGTCACCGGTTGGGCGCAGGATATCGCCTCACCGCTCTGGCCGCAGGCGCTGGAGATCTATGCCGGGCGAACCAGACTCGGCACGGTGCTGGCCTGCGACCATCGGCCGGATCTCGAACAAGCCGGCATCGGCATCGGCCGCGCTGGTTTCAGCTTCAGCGCGCCGCGCCGTTATCACCCGGCGCGCTTGCGCATTTCCCGTGTGGGGGACGGCGCCTTGCTCCCCGTTGCGGGGCGCCGCGCCGCCTGATCAGCCCTTCACATCCGTATGCGGGCGGTCGATGCCCAGGGCTTCCTCGGTGTGCCAGGCGCCGTCCTCGCTCTGATACTGGATCAGCCTGGTCTCGCCAGGCACCCGCTGCTCCTGCGCGGCGCGGCGCGCGGCCTTCAACGCCGCCTCGCGGGTCTTAAAGCTTTCGGAAAAGCTGCCATCCAGCGTATAGGCGAAGCCGCCATCGTGCGGGACGATCCTGTAATGCGCGGTGCTCATGCGGGCACTCCTTTCAGCTCTCAATATAAGGCGTCATCGAAGCCGCGCCATGGCCAGTGAGTCGGCATAGGCGCCGCCCCGGAAAATATCCGCGGCGAAACGCCCCTCCACCTCGAAGCCGAATGATTCATAAAGCCGGATCGCATGTTCCTGATCCGCCAGCACCGCCAATGCGACGCGGCTGAGCCCCAGCCAGCAATCCGCCAGCTCCAGCACCGCCGAGAGCAAGGCGCGCCCGATGCCCTGGCCCTGATACGCGTCATGCACGAGCAGCGACTCCACCGTGCCGGCATGCAGATGGCGCCCCCGCCCCGGTGTCAGCACCGCCAGCCCCGCCACCACCTCGCCGGACAGGGCGAGGATGGCATGCGCCCCGCTCTCCGGCGTGACCAGATGCGCCACATCCCGCGGCGTCATGAATGGCCGTCCGGTGGTGCCAAAGCAGATGCCGGGCAGGCTGCATAAGGCGGCCAGGCCCGGCAGGTCATCCGGCATCGGCGCGCGCAGGCTGAAGGGGGCGCGTGGCGCCTGGGGCGGGCGCGGCGGCGGCGGGCTGGCATCGCGCTTCAGGCCTTGGCGCAGCCGCCCCATCGCCAGCGCGTCGCGCAGCACGCCCTCCTGCATCGCCTCATGGCGCAGAACCGCCTCGGTGACGAAGCCGAAGCGCTTATAAAGGGCGATCGCGGCCTCGTTGTTGGCGAAGACCGTCAGCTCGATCTTGTGCAGATTGAGCCAGTGATCCGCGAGGTCCAGCAGCGCCGCCAGCAAGGCGCTGCCAATGCCCTGGCGCTGCGCGGTTTCGTCCACCATGATCCCCAGCGTCGCCGCATAAGCCCGCCTCGGGTTGGTCTCGCGGCGCAGGCTGGCCTGGCCCAGCACCGCGCCATCCGGCCCGCAGGCCACCAGACTCGCATGTATGCCCGCTTTGTCGACCAGCACGGCTTGCGTCCGGGCCAGGCTGGTGAAGGGCAGGGCGCTGGTGAAGCGGCGCACGCCGGGTTGGTTATAGATGCGGTTGAGCGCGAGGGCATCATCCGCGCAGGCGGGGCGGATGCTGATCATGGCATCGCCTCCTCGGCACAGGCCGCTATCTGCGCCTTGCCGCCTTCGATCACCACCGGGCGGAAGCCGCGCGGCGGCGGCGCGGCCGGCCGGCGCGCCAGCATGCGCGCCCGCGCGGTGGCCGCGGCAAAGCCGAGCGCGGCGGCACAGAGGGACAGAAACGGCAGCCAGGCCAGGGGCGACATGGAAAAGCTCCTCTTCGGTTGGGAGGCGGGGCGTTTTCCAGAAAAAACCCCGCCTTGCGTGTGGGCGGGGTTGGGGACGGTCGGGGTTGGGAAGCCCGCTAACCTTGCCGCGCCCGCGCGCGCATACGCACGCCGCCAATAATATTGGCGGCTACGATGGTCATCGCACGGGTGAGTGGTTGCGTCATGGGACCTGACGCTAACGAGGAAATCATGTTTTGCCAAGCTCCTATTCGCAAGCGCCTCTTGTGCCGCCCGGCTTTCGGGGCCTTTTCTAGGGCGGACGCAAAACGCAAGGAGTGGCGATGGCCGCGAAGCCGGAAAGAAAGCAGGTGCTCATCGTCGGCGCCTCGCGGGGGTTGGGGCTGGGATTGACCAAGGAGTTTCTGCGCCGGGGCTATCATGTCACCGCCACGGTGCGCGCCGCGATTCACGGCGCCGGGCTGGAGGAGTATTACCAGCAGCTCACGCTCGATACGCTGGACATCAACAACCCGAATATGGCCGATGCGTTTCTGGCGCGGATGAAGGGCCATGTGTTCGACATCGTGGTGCTGAATGCCGGTATTTACGGCCCGCGCGACAAGGGGCTGGACGAGGTCACCGCCGAGGAAATCACGCATCTGATGATGACCAACGCCATCGCGCCGCTGCGCCTGGCGGAGCGTCTGGCGCTGCTGCTGAAGCCCGAGACCGGGGTGCTGGCCTTCATGTCCTCGGCGCTGGGCAGTTTAGAGCTGAACGCCAACGATGCCAGCCCGCTTTATGCCGCCAGCAAGGCGATGCTGAACCGGCTCAGCCGTGCCTTCGCCGCCGCGCATGAATATCTCACCATCGTCAATCTGCATCCGGGCTGGGTGCGCACGGATATGGGGGGCGAGACCGCGCCCCTGGATGTCGAGACCTCGGCCAAGGGCATGGCGGATGTGCTGGAATCACGCGCCGGCAGCGGCGGGCACGAATTCCTGGATTATCGCGGCAAGATCGTGCCCTGGTAGGGCCGGGCGCGGTTGGTTTCGGCGCGAAACCTTGCTAGATCGCCGCGATGGACCAGGCCCTTCCCCAGAGCGAGAGCATCTCCGGCATTCCGCCGCGCCGCACCTTCGCGATCATCTCCCACCCAGACGCCGGCAAGACCACGCTGACCGAGAAGCTGCTGCTGTTCGGCGGCGCGATCCGCGAGGCGGGGATGGTGAAGGCGCGCCAGGACCGCCGCCAGACCCGCTCGGACTGGATGAAGATCGAGCGCCAGCGCGGCATTTCCGTGACCTCCTCGGTGATGACCTTCGAGTTTGGCGGCGCGGTGTTCAACCTGCTGGACACGCCAGGCCATGAGGATTTCTCCGAGGATACCTACCGGACGCTGACGGCGGTGGACAGCGCGGTGATGGTGATCGACGCCGCCAAGGGCATCGAGCTGCAGACCAAGAAATTGTTCGAGGTCTGCCGGCTGCGCAACATCCCGATCACCACCTTCATCAACAAGATCGACCGCGAGAGCCAGAACCCGTTCGCGCTGCTCGATGAGATCGCCGATACGCTGCAGCTGGATATCTGCCCGATGGTCTGGCCGATCGGCTCGGGCGGGCTGTTCAAGGGCTGTTATAATCTGGGCAATGACCAGCTGGTCTCCGCGAAGAAGCCGGGCGAGGACGGGCCAGCGCAGAGCTTCGCCATCCCCCCCGACCAGCAGGCGCAGCTGGATGAGGATGTGGAGCTGATCCGCGCCGCCTATCCGGCCTTCGATGCGCAATCCTACGAGGAAGGGCATCTGACCCCGGTCTATTTCGGCTCGGCCTTGAAGGATTATTCCGTGCGCGAGCTGCTGGAAGGGCTGGTGGCCAACGCCCCGCCGCCGCAGCCCCGGGCCACGGATGTGCGCGAGGTGGCGCCGGAGGAGAAGCCGGTGACCGGCTTCGTGTTCAAGGTGCAGGCGAACATGGACCCGCAGCACCGCGACCGCATCGCCTTCACCCGCATCTGCTCAGGCAAGTTTACCCGCGGCATGAAGCTGAACCATTCGCGCACCGGTAAGCCGATGGCGATTCAGGCGCCGATCTTCTTCTTCGCCCAGGACCGCTCGCTGGCGGAGGAAGCCTTCCCCGGCGACATTATCGGTATTCCCAACCATGGCACGCTGCGGGTGGGCGACACGCTGACCGAGGGCGAGAAGCTGCGCTTCACCGGCATTCCGGATTTCGCCCCGGAAATTCTGCGCCGTGTGCGCCTGGCCGACCCGATGAAGGCCAAGCAGATGCGCAAGGCGCTGGAGGATCTGGCGGAGGAAGGTGTCACCCAGGTGTTCCGGCCGATGACCGGGGCGGACTGGATCGTCGGCGTCGTCGGCATGCTGCAGCTGGACGTGCTCTCAAGCCGCATCGAGCAGGAATATAACGTGCCGATCGGCTTCGACCCGGCGCCGTTCGATACCGCCCGCTGGATCTTCTCGCAGGACAGCGCCAGGCTGAAATTCTTCATCGAGGTGAATAAGAGCGCGATGAGCGAGGACCGGGACGGCGCGCCGGTTTACATGGTGCGCAACGCCTGGGAGCTGAACCGGATGAAGGAAAACTTCCCGGAGCTCACCTTCTCGGCAACGCGTGAGCGCACTTAAAGGTGGCGAGAGTGCTGCGATGGGGGCTGCCGATCGCGGTTTTCCTTATCCCCGCTTACGCATTTTTCTCGCTCGGCCTGCGAAGTTTCTATATTAACGGCGCTTGGTGGGGGGATGCCGGCATGCTCGCCCCGGCCATGTGGCATAATGGCTGGGGGCTTACATTGCCCTTGGTATGGCGCGGCGACAGTTTTCTCGCCACCCATATGGCGCTGGTGTTCTGGCTCACCTCGGGCCTCTCCTGGCTGCTGCCGGTCACACGCGAACAGTTCTTTTCCTTGTTTTTGGGGGGCGTGCAGGGAGGAATGGCTCTCGCGGTGTACGCGCTGCTGCGCGGCATGCCGATGCGGCGCTGGTCCGCTGCCGGATTGGCGATCCTGTTCGCGTTCAACGGGATGGTACTGGCCGCAAGCTGCAATCCGCATTTCGAGCTGCTCATCGTGGCCAGCGGCATCGCGTTTCTCACCTGCCTGCTGCATGGGCGCCATGGGGCGGCGCTATGTTTCTTCGCGCTCTGCCTGAGCACCCGCGAGGATGCCGGCGTTCATCTTGGGTTGCTGCTGGCCAGCGGCATCTGGGCGCTGCGTATGCAGGGGGTGGCGTGGGACAGGCTGCGCCCGCTCGCCGGTTACGCGGTGGCCGCACTGGGCTGGAGTGCTTCTATTCTCGCCATTCAGCACGCCATCTTCCCAAACGCGGCGGCGCTGGACGATGTTTATCTCGGCCATGGCGGCTTTCCGCCCGTGAGTCTGGTAACGATCGCCACGCGCCTCACATTCTGGCTAATCTACCGGCTCTATCTCGTGCTGCCGATCGTCGCGGCGGTCATCCTGGCGGAGCGCTGGCGGGCCCCTTCCATCGTGGCCGGCTTCATATCCTGCCTGCCCTGGCTGGCCCTGAATCTGATGGCCAGCAGTCCCTTTGCTGGAACGCTCTGTAATTATTATCCGTTTCCGTTGGTGTTCGGGATGGCATGGCCATTGCTCGGCCACGGGTTCGCGGTCCGCTTTCAGGCGCGCAACGTCACCACGCCGGTTCAGGCCAAACGCGCCTTTGTGACCATCCTGCTTTGCTCCTTTGTCGGGCTTTGGGGGATGCAAAATCCGCAAAATTTGCGTTTCCCGGGGGAATTCCTTTCGCCGCCCAGCTTGGCGATGCAGGCGCGTACCAACCGGGCGATTGAGTTGGTGAGCCAGGCGAAGCTGGGGCGGGTGGTGGCGGATGGCGCGGTGGTCGCCCTGGCGCCGGGGCGATTTCAGCGCTCGCAAATCCTTTGGGGGCCACAGCCGCCACTGCCCGATACAGTGATTTTCTTCGCCCATGGGCAGGGCACCGCGCCGGCGCTGGCGCTGGCGGCGCAGGCCGGGTTGAAAGTGTTTTCGCAGATCCCGGGCACCCGGCTTCGAATTGCCTCCAAAGAGACCTTGAGTGTCCCGGGCCTGCGATTGGTACAATGGGCACCACCAAACGCCGCATATTGAGAGATGTGTTATCTGCCGCTTGAGGCCGTGCGGTTTCAGAGCTTCACGCTTTTTGCCTGAAGCTCTGACTTTCCTTTATTTTGGCGCGCAATTTCATGTGTTTATCTTGACGCTGTCGTGTCAACCTAGAGCAATATGTGTTTAGATTGACGCGCCAGCGTCAAGATAAACACATGAAATTGCTCGCTAAAACAAAATTTAGAGCATCAAGCTAAAAGCTTGATGCTCTAAACAGATATGACTCTAATAATTGAACTGGTAGGTCAGCCCCACCGAGCTGCCATTGTTACCCGTGCTGTCCTGCCCCGTCGTCGTTTGCAGCTTCAGCCCCTTATAGAGATTGATCTGTACTTTCGCGGAGGTGCCGCCGCCGGAAGTGGCCTGGCTGGCGCCCACATAAACCCCCGGCGCCACGTAGCGCCCGGCCTGCACGGCGGGGTTGCCGGCGCTGTCGGAGCCTACCGAGAGCTGGTCCAGCCCCAGCGCGTTGCGCACCGAATCCACCGGGCTGAACCCCCCGCCGACACCGGTGAGCTGTGCGAGCGCCACCGCCAGCGAGGCTGCCTGGAACGGCGACAGGCTGGAGGCGCTCTGCTTGAACAGGATTTGCGAGAGGATTTCGTCAGACGGCATTGGCGGCGAGCTGGTCAGGGTGATTTTCGGCTTCGCCGCCGTGCCGCCGATCACCAGCGTCGCGGTGCCGTTGGTGCTGGTCGGCGTCGTCGCCTCAAGATCCAGCACGGGGATGAAGCCGGCGCCGTTGAAATCGATCTTGCCGGAGGTGAATTGCAGCGTCGTCCCGGTCAGCGAGAAGGTGCCGCGGATCAGGTTGAAGCCGCCGGAGGGAAGCGGATTATCCGCCGTGCCGCCGATGCGGATATTGCCCCCCAGCTCCGCGAACAGCCCGTCGCCGCGAATGAAGACCTGGTTCCTGGCGCGGACATCCAGGGCAAGGCGGATCGGCGGGGCGGGGGGCGCGGCGCTGCTGGGTTTGGGCGGCGGCGCGCTGCCATTATGGATCGGCAGATTGGCGACCGAAGGCGGCAGCGATTTCGGCAGGTTGATATTGGCCTTGAGAATATCGACCGTGCCGCCGAGCGCGGCGTTGCCCTTCAGATCGCCTTGCAGGCGCAGCGCGGCATTCAGCGTCTCGCTGACCAGATCGGAGGAAATCGGCGTGGCGTGGTCCGCGTTCAGCGAAATATCCACCGGCAGGTTGGGCGCGCCGAGATCGACGCTGCCATGGCCGGTAATCTTGCCCTGGCCGGCGGTGGCGGACAGGCTTTGCAGCGTGATCAGCTTGTCGGCCGCGGTCACGCTGGCATTGATGGCGGTGAGGTTGAGCCCGGAGGCGATGTTCTGCACGCTGCCATCGGCCAGTCTCAACGTGCCATTGGCGCGCGGGGCCTTGGCGGTGCCGGCGATCCGCAGATTGGTGTCGATCCGTCCGCGCACCAGATTGCCGTTCGCGGCGAGGATCGGGTCGAGCAGCTTCAGGTCCAGCCGTCCGGCCACCGCCATGTTGATGGCGCCAGTGCTGGTGAAGGGGGCAGTGCCGCGGGCGGTGAGGTTCACATCCGGCCCGGCCTTCACCGCCACATCAAGCGCGGCACGCTGGCCTTGCAGATTGGCCTTGGCATCCAGGCTGGCGGCGGGCAGGGCGGCGGCGGGGCCGGCCTCGTCGCGCAGATTGCGGCCGGTCAGGCTGATCTGCCCGGCGGGGGCCTTCGGCGTGCCGGAGAGCTGGGCGCTGGTGCTCAGCGTGCCGCTGAGCTTGGTGTGCATCTTCGCCAACAGCGGGTTGAGCATCGCCAGATCGAGCTTCGCATCCAGCGCCAGCTTCATCCGCCCGGTCATTGAGAGCGGGGCGGTGCCGCGCGCGGTGATGTTCGCATCCGCCCCGGCCTGGGCCTTGATGTTCACATCGGCGCTGTCGCCTCTCAGCGTCGCGGTGCCGGCGATGGTGGCGGCGGGCAGGGCGGCGGTGGATTTGTCGATATAGCGCAGGCCGGTGGCATTCAGCGCCACCTGCCCGGCGGGGGCCTTCGGCGTGCCGCTGACATTGGCGGTGAGATTGACGATGCCGGCGGCATTCACGCTGGGCACGAAGAGCTTCGCCAGCGCCAGATCGAGATTTTTCACGCTGGCCTTGGCGTTCAGCGTCGGGGAGAGGGTGCCATCCAGCGCGATGGCGGCCTTGCCGACGGAGAGGTCCAGATGCCGCACCGCCATCTCCGGCTTGGCTTCAATGTCGGCGGGGCCGTTGAGCCTGGCGTTCAGCCCGTGCCAATTGCCGGTCAGGCTGGCGAGATGCGCGCTCTGTGCTGGGATGTTCAGGGTTCCGGACAAAGCCAGCTTCGCCGCCGCGCCCATCAGCCGGGCGACGCTGGCATCCAGCTTCACCGCCAGCGCTTGCAGCGTGCCTTGCGCCTCCAGCGTGGCGTTGGCGGCGCCGATCGAGGGTACGCCGGAGATGTTTTTGGCACTGGCCTGCAATGAGAGAGTCTGCTGGCCCTGGTCGGCGAAATCCGCCTGCAGCGCGCCGTGCAGCTTCATGCCGGTGAAATCATCGAAATCCGCGAGATGGCCCAGAGCCAGATGCGCGCTGCCGGTGGGCAGTCTGGCGCCGGCCGCCAGCGCCAGATCCGCCTGCGCCGCCAAGGATTTCCAGTCCAGCCGGGCGATTTTCAGGCTGGCGGCGCCGCTGTCCTGGCGGGCGAAGCTGGCATCGAGATTCAGGGGCGATCCGGCCAGCGTGCCGCTGCCGGTGAGGGTGCCTTGCGGCGCTTTCGGCAGATGCTGGGCGGCGAGATCGAGCTGGAACGGCCCGCTCGGTACGTTCGGCACGCTGACCTGGCCGTCGATGGCGGTCCGGGTGGCGAAATCCTGCACGGTGCCGGTGACATGGCTATGCAGCTGCAGCGCGCCCTGCAGCCGTGGCAGCAGGGTTGCGAGGTCGTTGAGCTTGGCATCCGTGGTGAGGTCGAGCTGCTGCTTGTCCAGTACCCCATGGCCGCTGATCTGCGCATGCGGGGCATCCAGCAAGAGCTGACCGATGGTGACCTTGTTGCCCTGCAGGCTGGCCAGCAGCGAGAGATGCGTCTCGCCATTCAGGAACTTGTCCAGCCCGGCGGGGGACTGGCTGAGGGCGACATCGCCTTGCAGCGCCAGCGTCGCGCCATCCTGCCTGGCGGTCGGCTCCACCACCAGATGCAGCTGGGTCTGGCCGCTGATCGGCTGCCTGGCCAGCGTGCCGAACGGGGCCAAAGCGGGCACGCTCAGCACCACATCCGCGAACGGGGATGTCTGGTCCAGCCCCAGCGTGCCGGTAACGTTCAGCCTGGCATCGCCCAGCGCCAGCGCCGCCTGCAGCGCGGCATGGGCGCGCGGGCCGTTCAGCATGACGTCGAACTTCAGCGGCAGCTGCACTTGCGGGCCGGCAAAATGCCCGATCAGCCCGTTCGGCGGCTCCTGCACATGCAGTTTCATCGCCACGCTCTGTGGGGCCAGCGTGCCGGTCAGGGCGTAATCCGCATCGCCGCTTTCGGTGGTGGCGTTCAGCGCGATGTCGCCATGCTGGAGATCGCGCAGATGCGTCTGCCCGGTGACATGCAGCGTCACATCCTCCCCGGCCAGCGATGGCGCCACATGCAGCGCGGCGATCTCCAGCCGGTCGAGGTTGAGCCGCAAGCCGGGCAGCTGGCTGTTGCCGGAATTTTTGCGCTTGCTGGCCGGATAGGCGGGGGCGCGGGCGACGTCCAGGCTTTGCGCGCTCAGCAGCCGCACGGCGAGATTGCGGCGCAAGAGCTGCAGGGGCGACCATTTCAGCGTCACATCCCGGCCGGAGAGCCAGATGCCTTTCGGGTCCTTCACCGCGACGCTCGTGATGTTGATGTCCGCAGGAAAATGCCCGCGCAGCTGGCCGATCTGGATATAGGCGGCGCCGTATTTGTTGATCTCGCGCACCGCGAAGGCGCGCCCGCCGGCGGAATTCAGCACCACGACAACGCCCGCCACCGCCAGAATGACGATCAGCACCAGCCCCAACAGCCCGATCAGGATGCGTTTCACCCAGCGCATGGTTCAGAACGCCTCCCCGAGCCCGATATAGAGCCCGAAGGCGCTGCTGCCCGGGGTGCGCTTCAGCGGCAGCGCGAAATCCACCCGGATCGGCCCGATCGAGGTGTAATAGCGCGCCCCCAGCCCGGCGCCGACGCGCAGCGTGCCCTTGAACGGGGCGGCGCCGGCACTGACCTGCCCGGCATCGATGAACGGCACGATGCCGATGCTCTTGGTGATATGCTGGCGGAATTCCAGATTGACCGCATCCAGCGCCAGCCCGCCCTGGGGCGTGTCGTCGGCGAAAAGCGGGCCGATGGTCTGGTAGCTATAGCCGCGCACCGTGCCCGAACCGCCAGCGTAGAAGCGCTGATCCGCCGGCACGCCAAACTGGCTGGCTCCCTGGATGCTGCCCAGTACCCCATGCAGCGCCACCACGCCCCAGGCCTTGCGCTCGACGGGGACATAGACCGAGCCGGTGCCCTGCAGGATCACGAACGGATCATGCGGGGTGCCGACCACCGGCATGGTCGGGGTGATGGTGAGCGAGAGCTTGTGGCCGCGCGTGGGCTCCAGCAGCGAATTGCTGGTGTCCCAGGTGAAATTGATCGGGAATTGCGCCAGCACATAGCTGCGGGCGACCCCTTCCTGGTCCACCCGCTCGGTGGTGAAGCTGGGGCCGTAGGTGATGGCGGTATGGGCGGTGATCGGCCGCGAGAGCGAGCCGCCGATGATGATGCCGGTGCGCCGATAGGCGGTGAGCGATTGTTGCAGCCCCTCGGCGGAGAGGGTCAAAGTCTGGCCGCGCACATAATAATCCGGCTTGGTGAAGACGCCTTTGAGGTCATAGCCCGGCGCCGTGGTGCCGGTGCCGCCCAGCCCGTTGGCGGCGACCGAGAGGGTCAGCGTCTCGGCATGGCCGAAGAGATTGCGGTTCTCCCAGCTGGTGCCGATGGAGACACCCAGATCCGTCGCATAGGCGCCCGAGAGCGTGACCGCGTGCAGCTTCTGCTCGGTGACATGAAAGCTGATCGGCACCTGGCCGGCGACCGCCTCTGTCGCCGGCACCGCGGTCACGGAGGAGAACACACCGAGCCCCAGCAGCGAGTCGCGGGCCTGCTGTAGCGCCTTTTCGGAATAAGGCTGGCCCTGGCGCAGGCTGATATGGCGGCTGAGGAAGGCCGGGTCGGTGCGGGTGAGGCCGGAGAAGCTGACGGCGCCGATATCCACGCGCGGGCCAGGGGTGACGCTATAGCTCACATTCAGCCTATGCGTTGCCTCATTCGCCACCGCGTAGGGCGGCGCCACCTTGGCGAAGGCATAGCCGGCATTCTGCAGATCGGTGGTGAGCTTGGCCGGCACGGCGAGAATTGGCGCGGCGGTGGCGGGCTGGCCGGTGCGGATGCCAGGGTGCGGCTTGAAGCCCGTCGGCAGGCCGGTGATGTTCACCTGGCCGAGGCTGAACAGCGCGCCTTTCTGGGTGGAGATAGCGACCTTGGCCTGGCTGCCCTGGGGCAGGCGGGTGAGATGATCGAGCAACGCCGGATCATCGAGGGACATGCCGTCGATGGTGATCTTCGCCGTGCCGGCATCATAGCCCAGCGCGTGCAACACGGTGATGAAATGTGCCTCATCCGTGCGCGCCCGGCCGATCAGCGCGAACGGGGCAGGGGGGAGTTTCTTTTGCAACGAGACCAGTGAGGAGGTCTGTTTCATCAGCCCGTCCAGCCCGCCATCGCCGGAGGGGGTGAAGCTGAGATTGTAATTCACCGGATCGGCCCCCTCGGCGGCATTGCCGCCGAGGACGAGGCAGAGGCACAGAAGGGGGCGTGTCCACCGGCGCATGCCTCAATATGTGACAGCAAAGCCTGGGGTTTTCCACCCCTCTTGCCGTTAACCGACTGTAATTTATAGGAAAGGCTTAGGCCGCGCCGCGCCCGCCGCGCCTGGGCTTGGCCGCGTCCGGGGCCGGGAAGCCGAGGTAATTCAGCCCGTTCACCATATGTTTGGGCAGCTCCGCCTCGATCGTCAGCAGCCCGCCTTCCGGGTGCGGAAAGCTGAGCCGGCGCGCATGCAGATGCAGCTGGTTGGCGAAATGCTCGTGATAGGCGCTGCCATAAACCTCATCGCCCAGAATCGGCGTGCCCAAGGCCAAACAATGGGCGCGCAGCTGGTGCATCCGCCCGGTATGCGGGCTCAGCTCCGCCAGGCAGAATTTGCGCCCGGCCTTGTCCAGAATGCGGTAATCGGTGATCGCCTTCTGTGCGTCCTTGTCCTTGCGCGAGGCCGGCTCGGCGCGAGAGGTCTGGCCGAGATCGATGCGCTTCAGCGGCAGATCGATCCGCCCTTCCAGCGTTTCCGGCAAGCCGACCAGCAGCGCCCAGTAGGTTTTCTCGACATCCCGGCCGCGAAACGCCGCCGAGAGCTTCGCCGCCACCTTGGCGCTGCGGGCAATGACCAGCACGCCGGAGGTGTCGCGGTCCAGCCGGTGCACCAGTTTGGGCCGCTCCGGCGCATCGCCCTGTAGCGCATCCAGCATCCCATCCACATGCACGGCGATGCCCGAGCCGCCCTGCACCGGCAGCCCGGCGGGCTTGTTGAGCACGATCACCGAGTCATCCTGATAGATCACCATCCGCTCCAATTCCTTGGTGCGGTTTTCATCCATCTTGACGATCTGGCGGGGCTTGGGTGCGTCGGTCGGCGGGGCGATTTCGGGCAGGCTCAGCACATCGCCCAGGGCCAGGCGGTCATTCGCCTCCGCCCGGCTGCCATTGCGGCGGATCTTGCCGGTGCGCAGCAGCTTTTGCAGCACACCCTGGGTGAGGCCCGGCACTTCGCGGCGCAGGAAACGGTCCAGCCGCATCTCGGCGCCGGCCTCGGGAACTTGTATCTCGGTGGTCATTGCCTCTCTTCGCGCAATTTCTGCCAATAAGCGAGGCGCTTGACGATTTCCCGCTCGAAGCCGCGCTCCACCGGGCGGTAGAAATCCGGCCGCCCCATGCCCTCGGGGAAGTAATTATCGCCGGAGAAGCCGTCCTCGGTGTCGTGGTCGTACTGGTAGCCTTCGCCATAGCCGAGATTTTTCATCAGCTTGGTGGGGGCATTCAGGATGTTCCTCGGCGGCATCAGGCTGCCGGTTTCCTTGGCGGCGCGGTTGGCAGCCCCGATGGCTTTATAGACGGCGTTGGATTTCGGCGCGGTGGCCAGATAGACCACGGCTTGCGCGATGCAGACCTCCCCCTCCGGCGAGCCCAGACGCTCATAGGCCTCCCAGGCGGAGAGGGCCTGCACCAGAGCCTGCGGGTCGGCCAGGCCGATATCCTCGGCGGCGAAACGGGTGACGCGCCGGGCGATATAGCGCGGGTCTTCCCCGCCGGCGAACATCCGCGCCAGCCAGTACAAGGCCGCATCCGCATCCGAACCGCGCATGGATTTATGCAAGGCGGAGATGAGGTTGTAATGCTCCTCGCGGTCGCGGTCATATAAAGCCGCGCGGCGGGAGAGGAGCTGGCCCAAAGCGGTTTCGTCCAGCTCGGTGCCCGGCGGCAGGGCGAAAAGCTGTTCGGCCATGTTGAGCAAAGCCCGGCCATCGCCATCGGCCATCGCCCGCAGGCTGGCGCGCGCACCTGCCGTGAGCGGCAGAGGCTGGGTGGTTTCGGCTTCGGCGCGGGTGAGCAGCTCCTCCATCGCCGCATCGTCCAGCCGGCGCAACACGAACACCTGGGCCCGGGAGAGCAGCGCGCCGTTCAGCGCAAAGCTGGGATTTTCCGTGGTGGCGCCGATGAGCGTGATCGTCCCGGCCTCGACCACGGGCAGAAACGCATCCTGCTGGGCGCGGTTGAAGCGGTGAATTTCATCCACGAACAGCAGCGTGGCGCGGCCGGCGCGGTGCAGGCGGGTGGCGTCCTCGAACACTTTCTTGAGGTCCGCGACGCCGGAGAACACCGCCGAGATCTGCCGGAATTGCAGCCCCGCCGCATCGGCCAGCAGCCGGGCGATGGTGGTTTTGCCGACACCGGGCGGGCCCCAGAGGATGATCGAGGCCAGTGAGCCGCGCGCCAGCATGCCGGTGAGGCTGCCCTCTGGCCCCAGCAAATGCGCCTGGCCCGCGACATCGCCTAGCGCCTTCGGGCGCAGCCGCTCCGCCAAGGGCTGGCTGCCCGGATTGGCTGGGGTGGCAGCCTCTGGCGGGCCGAACAGATCATCTTCTTGCATGGCTGACATTTAGCCCTTCGCAGTCGCCCTTGCCATGGCAGCGGGACGCCGCTCTCCTCATCATCGCGCATTGAACTGCGCCGCCCTCTGCCCTAGATCTGTCATATGGCAAAAGAAAATGGCCCGGTGCTCGACATGACGCCCGATGGGCACTTCGTCGAGCCGTCTAAACCCTCTCTGGCGCAGATCGCGCTGCGGTTGCTGGCGTTCGCTGTGGCGCTTGGCGTTGGCGCGGTGGTGGTCTGGACCGCGTTCCTGATGATCCCGGTGCTGCTGGTGTTGGGGTTTGCAGGGTATCTGCTGATGCGCAGCCAGCGGCGGGGCTGGCGCTCGTTCTGAACGCCACTATCTGAAGGATAGTTTTTTCTTATCTGTGTCTTTCCCCAAAGCGTAAGGCAGGCGTGAGCTATCGTTCTCGCGCATCAGCATTGTTGCGATTCTGAAAATTCCATTTTAGATTGTCGCCGCGAAGGCAATACGCCAGGGGGAAATATGAGAGGGGTTTTTTACCGCAGCGATACCCGCCACCCATCCGATATGCCAGAACGTATCTTCAAGGCGGGATTTTCCAAACGCGACAGAAGCTACGCGCAGCCCAAGTTGCGCTGGCCTGCGGGTAAGAAAAATGCCCCGGATATCGTACCGCAATCCGCCGTTTGCGTGACCCGCGATTTTCAGGCCGCCCCGCTTTTTCCTGTCGGGGACCTCAATACAGATAGCTGGGTTTATGTGCTGGATCTCGACGTGCGCCGGATGACGAATACCCAGCAATCCCAGTATGAATATGTCAAAACGGTCGGCAAGCTTGGGGTGCGCCAATCGCTCTGGCCGATGTTTGGCCAGGAGCGTGCGGTCAATGAAATCTATCCGCATGACATTATCGGCGCTGTTTATGTCCAGCGCCGCTTCAACAGCAATGATGTGTTTAACGGTGGAGACTTCCTGCCGAAATCCTATCTGCGCAACGCCGGTTATAGTGGGCCGACCACCACGGCCAATCTCGCAGCCAATCTGATCAAGCCGCTTGTGGAAGCAAAACAGTGGATCGCCATGCCGACCATGGCGCAGGGGGTTGTTCAGAGTACCGGAATCTGAACGCCCCGCGCCTTAGGTCAGCACCGGTTCGAGATCGACGCCCACATGCAGCGAGTGGCGGCCGCCGCCCAGAATCACCCCGCGCAGCGGCGAGACATCGTTGAAATCCCGGCCCCAGGCCAGCGTCACATGCTCATTGCTGACCAGCAGATTATTGGTCGGGTCGAAATCCACCCAGCCGGTCTCCGGGCCGAGCCAGACGCCGATCCAGGCGTGGCTCTGGTCCGCCCCGCGCCGCTTTTCCTGCCCCGGCGGCGGCAGCGTGCGCAGATAGCCGGACACGTAGCGCCCCGGCAGCCCCAGCGCGCGCAAACAGGCCAGCATGAAATGCGCATAATCCTGGCAGACCCCGGTGCGGGTGCGTAAAATCTGCAGCGCCGTGGTGAAGTTGTTGGTCACCCCGGGCTTGTAGGTCATCTCGTTGAAGATGCGCTGGTTCAGCTCCAGCACCGCCTCCAGCATCTCCCGCCCCGGCCGGAAGCTCACCGCGGCATAATCCGCGATCTCCCCGGCCGGTCTGGCGAGGTCGCTCGGCAGGCAGAACTCCGCCACATCCACCTCATGCAGCGCCCAGGCGGCAATCGCTTCCCAGCGCGGTGTGTGCGCCGGCGGCACCGGCTGTTCCACCTCGATCGTAGCACTCAGCGTCACGTTGAATTGCTTATGCGCCCCGGTCAGCGAGACGCTGGTGGTGAAATTGCCGAAATGGTCGATCTCATCGCGCCGGTTGTCCGGCAGCGGCGAGATGTCCAGCCGGGCCTCGCGGATAAACTGGCCGGGCCGCGAACGCGGCAGCAAATGCATGAAATGCGTGCCGATCACCACCGGTTCGGCGTAATCATAGGCGGTGGCGTGGTTCAGGCGGTACAGGGTCATGGCGCGGCGGACTGTGGCAAGTTATTGTGCCGCTTCCAAGATCTCTTCATCCTCAAGCGTGTGTGCCGCGGGCAGCAGCGTGAAGAAGCGCCGCTGCACGCGGTCGGACAGGGTGCGCAGCTTCGCCGCCATGGCGCTCAGCGTGGCGCTCAGCGCCGTGCCGCCGCCGGCTAGATCGGCCAGCTCATGTTGCAGCAACCTTGCGGTTTCGGCATCGTCATCCGCCCCCAGCCGCTCCAGGCAGGCGCGCAGCGCGTTGCACTGGAAGGCCAGAGCGCGGGGGTTGGAAGCATCGGCCAGCAGCATCGCCAGCACCGGGCCGGGGGCGATGATGCCGGCATGGCGCAGCTCATAGCTCAGCACCGAATCCGCCAGCTCGATGCCCAGCGCCAGCCCCGGCTCCAGCCTGGGGATCGGCCCGTCCAGCAAAATCGCCAGCGTCTCCGCCAGCGTCTCGGCGCGCTCCAGCCGGCGGCCCATTTCCAGGAACAGCCAGCCACCGTCGCGGGACATGTTCTCCGCCGCGATGCCGGCGAAGCTGGCGGCGAAATTCAGCATCACCGGCAAGGCCACTTCCTCGTTCGGCAGCGCCTCGTTGGCCTGCTGCAGCGCCAGCCGCACGGTGGCCAGCATCGAGGGCGAAAGCCGCTCGGAGGAGGCATCGACCAACCGCGCCACCTCCTTCACCAGCCCGGCCAGCGGGCGGCGGCGCGCCAGCGTCTGGCGCAGCAGCCGGCCGGAGAGGGCAGAGCCCGCCACATCCGCGGGCAGTAGCCCGGCCTGGCCGAGACAGCGCGAGATCAACCCGCGCTCGGCCATGTCACGCGGCAGCGAGGTGCCGGATTCCAGCCGGGGCAGGGCCAGCATCAGCAGCCGCGCCGCGGCTTCCAGCCGCTCCACCGAGCGGCCGAGCCAGAACAGATTATCCGCCAGCCGCGAGGGCAGATGCGCGGCGGCGAGGAATTTCACCTTCTCCGGCGGCTCGGCCGGGGGCGCGCCGGCGATCATCCGCGGCTCCTCGCCATCGAACACCCAGAGATCCTTCAGCCCCAGCCCGGCCTGCGCATCCATCGCCAGACCCAGCCCGCCCGGCAGCACCTGCCACTGCACCCCGTCATGCCAGGAGAAGATACGAAAACAGAGCGGAGCCTTGGTCAGCACGCCGTCCGGGGCGAGGAAGGGCGCTTGCGAGGCCAGCGCCACATCGTCCGGCTCGGCCTGCTGCATCTTGTGCGGCGCCCCCAGCAGCGGCTCGAACAGCTCCTGCAGATAAGGATGCAGCACCTGCGACTCCAGCAGCTTGCTGCCCGGGGCGTTGAGCATGTTCAGCACCCCGGCCCGTACCGCCCCGAAGGCGCCGGGAATGCCCGCCCCAGGCCGGCCACCTTGCTCCAGCGGGTCGAGATCGATGCCCGAGACACCGCGCACCAGCGTCGCCACATGCAGCAGCCCGCTCAGCGTCTTCATATGCAAGGCGCCGTTGCGGGTGGCGAGGTCGGCGGGTTCGATCATCAGCACGCCCAGCGCGCGCGCCAGCAGCGCATCGTCGCCATGCGGCAGCCCCGGAGCGGCCGCGCCGCCGGAGAGCACCGCCACCAGCCCGCCTTCGGCCCGGCGTTGCAGCTGGTCCACCAGAATTTCCCGCGCCGGCCGCAGCGAGCGCAGCGCCCCGGCCCGGAACAATTCCGGCAGCACCCCGTTGGCCAGGCGGCGCAGCGTGAGCGCGTGGCCAAGCCCGGGAATGGTCCCGGTATGGTCGCGCAGCAGCTTGAAGCGCCCGTCGGTGCCGCGAATCACATCCGCCGCATACAGCCCCAGGCGCGGTGCCGGCAGCTTGCCGCCGGTATGCAGGGCGCGCAGAAAGAACGGGTCCGCCAGCACCAGCGCCGGCGGCAGCCGGCCCAGACGCATCAGGCTCTGCGGGCCGTAAAGATCTTCCATCACCTGCGAGAGCAGCTCGGCGCGCTGGCTGACCGCCTCCTCCAGCCAGGCGAACTCTGAGGCGGTGAGCAGTGCCGGCAAGGGGTCGTAAGGCCGGGCGGCGGGGCGCAGCGCCGGCGCGGCCAGCCCCACCTGCCGGCCCAGCGCCGCGCAGCGCCGTTCCAGCTCGATCATGCCCATTTCGCGCACGGCCGACAAAACCGGCGACCAGGGGCTTTTCAGCCGTCCCTGTCGGTCCAGTGTTTCATCGTAGGGTGACAAAATTTGCATTTCGACAGGATTAACAGAGTGTAGGACGGGTGCCTACCTGTCCCTGATGGCAAGCCCGGTCAGTCTGGCCGCGCCGTGCGCAACGGCGCGGCGCGGCGGCGGGGCGGGCTTGGTCCGATGCTTGCATAACTGTCATGAAGTCTAAATCCCGCAGCCAGGGAGGCACCTTGCGGACATGGATGTTTTGAAGGCAGATTTACCCTGTACCATGACGGATCGGCGCCAAATCTCAGGTGATGCGTGCTGAATTGCTGGGCTCCTTCTGCCCGGTTGGTGCTCTTCGCGCGCAAGCACGGGCTGTTTCCGGCCCGTCACTCCGCCCCTGATACCCTGACGACCCATCGCTTTTTCCATCATCATTTTTTCCGCCTATGCGCGCCGGAGGCTTTGGTTTGAGCGACATTTTTCAGCATTTATGGCCCGAATATGATCCAGGCCGTTTCTTTTGCGAACTGACGACGCCGCGCGCCGATGCCGGGCCGGTGCCGCAATGGCTGGCCGAGCGGTTGCAGGGAATCGGGCTGGAGGCGCTGCGCGCCCGTGCCTCCGCCGCCGAAACCGATCTGATCGATCTCGGCGTCACCTTCACCGTTTATTCCGACGCCACGGCAATCGACCGCATCCTGCCCTTTGATTGTATCCCACGTGTGTTAACCGCGCCTGAATGGGATCTGCTGGAGCGCGCCTGCGCCCAGCGCGTGAAGGCGCTGAACCTGTTTCTGGGCGATATCTACGGCAAGGGCCATGTGGTGAAGGATGGAATCATCCCCGGCGAGCTGGTCTATGGCAACGCCAATTACCGCCCGGAGATGAAGGATTTCCCGGTCCCCCACGGCACCTATGTGCATGTCTGCGGCATCGACATCATCCGCGACGAGGCGGGGGATTTCCGGGTGCTGGAGGATAATGCCCGCACCCCGTCCGGCGTCTCTTACGTGATCGAGAACCGGCATCTGATGCTGCGCACCTTCCCGGACCTGATGGCCGGCATCAAGCTGAAGCCGGTGGATGATTACGGGCGGCGCCTGCGCGCGGCGATGGCGGAGGTGGCACCCGGCGACCATGCCGACCCGCAGGTGGTGCTGCTCTCACCCGGTATCTACAACTCCGCCTATTTCGAGCATGTATTCCTGGCCCGCGAGATGGGCGTGCCTCTGGTGGTGGGGGCAGATCTGACGGTCGAGAATGACCGGGTCTACATGCGCACCATTTCCGGGTTGAAGCCGGTGCACACGATTTATCGCCGGCTGAATGACGATTTCCTCGACCCGGAAGTGTTCCGGCCGGATTCCATGCTGGGCGTGCCCGGTCTGATCCGCGCCTGGAAGGCCGGCAATGTCGCCATCGCCAATGCCGTCGGCACCGGGGTGGCGGATGACAAGGCGGTCTATGCCTATATGCCGCGCATTATCAAATATTATCTGGATGAGGAGCCGCTGATCCGGAATGTCGACACCCATATCTGCCGCGAGACGGAGGGGCTGAAATATACGCTGGAGAATCTCGACAAGCTGGTGACCAAGCCGGTGGGCGAGAGCGGCGGTTACGGCATCACCATCGGCCCGCGCGCCTCCAAGGAGGAGCTGGAGAAAGTGCGCGAGACCATCTCAGCCGATCCGGATAACTGGATCAGCCAGCCGATGATCGGCCTCTCCGTCGGCCCGACCTTGGCCGAGGAGGGCATCGGCCCGCGCCATCTGGATCTGCGGCCCTTCATCGTCACCGGCAAGGAAAGCTGGGTGCTGCCCGGCGGGTTATCACGAGTCGCGATGAAGAGAGGGTCGCTTATCGTGAATTCGAGCCAAGGCGGCGGCTCCAAGGATACCTGGGTGCTGGCCGAGGATTTCAGCAAGGAAGACCCCACGAAGGGAGAAACGCCATGACCCATATGCGCGACCCCGGGCTGCTCGCCCGCGACGCCGAGGGGCTGTTCTGGATGGCGCGCTATCTGGAGCGCGTCGAGAACATGGCGCGGCTGATCGATGTGACGCAGAGCTTCGAGAGCCCTGGTTTCGAGACCGAGGCCTGGTTCGGGCTCATCCGCATCAATGCCGATGAGAAGAATTTTCTGGAGCGCGGCTTCTCGGCGGACGCGACGCATGTGAAGCGCTTCTATCTGCTGGATAAGGGCAACAGCACCTCCATCCCCGCCAGTCTGGAGGAGGCGCGCACCAATGCCCGCACGCTGCGGCCGCTGATGAGCACGGAGATGTGGAAGCAGCTCAACGTGTTTCACCGCTTCGTCAGCCGGATCACGCCGGAGGATCTGGAGGGGGACGCGCTTTCGCGCCTCTGCACCCGGATCAAGGAAGGGGTGCAGGCCCATACCGGCATCACCCAGGGCACCATCTATCGTGACCAGGGTTGGTATTTCTACGAGCTGGGCCGCTATATCGAGCGCGCGGACCAGACCACCCGCATGCTGGACATCAAATTCACCGCCCTGCTGCCGCGCGGGCGGGAGGAAAAGCGCGTGGCGGAGCTGACGCAATGGAACGCCATATTGCGTGCCGCCGCCGGCTATCACGCTTTCAAGCGCCAGGCCCGCGCGCAATTCGCGCCGGAGGATGTGGTGCAGTTCCTGCTGCGTGACCCCTCCAACCCGCGCTCGCCGCTGCTCTGCGTGCGGCGGATTGAATCGCATCTGGACGATCTGCGCCGGCATTTCGGCCTGTCACGCGGGGCGGAGGCGCTGGAGCGGGTGGAGATGCTGCGCGAATTGCTGCTCGAAGCGAAGCTCAGCCATATTTTGGCCACGGGCTTGCACGATTATCTGGATCTCGTTCAGATTCACCTGCAGGAGCTCGCAGGGGCCATCGGCCGTGCCTTTTTCCGCGATTGGCGGCCCGCGCCGACGCCTGAGCCGTCCTTGCAGGGGCAATCACAGTCCCAATCACAGGTCAGCGCGTGAGCATCACTGTCAAACCCGAGATCAAGACCGTTTCCGGCGTGCCGAACCGCGCTTCGTCCTTCGCGCGCTTCGCCTGGCCGGCCGGGATCTTCCTGCTGGCGCTGCTGCCGCGGGTGATCGATCTCGGGCGCCGGCCCTTCTGGCTGGATGAGATGTTCACCTTGCAACGCGCCTCGCTGCAGCCGGGCGCCTTGGTGGTGAATTCCTTCCAGAACCATCATATGCCGAGCTTCTTCCTGATGCTGGCGCCGCTGACCCATTTCGGCGATCCGCAATTCTGGCTGCGCCTGCCCTCGGCCCTGTTCGGCGCGGCGGCGGTGATGCTGGTTTATCTGATCGCGGCGCGCATCGCCGGGCGGCTGGCCGGGGTGCTGGCGGCCCTGGTGCTGGGCTTCTCGCCGATGGCGCTGGCCTTCGCCCAGGAGGCGCGTTCCTACACCATGGAAATGACGCTGATCCTGGTGGCGCTCTACGGCGTCACCCGGCTGACGCTGGATCTGCCGGCGGCCAGCCGCAACTGGCGCCAGGCCAGGGCGGGCTGGCTCTGCTTCGTGCTGGGGACCGTCGCGGCGCTGGATGTGCTGGGCGATGCGCTGCCCTGGTGGCTGGCCGCCAATCTGATCTTCCTTTGCCTGCTCGGCTTCAGCGATCATCGGCGTGGGCTTTTGCGCAATCTCGCGCTGGCGGATGCCGCCATCCTGGCCCTTACCGCGCCGTTCTATCTGGTGATGCTGCATTTCCAGACCGAGAGCGTGACCAACGCGCTGGGCTGGATTCCGCCGCTGGACGCATCCCGACTCTGGTACAGCCTGGGCAGTGTCTATTTCATGCATGTGGCGGATTGGGTTTCCTTCCGCTTCATCAGCCGCGATGCGACGCCGGGCGTGATCTGGCTGACCGATGCGGCGCTGCTGACCGCGCTGTGCGTCGCCGGCTGGAAGCTGCGCCGCCGCCCGGCGGTGATGGCGATGCTGGCGGTGGCGTTGCTGTTCCTGCCGGTGCTGTTCGTGCTGATTTCCCTGAAACACCCGATTTTCCTGCCGCGCTATCTGCTCTGGAGCGCGGCGCCCTTCGCGATCCTGGCCGGGATTGGCGGGGCGGCACTGCTGGAGCGGCGCGCGCCGGGCGTGGCCTGGGCCGGGGTGATGGGGGCGGGGGCGCTGCTGCTCGTCAACGCGCTGCCTTATTACGCCGCCGAGACCAAGCCGCGCTGGGATGTGGCGGCCCAGATTCTGGCCAATGACGTGGCGCCAGGGGATATGCTCTATTTGTCCGATGACGGGGCGCTGCCGATCCTGCAGCATTATCTGCCGGCCGACGCGAAGGCGACGGTGCTGGCCCATGCCGGCGGCGATCTGGCCCAGGCCAGCCAGGCGATCGCTTCGGGCAAGCGGGTCTGGGTGGTCTATGGCCATGCCGGACAGAATACCGGGACCGCGAAAGAATTCTTTGCCAAGACCAAGACGCTGGGCGAGCCGAGCGTGGTGGAGGGGGCGGGGCGGCGGATCGCCATCGTGCTCTACGACCCGGCCTCGCATCTGGCTTTCTGCACCCAGCTCGGGATGAAGGACGGGATTTGTAGCTGAACGTTCCGGTGAGGGGGCGCCGGCGGTGCATACGTCCGGGCCTTTTTCGCCGCTTTTTTGAAAAAAAGCGGCACCAAAAAACTTTTGCAACTTTTTCGAGTCTTTGTTCACAAAAAACCCCGCCGGGGCTTTGCCCAGGCGGGGTTTTTTGTGCCGTCGCGGCGCTCTAGCTTTCGTTTTGGCGAGCAATTTCATGTGTTTAAGTTGACGCTACCGCGTCAACCCAAACACATATCGCTCTAACGCTTTGATCGAGAGGCTGATTCACGGTTCAGCTTGATCGCTTCGCGATTCAATCCGAACCGATCAGGCTCTATTTCTCCACGAAGGCCTTTTCGATCACATACTGGCCGGGCACCGAATGGCTGCCCTCCGCAAAGCCGCGGGCCTCCATCATCGCCTGCAGCTGCGCCAGCATCTCCGGGCTGCCGCACAGCATCACCCGGTAATCTTCCTTGTTGAACGCCGGCAGGCCGAGATCCGCCTCCAGCTTGCCCTGCTCCAGCAGGTCCGTGATGCGGCCCTGGTTGCGGAACGGCTCGCGGGTCACGGTCGGGTAATAAAGCAGCTTCTCGCGCGCCAGCTCGCCGAAGAACTCGTCTTCCAGCAGATCGGCGACCACCTTCTCGCCATAGGCCAACTCCGCCACCTCGCGGCAGCCATGCACCAGCACCAGCTTCTCATAGCGCTCATATGCCTCGGGATCCTTGATCACCGAGACGAACGGCGCCAGCCCGGTGCCGGTGGCGAGCATGGTGAGATATTTGCCCGGCGTCAGGCTGTCCTGCACCAGCGTGCCGGTGGGCTTGCCGCCAACGATGATCTCATCGCCCGGCTGCAGCTTCTGCAGATGCTGGGTCAGCGGGCCGTTCGGCACCTTGATGGAGAAGAATTCCAGCTGGTCCTCATGATTGGCGCTGCACAGCGAATAGGCGCGCAGCAGCGGCCGCCCATTGATGGGCAGGCCGATCATCACGAATTGTCCATTGAGAAAGCGCAGGCCCGGATTGCGCGTCGTCGTGAAGCTGAACAGCCGGTCCGTCCAGTGCCGGACGGTTTTCACCGTCTCGGTATACATCGTCGCCAAGGTCTCTTGCTCCGCACAAAAAATCGGACCCGTCCTTAGACGCTCCGGCGGAAAATGTTAACCTCTATTTTGGCAAAGCAGGGGCCGGAAAAGCAAAAAACTCCTCCGGCCAGCCCGTCCTTACAGCGCCGCGCTGCCCTTGTCGTTGGTGCGGATGCGGATCGCCTCCTCGATCTCGGAGACGAAGATCTTGCCATCGCCGATCCGCCCGGTCCGCGCCGCGTTCATGATCGCCTCCACCGCGCGCTCGACCAGATCGTCGTCGCAGACGATCTCGATTTTCGCTTTTGGAAGAAAATCAACGACATATTCGGCGCCGCGATAGGTTTCGGAATGGCCCTTCTGGCGCCCATAGCCCTTCGCCTCGGTGACGGTGATGCCTTGCAGCCCCACTTCGCCCAACGCGTCCTTCACCTCATCCAGCTTGAACGGTTTGATGATGGCTTCGATCTTCTTCATCGCGTCTCGCCGCCTTTTTTGGCGGGCGCTCCTGAACCGGTTGCGGGGCCGGGTCGCCCCGGCGGCCTGGGAAACAAGCCGCCTCATCCTGTCATGCGCCATTCCGTGGCACAATGGTCTTGGGGCCGAAATGGTCGGGCTGGCGCCGATTTTTGCCGTAAACTTGGCGGCGCGGGGGCAGGTGCGCTATGGCCAGTGGCGTTTACTGGCGGAGACGATATGACCCTCGCGACCTTGCCGGCCCCGGCGCGCCGCCCCGGACCGATCAGCACAGCCGAATTCGCCGCTTTTTCCGCCCCTCTCCCGGCCTTTTTCGTGGCCCATCCGGCGCTGCTGCCGCTGGCCCGCCGGCATGAGGCGGAGACGCTGTGGCTGGCCACCCATCAGGTGCCGTCTTGCCTGGCCCGCGCCGCCGCCGCCCGCGCCGCCGCCTTGTTCGGCGAGGCCGAGCGCGCCGCGCTGCCGCCGCAGGCGCAGGCCCTGCTGCCCGACTGGCTGGCGCCAATGGCCAGCGACATCTCCCCCGGCCCGACGCGCCTGGCCGAGCTTTTCGATCTCTCCGGCGAAGAGGCTGGGCGGCTGCACGGGCTCTGGTCCTGGCTCGGCACCGCCGATGCACTGATGGAGACCGGCGGCGATATCCGCCTGGCGCGCGACCCGAAAACCGCCCTCAACGGCTATGGCTGCAGCCACCGGCCGCGCCCCTGGGCGATCACCTTCGCGTCCTCCACTGCCTCCTCCTCCTCCGAGCGCGGCTATATCGCGGCGGACAAGGCGCGGCTGAAGGTCACTGCCGCGCTGCTGCGCGGCATGGCGCCGCAGCGGGCCCTGGCCGGCTGCATCGGCGCGGTGCGGCGCGGGCTGGGGCGGGCTTATGGGCTGCGCCCTGGCGAGGAGATCGTGCTCGCGGCTTCTGGTACCGATACCGAATTGCTGGCCCTCGCCTTGACCCATCTCGCCGGGACCGAGCAGCCGATCCTCAACATCCTGATCGCCCCGGAGGAGACCGGGCGCGGCGTGCCGATGGCGGCACGCGGCCAACATTTCGCCGTGGACACCGCCTTGGGCCATGACGTCACGTTCGAGGCGCCGATCGAGGGCTTCCGCCCCGATACCGCCCTGGCCAATATCGCGCTGCGCAACGCCGCCGGCGCGGTGCGCCCGCTAAGCGAGGTCGAAGCCGAAATCGAGGCCGTGCTGGCCGCCGCGCTGGCGCAAGGGCAACGCGTGATCCTGCACGGGCTGGACCTGTCCAAGACCGGCCTGCTGGCGCCATCCCCGGCCTTTCTGGCGGATCTGCGGGCGCGTTACGGCGCGGGGTTCGATATCGTCGTCGATGCCTGCCAGGCACGGCTCTCCCCGGCTGCAGTGCGCGCCTATCTGGGGCTGGAGGCGGTGGTGCTGGTCACCGGCTCGAAATTCTTCACCGGCCCGCCTTTCGCCGGGGCGGCGTTGTTGCCGGCTTCGGTGGCGGCACGGCTGGGCCGGGCGCGGCTGCCAGCCGGGCTGGCCGCCTATTTCAATCAGGGTGAGTTCCCGCCCGGCGCCTTTGCCGCGCAGGGTCTGCCGGCGGGCGGCAATTATGGGCTGGCGCTGCGCTGGCACGCGGCCCTGGCGGAGATGCGGGCGCTGTTGCGTGTTGCCCCGAAGCGCCGGGCAGACATTATTGAGGCGTTCGGCGCGGCGGTGCGCCGGGGCATCGACGCCACACCCGGCCTGGCGCTGCTGCCCGCCCCGCCGATTGCCCGCACCGCGGCAGACGAGCCTTGGGAGCGCCTGCCCAGCATCTTCACCTTCTCGCTGCCGGCACCGCACGCCCCCGGGCGCTGTTTGACCCCTGCCGAGGCCCGTCAGGTCTATGTCTGGCTGAATACGGATCTTTCCGGCGTGCTGCCACAGGCGGGCGAGGTGGCGGCAAGGATCTGCCATATCGGCCAGCCCGTGCCGCTGGCGCAGCCTGAAGGGGCGGGGCAGATGGGGGCGTTGCGCGTCTCCGCCGGGGCGCGGTTGATCTCGGGCGAGCCCTCGCATCGCAGCCTGGCGCCTGGCGCGCGGCTGCGGCGGGAATTTGCGGATGTCGGCATCGTCTTCGCCAAGATCCGGCTGATCCTGGAAAACTGGCAGCGCCTCTGCGCCGCCAACCCCACACCCAGCTATCGCGGCGCCTGAAACGCAAACAGGGCAGGCCGCGCGGCCTGCCCTGTCTGATCATGGCGGTGAGATCAAGCGGCGGTGATGATGCTGCCGCTCTGATGGATCGCGCCGATCCCGGAGAGGATCAGATGCGTGCCGTCATTCAGGATCAGGTTCATCGAACCGCCGGAGACCGTCTCGCTGCTCACCGAGAGACCCGCGCCCAGCACCATCTGGCCGCTGAAATTGCCGATAAGGTCCGTGCCGCCGCCGCCGGTGATGGAGAACAGATCATTGCCGAGCCCCGCACCGGTCAGGGTTTCATTGCCCGCCGCGGAGACCAGCGTGTTATAGCCGCCGCCGCCGCCGATCAGCACATCGTTATTGCCGCCGGCGCTGAACAGATCGCCGGTGCCGCCGCCGCCATTCAGGCTGTTATTGCCCGCATTGCCGCCGGAGACGATGTTATGGTTGCTCTGGCCGCCGAACAGGGTGACGGCGGTGTTGCTGCCCGCCGCGAGCACGGTGCTGGACGAGCCGCTGCCACCGATGAAGACCAGCGATTCATCGCTGTTATCATTGACGGCGCCGATCTTGCTGCCGGTATCGTCGCTGGCCTTCACGAAGGCGCCGAGCGCGGCGGAGACGGTGGCGGCGCTGCCCGCGACATTGATCAGGTTGACGCTGTCATTGGCGCCGGTCAGCACGATATTGTTGCCGCCATAGGTCTGGTCGGTGGCGGTGATGCTGTCCTGGCTGCCGCTCAGCGTGGCGTTGCTGCCGCCGGCGAGGGTGACGGCGGCGCTGCCGCTTGTCTGCAGCAGCTGGTCCTGGCCTCCCAGATTGAACTGCCCGCTCTGCACGGTGAACTGGTTTTGCACGGTCTCGGCGCCGCTGGCGATGCCATAACCCCAGGGGTTGGCGTCCGAGACGGTGGCGTTGCCGGTGAGGTTCACGCTGTTGCCGCGGCCCTGCAAGGTGAGGTTCACCGCGCTGCCGCTGATCGTGTTGTCGCTTGAGGTGACATAGAGGGTCGCGCCACCCGAGGCCGCGATGGTGTTGCCGCCGGTCCAGATCGACAAGGTGTTGTTGCCCGTCGCCACCAGCAGGCTGCCGCCATTGCCGGTGACACTGGCATCGGCGGTGACAGCGAAAAGATTGTTGCTGCCGCCGGCATAGAGCGTGTCGTTCATATTGCCGTAGAGCATGCCGGAACTGCCGTTGCCGGTGACGCTGACGACATCATAGCGCCCGATGATGCCATTGGCGGTGAGATCGATATTCACCGCCGAGCCGAGAACCACGATATTGGCGGCCGCCGCGGTACCCGCCAGCGTGTCGCGCGTGATCTGCTCGCCATCCGTGACCCGGATCGTGTCGCCGCCGGCGGTAAGGTTAACCAGTGTTCCTCCACCGATTGTATAGGCATTGCCGCCAACGCTGTCATTATAGGTGCCGCCGGCGGTCGCGACGACGCTGCCGCTGCCGCTGGTGATATTGACGGTGCTGGCGCCGGATCCCGGCGTGGTGTCAACGATGCTCGACGAGCCGTTATTAAAGGTCGTGGAGGCGGCGACGCTGCTGGCGATCGACACGGTGGTGGCGGCAACGCTGGTGGAGCCGCTGCTCCCGGAGATCGGCACGGCGGTGCTGACGGTGCTGTTGGCGCCGGAGATGCTGATGCTCTCCGAAGAGGTCTGCGCAGTGACGTTGCTGCTGTTTCCCGAAACGGTGGCGCTGTTGCCATAGCTCTGCAGCGAGACGCTGACGCTGTCGCCGGTCGCGGTGATGCTGTTGTTGTTGTTCAGCGCCGTCACGCTGTCATTCGCGCCGGTGACGGTGATGGCGGAGCCGGCGGTGGTATCGGACGCGGCGGCGCCGGCGCCGGCGAACAGATTGACCGGGAGGGACGAGCCTACCTGCGCCTGGTCGACCACGGTATCGTTGCTGCCGGTGACGATGATGCTGGTGGCGTTGGCGGCCCTCACCGTATCGTTGGCGCCGTTGATGGTGAAATTGCCATTATTCGCGATGATAAGGGCATTGTCGCCATTGATGACGAAATTGCCGGACACATACATCGCCGAAACGGTGTCGTTCGAGCCGTTCACCAGAATGTTGGTCGTCTCGATGCGTTGCTGCGAGACGAAATTATTGTAGCTGCCATTGATGGTGACGCCGCCATTGCCGAAGCCGCCATCCATGATGGTGTTGTTGTTGCCAACAAGCAGCAGGCTGTCGCCATTCGCGCCGCCGGACTGATACAGCCCTGCGGAGAGCGTGTCGTGCGCGCCGAACAAGGTCACGGCATTTTGATTGTCCGCGAGATAGATGCCGACATCATTGGCCGAACTGACGACCGAATTCGAGCTTCCATAAATCGTTGGATTGCCCGAGACCACGTTAAGGCTCTGCCCGTTGAAGGTGCTGGTCGAGTTGCCGGAGACCGAAACGGTGTTAGACAAGGTAAAGTCCCTCATACGCTACAGAAAGAGGATTGCTTCCATGCCGAAAGGTTTCGTCAGGATGAGCAGTGGCCCAATCATCTCTTGAAGGTTAGCGTGCTGAGGAAAATCCGTCAGCAGCGATTTCGCGGACATTTCCGGCACACGAATATGTGAGGTAGGTTGTTGAAAAATGCCTAAAATTTGGAGACAGCCCGGAGGAACATGCCCCAAACCCTTTAAATGCGCTGGGGAGTGTCGGGAGGTTTGACGCAAAAAATAGATTCAGCAAAAAATTTATGAACAAATCGATAAGGGACTATTTTTATAGTATTTCCAAAACCAAAATATTCTTTATTCGGAATGTATTAAATTTTATCCATTATTTTGCGGCGTCTGCGCTTTCTCCCAGCTTTTTCGGCCGATTCGGGCCCTTGAAGTCGCACGCGCGGCATGGTGCAGTCCGGCCATGGTGAAGCTGGACAAGATTTATACAAGAGGCGGCGATCAGGGCGAGACCTCGCTCGGCAATGGCGCCCGGGTGGCGAAATCCTCGGCGCGGATCACCGCGCTGGGGGAGGTGGACGAGGCCAATGCCGCCATCGGCCTGGCCCGGCTGGAAGGGACGGGGCCGATCGATGCGATCCTGGCGCGCATCCAGAACGATCTGTTCGATCTCGGCGCCGATCTTTGCACGCCAATCCGCGAGGATGAGGCGCCGGGGGCGGCGCTGCGCATCGTTCCCGCGCAGGTCGCCTGGCTGGAGGCGCGGATCGATGCCGTCACCGCGGAGCTGGCGCCGCTGACCTCCTTCATCCTGCCCGCCGGCAGCGCCAGCGCGGCGCGGCTGCATTTCGCCCGCACCGTCGCCCGCCGGGCGGAGCGCGCGGTGGTGGCACTGCTGGAGATCCCGGATGAGCCCGTGAACCGGCTGGTGCTGGCTTATCTCAACCGGTTGTCGGATCTGCTCTTCGTGCTGGCGCGCGCCGCCAATGGCATGGGCGGGGCGGATACGCTGTGGGTGCCGGCGGCCAGCCGGCATGGCTGAACCGCCGCCAGCCTCCGGCTGGTCGCTCGAAACGGAATTTGCCGCCAGCCTGCAAGGGGCGGGGGCGTCGTCGCGGAATTTCTATGCGCTGTATGAGGGCGAAGCCTTTGGCGTGCCGGGGCGCGGGGCGCTGGCGGTCATCGCCCGCGCCCATGCGGATAAGCGGGCCAAACCCCGCGGCGGGCGCGATGCGGTGCAGACCGCCGTGGCCAGCTTCGCGGAAGGCTATTTCGGCGCCAAGCGCACTTTTTCCCCGCGCAAGGCGGCCTCTGGCGCGCTGGCCGCGGTGAATCGCTGGCTGGCCGGGCAGTTGCAGGGGGAGAGCGGGCTCACCCCGGTTTCGCTCTCGGCCTTGCTGCTGCAGGATGCAAGGATTTTCGTCGCTCAGCTCGGCGCCTGTCAGATCTACCGGCTGCGCGGCCAGGTGCTGAGCCCGCTACTGCACCCGCATATCCGCCCGCCCGAGGCCGCGCCCTTCATGCCCACCCGGGCGCTGGGGCTGGAGCCAGAGCTGGCGCTGGATCTGGCCGAGGAAGAGGCGCAGCCGGGCGATGCCTATCTGCTCATCGCCGGGCTGGCGGCGCTGGAGGGCGTCTATGCCGCGCTGGCGCCGCTGGCCCAGCACCCGCCCGCTGCTCTGGCCGAAGCGGCGCTGGCGGCGCTGGCGCATCTGCCGGCCCCCGACAAGGCGGTGATGGCGCTGCGCGTGCATGCCGTGCCGGCGGCCGGGCAGGACGAGGCCGCCCGCGCCGCCCTGGCGCAGCTGCCCATCCGCCCGGCCCCGCGCCAGGGCGATAACTGGGACGGCTTTGCCATCGGCGAGACTTTGTTTCGCGGCCGCTACACCATGCTGGTGGCCGCACGTGACACATTGAACGGCCAGGATGTGGCGCTGAAACTGCCTTTGCCCTCGATGCTGCAGGACGAGGTTTTTGCCGCCGGCTTCATGCGCGAGGCCTGGATCGGCACCGCCGTGCGCAGCCCGAGCGTGGTGCAATATATCGACATTCCGGCCAGCCGGCGCAGCGCGCTCTATCTGGTGATGCCGCTCTATCATGGTGAGACGCTGGAAAAGCGCCTGCACCGCGCCCCGTTGATGAGCCTGCCCGAAGGCATGGGCATCGCCTTTCGGCTCTGCGAGGCGGTGCAGGATCTGGCGGCGATCGATGTGGTGCATCGCGACATCAAGCCTGAAAACGTCATGCTGCTGGAAACCGGCGAGGTGAAGCTGCTGGATCTCGGCCTCGCTTATCTGCCGGGGATCGACGCCGCCAACGCCGCGCGGCCGGGCGGCACCATACGCTACATGGCGCCGGAATTGCTGAAGGGCACCCAGGCCAATCCGCGCACCGAGCTCTACGCCCTGGCGGTGACCCTCTACCGCATGTTCGCCGGCGGCGCCTTTCCCTATGGCCAGCATGAGAAGCGCCCGCTGCAGCGCCTGCGCCCGGATCTGCCCTCCTGGCTGGGCGAGGCGCTGGCGCAAGGGCTGGCGGCGCGCCCGGAGGAGCGGCTGGCCGATGCCGGGGCGCTGGCGCAGCTGCTGCAGCTGGGCCTGGCCGAAGGGCGCGACGAGCCCCCGCGCTTGCGCCGCTTCGCCTTCAGCGCCTTGCGTCTCTGGCAGGGGTTGACTTTGTTTTTCGCCCTGCTCAGTGCCGGCCTGCTGCTGCGGATGCTGACATGATCCGGGTGCTGTATATGAGCGATCTGCATCTGGAGATGGCGCATCGCCGGCATCTTCTGGACGTGGTGCTGCGCCGTCCCGCTCTACAGGCCCGCCCGGCGCTGAAGGGCGTGCCAGAGCCAGACCTGATCGTGCTGGCGGGCGATATTCATAACGGGCTGCTCAGCGTCGCTTATGCCGACAGCCTGGCCAAGCGCTTTGCGGTGCCGGTGGTGCTGGTGGCCGGCAATCACGAATATTACTTCCATAATCTGGAGCCGCTGGGCGCGCAGATGGCGAAGGCGGCGGCTGCCACCCAAGGCCGGGTGCAATTTCTGGAAAATGCGCTGTTCACCTTCGAGAAGCAGGACCAGCGCCTGCATGTGCTGGGCAGCACGCTCTGGACGGATTTCAACCTCAATCACGACCCCGCCCTCTCCAGCGCCCATGCCGGCGAGCGGATGAATGATTACCGGCTGATCAATGCCGGCAGCAAACGCCTGCGGCCGAAACAGACGATGGAGCTGCATTTCGCCGCCCGCGCCTGGCTGCATACCCAGCTGGCGCGGTTGCAGAAGGATGATCCGCATACGGTGCGGATGATCGTCACCCACCACGCCCCGGGGGCGGCCTTCCTTGGCCGGCGGGACGGGGCGATCGGCCCGGCCTATGGGTCTGATCTGCTGGCGGAATTCGCCCCCTACAGCCCGGGCTTCTGGGTGCATGGCCATACCCACCACCGGCACGAGACCTTCAGCCACGGGTTTTGGGTGGTCTCCGCGCCGCGCGGCTATGCCAAGGAGGACCCGGAGGCGGTCGCATCCTATGAGCCGGGTATTTTGGAGATCTGATCCGCGTCATCGGGGTTTGACAGCAAAATAGTTCTTGTGCATCACTCTGTTTAACTGGCAGGAAATTTATTTGCCCCGATGAGATATTCCGCTTTCTCCGTTCTCACCCAGGCGCTGCGTGGGCATACCGGCTGGAAACCAGCCTGGCGCAAGGCCACGCCGGCGCCGTCCTATGATGTCATCATCATTGGCGGCGGCGGTGGCGGGCTGGCGACGGCCTATTATCTGGCGAAGAACCATCCGCAGGTCGGGCGCATCGCGCTGCTGGAGAAAGGCTGGCTGGGGGGCGGCAATATCGGCCGCAACACCACCATCATCCGCTCCAACTATTTGCTGCCGGGCAATGAGCCCTTCTACGAATTCTCGATGAAGCTCTGGGAAGGGCTGGAGCAGGATTTCAACTATAATGCGATGGTCAGCCAGCGCGGCATCTATAATCTCTACCATTCCGACGCGCAGCGCGACGCCTATGCGCGGCGCGGCAATGCCATGCTGCTGCACGGCGCGGATGCGCAGTTGCTGGACCGGGCGCAGCTGCGCAAGGAACTTCCCTATCTGAATTACGACAATGCCCGCTTTCCGGTGCAAGGCGCGCTGGTGCAGCGCCGGGCGGGCACGGCGCGCCATGATGCGGTGGCCTGGGGCTATGCGCGCGGTGCCGACCAGCGCGGCGTGGACATTATCGAGAATTGCGAAGTTCTCAATATTCTCCAGGAAAACGGCAAAGCCGTCGGGGTCGAGACCACGCGCGGCAGCATCCGTGCCGGCAAAATCGGCATGGCGGTGGCGGGCGCCTCCTCGCTGCTGGCGGCGAAGGCGGGGATGCGTCTGCCGATCGAGAGCCACGCCTTGCAGGCTTTCGTCAGCGAGGGGCTGAAGCCGTTGATCGATACGGTGATCACCTTCGGCGCCGGGCATTTCTATATTTCCCAGTCCGATAAAGGCGGTTTGGTGTTTGGCGGGGATATTGACGGCTATAATTCCTACGCCCAGCGCGGCAATCTGCCGGTGATCGAGGATGTGTGCGAGGGCGGCATGGCGCTGATGCCGATGATCGGCCGCGCGCGGCTTTTGCGCAGCTGGGGCGGGTTGATGGATATGAGCATGGATGGCTCGCCGATCATCGATAAAACTCCGGTTGAGAATCTCTTCATCAATGCCGGCTGGTGCTATGGCGGCTTCAAGGCGACACCGGCCTCGGGCTTCTGCTTCGCGCATCTCATCGCGCGCGGGGAGCCGCATGAGGTCGCCGGCGCCTACCGGCTGCAGCGCTTCGCTGAGGGTAGATTGATCGACGAAAAGGGAGTCGGCGCGCAGCCGAATCTGCATTAATGCGCATCACCTGCCCGCATTGCGGCAATCGCGGCCTGGAGGAGTTCACCTACACCCAGGACGCCGAACGCACCCGCCCGACCGATGGCGGGGCTGCGCCCACTCAGGAATGGGCGGACTATATTTATCTGCGCGATAATCTCAAAGGCCCGCGCAAGGAATATTGGTATCACAGCGCCGGGTGCCATGCCTGGCTGATCGTGGAACGCGATGTCTCAACCCATGAAATCCTCTCGGTGCGCCTGCCATGACCGGCTATAGATTGGCGCAAGGCGGGCTGGTGGACCGCGCCAGCACAGTGAATTTCCGTTTCGATAGCAAATCCTATACGGGCTTTGCCGGCGATACGCTGGCCGCGGCGCTGCTGGCATCGGGGGTGAAACTCATTGGCCGTTCCTTCAAATATCATCGCCCGCGCGGCGTGTTCAGCTCCGGCTCCGAGGAGCCGAACGCGCTGGTGGAGCTGCGCGCGGGCGCCTGGCGCGAGCCCAATAGCCGCGCCACCATGGCGGAAATTTTCGAGGGGCTCGAAGCCGCCAGCCAGAATCGTGGCCCCTCGCTGAAATATGATCCGCTGGCGGTGAACAATCTGCTCTCGCCCTTGCTCTCGGCGGGATTCTACTACAAGACCTTCATGTGGCCGGCGAGCTTCTGGGAAAAATTCTACGAGCCGATGATCCGCCGCGCGGCGGGGCTGGGCCGCAATGCCGGCCTGCCGGACCCGGATATTTACGAAAAGACCACGGAATTTTGCGATGTGCTGGTGATCGGCGCCGGGGCGGACGGCGTTGCCGCCGCGGCTGAGGCCGCAGCCACCGGCCAGCGCGTGCTGCTATGCGATGAGAATGCCCCGCTGGCGCCTTTGGATGTGCCGGCCGGGGTGGAATTCCTCTCCCGGACCAGCGTCGTCGGCGTCTATGATGGCGGCACCTACGCGGCGTTGCAGCGCCTCACCGACCATCTGCCATCCTCCAGCGCCCCGCGTCAGCGCCTGGTGCGCATCATCGCCGGGCGCAGCGTGCTCGCCACCGGTGCGCTGGAGCGGCCGATCGCTTTTGGCCATAACGACCTTCCCGGCGTGATGCTGAGCCGCGCGGTGGGGGATTATGTCACCCGCTACGGCGTCGCCCCTGGCCGCAATATCCTGCTCTATCTCAATAATGACGACGCTGCCGGGCTGATTCCCGTTCTGCATCAGGCCGGGGTGAACATCGCCGGCGTGGTGGATGCGCGCCCCGCCAGCTCCGATTTCGTGCATCAGGCCGCCCGCGCCGCCAATGCGCCGATCTATGCGGGGGCGGCGATCATCCGCGCCACCGGCTGGCAGGGTGTAACCGGTGCCAAAATCCGCCTCGCCAAAGGCGGAGATCTGGCGCTGCCTTGCGACATCATCGCCGTCTCCGGCGGCTTCAACCCCAATCTGGCGCTCACCTCGCATTTCGACGGCAAGCCGGTCTGGGATCAGGCCATCGCCGCCTTCGTGCCGGGAAGCCTGCCGCCTTGCATGAGCGTCGTCGGCAAGGCGGCGGGGCAGGGGCTCAACGCCAATATCCAGCCGGTCTTTCATTCCGGCTTCCACCCCGGCAAATCCTTCCTGGATCTGCAGAACGACGTGACGGTGAAGGATGTGAAGCTGGCCGAGCAGGAAGGCTTCGCCGCCGTCGAGCATGTGAAGCGCTATACCACGCTGGGCATGGCCACCGACCAGGGCAAGACCAGCAATGTGAACGCCATCGGCGTGCTGGCGCAGAGTTTGGGGCGCGGCATTGGCGAGACGGGGACCACGCGCTTTCGCCCGCCTTACGTGCCGGTCGCCATCGGCGCGCTGGCTGGCGCGCATACGGGCAAGCATTTCAAGCCGACGCGCCTCACTCCCACCCATGAATGGGCGGCCGGGCTGGGGGCGGCCTTCGTGGAAACCGGCCTCTGGCTGCGCGCGCAATATTTCCCGAAACCGGGTGAGGATTGGCTGGCCGCCGCCCAGCGCGAGGTGAATAGCGTGCGCAACGCTGTTGGCCTCTGCGATGTCACCACCTTGGGCAAGATCGACATTCAAGGCCCGGACGCCGCCATTTTCCTGGAGCGCGTCTATACCAATGGCTGGGCCAATCTGCCCATCGGCAAGGTGCGCTACGGGCTGATGCTGCGCGAGGATGGCTTGGTGATGGATGACGGCACCACCGCGCGCCTCGGCGAGACGCATTTCGTGATGACCACCACCACCGCCAACGCGGCGCGGGTGATGCAGCATCTGGAATTCTGCGCCCAGGTGATCTGGAAAGAGCTGGATGTTTCGCTGATCTCGGTCACCGACCAATGGGGGCAGATCGCGCTCGCCGGCCCGAAATCCACCGCGACGCTGGAGAAGATCGTCGACGCGCCCTATGATCTTTCGGATCAGGCCTTCCCCTACATGGCCTGCATGGAACTCACGGTGTGCGGCGGCGTGCCGGCGCGGCTGTTTCGCATCTCCTTCTCCGGCGAGCGCGCATATGAGCTGGCGGTGCCCTCCCGCCAGGCCGATGCGCTGGCCAGGGCGCTGATGCAGGCGGGCGAGGAATTCGGCATCGCCCCCTACGGCACCGAGGCTTTGGGCATCATGCGCATCGAAAAGGGCCACCCGGCCGGGCCGGAGCTGAACGGCCAGACCAGCGCGCATGATCTGGGCATGGGCAAGCTGCTTTCGAAAAAGAAAGAGTTCATCGGCCGGGCCATGGCCGCCCGCCCGGCTTTAACCGCCCCCTCCAGGCAGACGCTGGTCGGGCTGCGCCCGGTCAACCCGCTTGACATCATCCGCGCCGGCAGCCATCTGCTGCCCGTCGGCGCGCCGGCCGTTGCGGCGAGCGATCAGGGCCATGTCACTTCCGCCGCGCGCAGCCCGACACTCGGCTCCATCGCCCTGGCCCTGCTGGAAAACGGCCCGGCCCGGCATGGCGAGACCATCCGCGTCTATGATCCGCTGCGCGGCGGGGATTTCACCGCCATCGTCACCCCTCCTGTGCATTACGACCCGGAAGGCCTCCGTTTGCATGCTTGACGCGCTCGACCCGGCCTTGCCGGCGCACCCTTTCATCGCTTTGGCCCCGCACCGGCGGGTGCGCAGCCTGGCCGCCTTCAAATCCGGCCCGGCGGCGCTGGAAGCTTCCTTGGGGCTGAGCCTGCCGGCCACGCCCAAGCGGCTCTCGCATCAGGGCGCGGACATCCTCTGGAATGGCCCCGGCCAATGGCTGGTGCTGGGCGAGCTGGACCTCCCCGTGGGCCTCGCCGCCGTCACCGAGCAATCGGACGGGCTCTGCCTGCTCAGCCTCTCCGGCCCGCACCAGGTCGAGATTCTGAAAAAGCTCCTGCCCATCGACATTGCCGGCTTCGCCCCGGACGAGGTGGCGATCACCCTGGCCGGCCATATCGGCGTGCGGGTCTGGCGGGAGGGGGAGTGTTTCATCCTGGCCTGTTTCCGTTCCTTCGCCGGGGCGCTACACCATGCCCTCATGCAAGCGGCAGAGCATTCGGGGCGAGGTTGAGGGCAGCGCGGCGCGCGCCTCCATCGCCTCTCCCCCTCATTCAGGAACCCAACATGTCCAAATCACAGTTCGTGCTGACCCTCTCTTGCGTCAATCGCCCGGGGATCGTCGCCGCCGTTTCCACCTATCTGTTCGAAAAGGGCGCGGATATCCGCGAGGCCCAGCAATTCGACGATGTCGAGACCGGCAAATTCTTCGCCCGCATCGCCTTCACCCTGGTGGACGGGGCGGAGAGTCTGCCGCTGCGCGAGGGGTTCGGTGCGGTGGCCGAGAGCTTCAAGATGGCCTGGCGCTTCTCAGACCATTCCACCCCGCGCAAAGTGCTGCTGATGGTCTCGAAATTCGACCATTGCCTGGAGGATCTGCTCTATCGCTGGCGCATCGGCGAGATGGAGATGCAGCCGGTCGGCATCATCTCCAACCATCCGCGCGAGGCCTATAACGGGCTGGATTTCGGCGGCATCCCCTTCCACCATCTGCCGATCACCAAGGAGACCAAGATGGAGCAGGAAGGGCAGATCTGGTCCATCGTCAAAGAAAGCGGCGCGGAGCTGGTGGTGCTGGCGCGCTATATGCAAATCCTCTCGGACGCGCTGGCGCAGAAGCTCTCCGGGCGCTGCATCAATATCCACCATTCCTTCCTGCCCGGCTTCAAGGGCGCGAAGCCCTACCACCAGGCGCATAAGCGCGGCGTCAAGCTGATCGGCGCCACCGCGCATTACGTGACCGCCGACCTGGATGAAGGCCCGATCATCGAACAGGATGTGGAACGCATCTCCCATGCCGACACGCCGGATGATCTGGTCCGCAAGGGGCGTGACATCGAGCGCCGGGTGCTGGCCCGCGCCGTGCGCTACCATCTGCAGGACCGGGTGATCCTGAATGGCAGCAAGACGGTGGTGTTCGGGAGCTGAGCGCCCTGGCTTGGCGGTGGGCGCGCGTTTCCGATAGAAGGACGCCCAGCACCGCCCCAACCCGAGAGGACAGGTAAATTGGCTGAGATCATCGACGGTAAGGCCTTCGCGGCCAATTTGCGCGCCCAGATCGCGGCGGAGGTCGCCACCCTGCCTTACAAGCCCGGCCTCGCCGTGGTGCTGGTGGGGGAGGACCCGGCCTCGAAAGTCTATGTCGCCAACAAGGCGAAACAGACGGTGGAGGTCGGCATGGCGTCCTTCGAGCATAAGCTGCCGGCCGACACTGCCCAGGCGGAGCTGCTGGCGCTGGTGCAAAAGCTGAATGACGACCCGAAGGTGCATGGCATTCTGGTGCAGCTGCCGCTGCCCAAGCATCTGAACGCGGATGAGGTGGTGGCCGCGATCTCTCCGGAGAAGGATGTGGACGGGTTGACGGTGGTGAATGCCGGGCGCCTCGCCGCGGGGCTGCCCGGGCTGGTGCCCTGCACGCCGCTCGGCTGCATTTTGCTGCTGGAAGACAGGATCGAGGACATGACCGGGCTACACGCGGTGGTGATCGGCCGCTCCAACCTGGTCGGCAAGCCGATCGCGCAATTGCTGCTGCAGAAGAACTGCACCGTGACCATGGCGCATTCCAAGACCAAGGATCTGCCGGGGCTGTGCCGCACCGCCGATATTCTGGTGGCGGCGGTGGGCCGGCCGGAGATGGTGAAGGGCGACTGGATCAAGCCCGGTGCGGTCGTCATCGATGTCGGCATCAACCGCGTTCCGGCTGCGGCGGAGGGTAAGACCAAGCTGGTCGGCGATGTGGAGTTCGGCTGGGCGGATAAGGTGGCGGGGATGATCACCCCGGTGCCGGGTGGGGTCGGGCCGATGACCATCGCCTGCCTGCTGCGCAACACGCTGACGGCGGCGAAGCGGCTGGAAAAAATATAAAAGCTTTTTGCTGCCGCTATTTTGCATAAAAGCGGCGAAAGACGTGGGGGCTTTTTGCAAAAAGCCCCCACACCCCCAAAACTTTTGCGACTTCACGCGGGCGCTTCACGGCAGGACGCAAACCGCTTCTGCTTGCGCGGCCTGAAGCTTCTGGCCTTTTTCGCCCGGTCCCCCTAAGACAAACAGGTGCAGGAGGGGGAGAAGATGCGAAGCCAGGCCAAGCCCAGCGCCCGAAAGGCCCAGATCATCAAGGCTCCCCTGCCGGAGGCACTTGCGCAGGCCGGTCTGCCGGCCGAGATCGCCGAGCCTTATAGCACCGGCAGCAACGCCGCCGCGGTTTCGGATCTGACGCTGGAACAGGCGATCGGCGTGCAGGTGCGTCAACTGCGCCGGCGCGTGGGCATCACCGTCTCCGAACTCGCCGCCGCCGCCAATCTTTCCGGCGGCATGCTCTCGAAAATCGAAAACGGACAGATTTCCCCCTCGCTCGCCTCGCTGCAATCGCTGGCGCTGGCGCTCAACGTGCCGATCACCACCTTCTTCTCCACCTTCGAGGAAAAGCGGGACTGCTCCTTTGTGAAAGCCGGCACCGGCGTGGTGATCGAACGGCGCGGCTCCAAGGCCGGGCATCAATACGCGCTGCTCGGCCACGCGCTGGGCGGCAATGTGGTGGTCGAGCCCTATCTGATCACGCTGAGCGGCGATGCCGCCCCTTATCCCGCTTTCCAGCATGAGGGCACGGAATTCATCTATATGCTCACCGGCGAGGTGCTGTATCGCCATGGCGATCAATCCTACCACCTCACCCCGGGCGACGCGCTGCTGTTCGACAGCGCCGCCCCGCACGGGCCGGAAAAACTGCTGGTAAAGCCGATGACCTATCTCTCCATCATCACCTACGCGCGCGAGCCGGCCTGAACATGGCGCGGCTGTTCGCACAGTGGCGCGACGGGGCAGGCGCCACCTGGGGCGATTATGTGCGCCATCCTTTCGTGCAGGCGCTGGCCGAAGGCAGGCTGAAACCCGAGGCCTTCCGGAATTTCCTGATCCAGGATTATCTGTTCCTGATCCAATATGGCCGGGCCTACGCGCTGCTGGCGGCGAAGCTGGAGGCGCTGGAGGATATCAAGGCGGCACTCGCCACCGCCCAGGCGCTGATCGAAACCGAAATGCCCCTGCATGTGAAATATTGCGAAGGCTGGGGGATTACGGAGGCGCAGATGCGCGCCGCCGAACCGTCCTTGGAGATGCTGGCCTATACGCGTTATGTGCTGGAGGTGGGCTATAGCGGCGACGCGCTGGCGTTGCTGGCGGCGCTTGCCCCCTGTATCGCCGGCTATGCCGAGGTGGGGGCTTACGCGGCGGCGCGGGCGGGGGCGGATAATCCTTATCGGCTCTGGATCGAGACCTATACCGGCGCGGACTATCTCGAAGCGGTGGCGTCATCCTTGGCGACGATCGACCGTGTGGGCGCTGCCTGCGGGGCGGCCGGACGGGCGGCGCAGTTGCAGGGCATTTTCACCCAGGCGACGAAGCTGGAAGCGGCGTTCTGGAATACCGGCTGGATATCGCAGATTTAAAAGCCAAAAGTTTTTTGGTGCCGCTTTTTTTCAAAAAAGCGGCAAAAACCTTTGGGGCGGTGTCAACAGCTTTGCCACCGCCCCAAACGTTCATCGGAACTTTTTGAAAAAAGTCCGCCCACCCCAAAAACATTTACCCCGCGCCAATCAGCACGCCAGTCGCAAACACCAGCACGCCCCCCAACGCCACTTGCAGCGTCGCGCGGATCGGCGAGGTCTCCATGAAGCGCCAGCGGATCCAGGAGATCGCCGCCAGCTCCACCGCCACCACGATGATCGCTACGATCAGCGCCAGATGCAGGATCGGGATCAAGAAGGGCAGCGTATGGCCGAGCCCGCCCAGCGTCGTCATCAGGCCGGTGACGATGCCGCGCACATAGGGCGTGCCGCGCCCGGTCAGCGAGCCGTCATCCGAGAGCGCCTCGGCGAAGCCCATCGAGATGCCCGCCCCCAGCGAGGCCGCCGCGCCGACCAGAAAGGCCGAGAACGGATTATGCGTCGAGAACGCCGCGGCGAAAATCGGCGCCAGGGTGGAGACCGAGCCATCCATCAGCCCGACCAGCCCGGGCTGCACATATTGCAGCATGAATTGCTGCTTCGCCTCCTCATCCTCGCTCTTGCGGGCATCGGCGGTGAGGTTCTGGGCGGACAGCTCGTCGGCGCGGTGCTCGTGCTCGGCTTCCGCATCGGCCAGATCGCCCAGCAGCTTGCGGATCGACACATCGCTCGTGCGCGCCGCGGCGTTGCGGTAGAAGCGCTGCGCCTCGTGCTCCATGCCCTCGGCCAGCTTGCGCACATCATTGATGTTCGGCTTCGGAAACTGCCAGATCGAGGGGCGGCTCAAGAAGCCGCGCACATCCTGGCGGCGGATCAGCGGGATATGTTCGCCGAATTTTTCCTGGAACAGATCCAGCAGCATGCGCCGATGCTCGCTCTCCTCCGCCGCCATCTCCTTGAAGATGTTGGCGGTGCCGGGAAAATCCTCCCGCATGCGCTCGGCGATATCCAGATAGATGCGCCCATCCTCTTCTTCATTGCTGATCGCCAGCGCGAGGATCTCGCGCTCCGAGAGCTGGGAAAATTCACGCATTGCAACACTCCGTTTAGCAACCGCTCATCTGACGCGCAGGGCGCCGCGCGTCAAGAAATTTATCACATTTGAGAATGAATGGCTGTTGCATAGATCCTTGAAAAGACAGTTTTTTTACAGTCCGGGTCAGCGTTGCGGCAGGGTGGAAAGCCTGTAAAATGAAGGGGCAAGGAACAGCTTTGAGGCGGTGGGCAGGGTGCGGGATCAGAACGGGCTTTGCCCATGCGAAAGTGGATTGCGGGCTTTGCGCTGCTGCCAGTCGGACCCCGCGCAATGGCCGGGCGAGGCGGCGCTGGCGCTGCTCACCCCGAAGGCAGAGGAGGCGACGAAACTCTTCAACGAGAAGAAATATGAAGAGGCGGAGGCGCTGGCGCTGGCGGTGCTGGATGCCGCCCCCAATCAGCGCATCGCGCTGCGCGTGCTGTTTGAAATCCGCAATGCGCAGAAGCGCGGCAAGGCGGCGGATGCGCTGGGCGCCAGGCTGGCCGGGCTGCCCGGCAATGCCGCCCAGCGGGCCCAGGCCAATGGCCATTATGCGCAATATCTGATCGGCCAGGCGCGCTATGAGGCGGCGATCCCGTTCGCGGCCGAGGTGCTGAAAGCCACGCCGCGCGCCGCTCAGGCGCATCATGTGATGGGGGTGGCGTTCACCGAAACCGGCGCGCTGGAGGCCGGGGAGCGGCATTATCGCAAGGCGGCCGCGCTGTCCCCGGTTGAGGACGGCATGGTGCTGGGCAATCTCGCCTGGAACCTGAAACAGCAGGGCCGGCTCACCGAGGCCTTGGCGCTGTATGAAAAGGCCCTGGCGCTGCGCCCCGATAATATGCGCGGCACCGGCGGCAAGGCGCAGGTGCTGTTCGCCTTGGGCGAGCGCGCGGCCGCCGAAACGCTGCTGGACGAGGCGGTGGCGCGCTGGCCCGACGACAAGATGCTGCGCCTGTTGCGGGTGATGGCGGATCTGGCGCAGGACCGCCCGCAGGCGGTGCTGGACCGGCTGAACCCGGCCGAGCCGATGGTGCCGCCCGAGATCCTCGCCCGTGGCCGCGCTTATATGCAGCTCGGCCAGCCGCAGGAGGCGATCAACGCCATCGCCGCCGCCCGCAACATCCAGCGCGAGCGCGGCGGGCTCAGCTTCCAGCCCGAGGCGCTGCGGGCGCAGATCGAGCGCGACAAGGCCTATTTCACCGGCGACCGGCTGCGGCCTCTGCCCAAGGCCGGGCCGGGCGCGTTCATGCCGGTGTTCCTGCTCGGCTTCCCGCGCGCGGGCAGTTCCTTGCTGGAGCAGCTGCTGGCCCAGCTTCCGCAATTCGCGGCGGGAGATGAGCTGGCCCCTGTCTCCCGGCTGGTCGACGCGATCCCCGGCATGCTCGGCAACCAGCCTTATCCGGAGGCCTTGGACAATGTGCTGGTGGGCGACGCGGCGCAGGTGCCCGATCGGCTGCGGGCGCTGTATGAGGCGCCGCGCGGCGCCTTGGCCCGCCCCGGCGTGCGCTTCATCACCGACCGCGCCCCGGGCAATGTCTGGCATCTCGGGCTGATCAAGCTGCTCTATCCCGAGGCGCCGATCATCCATGTGCTGCGCCACCCTTATGACCTCGTGCTCGCCAACGCCGCCCAGGACCGTAAGCTGGAAACCAACGCCCATGCCGGGCTGCCCGCCCTGGCGCGCTATTTCGACATGCAGGCGCAGATGCTGAAACATTATCGCGGCCAGCTGACGCTACGCTATCTGCCGGTGCGCTATGAGGCGCTGGTGCGCGACCCGGATGGCGAGGTGCGCAAGATCCTCGCCTTCATCGGCGCGGATACCGATCTGCCCGGCGGCTTCGGGCTGAATAACGGCGCTGTGCCCGAACCCTGGCCGGCGCATTTCGCCCTGCGCCGTCCGGTGCACGCCAATGCCGCCGGCCGCTACCAGGCCTATCAGCAGGCGCTGCCGAAACTCTTCAGCGAGGTGGCGTCGATCCTTGATCCCTGGGTCCGAGAGCTGGGCTATGAGGAGCCGACGCCATGAGCGCCACGCAGGAAAACGGCAAGGTGGTGATGAAGCTGGCGGACGCGCTGGACAAGCTCGCCAAGCTGGAACAGGCCAACAAGCTCGAAGAGGCCGATGATCTCGCCAAGCGCATGCTGGCGGCGATGCCTGAGCATCCGCATATCCTGCAGCTGGCCGGCATCGTCGCCTATCGCAGCGGGCGGGTGCAGGAGGCGATCGAGCGCATGGAGAAATCCCAGGCGCTGGCGCCGGATGTGGCGCTCTATCCGCGCAATATCTGCGAGATCTATCGCGGAGCTGGCCGGCTGGACGATGCGCTGGCTGCCGCCAAACGCGCCATCGAACTCTCGCCTGAGGATTCGCGCAGCTATTTCAACTGCGCGCTGATCCATTATGAGCGGCTGGAACTCGATGAGGCCGTCGCCGTCTCAGACAAGGCGATTGCACTCGACCCGGACTTCGCCGAGGCGCATTTCGAGAAGGCGGAGGCGCTGCTGCTCGGCGGCAAGCTGAAGGAAGGCTGGGAGAGCTATGAATGGCGCTTCAAGCTGAAACAGGCCGAGGGCATGTTGCCCAAGACCGAGAAGCCGCAATGGGATGGCCAGCCGCTCGCCCCCGGCAAGCTGCTGATCATCGGCGATCAGGGCTTTGGCGATTGCATCCAGTTTGGCCGCTACATCCCCTGGGCGGCGATGCTGGCGCCGCAGCCGATCATCGCCTGCTCCGGCGAACTGCTGCCTCTGCTCAGCCAGCTGCCGCATATCGGCAAGGTGGTGACGCGCTGGGACGATGCCGGGGATTACGACGCCTTTATCCCGCTCTCCGGCCTGCCGCGCCTGGCCGGCACCACCACGGAGAATATTCCGCCCTCGGGCTATCTGGCGGCCAAGCCGGCGCTGGTGGAGGAATGGTGCGCGCGGCTGGACCGGCTGGCCCCGCGGGGCAAGAAACGCATCGCCTTGGTCTGGGCCGGGCGGCCGACCCATAAGAACGACAAGAAGCGCAGCCTGAAGCTGTCCCAGTTCGCGCCGCTTTTCGCGCGCGACGATGTGGTGATTCTCACCGTGCAGAAGGGCGACCAGATTGCCCAGGCCGGCGGCTATTTCGGCCGCGCGCCTTTGGTCAATCTCGGCCCCGAGATCGAGGATTTTCTCGATACGATGGCGATCCTGCAGCATGTCGACCGGCTGGTGACGATCGACACCTCGGTCGCGCATATCGCCGGCGCCAGCAATGTGCCGACCTCCATCGTGCTGCCCTACGCGCCGGACTGGCGCTGGCTGCTGCACCGCGAGGACACGCCCTGGTATCCGAATATGCGGCTCTACCGGCAAAGCGTGCCCTTCCAGTGGGATGACGTGATCGCCCGCGTGGCGGCGGATCTGTAAGGCGGCGCTGATGTTCGGATCGCGCCGTGCGGCCCCGCTTTTCGCCGCCGCGCGCCGGCCGATTCTGCTGCTCCATGCCGGGCTGCACAAAACCGGCACCACCGCCTTGCAGGAGGCGCTGGCGGCGCAGCAGCAGGCGCTGCTGGCGCAGGGCGTGCTGTTCGTGCGCGCCGGCCGGCCGGTGAGTGCCGCCGGGCAGCATAATCTCGCCTGGCAGCTGATGCGCGACAGGCGCTATCACAGCGCCTGGGGGACCATCGACGAGGCGGCGCGCGAGATCGAAGCGCATGGCGGCCATGCCATCATCTCGGCGGAGGATTTTGAAACCTTTCTGGACCGGCCTGAGGCGTTCGCGCCGCTCACGCGCCACCCCGCACTCGCCGGGCATGAGATCGCGCTGCTGGTCTATCTGCGCGAACCCTGCGCCTATCTGCGCTCGCTCTATCTCGAACTCACCCAGGCCGGCATCGCCGAGGAGGCAAGGCTGGTGATCGCGCAGATCCTCGCCGCCGGACATTTTGATCTGCGGGAATGGCGGTTTCAGTTCGATTATGCCCGCCTCGCCGCCAGGCTGCGGCGCGGCTTTCCCGGGCGGGTGGTGCTGCGCGACTATCAGGCGCTGATCGGCGGCTCCAGCCTCGCGGATTTCCGGCATGTCACCGGGCTGAGGCTGGATGAGTTCGACGACAAGCGGCTGAACATGGCGCGCGCGCCGGGCGACGCGCTGCGCGATTTCTACGCGGCCCGGCTGGCCTTGCCGCTCACCCCCGCGCAGCTGGCGCAGATCGAGGATCTCGCCGCCGCTCTGGGCGGGCAGGCGCCCGGGCTTTCAGCCGCCAGCCTCGCCAGGCTGGCGGCGCGCTTCGGCCCGGCCCGGCGCAGCTTGCGCCGCTTCGGCGTCGGGCGCGATTGGGCGGTGCCGAACGCGGAGACCCGGCCGGGGATGACGCTGGAGGCGCTGTTTTCCTTCGAGACCCAATGCCGCCTGATGGGTGCCGAAGCCTGAACGCAGGGTTTGCCAGCCCCTCGCCAAAGAAACTCAGTCGGCATGCGCGGCGGAAAGCGGTGTTGAGAGCGCTTCCAGAGATTGCCCCTCGGCGGGAACCGCCAGGAATGCCGCCAGCACGCCCGCCCCGGCCATCAGCGCCCCGGCGAAGAGATAGCCCCCGCAAATCGCTAGCGGCGAGCCGGCGCCGATCAGCCGGCCAAAGACCAAAGGCGCCAGCACACCGCCCAGCGCGGTGCCGAAAGCGTAGAACAGCGCGATCGCCAGGGCCCGGATTTCCAGCGGAAACAGCTCGCTCGCGGTGAGGTAGGCGGCGCTGGCGGCGGAGGAGGCGATGAAGAAGATCGCCGCCCAGGCCAGGGTCTGCGTCGTCGCGTCGAACCATCCTTGCAGAAACCCATAGCCGGTGGCGGCGAGCAGCGCGCCGGAGAGGATATAGGTGCCGGCCAGCATGATCCGCCGCCCCAGCGTATCGAACAGCCAGCCCAGCCATAACGGCCCGAGAAAATTCCCCGCCGCCAGCGGCAAAAGATACAAGCCGGCGCGCCCCTGCGGCACGTGGTAGAAGCGCGTGAGCATCAGCGCGTAGGTGAAGAACAGCGCGTTATACAAAAATGCCTGAGCCGCCATCAGCGCCAGCACCAGAATGGTGCGGGCGCGGTAGGTGCGCAGCAGCACCGGCAGAATGACCCCCAGCCCGAAGCTCTGGCGCGGCTGCAATGTCAGTTCCGGCAGATCCTCCGGCGCCGGGCTGTCCGTCCGGGCCTCGATCTCGCGCATCAGCGCCTCGGCCTCCTGCTGGCGCCCATGGGTGACCAGCCAGCGCGGGCTCTCAGGGATGATCCGCCGCAGCGCCAGCACCCCCAGCCCGATCACCGCGCCGATGCCAAACCCCAGCCGCCAGCCGAGATCCTCCGGCAACCAATGCGGGTTGAGCAGGACCAGGCTCATCCCGGCGCCGATCACCGCCCCCAGCCAGTAGGTGCCGTTGAGCCCAAGCGCGACGCGCCCGCGCAGCCGTGCCGGGATCAGCTCATCCACCGCCGAATTCACCGCGGCATATTCACCGCCGATGCCCAGCCCCGTCAGCAGCCGGAAGGCTCCCAGCGCGGTGCCGTTCCAGGCAAAGGCGCTCAGCGCCACCCCGGCCAGATAGCAACCCAGCGTGAGGAAGAAAATGCGCCGCCGGCCGAACCGGTCCGTCGCCGCCCCGAACAGCAGCGCGCCGGCCACGGCGCCGGCGAGATAGCAGGAGCCGATCGCCCCCACCGCCTGCGGGCTGAGATGCAGCGTGTGCGGGCTGGTCAGCACCGCGCCGAGCGCGCCGATGATGGTGACTTCCAGCCCGTCCAGCATCCAGCTTGCCCCGAGCCCGGCCAGCACCAGCGCGTGAAAACGGCTCCAGCGCAGCCGGTCGAGCCGCGCCGGAATGTCGGTCCGGATCCGGCGAATGGCTCAGAACCCCGCGAAGCTGGCGGGGTTTTCCGCCGGATCCTCGGTCTCGATCTCCGCCGGCTGGGTGACCCGCTGGCGCGGCGGCTTGGCGTTCACGTCTGGCGCCGGCGGCTCGGGCTGCTGGCGTGGCGTGATTTTCGTCTTGGCGGGGTCCTGGCGCGGATTATGATTTTTCATGCCCCTCTCTAGCAAACCGCGCGGAGGCAATCCTGACCTTTGGATGAGGAGCCCGTCATGATTTCTGGCCTTCGGGCGCCGGGGCGAAGCCCGAGATTCGCCCCCGCCTTGGCTCAGCTATGATTGGTGCTCTTCATATAATTCGCCCAGTTCTGCTCGATCTGCTGCGCCTCTTGCGGGTCGGATAGCGGCGCGTCGGGCTCGGAGCTGTCGACCACCACCAGCTTGTCCCCGGCCAGCGGTGATTGCACATGGTCTGGCCCAAACAGCCAGGCGATTTCCGGATCGCTCGCCGCCTTCGGCGCCAGATCCGCGTCGAGCAGGCCGTGATGGTCGATGAAAATGTTGAACTTGGTCGGGATATGGATGCAGGCCTCGGAATCCGGCGTGCCCAGCTTGGGCTCCAGATAGACCGGATCGGTCGCGTGCATTTCCAGCCGCACCACCGCCACCTGGCCGGGGTGGCGCCAATCGGCGGTGGTGGACCAGCCGAAATCGTAAACCCGCAAGCCCTTGGCGCCGATGCCGCGAATGCCGTTCTGGTTCACCGTGCCCTGGGCGCGATAGCCGGGGATGCTGCCATCATTGATCATCACCCCCACCGGGGTCTTGAAATGCTCGGCCTGGCCGGGCCGGCCGGTGCTCACCTTCACCGCCCCCAGCACCTCCCACGCGGCGCCGGGCTGGGCGAACACCACCAGCAGGCGCTGCACCCTCACCGCGCGGTCCACCACCATCACCAGCTGCGGATGATCGATCGGCACATTGCGGGTCTGCAGCGCCTTGCGGGCGAGGGCGATGGCGCGGTCACGCTCCTCCTGGGGCACCGCCACATCCTGCGCGCCGAGTGCCAGCTTCATCTCGTCGGCGAGATGGAGGGCCTGCGCCGCTGGGTCGGCGGGCGGGGCAGGGGACTGAGCATCCTGCCCCGCCTGCTGTGGCGCCGGGGCGATGGCGGTCAGGGGTTGCGCCCGCGCCGGGCCGGCCGTCGCGAGGGCGAGCGCGATCAAACCAGCAGCCAAAGGAGGGCGAAAAACACTAAAAGTCTCGGGCATGACGAATCCGCAGTCTAAGCCCCTCAAATTGTCTCGTCCGGGCCGCGTAAGTCAAATTTTATCGTTGAAATACCGGCGGTTTGCGGAAAGTCATGGCGATGGGGGCACAGCCTTGGGGGGCAGGGCCAGCAGATCGTCCTGGACCTTTTTCAGCTTCTCCGGGGTCAGCCGACCGCCGGAGAGCGGCGCCAGATCCGACAGGCTCATGCTGTTGAACATCTGATAATGCGGGCTGGCCATCATCCCCGGCAGATCGCGCTCCAGCACCGCCTTGCCGCGCGGATCCGCCGCGATCTGATCGATCGGCGTTTGCAGCGAAAAATGCTCCGCGACAGGGGAGGACAAGACTGGCGCCGGCGGCGCGGGCGCCGCCTCGCAGCCGCAAAGCGTGGCGAGCAGGCCCAGACAGAACGGAGAAATCCAGAGTCGCGGGGCATCGAGCATGGCTCATCTTAGAGCGTCGTCGGGGATTGTATAGAACAAGCCGCGTTGGCTCGGGGCGCATCCCGCCCGGTTTGTGGCGGCGTGACGATGTTGGGGGCACCGAAAATGGAGGTCCGGGCGGGAATCGAACCCACATTCGCGGATTTGCAGTCCGCTGCATCACCACTCTGCCACCGGACCGGCTTGGTGTGGGCCCTATATCCTCGGGCGGGGGGCGTCGGTCAAGCCGGGTTTCACGGCTTTGCCAAAAATCTGCGCGGGCGGCTGGGTGGAACCGCCGCAGTTGAGTTTGCCACCGCCCCGCCGCTATAAGGTTCGCACTTGCGAAGCGGAAAGGTACCATGGCTCATACCGATGAATTTGCGACGGCGCGCGGCAATATGGTGGATTCGCAGGTCCGCCCCAACCATGTGCATGATCCGCGGGTGATCGGCACCATGCGCGTGCTGCCGCGCGAAGCCTTCGCTCCGGTGGCCGCCCAGGCCTATTCGGATGCCGACCTGAAGCTGGGCGAGGGGCGGTATATGCTCAAGCCGATGGTCACGGCGCGGCTGGCGCAGATGGCCCTGGCCCCGTCTTTTGCCACCCAGCAGAAGCTGCATATTCTGGTGATCGGCGCCGGCAGCGGCTATCTGGCGGCGCTGCTGAGCCTCGCCGGGGCCGATGTGGTGGCGCTGGAGGAAGAGCCGCGCCTGAACAATGGCGCTCTCGCCGCGCACGCGCCGCTGGTGCAGGCGGTGAATGGCCCGCTTGCCGCCGGCTGGCCGGCCGCCGGCCCTTATGATGTCATCGTCATCGAAGGCGCGGTCATGGAAATCCCCGCCATTCTCGCCGCGCAGCTCACCCCGCAGGGGCGGGTGGTGACGATTCTGGCGGATGACGCCGCCCCCGGCGCGATTGGGCGCGCGGTGATCGCCGAAGCGGTGCCGGGCGGCTATACCAGCCTGCCGGTGTTCGATTGCGCGGCCCGGCTGCTGCCGCAATTCGCGCCAACCCCCGCCTTCGTGTTTTGAACCGGGAGGGCAGAGCCTTGCCGCGCCTGTCCTGGCTGTCCGGCGTGGCGCTGGCGATGCTGCCCGCCGCCGCCTTCGCCGCCCCGCCCGCCAATCTCACCGATGCGCTGGTCGCGGCCTATTATAATAACCCCACCCTGCAGGAGCAGCGCGCGGCGCTGCGCCAGGCCGATGAAGAGGTGCCAACCGCTCTGGCCGGCTGGAAGCCGACGGTGGAGTTGCAGGGGCAGTTTGGTCGTGTCACCGGCTCCGAGAAATACAACACCACCTCCTTCGATCCGCTTACCCAACAATACGTGACCAACTCCAGCAAGGTGCCGGAAAACGGGACGGAGAAGATCGGCCAGGTCACGGTGACGCAACCGATCTATAAGGGCGGCAAGACGGTCAGCCAGACCCGCCAGGCGAAGAACGATGTCGCGGCGGCGCGCGCGCAGCTGCTCTCCCAGGAGCAGACGATCTTCCAGAATGTCGTGCAGGATTATGTCGCGGTGGTGGCCGACCAGAAGCTGCTCGCCTTGCAGCAGAGCAACCAGGATGTGCTGACCAAGCAGCTGCACGATACCCAGACCCAGTTCAATCTCGGCGAGATCACCATGACTTCGGTGGCGCAGGCCCAGGCCTCGCTGGCGCAGGCCCAGGAGCAGGTGCAGGTGGCGCAGGGCAATCTGCGCATCGCCCGGGAGAATTTCAGGCAGCTGGTGGGCGAGTATCCGGCCGATGCGCTGGCGCCGCCGCAGCCTCTGGTGTTGCCGGTCAGCGACAAGGCCGAGGCGGGCAAGGTGGCGGTGGCCAACAACCCGGATGTCGTCGCCGCGGAATTCAACGATGCCTCCCAGAAGGATGCGGTGGATGTCGCCTTCTCGGCGCTGATGCCGCAACTTTCGCTGCAGGCCTCGGCCTATAAGCAATCCGGCAGTTCCGGCCAGAACACCTATACCAGCGGCGCCTCCTTCATCGGCCAGCTGACGGTGCCGCTCTATCAGGGCGGCTCGGAATATGCCGCCATCCGCCAGGCCAAGGCCAAGGAGCAGCAGGCCTTCGCCGCCGTGCTGGTGGCGCAGCGCAAGGCCTATTCGCAGGCGACTCAGAGCTGGGAAGGCATGGTCTCATCGCGCGCCGCGGTGCTGGCCAGCAACGCCCAGATCAAGGCCGACGCGATCGCCCTGGACGGGACCGAGCGCGAGGAGTTGGTTGGCACCCGCACCACGCTGGATGTGCTCAATGCCCAGCAGTCGGTGCTCACCTCCCAGGTGCAGCAGGTGCAGAATATCGCGCAGATGGTGAATTATTCCTACGCGATCGCCGCCGCGATCGGCCGATTGACCGCGCGGGACTTGAATTTGCCTGTACATGCGTATGATGATCAGAAATATTACGACGCAGTTAAGTATGCCGGATTCGGAACGGGTGCGGCGGCGGATCGGCGGGCGGGCATCGCGCCAGATGGCGAGCTGTTGAACGCCCCGCCTGTCCCGCCGGTGGTACCGGTATCTGATTCGGCGCAGAACGCGCCCTAGAGTGCGATGACGTTAGATCTACCCGCCTTGTGGGTAAATCTAGTGTCTGAATCGCCCTCTCGCTTATGATTTAGAGTCTGACGGTTTTCGCTCGAGGCTCTGGTTTTGGTATGAGCGAGCAAATTTATCCCATCAAACGAGTCGGTTTGATCGGATGTTGCTCTAGAAGGAGGCAGGATGAGCGACGGCGACGGCATTTCCAACCGCCCCGGCCCGGCCAGCGCGGCGGAACCCTCGATGGAGGAGATCCTCGCCTCGATCCGGCGGATTTTGTCCGAAGAAGAAGGCGGCGCGAAGCGCCAGGCGGCGTCTGACGAGCTGGTGCTGCGCGCCAGCATGCGCGTGCTCTCGCCCGAACTGCCCGCCTCCGCCACCGAACCGCCGCGCATGCAGGATCCGGTCATTGCCCCGGAAGAGCCGCCTTTGCCGCAGCCGGGGCATTTCGCCCAGGCCCCGAGCTTCGAGCCGCCGCCGGCCCTGGAGCCAGCGCCGATCACCCTGCATGTCGAGCCCGAGCCGGTGCCGACCCCGGTCTGGCAGCAATCGCCGTTTCCGCCCGCTGACGAGCAGGCCCCGCCGGCGGAGCCGGCTTATTCTCAAGAACCGGCGGCGCCGGCTGATTTTCAACAATCGGCGGCGCCGTTCTATGAATCCGCGCCCGCGCAGTCGGCCTATCAGCCGCCGCAGGAACCGATTTATCAATCCCCTCAACCGCCCTCGATTTTCTCGGCCCAGCCCGCACCCGAGACGCTGTTTCCGATGCAGGCCCAGCCCTCTTACTTTGACCCCCAGCCCAGCCAGAAGGATGAGACCATGGACGAGCAGTTTCAGGGCCCGGAAGGGCTGGTCGGCGATCAGGCCGTGTCCGATATCAGCAACTCGATCGGCGCGCTGGTGCGCAGTGTCAGCGCCGAGCGCGCCGCCGGCGTCGGCCGCGCCGGTGTCACCATCGAGGATATCGTCCGCGAGGAGATGAAGCCGGTGCTGAAGGCCTGGCTGGATACGCATCTGCCCAGCCTGGTGGAGCGCATGGTCCGCGCCGAGATCAATCGTGTGATCGAACAGGCGCAGCGCTAGCAGCATCCCTACGCGGAAGTTCAGTTCAATAAGGGGCTTCAGCCTGACGCTGGAGCCCTTTCAGCCCGCCCCGGCGCGCCCCGCCGGTTTTTGTTTTCCCAGTAAGCTCGCCCGGGCCCGGGCGTTGAGGTTTTGACGTGACGACATTGGATAAGAGTTTTGAGCCGGCCTCCTCCGAGGCGCGGCTTTATGCCGGTTGGGAAGCCTCCGGCGCCTTCGCCGCGCAGCCGGCCAGCAACGCCGCGCCCTACACGATCATGATCCCGCCGCCGAACGTCACCGGCAGCCTGCATGTGGGCCACGCGCTGACGATGACGCTGCAGGATATTCTGGTCCGCTACCGGCGCATGCAGGGGCGCGACGTGCTCTGGCAGCCCGGCACCGACCATGCCGGCATTGCCACGCAAATGGTGGTGGAGCGGCTGCTGGATAAGGAAGGCGTCTCCCGCAAGGCGCTCGGCCGTGAGACCTTCCTCTCCCGGGTCTGGCAGTGGAAGGCGGAATCCGGCGGCAACATCACCCGGCAGCTGCGCCGCCTTGGCGCCTCGCCGGACTGGGCGCGCGAGCGTTTCACCATGGATGAGGGGCTCTCCGTCGCGGTGCGCGAAGTGTTCGTGCGGCTGTTCGAGGACGGGCTGATCTACCAGGATAAGCGCCTGGTGAACTGGGATACCGCCTTGCAGACCGCGATCTCTGACCTTGAGGTCGAGAGCCGGGATGTGAAGGGCCATATGTGGTATATTCGCTATCCGGTTGAGGGGGGCGAGGAGATCATCGTCGCCACCACCCGGCCGGAGACGATGCTGGCCGATACCGCCGTGGCGGTGCATCCCGAGAACGAAAAATACAAGCATCTGATCGGCAAGATCGTCACCTTGCCGCTGACCGGGCGGAAGATCCCGGTGGTGGCGGATGAGTATGCGGACCCGGAAAAAGGCACCGGCGCGGTGAAGATCACCCCGGCGCATGATTTCAACGATTTCGAGGTGGGCAAGCGGCACGGGCTGGAGATGCCCTCGATGCTCGACAAGCAGGGCCGCATCACGCTGGCCGAGCTGGGCGAGATGCCGGAATTTGTCCGCTCTCTGGAAGGGCTGGACCGGTTCGCGGCGCGCAAGCTCATCGTCGCCGAGCTGGAAGCGCAGGAGCTGCTGGTGGAGGTGAAGCCGCACCCGCATATGGTACCCTATGGCGACCGCTCCGGCACCGTGATCGAGCCCTTCCTCACCACCCAATGGTATTGCAACGCCCATGTGCTGGCGCAGCCGGCGATCAAGGCGGTGGAAGAGGGCCGCACCCAGTTCGTGCCCAAGCAGTGGGAGAACACTTTCTTCGCCTGGATGCGCGACATCCAGCCCTGGTGCATCTCCCGCCAGCTCTGGTGGGGCCACCGCATCCCGGCCTGGTATGACGAGGCCGGGAAGGTTTATGTGGCGCGCACTGCGGAAGAGGCCCAGGCCCAGGCCGGGGACGGCGTGGCGCTGACCCAGGATGAGGATGTGCTGGATACCTGGTTCTCCTCCGCGCTCTGGCCCTTCTCCACGCTCGGCTGGCCGGAGCAGACGCCGGAACTGGCCAAATACTACCCCACGGACACGCTGGTGACCGGCTTTGACATCATCTTCTTCTGGGTCGCCAGGATGATGATGATGGGGCTGCATTTCATGGGCGATGTGCCGTTCCGCACCATCTATATTCACGGGTTGGTGCGTGACGAGAAGGGGCAGAAAATGTCCAAATCCAAGGGCAATGTCCTGGACCCGCTGACCCTGATCGACCAGTTCGGCGCCGATGCGCTGCGCTATTCCGTGGCCGCCGCGGCGGGGCAGGGGCGCGATGTGAAATTGGGTGAGAAGATCGTCGAGACCAATCGCGGTTTTATCACCAAGATCTGGAACGCGGCGCGCTTCCTGGAGATGAACGGGGTGAAGCCGAACCCGGACTTCAAGCCGGGCGCGGCCAAGCTGCCGCTCTGCCGCTGGGTGCTGGCGCGCGCCAATGAGGCGATCATCGCCGCTACCGCTGGGCTCGATGCCTATCGCCCCAACGATTATGCCGGCGCCTGCTATCGCTTCGCCTGGGGCGATGTGTGCGACTGGTTCATCGAGCTGGCCAAGCCCGGCTTCGCCAGCGAGGATGCGGCGGAAATCCGCGACACGGCGGCCTACGTGCTGGGCGTGCTGCTGCGGCTGATGCACCCGCTGATTCCCTATGTGACCGAAGAGCTATGGGACCATTTCGGTTATGGCGAAGCCTTCTCGCTGATCGGCGCGTCCTGGCCGCAGATTGTGGCGGTGCAGGACGAGGCCGGCGCGCTGGAGGCCACCAACTGGCTGATCGCGCTGATCTCCGAAATCCGCTCCATCCGTTCCGAGATGAACGTGCCGCCCTCGCTGAAATCCCCGGTGCTGCTGCAGGATGCGAGCGCGCAGACGCTGGACCGCGCCGCGCAGAATTTCGAGGCGATTTCGCGCCTGGCGCGCGCCTCCGAAATCGGCCCGCTGAACGGGCCGGTGCCCAGGAACGCCGCGCAGGCGGTACTGGGCGAGGCGACGATCATCCTGCCGTTGGAAGGGCTGATCGATCTCGAAGCCGAGAAGAAGCGCCTGGCCGCTGCCCTTTCCAAGGCCGAAGCGGAGCTGAAGAAGGTGCAGGCGAAGCTCGGCAATGCCGATTTCACCGCCCGCGCCCCGGAAGCGATCCTCGAAGAGCATCGCGAGCGCGAGCAGAGCTTCGGCAATGAGGTAACGCGCCTCTCGGCGGCCCTCTCCCGCCTCGCCTGAGGGCCGCATGCGCATCCTGCTGGTCAACCATGAATTCACCATCACGGGGGCCAGCACGGTGCTGCTGCGGCTGGCGGCGCATCTGCAGGCGCGCGGCCACAGCCTGACGGTACTGCCCGCCAACCCGGCCGACGGGCCGATCAAGACCGCCTATGAGGCGCTTGGCATCGGCATCGCCAGCGGGGCGGCGTTGAGCGCGTTCGACATCGCCATCGCCAACGGCATCGGCACCACCCAGGCGGTGATCGACATTGCGGGCCGGGTGCCGACCATCTGGTTTTTGCACGAGGCGGAGGTTGGGCTGCGCATCCTGCTCAAAAATCCGGCGCTGGGGCAGGCATTCGGCATCGCGGCGGCGGTGGTGTACCAGACTGCCTACCAGGCGGAGGTCTATCGCTCCTTCACCTATGCGCTGCCGCCGCAGAAATTCCACATCATCCCCAACGGGCTGCCGCCGTTGCCAGAGAGCCTGCCGGCGGTGAGGCCGAAAGCCAGGCCCTTGCGGCTGGTGCAGGTGGGCAGCGTGGAGCCGCGCAAGCGCGGCGGTGATCTGATCCGCGCCGTGGCCGCCTCCGGGCTGGATATGGAATGCGTGCTGTGCGGGCGGGTTTATGAGCTGGATGAGGCCGCGCGGCGCCTGGCCGATGCCGAGCCTGCACGCTTCATCCTCACCGGCGAGGTACCACCGGAGACCGCTCTGGCCTGGATCGAGTCCGCCGATATCAGCGCCTTGGTTTCGTCCAGCGAAACCCAGGGCCTGTCCGCTTATGAGGCGGCGCAGTTCGCCAAGCCGTTGCTGCTCTCGGACCTGCCGGTGCATCGCGGCGTGTTCACCCATGGGCAGAACGCGCTGATGGCGCCGGTCGGGCATGTTGAGCTGTTGGCCGCGAATCTGGCGCTGCTGGCGGGCAATCCCGGCTTGCGCGCGCAGCTGGGGCAGGCGGCGGCGCAGGCGGTGCGTGGCTTCACCGTGGAACGGTTCTTCCTGCAATTCGAGGCGGTGATCGCCGGGCTGGCGGCATGAGCCTGATCATCCGCCCCCTCTTAGCCGGGGACCGCGCCGGCTGGGAGGCGCTCTGGCAAGGCTATCTGCGGTTTTATCAAGAAGATCTGCCGGACGAGGTTACCGAGATCGTCTTTCAGCGCCTGCTCGATCCGGCGGAGCCGATGGTGGCTCTGGTGGCGGAGCGCGAGGGCGCTTTGCTGGGTTTGGTGCATTGCGTGTTTCATCGCGGCACCTGGTCGGTCAGCGATGTCTGCTATCTGGAAGACCTGTTCACCGCCCCGGAAGCGCGCGGCCAGGGTGTGGGGCGGGGCTTGATCGAGGCGGTGTATGAGCTGGCGCGCGCGCGAGGTGTCGGCCGGGTTTATTGGGTGACGCAGGAGGGCAATAAAACCGCTCAGGCGCTCTATGAAAAACTCGCCGAGCGGGCGGATTTCATCCAGTACCGGAAAAGCCTGTGAATCATGCCGCCGCCCTGGCGCTGCTGTTGCTCGCCGCCTGCCTGGAAGCTGGCGGAGATGCCTTGGCGCGGACGGCCTTGCACGCCCATGCGCTGCCCGTCCGGCTGGGGTTTTTCGGCGCGGCGGCGTTGGTGCTGTTCATCTATGGGGTGACGGTGAATTTGCCGCCCTGGGATTTCGGGCGGCTCCTTGGCGTTTATGTGGCGCTGTTCTTCGTGGTGGCGCAGCTGATCAATCTGTTCGCTTTCGGCGTGCGCCCCGGCCTGCCGGTGCTGGCGGGCGGGGCGCTGATCCTGGCCGGCGGTTTGCTGATGACCTTCTGGAAAAGCTGAGGATTTTATAAAACAAAAGTTTTTTGGTGCCGCTTTTTTACAAAAAAGCGGCGAAAACGTCTGGGGCGGTGGCAACATTGCTGCCACCACGCCAGACTTTCAAGGAGCCGCCGCTCGGCCTTCAAGCCCATATGTCCCCAGCACACGCTGCATCCAGCCCAGGAGCGCGTCGCCCGGCTGAAATAGCGGGGTGGAGGACATCAGCCTTCCCCATTGCAACGCGCCGAAGACGATATGGTCCGCCCAGTTCGGCGCCTCGCCGGCGAGGAAGGGCTGGTCCGTCAGCAGTTTGCGCAATGGTCGCAGCACCAGATCCAGCCGCTCCAGCGCCAGATGCCGGGTGGCGTCGAACTCCTCCAGCCGGCGCCCCAGCATCGCCTCGCGGGTCAGGCGGAAATATTCCTGGTCCTTCGGGTGCAGCCGGCGGTGGATATCCGCCACCAGCAATTGCGCCAGCGCCGGATGCAGCGAAGTCTCCGCCCATTGCTTGACGAACATGCTCAGCGCCCGGGCCGGCGGCTCGCCGAACAAGGAGGCCTCGTTCGGGTAGGTGCGCTCCAGATAATCGGCGATGATCTGGCTGTCGGAGACGATGTTGGCGCCATCCAGCAGCACCGGCACCTTGCCCTGGCCGGAGGCGGCAAGCGCCTCCTTTTCGGTGAAATGCCAGGGGATGGTCTCGTAATCGAGGTTCTTGTGCGCCAGCGCCAGCTTCACCCGCCAGCAATAGGGGGAGAAGCGGGTGCCGTCGGCGGCGGTGAGGTCGTAGAGGCTGCGGCTCATCGCGCCGTCTGGCCGAACAGGATCTTGTTGGCGTCCTGGGTCACGGTGGGCGCGCTGTTGATCTCCTTCGCCTTCGCATAAGCGCGCTGCACCGCCGGGCGCGCGCTCATGCGCGCGAACCAGGCTTGCAGATGCGGGAAATCCTCCAGTTTCTGCTGCTGGCGCTCATAGGGGACGATCCAGGGATAGCTCGCCATATCGGCGATGGAGTAGTCCCCGGCGATATAGTCCCGCCCGTCCAGCTGCTTGTTGAGCACGCCGTAGAGACGGTTGGTCTCCTTCACATAGCGCTCCATCGCGTAGGGGATGCGCTCGGGGGCGTATTGCACGAAATGGTGGTTCTGCCCGGCCATCGGCCCCAGCCCGCCCATCTGCCAGTACAGCCATTGCAGCACCGCGAAACGCGCGCGCGGGGCTTTGGGGAGGAACTGGCCGGTTTTGTCGGCCAGATATTCCAGGATCGCGCCGCTCTCGAAAATGCCGAGCGGCGCGCCGCCATCGGCGGGGGCCATGTCGCGGATCGCGGGGATGCGGTTATTCGGCGCGAAGGCCAGGAAATCCGGGTTGAACTGCTCGCCCTTGGAGATGTTCACTGGGACAATCTTGTAGTCCAGCCCGGCCTCTTCGAGGAAAATGCTGACCTTATGGCCGTTCGGCGTGGTCCAGTAATAAAGCTCGATCATTGCGTCACTCCTTACGCCAGCGCCTTCGAGGCCAGCTCATATGTGTTGGGGCTGAGATGTTCACGCGCCAGGATGCGTTCAAGCTCGGCCTGCATCAGCCCCTGGCGGGCGGCATCGAAACGCCGCCAATGGCCAAGGGCGGTGACCAGCCGGGCGGCGATCTGCGGGTTGGTCTCGTCCAGCCGCAACACGAAATCCGCCAGCAGCTTATAGCCAGCACCTGATGCGTCATGAAACACCGCCGGGTTGCCGGTGAAGGCGCCGATGAGGGCGCGCACCCGGTTGGGGTTGCGCAGATCCATCGCCTTATGTTCCGCCAGCTTCTGCACCCGGGCCAGCGTGTCCGGCGCGTTGCTGCGGGCCTGCACGGCGAACCATTTATCCAGCACCAGCGGGGTGGAGTGCCATTCCGCGAAGAAGGCCTCCAGCGCTTGGTCACGGGCCGCGCCTTGCGTGTCCACCAGGCAGGCGAGGGCGGCCAGGCGCTCGGTCATGTTGCCGGCCTGCGCGAACTGGGTGGCGGCCGGGCCGCTCTCGCCGGCGGCGGTGAGATAGCCCAGCGCCGCATTGCGCAGCGCCCGCGCCGCCATGGCCGGGCCGGAGACATCCTCCGGCGCGGCAGTGGCAAATCCGTCATAGGTGGCCTGGAATTCCGCCTTCAGCGCGCTGCCGAGCGCCTTGCGGGCGGCCTGGCGCACGGCATGGATGGCATCCGGGTCCACCACCTCCATATCGTCGGCCAGCAGGCTCTCCATCGGCAGCACCAGCGCCTCGGCGGCGAAGGCGGGGTCGCGTTTGGCATCGGCCAGAATCGCGGCGATGGCGTCTTTCAGCCCGGCATCCAGGATGAAATCCTTGCCCTGTTGATGCGCGGCCACACCCTCCAGCAGCACCGCGCTGGCGTAGCGCTGCAATGCATCCCAGCGATTGAACAGATCCCCATCATGCGCCGCCAGGAAGGCCAGACGCTCCCGGCTCTGCCCCTTCAGCTTCACCGGGGCGGAGAAATGCCGGAACAAAGAGACGGCCTTCGGCGCCTGTTTCAGTTCGAAATCGAAGCGCTGCGATTCCTCGCGCAGCAGCAGGGTTTCGGCGTGCAGCTCGGCGCCATTTTCATCCAGCAGCGCCATGGCGACCGGGATCAGCAGCGCCTGCTTCTCCGGCTGGCCGGGCGTGGGGGCGGTGTGCTGGCGCAGGGTGAGGGAGAAGGTTTTGGTGGCCTCGTCCCAGGCCTCGTCGAAACTCACCTCCGGCGTGCCGGCCTGGCCGTACCAGAGCATCAGCTGCTTGAGGTCGATCTCGGTCGCGGACTGCATCGCCGCCCAGAAATCCTCCACCGTCGCGGCGGAATTGTCGTTCTTGGCGATATATTCATCCATGCCGCGCCGGAACGCCTCCGGCCCGATGATGGTGCGATACATCCGCACCAGCTCCGCCCCCTTTTCATAGATGGTGGTGGTGTAAAAATTGTTGATTTCCAGGTAACTGGCCGGGCGCACCGGATGCGCCAGCGGGCCGGCATCGTCGCGGAACTGGGTGGCGCGCAGCAGCCGGACATCGGCGATGCGTTTCACCGCCGCGGAGAACTGGTCCGACATATATTGCTGGTCGCGGAAGACGGTGAGGCCCTCTTTCAGCGAGAGCTGGAACCAGTCCCGGCAGGTGACGCGATCGCCGGTCCAGTTATGGAAATATTCATGCGCGATGACGCGTTCGACATTCTGGAAATCCGCATCGGTGGCGGTTTTGGAATCGGCCAGCACATAGGCGGTGTTGAAGATGTTGAGGCCCTTATTCTCCATCGCCCCGGCATTGAAATCCGAGACCGCGGCGATGTTGAAAATATCGAGATCATATTCGAGGCCGAAAACCTCCTCGTCCCATTTCATCGAGCGTTTCAGCGCGCCCATGGCGTGGTCGCAGCGCGTCTCGTCGCCGCGCTCCACCCACACGCCAAGCTCCACCTTGCGGCCGGAGGCGGTGGTGAACTCATCCTTCACCGCCACCAGATCCGCCGCCACCAGGGCGAAGAGATAGGAGGGTTTCGGGTGCGGGTCTTCCCACTCCGCATAGGCCTTGCCGTTCTCCACGCCGCTCGCCAGCTTGTTGCCGTTGGAGAGCAGGATGGGGAATTTATCCGCATCGGCGCGCATGCGTACATGGTAGCGCGCCATCACGTCCGGCCGGTCCGGGAAGAAGGTGATCTTGCGGAAGCCCTCCGCCTCGCACTGGGTGAAAAAGCCGGAGCCGGACATATAGAGGCCGGAGAGCTCGGTATTGGCGGCGGGATCGATACGCACACTGGTCTCCAGCACCGCCTCGTCGGGCATCTCGGGCAGGGTCAGGCTCTGCGCGTCCAGCGTATAGCGGTTATCGCCCAGCGCCTCGCCATTCAGCGCGATGGAGAGCAGTTCCAGCTTGCGCCCATCCAGCTTCAGCGGGCCGGGGGTGTTGCGCCGCAGTTTCAGGCGCGCATGCACGATGGTCGCCTCCGGCTCCAGCTCGAAATCCAGCGCCACATGCTCCACCAGGAAGGCGGGGGGGCGGTAATCGGCGAGCTTCACCGGGGTGCGGGGCGGGGTCTGTCCATCTGCCATGCGTCTGTGCTTCCTGTTCATGCTGGCGAAATGCCGCCGCCACCGCATATGGTAGGGCATGGATGGCGAGACATCTCTTCAGCTTGAGATTTTTCCGACGATTGCCGAGATCGGGCAAGAGGCATGGGATGGGTGCATCAGGGAGGATAACCCGTTTATCTCCTATGCGTTTCTCTCAAGCCTTGAGGAAAGCGGCTCGGTCGGCGGGCGCAGCGGCTGGCATCCACGGCATCTGGCGCTGCGCGACGCGGCCGGGGGGCTGCAGGCCGTCGCCCCGGCCTACGCGAAAACCCATTCCTACGGCGAATATGTGTTCGACCAGGGCTGGGCGAATGCCTTTGAGCGCGCGGGCGGGCGCTATTATCCGAAATTGCAGATTTCCGCGCCCTTCTCGCCGGTGCCGGGGCCAAGATTGCTGGGGGCGACGCCGGAGGTGATGGCGGCGGCGCTTGAGGCGGCGTGCAACGCCACCAAAACCTCCTCAGCGCACGTGACCTTCTGCACCGAGGCGGAATGGGAGGGGCTGGGCCGGGCCGGCTGGCTGCAGCGGCTGGGCATGCAATATCACTGGGAAAATCCCGGCTACGCGGATTTTGAGGAATTTTTGGCGGCACTTTCCTCGCGCAAGCGCAAGGCCATTCGCCGCGAGCGGCGCGACGCGCAAGCGGGCCTCACCTTCCGGGCGCTGAGCGGGGCCGAGCTGACGCCCGCGATCTGGGCGAAATTCTATGAATTCTACCTCTCCACCGTCGAGCGCAAATGGGGCGGGGCCTATCTGACCCCGGAATTCTTCCCGCTCCTGGGCAAGCGTTTAGGCGAGCGCGTGGTGCTGATGCTGGCGGAACGAAACGGCAAGCCGATCGCCGGTGCGCTCAATCTGCGCGGCGACGGCGTGCTCTACGGGCGCAATTGGGGGGCGCTGGAAGATGTGCCCTTCCTGCATTTCGAGCTCTGCTATTATCAGGCGATCGACTACGCCATCGCCCATGGGCTGAAGCGTGTGGAGGCGGGGGCGCAGGGGCAGCACAAGATCCAGCGCGGCTACCTGCCCAAGCCCACCTACTCGGCGCATTATATCGCGCATCCCGGCCTGCGCGCCGCGGTGGCGGATTTCCTGACGGCCGAGCGCGAGGAGATGCTGAGCGCGATGGAGGCATTGGCGGCGGAGGGGCCGTATCGGCAGGAGGGCGGGAGTTAGTTAAAAAACGTCTGGTTAATTCGGTCGATATCGTGCGGGACGGCCTGTTTCTGCCCGGCATAAAAAAAGCCCGGCGAATTGCCGGGCTTTTTCGTTTATTGGGCAGTCGCCTTACGGCTTCAGCGCGTACATGGCGTAATTGCCGTCATGCCACTTGTAGATGGCGTAGGCGGCGTTGACGACGTCGCCCTTGGAGTCGAACTTGATCGGCCCGAGCACGGTGTTCCACGGCCCGCCCGCCTTCAGCTCTTTCGCGACCTTGGTCGGGTTGGTGGTGCCGGCCTTCTTGGCGGCTTCCGCCCAGACCTGCACGGTGGCGTAGGAGTACAGCACATAGCCGGAAGGATCTTCCTTCGCGGCGGTCAGCTCGGCGACGACCTTGGCAGCGGCCGGGTCCTTCTCGGCCGGCGGCGGGAAGGTCATCAGCATCCCTTCGGCGGCACTGCCGGCCACCTGCCACAGGGCGGAGGTCACGGCCGCGTCTTCCGAGAAATATTGCGGCGTGAAGCCCTGGGTGACGCCTTGGCGCATGATCAGGCCCATGTCCGAATAATAGCCGCCCATATAGACCAGGGTAATGCCCTGCTCCTTCATGCGCGAGATCAGCGCGGAGTAGTCCTTGTCGCCGGCGGTGTAGGAGGTGTTGTAGGCCACCTTCACGCCCAGCTTCTTCAGGTTCAGCCGCACCTGGTCGGCAATGCCCTTGCCGTAGGTGGAGTTATCGTCCAGCACCGCGATCTTCGCCTTGGGGAAGTGCTTGGCGATATATTCCGCGGCCACCTTGCCCTGCTGGTCGTCACGGCCGCAGGTGCGGAAGGTGAAGGGGCTGCCATTATCGGTGTAGGCCGGGTTGGTCGAGGCCGGGGAGATCTCCAGGATGCCGGCATCCTCATAGACCTTGCTGGCCGGGATCGAGGAGGCGGAGCAGAAATGCCCGTCCACCATCACCACGCCATCGGAGACCAGCGTGTTGGCGGCGGAGACGGCCTGCTTCGGATCGCAGGCATCGTCCACCGGCACCGGCACCAGCTGCTTGCCGAGCACGCCGCCGGCCTTGTTGATGTCGGAGATCGCGAGGTCGAAGCCGGTCTTCATCTGCACGCCGAAGGCGGCGTTGGAGCCGGTGAGGGGACCGGCCATGCCGATCTTGATCTGCGCATGGGCGAGGCCGGTGCCGAGCGCCAGCAGCGCGGCGGTGCCAAAAAGGATGTTACGCAAAGTCTGCTCCTGTTGTTTATGGTGACGATCTGAGACAAGGTGCAAAACGAGTATGAGCCCAAAAAATGGGCCGTATCAATGGCTGCCTTCGAGATAGGCGGCCCTGATCTCGGGCTTGGCGAGCAGTTCCGCGCCAGTGCCCTGCATGGTCAGCTGCCCATTGACCAGAACATAGGCGCGGTGCGCCAGGCGCAGCGCCTGGTTGGCATTCTGCTCGACCAGCAGAACGGTGAGCCCGGTTTCCCGGTTGAGGTCGCGGATGGCACCGAAAATCTGCTTGATCACCAAGGGGGCCAGGCCCAGCGAGGGTTCATCCAGCAGCAGCAATTTCGGCTTGCTCATCAGCGCGCGGGCAATGGCCAGCATTTGCTGTTCGCCGCCCGAGAGTGTGCCGGCGCGTTGCGCGAAACGCTCCTCCAGGCGGGGAAAGAGCGTGAACATCTTTTTCAGGTTCACATCGTAATCTTCGTAATCGATCACCTGCGCGCCCATCAGCAGATTTTCCTCGACACTCATGCGCGGAAAAATCCGCCGCCCTTCCGGCGACTGGGCGATGCCCTTGCGGGCGATCTGAAAGGCGGGAAGGCTGGTGATGTCCTCGCCATAATACAGCACACGCCCGGTCTTGGCCTTGGGCATGCCGAAGATGGTCATCATCAGCGTGGATTTGCCGGCCCCGTTGGCGCCGATCAGGGTGACGATCTCGCCTTCCGGCACCTCGATGGAGACGTCGCGCAGCGCCTGGATCGGGCCATAAAAGCTGCTCACGCCCTGCAGTTCGAGAACATTGCTCATGCCACGCTCTCCGCCACCGGGGCGTCCGGGTCGTCCTCGTCGCCTTCGCCAAGATAGGCGGCGATGACGGCGGGGTCGTTGCGGATCTCGGCCGGGCTGCCATCGGCGATCTTCTTGCCGTGGTCGAGCACGATAATATGGTCGGAAATCTTCATCACCACGCCCATGTCATGTTCGATGAGCAGCAGCGAGCAGCCTTCATCGCGGATTTTCAGAAGCAGCTGGTTGAGCCCGGCGGATTCGCGCGGGTTGAGGCCGGCGGCGGGCTCGTCCAGGCACAGCAAGGCCGGTTCGGTGCACATCGCGCGGGCGATTTCCAGGCGGCGCTGGTCGCCATAGGGCAGGGCGCCGGCGGGATCGTCGGCGCGGGCCATCAGCCCGGTCTGCTCCAGCCAGTGCTTGGCGAGCTCGATCGCCTGTTTCTCGGCCTTGCGATAGCCGCCCAGCCCCAGCACGCCCAGCACGCCAAAGCCGGTTGCCGATTGCAGCTTATTATGCTGCGCGATCAGCAGGTTTTCCAGCGCCGTCATGCCGCCGAACAGGCGGATATTCTGGAAGGTGCGCGCCACCTTGCCCCGGGAGGCGACATGGTGGCCGGCCAGCTTCTCCAGCCGCACGATTTTGCCCAGGCTGGGCGACATCGCGATGCTGCCTTCGGTCGGCTTATAGAAGCCGGTGATGCAGTTGAAGAGCGTGGTCTTGCCGGCGCCGTTGGGGCCGATGACGGCGGTGATATGGCCGCGCTCGGCCGAGAAGGACACGTTATTGACCGCGGTGAGGCCGCCAAAACGCATCGTCAGGTTGGAGACGGAGAGAATGGTCATGGCTCAGCCCTTGCCTTCGGCGCGCAATTCCGCGCCGATCATTTTCGCTTTGCCCAACGAGACCGAGGGGCGGCGGATGGAGATGAAGCCGCGCGGGCGCACCACCATGATGGTCACCAGCGCCAGGCCGAAGATCAGCATGCGGTAGATCTGCAAGGATTGCAGCAATTCGGGGATGCCGATCATCACGCAGGCGGCGAGCACCACGCCGAGCTGGCTGCCAGCGCCACCCAGCACCACGATGGCGAGCACGGTGGCGGATTCGATGAAGGTGAAGCTGTCCGGGCTGATGAAGCTCTGCCGGGCGGCGAAGAAGCAGCCGGCGAAGCCGCCAAACATCGCGCCGATGGCGAAGGCGGTGAGTTTGGTGTTGCGGACATTGATGCCAAGCGAGCGGCAGGCGATCTCATCCTCGCGCAGCGCCTCCCAGGCGCGGCCGAGAGGCTGCTTGCGCAGCCGCAGCGTCACCCAGTTGGTGAGCAGCGCCAGCGCCAGGATCACGTAGAAGAGATAGGCGGTTTTCTGCCAGGGTTGCGGGTCGATGCCGAAGAAGCCGGCAAAGGTGCCCGGGCCGCCGGCCATGGAGAATTTCAGCCCGAACAGGCTGGGTGCTGGCATGCCGAGCAGCCCGTTGGGGCCGCCGGTGAGGGAGACCCAGTTGGTGATGACCAGCCGGATGATTTCCCCGAAGGCGAGGGTGACGATGGCCAGATAGTCGCCGCGCAGGCGCAGCACCGGAAAGCCCAGGCACATGCCCCAGAAGGCGGCGAGGATGCCGGCCAGCGGCAGGCATTCCCAGAAGCCGAGCCCGAAATTCGAGGCCAGCAGCGCGAAGGAATAGGCGCCGACGGCATAGAAGGCGACATAGCCGAGATCGAGCAGGCCGGCGAGGCCGACGACGATGTTCAGCCCCCAGCCCAGCATCACGTAAGTGAGGATGAGCACGCCGAGATCGATATAGGCGTTGGGCATGCCGGGCAGCAGCGGGAAGATGATCGCCACCGCCAGCAGCACCGGGCCGATATATTTTGCCGCGCGGGCGGCGGCGGCGCCGCTGCCGGGCTTGGTGGTCCGCTTGCCGCGCAGCCTGTGCCAGGCCAGCATCGCCATGCGGGCGATGAAGGTGGCGGCCACCGCCAGCACCAGCCGCTCCGGCGTTGGGCCGAGCGTGAGATTGCCGGAGGTGCCATCACCCAGATGCACGCCGAGGAAGGGGGCGAAAATCAGCAGCGCGAAAAACGCGCAGAGGCCCGCATCTTTGAGATCTTCCAGCATGATCAGACCTTCTCGATCTCGTGGCGGCCGAGCAGGCCGGAGGGCATGAACATCAGCACGATGGCCAGGATGGAATAGACCGCGGCATCCTTATAGGCGACGGTGGCATAGCCGGACCAGAACGCCTCGATCAGCCCGATCAGCAGCCCGCCCAGCACCGCGCCCGGCAGCGAGCCGATGCCGCCCAGCACCGCCGCGGTGAAGGCTTTGATGCCGGCGTTGAAGCCGATATAGAAATCGATCACCCCGTAATAGAGCAGGAACATCACCCCGGCGAAGGCGGCCAGGGCGGAGCCGATGACGAAGGTGAGGCTGATCGTGCGATTGGTGTTGACGCCCAGCAGCGCGGCCATTTTCGCATCCTGTTCGACCGCGCGCATCGCCCGGCCCAGCGGGGTTTTGGTGACCAGATAGGTGAAGGCCGCCAGCAGCACGAGGGTGACAATGATGATGGCGAGCTGCATCCAGGTCAGCTGCACGACGAAATCCCCCTGCTTCAGCAGCACGATGCCGCCGGGCAACAGGTTGGGAATCGCCCGCTCCAGCGCGCCCTGGCTGACCTGCACGTAATTTTCCAGCACGATCGACATGCCGATGGCGGAGATCAGCGGCGCCAGGCGGAAGGAGCCGCGCAGCGGCCGGTAGGCCACGCGCTCGATGGAGAAACCGTACACAGCGCAGATGAAGGCCGAAATGACGAAGGCCGCGGCAAGGGCCACGGGCACGGAGGTGACGGTGGACAAAGCTGTCAAGACGATGATGCCGACGAAGGCGCCGATCATAAAAACATCACCATGCGCGAAATTGATCATGCCGATGATGCCGTAGACCATTGTATAGCCAATGGCGATCAGGCCATAGATCATCCCGAGCGTCAGGCCGTTGATCAGTTGCTGCAGTGCATAGGCCATGTGCACATATTCCTTAAAAAAGCCGTAATCATGCGCCTATTGGATATGACCAATGCGTTAAGGTCAATGCCCGGGGACATTTTGGGCGGGCTGTACCCGATCCACAAAAACTTTTCCCCGGGGGCTTTTCAATCTCAAAATCAGCCGTTATAGAGCCGCCCACCGCAGCGCCTCACGGTGCCGCACAGGTTGGGTGCATAGCTCAGTTGGTAGAGCAGCTGACTCTTAATCAGTAGGTCCAAGGTTCGAATCCTTGTGCACCCACCAACCTTCCGGTTTTCCAAAAATCATTTAAGCACTCCAAAACATTACCAGACCTTAAGCTTTTCCGGCGAGACTTCCCGTCTGTTTGTCCGTCCCGTTGCGGGATCTGGCATTGCAGCGATAGCGGTGAAGGGAAGGCTCAAGTGTCAGCGGATGTCGCGCGTTATCAGGGTGAACATGCAAATGGCCCGGACGCCTCCCATTCCCTGGGGTGGCCTGGCGCCGCGCGGGAAGGCGCTGCTGCCTTGCCCGGTCAGGATGGGTTGCTGGATGAAATGGCGCGGGCGATCAGCCGGAATGAGCTGGTCATGCATTACCAACCGAAAATCCGGCTGGATACAGGCGAAGTGGTTGGATTCGAGGCGCTGGTGCGCTGGCGGCATCGGCACAAGGGGCTGGTCGGTCCCTCTCATTTTGTGCCGGCGGTTGAAGGCTCGCCGCTGCTCGCCGCCTTTACCGACAAGACGATCGAGCTGGCGCTGGCGCAATGCGCTTTATGGCAGGCGCGCGGCCATTTCCTCAAAATCGCGATCAATATCTCCGCGCGGATATTGGAGGATGACGGCTTCGTCCCCCGGCTACTGCGTCAGCTTGTGCTTTACGAGGTGCCGGCTTCGCGCATTTCGCTGGAGCTGACGGAGACCGCGCTGCTGGTCAATCTCGCCAAGGGGCAGGCGATGGTCCACCAGCTGCGCGACCAAGGGGTGAGCCTCTCGATCGATGATTTCGGTGCCGGCTACACCTCCTTTACCTATCTGCGCGAATTCATGGTGCCGGAAATCAAGCTGGATTGCGCCTTCGTGACGGATCTGGAGGTGAACCGTTTCAACGCCTCGCTGGTGCGCAGCCTGGCGATGTTCTGCGAGGCGCTGGGGGCGGATTTTGTCGCCGAGGGGGTCGAGCGCCGGGATGATTGGGGGACCCTGCTCGGGCTCGGCTGCCGAATCGCCCAGGGCTATTCCATCGCCCGGCCGATGGCGGGGGAGGATGTGCTGCCCTGGCTGCGCGAATGGTCGAAGCCGGCGGTGGCGCTGCCGGTCTGAGGTCAAGGTGGACGGAATATTTATAAAAGTTTTTTGGGGTGCGTCGGCGTTGCCAAAACCCCAGAGGTTTTCGCCGCTTTTTTGAAAAAAATCGGCAGCAAAAAACTTTTGCGCCTTTAGGCTTCCGGCCCCGCGACGCCCAGGCGCGGCATCTCCATCGCCGGGCAGCGATTCATCACCACATTCAGCCCGGCTTCCCGCGCCTCCTCGGCGGCTTTTTGGTTGATTACGCCCAGCTGCATCCATACCGTCTTGGCGTGCAGGCCAATCGCCTCGCGCACCGGCGCCAGCGCCTCCGAGGGGCGGCGGAACACGTCCAGCATGTCGAACGGCGCGGCTTCCGCCAATGTGGCCACCACTTTGCGGCCATGGATCTCGGCCCCCGCCAAGGCCGGGTTCACCGGCACGACGTCATAGCCATGGTTGAGCAGAAAGCGCATCACCCCGTAAGAGGGCCGGTCCGGCTTGGCGGAGGCGCCGACCAGGGCGATGCGCCTGGTGCCGGTGAGGATGCGGGTGAGGTCCTGGTCATTTGTCTCGTCGGTCATGTCTCTTTTCCAAAACCGGGCCATTGGCTAAGCCATGGGCCATGATCAAAGGTCTTTCCACCTGCGTGCTGCTCAGCCTGCTCACCCTTCTGCTTTGGCGGGGGCCGAATCAGCCTCAGGCTGGAGATGTGACCATGCCGGCCGGCAAGTTCAACTCCCTGTCCTATGCCCCTTACCAGGCCTGGCAGACGCCGATGGACAAGGATTTTCCCAGCCCTGCGGAAATTTCACACGACCTCAACCTGATCAAAGGCCAGGCGGATGGCATCCGGACCTATTCGGCCATCGAGGGCACGCCGGCGGAGACGCTGGCGCGGATCAAGGCCGGGACGGATATTGCCGGGCTGGCCAAGAAGGCCGGCTTGAAAATGTGGCTGGGCATCTGGCTCAGCGCCAATCCGGCCGATAATGCCAAGGAAATGGCCATCGGCATCGCCGAGGCGAAGGCTTATCCGAATACGGTCACCCGGGTGATTGTCGGCAATGAGGTGCTGCTGCGCCGGGATCTCTCGGTGGATGATCTGATCAAGGATATCGACAGCGTGCGCGCCCAGGTGAAGCAGCCGGTGGCCTATGCGGATGTCACGGATTTCTGGGAGCAATTCCCGCAAGTGGCGCCGCATGTGGATATCGTGATGATCCATTTCCTGCCTTATTGGGAAAACACCCCGCTTTCGGTGGATGACGCGCTGGCGGAGATCGACTCCACCACGGCGAAGTTCAAGCGGCTGTTTCCGGGTAAGCAGATTTCCATCGGCGAGACCGGCTGGCCTTCGCGCGGGCGCTGGCGCGGCCCGGCCGCCCCGTCGCGGGTGAATGAGGCGGTGTTTCTGCGCCGCTTTGTCGGGCTCGCGGCCAAGGAGGGGGTGGATTACAATCTGATCGAGGCGTTCGACCAGAACTGGAAATATGAGGATGAGGGCGTGGCCGGGGCCAATTGGGGCATCTGGAACGCCAACCGGGTGCAGAAATTCCCCCTCAATGGCCCGGTGGTGGAGCATCCCTCCTGGCCCTGGTACGCGGCGCTGGGCGCGCTTTCGGGCTGCCTGCTGTTCGCCGCGGTCGGGTTTCGCAATCTGCGGTTGGCGGTGCCGGCCTTCGCGCTGGGGAATGGCTTTGCCATTGCCTGCATGGGCACGCTGCCGATGCTTTATGACAATTGGCTGCGGCTGGATGCGCTGGTGAATCTGCCACTGCAGGCGCTGCTGGCGGTGCTGGCGCTGCGCCGGGCAGATGCGATTCTGGCGCGCCGTCCGGTGCTCCCGGCGCGCAGCGGGGCGCAGGCGCTGGCGGGCTGGCGGCGGCTGCGTCCGGGGCTGGATTATGGCGGGCTGTGGTTCCTGTTCCTGGCCTCGGCTTCGGTGTTTGAGGCGTTGCTGGTGTTCGATGGGCGGTATCGGGATGCGCCGATGGCGGTGTTCATCGTGCCGGTGATGGCCTCGGTGCTGCGGCTCTGGACCAAGGACCGCCCGACTCTGGGGTGGGAGGAATGCCTGGCTGGTGGCGCGCTGGCGGTGCTGGCGGTGGTGGATGTGGCGATCGAGGGGCTGGCCAATCTGGATTTCGTGATGTGGAACGTCGCGGCCTTGGTATTGGCGGCCCCGGTGCTGCTCGCCTGTGCGCGGCACAAAAAACTTTCATAAATCATAAGGCGGGGATGTCTCGAACGCCGGCAGTGTCTCGTCCAGCCCCTGCCAGGAAACCCGCTCGCACACCCAGCCTTGCGTGGTCGGGCGGATCGCCTCTGGCTCGTCCAGCGAGCCCAGCGTCACCCCCACGGAGCGCCCCTCCGGGTCCGTCATGTAAAGCGGTGTGCCGCAATCGCCGCAGAACCAGCGCGTCGCCAGCTTGGAAAAGGCAAAGCCGCGCGCCGCGCCCTTGGTGACCGCAAAGCGGGCGGGGGGCAGCTGCACCCAGGGTAGCCCCGCCGCGCCGGAGGCCTTCCGGCATTCCCGGCAGAAACATATATCCGCCACATCGCCGGCGAGATGCTCCAGCCGATAGGCCACCGCACCGCACAGACAGCCGCCGGTGAGGGTTGCCATCAGAAGGTCGGCGGGGAGTTGGCGCTGATCAGCACACAAGGCTCCTCGCCCTGGTTGCGGAAGCGGTGCGGGATATCGGAGCGGAAATAATATGCATCGCCGGGATTGAGCACGCGCTCCTGCACCCCCACCGTCACCGTCAGGCTGCCGGAGACGACAATGCCGCATTCCTCGCCCTCATGGCGCAGCATCGTATCGCCGGTATCCGCCCCCGGCTGGTAGGTTTCGCGCAGCATCCCCAGCGCCCGGCCCTTGGCCTTGCGCCCGACCAGACGCATCGACATTTCCGGCTGGTAGGCGATCTCGGTCAGCTCCTCGGCGGTGAAGAACACCTCGTCCGAGGGCGAGAAATCCAATGTGAAGAAATCCGCCAGGGTCAGCGGAATGCCATCGAGAATCTTCTTCAGCGAGGAAATCGAGGGGCTGACCCGGTTCTGCTCGATCAGCGAAATCGCCCCGTTGGTCACCCCGGCGCGGCGCGCCAGCTCGCGCTGGGTCAGCCCAAAAATCTGCCGGACCAGCTTCAAGCGCGTGCCGATATCGTCCGTAATGGTTTCGGCCGGGAGGGGCACTGACATAAAACTGCGATCCTTGCGTTTAGTATTTTCAACAATTTACCTATAAACCTCGGCCTGTTGCAACAAAAAGCCGTCCGTTTGGCGAAAAGTCCCGCCGAATATTCTTGACGCCTCTCAGGCAGTTAAGCGAGAGTGCGGCATTAACAAAACTTGAGGGTTTGCGTGCTGTGGACCAGAAAGCCGTATAAGAATAATCAAATTTCAGGCTGTTGGCGGAGGAAAGGCTGATGTCCTCCACGTTAGCCGTCGCAGGTGCCGAAGCCCAGACGGGGGGGCGCGGTGCAATCTCGCTGAGCGGGATTACGCGCATTTTCGCCGGAACAATTCCGGCTGTCGATCATATCGATCTTGAGATCAAGGCCGGCGAATTCTTCACCCTTCTCGGCCCATCGGGCTGCGGTAAGACCACGCTCTTGCGCATGATCGCGGGTTTCGAGACGCCTGATGAGGGGCGGATTTTGATTTCCGGGCGGGAGATGCAGTCCGTGCCGGCGCATGAACGTCCGGTGAACACGGTGTTCCAATCCTACGCGCTGTTCCCGCATCTGGATGTTGAGCAGAATATCGGCTTTGGCCTGCGCATGCGCGGGGTGAAGTCGGCCGAGCGCAAGCAGCGTGTCGATGCGATCATGGAGATGATGCAGATCGGCGCCTTCGCCAAGCGCAAGGCCGCACAGCTTTCTGGCGGGCAGCGCCAGCGTGTGGCGTTGGCGCGCGCGCTGGTGAATGAACCGGAAGTGGTGCTGCTGGACGAGCCGCTTTCCGCTTTGGATGCGAAGCTGCGCGCGGAATTGCAGATCGAGCTGCTGCGCATGCAGAAACGCCTTGGCATGACCTTCATCTTTGTCACCCATGACCAGCACGAGGCGCTGGTGATGTCCGATCGGATGGCGGTGATGAGCAAGGGCAGGATCCAGCAGATCGGCCCGGTGCTGGATGTGTATGAGCGGCCGCGCAATGTCTTTGTCGCGGAATTTCTGGGGCTCTCCAATATCTGGCAGATCACCCCGCTCAGCGACCATGAGGCGGAAACGCCTTTGGGCCGGCTCACCATTTCCGAAATGCTGCCGGCGGCGCGCATGGCGATGATCCGGCCGGAGAAAATCTGGCTCTATAGCGAGGACGCCGCACCTTATGGCCGGCCCAATCAGTTTTTCGGCATCATCCGCGAAGCGATCTATATGGGGGCGGCGACGCAATATCGCGTCGAGGTTGGTGAGAACAAGTTCGTGCTGGCCTACGACACCAACAACCAGGCGGCTGAACGCAGCTGGCGGCCGGGGGAGAAGATCGTCGTTGAGCTGAAGCCCGAGAACATCATGTTGATCGAGCCATGAGCGGCGCTGTCACCGAAGTGGCGCTGGAGCAGGCGCGCCAGCGTAGGCGCCTGTGGATGACATCCGGCCCAGGATTATTCTGGATCGTTCTGTTTCTGTTGATCCCGAGCCTGGTGCTGCTGGGCATCGCCTTCATGAGCGCCGATGATTATGGCGCGCCGATTTTGCCGCTGTCGCTGCAGCCCTTCCAGCAGGTGGCGGGGTTTTCGCTGCTGGGCTGGGATGCGGGCAATATCTCCATTCTGCTGCGTTCGCTGCAGCAGGCGGGCATCGCCACGCTGGTCTCGGCGGTGTTGTCCTACCCGCTGGTGTTCTTCATCCTGTCACGTCCCGAACCGATCAGGCCGCTGCTGCTTTTGTTCATCGTGCTGCCGAGCTGGACCAATCAGGTGGTGCGCACCTATGCCTGGCTGGAACTGCTGGGGCCGAACGCGCCGCTGACCTGGGTGGCGCATCATCTGCATCTGGTGGCGCCGGATCTGGGCATCGCGCCGGGCAGTTTCGCGGTGACCACCGGGCTTGCCTATAATTACCTGCCCTACATGATCGTGCCGCTCTACGCCTCGGCGGAGAAGCTGGACTGGACGCTGGTGGAAGCCGGGCGGGATCTTTACGCCTCCGGTGCGCGGCTTTTCTTCCATACCGTATTTCCCCAGACTCTGCCCGGGCTTTTGTCGGGTATCATCTTCGTGGCCATCCCCGCTTTCGGCGATTACGTGGTGCCGCAGCTGCTGGGCGGCGACAAGGCGCTGATGATCGGCTCGCTGATCGCCAACCAGTTCACCGAAACGCCGGACTGGCCCTATGGTGCCGCGCTGACCTTGATCATGCTCGTCGTCACCGGGCTTGGGCTTGTCGCCTTCCGGGTACTCAGCCGCAGGCTGGGCGGGGCCGAGGAGGCGTCGATATGATGCCGCGCAATGTCCGCCGCGCATTGGCTGGCTTTTCCTGGCCGATCTATGTGCTGCTCTATACGCCTCTGGCGTTGGTGGCCTGGTATTCCTTCGCCCCGGCGCCGAACACGCACGGGCTTTCGGTCTATGCCTACGGGGTGATGCTGCACGATCATAACGTCTTCGCCGCCCTGCGCCGATCGCTGATATTGGCGATCGGCTCGGCGATCATCTCCACCGCGCTGGGCGTGTTGCTGGGTTATGGGCTCTCGCGCTTCCGCACGCCCGGCGCGAAGGGCGTGCTGGCGAATATGCCAAGCCTGATCATCTATACGCCGATCATCATGCCGAGCCTGGTGTTTGGTATTTCGGAGCTGATTTTCTTCAATTTCGTGCATCGCTTCACCGGGCTGCTGGGAGCCGGGCTGGGCACGATGATGATCGCGCATATCACCTTCCAGGTCCCCTACGTGACGCTGACCGTGTTCGCGCGCCTGGCCGGGCTGGACCAGAATCTGTTCGATGCCGCGCATGATCTCTATGCTGACGGGTTGAAGAGCTTCTGGCATCTGATCGTGCCGGTGGTGCAGCCGGCGATCATCGGCGGTTTTCTGCTTGGCATCACCTTGTCGATCGATGATTTCACCATCAGCTTCTTCACCGCCGGTCCCGGCAGCGTCACCTTGCCGATCTATATTTACGGCGCCATCGCCCGCAAGGGCGTGACACCGGAGATCAACGCCATCGGCACGCTGATGATCGGTGCCGTCATCTTTCTCGCCCTGCTTCATTTCGTCATCACCAGGCACCGCGCCCGCGGCGCCGAACTCGCAGCAAAAGGAACAATCTGATGAAACGCCTCTCCCTCCTCGCCGCCGGCGCGTTGGCGCTGGGGCTGGTTGCGCCGCAAATGGCGAAGGCCGACCAGCCGACTTTGAATCTGTTCATCTGGTCCGATTATATTTCGGAATCGATTATCGACGGGTTCGAGCTGCAATGTAACTGCAAAGTCGTCGAGACGGATTACGAGAGCAACGCCGAGATGGAGGCGAAGCTGCGCGCCGGCGGCGATTCGCAATATGACGTGGTGGTGCCGTCCTCTTACTACGTGCCGGAAATGGTCGATGAGGGCCTGCTGCAGCCGGTCGATCATGCGGCGCTGACCAATTTCAAGAACCTCGCCGCCCGCTTCCAGAACCCGACCTACGACCCGGGCGACAAATATTCCATCCCCTACCAGTGGGGGACCACCGGCATTGTCTATGACCCGTCCAAGATCAAGGATCCCGGCGATGGCTGGGGGATTCTCTTCGACCCGAAGGTGAACCCGAACTACCCGTTCGTGATCCCGAAAGGCGAGGGGCGTGATCAGATCGGTGCGGCTTGCGCCTATCTCGGCTATGGTTTCAACTGCTCAGATCCGAAGCAATGGATTGAGGCGGCGAAGCTGATCAAGGCGACCAAGGCGCGGCCGAATTTCGCCGGCTTTGTCGATGAAACCCCGGCGCGCGACCAGATGAAGCACGGGCTCATCGCCGTCTCCATGGCCTATAACGGCGACATCGCCGGCTGTAAGGCCGATGGCACCTGCCTGAAGCTGAAATTCTACCTGCCCAAGCAGGGTTCCGAGATCTGGGTGGATACGATGGCCATCCCCGCCCATGCCCCGCATCCTGATCTCGCCAACGAGTTCATCAATTACATACTGGATGCCAGTGTCGGCGCCTCGCTCTCCAACTTCAACCAATATGCCAGTCCGAATCAGGCCTCGCAGCCGCAGCTCTCCGGCATTATGAGTTCCGAGCTGATCACGCCCACCGCTGAACAGATGAAGAATTTGCAGTTCCTGGCCCCGCTCACCGGCGCCAAGTACAAGCTGTTCAACCAGATCTGGACCAGCGTTCTGCAATAACCCGCGCGCGCGGCGCCTGATTGGAGGTGCCGCGCCTTTTCATGAGGATAACATGAGTGAACAGATCAATCTGAAAGACTGGTTCGAGGAACACCGGATCACCGAAGTCGAGTGCCTGGTGCCCGACATTACCGGCATTCCCCGCGGCAAGATCATGCCGGCGGAGAAATTCATCAAAGGCGGCCCGCCGCGTTTGCCCGAGGCGATTTTCATTCAGTCCGTCACCGGTGAATATCCGGACGATCCGACCGACAAGCTGACCGACCCCGCGATCATCGACATCAAGCTGGTGCCCGACACCTCCACGGTGCGGCTGGTGCCCTGGGCGCATGAGCCGACCGCGCAGATCATCCATGATTGCCAATACGCGAACGGCACGCCGGTGCCGATCGCGCCTCGGCAAGTCCTGCAGCGTGTGCTCAAGCTTTACGAAGAGCGCGGCTGGCAGCCGGTGCTGGCGCCGGAGCTGGAATTCTATCTGGTCGGCCGCAATACCGATCCTGATTACCCGCTGGTGCCGCCGGTTGGCCGCTCCGGCCGGCAGGAGAGCGGGCGTCAGGCCTACTCGATCGACGCGGTGAACGAGTTCGATCCGCTGTTCGAGGAGATGTATGATTTCTGCGATCTGCAGGAGATGGATCTCGATACGCTGATCCATGAGGAGGGCGCGGCGCAGGTGGAGATCAACCTGCTGCATGGCGACCCGCTGCACCGCGCCGACCAGGTGTTCCTGTTCAAGCGCACGGTGCGCGAGGTGGCGCTGCGGCATAATATCTACGCCACCTTCATGGCCAAGCCGATGAGCAACGAGCCGGGCAGCGCGATGCATGTGCATCAGAGCATCGTCGACCCAAAGACTGGCAAGAACCTCTTCGCTGGCGCTGACGGCAAGGCCAGCAAATTGTTCAAGAGCTATCTCGCGGGCCTGCAGAAATACATTCCCGCGACCATGCCGATTTTCGCGCCGAATGTGAATTCCTATCGCCGGCTGACGCGTTTTTCCAACGCGCCGATCAATCTGCAATGGGGCTATGACAATCGCACTTGCGGGCTGCGTGTGCCCTTTGGCGATGCGGCGGCGATGCGCGTGGAAAATCGCGTGCCGGGCGCGGATGCAAATCCATATCTGGCTTTCGCGGCGACGCTGGCCTGCGGCTATCTTGGCATGGTGCAGGAGTTGCAGGGCACGCCCGAGCAGATCGGCTCCGCCTACGCGGGCGAATACACGCTGCCGCGCGAGCTTTCGCATGCGCTGGATCTGATGGATCGTTCCGCGGAGATCCGCGAGGTGCTGGGCGACCAGATAGTCGATGTGCTGGTGGCGGTGAAGCGGCTGGAATACGAGACCTATCTGCGGGTGATCTCGTCCTGGGAGCGCGAGCATCTGCTGCTGAACGTCTAAAAGTTTTTTGGTGCCGCTTTTTTACAAAAAAGCGGCGAAAAACCTTCGGGTTGCTGACGATGACGGTGCCACCACCCCGAACGTCTGTGGGGACTTTTTGAAAAAAGTCCCCACATCCCCAAAAACTTCTAAAACTTTGGGCCATCGGATGGATAACAATTATTACCATGCCACGCGGCGTGTGGATTTTGCCGCGCCGCCTCTGGATCAGGATATCGAGACGGATGTTGCCATCATCGGTGGCGGCATCTCGGGTGTTTCGGCGGCGCTGCATTTGGCCGAGCGCGGGTTTCGGCCGGTGCTGTTGGAAGCCAGACAGATCGGCTGGGGCGCGTCGGGGCGCAATGGCGGCCAGGTGCTGCCGGGCTTCGGCGCCGGACAACATAAAATCACCCAGCTCGTCGGCGCCCAGGATGCCCGCAGATTATGGGACATGTCGGTGGAGGCGGTGGATCTGCTTTATGCCCGCATCGCCCAGCATAATATCCCGTGCGATCCGCGCCACGGCTATCTGCACGCCGCCCTGAAACCCCGCCATGTGCGCGAGCTGCGCGAGGAGCAGGAGGTGCTGGCGAAGCTCGGGGCGCCGGTTGGGGCGTTGCTGGAAGGCGCGGCATTGCGCGCGCGTCTGGCCAGCCCGCGCTATATCGCGGCACTTGAGGATAAGCTCGCCGGGCATGTGCATCCGCTGAACTACACGCTGGGCCTCGCCAAGGCGGCGCAGGCGGCGGGGGCGCGGATATTTGCCGGCAGCCCGGTTGCGCGCATCGAGGAGGGCGACATTGTCACCTTGCATGTCGGCGCGCGCCGGGTGCGGGCGAAGCATCTGATCATCGCCGGCGGCGCCTATCTGGAGGGGCTGGAAAAGCGCCTGCGCGGCTATGTCATGCCGGTTGGCACCTATGTGATGGCGACCGAGCCGCGTGCCGATGTGCGCGCGTTGATTCCCAATGATGAGGCGGTGGCGGATCTGAATTTCGTGCTGGATTATTATCGCCGCTCAGCGGATGACCGCATGCTCTTCGGCGGCCGCGTCTCTTATTCCAAGCGGCCGCCGCGAAATCTGGGGGCGGCGATGCTGGCGCGGGCGGTGAAGGTGTTCCCGCAGCTGAAGGACGCCAAGGTGGAATTCGCCTGGGGCGGGTTTGTCGATATCACCCGCAACCGTGCCCCGCATTTCGGCCGGCTGGGGCGCAATATCCTGTTCCTGGAAGGCTTCTCCGGGCATGGGCTGGCACTTACCGGCCTGGCCGGCAAGCTGGCGGCGGAAGCGGTAGCGGGGCAGGCGGAGCGCTTTGACGTCTTCGCCCGTATCCCGCATGCGCGCTTCCCCGGTGGCGAGGCGCTGCGCACCCCGGCTCTGGTGCTGGCGACGAGCTGGTTCAGGTTGCGCGATTTGCTTTGAGTTTGCCACTTGAGGCCTTAAGTGCAGTATAATCCGGTTACGGTTCTGTTCTTGAAGGCTTGAAAGCATGTCGGTTCGCAAATTCCTTCTTCCTGTCAGCAGCATGGAATCCGCCGCGGCGGCGCTGCAGGCCGGGCTGCTGCTGGCCCGCATGTGGAATGCGCATCTGGAGGTGCTGCATATCCAGTCCGACACGCGGGAGATCGCGCCGTTCGCGGGCGAAGGGCTGTCCGGCGCGCTGATCGAGGACATGATGAGTGCCACCGAGCGCGAGGGCGGGGTGCGCGTGCGCGGCCTGCAGGCGCTGTTCGCGGAGGCGACGGAAGCGGCGGTGGTGCCCATCGCCGCGGCGCATCGCGGCACCAACGAGCCGAGTGCCAGCTTCACCACCCTCACCGGGCGTGAGGAGCAGCTGGTGGCGCACAAGGCGCGCCTGGCGGATCTTACCATCGTGCCGCACCCGCTCTCCGGCGAGGATGTCTCCGCCGCCGAGGCGCTGCATGCGGTGCTGTTCGATTCCGGCCGGCCGGTGCTGCTGGCGCCGGTGGCGCCGCCCGCCAGCATCGGCAAGCGCATCGCCATCGCCTGGAACGGCACCTCCTATGCGGCCTCGGCCCTCGCCTCCGCCATGCCCTTCGTGCGCCAGGCCGAAGCGGTGCGGATTCTGGTGTGCGAGGATTATACCCGCCCGGGCCCCAGCGCGCAGGAGGTGCGCGACTATATCTCGCATCACGGTGTCGAGGCTGACATCGCCATGTTCACGCCGGTGGAGCGCAATATCGGCGCCGGGCTGCTGGCGGCGGCGCGCTCCTTCAATGCGGATCTGCTGACCATGGGGGCCTATTCCACCTCCTCGCGCCTGCGCCAGCTGATCCTGGGCGGGATTACCCGGCATGTGCTGGAAAATGCCCATCTCTCGGTGCTGATGAATCGCTGAGGCCGGGTTTTTCCGGGCATTTCACGGCAAATCTGGCGCTGATCTGAAACAATCTCCCCGCTGTTTGAAACGACCGCGCATGGGGGGTGAAGAAATGTAACCCTCGCGGCTGTTACAATTGAGATCGCGCCCCCCTAGTGGCATTTAAGTCACACATCGCCGTTCAGCGGCCCCATTGTCCAGTCAGACGCAGGAGATAGACCATGATCAAACAACATCGGACGCGTGCCACGGCTTCCGCTTTTGCCCTGCTGGGCGCCACGGCCCTGGCCGCTGTCAGCGTGGTGCCGGCGAAGGCCGCCGACCCGTCCATGGACGCGACCCAGCTTGTGCAGAAAAACTTCACCCCGGTGCCGGATTTCTCGACCCTGGTGAAAGCGGTGATGCCGGCGGTGGTCTCCGTGGATGTGAAGCTGAAGCTGGACCAGACCGCCGATGACAGCAGCTCCGGCCGTCAGGCGCAGAACGGCCTGCCGCCGGGCTTTCCGCAGATCCCCGGTTTCCCGCCCGGCTTTCCTTTTGGTTTCAGTGGCCCGCAGCAGCAGCCGCAGGCGATTGAGGCCAAGGGCTCGGGCTTTATCATCGACGCCAACGGCACCATCGTCACCAATAACCATGTGGTGAAGGGGGCCAAGACCGTCACGGTGACGCTCTCCAACGGCGATACCTATCCGGCGAAGATCCTGGGCACCGATCCCAAGACCGATCTGGCGGTGCTGAAGATCGACGCGAAGAAGCCGCTGCCCTATGTCGAGCTGGGAGATTCCAAGGATGTCGAGCCCGGCCAGTGGGTGATCGCGATGGGCAATCCGTTCGGGCTGGGCAATACGGTGACGACGGGCGTGGTCTCCGCGTTGGGCCGCGATATCGGCGATGGCCCGTATGACCGCTTCATCCAGACTGATGCGCCGATCAATGAGGGCAATTCCGGCGGGCCGCTGTTCAACCAGAAGGGCCAGGTGATCGGCATCAACACCGCCATCCTGTCGCCCTCCGGCGGCTCGGTCGGCATTGGCTTCTCCATTCCGTCCGACATGATCAAGCGCGTGGTCACCCAGCTGGTGGCGCATGGCAAGGTGACGCGCGGCTTCCTGGGCGTTTCCGCGCAGATGATCTCGCCGCAGATGGCGCAGGCGCTGAAGCTGCCGATGAGCAACCCGAACAAGGATGGCGCGCTGATCGCCGCCGTGGCGCCGAACAGCCCGGCCGCCAAGGCGGGGCTGAAGGCGGGCGACGTGATCACCGCCGTGAACGGCCAGAGCGTGACCAATCCGGGCGATCTGGCCGAGGACATCGCCAATATCGATCCGAGCGGCAAGGCCGACATCACCTATCTGCATGGCGGCAAGTCGCAGGATGTCAGCGTCGCGGTGGAGGAGATGCCGAGCAACCCGGATGCCAGCTTCGAGCACGGCAATACCGGCAATGGCGGCAGCCAGCAGAATGCCTCGCCGGCGGCGCTGGGCGTGACCTTGGCGCCGCTGACGCCGGATCTGCGCAACCAGCTCAATTTGCCGGATGATGCCACCGGGGCGGTGATCGTGAATGTGAAGCCGAATTCGCCGGCGGATCAGGCCGGGCTGCAGCAGGGCGATCTGCTGGTCGGCGTCGGCGCCACGGATGTGAACAGCCCGGATGAGGCGGTGAACGCGATCAAGGCCGCGCGCAAGGGCGGGGCGGACGCGGTGGCGCTGCGCATCGTCCGCCAGGGCCAGGCTCTGTTTGTCGGCATCGCCCTCGGCGACGGCAAAAACGGAAACTAACTAAAGTTTTTGAGGGTCGTAGGGAACTTTTTCCAAAAAGTTCCCTACACGGGCCGGTGCCAAGGCACCGGCCTTTTTTGTTACCCCAGCAACCGCCCGATCACCCGCGCGGTATAATCAACCACCGGAATAATCTTCCCGTAATTGATCCGCGTCGGCCCGATGACGCCGATCGCGCCCACAATCCGGTCCTGCGCGTTGCGCGCCGGGGCGACGATCATCGAGACCCCGGCGGAGCCGAACAGCCCCGATTCGGCGCCGATGAAAATCCGCACCCCGTCCGATTCCTCGGCCAGATCCAGCAGCTTCAGCAGCGTTTCCTCGGTCTCCAGCCGCTCGAACAAAGCCTGGATGGCGGAGAGTTTTTCGAGCTGGTCGATATCCTCCAAGAGCCGCCCCTGGCCGCGCAGGATCAGCGAGCCGGAGCGCCCTTCCTGGCCCCAGGTGGCGAGCCCGGCTTCGATGACGGCGCTGGTCAGTTCGTCCAAGGCGCTGCGGTCGGCGGTGAGCTCGGCGCGCACCCGGCTGCGCAGCTCCGTGAGGGTAAGGCCGGCGAGCTGGGCGTTGAGGAAGTTGCTGGCCTGCTGCAGGGCCGAGGGCGGCAGGCCGGGCGGGGTTTCGATGATGCGGTTTTCCACTTGGCCATCGGCCGAGACCAGCACCACCAGAGCGCGCCCCGGCGAGAGCGGCACGAATTCGATATGTTTCACCGGCCCTTCGCCCTTGGGGGCGAGCACCAGCCCGGCGGCGGCGGAGAGGCCGGAGAGCAGGGTTGAGGCCTGGGCCAGCGTGTCCTGCATAGAGCGGCCGGAGCCGGCGAGGGAGAGGTTGATATTGGTCCGCTCCTCCTCCGAAAGCTCGCCGAATTGCAGCAGCCCGTCCACGAATAGCCGCAGACCGCGATCCGTCGGCAGCCGGCCGGCGGAGGTGTGGGGGGAGAAGAGCAGCCCGGCATCGGTGAGGTCCGCCATCACGTTGCGGATGGTGGCGGGGGAGAGCTTGTGCGGGAGCAGGCGCGAGAGGGTGCGGCTGCCCACCGGCTCGCCGGTTTCGACATATTGCTCGACGATTTCCCGCAGCACGGCGGCGGAGCGTATGTCGAGCCCGGGCGGCAGCCGGGGGGGAGGGGATTTCTGTCTATGGTCCATCGGGCTAGGCTCGGATAATAGCACGGCGCAGCAGAATGTAAGGAGTCAGATCATGCGGCCCTCCGGCAGAGAATTCAACGCCCTGCGCCAGGTCTCCATCGAGACCGGGTTTTCCCACCATGCCGAGGGCTCGGCGCTGATCCGCATGGGGCGAACCGAGGTGCTGTGCACCGCCAGCGTCGAGGGGCGGGTGCCGCCTTTCATGCGCGGCCAGGGCGAGGGCTGGGTGACCGCCGAATACGGCATGCTGCCGCGTGCCACCCATACGCGCGGTGAGCGCGAGGCGGCGCGGGGCAAGCAATCCGGCCGCACGCAGGAGATCCAGCGGCTGATCGGGCGCAGCCTGCGCGCCGTGATCGACCGCAAGGCGATGGGCGAGATCACCGTGACGCTGGATTGCGATGTGCTGAACGCCGATGGCGGTACGCGCTGTGCGGCGATCAGCGGCGCCTATGTGGCGATGGTGTTGGCCTTCCGGCAGTTGAAGGCGAAGAATGTGATCAAATCCATGCCGATGCTGGGGCAGGTGGCGGCGGTGTCCTGTGGCATCTATCAGGGCAACCCGGTGCTGGATCTGGATTATGCCGAGGATTCGGCGGCGGATGCGGATGCGAATTTCATCCTGACCGCGGCGGGCGGGATTGTGGAAATCCAGGCGACGGCGGAGAAATCCAGCTTTGACGAGGCGGCCTTCAACAAGCTGCTGGGCCTGGCCCGCCAGGGGACGGCAGAGTTGTTCAAGGCCCAGAAAGCGGCGTTGGGTTAAGTCATAAAAGTTTTTTGGTGCCGCTTTTTTCAAAAAAGCGGCGAAAGACGTCAGGGGTGGTGACGACGACGCTGCCACTACCCCGATTGTTCGTGGGGGTGTTTTTGTAAAAACACCCCCACCCCCCAAAAAACTTTTGCAAATTTGGGTAAGAAGGGCAGGGGCTATGAATATCGGGCTGATCGTGGCGGCGGGGCGGGGCTATCGCGTGGGCGGGCCGTTGCCGAAGCAATATCTGCCGCTCAAGGGTGCGCCGATCCTGCGTCACACCATCCAGGCCCTCACCCGCCATCCGGAGATCGACGCGGTGCAGGTGCTGATCCATCCGGACGACCAGGCGCTGTATGACGATGCCACCGACGGGCTGGAGAAGCTGCTCGCCGTGCGCTTCGGCGGCAAGGAGCGGCAGGACAGCGTGCGGCTGGGGCTGGAAGCCATCGCTGTGCTGAAGCCGGACAATGTGCTGATCCACGACGCGGTGCGCCCCTTCATCGCGCTGGACACCATCTCGGCGGTGCTGGAGGTGCTGGGGCGCGGGGCCTCGGCCATCGTCGGCGTGCCGCTGGCCGATACGCTCAAGCGCGTGCAGGATGGGGTGGTGGCCGGCACGGTGAGCCGCGCCGGGCTCTGGCGGGCGCAGACGCCGCAGGGTTTTCGCTTCCAGGATATCTACAAGGCCCATCGCCACGCGGTGCAGACCGCGCCGGAGACGGATTTCACCGATGATGCGATGATCGCCGAACATGCCGGGCTGCGGGTGGAAATGGTGCTCGGCAGCGAGGATAATTTCAAGATCACCACCGCCGCCGATCTGCTCCGGGCCGAGGCCATGCTGGCTGGTTGAGGGCGCGGCTCAGTCGTAAATCCCGCCTTCCCGGCTGGGTCCGGCCTTGTCGAGCTTGGTCTTCATCACCCGCACCAGCTTGGCGATGGAGGCCATTGTGACCTTCCCGTTATCGATCGGCGAGATGCCGTCCATGCTGAATTCATTCCTGAATTTGGCCGGGATGACCAGCGCCGTGGCATGGCCTTCAATCATGTTCATTGCCCGTTGATTAAGGATGCCGCTTCTCACGCCGCCGCCATCGCGCTGGAGATACTGGTCGTAATCGAGACTGCTGATTAGCTTATTCGTGATGGGCTTCTTTGACGTGCGCCTCAGCCAGTTCGTCAGCCCCTCCACCTTGCTCGTCGCCATGACCAGCCCAAATTTGACGGTGTTGTTGCTGAGCTGTTGCATGCCGCCACGCACGCCGCTGAGCGTGGTGCTCTTATGTTTGCTGCTGTCACCGACCCGCGTGGCCCAGACGAAGACCTGCCCGGAAATCGGCCTTTCGAAGAGAATTCCGGTGCAACTGGAGAGGCCGTCGATCAGCGTGGTCATGTTCTTGGCGTAGAGCGCCAAACCTTTCTTGCCGGTGAAATCGATCAGCATGGGGGAGTAGAGTTGCCTATTCTCGACCATGGGCGGGGAAACGGACGCGCAGGTGTTGATAATATAGTGGGCTTTATTCTGATCCATAAGATCGGCGACGTTGAAGGGTAATTGAGAAACCCGCATGATACGCTCCGGTGAGATTTTTTGTCGTTCGGCGTTCTTTTAGCGAAATTTATAGATAATCGAAATGATTTTGACAATGCGTGGCGCGGGGGTGTTCTGGCGCGGAGCGGGGTTTGCGCCTAAATTCGCGGCGTTTTGGTGGAGGAGCGATATATGGCACGGAAAATCGTCTATCTGGTTACGGTTCTCAGCACGTTGGCGCTGCCTGCTGCGGCGCAGACCGCGCCCACCACCCTGTCACTGAGCGCCGAAGGCAGCGTCAAGGTCGAGCCGGACGAGGCCGTGGCCCAGTTCAACGTGCAGGCGGATGCGCCGAACGCCGCCGCCGCGCAGGCCAAGGTGAACCAGGCGATGGCCAAGGCGCTGGCCGCGGCGAAGGCGTTGCCGAACGTGGTGGCCACCACCGGCGGGTATAACAGCTATAATAGCGCGCCGAACGGCCAAAGCCGGCCGCAATTCACCGCGACCCAGAGCCTGACCCTGACCCAACCGGATAAAGGCGGCGTGCCGGACAAGGGTTTTACCGATCTGCTGGGCAGGTTGCAGGCGGACGGGCTGTTGCTGAACGGGCTCAGCGGTGAACTCTCCGATGCGGGCCGGCAAAACGCGGAGCGCGACGCGGTGCGCAATGCGCTCGCCGCCTTGCGCGCCGAAGCGGCGGATATTGCCGATACGCTGCATAAAAAGGTGGGCGCGTTGAAGCAGTTGAGTGTGAATGGCGCGTCCGCGCCGCTGCCGCCCAGTCCAAAGGTGATGATGCTGGCCGCCGCCCCCGCCGCGCCGCAATCGGCGCCGGACAAGGTGACGATTACGGCGAGCGTCTCGGCGCAGATCGAGCTGAATAGCGCTGGCAACTGAATTTCAAAAGTTTTTGAGGGTGTGGGGACATTTTTCAAAAACTCCCCACCAAAAACTTTTCAGGCGGCCCAGCCGGCGGTCTGCGCCTCGCGCGTTGCCTCGTCCTCGATATGTTCGGCCAGCCGGTCGGTGACGGGCTGCGGGGCGGTTTTGCCCTTCAGCATCAGCACGCAGAAATCCGGCAGTTTCGGTAGACCGTCCTCACCCGGGCGCAAGGCGCGGGTGCCTTCCGGCAGCCGGTTGGGGATGCCGCAGGTCATCGCCAGCCCGGCCAGCACCGGCACCAGCGAGCCGATGGCGCTACCTGAGACATAGGCGATGCGATAGGGCAAATGGGCCTCATCCAGCCCGCGCAAGGCGGCGCGCCGCCAGCTGCAATCATGCTCGGCCAGCGCCAGCGGCAGCGGCTCCAGCTTGTGCGGGACGAAGCGGGTGGAGGTGATCCAGGCCAGCGGCCCGCGAATCAGCTCCCGTGCAGGCCAGTTGCGCGCCTCATGCCCCTCGGAAATCAGCGACAGATCCAGCTGCCCGGCCTTCAGCCGGCCCATCAGCTCGGTTGAGGGCAGGCAGACCACCTCCACCTCCACCGCCGGATGGGTCTGGGCGAAGCGGCGCAGCGCGCCGGGGAGGAATTGCAGGGCGTAATCATCCGGGGTGCCGAGCCGCACCTTGCCGCTGATCTCCGGCGCCTGGAAGGCGGACCAGATGGAATCGTTGAGCACCAGCAGCTCGCGCGCGCGGGAGAGCAGATATTGCCCGTGCGGTGTCAGCTCGATGCCTTCACCCCGGCCGCGCTTGAGCAGGGTCTTGCCCAGAATATCCTCCAGCTTGCGCATCTGCATGGAAATCGCCGCCTGGGTGCGGCCGACGCGGCTGCCGGCGCGGGTGAAGTTCTGCTCCTCCGCCACATAGATGAAGGCGCGCAAGAGATCGGGGTCGAGGCCGGCGGGGAGGGACATCAGAATAAGAATATATGATTTTTATGATAACAACAATTCGTTTTTCTTATTCATGCCGGGCGCTTAGATCTTTCACGCGGGAAACAAACACGGAGTTGAAGACCATGCTGAGCATTGCCGAAAGGGTAAAAGCGGCAACATCGCCGCGCCCGGCGAAGCGGCCGAACGGGCTGTGGGCGCGGATCATGCGGATGCGCCAGGTGGTGGTTGGCCGGCGGGCGATCATGCGGATGGATGCAAGGATGCTGGGCGATATCGGGCTCTCTCCGGCCGACGCGCTGGAGGAGGTCAACCGCAAACCCTGGGACGACACGCCGCGGCCGCGCTGAAAAAGCGCCCGGAATGCAGGCAAAAAAAAGAGCGGCCTGACGGAGGCCGCTCTTTTTCCTTTATGTGGCTGCGCCCTTACGCCGCCTGCTTCTTCAGCAGCTTCTGTTTGATCAGCACCTCGGCGATCTGCACCGCGTTCAGCGCCGCGCCCTTGCGCAGATTGTCGGAGACGCACCAGAAGGCCAGGCCGTTTTCCACCGTCGGGTCCTTGCGCAGGCGCGAGACGAAGGTCGCGTCCTCGCCCTGGCACTCGATCGGGGTGATATAGCCGCCCGGCTCGCGCTTATCCTCGACGACGATGCCCGGCGCCTTGGCCAGCGCCTCGCGGGCTTCCTTCACCGAGACCGGGTTTTCGAATTCGACGAACACCGCCTCGGAATGGCCGATGAACACCGGCACGCGCACGCAGGTGGCGATCACCGGCACGTTGGGGTCGAGGATTTTCTTGGTCTCGACCGCCATCTTCCACTCTTCCTTGGTGGCGCCGTCATCCATGAACACGTCGATCTGCGGGATGCAGTTGAAGGCGATGTCCTTCTGGAACACTTGCGGCTTGCCCTTCTCATTCACGAAGGAGACCTTGGTGTTGTTATAGAGCTCGTCCATGCCCTCTTTGCCGGCGCCGGAGACGGACTGGTAGGTGCTCACCACCACGCGCTTGATCTTGAAGCGGTCATGCAGGGGCTTGAGGGCGACCACCATCTGGATGGTCGAGCAGTTCGGGTTGGCGATGATGTTGCGCTTGGTGTGCAGGGCGATGTCCTGCGGGTTCACCTCGGGCACCACCAGCGGCACGTCCGGGTCCATGCGGAATTGGGAGGTGTTGTCGATCACCACGCAGCCGGCCGCACCCGCGCGCGGCGCGTGAATGGCGGAGACGGAGGCGCCGGGGGAGAACAAGGCGATGTCCCAGCCGGTGAAATCGAAGCTCTCCAGATTCTGCACCTTCAGCACCTTATCCTCGCCGAAGGAGACTTCCTGCCCGGCGGAACGGCCGGAGGCCAGGGCGGCCACCTCGGAGACGGGGAAGTCGCGCTGGGCAAGGGTTTTCAGGATCTCGCGCCCCACCGCACCGGTGGCACCGACGACCGCAACCCTGTAGGACATGACGCTTACTCCAAAAATAAAAGTTCGGACGCCGGGGTTACGGCGAAATCTGCTTGCGCGCAAGCGTTTCACGCGAGAGTGCGAGGGGGGATGCGCGAATAGCATGAGTGCGGCGCAAAGCGCCCCGTTATAGGCTGCTCATGAACGCCAAAAGGACTGACCTTTCGCCAATGCGCGAAGCGGCGCTGCTGCGCCATGCCCCGTTCCTCCGTTATTATCTCGCCCGTGGCCTGGGCAGTTTTGCCTACCAGATGGCGGCGGTGGCGGTGGGCTGGCAGATCTATGCACTGACCCATAGCGCCTTTTTGCTCGGCATGGTCGGGCTGGCGCAATTCATTCCCGCCGCCGGTTTGGTATTTTTCGCCGGCCATGTCTCGGACCGGTATTCGCGCAAGCATGTGGTCATGGTCTGCCAGATCTTCGAGGCGATGGCGTCGCTGCTGCTGGCACTCTCGGCCTTCGGTCATTGGGAGAGTGTCGGGGTTATTTTCGCCGCGGTAGTGGTGATCGCCGCCGCGCGCTCTTTCGAGAACCCGGCAATGAGCGCGTTGCTCAACGCTGTCCTGCCGGAGGGCGCTTTCCAGCGCGGCGCGGCGATGGCCACAGGGGTATTCCAGCTGGCGACGATCGTCGGGCCCGCCCTGGGCGGGTTCATCTACGCGATCTCGCCCGGCTGGCCCTATGCGGCGATGGCGCTGGGCTGGGCGGCATCGGCCACAGCCGTCGCGGGCATTCTGGTTGACCGTCCGCCGGTTGCGAAGGAGCCGCCATCCTTGCGCGCCTTGTTCGCCGGGGTGGGGTTCGTGCGCCGTCATCCGATGATCCTGGGGACGATTTCACTGGATTTGTTCGCGGTGCTGCTCGGTGGGGCGACCGCGCTGCTGCCGATTTACGCGCGTGACATTCTGCATACCGGCCCCTGGGGACTGGGGCTGCTGCGCGGCGCCCCGGCGGCGGGGGCGCTGCTGATGACGCTGTGGCTCGCCCGCCATCCGGTGGAGCGGCGCGTGGGCATGCGCATGTTCCAGGCGGTGATCGTCTTCGGGCTCGGCACCATCCTGTTTGGCCTGTCCCATTCGATTCCGCTCTCCGTGCTGGCGCTGGCGGTGATGGGGGCGGCGGATACGATCAGCATGGTCATCCGCGTCTCGCTGGTGCAGCTGCGCACGCCAGACGATATGCGTGGCCGGGTGGGGGCGGTGAATTTCCTGTTTGTCAGCGCCTCCAACCAGGTCGGCGAGTTTGAAAGCGGCATGACGGCGGCGCTGTTCGGCGCGGTGCCGGCGGTGGTTCTGGGCGGCATCGGCACCATCGCCGTGGCGCTGCTTTGGATCAAATTGTTTCCGGCGCTCAAAAATGTTGAAAAACTGGAATGACTCACTAAAACTTGAGTGGCGTTTTCGGCATTCGAGATGGCAGAACCATGCCAGGAGAGAGGGGTGAGATGGGCAGCGGCGCGGCGAATGGCATGTTCTGGGGCATAATCGGGCTGGTGCTGGGTATCGCGGCGAGCATCGATAACATTCTGCTGGCCGGCATGCAGGGCCTTGGCATCTATCAGCCGCAATGGCAGGTCTGTATTCTGATTTTCATCGTGGCGCTGGCCGTGATGATGGTGATGCGCGTGCTCGGGGCGCTGCTCGGCTGGCTGACCCTGATTTTCTCCGCGGTGCTGCTGGTGCATTTCGTGTTTCCGACGCTGGGCCACTGAACGCCCGGGCGGTGTGCGGCGCCTGGAGCGAGAGGGGGTGACACCCACGCGCTCTACTCATGTTTTGACGAGCAATTTCATGCGTTTAGGGTGACGCTGCGGTGTCACCCTAAACGCATATTTCGCTAGCTGTCTCAGGGCCCGCTATGCAGCGTGATCTCGCGCATCCGCCAGCTCAAAGCCAGCCCGCCCAGTGCCACAGCCAGGCACAGCCCGAAGCCCAGCCGGTAGCCACTGATTGGATCGGCAAAGCCGCCATCCAAGGCGGCGCCGGCCAAGGTGGCGCCGAACACCCCGCCAATCGCCCGCAACAGCAGCAGCATGCCGGTGGCGATGCCGATTTCCGGCAGATCGGTCAGCGCCTGCACCGCCAGGATGGTGGTGGGCTGCAGCATGCCCACCCCGAAGCCGATCAGTGCCGAGACCGGTACCGGGGCGAAGAGCGGGTTGAGCGTCATCACCAGAAATGCCGTGGCGGCGAGGCTCGTGCCGGTGACGAACATCGCCCGCAGCTTGCCCGTGCGCCGGGCGATCTGTCCGGCCGTATAGGCGCCTGCCACGCCGGTGAGCAGGAAAGGCACCAGCTCGATGCCGGCCTGGGCCGGCTTGTCATGAAAGAAACGCTGCAGCAGCAGAGGAAACATGAAGATGGAGCCGAACAGGGCGAAATTATTCAGCGCCGCCAGGGCGATGGTGCCGCGCAGCCGGATCAGCAGGCCGGAGGGCATCAGCGGGTGCGGGCTGCGCCGCTGCTGGGCGCGCAGGGTGAGGATGCCGAACAGGCCGGCCAGCACCAGCCCCGCTTCCGGCCAGGAGAGCCAGCGCAGATCCACCCCGCCCAGGCTGATCGCCAGCAGCAGCAGCGCGCTGGCGCCGATCAGCAGCGCCGCGCCACTGAGATCGAACCGGCCGCGGCGGCCATTGATCGGCAGATCCTTCAGCCCGCGTATGCACAGCGCCAGGGCGCACAGCCCCAGCGGCAGATTGACCCAGAAAATATAGCGCCAGGAGAGATTCTGCGCGAGCCAGCCGCCCACCACCGGCCCCGCCCCGGAAGCCAGCGCCCACATCGAGGCGAAATAGGCCTGGTAGCGCCCACGCTCGCGCGGCGGCACCGCATCCGCCACCGCCGCCTGGGACACGGTGATCAGCGCCCCGCCCGCCAGCCCCTGCAGGGCCCGGCCCAGCAGCAATGCCGGCACAGACCAGGCGAGCGCGCAGAATATGCTGGTGAGCACGAAGGCGAGCAGGGCAGGGCCCAGCACCTTGGCACGGCCGAACTGGTCCGAGAGCTTGCCGTAAAGCGGGGTGGTGGCGGTGGAGGCGAGCAGATAGGCCGAGACCACCCAGGAGAGATGCGTCTGGCCGTGCAGGCTTTGCGCCATTTGCGGAATGGCGGGCAGCACCACGGTCTGGTCCAAGGCGGCCAGGAGCATGCACAGCATCACCCCCTGGACGACGCGCAGGCGCTCGGCGTGGCTATAGCGGCGCGGCTCTGCCTGCCCGTCCATGGCTGATCATCCTTATCGGCAATTGTGCTGACCCTTTTGGCCATGGCATGGATTTTGGCAAGATTGCCCGCGCCGGGCCCAGCCATAGGAAACAAGTATGCCTCTTTCCGCCGCCACCTCCCCCCGCCGCCTGCTGCACACCCGCGAGGTGACGCTGCAAGGCTATCTGCGCGAGGACGGGCTGATCGAGGTCGAGGCGCGGATGACCGATGTGAAGAGCTACAGCATGGCCAATATCGACCGCGCAGGCATCCCCGCCGGGGTGCCGCTGCACGATATGTGGATTCGCATGACCCTGACCGTCGAGGAGATGGAAATCGTCGCCTGCGAGGCGGCGATGGATTCGACACCCTATAATATATGCCCGCAAACCGCGCCGAATATGGCGCGGCTGGTGGGTTTGAAAATCGGCAAGGGGTTTTTGCGCGCCGCCGCGCAGCGCGTGGGCGGGGTTGAGGGCTGCACACATCTGCGCGAATTGCTGCAGCCGGTCGCCACCACCGCCTACCAGACCCGCTATTCCGTGCTCAATCACGGGCCCGACGGAGGGGAGGGCAAGGACAAGCCGGGCCTCGCGCCGGCGCTGCTGAATACCTGCCACTCTTACAATGAAACCGGGCCGGTGGTGGCGAGGTTGCGCGCGGAGGCGGAACTCTCTGCGCCAAACTGACACAAACCAAGGGCTTGATGCGCCGTTTGCGGGGGCGGGGCACTTATGGCCTTGCTGCGGCGGAAACCCTATGTTACTGCCCCGCCAAGCCTTGTAAGAGGCATTATATTTCAGAGCACGGCAACAAGGCAGGATAAACTTTGGTCGATATCACGGATAATCGTGTCACTGGCCTGGCCGGGCGTTACGCCGCGGCGCTTTACGCGCTGGCGCATGAGCAAGGCGCGCTGGACCAGACCATCGAGCAGATCGCGGCGCTGGGCCGCCTGATCAAGGAGAGCCAGCCTCTCGCCGCGCTGATCGCCAACCCGCTGACCGATGCCGGCAAGGCTGGTAAGGCGCTGGATGAGGCGCTGGCGGCGCAGGGTGTGTCCATGCTGGTGCGGCATTTTGTCGGCGTCGTCGCCGCGAATCGCCGCCTGCGCGACCTGCCGCTACTGATCGAGGGCTTTGGCGCCTATGCCGCCGCCAAGCGTGGCGAGGCGGTCGCAGTGGTCACCTCCGCCCACGCCTTGTCCGATACCCAGCGCGCCCAGCTCACCGCCCGCCTGGCCGAAGCCGGCCATGGCACCGTGCGGCTGATTGAAAAGCTCGATGCCGGGCTGCTCGGCGGTCTGCGTCTGCAGATCGGCGACAAGCTCTACGACACCACCCTCAAATCGCGCCTTAACCGGCTGAATTATTCTCTCAAGGGAGCTGCCTGATATGGAGATCCGTCCCGCCGAAATCTCCGAGATTCTGAAGCGTCAGATCGCGGATTTCGACACCGAAGCCAATGTGGCCGAGACCGGCCAGGTCCTCTCCGTGGGGGATGGCATCGCGCGCGTGTTCGGTCTCGCCAATGTGCAGGCCGGGGAGCTGGTGGATTTCCCCGGCTCCGGCCTCAAGGGCATGGCGCTGAACCTGGAAGCCGACAATGTCGGCGTGGTGATCTTCGGCGACGACAAGACCATCCGTGAGGGCGACACCGTCACCCGCACCGGCCAGATCGTCGATGTGCCGGTGGGCAAGGGGCTGCTCGGCCGCGTCGTTGACGCGCTGGGCAACCCGATCGACGGCAAGGGGCCGGTGATGTACGCCGAGCGCCGCCTGGTCGAGACCAAGGCGCCGGGTATCATTCCCCGCAAATCCGTGCATGAGCCGATGCAGACCGGCATCAAGGCGATCGACGTGCTGGTGCCCGTCGGCCGCGGCCAGCGCGAACTGATCATCGGCGACCGCCAGACCGGCAAGACCGCGCTGATCGTCGACACCATCATCAACCAGAAGGCGGTCAACGCCACCGGCGATGAGAGCAAGAAGCTGTACTGCATCTATGTCGCGGTCGGCCAGAAGCGCTCCACCGTGGCCCAGCTGGTGCGCACGCTGGAAGAATACGGCGTGATGGAATACTCCATCGTCGTCGCCGCCACCGCCTCCGATCCGGCGCCGATGCAGTATCTGGCCCCGTATACCGGCTGCGCCATGGGCGAATATTTCCGCGATAACGGCATGCACGCGCTGATCGGCTATGACGATCTGTCCAAGCAGGCGGTCGCCTATCGCCAGATGTCCCTGCTGCTGCGCCGCCCGCCGGGCCGCGAAGCCTATCCTGGCGACGTGTTCTACCTGCATTCGCGCCTGCTGGAGCGCGCGGCGAAGATGTCCGACGAGTACGGCGCGGGCTCGCTGACCGCGCTGCCGGTCATCGAAACCCAGGCCGGCGACGTTGGCGCCTACATCCCGACCAATGTGATCTCGATCACCGACGGGCAGATCTTCCTGGAGACCGAGCTGTTCTTCAAGGGCATCCGCCCCGCCATTAACGTTGGCCTCTCGGTCTCGCGCGTCGGCTCCGCCGCGCAGATCAAGGCGATGAAGCAGGTGGCCGGCAAGATCAAGCTGGATCTGGCGCAGTACCGCGAAATGGCGGCCTTCGCGCAGTTCTCCTCCGATCTCGACCCCGCCACCCAGAAGCTGCTGGCCCGTGGCGCGCGCCTGACCGAGCTGCTGAAGCAGCCGCAGTTCAAGCCGCTCTCGGTTGCCGAGCAGGTGATCTCCGTCTTCGCTGGCACCCGTGGCTATCTGGACGGTGTGGCGGTGGACAAGATCGGCCAGTTCGAAATGCAGCTGCTCTCCGACATCAAGGTGAACGCGCCCGAGATCGTGAACGCGATCGAGGCCGACCAGCAGATCAAGCCCGAGACGGAAAAGGCGCTGATCGCGTTCATCGAGACCCTGCTGCGCACCTTCGGATAAGCCCATGCCCTCGCTGAAAACCCTGCGCAACCGGATCAACAGCGTCAAATCGACGCAGAAGATCACGAGCGCCATGAAGATGGTGGCGGCGGCCAAGCTCCGCCGCGCGCAGGCCCAGGCCGAGGCCTCGCGCCCCTATGCCGTGCGCATGGCGGAGATGCTGGCGGCCCTGGCCGCCTCCGAGGCGGGCAACCCGAACGCCTCCAAGCTGCTGGTGGGCAATGGCAAGAGCCAGACCCACCTGCTGCTGGCGGTGACGGCGGATCGCGGTCTGGCGGGGGGCTTCAACGCCAATATCGCCAAGCAGGTGCGCCAGAAGGCCGCCCAGCTGACCGCCGAAGGCAAAACGGTGAAGATCTTCGCGCTCGGCCGCAAGGGCAATGACAGTTTGCGCCGCGACATGGGGGCCAGCATCACCGGCACCAAGAACTTTGTCGGCAAGAAGGTCGTGACTTTCGCGGATGCGGAGGAGGTGGCGCAGGAGGTCATTCGCGGCTTCAAGGCCGGCGAGTACGACACCGTGACGCTGATCTTCAACCGCTTCCATAATGTGATGACGCAGAAGCCGGTCGAGCAGCCGCTGATCCCCGCCGCGGCCCCCAGCGCGAATGATAACGCGATGGAGCATAATTACGAGGTGGAGCCGGATGACGGCACCTTGCTGGACCGTCTGCTGCCGCGCAATCTGGCGGTGCAGATCTACGCGGCCCTGCTGGAAAACGCCGCCGGCTTCTATGCCGCGCAGATGACCGCGATGGACAGCGCCACCCGCAATGCCGGCCAGATGATCAAGAAGCTGACGCTGAGCTATAACCGGGCCCGTCAGGCGAACATCACCAGAGAGCTGATTGAAATCATTTCCGGCGCGGAAGCCGTTTGAGGACATAGAGATGACAAGCAACAACACCGGCCGTGTGACCCAGATCAATGGCGCTGTTGTCGACGTTGAGTTCGACGGCGCGCTGCCCTTCATTCAGAACGCCCTGGAGACCCAGATCGGCGAGCGCCGCCTGGTGCTCGAAGTGGCGCAGGAAATCGGCGAGCGCACGGTGCGCTGCATCGCCATGGACAGCACCGACGGCATGGTCCGTGGCCAGTCCGTGACCGATACCGGTGCGGCCATCTCCGTGCCGGTCGGTCCGGGCGTGCTGGGGCGCATCCTGAACGTGATCGGCGAGCCGATCGACGAGCGCGGCCCGATCGCCGCGACGGCCCGCGCGCCGATCCATAACGACGCCCCCTCCTTCGAGGAGCAGGCCGGTTCCGCCGAGATCCTGGTCACCGGCATCAAGGTGGTGGATCTGCTGGCTCCGTATCTGAAGGGCGGCAAGGTCGGCCTGTTCGGCGGCGCCGGCGTGGGCAAGACCGTGCTCATCCAGGAGCTGATCAACAACATCGCCAAGGGCCATGGCGGCGTCTCCGTGTTCGCGGGCGTTGGCGAGCGGACCCGCGAGGGTAACGATCTGTACCATGAAATGGTCGATGCCGGCGTCATCAAGCTGAACGAGGACGGCACCACCGATGGCTCCAAGGTCGCCCTGGTTTATGGCCAGATGAACGAGCCGCCGGGTGCGCGCGCCCGCGTCGCCCTCTCCGGCGTGACGATGGCCGAGTATTTCCGCGACCAGGAAGGCCAGGACGTGCTGTTCTTCGTGGATAATATCTTCCGCTTCACCCAGGCGGGCGCGGAAATGTCCGCGCTGCTCGGCCGCATCCCCTCCGCGGTCGGCTATCAGCCGACCCTGGCGACGGATATGGGCGCCCTGCAGGAGCGCATCACCTCCACCAAGAAGGGGTCGATCACCTCCGTGCAGGCCGTGTACGTGCCCGCCGACGATTTGACCGACCCGGCGCCGGCCAACACCTTCGCGCATCTTGATGCGACGACCGTGCTGAACCGTGCGATCGCCGAAAAGGGTATCTACCCGGCCGTGGATCCGTTGGACTCCACCTCCCGCTCGCTCGATCCGCGCATCGTCGGCGAAGAGCATTACAAGGTGGCGCGCGACGTGCAGCGCATTCTGCAGACCTATAAGGGCCTGCAGGACATCATCGCCATTCTGGGCATGGACGAGCTCTCCGAGGACGACAAGCTGGTCGTGGCCCGCGCCCGTAAGATCGAGCGCTTCCTCTCCCAGCCCTTCCATGTCGCCGAAGTGTTCACGGGCTCGCCGGGCGTGTTCGTCGGCATCGAGGACACCATCCGCTCCTTCAAGGGGCTGGTGAACGGCGATTACGACCATATGCCGGAAGCGGCCTTCTACATGGTCGGCGGTATCGACGAGGCGATCGCCAAGGCCGAAGCCCTGGCGGCGAAGGCCTGATCCATGCCCTTGGCCCTGGAAATCATCAGCCCTGAGCGGCTGCTGCTGGCCCGTGAGGTCGACATGGTCGTGGTTCCGGGGACGGAAGGCGATCTCGGCATCCTGCCGGGCCATTCCAAGCTGGTCACCAGCCTGCGCGGCGGACTGGTCGATATCTACGAGGCCGGGAAGATCACCGACCGCTTCTTCGTCACCGGCGGTTTCGCCGAGGTGACGGAAGGGCGCTGCTCGGTGCTGGCGGACGAGATCATCCGCCAGGCTGATATCGACGCGGCGGCGGCGCAGGCAAAGCTGGCGGAGGCCAAGGCGGCCTTCGCGGCGGTGAACCTGCAGGATGCAGACGCCTATCGCGAGGCTTCGGATGCGCTGATTTCCGCCCAGGCGATGGTGGATAGCGCGGCGCTCCCGACCGCGGCTTAATGTTTACGTTGCTCCCAGAGTAACCTTAAGGCGCCCCTCACGGGGCGCCTTTTTTATGGCCCGGCGCGGCGCCGGGCTCCGGGCGCTGTCAGTTCTCGTATTTTTCCACGATCGGAGCGATGGCCTGGGCGATCATCGTCATGCCCTCGCGGTTAGGATGCAAGGCCGGCTCCGGCGGGGTGAGATGCGGGTCGACGAAGAGCGACGCGTCCACCTTGCCGTCCTTGATAAACAGATGCCGCAGATCGACGAAGGTGACGCTGGCATTCCCCTCATAATGCTTGGCGAGATCCGCATTGGTGGCGATGGTCTGCGCATCTACCCAGGGGCCGCGAATGCAGGGCAGCACGCCCAGCAGCAGGATATGCGCCCCGGGCAGGCGCTTCTGGGTGTTCGCCACCACGGATTCGATGCCGGGCACCGTCATCGCGGCATCCCAATGCACCCGGCCGAAATTATTGGCGCCGATCAGGATGATGGCGAGCTTCGGGTGCAGCCCTTCGACCTGGCCATGGTCGAGACGCCAGATCAGCGAGGCGGTGGTGTCGCCGATGAAGCCGAAATCCAGCGTGTCATAGGCGCTGTAATATTTGTCCCAGACCGGCTTGATGTCGTCATAGCCATGCCCGCCCTGGCGCTGCCAGTAATAGGTGATCGAATCGCCCAGCCAGACCAGCTTGGCGTTGGGATGCGCGGCTTTCTCCACCAGAGTGGCGTGCCAGCGGGCATTCCACCAGGGCAGATCGGTGCGGCCGATCGGCGCCTCGGCGAGGTTGACCTTGGCCTGGGCGACGGTGGGGGCGAATGCCGGCGCGAGCAGCAGGGCGGCTGCCAGCAAAGCGCGCCTCACAGCCCGCCCCAGAGCAGCGCCAGGGAGACGATGCCGGCCAGCGCGCAATAGATCGCGAATGGCTTCATCGCCCACTCATCGTGATCCTTGAAATAGCGCATCAGGAAGGCGGTGCTGGCATAGGCGACGATGCCGGAGACGAGGGCGGCCACCAGCGAGATGCCGAACAGCGCATGCAACTCATGCGCCTTGATCAGTTTCGGCACTTCGGCGGCGGCGGCGGCGAGGATCACCGGCGTGCCCATCAGGAAGGAGAATTTCGCCGCCCCGGCATAGGAAATGCCGCGCTGCAGCCCGCCGACGATGGCCGCCCCCGAGCGCGAGATGCCGGGCAGGAAGGCCAGGCACTGGAAGATGCCGATGATCAGCGCGTCCACATAACCGATGGTGGTGCCGCGCAGAGGCTGGTCGCGCCGGCGCTCGCCCAGGAGCAGCAGGATGGCGTTGAGGATGAGAAAGCCGGCCGCGATCATCGGGCTGGCGAAGAGATGGGCGATATGTTTCTTCAGCAGCGCGCCGATGATCACCGCCGGGATGGTGGCGACGATCAGCTTGCCCAGCAGCGCCCGGGCGGAGGCGTTTTCGGCCTCATAGCCCAGCCCCAGCACGCCGCGCGCCATCACCAGCCATTCCACATAGAAATAGGCGATCAGCCCGAAGGCGGTGCCCAGATGCAGCATCACCAGGAAAGGCAGGAAGCTCGGCGCCGCCTGGTCCACATGCCAATGCAGCAAGGCCGGCACCACCACCGCATGGCCCAGCGAGCTGACGGGGAAGAGTTCCGTCGCCCCCTGCAGGATGGCAAACAGCACGGCATGCAATAAATCCATGTAATCATCCCCTCAGCTATGGCGCGCTCAAGCCGGACGCCCCATTTGCTGCTTCGCAGAATTTTCCCGCGCCGTTAAGTCGAGGCCCATGTCTGAATCATCTCCGTCCCGACAAATGGTCGGGTTGCTCGCCGCCTCCTGCGGGATTGTCGTGGCGAATATTTATTATGCGCAGCCGCTGATCGGGTTGATCGGCCCGGCGCTGCATATGGGGGCGCAGGCGGAAAGCCTGATCGTGACTCTCACCCAGCTGGGATACGCGGCGGGGTTGCTGTTCCTGGTGCCGCTGGGGGATCTGGTGGAGAATCGGCGCCTGGTGGTGCTGACCATCGCGGCGGCGATCATCCCGCTGCTGCTGGCCGGCTTCGCCTGGGATGCGCGGGTGATGCTGGTGGTCTCGGCCTTGATCGGGGTGACCTCGGTGGCGGTGCAGATGCTAATCCCGCTGGCGGCGCATCTGACACCCGAACATCAGCGCGGCAAGGTGGTGGGGATGGTGACCTCCGGGCTGCTGTTCGGCATCCTGCTGTCGCGGCCCGTCGCCTCGACCATCGCGGCGTTTTCCTCCTGGCGGATGGTGTTCTTTCTCTCCGCCGCGGCGATGGCCGGGATGGCGGTGCTGCTGAGCCGCAAATTGCCGCACCGCCAGCCGGTGGCGAACCATCATTATGGCGAGCTGCTGGGCTCCTTGTTCACGCTGCCGCTGCGCTTTGCAGTGTTGCGCCAGCGCGCTTTCGTCCATGCCGCCTGCTTTGCCGGGTTCTCGCTGTTCTGGACCGGGGTGCCGCTTTATCTGGCGGCGCGGTTCGGCTTCACCCAGCGCGGCATCGCGGTGTTCGCGCTGGTGGGCGCGGCGGGGGCGCTGGTGGCGCCTTGGGCCGGGCATATGGCGGATCGTGGCCATACCCGGGCCGGCACCATCCTGGCGCTGCTGGGGGTGACGCTGGCCTTCATCATCGCGGCGCTGGGGGCGCAGATCCATTCGGTGCTGGTGCTGGCGCTGGCCGGCATCGTGCTCGACTCGGCGGTGCAGACCAATCTCGTGTTGAGCCAGCGCTCGATCTATATCCTCGCACCTGAGCTGCGCTCGCGGCTGAATGGCGTGTTCATGGCCTTCTTCTTCCTGGGCGGGGCGGCGGGTTCCGCCGCCTGCGGCGTGCTGCTGGCGCGCGGCGGCTGGGATGGGCTGTGCGTCGCCGGCGGCGCGCTGGGGCTGGTGGGGCTGGGCTATTTCCTTAGCGTACGCCGGGCATGAGCCTCGGTGTTGTCCTGCTGATCGTCGCCATCAGCTTGGGCTGCATCATGGCGCGGCCCTTCGGGGTGAAGGAGGCCTGGCCGGCTCTGGCTGGAGCGGTGCTGCTGGTTATGCTGGGCGCGCTCTCGCCGCGTGCCGCGCTCGCGGCGATGGGGCAGGGGGCGCAGGTTTATCTGTTTCTCATCGGCATGATGCTGCTGGCCGAGCTGGCGGTGCTGGAAGGCGTGTTCGACTGGGCGGCGGCGCATCTGGCGCGCTGGGCCGGGGGATCGGCGCTGCTGCTGTTCACGCTGGTTTATGCGCTGGCGGTGGTGATTACGGCACTGCTTTCCAACGATGCGACGGCGGTGGTGTTCACCCCCGCCGTCGCCGCCATGGCCGGGGCGGCGGGGGCAAGGGATAAGCTGCCTTATCTGCTGATCTGCGCCTTCGTCGCCAATGCCGCCTCGTTTCTGCTGCCAATTTCCAACCCCGCCAATCTGGTGCTGTTCGATGGGCAGATGCCGCGGCTGGGCGCGTGGCTGCATCTGTTCGGTTTGGCGTCGGTGCTGGCGATCCTGGCGAGCTACGCGACCTTATGGCTGACCCAAAGGGCGCATCTGCGTGAGACGCTGCAGGTGCCGGATGAGCGCGTGACCCTGGGTACGGGCGGGCGCTGGACGCTGGCCGGGCTGGGGGTGGCGGCTTTGCTGCTGGTGGCGGCGGCGGCCTTTGGCTGGGCTTTGGGAACGCTGACCTTCCTGCTCGGGGCAGGTTGCCTGGTGCTGGTCAGTCTGCTGACACGCACCGCACCCTGGCGCGTCTTACGTGGCGTCTCCTGGAGCGTCTTGCCGCTGGTGGCCGGGCTGTTCGTGATGGTCGCGGCGTTGGACCAGGCCGGGCTGGTGCGGGTGCTTTCCGGTTTCGCGCAGGCCGGGATTGGGCCGGTGGGGGCGGGGCTGGGGCTGCTCAGCAATCTCGCCAACAACCTGCCGGTCGGGCTGCTGGCGGCGCATCTCTTTGCCCAGGCCCCGGCCGGGGCGAGGGCGGCGGCGCTGATCGGGGTGGATCTCGGGCCGAACCTCTCCGTCACCGGCTCGCTGGCGACGATCCTCTGGCTGAATGCGCTGCGCCGTGAGGGGATGGAGATGAGCGCTTGGCGGTTCCTGGTGCTGGGCGCGGTGATGATGCCGCCGGCATTGGCGCTGGCGCTGCTCGGCTTGTGGGTGAGCCTCTGACCCTTTGACAGCGTCTGGTTGTGCTGTTTTCATACCGGATCTGTAACGGAGGCGGGGATGAGCCTGGCACGGCGCACCGCGCACGGGGCGGCCTGGAATTTCGCGACCGTGCTGGCCGAGCGCGCGGCGGGGTTTGCCATCCTGGCCTTGCTGTTGCGGGTGGTGCCGGCGCGCGATGTCGGGCTGATCGCGATCGCCTCGGCGATGTCCGAGCTGGCCAAGGTGGTGGCCAATTCCGGCGCCGGCGAGCAGGTGCAGGCCTGCCCCGGCGACCGCGCGGTGGAGGCCGGGGCGTTCTGGAGCCAGCTGCTCGCCGCGCTGCTGTTCATGGCCGGGCTGTGGCTGCTCGCGCCGTGGGCGGCGCGGCTCTATCATTTGCCGTTGCTGAAGGCGGTGCTGCGGGTGATGGCGCTGAGCGTGGTGATGACCTGCTTTCTCATCGTCCCCTCGGCGCGGCTCAGCTCGCAATTCCGCTTTCGCAGCATCGGGCTGATCTCGCTGGGCAGCACCCTGCTGGGCGGCTTGTGCGCGCTGCCGCTGGCCTATGCCGGGCAGGGTGTGGCGGCTTTGGTGGCGCAGCGCCTGGTGGGGGTGGCATTCTATGCACTGGTGGCCAGCGCCAGCGCGCGCTGGGTGCCGCCGCGCCCGCCCGGCTGGGTGGTGCTGCGCGCCGGCTTTGCCTTCTCCCGGCCGCTGATGGAGGCGGCCTTTGTCGATTTCATCGCCCTCACCGGCTATGTGATGCTGCTGGGGCTGTTGCTGCCATTGGTGGCGCTGGCGCAGTTTCGCATCGCCCAGCGGCTGCTGGAGGTGCTGCAGGAGGTGGCGTTTCTGCCCGCCCGCAAGCTGGTGCTGCCGGTGCTGGTGGCGGTGCGCGACGATCCGCCGCGCCGGGCTTTGGTGCTGCGCCATATTCTGGATGCGCTGTGCCTGCTGATCTTTTTCGTCAGCGCGGTGAGCGGCGCGGCGGCACGGCCATTGATGCTGCTGATGTTCGGACCGGGCTGGGCAGGGGCGGTGCCGGTATTCACCATCCTCAGCCTGGTGGCGCCGAGCCTCGCCCTCTATGGCATCATCAGCCCGTTGCTCACCGCGCTGGGACGGGTCGGGCTGGTCTCCTGGTATGCCTGGGTGAATGCGCTGAGCATGTTGGCGAGCTGCTGTCTGGCCGCACCGTTCGGGCTGGCGGCGCTGGCCTGGGCGCTGGCGGTGCGCGGGGCGGCTTCATCTTTGCTGTTTCTGCTGGCGCTGCGCCAGGGCCAGCGCGACCTGGCCTGGCCGCTCTTTCGGCTGCTGCTGGTGCCGCTGGCCGGGCTGCTCGGCGCGCGGCTGGCGGGTTGGGCGGTCACGCCGCTTTTGCCGGCCGCGTTGGCGCAGGCGCTGATCCTGCAGGCGGGCATTGCGGCGTTGAGTTTCATCGTCATCGTGCTGGCTTTGGCGCCGGCACGGCTGCGGGCCTTGGCGCGGCGGCTGCGGCTGGCACTGTTTCCCTTGCCCCCGCGCCCCCATGCTGGTTGAATGACGGCACCTATGGACGCACCGCCGATCACCCTCCACCGCCCGGCGCGGCAGCTGGCCGGCCTCGTATTGACCTCGCCGCATTCCGGCCGGGTCTATCCGGAGGCGTTTCTGCAGGCCTCGCGGCTGACGCCGGAGGCGATCCGCGGCTCGGAGGATAGTTTCGTCGAGGAGCTGTTCGCCGCCGGCCCGGCTCTGGGCGTGCCGCTGCTGTCGGCGGAATTCCCCCGCGCCTGGTGCGATGTGAATCGCGAACCCTGGGAGCTGGACCCCAACATGTTCGCGGACCGGCTGCCCGATTACGTCAACAGCGCCAGCCCGCGCGTGGCTTGCGGGTTGGGGACGGTGGCGCGGATCGTCGGCACCGGCGAGCCGATCTATGCCCGCAAGCTGTTGTTCGAGGAGGCGCGGGCGCGAATCGAGAGCTGCTGGCGGCCTTTTCACGAGGCGCTGGCCGGGCTGATCGAGGAAAATCTGGAGCGGTTCGGCTATTGCCTGGTGCTGGACTGCCACTCCATGCCCACCCCGTTCAGCCGGCTGAGCCCCCGCCCGGACATTATTCTAGGCGACGCGCACGGCGCCAGCTGCCGCCCGGCCTGGTCGAACTTCCTCGAACGGCAATTTCTCGGGCAGGGATTTTCGGTGCGCCGGAATGACCCGTATGCCGGCGGCTTCATCACCCGCCATTATGGCCGCCCGCATGAGGCGGTGCAGGTAATGCAGATCGAGCTGGCCCGCGGGCTTTACATGAATGAGCGCCAATATACCCGCAAACCCGGCTTCGAGGCGGTGCAGGCGCGGCTTTCCGCGATTCTGGCGGACGTGATCCAGACATTGCGGCAAGGCGGCCTGCCTGGTCCGGACTTCAAGCAAGCAGCGGAGTAAAAAAAAGGCGGTGCATAAAGCACCGCCAAGTTTAGGGAGGAAACGTCCAAGAAACAGGGGAGAAACTCACCCTGTAAAAACGTTTTACCTAAACTCATGTTGCAGTGCAAGAGAAATTTTGCGGCGCAGCATAAAACCGCCCCTCAGCTCCCTCATGCCAGACCGGCATTTTCCTTGGGGCGCTGGTCCGGCAGGCCCTGCCGCGCGAGATCCGGCTGAATCGCGACGATTATTCTTCACCTTGGGCTTTACCTTCGCGCGCCCGCCGATTATGAGCGTCGGGCTGGTGCCGTTCAGGCGACGCTGTGCACCGGAGGGGTGGCCGAGAGGCTGAAGGCGGCGGTTTGCTAAACCGTTATACGCTGTCAAGGCGTATCGTGGGTTCGAATCCCATCTCCTCCGCCAGCGCACCATGCATTACCCATCACCGACAAGCAAAAAGGCCAAGGTTTTCCTTGGTTTTCTAGCGTTCATTTTGCTTGCGTCTGCACCCAAATGCGCGTACATCTCGCTTTAGATTGTGGGATCATACGTTGGTCTGGATTTGTGGGATATGCCAAGACTGCTTGAAAAGCTCTCACCCATTGAGGTGAAGAACACGAACAAACCGGGAATGTACGGCGATGGCGGCGGCCTCTGGCTGCATGTCGGCCCGAACGCGCTGGACGAGAACGGCAAGCCGACCAAGACCGGCAAGAGCTGGATTTTCCGGTTCATGATCGACGGGAAGGCCCGCGAGATGGGGCTCGGGGCGGTTTATACCATCGGCCTGTCAGAGGCGCGGGATAAGGCCCGCGAGTGCCGCAAGCTGGTGCTGGAGGGGCTGGACCCGATTGAAGCCAAGCACGCCAAGCGCAAGGCCCGGAAACTGGAGGCGGCCAAGGCCATCACCTTCCAAAAATGCGCTGAGAAATACATTGCCGCGAACCAGGCCGGGTGGAGCAACGCCAAGCACGCCGAGCAATGGACCGCCACGCTGGCAACGTACGTCTATCCCATCATTGGAAGCCTTTCGGTGGGCGAGATCGAGACCGGGCATGTAACCAAGATCCTGGAGCCGATCTGGACAACCAAGTCCGAGACCGCAACCCGCGTGCGCGGGCGCATCGAGGCGGTTCTGAGCTATGCCACCACGCATGGCTGGCGCACGGGGGAGAACCCGGCGCGGTGGCGTGGTCATCTGGAGAACGTGCTGCCGAAGAAATCCAAGCTGGCGAAGGTGGAGCACCATGCCGCCCTGCCGTGGCGCGAGATTGGCGGCTTCATGGAGACGCTGGACGCTGAAAACGGCGTGGCCGCGCTGGCCCTGCGCTTTGCCATCCTGACGGCCGGACGTACCGGCGAGGTCATCGGGGCGCGGTGGGATGAGATCGATCTGGAGAATAAGGTCTGGACCGTGCCGGCCGAGCGCATGAAAGCCCGCGCCCAGCACCGCGTACCGCTATCGCCCCAAGCGCTGGACGTGCTGAAGCGGGCCGAGGCGCTACGGATCGATGGCGCGGATTATGTCTTCCCCGGCGCCAAGCAAGGCGCGCCGCTCTCCAACATGGCCATGCTGGTGCTGCTGCGCCGGATGAAGCGCGACGATCTGACCGCGCACGGCTTCCGCTCGACCTTCCGGGACTGGGCGGCCGAGACCGGCCAGCCGTCCGACATTGCCGAGGCCGCTCTGGCGCATACGCTGGGGAACAAGGTGCAGGCGGCTTATCAGCGCGGCGACCTGCTCGACCGGCGGCGCAAGCTGATGGAGAGCTGGGGGGAGTTTTGTGGGGTGGTGGAGAGGGCGGATGGGTAAGGCGCAGACTAATGCAGAAATAAGAGCTGCAAAAAACAAAGAACATATTACGCTTGAAGAGCTTCAGGAGGTCGTAAAAAAAATTGGCGCACCGCCAATAGGAAATACAAAAAGCTCCAGAATTTTAGTGGAAGTTATCCCAAAATTTAAAAACCCGCAGCGATTTGAAAGACGCAGAAACAACATAGCAAGACACAACAATGAAAGAAAAATTATAAAAGAATTTGAGGATTTGTTGATCACAACGCTGGCCAGAAAGAAAGACCTTTGTGACTTTTGTGGTGACCTTTGTGGTGACTTTGAAGCGACGATAGAGTGGCATGGAGTATCAAAAATCCAAAATTTAGCTGATGCATTTGAGGCAGCTAAACAATACATAACCCCAAAATTTTTTGGGGACGAAGCCGATCATCTAGACGGACCTCTTTCTAAAGATGAAGCTGTTTGGCTTTTTTCAACTTTCCGCAGAGCATGGCGGGAGGAAAAACAAAAAATCCCTTCGGCTTCGAAAACTTATAGGGCAATAGGAGCTGCACTACTAAAAGCAGGAATTAAAATATCCGATGAAGCTATAAAGAAGAGCGTAAAGGAAGGAGAGCTTCGTTTAAAAAAAAGGCAGCAAAAGGACAAAAACAGGTAGTAAAAAATAAGCCGTTTCGTACCCGATTTTTCTATTTCGCCTCACCCCATCCTTGGCGCATAAAATCTCCTGTTCTGCACATGCAAGCACTGGAGGCTTTATGAACCTGCCTATGAAATCCGAAACCGCCCTGGCGAAGGGGCTGACGCCTAAATATGGCGGCATTGATACGTGGTGCGCCCTGACCGGCATGTCTGTCCGGGGCACCTATGACCGCCTCGCGGCCGGCGACCTGATCGCGGTGAAGGTTGGCGCGCGGACGCTCATCAACATTGAGAAGGGCCTAGCCTGGCTGGAGAACCAGCCGCAAGCGCAAATCAAGGCCCAGGTTCGTCGTAAACCCAACAACTGAAACGCCGCCCAGGTTGTCCTAGCGCGGCGTGCAGATAACTTGCGATAGTTCGACGGCACCAAACTGCTAGCGTGTTATCCGCATTCCCACAAGGACAAAATGGCGGCGCATGGAGAAAATCTGTGCGTCAGGACGAAAATTTGTCACCGGAGCAGCTTCTCAGCTTTGCTCTGCATCGCGCTATTTATGGCGTGCGCGAAGCCGTCATTGAGGCAGGCGACACCAGCGATATTTCCTCGGCTGATCTTCAAGAGTTTTGCTGGGAAAGAGGCCAGGTTGAAGCCGCTGAGGCGCTTGCCCCGCTGATCTGTGATTGGCCGCTACGGCAGACTATCGCGCGCGCCTTCGCGGCTGAGGCGGTGGTGCTGGCGGCGGAGGTGTACGCTGAATGATCCCGGAAATCACGCAAGCCGCCATCAACATCGGGCGCAACAATGGCTGGCCCGTTTACCCCGCCAACGCCAACAAGATCCCGGCATGGAGCAAGGAAGAAGGGGGCAACGGCTTTTACGACGCATCAACCGAAGAGGTTGAGATCAAGCGCCTATTCAGCCATCCGCGCGCGGCGTTGATCTGCATTCGCACCGGCCAAGCATCCGGTATTTCAGTGCTGGATATAGATGCCAAGCACCCGGAAGCGCTGGCGTGGTGGAAGCAGAATGAACGGCACTTCGCCCGGACGCGGACCTATCGCACCCGTGGCGGTGGCCTGCACCTCTATTTCCAGCACCGGCCTGGCGTGCGCAATTCCGAAGGCAAGCCCGTCATCGGCATTGATGTACGCGGCGAAGGTGGCGGGATTATTCACTGGTTTGCCCATGGCTTTGAATGCCTGGACCATTCCCCGCCGGCACCCTGGCCAATATGGCTTTCCGCGCTGATCTGGCCACCGCCAGAGCCTATTTCCCGCGCGCCGGCCAATCATGGCCAGCTTTCCGCCGAGGCGCTGGAGCGTGTCAGGCGCGGCGCCATCCGCAAGGCTGCGGAAGCCCGCGAGGGAACCCGGCATTGCGCCATCCGTGATGCCGCGCTGTTGCTTGGAGGCATCCAAGACCGGGCGGGCTTCACGGATGATGATGCCGCCGCCTGGCTGCTTGATGCCACCGGCCTGCGGGGCGAACGCAAAGCCGAAAACACCATTCAATGGGGACTGGCCCAAGGGCGCGCCAAGCCTCTCGAAATTTCCCAGGAGCGTAAATGATCGATCGCAAGGACTGGATGCCGGAGCCGGAGCAAAAGCTGTCCATCCCGGAAATACCGCCAAATGTTCAAGCGCTGATCGACAACCCCGACAAACCGCAAAAGCCTGTTATTCGCGTCATCGCCGGCATTCTCCCTCAACGGGCAACGGATTGTGAGCAGGCGCTGACAGGCTCGGGCGCCGATGTATTTCAGCGCGGCGGGGTTTTGGTGCGACCGATGGCGTGGGAAGTCTCCGCGTCAGATGAGCGCACCACCATGGCGGCGGGGCTGAAGGTTATCACGCCGACAATGCTGGTGGATTTGCTGGCGCAAAACGCCGAATTCGTGAAGTACGATGCGCGGTCAAAGAAAGACGTGTCGACCGACCCGCCTGAAAAGGCTGCGGCGATTCTCCTGTCCCGCGCCGGCCTGTGGACCTTCCATGTCGTGTTGGGCATCCTCTCAGCCCCTACGCTGCGCCGGGACGGGACCATCATGTCTGCCCCCGGATATGACCCGCAAACTCGGTTTTATCTGGAGCCTGACCCGTCCCTGACCATTCCGCCGATGGCTCAACAGCCGACGCGCCAGGATGCAGAGGTGGCGCTTGAATTGCTCTCCGATCTGCTGGCGAATTTTCCGTTCTGCACCGACACGGATCGCTCTGTAGCGCTTAGCGCCATCATCTCCCCCATTGTGCGTGGCGCGCTAGGTATGGTCCCGCTGCATGCCTTCACGGCGCCGTCGCCTGGCACTGGCAAGAGCTATATCGCGGACGTGGCCAGCGCCATCCTGTCAGGCCGCATCTGTCCCGTGGCCACGGCGGGCAAGACTGAGGAAGAGACCGAGAAGCGCCTGGGCGCGCTGCTGATCGCCGGCTATCCGCTGGTGAGCATCGACAACGTATCCGCACCGCTGGGCGGTGATCTGCTTTGCCAGTTGATCGAGCGCCCCGTCATCCGCATCCGGCCGCTGGGCAAGTCCGAAATCATGGAGCTGGAAAGCCGCGCTACCGTTTTTGCGAACGGCAATAACTTGGTAATCGAAGGCGACATGACACGCCGCACGGTACTGGCGAGGCTCGATGCAGGCATGGAGCGGCCAGAGGAACGGCTATTTAACTTTGATCCCGTGGCCAAGGTGCTGGCCAATCGAGGCCCGTATATCGCCGCTGCCCTGACCATCGTGCGCGCCTATATCCTGGCAGGCCGACCGGGAAAGCTGGCCCCGCTGCAATCATTTACAGGATGGTCTGATAACGTCCGTAGCGCCCTGGTTTGGCTGGGAATGGCTGATCCGGCCGAGAGCATTAATGAGATCCGCGCAAACGACCCCATCCTGAGCAGCCTCAAGGGGGTTCTGTCTACATGGTGGGCCGTTTATGGCGACGAACGGCATAAGGCGGCGGACGTGGTGAAGCGGCTTGAGGGGATTAGCAGCCGCGATCCGCTGTTCAATGAACTGATGGCGCTGCGCGAGGCAATGCTGCCCGTGGTGGGAGTGCGCGGGGTTTTGGATAGCCGGAGGCTTAGCGACTGGCTCCGAAAGAACAAGGGGCGGCCAAGCGGTGGCCTCAGGTTCGCTATAGATGGATCGCGCGCGGGAACCGTTTACTGGAAAGCTGAAAGGACCATCGAATGATTGCGGTGGGTTTGGTGGGTTTGGTGGGTCTGTTTCAACTGACGTGGGAAAACTGTCAGTGACAGTTTCGGTGTAGTGTCCGAAACTGCCCCACCATCCCCACCATCCCCACCATCATGAAAGCGGGCTGAATTCCATCGTGCCGCAACTCGCCATAGGTGCATTTTGTACAACCAGACGAGCGCGTGGCCTGCCAAACTTGATTTTTCAAATTTTCCGGCCCGACGACCACCCGCCTGCCCCCGTTTCTGAGCGGATTTAACCCCGCGCGCGTGTCCGAGATGCGGGAGGGGCGCTAATCCCGCTCCAAACCCGTCCCGCGCTGCCGGAAATGCCAGCCGGTGAAACGACCCGCGAGACCCGTAAGCGGAAATGCTCTCCGCCGCGTTGGCAGAAAAATCCAGCATTTCGACTTGGTTTCCGCATGTCAGTGCATAGACCTGCAAGCCATCCCACAAATAACTTGCCGCAACCCGGCTTTTTTAGGCATAGAATCGATATGAGCCAGTTAGGACCATACTCTACCCCGGATAGCATAGCGAAACTGGACGGGCGCACACGTGAAGCGCGCCGGTTGAAGCAGATTCGTGCTGAGCTGGTTCAGCACCTTGGCGGCTCCCCCTCGCCAACACAGAAAATCATGATCGATAGATCCGCTATTCTGCTGCTTCGCCTGGAGATCATGGACCGCGAGGCGCTGGGCGGGGCGGTAATGTCGGATCATGACCAGCGCGCCTTCCTGGGCTGGAGCAATTCACTGGCGCGCATGCTCCGCACCCTCGGCCTGAAGGGTGCTGCCGGCAAAGCCCCGGCGCTGAGCGACTACCTCCGCAGCAAGAAGGATGGCGCCGAATGAACATCCTGGAAGCGATGGATGACAAGGCACTGTTCCGGCCGCACTTCAAAGGCGATAGCTGGGGCGCCTGGCGGGCCTTCCTGGCGGCACTGTTCGCGTTGGAGATGGATGACGACGCCCTAGCACTCTACCAGCGCCACACAGGCCGCACAGAGCCGCCTACAGAGGCTTTCAAGGAAGCGGCGCTGGTCATAGGCCGGCGCGGCGGCAAAAGCCGCGTGCTAGCCACGATTGCGGTCTTCCTGGCCTGCTTCCGTGACTATGAGCCGTATCTGGCGCCGGGTGAGGTTGCCACCATCGCCATCATCGCGGCGGATCGCCGGCAGGCCCGCTCGATATTCCGCTACATCAAGGGGCTGCTGCTGGACGTGCCGCTATTGGCGCCGATGGTTGAGGACGAAACCACCGAGACCATCACGCTGAATAACCGTGTGGTGTTCGAGATTGCGACCGCTAGCTTCCGAGTGACGCGCGGCTACACCTTCGCGGCGGTGCTGGCGGATGAGACCGCGTTCTGGCGTAGCGATGACAGCGCCAACCCGGACGTGGAAATCTTCGCGGCGCTGCGCCCTGGGCTTTCCACCATCCCCGGCAGCATCCTGCTCAACGCCTCCAGCCCGTACCGCAAGCGCGGCGTGCTGTATCAGGCTTTTGCCAAGCACTACGGGCAGAATAGCCGCGTGCTGGTGTGGAAGGCCGCAACGCTGGAGATGAACCCGGCGCTTGACCCGCGCATTGTCGCGGAAGCCTATGAGGAAGACCCGGAAAACGCCTCGGCCGAGTACGGCGCCGAATTCCGCAATGACCTTAGCGACTTCATCCCCCGTGACGTGGTGGACGCTTGCACCGCGCGGGGCCTGTACGAGATCGCGCCAATGCGCGGGAAGCGCTACGTCGCCTTTGTCGATCCTGCCGGCGGCACGGGTGGCGACAGCATGACGCTGGCCATAGCGCACAGGGATGGCGACAGGGCGGTGCTGGACGCGGTGCGCGAGGTAAAGCCGCCCTTCAGCCCTGAACAGGCTACAGCGGACTTTGCGGCGCTGCTGCGGAGCTATGGGATTAGCCGAGTGACGGGTGATCGCTACGCAGGGGAGTGGCCAAGAGAGCGCTTGCGGACGCATGGGATTGAATACGCTCTGAGCGACCGCTCAAAGAGCGACATTTACCGCGATTGCCTGCCGATCCTCAATTCCGGCCGGGCGCAGTTGCTCGATATCAAGCGCCTGGGCAGTCAGCTTTGCGGCTTGGAGCGGCGCACGGCGCGCAGCGGACGCGACAGCATCGACCATGCTCCGGGGGCACATGATGACGTGGCCAACGCGGCATGTGGTGCCTTGCTGCTGGTGGGTAGCGAGAAACAGCGTATGAGCCCCGCTGAAGCAGAGACATACGCACGCAAAGTCCGGGCAATGATGGTCCGGTAGAGCGTGCATCGAATTCGCCCGGCATTGGTTCAGACGGGTGAATGCGGCGGGGGTTTTTTAGGAAGGTTGTTGCCCCCGCCGTACATTTTTTTGTCGGCTCAGCCGACTGTTTTTAGAAAGGTTTGTTGATCCGATGAGCGACGAGAAAGACGTGATGAAGATGACCCGTGCTGAGTTTGCGCGGGCTAAACAGGAGCTGGTCACACAGACGGCTATCGACGCCAAGCGCGCCGAAGGCGAGCGGGCCATGGAGAAGATCCAGCGCCGCCATGAACACCCGCGCGAGCCGATGAAGGTGAAGCCGATTGATGACAATGTTCGCGTTGCTCCGGTGGGCGACGGACTTTCCAAACTGCTTTGAGAGGGATTTCGATGACTGTACAAAAGACTGAAGACCACCTGACTGCTGAACGGCGGTTGGACGAAGCCAAGGCCCGCGTTGCTGCGGCACTCCAGGCGCATCAAGCTGGTGTCAAGGAGTTTCACGAGGCCAAGGCCAAGCGCGACGAATTGCTAGCGGCAACCGGCACCGGGAAGCCCGTTTCCTCAGCGGCCATTAAAGAGGTTGAGGATACCCTGCGCGACGTGGAAAGCCGGCTGGCATTTCACAAGGCCGGACTCGATGGGGCCAAGCGCGCCCAGGCTGCGGCACTGGATCAACTGCGGCCGTTTGAGCGGCGCCATTTCGAGGCACGCCATCGCGAGCTGAACGAAACGCGCGCCAAGCTGTGCATGGAAGCCGACGCGCTGATCGAGCAGGCCCGCGCGAAGCTGGACGAGATCGCAGCGCTGGCGCCGGGTTATCACCAGATCAAAAACGAAGCCCTGGGTTCTGAGTGTCATCCGCATGTTGCTGGTTTTGGCGACCCCTGGCTTCCCGCGCCTCGGATCTCCAAGAAGATCCTTGTTTCTGCAACTTACGATGCGGGCGGCCAATATGTCCTGGTCAATTCCGTCCGTAGGGAACTGGGCGCTTGAGCCGGAGCACTGAATGACCCAAATCAACCAACTCCCCGTTATTACTGCGCACCATGCAGAGATCGCGGTGATCTTTTGCGATATGGGGAGCGGTCCCGGCGTGGAGCTTTCCGAGCGTACAGAGCGCGTGATTGCTTGGCGCATTGGCCTCACCGAGGCATGGCCTGTCTTTGCTGACTTTGAGGCGAACACCGCATCCGGCGTGATGGTTTTCATCGGGCACGGAGAAGTGAAGCTGCAACGCCTTGGCGGCAATATAGGCCCCATGACGCTAGAGGAAGCGCGCGAACATGCCTGGGCATACTTCTACCGCCGAAAAAGGCACGCGGATCAAGCCAGGCGCCGCGAATGACTAGCGCCGGTCTGATTGCCCGCCCGGAGCCTGAAAACGCCTCCAGCCTCAACACCGCACATAAAGGCGGCGCTGTTTTGATCCACATGCTCCCGCCCGTTCTGCGCAGCCCGCAATCGGGTGGCCCGATGATCGAGCGGGCGCGGTGCGAGATTGCCGGCATCGTCTATGAGGCGGAGAGCAAATGCGGGGCGGTGCTGGAACTGTGCCGGGTGCTGGTGGCGGCTGGCGTGCCGGACCAGCCATGGCAGGCGCTACGCGATGGCCGGCCGGTGCTGCGCGGGGCATCCATTCACCGGGCGGCGCTTCGCACGGTTTCCGAGACCGACCGCCAAGGACCGCGCTTTGCACGCTGGCGCCCCTTCGGCGGTGAGAGCAAGATGGACGAGGCCGGCGCCGCATAATCTGGCTTTGCTTAAAATCGGCGGAAGATATATTCATACACTTATGAGTGATTCCGCAGCATGAGCAAAGGGCTTGGAACGCAACAGCGCATGATGATTGCCGCGATGGCGGAAATTCATCACCAATTCCCGCGCATGAACTGGATTGCCTTAAGCGATGCGCTCAAGGGCTTTTTGTCAATATCCGAAGATCTACAGAGCCGGGTTGAGCTGCGCCAAGCGCGGGTGAGAGAGGCTGAGGAGCTGTATCAGCACCAGCGCCGGGAACACCGCAGGGAAACCGAACAGGCGGCGGCCGGAGGATGCCCCGAAGCCCGGAACGAATTAGATAGGCTGCGGAAGATTGATGAATTGAGATGGATAATCAAATCATTCAAAAGAACCGGAGGGCGCGATCTAAATTCGCCACCTATGCGCCGGCCGATGCTGGGCATTGATCCGGTTCTAAACCCCTCCCGGATCATCGCGGGACTTATCAGGCGCGGGCTTGTGGAAAAATGCCCGATTCAGAGAGGATATTACCGGCTTACCCCGGCAGGCTTCAAAACGGCGGCAATATAAATACCCCGGAATTTCGGGGCATCTCGTTAGCCTATTGGCGCAATTTCATGACAAGATTGCCACACGGCAAAGGCTGATTGATCTTCAAGCGGCTCAACTTGAGACGATTGAAAGCAAGGGGGTATCGGCGCAACTTGCGCCGAAAACAAAGGGGGTGCATCCAAGTCTGGATATACCCCAAAGCCGGGCGCTGGTATCAACATTGCTTACCCCAGCACGCCGCGCTTGAGCGGGATGAGCATGTGGCGGAATGGGTGCGGCTGACGGCGCAATCAAAGGGGGCGCAACTTGCGCCCCCTGGCGGCAAGCAGCCATACGAAAAGGGAATTAAAGCCGCCGTCCGCGACCTGGGCATTGAGCGCACCGAGGCGCAAAGATCCGATTATTCTTTACGATTGGACGGATGAATTCTTTCCAAGACAATTTTTTGAACTTGATCCGCCGTTAACGAAAAACGCTCATGATTTGGCAACGCCAACCATGCAGAGAGCATTCGCCTATACGTGGTTTCTGCGGGCATATGAGAATTATAATTTACAATATTGAGATATTCCCATTTTTTTTCTTTTTCGACACAAAATCGAACAAATCCGGCCAATTTAATCTCTCGGCTATTATTGTAATCAAAGCCAAAGAACCTGTTTTTTTCGACCAAGTGTTTTTGCTCTGGATAATTCGTTTCGAAGTTTTGGAGCGCTTCATACATCGAAAGCACATCGTAAACAAAAGTCACATCGTCAACTGTCAAGCCAGTCTCATCAATAGACTGAAACAAATTGTTGTACAGTGGTCGATATCCGTCTTCTAAAATTTGTTGAGCTCTTTCATAGAATTCTCGCTCGCTAGGATCTATATGTTTTAGAATTTCGTATTGGTTAAAGAGAAGCTTCCGCTCGAAGATTGTAAGATCCATTTGCATTTCTCCGCTGCTTTCTGCTTTCCGGAATATTCCGATATGAGAATGCTTTACCCTACAGCAAGAGGTTGTGTCGAGAGGCGGGCGGAGACGGCTCTGTTGATCATATCATTTTGAGCAATAAGCCTGAAACGGCTTCCCCCCGGCCCGGCACGAGGAGGCCCCCTTCGCATGGAGGGTTACTGTCTGATTCGTTTCCGCATATCGGCATACTAGGAAAGGATCAACTGATTGCAGATCCCATTTATCATACTCCCCAGCCGGGACTGGAATCAGATCGGCTAACTCAGAAGGCGGTCCATCAAAAAGGGAGGCGTTGTTGAGAACGTGAACTGAGCCTCCTGCGGTCAATGATGTGGGGCACTTCCAAGGATCGGCGCAGGCAGCAGGACTAAGCAACACACTGAACAGTAAGGCGTGTACAACTCTATTCGACCACATAGTATTGGTCTCCATCATCGACTTTTAGCCCGGCACCATTTTTAAACCTGATAAGCCGCTCATGGACAGGCTGCTTTGTGTGGCCTGTCCACTGGTCGAGAACAAGAATGCCGTTTGCGTTCTGCCCGAGATACACGGCACCGTGGCTAGTACCATTTGTGTGGTTGCCGTACCTGCCATTTACGTCGAATGTGGCAATAATAGTACCCGGGGCTAGATGCGCGCCTTTTACCTTTTCGCCCTTACGCCAAAAGGGCGTTGGGGGAATGGCTGTAACAGCGTGGACAAAGGCAATGCATTGGCCATCACCGACCATCTTGCCCATTAAGGCTTTAGTTTTGGTTAGGTTTGCAACGTAACTCATGCCGCCTTTCTTGCTGATTCGATATCATCCGGCAAGGTGGCATCAACCTGATTACCCCCTTGTATCTAGGTCTTTAGCCTTCTCAAGCCCCAGCTCGATCAGGCGGCGGATGGCTTCGGATTCTGTTTTCACTCGATTGGCAAAACGATAGTCCTCTATTGCTGCCAATAGGTCGTGGGGCAAGGAAACCAGCTTTCGAACCAGGCGGTCAGGGTTAATTACCATAAAAGTGATATCACCATAAACAGTGATGCTTGACAACGGTTGCGAGTGATATCACCATATACACGCCGCATGGGGATTTGCGGTGCAGATAGTCGGCCGGGCTTTGTGTGGGGACACTTGGCCCGGCCTCACCTTGGACACGGAGAGATCAATGACCAAAGCTGTTTCCACCCCTATCACGGCCGCCGCGAGCCGTAGAAGCCTGCTTGCGGCCGGCCCGTTGGCGGCCATCGCCGCAGCCATGCCCAGCATCACCCTTGGGCAGGTACAAGGCGAACAAGAGCTGATTGCGCTCTGCAACCGCCATATTGAAAATGTCGCTCGATATAACGCCGGCAGGTTTGACGGCGAATTTCAGGATGATCCGTTATGGCAAGAGTATGAGCGCACCCGTGCGGCGATATTTGAAGCCAAGCCCCGGACGCTCGCGGGCATGGCGGCTATAGCCCGCGCCGCAAAAGCCGAGGCGCTACAGCCCAACGGCGAGGAAGATTTCCGAAACTGTGCCAGCGCCCAATGGGCTTGGAACGTCATGCACGAAATTCTCCAGATGGCCGGGGGTGTGGCATGAGCGCGAAAAACCTATCCGAGGCTCAAGCGATCTGCATCCGCATCCTGGATGCCGCGACCACCGCCAATCTGATTATCAACAATCTCGAATGGGAAAAAACCAAGGAAGAAGATTGCCGCAATGCGGTCGATTGGATCAACGGCCGGATCAAGGAAGACGCAACGCGGCTGGCTAATATCCTGGACGGTGCAGCATGAGCCCCGCTGAGCGAGCCGAAGCCCGGCAAATGGCCCTTCACCACGCGGCTGAATTTGTGCGGGACGTGGAGCGCGTAAAATCCATAATCAGATTGATGAATGATGGATTGCGTGAGGATATCCGCAAGGCGCAGGAAACCGATGACAGGATCGGGGCTTGGGTGCCGGAGGTGTTGGAAATCAACACAAGCTGGTTGATGGATATCCTCGATAATCGCGCCGCGACCATCCGCAAACAGCTTGGGGAGGCTGGTGTTGAAGTAGGGCCGATGGTCTAGGGGATAGCGGGGGTAGCCGGGAAGCTATCCCCCTTTGCACCTCCCGCTAAATGTTCTTGATTTGTTCCATGGACTCGCCCTAGCTTCCTGCCATGAGCGATGACCTTGAAAAACTGACACCCGCCAGCGCCGACGATATCACCATGGCGCTACAGTATGGCCTGCAATTTAGTGGTCGTAAGCGCGTCCATACCGGGGATGGGTTTATGGCGCGCATCACGGCCGAGCGCTTGCTTGAGCATCTGGAGCTATGCGGCTTTGTCATCATGAAGAAGCCGCCCAGGCGGGAGCATAGCGATACGGGGTTTAAGGTGCCCATGAAGGATTAAGGGATCGCGGCGCCAATGGGGAACCGGCGCCGCGTAGGGAGGGGGCCGGCATGGGGTGCTGGCTCCCTCCGGCCGCGAAAATAGAGGAAAACTTCAGGAGCTTTGATTCTATAAGCGCAGGCCGTTAATTTTCAGACTGCTCAGCTTCTTTCGGGGCATTATTGTAGAGGAGAGACACGACATATTTAGCTGTCTCTTCATATCCTAAGAAGGCAAGATGATCGGCTCCACGAGCCAAGTCCTTCATCATTTTCATGGCTTTGAGCGTCTCTGACGTGTTTATGACTTCGAGCACTGCAGAGGCGCGACGAGCGTATGATCTGACGATATCGGCGCTTCTCTCTGAGAAATAGAGATTGGATGAGCTGAAGCCGCAAATCGCTCCAATCACTTCGTTTTTTCTGCCGCGAATTGCGGTTCCAATGAAGGACCGAATGTACGGAGAACCGCAAACAAATGGATTCGTTGAATACTGGCTGTTTTTGTCGAGGTCCTGCAGCTGAAGTATGCCGTCCCGATCTAAAACGGAGGCACAAAGCGCGCTGCCATAAGGGACATATGTAATGTCTCCGACAAAAACGCTCTCTACAAAACTGGATGAACCGGGAATAAATGAGGCGGCAGCATAGCTTACTCCCAGACGATCAGCCATCTCAAGCGCCAGCGTCCCCAATGAGATTTCCATCTCATTTTGAACCGAAGGACCGCTGTAAAAGTTGCGGGAGTCGGTTTCGAGTTCCAGTGTTTTGGCGGTTAGAGATGTAGTCATGGCAGTTCCTAGCTTAAAAGTTAGATTTACTCAGCCAACTCAAGCTTCAGCAGGCAACGGGGTGAAGGTTTGCGCTCTAAATCATTTCCGAAAAATTAAAAAATCAACATTAGGTGAACTTAACAATTATTCAATGAAATATATTAATATATCTCGTAATGTCGTCGACTTATCTGGAAACAGGAGCGGCATACTAGAGCCTTCAGCTTTTAGCTGAACGCTCTAGCTTTCGTTTTGGCGAGCAATTTCATGTGTTTATTTTGACGCTGGCGCGTCAACCTAAACACATATTGCTCTAAGTCAGCTGATGATGATCACGGCTCGAAGCTTCAATACTCTAGACAGTGGGACACACCGAGCGCGCCCTTTGCTGAGCGTCGCGGCGCCAATGGGGAACCGGCGCCGCGAGGGAGGGGGCGGTATGGGGAGGCTGGTCCCTCGGTGGGCGTGGTGATTTAGTTCACAGCCCCTCTCACCGGCATATTTAATCCCTTAGCGCTCGGGAATTTAGGTTTTGGGGGCTTCTTTTCGCCACGCCAACTGCTCGCAATCGCACTTTTCCAAGGGATGATCCATCCCACGCACCCAAGCGTATAAAGTTGTTGCTACCCGTTGAGTTGGGCAAGCGCCATTATTCGTTGAGTAAGCGCGGCATTATTTCTGGGGAGCAAAACCACGATGCGTATATTTTTTATATCCTCCATTGCTCTTGTTATGTCGGCGCCTTTTGCGTGTGCTGCTTCTCCTAACTCAATTACCGGTAACTGGACGCGCGACGACGGCGGAACTCGTATGGTCATCTCTCCATGCGGTTCAAATTTCTGCGCCACCAACACGTGGGTCAAAAACCCCAATGGACCCGAGCGGGTCGGGGACGAGCTCGTTCTTACGCTCAAGCCAACATCCGCGTCGGTTATGAAAGGTTGAGCTTATGATGTAAGGAGAAAGAAAACCTATCGGATGACTATAAAATTGGATGGCGAGCAGATGCAGACCAGCGGCTGCGTGCTATTCGGCATAATCTGCAAGAGCGCTGAATGGAGCCGCTCAGGCAGCTGATTGAATGCGGCAGTGTAAACGGTTCCGGGTTGATCGAGAGAGCCGCATAGCTCCTAACTTCTTTTGCATAGCTCTGCACGCGCATGCCGTTAGAATGCCTTGGTTGAATTGTGGGATAAGAAAGACGCAATGTTAACTTATTGATTTATAAAACAAAAAACGCACTAAAAGCGGACATCTCCTCCGCCAGCGCATCTCATTGACTTTCAAAATCTTAAAGCGGCTTTTTCGGCGTTTTCACACGTGCCGTTTGCCGCCCCGGTATGACCGGTGCGGCTTTTTGATCAGGCTTTGAAGCTGATCTCGGCACTCTGGCGCACCAGACCGAGGCGCGGGAAGATGGTCTTGATCGCGAATTCATGCGCGCCTTCGCCGAGCGAGGTGCAGAGATCCTCGGCCAGCACCAGCTGATAGCCATGTTCCCAGGCCTGACGCGCGGTTGATTCCACGCCGATATTGGTGGCGATGCCGCAGAGCACGATATTTGTGATGCCGCGGCGGCGGAGTTGCAGATCCAGCTCGGTGCCGTGAAAGGCGCTCCATTGGCGCTTGATGATGGTGACATCGCCCGGCTGCACCAGCCCTTCGACAAAATTCAGCCAGTCATCGGGCAGCTTGCCGTGGTTGCCGGGCGCGTCCACCTGCTGGCGTAGCGCATCGCCGAAATCCGCGTGCCAGCCGACATGCACGGGCACCACCAGCACCCCGGCGGCGCGGCATTTTGCCACAAAGGGCAGGGTACGGGCGACGATATCCGCACCCGTGCGCGGGCTGGTGGGCAGGGCGGTGATGCCGTTCTGCAGGTCGATGAGCACCAGGGCGGTGCGGGAGGGATCAAGCTCGGTCATGGGAACAGCCTTTTCAGATAAGGGGGGACTGTATTATGAGGGTATCCTCACATTTGGATATATGAGCGTGTCCTCACATTCGTCAAGCGCGACCCAGCCCGGCAAGGCGCCCAAGCAGGAGCGCGGCGTGCAGCGTGTCGCCGCACTGCTGGAAGCCGCCGCCAGCCTGTTTGCGGAAAAAGGCGTGGAGGCGGCGACGATGACCGAGATCGCCAAACGCGCCGGGGCGCCGATCGGCTCGCTTTATCAGTTTTTCCCCTCCAAATCCGCCGTGGCGATGGCGCTGCTGGAGCGCTATGCCGCCCGGCTGGAGAATAGTTTGGGGGCGTTGCGCGATGCCGCGCCGGGTTTGAGCCCGGAAGCGCTGGCGGCCGGGCTGCTGGCGGTGCTGCGCGCGCATGAGCAGGACCGGGCGCTGGCGCCTTCCTTGCTGGAGGCCTGTGCCGATCTGGTGGGCCAGGCGCGGCCGTTCCGTGCGCGCAGCCGCGCGCTGGTGGAAGCCGTTTTGCTTCAGGCCAGGCCACAACTCGCCCCCGGCCGCGCGGCGGCGATGACGATGCCGGTGCTGCTGATGATGAAGCAGGTGCCCAAGGCGGGGCAGGACGAAGAGGTGGTGGCGGAGCTGACGCGGATGCTCGCTATGTATCTGCGCGCCGGATAGCGGGATCGTGTAAACGTTTTCATTTTCACAAAAGCGTTTCCGGACTGTCGCGAAATTGTCATCGGCGGCGCGCTAAAGCGCCCTCATGAAATCGCAACCCCGTCCCACTTTGCACGATGTCGCCGCGCAAGCCGGCGTCTCCATCGCCACGGTCTCGCGGGTGCTCAATGGCGGGGCGCGGATTAGGCCAGAGACGGCGTTGCGTGTGCAGGAGGTGGTCCGCGCCTTGGGCTTTCGCCCCAACCGGATGGGGCGGGATCTGCGCAGGGGGCAGAGCCGCGCTGTCGGCGTGCTGCTGCCCACCCTCGCCAATCCGGTCTTCGCCGACAGTGTTTCCGGCATTCAGGAGGCGGCGCGCGAGGCGGGCTGGACGGTGTTGATCACCTCCAGCGATTACGACCCCGCCCAGGAGCTGGCGGCGATGGAGGGGCTGCTGGCCGAGCGCGTGGCCGGGCTGATTGTCACTGTCGCGGATGCCGGGCGCAGCCCGACCCTGGATGCGCTGGATGAGGCCGGCCAGCCTTACGTGCTCTTTCACAATGAATCGCCGTTTCCGCAGCGCGCCAGCGTGGCGGTGGATAATGAGGCGGCCGGCGCGGATGCGGCGCGGGCGCTGATCGCACAGGGGCATCGGCGGTTGGCGATGGTGGCGGGGCGGTTTCTCGCCTCGGACCGTTCGCGCCGGCGCCATCGCGGTTTCATGCAGGCGGTGGCGCGGGCCGGGCTGCCGGCGCCGGCCTTGATCGAAGCTGATTTCAATGCCGAGGAGGCGGCGGCGCTGGGCGGCGTGTTCACCGCCGCCGACCGGCCAACCGGGCTGTTTTGTTCCAATGATCTACTGGCGCTGCGCACCATCGCCGGTTTGCGCGCGCTGGGGCTGGCGGTGCCGGGGGATGTCTCGGTCATCGGCATGGACGGCATCAATGTCGGCCAGCTGATCAGCCCCAGCCTTGCCTCCATCGTGCAGCCGGCCCGCGAGATGGGCCGGCGCGCCTTCCTGCATCTGCTGGCGCGCATCGCCGAGGCGACCCCGCCCGCGCAGATCCGGCTTTCCCATAGCTACCGGCCCGGGCAGTCGCTCGCGGCCGCAATCCCCCAGGAGTGACCACGCCATGTTGAGACGTACCATGTTGACGCTGACCGGCGCGCTTGCCGCCAGCACCGCGATTTCCCGCCGCGCCTTCGCCCAGGAGACGGCGATTTGCTATAATTGCCCGCCGGAATGGGCGGACTGGGCCGGCCAGTTGAAGGCGTTTCAGCAGAAAACCGGCATTTTCGTGCCGGCGGATGACAAGAATAGCGGCCAGGCGATGGCCGCGGCCCTGGCCGAGCGCGCGCATCCGGTGGCGGATGCGATGTATCTGGGCGGGCAGGTTGGCATTCAGGCCAAGCAGGACGGGCTGACCCAGCCTTACAAGCCGGCCGGGTTCGACCAGGTGCCGGCCGGGCAGAAAGATCCGGAGGGCTACTGGTTCGCCATCCATAGCGGCACGCTGGGCTTTTTCGTCAACAAGGCCGCGCTGGGCGGCAAGCCGGTGCCGCAGAGCTGGGCGGATCTGCTCAAGCCCGATTATAGCGGCATGATCGGCTATCTGGACCCCTCCAGCGCGGCGGTCGGCTATGTCGGCGCGGTGGCGGTCAATCTCGCGATGGGCGGGAGCTATACGGATTTCACCCCGGCGATCACCTACTTTAAGAAACTCCAGGCCAACCAGCCGATCGTGCCTAAACAGACCGCCTATGCGCGGGTGCTCTCCGGCGAAATCCCCATTCTGCTGGATTATGATTTCGATGCCTACCGCGCCAAATATACCGACAAGGCGCCGGTGGAATTCGTGATTCCACAGGAAGGCAGCGTGAGTTTTCCGTATGTGATGACGCTGCTGAAGGGCGCGCCGCATCTGGAGAACGGCAAGAAGCTGCTGGATTTCACCCTCTCCGATGAAGGTCAGGCATTGTGGGCGAAGGCCTATCTGCGCCCGGCGCGCCCGGTGGCGCTGCCGCCGGAGATCGAGGCGCGCTTCCTGCCGGCCGCCGATTATGTCCGCGCGCGCCCGGTGGATCTGGCGGCGCTGGCGGCGGCGCAGAAAGGCTTTGCCGCGCGCTATCTCGCTGAAGTCTCGTAATGGCGCCATCGCGTCTCAGGCTGGCAGGGCTCGCCCTGCCGGCCGCCCTGGTGTTTCTGGGGTTCTTTGTTGTCCCCTTCGGCATCTTTCTGCATGTCGGCGGGCAGGGCGCGCATGGCTGGGCCGGCTACGCGCTGGCGCTGGGCGATGCGCGGCATCTGCAAAGCCTGCTCGCCACCTTCATTCTCTCCGTATTGGTGACGCTGGCGACGTTGGTGGTCGGTGGCATCTGTGGGCTGTTTCTGGGGCGGCATGAATTTCCTGGGCAGGGGCTTTTGATTTCGATCCTGACGCTGCCTTTGGCCTTTCCGGGTGTGGTGGTGGGGTTCATGATCATCATGCTGGGCGGAAGGCAGGGCTTGGTCACCCAGCTCAGCCTCGCTTTGCATGGCGGGCGGATCGTGTTTGCCTACTCGGTCTGGGGGCTGTTTCTCGGCTATCTCTATTTCTCCATTCCGCGCGTGGTGCTGACCATGCTGGCGGCGGCGCGCGGGCTGGATGCGGCGCTGGAGGAGGCGGCGCGCAGCCTGGGCGCGAAACCCTTTCAGATTTTCAGGGATATCACGCTGCCGGCGTTGCGCCCCGCGCTGGTCTCGGCGGCGGCGCTTACCTTCGCCACCTCGATGGGGGCCTTTGGCACGGCCTTCACCTTGGCGACGCGCGTGACCGTGCTGCCGATGATGATCTACACGGATTTCACTCTGACCACGGACCTCTCCTCGGTCGCGGCGCTGAGTCTGCTGCTCGGGCTGGTGAGCTGGGCGGCTTTGTTTCTGGCCCGCAGCCTGACCGGCGCCGGTGTGGCCGCAAGCGGTTAAAAATCATGACCAAACGTTATAAATTCGGGTTTTGGCTGCAGGCCGCGGTCACCGTCGCGTCCTGCCTGTTCATCGCGGTGCCGATGGCCTACTCCGTGCTCTCCGGCCTGATGCGCAATGCCTTTCTGGGGCTGCGCGGAGGCTTCACCTTTAAGTGGGTGGAGCAGGTGCTCAGCCTGTACTGGCCGACGATTTTGCTCTCGATCGAGATCGCCTTGCTTTGCTTGCTGGCGACGGCCTTGATCGGCATTCCCGCCGCCTACGCGCTGGCGCGTGCGCCGGGACGGCTGGCCCGGCTGGCGGAGGAGGCGTTGATCCTGCCGGTGGCGGTGCCGGGGCTGGCGACGGGGCTGGCTTTGGTTGTGGCCTATGATGGCTGGGGGAATTTCCGCCAGAGCATCTGGTTCATCCTGGCCGGGCATGTGCTGTTCACGTTGCCCTTCATGCTGCGCGCGGTGCTGGCGGTGATGGCGTCGGCGGATTTGCAAACGCTGGAGGAAGGCGCTGCAAGCCTGGGGGCCGGGTTCACCAGGCGCTTCCTTGGGGTGGTGTTGCCCAATTGCAAAAACGGGATTCTGGCTGGGGCGCTCAGCGTCGTCACGCTCTCGATGGGCGAATTCAACCTCACCTGGATACTGCACACGCCGCTGACCAAGACCCTGCCGGTGGCCCTGGCCGATGCCTACGCCTCGATGCGTCTGGAAATCGGCAGCGCCTACACCTTGATCTTTTTCATCATGACCGTGCCGTTGCTGCTCGCTCTGCAGCGCGCCACCAGGCCGCGCGCCGGAGACAGACCATGACAACCGACATCACCCTGCGGCAATGCGGCAAGGCTTTTGGCGCCACGCGCGTGCTGGAGCCGGTGGATCTTGCCATCCATGCCGGTGAAACCCTGGTGTTTCTGGGCCCCTCGGGCTGCGGCAAGACCACGTTGCTGCGGCTGATCGCCGGGCTGGAGAGCCCGGATGCGGGCGGGCGCATTCTCTTTGGCGGGCGAGATGTGACGGCTTTGCCGATCGAGAAGCGCAATGTCGGCATGGTGTTTCAGAGCTATGCGCTGTTTCCGAATATGAGTGTTGCCGAGAATATCGGCTATGGCTTGAAGATTCGCGGCGTGCCGAAGGCGCAGCGCCAGGCCCGTGTGGCCGAGATGCTGGAGATGATGCGCATTCCGGATCTCGGCAACCGCGCCATCGCCCAGCTTTCGGGCGGGCAGCGCCAGCGTGTCGCCCTGGCCCGCGCCGTGGCCGCGGCACCGGATGTGCTGCTGCTGGACGAGCCGTTGACCGCTCTGGATGCGAAATTGCGCGAGGCGCTGCGCGGTGAGATCAACGCGTTGCTGCGCGGGCTTGGCATCACCACCATTTATGTCACCCACGACCAGCAGGAGGCGATGGCGCTGGCCGACCGGCTGGTGGTGATGCGCAAGGGGCATATCGCGCAGATCGGCACGCCGCGCGAAATCTGGTTTCAGCCGGCGGATGCCTTCGTTGCGGATTTCATCGGCGCCAGCACGGGATTCTCGGGGCATGTCGAGGCCGGGCTGCTGCATGTGGCAGGGCTGCAGGCGCTGTGCGCGCAGGCGCCGGGGCGCTGCCGGGTGATGCTGCGCCCGCAGGCGCTGCGTGTGGCGCCGGAAGGTGTGCCGGTGCGTATCGAGGCCGCGCAATTTCTTGGTGAGCGTATGCGCCTGAGTGTTACCCTGCCTGACGGTACGGCGATGGCGCTGGATGTGCCGCCCGGATTGGAGGCGCTGCCGGGAGGCATGGTCCCGGTGGCACTCGATCTCGATCATCTCATCATCCTGCCTGAAAGTTCCGCCGCATGATCATCGCGCAACTGACCGACCTGCACATCAAGCGCGAAGGCCAGCTCGCCTACCGGAAGGTGGATACATCGGCGGCGTTGACGGCCGCACTTGACCATCTGGCCGCGCTGCCGATGCGCCCGGACGTGGTGCTGTTCACCGGGGATCTGGTGGATACCGGGCATCCTGATGAATATGCGCGGCTGGTGCTGCATCTTTCAGGGCTGACCCAGCCTTTCTATCTGCTGCCGGGTAACCACGATGCGCGTGAGGCGCTGCGTGCCGCGTTTCCCGGCCATGGTTATCTCGGCATGGAGGGCCCGGCCTGTTACACCATTGAGACCTACAAATTGCGGATCATCGCGCTGGATAGTCTGGTGCCGGGGCAGGGCGGGGGCGCGCTGGGGCGGCGCAGCTGGGTTGGCTGACGCAGCGCCTGGAGGAGCAGCCTGAGCGTCCGACCTTGATCGCCCTGCATCACCCGCCCTTCGCCACCGGGATCGGACATATGGACAAGCTGGGCCTGGCCGATGCGCAGGATTTCGCCGCCATCGTCGGCCGGCATAAACAGGTGCTGCGGGTGATTTGCGGGCATGTGCACCGGCCGATTACCACCTTTTGGGCCGGCAGCATCGCCTCAATCGCGCCTTCGACTGCGCACCAGGTGGCGCTGGATCTGCGCGAGGACGCGCCGTCGGCCTTCATGATGGAGCCGGGCGGCTACCAGCTTCATGCCTTCTCGGAGGAAACCGGGCTGGTCAGCCATACCGCGCTGACCGGCGGCTGGGCGGGGCCGTTCCCCTTCTTTGACGCTGAGGGCCGCTTGATCGAATAGCTGATTGTTGACAGTTTGGCTGGTTATGCGTAGTTTGTGGCGAATAAACGCGATCAATCACGGAAACTGTCAACAATATGGACAAGGACCCGGTTTTAAGCCCTGAAAGCGAGACGCTGAGCGAGCAGGTTTTGCGCCAGCTTCAGGCCGCTATTGTAAAAGGCGAGATCGCCCCGGGGACTAAAATTTCAGAGCCAGAGCTTGCCCGTGCCTACGGCATCAGCCGCGGCCCCCTACGTGAGGCGCTGCATCGGCTGGAAGGCCAGAAACTGCTGGTGCGGGTGCCGCATGTAGGCGCACGCGTCGTCTCTCTCTCCCGCGAAGAGCTGAACGAGCTTTATCAGATCCGTGAATCGCTCGAAGGCCTGGCCTGTAGGTTGGCGGCCGAGCGGATGAGCCCGCAAGAGGTGGAGGCGCTGCGCGCGGTGCTGGGCGCGCATGAGCGCGATGAGGCCTTCCAGGCCGGACGCGGCTATTATCAGCAGGAAGGCGATTTCGATTTTCATTATCGCATCGTCAAGGCCAGCGGCAATGCCATGCTGTTCAGGCTTCTATGCGATGAGCTCTACCAGCTGGCGCGGATGTATCGCATCCAATATGCCGGCATGCCGCACCGCCCGGCACAGGCTTTTGCCGAACATCACCGGATATTGGACGCCATCGCGCAGGGGGATGGCGAGCTGGCCGAACTTTTGATGCGCCGGCATATCCGCACCTCCCGGCTCAATATCGAAAAACAAACCTTGCAGGAAACCAAGCCATGAACAGCAAATTCCGCAAACCGCTCGGCAACTCGGGGTTGGATTATTTCGATGCGCGCGCCGCGGTGGAGGCCATTGCGCCAGGCGCCTACGCAACATTGCCCTATACCTCGCGAGTTCTGGCGGAAAATCTGGTGCGGCGCTGCGACCCTGGGCTTCTCGAAGAGGCTCTGAAACAGCTGATCGAACGCAAGCGCGAGATCGATTTCCCCTGGTATCCGGCGCGTGTGGTCTGCCATGATATTCTGGGGCAGACGGCGCTGGTGGATCTGGCCGGGCTGCGCGATGCGATCGCGGAGAAAGGCGGGGATCCGGCGAAGGTGAATCCGGTGGTGCCGGTGCAGCTGATTGTCGATCATTCCCTGGCGGTCGAGCATGCCGGGTTCGAGAAGGACGCGTTTCAGAAAAACCGTGAGGTGGAAGAGAGGCGCAATGCGGACCGCTTCCATTTCATCAAATGGACGCGCGAAGCCTTCGATAATATCGATGTCGTGCCGGCGGGCAACGGCATCATGCACCAGATCAACCTGGAGCGGCTCTCCCCGGTGATTTACACCCAGGATGGGGTGGCGTTTCCCGATACGCTGGTCGGCACCGATAGCCACACCCCGCATGTAGATGCGCTGGGCGTCATCGCCATTGGCGTTGGCGGGCTGGAGGCTGAGAATGTGATGCTGGGCCGCGCCTCCTGGATGCGGCTGCCGGATATTATCGGTGTCGAGCTCAGCGGGCGGCGCCAGCCGGGCATTACCGCGACCGATATCGTGCTCAGCCTCACCGAGTTTCTGCGTCGTGAGAAAGTTGTCGGCGCCTATCTTGAATTTTACGGGCCGGGGGCGCGCAGCCTGACGATCGGGGATCGTGCGACCATCTCCAACATGGCACCGGAATACGGCGCGACGGCGGCGATGTTCGCCATCGATGAGCAGACGATCGATTATCTGCGGCTGACCGGCCGTGAGGCATCGCAGCTTGCCCTGGTGGAGACCTACGCCAAGACGAATGGTCTTTGGGCAGATGATTTCGCGCAGGCCGAATATGAGCGTGTGCTGCGCTTTGATCTCTCCTCCGTGGTGCGCAGCATGGCCGGGCCGTCCAACCCGCATAAGCGCCTGCCGGTCTCGGATCTCGCCGCGCGCGGCGTGGCCGCCCCCTGGGTGGAGGAGGCGGGCAAGATGCCGGATGGCGCCGTCATCATCGCGGCCATTACCAGCTGCACCAACACCTCCAACCCGCGCAATGTCATCGCCGCCGGGCTGCTGGCGCGCAATGCCAACCGCGCCGGGCTGACGCGCAAGCCCTGGGTGAAATCCTCGCTCGCCCCTGGTTCGAAGGCGGTGGCGCTGTATCTCGATGAGGCGGGGCTGACCGCCGAATTGGAAAAGCTTGGCTTTGGCATTGTGGGCTTTGCCTGCACCACCTGCAACGGCATGTCCGGCGCGCTGGATCCGGCGATTCAGCAGGAGATTATCGAGCGCGACCTCTACGCCACCGCGGTGCTCTCGGGGAACCGGAATTTCGATGGTCGCATTCACCCCTACGCCAAGCAGGCCTTCCTGGCCTCGCCGCCTTTGGTCGTCGCCTACGCCATCGCCGGCACCATCCGCTTTGATATCGAGCGCGATGTGCTGGGGCATGATGCGTATGGCAAGGAGATCCGGCTGAAGGATCTCTGGCCGAGCGATGAGGAGATTGACGCGGTGGTTTCGGCCTCGGTGAAGCCAGAGCAGTTCCGCACTGTCTATGAGGCGATGTTCGGCACCCGCGCGGCCCGGCGCAAGGTGAGCCCGCTTTATGAATGGCGTGGCCAGAGCACCTATATTCGCCGCCCGCCCTACTGGGAGGGGGCGCTGGCCGGGGGGCGGCGTCTACGCAATATGCGCCCGCTGGCGATCCTGGGCGATAATATCACCACCGATCATCTCTCACCTTCCAACGCCATCCTGCCGGATTCGGCGGCTGGTGAGTATCTGGCGCGGATGGGGCTGCCGGAGGAGGATTTCAATTCCTACGCCACCCATCGCGGCGATCATCTCACCGCCCAGCGCGCCACTTTCGCCAACCCGACGCTGCTGAATGAGATGGTGCGCGACGAGAAAGGTGCGGTGCGCAAAGGCTCGCTGGCGCGGGTGGAGCCGGAAGGCAAAATCATGCGCATGTGGGAGGCGATTGAAACCTACATGCAGCGCGGCCAGCCTTTGATCATCATCGCCGGTGCGGATTACGGCCAGGGCTCCTCGCGCGACTGGGCGGCCAAGGGCGTGCGGCTGGCCGGCGTTGAGGTGATTGTCGCGGAAGGGTTTGAGCGCATCCATCGCACCAATCTCATCGGCATGGGGGTGCTGCCGCTACAATTCAAACCAGGCCGCACGCGCCTGACGCTGGGGCTCGACGGTACCGAGACCTATGATGTCACCGGCGCTCTGCGGCCGCGTGCGGAGCTGATGCTCACCATCCATCACAAGGATGGCGCGGTCTCGCAGGAGATCGTCACCTGCCGGCTGGATACGGCCGAGGAGGTTTCGATCTACGAGGCCGGCGGGGTGTTGCAGCGTTTTGCTGAGGATTTCCTCAGCGCCGCGCAGGCGGCGGAGTGAGCGCCATGGCCTTCGCACCGCAAATCAAAATCCCCGCCACCTATATGCGCGGCGGCACCTCCAAGGGCGTGTTTTTTAAGTTACAGGATTTGCCTGCATCAGCGCAAAAGCCGGGGGCGGCGCGGGATGCGCTGCTGATGCGGGTGATCGGCAGCCCGGATGCGTACGGCAAGCAGATTGATGGCATGGGGGCGGCAACCTCCAGCACCTCGAAAACCGTGATCCTGAGTGCCAGCACGCGGCCGGATCATGATGTTGATTACCTGTTCGGCCAGGTCGCCATCGACAAGCCGTTTGTCGACTGGTCAGGAAATTGCGGCAATCTTTCCGCCGCCGTCGGGCCGTTCGCGATCAGCAACGGGTTGGTCGATCCGGCGCGGCTGCCGCGCGATGGCATCGCCACCATCCGCATCTGGCAGGCGAATATCGGCAAGACCATCATCGCGCATGTGCCGATGACGAATGGCGCGGTGCAGGAAACCGGCGATTTCGAGCTGGACGGCGTAACCTTCCCCGCCGCCGAGGTCGAGCTGGAATTTCTCGACCCCGCCGAGGAGGGCGATGGCGGGGCGCTGTTCCCGACCGGCCATGTCGTCGACAGGCTGGAGGTGCCGGGCATCGGCAGCTTCGAGGTGACGATGATCAATGCCGGCATCCCGACGATTTTCCTGATGGCCGAGGCGTTGGGCTATAAAGGCACCGAGCTGCAGGATGACGTGAATGGCGACGCGGCGGCGCTGGCGAAGCTGGAAAGCATCCGTGCCCATGGCGCGCTGAAAATGGGGCTGATCAAAACGCTGGAAGAGGCCGCGACGCGCCAGCACACGCCCAAGCTGGCCTGGGTGGCGAAGCCCGCCGCTTATACCTCCTCCGCCGGCAAGCAAATCGCGGCGGGGGATGTCGATGTGCTGGTGCGCGCCATGTCCATGGGCAAGCTGCATCATGCGATGATGGGCACGGCCTCGGTCGCCATCGCCACCGCGGCGGCAGTGCCGGGCACGCTGGTCAATCTGGCGGCCGGCGGCGGGGTGCGGGAGGCGGTGCGCTTTGGCCATCCTTCGGGCAGCCTGCGCGTCGGCGCCGGGGCGAAACAGGAGAACGGCGCCTGGGTGGTGGCCAAGGCGGTGATGAGCCGTTCCGCCCGGGTGCTGATGAGCGGTTTCGTGCATGTGCCTGTGCAGGCGTGCTGACAGCCTCGCGTAAATGTGACATTGACGTGACAGAGGAAGGGGCGGATAAGCCCGCTTTTCCGCCGTCTTTTCACGTTCACAGGTTCAATTATCCGCCAGATTGCCGCTCTCCCCTACCGTATCGCGGGTACCGCCCTGGATGCGCCGATCGAGGTGATGCTCGTCACCTCCCGGCGCACCCATCGCTGGGTGCTGCCCAAGGGCAACCGCATGAAAGGTCTGCCGCCGCACCACGCTGCCGCCCAGGAAGCGTTTGAGGAAGCCGGGATTGAAGGCGCGGCCTGCCCGGCGGCTTTGGGCAGCTATCGCTACCGGAAATTGCTGCGCACCGGCGCCTCCCTGCTCGTGGATGTGGATGTGTTCCCGCTCGCCGTCACCGGGCTGCTGGAGGAATGGCCGGAGCGCGCCGAGCGCGAGCGGCGCTGGTTTCCCCTGCGCGAGGCGGCCAAGGCGGTGGATGAGGTGGATCTGGGCCAGCTGATCCGCAGCTTCCGCGGCAGCGAGCTGGTGGGGTTGGATAAGCGCGCCGCCTTTCTGGAGCGGCTGCGGGGCTTGAAGGACGGTTTGCGGATGTTTCACTGGTTTCAGGCGCTGCTGCCGCAGAAAGGGCAGTTTTTCGAATTGTTCGAAGCGCATGGCCAGACCTTGCTGGCCGGCAGTGGCGCGCTGACGCGGCTGCTGCAGGGCGGCGAGGGCATGGTTCAGCATATGCGCGAGATCAATGAGCGCGAGGAGGAGGCGGACGCCATCACCCGCGAGGTGAAGCGCAGCGTGCGCCGCATCTTCCTCACCCCGTTCGACCGCAGCGCCATCACCGGGCTGATCTCCTCGATGGAGGATGCCATCGACGAAATGCAACAGACGGCCCGGGCCACCGCGCTGTTCGAGGTTTCCGCCTTCGAGCCGGAGATGCGCGATATGGGCGCCATCATCGCCGATTCCGCCCGGCTGCTGGGCGAGGCGCTGCCGCTTTTGCGTAATATCCACGCCAATGCGGCGCGGCTGCATGAGCTCACCGGCCGGCTGGTGCGCCTTGAGGGCCAGGCGGATGACATCCATGCCGCCGGGCTGAAGAAGGCGTTCAAGACCCATGGCGCGGCGAACCCGATGGGCTTCATCGTCGCGCGCGAGCTCTACAGCCATCTGGAGCGGGTGGTGGACCGGTTCGAGGATGTCGCCAACGAGATTGACGGCCTCGTCATCGACCATTCCTGAGACCGCCATGATCGCGCATGCCACGCTGGCCCTGCCGCTGCTGATCGCCCTGGTGGCGCTGGCTTTGGCGTTCGATTTCGTCAATGGCGTGCATGACAGCGCCAACTCCATCGCCACCGTGGTCTCCACCAGGCTGCTCAATCCGATACAGGCGGTGGCCTTCGCCGCCTTCTTCAATTTCGCCGCCTATTGGATTTTCGGGCTGAAAGTGGCGGCGACGGTCGGCAAGGGCATTGTCGATGCGCATGTGGTCACCCCGCAAGTGGTGTTCGGCGCGCTGGTGGGGGCGATGGCGTGGAATGTCTTCACCTGGTGGCGCGGCATTCCCTCCTCCTCCAGCCACGCGCTGATCGGCGGGCTGCTGGGGGCAGGGGTGACGCATGCGGGCTGGCATACGGTGGTCTGGGGCGGGGTGAACAAGACGGTGCTGGCCATCGTGATCTCGCCTCTGGTCGGGCTGGTCGTCTCGATGGCGCTGATGCTGCTGACCAGCTGGCTGTTCCAACGCGTGACGGCGCGGGTGGCGGAGGCGATGTTCAAGCCGCTGCATCTGCTCTCGGCGGCGGCCTATTCGGTGGGCCATGGCGCCAATGACGCACAGAAGACGATGGGCATCATCGCCGTGCTGCTCTTCTCGCAAGGGCTGCTCGGGCCGCATTTCCACGTGCCGGGCTGGGTGGTGGTCGGCTGCTATATCGCGATGGCGCTGGGCACGCTGGCGGGGGGCTGGAAGATCATCCAGACCATGGGCAGCCGGATCACCCGGCTGGACCAGCACCAGGCTTTTTGTGCCTCGGCCGGTGGGTCGATCATGCTGTTCTCGGCATCCTCGCTGGGTGTGCCGGTCTCCACCACCCACACCATCATGGGCTGCGTGGTGGGCGTCGGCGCGGCGCGGCGGGCTTCGGCGGTGCGCTGGAGTGTGGCGAGCCGGGTGGTGGTGGCCTGGCTGGTGACGATCCCGGCTTCGGCGGCGGTTGGCGCGGTGGTTTATCTTCTGGTGGACACTCTCTGAACCGCCCGGATCGTCTCCAGGGGACAAAAGCCAGCGAGACGCGTCAAAAACGGGGTGCCGGCGTCATTGCGCCAACACCCCGGTTTTTCAAAGGCCTTCGTTCAGAAACGCGGCTTCATTTATGGATCATCGTGCCGATGCCATGCTCGGTGAACAGCTCCAGCAGCAACGCATGTGGCACGGTGCCGTCCAGGATGGTCGCCCCCTTCACGCCCTGCGTCACCGCCTCCATGCAGGTCTCCACCTTCGGGATCATCCCGCCGGAGATGGTGCCATCGGCGATCAGCGAACGGATCTGCGTCAGCGACAAATCCGCCAGCAGCGTCTTGCTCTTATCCAGCACCCCCGGCACGTCGGTCAGCATCAGCAAACGCTGCGCGTTCAGCGCGCCGGCGATGGCGCCGGCCACGGTATCGGCGTTGATATTGTAGGTCTGGCCATCCTCGCCCGCCCCCACCGGGGCGATCACCGGGATCAGCCCGGCGCCGGTCAGCGCATGGATCACCCGGGTATCGATGAACATCGGCTCGCCGACATAGCCCAGATCCAGCACCTGCTCGATCGCGCTGTCCGGGTCCTTATAGGTGCGGCGCAGTTTGCGCGCGCGGATCAGCCCGCCATCCTTGCCGGAGATCCCCACCGCCAGCGCCCCGGCGGCGTTGATCAGCCCGGCCACCTGCTTGTTCACGGTGCCGGCCAGCACCATCTCCACCACCTCGACCATGGCGGCATCGGTCACCCGCAGCCCCTGGATGAAGCTGGACTGGATGTTGAGGCGCTTGAGCATCGCATTGATCTGCGGCCCGCCGCCATGCACAACCACCGGATTGATGCCGACCTGCTTGAGCAAGGCGATGTCGCGGCCGAATTCGTTGGCCAGCGAGCCATCCATCGCATGCCCGCCATATTTTACCACGATGGTCGCACCCGCATAGCGGCGCAGATAAGGCAGCACCTTGGTGACGATATGCGCTTCGCGGGTCGCGTCGGTGATGTCTGCTCTGGTCATCTCGTCCTCATTCAACGAATTCGGCAATGGCGGCGCGCAGCTCTTCGATGCCGATGCTGCTCGCGCTAGACGTGGTGAGTATCTGGGGGAGGGCGGCAGGGTGCTGCGCGGTCAGGGCCCGCACCTCATCCTGTTTGCGCTTCAGCGCCGCCGGCTTCACCGAATCGGCCTTGGTCAGCACGATCTGGAACGGCACCGCGGACTGGTCCAGCAGCTCCATCACCGTCTCGTCCGAAACCTTGATCTCGACGCGCGCATCCAGCAGCAGGAAGACCCGGCGCAGATTGGGCCGCCCGCGCAGATAATCCAGCATCAGCCCCTGCCAGTCGCGCTTGATCTCCTTCGGCGCCTCGGCATAGCCGTAGCCTGGCATATCGACCAGCACCACCGGCCCGGCCTGACATTCAAAGAAGTTCAACTGCCGGGTGCGGCCGGGCTGGTGCGAGACCCGCGCCAGCGCCTTGCGCCCGGTGATCGCGTTGATCAGCGAGGATTTGCCGACATTGGAGCGCCCAGCCAGCGCGATCTCATTGCCGCGCGGCTCTGGCAGATGGTCCAGCGCCTGGGCGGCATAGAAGAACTCGCAAGTCGAGGCGAAGAGCTTGCGCCCCGCCTCGATCTGCTCCGGGCTGGGCCCGGTGGTCTCGAAATTCAGCCCTTTGCCGGGACCGTCTGCTTCGGCGCCATCGCCCTGCGCATGATCAGCCATTGCTGCCCCACGGAAAGAATGTTGTTACAGGTCCAGTACAGCACCAGCCCCGCCGGCGAGCGGGCCAGCATGAAGGTGAAGATCACCGGCATGAACTGGAACATTTTCTGCTGCGCCGGATCGGCCGGGGCCGGGTTCAGCTTCTGCTGCAGATACATCGTGCCGCCCATGATGATCGGCAGCAGGCCGACATGCAGGATCGGGTTGATGCTCATCGGGTCGAACGGGATCAGGCCGAACAGGTTGAAGATGTTCGTCGGGTCCGGCGCGGAGAGGTCATGCAGCCAGCCGAAGAAGGGCGCGTGACGCATCTCGATGGTGATGAAGATCACCTTGTACAGCGCGAAGAAGACCGGGATCTGCACGACCATCGGCAGGCAGCCCGAGGCCGGGTTGATCTTCTCCGAGCGGTACAGCTCCATCGTCGCCTGCTGGAGCTTGGTGTTGTCGTCCTTATACTGCTCCTTCAGCGCCGCGATCTTCGGCTGCATCGCCTTCATCCGGCCCATCGAGCGGTAGGAATAGCTGGCCAGCGGGAAGAAGAGCAGCTTCACGCCGATGGTGAAGATGATGATCGCCAGACCGAAATTGCCGGTCAGCGTGTTCAGCCAATCCAGGCAGAAGAAGATCGGCTTGGTCAGGAAATAGAGATGCCCGAAATCCACCGCCTTGTAGAAGGACGGGATGTGATACTGGCTCTGATACTGATCCAGGATCTTCACCACCTTGGCGCCGGTGAAGAGATGGCTGGTGAAATCCGCCTGACCGCCGGCCGGCACCTCGATGGGGGTCTGGGTGATGAAGCTGGTCTGGTAGGCGCCGCCATCGCCGTCGCTCACCGTGGCGTAGCTCATCGTCGCGTTCATCGTCGCACTCTGCGTCGGCACCACGGCGGTCAGCCAGTATTTGTCGGTAATGCCGGCCCAGCCGCCGGGGCCGGAGGTGGAATAGGCAACGCCGCCCTGTTTCTTCTCGCCCTCATCCTTGAGCGCGCCATAGCCTTCCTGCTTCAGCGTGCCGTTGAACACGCCGAGCGGGCCGTCGAACAACACCCAGCTGGAGGCGACCTTGGGCTGGTAATCGCGCACCACCCGCGACCATGGGTAGAGCTTCACCGGCGCCGCGCCGTGATTGACCACGTTCTGGGTGACGGTGAACATGAATTTATCGTCGATCTTCAGCAGCAGCTGGAAGGTCAGGCCCTGGCCGTTATCCCAGGAGAGGGTGACCGGGCTCCCCGGCGTCAGCGTCTGCGCGCTGGGGGTCCAGACGGTGCTGTTATCGGGCACCTTCACGCCATCCGGCGCGGTCCAGCCGAACTGGGCGTAGGAGGGGGTGTCGCCGCCGCGCCGCCCCTCGATCTGCACCAGCGGCGAATCCTTGGCGATGGTCTCGTGATAGCCTTTCAGCACCACGTCATCGAACACCGCGCCGGTCAGCCCGATGCTGCCTTTGAGCATCGGCGCATCGACGGCGAGGCGCGGCCCGTTGGCGGGCGCGCCTTGCGCGGTGCCGGGGGCACCGGCCTCGATCGCCGCTTGCTTTGTGCCGGCGGCCTGCTTCGCTTGCTGCACGGTCTGCGCCGGGTTGGGGGCGGGATGCGGGAAGAATTTCTCCTGCACCACGGTGAACACCGCCAAAATGCCAAAGGATATGGCGAGGGCGAGGATGAGGCGCTTGGTGTCCATCAGGGTCAGCTATCCTTCGGGGTGGGAACCGGGTCGTATCCGCCGGCATTGAAAGGGTGGCAGCGCAGGATGCGCCTTGCCGCGAGCAGGCTGCCACGGCCCGCGCCATGGCAGGCCAGCGCCTCGCGCGCATAGGCGCTGCAGGAGGGGTAGAAGCGGCAATTGGCGCCGATCACCGGGCGCAGCGTCAGCTCATAGGCGCGCACGGCACCTGAGAGCAGCAAGGCGGCCGGGCTCATGCCAGCACCTCGTCCAGCGCGCGGCGCAGATTCTGCGTCAGCCGCGCGAATTCCATCTCGCCGGTCTCGCGCCGGGCGATCAGCACCAGCTCGACACCGGGCAGCTCGCGGCCGGCCAAAACCAGACGCGCCGCCTCCCGCAACCGGCGCTTGGCGCGGTTACGGCAGACGGCGTTGCCGATTTTCTTCGTGGCCGTGTAGCCCACACGCACGCTCTCCGCCTGGCCGTCCTGGACGGCCTGCAGCACGAAGCCGTGCTTGGCGGTTTTCCTGCCCTTGGCCGCCAGGCGCAAAAACGCGGCGCGCCGGGTCAGCCGGGCGGGCGGTGTTTGGGCGGTGGCCATGGGCATAAGCGGCGCGCGTGGGCGCGCGATCAGGCGGAGAGCTTGGCGCGGCCCTTGGCGCGGCGGTTGGCGATGACCTTGCGGCCGCCGACCGTCGCCATACGGGCGCGGAACCCGTGCCGGCGCTTGCGGACGAGTTTGGAAGGTTGATAGGTCCGTTTCACGGCATTCTACTCCGGCAATTTACAAACAATAGCGTTCACCGGGCCATCCCTGGTCCGGCGGGGTTGGCGGGGTATAGGCGGGGCAGCACCGCCGCGTCAATCGCGCAGGCGCTGGGTGCGGCAAGATGGCGTTGCAACACCCAATTCTGATGCCCGTCGAATTCAGGAAAGCATCATAAAGCTGCCCGCGATGAGCAGCTTCGCGCCGGTTGCCGCGCGGGCCATCGCGGGGGCGAGGGGCTGATCTCCTGGTCCGGGCCGACTCGGCGGCATCTGCCTCCCCGCCTTTTGCCGCCCCCGGCGAACCGGTTCGCCAACCTCCCTTCGGCTTCTCCGCCCTGAACATTCGAGATGTAAAAATTTGCCAAGTCGGTTGTTTCCGGTCACAGAATGGTGATCAAGATGAAGAATTTGTTCGCTGCCCGCCCACGTACCGTTCTCGCCTTGCAGGGCGGCGGCGCGCATGGCGCCTTCACCTGGGGCGCTCTGGACCGGTTGCTGGAGGAGGGGCTGAGCTTCGACGCCGTCACCGGCGTCTCCTCGGGCGCGATGATCGCGGCGATGGCGGTGCAGGGGATGGTGAAGGCCGGCCCCTCTGGCGCGCGCGCCGCGGTGGCGCGGCTCTGGGGCCGGGTGATGGAGGGCAATCTGCTCGGCAATATCCCCGCCACGCCGCTGGACTGGATGTGGGACACCACCAAGGCCTTCAGCAATGATTTTGCCTGGAGCGGGTTGACCCAGGCGCTGCGGATGTTCGACCCCGGCGTGCTCAACCCGCTCGGCCAGAACCCGCTGGAGCCGCTGCTGCGCGAGCTGCTGGATGTCGCCGCGCTGCGCGCGCCCGATGCGGCGCGCCTCTATGTCGGCGCCACCGACGTGGAAAGCGGCGAGGCGGCGATTTTCAGCAATGCCGAGATTGGTGTCGAGGCCTTGCTGGCCTCGGCCTGCATCCCGATGATGTTTCCCACCGTGACGATCGGCGGCCGGCATTATTGGGATGGCGGCTATAGCTGCAACCCGCCGCTCGCGCCGGTGCTGGAGCCGGCGCCGGAGCGGCTGGTGCTGATCCGCGCGCAGCCGCGCCGGCGCCCCGGCGTGCCCACCGCCACCGCCGACATCGTGCACAGGCTGCACGAAATCGCCTTCCAGGCGCCGTTGGACGCTGAGCTGGCGCTGCTGCCAAGGCGGGTGCAGCTGATCGAGGTCAGCGCCGATGCGGCGCTGGCCCGCCACCCGCTCAATTCCAAGCTGAATACCGACCGCCCCTTCCTGGAGGCGCTGTTCGCCGCCGGCCGCGAGGCTGCCGAGCGAGCGTTGCACAGCGAATGATCTGGCTGAAGCGCCTGCGGCAGATGAATTTTCGGCCGCAGCCGGCTTCCCTGTCCTCCAAGGTGCTTTGGGTCACGGTCATTGCCATTCTGCTGATGGATCTGCTGGTGCTGCTGCCGGGGCTTGGCCACCGCCGGCAGCAATGGCTGGAACAGCGCGTCATTGAAGCGCGGCTGGCCTCTTATGCGTTGCTGCAACGCCCCTCCGCTGCCGCCATCGACGAAATTCTCCGCCATGCCGGGCTGCAGCAGATCAAGCTGTTGATGCGGGACCATCAAACGCTGCGCTGGCAGACCGATGCGCCGGTGCCACGCGGCGCCCTGCTGATCGCCCCGGCCGGTGAAGGGTTTTTCACCAGCATCGGCCGCGCCCTGCGGCAATTGACGGGCAGCGCGCCGCGCGAGGAGATCGTGCTGGCGCCGGACCGTGATATCGATGGCGCGATGCTGGAAGTCTGGGTCGATACCAGGCCGCTGGCGCTCGAACTGGTGGACTATGCCCGCAACGGCTTCGATTTCGCCCTGGTGGTGGCGCTGCTGACCGGGCTGCTGGTCTATGCCGTGCTCAACTGGCTGCTGGTGCGGCCGATGGAGGTGCTGATTTCGGCGATCATTCATTTCCGTGAATCCCCGGAGGAGCAGGGCAGCGCCGCCCTCGACCAGATGGCCGCCGACCCGAAGGACGACATCGCCCGCGCCGCCGCGGAGCTGAAAATCATGCAGGATGAGCTGCGCGCCGCGCTGTGGCGCAATGCGCGGCTCGCCGCCGTCGGCACCTCGGTCGCCAAGATCGCGCATGATCTGCGCAACATCCTTTCCTCCGCGCTGCTGGTCGCGGACCGGCTGCAGGACGTGCAGGACCCGTTGGTCCAGCGCGCCACCCGCACCTTGGTCCCCGCCGTCGAGCGCGCCACCCAGTTTGTCGCCAGGACGGTCGATTTCGCACGCGAGGGGCCGCCGCCGGTCAACCGCACACCGGTGCGGCTGCATGCGCTGGTGGATGAGGTGGCGGAGAGCCTGGTGCCGGAGGATGGCGGCTGGAGCGTGGTCAACCAGGTGCCTGAGGCGCTGGTGCTGCTGCTTGACCAGGAGCAGCTCTACCGCGTTCTCGCCAACCTGATCCGCAACGCCGCCGAGGCCGGGGCGACCCGCATCACGCTGAGCACCGAGACGGAAGCCTCCCACACCCGTCTGCTGGTGAGCGATAACGGGCCCGGCCTGCCGGCGCGGGCCCAGGCCAATCTGTTCCGCCCCTTCAGCGGCTCGGCCCGCAGCGGCGGCACCGGGCTGGGGCTGGCCATTGCCCGCGACCTGATCCGCGCCCATGGCGGCGAGCTGGTGATGCTGCGCACCGGCCCCGCCGGCACGATATTCCGCATGGATCTGACCACGCCGGAATTGCAGGACGTGCCCTTGCGCGCCTGAACCCGCGCCGAGGGCTTAGATTAAAAACCGGATAATCTCTATATATCTACAGGGTATTTTGGGTTTTGTTTGTCCCGCATGCGCGATTTCAACAAAATTATTTTTTTCAGCCCCTGAGGTTTGGCAGGAAATCCTTATTTTCAGCGGGATATTGCAACTGCCGGTAAAATGCTTTTCTAAATCCCTATGATCCCATTGGCTCTCAACCCTTCCCGCCTGAACCTCGCCTTGGCTGGCGTGGGGGCGCCGGCCTTGCGCCGCCTGCGCGGCCTGCGCGCGGCCGGGGCGCAGCGGCTTTCGGTGTTCAGCACGGACCCGGCCATCCTGGATGCGGCCGGTGGGGAGGGGCTGGACCGGCTGCCCCGCCCGGATGAGGTTGCGGGCTGGCATGTGCTGTGGATGGTGGGTCTGGAGCCAGCGCAATACCGCCCGCTGGCCGAAGCGGCGCGCGCGGCGAATGTGCTCGTCAATGTCGAGGACGTGCCGGAATTCTGCGATTTCAACTCGGTCGCGGAAATCCGCCGCGGGGATTTCCTGCTCACCATCTCCACCGGCGGCCAGGCGCCCGGCCTCGCGGGCGCGTTGCGCCGGCGGCTGGAGGCCTGTTTTCCGGAAAGCTGGGCGGCGCGGGTGAAGGAGATCGCGGCGCTGCGCCAGGGCTGGCAGGCGGAGCATGTGCCGATGCCGGAAGCCGCCAGGCGCATCGACGACATTGTCGAGCAGAGCTGTTGGCTCTCCTGCCCGAAATCAAAATAGCCCCGACCCGGTTGCACTCTTTTCCTGGACGATCCGAAATGCCCGACAGCCTGCCTCTCAATACCGATGCCTTGTCCGTTCTGCGCGAGGCGATGACCCGGCAATTCCCGGGGCAGATCGCGCTGGTGTCTTCGTTTGGGACCGAGTCCGCGATTTTGTTGCACATGGTGGCGCAGATCGACCCCGGCCTGCCGGTGATCTTCCTCGATACCGGCAAATTATTCCCCGAAACGCTGGCCTATCGGGACACGCTGATCGCCCGGCTCGGCCTCACCGGGCTGCGCTCCATCCGCCCTTCGGGCAAGCAGCTCGCCGCCTATGATCCCGATGGCCGGCTTTGGGAGAAAGACCCGGATCTGTGCTGCGCCATCCGCAAGACCAACCCGCTGGACGACGCGCTGGAGGGGTTCAGCGCCTGGATCACCGGGCGCAAGCGCGGCCAGTCCGCCACCCGCGCGCAGCTGCAGCTGCAGGAAACCGGCGCGGATGGGCGCATCACCATCAACCCGCTGGCCTTCTGGGACGATGCGATGCTGGCAGCCTATTTCCCGGCGCATGACCTGCCGGCGCATCCGCTGCAGGCGGAAGGCTATAGCTCCATCGGCTGCGCCACCTGCACGATGAAGCCGCTGCCCGGCGCCGATAAGCGTTCCGGCCGCTGGGCCGGCAAGGCGAAAACGGAATGCGGCATCCATATGCCCCGCGCCATGACCAAACCGGACTGGCCCGAGGAACTGAGTTTCGAGGTCTAAACAAGATATTGATATAAAAAGTTTTTGGGCGGAGGCGGCGAAGGTTCCGCTGCCGTGACCGCCTCGAAAGCTTAGAGCAATATGTGTTTAGGTCGACGCGCCAGCGTCAAAATAAACACATGAAATTGCTAGCTAAAACAAAATTTAGAGCATCAAGCTTAAAGCTTGATGCTCTAGGCCTGAGAATTTTTGCGACGGGACGCGGGGACTGCGAGGGCGCTTATGCGTTGCGCGCAGCCCTGCCGCACGGCAGCCTGCCGCAAGCCTCCGGCTTTCATCTGCGATTTGAACCATTTACGGCAAAATTGCGGCATTGCGGGAAAGGCCCCGGTAAGGCTCATAACCATTTCAACGCCCTGCTCTGGAGGGGCTGCCATGCTGCGGCGCGGCACACTGGCTTTACACGAGACGGCGGATTGAATAACGCTGCATCAGTTTCGTCCCGTCGGGATCGCCTTTCCCGACGCCCCTAAAAGTCAAAATAGAAGGTGAAGCACATGGCTCAAACCGAGACCAAACAGGTCGGCACGGCAACGCTTACGTTCAACAACAAGCAGGCCGAGCTGCCGGTGCTGGGCGGTTCGCTCGGCACGGACTGCATGGATGTCCGCAAGCTCCAGAGCGAGCTGGGCATCTTCACCTTCGATCCGAGCTATGGCTCCACCGCCTCCTGCGAAAGCTCGATCACCTATATCGACGGCGACGAGGGCGTGCTGCTGCATCGCGGCTACCCGATCGACCAGCTGGCCGAGCATTCCTCCTTCCTGGAAGTCGCCTATCTGCTGCTTTTCGGCGCCCTGCCGACCGCCCCGGAGTTGGAAAAATTCACCCACGGCGTCACCCGCCACACGATGCTGCATGAGCAGATCCGCAATTTCTGGAACGGCTTCCGCCGCGACGCGCACCCGATGGCGATGCTCTGCTCCGTGGTCGGCGCCATGTCCGCCTTCTACCCTGACAGCATCGACATCCACGATGAGCGTCAGCGCGAAATCTCCGCCTACCGGCTGATCGCGAAAATGCCGACGATCACCGCCTGGGCGCATAAATACAATGTCGGCCAGCCTTTCGTGTATCCGCGCAACGATTACTCCTACGCGGAAAACTTCCTGTATATGTTCCACGCCGTTCCGGCCGAGGATTACAAGCCCAACCCGGTGCTGACCAAGGCGATGGAGCGGATCCTGATTCTGCACGCCGACCATGAGCAGAACGCCTCCACCTCCACGGTGCGTCTCTCCGGCTCCACCGGCGCCAACCCGTTCGCCTGCATCGCCGCCGGCATCGCCTCGCTCTGGGGCCCCGCTCATGGCGGCGCCAACGAGGCCGTGCTGAAGATGCTCGCCGAAATCGGCCACAAGGATAACATTCCGGCCTTCATCGAGCAGGTGAAGGACAAGAATTCCGGCGTGAAGCTGATGGGCTTTGGCCATCGCGTCTATAAGAATTTCGACCCGCGCGCGAAGATCATGCAGAAGACCTGCCACGAAGTGCTGGGCGAACTCGGCATCAAGGACAGCCCGATGCTGGATCTGGCCATGGAGCTGGAGAAGATTGCGCTGCACGACGATTATTTCGTCTCCCGCAAGCTCTACCCGAACGTGGATTTCTATTCCGGCATCATCCTGAGCGCGATGGGCTTCCCGACCACGATGTTCACCCCGATCTTCGCGCTGGCGCGCACGGTGGGCTGGATCAGCCAGTGGAAGGAAATGATCGAGGACCCGACCAACCGCATCGGCCGTCCGCGTCAGATCTATACCGGCGCCCCGCAGCGCGACTACGTGCCGCTCGACAAGCGGGGCTGACCCTGGCCCGCCTGCCCCAAGCGCAGAGCAACCCTTTCGCGGCCCGCCCGCGAAAGGGTTTTATTTTGCCCGTTTCGTGAGACATTTCACCGACAGCCCGGCCCGCAACCTGATCGGCGGGCTGTGCTTCATGGCGGCGGTGGTGCTGGCCGCCACGCTCGCCTTCAGCCTCGCCGGCTGGAGTCTCGGCGATGCGTTCTATTTCGTGATCATCACGGTGTTCACCGTCGGCTATGACGAGGTGCACCCGATCGCGACACCGGAATTGCGCGCGATCACGCTGGCGACGATCATGCTCGGCTGCACCGGCATGATCTTCCTCACCGGTGCGTTGGTGCAGTTCATCACCTTCGGGCAGATCCAGCAATTATTGGGGCATCGGCGGATGAAATCGCAGATCGGCAGAATGAGCGGGCATGTGATTGTCTGCGGTTATGGGCGCATCGGCCATATGCTGGCGGATGAGCTGAAGGCGGGCGGGGCGGAATTTCTGATCCTGGACCGCGAGGAGGCGAAGCTGGCGGAGGCGGCCGAGCGCGGGCATCTGACGCTGGCGGGCGATGCCACGGATGAGCAGGTGCTGGAGGAGGCCGGGGTGCGCCGGGCGCGGGCCCTGGCCTGCGTGGTGCCAAATGACGCGGTGAATGTGTTTATCACCCTCTCGGCGCGCAATCTCAATCCCGATATCGAGATCATCGCCCGCGGCGAGGCGGCCAGCACCAAGAGCAAGCTGCTGCGCGCCGGGGCGAGCGCGGTGGTGGAGCCGACCCATATCGGCGCCGAGCGCATTGCCCAGCTGATCCTGTTTCCGCGCAGCGCGGCGCTGACGGATTCGGTGCCGATGCAGGTGCTGGGCACCGGCCTGCGCACGCTGGGGCTGGAGCTTGAGATTCTGCCGGTGGCGGCGGGCAGCCCCTATGCCGGGCAGAGTGTCGGGCAGATCGAGCGCGGGGCGGAGGGGACGCTGTTCGTGGTCGGGCTGAACCGGCGCGGCGGCGAGACGATCAGCCGCCCCGGGCCGGAGCTGATGGTCGAGGCGGGGGACGGCGTGGTCGTCATCACCCGTGCCGGGCGCGCCAGCCCAAGGCTGGGTTAAGCGCCGCCACGTCCCCGCCGGCTGAGCGACGTGCTGGGTTTTTTGCGGCCAGATGTTCAGCTGAAGAACCGGTTCGCCGGTCGCGCCAGCCCCAGATGCTCGCGCAGCGTGGTGCCGGCATAGGCGTCGCGATAGATACCGCGGCGGGTGAGTTCCGGTACCACCAGATCGACGAAATCATTCACCCCTTCCGGCACGGTGTTGAACATCACGTTGAATCCGTCCGCGCCTTTGCTCTCCAGCCATTCCTGCATGCCATCGGCGATCTCGCCCGGCGTGCCGACGAAGCTGAGCCCGCCATAGGCGCCGACATGCTGCGCCAGCTGCCGCACGGTGAGGCTCTGCTCGCGCGCCATCTTCACCAGCTGTGCCTGGGCGCTCTGGCTGGCATTGGTGGGGGGGAGCTCGGGCAAGGGCGCATCGAGATCGAACTTGCTGGCATCCACGCCCAGGCGCATTGAGAGGTTGGGCAGGGCGCTGTCCGGATGCACCAGCGCGTCCAGGCGCTGCTTCTTTTCCAGCGCCTCCGCATGGGTGCGGCCGACGACGACGAAGGCAGCCGGCAGAATTTTCAACGTATCATCGGCGCGGCCGAGAGCGGCCATGCGCTTATGGATGTCGGCATAGAATTCTTGGCCATCCTTCAACGTGCGGGCGGCGCCGAAAATCACCTCGGCGGTTTCCGCCGCCAGCTGGCGCCCGGCCTCGGAGGCGCCGGCCTGTACGATCACCGGGCGGCCCTGCACCGGCCTTGCGATATTCAAAGGCCCGCGCACGGCGAAATATTCGCCTTGATGATCCAGCCGGTGCATTTTTTGCGGATCGAAAAACACGCCGCTCTCCTGGTCGCGGATCCAGGCATCGTCGGCGAAGCTGTCCCACAGCCCGATGACCACATCGTGGAATTCCTTCGCACGGCGATAGCGCTCATCATGCTCCATCTGGTCCTCGCCGCCGAAATTCAGCGCCGATTCCGGGTTGGAGGTGGTGACGATGTTCCAGCCCGCGCGGCCTTTGCTGAGATGGTCGAGCGAGGCAAAGCGCCGGGCGATATGGAAAGGCGCATCGAAGGTGGTGGAGGCGGTGGCGACCAGGCCGATGCGGCTGGTCACCATCGAAAGGGCCGAGAGCAAGGTGAAAGGCTCGAAGGAGGTGACGGTGGCGCTGCGCTTGAGCGCATCCATGCCCATATTCAGCACGCCGAGATGGTCGGCCATGAAGAAGGCATCGAACCGGCCGCGCTCCAGCGTCTGGATCAGCTGGACCATATGTTCGAGATTGAAATTCGCGTCCGCCCAGGCGCCGGGATAGCGCCACCAGGCGGTGTGGATGCCGACCGGGCGCATGAAGGCGCCGAGATGCAATTGCTGACTCAAAGGGGAAATCCTTCCCGGCGCGGCGCCGGCCAAATGAACGTTTCCGATCATTTATGTAAGGAAAACGCGATGCCAAGGCCAAGGGCGGGAATTTCATCCAAGGCTTGACCAGGCTGGCCCTCGGCATCACGCTGCAAATGTTGAGGGCCGGGCGATGTATGTGGTGATTTTCCGGGCGCAAATCGCCCAGCTGGATGAAGAATACAGCGCCATGGCGCAGCGCCTGCGCGATATGGCGTTGCAGGAGTTCGGCTGCCTGGAATTTCACGCCCTCAGTGAGGGCGGTGAGGAGGTCGCGCTTTCCTATTGGCGCGATCTGCAGGCGATCAAAGCCTGGAAGGCGCAAACCGCGCATCTGCTGGCACAAAATACGGGGCGGGCGCGCTGGTATGGCGCATATCGCGTGGAAATCGCGGAAATTTCACGCGCTTATGGTTGGCCAGTTTCTCGGCCGGCTGACGCATAGAGCGGCGATAAGCCAGCAGGGTTTTGGTTTCCTCGGCGCAGATGCAGAGGAAATAGGCGCAGCCCAAGGCCGAGACCAGGCCGATGACGATGCTCGGATTGATGAAGAACAGATACTGCATGACCAAACTCCTTTGTGGGAATGGGCGGGCACTCTGCCCGCTGGAGGCTCCCGCTGGCGCGGGGCGCACGGGTTAGAAAAGACTCATCTGCTGGCTGGGCAGCGCCCGGCCGGGGACGCGGAATTGCGAAATATCGAGGCGTGAGCTGGCTTCATCCAGCCCCAGCCGCTTCACGGCGGCGCTGAAACGCTGGCGCAGCAGCTGCGCATAGGGGCCGCTGCCCTGAAAGCGGGAATGAAACTGCGCATCGTTCAGCGCCCCGGCGCGGGCCTGGCGGATCAGGCTCAGCACATGGCCGGCGCGCTCGGGCAGGAATTTGTTCAGCCAGTCGGTAAACAGCTCGCCCAGCTCATGCGGCAGGCGCAGCATGATGCTGTAGGCGCTGCCGGCCCCGGCGGCGGCGGCGGCTTCCAGAATGCGCTCCAGCTCCATATCGTTGAGGCCGGGGATCATCGGCGAGGCCATCACCGCCGCGGGAATGCCGGCCTGGACCAGCCCGGCGATCGCCGCCAGGCGGCGGGCGGGGGAGGCGGCGCGCGGCTCCATCGCCCGGGCCAGATCCGCATCCAGCGTGGTGATGGAGAGATGCACCTTCGCCAGCCCCTTCGCCGCCATGCGGCCGAGAATATCCGCATCGCGCAGCACCAAGGCGGATTTGGTGACGATGGCGACCGGGTTGTTGAAGCGCTCCAGCACCTCCAAAATCGCGCGGGTGAGACCCAGCGTGCGCTCCACCGGCTGGTAGGGGTCGGTATTGGAGCCGAGCACGATCACGTTGGGCTTGTAGCCGGGGCGGGAGAGCTCTTTTTCGAGCAGCTTCGGCGCGTCCGGCTTGAAGAGGATATTGGTCTCGAACTCCAGCCCGGCGGAGAAGCCCAGATAAGCGTGGCTGGGCCGGGCGAAGCAATAAATGCAGCCATGCTCGCAGCCGCGATACGGGTTGATGCTGGTCTCGAAGGAAAGATCCGGGCTGTCATTGCGGGCGATGATGCTGCGCGCGGCATCGCGGATCAGGCTGGTTTGCGGCCGCACGGCCTCTTCCGCCTGGTCCCAGCCATCATCGAAGGCGTCCCGGCGCGACGCTTCAAAGCGATTGGCCGGGTTGAGCCCGGTGCCGCGCCCTTTCAGCGCGCCAAAGCCGGCTTCCCGCTTGATTTGTACCCGAGACGCAGACATTGTGTGTTCATGCTCCGTTCTGGTTTGATTAAGGTCATCCCAGCCGCAAAGTCAAGAACAAAAGAAGAACAAAAATATTAAAAGCGCGTCGCTGCAAGGCCGTTTACGGCGGCCTTGCAAAAATCCGGTGCGGGCGCGGCGAAATTTGCGGTTTAACCCGCTGCCTTCACATCAAACCCAGCCGCCTCGATCGCCTCGGCGGCGCGGCCGGCATCGATCTCGCCGCCAATGACGACGCGCTTGGTGTCCAGGTCAGCGACCACATGCACGTTGGGGTCGAGCTTGCGCAGCGCCTCGGTGATCGAGCGCACGCAGCCCTGGCAATCCATGTCGGGCACGTCGAACTGTAAGGGGGTGGAATGGGCCATATCGGGTCTCCTGTGATTTATGCTGGATAAGGGTGGCCATGATGGGAAGGTCAAGCCTTGACCCTCCCATCATGGGAAGCCCTATATGAGGGCGATGGACCAGACCCTTGCCCCCTCCCGCGATATTGAGCTCAGCATCGGCGGCATGACTTGCGCCTCCTGCGTGGCGCGGGTGGAAAAAGTGCTGGGACGGGTGCCAGGGGTGCAGGCGGCGAGCGTCAATCTGGCGCTGGAGCGCGCGCATGTCACGGTCAGCGGCGAGGTGGGGCTGGAGGCGCTGGCGGCGGCGGTGGAGCGGGCGGGCTATAGCGCTGTCCCGGTCAAATCCGCCCGGCCGGATGCCAGCTGGCGCGAGCAGATCGAGCTGGTGGCCGCCTTCCTGCTGGCGGTGCCGGTGGTGCTGGACAGCATGGTGATGCCGGTGCCCCCGATGGTGCCGCTGATCTGCGCCACCTTGGTGCAATTTTGGCTGGGGGCGCGTTTCTACCGGGCCGGGTTCCTGGCCCTGCGCGCCGGCAGCGGCAATATGGATCTGCTGGTGGCGCTCGGCACCTCCGCCGCCTACGGGCTCTCGCTGTGGGATGTCTTTGCCGGCGGGCCGCTTTATCTGGAAAGTTCCGTGGCGGTGATCGCCCTGGTGCGGCTGGGCAAATATCTGGAAGGCCAGGCCAAGCGCGATGCCGCCAAGGCGGTGCTGGAGCTGCAGGCGCTGCGTCCGGAGCTGGCGCATCTGGCCAGCGGCGAGGATGTGGCGCCGGCCAGGCTGCGCGTGGATGACGAGATCCTGATCCGCCCCGGCGAGCGGGTGCCGGTGGATGGCGAGATATTGGAGGGCGAGGGCAGCCTGGATGAAAGCCCGGTGACCGGCGAGGCGCTGCCGCAGCCGCGGGGCAAGGGGGCCAAGCTGCTGGCCGGCACGCTGAATCTGGACGCGGTGCTGCGCCTGCGCGTCACCGCACCGCCCGGTGAGAGCTTCCTGGACCGGATGGCACGGCTGATCGAGCAGGCGCAATCCGCCAAGCCGCGCGTGCAGAAGCTGGCGGACCGGGTTTCTGCCTGGTTCGTGCCGATGGTGCTGGGCATCGCCGCACTCACCTTCGCCGGCTGGCTGCTGCATGGCGCGCCTGTCGCCACCGCGTTGATCAACGCGGTCTCGGTTCTGGTCATTGCCTGCCCCTGCGCCTTGGGGCTGGCGACACCTGCCGCGATTCTGGCCGGCACCGGGGCGGCGGCGAAGGCGGGGATCTTGTTCCGGGATGCCGATGCGATCGAGGCGGCGGCGAAGATCGACGTGCTGGCCTTCGACAAAACCGGCACGCTGACCACCGGCACCCCGACTTTGGCTGAAATCCGGCCTCTGGCTGATCTGGATGAGGAGCGGCTGCGCGCCATCGCCGCGTCCCTGGCGGCGCGGGACACCCATCCGCTGAGCCTGCCTTTGCGCCAGGACGGCGTGGCCCCGGCCACCGCCTTCAAGGCGTTGCCCGGCCAGGGCGTGCAGGGCGAGGTTGCGGGCGTGGCCTATCTGTTCGGCTCGGCCCGGCTGGTGCCGCACGTCCCGGTGCCGGGCGATGCGCTCACTTGGTCTTACCTCGCGCTGGCCGACGGCACGACGCTGGGGGCTTTCGGTTTCACCGACACGCCGCGCCCGGATGCGGCGCAGGCGGTAGCGCGGCTGCACGCCATGGGCATCAAAACTCTGCTGCTCACCGGCGACCGCGCCGCCGTGGCGCAGGCTCTGGCATCATCGCTCGGCATCGAGCGCGTGGAGGCCGAGACGACGCCGGAACAAAAGCGTGACATCATCGTGAATTTGCAAAAGCAGGGCCAGCGCGTCGCGATGCTGGGGGATGGCATCAACGATGCCGCCGCCCTGGCCGCCGCCGATGCCGGCATGGCGATGGGGCAGGGGGCGGATGTGGCGATCGAGGCCGCCGCCATCTCGCTGCTGCGCGCCGCGCCGTCTCTGGCCCCGGCTGCTTTGGACCTGGCCCGCCGCACCTGGCGGATTCTGCGCCAGGGCCTGTTCTGGGCGTTGTTTTACAATGCCTTGGGTTTGCCAGCGGCGGCATTCGGGCTGCTCAGCCCGGTGCTGGCGGGGGCGGCAATGGCGGCCTCCTCGCTCTGTGTGCTTGGCAATGCGCTGCGGCTGCGGCAATGGAGAGCGTCATGAGTTTGGTCACCATCGCCCAGGCTTCGGCCATTACCGGCGTCTCCGCCAAAATGATCCGGCATTATGAAAGCATTGGGCTGATCGCCGCCCCCATGCGCACCGAAAACCGCTATCGCCATTACAGCGAGGCGGAGTTGCACGAGCTGGGTTTCATCCGCCGCTCGCGCGATCTCGGCTTTTCCTTCGAGGATATCCGCCAGCTGCTCTCGCTCTGGCGCGACCGCACGCGTTCCTCCGCGGATGTGAAGGCGATCGCGCTGCGTCATGTCGAGGAGCTGGACCAGAAGGCCGCGGCGCTGGCGGCGATGAGCCGCACGCTGAAACAGCTCGCCGCCTGCTGCCATGGCGATGACCGGCCCGATTGTCCGATCCTGGATGCGCTCGACCCGCCGAAACCGGCTGAAATCTGACGCGATCCTTGACTTCCTGGCGCTCTTTGTCGATACGGAGCGCATTGACATGGGCGCGCTCCGCGCCCGGCGCGATGCTGCGCCCCGACCACGGGCGCACGCTTGCGCCTCCGACCACGAGAGACGCTATTTTTGTCCGACACAAAAGACGACCATCAAGACCCCAACGCTGAGCTGCCCGCCGAGCTGGAGGCGCGCATCGCTGATCCCGCGCCCGCGCCGGAAGAGAAGCCCGACTTCGCCTCGCTGGGTCTGTCCGAGCCGATCCTGAACGCCTTGGCGGAAAAGGGCTATGTGCACGCCACGCCAATCCAGGCGCAGGCGATCCCGGTGGTGCTGATGGGGCGCGACGTGCTGGGCGTGGCGCAGACCGGCACCGGCAAGACCGCCGGCTTCACCTTGCCGATGCTGGAAATCCTGGCCGGCTCGCGGGCCCGGGCGCGGATGCCGCGCTCGCTGATCCTGGAGCCGACCCGTGAGCTGGCCCTGCAGGTGGCGGAAAATTTCGTCCAGTACGGCAAGAATCTGAAGCTCAATCACGCGCTGCTGATCGGCGGTGAGAGCATGGCCGACCAGAAGGCGGTGCTGACCAAGGGCGTGGACGTGCTGATCGCCACGCCAGGCCGCTTGATCGATCTGTTCGAGCGCGGCGGGCTGCTGCTGCGCGATGTGCGGGTGCTGGTGATCGACGAAGCCGACCGCATGCTGGATATGGGTTTCATTCCGGACATTGAGCGCATCGTGACGATGCTGCCCACCAATCGGCAGACCTTGTTTTTTTCCGCCACCATGGCGCCGGAGATCCGCCGCCTGGCCGATGCCTTCTTGAGCAACCCGAAGGAAATCACCGTCTCCCGCCAGGCTTCGGTGGCCACCACCATCACCACCGGGCTGGCGCTGGTCTCCGAGATCGATAAGCGCGAGGCGCTGCGCCGGCTGCTGCGCGGTGAAGAGGTGCAGAACGCCATCGTCTTCTGTAACCGCAAGCGCGATGTGGATATCCTGTTCAAATCGCTCACCAAGCACGGCTTCGCCGCCGGCGCGCTGCATGGCGATCTGCCGCAGAGCGTGCGCTTTGCCACGCTGGAGAAATTCAAGGCGGGCGAGATCAAGATCCTGGTCTGCTCGGATGTCGCGGCGCGCGGCATCGATATTGGCGGGCTCAGCCACGTGTTCAATTTCGACGTGCCGCACCATGCCGAGGATTATGTGCACCGCATCGGCCGCACCGGCCGCGCCGGGCGTGAAGGCCACGCCTACACGCTGGCCGCGCCCGCGGACAAGCTGGCGGTGGAGGCGGTGGAGAAGCTGATCGGCAATCCCATCCCGCGCATCGAGATTTCCGGCCTGGATGAGGTGGAGTGGTCCGAAGAGGATGGCCGCCGCCGGGGCCGTGGGGCTAAGAGGGACGGCAAGGACGGCAAGGATAAAGGCCGCGACCGCGACCGTGGCGAGCGCAAGGGTGCCAAGGGCAAGGAAGGCGAGAAGGATCGCAAATCCACCGAGCGTCCGGAACGCTCTGAGCGCCCCGAACGGACGGAGCGCTCCGAGCGCGGCGAGCGTCAGGACCGCCCGGAGCGTGACCGCCGGCCGCGTGAGCGCGACCGCAATGATCGCGACCGCGGCGAGCGCGGTGAACGTGACCAGGGCCCGCCGGTGCGTGGCTTTGGCGACTCGGTCCCGGCCTTCATGCTGCTGCGCCGCCGCGACCAAGCCCGGCCAATGGGCGATGACGAGCCGGATGGGCCGGAAGATAACGGCTCCGATCTCGCGGCATAATTTATAAAAGTTTCTTGGTGCCGCTTATTTACAAAAAGCGGCGAAAGAGGTGGGGGATTTTTTCAAAAAGTCCCCATATCCCCAAAAACTTTTGAAATTTATGATGATGTCTCATTGCATTCATTTCGGCGCCTGTGGCGGTTGTGCCAGCGATGATCGGGCCAAGCCAGATAAGCGCGCGCTGCTGGCGCAGGCGCTGAGCCGGGCGGGCTATGCCCAGGCTGACATCGCCCCGCTGGTGGCCGCCCCCTTGCAGACGCGCCGGCGGGTGGATCTGGCCGCCTCCCGCAAGGCGGCCGAGATCAGCCTCGGGCTGCATCGCGTACGCTCCTCCGAAATCGTCGATATGCGTGAATGCGCCCTGCTGCGGCCGGATTTCCTGGCGCTGCTGGAGAAGCTGCGCACCCTGCTGCGCAGCCTCAACTGCTTTCGCCGCGAGGCTTCGCTGGTGATCAACTGGCTGGATAACGGGCCGGATATATTGCTGCGCGCCGATGCGCCGCTGACCCAGCCGGACCGCACCCGGCTGATCGCCTTCGCCAAGGATCACGACGCGCCGCGCATCAGCGTTGCCGAGCCGAAATCTCTGCCGGAGCCGATCATCATTCTGCGCCCGCCCATTCTGCGCTTTGCCGGGGTGGCGGTGACACCGCCGCCGGGCGGCTTCCTGCAGGCCTGCCCGGAAGGCGAGGCGGCGATTATCGCGGCCATGCTGGCCGGGCTGCCGAAGCTGCGCAACAAGAGCCGGCTGGTGGAGCTTTACGCCGGTTGCGGCACGCTGAGCTTCGCCCTGGCCCCGCATTCGCGCGTGGAAGCCTATGAGGGCGACGAGCCCGCCGTCTATGCCGCCGACAAAGCCGCGCGCGATGCCGGGCTTGCCGGGCGCGTCACCTTTGCCAAGCGCGATCTGCATCGCCGCCCGCTGCTGACGGCGGATTTCAAAGGCGCCGATGTGGTGGTGCTGGACCCGCCTTTCGCCGGCGCCGGCGCGCAGATGAAATTCCTCGCCCCGGCCGGGGTGAAACGGATCATCTATGTGAGCTGCAACCCCGACGCGCTGGCCCAGGATGCGGGCATGCTGCGCCATGCCGGCTATGAGATTCTGGCCGCAACGCCGATCGACCAGTTTCCATTCTCGGAAAATGTCGAGAGCGTGGTGGTATTCCAACGCGCCCGCGATTAGAGCGAAGCGTGAACCTCAGGGCGTTCCGGTTTCGTTTCAGCCCATTGAACGTCCTGACGAAATCGCCAAGTCCATGGCGCGCGGCCTCGCGGCGCGATGATTTGACCTGATGCAGAAGGAGACATCCATGACGATCAACCATGCGGTCACCGCCTTGTTCAGCGCGAGTACGTTGAACAGCATCATCGGCGTGCTGCTGAATGTGATTTATGCCATCGTCATTCTTGCCGTGGCGCATCTCGGCTCGCGGGCGCTGCATCGCTATATCGTCGGCTATGCGCAAAAGAGCGCGCATCTGGATGAAAGCCTGTTCCGGTTTTTCGGCACCATCGCCCGCTATCTGGTGATGGCCTTCGCCATCATCTTCGTGCTCAACCGCTTTGGGATTCAAACCGCCTCGCTGGTGGCGGTGCTGGGTGCCGCCGGCCTTGCCGTCGGTCTGGCGCTGCAGGGCACGCTCAGCAATCTTGCCGCCGGGATCATGCTGATTGTCTTCCGCCCGTTCAGGATCGGCAATTATATCAGCGCTGGCTCACATGCCGGCACGGTACTGGATGTAACCTTGTTCTATACCGAGCTGAAAACCTATGACGGGCTGCAGGTGCTGGTGCCCAACAAGGATGTCTGGGCCGGGGCGATCACCAATTATTCCAATATCCAGACGCGCCTGATCGACCTGACCATCGGCATTTCCTATGGCAGCGATTTGAAGAAAGCCTCCGCGATCCTGAACAAGCTGGCGCAGGAAGATGCGCGCGTGCTGAAAGATCCCGCGCCGTTCATCAAGGTTCTGCAGCTCTCCGACAGCTCGGTGGATTTCGTCTTCCGCGCCTGGACCAAGGCGGGGGATTGGTGGGTGACCAAATGCGAAATCACCGAGGCGATCAAGCTGGCCTTCGACGAGGCGGGGATTGAGATACCGTTCCCGAACCAGACATTGTCGTTCAACGGACCGTTGGAGCTGGCGCGGGCTGGAAAGTAAAGGGAAATAAAAATACTCTGCATTGATCTCCAACGCAGCTTTTGGCTTTGAATTTTCGCTATTCAAATAAATCGTCTGTTCCGTTCGTTGTGAATTCGGTGCTCATGTTTCGTCTGTATTGTTTTAGTCCTAGGCTGTCTTGTAGTCCTAGGTGTACGCGGAAGTTGTCGGCGTTAGGGTTGAAGCGTGCTTGAGGAGATTTGTGTCTGAAAATATATTCCGAGCCTCCATATCCTCCGCCACCAGATTGATAGAAGCCAATTATTGAGAACTCAAAAAGTTCCGCTAAAATGTCAGTAGGCGATACACCGGATTTGATTAAGTCAGCCCGCTTCCGGCAGGCGTCTTTGAATTCCTCCAGATCAAATTTTAACGCTTCAAGTTCTCGCAGAAGGTCGAAATAACTATCATGTCCTTCAATATGTTTGAAAATTTCATCTTGTAGCTCACGCAATAGGTAATCGGAATACTCTTTTCGAGCACTTGCAATCTCTTCGTTAGAGAATTTTCCTTTTTTTTGAGGGGTTTAATTTATGCCTGTCAAGGATCGCATTTGAAAATTTTATCATGTCCCGCGGACGTAGCATCGTGCGATCGATCATATGCTGATACTTGGTTTGCGAACCTCTCATTTCTTTGTCCTCGTCAAACGCAAGTTCCCAAGACCCGTCGGTGGGCGTGTCGAGAACCTTGCCGATGCGCTTTTCCATTAGTTGCTTGAGAGTGTACGGCAGACCCGGAGCGTCCCAAGCTATTCGGGCCAAAGCAGATTCGGTTAGTTTGTTTTTGTCTTCAAACCGAAGTATTTCATAGATATCATCACGCAAAAATACGACGATGTTTAGCGATCTACCAGCTTCTTTCGCAAGGAGGTTTATGCTTCTACTTGCCAATATTAAGCCGATTAGTCTCAGGGAGTAGTTGGGGTCTTTCGGGTCGAATCCCAAATCCAACTCATCAAACAAAACAAAATATCTACAGGAAGGGTTAAGAGAGCCAATTATCTTGTCAGAAATCGCACGATTTACTTCCGCCGCGATTGTAGGCAGATCGGATATAGGAACTTGTTGAGGGTTAGCGCTAATAGTTACAGGGCCAAGCTTAGCTCCAACGGTAGTACCAAGTTTTAAAACCGTCGCTGGTTGGAAAATTTGATGAATATCGGGATCTTTTGATCCATATGTATCGATAATGAATCGCTCTATTTTGGATAGTGCGTCTGTTGAAAAATCATTCCAAGGCTGTGATTGATCCATATTGATCAGAATTTTCGCAAGTCCAATAAGTATTAAATATTTCCAACTATGGATAAAGCACTCTTGCTCTGGCACACCAGTTTGCCGCTGCTTGTCGTGGTGGTGCCAAGGATAATCTCTGAACGTATGGCCAAACGTAAAGGTCGTTGGTCCGTAAGATCGTAAAATTTTTCGATAAATTGCGGTTTTACCGCTTCCTTTTCGACCAACAATTAAGAACCGTTTGCCATTCAAAGCGTCAGTAAATGCAATGTGATCTTTAAAACATTCGTCAAGAAGGCTGTCTGTATCAGCGTCAATTCCACCGAACGTTTCAATGTCAACTAAAGAATGCATCTATTACTAACCTATGGTTTTCAAGTTGATCCTACCCCTGCTTCCAGGGCAGCCCATCCGCTTTCCATCCCGCCACCAGGCCGCGATGGCCGCGCGGGTCGAGTGGGCCCTCGAAACCGTCCTTCACATTATAAACATGTTTGAACCCGGCCGCCTTGGCGGCCTGGGCGGCGGCCATGGAGCGTGCGCCGGAGCGGCAGATGAAATAGATATGAGCCTCATGCCCGGCATGCGCGGCACTCAGCCCGGTCAGGAAGTTCGGGTTGGGCTGCATGCTGGGGAATAGCTGCCACTGGATCAGCAATGTCTGCTTGCCGGCCTGGCTCAGCTCCGGCACGCCGACGAAGCTCCATTCCGCATTGGTGCGCACATCGCATAGCAGCGCATCAGGATTGCTCATCAGCGCTTCCCAGACCTGTCGCGGGGCCACATCTTCGATCATAATACCCTCCAGGCGTTAGCCTTTTGGGCCCAACCATAGCGAGGACGGAAACGGATGGAAACAGTGGCGGACGGGTTGATCGGGGCGATCGGCAATACCCCCCTCATCAGGCTCAAGCGCGCCTCCGCCCTCACGGGCTGTGAGATTTTGGGCAAGGCGGAGTTCTGCTCGCCGGGCGGTTCGGTGAAGGACCGGGCGGGGCTCGCCATCATCCGGGATGCCGAGGCGCGCGGATTGCTGAAGCCTGGCGGCACCATCGTCGAGGGCACGGCCGGCAATACCGGCATCGGCATCACGCTGGTGGCGAATGCGCTGGGCTATAAGAGCGTGATCGTGATGCCGGAGACGCAGAGCCAGGAGAAGATCGATTTCCTGCGCATGATCGGCGCGGATCTGCGGCTGGTGCCGGCCAAGCCCTTCAAGGATCCGGGGAATTACGTGCATGTCTCGCGCCGCCTGGCCGAAGAAATGGGCGCGGTCTGGGCCAATCAGTTCGATAATCTGGCCAATCGCGAGGGCCACCGCGCCACCACCGGCCCAGAAATCTGGGCGCAGACGGGGGGGAAGATCGACGCTTTCACCTGCGCCTGCGGCACCGGCGGCACGCTGGCCGGGGTGGCTTTGGCGCTGAAGGAGCGCAAGCCGGGGGTTAAAATCGTGCTGGCGGACCCGGAGGGGAGCGGGCTTTATGGCTGGGTGAAATCCGGCGATCTCACCGTCACCGGCTCCTCGATCACCGAGGGTATCGGCCAGTCCCGCGTGCCGGAAAACCTGAATGGCGCGCCGATCGACGATGCGGAGAAAATCCCCGATCCTGAGGCGCTGGAGCAGGTCTATGATCTGATGATCCATGAGGGGCTCTCCATCGGCGGCTCGGCCGGCATCAATGTCGCCGCGGCAATCCGGGTGGCGAAGGCGATGGGGCCGGGGCACACCATCGTTACCGTGCTGTGCGATGGCGGGGCGCGCTATCAGAGCAAGCTGTTCAACCCGGATTTCCTGCGTGCGAAGAACCTGCCGGTGCCGCCATGGATGTGAATGACGCGCCGGTTCTGGATGCCGGCGAATTGCTGGAGGCCTACCGCACCGGCGCGCTGACGCCGTTGCAGGCGCTGCAGGGTATTACTGAGCGCATCGCCCGGCGCAATCCCGAGATCAACGCCTTCGCCACGCTCAACAGCGCGGCCCTGGATGCGGCGCGCGAGAGCACCGCGCGCTGGCAGGCCGGGCAGGCGCGGGCGCTGGAAGGCGTGCCGGTGAGCGTGAAGGATCTGATCGATGTGCGCGGCCTGCCGACGCGCCGCGGCAGCAAGACGACCGATCCGGCGCCGGTGGCGCAGGATGCGCCCTTGGTGGCGCGGCTGCGCGCGGCCGGGGCGGTGATCATCGGCAAAACCACCAGCACGGAGTTCGGCTGGAAAAGCCCGGGCGATAACCCGCTCAACGGCATCACCCGCAACCCGTGGAATGTGGCGCATACGCCGGGTGGCTCCTCGGCCGGGGCGGCGGCGGCAGCCGGCTCGTTTTTCGGGCCGCTGCATGTGGGCACGGATGGCGGCGGCTCGATTCGCATTCCCGCCGCCTGGAGCGGCGTGGTCGGGTTGAAGCCGAGCTTCGGCCGCGTGCCGCAATGGAAGCTGGGCGCCTTCGGCCCGCTGGCGGTGGCCGGGCCGATTACCCGCTCGGTGCGCGATGCGGCGTTGCTGCTCTCGGTGCTGGCGGGGTTTGAGAAAGCGGATCCGTTCTCGCTGCCGGAACCAGCGCGCGATTATGGCGCCGGGCTGGAGGAAGGGGTGAAGGGACTGCGCATCGGTATTCTGCGCCGGCCCGGCTTCGATGCGCCGGCCGATGCGGCCTGCTGGGGCGCGGTGGAGGAGGCGGCTGCGATCCTGACCGAACAGGGGGCGCAGATTGTCGAGATCGCCCCCGCATTGCCCGATAGCGGCGCGATCTTCTCGACGCTATGGGGGGCGGGGTTGGCCAAGACCGTCGCGGGTGTGCCGCAGGCGCGGTTGGGGTTGGTCGATCCCGGGCTGCTGGCACTGGCGGAGCGCTATATGAACGTGCCGGGGCTGGATCTGCTGGCCGCCGAAGCCGGGCGGGTGGAGGCGACGCATGCGATGGCGATGCTGGAGGTGGACGCCATAATCTGCCCCGCCGTGCCGCACGGCGCGCCGCCCGTGGATGCCGAATATGGCGATGCGGTGGAAGCGCTGCTGCAGCATTGGGCGAGCTGGACGATGCTGTTCAGCCTGACGCGGCAACCGGCTTTGTCGCTGCCGATGGGCGTGGATGCAGCGGGTTTGCCGACGGCAGTGCAGATTGCGGCGCCGCTCTATCGCGATGATGTGGTGCTGAAGGTGGCGCGGGCGGTGGAAGTCGCCTTAGGATAAGTTGCAAAAGTTTTTGGGGTGCAGCCCTTTTTTCAAAAAGGGCCGCGAAATGCTTGGGGTGTTGACGACGACGTAGCACCACCCCAAATGTTTTCCGACCCTTTTTTGAAAAAAAGGGTCGGCCCCAAAAAACTTTCACGAATTTTCGGCGGCTTCCTTCGTCACCCGCACCCGCTCAATCCGCCGCCCATCCATCTCCGTCACTTCAAACTTCCAGCCGCCAAACAAAATCGCATCGCCCTTCGCCGCCGGGCGCAGCAGCAGCGCCAGAATCAGCCCGCCCAGCGTGTGATAGCTGCCCTCGCTCGGCAGATCCGGCAGATGCAGCCTGGCTTTGGTCTCGTCCACCGGGGTCAGCCCGTCCAGCTCATAGGCGCTGTCCGCCGGCGGCTCGATATAGGAGGAGGGGCCGGTATCCTCGGCATCGCCGACAATCGCCTCCAGCACGTCCGCCGCCGTCACCACCCCCTCGAAGCTGCCATATTCATCGAACACCAGCGCCATGCCCAGCGCATCCGCCTTCAGCCGCTCCAGCGCGTCCAGCGCCGAGACCGAATCCGGGATCGCCATCGGCTGGCGCAGCACGGAGGAGATGATCGGCCCTTCCTGCTTGCCCAGCACGCGGTCCAGCACATCCTTCGCCAGGATGATGCCGGTGACATTATCGACCGAGCCGTCGCACACCACGAATCGTGAATGCGGCGCGGCGCGCAGCCGGGCGATGATGTCCTCGCGCCCGGCGGAGCGGTCGATCCAGACGATTTCGGTGCGCGGCGTCATGATCGCGCGTACCGGCTTGTCCGCCAGGCGCAGCACGCGCTCGATAATGTCGCGCTCCTCGGTTTCCAGCACGCCGGTTTCAGCACCTTCCACCAGCATCGCCTTCAGCTCTTCTTCGGAAACGCCGCGCCGGTCCTCCTGGGTCGGGCCGAACAGGCGCAGCACGAGGTCCGTGGTGCGGCTCAGCAGCCAGATCGCCGGGGCGGCGATTTTCGCCAGCACCGAGACCGGCCCGGCCACCACCACCGCCAGCCGCTCCGGGTGGCGCAGACCCAGCTGCTTGGGCACCAGCTCGCCGAATACCAAAGTGAGATAGGTGATGACGAGAACGGTGACGACGACGCCGACCGGCCCGGCATAAGGCGCGATATAGGGCACATGCCGCAGCGGCCCCTGCATGCGCTCGCCCAGCTGGTCGCCGCCGAACATGCCGGTGAGAATGCCGACCAACGTGATGCCGAACTGGGTGGTGGGCAGGAAGCTCTGCGGGTCATCCGCCAGCATCCGCGCCTTGGTGGCGCCGCGCAGCCCCTGGCGCTCCATCAATGTCAGCATCGCCCGGCGCGAGGAGACCAGCGCCAGCTCCGCCAGCGCGAAGGCGCCGTTGAGAACCACCAGAAGCACGAGAATCAGAATTTGCACGATCAAAGGCATGGCCCGCTTCTAGCGCGGAATGGCAGCCGACGCGATTATGCCATGAAGTTGGGCGCGCTGTTGAAAGCGTAAGTGAAGCTGTCCAGACAACGCCTTCAAAAGAAGGGGAATTTGAGTAAATCCTTCCTACATCTGGTTACAAGATTAAATTTTGTTTGCCTTAGTTGGGCCACATTCGCGCCCAGCACCTGCCGCACTGGACGATCATATTGCCTCTCGATCCGGGGATTTTCCCGGGACGCAGCTTGGACATCGCTTGGACATCGCCATGACGTACCAGTCGCAAATTCGCCGCCAGACGGCGCTGATCTCCACCCGCAAGGCCCGCAAGGGCTGGGCGTCCCCCAGCTCATGGGCGGCCGCCATCGGCGTGGGTGTGGTCGCGTTCGGGATCTGGGCCGGCATCAACCGCCCGGCGACGAATATCGCGCCTTACACCGGAGAGATCGGCGGCTTCGCCTTCTCGCCCTTCCATAAAGGCGAGAGCCCGCAGACCGGCGATTACCCGACGACGGCGCAGATCAAGTCCGACCTCGCGCTGGCGGCCAAGCACACCCATAATATCCGCACCTACACGGTCGAGGGCGATCTCGGGCAGATCCCGGCGCTGGCGCAGGGCATGGGGCTGAACGTGACACTCGGCGCCTGGCTGGACCGTCACCCCGAGGCCAACGCCAAGGAGCTGGCGAAGGTGGTGCAGGTGGCGAACGCCAACCCGGACGTGAAGCAGGTGATGGTCGGTAACGAGACCATCCTGCGTGGCGACCAGACCGTGCCGGAACTGGTCTCCGAGATTCGTTCGGTTGAGAAGCAGGTGCATGTGCCGGTTTCCACCGCCGAGCCCTGGCATGTCTGGCTGAAGCATCCGGAGCTGGCCAATTCGGTTGATTTCATCACCGTGCATCTGCTGCCCTACTGGGAAGGCGTGCCGGAGAAGATCGCCGTGCAGGACAGCATGAACCGCTATGAGGCGGTCCATAAGATGTACCCGAACAAGAAGATCGTGATCGGCGAAATCGGCTGGCCGTCTGACGGTATCGATATCGGCGCGGCGCGCGCCAACAACATCAACCAGGCCCGCTTCCTGCGCGATTTCTTCAACCTCGCCCAGCAGAAGCATCTCGATTACTTCGTGATGGAAGCGTTCGACCAACCCTGGAAGACCAGCTTTGAGGGCCGTGCCGCCGGCTATTGGGGCATGTTCACGCTGGGCCGCCACCAGAAATGGTCGCTGACCGGCCCGGTCTGGAACCATCCGGAATGGATCTGGTACGCCGCCGGCGCGGCGCTGGCCAGCCTGCTCGCCACCATGGCGCTGCTCTCCCGCCGCCCTGACATCCGCTTCACCGGCAAGCTGCTCTTCGCGGCGTTGGTGGAAGGCTTCACCGCGACGCTGGCGATGCTGCTGATGAATATGGGCCAGACCTATCTCTCGCTGGGGGCCGCCGCGGTGTGGGGCGGGCTGGCGCTGGGGCAGGGGCTGCTGCTGTTCCTGCTGGTGGCTGACAGCTTCGATCTGGTCGAGACCATCTTCGGCCGCGTCGCCAAGCGGCATTTTGAACCGATGCCCGCCCCGGCTGGCGCCAAGCTGCCGAAGGTCTCCATCCATCTGCCGATCTGCAACGAGCCGCCGCACATGGTGAAGCAGACCCTCGATAGCCTGGCGGCGCTGGATTATGACCGCTTCGAGGTTCTGGTGATCGACAACAACACCATGGACCCGGCTGTCTGGGAGCCGGTGGCTGAGCATTGCGCCCGGCTGGGGCCGAAATTCCGCTTCTTCACCCTGGGCAAGTACAAAGGCTACAAGGCCGGCGCGCTGAATTTCGCCCTGCGTGAGACCGCCCCGGATGCCGAGGTGATCGGCGTGATCGACAGTGACTATCTGGTTGAGCCGGACTGGCTGCGCTCGATGGCCCCGGCCTTCGACGACCCGGCGGTGGGCTTCACCCAGTCCCCGCAGGATTACCGGGATAATGACGGCTCGATCTTCAAGCGCATGATGTTCTGGGAATATGCCGGCTTCTTCCATACCGGCATGGTCACCCGCAATGAGCGCAACGCGATCATCCAGCACGGCACGATGACACTGATCCGCAAGGAAGCGCTGCAGAACGAGAATGGCTGGGCTGAATGGTGCATCTGCGAGGACAGCCAGTTGGGTCTGCGCCTGTTCCGCGCCGGGTACGAGGCGGTCTATTCCAAGAAGAGCTTCGGCAAAGGCGTGATGCCGGACGACTACAACGCCTTCCGCAAGCAGCGTTACCGTTGGGCTTACGGCGCGATGCGGATTGTCCGCGGCAATGCGGCCGCTCTGTTCAACCCGCTGAACAAGGAGCTGACCGCCGGCCAGCGCTGGCACTTCATCACCGGCTGGCTGCCCTGGTTCGGCGATGCGCTGGGGATCGCCTTCCTGGCCATGGGTCTGGTCTGGTCCGCCGGGCTGATCCTGGATCCGGTGCGGTTTGAATTCCCGATCGCTTTGTTCATGCTGCCCTCGATCTTCCTGTTCGGCTTCAAGATCGTGCAGATCCTGGCCCTCTATAAGAGCCGCGTGCCTTGTGGCTTCTGGGACCGGGTGGGTGCGGCGGTGGCCGGGTTGGCGCTGAGCCACTCCATCGGCAAGGCGGTGTGGAAAGGCCTGTTCACCAACTCGCTGCCCTTCCTGCGCACGCCGAAGATGGAGAACGCCCCGGCCCTGGTGCAGGGTCTGGTGATGGCCCGCGAGGAGCTGGTGATCCTGGCTCTGACCTGGGGTGCGGCGCTGGGCGTTGGCTTTGGCCATCACTGGGCGACGCTGGAGACCAAGCTGTGGGTGGCGGTTTTGTTCACCCAGTCGATGCCCTATTTGGCCTCGGTCGGCGTCTCCATTCTGGCCGCCCTTCCGGCCAAGGCGCCGAAGCTGGTCGCCGCCCCCGCGGTGAAGCCGGTGAAGGCCCCGGTGATGCACCCGGCGGCGGGTGATTAACCCCCCACTCACCGGCTGAAACAGACCCTCCCGCTGCAAGGCGGGAGGGTTTTTTGTTGCAACGCGATACAGCCTTGCAAATGGCGGGCTTGCGTCGGCGCGCCCGGCAAGGCTAAGGGATATTCACCTGCCGCCATGGCGCGAACGAGACATGGCGGCACAGGCTTTATACGGGGCGGGGACGCCCTTTACGGGCTGTTTTGCACCGTCCTTTTCCAGATTCGCGCATGGGATACCGGACATTGACCGCCAGGGCATGGGCCTTCGGCGGTGGAGATGTTTGTTTTGACTGATTTGACCTTTGAGAGTTTTGGCCTGGCCTCCCCGATTTTGGGGGCGTTGACGGCGGCGGGCTTCATCAAGCCCACCCCCATCCAGGCGAAGGCCATCCCCCATGCGCTGGAGGGGCGTGACGTTCTTGGCATCGCCCAGACCGGCACCGGCAAGACCGCCGCCTTCGCCCTGCCGATGATCAACGCGATGACCGACCGCCTGCACAGCAAGCGCTTCTCCACCCGCGCCCTGGTGCTGGCCCCCACGCGTGAGCTGGCGGTGCAGATCGAGCAGGAAATCAAGAAATTCGCCGCCGGGCTTGGCCTGCGCACGGTGCTCATCGTCGGCGGCGTCAGCCGCTTCGGCCAGGTGCAGCGGATGATGCGCGGCGCCGACATCGTGGTGGGTTGCCCCGGCCGCGTGGTGGATCTGATGAACACCCGCGAGCTGGTCATCGACCAGTGCCAGTTCTTCGTGCTGGACGAGGCCGACCGCATGCTGGACCTCGGCTTCATGCCGGATATCCGCAAGGTGGTGAACGCGCTGCCCGCCCGCCGCCAATCGGCTCTGTTCTCCGCCACCATGCCGGCCGAAATCGCCAAGCTCGCCAACGGGTTGCTGCGTGAGCCGGTGCGCGTGGAAATCGAGGCGGTGGCCTCCACCCCGTCGCGCATCGAGCAGAGCGTGTATTTCGCGGAAGGGCCGGAGAAGCGCAATCTGCTGATCAAGCTGCTGCACCAGCCGGAATTCTCCAAGACCGTGGTGTTCACCCGCACCAAGCGCGGCGCCGACCGCGTGGCGCTGATGCTGAACAATTCCAAGATCTCGGCCGCCGCTCTGCACGGCAATCTCAGCCAGAATCAGCGCCAGCGCGCCCTGGATGCGTTCAAGGCCGGTGAGGTGCGCGCTTTGGTCGCCACCGATATCGCGGCGCGCGGCATCGATGTGAATGCGGTTTCGCACGTGATCAATTTCGAGCTGCCGAATGAGCCGGAGAGCTACGTGCACCGCATCGGCCGCACCGCGCGCAATGGCGCGGATGGCGTGGCGGTGGCGTTCTGCGACGCGACCGAACTGCCTTATCTGAACCAGATCGAGAAGCTGACCGGCATCAAGATGAAGGTGGCGGGCGGCGAGCGGCCCAAGCAGGCGATGCCGGTGAAGAAGCCGGCCCGCCATCCGGATATGCAGGTGCGCAAGATCAAGCCGAAGCGCCCGCCTTACCAGGAAAAGCGCAAGGTTGCGTGAACCGGCCAACTGCTTCTAAAGCAGAGTCGTAAAAATTTTTTGGGTGCCGCCTTTTTTGCAAAAAAGGCGGCATTTTCGCGCCTCTTTTGGCAAAACGGGGCGTCCCAAAAACTCTTGGACTTGATTTTTCGGAGTGGCGCTATGGGTGAGACGAAGCAGACGGTCATCGGCATCATCGGCGGGTCGGGGCTGTATAATATTGACGGTCTGACCGACACGAGTTGGGTCAAGGTCGAAACGCCTTGGGGCGAGCCCTCTGACGAATTCCTCGTCGGCTCCTTCCACGGCCAGAAGGTCGTCTTCCTGCCCCGCCACGGGCGCGGCCATAAAACCACCCCGACGGCGCTGAATTACCGTGCCAACATCCATGCGCTGAAATCGCTGGGGGTGACCGACATTCTCTCCCTCTCCGCCGTCGGCTCGCTGAAAGAGGAGCTGCCGCCGGGGCATTTCGTCATCGTCGACCAGTTCATCGACCGCTCCTTCGCCCGCGAGAAGAGCTTCTTCGGTCCGGGCTGCGTCGCGCATGTCTCGATGGCGCATCCGGTCTGCGGGCGTCTGGGCGATGCGCTGGAAGCCAGCCTGAAGGCTTTGGACCTGCCGCATACGCGCGGCGGTACCTATCTGGTGATGGAAGGCCCGCAATTCTCCACTTTGGCGGAGAGCAATCTCTATCGCAGCTGGGGCTGTTCGGTGATCGGCATGACCAACATGCCCGAGGCCAAGCTCGCCCGCGAAGCCGAGATCGATTACGCCACCGTCGCCATGGTGACGGATTATGATTGCTGGCACGAGGACCATGACGCCGTCACCGTCGACCAGGTGGTGAAGGTGCTGCTCGGCAATGCCGACAAGGCCCGCGCCCTGGTGAAGGACGTGCTCCCCCGCCTGGCCGCGCCGCGCGAAGCCTGCGCGCATGGCTGCGATACCGCGCTGACCTACGCGCTGATCACCGCCCCCGAGGCGCGCGATCCGGAGGCGCTGAAGCGTCTTGAGGTCGTCGCCGGCCGCGTGCTCAAGGCCTGATATGTGCGGCCTCTGCGGTGATGGGCTGAACCGCCGCCAGCTGCTCTTTGCCGGGCTGGCGGCACCCTTGGCGCTGGGGCCGCTCGACAGGCAGGGCCTGGTGGAGCCGGTGCTGCGCCTGCAACCGCAATCCGGCCCGCGCCGCGTGGCGGTGACGCTGGATTGCTGCCCCGGCCATTTCGACATGCGAATCGCCCCGGTTCTGGTCGAGCGCCGCATCCCGGCCACCATCTTCGTCACCGCCGTCTGGATGCGGATGAACCCGGATGGGCTGGCCTATTTCCTCCAGCACAAGGACATCTTCACCCTGGAGAACCATGGGGCGCGGCATCTGCCGCCGATTCTGGGCACCAGGCGCGTCTATGGGCTGGAGGTGGCCGGCAGCTGGCCCGCGATCCAGACCGAGATCAATGGCGGGGCGCTGGCCATCACCCAGGCCACCGGGCGGGTGCCGCAATGGTATCGCGGTGCCGCCGGGCTCTATACCCCGTCGGTGGTGCCGCTGATCGAGGCGCTGGGCGTGCGCGTGGCCGGCTATTCGCTGAATTCCGATGAAGGGGCCGGGCTGCCCGCCGCCATCGTGCAGGCGCGGATCGAGGCGGCGCGGGATGGCGATGTGATCGAAGGCCATATCAACCAGCCCAAACGCGCCAGCGGGGCTGGCATCGCCGCCGGGCTTGCCGCGTTGCAACAAAGTGGCGCGCAGTTCGTTGGGCTAAGCTGAACTAACGCTGTCTGACTCCCAAATGTCGAAAAAAATGAACGGCCTGCGGTTTGTTTGCGGGCTGATCAACGCGCCTACATCCCGCCTTCACTATTTCGTGAACTGAGCAAACAGGAAAATTTCCTTTAACTCAAGCTTGTTGCGATAAGGCAAAGAAAATCATTTCATAACATCCGTTAAAAAAATAACACGAAGTCGTCTAAATTATAAGAGGAGCTTCGTGATGACGGATGGAACCGACACAAACGGCTGGGGGGAACCGACACAGACGGTTGGGATGGAAGCGACACGGACGATCAAACGCCACCCAACCCCTCTGAATATCTGTTCCCGTTTTATCTGTTGAATGACAATGATGGGCGGGGGAACGTCTGCGTCGGGCTGCCCTTTCAGCTGAGCCCGCAGCAAGTGGTCTCGCCCAACGCATCGCCGATTTTATATGGCGGCGAAAAATTTTTCATCGTCGGCCAGACCGATACGCAGGTCTATATCGGCACCGCCACCCTCACCGGCAGCGGCAAAGTCATCGGCTTTGTGTTCGAGGATGCGACGACCCAGCAATATTTTCTATTTTCCACCACGCCGCTGGTATTGTGGGGCACCCCGATCACCATCCATGTCTCCAGCGGCGCCAACGACCCCAATCCTTATAACTGGGACCTCAGCAATGGCGGCGCGGCGGCCTATTGCTTCATGGCCGGCACCGAAATCGCCACCCCCACCGGCGGCGTGGCGGTCGAGGCGCTGCGGGCAGGGGATCTGGTGCTCTGCCATGATGGCCGGGTTGCGCCGGTGAGCTGGGTGGGGATGCGGACCATCGCCAGCCGCTTCGCCGACCGGCTGCGGGTGGTGCCCGTGCGGATCGCCGCCGGCGCCCTGGGCAATGGCCTGCCCTGGCGCGACCTGCTGCTCTCGCCGGACCATGCGCTGCTGCTGGATGGCGTGCTGGTGGAGGCCGGCGCACTGGTCAACGGCACCAGCATCAGGCGCGAGACGACCCTGCCGGAGCGCTTCTGCTATTATCATGTCGAGCTTGCCGACCATGCGCTGCTGCTGGCCGAAGGGGTGCCGGCGGAGAGCTTCCTGGACCAGGTGTCGGTTTTCGCCTTCGATAACTGGCATGAGCGCCCGGCACCGGTACAAGCTAGCGAAATGGCGCTGCCCCGGGTGAAATCCGCCCGCCAGCTGCCGCGCGCCCTGCGCGAGCGCCGCGCCGCCTGAGGCGCGATTCGGCCAGGCGAGGCCGTCATCCGGCCGGCGGGGCGCCCCGCCGGCCGTTTTCATGCCGGTCGCCGCATCGGCTGAAACTGGCGGTTTTCCGCGGGTTGAGCCGGTTACCCGCGGTTAGGGCGCGGATTTTCCACAGGAAAATGCCCCCGGATCCGATGATGACAGAAAAACTTCCCGCGCGGGACTTGCAGGCCCAACGCCAACAAGCTAGGAAGCGCCGCACCTTCGCGGGTTTCGCTGTCATAGCTCAGGGGTAGAGCACTTCATTGGTAATGAAGAGGTCCTGGGTTCAATTCCCAGTGACAGCACCAGCGAACTTGATCGGGGCGGCCTAATCGGTTAGGCAGCCTGGACCAAGGGCCCAGATAGCTCAGTTGGTAGAGCATGCGACTGAAAATCGCAGTGTCGCTGGTTCGATTCCGGCTCTGGGCACCATTTTCCTTTCCCGCTGAATCCTGCCGAATCCCCATTGTTTCGTGTGGCAACGATTTTTTGCGACGCAGCGCCACGCTTTTTTTGAAAAAACATTTCTCCCGAGGGGGTTTAAGGCTGGTCTTTTCCGCAGGCCGAGGCTAGATATTTCGCATCCAGCCGGGCAAATTCAAAGAGTCCCTGGTTTGAACATAGAATCTTCGGTCACGGAAGCTCCGGCCAGACCGATCAACAGGAAAAGGCGCGTATAATGTCAAAAGCGTTCATTGCCGAGGTCATTCAGGAAACCGCCGAGATCACCGGTGTTGCCGCCAACCGTACGGCTACCGTTCTGATCGAAGCGATCGTTAAGGAAATGAAGAAGAACGGCAAGTTCACCCTCCCGTCCTTCGGCACCTTCACCGTCCGCAAGACCAAGGCGCGCAAGGGCGTGAACCCGCGCACCGGCGAAGAGATCAAGGTGAAGGCCGGCAAGACCGTGCGCTTCAAGGCCTCCCCGACGCTGAAGAAGCTGGTCTGATCGCACCTGCATTTGCGAAAAGAAACCCGGACCAGGTCCGGGTTTTTTTATGCGCTGCGCCGGGGGGATGAAGATGCCGAAAACCTTGCATTATGCCTGGAACGATGTCGCGCCTTATGGCGATGCGAAGGCGGATCGCCGCCTGATCCCCGGGGCGGGGGGCGATTTGAAACGCGTGGCGGTGAAAGCCGGCACCCATGCCGCGCGCCACGCCCATGATTTCGAGCAGTTCGTGCTGATCTCAGAAGGGCAGGGCAGGCTGGTTTGCGAATCGGGCGAGATTGCGCTTCGCCCTGGTGTGGTGATTCATTTCGAGGCCAATGCCTGGCACGAAGCCTGGTTTGCAACCGATACGCTGCTTTACGAAGTGAATTTCAGGAGCTGATACCAGGCTAAATGTCCCATAACGGGACAGATGCCTGGCCGTCCCGATTGTCGCCAGCGGCGCGCAACCGGTCCTGACTCAGATATCCAGCTCTTCCACCTTGCCGGCATTTTCCTGGATGAATTGAAAGCGCAGCTCAGGGCGCTTGCCCATCAAACTATCCACCAGCGTCGAGGTTTCCGCCCGCGCCTCCGGGGCCGCGACAATGCGCAGCAGCGTGCGCTTGGCCGGGTCCATCGTGGTTTCCTTCAATACCGCGGGGGGCATTTCGCCAAGCCCTTTGAAGCGGCTGATTTCCACCTTGCTGCCGGGTTTGAAACTCTTCATCAGTTTCTCGCGCGCGGCATCGTCCATCGCGTAGATGCTCTTCGCCCCTTGTGTCAGACGATAGAGCGGCGGCTGCGCCAGATAGACATGGCCGTGGCGGATCAGCTCCGGCAGCTCGCGATAGAAGAAGGTCATCAACAGCGACGCGATATGCGCGCCGTCCACATCCGCATCGGTCATGATGATGATGCGTTCATAACGCAGATTGGCGCGGTTGAAGGATGTGCCGGTGCCGCAGCCCAGCGCCTCGATCAGGTCCTTCAGCTCCTGATTCTGTTTCAGCTTCTCCACCGAGGCGGAGGCGACATTCAGGATTTTGCCTTTCAGCGGCAGGATCGCCTGGGAGTTGCGGTTGCGCGCCTGCTTGGCGGAGCCGCCGGCGGAATCGCCCTCGACCAGGAAAATCTCGGTGCCCTCGGCGCTTTCCGTGGCGCAATCGGCCAGCTTGCCGGGCAGGCGCAGCCGCCGGGTGGCGGATTTGCGCGGCGTGTCTTTCTGTTCCTTGCGGCGGATGCGCTCTTCCGCGCGGTCCACCACATAGGCCAGCAGATTATCGGCATTCGCCGGATCGCCGGCCAGATAATGGTCGAAGCGGTCGCGCAGCGAGGTCTCGGTCAGACGCGTAGCTTCCTGGGTGGTCAGCTTGTCCTTGGTCTGGCCCTGGAATTGCGGATCGCGGATGAAGAGCGAGAGCTTGGCGCGCAGGCCCCCGAACAAATCCTCGGCGATGATCGCCGCCCCGCGCTTATTGCCGCGCGTCTCCGCCCAGGCGCGCAGGCCCTTCAGCAGGGCGGCGCGCATGCCGGCCTCATGGGTGCCGCCCAGCGGGGTGGGCACGGTGTTGCAGTACGTGTCCACACTGCTCTCGCCCTGCTCCAGCCAGGCCAGCGCCCATTCCAGCTTGCCCTGCTCCTGGCCGTTCACCGGGGCGAATTTCGCCTCGCCAGCCCAGATCTCGGGCAGCACCAGCGCCGCATCGCCCAGCTCCGCCGTCAGCGAGTCGCGCAAACCGCCGGGGAAATGCAGCTCCGCCTCCGCCGGCACCTCCGAATCCGCCTTCAGCAGCGCGGGGTCGCAGGCCCAGCGGATTTTCACCCCCCGGAACAGATACGCCTTGCTGCGGCATAATTTGAACAGCCGCGCCGGCGAGAATTTCAGCGCGCCGAAAATCTCCGTATCCGGCACGAAGCCGATGGTGGTGCCGCGCCGGTTCTGGGCCGCGCCCACTTCCTCCAGCCCGGTCTGCGGCACGCCCCGCACATAGCTCTGGCGGTACAGCTTGCGGTCCTTCGCGACCTCGGCGGTGAAGCTTGAGGAGAGCGCGTTCACCACCGAGGAGCCCACGCCGTGCAGCCCGCCCGAGGTGGCATAGGCCTTGCCGGAGAATTTGCCACCCGAATGCAGCGTGGTGAAAATCACCTCCAGCGCGGATTTGTTCTTGAATTTCGGGTGCGCATCCACCGGAATGCCGCGCCCGTTATCCCGGATGGTCAGCTGGTTGCCCTCATCCAGCCGCATCTCGATGGTCGTGGCATGGCCCGCCACCGCCTCGTCCATGGCATTATCGAGAATCTCGGCGGCCAGATGGTGCAGGGCATTCTCATCCGTGCCGCCAATATACATGCCAGGCCGCCGGCGGACGGGCTCCAGCCCCTCCAGAACCTCGATATCCTTCGCGCCATAACTGTCCTTGGCGGGGATGGTCTCGAACAGGTCACTACTCAACGCGGCCGACTCCTACGCTGCACCGGGGGTCTTGGTTGCCATGGCCGGTGCCGCGCAGGCAAGGGGGGAGCGCTATTCGCCCACCCGGTGCAGATCGTAAGAGCGTATGCCGGGCTCCCCGGTGAAGGTGAACCAATCGCCATGGTTCAGCGTGTTGCGGGTGTCGTAATAGCCCGAGCGCCAATGCTCCTTCATCGAGATGCGGCTGAATTCGTAATCCTTCGCATCCCCTTCATAGGCCTTCTGCTGGTAGATCAGCTGCATGATATTGATCTCGGGGAGCTGGCGCAGATCGGATTTCATCTGCTTCTGCTCATTGGTCAGCTCATTATCCGGCACCTTGCCCAGCGCGTCGCGCAAAGCCTGTTTCAGCCGGTGGGTCTGCAGGAAATGGTCGGTGGTGGTGCGGGTGCGCGAGGAGTACTGGATGTCCTTCTGCCGGGCCAGAACTTCCGGCATGTCACGCGGCACCTCGCCACGGGCGGAGAACAGATCCACCTGGAAGGCCAGCAAATTCTGCGAGCCGATATTATCCAGCAGATGCTGCAGCGGGGTGTTGGAGACCAGACCGCCATCCCAGTAATGGTGCCGCCCGATGCGGATCATCGGCAGCCCCGGCGGCAGCGCGCCGGAGGCCATGATATGCTCGGGCTCCAGGTCGCGCTCGGCATTGTCGAAATACACGAAATTCGCCGTCTCGACATTTACCGCCCCCACCGCGAGGCGGATTTCGCCCTCATTGATCAGCTTGAAATCCGCCAGCTTCTCCAGCGTGCGGTGCAGCGGCGAGGTATCGTACAAAGCGGTGGCGAAGCGCGCCCCGCGCGGGGCGAAGAAGCCCGAGGCCGGCACCGGGCGGAAGAAGCCCGGCTGGCCGAAAAACATGCCGTGCATGGCCGAGAGCCCATTGCGCAGCTTGCGGGCATTATCGCCCTCGAACCAGGTGGTGTACGGGTCTCGGGCGGTGATATCCATCCAGAATTTTTCCAGCTTCTCCAGCCGGTGCTCCGGCTTGTTGCCGGCGATGATGGCGGAGTTCACCGCGCCGATGGACACGCCCGCCACCCAGTCCGGCTCCAGCCCGGCCTCATGCAGCGCCTGATACACCCCCGCCTGATACGCCCCCAGCGCGCCGCCACCCTGCAGCACCAGCCCAATCACATCGCAGCCCTTCGGCCGGGCGACCGGCGCGATCGGGTCCAGAGGGCGGCGATGCGGGCGTTTGGGATCGGAGAGCATATCCATGGGCGGTCAATCCTTCTCGGCTGACGAATGGTCTCGAATATTTAAGGCGACGCTTATATTGTCCAGAAAATCATGCCATCCCAGGGCAATCTGTCAAACCGGCCATGCGAGAAGGATCGATGAAATGACGGCCTCCCTGGCGCCAAGGCGGCCGTCTCTACGATGCGGGAGATCTCAGCGCAGATGTTCGGCGAAAAACGCCAGGGCCCGCAGCTCCGCCAGCTCCCAATCCTTGCGGCTATAGCTGGCCCGGGCCTCGCAGCCGAAGCCGTGCTGCGCGCCTTCATAGACGAACACATCCGCCCCCGGCTGCGCCGCCTTGATCGCCTGCACATCGCTCATCGGGATGCCGTGATCCTCGCTGCCGAAATGCATCTGCACCGGGCAGTTGGGCTTGGCGTCCTTGGTGGCGGCGATGTTGCCGCCATACCAGCAGCTGGCGGCCTTGAAGCTCTTGGTTCGCGTCGCCGCGTCCCAGGCCAGGCTGCCACCCCAGCAATAGCCGATGATACCCACGGGCTCACCCTCGCCAAAGGCGGCGGCGGTCGCTTGTAAATCCAGCAGCGCCTGCGCGGTGGTCACCTGCTGCATCAGCGCGCGCCCCTCGGCGATGCCCTCCTGGTCATAGCCCAGCTCGATGCCGGGCGAGACGCGGTCGAACATCGCCGGCGCCAGCACCCGGTAGCCGAATCCGGCCAGGCGTTCCGCCACGTTGCGGATATGCTGGTTGACCCCGAAAATCTCCTGAACGACGACAAGCCCGCGCTTGGCATTGACGTTTCCGGCTTCGTAGGCGTGGAATTTGTGGCCGTCTGCGGCGGTGAGGGTCATCATCGGCGGGTGATCCTTAATCTGGCTGGCGGTTCAGCCGGCGAGGGATGCGAAATCCCGTGCCAGCGTCTCATAGATGTCGCGCTTGAAGGCCACTGCAAGGGCCGGCAGCTCGGAGAGTTTCACCCAGCGCCAATCTTCGAATTCCGGATGCGCATCGGCGGTAAGGTCGATATCCTCATCGCGCCCGGTGAAGCGCAGCGCGAACCATTTCTGCCGCTGGCCGCGATATTTGCCCTTCCAGGCAACCCCGATCAGCTCCGGCGGCAGGTCGTAGATCAGCCAGTCCGGGTGCTCGGCGATGATCTCGGCCTTGTCTGTGCCGATCTCTTCCTTCATTTCGCGCAGCACGGCGTCGCGCAAATCCTCACCCTCATCGACGCCGCCTTGCGGCAGCTGCCAGGCGTCGGGGTAATTCTTGCGCTTGCCGACGAAAACATGCCCGTCTTGCGAGAACAAAACGACGCCGACATTGAGCCGATAGGGCAGGGAGGGCTTGTCCGTCATCGCAGTTTCTCACCTAAATTCGCAAAAGTTTTTGGGCGGAGGCGGCCAAGGTTCCGCCGCTGCATAGCAGCGGTGGAAAGCCGCCGGAGGGGGTGGCCCTTTTTTCAAAAAGGGCCACAGAACGTCTGGGGTGCTGGCAACCTGGTTGCATATGCCCCGGCGTTTTTCGCCGCTTTTTTGCAAAAAAGCGGCACCAAAAAACTCTTGTCAGTTTGCCGCCGTCGTGGTCGAGGCCGGCTTCATGTCGGCGATCAGCTTCAGCGCCATCTGCAGCTGGAAGTCGGTCGCCGGCTTGGTCGGGTCGAATTTCGGCCAGTTGGCGGGCGGCTTGTTGGGAATGCTGGCGGCCACCGGCGGCAGCGGCAGCGGCGGCGGCAGGGCTGCGGCCTTCTGCTGGGTCGGGTTGGTGAAGGCGTGCAGCAGGTCGGTCTCGCGCAGCTGCGCGAAGCTGTCCTCCGGCGTCGCGCTGTCCGCCACCGTCACGTTCGGGGTCACGCCGTAATCCTGGATCGACTTGCCGGACGGGGTGAAATACAGCGCCGTGGTCAAGCGCAGCGCGCCTTCATTGTCGATCGGGATAATCGTCTGCACCGAGCCCTTGCCGAAGGTCTTGGTGCCCAGCACCAGCGCGCGGCGGTTCTGCTGCAGGGCGGCGGTGACGATCTCGGCCGCCGAGGCGGTGCCGGAATTGGTCAGCACCACGATCGGCGCGCCATTGGTGATGTCATTGCCCTGGGCGTACCAGGCCTGGTCGTCCTCGGAATGGCGGCCATGGGTGGAGACGATCTCGCCGCTGGTGACGAAATCATCTGACACCGCCACCGCCTGGTCGAGCAGCCCGCCCGGATTGTCGCGCAGATCCAGGATATAGCCATGGATCGGCCCATGCGCCTGCTTGTTCAGGCTCTTCACCGCGGCGCGGATATGCGCATCGGCATTCTCATCGAAACTGTCGAGGCGGATATAGCCGACCGGCCCGGCGGTGCTGGTGAGCAGCTTGCTCTTCACATCGTCGATCTTGATGATCTCGCGGGTCAGGGTGACATGCACCGGCGTATTCACGCCATTGCGCTTAATGGTGAGGGTGATCTGCGTGCCCGGCGCGCCGCGCATCTTGGAGACGGCATCGTCCAGCGACAGCCCTTCGGTGGCGTGGCCGTCGATCTCCACGATGATGTCGCCCGGCTTGATCCCCGCCTTCTGGCCCGGCGTGCCGTCAATCGGGGTGATCACCTTCAGCAGCCCGCTCACCTCGGTCACTTCCAGCCCCAGCCCGCCGAACTGGCCGGAGGTCTGCACCTGCATATCCGAATATTGCTGCGCATTCATGTAGCTGGAATGCGGGTCCAGCCCGGAGAGCATGCCGTTGGCGGCGTTGTAGATCAGCTTGTCGGTCGGCGGATCGATCACATAGTTCTGCTTGATCTGCGACAATATGTCACCAAAAAGCGAGAGCTGCTGATAGGTGCTGTCGCTTGGCGCGTTGTCGCCGAAAGCGCGGGAGAGGGGCTGCGTCAGCGATCCGGCGGCCAGACCGACCACGAAAACCCCGCCGAGCATCAAACCACCGCGCAAACGCATATATTTATCCCTTCAAACGCCGGGCGTATCGCCCTGACCCTATTAGATAGCATCCCGCCCGGATTATCCAGAGTGGCCGGCCGCCAGCCAGGCCGTAGGGTCCACCGGCTGGCCGCCCCGGCGCAGCTCAACATAGAGGCGCGGCTGGCGGGTGGGATCGCTCGCGCTGAAGGGCTGCATGCTGCCCAGCGGCTGCCCATGGGCGATGCGCTGGCCCTGCGAAACGTCGAGATGGCTCATTCCCGCCAGCACCGCCGAGAGGCTGGCGCCGCAATCCACGATCACCACCTGGCCATAGCCCGAGAGCGGGCCGCCATAGAGAATGGTGCCGTTGCACGGGCTGGTGACGCGCGCCCCCGGGGCGGCGGCGTAGGAAATGCCGGTGGCCGGGCCAGCCACGGTGGCGGCGCCATAGGGCTGGATGACATGCCCCGCCACCGGCGCGCCCGCCCCGCCGCTGGGCAGGTTCACCGGCGTCGCCGGAGCAGGGGTCTTCGGCACCAGATTGGCGATGGCCTGGTCCAGATCCGTCAGCTCATGCTTGGCCTTGGCGGCGGCGGCGGCCTCGGCGACCTTCTGGTCGGCCGCATCCTGCTCATCCTGCCTCGCCTGGTCGATATCCATGGAGAGCTTTGCCTCCGCCGCCTGCTGCGCCGCCACCGCGGCATCCAGCGCCTCGCGCGCGGCTTGCGCCTGGGTGATGGCGCTGGTCAGCGTCGCGGTCTCGGTTTTCACCGCCCGCGCCTGGTCGGAGACCTCCTGCGCCAGCCCTTGCAGAATGGCGATGCCGCGCACGCTGTCCACCGGCGATTGCGGGGCGGCGAGCAGCGTGGTGGCCGGCGCGGCGGAGAGGCGCTGCATCACCGGCAGCAGCGCCTTCAGCGCCGCCTGCGCCTGGTCCAGCCTTGCGGCGGCGGCATTCTGGGCGGCGGTGAGCATGGCGAGCTGGTTGGCATCCTTCGAGGTCTGGTCCTCCAGCCCGCGCAAGACGGCGGCGGCCTGCACCTGCTGCTGGGCCAGGGCGGCGGCTTTCTGCGCCACCTGCTTCTGCTGCGCGGCAGCCTGCGCTTCGGCCTGCTGATGCGCTTTGATCGCGGCGGCAGCGGCCTCGCGCTCGGCTTTCAGCTTGGCGGCGTCTGCATTGTCCTGATGGTGCGGGGCGGCGTGATGGGCGTGGGTTTTCGCCAGAGCCGGGCCGGCCAGCGCCAGCCACAGCCCGGCCAGCCCCGCATGGTGCAGCAGACGCGCGGGCTTCACCTTAGGCGAACAGCGGCTTGCCGGTCATCGCGGCGGGCTGCGCCACGCCCATCAGCTTCAGCAAGGTCGGCGCGATATCGGCCAGGATGCCGTCATGCAGCTTGATCCCCGCCGGCCCGCCGGCGATCAGCACCGGCACCGGATTGGTGGTGTGCGCGGTATGCGGCCCGCCGGTCTCCGGGTCGCGCATCATCTCGCAATTGCCGTGATCCGCGGTGACCAGAATCGCCCCGCCCTGCGCCTGCACCGCCGCCCAGATTTTGCCCAAGCCCGCATCCACCGTTTCCACCGCCTTGATCGCGGCGGGCAGCGAGCCGGTATGGCCGACCATGTCCGGATTGGCGAAATTCAGGATGATCATGTCGAACTGCCCGGTCTTGATCGCCGCCACCGCCTTCTCGGTCAGCTCCGGCGCGGACATTTCCGGCTGCAGATCATAGGTGGCGACCTTCGGCGAAGGCACCATGATCCGCTCTTCGCCGGGGAAGGGCGTCTCCACCCCGCCATTGAAGAAATAGGTGACGTGCGGATATTTCTCCGTCTCCGCCATGCGCAGCTGCTTCAGGCCGGCCTTGGAGACGACGCCGCCCAGCAGATCATCCATGCGCTGCGGCGCGAAGATGGTCTGCATGAAGGGGGCCAGCGCGTCCGAATAGGCGGTCATGCCCACCGCCCCCACCAGCTTGGGCTGGCGCGGCTGGAAGCCGTCGAAAGACGGGTCGAGCAAGGCGGTGAGGATCTCGCGCACCCGGTCCGCCCGGTAATTGGCGCAGATCACGCCGTCGCCATCCTTGATCCCGGCATAATCGCCAATCACGGCGGGCTTGATGAACTCATCGGTGATCTTGGCCTCGTAGCTGGCCTGGATCGCCGCCTCGGCGCTGGGAAAATGCGCGCCCTTGGCATCCACCAGCAGCTCATAGGCTTGGCTCACGCGCTCCCAGCGCTTATCGCGGTCCATGGCGTAATAGCGCCCGACCAGCGTGCCCAGCGTCGCGGCATCGCCCAGATCGGCCAGGAATGTCCGCATATAGCTCAGCCCGGCCCCGGGCGGGGTGTCCCGCCCATCCATCCAGCCATGGGCGATCACCGGGATGCCGGCCGCGTGCAGAATCTTCGCCAGCGCCACCGCATGGTCCTGGTGCGAATGCACCCCGCCCGGCGAGACCAGCCCCAGCAGATGCGCGGTGCCGCCACTTTTCTTCAACGCCGCGATGAAGCCCCGCACCGTCTCGGACTTGGCCAGCGTGCCATCCTCGATGGCGGCATCGATGCGCGGCAGATCCTGCATCACCGTCCGCCCGGCGCCGATATTCAGATGCCCGACCTCGGAATTGCCCATCTGCCCGCTCGGCAGCCCGACCACCCGGCCCGAAGTGGTGAGAAAGGCGCGCGGGCAGGTTTCCCAGAGCGCATCGAAATGCGGCGTGTGCGCCTGCGCGACGGCATTGTCCTGCGGCGACTCGTTCCAGCCGAAGCCATCGAGGATCACCAGCATCACGGGTTTCTTGGCCATTGCAGTCCTTAACTGAAGCGTTTCTAGGCCGGAGTTTAAGGAAAGCGCGCCGCGTTGGCTATGGCGGGGGGCTCAAGGCCGCCCGGCGCGGTGATAAGGATGCCCGGCCAGAATGCTCTGCGCGCGGTAGATCTGCTCGGCCAGCATCGGGCGCACCAGCATATGCGGCCAAGTGAGGGGGCCCAGCGAGAGTTTGGCCCCGGCGCGGGCGATCACCGGCGCGTCCAGCCCTTCCGCCCCGCCGATCACGAAGGCGAGTTTCTTGCTGCGCTCCAGCCAGCCGGCGAGCAGCTTCGCCAGTCCCGGCGAATCCGGGGCGGCGCCGTCCATATCCAGTGCGATCAGAAATTCATCCGCTTTCAGCGCGGCGAGGATGGCCTCGCCCTCGCGGCGCTTGATCTCGGCGGGAGCCCCTTGCCCGTCCGCGAACTCCACCAGCCCCATCGCGGGGCGGATGCGCTTCGCGTAACGGGCAAACAGCTCCATCTCCGGCGCCCTGGACGGCGCCTTGCCGATGGCGAGCAGCCTCAAGCCTCGCTATCCGCCTCATCAAGTTCGGCGGACCACATCTTCTCCAGCCCGTAGAGCGTGCGCGCTTCCGGCTTGAACAGATGCACGACGATATCCCCGGCATCGATCAGCACCCAGTCGGTGCCGGTGGCGCCCTCGGTCAGCGGCTTGCGGAACCCGGCCTCGGCCAGTTTCTCGTAGAGATGCGTCGCCATCGCGGCGATCTGCCGGTCGGCGATGCCGGTGGCGATGATCATGCGGTCCGCGAAGGAGGCGCGGCCGGCCAGATCCAACGTGACGATATCCTCGGCCTTGTCGTCCTCCAGCGTGGTGACGATGACGGCCTGCAGGCGGTCGAGAAATTCGGGAGCCGGCTTGGCCTCACCCTTTTTGCGCTTCGGGCCGGCGATGGCGGCTTTCTTGCGCGGTGTACCGGGCATGATGGCAACCGACTCGGCGGCCGGCTTGGCGGCGCGCTTGCGCGGGGCGGTTGTTTTGGCGCCCCGGCTGGCCGGGGTGCGGGTGGGCGTGCGCGTTATGGCTGCGTTCCTTCTAAAATCCTGCGGCGCAATGCGGTGGCCGAGGCCGCGTTCTCCCGCACGGGCAGGAGAATCCAGGCCGGCGCCCGCATTGTCGCCAGACATAACCCAGCCCGCGCGGGAAGGCGATCTTTTTGGTGGCGCTTTGCCGCCCGCCCGGCCAGCGCGCGGCGGGTGGCGCCGGGGCGGGGGACGACGAGCATCGGCATCGCATGGATGATCTCCTGCCAGCGCCCCCAGCGCGGCAGCTGGATCAGATTATCCGCCCCCATCAGCCAGACGAAGCGCACGCGCGGAAAGCGGCGCTTGAGGCCGCGCAGCGTATCGCGGGTATAGCGCGTGCCCATCCGGCTCTCGATATCGGTGGCGATGATAAGCCGGCCGTCGGCGATCTTGCGGGCACTCGCCAGCCGGTCCGCCAGCTTCGCCATGCCGTTCGCGGGTTTCAGCGGGTTGCCCGGCGAGACCAGCAGCCAGAGCTGGTCCAGCCCCAGATGCCGCATCGCCTCCCGTGCCACGTGCAGATGCCCCTCATGCGCCGGATTGAACGAGCCGCCGAGCAGCCCGATTTTCAGCCGGTGCCGGTGGCCATGGGTTGGCGTGTTGAAGGGCAACGGGGGCGGTTACGGGCGGGTCTGGCCGGTGCCGCGCACCACGTAGCGGAACGTCGTGAGCTGCTCCGGCCCGATCGGCCCGCGCGCATGGATATGGCCGGTGGCGATGCCGATTTCCGCGCCAAAGCCGAACTCGCCGCCATCGCAGAACTGGGTGGAAGCGTTCCACAGCGTCACCGCCGCCGGGCAGCGCGCCAGATAGGCCTCCGCCACCGCCTCATCCTGGGTGATGATGGCCTCGGTATGCTCGCTGCCATGGGCGCGCACATGCGCCAGCGCGCCCTCCGGCCCATCGACCACCGCGATGCTGAGGATCGCATCCTGCCATTCAGTGTCGAAATCCTTCTCTTCGGCGGCGGGCAGGGCAGGCAGGATGGCCCGCGCCGGTGCGTCGGCCTTGAAGGCGCAGCCGAGCTTGCTCAGATCCTCCACCAGCACCGGCAACAAAGACGGGGCGATGGTGGCGTCTATAAGAAGCGTCTCGGTGGCGCCGCAGACGCCGGGGCGGCGCATCTTGGCATTGGCCAGCACGCTGCGCGCCATCTCAGGGTCGGCGGCCGCGTGGATATAAGTATGGTTCAGCCCCTCGGCATGGGAGAGCACCGGCACCCGCGCCTCGCGCTGCACCAGTTCCACCAGCGTCTTGCCGCCGCGCGGGATGATCAGATCGATATGCCCGACCGCCCCCAGCATCGCCGCGACGAAGCGCCGGTCGGTCGAGGGTGCGACCTGCACCGCATCCGCCGGCAGCCCGGCGGCGCGCAGGCCGGTGGTGACGGCCTGGTGGATCGCCTGGGCGGAGTGAAAACTCTCGGAGCCGCCGCGCAGAATGATGGCATTGCCGGATTTCAGCGCGATCGCCGCCGCATCCGCGCCGACATTCGGGCGGCTCTCATAGATCATCCCCAGCACGCCGATCGGCTGGGCGATGCGGGCGATGCGCAGCCCGTTCGGGCGGGTCCATTCGGCCAGCGTATGGGCCAGAGGGTCGGGCAGATCCGCCACCTCTTCCAGCCCCTTGGCCATTGCCTCCACCCGGGCCGGGTTCAGCAGCAGCCGGTCGCCGAAGGCCGCCGAGCCTTTATAAGCGGCCATGTCCTTGGCATTCGCATCCAGGATAGAGGACGCCGCATCGCGCAGTGCCCCGGCGGCGGCACGCAACGCGGCATCGCGCGCGGCGGCTGGCTGGGTGGCCAGGGCGGCAGCGGCGGTCCGGGCGCGGCTACCCATCTCATCCATGGTTTGCGAAAATGTCTCAGACTCAGCGTTCATGGCGCGCATGCTTGCCCAGTCCTGGCGGGAAGATCAACTGCGGGTTACACTGACTTCAGCATGCCTGATCTCCTCGATTCGCTGATGCCCGGGCTCGCATTGCCGCCAGGTCCGGTGCTGCGCACCACGCGTCTCACCCTGCGCCCGCTGCATGGTGGGGATGTCGCCGCGTTTCATCGTCTCATCAATGACTGGGACATCTGCCGGCGCGTGCCGGATGCGCCCTTTCCCTATCCCGCGCTGCAGGCGGCGGAATGGGTGCAGGCGGCGGCTTCGGACCGCGCGGCGGGCCGCGCCGAGCAATTCGCCATCACCGATGCCGGCAGCGACGAGCTGCTGGGCTGCGCCGGGCTGAAACTCTCCAAGGACCGCAAATCCGCCGAGCTGGGCTACTGGATCGGCCGCGCCTATTGGCGCCAGGGCTACGCGCTGGAAGCGGTGCGCCGGCTTACCGAATGGGCCTTCGCGAGCCTGCCCATCACCCATCTCTCCGCCGTGGTGGCGGCGGATAATGACGGCTCGCTGGCGCTGCTGCGCAATCTCGGCTTCACCAAGACGCATAACGGCCACCGCGTTTTCTCCTGCCGCCCCGGCGAGAAGCTGCCGGTGAAGCATTTTGCTCTGGCCCGCGAACTGCCGCAGGACCAATCCGCGCCAAAGGCCGAAGAAGCGGCGAAAACATTGCTGGTGGTCGCCGCCGCCCTGATCGACGCACAAGGGCGGATTTTGCTGGCCCGCCGGCCCGAGGGGAAGAAAATGGCCGGGCTCTGGGAATTCCCCGGCGGCAAGCTGGAGCCGGGCGAGACCCCGGAAGGCGCGCTGGCCCGCGAGCTGCGCGAGGAGCTGGGGCTGGAGACCGAGCCCAAGGATTTCGCCCCCTTCGTCTTCGCCTCCCATGCCTATGACAGTTTCCATTTGCTGATGCCGGTGTTTCTCTGCCGGCGCTGGCGGGGCGAGCCGCGCGGCCGCGAGGGGCAGAAACTCGCCTGGGTGGCGCCGGAGGATCTGGCGGAATACCCGATGCCCGCCGCCGACCGTCCGTTGATTCCGATGTTGAGGGATTTTCTATGATGCCAGCCGAAATCAACAAATCCGCGGCGCCTCAAGATGAGGCTGGCATCGCGCGTGGGGATGGTGGGGCGGCCACGCGCCAAACAAAGTCAGGCAACCCCACCGCCGCGATCCTGATCATCGGCAATGAGATCCTCTCCGGCCGCACCCAGGATGTGAATGTCCAGTTCATCGCCCAACGCCTGGCCGCCCTGGGCATCCGGCTGCAGGAGGTGCGGGTGGTCCCCGACATTGCCGCCCGGATCATCGGCGCGGTGAACGAGCTGCGGGCCGCCTACACCATGCTGTTCACCACAGGTGGCATCGGCCCGACCCATGACGACATTACCAGCGAATGCATCGCCGCCGCTTTCGGCGTGCCCTGGGAGCTGCATGAGGAAACCGACGCGGAGATGAAGGCCCATATGGGCGAGCGCTACAACGAAGCCCGCCAACGCATGGCGACGATGCCGCGCGGCGCCGTGCCGATCAAGAACGAAGCCAGCATCGCGCCGGGCTTTACCATCGGCAATGTGCATGTGATGGCCGGGGTGCCGCGGATCATGCAATCGATGCTGAAGGCGCTGGAGCCGCAATTGCCGCGTGGCGAGGCGATCCAGATGCGCGCCGTGCACGGCATGGGGGTGATGGAAGGCGGCATCGCCGCCGGGCTTTCAGCCATCCAGGATAGATTTCCGCAGCTCGATCTCGGCAGCTACCCGTTCAAGCGCGATGGCGGCTGGGGCGTGGCTTTGGTGGCCAAGGGCACCGACCTTCCCGCCATCGAGGCGGCGATTATCGAAGCGACCGCGCTGATCCGCGCCCAGGGCGTGGAGCCGGTGCAGGGCGAACCCGCCTGACGAAGCGCCACACCCTTTGGCGGCTTTCCACGCCGCATGGCGGCGGCAGCTTTGCCGCCTTCGTCCGAAAATTTCAGGCGAACGCATTCGCCCGGCAGAGCCGGATAAACCCCATCGCCGCCTGATGCAGCGGCCGGCCGGCGACGGCGGTGAGCAAGATCTGCCGGGTCAGATCCGGCTCCACGAAGTCCCGCGCCGCCAGAGACGGGGAGATCGCCGCACGGTCGGAAAGCAGGGCCACGCCCAACCCGGCGCGCACCAGCTCCTGCATCTGCCCCAGCCCGGCGCGCAGGCGCTGGGTGCGCAAAGGCGGCGCCGCCAGCCGCGCCAGCGCTTCGCCGAAATTGCCGCATTCATCGCTGAGCAGCAGGGTTTCGCCGGCCAGATCTGCCAGGCCGCACTGGTTCTTGCGGGCGAGGGGATGGGTTTCCGGGCAGATCAGCCGCGGGGCATCGGTGAAAACTGGCCAGCGGTTCAGCCGCTCGGGCAAGGGCGCATCGGCGGGGAGCAGGGCGCAATCCAGCGCGTCGGCCAGCATCGAATCCACCAAGGTGCCGCATTGCGCTTCGGAGAAATGGATTTCCGTACCGGGCAGCACGCGCAAAATCTCCGCCACCGCGCCGGTGATCGGCGTGGCGGGAATGCCCGGCCCCAGCCCGATGCGCAGGCTGCGCGGGGCCGGGTTCTGATGCGCGCGGGCGAGCGCCTGGGCGGCCTGCGCGGCCTCCACCATCGTCTCGAAATGCGGGCGCATCTCCTGGCCCAAGGCGGTCAGGCGGGTGAGGGTGCGTTCGCGGAAGATCAAGGCGCCGCCAAGCTCTTCCTCAAGCTTCTGGATCGCGCGCGAGAAGGCCGGCTGGGTGACGTTGCAGGCCTGCGCGGCGCGGGAGAAATTCAGCGTCTCGCACAAAGCGAGGAAATAGCGGACCTGGGTGAGTTCCATCAGCGCAGGCCCGCCAGCGCGTCCAGAATGGCCTCTGGCTCGGGCCATTTGGTGAAATCCGTGTCCACGAAGCGCCGGGCGATGCGTCCATCCGGGGTGATGATGAAAATCGCCGGCACCGGCAGGCACCAGGCGGCATTGCCGTGGCGCAGCTCCATATCCAGCCCCGCGGCAACCAGCCCGGCACGGTAGAGCGGGGGGATCCGGTACACCACCCCGGCTTGCAGCCCGACGCCGAAATCCACATCGCACAGCACCTCCAGCCTACCGCCATGGCGGGTTTGCAGGGCGGCCGGCAGAGGACCGGTTTCAGGGGTGAGGGCGAGCAGCGAGGCGCCCGTTGCGCTAATGCGCGGCATCGCCGCGGCCAGGGCTTCCAGCATCAGCTTGCAGAACGGGCACCAGGTGCCGCGGAAAAAACCCAGCACCACCGACCCGTGGCGCAGCCGCGCGCCGAGCGAGACCAGCCCGCCATGGGCATCCGGCAGCATGAAATCCGGGAAGGCGGCCCCTTCGGGCAGGATCAACTCCGCCATGCGGGCCGCTTCGAGGGTGTCGACAAGCTGCCGATACGATGCATCCCAGACAGCATTTTCACGCCGGCTTGTGCGCAGACTATCCAGCTTCTGGGTCAGATCGCCGATGATCGGCCTCCTGGGTGGCGTGGGGTATTATGTATTGAGGCTGACGCCGGAGCGTCAAGAAGAGCAGCGTGAAGAAGACATGGGCCTCCCAGATCCGGCGCCCCACGCTTGGCGTGAGGCGCTGAGCTGGCGGTTACTGGCTGTTGGTGCCGTGACCCATGCTGTTATTGCCCATGCTGTCATGGCTCATGCCGTTGCCCATGCTGTCCTGGGTTTTGGTCTTGCCCATGTCATCATGTTTCATCGCATCATGGCCCATGCTGTCATGGCTCATGCCATTGCCCATCGTGTCGTGGCTCATGGCGCTGTTGCCCATGGTATCATGGCTCATGCCCGTGCTGGTCTGGGCGAGGGCGGCGCCGGCAATGGAAATGGACATGGCAGCGGCGAAAGCAAGTGAACGCAACATCGAAAATCTCCTGTGGGTGAGGCCGGATGATCCGGTGCCGCTGAGATGGCCCATTCACCATGTTCCACGCCAATGCCGTTGAGGCATGAACTCGATGCCTGAATCAGCCGCATCCAAGCCGGAAACCATGGCGTATAAGATCTCAAGTTTCCAAAACCGAGCGGAGTGCAGGCCATGCGTGCGCGCGTCATCCATCCCTGGCCCTTGCGGCTGACCCACTGGCTCAACGTCATCGCGATGGTGACGATGATCGGCTCCGGCTGGCAGATTTATAATGCCTCGCCCTTGTTCAATTTCAATTTCCCCGTCGGCATCGGTGCGTGGCTGGGGGCGGGAATCGCCTGGCATCTGGCGGCGATGTGGCTGCTGGTGCTGAACGGGCTGATCTATCTGGTCTGGAGCCTGGCCAGCGGGCATTACAAGAAATTCTTCCCGATCCGCCCGCGCGCGGTGCTGGCGGATCTGCGGGCGGCCTTGCGCTTCAATCTCAAGCATGAGCGCGGGGTTTATAATGCCGTGCAGCGCCTGCTTTATCTGGGCGTGCTGCTGGCCGGCCTGGTGGCGGTGCTCTCGGGGCTGTCGATCTGGAAGCCGGTACAGCTCTGGTTTCTGTGCGATGCCTTTGGCGGGTTTTTCATCGCCCGTTACGTGCATTTCTTCGCGATGACCGGGATCTGCCTGTTCATCCTCGTCCATCTTCTGCTGGTGGCGCTGGTGCCGAAAACCTTGCCGCCGATGATCACTGGAGGCCGCCTGCCATGATCCAACGCCGTTCATTGCTGCTGCGCGCCATGGCGCTCGGCGCCGCCGCCCCGCTCGGGGGCTGCAATTACGAGGATCCGGCGCATCCGGACCTCGCCGATAAATTCCTGCATGCGATGTCCGCCTGGAATGACCGGGTGCAGGAGGCTCTGTTCAACCCGCACACGCTGGCTCCGACCTTCCGGCCGGACCAGATCACCCGCCCGCCGCGCTTCAACGCGTTCTATTCCATCGACCAGGCGCCGGTCGTCGATGCGGCGAGCTACAAGCTGGAGCTGGGCGGGCAGATCCAGAGCAAGACCGGCTGGAGCCTGGCGCAGCTGCGCGCCCTGCCGCAGCATGAGCAGATCACCCGCTTCGTCTGCGTCGAGGGCTGGCGGGTGATCGGGCAATGGTCGGGCGTGCGGCTGAGCGATTTCCTGGCGCATGTCGGCGCGGATACCAGCTGCAAATATGTCAGCTTCAAATGCGCCGATGGCTATTACAGCTCGATCGACATGCCCTCGGCCCTGCATCCGCAGACCATTCTGGCGCTGGATTTTCTGGGCCAGCCGCTCACCGCGCCGTTCGGCGCGCCGGTGCGGCTGCGCATTCCCATCAAGCTCGGCTTCAAGAACCCGAAATCCATCATCCAGCTCGCCGTCACCAATGTCTATCCGGGTGGCTATTGGGAGGACCAGGGCTATAACTGGTTCAGCGGGTCATGAGGGGGCATCGTCTGGTGCTCGCGGCAGCTTTGGCGCTGTCCGCATCTCCGGCCTTTGCCCGGCCGGTGCTGGTGGAGCTGTTCACCTCGCAATCCTGCTCCTCCTGCCCGCCGGCGAATGCGCTGCTGGGGCAGCTGAAAGCGCAGGATAAGGATATTCTGCCGCTGAGCTTCGACGTGACCTACTGGAACGATCTCGGCTGGAAGGATACCGATTCGCTCCCAGGCGCCACGGATCGGCAGGATTGGTATGCCAGCCTGCGCAACAGCACCGAGGTTTATACGCCCGAGGCGGTGGTGGATGGGCAAAGCCAGCTTGTTGGTAGCCATGCGGCGGAGCTGCGCGCGGCGATCAAATCCGCCCAGGCCGCGCCCGCGGGGGATGTGGCGATCAGTATTTCCGGGCAGGAGCAGCTCGGCATTTCGGTGGCCGCCGGCAAAGGCACCGGCTCGGTGCTGCTGGTTGGCTATGACGACCAGCACCGCACCCATGTCGGTGCCGGGGAGAATGGCGGTGTGGTGATCACCGAGGTGAATGTGGTGCGCGCCATGGTGCCTTTGGGCGCCTGGTCCGGGGTCGCGCTGCAGCTGCGGGTGCCGCACCCGGCCGGGCAGCATGTCGCGGTGATTTTGCAGGGCGCTGACGGCCGGGTGCTGGGTCTGGCGGCGCGCTGATTTGCCGGCCAGGGTCGCGCATCGGGCAAAGAAAAACCCGCCTCGTGGCGGGTTTTTCTTTGGGGAGGCTCTGGATCAATACAGGCCGCCCAGAGATTTCTCGACCGTGGAGGGCGTGGCCGGCGTACCGGGGGCAGCGGGCTGGCCGGGGGCGGTCAGGCTCGGGGCGCCGCTCTGGCTGTTATCCATGCCGCCGCCGAGCAGGCCATTCTGGTTCTGCGCGCCCGGGCTCTGGCCGGGTTTGAAGGCTTCCGTCACCATCTGCCCGTTCGGTTCGGGCACCTGCTGCAGGGTCATCCCTGGCGGGGTGGCGAAATCCAGATCCGGCTGGCCCTTGAGCGCCACCTTCATGAATTCATTCCAGATCGGGCCGCAGACATTGCCGCCGGTTTCGTTGTTGCCAAGGCTGGTCGGCGTATCGAAGCCGGTCCAACAGCCGGTGACGATGCCCGGCGTGTAGCCGATGAACCAGGCATCGTTGAAATCGTTGGTGGTGCCGGTCTTGCCGGCGACGGGCTGGGAAATGCCCTTCACCGCCGGAACACCGGTGCCGCGCAGCACCACGCCCTTCATCATCACCTGCATCTGATAGGCGGAATCCGGATCCGCCACCTGCTGGCCGGTCTGGGTCAGAACCGGCGGCTGGTCCGGGTTGCCGTTCACGCAATTGGCGCATTGCTCGCCGGGGGCCTGATAGAGCACCGTGCCATCCGGGTTGGTGACGCTGTCGATCAGGCTGGGTGTGACCATCCGGCCGTAATTATCGATGGTCGCATAAGCGGTGACCATTTTCCACAAGGTGGTGTCGATGGCGCCGATGGCCGAGGGATAATAAGGTGGCATTTTATCGACGATGCCGAAATCCTGGAAGGTTTTGGCGATCGCCGGCAGGCCGATCTGGCGGGCCAGATGCAATGTCGCCAGGTTCAGCGACTGCTCCAGCGCGTGGAAGATGGGCACCGGGCCCTCGAAAGTCAGCTCGTAATTGCCGGGGCGATAGACAGTGCCATCCGGCAGAGTCTGCACGAACGGGCCATCCAGCACCTGGGCGTCGGGCTGGATGCCCTGCTCCATGGCGGTGAGATAGACCAGCGGCTTCACCGAGGAGCCGGGCTGGCGCTGCGCCTGGATGGCGCGGTTGAAGGGGCTGACATTATGGCTCCAGCCGCCGACCATGGCCAGCACCCGGCCGGTGCGCGGATCCATCGAGATCAGAGCCGCCTGGACCAGCGGGATCTGTTCCAGGGAGAGGGATTTGAGGTCGCCGGAGACCATCACCACATCGCCCTCATGCAGCACCTGGGCGGTGGAGCTGGGATGCGCGCCGGGATGGCCATTCACCAGCGGCCGCGCCCAGCGCATATTGGCGATTGGCAGCGTGCCGATGCCGGGCTTGCCGTCCGCCGGGTCGAGCGTGCCGATCCGCGCGCTGGGGCCGCTGGCGGCGAGCACGATGCCAAGCCGCCAGCCCTCGCGCATGCCTTGCGGGGTGGATTGCTTGGCCAGCAGCTTCTGCCAGTTATCGGCCAGATCGGGAGTCGCGAGATGGTTCACCAGCCCGTGCCAGCCGCCATAGATATGGTCGTAATCCTCCAGCCCGTTGCGCACCGCCGTGGTCGCGGCCTGCTGCAGCGTCGGGTTGAGGCTGGTGCGCACGATCAGCCCGCCGGTATTCACCGCGTCGGCGCCGAATTTCTGCACCAGCTGGGCACGCACCGCATCGGCGAAATAGCCGCCATTCACCAGATCCTGCCGGGCCTGGCCGGCTTTCGGCAGCAGCGGCTCGGCCAGGGCGGCCGTGGCCTGGTCCTGGGTGATGACGCCATCGGCCAGCATCCGGCCGATGATGAAATTGCGCCGCTGCAGCGAATCGGCGGGGTGCAGGAAGGGGTTGTAATTGGTCGGCGCCTTCGGCAGCGCGGCCAGCGTCGCCGCCTGGGCGATATCGAGCTGGGAGAGCGGCTTGTCGAAATAGGTCTGCGCGGCGGCGGCGACACCGAAGGAATTCTGCCCGAGATCGACCTCGTTCAGATACAGCGTCAGCACCTGCTGCTTGCTCATCGCCTGGCTGACGCGCATCGCCAGCAGCGCCTCCTTAATCTTGGTGGCGAAGGTGATGTGGTTATCCAGCAGCATGTTCTTCACCACCTGCTGGGTGATGGTGGAGGCGCCGATGGGCCGCCGGCCGGAGCCGATCAAGGTGATGTCGGTCAGTCCGGCGCGCACGATCGCCGCCGGATTGATGCCCGGCTCCACCCAGAACAGCCGGTCTTCCGCCGAAATAAAGGCGTTCTGCACGACTTTCGGAATCTGGTCGTAGGACACATAGATGCTGTGCTGCGTGCCCATTTCCGCCAGCAGCTGGAAATTCGAGGTATAGACGCGCGATTCCAATGGCGGCTTGTAGGTCTTCAGGCTGTCGATGCTGGGCAGGCCGGAGGAGAAATACAGGAAGGCCCCGCCCGCCACGACGATGCCGGCGATGATGACGACAAACACCAGCTTATAGACGCTGGAGACGCAGAAGGCGAAAATTTTGCCGATCAGGCCGCGAGGCTTGCGCGGCTTCGGCGCGCGCGGGTCCCGTGGCGGTTTTGGCCGTTGCGGGGCCTGCTGGCGGCTCGGGCGCGCCAGCCGCTCGCCGGGCGTGAAATCGTCATTCTGATCGGACATGCGCGGCTCTTAGCACCTTGTTTTATGGCCCGCGAGAGAGGCGAAATGACAGCTTTGCAATTCAGCCGGCCATGCGTCCACCGGCCGGGCCGGTGAAATAATGGTCCACCGCGCGGGTGAGCTTGGCCACCAGCTGGCGGCGCTGGCGCAGGTCGCGCAGCCGCCGTTCATCCTCTGCATTGCTGAGGCAGCCCATCTCCAGCAGCACGGAGGGGATGGAAGGATCGCGCAGCACCGCGAAATTGGCGCTGCGCTTGGGGTCCGGCAGCAGCGGGATGTCGCCGGAAAGCGAGCTGGCGATGTCGTTCTGGAAGGTGGCGGAGCCGATCTTGGTGGCGCGGGTTTCCAGGCTGGCCAGGATATTCGCCACTTGCGGCGAGACGTCGGAGGGGGCGGCGCTGGGGCCGTCGGCGCTGTTCTCATCCGCCGCCACCGCCGCCGCCAGCCGGTCGGAGGCCTTGTTGGACAAGGTGAACACCGAGGCGCCGCGCAAATCCGGTTCGGGCAGATGATCGCAATGCATCGAGAGGAAAAGATCCGCCTTATGCTCCAGCGCCAGATTGACGCGCCCTTCCAGCGTGATGAACTCATCGCTGCTGCGCGTCATCGCGACACGGTAGCGGCCGGTCTCCAGCAAAGCGTGGTGGAATTCCAGCGCCGTCGCCAGGGTGATGGTCTTTTCATAATAGCCATCAGGGGCGATGGCGCCGGGATCATGCCCACCATGGCCGGGGTCCAGCATGATCAGCGGTTTCTGCACGGCGGCGCAGGCCGGGCGGGAGAGGGCGGCAAGCCCGGCGGCGCCGAGTCCCAGGCGCAGAAAACCACGGCGTGTGGGGTCGCAAATCAGGCACATGCGTGTGGTCCTACCATCCGGCTTTCAGTTTTGGCTACGACTCATTGATAATCAGCCGGTTTTAGCGCGAGAAACGTAACCGCTTTATGTCCGCTTCTGGGTCTGTATGCGGCGCTGCACCAACATTTCACCGATCTGCGGGAGGGGGCTTGCGGAAGTTTTACGGCTTGGCTATAGGCTCGCCGCATCGGAGTGTAGCTCAGCCTGGTTAGAGTACTGTGTTCGGAACGCAGGGGCCGGAGGTTCGAATCCTCTCACTCCGACCAAATTTTCTCTCAAACATTTTAATCGTGGTTATTGGTAGAATTTAATTTTCTCCAGGTTCGGTCATGCTTTTCTGGCGTTTTTTTCACGTACGTGCGCGAAATGATGCTGCGCTGCAGTATAGTGCGTTAAAAATTCCAAAATTCATAAAAAACTTTCCTTGAACCAATTGCCTCCGAAAAATCTCTGCCCCATAGATGCTCTATTCTACCGGAGCGTATCTGGCGAAAGTTTTATTTTGCCGGTTTGCATGGGATGACATTTTGGAAGGAAACGACATGTCGGGGACCTCGGCTATCGATATCAGGCGGGCGCGTAATGCCGTTGTGGCCGCTTTTTTGGGCTGGACGCTGGATGCGTTCGATTTCTTCATTCTGATCCTTACCCTTGATAACGTCTCCAAGGCGTTCGGCGTCACCATCGGCTCCGTGGCGTTCTCGATCACCCTGACGCTCGGCACCCGCGCCATCGGCGCCTTCGTGTTTGGCCGGCTGGGGGATATTTACGGCCGCAAGCCGATCCTGATGCTGGTGATCGTGCTCTATTCCTTCTTCGAGGCGATGACCGGTTTCGCCTGGTCCTTCGTGTCCTTCATGGTCATCCGCACCTTGTTCGGCATCGCCATGGGCGGCGAATGGGGCCTTGGCTCCTCGCTGGCGATGGAGACGATCCCGGATCGCTGGCGCGGCTGGGTCTCCGGCCTGCTGCAGGCGGGCTATCCGTTCGGCTTCTTCCTGGCCACGCTGCTGTTCGATTTCGGCATGCAGCCGCTGGGCTGGCGCGGCATGTTCTTCGTCGGCGCGCTGCCGGCCCTGCTGGTGCTCTACATCGCCACCCAGGTGGAAGAGAGCCCGGCCTTCGAGGCGATGAAGCATCGCCCGACCAAGGTTTCCATCGGCACGGTTCTGCGCAAGAACATGAAGCTGGTGATTTATGGCGTGCTGATGATGGCGGCCTTCAACTTCTTCTCCCACGGCACGCAGGATATTTACGTCAAGCTGTTCCTGGGCAAGCAGCTGCACTTCACCCACAGCCAGATGGCCAATGCCGGGCTGATCTTCAACGCCGGCGCGATCATCGGCGGCGTCCTGTTCGGCTTCCTCAGCCAGAAAATCGGCCGCCGCTACGCGATCATCGGCGCCTGCTGCGTCTCGCTGCTGGCCCTCTATCCCTGGTCGCATGGTTCGGATTTCACCACCATCGCCATCGCCGCCTTCTTCATGCAGATCGGCGTGCAGGGTGCCTGGGGCGTGGTGCCGGTGCATCTGAACGAGCTCTCCCCGTCTGAAATCCGCGGCACCTTCCCGGGCTTCGTCTATCAGCTGGGCAATTTCGTCGCCTCCTTCAACGCGCCGATCCAGGTTGGCATGGCGATGAGCCATGGCGGGGATTACGGCTATGCGCTGGCGGTGGTCGGCGGTGTCGTCGCCGTGGTGCTGATCCTGCTGATGCTGTTCGGGCCGGAAGCGCGTAACGTCTCGATGACCCACGCGACCCTGCCCGAGTAATCTCGATGCCGGGGGCCGGTTGCGGCCCTTGGCAAGCTGCCCACTACAAGGGATGCTTCCGCGAGGGAGCATCCCTTTTTTGTTGCGGGAGTTTGAATGGGCTGGATGAGCAGGGCAGGGCGCGGCTGGCTGCGGGGCGCGGCGGGGGTGCGTGCCGGCTGGCGCGGGCTCGCCTATCTGTTGATCGCCCTGGTGCTGGTCGCTGTCGAAATCGCCGCACTGGCTTGGCTGAAGCCGCCCTGGGTGAGGCCGACGGCGCTGCTCAGCCCGCGCATCGTCCTACTCAACGAGGCTTTGCTGCTGGTGCCGATCTATCTTGCCAGCCAGGCCATGGCCCGGGCCGAGGGGCAGGATGTCGCCGCGTTCGGGTTGCGCCAGCCGCGGCCCGTTCGCGCGCTGGCCTGGGGGCTGGCGGCCGGTATCGCCGTGCTTTCGCTGCTGATCGCGCTGCTTTGGGGCGGTGGGTTGGCGCGGATCGGCGGGCAGGGGCTGGGGCTGGCGGCGTCTTTGGCCAGCCTTGCGGCCTGGTTCGGCGTCTCACTGCTGGTCGGCTTCACCGAGGAGTTGGGGCTTCGCGGCTATCCTCTGGTCGCCCTGGCGCGTGGCACCGGCTTCTGGCCGGCGGCTTTGATCACCAGCCTCGTCTTCGCGCTGCTGCATATCAGCAACGGGCATGAGAGCGTTATCGGCATCGTCAATGTGTTCGGCGCCGGGATGATTTTATGCCTCGCCCGTCAGCGTACTGGCGGGCTGTGGTGGCCGATTGGCTTTCACACCGGCTGGGATTTTGCCCAGAACGTGATCTTCGGCACCCATGATAGCGGCCAGGGCTGCGCCGGGGCGCTGCTCAGCACCCTGCCGGCCGGGCCGGCCTGGCTCTCCGGCGGGCTGACTGGCCCGGAAGGCAGCGTGATCGGTCTGGGCGTGGAACTGTTGGTCGCCGCGGCGATTTTGACCTGTCCGTCTCCGGCTCGGAATGATTTTGATATGGATCAACGCGGGCCTACCGGGTAATCATCCCTGCATGAGTTCCTTCGGCAAGATCGCCTCGCTGCGCCATCCGGTCTCCATCAATCTGACCGAGCGCCCGGCCGCCTCCGCCTGTGATGATTGCGGCGCGCGCCATATGGGGCTGTGCGACGCGCTTTCCGATGATGAGCTGGTGTTTCTCTCCCGGGCGGCGCAGCGCGTGACTTTTCCGGCCGGTAAGCTGTTCATGGAAGAGGGCGAGCCGGCGCAGTATTTTTATAACATGAATGCCGGCACGGTGCGGCTGTTCAAGGCGCTCCCGGATGGGCGCCGGCAGATCACCGGCTTTGCCACCGCCGGCCATTTCATCGGGCTGGCTTCGCTGGAGACCAACATGGTCTCGGCCGAGGCGATCGAGACGGTGCAGCTCTGCCGCTTCTCGCGCGCCAATCTGCACGCCATGTTCAGCGAATATCCGGCGCTGGAGCGCAAGCTGCTGGATGTGGCGATGCATGAGCTGGTGCTGAGCCAGCAGCAGATGCTGCTGCTTGGCCGCAAGACCGCGCTGGAGCGCATCGCCAGCTTCCTGATCGGCTGGGCGCAGCGCCAGGAAATTTGCGGCGCCGGCAAGCTGCCGCGCCCGGGATCGAAGCTGACCTTGCCGCTCTCACGCACCGATCTGGCGGATTATCTCGGCCTGACCATCGAAACCGTCTCGCGCTCGCTCAGCCAGCTGAAAAAGGACGGGTTGATCGAAATCCCCAATATTCACGAGATCGTTCTGCAGCGGCCGCAAGCCTTGGAAAACATCGCCGAAGCCGCCAATTGACAAGCATCAAGGCGCGCCCAAGCGTCTCCTGCCAGGAACAAGGCAGGCTCTAGTCAGGAGGATGCCATGAATGTTTCCGAAGTGATGACGCGCAACGCGCTTTCGGTGCAGCCGCGTACAACGGTTGCGGATGCGGCGCGGATCATGCTGGCCAACCAGGTCAGCGGGCTGCCGGTTCTGGATGAGGCCGGCGCGCTGGTGGGGGTGGTGACGGAGGGGGATCTGCTGCGCCGGGCCGAGATCGGCACCGAAGGCAGCCCGGCCGGCTGGCTGAAGGCGCTGCTGCAGCCGGCGGCGGTGGCGGCTGATTATGTCGCCACCCATTCCCGCCATGTCAGCGGGGTGATGACCCATAGCCCGATTTTCGCCACGCCCGAGATGTCGCTGGGCGAGGTGGCGCAGATCATGCTGCGCAAGCATATCAAGCGCCTGCCGGTGATAGAGAATGGCAAGCTGACCGGCGTGGTCAGCCGCGCGGATCTGTTGAAGGCGCTGACCGCGAAGCTGATCGAGACCCACCCGGAAGTGCGGACGGATGCGGAGATTCTGGCCTATATCAAAGCCGAGATCGCCAAGGCGAACTGGGCGCCGAAATCCGGCCTGCGGGTGAGTGTGCAGGATAAGGTGGTGACGCTGGATGGCACCATCTTCTCGGATGAGGAGCGTCAGGCGGTGGTGTGCATCGCCGAGAACGCGCCGGGCGTCGAGGATGTGCACGACAAGATGATCTTTGTCGATCCTGGCTCGGGCCTGTCCTTCCCGGCGACGGCCTGAGGGGATAAAAGTTTTTAGGGCGTGGCCCTTTTTTTAAAAAGGGCCACAAAACGCTCGGGGTTTTGGTAGCCTTGGCGCCACCACCCCGACCATTTTCGCCGCTTTTTTGAAAAAAAGCGGCACCAAAAAACGTCTTCTACTTATTCCGCGGCGGCGCGCAGCGCCAACCCCGTTCCCAGCGGCGCCAGCGGCAGGGCGGCCAGCAGCATCGCGAAAATCATATAAAACGGTGCCGCCGGATGCGGGCTGGTCGCGGCGGCGGTGCCGAAGATCAGGCTCGGGATCATCAGCGGCAGCGTGATCAGCGGCATCAGGATCGCGCCGCGCCGCGCCCCGGTGGTCAGCGCTGCCGCCAGCGTCCCCAGCAGCGAGAAAATCAGCGTGCCCGGCAGCAAGGTGGCCAAGAGCACCGGCAGTTTCTCGCCGGGCAGGCGTAGCATCACCGCCAGCGGCGCGGCGATGATCAGCAGCGGCAGCCCGGTTGTCAGCCAGTGCACGGCGGCCTTGGCGGCGGCGATTAAAGATGCGGGCTGGCCGGAGAGCAGCAGCAGATCCAGCGTGCCATCCTCGAAATCCGGCCCGAACAGGCGCTCCAGCGGCAGCAAGGCGGCCAGCAGCGCGGTCACCCAGACCACGCCCGGCGCGATCCGCCCCAGCACCACCGGATCCGGCCCGGCGCCGAAGGCGAACAGCGTCCCGGCGATGACGAAAAACAGCAGGGCCGCCATGCTCTCGGCGCCGTGCCGGAGGGAGAGGCGCAGCTCCCGCGCGATCAGCTCGATCATAGCGCCAGAACCTCGGTGCCGGGCAGCTCGATCGGGGTATGGGTGCTGGCGATGATCATGCCGCCTTTCGCCAGCTGGGCGGCGCAGAGGCCGAGAAATTGGTCGATGGAGGCGGCGTCGAGTCCCGTCGTCGGCTCATCGAGCAGCCAGAGCGGCCTGTCGGCGGCCACCACGCGGGCGATGGCGAGCCGCCGCTTCTGCCCGGCGGAGAGGAAACGCGCAGGCAAAGCCTGGAATTTTTCCAATCCCACGGCGGCGAGCGCGGATTTGGGGACATGCTCGCCAGCGGTGAGCGCCGGTTTCACCGCATCCTGATGGCCGAGCCAGGCGATGCGCTGGGCATGCGCCTCGCGGTCGGCGAAAGCGGGCAAAGCGTCCCAGAACAGTTCACCCGCGGCCAAAGGTGTGAGCCCGGCGATGGCGCGCAGCAGGCTGGATTTGCCCGCGCCATTCGCCCCGCGCAGCAGAAGCATGCCGCCAGGGCGAAGCTCAAAGCTCACACCCTGCTGCACCAGGCGTTCTCCGCGGAAAATGGCGAGTTTTTGGGCAGTGAGCAGGTGCAAAAATCCTTGGTCTCGGAATGGACGGGCGGGTACGGCTATGGTTTAAGCCGCACCAAATCACAAGCGGCAACTGCAGAAAGGTTTTGCCCCATGACAGCGATCGGCCACGATAGCCTGGAAACCAAGAAAACCCTGACCGTTGACGGTAAGTCCTATGAGTATTTCTCGCTTCCGGCCGCGGCCGCCAAGCTGGGCGATATTTCGCGCCTGCCGAAGACGCTGAAGGTTCTGCTTGAAAACGTGCTGCGCTTTGAAAACGGCGGCAGCTATACCCAGGAAGACGCCAAATCCATCATCGCCTGGCAGGAAAAGGCCTCCTCCACCAAGGAAGTGCCGTTCAAGCCCGCCCGCATCCTGATGCAGGATTTCACCGGCGTGCCGGCGGTGGTGGATCTGGCGGCGATGCGCGACGGCATTGGCCGTCTGGGCGCCGCCCCGGAGAAGGTGAACCCGCTGATCCCGGTGGATCTGGTGATCGATCACTCGGTGATGGTGGATTATTCCGCCTCCCACGACGCGCTGCAGAAGAATATCGACCTCGAATTCGAGCGCAACGCCGAGCGTTACCGCTTCCTGCGCTGGGGCCAGGAGGCTTTCAATAATTTCCGCGTGGTGCCGCCCGGCACCGGCATCTGCCACCAGGTGAACCTGGAATATCTGGCCCAGGTCGCCTGGACCTCCGAGAATGGCGGCAAGACCTATGTCTACCCGGACACGCTGTACGGCACCGACAGCCACACCACCATGGTCAACGGCCTGGGCGTGCTGGGCTGGGGTGTTGGCGGCATCGAGGCCGAGGCCGCGATGCTGGGCCAGCCGATCGCCATGCTGATCCCCGACGTGGTCGGCTTCAAGCTGACCGGCAAGCTCTCCGAAGGCGTCACCGCGACCGATCTGGTGCTGACCGTCACCCAGATGCTGCGCGCCAAGAAGGTCGTCGGCAAGTTCGTCGAGTTCTACGGCGAAGGCATGGCCGAGATGGCGCTGGCGGACCGCGCCACCATCGCCAATATGGCCCCGGAATACGGCGCCACCTGCGGCTTCTTCCCGGTTGACGAGGTCACGCTGGAATATCTGCGCCTCTCCGGCCGCGACGAGCACCGCATCAAGCTGGTCGAGGAATACACCAAGGCCCAGGGGCTGTGGCGCGACGCGCATGAGCCGGTCTTCTCCGACACGCTGGAACTGGATCTCTCCACCGTCATGCCCTCCCTCGCCGGTCCGAAGCGCCCGCAGGACCGCGTGCTGCTGAAGGACGCCGCCTCGGCCTTCAAGTCCGAGCTGACCAAGAGCCTGGGCGTGCCGGCCGATGCCGTTGCCGCCAAGGGCGCCGTCGCCGGGACCAATTACGAAATCACCCATGGCGACGTGGTGATCGCGGCGATCACCTCCTGCACCAACACCTCCAACCCGTACGTGCTGGTCGCCGCCGGCCTGGTGGCCCGCAAGGCCCGGGCGCTGGGCCTGGCGCCGAAGCCCTGGGTGAAGACCTCGCTCGCCCCCGGCAGCCAGGTTGTCACCGACTATCTGAACAAGTCCGGCCTGACCGAGGATCTGGATGCGATCGGGTTTGAGACCGTCGGCTATGGCTGCACCACCTGTATCGGCAATTCCGGCCCGCTGGCCGACCCGATCGTGGACGCGATTGAGAGCAACAAGCTGGTGGCGGTGTCCGTGCTCTCCGGCAACCGTAACTTCGAGGGCCGCGTGCACCCGAACGTGCGCGCCAACTACCTGGCCTCGCCGCCGCTGGTGGTCGCCTATTCGCTGTTCGGCAATATGCGCGAGGACATCACCACCGCGCAGATCGGCACCGCCAAGGACGGCAAGCCGGTGTATCTGAAGGATATCTGGCCCTCCAACAAGGAGATCCAGGATATCGTCGGCCAGGTGCTGACCCGTGAGATGTTCCTGGAGCGCTATTCGGACGTGTTCAAGGGCCCGGCCGAGTGGCAGGCGATCGAAGTCACCGGCGGCACCGACACCTATGCCTGGCCCTCCGGCTCGACCTATGTGAAGAACCCGCCCTACTTCCAGGACATCACCCCGGAGATCAAGCCGGTGAGCGATATCCATGGCGCGCGGATCATGGCGCTGCTGGGTGACTCCATCACGACCGACCATATTTCCCCGGCCGGTAACATCAAGAAATCCTCTCCCGCGGGCGTGTTCCTCTCCGAACACCAGGTGCAGCAGAAGGACTTCAACTCCTACGGTTCGCGCCGTGGGAATGACGATGTGATGGTGCGTGGCACCTTCGCCAATATCCGCATCAAGAACGAGATGATGGGTGGCGCCGAGGGTGGCAACACCAAATATTATCCGGGCGGGCAGGAGATGCCGATTTACGACGCCGCTCAGAAATACAAGAAGGATGGCGTGCCGCTGGTGGTGTTCGCCGGCCAGGAATACGGCACCGGCTCCTCGCGTGACTGGGCGGCCAAGGGTACCTTCCTGCTGGGCGTGAAGGCGGTGATCGCCGAGAGCTTCGAGCGTATTCACCGTTCCAACCTGGTTGGCATGGGCGTGCTGCCGCTGCTGTTCAAGAACGGCCAGACCCGCAAGAGCCTGGGCCTGACCGGCGAGGAGACCGTGGACATTGTCGGTCTCGACAAGCTGGCCCCGCGCATGGACATCAAGGCGATCATCACCCGTCCGGATGGCGCCAAGGAGGAGATCGAGCTGCTCTGCCGCGTCGATACCGCGGACGAGGTCGAGTACTACAAGAATGGCGGCATCCTGCAGTACGTGCTGCGCGGCATGGCCAAAGCCGCCTGATATTGCTTCCGGGGCACGGCAGAAGCCGCGCCCCGGACGTAAAATTTTCAAAAGTTTTCGGTTGCAGCCTTTTTTCGAAAAGGCTGCATTCTTTTTGTCTCGTGAACGCCAAAAAGCCCCGAAGGGCTTTGTGTAAGGCTTTAATTTAGAAGGAAGTGGTGGGCGCGACAGGGATTGAACCTGTGACCCTTCGCGTGTGAAGCGAATGCTCTACCGCTGAGCTACGCGCCCGGTGGGCGGGCTGATAATCTGCTCACAAGGCGCTGTCAATCACCTGACATAAACCATTTCGCGCGAGCCTCTCCGTATATTGCGGGGACTTCATGAAGCTTTCAGGGAAAATGTCAGAAAATTGAGGTTTTGCGATCATCGGGTAGGCATGGAATAGTCGTCGGAATGGTGATGATTTCTTCACATCAGCCAGCTGACCTCGCCGGACGCGACGGGGATTGCCTTGGGTTTCTCGCTCATGGCGGCGCAATGGGCGAATTGATCGGCGGATTCGATTGGGCGCGCACGAGTCTCGGCCCGGCCGAAGGCTGGTCGGCCGCGTTCAAGGGGCATGTCGCCACCTGCCTGCGGGTGCCACAGCCGCTGGCGATTCTCGCCGGGCCCGAGGGGGTGGTGCTGTATAACGATCCCTGCATTCCCTTGATGGCCGCGCGCGGGGCGTCGATGCTGGGCTGGAGCGCGCGTGCCGTCTGGCCGGAACTGGCGGATATTGTCAGCCTCGGTCAACTCGCGGAGCAGGGGGCGGGATTGCAGCCCATGACGGTCGATCTTGGCAGCGTCCCCGGCCAGGGGCGGCTGAGCGCGACCTGCCTGCCCTTGATGGGGGATGCCGGGAAAGTGCTGGCGGTGCTGGTCGTCCTCAAGCTGGGGACAGAGGATGTGAACACCCTGCCATCCGCCGCGACACAGCTGCCGGCCCTGCGGCGCCTTGCCGAGGCGATGCCGGGCCAGGTCTGGAGCGCGCGTCCGGATGGGCGGATGGATTGGATGAATGACCGGCTGAAGGCCGCTTTGGCCGCTGATGGCGGCGAGGGCTGGCCCGGTTTGCTGCATGAGGATGATCGCAGCGCCATCGCCCGGCGCTGGGCCGAGGCGGTGGCGGCCGGCATCCCGTATCAGGCCGAAGCCAGGTTGCGGACGCCCGAAGGCAGCTATTTCTGGCACCTGATCCATGCCACCCCGATTCGCGGCGCCGGCGACGAGGTCGAAGGCTGGGTTGGCAGCAATGTGAACATCCATGCCCGCAAGCTGGCCGAGGCCGAAGCCAGCGAGGCCCGCAACCGGATCTGGACGCTCAGCCGCGTCTATATGCTCACTTTCGATTCCCACGGCGTCATCCTGCACAGCAATCCGGCGATCGAGCGTGGGCTGGGCTGGCGCGAGCAGGAGCTAAGCGGGCGCAGGCTGCGCGCCTGTATCCATCCCCAGGATTACGTGTCGGCTCGCCAGGTCTTTGAGCGACTGGCCCAGGGGGAGACCATCCAGGGCTTCGAGTGTCGCTGCCTGATGAAGGTTGGGCATTACCGCGTGGTCGATTGGGAGGTGGTGCCGGATGGCGCGCTGAACCATGCGGTCGGGCGTGACATCACCGACCAGCGCGCCGCCCTGCGTATGCTGGAGCAGACCTGGGAGCTGTCTCCGGTGATGAAATTCATCACCGGGGAGGAGGGCATCATCGTCACCGTCAACCCTGCCTGGAGCAAGGTTCTGGGCTGGGACGAGGCGCAGAGCCGCGGGCGGATGCTGCAGGAGCTGGTGATGCCGGAGGATTGGGAACGGCTACGCCGGCATCTCTATGAACCGGGCGCGGCGCGGCGCGGCGGTGAGATCAGGGTGGGCATGCGGGCCAGGGATGGCGGGCGGCGGGAGGTGGTCTGGACCCATGTCGCCGAAGGCGGGCTGCATTACGGGTTCGGACGGGACGTGACGGCCGAGCATGAGGCGGCGGCGGCGGCGGCGGCGGCGAGTGCCGAGCGCGAACAGATCTGGGTCTCAGCTAATGATCTGCTGGCGACGATGACGCCGAATGGCAGGCTGCGTTCGGTCAACCCGTCCTGGCGGCGGTTGCTCGGCTATGAGGAGGCGCGGTTACTGGCGGCACCGTTGCTGGAGCTGGTACCAAATGCCGACCGACCCGCCGCCGCGCGCGCTTTGCAGGCGCTACGCGCCGGCCGGCCGGTGCGCGATGCGGAATGGCGGATTCTCGACCAGGCGGGGCGCGCCGTGCTGGTTTCCTGGTCGGCGGACCCGTTGGATGGCGCTGTCTATGTCGTCGGGCGCGATGTCAGCGCCCAGCGCGAGGCGGAGGAATTGCTGCGCCAATCCCAGAAGATGGAAGCGGTCGGCCAGCTGACCGGCGGCATCGCGCATGATTTCAATAATCTGCTGCAAGGCATCAGCGGCAGCCTGGAGGTGGTGGGCAAGCGGCTGCAACGCGGCCAGCATGAGGGGCTGGAACGTTTCATCGAACTGGCCATGGCCGCCGCGGACCGGGCGGCGGCACTCACCCATCGCTTGCTGGCCTTCTCGCGCCGGCAGCCGCTCGACCCCAAGCCAGTATCGGCGAACCCGCTGATCGGCTCGATGGAGATGCTGCTGCGCCGGACCTTGGGCGAGGCGGTGGAGCTGCGTCTCGAATTGCAGGATGGGTTGTGGACGACCTTGTGCGATCCCAACCAGCTTGAAAACGCCCTGCTGAACCTGACCATCAATGCGCGCGATGCGATGCCGGATGGCGGACGGCTGGTCATCGCCACGAAGAATATCGAGCTGGATGCGCCAGGTGTGGCCCGGCCGGGCGATATCGCATCCGGCGCCTATGTCTGCATCAGCGTCGCCGATAGCGGGCTCGGCATGGATGCCGCCACCGTGGCGCGGGCTTTCGAGCCGTTTTTCACCACCAAGCCGTTGGGGCAGGGCACCGGGCTCGGCCTGTCGATGATTTACGGCTTCGCCCGGCAATCAGGCGGCTTTCTGCGAATCGAGTCCGAGCCCGGTGCCGGCACCATTGTCCGGCTCTATCTGCCGCGCTGCCTGGAATGTGACGCCCCGACCGCGCAGGTCGCGCCGGCGCAGATCGCCTACGAGGCGACCGGCGAGAGCGTGCTGGTGGTCGAGGATGATGCGATGGTGCGCGCCTTGATCGTCGAGGTGTTGGGCACGCTCGGCTATGCCGCGCTGCAGGCCCAGGATGGGCCGCAGGGGCTCGAAATGCTGCAATCGCGCCGGGCGATCGATCTGCTGATCACCGATATCGGCCTGCCGGGGCTCAATGGCCGGCAGATCGCCGAGGCCGGACGGCTGCTGCGCCCCAATCTGAAGGTGCTGTTCATGACCGGCTATGCCGAGAAAGCAGTGATTCAGGAGGGCGGGCTGGCGCCGGGCATGGAGATCATGGCCAAACCCTTCACCATGGACGCTTTGGCGGCCCGGCTGCGCGGGATGCTTGGAAACAGCGCTTAACAGCGCTTCCGGCGTGACGCGGCGGATGCTAAAGCCCGCCCATGGCTGGACATTCACATGCAAAGAACATCATGCACCGCAAGGGCGCGCAGGACGCCAAGCGGGCCCGGATTTATGCCAAGCTGATCCGCGAGATCACCGTGGCGGCGAAGGAGGGGCTGCCCGACCCCGCCGCCAATCCCCGCCTGCGTGCGGGCATCGCCGCGGCGTTGAAGCAGAACATGACCCGCGATGCGATCGACCGCGCGATCAAGAAAGCCTCCGGCGCCGGTGGGACCGAGAATTACGAGGCGGTGCGCTATGAGGGCTATGGCCCGTCGGGTGTGGCGATCATCATCGAGGCGCTGACCGATAACCGCAACCGCACCGCCTCCGTGGTGCGCGCGGCCTTCAACAAGTCCGGCGGGGCTCTGGGGGAGACCAATTCCGTCTCCTTCATGTTCAACCGCCTGGCGGCGATCCGCTATCCGGCCTCGGCCGCCAGCGCGGACGCGATGCTGGAAGCCGCGATCGAAGCCGGGGCGGATGATGTGGTCTCGGACGAGGACGGGCACGAGGTGCAGGCGGCGGTGGAGAATTTCTTCGCGGTCCGCGATGCGCTGGCCCAGACCTTTGGCGATCCGGCGGAGGCCGGCATCGAATGGCAGCCGAACATGACGGTGATGCTGGACGAGGAAAAAGCCACCGGCGTGCTCAAGCTGATCGACACGTTGGAAGATGATGACGACGTGCAGAATGTTTACGCCAATTACGAGCTGCCGGACGAGGTTCTGGCGAAGCTCTCGGCGTAATGCCGCACGGCCCCGGCAGTGTTCGTATTTTGGGCATCGACCCCGGCCTGCGCTTCACGGGCTGGGGCGTGCTGGAGGCGCAGGGCAACCGGCTGGTGCATGTGGCGGACGGCGTCATCGCCACCGATGGCGGCGAGGATGTGCCGCTGCGGCTGAAGGATCTGGACGCGAAGCTGGCCGATCTGCTGGCGCGCTTTGCGCCGGATGAGGCGGCGGTTGAGGAAACCTATGTCAACCGCAACGCCACCGCGACGCTCAAGCTGGGCTATGCGCGCGGCGTGGCGCTGCTGGCCCCGGCGCGGGCGGGGATTCCGGTGTTTGAATATGGCGCCAAGACAGTGAAGATGTCCGTGGTCGGCACCGGCAATGCGGAGAAGGAGCAGGTGGGGCTGATGGTGAAGCGCTTGCTGCCCGGGTCCACCCAGAAACGCGCCGATGCGGCGGATGCGCTGGCGGTGGCGATCTGCCACGCGCATCGGCGCTCCACCTCGAATGTGTGGAAGAGCGTGTCATGATCGCCCGGCTGCGCGGCATCGTCGATTCGGTGGAGGACGGGCGCTGCGTCATCGATGTGAATGGCGTCGGCTATCTGGTGTTCTGCTCCTCGCGCACGCTGGGGGCGTTGCCGGAGGGGCTGACGACGCTGCTGATCGAGATGCAGGTGCGTGAGGACGCGATCACGCTCTACGGGTTTTACACCTCGGCCGAGCGGGAATGGTTCCGGCTGCTGACCACGGTGCAGGGGGTTGGGGCGAAGGTGGCGTTGGGCATTCTCTCCGCCCTGTCGCCGGACCAGCTGATCGGCGCGATTGCCGGGCAAGATAAGGGCGCGCTCACCCGCGCGCCGGGTGTGGGGCCGAAACTGGCGATCCGCATTCTCACCGAATTGCAGAGCAAGGCGGGGGCGATGCCGGGTGGTGGGGCGGCCGCCTTGCCGGTTGCAGCCACCAAGGGCGCAGCAGGCGATGCCCTCTCAGCACTCACGAACCTAGGCTATAAACGCCTCGAAGCCGAAGCGGCCTTGGCTAAAGCTATAGAAGCCCATGGCGAAGAGGCGAGTTTAGACATACTCATCCGTGCAGGGTTGAAGGCGTTGGCTAAGTGAAAGCGGATGGCACGTCCTCTTTTTTAGGGGCGGGCTTACGTTTCAATCTCTTTGGCATTCCGACTTATCTTTTTCTTCGTGTGCTCTTAGGCATTCCTAAGGCTCCTGCAGGGGCGGCGGTCGCGCCAGACGCCGGGCTGGCGTTCCTCGTCATCGCGCTCCCGGTGTTGGCCTTTTTTACAATTTTCAATTCGATGTGGTTGGTATCGATTTTAAGGTCGATTCGTCGCCAAGGCTGGAGGAGGCTTCAGGTTTGGGTGTTGGTCGCACTGGCTTGGGGGACGGTGACGTTTCTCGGTGTTGTTTGAGTATTTGGGGCTTTCACGTTGTGCGGGGTATGCACGCTTGGTAACGCAATCGGCGAGCTGGATGCCCATAGATGAATACTGACGATCGCATCACCTCCGGCGAACGCCTGCCTGACGATACCGGCGAAGCCTCGCTGCGTCCGCAGAGCCTGGAAGATTTCACAGGCCAGGCGGCCAGCCGGGAGAATCTGAAAATCTTCGTCGCCGCCGCGAAATCCCGCGGCGAGGCGCTGGACCATGTGCTGCTGCACGGACCGCCGGGGCTGGGCAAGACCACGCTGGCGCAGATCGTCGCGCATGAGATGGGGGTGGGGTTCAAGGCGACCTCCGGCCCGGTGATCCAGAAATCCGGGGATCTCGCGGCCATTCTCACCAATCTGCAGCCCAAGGACGTGCTGTTCATCGATGAGATCCACCGGCTGCAGCCGGCGATCGAGGAGATTCTCTATCCGGCGATGGAGGATTTTCAGCTCGATCTGATCATCGGCGAAGGCCCGGGGGCGCGCACGGTGCGCATCGATCTGCCGCCTTTCACGCTGGTGGGGGCCACCACCCGCGCCGGGTTGCTCGCCACCCCGTTGCGCGACCGCTTTGGCATACCGCTGCGGCTGGTCTTCTATACGCCGGATGAGCTGACCGGCATCGTCATCCGCCTGGCGCAGAAGCTGGGGATGAACCTCTCCTACGAGGGCGCCTATGAGATCGCCCGGCGCTCGCGCGGCACCCCGCGCATCGCCGGCCGGCTGACCCGCCGGGTGCGGGATTTCGCCACGGCGGCGAATGTTGCGGAAATTTCACAACAGCTCGCGGATGCCGCTTTGACCCGTCTGGATGTCGACCAGATCGGTCTGGACGCGATGGATATGCGCTATCTGAAGCGTCTGGCCGAGCATCATAATGGCGGCCCGGTGGGGGTGGAAACCCTCGCCGCCGCTCTCGCGGAAGCGCGCGACACGCTGGAGGACGTGGTGGAACCCTATCTGATTCAAGAGGGTTTGCTGCTGCGCACCTCGCGCGGGCGGATGCTGGGCGAGCCGGGCTGGAAGCATCTGGGGCTTAATCCGCCCCGCACCGGGCCGGATCTTCTGGATTTGCTGGACGAGTAATCCGCAACCGGAAATTGCGCCGGCCGAGATCATGGCGCCGCACCGCCACATTAAAACCTTTTTCAGCTTTAATCATGGGCTTGGAGCAGGATATTGATCTATCGTTACACCACGCGCATCTACTACCAGGACACGGATGCCGGGGGCATTGTTTACCATGGGAACTATCTCGCCATCGCCGAGCGCGCCCGCACCGAGGCGCTGCGCGAGATGGGCGCGCCGCATGCCGAAATGGTCGCGCAATACGGGGTCATGTTTGTGGTGCATCGCGTCAATCTGCTCTATCAGCGCCCCGCAAGGATTGATGAGCTGGTGAGCGTGGAGACCGAATTCACTGAGATGCGCGGGGCCAGCGTTACATTACGCCAGAAATTCCTGCGAGACAGCGACTCGCTGGCCGTGCTTGAGCTCGGCCTGGGTTGCGCACGTGTATCCGATGGCCGGGCGACGCGGATTCCGCGCGATTGGGCCGCGCGTCTGAAATTTTGAACGGGGAAAGATAGTGGACCAAACGGTGTCTCAGGCGGCGATGGCCGCGCCGCAGGCAAATCTCTCGCTGCTGGGTCTGTTCCTGCACGCGGATGCGGTGGTGAAGCTGGTGATGATCATCCTGTTGCTCGCCAGCATCTGGGTATGGACGATCATCATCGAGAAGGTGATGACGCTGCGCCGCGTCAACCGCGAGGCCAATGCGTTCGAGGATAATTTCTGGTCCGGCGGCAGCCTGGATGAGCTGTTCGACCGCGAGGGCGCCGACCCCACCAACCCGATGGCCGCCGTGTTCGGCGCGGCGATGAGCGAGTGGAAGCGCACCGCGCGCATCGCCGGCACCGATATCGGCCGCACCGCGGTGAAAGAGCGCGTGGACCGCGCGATGAACGTCACCATCATGCGCGAGATGGAGCGGCTGGAGCGGTTCATGATCTTCCTGGCCTCGGTCGGCTCAGTGGCGCCGTTCGTCGGTCTGTTCGGCACGGTCTGGGGCATCATGCATGCCTTCTCCGCCATCGCCGCGATGCATAATACTGATCTCGCGGTGGTCGCGCCGGGCATCGCCGAGGCGCTGTTCGCCACCGCCATCGGCCTCGTTGCCGCGATTCCGGCGGTGCTGGCCTATAACAAGCTCTCCAACGATCTCTCCCGCTTCGCCGGGCGGCTGGAAGGGTTCGGCACGGAATTCTCCGCCATCCTCTCCCGCCAGACCGAGGAGCATAAGTAAATGGCAGGCGGGCTCATCGGCGGGCCGGGAGGCGGTAAGCGCCGCTACCGGCCGATGGCGGAAATCAACGTCACCCCGCTGGTGGACGTGATGCTGGTGCTGCTGATCATCTTCATGGTCACCGCGCCGATGATCACCTCCTCGGTGCAGGTGAACCTGCCGCAGGCCAACGCCAAGCCGGCCAATGCCGATTCCAAGCCGATCACCGTCACGGTGGACGATAAGGGCAAGGTGTATCTGAACAATAGCGAGATCCCGCTGAACAATCTGGTCAGCACGCTGCAGGAAGCCTCGAAGAACAATGCCGATCAGCGCATTTTCATCCGTGGCGACAAGCAGGTCGATTACGGCACCATGCTGCAGGTGATGGCCGATATCGTGCAGGGCGGGTTCACCAAGGTCTCGCTGCTGGCCCAGCAGCCCGGTCAGTAAAGCCGGGCAGGGGAGCAACAAGTGGATCGCGATCTGCGCCGTAGCGCGATTGTTTCTGGCGTCATCCACGTGGCGATCATCATCGCCGCGATCGTGACGCTGCCCATGCAGCCGCTGAACACGTCGGCGGATGAGAGCGTGGATGTGGATCTGGTCGGCCCGACCCAGCCGCAGACGGCGCAGAACAAGGGCACCGTGGCCGCCCCCTCGGACCAGCCGGTGGTGCATAAGGGCCCGGTGAACCCAACCCAGCCCAAGCCGCAGCCAGTGGCGCCGCCGCCACCGCCACCCCCGCCACCGCCGCCGGCCCCGCCGCAACCCCCGGCGCCGACCCCGCCTGCGCCGCCGCCTCCGCCGCCACCCCCGGTGGAGACGCCGACACCCGCGCCGCCCCCGCCGCCGCCGGTAAAGCAGCCGCCGCCGCCGCAGAAGCCGACGCCGCCGGTGAAGCAGCCGGTGAAGCCGACCAAGGAGGTGAAGCCGCCGGCCGCCGTGCAATCGGCCACGCATCAGCAGCATGATGTCAAAAATCCGCTGCCGCTGAGCAAGGATGTGCTGAACACGCTCTCCAAGCTGCGGGTGAACCAGAAGCAGGATAAGCCGCCGACGGCGCAATATAACCCGGACCAGGGCGGTGCCCCGCATGGTGGCGGCAGCCCGAACAGCACCGCCAATTCCGGGCTCTCGGAGGCTGACCGCAACGCCATCGGCGCGCATGTGCGCCCGTGCTGGGGCATCGATGCCGGGGCCCCGGGGGTGCAGAATTTCTCCGTGCAGCTGCTGGTGACCACCGATGCCTCCGGCACCGTGCGCCAGGCCGTCGTTGCGCCCGCCTCGCAAGGCAATATGGGCGATCCGATCTACGCCGCCTACGCGCAGCGCGCCGTCGCCGCGGTGGAGAATTATCAATGTGCAACGTTGCCGCTGCCTTCCAATATGCTGGGCAAGGTCAACACCTTCCTGTTCAACTTCACGCCCTGAGAGGTACGATGATGACGCGTCTTCTGCTGCCGCCCTTCTCCCGCCGCCGTCTGCTCGGCACGGCCGGCGCCGCGAGCCTCCTGGCCCCGGCCGCCTTCGCGCAGACCGCCCCGGGCGGCACCGCCAATAACGGCCCAGCCATCAATGTCAGCGGCGCGCAGAACGCGCCGATTCCCATCGCCGTCTCGCCCTTCGGCGCCTCGGGCGTGGCGGCGCAGATCACCCAGGTGATCTCGGACGATCTCGCCCATTCCGGGCTGTTCCGCGCCATCGATCCATCCAGCTTCGTGCCCAACTCAGTGAATAACGGCACCCCGGTCTGGCAGAACTGGTCGCTGCTCGGCGCCCAGGGGCTGATCACCGGCGATGTGCAGGATGCCGGCGGCGGCCAGCTGCGGGTGGAATTCCGCCTCTGGAACGTGCAGCAACAGGCGCAGGTGCAGGGCACGGCCTACACCACCACCCAGGATAACTGGCGGCGCATCGCCCATATCATCGCCGATACCGTCTATCAGCAGATGATCGGCGAGAAGGGCTATTTCGACAGCCGGGTCGCCTTCATCTCGGTCTCCGGCACCACCACCAGCCCGGTCCGGCGCCTGGCGGTGATGGATTATGACGGCGCCAACGTGCAGTTCCTGACCGACGGCGCCAATATGGCGCTCTCCCCGCAATATAACCCGGCGCGCCAGCAGCTGGCCTTCGTCAGCTATCGCGGCGGCGCCAATCCGCGGGTCTATATGTTCAACCTGCAGACCGGCGCCACCCAGCTGGTCGGCGGCTTCGGCGAAATGACCATCGGCCCGCGCTTCTCGCCGGATGGCAATTCGCTGCTGATGTCGGTTTCGCGCAATGGCGGTGCCGCCATCGTGAAAACCAGCCTGAGCGGCGGCGGCGCCACCGAGCTGACGGACAGCAGCTCGATCAACGTGACGCCGTGCTATTCGCCGGATGGCTCGCAGATCGTCTTCAACTCGGACCGCGACGGCAATCAGCAGCTCTTCGTGATGAATGCCGATGGGTCGGGGGTGAAGCGCATCTCCTTCGGCCCTGGCCAGTATGCCGAGCCGGTCTGGTCGCCGCGCGGAGATCTGATCGCTTATACCTTCTGGGGTTCGGGCGGCTTCTCCATCGGCGTGATGGCGCCGGATGGCACCGGCGAGCGTATCATCTCCCAGGGCTTCCTGGTGGAAAGCCCCACCTTCTGCCCGAATGGCCGGGTGATCATGTTCTGCCGCCAATCCCCCACCGGTTCGGGCCACAGCTCCAACCTGGTGACCATCGGCGTCGATGGCTTCAATGAGCGCGTGGTCAACACCCCGACCTACGCCTCCGACCCGTCCTGGGGCCCGTTGCTGGCCTGATCCATACCCGCCTGTTGCATTGCGGCAACAGCTCTTTAAATCCCGGCTCCGCCGGGATTTTTTGTTTCAGATCAAAGTCCGGCGGCAAGGCGGGGGCTATCCGATGAGCGTCAAGTCAATCGGAGCTTCCTGCAATGAAAAACATGTTCCGCGCGGCCACCGCCGCTGCTCTCCTGGCCGGCGCGGCCGCCACCCCGGCGATGGCGCAGGGCTACAGCCTGCTCTCCGGCCCCACCGGCTACAAGGCCGGCGATATCATGACCCATCTCAGCCTGATCGGCGTCATTCCGGAGAATATCGACAGCCACATCACCGGCATGCCCGGCGCGAAGCTCGGCATCACCACCGGGGTGTCGCCGGAGCTCGATGCGTCCTATTTCTTCACCCCGAATCTCTCGGTGCAGCTGATCGCGGCGACCTCGCGCCACACCATCACCGCCAAGGGCGGGGCGCTGGGGGCCGGCGGCACGCTGGGCTCCACCTGGGTGCTGCCGCCGACGCTGACGGCGCAATGGCACTTCCCGCAGATCGGCGTGGTGCGCCCTTATGTCGGCGTTGGCATCACCGTCGCCTTCTTCTACGGCACCAGCCCGTCCGCGCAGCTGCTCGGCACCTCTGACAAGCTCGGCCTGCGCACAGCCGTTGGCCCCGCTTTCGATGCCGGGTTCGATGTGCCGGTGCAGGGCAATTGGAGCATCAATGTGGATGTGAAGCAGATGATCCTGCCGACCTCGGCGCGGCTGCTGCATGGCGCCGTGCACGCCCAGACCGGTCTGGACCCCACGGTGGTCGGCTTCGGCGTCGGCTACAAATTCTAGAGCAATATGTGTTTAGGTTGACGCGCCATCGTCAAAATAAACACATGAAATTACTCGCTAAAACAAAATTTAGAGCATCAAGCTAAAAGCTTGATACTCTAAAGCGCGATTGGTTCAGGTCGACGCGGTTGCGTCACCCTGAACGCGCTCTAACGCTTTGATTGAGAGGCTGATTCACGCTTCAGCTTGATCGCTTCGCGATTCAATCTGAACCGATCAGGCTCCAATTCCCAAGAGCTTTCGGGGGATGCGGGGGGCTGTTTTCAAAAAGCCCCCCGCGTCTTATTTGGCGGTCTGCCTGGGGTGCCACCGCTCCGGGTTGAATTCCCCGTAAAAATGCGCCATAGGGCGCGCGCCCGCATGGTGTGGGCAAATTCACACGCGGGGGCCTTTCCTGGCGCAAGCCTCAAGGTCCGGTGTTCGCTCCCTCATGGAGCCGGATGCTTCCCCCGCGGAGGATAAACCGGATTAGTTTTAGGAAAGAGGTTGCCAATGGCACTCCCCGACGTTTCCCTGCGCCAGCTGCTCGAAGCCGGTGTGCATTTCGGCCACAACACCCGCCGCTGGAACCCGCGCATGGCGCCGTTCCTGTTCGGCGTGCGCAACCAGGTCCACATCATCGACCTGCAGCAGACCGTTCCCCTGGCCGAGCGCGCCCTGAAGGCGATTCGCGATGTCACCGCCGCCGGTGGCCGCGTGCTGTTCGTGGGCACCAAGCGCGCCGCCGCCGAGCACGTGGCCGAGGCCGCGCAGCGCTGCGGTCAGTATTACGTCAACCATCGCTGGCTGGGCGGCATGCTCACCAACTGGAAGACCATCACCGGCTCCATCAAGCGCCTGCGCCAGATGGACGAGATGCTCTCCGGCGAGACCCAGGGTTACTCCAAGAAGGAAATCCTGAACTTCACCCGCGATCGCGAGAAGCTCGAGCGCGCCCTGGGCGGCATCAAGGACATGGGCGGCCTGCCGGACATCCTGTTCGTGATCGACACCAACAAGGAGAAGCTGGCCATCGAGGAAGCCAACAAGCTGGGCATCCCGGTTGTCGCCATTCTCGACTCCAACTCCTCCCCCGAGGGCGTGACCTTCCCGATCCCGGGTAATGACGACGCGATTCGCGCCATCACCCTGTATTGCGACCTGGTCGCCGGCGCGGTGCTGGACGGCATCTCCGCCGAGCTGGGCGCCTCCGGCGTCGATCTGGGCGCGGCCGAAGCGCCGGTGCTGGACGAAGCCCAGGCGCAGGCCTGATTTTTACCCCGCCTTGCCGCGAGGCCGGGCGGGCTTTGAAGGATCGGCGCGGTGTCTCCCGGCAGGGGGCGCCGCGCAAACACATCATTGAGGAGCGAACACATGGCCGAAATTACCGCTGCCCTGGTGAAAGACCTGCGCGAGACCACCGGCGCAGGCATGATGGATTGCAAGAAGGCGCTGGTTGAGACGAACGGCGACAAGGAAGCCGCGATCGACTGGCTGCGCAAGAAGGGCCTCTCCGCCGCCGCCAAGAAGTCCGGCCGCGTCGCCGCCGAAGGTCTGGTGGGCGTTGCCCTGGGTGCTGGCAAGGTCGCCATGGTCGAGATCAATGCCGAGACCGACTTCGTCGCCCGCAACGAAGCCTTCCAGGACTTCGTCGAGACCGTCGCCAAGGTCGCGCTGACCACCGGCGAGGACGTGGAGGCCCTGAAGGCCGCTGCGTATCCCGGCACCGGCCGCAGCGTCGCGGAAGAGACCGTGCACATGGTCGCCACCATCGGCGAGAACATGAATGTGCGCCGCGTCGCCGTCATCGAGGTGCCGGGCGGCACCGCCGCCGCCTATATCCATGGCGCGCTGAAGCCGGGCCTGGGCAAGATCGGCGTCATTGTCGGCCTCTCCGGCAACGCCAATGAGGCGCTGGAGACGCTGGGCCGCCAGATCGGCATGCATGTCGCCGCGACCCGTCCGGACGCGCTGACCATCGCCGAGGTCGACCCGGCCGCGCTGGAGCGCGAGAAGAACGTGCTGATCGAGAAGGCCAAGGCCTCCGGCAAGCCGGATGCGATCATCGAGAAGATGGTGCAGGGCCAGGTGCAGAAATATTACGGCGACGTGGTGCTGCTCGAGCAGGTCTGGGTGCATGACGGCGAGAGCAAGGTGAAGGACGTGGTCAAGAAGGCCGGTTCCGAGATCACCCGCTTCGTGCGCTTCACCCTTGGCGAAGGCATCGAGAAGGAAGTCACGGATTTCGCGGCGGAAGTGGCGGCTGCCGCCGGGGTTTAATCCTCCTTCCGTTTGCGCTACCCCTGGGGCGGTCCGGGCCTTCAAGCCCGGCACCGCCCTTTCTCTACCGCCCTGTTTTACCGCCCCTATTTCAAAGGCCGTCCCATGAGCGAAGCTCCACGCTATAAACGTGTTCTGTTGAAAGTCTCCGGCGAAGCCCTGATGGGCAAGCGCGAATACGGGCTGGACACCGAGACGGTGAAGACCATCGCCGCCGATGTGCGCGATGTCGTCAATATGGGCATCGAGGTCTGCCTGGTGATCGGCGGCGGCAATATCTTCCGCGGCATCGCCGGTGCCGCCGCCGGCATGGACCGCGCCCAGGCCGATTACATGGGCATGCTGGCCACGGTGATGAACGCGCTGGGCATGCAATCCGCGCTGGAGAAGGCCGGCGTGCCGACGCGCGTGCAGAGCGCGATTTCCATGGAGTCGGTCTGCGAGCCCTATATCCGCCGCCGCGCCGAGCGCCATATGGAAAAGGGCAGGGTGGTGATTTTCGCCGCCGGCACCGGCAACCCGTTCTTCACCACAGACACCGCCGCCGCCCTGCGCGCCACCGAGATGAAGTGCGACGCGATGCTCAAGGGCACCCAGGTGGACGGCGTCTATTCCGCCGATCCGCGCAAGGTGAGCGACGCCAAGCGTTACGAGGAACTGACCTATCTGGATGTGCTGGCCCGCGACCTCAACGTGATGGATGCCGCCGCGATCTCGCTCTCCCGCGAGAACAAGCTGCCCATCCTGGTCTTCAACATCCATGCGCCCGGCGCTTTCGCCGCCGTCATGCGGGGCGAGGGCCCCTTCACCCGGATCATCGAGAGCTAAGAAGGTTCTTTAAAAATGGCCGATATTGAAGCGATCAAAACCGACCTCATTCGCCGCATGGACGGCGCGCTGGAAGCGCTGAAGCGCGAATTCTCCGGCCTGCGCGCCGGCCGCGCCAGCCCGGCCTTGCTGGAGCCGGTGAAGGTGGAAGCCTATGGCTCGCTGATGCCGCTGAACCAGGTGGCGACCGTGGCGGTGCCGGAAGCGCGCATGCTCACCGTGCAGGTGTGGGACCGCTCGATGGTGAACGCCACTGTCGCCGCGATTCGCGATTGCGGGCTGGGGCTGAACCCGCAGCCGGATGGCCAGATCATCCGCGTGCCGCTGCCGGTGCTGACCGAGGAGCGGCGCATCGAGCTGGTGAAAGCCGCCAATAAATATGCCGAGGCCGCCCGCATCGCGGTGCGCGGCGTGCGCCGCGACGGCATGGAGCAGATCAAGGGCTTGCAGAAGAAGTCCGAAATCTCCGAAGATGAGGAGCGCGACTGGGCCGACCAGGTGCAGAAGCTGACGGACGGCTACATCAAGCGCGTCGATGAGAGTTTCGCGGAGAAGGAAAAGGATATCCGGCAGGTCTGATGGCTGACGCCGCCTCCCATTCAGTGCCCACGCATGTTGCCATCATCATGGATGGCAACGGCCGCTGGGCCGCCGCACGCGGGCTGCCGCGCGTGGCCGGCCACCGCGAAGGGGCCAAGGCGGTGCGCCGGGCGATCGAGGCGGCGGTGACGCATGGCGTGCCCTACCTCACCTTGTTCGCTTTCTCCTCCGAGAACTGGTCGCGCCCGGCCGGCGAGGTGCAGGACCTCACCTTCCTGCTCAAACATTATCTGCGCTCCGAGCTGGCCGAGCTGCATGCCGAGGGCGTGCGGCTGAAGGTGATCGGCGAGCGCGAGCGCTTCGGCGAGACGCTGGCGCATGAGCTGGAAGCCGCCGAGCGCCGCACGGCCGAGAATCAGCGCCTGACCTTGGTGCTGGCGCTTTCCTATGGCGGGCGTGCCGAGATCGTGCAGGCGGCGCGCCGGGCGATGCAAGCCGGGCTGCGGCCAGACGAGCTGACCGAGCAGAATTTCGCGCAATTCCTCCACACCGATGGCATCCCTGACCCGGATCTGGTCATCCGCACCTCCGGCGAGCAGCGGGTGAGCAATTTCCTGCTCTGGCAGCTGGCCTATGCCGAGATCTGGTTCACCAAGGTGCTGTGGCCGGATTTCTGCGCGGCGGATTTCGCCAATGCGATGCAGGATTACGCGGGCAGGGAGCGGCGATTCGGTGCCCGCCCTGTCTGACGTCTCCCCCCCAGCCGCCAAGGGGCGCTGGTCGGACCTCGCCCTGCGCGCCACCTCCGCCTTGGTGCTGGGGCCGCTGGCGCTGGTCTGCATGTGGGTAGGCGGCACCGCCTGGGATCTGCTGATCGGCGTGGCGATGGGCGGGCTCGGCCATGAATGGGCGAAGCTGGCCAAGCGCGACCATGCCTGGCCGCTGGCAGCGGTGCTGCTGATCGTCTGGGGGGTGAGCGTGCTGTTCGGGCCGCTGGCGGGGATCGAGGCGGTGCTGGCGCTCGCTCTGGCCTCTTGGCCGGTGTTCGGCCGCTTTGCCGCCCTTGGCGTGCCTTATGCCGGGCTGGGCGGCATCGCGCTGCTCTGGCTGCGCCACCGCCCTGCGGCCGGGCTGGTGGATGTGTTCTATATGCTGCTGGTGATCTGGGGCACGGATATCGGCGCCTATCTGGTCGGGCGGCTGGTTGGGGGGCGTAAGCTCGCGCCCCGTATTTCGCCGGGCAAGACCATCAGCGGTGCGATTGGCGGGCTGGTCATCGGCGGGCTTTGCGGGGCGCTGCTCGCGGCCTTCACGCTGGGCCAACCGCTGGCGGCCTTTGGCGTCGGGCTGGGCCTGAGCGCGGTGGCGCAAGCCGGGGATTTGCTGGAAAGCGCGATCAAGCGCAAACTCGGCGTGAAGGATTCCGGCCGGACGATCCCCGGACATGGCGGATTGTTCGACCGTTTGGATGGATTTTTGACGGCGGCACCGCTGGCGGCTTTGCTCGCGGTCTGCATGCATGGAGGCGTGGGGTTATGGGGGTGAAGCGGCTGAGCATTCTCGGGTCAACGGGCAGTGTCGGCACGCAAACTCTCGATCTCGTCGCGGAAAATCCGGACGCCTATCAAATCTGCGCGCTGATCGGCGGGCGCAACGTGGCGCTGCTGGCCGAACAGGCCCGGCGGTTCCGCCCGGAAATCACCGTGATCTCCGATGAAACCCTGCTGCCGGCGCTGCGCGAGGCGCTCTCGGGCAGCCATCTCGCCATCGCCGGCGGCCGCCAGGCGGTGCTGGAGGCGGCCGGGCGCAAGGCCGACTGGACGATGTGCGCGATCACCGGCACCATCGGGCTGGAGCCGACCTTGGCCGCCGTGCGCCAGGGCGGGGCGATCGCTTTCGCCTGCAAGGAATCCATGGTCTCCGCCGGGGATGTGTTCCTGCGCGAGGTGGAAGCGGCCGGGGCGACGCTGCTGCCGGTCGATTCCGAGCATAACGCGATCATGCAGGCGATGGCCGACGGCAACGCCAAGGCGGTCGACAAGATCGTGCTCACCGCCTCCGGCGGGCCGTTCCTCAATCACAGCCTGGAGGAGATGCGCGCGGTGACGCGCGAGGCGGCTTTGCGCCACCCGGTCTGGTCGATGGGCGCGAAGATCACCATCGATAGCGCGACGATGTTCAACAAAGGCCTCGAAGTGATTGAGGCTGCAAGATTGTTCAATCTTGCATCCGACAGGATCGAGGTGCTGGTGCACCCGCAATCGGTCATCCATGGCATGGTTTGCTATGCCGATGGCTCGGTGCTGGCGCAGCTTGGCAGCCCGGATATGCGCATCCCCATCGCCCACGCCCTGGCCTGGCCGCGGCGCCTGGCGACGCAAGCCCCGCGTCTGGATCTGGTGCAGGTGGCGAAGCTGGAATTCCACGCCCCGGACGAGCAGCGCTTCCCCGCTTTGCGCCTGGCCCGCGAGGCGCTGACCGCCGGCGGCGGTGCGCCCGCCGTGCTGAACGCCGCCAATGAAATCGCCGTCGCCGCCTTCCTGGACCGCAAGATCGGCTTCCTGGACATTGCCGGCATCGTCGAGAGCGTGATGCAATCCATCGGCGCCCCGGCCTTGCCGGATCTGGACGCGGTGCTCGCCATCGATGCCCAGGCCCGCGCCGCCGCCACCAATCTTGCCGCCGCAAAGGCCGCCTGACCCATGCTTGATACGCTGCGCACCCTCCTCGCCTTCATCGTCGAAATCGGCGTGCTGATTTTCGTGCATGAAATGGGGCATTATCTGGCGGCCCGCAGCCAGGGGGTCACCGTCGAGACCTTCTCTGTCGGGTTCGGCCCGGCGCTGCTGAAATATACCGCGAAAAAATCCGGCACGGTCTGGCAGGTCTCCGCCCTGCCGCTGGGCGGCTATGTGAAGATGCAGGGCTGGGGCGAGGAGCAGACGCGCGGCCCGGCCAAGCCCGGCTCCTTCGCCTCCGCCTCGCTCTCCTCCAAGGCCGTCATCGTCGCCGCGGGGCCGCTCGCCAATCTGCTGCTGGCGGTGGTGATCTATGCCGGCATGTTCATGACCGCCGGGCAGCTCACCACCCAGCCGGTGCTGAGCGATGTGCAGGCGGGGTCGCCGGCGGCGGAGTCGCATCTGCAATCGGGCGACCGGGTGCTGGCGATCGGCGACAACCCGATCGATAATTTCAACCAGCTGCAGCAGATCGTGGTCATGCACCCCGATACCGTGCTGGATTTCACCATCCAGCGCGGCAATGCGCGGCTGATGCTGCCGGTCATGGTCGGCGACATCACCATGAATGGCGACAAGATCGGCCATCTCGGCGTCATCGGCAGCCAATCCACCCTCAAGCGCCTCGCCCCCGGCCCGGCCATCGCCACCGCCTTCAGGGAAACCGGGGCACAGATCGCCGGCTGGTTCCATGGCATGGCGACGCTGATCGTCGATCATCGTGGCTTGCGCGACCTCTCAGGCCCGCTGGGAATCGCGCAGATCTCCGGCCAGGCGGCGGCCTTGGGCCTGCTTCCGGTGATCAGCCTGCTGGCGCTGCTCTCGATCAATCTCGGCCTGGTCAATCTGGTGCCGATTCCGATTCTCGATGGCGGGCATCTGGTGTTCTACGCGGTGGAAGCGCTGATCCGCCGCCCGGTGCCCGAGCAGGCGCGCGAGGCCGGGTTGAAAGTGGGGGTGGCGATCATTCTCTCGCTGGTGCTGCTGGTCACATTTAATGATCTGACCCGGCTCGGCGCGGTCGCCTGGTTCACGCATTTACTTTAGAGCAATATATGTTCCGCGCGGCGCCCCGGCGCCCCCGAAACGCATGAAACTGCTCGTGAAAACAAAGCTTTGCCGGATCATCTCCGGATGCGGGCGGCAAAGTTTAAACAGCGGCGCAGGGCGGTGCCACCTTGCCGGTTGCGTTCACCCGTGCCAAACGCCGCGAGATGGCACGTCCCGGCAGCCCGGGGTTCTAGGTTTGGGAGATTTCGATTGCTAAAGCCGCGCTCCGTTCTTCTGGCGTCCGTCTGCCTGCTGCCGGCCATGCTCGCCGCTTCCAGCCAACAGGCCCAGGCCGCGACCCCCACGCATCATAATAAGCCGGTGGCGCCCGTTCCCACGGGCGGCACCATCGCCGCGATCAACGTCACCGGGAATAAGCGGATCGAGTCCAGCACGATCATCGCTTATATGGTGGCGCAGCCCGGCCAGCCTTTCGACCAGCAGGCCATCAACCAGTCGGTGAAGACGCTCTACGCCACCGGGCTGTTCCAGAGCGTGAACATCACCCGCCAGGGCAGCGACCTGAATGTGGCGGTGGTGGAAAACCCGATCGTCAACCAGGTGCTGTTCTCCGGCGATACCGAGCTGACCGACAAGGTCGCCCAGGCTACCGTCAGCCTGAAGCCGCGCTCGGTTTATACCCCCGCCGCCGCCGAGGCCGACCGCCGCGCCCTGCTCGATGCCTATGCCAAGAAGGGCTATTACAACGCCCAGGTGACGGCCAATATCGTCAAGCTGCCGGATAACCGCGTGAATGTGGTGTTCCAGTGCGATGAGGGTCTCGAGACCAAGATCAGCCGCATTACCTTCGTCGGCAATGAACATTTCTCGCAAGGCACGCTGCGCACGGTGGTCTCCACCCGGCAGAGCGCCTGGTGGCGCTTCCTCTCCAGCTCGGACCAGTACAACCCGCAGCGCGTCGAGTATGACGAATATCTGCTGCACAAATTCTATTTCCATAAGGGCTATGCCGATTTCCAGGTGCTGAGCGCCAATGCCGGCCTCAGCCCCGACCGCAAATCCTTCTACCTGACCTTCACGGTCGATGAGGGCGCGCGTTACCGGATCGGCTCGATCAAGATCGTCTCCGGGATCAAGAACCTGCCCGAGCAGGAATTGCGCGGGCTGGTGCCGCTCTCCAAGGGCGACTGGTTCGATGGCGATGCGCTGCAGGAAGGCATCGACGCGCTGAACAAGCGCGCTCTCAATCTCGGCTATGCCTTCGCCACGGTGAACCCGCAGGTGTCGCTGGACAAAAAGAATCACACGATGGACATCGTCCTGAATGTGGTCAACGGCCCGCGCGTGTGGATCCAGCGTGTCGACATAACCGGCAATACCCGCACCGAGGACAAGGTGATCCGCCGTGAGATGACGGTGGCGGACGGCGATGCCTACAACCAGAGCAAGATCGACGAATCCACCAAGAACATCAAAAATCTCGGCTATTTTAAGGATGAGAAGATCACCACCCAGCCGGGCTCGACGCCGCAGCAGGTGGTGCTGAACACCGCGGTGACCGAGCAGGCCACCGGCCAGTTCTCGCTGGGCGGCGGCTACTCCACCTCGCTGGGGGCGTTGCTGAATACCGGCCTCAGCCAGAACAACTTCCTGGGGACGGGCATCAACGCCTCGATCAACGCCCTGATCGCCCAGCGCGGCACCCAGATCAATCTGGGCATGACCGACCCGTATTTCCTCGACCGCAACCTGATCGCGGGCTGGGATATCTTCCGCACGGTGACGAATTCCTACACCTCCGTCGGGCAGAACTATTCCTATTCGGAAAGCACGATGGGTGCCGATGTGCGCCTGGGCTACCGCTTCAACGATAATGTGCGGCAGACCTTCACCTACACGGTGAGCCAGCGTAACATTTACGACATCCCGACCGGCTCCAACACCAACATCTATATCCAGAACGAAGCCGGCAAATCCTCGCTCTCGCAGCTGAGCCAGACGCTGAGCTTCGATTATCTGGATGACGACCAGAACCCGCATTCGGGCCTGCGCCTGAACATCACCACGGATCTGGCCGGGCTTGGCGGCGATGCGAAATATTTCCGCATCACCCCGGACATCGCCTATTACATCCCGCTTGAGCATATCTTCGGCAACCCGGCCTGGGTGCTGAAATTCTCAGGCTCCGCCGGCTATCTCGCCGATATGCGCGGCTATACCGACAAGATCGAAGACCGCTTCTTCCTTGGCGGCGATAATCTGCGCGGCTTCGCCGATGGCGGCGTCGGCCCCTATGTCGAGCCGGTCTATAACAGCGCTGGCACCCTCACCAGCCAGGGCGGCCAGATCGGCGGCAAATATATGTGGACGCAGTCCACCGAACTGCATTTCCCGCTGCCGATCTCCAAGGATATCGGCATCTCCGGCTTTGCCTTCGTCGATGTCGGCTCGCTGTGGGGCGCCAACACGCTCAACAACGCCACCCTGCTCAACAGCTCCGCCCCGCGCGTCGGCGCCGGTGTCGGTATTTCCTGGAATACGCCGTTCGGCCTGATCAATTTGTCGCTGGCCCAGCCCGTGGTGAAGAAGAAGGGCGATCAGGTTCAGCAATTCCGCGTCTCTTTTGGTACGAGGTTCTAAGTGTCCGCTCTTTCCCGTTACGCGCTCGTTCTGCCGCTGCTGACGCTGGGTGCCGCGCCGGCGGCGCATGCCCAGTCCGCCTCGTCCGGTTCGCCCGGCTTCTTCATGCCGCCCAGCGCCCAGCAGCACAGCGCCGCACCTGCCGCCAAGCCGAAAGCCACCCATAGCGACGCAGCTTCCCCCGCCGCCGCGCAACCGGACCAGACCCAGTACAAGGTGCCGGACCTGCCCGCCCTGCCGCCCGCCCCGCCGCCGCCGACCGCCGTGATCGGCGTGCTCTCGGTGCCGGAAGTGCTGCAGAAATCCACCGCCGCCCAGGCCGTGCAAGCCGAGATCGAGAAGCGCCAGGCCGCCCTCTCGAAGGACGCGCAGGTTGCCCGCGAAAAGATCCAGAGCGAGCAGCAGGCGATCGTCGCCGAGCGCGGCAAGCTGTCTGATGCCGAGCTGGAGAAGAAGGAGCAGGCGCTGCAGAACGAGATCGCCGCGACCCAGACCAAGTTCCAGGAGCGCAACCAGGCCATCCAGAATTCCGGGCAGCAGGCGTTGCAGCAGATCGAGGCAATGCTGGCAGGCATCGTCAAGCAGGAAGCCCAGGCGCATGGCATGAACCTGGTGCTGCATCGCGAGCAGGCGGTGCTGAACGTCGCCGCCTTCGACCTGACCGACGAAACCGCCACCGAGCTGAACAAGCTGCTGCCGAGCGTGAAGGTGCCGCCCAGCGTGGTGACGCCGGGCATGCATGTCGACCAGCCGGGCGACCAGGGCAACGGCAGCCCCTGATCCATGGCAGAGACTGGCAAACCCGGCGATGAGCGGTTCTTCCGCTATGCCGGGCCCCATCCGGTCAGCGCCCTCGCGGCGCTGCTTGGCATTCAGGCGCCCGAAACCGAGCGTCTGATCCGTCGCGTCGCCCCCCTGCAGACCGCGGGGCCAGACGATGTCAGCTTTCTGGATAATCGCCGCTATGCGTCGCTGCTGGCGCAAACCAAGGCCGGCGCCGTCATCCTGCATCCTGATTTCGCGGAGAAGGTGCCGGAAGGCTGCATCGCCTTGGCGGTGCCCGAGCCTTATGTCGGCTGGGCCAAAATCTCGGCTTTGTTTTATCCTTTCCCGCAGGCCGCGGCCGGCATTCACCCCTCGGCGGTGATCGATCCGAGCGCGGAGGTGGATGCCACGGCCGAAATCGGCGCGGGGGCGGTCATCGGCGCGGGCGCGCAGATCGGCGCGGGCAGCTCCATCGGCGCACTGACCCATATCGGCCCTGGCGTCGTGGTGGGGCGCGATTGCCGCATCCATGCGCAGGCAACGGTGAGCCACGCCATTCTCGGCGACCGGGTGGTGATCTATCCCGGCGCGCGCATCGGCCAGGACGGGTTCGGCTTCGCCATCTCCAAAACCGGCTTCACCCCGGTGCCGCAGCTCGGCCGGGTGCTGATCGGCGATGGCGCGGAAATCGGCGCCAACTCCACCATCGATCGCGGCTCCGCCCAGGACACCATCATCGGGCCTGGCGTACATATCGATAATCTGGTGCAGATCGGCCATAACGTGAATATCGGCGCCTTCTCGGTGGTGGTGGCGCAGGCTGGTATCTCCGGCTCCACCCAGATCGGCCAGGGGGTGATGATCGCGGCCCAGGCCGGGCTCACCGGCCATCTGAAAATCGGCGACAAGGCCCGCATCGGCGCGCAATCCGGCGTGATGCAGGACGTGCCGGCCGGCGAGGAAGTGCTCGGCGCGCCCGCCCAGAATGTGAAAAGCTTCTTCCGCGAGGTGATCACCTTGCGCAAACTCGCCCAGTCCGGGCGCAAAGGACCAAAACAGGGATCTGATAAAGAATGACCGACGAGACTGCCCCCGCCCTTCCGCCCGTTGATATCGAGATGATCGATACCAAGCAGATCCTCGGCATGATCCCGCATCGCTACCCGTTCCTGCTGGTCGATCGGCTGGTGGAGATCCGCCGCGACCATTCCGCCGTCGGCATCAAGAATGTCACCGTCAACGAGCCGTTTTTTCAGGGGCATTTCCCCGGCCATCCGGTGATGCCGGGCGTGCTGGTCATCGAGAGCATGGCGCAGACGGCCGCCAGCATGGTCATCGCCACGCTGGGGCCGGATGCGGGGATTCCCATCGTCTATTTCATGTCCATCGACGGCGCGAAATTCCGCAAGCCGGTGACGCCGGGCGACCAGCTGCGCATCACCGTGACCAAGGAGAAGCGCCGGGGCCAGATCTGGCGTTTCGCCTGCGCCGCCCGTGTCGATGGCGCGATGGTAGCTGAGGCCACGATCACCGCGATGATCATGGAGAACGAGACGCCGGCATAATGCCTGCGCCGAGACATAAGCGGTAATTGAAATTGATTGGCCTCGGACGCTTCGCCCCGCTACAGCCCGGGCAGCTTGAAGCGGACAAGACATGCTGGATACGGTAACACCCATGATTCACCCCACCGCCCTCATCGAAGCCGGCGCCAGACTCGCGCCGGATGCGAAAATCGGCCCGTTCTGCACGGTCGGCCGGGATGTGGTGCTGGAAGCGGGGGTGGAGCTGGTCAGCCACGTCGCCATTTCCGGGCGCACCAGGGTGGGGGCGGGGGCGAAGATTTTCCCCTTCTGCACCATCGGGCTGGAGCCGCAGGATCTGAAATATAAGGGCGAGGAGACCGAAACGGTGATCGGCCCGCGCACCCAGATCCGCGAGCATGCCTCCATCCATCGCGGCACCGTCACCGGCTCCGGCATCACCCGCATCGGCGCCGACTGCCTGCTGATGGCCACCGTCCATGTCGCGCATGATTGCGTGCTGGGCGATGGCGTCATCATCTCCAACAATGTCGCACTTGGCGGGCATGTCGAGATCGGCGACCGCGCGGTGATCGGCGGCAATGCGGCTTTGCTGCAATTCACCCGGGTCGGCACCGGCGCCATGGTCGGCGGCCTCACCGGTGTCACCCGCGACGTGATCCCCTATGCCCGCGTCTTTGGCACCCGGGCCGAGCTGCTGGGGCTGAACCTGATCGGGCTGAAGCGGCGCGGGCTGGAGAAGGCGGCGCTGGCCGAGGTCAATAACGCCTATAAATTCCTGTTCTGCGGCCCCGGCGTGTTCGCCGCGCGCGTCGCCCAGGCTGGCGAAACCTACAAGGACAATGAACATGTCCAGCAGATCCTCGCCTTCATCGCCACGCCCTCGAAGCACGGTATCCTGACGAACGTCGCGGGCGAGGAGGAATAAAAGTTTTGGGCGCAGGCGCCCAAGGTTCCGACGCCGCTTTAGCGGCGTTGGAAAGGCGCCGGAGGGGCCGCTTTTTTCAAAAAGCCCCCATACCCCGAAAAACTTTTGCCACATAAGATCGACGCATCTGAAAGGGGGCAGGGGCATGAGTTCACCGCTGGGGATTATCGCGGGCGGCGGGCCGTTGCCGGGGCAGGTGGCGGCGGCGGCGCGGGCGTCCGGGCGAGAGGTCTTCATTGCCGCCCTCGAAGGCTATGCGCTGCCCGAAATCGTGAAACCTTTCCCGCATCACGCCTTCCGGCTCGGCGCCATCGGCGCGATGATCCGCGCCTTCCGTGACCGCGGCTGCCGGGATCTGGTGATGATCGGCCCGGTCAAACGCCCCTCCTTCCTCTCGCTGCGCCCGGATGCCGAAGGGGCGAAACTCCTGGCCCGGATCGGCAAGGCGGCGTTTCTGGGCGATGACGGTCTGCTCGCCGCCATCGTCCGGGTGCTCTCCGAGGAAGGCTTCAACGTGCTCGGCGCGCATGAGATCATCAACGACGCGCTGGCCCCTGACGGGCTGCTCACCGCTTTCGGCCCGGACGCCCAGGCGATGGCCGACATCAAGCGCGGCATCGAGGTGCTGAAACTCATCGGCGCCGCCGATATCGGCCAGGCCTGCGTCGTCCAGCAGGGCATCGTGCTGGCTGTGGAAACCGTGGAGGGCACCGATGCGATGCTCGCCCGCATCCCCCCGTCACGCGCCCTGGCCCGGCCGGGGTGCTGGTGAAAATGGCGAAACCGCAACAGGAGCGCCGCGCCGACCTGCCGACAATCGGGCCGGATACGATAAGCCATGCGTCCCGTGCTGGGCTTAGGGGGGTGGCATTTGAAGCCGGCGGCACCATATTGGCCTCGAAACTGCAACTTATTGAAACAGCGAACAAAGAACATATTTTTTTGTTGGGCGTTTCAACATAAGTTCATGAACGCGAGCGAAGAGGACAGGCGATGAGCGAATTTACGTACCTCCACACCATGTTGCGGGTCGGCGACCTCGAACGAAGCGTAAAATTCTACACCGAGCTGCTGGGCATGAAGGAGCTGCGCCGCAATGAGGTGCCGGATGGCAAATACACCCTCGTTTTCGTCGGTTATGGCGATGAGCGCAGCAATACCGTGCTTGAGCTCACCTATAATTGGGGCGTCGAGACCTACGAACTCGGCTCTGCCTTCGGCCATCTGGCGCTGGGCGTGCCGGATATTTACGCCACCTGCGAAAAACTGCGCGCCGCCGGGGTGAAAATTGCCCGCGAGCCCGGCCCGGTGAAATTCGGCACCACCGTCATCGCCTTCATCGAGGATCCGGACGGTTACAAGATCGAGCTGATCGAGCGGAAGCCGCACTGAGATGTCAGCCCTGGCGACGTGTTTGAGCCGGAGCTTCAATTGGGCCGATAAGGTCATCCCGGATGGCGCCTTCGCGGTGCCGTCCGCCCAGACGTTGATCCGCACCGCCGGGGCCTCACCCACGGCTGATTCCGTCGCCGGGCTGGAGGCGCTGCTTGCCTCCATTCAGGCCGAATCAGAGCTGAGCCTGTTCGGCCGCGTCTCGCTGCGCTGGGATTTCGCCCGGCTGCTGCGCAACGCCCAGACCATCGAGGACGCCCACCGCGCCAATCCGGCGCTCGGCGCCACGCCGGTCAAGGCGCCTCTGTTCATCCTCGGCCTGCCGCGCTCGGGTACCAGCTTCCTGCATGCGCTGATGGCAGAAGACCCTGACAACCAGGTGCCGCGCAACTGGCAGATGATCTATCCCGCGCCGCGCCCGGCCGGCTTCAACCCGGCCGGCGACAAGCGGGTGGTCAGCGTCGATAAGCAGCTGGATCTGTTCAACGGTCTCGCCCCGGGCTTTCGCGACATGCACCCGATCCATGCCGACAGCCCGCAGGAATGCAGCGAGATCACCTCGCATGTCTTCCAGAGCCTGCGCTTCGACAGCACCCATCGCGTGCCCGGTTATTTCGACTGGCTGGAGACCCACGGCCATCGCGATGCCTTTGTGTTTCACAAGAAATTTCTGCAATTCCTGCAAAACGGCAGCGCCGCGCGCTGGGTGCTGAAATGCCCGGACCACACTTTCACGCTGGATGCGATTCTGGATGTGTATCCGGATGCGCGTTTCGTCATTCTGCATCGCGACCCGATCGCCGTGCTGGGGTCGGTGGCGCATCTCACCCAGGTGCTGCGCAAGCCGTTCCTGCGCAATATCGATGCCGGGGAGATCGGCGCCCAGGTGGCGGCGCGCTGGACGCAGGGCGCCAATCTGTTGCTGGAATTCGACCAGCGCGCGGATGTGCCGGCGGCGCGCAAGCTGCACATGCAGTATGAGGAATTCACCGCCGACCCGCTGACGGCGATCGAGCGCATCTACGCGCATTTCGATGAGCCCTTCACCGCGACCGCCCGCGCCGCGATGGATGGCAAGATCAAAGCCAAGCCCCGCGGCGGGTATGGACGCCACGCGCCCTACCGGCTGGAGACCTTCAAGCTCAGCGTGCCGGCCCTGCAGACGGCCTTTCTGCCCTACGTGCAAACCTATTGCCAAGCAGCTCGCTGATCGTCTCCACCAGCAGCGGCGCGGTGACGGCGAGGCTGTAATGCTGTTCCACCCGCCGCCGCGCCGCCATGCCCATCGCGCTGGCGCGGGCAGGGTCGTCGCGTAGCGTCCGCAGGCTTTGCAGCCAGTCCGCGCTGGTGCTGGCGAGAAAGCCGGTTTCGCCCGGCCGGACGACGCGATGATTGGCGCCGATGGCGCTGCCCACCGCCGGCCTTGCCATCGCCATATACTGGATCAGCTTGTAACCGGATTTGCCGTTGGTCCATTCACTGTCCGGCAGCGGCATGATGCCGGCATGGCAGCGCCCGATCAGCTCGGTCTCGCTCTGCGCGCTCCAGGGCAGGCTTTCCACCTCCACCCCGGGCAGGGTGAAGCCCGGTGCGCCGATCACCAGCAGCCGCATCGGCGCCTCCCGCGCCAGCTGGCGCAGCGGCGCGGCGACGAGATCCAGATAGGCAGCGGTCAGCGGTGTGCCGATCCAGCCGATGGTGAACGGGCCGTCCGGAGGAGGAAGCGGCACGTAGCGGGCGGTGTCCACCACGGTCGGCAGCAGCAGAATATGGCGCGCCCCCTCGCTGGCGGCCCAGCGATAGAGCGTTTCGTTGGCGACGATGCACAGGGCCGCGCCGCGCAGCAGCTGCCCGAATTTGTTGCGCAGCACCGCCCGCACCAAAGCCGACGGCGAGGCCGCGTAGCGCAGCGCCCAGGCATCGTCGAAATCCAGAATATAGGGGGTCTGCCCCAACACCCCGCGCTCCAGCCAGAACGGCATCCAGGGCAGCAGCTCCTTCTCGATCCAGAGCAGATCATGCTGGCGGATGGCTTGGGGCAGGGACAAGGCCCGCCAATATCCGGCCAGCGCCGCCCCGCCACGCGCTCGCCCGCCATAGAGCGCCCGCAGATATTCATCATCAAGAAACGAGCTCCGGCTGACGCTCAATCCCGCCTGCACCAGAAGCGGCATATATTGCCCCAGCCTTAGCCGCGAACTGGCACCGAGCGGGCCATAGCGCATGGCGCAGAGCAGCCGTCCGGCGAGGGGGGCTGCCAGCCCGTGCGGCGCGGCCGGCTGGACCGGGCGAAAGGGCAATAAGAGCGGTTCGGACATGTGCCCAGCATAATAAAAACGTTGTCGAAATTAAACTAAAAGTTGCTAAAAGGTGAATCATTACAACCCGTATGGAGGGGGACGTGACTGGTTCGCTATCCTTGCCGCATCGGCTCTGGCGCTGCCTGCCGCAAAAGGCCCGGCGGGACGGGCTGGCCTGGCTCGCCGGCCAAATGGCTCCCTCCTGCGATCCGATCCCGCCCCCTCGCTCGACCGGGCTTGCTGTGGCGGGGGAGATGGAGGCGCCGACAGGGCTGGGCGAGGCGGCGCGGCGTTTCGCCACGGCGGCGGCCGCGCTGGGCTATGGCGGCACGCCGGTCCGGCTGGGCATCGGCCAGGCCCGCAGCGGCCAAGTACCACCAGATGCTGCCCTGCTGCTGGCGGTCAACGCCCCCAGCCTGGCGCCGATGCTGGCCCGTGGCGGTGCGGATTTCCTGCGCGGCCGCCGCGTCATCGGCAGCTGGGTCTGGGAATTGCCGACAATGCCGCCTGCCTGGGCGGCGGGGGTGCGCTATGTGCATGAGATCTGGGCGCCATCCCCCTTCGTGGCGCAGGCGCTGAGCCGGTTGCTGCCTGGCCGGGTGCGGCTGGTGCCTTATCCGCTGGCCTTCTGTCCACCGCCCGCCCCGGCGGCGCCTGAGCCTCTGGAGCTGCCGCCAGAGGCGGTGGTGGTGCTGGTCGTGCTCGCTCTCGGTTCCGGTCTGGAACGCAAAAACCCGCTGGCCGCCATCGCGGCGTTTCGCCAGGCCTTCGGCGTGCGGGCGGACCGTATGCTGATCGTCAAGCTGCAGGGGGCGGCTTCCTTCCCGCGCGAGGCCGCTTTGGTGCAGGCCCAGGCCGGGCCGAATATCCGCATCATCCCGGAGGATTGGCCACGCCCGCGCCTCGCTGGCTTGCTGCGGCGGGCCGATATCGTGCTCAGCCTGCACCGGGCGGAAGGTTTCGGGCTGGTGCTGGCCGAGGCGATGCTGGCGGGCAAGCCGGTGGTGGCCACCGGCTGGTCCGGCAATCTCGCTTTCATGGATGAGGACAGCGCTGGCCTTGTCGCGCATCGCCTGGTGCCGGTCCGCGATGCGGGCGGGCATTATGCGGATCTGCCGGGCGCAATGTGGGCGGAGCCGGAGATCGCGCATGCCGCTGTCTGGCTGCGCCGCCTCGCTGACCATCCGGCGCAGCGCCACCAGCTCGGTCGCCAGGGGCAGATATATGCCAGGGCCTGTCTGGATGGCGCCCCCATGCAGGCGGCGCTGGCGGCGGCCGGAATCCGGCCCTGCGCGATGGGGCTGGACGCGCCATCGCCCAAGGTGTTTGCTGAGATTGCGAACCCGTGAATGGAGTGACGAGGGCAGATGACAGCAGCGCGAATCGGTATCGGCGGCCCGGTGGGCTCAGGCAAAACCGCCCTGATCGAAGCCTTGATCCCGGTGCTGCAGCGACGCGGCGTGAATTTTGCCGTCATCACCAACGATCTCGTCACCGCCGAGGACGCGGAACGGCTGCGCCGCTCCGGGCTGATCGACCCTGAGCGCGTCGGCGCGGTGGAGGCCGGTGCCTGCCCGCATACCGTGATCCGCGAGGACCCGACCCTGAACATGCTGGCCGGCGACCGGATGGAAGCCGCCAATCCCGGTCTGGAACTGATCATCTACGAATCCGGCGGCGATAATCTCGCCTCCACCTTCTCGCTGGATCTGGTCGATTGGTGGATTTTCGTCATCGATGTCGCCGGTGGCGACGATATCCCGCGCAAGCGCGGCCCCGGCGTGCTGCGCTGCGATTTGCTGGTCATCAACAAGACCGACCTGGCCCCGCATGTCGGCGTCGATCTGGAGGCGATGCTGGCAGAGGCGACCACCGCCCGCGCCGGCAAGCCGCTCCTGGCCACCAATGCCCGCAGCGGCGAGGGGATCGAGGCGCTGGCCGATGCCATCACCAAGGCGGTGCTGTTCAGCAAGGCGGCCTGAGCCGAAAGCCTCGGCGTGACGCATCACGTCGATGCCGCATGCGCGCGGATATAACAAAGCCCGGTCAGATCAACAGATCTGACCGGGCTTCTTGATGCAGACGCGGGCCTTTTTTTAAACAGCGACGCGTCTTGCTCCAGGTTTTGTTTTAGCAAGCCATTTCATATGTTTATCTTGACGCTCGCGCGTCGATCTAAACATATATTGCCCTAGCCTTGCGGCAAGGCGAAGATCGCCACCGCGTCGCCGAGCGGATAGGTCATCTGGAAATTCCCGCCCGCGGCCACGGCGATATATTCACGGCCATTGACCTCATAGGCGACAGGCGGCGCGTTGACGCCCGCCCCCAGGTAGAAATGCCACAATTTCTTCCCGGTTTTCGCGTTGAAGGCATCGAACCAGCCATTGCCCTCGCCCATGAAAGCGATGTTGCCAGCGGTGACCAAGGCCCCGCCCATCGTCGGCTGCGGCACGGTCACGTTCCAGGCGATCTTGCCGCTATTCACGTCAATGGCGGTGAAGGTGCCGTTTTGCAGCCCGTGCGGTACATTCTTGAAGGTGCTGCCGAGACGGATCTGGCCCGGTATATCGCCAGCATTATTCTCCGTGGTGAAGGTCATCAGCTGATTCATGCCCATCACATAGATATATTTGGTCAGCGGCGAATAGGCCGGCGGGGCCCAGTCATCGCCGCCATTGGCGCCGGGCAGGCTCTGCACACCCTCCTTTGTCGGTGGCGCGAACATGTTCTTCTGCTCATCGAACGGTTCGGATTTGCGGATCAGCTTGCCGGTTTCACGGTTGACGATATAGAAAAACGCGGTTTTGCCGGCTTGCCCGGCCGCGGGCACCATTTTGCCATGGTCCATCGTATCGAACAGAACGACATTGCTGACGGCGTCGTAATCCCAGACATCATGCGGCACTTCCTGGTAGTACCAGGCCAGTGATCCGTCCTTGATGTGCAGCGCGACGATGGAATCGGTGTAGAGATTATCGCCGGCGCGCTGCGAGCCATCCAGATCCGGATTGGGATTGCCGGTCGAGAAGATCAGCAGGCCGCGCTTGGTGTCGATGGCCGGGGTCGTCCACACCGTGCCGCCGCCGGTTTTCCAGGACTCGCCAGCCCAGCTGGTTTTGTCGTTCGTGGTGTTGAAGCGCCAGGTCTGTTTGCCGGTCGTGGCGTCATAGGAGGCGACGAAACCGCGGATCGGCCATTCGCCGCCGGCACTGCCGATAATGACCTGGCCCTTATAGACGATCGGCGCCATGGTTTCCGAATAGCCGGCCTGGGCATCGGCGACATTCACCTTCCAGACCAGCTCTCCGGTATTGGCGTTGACATCGACCAGGCTGTTATCGAGCGTGAGGAAATAGACATTCCCATTCGCGACGGTGGCGCCGCGATTGACCGGGCCGCAACAGATCTGGTTCAGCCCGTCCGTGTAGGTGTAGGTCCATAGCGTCTCGCCCGTGGCCGCATTCATGGCGATGAGCGCCTGCTTGCTGTTGACCATCGGCGTGGTGATATACATCACACCATTGACGATGATCGGCGTCGTCTCGAAACTGGCGGTATAGCCGGTCTGGGCGATGGCGACCGGAGCGAGTTTCGCGATATTCGTGTCGTTGATCTGTTTCAGCGGCGAAAACCGGTGATTTTCATAACCATCGCCGGAGCCTAGCCAGTTTTGCCCGGTTTTCGCGGCATTCGCGGTCATTTCATCGGTGACGTTGGTGTTCGCCGTCACCGCCGGGCCACTGGCCGCCGCTTTCGCGCCGCCGGTTTCAGCCCCCATATTCTCTGGCGGCTGGCCCGCTTGCGCCGCGCCCAGGCTGAGCAGCAGCGCCGTGCCGGCCATAAGTGAAGCCAGGGTTGCAGATGTCTTTTTGAACCTTGAACCGTTCATTTCAATCTCCCTGATTTTGTTGTGTTGGCTTATTCCTTGATTTTTTGGAATTTTGGGGCCTTGCTTGGACGCCCGAACTATTGGGCCTTGCCAGGGTAAGGCAGCATATTGAGGCAGCTTAACCCGTCATTCGTCATATCCGCCGTTCCCGCCGGGTAATGGTTATAAGAAAGGATATAGGCAAAAATATCCTTGTATTGGGCATCCGTCAGGCTGCCTGGCGCATCCGCCGGCATCTGGGCGGCGATAAATGATTCCAGCTGCGAGGCGGTGATTTTGGTGAATTGCAGATAGGCCAGGAACTTTGGCCCCGCCAGCGCCGGGCCGGAATTGCCGGACATGTCGGCATTATGGCAGGAGGCGCATTTATCGTTATAGAGACTCATGCCAGCCTGCGCCTGCGCCGGTGAATAGATCCCGCCGCTTGGACAGGCGGCTTGGCCCGGCGTGACGGCCGCCAGGGAAAACAGGGTCAGCAGTGCCAACTTGGAGGCAATTTTTTGAAAACTCATTGGTTTGTTCGCAGCTTTGATTTGATTTTTAGGACGCCGCCGCAATCTTCGCGTTTATATTGAGGCTACAATGAATACTGCCCCGGATGCAAGGCATGGTTTCATCCGGGCTGGCCCGGCTTTCGCACAGGCCGGGCGGCTCGCCTGGGCGCCAGGATTTCCCGGCTGGCGGTGGCGCCCGCCTCTCCCCAAGATATGAGCCGTTCGAAATCGCGCAGAGCTTGCCCATGGAGTTGTAGCCGAAGGCCGTGATAGCGTGCCGCGCCGCCGTGACTCCAGGGCCGGCGCGATGAGTGTGTTTGTCGATAATAAAGGGAGGCGGCGCGTTGCGGATCAATAGCCTGGACCTGAATCTGCTGATCGTCCTGGATGCGTTGCTGACGCATGAAAATGTCACCCGCGTCGCGGAACAGCTGAACGTCACGCAGCCGACGATCAGTAATGCGCTCTCCAGACTAAGGCTGCATTTCAAGGACGAGCTTCTGGTGATGGTCGGGCGGCGCATGGTGCCCACACCTTTGGCCAGCCGGCTGCGTGATCCGGTTTCAGAGCTGTTGCGGCAGGCTCAGCGTGTGGCGCTGACCCGCTCCAGTTTCGATCCCGCCGAAGCCGAGACCGATATTGCCATTGCCGCTTCGGATTATGTCGTCGACGCCTTGATGCTCGATGTTCAACGCGAGCTGCTGCACCGCGCCCCGCGCATCAACACCCAGATCGTCAGTGTTTCAGCGCCGGCCAGGCAGAGATTTGCCGAAGGCAAGATGGATCTGATGTTTCATCCGCCCGAATTCGTGAACGCGAATGATCATTTTGAAACCGTCTTCGAGGATAAATTTGTCCCGGTGATCTGGGAGGGAAATGACGCGGTCGGCGCCACATTGCCGCTCGAGTCATTTCAGTCGATGCCTTACGCGGCCATCGAGTTTGGCGAATCGTCCCATATCAGCCAGTCTGACCTTTATTTTTCGCGCGCGGGCATCACCCGGAATATTCGGCTTCGTCTGCCCAACTATATCAATCTGGCGGCGGCCGTCATCGGCACGCCGTTAGTGGCGAGCCTGCCATGGCTGCTGGCACGCCACTGGGTCGGCAAGGGACTTCGGGTGGTGAAGCCCGATTTCACCTTCCCCACGCTGCCGGAAGTGATGTGCTGGCCGGCTCATCTCAATGACGATCCCGGCAATCAGTGGTTGCGTGGGCTGGTCAAGGATAAGGCGCAAAGGCTGCAAGCCTTGATCGACGCGGCGTTTTCCCACTCATAGACAATCTTTATTGCTTTCATTCAAAACGATGATTTGATCGGCCGTCCCCCCTGGCGCAATGAACGCACAACAAAAGTTGTGAGGGGATTTCGTCTTTGCCGAGCGGATAATTTATTCGCGTCATGGCCCGGGTGAACGGGCTCGATTTCTGATTTTGACTCTCATCAGGCGTAACCTCGCGCACAAGCCGCGGGTAGGCGCGGAGATATGCATGTTTCGCTATTTTCCCACAAATTATGTTTGGAATCTCTCTGTCGATCTCGCCATCGAGATGGGGGCAAGGATCGGCGAGATCGAGGAGATGTGCGCGTCTTTGCACGAGGCGGCGAAAGCCCCGGATGCCGCCGGCACGCGGGCCTTCCGCGAAGCCTGGGAAAACATGGCCGGCAAGCTGGTCGCGCTCGCGCGGGAGGACGAAGAAGCGGGGCGGCTCCTATCCGCAGGTGAAAAGCTCAATCGCGCCGCCATCTATCTGCTGACTTGCGAGCGCCTGCAATCGCGCGACGCGCCTGGCCGGCTCGAACTTTACAAAAAAGTTCTGGAAATTTTCGAAAAAGGCGTGGCGCTCTCAAGGGAGAATTGCCGGCGCGTGGAAATCCCTTACGAGGGCAAGGTGATTTCCGGCTTGTTCGTGCAGGCTGAGGATGTGAGCGGCCCCGCGCCCGTGCTGGTGCAGGTCAACGGCCTGGATTCCACGAAAGAGATGAAATATCGCGTCGGCCTGCCGGCGTGGCTGGCCAGGCGGGGTGTATCCTCGCTGGTGATCGATCAGCCCGGCACGGGCGAGGCGTTGCGCTTGCATAATCTAACGGCACGTTATGATTCCGAGCATTGGGCCAGCGTCGTGGTGGATTGGCTGGAAACCCAGCCAGGGATCGATTCCAAGCGGATCGGCTTGGAGGGCGTGTCGCTCGGCGGTTATTACTGTCCGCGCGCCGTGGCCTTCGAGCCGCGCTTCGCCATGGGCGTGTCCTGGGGGGCGAATCACGATTGGCGGGAGGTGCAGAAGCGCCGTCTGGCGAAAGAAGGCAGCTTTCCGGTGCCGCATTACTGGGAGCATGTCTGCTGGGTCTGGGGTGCCGCGAATATCGATGAATTCATGAAAATTGCGGAACATGTGCATCTCGACGGGATTCTGGACCGCATCAAGGTGCCGTTTCTGGTCACGCATGGCGAGAAGGATTCACAAATTCCGCTGGAGATGGCGCGGCGTACATATGACGCGCTGGTCAACAGCCCCAAGCGCGAGCTGAAGATTTTCACCGATCGCGAAGGTGGTGTGCAGCATTCGAGTTTCGATAATTCCATCAATGCCGGCCACTATATCGCCGATTGGGTGGCGCAAACCCTCGGCGGCCGGCTGGCCTGAACCGATATCACGGAGAGAGACATGAACATCACCAGCCTTGAGGGGCTTGTTTTCGGTGTTGACGATGTTGGCGCCTGCAACGAATTCCTCGCCAACATGGGACTTGAAGTGGTGGAGCGCGCCGATGACGGCGGGCATTTCCTCGCCGAGGATGGAACCTGGATCAGCATTCGTCCGCGCTCGGACGCACAATTGCCCGCCGCGTTGGAAACCGGGTCCATGCTGCGCGAGACCGTTTACGGCGCCGCCGATACGGACACGATCGAGGCGGTTGCCAAGGAGATGGCGCGCGACCGTGAAGTCACCTGGCATGCCGATGGCAGCATCGGATTTTACGATGATCTGGGCTTTGCCTTGCGGATCTGCGTCTCGGCGCGCAAGCCGCTGGAGGTGCCGGCGGAGGTGATGCCAAACGTTCCGAATTCGGCGCAAAGCCGTGGGCTGAATGTCATCGGTGTCACGCCCGGCGCGCCGGCGGCGCGGCCGCGCACCTTGTCCCATGTGGTGTATTTCGTTCCCGATGTGGCGTTGGCGGAAGCCTTCTACACGCAGCGTCTGGGGTTTCGCTGCACGGATCGTTTCACCGATGTCGGGCCCTTCCTGCGTCCGGCCGGGATGGCGGATCATCATGCCTTGTTCCTGATCCAAAGCCCGCCGCATATCAAAGGCATCGAGCATTTCGCCTTCCACATGGCCAGCCCCTCGCAGGTTCTGGCGGCCGGAACCCAGATGGTGAAGCGCGGCTTTCAGAGCTTCTGGGGGCCGGGGCGGCATCATTTCGGCAGCAACTGGTTCTGGTATTTCAATTGCCCGATGGGCTGCCACGCCGAATTCGACGCGGACATGGACCAGCATGACGATCATTGGGTGCCCCGCGCCACGGCGATGGGGCCCGAGGCCAGCCAGGCTTATCTGTTCCAGTTCCGTGAGAAATGGGCGCCCGGCGGGCCGCCGCCAAATGCCCGGCCGGCCAGCTGAGCATGACGGTGCTCTGCCATATTTCAGAGATTCCAGTTGATGGCGCCATCGGCGTCGAGCCTGGTGAAGACGGGCACGATACGATTTTTCTGGTCCGCCGCGCCGGGCATGTCTATGCCTACCGCGATTCCTGCCCGCATTGGCCAGGGGCGCGCATGGCCTGGCGGCGCCATGAATATCTGGATGCGGACGGCGCGCATATTGTCTGCCACGGCCATGGCGCCTTGTTTGACATTGCAACCGGCCATTGCCTTTCGGGGCCATGCGCCGGCTTGTCGCTCAGCGCCCTGCCGGTGGAGCTGACAGCGCAGGGTTTGGTGCGGCTCCTGCCCACCGCATCCGCGCCTTTGACCTCAAAGGAAATTTCAAAATGAGTGGAATGGCGAAGAATAGTCTCGTCATTGGCGGCGGGTTCGCGGGCATGGCCGCGGCGATTGAGCTGGCCAAGCGGGGCATGCGGGTCGAGCTGGTTGAGATCGACCCGGGCTGGCGGGCTTACGGCGCGGGGATCAGCCTGGGCGGCGCGACCTTGCGGGCGTTAAAAACCCTGGGCATTCTGGATGAGTTTTTGCGTGTCGCCCATGCCTCTGATGGCGTGGATATCCGCACCCCGGCCGGGGCGCTGATCGGCCAGCTGCCCACCCCGCGCCTGGCGGGGCCGGATGTGCCGGGCGGTGCTGGCGTGATGCGGCCGGTCCTGGCGGGCGTTCTCGCCGCCGCCACCCGCGCGGCCGGCGTCGCGGTGCGGCTGGGCGTGAGCTTTTCCAGCATCACCCAGACCGAAACCGGCGTGGAGGTGGCCTTCACCGATGGCGGGACAGGCCGGTATGATCTGCTGATCGGCGCCGATGGGCTTTATTCCAAGGTACGCACGGCATTGTTCCCGGACGCGCCGGCGCCGTCCTATAGCGGCCAGGGTGTGTGGCGCGCGGTGCTGCCGCGCCCGCCCGAGATTGCGCGCTGTACGATGTGGATGGGCGACAGGGTGAAGCCGGGGGTGAATCCGGTTTCCGCCGAGGAGATGTATCTTTTCGTCACCGAGGACCGCGCGGCGCATGAGCGCCTGGATCCGGCAGGCTTCGTCGATCATCTGCGCGCCTTGCTGGCGCCATTCCCGGACCCGGCTTTGCAGGCGATCAGGGCAGAGCTGGGGGCGCGGTCGCAGATCATCTACCGGCCCCTGGAAGGGCTGCTGCTGAAGAGCTGGTACCAGGGCAGGGTGGTGCTGGTGGGCGATGCGGTGCACGCCACCACCCCGCATCTGGCCTCCGGCGCCTGTATCGGGATCGAGGATGGCATCGTGCTGGCCGAGGAACTCGCGGGCGGCGGCGGCATCGAGGCCGCGCTCGCGCGCTTCCAGGCCCGGCGCTGGGAGCGCTGCCGCATGGTGGTGGAAAACTCGGCGCGGCTTGGCGTGATCGAGCGGACGGGTGGCGACAAGGCGGAACATGCGCGGATCATGCGCGACAGCCACCAGGCGCTGGCGGCGCCGATTTGAGAAAGGGGAGCGACCCATGAAGCTGGCCAGTTTGCGTGATGGCAGCCGCGATGGGCGGCTGGCCGTGGTCTCGCGTGATCTCTCCCGCGCCTGCCTGGCGCCCGTGCCCACCATGCTGGCGCTGATGGACCAGTGGGAGGCGCGCGAACCGGCGCTTCGCAGCTTGTATCAGGCCTTGAACGACGGCCAATGCGAGAGCTTCGCCTTCGATCCCGGCCAGGCGATGGCGCCGCTGCCGCGCAGCTTTCAATGGCTGGATGCCTCCGCCTTTCTGGCGCATGGCGCGTTGATGACCAAGGCGCTGCGCCTGGAGAAGAATGTGCAGGGCGATCTGCCGCTGATCTACCAGGGCGGATCGGATAGCCTGCTCGGCCCGTGCGAGGATGTGCCATTCCCCTCGGAAGCGTTGGGGATCGATTTCGAGGGCGAGTTCGCCGTGTGCCTGGGCGATGTGCCGATGGGGGCAACGCTGGAGGAGGCACATCAGGCGATCCGGTTGCTGACAATCGCCAATGATTGGAGCTTGCGCGCGCTGGCCGCGCGGGAAATGGCCACCGGCTTTGGCTGGCTGCAATGCAAGCCCTCCACCAGCTTCGCGCCGGTGGCGATCACCCCCGATGAGCTGGGGCCGGCCTGGGACCAGGGGCGGGTGAAATTGCGCCTCTCGGTCAGCCTGAACGGCGCGCTGTTCGGCCAGCCCGATGGCGCGGCGATGGATTTTAGCTTTCCGCAGCTGATCCGCCACGCCGCACGCACACGCCGCCTTTGCGCTGGCACCTTGCTGGGCTCGGGAACCGTTTCGGAAGGCGCGCCGCAGCGTGTGGGGAGCGCTTGCATCGCGGAGATGCGCGGCGGCGAGATGATTTTGCATGGCGAAGCGCGCACCGCCTTCCTGAAGTTTGGCGACGAGGTCGCGATGACGGCTTACGATGCCAACGGCCAAGCGCCTTTCGGGGCCCTATCGCAACGCGTCGTCGCCGCGCCGCGTCAGGAAATATGATGATTTCGTAAGCGTCTTTCACGGATTTTCCGTGCCGATAGAGACGCTCAATGGGAGGCATATAAAAACTAAATTTTCCAAAACGCCATGATTATGGATTGATCGCAACCGTCCAAGCGGCGCGCAAAGCGCCTTTACAAAGAGAAAGTCTGGGGAAATGAAAAAAATCCTGAAAATATCCGTGGCCCTCTCATGCTGCCTGGCGGCGGCACCGGCTTTGGCATTCGAAAATGACAGCGCCCCTTATCCCGTCGGCACCACCTCGATCGGCATCGCCTCCTTGCCGCCGATTCCCGGGATTTTTCTGCTGGACCAGACCAACGTGTCCGGTGCTGGCTATCTCACCGACAGCCATGGCGACAAGAAGCAGATCCCTCCCTTCAAGGTGCATTCCGTTTCAACCACGCCGCGTATTCTGATCAGCTGGCCAGTGACATTGCCGGGCAATGGGCGTCTCTACACGCAAATCGTCCCGCCGATCGTGGTGCTGAACACGGAAATATTCGGGCAGAAATTTCATACCGCGGGTGTGGCGAATTTCACCATCACACCGTTTCTCGGCCAATGGAACGTGACGCGGAATTTCAAAATCGCCAGCGGGCTTGACTTCATTCTGCCCACCGGCGCCTACAGCGCCAGCAAGCCCGCCATCGCCTCCGGCTATACCACCTACTCGCCGGTGCTTTCGCTGCGCTACAACAATCCGCAGGGGCTGGATATCGGCGTTTCCAACCGCCTCTTCTTCAACAGCACGAATACGCGCACCCATTACCATTCCGGCGATGCCTACCTGGCGGATTATATCGCCGGCTGGAATATCGGGCCGGTCGAGCTTGGCGTGACCGGCGGCTGGCTGCAGGAATATCAACGCGACAACCAGTATGGCGCGGCAATTCCCGGCTCACGCCAGGAGATTTTCAGGATCGGCCCCTCCATTACCTATAGCGGCCGGTTGCTGGGGAAGATCCCCTTCATCGTCAACGTCAATGATCAGTTCGACGTGATTTCAAAAAACGCGCCGAAGGAAAATAATTTCTGGGTGAATATCGGCTTTCCGCTATTCGCGCCGCCGCCGCCGGCCCCGCCGGTCCACGCCAGCTGAAGGAGCGGAGGATGAACGAGACGCAACGCCAGGCCGGAACCGGCCAGGGCATTTTGTTGCTGTGCGGGTCGTGCCTGCCCATTCTGGGCGCCGTCCTGCTTGGGCCGGTGCTGGCCGAGGTGCAGGCGCATTTCATCACAACCCCCAATGTCGCGGCCCTGACGCCGGTGATGCTCACCATTCCGGCCCTGATGATCGCGGTGTTTTCGCCCCTGGCCGGCTGGCTCGCGGACAGATTCGGCAGACGCCATCTGCTGCTGATCGGCTTGCTGGTTTACACGCTGTTCGGCACCGCGCCGCTCTATTTGCAGGGTTTGCACGCGATCGTGCTCTCGCGCGCCGGGCTGGGGCTTGCCGAGGCGGTGGTGATGACCATCTGCACCGCGCTGATCGGCGATTATTTCGAAGGACGCCGGCGTATGCTCTGGCTCTCCCTGCAGGGGGCGGTCGCGTCCTTCGCGGCGTCGGTGTTTTTCGGGCTCGGCGGCGCGCTGGGGGAGTTTGGCTGGCGCACGCCGTTCTGGCTCTATGTCGCCGGCATCGTGATGTTTCCCTTTGCCTTGAAGCTGTTGTGGGAGCCTTCCCGGCCGCATCGCCTGACGCCGCATCTGGGGGCGCAGAAGCTGCCCTGGCGGGTGCTGGCCGTGGCTTACCCGTTTGCCTTGGTCACCGGCATCGCGCTGCTGATGGTGCCCATTCAGCTCAGCTTCATTCTGCACGGGCTGGGGCTGGATTCGCCGGCCATTGCGGGGCTGCTTTCCGCCGGCAACCAGGCCTCGGTGCTGGCCGGCGCCTTGCTGTTCCGCCTGCTGGTGCGCTTTGGCTATGTGCCGGTGTTCGGCGGCGGGTTTTTCGCGGCTGGCGCTGGGCTGCTGCTGGTTTCGGTCAGCAAGGGGCAGGGCGGTTTGCTGCTGGGCGGCTGTTTGAACGGCTTCGGGTGCGGCCTGCTGCTGGTGGGGCTGATCACCTGGGCGCTGGCGGCGCTGCCCTCGAAGGTTCGCGGGGTTGGCGCCGGGGGCTTCAATAGCTGCGTGTTCCTCGGCGAGTTCCTCAGCCCGCTTGTCATCCTGCTTTTGCGCCATGGCGGGGTCAGCCTGGTCAGCGCCATGGCTTTTTGCGGCTGGGGTCTGGTGGCCTTGATGGTGCCCGCCTTGCTCGCGCCTTTGGCCATTCGCGTTCAGGCCGCCGCTCTGCCGGCGGCCGACTGAACGCAGCCGCCCCCGGCTCGCGGATTGCCCTTTCTGGAGTGAAGTTGAATGAGACGCTTTCTCGATCTTTCAGTCGCCATCGATAACGACACCCCGGCCGACCCGCCGCCGCTGCGGCCAAAAATCCTCTATCAGGATCACGCGCAAAGCGTCGCGGAAGTGCTGAATTTTTTCCCCGGCCTCAGGCAAGACCAATTGCCGGATGGGGCCGGCTGGGCGGTTGAGAGCTTGCAGGTCACCGCCCATAACGGCACGCATCTGGACGCGCCCTGGCATTATCATCCGACGATGGATGACGGCGCGCGCGCGATCACGATCGACGAAGTGCCGCTGGATTGGTGTTATCGTCCCGGCGTCAAGCTGGATTTCCGGCATATGGAAGACGGCTATGTGGCGAGCGCGGCGGATATCGAGGCGGAGTTGCGGCGGATCGGTTATACATTGCGGCCGCTGGATATCGTGGTCATCAACACCGCCGCCGGCGCGGCATATGGCACGCCGGCTTATCTGGGCAAAGGCTGCGGAATCGGCCGTGAGGCGACTTTATATTTGCTGGAACGGGGCGTGCGCGTCGCCGGCACCGACGCCTGGAGCTGGGACGCGCCCTTTCCGCTTACAGCCAGACGCTTTGCCGAAACCGGCGATGCGTCGTTGATCTGGGAGGGGCATAAGGCCGGCGCTAAGATCGGCTATTGTCACCTGGAAAAACTCGCCCGCCTGGCGGAGCTGCCGCCCTTTGGTTTCGACATCATTTGCTTTCCGACCAAAATCAAGAATGGCTCGGCGGGCTGGACCAGGGCGGTCGCTGTCTGGGAGGCGGAGACGGCGTGATCGCCGTCTTTAGAGCATCAAGCTTTTAGCTTGATGCTCTAAATTTTGTTTTAGCGAGCAATTTCATGTGTTTATTTTGACGCTGGCGCGTCAACCTAAACCCATATTGCTCTAACCCTCTTTTGTTCCGCTGACCTGCATGTAAGAAGCGATCTGAGCGTGCCCGTTTCAGACGAGCTTTTCAGCCCTGTCTTTTGATCCGGCCAACAAATCCAGCAGGTTCAAAATCAGCCAAATTATTCATTGAAAAACCTGGCTCCCGAAGTAGGACTCGGGAGCAGACTGCAAGACGTTGAAACGATTGGTTTTATTGTTGGTTTGCCTGGAGTTTATACGGTTTTTCTACGGTGATCTTGGCGCGCGGGCGCTCGGCCATCCAGGCTTCAACCTCATCACTTCTCCAGGCTACCGAGTTTTCGCCAATCTGGAATGGCAGCGGGAACCGCCCATCCGCAACCATCCGCTCAAGGGTGGGGACAGACACGCCGATCTTGGCTGCCACTTGCGGGCGCCTCAGAAACGATAAATCAGCCATCCCGCCCCCTATCCATCCCCTCACGCGCGTCAGTCATTTGAACCTCCACGGATAATGCATCTTCATCGATCTGATGTGATCCCGCTTGCTTCTGCGCAGGGCGGCTCCAGTAAGCGGACCTTCACCGAACCAAAAGCGGACAGGAAACGCGCCTTCATCTCGCGCCCGCATGAAGTCAGCGCCGATCTTGCAGATGCGATCCTTCGCATCGGCGCATAGGGGATTTGTGCCGCCGATCCAGCTCGGGGCCTTATTCACCCACGTTTGGAAAGTGTCGAAATAGCCATCATGCTCACGCTCGGGCAGCTTGGGCGCGTCAGTCATTGGCGGGGTGCTCCGATTTCGTAATTGCGTTGTAAGCCATATCAACCAAACGACTGCGTGATTCATGGCTGTTGGCCCTCTTGGCGGCCTTGAAGAAGGATCTCGCTTGAACTGCCAATTCGCAATCATGCGGAAAAGGCATCACCTCGCCGCACTTCACGCATCTCGATACGGCGCGATTCATGCGCTCATTTCCTCAATAACGGGTAGATCGGCAACGCGGCGGACGATGTCAAAGACGGACGTGCCATCTGCGCCCCAATAAAAACCATCCGAAAGCCAGCCGGACCGCTGACTGAAATCAGACCATTTTCCGCTATGCAGGCGGTTCGTCACGGCCACGAAATCCCCATTCCGCATCTGGTAAATCCCAGGGCCGGTTATCACGGGCGCGCTCACGGGGTCACCTCCGGCGCGGCGGGGAGGGGCATCCACAAGATAACATCATAAAGATGATGACCCATTTCAGAACATTCCCACCATTCATATTCTTTGTTCCAAAACATTCGGCGAGGGAAAACAGCGTGCTTTCTCCAGCCGAAAATGTGCGTCCCATCCCTCGGCGCCGTCTCAATCGGCTTCCACTCCCACGCAGCGGCGAGGGCGGCGGTGGCGCGTTTGTAGGCCCGATCATATGCCCACTTATTCAAATTGATTCTTGGCAACTCAAAAGTTTCAGGTTCAATCGCCCGCGCCACACGCTCCATGGTCTCTTTGTCAAACATCGGTGTGCTCCTCAATCTCAACCTCTCGTACAGCTCTCGCGCAAAGCCGAGCCGCAGCTTGTCCCTGCTTGCTCATGATGTGCTCGCTGCGGTCACAACATGCGGTGGCGGCTCGATTCCGCATCTCCTCCTGGCCGCGCTTGTAAGCGGCGTCACGCTCGGCGCGGAGGCGGGTGATTTCGTCGCTCATGCGTCGTCTCCGGGGATGGATGGGAGTTTCTTCCAAGTTCCAACATCGCTTGTTCCGTCCGGCATCCCCCAAAGCGTTCCGTCATCGCATAACGCAAGAGGCCAAGAACCATACGAACTTGCGGCAAGCGCAACCTGCACCACCCGCCGCGCTGGCTTCGGGATGGGGAGCGCCGGCCCGTACAAATGCGGGTTGTCGCGAAGCTGCTTCAGTTCGTCGATTGCATCGCTCACCTGCATGTCTAAAAACGCAGACGCAAGATCGATACAATGTTGCACGATACGCTTGCGTTCCGCCTCCCGCTGCGCCTCGGTCAGGCCGGCGCGCGTGTATCCGAGGGCGGTTAGGTGCTTGACTATTGCTTCGATGATGCTCGCCATATCCCACACTATGCCAGGATGCCGCGCCAAGGCTTCTTTTATGTCGTTCTCAAGGTCACTCATCTCTCATTCCTTCGCTGGCGGGATTGCGCCGAGGGCGCGTAGGTGGTCGATCTGGCGGGCGGCAGCATGAACAATCGCCTTTGCTGCTTGCGGATGTTTGGTGCAAGCTAGGCGAGCCGTGCCTATTTGCCATTCATACCATGCCGCTACGATTTGCGCCGCCGCCTCCAGCACCGCGTCATCGGGTGGGGTCATGGCTCAAGCATCCCAAGGCTGCGGGACAGTTCAGCGAACTTATTAACCTTGGCAACCTTGTCGTCTATTTCCTCGTCAGTAAAGGAGAGTAGATGTATAGAGGCATGGTCTTCCAGCATAAGCACCACAGCGTGAAGATCGCAAAGCTCCTGGCGAAGGCGCTGGTAATTTGTGAGCGCTTGTCCGGGCTGAACCTCATCAATGGTAAACTGCTGAGCCTTTAGGGCTCGCTGTGCAACCTCGTTGCACTCCTCGGCAATTTTGGTCAGCAGGAATTGTTCGTAAGTAAGCATTGATCACCCCTCCCTCGCTGCGAGTGCGGCGCGGGCTTTGTGGAAGTCGGAATATTTGCCGGAGATATAGCCTTCTTTTCCATCAGAAAACCCAAGATATTCACGATCGTTGTTAGGAACATGAGCCGCCATTTCAGCAAATGGCTCCAAAGCCTCCCACAACCGCTCCGCCTCCGCCCGCGTCGCATCGACTTGCGCGGCGAGGGTGGTGATTTGGGCGCGCAGGCTATTGATCTGCGCCGCTACTGCATTCGCTACGATTTCGTGCTCTGGCCCCGGCTCTGGCCCGTGAAGAAGAGCGCTCTCAGCGCTTGGCATTAGGACGCCCGCTTCATTGATGGCGTCTCGCATGGCTGTAAATGCCGCATGACGCTCTCGGCTCATGCGCTGCCATCGTGTGTTTTCTTCTAGCAACTCCTGCCGCTCGGCGTCCAGGGCGCGGAGGGTGGTGGCTATGTTGGATAGCGCGTGATCTGTGACAAGACATGCGGGCCCCTGTTGCCTTGCGGTGTTATCGGCCCAACCAGCCAGCGCCTCGACTTCCTCGGTGGTGATCTCGCGCATCACTCAGCCCTTCCTCGCTAGCGCGGCGCGGAGGCGTTGGCATGCTCTCTCAGCGTCGTCGAGTTCCCGCAAAATCCACTGCCGATTTGTTTCTCGCTGGTGAACCGGCAACTCCGGGTTGTAGCTTTCCAAACCCCACCGCAGTGCTTTCCCCACGGCGGCCAAGACCTCGCCGAACTCCTCGATCAAGTAACCCTGTTCTTGTCGAAGGGTTTTGGGCTCGTATTGCGGCTTTGATGTCCATGGAAGTTCAGCTTTACTCGCCGCCAGCTCGGACGTGATGAGGGCGCGGGCACGCGCGACAACTTTTGGCCAAGGATTTGTGTTGTCGTGAAATTTATCCCATTCCATGAACAGTTCATCGCCCAATTCTTCGTCAGTCATTTCGCCTCCGGGGTCATGAGGGAGCGGACAATTCCAGCGTATTCGTCACTGGCATCTGCTCGCCCTTCAAGGTGGGTGCTAACCTTACTGCCAGCGCGCCATTCCCTCACAAGCTTTTCACCGTGAGCGTCTATGGCGTCCGCCGCCAGATTCAGGGCTTTATTCTTCGCTTTGGCCAACTGCGTCCACAACTCCCGCCGCTCAGCGTCCAGGGCGCGGAGGGTGGTGGAAGTCGTTTGAAAGATGTCAGACCTAGCCTTTTGGCCAGCATTTTGATAGAGCACTGCATAAGCTTCCATCAGGTCAGCGCGCGCCTCGACTTCCTCGGTGGTGATCTCGGTCACGGCTCAACCCTCCCCACCACCTCAACCGGCTTCGGCAGCGGCAGGTCGGCGGTGATGTAGCAGGTTGGCGTACAGGCACGTGCCGGAACGCTTCCGTCTGGACGCTGGAGGAAATCAATATCGACGCAGCCATCGCTATGCACACGCACAGGAATCCGCACCCGCACCGTCCCCTCCTTCGGCGCATCCGGCACGCGGCCACGCATCAACGAGTTCCAGGCTTCGTCGTCGGGTTGGGTGGTCATCACGCAGCCTCTTTCGTGTCGATCAAGTGGAAATATATCCGGGCACAGGCCCGAACATCGACAAGCGCGTTGTGCGCGCCATCAAGTTCCTCGCCAAAGAAGTACTGGATGCACTCCGCAAGCTTCGGCGGCTTCGGATTCGTGAAACCCGCTGCTTTCATGCGATCAGTCGGCGGCAGATTCACGATGTGTGTTGCCGCCTTCATCGTACAGAAAGTTGGTGCCCTTTCTGCTTCTTCAACATCATCGCGGGCCATTCCGGTGCGCAAGCCGGCGATTTTCATAATGCGACGGTCAAAGCTAATGTTATGGGCAACCTCCACAGAGCACTTCCGGCGAAGATCATAAAAGATTGAGGCAACATCAAGCTCATGAACGCCGCAAGCCATCGCGATCTCGTTGGTGATCCCGTGGATTGCCGCAACCTCGTCGGGGATCGTCCAGCCGTCCGGCCTCACGATCAGGTCGATGCTGGCGCGCTCGATGCGCGTGACCGGGTCAACCAAAATTGCGGCGAACTGCACGATGTGGGGCTGATGATCGGCGTCGGACGGGGATTTAAAATCCGGCAAGCCGGTGGTCTCTGTGTCATAGATCAAGATCATTTATGCAGTCTCCTTCTTCGCCGCCATGGGCGATCCGCCCTCAATCCAGATGCTCTCGCCCAGACCGGCGCGGCCGAGGTCCGGCATGTCGTCGCGCTTCAGCAGCGTCATGCCGATCACCGCTCGCATCTTGATCTCCGCAAGCACTCGGAACAGCCCATTGCGCCCGGCCTTATCGAGAATGTCCGCGCCGTCGATCACGACGATCGGGGCCTTCTCGAAAGCTGCCACGGCCAGTTGCAGGGTGATGCGGGCGCGGCACTGCTCCCCGGCGCTGCACAGGCTGACAGGGCGGCCGCCGTAGCTCACCGCCATATCCGCATCGACATGGACCGGCGCCCAGCCGGCGGCCTTGCAGATGTGGACGAGGTGGCCGTTGAATTCGCCTAGGGTCTCGGCCAGCTTGGCGTGGCGCAACCCGGCCTTGTCCAGCAAATCGGCGACGGTCCCGGCGTAGCTCACCTTTGCCGCCAGGAGGGTTGCGTCTGTGACCCGGCGGCGCATCTCGGCCGTGGCCTGGGCAATGGCCAGCCCGTTCCGCGCCGCCTCGATTGCGGCGCTGTTGTCTCTCGCGGCACCCCCAGCGGCATCCAGCGCGGTCTTGGCCTCCTGGGACGCTTTCAGCTTGGCCTCGGCCGCGTCGAAGTAGCGCTGCGCCAGCGCGCTTGCCTCCTTGGCCTTGCGCGCGACTTCTGCGGCGCGGTCCCAATGCTGCGCCGCCTCTGTGAGGTCGTTGTGGTCGTCCTCGCCGGCCTCCACCAGCGCGCGGTCCCGAAGTCGCAGCGCGGCGGAGCAGCAGGGGCATGCCAGCGCCGGGGCGCCGGGCTGTGGCCGGGCGCCGAGAGCTTCCAGCGCCTTCGCCGCCTCGATCTCCCGGTCAAGGTTCTTGTCTCGGTCGGCGCGTGCCGCGGTCACGTCATCGGCGCGCTTGCCGAGCTCGTCCGCCAGCGCCTGCCAGCCATCGATCTGCGCCTGGGTCGCGCCCTGGGCGGCCTGGGCCTCCTGCATGGCATTTTCGGCCCGGGCGATGGCGTCCGCGCAGTCCTCGGCGGTCAGCGCCTCCATGCCAGGCTTCCAGCCATCCGGGCGCCATCTGACCGCCTTTTCTTTGCCCCAGCGCGTGCCCGTGACCTGCTCCCAGCGGCCTTTGATCTTGGCCCCGCCCTCTTTGAAATAGGCGTGCGCGGCGTCCCAGCCCTTGGGCAGATGCTTCAGCGCCTCCTCGATGATATCCGGCGGCACCTCCTGATCGGCCAGGGCGGCGCGCAGATCATCCGCCGAGGGCGTGGCGCCAATCAGCGCGATCAGCCGCTCGGCGCGCTCGGCCGGATTGATGGCCGCGAGATCGACCAGACCGGCCGAGACCTCGGACAAATCCTGCCAAGCACCCACGGTGGAGCGCTCCACGGCCGGCCAGGTGACGCTGGCGGATCCGGCGCCGGTCTCCAGCTCGACAGCAGCAAGGTCGGCACCGTCACGGACCAGCAGCCCGGCGGCCTTCTTGGTCATCCCGTCCGGCAGCAGGACGCCGGACGCAGCGGCGGCAATGGCCATGCAGGCCGATGACTTACCCGCCCCGTTCGCGCCGGCCAGGAGCAGGATGGGCGAGATCTGGGCGCGCAGGTCCGCGAGGCCACGGAAGTTTGAGATGATGACGTGCATCAGTTGAACAGCTCCCCAGCTGGGCCGGCGACGTGCGCCGGCACTTCATCGGCTTCTTTTTCGGTAGGAACCGTGACGGGCGGGGTTTTGTCCTGCTCGATGGCGGCCGCCTCGGCTTCATCCTGCGCCTCGTCCTCGTCGGGCGGCGTGATCGTCAGCTCCCCGTCGATCACCGCGCCGTCGATCACCGCACCCAGGCCCTGGGTCTCGTTCCGGTCGGCGCGTTCGTCCAGCGCGGTCGCGTTGGCAAGCTCGATGCTCATCGGCAGGTATTTGCAAAGCCGGCGGATGACGGTCTTGCGGCCCATTTCCTCGTAGTTAGTCGCCCAGGGGGTGTTGAGCGGCACGCCGGGCTTGGCGAAGCGGACGGCAGTACGATAGCCCTGGGACGCATCGCGGATCGCATTCACGTCCGATGCCGGCATAAATTCCAGTTGGGTGCCGCCGTCTTTCAGCTTGGCCACGGCATAGAAGCCGACGACTTTGCCGCGGTCGCCATCCAGGCGCGGCTTGTGCATGATGCTTTCGTCAGTCCCGAACGATACCTCGAAGGGGTCGTTTTCAAAGACCGGGTGCGAGCTGATGCTCACGATCTGCCCGGATCGGCGCGCGAGATCGATCAGCCCCTTATAGCCGACGACGATCTGCACTTCCGTGATGCCCTTCTTCTTGTTCTCGAAGGGGATCAGGTAAATGTGGCCCTGCGGCGTGTTCGGCTCCAGGCCGAGCTGCGCGCAGGTGATGACCGCGCCGAACAGGCTGGAAATCGTGCATTGCATCAGCTTCGGCGTTGTGCGCAGGCAGCGCAGCGCGATCTTGGTCATCCGGTCGGCGGTCATGTGCTGCGGGAGCACGGCCTTGATGGCGTCCTTATTGGCCTCGAAAAAGTCAGAAACCAGCGAGCCGCCGGCATCTTTGGCAACGAGGCCGCCAGCTTTTTTGATCTCGGCCAGTTTGCCCGGCTCAACCAGCTTGGGGCGTTGTGCGGTTGTCGCGCTCATTCGTCATTTTCCTTCTTGTGTTCGATGCAAAAGGGGGTGGAGTGCGCCGGGCACCATTTGGCGCTGCACAGCATGGAGGATGGGTTGGCGGCGAAGGCCCAGGCATCACCAGCCATGATGCCGGTCGCCTCGTCGCCCTCGCGGAAAACCTTGAGATCGCCCGCGATATGCCGCAGCACGTTCAAAGCGGCGTTCTCGGCCTGGGCGAGGTTGTATGGCGTCGTGACGGTGCTGGGCTGCGGCTTGCTGACGGCGACACGCTGAATGAATTTCACCGCCGCTTTGTCCACCGGAAGTCCGTTGCTCTTGCTGAGCAACGAATACGCCCCGATTTGCGGCGCGTGCATCGCCTGGCGCGTGCCGGTTTTCAGATCAATCAGCTCGTTCGGATCACGGGCCAGCACGTCTTTTTGGCCGGTCAACACGATCCCAAACCCGGTTTCTGCCTCAAGCGCTTCCTCGACGCTCACCGGATCAATGCCGGGCGCTACCTCGCGCTGAAAAACGTCGACCATCCGCACGATCTGCGTTTCCGCCGCGTTGCTGGTCGGGCTCTCCTTGTCGAACATCATGCCCTCCTCGGCAATCGCCCGGTATTCATCGACCGCGCAATCCGTGGCAGCGCTGAGCGGGGCGCGGGCGCCTGCCATCTTCTCGCGCAGCGTCAGGGCGGCGCCGGCATGAACGGCGGTGCCGATGCTGGCGCCGATATTGCGCGCGGTCTCGCGCAGGTCGTATCCGGCGGAAACGATCTCTGGCTTGAACAGCTTGGCGGCGGCGCGGCGCGGGCAATCGGCATACCCCGATAGCGCGCTGGCGCGGACAAAGGCGGGTTCATCCATCGTCAGAACCCCCTAAGCCGGGCCGGCGTCACCACGGCGGGGCTGCGCGGTGTGCGGATGATGTTGATGCAGGCGCAGAATATCGCCACCGGCACCGCATAGGATGCGCCCACAGCCAGCACGAACCAGATGAATGTGAGGACTGGGTGCGCATCCACGTAACCGAAAAAGGTCATCGCAAAATCTCCAGGATACAGGCGAGCAACGCCAGATACGTGATAAAAAAGCATGTGTCGGAAAGCGCCTGTTTCACAGGTCGAACGAGATTGCGTCTCGTGCCGCTTCCTTTTGCGCCAGCGCCTCGCGGTGGATCGCTTCGAGCTGCTGCACGTGGTGCGGGGAAATCTCAGCGGCTTTGGCCAGTGCGGCGGTGATGAGGCTCACATATTCGGTGTGTTCATCGAAGCGCTCGAACATGCGGTCAGAGCGCAAAAGGCGGTCGATGTAGCTCATGCTGCGGCCCTCCGCGTGCACACCTCAGCCTCATGCGCTTTCTGGGCCGCCTGGAGAAGGTCGAGTTGTTGGAAGATCGTCAGGCCTGGGAAATCGCGCTCAATGGCCGCGAAACCCGCCTGGTCCTTTGCGTCCCAGTCGCCGGGCGTGCGCTCGAATGCGGCCCGATACGCGGCGACGGCTTGGGGTGAATGATCGTAGATCGCCATGATCTGTCCTCTCTTTTGGGGACAGGCCGTGCTGTCCTCACCGGGTTGGTGAGGGTATTTAGCGTTATTAGCTAAATCTGGTCAAGCGAAAATCGCTAAACTTGAGGCAAAAAAAACCGCGCCGAAGCGCGGCCTGTTTTATTTGGGCGTCCACACGATGTCTGTCGATATTTTCCCGGGCGGCGATTCGCCCAACGGCATTAGGTTAGGCGTGTGGGGCGCATATCCGAGCCCAACCATTTCACTCCAAAGCGAATTAACCGAAGACCCGCTGCGCCGCAAAAGGTTGTCGTCCATCTCCATCAAAAAAGTAGGCTTAAATTTCTTGATGGTATTCAATGCTCCTTTTATGAATTCATGCTCAAAACCTTCAATGTCGACCTTGATAAAATCCAGGCGTTGGATTTTCAGAGATTCGACCACCTCATCAAGGCTAAGCACTGGAACGAGTTCCGAAACAACGCTCTCGCCCGATGCCACAGATAGGTTGGCCAAGCCATAGCCCATGTCTTTCCCGCGCTTGAGCGGCGTCGATATGATGGCGCAGCTAGGCGCGGCGCCCATCGCTGCGGCCAGGACGTGGATATTGCGGGCCCGGCGCAGGAACAGGGAAGCGCGTAGGATCGACCGCGTGTATGAGCTGGGCTCGACTGCATAAACGGTGCCTAAATTGGCTATTTTGGCCATTAGCCGGGAGATTTGGCCCCCGTGCGCTCCAACATCGAAGGCGATTCCGTCCGCCGGCAAAAACCGCTCCAAAACGGGACGCAAGTCTTTGTGATCTTGGCGCGTCGAGGATTTAAAGAGGTGACTAAGCCACCCCAGCGTCACGCGGAAACGATAGTATTGCACTCTGGCCTCACTTTTGATCTGGCAAAAACTCGCCGCTCGACAGCCACGCTTCAATAGCCTTCTTGTCCTTGGACACCAGAATTGAATGCGCTCGCTTCATCAAATCCGGCGTCAGGTTGTCGCCGGGGTCAAAAAGAAGCCGATCCGGGCTGGTCCCATATATTTGGGCCAGTAATTTCAAGTCAGTGAACCGCACCGCAGTCTCTCCGCTTTCCCACTTGGCAATTGTTGCTTGGTCCACCGGCTGACCGCCCTGGACTAATGTTCCTATTTTGTTCGCAACGTCCTGCCGTGACAAGCCTAAAGATTCACGCCACGCGCGAAGCGTGGGCATCGGCTCTCGAATGATGCGGCTCTTTTTTCCCATCCGGGGATTATGGCTCACTTCAAATTGATCCCTTAGAGCGCCATTAGCGAAATTCGCTTGACACGACTTTAGCGAAAATGGCAAAACGCTACCATGAAACTCCGCGCTTGGTTGTCTCAAAAAAACATGACCCAGACCCTTTTTGCTGAAAAGGTGGGGGCGCACCCCATCACGGTATCGAAGTGGGTAGCCGATGTGATGATGCCGCGCCGCGGCCATCTGCATCGCATTTTTGAAATCACCGATGGATCTGTGACGGCAAATGACTTTGCCGGCAGCCCGGCCAGCCAGGAGAGTGCGGCATGAAGCGCTTCCGCCCCACCTGCCCGAATTGCCTGCGTACCCCGCGCGGGCCGGTGTGCTCCGGTTGCCTGGAGGCGCGGCCATGAGGACGTATGCTCTCGCCGTCTTGTTCACGGCCATTGGCTTTGCCTTCGGCGCCATGTTCGCCGGGGCTACGCTCAACCTGTGCCAGATCGGGCTGTTCTGATGCCGCAGACCGTCCCCACGGCCTGTGCTACCCTTCCCGCATGGGCTTGGCCCATCCATGCGGCGTTTCCCCCTGGGCCTGTCTCCACCCTGAAACTTGCCCCGGCCTTGTGCCGGGGTCTTTTCCATCCCGCGTCATGCTCCCCAGCGGTCGCGGGCTCGATCCTCAAAGCGTCGGTTCCTTTCGTAAATTGCCGTCTCGATGCCTCTGAACATGGAGACATCGAGTGGACAATTATACGCCGAAAATCGGTCAAAAATTTTGCCAGGAGAGTGTTGTGAGCGAAGCCCTTGGCTCATTCGCGTTGGACCATATCCAGGCGAAATATCAGCCTTTGCGGCATGCGCAGGAGTTTCTCGCCCGCGCTGCCGGTGTAACCCCCGCGACGGCCATGAACTGGCTTCGTCGCCGCTGCGCTCCCCAGGCCGACAGCTTGGGCGAGCTTATCAAAAACGATCCAGAGTTTCGCGTGAAGCTTCTGGAATGGATCGAAAGGCAATCAGGTGGGATCACAGATAATTGAATGGGGCTGGTTCGGCTTCGGCCGGGCTGGCGCAGAGACGCAGGGAAACCTGTTCCCGGCGATCTGCTTGGGGTTCGTCCGCTTTAGCTGGTGTCGCGGCCATCTGGCCGACGCGCTGAAGGCGGTGCTGAAATGATCGGAATCTGGAAAGAGCGGCGCAGCCTGCGCATTCGGCTGGCGGAAGCCGAGACCGAACTGAAGCTGGCGGCGATGCTGATTGAGTCACTTTACGCCGATATCGCTGATTGGGATCGGGCGCTCCATGCCGAGATCGCCGACCGGAAGCGGGCGCTGCATGCCGGGATCGCCGAAGAGAAGCGGGCGCGGGTCGCGCTTGCCCAGCTTTTGGAGAGCGAGCGCGAGCGCAACAAGGATCTGTTCCAGCAGGGCGTCGATCAGGCGTTCCGGATTCACGATCTGGAGCGCCAACTTCGGGAGGATGCCCGTGTCTCGCCGAGCCAGGTTCAACACACATTGGGGATCGCCTGATCCCCTCACCCTTTGCCGTGGCGGCGCGGATACCCCGCGCGATGGCAAGCCGGACGGCGCGCATGAAAACGCGATCGAATCACACGGGCCGTCCGGAAATTTTCAAACGCCTTTTGGAGGCATTCCCATGGCCAACTCAAAACCGTTTCAACTCTTCCTGGCGGAGCACCGCAACGGCGTTCTGCATGACGAGTTGAGCGATAAGCTGCAGGAGCTCGTCGCCGCCGTCGCGCAGGAGAATAAGGGCGGCACACTCACGCTGAAGATCGTGGTCAAGCCCACCAGCGCCGGCAACGGCGCATTGACCGTGACCGACGAGATCAAAGTGACCGCGCCGAAGGAAACCAAGAGCGGCAGCATCTTCTTCGTGTCGCCGGAAAACAACCTGGTCCGCGAAGATCCGCGCCAGACCAAACTGGACCTTCGGCCTGTGCCGGAGCGCGAAGCGCCGCGCAGCATTGCCTGATTAACCCGCCCCGCCGCGCGGCGGGGCATCGAAAGGAAATTCCATGTCTCGTGAAGAAACCCACTATCATTCCGACCAGACCATGGCGGACGTTATTACCGCCGCGCGCGCTGGTGTTGAGCCCAAGCGCCTTGCTGGCGTCGAGAACGCCGTTTTCTTCCCTCTCAGGGATGAGGGGCGCATCGAGGATCTGCAGAGGTTCCAGCCGTCCCCACGCCGCAAGACCGGCACGATCACGGTGTTTGACGCCGTTTCCTTCAACAATGTGATGGATCAGAACTGGGATGCTGGGTTCCACACAGTCTATATAGACCGTGATGTAAATGCCCCCGCCATCATCGGCGTCATGAATGACAATGGCAGCCATGAAGGGGAAGCCGTCGGGCGTCTCGGCTGGCGGGATTTCCGTGTGCAGATCGAGCTGCGCCAGACTCCGCAGTGGAAGAAGTGGCGCGCGATGGACGGCAAGATGGTGTCGCAGACCGAATTCTCGGAATTCATTGAGGACAATCTCGCCGATATCGACACGCCGACCGGCGCCGAGATGCTGGAGATCGTCACCTATCTGCAGGCGACGCGCACGGTTTCCTTCAAGTCCGGCGTGCGCCTTTCGAACGGCGCAATCGAGTTTGTGAATAAGGAGGATATCGACGCCAAGGTTGGCGCCGGCAAGATCGAGGTGCCCGAGCGCTTCGTGCTGGCCTTGACGCCTTACCAGGGACTTCCCCTCTACAGCGTTCCGGCCCGTTTCAGGTACCGCCTGACGGACGGCAAGCTGACTATGGGCCTGAAGCTGGAGCGCATCGAGAACCTGATGAACCAGGTGCTGGATGAAGTGATCAAAGGGATCAGCTGCCCGAACATCATTTACGGAAAACCAGGCGCGTAAGCGCCTGGACTACGGCGCTTTCAGCCAAAAAGTCAGAGAAATAATGCTATGATGCGCACCATCCATTTCTCCCTCCCGATGCTCCTGCCGACGCGGAACGAACAGGATCGTCTGCATTACCACGACAAGACCCGGCTGAAAGAGCGCCTGGCGCTGGAGATCCGCGCCGCTGGCGTTCTACCGCCGCTGGCGCCGCTCGATCTCTGCGCCGTCACGATCTGGCGGCACTCGCTGGTTGAGCCAGACACGGATGGCCTGTTCGGGTCGATCAAGCAGCTGCTCGATGTGCTGCAGCCGAAGGGCGGCATCGTCACGGTGCAGGGAAAGCCCAGGCTGCGCAATCCCCAGGGTCTCGGCATCATCGCCGACGACAAGCCCAGCCGGTGCGCGGTTGATGTGCGCTGGATCAAGGCGCGGCACCGGACGGATCAGAAAACCGTGGTGGTGATCCGCGAGCTGGCCGAGATGCCGGCGCGGGAGGTGGCATGAAAAAGCCCCAGGGATACCTGCGCCGGCACATCCTCGCCGCCGCGGTGCAGGCCGTCGAGGCCGGGGCGCCGCTGCCCGCCACGCACGAGATCGCCCGGGACGCCGGGACAAGCAAGCAAGCGGTGCTCGTCACGATCGCCAAGATGGCTGTGCAGAACAAGCTGAGCATGGCGCCGGACCGGCGCGTGTTGGAGGTGCGGATATGCGCGGCAGGCCGATGAACGAAAACACAAAGCGCATGCTGGCGTTGGGTGTGGGTGAATCCACCCTGATTGGCGGTGCCAGTGTGCATGGCCTTCGTGGGGTGCACGCCACTATCAACAAAAACCGCGTCAAGGTGAAGATGCGAAGCAAATCCAACGGCGTCCGCGTGGAGCGCATCGCATGAGGCGCCCGGCGAAGCGCCTGGATAAGCGCCGGGCCATGCAGCACGAGGAAATGGAGCGTCAGCGCCGGTTCAATGCCGCGCTCGCTCAATACCCGCAGGACTGGCTCTGTCAGCCCTGCCAGATGCGGCAGGTCTTCGACCCGATCTGCGCGGATTGCACAGCCAAGATAAGGAAATATGCCGGTGTCTGAATTGCCTGAACCGATGACGCCGCCGGAGTGTGATCTGCGCGGTATGCCATACATGCCGCTTGATCTCATCCGGCTGTTCGATTCTGACCTCTACGCGCTGAGCACGGGCGACGAGTTCAAGGCCGCACTCACGCTTTGGGGCAAAAGTTTCTATCAGGTGCCGGCGGGAAGCTTGCCGTCCGATGACAGGCTGCTTGAGCATCTGTCCGGGTCGAAGCGCTGGAAGGCGGTGCGCGACATGGCGCTCCGTGGCTGGGTGAAGTGCTCGGACGGGCGCCTCTATCACCGCACGGTTGCCGCAAAGGTCGCGGAAGCCTGGGAGGCGAGGCTCGCGAAGCGCGCACGCACAGAAGCCGCGCGGGCTGCGCGACATAAAACACAATCCGTCAGTGACAGTGGCAACACGCCTCCTGTTACATCCTCTGTCACAGAGAATGTCACAACATCTGTTACAGAATCCAAGGGAAGGGAAGGGAACAGAAGGGAAGGGAAGAAAGATATTAGTTCGCTACGCTCACCGCGCGCGAGTGGCGATTTCGACGAATTCTGGGCGGCCTATCCGCGCAAAATCGGCAAGGGGCAGGCCGAGAGGGCCTACGCCACGGCTCTGCGCAAGGCGGATCATGGGAAAATCATGGCCGGGCTTCGGTCACAGCGCTTCGATGGGCCCGAACGATTCATCCCGCATCCCGCGACCTGGCTTAACGGCCAGCGATGGCTTGACGAGGCGCGATCAGGCGATCCGGTCTTGCGTGCCGCCGGCGTGATCGAGGGGCCAGACCTGGGCGGCTACGAACCCGACCCGCGCTGGGGGCTGATGCAATGAGCCAGGTCAAGCGCCAGTGGTGCGCCATGCTCGCCAAGCTCGTCGCGCCGATGGACCCGGAGACAGCGGCGCGGGCATTCGCGGACATGCTGCCCATGCTGCCCCCCGACGAGACGCTCTACACGCGCCAGACGCTCGATGCGGTGGCGACGTGTGAGCGACGTACCGCAGTGCCGACATACGCGGACATTTCCCGGGTGCTGGGTGAAGCATCCAAGGCCCGGCTCCCCGCCAGCGTGCGCATGGGCTACACGCCGCCGGCATGGCCTGCGCTGGGCTCTGATGCGGGATCACCCTCCCAGGCCGAGCGTGACGCCGCCTGTGCCCGCTCTCAGGCCGTCAAGGCCGAGCTGCGTGCTATGGGCACCGCAGCCCGTGGCGGCGACGAGAAGCCCCAGCCGCGCCACCTGGCGCCGCTGCAGCTCGCCCTGGCGTATCGGGTGGCGCAACGGCCGCTGCGCTGTGGGTTGCAGGCGGTGCTGGATCAACACGAAGCGAGGACGCAAAATGCTTGACGCGACACGGGCAGGTGTGATTCAGGAGAATAGCACTCTCAGCGGGCATTTGCCCCTGGAGTGCGGACGCCATGTCGAAGCCTGGTATTGCTGGAAAGCAAACCCAGGCGAGCAGTTCGCAGCACTCCGCAACATTTCCGCTCTCGGCTTTCGCGCCTACCTTCCGGCCTTTGTTGCCCGGCGCGAAAAGGGGCGCGAGATCATCCGGCCCTTGTTTGGCCCCTACGGGTTTGTGAGCTTTCCGCCCGGCGCGCGCTGGCAAGCCCTGTTCTCGACCCGGGGTGTGGCCAAGTTCTTTACCACACCCGGCGGACAGCCGACACGGGTCCAAGCAAGCATCGTCCATGCGCTGATGCAGCGCGGACGCCCGGGCGACGGTATCATCGATGAGACGTATCAAGGCCCGGTTTTCCCGGACGTGGCCGGCGAAACGGTCAAGATCCTGGATGGTCCATTCGCGAATCTGCACGGCTTGTGCCGATGGTCCACGCAGAAGCGCGTCGGCGTTTTGCTCGAAATCCTCGGCGGTCGGACCGTCGAAATCCAACTTCAGAGGCGCGGCGTGATCGCGGAAACCCATGGCTGAAGAACAGAAGGCTTTGCAGGATCTTACTCAAGAGGCAGATAAGTTTTTCCGAGATGCCTACTTCAAGCGTCAAATAACATCGGGCTCTAAAGAGCAGTTGGACAAATGGGATAAAGAATTGGCTGCAGAGGGAAAAATGACGCTCCGCCATTTTTCGAAATCAATTCTAAAGCCCGCAATGGACAAAATTAAAAAAGACCTCGGGTCAAAGGATTCTCCTCATGGCTAAACTCTCTCCGTCTGCCCGCAAGAAGCTGCCCGCGAAGGATTTCGCCGGTCCCGGCCGGTCGTTCCCGGTCGAGGATCGCGCACACGCCAAGGCCGCGATCATGGACAGCAAGGGAAAGCCGGACCGCAAGGCGATTGTGCGCAAGGCTGACGCCGAGCTGAAGCGGACGGATAAGAATCGAAAATGAGAGGCGGCGCGGGTAGGCCTTACAAGCGTCGATCTATTTTAAAGGCCCACAAGTATCGATCCACTGAAGGGTGGATTTTAACGGGCATCGATGGCCGCAGTGTAAATGGGGTCATTTACAGAACTTCTCAGCAAGCCAGAAGGGCCAGAAAAGCCCTCTTCTATGGCGCAAAATATTCGGAAGATCATTATGCCCAAGGGGCGGAAGTAGCAAAGGGTAGCAATGCCTCGTGGATCGAAGCCGGGTGAGCGGCGCGGTGGACGGGCCAAGGGGGTCAGCAACAAAGCTACCCGCGAGGTCAAGCGATCCCTCGAAATCCTGGCCCAAGGCCATGCCGACGCCGCTCTGCAAGCGCTTGTCGCTGTGGCGACAGCGGGAGAGTCTGAAGCGGCTCGGGTTTCGGCTGCCGTGGCAATCCTAGACCGCGGCTTCGGCCGGCCGCGCCAGGCGGTTGAGGTGGCAGGCAAGGATGGCGGCGCGCTTCAAATCCAAGTCGTGAGGTTCAGTGACGACGATCAGGATTCCCAATAAATGGCGCCCGCGCCCGGATCAGATGCGGCTCTGGAGCGCGCTCGAAGGGGGCAAGAAACGCGCCCTTGAGGTCGCTCATAGGCGCTGGGGCAAAGATGATGTGGCGCTGAACTGGACAGCCGTCAGCGCCATGCAAAAGCCGGCCACATACTGGCACATGCTCCCCGAGGCCAGCCAGGCGCGAAAAGCGATCTGGGACGCCGTAAACCCTCATACCGGCGTGCGGCGCATAGACCAGGCGTTTCCGCTCGCAATTCGGTCTTCTACCCGCGAAGACCATATGTTCATCCGGTTCAAGAATGGCGCCACATGGCAGGTCGTCGGATCGGACAACTTCAACAGCCTCGTCGGCTCGCCGCCATACGGCATTGTGTTTTCGGAATGGGCTCTGGCCGATCCTGAATCTTGGCAGATACTGGAGCCGATCCTGATCGAAAATGGCGGGTGGTCGCTGTTCATCACCACCCCGCGCGGCAATAACCACGCCGCCCGCATGTACCACGGCATGAAGGATAACCCGCTGTGGCATTGCGAAAAGATCAGCGCCGAAGAGACGGATGTTTTCACCGCTGAGCAGCTTGCCGAGGTGCGGCGCAACCTGATCACCATGAACGGCGAGGCGGTTGGCGTGGCAATCTTCGAGCAGGAATATCTGGTCAGCTTCGAAGGCGCGATCCCGGGCCAGGTCTATGCCGCCGAGCTGCGCGACGCCGAGAAAGCCGGGCGCATTACGCGGGTGCCATACGATCCGAGCAAGCCGGTTCACACATTCTGGGATCTGGGCTGGGCGGACCATACCAGCATCTGGCTCGCGCAGATGGTCGGCTTCGATATCCGGATCATCGACTTCATCCAGGGCCAGCAACGCCCGCTGAACCATTACCTGCAGGAGCTGCAGAGTCGCGGGTACGTCTACGGCACCGACTGGCTGCCTCACGACGCGCAGAGCCATGACATGGGCACCGGGCGGACGATCGAGGAGCTGATGCGCGGCGCCGGCCGGACGGTCCGGATCACGCCGAAGATCGGCGTCAGCGACGGCATCAACGCTCTGCGCACGATATTTCCCACGATCTGGTGGGATGCCGAGAAATGCAAGGCCGGCCTCGAAGCCCTCAAAGCCTACCATTACGATGTGAAAGAAGGTCAGTTGTCCCGAAACCCTGTCCACGATTGGGCGAGCCACGCCGCCGACGCCGCGCGCTATCTGGCAGTCGCGCTGCGTGAGCCGCCGGAGCACAAGCCGTTCGACCCGACGCCGCCGGCTCAGGTGTGGAGCATGGGGCAATCGGCTGGCCTGGGATGGATGCGTTGACGCACGAGGAGATCATCCGCGAGGCCAGGGAGCGCTTTAAGCGCGCCCAAGACTGGGAAGCGAACGCGCGCCAAGCCTTTCTGGACGATATGCGCTTTGCCGAGGGCGATTCGTATAACAATTGGCAGTGGCCGGATGCTGTAGTCTCAGATCGTCAGCTCAGCGGGTCGCCGATCCTGACGATCAACAAGACGCGCCAGCACTGCCTGCAGATCATCAACGACGCCCGGCAGAACAAGGTTGAGGTGCGATACGCGCCCTCGACCGGGGGCGCCACGCAGCAGGCGGCAGATGTGCTGAACGGCATTGCCCGCGCCATCGCCTATGCGAGCAACGCCGACGAAGCCATGATGGCCGCGGTCTGCACGCAGGTAAAGGGCGGCTGGGGTTATTGGCGCCTGATCACCGACTATGTCAGCGACGACAGCTTTGACCAGGAGATCCGCTGGGTCCGCGTGGCCGATCCGCTGACGGTCTATCTCGACCCTGACATCCAGGAGCAGGACGGCTCCGATGCGCGCTACGGATTTGTCTATGTGGACCGCGCCAAGGATGACGTAGAGGCCGAGTTTCCTCGTCTGAAGGGCAAGCTTGGCGGCGAAAATGCCATTGCCGGCAGCTCGGGTTGGATCACGGTCGATAAGGTGCGCGATTGCGAATACTTCCGGCGCCGCCAGAAGCGCGACAAGCTGATCATGACCGCCAAGGGCGAGACCTTCCGCCGCAGCGTCGTTGGCGCCGAGATCGCGGATGCTCTGCTTGAGGAAGATGGCGCCCGCGAGCGCGACGTGATGAACGAGGATGTGGAATGGTTCCGCATAATCGGCGACGAGATCGTCGAAAAGTCCATCTGGCCAGGCAAATACGTGCCACTGTTCCGCGTCATCGGCGAAGAGACGGTGATCGAGGGGCGGCTTGACCGAAAGGGACATACCCGGGCGCTGCTCGACCCACAGCGCATGTACAATTACTACAGCTCGATGGCCACGGAGCTGTTCGCGCTGCAGCCGCGGGCACCATTCATCGCCCCAATCGAGGCGATCCGCAACCATCCATATTGGAACAGCGCCAACATCCGCAATTATTCGGTGTTGCCGTACAACGGATTTGACGAAAAAGGGCAACCCATCGCGCCGCCGCAGCGCGCTGATCCGCCCCCGATCTCGCAAGGGGTCATGGCTGGCCTTCAAAGTACAGCCATGGAAATGCAGATGGTCTCCGGCCAGTACCAGGCGCTTATGGGCGAGGAGAGCAACGAGAAAAGCGGGAAGGCCATCAACGCCAGACAGCGCCAAGGCGAGAACAGCACCTATCATTACATCGACCACCTGGCCGATGCGGTGAGGTTTACCGGCAAAGCCATCCTCGACCTGATCCCGAAGGTCTATGACACGCGGCGCGCAATCAAGATCATGGGGCTTGATGGATCGGAAGAGACCGTCTTGATCGACCCCCGCGCCAAGCAGGCCTACCAGGAACATGAGCAGGAGCTCATGGAGGGGATCAAGAAAGTCTTCAACCCGACTATCGGCACCTATTCGGTGCGCGCCGATGTCGGCCCGGCCTATGCGACGGCGCGCCAGCAGACCTTTGACGCGCTGATCCAGCTCGCCGGCATGTCGCCGGAATTTATGGCCGCCGCGGGCGATTTGATCGTGAAAAGCGCGGACTTCGAGATGGCCGACGAGCTGGCTGAGCGGCTTTACAACATGGTTCCCGCGCAAGCATTGGGCGGCCCGTCTCCGCAAATGGCCGAAGCGCAGCAGCAGATCCAGAAGCTGCAGGCGGCACTTGCCGAGGCCATGCAGAAGCTGGCGGCGGCGCGCGGCAAGCAGCAGTCCACCGAGCAGCAGAAGGCAATCGACACCTACAAAGCCGAGACCGACCGCATGGCAACGCTGAAGGATGTTGACCCGGCCGTGTTGGTGCCGATCGTTCGGCAGGTCGTAGCGCAGGCGTTGACCAATCCGTTGCAGCCCATCGACGAGCCGATGCACGACATGCTGCAGAGCGCGCCGGCCCCCGCGCTGCCAATGCAGCAGCCCCAGGCAACCGCATAATGGCCTCTTGCTCGCAAATTCATAAGATAGTCGTCGACCCTAAGAAATTTGATGAGTCCGCAAAACGGCTCTGTGATTTTATATGGGAAAACTATCCAAAAACGGTAATCTCGCTTTCTTCTGTAGAATGGAAGAAAAACAAGTTTGTTTCAAACCATGATGTTTTGGTGGCATTTCGTCGGTCAAGCGGAAAGCGCGAACTTTTAAAAATTATCAAGAAAATGCCAGTCAATATGTTTTGTTATAAGCATGTTCCGCATTTGTATCTTGGCGTTCAGGTTGGATGGAATGAGTGGTAACACTCATCGCGATCTGCGCTTTCCACGGCGACACCTATGCGCCGGGCGCGCGCTTTGATTTCCGGCCCCTCGGGCCGCTCTCCTATTCGGGTGATTTGATCCCCGTATCCGTCGCGCCCGGCTGGCGCGCTTAACCGTTCGCGGGCCGGTAGCCCACGCAAGGACCCCATGACCGAAGAAAACACCCTAACCGCAGGCGCGGATACCGAGGCCGCGCTCAACCAGGGCGCGGAGACCACACAAAGCGCCCAAGCTGCCGAAAACGCCGCCGAACAGGCTGAAGCGGAAGCCGCTGCTGTAGCGGAAGCGGCCGAAAAGGCCAGGCGCGACGGTGCGCAAAAGCGCATCGACAAGGCTGTGCGAGCCCAGCGCGAAGCCGAGCGCGCCGCCGAAGCTGCCCGCCAGGAAGCCGAGCGCTCCAAGGCCGAACTGGAAGCGCTGAAGGACCCGGAAAAGGCCAAGGCCTTCCTGGAAGAGTCCGAGATCAACCGGCGCGCCGAGGAGCGAGCCAAGCAGCTGTTCGCGGAGCGTGACGCTCAGCAGAGGGTCAGCAATTTCGATGCCACCGGGCGCCAGGCCTTCGGCGATGAATGGAATGACCATTGCAATGCGGTCGCGGCATCCGTGGGTAAAGCCGGCCCGGTTCTGCTTTCCGCCCTGATGGAGACGGATGAGGGCCACAAGGCCATTCCGCTTCTCGCTGCAGATCCCGACCTTGCAGAGCGCTTGGTCAGCATGTCGCCCTACAAGGCCGGGCAAGAGCTGGCGAAGCTCGTGGCCAAGGCGAATGCAGCACCGCCGCCGGCACCGAAACCGCCCGGCGCCACCACCGCGCCGAAGCCGATCAAACCCGTTTCCGGCAACGCCAAATCGGATGGCTATCGCCCCGATATGACAGTCGAGGAACACATGGAGTGGCAGCGCAAGCAAGCGCGCTGATCTCTCTGCCTACCAGACTCGCGGGATAGACCGCGCGAACACCAGACCACCGCACCGCGACTTCTCATCACCCTTCGGATGCAGGTGAAACGCCCCAAGACCGCTTTCAGCGTGAGGGGATTTTCAAGCGCCACGCGCGCACTCCTGAAAATCCGAAGGATTCCCCATGAGCAATTCGCTCCTTACGATCGATATGATCACCAAGGACGCGCTCCCGCTGTTTGTGAACAGCAACGCGCTCCTCCAGAAGGTCAACCGCCAGTATGCGTCCGAGTTCAAGGACTCCGGCGCCAAGATCGGTGAAACCGTCCGCATCCGCCTGCCGTCCGACTACACCGTGACCAACGGCCCCAACCTGAACATTCAGGGCAACGTGCAGGTGAACACCAGCCTGACCGTTTCCAGCCAGAAGCATGTGGATATCGCATTCACCTCGGTTGAGCAGCGCATGCAGCTGTCCGAGTTCCGCGAGTTGGTGCTTCGCCCTGCCATCAACAACCTGGCCGGTCAGGTTGCCGCGGATCTCGCGTCCCTGGCCGACACGGTGCCGAATTACGTGGCGAACACCTCCGGCGGAAGCATCATTGCGCCGACCAAGAGTCAGTTCCTGCGTGCGAATGCGCTGCTGACGGCCAACTCTGCCCCGGTGGGCGAGCGCTCGGCCTTCCTGCACCCCGAGACCAACGCCTCGATGGTGGACAGCCAGACCGTGCTCTACAACCCGGCTGGCCAGATCAGCGACATCTACAAGAAGGGCGTCATGGGCGGCCCGGCGCTGGGCATCGGCGAATGGTATGAGGACCAGACCACTTGGTCCCATACCTCAGGCTCCTTCAGCGCCGGCGCGGTTACGGGTGTGGGGGCCAACGGTACCTCCTTGACGGTTTCCGCTGGCACCACCGGCACGCTGGTGGCGGGCGACATCATCACGGTGGCGGGTGTCTATGCCGTCAACCGCGTGACGAAGCAGATCAGCACGCGCCTGATGCAGTTTGTCGTCACCGCCAATGTGGCGAGCGGCGGCACATCGATCCCGATCTACCCGGCTCTTGTGCCGCCCTCCGGGGGCAACCCGGTGCAGTTCCAGACCGTCAACGCCGCGCCGGCCGCGAACGCCGCTATCACCATGGTCAATCCGGCCAGCACCACGTTCACCAAGAACCTGGTCATGCGCCCGGAAGCCTTCACCATGGCGATGCCGGACTTGCCCCTCTACGGCGCCGGCATCATCGCGGGCGCGCGGGAGAATTATCAGGGCTGCTCGCTGCGCATCATCGATGCTTATCTGCCTGGCACCGACCAGAAGGTGACACGTATCGACGTGCTCTACGGCTATGCGGCGATCCGTCCGGAATGGGCGGTCTGCGTGGCAGACGTGCCGACCTATTCCTGACCTGAAGGGGAGCTTTCGGGCTCCCCTTTCCTCAACATCATCGGAGATATTTCATGCCCATGGAAAACGGCCAGATCGTGGCCAATGACGGTAGCGGCATTTCCACGCCGGCCATCGCCCGCACCGGCGGCGCGCAATTTGCGGCCTTCGCCTGCCCGGCTTACCCGAAATGGGTGGAGACCGCAAAAGGCCCTGCGCTGGTACAGAACGCCGAAGAAGAGGCTGCAGCCATCAAGGGCAGCGCCGCGAAGTGACGCCCCGCGTTGCCATTGAGCAGGCGCTCAAGAAGATCGGGGTTCTCGGTGTCGGCCAGACGGCTGAAGCAGAGGATTACAACGATGCCTTCCTTGAGCTGCAAAACATGCTGTTTCAGTGGCAGCAGGAGCGCTGGCTCGTCTACGCGCTGATGGATGTCGCGCTGACCTCGAACGGCGCGAAATCCTACACGGTGGGTCTGGGCGGAGATTTCAACGTCCTGCGCCCGGACAACATCGAGAGCGCATATTTCATCAACCTGAATATGCAGGGTGAGCAGCCGGTCAGCTATCCGCTGGAAATCATCAAATCCTACGAGGATTACTCCAGACTGACGCTGAAAAGCCTTGTGACGTGGCCGCAATATGCGTTCTACGACAGCGCCTATCCGCTGGGAAATCTATTCGTAAATCCGATCCCGGCGGCAGCGCAATACGAGATTCACCTCGTCATCAAAACCCCGCTGCCGGCACCGAATGATGGCGGCACGGAGATGAGCACCCCTCCGGAATATAATCAGGCGATCATCTATAATCTGGCCTGCCTGCTGGCGACGAGCTACGGCGTGGCCGTGTCCCCCGATGTGCGCGTGGCCGCATCCACGGCACTGAACACGATCCGGCTCGCCAACACACAGATTTCGATGCTGCAAATGCCCAAGGCCGTCAGCGGTCGAGGCGGCGTCTATAACCCTTTCTCGGATCGGGTGAATTGATGGAAGTTATTGAAATCAACCCCAAAAAAGACCGCGAAGATCGGACGCGACGAATTCTTGGTCAGTCTGTAAAAAAAGCCCTTGACAATGAATCAATAGGGTTTGCGTTGGTCGCATGGGATGCCAGAGGTCAGTGTTATTCAAGCATTTGCACCCAAGACGGCCCCATCGGAGATAATCTTGTTCCTGCATACGTCCATGATGCCCTTAATCGACACGTTACATTGGTAATTTCATCTTTCTCTGAACCACGAATTTTGGACGAATGACCCAGCTCCCCCTTCTCTCCGGCTTCTACAAGTCGCGCAGCGTTATCGCCTCGGCGCAGCGCTGCCTGAATCTGTATCCGGAGGTGAACACGCCCGAAACCTACATGCTGATGCCGCAGATGACCGCCAGCGCTATCATGACGCTCTACCCGACGCCGGGCACGCGCATGCTGGGCAGCTTGGCGGCCGATCAGCAGGGGGCGGGCCGGGGTCTGTATTTGGCCTCGAACAACCAGCTTTATGCGGTAATCGGCAACACGGTCTATCACGTCGATCAGCTCTGGCGCTTCACGATCCTGGGATACATCCAGCGAGGCACCACGCCGGTATCGATGAAGGACAATGCGCAGACCATCGTCCTCGTGGATGGAACCGAGACCGGCTATACGATCGATCTCGCCAGCAACACGATGAGCACCATAGTCGACCTGACCGGCGCGTTCGTCGGCGCGGACAAAGTGGATTATCTCGACGGGTTCTTCATTTTCAACAAGCCCGGCACGCCCCAGTTTTACACGTCCCTGGCGCAATCGGTCACATTCGACAACCTCTATTTCGCCAACAAGAACGCCGCGCCCGACCTGCTCGTGACGCTTGTGGTGAATCAGCGCCAGCTCTGGCTAATTGGCCAGCAGACCACCGAGCTTTGGTACGACAGTGGGGCTAGCGACTTCCCCTTCGCGATCAACAGCTCCTACTTCATCCAGCACGGCTGCGCGGCGAAGTATTCCGTGGCTCAGCAGGACGGCAACATCTTCTGGCTCGGCACCGACCCGCAGGGCGCGCGCATCGTGCTCAAGGGCGTCGATCTGAATGCGGTGCGCATCAGCACGCATGCCATCGAAAACGAGTTCTACGACTATCCCCGGGTGGATGATGCCATCGGCTTCACGTATCAGCAGCTCGGGCACGCATTCTATGTTCTGACCTTCCCTGCCGCGGACAAGACGTGGGTCTATGACATCGACCAGGACATCTGGCACGAGCGCGCCACCATCGACGCCGCCGGCCAGGAGCACCGCATCCGCGCCAACGGCTATGCCTTCGCCTATGGCAAGCATGTCGTGATCGATTACGCCACCGGCGCGCTCTACGAGATGAGCCCGGACATTTATACGGATCTCGGACAGCCGATCCGCCGCGAGCGCACGTTCCCGCATCTCGTGAACGAACTGAAGCGCATCATCTATCGTGGCTTCCGCGCCGATATGGAGGCCGGCAACAGCGAGAACGTGCAGAATTATGCCAACGTCTCCGACCCGGTGAAGGCGTCCGCGCCTGTCCTGGCCGTGGGCTTCACCACCGAACCGGCCACCGGAAATAATGGTGTTCCAGTGACCTATACGGGAACGATGAACCTGCCGAATGAAGCGGTCGAGCTGGCCTTCAGCGCCACCAATACCGCGCCGCCAACCACCGGCTGGACCGCCGCCACCTCGAACGGGAATGGCACTTGGACCGGCTCCGTTACGCCATCTTGAGGGATAAATGAGCGCATCTGTTAAATGGACCGTGCTTGAGAATTTCGCGCGATCCACAAATACGGCGGATTATACGGCATGCGGCTGGAGCACTGGTGTCGCGCCCGGCGGGGCTCCTGGGCTTGGCTTCGGATCGGTTGACGCCGTTCTTGGCAAAACCGCATGCGTCATAAGCTCATACTACGCCGGATGGGTCTACGCGCAGCGTTCGCTTGGGTGGGATGGCGCCGCGCCGAAATCCCCTACCGTGGGGATGCGTTTTTATATCCCCGCTGGCGTGACAAACAGCATTGAGCTAATCCTGCTCGATTACAACTCTGCCACGATGGGCTCTGTCACCGTCTCCGCGCCTGCCGGAATCCTTTCCATTTCTGACTCGACTGGTGTGAAATACACATCGCCGCAGCCGGTCATCAACATGGGTGTGCCGTATTACCTTGAGGTCAACCTGACTCCGTCAAAGACAGCGGGGACCATGACCGTCTGGCTGAATGGTGTGATCGTTGACGCAACGCTATCTAGCCTCAACACGGACCCCAACTCAATCGGTTCGGTTCAGTTCATGCAGTTCCGCACCAATGGCGGCCAGTTTTCCTTCTCAGACGTTGGTGTGCTGGACGCCGAAACGGCTGGCAACCCAACGTCCTACGGCGACAATGACGTGCAGTACCTTGCGCCCGTCGCCAACGGCGCCACCGTGCAATTCACTCCGAATGGGCTGACCGTCAATTGGCAGAACGTCGCGAACACTCCACCCAACACCTCGGATTTCAATTCTTCCACCACCATCGGGGCGGTCGATCAGGTGAAGGTTGGCAACCTTTCTGTGTTGACCGAAAGCGTGGGTGGCATCTTCATCGTCACATCCGCCGAAAACATCTCCGGCGGCACGCATACATACTCGCAGCAATACTCCGGCTCCGGAGGTTCCACGGTCGGCACCAGCAGCGCCTTCACGCTCACCAACGGGTATCTGGTCTATGGCTCAAGCCCGACTACCGACCCGAACAGCGGCGTTGCCTGGGGCATCTCTGACGTGAACGGCATGACCATCGGTTACAGCTTGGTGTCCTGATGAGCAACACGATTCAGGTCAATCAGGCCGGCGTCTATGCCGCCAGCAAGACGAGCCCCCAAATGTCGGTCAATCAGGCCGGTGTGATGGTGGGCAGCAAGACCATTCCCGACGCGCGTTTCAACGGCGTGGGAGTGTTCGTCGCCACCAAGCGGACCAAGACCCTCTATTGCTGGGCGCGCCTGGCCAACTATCCGGCGATCCAGGCTGTCAGCACCGCCATCACCATCACGCATCTGCCATAATGCTCATCATCAACCCCATCACCGATCCAGGCTATGCCGGGCGGCCAATTGCGATCTCTGGCACGCTCTGGCCGACGACGCACAGGCTGAACATCGGTATCACGCAGAGCGCCGCCGTGGCGCCGGCGCTGATGACGCAGATCGGCGCCAGCGATGCGGGGCTTTGGTCGATTTCGCTCACCCCGACCTGGACCGGCGCGGTCTATGCCTGGGCGCAGGAGCTCGAGCCGGCCGAGGATCAGGTGATGCTCGCCGTATCCCGAGACCGCGGCTATTCGTTCGATGATGAGCGCGCCGTATCGCTCGGCGCGCCGGGCCGGCGCAACGCTATCGTGCAGTTCCGGCGCCTCGGCATGGGGCGCGACGTGGTGTTCCGCCTCCGCTGGTCCGCCGCATACCGCACGGCGCTTCAAGGCGCTTTCATCGACGTGGAGGCCAGCGCCTCGTGAGCCAGTCCTTCCTGCCTCAGTTCGGCATGCCGATCGTGGACAAGAACGGCAAAGCCACGATGCAGCTGCAGCAGTTCTTCATGCAGATGGCCAAGTCGGGCGCCGGCGTGAAGGTAACGGTGCAGGGCCAGAGCCAGACCGCCAACGCGCTGTCCTTTGGCGCTGGGTTCAGCGGCAACTACAGCGGCACCACATGGGATCTGTCCACTGGAATCAGCGTGTCCGGTTCGGAGCTGGATTATCCGGCGGTGACGAAGCTCGAATTTGGCGATGGCTTCAGCCTGTCCGGATCGCCGGGCGCGCTGACCATCAACGGCGGCGGCACAGCCCTCACAGTTATGCAGAATGGCGTCCTGGTCGGCAAAGGCGTGGACCTGATCAATCTAGCCGGGAGCGTCACCGCGAAGGTCGAGGGTGGGGAACTTTATCTCGTCGTCGGTGGCGTGCAGATCAATTCTGACGGCGGCAGCTATTCCAACATCGTCTCCGGCCCGAACATCACGCTGACAGGGGATGAGTCCGGCAATCTAACCATCGGTTCGCAGATCGGCGTCGAATATGCTGGGACGATTTACGAGACGCTTCTGGCGGGCAGCAATGTCACGATGACGCCAGGCACCGCAGGGCTGCAGATCTCATCAAGCGGCGGTGGGGGTGGAGGTGGATCGGGGCTGTTTGCGCCTATTATGTCTGCCGTTCCATCTCAAGCGGCGCTGGGCTTTACCTCTTGGGATAACCAAAACGGCGCTACAGCGACAGACGCTCTTACTGGCATCTTGTTAAAACAGCTTACATCAACCGGACACGTTCTTTCGGCAATATATAAATCTGCGCCCAGCGCCCCATATTCGGCACGCGCGTTAGTCCGATGGAGTTATGCAGCCGCAAATGCGCCAGGAATATTTTTTGGCTGGAGGTCTTCTGCTGGAAAATACGAAGGCATTTTAATTCAAGCCACAGCCGGTGTGTATTATACCTATTGGTCCAACACTTCTTCAGGAAATTTCAACGGAAAATCGATAACGTTTCCTGAGCAAGTCGAATATTGGTTGCAGCTAGTTGATGATGGAACATCGATAAGCATCGAAATAAGCTTTAATGGGATAGATTTCCAAAGTATTTTTTCAGCTATCTATGCAAGCGCATACCTGGGCGCAGGAAATTATAATCAAATCGCGTTTGGGGTAGACGCCTACAATGCGGGCGTTTCTTTTGTCATTATGAGCTATGCGGAGATCTAAATGTCCTCGTCCGTTCTTCTTGGCATGAGCGGCCTCTCTCGCAAACATCATAAGCGCTGCGTTTTATGAATATCAATACGATCCAACATAGCCTTTTCGAGAAGGTATAACCATGTCCCTAGCCCTCGGCGCCCTCGGCGGCCTGTCGTCTCTCGTCGGTTCCCTCGGCGGCGTTTTTGGCGCCGGCAGCGCAGCCAACGCGATGAAGGATGCGGCGGCCAATATTCAGGGCTACATCACCGACACCGCGCAGAAGGCCGCCAGCCAGCTTTCGCCCTACACATCGCTCGGATCGGCAGCGGCGAATGAGCTGACCTCTCAGCTGCCGTCCCTGTCGCAAGGCTTCAACCCCACCATGTCGCAGCTGGAGCAGACGCCTGGCTATCAGTTCGCGCGCCAGCAGGGCCAGGAGGCGACGCAGAACGGTTTCGCGGCGCGCGGCCTCGGTGTCTCGGGCGCGGCGCTGAAGGGTGCGGCCAATTATGCCGCCGGCTTGGCTGATCAGACCTATATGAACCAAGCCAATATCTACAACCAGAACCGCAGCACCACCGCCAACATCCTGACCGGCGCGACGGGGCTGGGCGAAAATGCCGCGAATCAGATCGGCAACTATTACATGGACACGGTCGGTCCCTTTGCCAGCGCGACGAGCGGCTATGGCAACGCCTCGGCCCTGGGCAATTTGGCGCCATGGACCGCGCTCACCGGGGTCGGGAGCAACCTGACCGGCCAGGCCACGTCCGGCACAGGGCTGGGGCAGCCCGGCCTCTCGTCGGGCATCTCCTCTTTGCTGGGGTATCTGTAAGCCATGGGCACCACCCTCGATCCCTCAATCATCACCGGCCAGCTGCAGCAGCAGGCCGAAAACACTGGCCCGCAGCAAACCCAGGGCTGGCTTGGCGCCCGGCAGTTGCTGCTCCAGAACCAGCAGCTCGCGGCAAAGCAGGCCGCCGGGCAGGATTTTCAGAAATCCATCAACGCGCTGACCGGGCAGGTCGATTACAGCAAGTTCAATGCGCTGCTGGGCGGCGACCCGCGCGCGGCTTTCGCGGCTCAGGATTCCTCCCAGGCTGGTCTCGTGAACCAGAACACGATGCAGGCGAACGCGCAGGCCGAGGCAAAGACCTATCTCGCCCGGCATGATGTTCTCTCCGGCATCGCCGCCGGCTGGATGCAGAACCCCAACCTGACGCGCGGGGATGTGATGGATGGGGTGGCGGACGCGATTTCCCAAGGCGTCATCGATGCGCAGACCGGCGCGCAGGTGATGAAATCCTTCGACCCGTCCAACCCGCAGGCATGGGCCAAGAATGAATTTGATACCTTGATGGCCCAGGCCGGCCAGGTGAAAGCGTTGCTGCCGGAATACAGCGCCATCAACACGGGCGGCGCGACGAATCTGGTCAACGTGAACCCGCTGGCTGGTCCGCCGCAAACCATGGGCAGCTTGCCCAACACCCTCAGTCCGGCCGAGGCATCCCAACCCACAACGATCACGTTGCCGAACGGCCAGCAGGTGACGGAACCGCGCGGGGCATATGCAGACGCAAATGGTATCCCGTCTATTTCGATGCCCGGCACTGGTGCAGCGTCGGCGCCCGCAGTGCTTGGCGGCGCGATCCCCGGTCCCGCGCCCGGCCAATTGGCCATGAATGATGCCGACACCAAGTATCTGACCGACACCTTGGCCCAGCAACAGGCGGCTCAGCAGGGCATGGCTTCGCTTCGCAACGTCATGGCGGCACTTCCTGGTGCCAACACGGGGCCCGCGGCGTCGTCCGTGGCGGAAATTGGCGCGGCTCTCGATCAGCTCGGCATCAATATTGGCGATAACCAAGCCACCCAGGAGCAAAACCTCACCAAAAACGCCACGCAGCTCATCATGAGCGCCACAGGCAAGCTGGGCGTTCCAACGGATGCAAAACTCGTCACGGCCGCCCTGGGTTCTCCCAACAGCCAGCTTACCGAGGGTGCCAACCGGACGATTGCCGGGGAGCTGATGGGCGGATTTGCCTACCAAAATGCTGCCGCGAATTATCTGCAGGCGGCGCGCGCTCAGGGCCTTACGCCCGGTACGGCGGCTTTTGCAAAAGTGCGGTCTCAGCTCAACGATCCCATGCTTGGAACCGCTTTCCAGTTCCTCTATCTCGACCCGGCGGCGCGGGCGCGGGTCCTCAAGGTGATGCCGAAACAAGAGCAGGAGCAGCTCGTCAATTCCATCAACTTCGCCTACACGATGGATAGCAATCTGCCGAGCCTGAAATAACATGTCTGGCGGCATTCACCCCCTTATCGTCAGCGCGGCTCAAAGCGAAGGCATTGACCCGGCGTGGCTGGCCGCGATCAACCAGCAGGAAAGCGGCGGCAAATACTTTGTGACATCGCCGGCCGGCGCCGAAGGCACCATGCAGATGTTGCCAAGCACCGCCGCAAGGGTCGGCGTGCGCAACCCATACGATCCGACCCAAGCCATTCCTGGCGCTGCGAAGATCTTGGCGCAAAACCTTAAGGCGGCAAACGGCAACCCCGCCGAGGCGACGGCGATGTATTTTGCCGGGCCAAACCGGGCCGAGTGGGGACCGAAAACCGTTCAATATGTCCATGATGTTGCCAAGAAATGGCAGGAGCAAAAGCAGGCCATGGCCAATCAGCCGCAAACGGGCGCTGTAACGCTTGACGATCTTCAGGCTTCGGCTGGAATGCAAGGGAACTCCTCGGCGAGTAACCAGGCGCAAGCCTCGCCTGGCGGCACACCAGCGCAAGCTCAGCAGATTAGCCTGGATGACCTTCAAGCCAGCGCGCAAGTCCCGGCGTCTCCTGCGGCACAGCAAATGCCGTCTATGTCGCCGGCGGCGCGGGCCGCGCATCCAATCGCGGCACGGGTTCTGGATGCCTCCAATGACATCGTGTACAACCCGGTGTCGCAAGGCATCCTCCACGGGTTTCATGCCCTGATCGATGTGCCGGCCCAGGGCGCGGCTATGCTTTTGGGAGGCGCTGGCGCCGCTCAGCAAGAAAGCGCTGCAAATCAGCAGGCATCCCAGCAGTTCCAGCAAAATTATGGCAACAACCTCGTCGCCAAAGGCGCAAGCCTTCTTGAACAGGGGCTTTTGGGCCTTCCACTGCTTGAGAGTGGCGTGGGCGCCGTGCGTGCTGCTGGAGAGAGGGTATTGCCGGGACTTGGCAACCTTTTGACGGGAGCTGGCGGCAGTGGCCTGGTTGGTCGCGCCGGATCTATGGCGGCCGGGGGAGCGCTCACTGGTGCTGGCGCGGCGGCGCTCACGGCAGGTGGCTCTCCCCAGCCCATTGGGCAGCAGGTCCTGCAGGGTGCCGAGGGCGGCGCTGTTGCTGGTCCTGTTCTTGGCGCCGCCGGCGCGCTGGCTGGGAAGGCGCTGGGTGGATTTGGGGTTGATCCTTACGTGGCCAAACTTGCCCAGGCAGCGCAAGCGCGCGGTATCCCGCTCCGAGCGGGCCAGATTGCCACCAACCCCTTCGTGAGGATGGCCGACGATGCCGTTGCCCGCGTGCCCTTCTCTGGAACGGCGGGAATGGCGGCGCAGACGCAGAGCGCCTTCAATCGGAACGTCGCCGCCACCATGGGCACCTCGGCCGAAAAGCTGACGCCTGACGTGATGCAGGCAACCAAGGCGCGCCTCGGGCAGGTATTTGATTCTGTCGCGCAGCAAACGCCCCGCATTGACCTCAACCCGATCCTTGGCACCTTCAGCACAATCGAAAACGACGCGCGTAGCACGTTGACCGATAGCGAATTCATGCCCGTGGCGAAGCAGATGAACAATGTTTTGGACATGGCCGATAGTGGGGGCGGTATCACCGGGGCGCAATACCAGAGCCTGACGCGGAAAGGTGCTCCCCTTGATCGGGCCATGCAAAGCAATGACCCGAATGTACGCTTCTATGCCGGCCAGGTTCGGGATGCCCTTGACCAGGCAATGCAAGCATCCGCGCCGCCAGAGGCTCAGCAGGCTTTGGCGACAGCTCGCGCCCAGTACAAAAACATGAAGACCATTGAACCGCTGGCGGCGAAATCGACCACGGGAGATATCAGCCCGGCCGCGCTGATGCAGCGCGTGTTGGCAAAAAACCCAGACGCTGCATACAACGGAGGCGGTGAAATGGGTGAGCTGGCGAGGATTGGCCAGCAATTCATGAAGGCCCCTGCAAACAGCGGAACGCCGGAGCGATTGGCTATTTTGACGGGCCTCGGTATGGGGGGCGGCGGCACGCTGGCCGGCCAATTTCTCTCTGGGAACCCGCTCTTGGCCGCTGCTGGCACCGTGGCTCCGATCGTTACCGCGCGGGCAGCAAATGCCCTGCTCAACAACAATGCTGTTCGCGAAGCATTGATCCGCCAAGCCCTCGGTCAGACGCAAGGACCTGCCGTCAATGCCTTAACGGCAGCGGCGGCGCAGCCGGTGGGTGCGACGATGCGCTCAAACCCTTAGCGCAAAATGATGCCTAACCCCTTCACGGGGAGCCAGACGAACACGGCAAATAGCGCATCCAGTTTCACAAACTGCCAAAGGTCGCTGGCAGGGGGATGATAAAGCGCAACCAGCGCTAAATCGATCCATGCGGCCACCAGAAAACAGAACCCATCCCACCTGGTCGGAGAATAATTCATGGCCGCGACAATCGGCGCGATTTTGCCGAAAGGCAAGACGCAATTTCTTGACGGCAACGGGGCGCCGCTCGCGGGCGGAAGCGTCTCGTTTTACATCCCCGGCACCGACACGCCGCTGTTCACGTATCAAGACCAGGCGCTGACCGTCCAGAACGCCAACCCGGTGATTCTCGACGCCAATGGCGAGGCGAACATCTGGGGTTTCGGATCCTTCCGCCAGGTGCTGCAGGACGTGAACGGCAACACGATTTGGGACGAGGTGGTCAGCTCGCCCGGGTGCACCGTTTTCGCGACGGACAGCGGTGTTGCGAACGCTCTGGCCGTGACGGTGCCCGGCCTGGCGTCCCTTTTCACCGGCCTGACGCTGGTGGTGATCCCGGCGGCGGCGAATACCGCGGCCACGACGATCACGGTCAACGGGCTGGCGGCGGCCGGCATCACCCTGGGCTCAACCGCGATTGCCGCCGGGTCTATCGCCGCCGGCGTTGCGGCGCAGATGACCTTCGACGGCACGAATTTCCAGCTCATCAACCCGCAGGTGCCACCGACCAGCAACAGCCCGGGCGACATCAAGGCCATCGCCGGCAACACGCCGCCGGCGGGCTGGGATCTGTGCATCGGCAAGACCTATTCCCGAGCGAACAACGCCGCGCTCTTCGCGGCCATCGGCACGCTTTGGGGTGCGGGGGACGGCTCCACAACCTTCCTCGGGCCGGATTTCCGGGGGCGCGGCCTGTTCGGCGCGGATGCCATGGGCGGCACAGCGGCCAATCGCCTCACCAGCGACAGCCTTGGCAGCACCACCACGGCGGCGGTGTTCACCGGCTCGATCTCCGGTACCACCCTCACGGTCTCTTCGGTGAGCAGCGGCACCCTGGCCATCGGGCAGACCGTGAACGGTACCAGCGTTGCCAGCGGCACCACCATCACGGCGCTAGGCAGCGGCACCGCAGGCGGCATCGGCACCTATACCGTGAGCGTCGGCCAGACGGTGGCGAGCGAAAGCATGACCACCAGCACCACCAGCAGCGTCAGCGCGACGGTGGGCGTCACCGGCGGCGACGAGCACACCCAAGCGCACAACCACGCCGCCACCAACACCGTCACCGATCCTGGCCATACACACCCCGATACCCAGGCGCACAACATCACCACCGGATCCAGCGATGCCGGCCCGCTTTCAACCACAGGCACGAGCGGCACCATGCAGAACGGGAACATCCAATCCGCAACGACTGGGATCAGTGTTGCGACGACTGTCAGCAGCTATGGAAGCGGTGGCAGTCAAAACCTGCCCCCCGCCGCCATCATCAACTGGATCATGTATGTGGGGGGTTAAAAAGTGACCGATTTTGAAAACATCAACTTTTCGGCTGAAGAAATCGCAACACTCAAGGACCTCGCCGCGAATGTAAGTATGGGGCGCAAGGTGTGGAAAATCCTCTACACCCTCGGCAAGTTCGCCGGCGCCGTTGCCGCCATCGCCGCTGCGGTCGCCACGGTTTGGGCCATCGCTACCGGAAAGCCCGTCCGGTGAGCGCGTATCGTCGGTTCAATGAGTGGCTGGCGGTGAAGATCACCGATGCCGTCGCCACGATGACCTGCGGGTATTGCTTTTGCATGCTCGCGCTTACAGGCCTCCCCGGGGCTATCCGCGATAGCCTTTCGCAACACAGCCTTCTTCCACTAACCGCGTGGACTTCACAGAATTTTATTCAGCTTGTTTTGTTGCCGGTGATCATGGTGAGTCAAATAGTCCAGCAAAAACGCATGGATGACCTTCATCGTAAAACCGACGATCTCCACGACAAGCATGATGCGTTGCACGCAAAAATCGATGGGGACGCCGAGCCATGACATTCATCGCCCGCATGCTCTCCGACGAAAACGGTGTTCCGGACGAGGCAAATCTCGTCTTCGTCGGTGCCGCCATCATCCTCGCCGTTGGCGCCTTCATGGTCGCCTTCGGCCATCCGTTCCCCTTGGGCGATTTCGCCGCGGCGATTTGCGCCCTCATCCCCCTTTACCGCGCCGCTCGGGGCGACTGGCGCGGTGAGAAACCCAACGCGCCCCTTTTGCAAAAGGACCAACCATGACCATCGAGACCACCACCCAGAACGTCGAGAACATCGTCAACGCGGTCGCGCCGGTTGTCGGCGCCGTTGCCTCCGGCGTTGTGCCGGGCGCTGCCGCCGATGTGGCCACCGCCGAAAGCGCGCTTACCGCCGCCGAGACCGTGGCCAACGCCGTCGAGGCGAATGCGCCGCACCACACCGCGCTGTCCGATGTGGCGGCCGGCGTTGCCGCGCTGGCGCAGACCCCGGTTGTGCAGGCCAGCCCGGTCGCCGCCGCACACGTGTCGGCTCTGTCCTCCATGTTGGCCGCCATCGAGGCGTTCTTCAAGGGCCTGTAACCCCATCGGCCCGGCGCAAGCCGGGCCACCGCGAGGCGTGATGGACAATTTCACAACCTGCTTCCTCTGGACCGTGGGCGCGGAAGGTGGCTTTACCAAGTCTCCGGCCGACCCCGGCAACTGGACCGGGGGCAAGATCGGCGTCGGCGCGCTGCTGGGCACGAAGTTCGGGATCAGCGCCGCAGCCTATCCGACGATCGACATCGAGAACCTGACCGAGGCCGACGCCGAGGCGATCTATCGCCGGGATTATTGGCCCAAGGTGCGCGGTGACAGCCTGCCTTTGCCCGTGGCCCGGGTGGCGTTCGACGCCGCCGTGAACAGCGGGGCCGACCGGGCGATAAAGCTGCTCCAGGTCGCCGCCGGGGTTGTGCAGGACGGCGATTTCGGGCCGGTGACGCTGGCCGCCGTGCTCGCCGCTGATCCCGTGGCGCTCGCCACCGCCGCGCTCTCATTCCGCCTCGTCTATCTCTCCGGCCTGTCCACCTGGGGCACCTATGGCCGGGGCTGGGCGCTCCGAATTCTCAAGCTTGGCCAGGCCGTGGCCGAAGGAACCACACCATGAAAATCGTCGCTTTCCTCGTGCTTCTGCTGCTGCCCGGCCTCGCGCTGGCGCAGCCGTCGACCCTCTCGACGAATTACTCCGGCATGTTCGGTTGGAACTCCAGCCTGAACAAATGGACCGGCATCCCGTATTCCGGCGGTGGCCTGGCCGTTTCCCCCACGCTGCCCGCCACCAGCACCGCGATCAACGGCACCACGTCCGCAACGGCGGGGACTTGGACTGAGGCGCTGGCCGGAAGCGCGGGGCGTGGAGGGTGCTATATCGAGGACGTAGGAACTGCCCCGATTTATATCGCGGTTGGCGCCACGCAGCCCACTTCCGGCAGCACGGCAACAGCGGTGGCTGAAATCGGCCCGGGCCTGCCTATTTCCTGGAATTGCTACGATCAGCAGACGGTATGGGTGTCCAGCACATCCGCTGCCAGTGTGGCCTATATCGGAGCAGCGAAATGATCCGCATTCTCCTTGCCATTTTCCTCGCGCTCTCGCCTCTCGTTGCACAAGCCCAGACCGCGCTGGGCGGCGGTGCGTTGGGGCCGGTGTCTGTCGTCGTCAACCGCGCGCAGAATACGCTCGCTCTGGTTGGTGACTCTCGCCTGGCGCAGCAAGTCGATTACGGCATGACCGCCTGGGGATTTGTAAATTGGGCCAACTACCTCGACGGCCACAAATACAACATCATCTATGACGACGCGATCAGCGGCGCGACCACCCGCCAGTACCTTTCCAGCACAGCGGGCCCTACTGGCATCGGAGCCAATTTTGGCGAAGGGCTTCAGGGTGCTCTGAATTCTCATGCGCGTTTTGTGGTGATTTACGGGGAGCTGAACGATTCTAGCACTTACACTGGCGATCAGATTTGGGATTGCACAGTGGCTGGAGCCGAGGCCTGTCCCGGTATTTTACAGGCTGCTCAGCAGCTGATCGCCAACGGCCAAATTCCGGTCATTCCACTGGAAGCAGGGCAGAACAATCTGAGCGGCGCGAAAGTCTCGCAGATCGTCCGTTATAATCAGCTCGTGCGCGAATTTTGCGAGGCTGGAAATGCTATCTGCCCGGATTTCCCCAGCGCGATTTGGGATTTTGCAACGACGACCGCGACCACGATCAATTTAATTCCTAACTCGACTCAAGATGGCACGCATCCGAACATGCTTGGCGGGTGGCTCGAAGGTAAGGTTTTCGATGCCGCGTTGTCTCCTCTTGTCCCGGCATATAGCCCACAAAGCGCAGGTGATGCGGACAATCTGCTGACCAATTCAAGCTTTTCGACCCAAACCGGAGGCTCGATTAGTGGCGGTGGCACGCTGAGCAGCGGCACAATTCCGAGCGGGTGGACGATCAAAGCCCCGTCTGGCGTTTCTGTTGCCTCGGCATTTGTGTCTGACCCGAGCGGCACGGGCTCTGACTGGCAGCTGTCGATCACGAATAACGCGGGGGCAAACCCCACAATCACAGTAATCCAGAATGCAGCCAACAACGCGGTTGCGGGGCAATCGTATCAAGCCGGCGGCACAGCAAGCGTTGCAAGCGGTGCAACGAATTTCCTCGGTGCGTCGCTTGCATTGCAGATTTGGGGCGGCTCAGCTCTTACTGTAAACACCAATGATTTTGTAAATTTCGCCAACGTCAATACGAACGGCCCGACCGGGGCTTATTCGGTGACGTATCAAACCCCGTGCGATCTAAATTCGCCAGCAGGAAGTTCGGTTTACACCCAATGCGCATACTCCGATAACGGCACTGCCTACGCACCTGCTTATGTGCTGTCGCCGACGTTCACCGCCAACGGAAGCGCCACGATTACGATCTCTCACCCGTGGCTAAGGCAGCGGTGATGAAGTGCCTCTTGTGCTGCCTATATCCTACCAGCCGCCCGCCTGGGTCCCGATCCTGGCGTGGTGGCCTTGGTATGCCCGGCCGACTGTGGTGTGGGTGATGGGGTGAGGCCGGGCGCGGGCAAGAACAAAGGGTGATTCTGCCCACTACTCCCGCGCCTTCCTATTCGGCGCCCGGCGCGGCAGATCGTTCAACTTTTCCGGCTCTGGGAAGCCATCCAGCAGCATATCGGCCCAAGCCTGGGCCAGCTCGCGGCGCCGCCTGATATATTGCGCCTGATTATACGCGCCCTCAACGTCGCCCTTCACCTTGTGCGCCAGCATCGTCTCAATGATGCGATTGTCGGCCGGAAAAGCCTCATTCATGATCGTGCTGAATGTCGAGCGGAAGCCGTGCGCGGTCTGGATGCCTTTATAGCCGGCGCGCTCCAGAAGGTCGTTCACCGCGTTTTCGCTCATGGGCAGCGCTGGATTGTACGGATGGGCGAACATATACGGGCATGATCCCGTAAGCCTTTTGAGCACCTGGAAAGCTGCAACCGCCTGGACAGGCAGCGCCACATAATGGCTCCGGTCGGTCTCTTCTGCCTTTTTGTGCTTCATCAGGTCGTGGGGGATAAACCAGCCGGGCTCATCGCCATCCAGGCCGTCTAGATCCTGCCAGCGCCCGTGGCGGATTTCGCCGGGGCGGAGGGCGCAGAGCATGGAAATCCTGGCCGCCAAGCGTAGAACGGGCCGGGCAGGGACGCTTTCCACCGCTCTCAGCATTTCCCGCGCTTTGTCCAGAGAGGTGATGGCGGGGTGGTGCTTGCGCTTCGGGATGGGCTGCATCACCTTCGACATGGACGCGGCGGGGTTTACCTCGGCCAAGCCGGCCGCGACCGCAAACTCAAAGACGCCGTTGATCCAGCCCCGAACGTCATGGGCATGATCGTGTTTCCCCTCGGCTTCAATGTCGAGAAGAAGCTTCATGACCACGGGCGCGCGGATCGCATTGACCATCTTGTCGCCAAATGCGGGGAAAGCGTGACGCTCAAGCGTCTTCATCACCGATGCGGCGTGCTTTTCCTTCCATCGGGGCAGGTTGCGCTTGTGCCATAGTCGGGCAACCGCGATGAACGTCTCCGAATCATCGGCCGGCGCTTTGCCGCGCTCATGGGCGGCAGCAGCCCGCGCCGCCTTCAGCCCCATTTCGGGGTATCGTCCGAGCGTGACGATCCTCTCCTTGCTGTTCCGATATACCCGGACGCGCCAGGACTTCACCCCTTTGGGCGACACCTCCAGCACCAATCCGCCCCCATCTGACAGCCTGCCCCCAGGCAACGCAGCCTTAATTTGTGCGTCGGTTAACGCCATTCCCGCCTCTCTCGCCCGTATAAAATCGCCGCGTTTTATACGGGCGTTCTACGGTCATGCCTGAGGCTGGATGATGTGCGATGATGGCGCATGATGTCAAAAATGGCTGGTTTCTGCCGTTTTTGATGTGCCTTGATGTGGGGTGAAAAGCCGGCTGGCTCCCGAAGTAGGACTCGAACCTACGACCGAGCGATTAACAGTCGCTTGCTCTACCAACTGAGCTATTCGGGACCGGTGGGCGGCTCTATAAACAACGCCCCGGAGGCTGGCAAGTGCCCTTGGCAAATAAATGACAGCTTTCTCCTCAACGCCCTGTAAGCGCTTGTTCAGCTTAAAAAACAGCCGCTTCGCGGCGGCAGGGCGGCCGCGCCAGTTGATTTCGCCGCGGGCCTCACTTACAGAAGACGCAGCCAGGCGGGTGTGGTGGAACTGGTAGACGCGCCGGACTCAAAATCCGGTTCCAGCAATGGAGTGTCGGTTCGATTCCGACCACCCGCACCAGGCTTCCCAACCCCTCTTTCATCGGCCCGCACCGCGCTCCAGCCCGCGTCAAAACCGACCGCAAAAGAGCGGCGCCAAAATCGCAAATCATCCGTCGGATTGCCGCAAAAACCTCGATCGCTGCCGCCTGTTCCCCTCGTCTGGACAAGGCGCCGTGGTTCCTGGAAGCTCACCTGGGCTGAAACCAGGCGCCGGGGCGATGAATGACACGCGATGAGATCTACCGGCATATAGCCTTCGTCCTGCGCTGCTCAGCTGCTGCCGCGCTGGCTTATCTGGCGGCCCGTGGAGTCGGGCTGCCGCACCCGGTCTGGGCGACGATGAGCGGCATCATCGTCTCCCAGGAAAAACTCAACGATACCAGCCGCGCCGCGCTCTGGCGGCTCACCGGCACGCTCGTTGGCGTCGTCTCGGCGGTGATTATCGGCGGCGCGCTGGTCGCCTTTGGCGCGCCGGTCCCGTTGCAGCTGGCCGGGGCCGTGTGTTTCTGCGCCGTGCTGGTGCGGCTCTGGCCGAATTTGCGGGTGTCGATGTGGACGGCGCCGATCGTGCTGCTCACCGTCGATCCCGGCGATACGATTCTACAGACCGGCATCTGGCGGGGCAGCGAGGTGCTGCTGGGCGGGCTCATCGGCATCGCCTTCCACGCCTTGGCGGAGCGCGCCATCACCTGGCTGGACGCGCACGAGGCCAGACCGCCCCAGGGCTGAGCAATAAGCGGAGCGGTGTTGCTGCATTGCAACTTGTCGCGGGGGGCAAGGACACTCATCTAGCGTCACGAACAATCCGCTGGGGAGTGGTGATCATGTCGGAAAAGCTGCGCTTTGAAACCTATAAGGCGCCGGCCGGTGGCTGGGGGGCGGCGAAAGCCACCGCCAAGGTGCTGCTGGAACAGAGCGTGGTGGTGAAAGGCAGCCAGGCGCTGCTGAAGATGAACCATCCGGACGGCTTCAAATGCCCAAGCTGCGCCTGGCCGAATCCGGACCGCGAGAAGAAGCTGGAATTCTGCGAGAACGGCGCCAAGGCACTGGCCGTTGAAGCCACCCGCAAGCGCGTCACCCGTGAATTCTTCGCCCAGTACAGCGTCACCGAGCTGATGGCGCAGTCCGATCACTGGCTGGAGGAGCAAGGCCGCCTGACCGAGCCGATGCGCTACGATGCCGCCACCGACCATTACGTGCCGGTTTCCTGGGACGATGCCTATAAGCTGATCGCCAGCGAGCTGAACGCCCTCTCCAGCCCCGACGAGGCGGAATTCTACACCTCCGGCCGCACCTCCAACGAGGCCGCCTTCCTCTATTCCGTGTTCGTGCGCGAATTCGGCACCAATAATTTCCCCGATTGCTCGAATATGTGCCACGAGCCGACCAGCCGCGGCCTGCCAATGTCGATCGGCATCGGCAAGGGCACGGTGGTGATCGGCGATTTCGCCAAGGCCGAGGCGATTTTCATCATCGGCCAGAATACCGGCACCAACAGCCCGCGCATGATGACCGAGCTGGTGCATGCCAGGAAGCGCAACGTGCCGATCGTGGCGGTGAACCCGATGCCCGAGCGCGCCCTGATCCGCTTCACCGAGCCGCAGGACATGGTGGAGATGGCCACCTTCCAGTCCACCCCGATTTCCAGCGAATTCGTGCATATCAAGATCGGCGGCGACGTGGCGCTGCTCAAGGGCATCATGAAGGTGCTGTTCGAGCGCGATGCGGCCGGAGAAAAGGTGCTGGATGAGGATTTCATCCGCGACCACACCCATGGCTTCGAGGCGCTGAAGGCGGATATCCTCGCCACCAGCTGGGCGGATATCGTCGCGGTCTCCGGCATCGAGGAAGCGCAGCTTCGGCGTTGCGCGGATATCTATATCGCCTCCAACGCCACCATCATCTGTTTCGGCATGGGCGTCACCCAGCACCAGCAGGGCGCGCGGGTGATCCAGCAGATCGCCAATCTGTTGATGCTGCGCGGGAATTTCGGCAAGCCCGGGGCCGGCATCTGCCCGGTGCGCGGCCATTCCAACGTGCAGGGGGACCGCACCGTCGGCATCGATGAGAAGCCGACCGCAGCCTATCTGGACAAGTTGCAGGAGGTCTTCGGCTTCGCCCCGCCGCGTGAGCATGGTCATCATGTGGTCGAGAGCGTGAAGGCGATGATCGAGGGCAGCGCCAAGGTATTCATCGGCATGGGCGGGAATTTCATCCACGCCATCCCGGACACCGTTGCCGCCTATGAGGCGATGCGCCGGCTCAACCTCACCGTCGGCATCGCCACCAAGCTCAATCGCGGCCATCTGGTGCATGGCAAGCAGGCCTTGATCCTGCCCGTCATCGCCCGCTCCGAGATCGACAACCAGGCCAGCGGCCCGCAATTCGTCACCATCGAGGATGCGATGTCCAACGTCACCGCCTCGCGCGGGGTGCTGGAGCCGGCAAGTGCCGATCTGCGCTCGGAGATCGAGATCGTCTGCCGCATGGCGATGGCGACGCTGCCCAACAGCGTGGTGCCCTGGGCCGAATATATCGCGGATTATAATCTCATCCGCGACCGCATCGCGGATGTGTATCCGGATTTGTTCGCCGGGTTCAATCAGCGGATCAAGGCGCCGGGCGGCTTCCATCTCAACAACCCGCCGCGTTCCCGGCAGTGGAAGACCGACACCGGCAAGGCGAATTTCCTGATCATCGAAGGGCTGGATGAGGATAAGCCGATCGGCGGGGCGGAGATGTTCCGCCTTTCCACCGTGCGCTCGCACGACCAGTACAACACCACCATCTATTCCAATTCGGACCGGTATCGCGGCGTCTATGACGGGCGGATGGTGCTGTTCATGAATGAGGCGGATATGCGCGATCACGGCATCGCGGCGCAGGCCAAGGTGGGGCTGGAGACGATCGCGGATGACGGGGTCGAGCGCCGGGTGATGGGGCTGACCGTCTATCCCTACCAGATGCCGCGCGGCAGCCTGGCCGGCTACTACCCGGAGCTGAACCCGCTGCTGCCGATCGGGCATCACGACGAAATTTCCGGCACGCCCGCGGCCAAGTCGATCCCGGTAAGGATCCTAAACTCATAAAAGTTTTTGGCGCCGCTTTTTTCAAAAAGCGGCAAAAACCTCTGGGGTGGTGGCAACCGCGTTGCCCCCCCAGCCTTTTCCCCGCCAAAAATTTTTACCTATGTTGTAAAGCTTTATACTTCGTTCACGGATGCGCCGGGGCCAGCCGCGCCAGCAGGCTCAGTGCCGCCCCCAGCACAAACCCGACCAGCGTGCCGTTCACCCGGATATATTGCAGATCCTTGCCCACCCGCAGCTCCAGCTTCTCGGTGATGGTCTTCGCATCCCAGGCACCGACGACATGGCCGATGAATTTCGCCCCTTCCGCCTGGGCGCTCGGCAATAGCCGCAGCACGCCGCCGCGCAGCGCCTCGTTCAGCCGCGCCTGGGTCGCCTCGTCGTGCCCCAGCACCTCGGCCAGATTGACCAGAGCCGCCTCGATCACCGCCACCGAGCGCCCATGCGGGTTGGCGGCATCCAGCTCCAGCGCCCGGCGCATCCTGGCCCAGACATCCCAGACCCAAGCCTGCACGGTCTCATGCGTCATCACCGCGCGCAGCGCCTGGCCAAGCTCGGCGGCGCGGGCCGGGTCTGTCTCCAGCTTGGCGATTTCGGCGCGTACCCATTCATCGAAGGCATCGCGGATCTCGGAGCTGTCAGGGCTGATCTTGTCCAGCTCGCTATTCACCGCCGAGAGCACGCGCTTGGCGATGCCTGCCCCCACCGCCCAGCCGACAAATTTGCCGCCATGCTCGGCGACGCGCTCCTTGATCGCCTCGCGCAGATTTTCCTCCCGCGCCGCCAGCATCTCCTTCACCTGGGCCAGGATAAAGCTGAACATCTCCTGATGCTTGCCGCCTTCCACCAGCCCGGCGAGGGCGCGCGCCACCACCACCCCGGCGGCGCGCCCGCCGACCAGCTTGGGCAGCAGCCGGTTGAGCAGGCGCCGGGCCCGCCCATCCTCGATGCTCGCCAGCAGCTTGGGCAGCATCCCGGCCAGCGCCTCGGCCAATGGCCGTGAAGCGGCCGGGTCGGCCAGGAAGCGGCGCAGGATGGCGGCGCCGTCCAGCTCCGCCAGCAACCGGCGCATATCGGACTCGGTGAACACATGGTTGGCGACGAACCGCCCCAGCGCATCGCCCAGGCGCTGCTTCTGCGCCGGCAGAATCGCGGTATGCGGGATCGGCAGCCCCAGAGGATGGCGAAACAAAGCGGTGACGGCGAACCAGTCCGCCACCCCGCCGATGAACCCGGCCTTGGCGGCGTCGCGCAGCAGCTCGGTCCAGCTGGAGGCGGGGAGCCAGTAGCTGCCAAGGGCCAGGGCGGCCATCAGCAGCAGCAGCGATGAGGCGAAAATTTTGTGGCGACGAAGCGCTGTGCGCAGGGGGGCGTCAGGGTCTTGCGGCATGGCCATGCGGAAATAGATGGCCCAGCTGAGCCCGCAAGTACACCCGGCCGCTAATTGCTGCCTTCGCCCGGCAGGCCGGGCAGGCCCTGTCCGCCTTGCGGGATATAGCCCGGATCGCTTGGCTGGGCCTTCATGCCGGTCAGCGGGTTCACCTGCACATTGTCGCGGTAGCAGCCCTGGCCATCATTCACCCCGCCGACGGAATTGCACTGGTCCTGCGCATTCAGCGCCAGGCCGGAGCTGGGGTCGATCTGCACGCCATTGCGCCGGCAATCCGTATAGGAGCCAATGCCCCCCACCGCCTGGCAGGACGGGTCGCGATCCGCCCCGACGATGCCGCTGCTCTGCGCCAAAGCCGGACCCGCCAGCACCCCGAGACAGATGGCGAAACAGAGATGCCGTCCGGCCATGAATATCCCCCTCATTCAGCATCCCCACGATGGCCAAGCCCGGCGCGCGCCGCAACCATGACCCGCACGGTTTTTATTGCATTTTAAAGGATCTGGGGCGTATCGTCAGGTTCGAGGATGAGTCCGGCGCAATTGCCGGGCGGCGTCAGTCTCTGTCCGAAAAAGCGGTCTGTGAATATCGCGTGCCATCGCAAGATGGAGGGTCAAGGCAATGAATATAAAAGATTATTCTCACGGTTCCCAGGGCCCCGGCGGGCATCTCCCGCACGGGCTCAGCCGCGCCCCGGCGCATGGCGCGGTGCTGCCGGTGGTGCTGGGCGTGGTCTGCGTCGCGGCGGTGCTGGGCGTTTTGTGGCTGGCCTATAATTTCGGCTGAACCGCCCCATAAGCCCGGGACATTTGCCCATCATCCCCCCGCATAGCATGATGCGGGCATGGGTTTTTTGTCTGAAGCCGTGCCGCAACGTCATGCGGTGCTCGATGTCCTCCCCGGGATCAGCCGGATCGTCGCCGATAATCCCGGCATCATGACCTATCACGGCACCAACTCCTATCTGGTGGAAACGCCCGACGGGCTGGTGGTGATCGATCCAGGGCCGGACGATGCGGCGCATATCGGCGATCTCCTCACCGCCATCGGCACGCGCAAGCTCGGGCTGATCCTGCTGACCCATACCCATGCCGACCATTATGCCGGCCTGCCGGCCTTGGCCGCGCGGACCGGCGCCAAGGTGGCGGCCTTCCACCAGCCGATGCGCGCGGCGCTCAAACCCGATCTGCCGCTGCGGGACGGCGATGTGTTGCAAGGCTTCACCGCCCTGCACACGCCCGGCCACGCCGCCGACCATCTCTGCTTCGCCTGGCGCGGGCAGGGGGGTGAGAAAATCCTGTTCAGCGGCGATCATGTGATGTCCTGGTCCTCCTCCATCGTCAGCCCGCCGGATGGGGACATGGCGGATTATTATCGCGGTCTGGAGCGGCTGCTGGCGCGCGATGATGATCTCTTCCTGCCCGGCCATGGCCCGCTGCTGCGCGCGCCGCGCGGGCTGACGGCGGAGCTGCTCGGCCATCGGCAACGGCGCGAGCGCAGCATTCTGGAGGCGTTGCGGCGGCAGGATTGGAGTGTGGCGGCGCTGGCGGCGGATCTCTACGCCAAGGCCGACCCGTTTCTGAAGGCGGCGGCGCAGCGCAACGTGCTGGCGCATCTGCTGAAGCTCTCCAAGGAGGGGCTGGTGCATGAGCTGGCGCCAGCACCCGCCTTGCATGCGGATAATCTGCTGATGCTGGAAAAAGCCGCCAACAGCCCCGCCTGGCGCCAGCGCATCGAGCGGATGGCGGAGGATTCCAAACGCCGCTTCGCCCTCGCCGCGGCGTAAGTCTCAGCCTTCGGCCGCGCTCAGCATCTCCGCGAGGGCCAAGGCGGTCAGCGGGCAGGCGAAGAAATAGCCCTGCCCGTGCGAGACACCCAGCGCCTGCATGCGCCGCATCTGGGCCGCCGTCTCGATCCCTTCGGCGACGACCTCCTGGCCGTGGCGCCTGGCGCTGCCGGTCATCGCGCGGATGAACATGGTGGCGTCGGCGCCCTCATCGGTGACCACGGAGCGGTCGAGCTTGATCGCGCTGAGCGGCGCGCCGAGCAGCGCATCCAGGCAGGCCATGCCGGGCACCGCATCGTCGAGCGCCAGCAGATAGCCATGCGCGCGCAAGCCCGCGATGCTGGCCAGGGCGGCGGGCGGGTCGCGCACCGGCTGCGTCTCGGTCAATTCAAACCGCAGCACCGTGGCAGCCAGACCATATTGCGCCTGCACCGCGCGGATCCGCTCGATCAGGCCGGGAAACACCAGAACATTCAGCGGCAGGTTGAAGGCCAGCTCCAGACCTCGCCGGTGCAGCCCATGTTCGACATATTCGCACAGCGCCCGGTCCATGATCGCAAGGGTGAGGTGCAATGCCGCTTCCGGGCAGGACATCACATCCACAATCGCCTGCGGCCCCAGCAGCTGGCCATCCGCCGTCTGGCTGCGGGCGAGAACTTCGGCATGGCAAACCGCCCCATCGCGCAAGCGGAAAATGGGCTGGTAGCGCAGACGCAACGTGTCGGCGAGGGCAATGCCGGCCGCCTTCGGGGGCATGTCTAAATTACCGAGAGTTGTTCAAAAATAACACTCGGCGGTTCTAACAGACTTAAATCCCCCGTGCGAGGGAAATTTCACTCTTTTTTCAATCGGATGGCTTTTTCACCGGAGTCGCGGAGCGGCGCAGCCGGTGCTCACCGAGGAAGAGCAGGATGGGCGCGGCGATGAAGATCGAGGACGAGGTGCCGACCACGATGCCGAACAGCATGATCCAGGCAAAGCCGGACAGTGCGGCGCCACCGAACAAAGCCAGCGGCAGGGCGGCGAGGAACACGGTGCCGGAGGTGCCCAGCGTCCGGTTCAGCGTCTCGTTGATCGAGAGATCGATCAGGTCCCGCAGCCCCATGGTTTTATATTTGCGCAGATTCTCGCGCATCCGGTCATAGACCACCACCTTGTCGTTGGTGGAGTAGCCGATGATGGTCAGGATGGCGGCGATGGTGACGAGGTCGAACGGGATGCGGGTGATGACCATGAAGCCGATGGTCTTGGTGGTATCCAGGATCAGCGTGACCACGGCGCCGACGGCGAACTGCCATTCAAAGCGGAACCAGATATAGACCAGGATCATCACGAAGGAGAGCCCCAGCGCCTCCAGCCCCTGGGTGAAAAGCTGGTCCGACACCGAGGCGCCGACCGCCTGGGTGGATTGGATTTTCGAGCCGGGGGCGGCCTTGTCCAAAGCCTGCTGCACCTCGCCGATGGCGGTCTGGGTGGCGCTGGCATTGGCGCGGCTCTCCAGGCTGATCAGCACCTGATCGCCCTGATTGCCGACCGATTGCAGTGCCGCGTCGCTGAGCCCGGCCCCGGCGAGGGCGCCGCGCAGCGCCGCGAAATCCGCCTTTTGCGGGGTCTGCACCTGCAGCACCACGCCGCCCTTGAAATCCAGCCCCATATTCAGGCCCGGATGGAAGAACAGCACGACCGAGGCCAGAGAGAGCACCGCCGAGGTGATCAGCCCGGCGAAGCGGCCATTCATGAAGCGGATCTTGGTCCCGTCCGGGACGAAGCGGAAAGCCGGTTTGGTGAACATGGTGGCGCTCCTAGACGGGCAAGGCGGCCGGACGGCGGGCGGCGTACCAGCGCGAGGTAATCAGCCGCACCACAACCGTGGCGGTGAACATGGTGGTGATGATGCCGGCACAGATGGTCACGGCGAAGCCGCGCACCGGCGGCGAGCCGAAGATGAACAGGGTCACGTGCGCCAGCAGCGTGGTGACGTTGGAATCGATGATGGTGCCGTAAGCGCGCTTATAGCCCGCCTCCAGCGCCGCCAGCGGCTTGCGCCCGGCCTTCACCTCCTCGCGCACGCGCTCATTGATCAGGATGTTGGCATCCACCGCCATGCCCAGGGTGAGCAGAATACCGGCCATGCCGGGCAAGGTGAGGGTGGCGCCCATCACCGAGAGGATGGCCAGCATCAGCACCAGATTCACCACCAGGGCGATATTCGCGAACCAGCCGAACAGCCCATAGAACAGCGCCATGAAGAACAGCACCAGCAGGAAGCCGACGCCAAGCGAGATCGCCCCGGCGCGGATCGCATCCGCGCCCAGCTCCGGCCCCACGCTCTGCTCTTCGACGATGTTCAGCGGCGCCGGCAGCGCGCCGGCACGCAGCAGCAGCGCCAGATCGGTGGCGGACTGGGCGGTGAAATTGCCGGAAATCTGACCCGAGCCACCGGTGATCGGCTCGCGGATGACCGGCGCCTCGATGATCTTGCCGTCCAGCACGATGGCGAACAATTTGCCGACATTGGCGGTGGTGGTATCCGCGAATTCCCGCGCGCCGACGGCGTTCAGGGTGAAATTCACCACCCATTGCCCGGTCTGCGGATCGGTGCTGGCCTGGGCGTTCTGCAGATCCGCGCCATCGACGGCGACATTGCTGAGCACCGCCAGCTTCTGCTGCGGATTATCGGACATTGGCAGCCACTCATCCCCCAGCGGGGCGGGCTGGCCCGGCGTGGCATTGGCATCGACCATCTGGAAGGTCATATGCGCGGTGGTGCCGATCAGCGTCTTCACCCGCTCCGGGTCCGAGATGCCGGGCAGCTGCACGACGATCTGGCTGTCCCCCTGGCGCTGGATCTGCGGGTTGAGCACGCCCGAGCCGTCGATGCGGCGCTGGATGATGGTGATCGCCTGCTGCACCGCCTGGGTGTCGCGGGCTTTCTGCGCCTGGGCGGGGACGGAGAGGGCGATGCTGCCATCCGGCTGCTGCGCCACGGCCAGGCTCGGCGTCGGCGAATTCGGCAGATAGGTGATCAGCCCTTGCAGCGCCTTCAGCGCCTGCGGCCCTTGGCCCGCCAGCGGGGTCAGCAGCACCTGATGGCTGGCCGCGTCCGCGTGCAGATCCTTATAGCCGAGATTATCCTTCACCAGCGTCTGCCGGGCCTCGCCGACCAGCTGGCCGAGATCCTGTTTCTGGATCGCATCCGTATCCAGCTGCAGCAGCAGATAGGAGCCGCCCTTCAGATCGAGCCCGAGATGCACCTGGTTCCAGGGCAGGAAAGCGGGCAGAAAGCCCGGCCGCGCCCAGAGATTGGGCAGGCTGAGCAACACCCCGAGGGCGACGACAAGCAGGATACCGATCGTCTTCGCACGGCTGAAATAAAGCAACACGGGCTCCGAAAAATGCCAAACCGCTTGCCGTATGGCGGGGCAGAGCGTTGCGCGCAACCCCGGAGCGGAATAGAGCGCTTAAGATATGAGCGAGCGATTGCAGGTGGGCTTGATCGGGGCGGGTCATTTTGGCCGCTACCATGCTTTGAAACTGGCGGGCGCGATGCGCGCCCGGCTCGTCGGGCTGGCGGATCCCAACCCCGCCCGCGCCAAGGAGGTGGCCTGGGAAGCGGGCTGCCCGGTGAAATCGGTCGAGGAGATTCTGGCCGAGGCGGATGCGGTGATCATCGCCGCCCCGGCCGAGTATCATTACGAGCACGCCGCCCGGGCCTTGCGCGCGGGCAAGCATGTGCTGGTGGAAAAACCCATCGCCGCGACCCTGGCGCAGGCGGATGAGCTGATCGCTTTGGCCGCGCAGGCGGGAAAGGTACTCCAGGTCGGGCATCTGGAGCGCTTCTCCGCGGCGCATGGGGCGCTCTCCTCGCGCATGGGCCGGCCGCTTTATATCGAGGCGGTGCGCATCGCCCCCTTCAAGCCGCGCGGCACGGATGTCTCGGTGATCCTGGATCTGATGATCCATGATCTCGATCTGATCCTGACCTTGGCCGACTCGGAGGTGGTGAGCGTGGACGCGGTGGGCGCGCCGGTGGCCAGCACTTTCGACGACATCGCCAATGCCCGCATCCGCTTCGCCTCGGGGGCGGTGGCGACGATCACCGCCAGCCGCATTTCGCTGAAGACCGAGCGCAAGATGCGCATCTTCTCCCAGACCGGCTATCTGACCGTGGATTTCTCCGCCCGCAAACTCACTTTGGTGGGCCGGGGCATCGGCACCAAGGTGCCGGGCTTTCCGGAATTCGGCATCGAGCAGGCCGGCTGGCAGGATCATGACGCGCTCTCCGCCGAACATGAGGCGTTTTTCGCCGCCTGCCTGGATGGCGCGCCGGTGGTGGTGGACGGGCTGGCCGGCAAGCACGCGCTGGCGGCGGCGCTGATGGTGAGTGCTTCGATTGCCGAGAGCCGGGCCATGGCCGAGGCCAGCGGGCTGATTCCGAATCTGAATTTATAAAAGTTTTTGGGGTGCAGCCCTTTTTTCAAAAAGGGCTGCAAAAACTCTGGGGTTTTGGCGATGTCGTTGCACACGCCCCGGCCTCTTCGCCGCTTTTTTTGAAAAAAAGCGGCACCAAAAAACTTTTGCTCCCTATTTCATTCTCGATTTCAGCGTGATGCGTTCGCCATCCACGCTGAACGCGCCATACCCATGGTGATGCAGCATCGGCGCCTCCCGTAAGGCCGGGTTCACCCAGCCTTTCACACATTCCAGCACGAACATGTCATAGGCCTTCACCATCGTCCGGTCACGCAGCCGGCATTCCAGATTGACGATCGCCTCGCCAATCAACGGCGCCGCAATCCGCGAAGCGGGCAGGGGGGTGAGGTCGAAATTGCCGAATTTATCCGTATCGTCCCCGGTGCAATTCCCAACCCCGGTGACGATCCGCGCCAGCCCGGCCGGCGGCACCGCGATCACCGCCTCGCCCTGGGTCAGCAACGCCGCGTAGCTGTGATTGGCCCGCGCCACCACGCAGCCGATCAATGCCGGCTCAAATCCCAGCACCATATGCCAGGACATCGCCATCACATTCGGCTTTCGCCCCGGCATCTGTGTGGTCAGCAGCACCACCGGGCCGGGCTCGATGAATTGATAGGCGTCCGTTAGCGGCAGATCTTGCATCATGGCCGCAACGCATAAACCCCGCCCAGAGGGCGGGGTTTGATCCGTATCAAGCACAGCCCGCGCAAAACCGCGCGGCAGGCATGAAGAAATCAGCCGAGCTGCTTCTTCACCGCCTCATTCACCAGGGCCGGGTTGCCCTTGCCCTGCATCGCCTTCATCACCTGGCCGACGAAGAAGCCGAAGAGCTTGTCCTTGCCGGATTTGTACTCCGCCACCTTGTCCTGGTTCTCGGCCAGCACCTTGGTCACCGCCGCGTCGATGGCGCCGGTATCGGTCACCTGGCGCAGCCCCTTCTCCTCGACGATGGCGCCCGGCGCCTTGCCGGTTTCCACCATCTCCTCGAACACATCCTTGGCGATGCGGCCATTGATGGTCTTGTCGGTGATCAGATCCAGCAGCGCGCCGAGATCGGCGGCGGAAACCGGCGGGTTCTCGATGCTCTTGCCGGTGCGGTTCATCGCCGCAAAGAAATCGCCGGAGATCCAGTTGGCGGCGAGCTTGCCGTCGCGTCCCTTGGCCACGGTTTCGTAGAAATCCGCCGTCGCCTGGTCGGCCACCAGCACGCCCGCATCGTAGAAGGGAATGCCATATTCCGCGCAGAAACGCGCGCGCTTCTCATCCGGCAGCTCCGGCAGGGCCGCCTTCAGCTCGTCCACCCAAGCCTGCTCCAGCACCAGCGGCAGCAGGTCCGGCTCGGGGAAATAGCGGTAATCATGCGCATCTTCCTTGGAGCGCATCGAGCGCGTCTCGCCCTTGGCGGGGTCGTAGAGCCGGGTTTCCTGCACCACCTCGCCGCCGCTCTCCCAGACCTCGATCTGGCGCAGCGCCTCCGCCTCCACCGCATGCATCACAAAGCGCACGGAGTTGACGTTCTTGATCTCGCAGCGTGTGCGGAATGCCTCGCCGGGCTTGCGCACGGAGACATTCACGTCCGCCCGCATCGAGCCTTCTTCCATATTGCCGTCGCAGGTGCCGAGATAGCGCACGATCTGGCGGATCTTGCGCAAGTAAGCCCCGGCCTCCTCCGGCGAACGGATATCCGGCTCGGAGACGATCTCCATCAGCCCCACACCCGCCCGGTTCAAATCCACCACGGATTTGCTCGGATGCTGGTCATGCATGGACTTGCCCGCATCCTGCTCCAGATGCAGCCTGGTGATGCCGATATGCTTGATCGTGCCATCCTGCAGCTCGATCTCGACATTGCCGGTGCCGACAATCGGGTGCTCGAACTGGCTGATCTGATAGCCCTGCGGCAGATCCGCGTAGAAATAATTCTTGCGGTCGAAGCGCGAGAACAGATTGATCCGCGCCTTCAGCCCCAACCCGGTGCGCACGGCCTGGGCCACGCATTCCTGGTTGATCACCGGCAGCATGCCGGGGAAACCGGCATCGATGAAGGAGACATGCGCATTCGGCGCGCCGCCATAGGTCGCGGACGCTCCGGAGAACAGCTTGGACTGAGAAATCACCTGGGCATGGACTTCAAGGCCGACCACGACCTCCCAGGCGCCGGTGCTGCCTTCCAACGTATAGGCCATTATTTCGCTCGCACTTCAGGCAGGGCCGAGAAGCCCGCCGCGTTTTCGATGGCGGCCGAGACCGCGAACACCGTTTCCTCGTCAAAATGCTTGCCGATCACCTGCAAGCCCAGCGGCAACCCGTCGGCGGAGAGCCCGGCCGGCACGCTCATCGCCGGCACCCCGGCCAGCGAGGCCGGCACGGTGAACACGTCGTTGAGATACATCGTCACCGGATCATCCATCTTCTCGCCCAGCCCAAAGGCGGCGGAGGGCGCGGTGGGGGTGAGGATGGCATCAACCTTCGCAAACGCGTCGGTGAAATCCTTCAGGATCAGGTTCCGCACCTTCTGCGCCTTCAGATAATAAGCGTCGTAATAGCCATGGCTCAGCACATAGGTGCCGATCATGATGCGCCGCTTCACCTCGGCGCCGAACCCTTCGGCGCGGCTGCGCTCATAGAGATCGATCAGATCCGCGCCATCCACGCGCTTGCCGTAGCGCACGCCATCATAGCGGGCGAGGTTGGAGGAAGCCTCCGCCGGGGCGACGATATAATACACCGCCAGACCGTATTTGGTGTGGGGCAGGGAAATCTCGACGATCTCCGCCCCCTGCGCCTTCAACCACTCAATCCCCTTATCCCAGAGGGCAAGGATTTCCGGGTTGGTGCCCTCCAGCCGGTATTCGGCCGGAATGCCGATCTTCAGCCCCTTCACGCCGCGGTTCAGCGCGGCGGTGAAATCCGGCACTTCACGTTCGGCCGAGGTGGAATCCTTCGGGTCAAACCCGGCCATGGCGTTCAGCAGCAGCGCGTTATCTTCCACATTGCGCGCCATCGGCCCCGGCTGGTCGAGCGAGGAGGCAAAGGCCACCACGCCGAAGCGCGAGCAGCGCCCATAGGTCGGCTTGATGCCGGCCAGCCCGGTAAAGGCGGCGGGCTGGCGGATGGAGCCGCCAGTATCCGTGCCCGTCGCCGCCAGCGCGATGCGCGCGGCCACCGCCGCCGCGGACCCGCCCGAGGAGCCGCCCGGCACCAGCTTGGCCTCCGCGCCCTGGCGCTTCCAGGGATTTTCCACCGCGCCATAGAAGGAGGTGATGTTGGAGGAGCCCATGGCGAACTCGTCCAGATTGGCCTTGCCCAGCATCACCGCCCCGGCCGCCTTCAGCTTGCCCGAAACCGTGCTCTCATAAGGCGGCACGAAGGGCTCCAGGATCGCGCTTCCCGCCGTGGTGCGCACACCCTCGGTGCAGAACAGATCCTTCATCGCGATGGGAATGCCGGTCAGCTTCGTCGCGGTGCCGTCAGCCAGGCGCGCATCGGCCGCCTTCGCCTGTTCCAGGGCCAGCTCCGGGGTGGTGGTGATATAGGCGTTCAAACGCGGATTCAGCGCCGCCACGGCCTCATTATAGGCCGTGGTCAGCTCCACGGCCGAAATCTCTTTCGCCTTCAGCGCCTTGGCGGCACCGGCGATGGTCAGGTCAAACATGCTCATTCCACAACTTTCGGCACGGCAAAGAAATTTCCGATGCGGTCGGGCGCATTGGCCAGGATTTTCTCCGCCATATCGCCGTCGGTGACCTGGTCCGCGCGTTGGCGCAGCGCCATTTGCGCGCCGCCGGAGAGCGGCTCGACACCGTCCACATTCACTTCGCCCAGCTGCTCCACATAGCCCAGAATCGCGTTCAACTCGTTCTGGAGGGTGGCAATTTCCTCGTCATTCACCCGAATCCGGGCCAGTTTCGCAATCCGGCGTACCGTTGCGGCGTCCAGCGACATACCAAAATCCCTTGGCTAAAAAATCCGGGCGGACCATACAGGCGGCCATGGCGCTCTACAACCTGCCCGAATTTTTATCCCTTTTGCCCCCCGGCTCCCGGCTGCTGGGGCTCGATCCCGGCTCCAAACGCATCGGCGTGGCCCTGTCCGATGTCGGTTTGCGCATCGCCAGCCCCTACACCACGCTGCAACGCACCAAGATGAAGTTCAACGCCGTCGAAATCGGCGAGATCGCGGTGCGCGAAGGGGTAGGGGGGCTGATCATCGGCCTGCCCTTGGATGGCGAGCAAACGCTCGGCCCCCGCGCCCAGGCGGCGCGGGACTGGGCGCATGGGCTCAGCGATCTGCTTGGCCTGCCGGTGGCGATGGTGGATGAGAGCTATTCCACCGCCGAGACCCATGAACGGCTGATTGCGGCCGGGGTCAGCCGGGCGCGGCGCGCCGAAATCGTCGACAAGCTGGCGGCGGCGGAGATTTTGCAACGCGCACTGGACGCGCTGCAAGCCTGACGCCGATGGCTCTGGCGGGCATATGGACGAAAATTCATCCACCTTCCCGGGCGCTCGCCAATCCGCCCGCCATATCAGCGCGTATTCCTGTTTGTTCACGAACCATTCAGGTTCTAACCAACAAGGAAATGTCGGATGTCTGCTCAAAAATTGCGGCTCGCTTTGACTCTTTCAGGACTCTTGCTGCTGCCCGGCCTCGCCGCCGCGCAATCCATGTCGGCTCAATCCATGTCGGCGGATCCCATGGTCGGCGGCGCCGCCATGTATCCCAGCCGGAACATCGTGCAAAATGCTTTGAACTCGAAGGACCACACAACACTCGTGGCGGCGGTGAAGGCGGCCGGGCTGGTGCCAACGCTGGAAGGCAAGGGACCGTTTACCGTGTTCGCGCCCACCAATGAGGCCTTCGCCGCGCTGCCGGCGGGTACCGTGCAAACGCTGCTGAAACCCGAAAACAAAGCTGAGCTCGTCAAGATTCTCACCTATCATGTCGTGCCCGGGCGCTATACCGCGGCGGATATCGAGAACATGATCCAGCAAGATGGCGGCACCGCGCAGCTCAAAACGGTCGAAGGCGAATCGCTGAGCTTCAGCAACGCCCCGGCGGGCGGGCTGATGGTCAAAGACGCCAAGGGCGATGAAGCGAAAATCACGATCAGCGATGTCATGCAGTCGAACGGCGTGATTCAGGTGATCGACAAGGTGCTGATGCCCTGAAGCTCGGCGCAGCGTCCGCTGAAACCGGCTTGTTCGCTCGCATCACGCGCCCGCGCATCAAATTTTCAGCCAAATTCTGGGAATTTTGCCTCGGCGCGGCATGTCTTCCGTTTACGTAACGCGGCGGCGTGAGCGGAACAGCTCTAGCTGTGAAAAAGGCGGCGGGGTTGTCCCCGCCGCCTCCAGCCGCTATCGCGGCGACGCGATCAATGCTTCTTGGCGGCGTCCTTCAGCCCGCCAATGGTGTTCTGCACCTTACCTTCGGCCTTGTCGGCCTTGCCTTCGGCTTGCAGCTTGGTGTCGCCGGTCACTTTGCCGGCGGCTTCCTTCACCGCGCCCTTGGCCTGCTTCAGGGTGCCTTCAATACGATCCTTGTCCATGTTGAATCTCCTCTATGTGGTTGCTGGATTGTCTCGGTGCGGCGCGTTCAGCGCCGCAGGAAATTAGGGGCTGGGCTTGCTGGGCGCGTTGGCATTGGCGCTGTTGGTCAGCGCGTGGCCGCCCTGGGACAGATCCTCACCGACGCCCGCCGTGGTATGGCAGGCAGCAAGACCCGCCGCCATCGACACCATCGCGAACAGACCAAAGGCAACACGAAACTTAGAAACCATCGCCCAAAATCCTTTATCCTTTTTGGAACGCTCCCCCGATTGGGACGCGTATCGTGAAATGGGATTTTGTCCGGCGGCTTGGAAAATTCAATCTGGAATACTTAAGCTTTCAGATTTGACAGATTTGTCTCATGAAACGCCCGTCATGGAATTTTAAGCGAGCCCAAATTCCCGCGCCAAGAGCTGGTAGGATTTCGTGCGCACCGCCGGATCATAAACCGCGGTGGTGATGGCGATCTCATCCAGCTGCAGATCCCGGCCGAGCTTATGCAGCCGCTCCGCCACCTGTGCCGGCGTGCCGATGAAATTGCGCGACAGCGACATTTGCATCTGCGCCTGCTCGGCCTCGGAAAACCCCATCTGGTCGGCCTCCTCGGGCGAGGGCAGGGGAATATAGACGCCGCGATTGCGCATCGCCCAGAAGGCGCCACGGGATTTCGCCCAATATTGCGCCTCCTCCTCGGTCTCCGCCGCCAGCGCGAACACGGTCGCCGCGGCGCGGCGCGGCGGCGCCTCCGGGCCGGGCTGCTTGAACTGGGAATGATAAGCATGCAGCGCTTCCTCCGCCCCGGCGCCGTCGGAGAAGAAATAGGCGAAGGCGTAAGGCAGGCCGAACCAGGCGGCGAGCTGGGCGCCATAGGTGGAGCTGCCGAGGATCCAGATTTCGGGGGCGTTCGGCCCGCGCGGCTCGCAGGTCACAGCGCGGAACGGATGATCCACCGGCAGCGTCTGGCCCGAGACCCAGACCGCGACATCGCGCACCTGGGCCGGGAACATATCCGCCGCCTGGCGCGCATTCGGGTTCAGCGCCAGAGCCGTGCGCCCATCCGAGCCCGGCGCGCGCCCCAGCCCGAGATCGATCCGCCCCGGCGCGATCGCCTCCAGCACCCGGAACTGCTCGGCCACTTTCAACGCCGAATAATGCGGCAGCATGATCCCCGCCGCCCCCACGCGGATGCGGCTGGTCTGGCTGGCGATCGCGGCGGCCAGCACCTCCGGCGCCGAGCCCGCCACCGCGCCGGAGCTGTGATGCTCCGAGAGCCAGTAGCGATGATAGCCAAACCCCTCACAGGCCCGCGCCAGGGCGATGCTCTCGCGGATCGCCTGGTCCGGCAGGATGTTGGTGCGGATCGGGGACTGGTCCAGGACGGAAAATTTCATATCGTTCATATAGGCCGGGGCGGGCGGCTTGCCAGATCCGCATGGCAGGCCAGACACCCTGCCGGAATTGGCAAAGCCCAGCCCGTGGGCCAAGTAGGCGGCGCTCCCTGACGCAAAGTGATGCAGATGAAGAAAATCGGCTTTCTCTCCTTCGGCCATTGGACCCCCTCGCCACAGTCCGGCACCCGCAGCGGCGCCGATGCGCTGCTGCAATCCATCGATCTCGCGGTGGCGGCGGAAGAGCTGGGGGCGGATGGCGCCTATTTCCGGGTGCATCATTTCGCCCGCCAGCTCGCCGCCCCGTTCCCGCTGCTGGCGGCTGTCGGCGCCAAAACCAAGCGCATCGAAATCGGCACCGGCGTCATCGATATGCGCTATGAAAACCCGCTCTACATGGCCGAGGATGCCGGGGCGGCGGACCTGATCTCCGGCGGCCGGCTGCAGCTTGGCATCAGCCGTGGCTCGCCGGAGCAGGTGATCGATGGCTGGCGCTATTTCGGCTATGCCCCGGCCGAGGGCGAGCAGGACAAGGATATGGGGCGCCGCCACGCCATGGTGCTGCTGGACGTGCTGCGCGGCGAGGGCTTCGCCCAGCCCAACCCGCGCCCGATGTTCCCCAACCCGCCCGGCCTGCTCCGCCTCGAGCCGCACGCGCCGGGTCTGCGCGAGCGCATCTGGTGGGGCTCAGGCTCCAACGCCACCGCCATCTGGGCGGCGCAGCAAGGCATGAATCTGCAAAGCTCCACCTTGAAGGATGACGAAACCGGCGAGCCTTTCCACATCCAGCAGGCCAAACAGATCCGCGCCTATCGCGAGGCCTGGAGGGCGGCCGGCCATACCCGCACCCCGCGCATTTCCGTCAGCCGCTCGATCTTCGCGCTGATCAACGACCAGGATCGCATGTATTTCGGGCGTGGCAAGGATCAGGACAGCATCGGCATGATCGATGAAAGCACCCGCGCCATCTTCGGCCGCTCCTATGCCGGCGAGCCGGAGGCGCTGATCGAGGAACTGCGCGCCGACGAGGCGATTGCCGAAGCCGACACGCTGCTGCTCACCGTGCCCAACCAGCTCGGCGTGGCCTACAACGCGCATGTGATCGAGGCGATCCTCAAACACATCGCCCCGGCTTTGGGCTGGCGCTAGAGCAATATGTGTTTAGGTTGACGCGGTATCGTCAAGATAAACACATAAAATTGCTCGCCAAAACGAAAGCTAGAGCGTTCAGCTAAAAGCTGAAGGCTCTAGAGCGATATATGTTGAGGTTGACGCGGCAGCGGCAACTTAAACACATGAAAATGCTCGCAAAAACGAAAGCTAGCGCCTTCAGCTCAAAGCTGAAGGCGCTAGAGCAGCGTCACCGTACAAGCCGGCGGCGCCGCCAGGGTCTGGAAAATCACGCAATAGCGCTCGGTGCTTTTCAACAGCTTGGCGCGCGTCGCCTCATCGGCATCGGTATCCAGCTTGAAGGTCAGGTTGATCGGCCCGAGCCCGACCGGGGCGGCGCGGTCGATCGCCAGCGTGCCGCGCGCATCCCAGAAGGAATGCGCCACTACCCGCGCCTGGCGCAGCCTGATGCCCATGGCGGTGGCGACGGCCGCCAGCGTCACCCCGGCGCAGGCCACCAGCGAATCGAGCAGCAGATCCGCCGAGCAAGCCGTCCCCTGCGGCCCGCCCGCGGCCGGATGCAGCCCCGCCTGTGCCGGGCGCGCATTGACCAGCGTGCAGGTGAGGCTCTCCTGCTCAATCACCCCTTCCGCCCGGGACTGCACCAGCGCATGGGCGGGGTTGTCCCGGTAATCCTGTTTCAGCGGCGCCTGCAAAGCCCGCAGCGTCTCGGCGTCCATCTTCCTCACCTTTCCGTCTTTTGCCGGGAGTATGGGAAGCTTTCCGCCGCGCCTCAACGCTGTTCAAAAACTGCGCGCGCCTGACCTTAGAGCATCAAGCTTTTAGCTTGATCCTCTAACTTTTGTTTTAGCGAGCAATTTCATGTGTTTATTTTGACGCTGGCGCGTCAACCTAAACACATATTGCTCTAAAAACTGCGCGAGCGCAGTGTCATCAGCCGCAAATCCGGCGCCCAGATGATCCGTGTCGGCGCATCGCCCATGAACACCAAAGCCCGGTGCGCCCCATCCTCCGCCGCCAGCCGTACGCGCATCAGCCGGTAGCGTACCGATTCATAGGCCTGCAGCCGCACCAGCATGTCGGCGTTGATCCGGATCACCATCCCCGGCACATGCGCCCCCGGCGCCCGGCGCAGCGTGGGGTAGCGCGCCCCGCGCAACTTCACCCGGGCAAAGCCATGCAGCCTGGCCGGCACCGGCTCATGGCGCAGCGGCCGCCCGGCGCAGCGCCCGAACGCCCCCTTGTCCGCCAGCGTGCCATACACGAAAATCTTCATCCGAAAATCTCTCCCCAGTGGCGGGCCAGCGCCGCATCCACCGCGTCCATGCCCACATCCACCCCCAGCGCCTTCAGGCTGGTCACCCCATGCTCGGCGATGCCGCAGGGCACGATGCCGCCAAAATGGCTCAGCTCCGGCGCCACGTTCAGCGCCAGCCCGTGCCAGGTGATCCAGTGCGAGACCCGCACCCCGATGGCGCCGATCTTCTCCTCCGTCCCATCCGGCCGCGCCACCCAGATGCCGACCCGCCCGTCCCGGATCTCACCCTTGATGCCGAATTCCTTCAGCGTGGCGATCACCCAGCGCTCCAGCCCGGCTACATAGCAGCGCACATCGCGCGCCGGCACGCTGCCATGGGGCTTGGCCAGATCCAGCATCGCATAGACCACGCGTTGCCCCGGCCCGTGATAGGTCCATTGCCCGCCGCGCCCGGCCTTGTAGGTGGGAAAGCGCGTCGCATCCTGCAGATCCTCGCGCTTCGCCGAGGTGCCCTCGGTATAAAGCGGCGGATGCTCGACCAGCCAGACCAGCTCCTTCGCCGCCCCGGCGCGGATCTCGGCGACGCGCGCCTGCATCCGGGCGAGGGCCGCCTCGTAATCGGTCAGACCCGGTGAAATTTCCCAATCCAAAGCGTCTTTCGTCATGGCTCCCCTGTTGCAGGCTCCGCGTTCATAGTCTATAGGCCCGCCGCAGCCTCGATGCGGTCGTGGCGGAATGGTAGACGCGCAAGCTTGAGGTGCTTGTGGGGGAAACCTCGTGGAAGTTCGAGTCTTCTCGACCGCACCAAGCTCCCTTCTCCAGAATTAGCGATCTTCAAAAATCACATGGCGGAGCGAGTTGCCAGCCCTGCCGGCTTGCGCCATGAACCCTTCAGATCATTGATTTCGGGGGAGGGTTCGAGACATGGATGAGACCTTACGCAAAGCGGCTCTGGATTATCACCGCTATCCCCGCCCCGGTAAGCTCGCCATCACCGCCACCAAGCGCATGGAAACCTCGCGGGATCTGGCGCTGGCCTATTCCCCGGGTGTCGCCGCCCCCTGCGAGTTGATCAAGGAAGACCCGGACAGCTCCTTCGACCTCACCTCGCGCGGCAATCTGGTCGCCGTCATCACCAACGGCACCGCCGTTCTGGGGCTGGGCAATATCGGCGCGCTCGCCGGCAAGCCGGTGATGGAGGGCAAATCCGTCCTGTTCAAGAAATTCGCCGGGATCGACAGCTTCGATATCGAGATCGACGAGCAGGACCCTGACAAGTTCATCGAAACCGTGGCACGGCTGGAGCCCAGCTTTGGCGGCATCAATCTGGAGGACATCAAGGCCCCGGAATGTTTCAAGATCGAGCAGATCTTGCGCGAGAAGATGAACATCCCGGTGTTTCATGACGACCAGCACGGCACCGCCATCATCGTCGGCGCCGCGGTGCTCAACACCATGGCCGTGCTGAACAAGAAGATCGAAGAGGTGCGCATCGTCACCTCCGGCGCGGGCGCGGCGGCACTCTCCTGCGTCAACATCCTCAAGGCGCTGGGGCCAACCCCGAGAACATCACCATGACCGACCGTGATGGCGTGGTGTATAAAGGCCGCCCGAATCTGGACCCGACTTTGCTGGACGTGGCCCGCGAGACCGATGCGCGGACTTTGCCGGAGGTGCTGCCCGGCGCGGATATCTTCCTCGGCCTCTCCGCCCCGCGCGTGCTGAAGGAGGAATGGCTGCATCTGCTGGGCGAGCGCCCGCTGATCCTGGCCCTGGCCAACCCGGAGCCGGAGATCATGCCGGAAATCGTCCAGCGCGTCCGCCCGGATGCGATCATGGCGACCGGCCGCTCGGATTTCCCCAACCAGGTCAATAACGTCATCTGCTTCCCCTTCATCTTCCGTGGCGCGCTGGATGTGCGCGCCACCGCGATCACCGAGGGGATGAAGCTGGCGGCCGTGCGCGCCATCGCCAATCTGGCGCATGTCGAGGCCTCGGACGTGGTCGCCGCCGCCTATGGCGGCAAGGCGCCGGTGTTTGGCCCGGATTACATCATTCCCAAGCCCTTCGACCCGCGGCTGATCCTGCATGTCGCCCCCGCCGTCGCCCAGGCGGCGATGGATGAGGGCGTCGCCCGCAAGCCGATCGCGGATTTCGAAGCCTATATGCATGAGCTGGAGCGCTTCGTGTTCCGCTCCGGCCAGCTGCTGCGCCCGGTCATCGAGGTGGCGCGTAAGGCGAAGCCGCGCATCGTCTATGCCGAGGGCGAGGATGAGCGCACGCTGCGCGCCGTGCAGAGCGTGGTGGATGACGGGCTGGCCAAGCCGATCCTGATCGGCAAGACCGAGGCGGTGACCGCGCGCATCCAGTCGCTGGGGCTGCGCCTGCGCCCCGGCCAGGATGTCGAGATCGTCGATCTGGAGCGGGATACGGCGTTGTTCGAGCAGCTGCTGGCGGCCTATTCCAAGCGCGTCGGCCGGCGCGGCACCCCGCCGGATGCCGCCGCCCGGCATGTGCGCAAGCGCCCGACCGTGACGGCGGCGATGCTGCTGGAGCAGGGCGCGGCGGATGCCGCGATCTGTGGCGGCACCGGTGATTGGTGGCGGCAATTCCAGTATGCGCTGCCGATCGTGCCGCGCAGCACCGGATCTGGCCGTGTCTTCGCGCTGACCGCCTTGATCCTGCAGGCCGGCCCGCTGTTTTTCTGCGACACCCATGTGAATGTGGACCCGAGTGCCGAAGAGGTGGCGGAGATGACGCTGATGGCGGCCGAGACGGTGCGCCATTTCGGCCTGCCGCCGAAGGTCGCACTGCTCTCCCACTCCAATTTCGGCGCCTCCAACTCGCCTTCCGCGAAGAAGATGCGCAAGGCGCTGGGGCTGATCCGGGCGCGCGACCCGGAGCTGGAGGTGGATGGCGAAATGCACGCCGATGCCGCCCTGGCCGAGCAGATCCGCCACCACGCGCTGCCCGATTCGACCCTGACCGGCACCGCCAACCTGCTGATCTTCCCGAATATCGACGCCGCCAACATCGCCTATAATCTGGTGAAGGCGACCGGCGAGGCGGTGACGGTGGGGCCGATGCTGCTGGGGCTGGAGAAGCCGCTGCATATCGCCGTGCCCAGCACGACAGCGCGCGGCATCACCAACCTCTCCGCCGTGGCGGCGATGCAGGCGGCGCTGGCGGCAAAGTAACAGGCTGCTTAAAACAACCGTTTGAAAAACTTATAGAAGTTTTTTGGGTGCCGCCTTTTTTCCAAAAAAGGCGGCGACAAGCTGGGGGCGGTGGCAGGAGCGGTGCCACCCCCGACACACACAAATTTTCATCAATTTCCGACTGCAGCTTTCCACCAGCATCGATCAAACAGCCCCTATATCAGCTCTGAACATCCAGCGCCGCGCCGGAGCTTTTATCGGAGGTGCCTGATGCTGTTTCTGCTGAGCTTTTTAGAGCATCAAGCTTTTAGCTTGATGCTCTAAATTTTTTTTAGCGAGCAATGTCTTGTGATTATTTTGACGCTGGCGCGTCAACCTAAACACATATTGCTCTAGCCGGGCTGTTGATCTGCAACGCGATTCCGCATCTGGCGGCTGGGCTGCGCGGCGAGCCGTTCCCCACCCCTTTCGCCACGCCGCGCGGCGTGGGGCTGTCCCCACCCGTGGTCAATCACCTCTGGGGCTGGTTCAATCTGTTTCTGGGGCTGGTTCTGCTGCCGCCGCGTGCGCTGTTTCTGGGCGCGCTGCCGCCTTTGCATAACAGCCTGTTCTGGTGTTTCGGCGTCGGCTTCCTGCTTTGCGGTCTCTATCTGGCCACGCATTTCGGCAAGGTCCGCACGCGGCAAGGCTGAAGGGCCGGTTCAGGCCAGCAGATTGATCCCGCCACTGGCGCTGGGGCTCGCGCTGGCGCTGCCGGGTTCCGGCGGGCGGGTGCGCGGGGTGGTGGCGATGGAGACGATGTCGCCCTTCTTGTCGCGCACGGTGGTAACGGTGGAGCCGTCCGGCAGGGTGGTGACGTTTGTGGTGTCGCCTGAAGTGCTGGAATTGAAGGCGCTGGCCAGCGAGGTGCTGGCGCTGCCCAGCCCGACGCTGCCGATACTCATGCTGGCACTCATGCTGCTCTCCTGGTCGTGTTGGCCGCCTGTTTTGGCAGGGGGGTGGAGGTTCAGAGTCTCATCATGGGCGCAGTGAAGCAGGAAAAAGTTAATAACTGATTTACGGGTCAGGCGAGGCCGCAACCATGCCGAGAATCGCCCGTGCCGCCGCCAAGGATGGCGTGCCGCCCGGGGCGCGCAGGCTGGCCAGGGCGGCGGTGAAGCCGGCACGCTGAGCCGCAGCTTCGGCCTCATCGGTCAGCAGGCCGCGCACGGTCTGCGCCAGCTGCGCCGGCGCGCAGTCCTCCTGCAGCAATTCCGGCACCAGGGCGCGCTTGGCCAGCAGATTGATCATCGCCACATGCGGCACCTTGATCAGCCGGCGCGCCATCATCGCCGAGAGCGGATTGACCCGGTAGGTCACCGCCATCGGCACCCCCGCCATTGCCAGTTCAAGCGTCGAGGTGCCGGATTTGGTCAGCGCGGCGCGGGCGGCGGCGAAGGCATCGTAGCGCTCCGATACGTCGCGCACGATGATCGGCCGCACCGGCCAGTCCGCCATATGCGCCGCCACCGCCTCGGCGATGCCCGAGGCCGCCGCGACCACCGGCACCAGCCCCGGCACGTCCGGCTGCAACAGCGCCAGCGTGTCCCGGAACACCGGCAGCAGCCGCTTGGTCTCGGTGACGCGCGAGCCCGGCATCAGCACCAGCGGCTTTGCGTCCGGTGCCAGCTTATGGGTGGCGCGGAAGCGGGCCGCGTCGCCGGCATCGGCGCCGGATTCCAGCACCGGATGGCCGGTGAAAACCGGATGCAGCCCGTGCGGGGCGAAGAAGTCCGGCTCGAAGGGCAGCAGGCAGAGCAGCTCATCCCAAAGCCCAGGGAAATGCTTCACCCGCTCCTGCCGCCAGGCCCAGACCTGCGGCGCGACATAATGCACCCGCTTCGGCCCGCCGGGGCCGATGGCTTTCAGCACCCGCAAGCAGAAGCCGGGGCTGTCGATGGTCAGCAAAATATCGGGCTGCTGAGCGCGGATGGCCTCGATGGTCTGTTTCAGGCGCTGTTTCAGATGCAGCAGTTTCGGCAAAATCTCCGCCAGCCCCATCAGCGCCAGCTCCTGCATCGGAAACAGCGAGGCGAGCCCGGCTTCCGCCATGCGCGCCCCGCCAATGCCGGTGAACTGGATCTCCGGGTCCAGTTTTCGTAGCGCTAGCATCAGACGCATGCCGAGCACGTCGCCGCTGGCTTCGCCGGCGATGATGAAGATACGGGTCATCGCAGCGCTACGATTTTGGCCGGGGCGACCGGCGCCCAGTCGCGGTGATTGAGCACCGCGCCTTGCCCGCGGACCTCGTCGATGGCGGCGAAATCGACGCTGGCGAAGACCAAGGCCGGCTCGTTCAGCGCCCCGGCGGCGGCGACGCCGTCATCCGGAAAGCCAATATCGCAAGGGGTGAAGAGGGCGGCATGGCCGATATTCACATCGATGGAGCCGGACCAGGCGGCGGTGCCGATCAACGGCACCACGGCGGTATAGCATTGATTTTCTACCGCCCGCGCCCGGGCGGAAAGGCGCACCCGGTTGAAGCCGGCGGGGGAGGCGGTGCAGCAAGGGATCAGGATGAGCTTCGCCCCCGCCGCCACCTGGGCGCGCACATGCAGGGGAAATTCGCTGTCATAGCAGATCGACACGCCGATCAGCCCGAATTGCGTATCGAACACCACAGGCGCCGCGCCACCGGCCACGCCCCATTCCTCATCCTCAAAGCGGGTCATCGCCTGCTTGTCCTGGAAGCCCATGGCGCCGCTGGGGGCGATGAAAGGGGCGCGGTTGCGGATTTTGCCATCCGCATCGCGCATCGGCAGGGAGCCGCCGAGGATGTGCAGCTTATGGCGCAACGACATATCCAGCAGCGCTTCCAGAATATCCGCTGACTTACCCTCTGCGTAATGCAGCTCGGCTTCGATGTCCGGGCTTTTGATCTCCGCGCCGGCGCAGACCATGGCGGCATATTCCGGCAGCACCAGCATATCCGCCCCGGCCAGGGCGGCTTCGGCGGCGAGGCGCTCCAGCCGCAGCAGGAAGGCCTTGAAGCTGGCGGGGGCGGAAACCCCGAACGGGGCGAGGGCGAGCTTCATAGGCGCTTGGTCCAGAAGGTTAGGTTTTTGGTGGTGGCGCTGGCTTCGTCCACATCCCGCCAGCTCATCTGGCAGACCAGATCCTCGCGCCTGGTGAAGCCGCGTTTGGTCCAGAACCCATCCAGCGGCTGGTAGCCATCCGGGCGCAGCCAATGGCTGGCGGGGCGCTGCACGGCGCAGAACGCCGCCAGTGAGGCGCCATAGGCGCGGGCCTGGCGCTCGCGCGCGACGAAAAACCCAACCCCCAGCCCGCGGCCGCGATAGGCTTTCTCCAGCACACTCTCGCCGAAATAAAAGATGTCGGAAATATCGATGCCGGCTTCCAGAAATGGGGTTTTCACCGCCTCGGTCTCGGCGGAGAGCGGCAGGCAGGTGGCGGCGCCGACGATTCGCTCACCGATTCGGGCCAGCACGATGGCGGCGCCATTCACCCGCACATAGGTTTGCAGATAGTCCCGCTCATGCGCCTCGTCGCCGTCATAGAGATAGGGAAATTCGCGGAAAACCTCGATGCGCAGCCGGGCGAGGTCGGGCAGTGCCGCCTGCGCGTCCTCGCCGGTGACGGTCTCCAGTTCAAGCTTGGCGCGTGGGGTGGGGGGCGGCAGGGTCATACGCGGCGCAGAATGTCCGCAGCAGGCAGGCCTGCCAAGCGCCCCGCCCTGAAACTATTAAAAGTTTTTGGGGGGGTGGGAACTTTTTTCAAAAAGTCCCCACGGCATTCCCTTAGAGCATCAAGCTTTTAGCTTGATGCTCTAGATTTTGTTTTAGCGAGCAATTTCATGTGTTTATTTTGACGCTGGCGCGTCAACCTAAACACATATTGCTCTAATGCGCGGCAACCAGCGGCTGCACGCTGGCGATGAAATCCTTCAGCGCCGCCTGTTTCTGCGCCAGGCTCAGCCCGTGCTCCTGCGCCAGCGCCGGGCAATAGGCGGCGACCAGCGTGTTGGTGAGGTCGGCCGGGCTGATGCTGCTATTGGCGCCGCGCACCGCGCCGATGAGGGCATTGGTGCGGTTGGACAAGGTGGCCGGCGTGACGCCCTGATAGATGTTCAGCCAGCCATTGCCGGGATCGGTGACCGAGGTTGGGGTGATCACCGGGCAGCCGAGATTATCGGCCTGCAGGCTGCCAGCACCTTGCAGATGGGTTTTCGCCCGCAGCGCCTTCACATCCTCCGGCGTGGCATTGGCGGTGCCCTTATTGCCCCAGGCGGTGCGGATATAGTTGGTGATGTCGGCGATCTGCTGATCGCTCAGCCTCGCCCCGAACACCGGCATCTTCATCGCCGGCGCGCCCCAGCTGCCCAGCCCGCCCAGCATGGCGCCGATGGCGTTGTCCGGCAGTTCGGCGGTGACGCTGTCATTGCCGGCGAGGTTGGGGACGAGTTTCGGCGGCAGACCGCCCCCGGTCTGGCCATGGCAGCCGGCGCAGCTCATTTTATAGAGCGCCTGGCCGCGGGCGATGGAGGCATTGGCATCGGCAATGGCGGGGGTGGGCGGGGTGTTCTGCGGCTTGGTGGCGGTTTGCAGGAAATCCGCGATGTCCGCGATGTCCGAGACCGGCAGCAGGCTGGTGGAATGGTCGGTCATGTCGCCCATCGGCCCGTAGGGCGAGCCTTTCACCAGATTGCCGTCATCATGCAGATAGGCGATCAGATCATCCTTCGCCCAGCCGCCGACGCCGTAGGTTTTGTCGGAGGAGATGTTGGGGGCATAGAGATTGTCGATCTTCGCCCCGGCGAACTGCTTGTCGTCCATCGTCGCCTGCAACAGGTTGCGCGGCGTATGGCATTCCTGGCAATGGCCCAGCGCGATGGTGAGATAGGCGCCGTTCTTCATATGCTCGTCCCAGGACGGGTCCATCTTCATCGGGCCGGTCTTGAAGAAGAGCAGCCGCCAGCCCAGCAGCACCGGGCGCTGGTTGAAGGGAAAGCGCATGGTGCTGGGGGCGCGCGGCGCATCCACCGGCGGCAGGCTCATCAGATAGGCCTTGATCGCCATCACATCCGGATAGGAAAGCTTGGTGTAGGAGGTATAAGGCATCGCCGGATACAGGAATTTCGGGAAAATCCCGTAGCTGTGGCCGGGCGAGACACCGTCATGCAGGGCGGCGTAGAATTGCGCGTCGGTCCAGTTGCCGATGCCCGTCTCTTTGTCCGGGGTGATGTTCGGGGTGGAGAGGCCGCCGAACGGCGTGTGCATGATCAGCCCGCCGGAGAACGGCGCCTGGCCGGGGCCGGTATGGCAGGGCATGCAATCCGCCGCATCGACCAGATATTTGCCGCGCGCCAGCAAGGCCGCGTGGTCCGTGGGGGCGGAGAGGGAGGAGGAGGGGTAATCCTTGGTGTCTGCGGCGGTGGCCACCCGGCTGACGGCGAGGCCGCCGATGATGAGGGCAAGGGCGGCGGCGGCGAGGAGGGGGCGCACGAAATTGGCCCGAGGCGTTTGCGCAGACATTGATCAGTTCCCTCGTTTTTCTTCCGGAGCCTCGCGCTTTCGGCGTGACGCTCCCTGTTTGATGGTTCTAGGGACCATTTCGCCGATTTAACGGCCCCAAATCAAGCCTTGCCGTAAAGTGTGTCAGGATGGATGTGCGGTGCAGCATTTTCTACCAGCGCGTCCTCCCGCACCGCCCGGTAGAAGCAGCTGCGCCGGCCGGTGTGGCAGGCAACACCGGTCTGGTCGACCAGCAGCAACAGCGCATCGCCATCGCAATCGATCCGCAGCTCGATCAGTTTCTGGGTCTGGCCGGAGCTTTCGCCCTTGCGCCAGAGTTTGGCGCGCGAGCGCGAGTAGTAGCAGACCTGGCCGGTGCGCAGCGTTTCTTCCACCGCCTCGCGGTTCATCCAGGCCATCATCAGGATCTCGCCGGTATCGTGCTGCTGGGCGATGGCGGCGACGAGCCCGTTGGCATCGAAGGAGAGGGCGGCGAGCAGGTCCGTTGGTGCGTTCATGCCCCAGAGAAGGTGCAAAGACGCTGCAAAGTCAACGCGTCCGGGTTGGCACGGGGCGCCTGGCTGCCCATGTGGCGGGGAGCTTGAAGGAGAGGCTTGATGACGAAGACGGCTTTGGTGGTGGGCGCGAGTGGGATTGTCGGCAGTGCGGCCTGTTCGCATCTATCCGCCCAGGGCTGGGAGGTGCTGGGGCTGGCGCGCCGCCCGCAGCACCAGCCGGGCGTGGTGCCGGTTGCGGCCGACCTGCTGGATGCGCAGGCCACGAAGGCGGCTCTGGCCGGAATGGCGCCGGAGATCGTCTTCATCTGCACCTGGCTGCGCCAGGACAGCGAGGCGGAGAATATCCGGGTGAATGCGGCGATGGTGCGCAATCTGCTGAACGCGCTGGGCGGGGCGACGCGGCATGTGGCGCTGGTGACCGGCTTGAAGCATTATCTTGGCCCCTTCGAGGCCTATGGCAAAGGCAGCCTGCCGCAGACGCCCTTCCGCGAGGACCAAGCCCGGCTGGATGTGGAGAATTTCTATTACGCCCAGGAGGATGAGCTGTTTGCCGCCGCGGCGCGGGATGGCTTCAGCTGGAGCGTGCACCGCCCGCACACGATCATTGGCAAGGCGGTGGGCAATGCGATGAATATGGGCACCACGCTGGCGGTCTATGCCTCGCTCTGCCGGGCGCTGGAGCGGCCGTTCTACTTCCCCGGCTCCGCCATGCAGTGGAACGGGCTGACGGATATGACCGATGCCAGGCTGCTCGCCGCGCACCTGCTCTGGGCGGCGCAGACGCCGGAGGCCGCCAACCAGGCCTTCAACGTGGTGAATGGCGACGTGTTCCGCTGGTCCTGGATGTGGGGGCGGATTGCGGACTGGTTCGGGCTGCAGGCGGCCCCCTTTACCGGCGAGCATCGCCCGCTCGAGGCGCAGATGGCGCAGGACGAAGGCAGCTGGGCCGATATCGCCGCGCGGGCCAGGCTGGTGGAGCCAAAGCTGAGCCGTCTCGCCTCGCCTTGGCATACCGATGCCGATCTGGGCCGGCCGATCGAGGTGGTGACGGATATGTCGAAGAGCCGTCGGCTGGGGTTTTCGCTGTATCAGCCGACGGATGAGGCGTTTTTCGAGCTGTTCACACGCTTGCAGGCGGACCGGCTGATTCCCTGACGGCTCAACGTGCCAGCATGCCGTTGTTGAGGCAGGTTTCGTCGAAGCGGCAGAGGATCTGGCCGTCGATGGCGTGGGATTTGGCGTTCTTGTAATCGATGCGGGTGATCAGATCCGCGATGATGGCCAGGCGCGCCGCCTTCTTGTCGTCGGCGCGGACCACGATCCAGGGGGCGGCGGCGCTGTCTGTGGCCAGCAGCATGGCGTCGCGGGCCTTGGTGTAATCGTCGAAATGCGCCAGCGCCTTTTCGTCGATCGGGCTGATTTTCCATTGCTTCAGCGGATCGTCGCGGCGGGCCTCGATGCGGGCCTTCTGCTCCTTGGCGTCGATATCGAGATAATATTTGACGATGGTGACGCCGGCTTCCGCCAGCATGGCTTCGAACACCGGCACAGTGCGCATGAATTCATGATATTCATGCTCGGTGCAGAACCCCATCACCCGCTCCACCCCGGCGCGGTTATACCAGGAGCGGTTGAACAGCACGATCTCCCCGGCGGCGGGGAGATGCGCGACATAGCGCTGGAAATACCATTGCGTGGTTTCGGTGTCGGAGGGTTTGGGCAAGGCGACGATGCGGATGTCGCGCGGGGAGAGATGTTCGGTGATGCGCTTGATGGTGCCATCCTTGCCGGCGGTGTCGCGCCCTTCCAGGATGATCAGCAATTTCTGGCCGCGTTCGATGACGTGGCGTTGCAGCTTCACCAGCTCGATCTGCAGATGGCGGAGGGTTTTTTCATAGCTTTGTGTCTTGGCCATAACCGAGCATAGGCGCGGGCACAGGAACGTGCAAAACCCCGGGAGCAAGCAGGAGGCAAGGCATGCGTGACGAGGTGTGCAAGGTGGCAAGCGCGTTGATTGCGGCGTTCGCGGCGAATGACCGGGACGGGTATTTCAGCTTTTTCACGCCCGAAGCGCGGTTTATTTTCCAGCATGTGCCGTTGGTGATGGAAAGCCGGGCCGCCTACGAGGCCGCGTATGATCGCTGGGTGCGCGAGGACGGGTTTCACGTGCTGGAATGCACCAGCCGCGAGCAGCATGCGCAGATTTATGGGGACAGCGCGGTTTTCACCCATGAAACCTTCACCAGGGTGCGGACCCATGCGGGGGAGAGCGCGATTACGGAGCGCGAGACCATTATTTTCATCCGCCAGGAGGGCGCATGGAAAGCGGTGCATGAGCATTTGTCGCCGCTGGTGTGAGGCGAAGCCCCGGCATGGAGACCCATGCCGGGACGCAGACGCATTCAGAAGGTGACGATGCCGCGCAGCCCCACCACCAGCTCATTGCCGAGCTTCTTGGCGGGATTGTTCGGATCATCGATGCCGCCGGACGGGTTGATCACGTACTGGATGTCTGGCTGCAGCACGAGCCAGGGGGTGGCCTGGGCCTGATAGGTGGCTTCGATCAGCGTCTCGGTACCCGGGCGGCGGCTGGCGCCGGCGGCGATCACCGCGTCGGCGGCGCGCGAGGAGACATGGGCCAGGCCGAAATCGATGCCGGCCTGGTCATTATCGCGGCCGGGCAGCGGGGCGGTGAGGGTGAAGCCGCCATTGAAGCCGAAATCGACCAGATTGCGGTCATCCGGCGCGCCCATGATGCGGCCGAAGACGTTCAGCGTTTGCGCGCTGCGCTTGGGCGACTGCCAGAGGGTCTGATCGACCACGCCATAGAGGCTGTAATTGCCGCGATGGTTATAGCCGTAGAGCTGGTCGGGGAAGCTGGCGGAATCGTACCAGCCGCCGAGCTTGTAGGTGCCGGGCAGGCCGAGCAGCTTGGTGCTGTATTGCAGCTCGGCGATCCAGAGCGCGCCGTTCTTCAGCGAGAAGCGGCCACCGCGCGGGTCCAGCGCCTGCTGGTTGTCGTCGAAGGCGCCTGCACCGGGATCGTCGTCATAGACGCCGGCCAGGATGGCGACGTTGTCGTTGGGCTTGAACTGGCCGCGCACCCCCAGCGAGGAGAGCGGGTAGGCCGGGCCGCCGCCATAGAGATCGGCGGAGGGGACCACCGGCCAGCCGGCCATGGTGTTGACGAACAGCGCCGTATAGGTGCTGCCGATGAATTCATTGTCGATGCTTTGCTGGCCGATTTTCACGTCGAATTTCGGGCCGATCTGCTGATCGTACCAAAGCTCCCAGAGGCGGGAGGCGTTGTCGCCCTCGTTGCCGTTGGCGGCCTGGATGTCGCCCAGATAATACTGGGTGAGGGGGCGGCCATGCAGCTGCAGGGCGGAGACATGGAAGCTGCCGCCGGCCAGGCCGAAGGCCTTGGCGGTGTCCACATCCAGGGTCATGGTGGTCACGCCCTGCATGGTGGCGCCGGTTTTCAGCCCGCCGGTGGTGTTGCCGAGCAGATTTTCCGAATCGGTGATGTTGACGCTGACGCCATGCGCGGCGAGGGCCGGCTTCAGCCCGCCCCAATTGCCGAGCAGCCCAGTGCTGTCCGCCTGCTGCGCCAGTGCCGGCCCGGCCAGCGCGGTGAGCAGCGCGCCCAGGCTGGCGCCGCGCCATGAAGTGAAAACGTCCATAATGACCCCTCTTTGTTGTCCGGCCGGAAGGCCGCATCGTCCTCGATGACGATCATTTAAATGTAAATGATAATCATTATCAAGTGTCGGATTTTTGCGATGATATACTATATCATTTTATTTGTGCGCCGGGGCAAGAGGGGCGAGGCGCTGGAACATCACCAAAGCGTCGACATCGCCTGCGCTGGGATGGTGAAAGGCGCCGGGCAGCCGGCCGATGGTGGCAAAGCCCATCTGCTCCCAAAGCCGCACCGCGCGGTGATTGGTGCTGACCACGAGATTGAACTGCATGGCGCGAAATCCAGCGGCGCGGGCCTGTTCCAGCGAATGCACGCACATGGCCCGGGCGATGCCGCGCCCACCGGCCCAGCCCGCGCTGACATAGCCGCAATTGGCGACATGCGCGCCGCCGCCGGCCTGATTGGCCTTCAGATAATAGGTGCCGGCGATCCGGCCTTCATCTAGGGCGACGAAGCAGCGTTTCTGCGGCGCCAGCCAATAGGCCAGGGCCTGCTCGCGCGACCAGTCGCGCGGCAGGGCGTAGGTCTCGCCGGCGGCGAGCATGGGGGCCAGGATCTCCCAGATGGCGAGGGCATCCTCTGGCGTGGCGGGGCGGATGGCGGGGCTCATGGGATTCTCTTCGGCTGAAATCAGCAGCGTGCCAAGATGAGGCAGGCGGCTGGACGCCGGCACGGGGCTTGCGCATAAATCCCGGCGCAGACGGAGCGCCAAAGTGACCAGGATCGTGTCCTTCACGCGGATATTGAACGAGGACGATATCGTCGAGGCGTTCGTGCGCCACCATGCCGCGCATGTGGATGAGATGCTGTTTCTGGATAATGGCAGCACGGATCGCACGCTGGAGATCTTGCAGGAACTGCTGAAGGAAGGCTTCCCGCTGCGGGTCTTTCGCAATCATGCGGTGAGTTTCGATGAAATCGCGGTGAATAGCTGGGGCTATCAGGCGGCCTCGCAGGTGCTGGGCGCGGATTGGGTGCTGTTTCTGGATGCGGATGAGTTCGTGGCCACGCCCTCCAGCGCGCCGCTGATGACGCTGCTGCCGGCGGACGCGCCCGTGCTGAGCCTGGAGCTGGTGAATTACGGCCAGGTCGGCGGTGAGGATGCGGCGGAGCTGGTGGTGCCCTGGCGGCTGCGCTGGCGCATGGCGGCCCCCAGCCATGTCATCAAGGTCATCGCCCGGGCGAAAATTCCCGGCTTGGTGGCGGGGGCGGGCAATCATGGCGTGTTCCTGCAAGGCCAGGAGGTGGCGCCGGTGCCGTTGCCCGGGTGCTGGCTGGCGCATTATCCGCGCCGCTCCGCCTGGCAGGCGATGCAGAAATGGGCGGCCGGGCGGATGAAGGCGCTGGCGGCCGGTGGCCAGGATGATTATTTCTCCCAGCATTATATCTCCCCCTATGAGACGCTGCGCGACAAGCCCGGCGAGCTGCTGCATAATCCCGGCTTTTTCGCGCAGGAATTCGACAGATCCCGGGCGGTCGAGGCGCCCTTGGCCTATCTCGGCGGCCCGCTTTCCTACACGATTCCGAGCGATCCCGGCCTGAAGGCGCTTTCCTCCTTCCTGCACATGACCGAGCAGCTGGCCCGCCAGCATGGAAAATTGCTGGATGAGTCGCGCGAGGCCCGGACCCTGGTGGAGCGCTGGAATGCGCGGCGCGAGTTTCTGTTCTGAACCGAAAACCGTTGAAATCCGCCCGGTTCGCGTTATCTCAAGCAGACTAGGCCCGGCCATGAGCAATGGCGCATTGCTTTTCGTCACAAATTGCGCTTATGCCGGTTCCAGCAATCGAAACAGGAGACTTTCCTATAGCCAGACCGCCAGCGCCGCCCGCCCCTCCCTCACGCGAGGGCCCCCGGGTTAACGAAGAAATCAGAATCCCGCAGGTTCGTCTGATCGACCAGGATGGTGAAATGATCGGCGTGCTCAGCACCCGTGACGCCATTGCGCGCGCTTACGCCGTGGGCCTCGACCTGGTCGAGATCAGCCCGAACGCGGAGCCGCCCGTCGCCAAGATCCTCGATTACGGCAAGTTCAAATATGAACAGCAGAAAAAGCGTAACGAGGCGCGCAAGAAGCAGAAGGTCGTCGAGATCAAGGAGGTGAAGGTTCGCCCCAATATCGACGATAATGACTATATGGTGAAGCTGAACGCGATGAAGCGTTTCATCGGCGAAGGCGACAAGGTGAAGGTCACTCTGCGCTTCCGTGGCCGCGAGATGGCGCACCAGGAGCTGGGCGTGAAAGTGCTGGAGCGCATCCGTGGCGACATGGAGGTGGAAACCAAGGTCGAGCAGATGCCGAAGCTGGAAATGCGCCAGATGGTGATGGTGCTGGCGCCGAAATAAAGGTGCTCGCCTTCACGGCATGAAAAAAGCCCGGCTTGCGCCGGGCTTTTTATTTGGGACCTGACCCGGCGGAGATTAGAGCATCAAGCTTTTAGCTTGATGCTCTAAACTTTGTTTTAGCGAGCAATTTCATGTGTTTATTTTGACGCTGGCGCGTCAACCTAAACACATATTGCTCTATTCCGCCGCCGGTTCGGTGGTTTTGGCGCGCGGCGGGCGGCCGCGGCGCTTCGGCGCCGGTTTGGCCTCGGGCTCGGTTAAGGTGAGTTCCGGGGCGTTGGCGGGCGGGGCGTCGGCGACGATGGGGATCGCGCGCGGCTCCGGCTGCTCCTGCCTCACCTCGGGCTGCGCGCCGGTGCCGGCTGGCTCCTGCTGGGCGGCACGCAGCTCGGCTTCCAGGGCGGAGCTGATATCGATCGGCGTATCGGCGATCGGCGCGGCCGGGCGGTAGGGGCGATCCTGACGGTCCTGGCGGTTTTCGTGGCGATTATCCTGGCGGTTGTCGCGGGGCTGGAAATCCGGACGGTTGCGCGGCTCGAAGCGGCGCTCCTGACGGTTATCACGGTTGTCCCGGTTATCACGGTTTTCGCGATTATCCCGGAACTCGCGGGGCTCGCGGTTGTCGCGGTTTTCACGCGGCTCATTGCGGTATTCACGCGGCGCCTGGCCTTCGCCCTCGCCCTGATACTCGCCTTGATTGCCGTTCTGATAGCGCGGTTCGCCATTATTCTGCTGCCCGCTCTGGCCCGGGGGCGGCAGGCCCTGGGCGGCGTTGATGGCGCTGACGATGCGGAAATAATGCTCGGCGTGCTGGTAATAGGCTTCGCTCAGCACCCGGTCGGCCGAGGAGGCCGCGTCGCGCGCCAGCTGCGTATATTTATCGTAGAGCTGCTGAGCGGTGCCGCGCACCCGCATTTCCGGGCCGGAGCTGTCGAACACATGATTACGGTTGAGCGGAATACCATTCTGCTGGTTGCGAAACCCGCCGCCGCCGCCGCCACCGGAACGGTGGTTGCGTCCACGCATGCGCTTCATATTCATCGGCTCGTGTCTATCCTCGTCTGCTGGCTTGCGCGGTGCGGCATATACATGCAACGCCCTTTTTGGCGCCGGTTTCATGCCCGGCGACTCGTGGACAAAACAGCCCGCGCCGCCCGTGCTTAGCGGTAAAAATTCATTCTGCCAATCGCTTATTTGCAGAATTTAAGGCTGATGGCGCGCTCTATGCCGGAAAGATCGCGGCGCAGCACGGTCTCAAAACCGGCCTGGCGTGCCAACTCACCCACAATATGCGCCTGGCCGATGCCAAGTTCAAGCACCGCCTGGCCGCCGGGGCTCATCAAGCGGGGCAGATCCGCGATGATGGCGCGGTAGGCGATGAGGCCATCGGCGCCGCCATCCAGGGCGGCAGCGGGCTCATAGGCGCGCACATCCGGCATCAGCCCGGCCAGATCCCCGGTTTCGATATAAGGCGGGTTGGAGAGCACCAGATCGAAGCGCTGCGAAATCGCATCGGCCCAGCTGCCGGCGAGGAAGGCGCTGCGGGGGGCGAGCCCCAGGCGCTCGGCGTTGCGGCGGGCGAGGGCGGCGGCGTTGGGGTTGAGATCGACCCCGACACCGAAGGCGTCCGGCAGCTCATGCAAGGCGGCCAGCAGCAGGCAGCCGGTGCCGGTGCCCAGATCCAGGATGCGCGCCGGGCGCTGGCCGGATTCCAGCACGGCTTCCAGCAAGGTTTCCGTATCCGGCCGGGGGATCAGGGTGGCGGGGGTGGTGAGGAAATCCAGGCCCCAGAATTCCTTATGGCCGATGATATAGGCCAAAGGCTCATGCGCGGCGCGGCGGGCGAGGGCGGATTGGTAGGCTTGCGGGTCCACCGCATCGCGCGCCAGCAGCCCGGCGGAATTGGTGCCCAGGCAGCCAGCGAGCAACGCCCGGGCCTCGCGGCGGGGCTCCTCCAGCCCGGCCTGGCGCAACGCTTCAGTGATCTCGGCCAGCGCCTGGGCGGTGGGGATCATCGGCGGATCATTCCTGCGCGGCCAGCCGCGCCGCCTGATCCTCGGCGATCAGCGCCTCGATGATATCGTCGAACTCGCCCAGCATCACCCGGTCGATTTTATGCAAAGTCAGGTTGATGCGGTGGTCGGTGACGCGGCCTTGCGGGAAGTTGTAGGTTCGGATGCGCTCCGAGCGGTCCCCGGTGCCGACCTGGCCCTTGCGGTCGGCGGCGCGGGTGGCGCTGAGGGCGGCGCGCTGCTGCTCATAGATGCGTGAGCGCAAAATCTTCATCGCCTTGGCGCGGTTCTTGTGCTGGCTGCGCTCCTCCTGCATCGCCACCACGGTGCCGGTGGGGATATGGGTGATGCGCACGGCGGATTCGGTTTTATTCACGTGCTGGCCGCCGGCCCCGGAGGCGCGATAGACATCGATGCGCAGATCCGCCTCGTTGATGTCCACATCCACCTCTTCGGCTTCGGGCATCACCGCGACGGTGATGGTGGAGGTGTGGATGCGGCCTTGGGTTTCCGTGGTGGGCACGCGCTGCACGCGGTGTACGCCGGATTCGAATTTCAGCTTGGCGAAGACGGATTTGCCGGTGATTTCGGCCATCGCCCCTTTCACCCCGCCCAGCTCGTTTTCATCATATTCCAGCACCTCGAAGCGCCAGCCCTGGGAGGCGGCATATTTCTGGTAGGCGGAGAAGAGTTCGGCGGCGAACAGCCCGGCTTCGTCGCCGCCGGCGGCGGGGCGGATTTCCAGGATGCCGGAGCGGGCATCGGCCTCGTCCTTGGGCAGCAGGGCCAGGCGCACGGCCATTTCCAGCTCGGGGAGCTGGGCTTTCAGCGCCTGCAGCTCGGCCTCGGCCAGCTCTTTCATGTCCGGGTCGGCGAGCAGGGCCTCGGCCTCGCGCCGCTGCTTTTCGGCCTCGCGCAAGGCGAGCACCTGTTCCTCGACCGGGCCGAGTTCCGCCAGCTCCTTGGAGGCTTTCACGAATTCCTCGCCGGCCAGCGTGCCGGAGAGCAGGAAGCGCAGCTCCTCGGCGCGGGCCAGGATGCGGTCGAGCTTGATGTCCAGCGCGTCGCTCATCCGCGCAGGCGCTCGATCAGTGTGGCGGCGGTGACATCCTCCTGGCTGCCGTCGGTGAGATTTTTCAGCTTGATCTCGGCGCCGACCAGTACCGCGTAGGCCGCGCCGGATTTATTGGCGCGCTCCAGGCGCTTTTTGGCATTGCCGGAATAGCCGATCTCGGCGGCGATGTTTTCTTTGCGCAGGGTGTTGAGAATCTCCAAGGCCTGGGCTTCGGAATCGCCGCCCATGGGAATCACGATGACCGGCTGCGCGGCGGCGGGCGGGGGCGCGATCAGCATGGAGAGACGCTCGATGCCCGCCCCCCAGCCGATGCCCGGCACGTTGGGGCCGCCCATCTGCTCGACCAGCCCGTCATAGCGCCCGCCCGCCATCACCGTGCCTTGCGCGCCCAGGGCGGTGGTAACGAATTCGAAGGCGGTATGGTTGTAATAATCCAGCCCGCGGACGATGCGGGGGTTTTCCGCGAAGGGCACGCCGAAGGCGGTCAGGGTGGATTTCAGGCCGTTATAGAAATTCGCGGCCTCTTCGGTGAGATGGTCGTAGATCAGCGGGGCGTTTTCAACCAGCGCCTTGTCGCCCTCATCCTTGGAATCCAGGATACGCAGCGGGTTTTTCTCCAGGCGCAGCTTGCTGTCTTGCGAAAGCTGCGCGGCATGGCCAGAGAAATAGGCGACCAGCGCGGCGCGGTAGGCCTCCCGGCTGGCGGCATCGCCCAGCGTGTTGATGTTGAGCACGACATCTTTCGCCACACCCAGCTCGTTGAGAATCCGCCAGCCGGCGGCGATCACCTCCGCATCGGCGAGCGGCGAGGCCGCACCCAGAAGCTCGATACCGATCTGGTGGAATTGCCGGTAGCGGCCTTTCTGTGGGCGCTCATAGCGAAACATCGGCCCGGCATAAAAGACTTTCTGCGGCAGGGTCTGGGTGAGGCCGCCGGTGATCAAGGCGCGGCAGATGCCGGCCGTGCCTTCCGGGCGCAGTGTCACGGAATCACCGCCGCGATCGTCAAACGTATACATTTCCTTGGTGACGACGTCCGAGGTTTCGCCCAGCGTGCGGGAGAAGACTTTGGTATCCTCGAAGATCGGCGTCTGCCATTCGGAAAAGCCGTAGAGCCGGGTGACGCGCCTGGCGGTTTCGATGACATGGAAATGCCGCGCCGCATCCTCGCCGATCAGATCCTTGGTGCCGCGCACGGGCTGCAAAAGAGTCGCCATCTTCATCCATCCATCAAAAACAAAACGCCGGGGCGCGCGGCCCCGGCGGTCAAACCTAGCAAAAAGACGCTGCTATTCAGCCGGGATCAGCGCGGCCTTCTTCGCGGCCTCGATCTGCTCGGCCTTTTTCTCGACCAGCTCGACCAGATGCTCGACCATCGCCTCGTCGGAGACGGTATGGTCGGTCTTGCCGTTGGCATAGACCATGTGCCGGCCGCCGCCGCCGCCGGTGAGGCCGAGATCCGTCATCAGCGCTTCGCCGGGGCCGTTGACCACGCAGCCGATGATCGAGAGGGTGATCGGGGTTTCGATATGGGCCAGACGCTCTTCCAGCGTTTCAACGGTCTTGATGACGTTGAAGCCCTGGCGGGCGCAGGAGGGGCAGGAGATGACGCGCACGCCGCGATGGCGGATGCCGAGCGATTTCAGAATATCCCAGCCCACCAGCACCTCTTCCTCCGGCTCGGCGGAGAGCGAGACGCGCATGGTATCGCCAATGCCGGCCCAGAGCAGCGAGCCCAGCCCGATGGAGGATTTGACGGTGCCGGCGCGCTTGCCGCCGGCCTCGGTGATGCCGATATGCAGCGGGTGGTCGCATTGCTCGGCCAGCTGTTGGTAGGCGGCGACGGCCATGAACACGTCCGAGGCCTTCACCGAGATCTTGAATTCGTGGAAATCGTGATCCTGGAGAATTTTCGCGTGCTCCAGGGCGGATTCCACCAGCGCGTCGGGGTTGGGCTCGCCGTATTTCTCCAGCAGATGCTTCTCCAGCGAGCCGGCATTCACACCGATGCGCATCGAGCAGCCATGGTCGCGCGCGGCCTTGATGACTTCCTTGACCCGCTCCGGCGAGCCGATATTGCCGGGGTTGATGCGCAGGCAGGCGGCCCCGTTCTGGGCGGCCTCGATGCCGCGCTTATAATGGAAATGAATGTCGGCGACGATGGGGACATTCACCCGCTTCACAATCTCCTTCAGCGCCGCGGAGCTTTCCTCATCCGGGCAGGAGACGCGCACGATATCCACGCCGGCCTTCTCCGCGCGCAGGATCTGCGCGACGGTGGCCTCCACGTCATGGGTGAGGGTGTTGGTCATGGTCTGCACCGAGACCGGCGCATCGCCGCCCACCTTCACATTGCCGACGCTGATCTGCCGGGATTTGCGGCGGTCGATCTGCTGATATTCGCGGTAGTTCATGAGGGTTCCTCTATTGGGCCGCGCTGGAAGCGGGGCTGGTCCCGGCGGAGGCCGGGGCGGATGCGGTGCCCGGAGCGGGCGGGGTCAGCTGGTAGCCATGCAGCACCACGCCCGGCGCGCCGAGCGGCTGGCCGGCCTGGCCGTTGGTGGTGAGCAGGGTGCCGCCGGCATTGCCGGTGGTCATTTTCAGGCCCGGCATGTCCGGCACCGGCCAGCTCTCGCCGGGGTGCAGCACTTTGCTGAACAATATGTTGCCGGCCGGGTCGGTGACCTGCACCCAGGCATCCTGGGTGGCGGTGATCTCGGTGCCCTGGGTCGCGGCGGGGGTGGAGGCCGCCGCATTGGCTGGGGCGGACGCGGCGGTGGGCGCGGATGCGCTGGATGCTGGGCCGGAGGGGGCTGCCGTGCTCTGCTCCGCTGCGGCCTGCCCGGCGGGGGCCTGCCCGGCTGAGGCCTGCCCGGCTGGGGCCTGCCCGGCCGGTGCTTGCCCGGCTGGGGGCGTGGCGGTCGGCTTGGTGCCCGAGGGCTGGGAGGGCGTGGCCGGGCTTTGGGGGCTCTCAACCGGCGGCGGCGTGACTTTCGGCGGCGTCGCCAGAGGCTGCAGCTCGGCCGGGACATGGGTGACGCTCTGGTCCAGCTGGCGCTGCTGTTCGGTATGGCGATACCAGAGCCCGTACCCGGCGACGACCAGCACGATGCCGATCAGCACGATCGCGCCTTTCGGCACGCCGCGATCCGGCACCGGGGCGAGGAACTGGATTTCCGCCTTTTCCGCCAGGCCGAGCTGCCCGGCATCGCGGAAGCGGCGCAGGATTTCCTCGCCATCCAGCCCCAGCGCCTGGGCATAGCTGCGCACGAAGCCGGTGCGGTAGGCGGTGCCGGGCAAGGAGGAGAGGTCCCCCGCCTCGATCGCCACCAGGAATTCCGGGCGGATGCGCAGCCCCTCGGCCACGTCCGGCAATTGCCAGCCCAGCCGCTCGCGCACCTCCCGCAGGCCCGCGCCGACGCGCGCGCCGGAAGAGGTGGATTCAGGCTCCATGATGTCGGGTCCGGTCATATGGTCTGGCATATCCATGTCTTTTAACCCGGAATGGGATATCCCTCAAATTGCGAGATTATGTTCTCGCGCCCATACCGCCAGCGGCTCGCGAATGCTCCCCCGGCGGCGCCGGCGCGGCGCAGTTCCCGCAGCACCGGGCGCAGCGCGTTGAGGTCCGCCTGCACCAGCACGGATTTCACCTTCAGGATGGAGCTGCCCGACATTGAGAGGGTGGTGACCCCCAGCGCCGCGAAGGCCAGCGCATCCAGCGGCCGGCCGGCGGCCTCGCCGCAGATGGAGAGCGGCACCCCGGCCTCCTGGCAGAGTGTCACCAGCTTTTCCAGCATCTCCAGCACCGGGGCGGAAAGCGTGTCGTAGCGATCCGCCAGCTCCGGGGTGCCGCGATCGGCGGCGAAGAGGAACTGCATCAGGTCGTTGGTGCCGACGGAGATGAAATCCGCCTCCGCCAGCAGCCCGGGGAGCTGGAAGAGCAAAGCGGGCACCTCCAGCATGGTGCCGGCATCCAGCCGCTCCGGGGCGGGGCGGATGCGCCCGGCCTCGGCCTCCAGCAGATCCCGCGCGGCGCGGAATTCCTCGACGGTGGCGACCATCGGGAACATCACCTGCAGCGGCCGGCCTTGCGCGCCCAGCAGCAGCGCGCGCAGCTGGCGGCGCAGAATCGCCGGGCGGTCCAGCCCGATGCGCAAGGAGCGCCAGCCCATGGCGGGGTTTTCCTCGGTCTGCGCGGTCTCGCCAGGCAGCAGCTTGTCGGCGCCCAGATCCAGCGTGCGGAACTGCACCGGGCGGCCCCTGGCGCGGTCCATCACCTTGCCATATTCGGCGGCCTGGCCGGCGACGTCCGGGATGCCGCCGGCGGCCAAGGCGGCGATTTCGGTGCGGTAGAGGCCGATGCCGTCGGCGCCGGTCTTGTCCAGCTGGTCCAGCTCCAGCGCCAGCCCGACATTCATCATAAGCTTGATCTCGGTGCCGTCCTTGGTGATGGCGGGCACGTCGCGGTAGCTGGCCAGGGTGGCGGCGCGCTCGTCGCGGGCGGCCATGGCGCGGTCATAGACCTGGATCACCTCCGGCTCCGGGCGCAGCACCAAAGTGCCTTCCTCGGCATCCAGCAAAGCCAGCTCGCCCTCGACCGCGGCTTCCACCGCGCCGCGATCCACCTGCAAAGCCGGGATGGAGAGGGCGCGGGCGAGGATGGCGGCGTGGCCGGAGGCGCTGGCTTCCTCGATGGCGATGCCGGCGATGCCGCGCGTGTGCCAGTCCAGCAGATCCGCCGGGCCGAGGCGGCGGACGATCAGGATCATGCCATCGGCGCGCTCGGGCTTCGGCGCCATGCCGCCGAGGGCGACCATCAGCCGGTTGATCATGTCCTCGATATCGGCGAGGCGTTCGCGCAGATACGGGTCGGCGATGCGGCGCATGCGCTCGCGCAGTTGCCGGGCGATCTTGTCCACCGCGGTTTCGGCGGTGAGGCCGTCATTGATCGCGGCGCGCACCTGGGCCAGCCAGCCGGAGCTCTGCGCCACCATCCGGTAGGCCTCCAGCACGTCGCGCGAGGCGTTGCCGCCGGGCATGTTGGCGCTGATCAGCCCGTCGAGGGATTTATTCGCTTCTTCCACCGCGATATCGAGCCGGGCCAGTTCGGCCTCCGGGTCTTCGGTCAGCAGCTTGGCGATGGGGGCGGCGGCGCCGTAAGCCAGCACCTCGCCCCGGGCGATGCCGGCGGAGAGCACATGCCCGGCATAGCGGCGGGGCAGGGAATCGGAGAAGCCTTCCTGGCTGATATCGGCGGCGCCGGCGCGGGCCAGGATCTCGGCCAGCAGCATCGCCACCGTGGCCAGCGATTCGACCTCGACCGGGGCATAGGCGCGGACCTCGCGGGACATCACCGCGATCACGCCCAGCGTGCGCCCGGCGCGTTTCACCGGCACCGCGAGCATCGAGGCCATGTTCTCCTCGCCGGTTTCGGCGCGGTAGACATAGCGGGGATGGTTCTGCACGTCGGGCAGGTTCTGCACGTCGCCGGAGGCGGCGGCGAGGCCGACAATGCCTTCGCCCACCCGCAATTTGGTGCGCCCGACGGCGGAGACATTCAGCCCCTGGGTGGCGGCGAGTTCGAGGATTTCACCCGGGCGGGTGACGTAGATAACGGTGGCATCGGCCACCAGACCCTCCGCCACCAGCTTGGCGAAATCCGCCAGCGAGGCGGTGCCGGTGGCGAGATTCTCCCGCAGCGCGGCAAAGAGGTGCCGTGTATCGCCGAATTTCGGCTTTTTGCGCCGGCGTGCCGGCGTGGACGGAGGATTATGCTCCTGTGCCACGCGCCACCAAGGCGGCGAGGGCCTGGGCCCGCAACGCCGCAATGATCTCGGCCACCGGCTGCACCGATGTCACCATGCCCACAGATTGCCCCGCCATCACGGAACCAGTCTCCACATCGCCGTCAATCACCGCGCGGCGCAGCGCGCCGGCCCAGAAATGCTCAATTTCCAGTTGCGCGGCGACTTTGTCCAGTTCGCCGGACTGGAATTTTTGCACCACTTCGGCCTGGTGGCGCATGAAGCGCTTGGTGCCCTCATTGATCAGCCCGCGCACCGGGATCACCGGGAAGCGCTCATCCAGCTGCACGCTTGGCAGCGCGTCGCGGGCGGCGGCGCGGATGAAGGCTTTTTTGAAGTTTTCGTGGGCGATGCTCTCGCTGGCGGCGGCGAAGCGTGTGCCGAGCTGCACGCCGGCCGCCCCCATCTCCAGATAGCCCAGCATCGCCTCGCCACGGCCGATGCCGCCGGCGACGAAAACCGGCACTTCGGTGATATGCGGCAGGATTTCCTGGGCCAGCACGGTGAGCGAGACCGGGCCGATATGGCCGCCGGCTTCCGAGCCCTCGATCACCAGCGCATCGGCGCCGGATTTGACCAGGCGCTTGGCCAGCACCAGGGCCGGGGCGAAGGCGACGACCTTGGCACCGCCATCCTTCGCCGCCTTGATATGCGCGCCCGAGGGGATGCCGCCGGCAAACACCACATGCCCGACCTGCTGGCGGATACAGACCTGCACCAGCTCCTCGAGCTGCGGATGCATGGTGATCAGATTGACGCCGAAGGGCTTGTCGGTCAGCGCCTTGGTCGCCTCGATCTCTTTTTCCAGCAATGCCGGGGGCATCGCGCCGCAGGCGATGACGCCGAAGCCGCCGGCATTGGAGATGGCGGAGACCAGATGCCGCTCGGACACCCAGCTCATCGCCCCGCCGAGAATGGCGTGGCGTGTGCCAAGGAAAGCGGCGCCGCGCTGTTGCAGCGCGTCCAGCGTGTCGTTCGCGGTCTGGTCCAGCTCAGCCATGTTCAGCCATCGAGCCCATAGGCGGTGTGCAAGGCGCGCACCGCGAGTTCGGTATATTCGGCCGCGACCAGCACCGAGACCTTGATCTCGGAGGTGGTGATCGCCTGGATATTGATGCCGCGCGCCGCCAGGGTTTTGAACATCGTGCCGGCGACCCCGGCATGGCTGCGCATGCCAACGCCGACGACCGAGAGCTTGGCGACATTCGGGTCCGAGTTGATCTCGGCATAACCGATCTCGGCCTTGGCCTGCTCCAGCACCTGCAAGGCGCGGGCCATGTCGGTCTTGCCGACGGTGAAGGTCATGTCGGTGGTGCCGTCGGCGGCGACATTCTGCACGATCATGTCGACGTTAATGGCGGCGTCCGACAGCGGCACGAACACGGCGGCGGCGACACCCGGGCGGTCCGGCACGCGGCGCACCGTGATTTTGGCGTCGTCCCGCGAATAGGCGATGCCGGCAACGATTTCCTTTTCCACGACCTCTTCCTCATCAACAACCATGGAGCCCGGCTTGTCAGCGAAGCTGGAGAGCACCTGCACGCGCACGCGCTCCTTCATCGCCAGCTCGACCGAGCGGGTCTGCAACACTTTCGCACCGACCGAGGCGAGCTCGAGCATTTCCTCGTAGGTGATCTTATGCAGTTTCTTGGCATTCGGCACGATGCGCGGATCGGTGGTGTAGATCCCGTCAACGTCCGTATAGATATCACATTGGTCCGCCTTCAGCGCGGCGGCAAGCGCCACGGCCGAGGTGTCCGAGCCGCCGCGGCCCAAAGTGGTGATGCGGTTATCCGGGCCGATGCCCTGGAAGCCGGCCAGCACCGGGATCTGGCCTTGCTGCATGCGCGAGATCAGCTCCTCGCCATCGATGCTCTCGATGCGGGCCTTGCCGTGCTCGCCATTGGTTTCCACCGCCACCTGCCAGCCCTGCCAGGAGCGGGCTTCCTGCCCCAGCTCCTGCAGCGCGATGGCGAGCAGCCCGGCGGTGACGTTCTCGCCGGTGGCCACCACCGCGTCATATTCGCGCGCATCGAACAGCGGCGAGAGGGACTGGCAATAGCCGACCAGCTGGTTGGTGACGCCGGACATGGCGGAGACCACCACCGCGACCTCATTGCCTTTATCAGCCTCGGCCTTGACGCGCTTGGCGACATTCTTGATCCGGTCGAGGTCGGCGACGGAGGTGCCGCCAAATTTCATCACGATGCGCGCCATGGACAAACCTTGAGAACTGGAACCTTGTGGAATTCGGGCCGGGGCGTCACATAGCGGCGGAGTAAGGATAGGGCAATGAGCCAGGGGTCAGTGATTGCGGAAGAAATCGCCCGGTTCGACGCGCTGGCGGCGCGTTGGTGGGACGCGCGGGGGCCGATGCGGCCCTTGCATATGCTCAATCCGGTCCGCGCCGGCTGGGTGGCGGCGCGCGTCCGGCGGGCGAAAGGCGAGGGGGTTTCGATTCTCGATGTCGGCTGCGGCGCCGGGCTGCTGGCCGAGGCGCTGGCCAAGGACGGATTCGCGGTGACCGGGCTGGATGCCGGGGCCGAGGTGATCGAGGTGGCGCGCAGCCATGCGCAGGGGCAGGGGCTGAACCTTACTTACCGCCACGGCACCGCCGAGGAGCTGGCGGCGGAGGGGGCGCGTTTCCCGGTGGTCACCGCGCTGGAGATCATCGAGCATGTCGCCGATCCGCTGGAATTCCTGAAAAGCCTGCGGGCCTTGCTGGCGCCGGAGGGCGTTTTGTTCCTCTCCACCCTCAACCGCACCCCGCAAAGCTATGCGGTGGCGAAATTCGGGGCGGAATATGTGCTGCGGCTGCTGCCGGTGGGCACGCATGACTGGAAGATGTTCATCAAGCCCGAGGAGCTGGGGCGGCTCTGCCGCGCGGCGGGGCTGCGCCTGACCGACACGGCGGGGCTGAGCTATTCCCCGCGCCAGGCCGGGTTTACGGTGAGCCGGGATCTTTCGATCAACTACATCGCCATGGCGGTGGCGGCGTAGGACATACATATAAGGGACTGGTACAGCTTTTGCTTGAAGCTGTGAAACAGCTGCGTTGAGGAGTGCGCTATGCCGGATGATTTCGCGACCACACTGACCGCATGGCGGCATCATCTCCACACCCATCCGGAACTCTCCCGCCAGGAGCGCGAGACCGCCGCCTTCGTCTGCGCCCGGCTGGATGAGCTGGGGATTCCCTACGAGGCCGGCATTGGCGGGCATGGGGTGGTGGCCAGCCTGAAGCGCGGCAATTCCAACCGCTCGGTGGGGTTGCGCGCCGATATGGATGCGCTGCCGATCCCCGAGGCCACCGGCAAGCCTTACGCCTCGGCCAGGCCGGGGGTGATGCATGCCTGCGGGCATGACGGCCACACCACCTCGCTGCTGGGGGCGGCGATGCTGTTGAAGGACGATCCGGACTGGTCCGGGCAGATCCATCTGGTGTTTCAGCCGGCCGAGGAAGGCTATAAGGGCGCGCACGCGATGGTCGAGGACGGGCTGTTCCAGCGTTTCCCGATGGAGCGGATCTTCGGCTACCATAACTGGCCGGGGCTGGAAGCCGGGACGGTGATGGTGCATCCGGAGTCGGTGATGGCCGGGGCGGTGAATTTCGTGGTGACGATGAAGGGCAAGGCCGGCCATGCCGGGATGCCGCATCTCTGCATCGACCCGGTGCAGGGCATCGCGCAGCTGATCGTGGCGGTGAACAGCATCGTCGCGCGCAATCTGCCGCCGATCCAGTCCGGGGTGATCTCCACCTGTATGCTCAAGGCCGGCGAGGCCCGCAACCAGGTGCCGGAGACGGCCTCGATGGAGGGCACCATCCGCGCTTACACCACCGAGAGCATGGAGCTGCTGAAGCGCCGCCTGACCGAGACGGCGAAAGGTGTGGCGATGGCGCTGGGGCTGGAGGCGGATGTTTGGCTGGGCGAGGAGCTGTCGCCGACCGGGAATGTGCCCGAGCAGGCGGAGCTGATGGCCCAGGCCGCCGCCGAGGCCGGGCTGAGGGTGCGCCGCGACATGGAACCGACGATGGGGGCGGAGGATTTTGGCCGGTTCCTGGAGGATGTGCCGGGCGCCTATGCCTGGGTCGGCAACGGCCCCAGCTCCGGCCTGCACAGCCCGACCTATGATTATAACGACGAGATCCTGCCGGTGGCGGCGAAGCTTTTGGCGAGCACGGCGAAAGCGGCGCTGAAGTAAAAATTATAAAAGTTTTTTGGGCCGCTTTTTTACAAAAAAGCGGCGAAGAATGTTTGGGGCGTTGACGACGGCGTTGCCACCCCTCAGGCATCTTGGGGTGTTTTTGAAAAAACACCCCATCCCTCCGGCGCCTTTCCATCGCCGCGCCGCGCCGATGGAACCTTGGGCGCCTCCGCCCTCCAAAACCTTTTGCGCAACGGGGATCACGCCATGGAAATCGAGGGGCCGGGAATCGTTGTGGAGCGCGTCCCGCATGGCGAGGGGGATTATCTCGTCACGCTGCTGAGCCCCGAAGGGCTGCGCCGGGGGCTGGCCAAAGGCGGGGCCTCGCGCCGGCAGGGCGGGATCTGGGAGCCAGGCAATATCGTCGCGGCGCGCTGGGTGGCGCGTCTGCCCGAGCAACTGGGCGCCTATAGCGGCGAGCTGGTGCGCCCGGTGGCGGCGCTGGCGATGCAGGAGCCGGACAGCCTCGCCGTGCTGCGCGCCGCCTGCCAGCTGGTCGCCCAGGCGCTGCCCGAACGTGAGGCCGCGCCCGAGAGCTTCCAGGGGCTGTTGCGGCTGCTGGCGGGCATCGAGATCAAAGGCCTGGCGCTGCCCGCGCTTTGCCGCTGGGAACTGGTGCTGCTGCGCGAGCTGGGCTTCGGGCTGGATTTTTCCTCCTCCGCCGGCGGCAATGACCGCCTGGCTTATGTCTCGCCGCGCACCGGCCGCGCCGTGACCCTTTCCGAGGCCGGGGACTGGGTGGACCGGCTGCTGCCCTTGCCGGATTTTTTGCTGGATGAAAGCGAGCCGGAGCTCAAGGATTGCGTGGCGGCGCTGCGCCTGACCGGACATTTTCTCGCCCGCGACGTGTTCGGCGCCCGCCACCGCCCCCTTCCGCCGGCGCGCGAGGCTCTTTATGAGCAACTTTCCCTGAGGCTTGAGGAGAAGGAGGGCGGCGATGCCGGATGATTTCGGGCAGGTGGAGGATCTGGCGCTCAGCAACGCGCTCTCCGAGCGTTACCTTGCCTATGCGCTCTCCACCATCATGTCCCGCTCGCTGCCGGATGTGCGCGATGGGCTGAAGCCGGTGCATCGCCGGCTGATCTACGGCATGCACCAGTTGAAGCTGGACCCGCGCTCGGGCTTCAAGAAATGCGCCCGCGTGGTCGGCGACGTGATGGGTAAGTTTCACCCGCATGGCGACAGCTCGATCTATGAGGCGCTGGTGCGGCTGGCGCAGGATTTCTCCTCGCGCTTTCCGCTGATCGAGGGCCAGGGGAATTTCGGCAATGTCGATGGCGATAACGCCGCGGCGATGCGCTACACCGAATCGCGCCTGACCGAGATCGCCGAATATCTGCTGCGCGGCATCGATGAGGATGCGGTGGATTTCCGCGCCACCTATGATGGCGAGGAGCAGGAGCCGGTGGTGCTGCCCGGCGCCTTCCCGAATCTGCTGGCCAACGGTGCGGCCGGCATCGCGGTGGGGATGGCGACCTCGATCCCGCCGCATAATGCCGGCGAGGTGTGCGCGGCGGCGCTGCATCTGATCGCCAACCCGGAGGCGACTACGGCCGAGCTGCTGGCGCATATGAAGGGGCCGGATTTCCCGACCGGCGGCGAGCTGGTGGAGGATGAGGCGACGATTCTGGCGGCCTATGAGACCGGGCGCGGCTCGCTGCGCACCCGGGCGGTGTGGGCGAAGGAGCCGGCGAAGAACGGCACCTGGAACATCGTCGTCACCGAAATCCCGTATCAGGTGCAGAAATCCCGTCTGGTCGAGCAGATCGCGCTGCTGCTGGGGGATAAGAAGCTGCCGCTGCTGGCGGATGTGCGCGATGAATCGGCCGAGCAGATAAGGCTGGTGCTGGAGCCGAAGAGCCGCACCGTGGATGCGGATATGCTGATGGCCTCGCTCTTCCGCGCCACCCAGCTGGAATCCCGCTTCTCGCTGAACATGAATGTGCTGGCGGATGGGCGGAACCCGAAAGTGATGGGGCTGAAGGCGATTTTGCGCGCCTGGGCGGATCATCGGCATGAGGTGCTGGTGCGCCGCTCCAACCATCGGCTCGCCGCCATCGCCAAGCGGCTGGAGATTTTGGACGGCTATATCAAGGTCTTCCTCAATCTGGACGAGGTGATCCGGATCATCCGCTTCGAGGATAAGCCGAAGGAGCAATTGATTGCGACTTTCGAGCTTTCCGAGGTGCAGGCCGAGGCGATCCTGAATATGCGGCTGCGCGCCTTGCGCAAGCTGGAAGAGATGGAGATCCGCAATGAGCATAAGAAGCTCAGCGCGGAGCAGAAGGGGTTGCAGGCTCTGCTGAAGGATGAGGGCAAGCGCTGGGCGAAGATCGCCGAGGAGATCGCCGAGGTGCAGGCGAAGTTCGGCGCCGGCCCGCTGGGCGCGCGGCGGACGAAGATTTCGGCGGCCGCGCCGGTTGTGGAGATCGTCGCCGAGGCGCTGGTGGAGCGCGAGCCGATTACCATCATCCTCTCCGAGAAAGGCTGGATCCGCGCCCAGAAAGGCCATCTGGCAGATGGCGCGGAGCTGAAATTCAAGGAGGGCGACAAGCTGTTCAAGCTGCTGCCCTGCCAGTCCACCGACAAGGTGGCGCTGCTGGGCACCAATGGCCGCGTCTACACCCTCAAGGCCGCCGACATTCCGCGCGGGCGCGGCGATGGCCAGGCGATCCGGCTGCTGGTGGAGCTGGCGAATGAGGATGGGGTGCTGATGCTGTTCGTGCCCGATCCTGAGCAGAAATATCTGGTCGCCTCCTCCACCGGGCGCGGCTTCATTCTCCCCGGGGCGGAGCTGGCCTCCGAGCGGCGGGCGGGCAAGACCATTCTGGTGGTCAAGCCCGGCGAGGAATGGGTGCTGTGCGTGCCGGCGAATGGCGACCATGTCGCGGTGATCGGCCAGAACCGCAAGCTGCTGGTCTTCCCGCTGGAGCAGCTGCCGGAGATGCCGCGCGGCACCGGCGTGCAGCTGCAGAAATACAAGGATGGCGGGCTTTCGGATGCCAAGGTGTTCACCCTGGCCGAGGGCTTGAGCTGGAGCATCGGCGAGCGTGTGCGCAATGAGGGCAAGCTGACCGAATGGCTGGGGGCGCGCGCGGCGGCCGGGCGGCTGCCGCCCAATGGCTTCCCCAAATCCAATAAATTCGGCGGCTGAGGCTGGCTGAATGAAGCTGGCGGCCCCCAATCTGAAGCCGGATTTGCGGGCGCTGTCGCTCTCGGAAGGGTTGCGGGCCTTCTGCGCGGTGGCGCTGCCGCTGCTGCTGGGGCAGGTGTTCGACGTGCCCCAGCTCGGGCTGGCGGCGTTGGGCGCGCTGCTGACCTGCTATGCCGACCCTGGCGGCCCGGCGGCGCGGCGGGCGCCTGCGGTGATCAGCTATGCGCTGCTGGGGGCGGGGTTGTATGCGCTGTTCAGCTGGGTGGGGGCGCAAAGCCCCTTGGTTTCGGCGCCGCTGGCCGCGTTTCTGGTCTTCTGCACGAGTTTCGCCCGGATTTACGGCCAGGCCGGGATGCAGGTGGGCAATCTCAGCAGCGTCGCCGCTTTGCTGGCTTTGGGGGCGCCGGAGCCCGGCATGGGTTGGGCGCTGCTGCACGGGCTGAATTTCCTGGCCGGCGCCGGCTGGGCGGTGATTTTGACGCTGGTGATCTGGGAGACGCATCCTTACGCGGCCTCGCGCCGGGCACTGGCGGAGGTGGCGAGGCGGCTGGCGCGGCTGAATGGCGAGCTGGTGCGCTTTGCCCGCCATGCCGAGGGCGAGGCGGCGTTTTCCGCCCATGCGCTGGAATATCGTGGTCAGGTGCGCGAGGCGATCGAGACGGCCCGGGCCGTGGCCTATGCAACCTTCCGCCGGCGCGGGCTGGTTTCGCCGCGTGGGGCGCAGCTCTCCTTGCGGCTGGAGAGTTTCGACCGGATTTTCGGGGCGTTGATCGCGCTCTCCGAACAGCTGGAGCAGGACCCGGCGGTGCGTGATGAATGCGTGGCGCCGCTGCGGCTGATCTCGGGCTGGCTGGCTGCGATGGAGCCGGAAATCCTCGCCGACCGGCCGCTGGATACGCCGCGCAAGCGCGCCAGCCTGAAGCGGCTGCGCCAGGCGCTGCGGGATTTGCCGGACGCGCCGGAGCGGCATGTGCTGGCGGCGATTGCCGAGCAGTTCGCGGTGCTGATCGCGGTGGCGCCGCCCACCGGGGCGGCCCTGCCGGCGCCAAGCCCGGTGGGGCTGCGCCGGCGGGTGCTCTCGCCGATCCGCCAGAATTTCACCTTGTCCTCCGTCGCCTTTCGGCACGCGTTGCGGGCGGCGGTGATCGCGCTGCCGGTGCTGGCGGTGACGACGCGCTTTGGCGGTATTTATTCGCATTGGGCGACGATCACGCTGGTCTTCTGCTTGCAGCCTTATTTCGCCGCGACCTGGGCGCGCACGGCCGAGCGCTGTGCCGGCACCGTGCTGGGCGGTGTGCTGGCGGCGGCTTTGGGGTTTTTCGTGCATACCGATCTGCAGCTGGCGCTTGCCATGCTGCCGCTCAGCCTGTGCGCCTTCGCGCTCAGGCCGGTGAATTTCAGCCTCTATATCGCCGTGCTCACCCCGATGGTGGTGCTGCTGGTGGAGAAATTACGCCCTGGCGAGAGCGAATTCTTCGTCGCCGCCTCGCGGGTGCTGTGGTCGCTGCTCGGCGGGGCGTTGGCGGTGCTGGGCAGCGCGCTGCTCTGGCCGGGCTTCGAGGCGCCGAAGCTGGAGAGCTTCCTCGGCACCGTGCGGCGCGCCCATGCCGCTTATGCGGAGGCGGTGATCGCCGCGCTGCTGGAGCAGGGGAGCTGGGGGGCGGCGGAGACGGCGCGGCGTGCCGCGGGCCTGGCCAGCAACAATCTCGAAGCCGCGTTGCAGCGCATCCTCTCCGAGCCGCATGGCCGCCACGAGCCGGCGATGGTGAGGGCCGCCGCCGCCGACGCGGCTTTGCGCCGCATGGCCGGGCGGCTTTCGCTGCTGGCGCTGGAGCGCCCCGCCATCGCGCCGCAGGAGCGCGATGTGTGGCGGGGCTGGGCGGTCTGGTTGCGTCAGATTCTGGAGGAAGGGCGCGCGGCGCCACGCCCGGCGCTGCCGATCGGCCCCGGGGCGGCGGATCTGGTGCGGCTGGCGCGGCAGGCGGAGCTGATCGCGCAAGAGGCAAGGGCGTAGAGCGCGGGCGCCCATGCCGGCCGGGCAGGGGGGCAATGCGCGGTTTTTCATTGCTGCGGCGCAGCATAAGCCCATATAGATCGATATTATGATGAAATTTCCTTCCTTTGCGTCCGGGTTTTGGCCGACCTGGCCGGGCCTGGATCTGCCCAATCTGGCGATGCAGAGCGCCATGCTGGCCTTCGAGGCGCAGCAGGTGGTCGCGCTGCGTCTGGCCAAGCTGGCGCAAGGCGGGCAGGACGCGCCGCATGAGACGCTGCTGATGGTCTCGGAAAAGCTGATGGCGGCGCATGAAAGCGGGGCGCTGATGCTGGATGCCGCGATGTCCGGCAAGCCGGGGCTGAATGCGCCGGAAGTGATGCAGCTTTATCGCAAGAAAGTGCGCGCCAACCGCCGCCGCTTGGCGCCACAGGCGGCCCCGTAACGCTTTCTTACCCAAGCGTCCCGGCTTTGCCATGATTGGCGCCTAGCTCTTCTGAGTAGCGTATCAGGAGGAGTTCATGACCACACGCCGCATGTTGTCCCGCCTGCTTGTGGGGGCGCTGATCGCCGCGCCTTCCTTGGCGCTGGCGCCCGGTGCCGCGCGTGCCCAGCCAATGCCCCCCCCGGGTGGCCCGCCGCTCCCGCCCGGCTTTCGGCCGGTCCCGCCGCCGCGCTTTGAGCCGCCCCCGCCGCCCCCGCCCGGCGCCGCCTTTGTCTGGGTGCCCGGCCATTGGCACTGGAATGGCGACCGCTATCTCTGGATCCGCGGCCATTATGTCCGCCGCCGCCCCGGCTGGCACCATTGGCGCGACGGCCATTGGGCCTTGATCGACGGCGCCTGGCGCTGGGTGCCGGGCGGCTGGTATTGATTTGATGCGCCCGGGGCCGCGCGCCCCCGGTGCGTTCAGCCGGCCGCCGGGGCGCTGGCGAGATCGTGAATCCGCTCCACCATCGCCGCGACGCCATTGCCGCGATTGGTCGAGAGCGCCCCGATCAACCCGAGATCATGCAGGAATTTTGCCGGGGTGGCGCGGATTTCCGCCCGTGTGCGGCCGGAAAACACCCGCAGCACCAGGGCCACCAGCCCGGAGACGATGGCGGCATCCGAGGCGCCGGTGAAAAACAGCTTGCCATCCTGCTCCTCGGCGGCCAGCCAGACCTGCGACTGGCAGCCGCGCACGCGATGCGCCTCATCCTGCCATTCGGCCGGGTAGGGGGGCAGTTTGCGGCCCAGTTCGATGATGAATTCGTAGCGCTCCATCCAATCGTCGAACATCTCAAGTTCGGCGCCGATGGCTTCGATGGCGCTGGCGGCGCTGGCGTCTTCGGGGGTGTAAAAAACGGTCATATCCACCCTCTTTTACGGAACCAGATCAGCGGCGCAACCGCGGAAATGATCATCAGCGCCCAGGCATAGGCATAGCCGTAGGTCCAGCTCAGCTCCGGGATGATCTTGAAATTCATCCCGTAGATGCCGGCGATCAGCGTCGGCGGGATGCCCATGATCGACACGATGGTCAGCACCTTGATCAGGCTGTTCTGGGCGATGTTGATGAAGCCCAGCGTCGCATCCATCAGGAACTGCACCTTGTCGGTGAGATGGGTGGAGAATTCATTGAGAGACGAGACATCCTTCTGCACCGATTTCAGCCGCTCGCGCACCGGCTTGCCCAGCCAGGGCGCGGCCACGCTGGCATAAGGGGCGATGCGGGCGATGCCGAGCTGGCAGTCACGCAGGTAGGAGAGGGAGTCGTAATCGAGCCCGAGCTTGACCAGGATCGCCTGCAATTCCCGTTCAGCATTGCGCGAGGGGGTGCGGCTGCCCATGCGGTGGTGAAAGATTTGGTGGCTGAGATCGTTCAGCTCGGCGCGCAGTTTCTCCAGCGCATCGGCCAGCTTGTCGGAGATCGCCTCGAGCAGCCCGGCGAAGAGATGCGCACTTGGCGGCACGTTTTCGGGTGGCGGCGGCGAGGTGAATTGCGCGAACACGGCGCTGGGGGCGAAGCGCAGCGTGATCAGATGCCGCGGCGAAAGCACGAAGCCGCAGACCCCGTCCTCCAGCAGCCCCTCCACGCGCGTGACCACTGGCAGGGACAGGGTGAGCACGTCATCCTCCACCGATAGCCGGGCGGAGTTCTCGATTTCCGCCAGATCGTCGTAATGCGGCAGCGAATTGCCGGTCAGGCGGGTGACGAAGGCATATTCCTCGGCGGTCGGGTTTTCCAGATCGAACCAGACCGCATCGGTGAAATCGGCCGGGGGCAGGCTCTGCAGCCGCGCGTGGTGGCAAGCATAGGCTTTCAGCATCTCGGGTCCTTCATCCTCGCGCCGGCTTTAGCAGCACCCCTCAACTTGGCAAGCGACGGATGCTTTACAATCCCAGCGCGCTGAGGCCGGGATGATCGTCCGGCCGGCGGCCGAGCGGCCAGTGGAATTTACGGTCCTCGGCGCGGATCGGCAGGTCGTTGATGCTGGCGAAGCGGCGCTGCATCAGCCCCTGGGCGTCGAATTCCCAGTTCTCGTTGCCGTAGGAGCGAAACCAGGTGCCGCTATCATCGTGCCATTCATAGGCAAAGCGCACGGCGATGCGGTGATCCGTGAAGGCCCAAAGTTCCTTGATCAGCCGGTAATCCAGCTCCTTCGCCCATTTACGGGTGAGGAAGGCGACGATTTCCTCCCGGCCGGTGACGAATTCGGCGCGGTTCCGCCAGATGCTGTCGGGGGTATAGACCAGCGAGACGCGCGCCGGATCGCGGCTGTTCCAGCCATCTTCGGCGAGGCGAACCTTGGCAATGGCGGTCTCCAGCGTGAAAGGCGGGGTCAAGGGCGGCATGGGGCAACTCCGTGATGTGGGTCCGGGCGCGTCCGGAGATGGAGAGATGCACAAGATTTAAGGCAGCCCCCCGCCGCAAGGCAATCCCGCACGCCAGCGGGCCGGCGCCAGCGCCGCCTTGGGCCAAATGCGTTAAAATTCGGGAAGGTTGGCGGTATCTATGGACGGTTGCATTGGTTCTTGCGAAGTAAAGTCCCAGTTTATCAGACGTTTTTCAGGTCAGCAGGTTACGCCAGTATGCAGCAGAGTGTTGGGGAAGCCCCGATGGATATGTCCGTTTGCGTCATTATCCCCTATTATAACGGCTCGAGATATATCGAGCGGTCGGCGCGCAGCGTGCTGGAGCAGAGCATCCCGCCGGCGGAATTCATCGTGGTGGATGACGGTTCCTCACCGGCGGAGGCCCAGGCGCTGGACGAGATCGCGGCGCGCATGGGGTTCAGGGTTCTGCACAAGGAAAATGGCGGCCAGGGGTCGGCGCGCAATTTCGGTGTGCAGCAGACCCGTTCCAATTTCATTTCGTTTCTTGATCAGGATGATTTTTACCTGAAGACCCATATCGAAATTTTGCTGGACGGCGTCAAGCGTAAAGACCCGTATTTTGGCTGGGTGTATGCGGATCTGGTTGAGGCGGATGAGGAGGGGCTGATCATTCGCCGCGAGACGGTGATTCACCATTCCAAGCATCCGAAGAAATTTCTCAACGATATGCTGCGTAAGGATATGCATGTGCTGCCCTCGGCCTCGTTGATCCGGCGTGAGGCGTTCGAGGCCGTCGGCGGGTTCGACCCGCAATTCACCGGCTATGAGGATGACGATCTGTTCCTGCGGATGTTCCGCAAGGGCTACACGAATTATTTCGTGAAAAAACCGGTAACGGTCTGGTGCATCAATAACAACAGCACCTCCTACAGCATCAAGATGAGCCGCAGCCGGCTGCGCTACATCCATAAGCTGGTCGAGACATTCCCCGACGATGCCGATAAGAATCGCTTCTTCTGCAGGGATCTGTTTCTGCCGCGCTTCAACCCTCTGGTGCTCGGCGAGGCGATGCGGGCCATCGTGCCGTCCAATTCGCCGCAGGACCAGAAGATGGCCAAGCATCGCGACGAGCTGATCGAGATCATGGAGGATTATGTGCAACTGATGACCGCCAATCCGTTCCTGCCGGAGAAGGCCAAGAGGCGGTTGCGGATGCAGGCGATGGTGCTGCGCACCAAATCCAGGCTGGTGGTCAGGGCGGCGCAGATCGTCAATCGAAAACTGCAGGGCTGAGCAGGGGTTTTTTGGTTACCGGCCAAGCCCGCCGGTGCGGGCGCGCAGGCTGTCGAGCAGCCCGCGCGTCATCATCCGCAGGCGGGATTTTGTCTGCCCGCCGAACAGGCCGAAGACGATGAAATAGGGAATGATCCGGCGGATGAAATAGAAGCGCCAGGCAATGTCGATATAGTCTCTGCGCGCCAGCATGAGGCTGTTGCGGATCGAGTAGTAGTTGCGGATTGGGCTGTGCACGGAAATCATCTTGCCGAAGAGCTTCAGCCGGCCATTGCCCAGCGTGTGCGCCATGATCCGGTTGAAGCTGACGAAGCTGCGATAGCCAAGGGATTTCGCCCGCAGACCCCATTCGATATCGACGAGATCGATGAAGAGATCTTCTTCCATGTCGCCGACCGCGCGCAAGGTCGGCATCGGGATCAGCGAACCGGAGGCGATGACGCAATCCACCTCCTGCAGGCGCGGATCGCCCGGGTGGACGCGCTGCTTGCGCAAGAGCAGGCCCCGCGCGCGCCAGATCTGCGTGAGCCGGCCATCATGCGTATCGCGATAGGCGCAGCCGACGGCGCCGAGCTTGATGCCCTGGCGGGCGAGCTCGATGCTGTCCCGCAGCAGGGAGGCGGCGGTGCCGTCCGGCAGCACCGTGTCCTGATCCATCAGCAGCACATAATCCGCGTTTTGCGCCGCGGCATCGGCGATGCCCTGATTCTGGGCGGCGGCGATGCCGCGATTTTCAGCAAAGCGGGTCAGCCGCGCCGCGTGCGCGGCGGCCAGGGTTTCCAGCGCCTGGATATTGGCGGAGCCATTATCGATGATGGAAACGCGCTCCACCTGCCGCGCCAGGCTCGCCAGCACCTGGGTGAAGGCGGCCAGGTCCGGATTATAGGTCACGATCACGGCGTGCAGCCTGGGGCTCATTCCTTCGATCCTGGCCGACGGTGAGATCAAGGCGCTGGCCGCGCGCTCAAGGATTGGCCAGCTGCTGGCCGCGGACCAGATCCTCGAAATCATGCCGGGGCAGATAGGCTTCGAAGACATCCATCGGCTTGCCATCCGCCTTGATCTGGCCGTTATCGAGCCAGATCAGCCGGTTTGTCCATTCGGCCAGGGTGGAGACGGAATGGCTGGCCAGGATCAGGATGTCGGCATGGCGCACCATGCCTTCCACCCGCGCCTTCGCCTTGGCCATGAAAGCGGCATCGCCGGCGAGCAGCCATTCATCCATCAGCAGAATTTCCGGCGGAAAGGCCGTCGCCATGGCGAAGGCCAGGCGCACCACCATGCCGGAGGAATAGTTGCGCACCGGAATATCCAGAAACTGCCCCAGCTCGGCGAATTCCTCGACATCCTTTTCCAGATAGCGGATCTGGGCCTTGGACAGGCCGAGGAAATAGCCGCGCAGATGGATATTCTCCCGCCCGGAGAGCTCCATGTTCATGCCCTGGCCGGGATCCAGCAGCGAGACCAGCTTGCCCTCCATCGACAAGGATCCCATCGTCGGCTGATAGATCCCGGAGAGGGTGCGCAGCAGCGTGGTCTTGCCGGCACCGTTGGAGCCGACCAGGCCGAGCCGGTCGCCTTCCTTCAGGGAGAAGGAGATTTCGCGCAGCGCCTGCACCGTCGGGCGGCTTTTCTTGTCGACGCCAAAGCGCGCGGACATTTTGCCCAGCACGGCTTTTTTGAGCGAGCGGCTTTCCGAATGGTAGAGCGGGAAATCGATCGAGAGATTGAAGGCTGTCAGATGTGTCACGCTGCTAGACCCAAAACGCGATACGGCCGCGGAACCGGGCGAAGCCGACCAGGGAGATGATGACGATGGCCCCCGAGACGCCAAGCGCGCCGAAAATATCCGTGGAGGTCAGCGGCAGGCCGAGAATCGGGTTGCGGACGACGCTGAGGATGAAGTTGAACGGGTTCATCTCGATGAGATGTTGCGCCGCCGGGTGGCCGTTGAGGGCGCTGATCTGCCAGATGATCGGCGTCAGGAAGAAGGCGACCTGCATCAGCGCCGCGATGATCTGGGGAATATCGCGAAAGCGCGCACAGATGGCGCCCAGCAGCAAAGAGAGGAACACCCCGTCGATCAGCCACAAGGCAAATCCCGGGATCGCCGCCAGTGAGACCAGGCTCTGCTTGACCTGGAAAATCACCAGCACGACGATGACGACGATGATGTTATGCGCCAGGATGATGGTGTTGCGCAGCACCGTGCGCACCGCATGCACCATCAGCGGCATCCGCGTGCCTTTGATCAGCGCGTCCGCGCTGATGAAGCTGGTGCAGCCTTCGACGACCAATGAGCTGAGATAGTTCCAGAGGATCAGCGAGATCGCCAGATAGGGCAGGTAGCTCTTGATGTCGGTATGGAACAGATCGGCATAAAGGAAGGCCATGGCGCCGATCTGGATGCCGGTGGAGATGGTCAGCCAGAACGGGCCGATCGCCGAGCCGCGATATCTTAACTTAATTTCAGAAAAGGCCAGGGCCCAGATCAGCCGGTAGAGCGAGGCGCCCTCGCGCAGATCCGCGAAGGCCAGGCGGAAGCGCTGGCCCCAGCCGCGATCGGCGGAGAGCGCGAAATGGGTCGGTGTTTTCAGCGCCTTGAGAGTGCTGTCCGGTGGCGCGAGCTCCGCCATATATATCAAACCCCTCACAATAGATCGGCATCGTGCCATCAGCAGCATTGCCGGGGCAGGGATGGCAACGGCTTGCCCGTGCCCCGGCCTGCCCGCCGCAGCCGCGCTGCCAGCGGCACCGCACATAGCGCGCTCACGCCGCAGGGTCGAGATGGCGGGCAAAACCCCGCCTCGCTTTCATGTAATGTTATGTTGCGGGCAGGGGGGCGAGAGGATTTGACCAACGCGACAAGCCACCCCGGTTTGGGGTTCAGATCCGCGATGAGGTGAGTGACCGAAGGATGGCTGGGGGACCTGGATTCGAACCAAGGCTGTCCGAGTCAGAGTCGGAAGTTCTACCGCTAAACTATCCCCCAAGCGGTATCGGTGGCGAGCATCTAGCATCGACATTTGGCGGGGGCAAGCCCGGTCTGTCATTCAATCAACACAAAATCTTCGGGTCCGGTTTGCAGGTGGCGGATTTGCGTCTTGCTCCGCTGGGATATTCCGCGAATATATAGAGTATGGCCAGTCAGTTCTCCCTCGCGCAGCCGACGCGGCCGGTTCCCCACCGGCGGGGAAAACGCCGCGCCGTGTTCGGGGGCATCGATCTCGGGACCAATAATTGCCGCATGCTGGTCGGCACCCCGACGGCGCAGGGCTTTCATATTCTCGACAGTTTCTCGCGAGTCGTGCGGCTGGGGGAGGGGCTGTATGAAACCGGGCAGCTCTCCGAGATGGCGATGGAGCGTGCCATCGCCTCGCTCAGCATCTGCGCGGAGCGGGTCCGGCGCTTCGCGGGGGATGAGCTGAACGGCCCCATCCGGCTGCGCGCCATCGCCACCGAGGCCTGCCGGCAGGCGGAAAACGGCCATGAATTCGTCCGCCGGGTGCGCGAGACCACGGGCTTGCCGCTGGAGATCATCAACCCGCGCGAGGAGGCGGAGCTGGCGGTGGAGAGCTGCGCGCCGCTGCTGCGCCGGGCCGGGCGGCGGGCGCTGCTGTTCGATATTGGCGGCGGCTCGACCGAGATTGCCTGGGTGCGGCTGGATGCCGGACCGCATCCGGAGCTGATCGGCTATCTTTCGCTGCCGGTGGGCGTGGTCACGCTCTCCGAGCGCTGCGCCGGCGCCTGTTACCAGAATGAGGGGTTTTCCCGGCTGGCGGAGGATATCGTCGCGATGCTGCGCCCGTTCGAGGCGGTGCACCGGATCGGCGAGGAAATCCGCCGCGGCGGGGTGGTGATGGTCGGCACCTCGGGCACGGTCACCACGCTGGCCGGGGTTTCGCTGAAGCTGGACCGCTATAGGCGCGGGCTGGTGGATGGGGTCTCGCTGTCGCGCCGCGCCGTGGATGAGGCGCTGGCCGAGGCCCGGGCGCTGGGGCGCGATGGGCTCTCGCGCCATCCTTGCATCGGCCATGAGCGGGTGGAATTCGTGCTGCCCGGCTGTGCCATTTTCGCCGCGATCCATGAATTATGGCAGGCGCCACGGCTGATGGTGGCCGATAGGGGCTTGCGCGAAGGCATGTTGATGAGGCTGATGCGCGACATGCCCGCTCATAAATCCCGTCTGCACGCATGACCGACCCGACCTCCAAGTTGCCGCCCCGCCGGGATGCCGTGCGGCTGAAAAATGCGCGCAAGCTCTCCACCTCGTCGCAACGCTGGCTGCAGCGCCAGCTCAACGATCCCTATGTGACCGCCGCCAAGGCCGCCGGCTGGCGTTCGCGCGCCGCCTTCAAGCTGATCGAGCTGGATGAGAAATATAAGTTGATCGGCAAGGGCAGCCGGGTGCTGGATCTCGGCGCGGCCCCCGGCGGCTGGAGCCAGGTGGCGCTGGAGCGCGGGGCGGCCAAGGTGGTCGGCATCGATCTGCTGGAAATCCAGCCGGTGGCGGGGGCCGATTTCATCCAGGGCGATTTCCTGGAAGAGGGAATCGAGGCCAAGCTGACCGAACTGCTCGGCGGCAAGGCGGATCTGGTGCTCTCGGACATGGCGCCGAACACCTCCGGCCATGTCGCCACCGACCATATCCGCATCATGGCCCTGGCCGAGACGGCCTTGGTCTTCGCCTGCGAGATTCTGGCGCCGGGCGGCGCCTTTGTCGCCAAGCTGTTCCAGGGCGGGGCGGAGAAGGACATGCTGAACATGCTGAAAGCCCGGTTTCGCAGCGTGAAGCATGCCAAGCCGCCGGCCAGCCGCAAGGATTCCAAGGAGATGTACGTGGTCGCCACCGGCTTTCGGCCGGAGTGAGCCGCTTACGCCCGGCGCGCATGGCACCTGCGACTTGCGCGGGCCGGGCGAGCCGGATAATGGGAGCCGCCAAGGTCTCTATAGGTGGGCATTGGCGATGGCATCGGATTTTTCACACAGCACGGAACTCTCCAACCGGATCGCGGAGGCGCTGGCTTTCGACGACGTGCTGATGGTGCCTGGCTATTCCCAGGTGCTCCCGGCCACGGTGAAAACCGCGACCCGACTCACCCGCAATATCTCGCTGAACATCCCGCTGATCTCGGCGGCGATGGATACGGTGACCGAGGCGCAGATGGCGATTGCCATGGCGCAGCAGGGCGGCATCGGCGTCATTCATAAAAACTTCACCATCGAGGAGCAGGCCGCCCAGGTCCGCAAGGTGAAGAAGTTCGAGAGCGGCATGGTGGTCAATCCGCTGACCATCTACCCCGACCAGACCCTTGAAGACGCCCGCGCGCTGATGGCCCAGCACAATATCTCCGGCTTTCCGGTGGTGGAGCGCGACGGCAAGCTGGTCGGCATTCTCACCCATCGCGATATGCGCTTCGCCACTGACCTGAACACCAAGGTCTATGAGCTGATGACCCGCGAGAATCTGGCGGTGGTCACGGCCGGGGTGTCCTCCGAGGAGGCGCGCGCGCTGCTGCATAAGCGCCGGCTGGAGAAGCTGCTGGTGGTGGACGAGAAGTTCCACTGCGTCGGGCTGATGACGGTGAAGGATATGGACAAGGCGCAGGCCTATCCGCTGGCCAATAAGGACGAGCTGGGCCGGCTGCGCGTGGCCGCTGCCACCGGCGTCGGCGCGGATGGCATGGCCCGCGCCGAGGCGCTGATCGAGGCCGGGGTGGATGTGGTGGTGGTGGACACCGCCCATGGCCATTCGGACGGGGTGCTGAAGGCGGTGGCGCGGATCAAACAGGCCTCCAACGCGGTGCAGATCATCGCCGGCAATGTGGCGACCCCCGAGGGCGCGCAGGCGCTGATCGATAGCGGCGCGGATGCGGTCAAGATCGGCATCGGGCCGGGGTCGATCTGCACCACCCGCGTCGTCGCCGGGGTCGGTGTGCCGCAATTCACCGCGGTGATGGAAACCGCCGCCGCCTGCCGCAAGGCCGGGGTGCCGGCGATTGCCGATGGCGGCATCCGCGCCTCGGGCGACATGGTGAAGGCGCTGGCCGCAGGGGCCGATGCGGTGATGGTCGGCTCGATGCTGGCCGGCACGGATGAGGCGCCGGGCGAGGTGTTCCTGTATCAGGGCCGGTCCTATAAATCCTATCGCGGCATGGGCTCGCTGGGGGCGATGGCGCGCGGCTCGGCCGACCGCTATTTCCAGCAGGAGATCAAGGACAGCCTGAAGCTGGTGCCGGAGGGCATTGAGGGCCGGGTGGGCTATAAGGGGCCGATGGCGGCTGTGGTGCATCAGCTGGTTGGCGGCTTGCGGGCTGGCATGGGCTATACCGGCAGCGCGGATATCGAGGCGCTGCAAACCCAGACCAAGTTCCGCCGCATCACCGGCGCGGGATTGCGCGAAAGCCATGTGCATGACGTGGCGATCACCCGCGAGGCGCCGAATTATCGCCAGGACGGCTGAAAAACCTCTTTTTTGAGCGGAGTTTTTTGACGGGTGTGGGGGTGTTTTTTCAAAAATGCCCCCACCTCCTGCCCCGGTTTTTAATGAAAAAGCCGCCTGCAGGCGGCTTTTTCATGGGCAGTATGCGGATGAACGGCCTTTCATGAAACAGGCAGGATCATCCGCGGCATTTCCCAAACTCCGAAATTTTGCTGGCCTGACAAGAATTTGTCTGAATCTGACTCCGCCCTGTCAGAGAGCAACCCGTCATTTCTAACATCCGGCTTGCCGCGCTTTAATCGCTCGGCCCTTTTTCCGCCCCACTCAGCGCCCAGATTCGATTTGCTAAACGAAAGATCGTGATCCCGGTTCGTTTATTTGAACCCGCTTCCTGCCCGATGGTGTGGCGGCGTTGGTCCGGTCGAACTCAACAGCAAGGAGAATGACCATGAAATACGGTTTTATGGCTGGCATGGCCGCGAGTTTGATGATGGGCGGGATGGCGCTGGCGCAGAGTGCAACCTACTCGCAGAGCACCACCACCACGACCAGCGCGCCGGCGATGAGCGCGCCCGCCCCGGTGGTGCCGCCCGCCCCCGGCACGCTGAGCACCACGGAAACCACCAAGGCCACGGATGGTTATGGTAATTCCTACCAATCCACCAAGACCACCTACGGCAACGTGAACGGCGCGGCCTCCGACAGCACGATGACGACCACCAGCGTGCCGACGCAGACCTATTATTCGAAGAAGACCACGACCACGACCACCAGCGGCAACGATTAAGGCGAGGGCGATATGAAAAAATTCAATATCGCGCTGGCGATTCCGATGATCGTGGCGGCGGGCGCGCTCAGCGCCTGCGCCGATAATCCGCCGCAGACGACCACGACCACCACCGAGACCGTGCAGAGCGCGGGTCAGGTGCAGCCTCAGCCGGCGCCGATGCTGCCGCCCGGCAGCACCACGACGACCCAGACCACGCATGCGGTCACCGTCCCGGCGCAGTGACGCCTGGGCCTCATCTAACGTCACGTTAGAAAACGCCGGGCGGTCCGCCGCCCGGCTGGTTTCATGAACAGGAGCTTTCAAATGCGCTTGGCAAAACCGATGATTTTCAGCGCGATGCTGTTGGCGGCGCCGCTGGCGATGGCGCAGAGCGCGCCGCAGAGCATGACCGGCGCGCGCCCGGGCAATGATATCGGCCCCCGCTCCTCGCTGCCGCTGTCGCCCAAGGCCAGCAACATCAATGGCATGGATACGAAATCCACCATCGCGCCGACGCCGCCCGCCCCTCAGGTCGGCCCGGATGCGCGTGTGGCGACGCTGCTGATGAGCGCCAACCAGTCTCTCATGCACCATCAGACCGGCACCGCCGACGAGGCGCTGGAACGCGCTGAGACCAACATTCTGCAACGCAGTGTCATCGCCACGCGCGCCAATGACCCGAGCCAGGACCCGGTGGTGGCGCAGATCGAGCAGGCCCGCCAGGCGATCGGCCGGCACGACCTGCAGGGCGCGCAGGCGACGATCCAGCAGATTTTGGGCAGCAATGCGCCAGAGCTGAGCCTCTAACCTCAGCTCATTGCCTCTGGCCGCCGCCGCCGCGCACCGTTAGGCTGGCGGTATGGAGACCGCATGGGCGCTGAATGCGCAGGGCTTGAGTAAATCCTTCGGGCGCAAGGTGGTGGAGGGGCTGACCCTGACCATCCGCCCGGGGGAATTCTATGCGCTGCTCGGCGCCAATGGTGCGGGCAAGACCACGACATTGCGGATGATCGCCGGGCTGACGCCGCCCGATGCCGGGCGCATCGAGGTGTTCGGGCGCGATGTGGTGAGCGACCCGCAGGGCGCGAAGGCGATCATGGCCTGGTTGCCGGATGAGCCGCTGCTCTACGACAAGCTGAGCCCGCTGGAATATCTGGAATTCATCGCCGGGCTCTGGCAGGTGCCGCCGGCGCTGGCCCGCAGCCGGGCCGATGAGCTGCTGGAGCTGCTGGGCCTCTGGCCGCACCGGGCCGAGCGCTGCGAAGGGTTTTCGCGCGGCATGAAGCAGAAGACCGTGCTGGCCGGCGCGTTGATTCATGATCCGAAACTCATGCTTCTGGATGAGCCCTTTACCGGGCTGGATGCCGGTTCCGCCCGCCTGGTGAAAAACCTGCTGACCAAACATGTCGAGAATGGCGCGGCGATTATTCTCACCACCCATATTCTGGAGGTGGCCGAGCGGCTGGCCAGCCGCATCGGCATTCTCGCCGGCGGCCGGCTGGTGGCCGAGGGCGGGCTGGAGGCGTTGCGCGGCCATGCCGGGTTTGAGAGCGGCACGCTGGAGGATGTGTTCCTCCAGCTCACCGCCGGCTGATGTTCAACCCGCCCGGATTTCTCTGGCTGCTGCGCCATGAGCTGAAGGTGCTGTGGCGCGGCTCCATTCTGGTGCGCACCCATCGTTATGTGCTGGTGCCGGCCAGCATCGTGATTTTGATGTTTCAGGCCTTCGGCGTGCTGGTCGGGCGTTTGATCGTGCGCCATCCGGTGGCGCCGGAGATCATGCTGCTGGCGCTCAACATCAATCTCGCTTTTCTGTTCGTGCTGATGTTTTCGCGCGCGATGATGGCCTGCATCGATGTGCTCTATGCGCGTGGCGATGCGGATTTTCTGCTCGCCTCGCCGATTGCGCCCAGCCGGGTGCTGGCGGTGCGCATGCTGGGGGTGGCGCTGAGCATCCTGGCCCCCTGGCTGCTGCTGGCGGGGATGCTGGCCAACGGGCTGATTATTTTCGGGCAGCTCTGGGCCCTCGCGGTCTATCCGATGCTGCTGGCCGAGGCGGTGGTGGTGGCGGCTTTGGCCTTCGCGCTGGTGGTGTTGCTGGTCGGGCGGATCGGGCCGATGGCGGCGCGCCGGGCCGGGCATTCCTTGGCGCTGTTCACCGGGGTCGGCATCTTCATTCTCGGCCAGACCCCGCATTTCGTCGCACATGCGGCGCTGGCGCGGTTCTGGTCCGGGCTGTTGCCGGGGCCGGGCGGGGGCGGGCTGGCTTATCTGTTCGCCCGCGGTCTGCTGGGTCAGAAGGGGCCGCTGCTGGCGGCGCTGGCGCTGGCGGCGCTGGTGTTCTGCCTGGTCTGGGTGTTCCTGGCCGGGCCGTTTGCGCGCGGGGCGATCAGTGCGGCCAGCTACCGGCCGGCGGGGCGGGAAGGGGCGCAGCAGGCGCGCTTCCGGCACAGCGCCTTCGCCAGCCTGATGGCCAAGGACCGCCGGCTGCTGGCGCGCTTTCCAGGGCTGGTCTCACAGATCGCCTATCGCTCCCTCACCTTGATCCCGGTGGTGGCGATTTTGCTCGGCAAGGTGGCGATCGGGCTGCCCGTCACGGTGCCGTTACTGGTGTTTCTGGCCGGGCAGCTCGGGCTGTTCTTCATCTCGGTGCTGGCACAGATGAATGACATGCCGGCCCTCATCGCATCGGCCCCGGTGGCGGCGCGGGCGCCGCGCCGTGCGGCGTATCTGGTCTGCGCGCAGACGGCTTTGGCGATAATCGGCCTGCCGGTTGTGGCGGTGCTGGTGAAAGCCCCAACGCTGGCGCCTGCGATGCTGCTGGGGATTGGCGCTGCGTTGGCCAGCAATCTCTGGCTCGGGCGCCGTCTGCCGATTCCGCTCAGCCGGGCGGCCTTTGGCAAAACCCAGGTCGGCACGCTGTTGGGGCTGGTTCTGGGGGTATCGATCAGCGCCGGCTGGGCGCTGGCGGCCTGGCTGGTGGTGGAATTCGCCTGATGAAGATTATGCGCTGGGCGGCGGGTCCAGGAATTCCAGCCCGACGGCATTGCCCCGGCTCCAGACCCGGCGCGCCCGGCGTGCCGGCTGTTCGCCGACCTGGATCTTGAACAGATCCGGCACCTGCACCACCGCGCTGGTCTCGATCCGCGCGCCATTGTCCGAATATTCCATGATCAGGCAATCATAGACGGTGGGGCTGAACATGCCGACATAAAGTTTCGCCCGGCCGAGCACGCGCTGGCGCGGCTCCTTGCGTTTATCTTCGGGTTTCAGCGCATCGAGCGGCGGCAGCTTTGACATTGCAGGAAAAGCCAGGATGTTGAGACGGCTGGCCTACATGCAAACACAGAGTCGCGCAAGCGGGTTGTGGATAATCCGCTTGTTTCCAGGGTGTTAAATGATTGTTAGTTTTGTTCGCCGATCGGCAGATTATCCAACAGGCGGACATGCCCGAGTTTTGCTGCCGCGATCAGCCGTGCCGGCGTCTGCAGCGCGGCGATCGGCTCCAGCGTCTGCGCCTGCACCAGCGCCACATAATCGGGCACCATGCCGGCGGCGGCGAGTTCCATTCGGGTGTGATGCAGGATCGCGGCCGGCTCCTTGCCGTGCAGCAAATATTTCACCGCATGCTGCAGGGCGGCGTGCAGCTTCGGCGCGGCGCGGCGCTCCTCCGGGCTGAGATAGGCGTTGCGCGAGGACAGCGCGAGCCCGTCCGCCTCGCGCACGGTGGGCACCGGGACGATGCGCACCGGCAGCAGCAGATCCGCCACCATCCGCCGCACCACTTGCACCTGCTGCCAGTCCTTCTCGCCGAAAAACGCCGCCTGCGGGCGGATCTGGCCGAATAGTTTGGCCACCACCGTGGCCACGCCGTTGAAATGGCCGGGCCGGGTGGCCCCCTCCCAGCGCTGGCTGGGGCCGGCGACATGGATGCTCGTCGCCCCCTCGGCCGGGTACATCTCCTCGACGCCAGGCATCCAGACCAGCTTGCAGCCGGCCGCTTCCAGCTTGGCGATGTCCCCGGCCTCGTCGCGCGGATAGCGGGCGAAATCCTCCTTCGGGCCAAACTGGGTCGGGTTGACGAAAATGCTGGCAACCGGGGTAAGGCCGGCTTCCCGCGCCGCCTCCACCAGCTTCAGATGCCCGGCATGCAAGGCGCCCATGGTGGGGACGAAACCGATATCGCCCAGCGTGGCGCGGGCGGCGGCGAGCTCTTCGAGAGTCCTGGCGATGATCATTTGGCGCGGCTTTTCAACATTTTTTGTCACTCGTCCAGCCCTGGGCAAGCTGGGAGGGGGAGGTTAGATAGGGCAACATGAACAGTGCCACGAAACCCTGGATAAAATCTGAACAGAAGCGCGGATTTCGTGCGGCGAATTTATCCTTTCTTTTCGGCGCGTTGGGTGTGGTCTGCGGGATCATCCAGGCCGGGGCGGCGGCGCGGCTGCTCGCCTCGCTGCTGCATGTGCAGCGCGGCGGGATTTCAGCCAGTATCTCCGGGCTGGTCTTCGCGTTGGCGGTGTTGGCGCGCGCCGGGCTGCAATTGCGCAATGAGCGGGGGAATTTCGAGCTGGGGGCCGCCGCCCGCCGGCGGCTGCGCGGCCAGGTGCTGAGCGCGCTGCTGGCGCTGGGCCCGGCCGGCTTGCGCGGGCGCCATTCGGCCGAGCTCGCCGCCAGCGCGGTGGACCGGGTGGAGGCGATGGACGGGTTCCACGCCCGCTGGGTGCCCGCCACGGGCATGGCGATCATCGGGCCGGGGCTGATCGGGCTGGTGGCGCTGCTGCTGGATTGGCGCAGCGGCTTGATCCTGATCATCGCCGGGCTGTTCGTGCCGTTCGCCATGGCGGTGGCCGGGATTGGCGCCGGCATCGCCGCGAAAAAGCAGTTTCTGGCGATGACCCGGCTGCAGGTGCGTTTCATGGACCGTATTCGCGGCATTTCGACCATCGTGCTGGCCGGGCGCGGCGAGGATGAGGCGCTGGCGCTGGCCGGCGCGGCGCGGGAGCTGCGGGAGCGCACCATGCGGGTGCTGCGGGTGGCGTTCCTGTCCTCGACAGCGTTGGATCTGGCGGCGGCGGCGGCGCTTATCTTGATTGTGGTGCGGTTCGCCCCGGCCTTGCACGGCGCGCATGAGCTGGCGCCGACCGCCTTGTTCCTGGTGCTGCTGGTGCCGGAGTTTTTCGCGCCGCTGCGCGCTTTCGCGGCGGTCTATGGCGACCGCATGGCGGTGGAGGCGGTGGCCGAGGAGCTTTCCACCCTGCCGGATGCCCCGGCCCCGGTGCCGCCGGTCGAGATACGCTCCGTCGCCGCGCAGGGCGTGACGCTGGCATTCGAGCATGTCTCCTATGGCTGGGAGCCGGCGCGGCCGGTGGTTGAGGATCTCTCCTTCAAGGTCGGGCGCGGCGAGATGCTGCTGCTCACCGGCGCCTCGGGCACTGGCAAATCCACCATCATCGACCTGATTTTGGGCTTCCTGGCGCCGCAGGCCGGGCGCATCACCATCAATGGCGCGGTGCTGGAGGATCTGGTGCCGGCGGCGCGCACCCGGATGCTGGGCTGGATCGGCCAGAAGCCGGTGATTTTCGCTGGCACGATCGAGGAGAATATCCGCTTCGCCAACCCCGCCGCGAGCGAGGATGAGCTGAAGGATGCGATCCGCAACGCGCATCTGGAGGAGCTGGTGGCGGCACTGCCGCAAGGTGTGCGCACGCCGTTGGGCGAGGGCGGGTTCGGTGTTTCCGGCGGGCAGGCGCAGCGCATCGCCATCGCCCGCGCCTTTCTGAAGGATGCCCCCTTGCTGCTGCTGGATGAGCCGACCTCGCATCTCGACCCCGCCGTGGAGCGCGATATTCTGGAGAGCCTGAAACATCTCGCCGCCGGGCGTACCGTGGTGCTGGCCACCCATTCCACCCAGGCGCTGGATCTCGCCAAGACCATCGGCGCCAAGCGGGTGGATCTCGATGCCTTGCGCTATGCCAGCTGGCGGGGGGCGCAGGCATGAGCCCGCTGTCGCGCGTTACCGGCCTTTGGCTGCGTCATCCGGGCTGGCTGGCGCTGGCCGTTTTGCTGGCGCTGGCGGCGCTGCTGGCGGCGATCACCATGATGGGCCTCTCCGGCCATGCGCTGGCGCTGGCCATTGCCGGCTTTGCGCTAACCGTGCCGGCTCTGCTCTCCTGGATGGGCGTGGCCCGGGTGCTGTTGCGCTATGGCGAGCGCGTGGTCGGGCATGAGGCGATTTTCCGGGCGCTGGGCGATCTGCGGATCTGGCTGTTTCGCGGGCTGGCGCGCAGTGCCGCCGGCGGGCTGGGGCTGCGCCGCTCGGGCGATGCGCTCTCCCGGCTGGTGAATGATGTCGACACGCTGGACGGGCTGTTCCTGCGGATTTTCGTGCCGCTGCTGAGTGCGCTGGTGCTGCTGCCGGTGCTGGGCTGGGTGCTGTGGGCCGAGCATGGGCTGGCGGTGCTGGCCTTGCTGCCCTTTGCCGTCGTGGCCTTTTATCTGCCCTGGCGCGCGGCGCGGGCGGCGCAGGCCAATGCCGCCAAGGCCGGGCTGGCGATGGCCGGCTTGCGCACCGCCGCCCTGGATGCGCTGCACGGGCTGCGCGAGGTGAAAATCTTCGCCGCCGAGGGCCGCATGCTGGCCGAGGTGCAGGCGCGCGAGGCGCAGCTTCTGGCCGCCCAGCGCGAGCTGGTGGGCGAGGGGGCGCGGCTGAACGCCATCGCCTTCATCGCCGCCCAGGCCGGCATTCTGCTGGCGATCATTCTTGGGTTTTTCGGCCTGCCGATCGAGGCGGTGGCCGCGGTGCTGGTGCTGACGGCGGGGTTTGAGGCGGTGATCGGCCTGCCGCGCGCCGGGCTGCTCTATGGCCAGGCGAAGATGGCGGCGATTCGGGTGGTGCAGGCGGCGGATGCGCCAGCACCGGTGCCCGAGCCGGCAACGCCGATGGCGATGCCGACACGAAATGCCATCGCCTTCGAGCATGTGAGTTTCCGCTATGGCGCGGACCGGCCCTTCGTATTCGAAAACCTCTCTCTGCAGCTGCCGGAAGGCTCGCGCACCGCGATATTGGGGCCGTCGGGGGCGGGAAAATCGACCATCGCGGCGCTGATCCTGAAACTGATCAAGCCGGTCTCGGGCCAGATCCGCTTTGGCGGGGTGGATATCGCGCAATTGCCGGCCGAGGCGCTGCGCCACCGCATCGCCTATCTCGGCCAGACCACGCATCTGTTTGCCGACAGCATCCGCAATAATCTGCTGCTCGGCGACCCGGCGGCGGATGAGGAGCGGTTATGGGCGGCGCTTGAGGCGGCGCAGGTGGCGGATGTGGTGCGCGCGCTGCCGGAGGGGCTGGAGAGCTGGCTGGGCGAGGGCGGCACGACGCTCTCCGGCGGGCAGGGGCGGCGTCTGGCGCTGGCCCGCACGCTGCTGATGGACGCGCCGATTATTCTGCTGGACGAGCCCTGCGCCGGGCTGGACGCGGCGACGGAGCAGGAATTCTTCCGTGTGTTCAACGCCGCCACGGAAGGGCGCACCGTGTTGCTGATCCTGCACCGTCTGACCGGGGTGGAGCATCTGGACCGGATCTGGCGGTTTACCGGTGGCACGCTGGTGGCGGCGGCTGGTTAAACCATTGTTTTAAAAAAATTTTTTGCTGCCGCTTTTTTTCAAAAAAGCGGCGAAAAACGCCGGGGCTTATTGAGAGACGCTTTCACACCCCGGCGCCAAACCGCCCATCAAGCATACCCATTCGCCCTGGCCATGGCGACCAGCCCCATATCCAGCGTGAACACCAGCGGCAATGCCGCGCACATCAGCAGCCCATGGGCGCCGGGGAAATGCAATGCCACGGCCAGCACCAGCAGGGTCAGCGCCAGCATCACCGCGGAGAACACCAGGGCGCGGTGACCGCTGGCATCCACCGGATCGCGGCGCCCATAAAGCGCGGTTTTGCCGTTCACCGCATGGTTGGTGAGGACCAGGGCAAAAATGCCCTCCGCCAGCATGACCGGCGGCAGAATTTGCATCGGCCAGCGCAGGCGGGGCAGCTCATGATGCAGGTTGAGCAGGAAATCATAAGAGAAATGGAAGGAGATCGGCACGATGAGGGCGAGCAGGATCAGCCGGCTGTCGGTGCCGCCTTTCTGCTGCCAGGCCAGGGCCATGAAGCTGCCCATGGTGAAGCCGAAAATCGCGTGCATCGGCACGGCGGTGACGGCGCGCACCAGCCAGACGCCAAAGCCGCCATGCACCACGTAGAGCTTGTTCTCCAGCACCGCGAAGCCGAGCGAGCAGCCCACCGCGATGAGAATGGCGATGCCGGGGCCGATCTCGTTCAGCTCCTTTTTGCCGAAACGGCTGACGGCGGCGAATTTCACCAGCTCCTCCGGCACCGCGGCCAGCAGCAGGGCGCCGACCGCCGCATGCGCCACCGGGGACAGGCCGCTCTCCGGCACCAGCCCTTCCAGGATTTCGATGATCAGCGCCAGGATGGCGAAGCGCGCGCCGAGCTTGAACATGCGCTTGCGCGTTGCCTTCGGCAGCCGCACATTCACCTTGATCGAGGCGATTTCCCAGATGAACAAGGCGGGCAGGGCGGCGATGAACAGGCTCAGCATGGCGCCTCGGTTGCGGATTGTTGCGCGATAGAAGGCTGTTGCGTCCGTTTGCGCAATCGTCCGCTATTCATTTTTTCTTGAAGCGCGCGAAAAAACGCTTATTATATCTGATGCGCGGTCGCCTCAATGAGGGGCCGGGCGCTCATACGGTTCGCCGTTTCGGGGATCGCAGGAGCTTTCCACAGAAGTTGTTTTTCAACCTTGCTTTTGAAGGAGGTTACTCATGACCTATGATTTCGCGCCTTTGTTCCGTACCGCTGTCGGGTTCGATCGTCTTGCCCGGCTCGTGGATACGTTGCCGCAGGATTCCGCCAGCTATCCGCCTTACAATATCGAAAAGACCGGCGAGGATTCCTACCGGGTCAGTCTCGCCGTGGCGGGTTTCGCGCCGGAAAATATCGAGGTCACGGTGAAGGATAACGCGCTTCTGGTCGCAGGCCATCTGGCCGAGGAGGCGAAGGGCGAGTTCCTGCATCGCGGTATCGCCACCCGGGCCTTCCAGCGCCGGTTTGTGCTGGCGGAGCATATGGTGGTGGATGGGGCGGAGCTGAATAACGGCCTGCTGAATGTGAGTTTGCGCCGGGTGGTGCCGGAAAGTGCCAAACCGCGCCGCATCGAGATTGTCACCGCCAAGGCTGCGCCGCAGACGGTAGAGACACCGGCCCTGCCACACGCCGCGTAACAGCGCAAAAGTTTAAGGGGGTTTGGGGGATTTTTTCAAAAATCCCCCAACTCTTGTACAAATAAAAAAGGGCCTTTCGGCCCCTTTTTTACTCCGCCATTGCCGAGGCTTCGGAGCGCGTCGCACCCACGCGGGCCGCCAGCGAGGAGGCCAGGAACGGGTCCAGGGCGCCGTCCAGCACCGCAGCCGGGTTGCCGCTTTCATGGTTGCTGCGCAGATCCTTCACCAGCTGGTAAGGTGCGAGCACATAAGAGCGGATCTGGTGGCCCCAGCCGATATCGGTTTTGGCGGCCTCGGTCGCGGCGGAGGCGGCTTCGCGCTTCTGCAGCTCCTGCTCATACATACGCGCCTTCAGCATGTTCATCGCGGTGGCGCGGTTGCGGTGCTGGGAGCGGTCGGTCTGGCAGGCGACGATGATGCCGGTCGGGATATGGGTGATGCGGATCGCCGATTCTGTCTTGTTCACGTGCTGGCCGCCGGCACCCGAGGCGCGGAACGTGTCCACTTTCAGGTCGGCCGGGTTGATCTCGATCTCGATCGTGTCATCGACCACCGGATAGACCCAGACCGAGGCAAAGCTGGTCTGCCGCCTGGCATTGGCATCGAAGGGGGAGATGCGCACCAGCCGGTGCACCCCGGCTTCGGTCTTCAGCCAGCCATAGGCGTTGGTGCCGAAGATCTGGATGGTCATGGATTTGATCCCGGCCTGTTCGCCCTCGGATTCTTCCATGATCTCGGTCTTGAAGCCCTTGCGCTCGGCCCAGCGCAGATACATGCGCGCCAGCATCTGGGCCCAGTCCTGCGCCTCGGTGCCGCCGGCGCCGGCATTGATTTCGATGAAGGCATCCCGGCTATCGGCCTCGCCGGAGAGCAGGGATTCGATCTCCTTCTCCTTGGCGGTGGCGGCCAGGCGCTCCAGCGTGGCGATGCCGTCTTTGACCATGCCCTCATCGCCCTCGGCCTCGGCCAGCTCGATCAGTTCGAGCGTATCCTTGGTTTCGGTTTCGATGGCATTCACGCCCTCGACCATCGAGGCGAGGCGGTTGCGCTCGCGCATCACCGCCTGGGCGGCTTCGGCATCGTTCCAGAGATTCGGGTCTTCGGCCCGGTGGTTCAGCTCAGCGAGCTTTAGGACTGCGGCATCCCAGTCAAAGATGCCTCCTCAGCAGGGCGACCGAGCGGCCGATCTGCTCATTCAGTTGGATGGATTCAGCGGACATTGCGCGGATATACGCGCATGGCGGGGGAATTGGTAGAGGCCTGGCTTGCCAAGCCGGTCGCCGGTTGCGATGCAGGCGCGCATGAAATCCGCCCTGCTGGTCGTCCTTACCGCACTGCTGTTCCGGCTGATCCTGGCCGGGTTCTCCGGGCTGGGGATCGATGAAAGCTATATGGTGGCGGCGAGTTCGCATTTCGCCGCGTCCTATTTCGACCATCCTTTGGCCTCCTGGTGGCTGGAGCTGGGGGCGCGGCATCTGTTCGGGTCGGCGGCGCCGATTGTGGTGCGGTTGCCGTTTGTGCTGCTCTCGGGCATCGCCTCCTGGCTGCTTTATCTGATCACGGCGCGGCTGTTTGGCGTGAGGGCGGCGTTCTGGGCGGTGCTGGCTTACAGCCTGTCCCCGGTCTTTTCCCTGGCTTTCGGGACCTGGGTGCTGCCGGACGGACCGCTGAATACCGCGCTTTTGGCGTTCCTTTACGCGCTGATCCACGCGCTGGGGCTGCCGGAGGGCAAGCCAGCGCCGCGCTGGTGGCTGGCGGCGGGACTGTTCGCCGGGCTGGCCATGCTCTCCAAATACAGCGCGGCGCTGGTGCTGACGGGTGCCGCGCTGGGCGTGTTGCTGGACCCTGTGGGCCGGCGCGCTCTGGCGCGGCCCTGGCCGTGGCTGGGTGTGGTGCTGGCGCTGGCGCTGTTCGCGCCGGTGGTGGTGTGGAATGCCCAGCATCATTGGGCGAGTTTTGGCTATCAGGGCGGGCGGGCCGAGGGTTTGCGGATCCGGCCGCTGATGCCGCTTTCCATCTGGGGCGGGGAGGCATTGTTCGTGCTGCCCTGGCTTTGGGCGCCGATGGTCTGGCTGCTGGTCCGCGCCTTTCTGGCGGGGTCGGCGGCGCGGGTCTCCTGGCTGCTGGGCTGGGCGGCGATCATCCCGGTGCTGCTATTTGCCGTGGTCGGGTTCTGGTCCTCCACCCATATTCTGTTTCATTGGGCCGCACCCGGCTATCTGATGCTGTTCCCGCTGCTGGGGGACTGGGCGACGCGCCGCTCGGTTCGGATGCTGCGGATTGTGGCCGCCATCACTGGCGGGTTGCTGGTGGCGGCGTCCTTGATCATCGTGGCGCTGGTGCAGTTCGGGCTGCCGCCTTTACTGGCGCACAGCTTCAAGCCGGGCAAATCGCCGATGCTGCAGGCGGTGGACTGGACCAGCATCGGCCCGGCGCTGCCGCCGGGGATCGCCGCGGTTGCCGCGCAGCGCTGGTTCGATGCCGGGAAGATCGGCTATGCGTTGCGCCGCGACGGGATCGCGCTGCCGGTGACGGTGTTCGGGCCGGAGCCGCACCAGTTCGCGTTCACGACGCCGCCGGAGAGTTTGCTGGGCAAGGATGTGCTGATCATCGCGATGCCGGGCGCGTTGATGCAAACTTATCAGCGTTTCGCGCCAGATTTTGCGAGTCTGAGGCCGGGGCCGGTATTGCCGGTGCTGGATCACGGCCAGATGCTGCTGGCGATTCCGACATTCATCGGCACCGATATGAAGAAAGCGCCGCAGGCGTAAAAATTTCCGGGGCTTTTTGCAGGCGCGGCTGAGGGTTCGAGGCTCAGGCTTTTTTTGATATCCACGCTTTTACAGCGCTTTATTTTATCGGCCGCGCCAGGCGTACCGCCGTGTGTCCGTGGCTTACCTTCAGGCTCGGCATGATCATGATCAGATCATCCTCCGGCGTGCGGATTTCGGCATCGCCGTCATGCGCGATCAGCGTCCCCGCCTGCGCGATCACCTCGCCCCCGACAAAATCCCGCACGAAGGCAAACCGGTTGGTCCGCGCGGTGATCACGCTCACCACCTCGGCGAAGTGCGATGACGGCGTCGGGGCCGGTCCTTCGATCATCCCGGCATGGCGCAGCAGCGCCATCACGCTTGCCCGGCTCTGCGCCACGGCGCTGTGGCGCCAATGCGGCCCGGCCTCCACCAGCAGGCAGGCGGCGCCGTTGGGGCTGGCCTCGGTGAAGCGGCCATAATCGATCAGCCTTTTGCCGCCGGCATGGCCGGTATCGGCCACCACCAGCCCCGGCGTGCCCACCGCCTGGCCCAGCGCCCGCCCGCGCGGCCCGGCGCCGCAAAGCAGCACCGGCATCGAGGGCCAGAGCATGGAATGCAGGTCCAGCAGCATGTCGGCCGAATCGATGATCGGCTTGATCTCCCGCGCCCGGTCCAGCTCCGCCGAGCGGCGCACCCCGAACAAAGCGAAATCATCCCAGACCCGGTTCATATCCTCTTCGACATAGCGCGAGGCGATCGGGTTGGCGGCATCGAAACGGGCATAGGCGGCGAGGTTGGCGAAGCCGAGCGTGAGCTTGCCGCAAAGCGGGGTGAAGCCGCTCTCCAGCAGCTCTTTCAGCACGATGGCGCCGGCGAACTCATTGCCGTGGATTAACGAGACCAGCACCACATGCGGGCCGGGGCGGCCGGAATCGCGGCAGGTGAAGCCTTGCACCCCGGTATTGCCCTGCAAATGGGCGGATAGATCCGGCGGCGGAATGTCCACCGTGAAGAAGGGCAGGTCATTCGGCAGGGCGGGGGCGGAGCCTGTCGTCATGAACAGCACTCTAGCGAAGCCGGAGGCCGGCGCAATCCGGCCGGGTTGACGGGCGCGCGCGCACCCCGCAAAGCCCAGCGCATCATGCTTGACGCGCGCATCATCTGTACCGATCTGGCCGGGCTGAAATCCCAGGCGCTGGGGCTGGCCGAGGCGGCCGGGCTGGCGGCGGAATTCCGGCCGCTGCGCTTTCGCAACGCCTGGGCCCATATCCCCACCAATTTCTGGTTCAATCCGCGCTGGGCGGTGGCGCCGGCGCTGTTCGCCGGGCCGCTGCCGCCGGTGGTGATCGGCGCTGGCGGCGCCGGGGCACGGGTGGCGGCGGCCTTGCGGTCGCGCGAGGTGAAGGCGGTGTGCATTCAGCATCCGCGCATGGCGCTTTCAAAGTTCGATGCGATTCTGGCCGGCCGGCATGACGGCATCGCGGGGCCGAATGTCATCGTCACCCGCACCGCCCTGCACCGCGTGACGCAGGCGCGGCTGGTCGCGGAGAGAGCGATCTGGGCGCCGCGTTTCGCGCATCTGCCCCGGCCTCTGGTGGCCGTGCTGCTGGGCGGCTCCAACGGGCGCTATAAATTCGAGGCCGCCGAGGGCCAGGCGCTCGCCGCCCAGCTGGCGGCGCTGGCGCGGCAGGGGGCGGGGCTGATGATCACGCCCTCGCGCCGCACCGCGCCTGAAGTGGTCGCCAGCCTGCGCGCGGCGTTGGAACCGCTGGGCGCCTGGATCTGGGATTTTACCGGCGAGAACCCGTATTTTGGCATGCTCGCCTGCGCTGATGCCATCATCGTCACCGCCGACAGCGTCTCCATGGTCTCCGAGGCCGTGGCCACCAGCGCGCCGGTCTTCCTGGCGCGGCTGCCGGGCAAATCCGCGCGCATCGGCGCCTTCATGGACGCTTTGGTGCGGGATGGCCGGGTGCGGGATTTTGCCGGGCGGCTGGAGCTGTGGGATACAGCCCCCCTGGATGACACGGAATGGGCGGGCCAGGAGCTGCGCCGGCGCCTCGGAGTTTAGTGAATGCTGGATATCGAGACTTTCGACAATCTGCGCGGCGGCAATGTCGTCTATAAGGCGCTTTCGCATCCTCTGGCGGCCAAGGCGCTGGCCGCCCTCGCCGCGCGCGCCGGGGCGGTGGCCTTGTTCGACCCGGACGGCATCGCCGGCCCGCTGCTCGCCCTGTGCCCGGATTTCGAGATCGAGGGGCTCTATGTGCAGGACACGCTGGCGCTGGGGCAGCCACGCGCCGGGCATATCGCCCGCCCGTTGACCGAGCTGCCGCAGGCGCGGGTGAGCACGGTGCTGCTGGCCGCCTTCGATGCCGCCAAGCGCGCCCAGCATCTGCACGCACTGCTGCCGCCAGGGGCCGAGCTGGTGACGCTGGATGCGGTGAAGCTGCCGGAAGCCTGGCTCTCCGAGCCGAAGCGCTATCTGGAGCCGCGCAATTTCGCCACCAATTTCGTGTTTTTCCGCGATGATGACCGCTTCGCCACCCGCCTGACCACGGCCAATTACTGGGCCGGCTATGGGGCGAAGGAGGTGCTGTTCCAGCATATATTGTTCGGCCAGGGCGGGCAGATCCTCGCCGAATGGTCACAGAGCGCGCCGCCCGGCACTGGCGGCTATGTGCTGGATAGCCGCGAGATCCGCGCGCGTTTTCGCCTGAAGCCGTTCATTGGCCAGCTTTTCATCCACGCCATCGGTGTGGCTGGCCATGATGTGGTGAAATACGCGCTGGATACCTACGCCACGGATAACGGGGCCTCGCTCTCCTGCACCCATGACGCCAATGCCTGGCCCTCGGCGCGTTTCGCCGGGCTGCCGGCGCCGCGCGCGGATGAGCGGGTGATCCTCTGGGTCCAGAACAGCCATGCCGTGCCGATCCCGGCCGGGGATTTCGCGCTGGACCGCATGGGCGCCGATGCCCCGGTGGCGCTGGCCGAGGAGATCCCGCCTTTCGCCACCCGCGCTTTGGATGTGGCCGAGCTGTTTCCGGATCTGCGCTGGCCCGCCCAGTTGGAGGTGTTGGCCGGCCGCCATGTGGTGCGCCCGCGCTATGAGGTGGTGCGCGATGGGCGCACCCGCATCGCGCATGTGAATGTCGAGCGCGCGGATCTGAAACCCGATCCCGGCATCAAGGCCCTGCATCCGGCGATGGGGCGCGGCTTCCTGCTGCCTTTCCCGATCCTGCCGCGTGGGCGTTTCCGCACCATCGCGCTGCCCACCCCGATGGTGGAGACCGAGCGCGACATGCCGCTGCGCCTGGATGTGTTCGCGCCGGATGGCCTCAAGATCGCGGATAAATTCCTCGGCCGTTTGCCGCGCGACCATGATCTCGCGGTGGATCTCGACGATGTGCTGGCCCCGGACGCGCTGCCCGATGGCGGCCATGCCGAGCTGGTCTATGATTTCCGCGAGGGCGGTGAGGCGGATGGCTGGCTGCACGCGCTCTTCCGGTTCGAGGACCGCGCCAACTTCCATGCGGCGGAGAGCAGCTTCGGCGCGCATATTTTCAACACGCTGATGGTCTATAAGAACGAGCCGCAGAGCTATACCGGCAAGCCGCCGGGCCTCTCCACCAGGCTGTTCCTGAAGCTGGGCTTTGGCGGGCGCGAGAGTTTCTGCGTGCTGATCTACCCGGCCTCCGGCCCGTGGCTGGCAAGCTCCAGCACGGCGCTGGAACTCTATGATGGGCAGGGGGTGAAGCTGGAGACGGCGCAGCTTGCCATCGCTTGTTCCGGTTCGCAGATCGTCAGGCCGCGACAGCATTTTTCGGAAGCGTCGCTGAGTGCGGCGGGCGAGACCGGCTATGTGCTGATCCGCGATGTCACCTGCCGGCTGTTCGGGTTCCATGGGCTTGAGGATGCGTCCGGCGGTTTTTCGCTCGACCATATGTTCGGCTTCTAACAAACGGCTCACAAATAATTTAGAGCAAAAGTTTTGGGCGGAGGCGGCAGAGATTCCGCCTCTGCGGCGCAGAGATGGAAAGCCGCCGGAGCGGGCGGCCCTTTTTTCAAAAAGGGCGGCAAAACGTTTGGGGGTGGTGAGCCGCTTGAACGCCACCGTCCATTGAAAAATTTCAAGAAAAATAAAGGGGAATTTCAACCGCGAAAGCCACCCCAACCACGGCCGCGCTAACGCCGCCATGTCATTCCCGTCATCTATGGAGGCCATCGCTTGAAGCCAGGCGCGCGGGGCCAAAATCTGCCCGGCAACAATATTTGCTCAAGGGGTTCTGCAATGCCGTATATCCTGCTCTGGCTGCTTGGCATTCCGCTGCCGATCATCATCATCCTGCTCCTGCTCTTCCACTGAGGAGATCGCAATGAGCGAGGTTTACGCAACGCCGGTTGAGACCGCGGCGCCGGTTTCGAGCCAGTCCGCTGTGTCCTGGGCGGCTATTTTCGCGGGCGGTGTCGCCGCCGCGGCGATCGCCATCATTCTCACCATCCTTGGCGCCGGTCTTGGCCTCGCTTCCGTTTCTCCCTGGGCTGGCCAGGGCGTTTCGGCGGTGGGCTTCACCATCATGGCAGCGGTGTGGCTGATCATCGTGCAATGGGTGGCGTCGTTCTTCGGCGGCTTCATCGCCGGGCGGCTGCGTACCAAATGGGTGGCGGTGCATACCGATGAGGTCGGCTTCCGCGATACCGCGCATGGCTTCCTGGCCTGGGCGGTGGCGCTGCTGATCACGGTCGGCGCGCTGGCCATGGCCGGCTCGAACGCCGTCCGGCTCGGTTCCGATGCGGCCTCCAAGGCGGCGGACACCAAGATCGCCCAGACCTATTATCTGAGCGAGTTGCTGCGTCCGGCGCCGTCCGGCAGCGGCGGTACGGCTGCCGGGCTGTCCCTGCCGGGCATGACCCCGCAGCAGATCCGCGACGATGCCAGCGCGGTGCTGACGCAATCCGCCGTCATCGGCAACGCCCCGCAAGCCGACAAGGATTATCTGGCGACGTTGGTGATGGCCGCGACCGGCATGGACCAGGCCTCAGCCCAGGCCCGGGTGAATGACGTGCTGACGCATGAGCAGGCCGACATCACCAAGGCCAAGCAGGTGGCCAATGCGGCGCGCAAGAGTGCTGCTGCGGCGGCGATCTACACCTTCTTCTCGGCGCTCATCGGTGCCTTCATCGCCGCTGTCGCCGGGGCGATCGGTGGGCGCATCCGGGATTGGTATTAACGCAAAATCTCTGGGGTGTTGGCGCGGTGTTGCCAACATCCCAGACGCTTGTGGGGTGTTTTTGAAAAAACACCCCACACCCCTAAAAACTTTTGTCAGGGCTGGCGGGTCATCACCAATTGGTTGGTGTTGTAGCCCAGGGCCGCCACGCGGTTGATCAGCATGCGCATCGCCGCCGGATCCAGATGCGGTGTGCGCGCCAAGATCCAGAGATAACGCCCGGACGGGTCGCCGACGATTGACCAGGCATAATCCGGCGCATGGTCCAGCACCCAGTAATTGCCGAAATAAAACGGGCCGAAAAAGCTCACCTTCAGCTTGGCGCCATCGGAGCCGGGAACGATTTTGGCGGTGCCATGCGCCACCTGTTCCTTGCCGTCCGGCTTGGTGCAGCGATTGACGATGGCGATCTTGCCATCCGGCCGCAGGCTGTAATCGGCGGTCACCGCCGCGCAGTTTTTCTCGAAGGACTGGTCGTAGCGCGCCAGCTCATACCAGCGGCCGAGATATTCATGCAGCGCAACCGGCTTCAGCGGCTCGGGCACATGCGCATTGCCGACCGGATGGCGCGTGTAAAGTGCGGCGCAACCGGCCAGCGCCAGCACCGGCAAGGCGAGCGCGGCAACGCGCAACGCCGTGGAGGAAGATGAGCGGGACACCGCCATGGAAAATCACCCTTCTGCAGTAACAGAGATCACATGGGTGCGGTGGGCGGGGGCGTCCAGCCCGGATCAGGCGGGCTGGGAGATCATGCGGGCCGGCAGCGTGGCGGCCTCGCCCAAGGCCCGCCACACCCCGCCGCGCAGCACCTCGCTGGGGTGGAACTTCGCCTTGTAGGACATCTTGCGGCTGTCCTCGACCCAGTAGCCGAGATAGACATGCTCAAGGCGCAAGCTCACCGCCCGGCGCGCCAGCCAGATGATGGCGTAGGTGCCGAGCGAGCGGGCGTTCATCTCGGTCTCGAAGAAGCTGTAGACGGCTGAGAGCCCGTCCCCCAGCCGGTCGGTCAGGCAGGCGCCGACCAGCTGGCCGCTGGGCAGGCGGAATTCCACCAGCGAGGTCTCGATCGGCGTGTCCTCGACCATGGCGCGGTAATCATAGAAGCTCATGGTCGACATATCGCCATCGCCATGCCGGGCCTGCTGATAGGCCTGAAACAGCGCATATTGCTCGGCGGTGGCCCGCGGCGGCATTTCCTGCACCAAGAGATCGGCATTGCGCTTCTCAATGCGCCGCTGGGTGCGGTCCGGCTCGAATTCATGCGCGCGGATGCGGATCGGCACGCAGGCATTGCAGCCGGCGCAGACCGGCGCATAGGCGATATTGTGGCTGCGCCGGAAGCCGCCGCGGCTCAGGCGGTCATGCAGCGTCTCGGCGGAGACGCCGGCAAGCTCTGTCACCACCTTGCGCTCCGTCCGGCCCGCGACATAGGGGCAGGGCAGCGGCGCCGTGGTGTAGAAGAAATGCGGACGTCTGGCGGGCTTGAAGCTCATTCGAATGATATGTTTGGGTCTGGGCGTGGCCGCGTCAATACGGAATTTGGGTCACACGCATCAGGGTGAGGCCGCTGAGCATGTCATGCGCCGCGCGCCGGCGTGGATTGAGGAAGGCGAGCAGGAAAGGCAGCCCGGCCAAGGCGAAGCTGAGCCAGAGCAGCAGCGTCCAGACAAAGGCCTGGGCCAGGCTGGGCGGCGCGAAATTCGCGTCCTGGCGGACTGCGATGCCGGTCAGGCGCTGGCCCGGCGTGGCGCCGGTGCCACCGATCAGCAGCGTGTAATAAACCAGCGGCAGCCAGGGCAGGATGTGAAAGGCGATCCAGCCGAACCCGAAGGTGAGCACCCCGAAGATCGCGATGGCGAAGACCATCGCCCAGCCGAACAGCGCCATGCCGATCATATCGAGCAGCAGGGCGGCGCAGCGCCGGGTGATAACGCCGTGGAACTGATGCTGCTCAGGCGAGGGGGGGTAGTAAAGGGTCTGGCTCATGGTTTGAATCTGCGCCGTTTCGCGCCCCCAACGCAAGCGCGCTGATGCCGCACAGGCATGCGGCGAGCAGCGGCGCGTCGATAAAGGCCCGGTGCCAGGGCGAGAGCAGCAACAGCGGCGCCAGATAGGCGGCCATTCCCAACGCCACCCAGCCCTTGCCCGGCCGCGCCTCCAGCGCCAGCGCCAGCGCGGCCACGACAGCGATACTGTCATAGGCATAAGCGTGCGGCTGCGCCAGGAAGCCCGCCACCAGCGTGACCGCCACCGCCAGCCGGTAGGGGGCGCGCCTGGCCGCCCAGATCACCACCCCGGCCATCGCCAGCGCGCACAGCATCTGCACCGCCCAGGCGAAGCCGATGCCGCCGCCCAGCGCGACGATGTTCGCCGAGGGGGTGATCAGGATATTGAGATTGAGCGTCTTGGCGGCGTGAAAATAGCTGTCCTGATAGGCCGGCAAGGTCTGCCACCAGAGCCGCCAGAGCCGCGCCGGGTAGATCACCGCGCTGGCCCCGTTCAGTACCAAAGCGGTGAGGCAGGCGGCCAGGATGGCTTTTGCCTCGCCGCGTGCGAGCAGGAAAAACGGCAGCATCACGCCCAGCTGCGGCTTCAGCGTCAGCAGCCCGAACCAGAACCCTGCCAGCAGCGGTGCGCGCGGCAGCGCCGCGAAGCCGGCCAGCAGCAAGGCGGTGGTGAACAGCCCGGTCTCGCCGGTGGCCAGGCACAGCAACGCCGCCGGGCTGGCCAGCAGGGCGGCCAGCACCGCTCCCGCACGCCCGGGAAAGGCCGCGCGGCAGGCCAAGGCGAGCGCGACGATCCCCAGTGCCGCCCAGACCAGCGCCGCCGGGCCGAAGGGCAGGGCCCGCAGCCAGGAGAGGGCCAGCAACAAGGTCGGTGGGTAGAGATAGGGGTAGAAGCTATGGAACCCGGCATAAAGCTGCTGCTCGAAGGCCTGCAACGCCGCGCTGTCATAAAGCCCCGCCGGATCATGCGCCGCGATGAAGCGTGGATAGGCCCAGAAGGCCATGAAATCGCTGTTCAGCCGCCCTGGGGCGGCAATCAGCGACACCAGCATGAACAGGCTGAGCCCGCCGCACAGCGCGATCATCACGGGAAGATAGGGGCCGGTTGTGGCGCGCTGGCGCATCATCTATGCCCTTAGGCCAGGAATTTGGCGTGGTCGAGAGAAGGAGTAGGTCATGGCGCGGTCGGGGTCGGTCAATTATCTGTTTGGCACGCGCTTCTATAAGATGGCCTTTGTCGAGTTCGGCAATCCCGCCGCCCCCGCGGTGGTCTGCGTGCATGGCCTCACCCGCAATGGCCGCGATTTCGACCAGCTGGCCGAAGCGCTTTCTGATCGTTTCCATGTGATCTGCCCGGATCTGCCAGGGCGCGGCAAATCCGAATGGCTGCCGGACGGTCTGGCCTATCAGCCGCCAACTTACGTGGTGGCGCTGGCGCATCTGCTGGCGCAGATCAACAAGCCGGTCGCCTGGGTCGGCACCTCTCTGGGCGGCATTTGCGGCATGATGATCGCCGCCGCCCAGAACACCCCGATCACCCGGCTGGTGCTCAACGATATCGGCCCGCATATCCCCGCCGCCTCGCTGCAGCGGATTCGCGATTACATGATGGGCGCGCCGGAGCGCTTCACCTCGGTGAAGGATCTGACCGCGCATCTGCGTGAAATCCATGCCCCGTTTGGTCTGCTCTCGGACGCGGAATGGGCGCATCTGGGCCGCTTCTCCGCCCGCCAGGTGCTCGACCCCACCGGCGAGGGCAAGACCACGGCGCTGCATTACGACCCGAAAATCATCGACCCGATCCGCGCCACCGTGCCGCTGGATGTCGATATGTGGCCGATCTGGGAGCATATCCACGCCCCGCGTCTGGTGATTCGCGGCGCCCAGAGCGATCTGCTCCTGCCCGAGACCTATGAGCGGATGCAGGCCGAGGGCGCGCAAGGCTATGTGGTGCCCGATGCCGGCCATGCCCCGGCGCTGATGGATTATGAGAGCCAGGCGCGGATCAAGGCGTTTCTGCTGGAAGGCTGAGCCTTCGCCTTACTTGCGGGTTACGGTTTTGTGGCGCGATTGATCGCGCCGCCGCAGGCTTTACATAAAGCCGATGGTTGACCGGATTTTCGACCGCGCGCATCTCCCGCTGGTCAAGAGAGCTTTGATTTCAGCCGTGCAGAGCACCGCCTCCCAGCGCGTGTCGCTGGTCGCGGCGGGCTGCGCGTTTTACGCGACGCTGGCGTTGTTCCCGACCATCACCATGCTGATTTCGCTCTACGGGCTGGTCTTCAATCCGGCGACCGTGCAGCCGCAGCTGCATTATCTGCAAAGCTTCATGCCGCCGGATGTGTATTCGCTGATCTCGCAGCGCATTCAGGATGTGGTCTCCACCCCGGCCAAGGGGCTGGGCGTGTCCTTTGCCATCTCGCTGCTGCTCTCGCTCTGGTCCTCCTCCACCGGCACCAAATCCGTGATCAACGCGCTCACCCTGGCCTATAATGAGCGCGAGACAAGGGGTATGATCAAATTCCAGCTGGTCGCGCTGGGAATGACCTTCATCGCCGTGCTGGGCACGGCGTTCGCCATCGGCTTCCTGGTGGCGCTGCCGTTGGCGATCGCGTTTCTCGGCCTGCCCTCCAGCCTGAAATTCCTGGTCGGGCTGATCAGCTTCGCGGCGATGATCGCCTTCATCGTGGTCGCACTCGGCCTGCTCTACCGTTTCGGCCCGGCCGGGAACCGCCGGACCTTCTATGCGCCGGGGGCCGGCATCGCCACAGTGGCGTGGCTGGCGGTGTGCTGGGGGTTCGGGCTTTATGTCGGGCATTTCGCCGCCTACAGCGCCACTTACGGGCCGCTGGCGACGATGATCGGCCTGATGATGTGGTTTTATATCTCGGCCTATGTCGTTCTGTTCGGCGCTGAGTTCAACGCGGCCCTGGACCGCGCCTGGCGCCACCGGCTGGGGGGCGGCATCAAAGCGCGTGCAGGAACCCCGCCCGCAACAGCATCTGCACCGCCGCCGCGATAATAAACAGCAGCACCACGGCGCGGAACAGTTTCGGCGGCAGCGCATCGCGTAGCGGCCGCCCGGCCAGAATGCCGGCGATCACCGGCAGCGCGGCGAGGGCCGAGATCACCAGATCGCCCCGGCTGGCATGGCCGGACTGGCCGAACACCGCGATCAGCACGGCGATGGAGATCACCAGCACCAGCGCGATTTCCTTGGTGAAGCGTTTACCGGTGGCGCCGGTGGCGATCAGATAGGTCGCCAGCAGCGGCCCCGGAATCGCCGAAACCCCCTCCATCAAGCCGCTGACAAAGCCGGCCAGCAGCCCGGTCAGCCCGGCGGATTTTTTCGGCAGGCTGAATTTCGGCGCGAACAGCAAGGCCAGCGCCGCGATGATCAGGATGATCCCGGCCAGCCCCACGGCGAAATGCGCCGGAATCGCGAACAGGATTTTCACCCCCAGCGCGATGCCCAGCACCGCGCCGATGACCAGCAGGGCGATCGATTTCAGCGCCGCCCCGGTTTTGCCGCCTTCCAGCGCCTGCGGGATATTGCCGAGGATGATCGGCAGCGAGAGCAGCAGCACCACCTGCTTGACGCTGAGCAGCCCGGTGAGCAGCGGGATCGCAATCAGCGGCACGCCGATGCTCACCACCCCCTTCACCAGCCCGCCGACGAACAGAGCCGCCAGTACGAGCAGCCAGCCTTGGGCGGAAAGCCCGGAGAGGGTCGGCCAGAGCAGCCCATGGGCCAGGGCGAGGTGTAAATTCAGCATCCGCGCCGGGTAGCCCGGGCGCGCCACGTTGGCAATGCCGGCCGGTTGATGCTACCCGCGCGGCTGTGAGCGGCTTCCTGAAATCCGAGCCCGTGCGGGCTTGTCTGGCCCGGCTTCTGGCCCTGTATATCCAAGTGGCGCTGCGCCTGCAGTTCAGCTGCCGGATCGAGGGGGAGGCGCATCTGCGCGCCTTGATCGGCCCAGCGCCGATGATCGCCGCCTTCTGGCATGAAACCCTGCCGACCATGCCGGGGCTGTGGCGCGAAGCCAGGCGCCTGGGCATGACCCGCCCGGCCGCGGTGCTGGCCAGCCGCCACCGCGATGGCCAGCTGATCGGCAATATCATGCGCGCTCTGGGGCTGGGGCTGGTCTCCGGCTCCAGCTCCAAGGGCGGCGCGGCCAGCCTGCATCAGCTGGTGCGGCTGATCCAGTCCGGCAGCCATATCGTCATCACCCCGGACGGCCCGCGCGGCCCGGCCCGGGTGCCGGCCCCCGGCGTGGCGGCGCTGGCGGGGATGACCGGCGCGCTGATCCTGCCCTGCGGCGCGGCCACCACCCGCTTCATCACGCTGAGCAAGAGCTGGGACGGAATGCGCATCCCGCTGCCTTTCGGCCGGCTGGTGTTGGTCTGCGGCGCGCCGCTGGCGGTGCCGCGCGAGGCGTGGCGGGAGGCGCTGCCGGCCATCGCCGCGGCGCTGGACGATGCCCAGGCGCGGGCAAAGCCGTGATCCTGCGACTCTATGCCGCCGCCACCGCGCTGGCGGCGCCTTTTCTCACCCGCATGCTGGCCAAGCGCGCGGGACGAGGTAAGGAGATCGCCTCCCGTCTGGCCGAGCGCCAGGGTATCGCCAGTTTGGAACGTCCGGCGGGGCGGCTGGTCTGGGTGCATGCGGCCAGTGTCGGTGAGACCATGTCCGCCTTGCCGCTGCTGCGGCTGCTGGCGGCGCGCGGCTCCGTGCTGCTGACCACCGGCACCGTCACCTCGGCCAAACTGGCGGCCGAGCGCCTGCCGCCCGGCGCGCTGCATCAATTCGTGCCGCTGGATGTGCCGGGCTGGGCGGCGCGGTTTCTGGAGCATTGGCGCCCGGATGTGGCGGTGTTTCTGGAAAGCGAGATCTGGCCCAATCTGCTCACCGGCTGCGATGCGCGGGGCATCAGGCGGGTGCTGGTGAATGGCCGCATCTCCGCCGGCTCGGCCCGCAACTGGGCGCGCCTGCCGCGCCTGGCGCGCCGGCTGCTCGGCGGGTTTTCCGCCATCCACGCCCAATCCGCCGGCGATGCCGCGCTGTTTCGCGGGCTGGGGGCGGCCAATCTGCGCGAATGGGGCAATCTGAAATTCTTTGCCGCCCCCTTGCCGGTGGACGATGCGGCGCTGGCCCGGCTGCAAGCCGCATGCCCCGGCCCGGTCTGGCTCGCCGCCAGCACCCATCCGGGTGAGGAGGCGCTGATCTATGCGGCGCATCAGGCGCTGCTGGCCGAGTATCCCGATCTGATCACGCTGCTCGTCCCCCGCCATCCGGAACGCGGCGGCGCGGTCGCGGCGTTATGCGGCAACGCCCCGCGCCGCTCTCTGGGCGAGATGCCGGTGGCGGGCCAAGTCTATGTGGCCGACACGCTGGGCGAGTTGGGGTTGTTCTTCCGCGCCGCGCCCTTCGCCTTCGTTGGCAACTCGCTGGTTGGCTTTGGCGGGCATAATATCGTCGAGCCGGCTTTGCTGGGCCGGCCGGTGATCTGCGGGCCGCATCTTGAGAATTTCATCGAGGCGTCGGAGCGCCTGCGAGGGGCGCAGGCGCTCTTGGATGTGGTTGATGTTCCAAGCCTTATCGCCGCCGCGCGGGGCTGGCTGGCGGACCCGGAGGCGGCGCATGCGGCCGGCGCGCGCGCGCAGGCGGTTTTTGCAGGCTCTGAGCGATTGCCTGAACGGCTCGTTGGCCTCATCTTGGGGTGCGAGCCATGAAAGCCCCGACATTCTGGACCAGGCGCGGCCCCACCGCGCAATTGCTGCGCCCTTTTGGGCTGGTCACCCGTCTCGCGACGGCGCGGCGGCTGCGCAGGCCGGGCCTGGCCATCGGCGTGCGGACCATCTGTGTCGGCAATGCCGGTGTCGGCGGGGCGGGCAAGACGGTGGTGGCGCTGGATATCCTCTCTCGCCTGACCGGCCACCCCTTTGCGCTGACGCGCGGCTATGGCGGCAGCCTGGCCGGGCCGCTGCTGGTGGAGCGCGGCCTGCATAGCCCGGCCGAGGTCGGCGATGAGGCGCTGTTGCTGGCCGATGTCGCCCCCACGGTAAAATCCCGCGACCGCGCCGCCGGGGCAAGGCTGGCCCTGGCCGAGGGCGCGACCGCCATCGTCATGGATGACGGCCTGCAGAACCCGGCTTTGCAGAAGGATCTGTCGCTGCTGGTGATCGATGGCGGCTATGGTTTCGGCAACGGGCTGCTGCTGCCCGCCGGGCCGCTGCGCGAGCCGGTGGAGGTTGCCGCCCAGCGCTGCCACGCCGCGGTGCTGATCGGCGAGGACGAGACCGGGGCGCTGGCCCGCCTGCCGGCCTCGATGCCGGTGCTGCGCGCGCATCTGGTGCCGGACTGCGCCGAGCCGCTGGGCCGCCGCCCGGTGATCGCCTTCGCCGGGATCGGCCGGCCGGAGAAATTCTTCCGCTCCGTGCTCTCGCTGGGGGCGGAGCTGGTGGCGCAGCACGCTTATCCGGACCATCACGTTTATGAGGCGCGCGATGCCTCGGCGCTGCTGGCCGAGGCCGCTTATAAGGGGGCCAAGCTGGTCACCACCGCCAAGGATTTCGTCAAGCTGCCGGCCAATCTGCGCGCCGCCTGCCTGGTCGTGCAGGCGCATCTGGCCTGGGAGGATGAGATGGCGCTGGAGCTGTTGCTGAGCGCATGAGCCGCCCGCCATTGTCTTTCACCCTCCGCGCCGAGGCGCTGCTGGTGCGTGGGCTGATCGGGCTGCTGCGGGCGCTGCCGGTCACCACTGCCTCCCGGCTGGGCGGCGCGGTGACGCGGATGATCGGCCCGCTGCTGCCGGTGACCCGCAAGGTGGGGGACGCCAATCTGCGCATGGCGATGCCGGCGCTGAACGCGGCGCAGCGCCAGGCGATATTGCGCGATGTCTGGACCAATCTCGGCCAGAGCATCGCCGAGCTGGTGCGGCTGCGGGCGATGACCCGCCAGCCCCGCGGCAGCACGGCGCCGGGCTATACGCTGGAGGGCTGGGAGGAGCATGTGCTGCCCCATATCGTGCCCGGCAAGCCGTTGCTGTTCTTCACCGCCCATATCGGCAATTGGGAGATCATGCCGCTGATCGCCGAGCGCAGCGGGGTGGAGTTCGGCTTCATGTACCGCGCCGCCTCGAACGCGGCGGTGGATGAGATTTTGCGCGGCCTGCGCCGGGATGGCTATCGCAGCACGGTCAAGATGTTCGCCAAGGGCGCGGCCGGGGGGCGCGCGGCGCTGGCGCATCTGCGCCAGGGCGGGGCGCTGGGGCTGCTGGTGGACCAGAAGCTGGATACCGGGCTCAGCGTGCCGTTCTTCGGCAAACCGGCGATGACGATGGACGCGCTGGCCAGCTTCGCGCTGAAATTCCAGTGCCCGGTGATCCCGATCCATGTCGAGCGGCAGGGCCCGGCGCGGCTGCATGTGGTGATCGAGGCGCCTTTGGTGCTGCCGGAGAGCGGGGATCGCAAGGCGGATCTGCTGGCGCTGACCGGCAGGATGAACCAGATTGTGGAAGGCTGGGTCAGGGCGCGGCCGGGGGACTGGTTATGGCTGCATCGGCGTTGGCCGAAGGGAAGCGTCTAGAATTCGTCTGTAAAGTTGCAAACGTTTTTTGGTGCCGCTGTTTTACAAAAAAGCGGCGAAAACTTCCGGGGTGTTGGCGAAGACGTAGCCAACACCCCGGAAGTTTTTCAGCAATCCGGCGCCGGGTGCTGGCTCCATTCAATCGCCAGCTCCTCCTGCGCCGCCAGAAGCAGCAAATGCTGGTCGATGGTGCGCTTCAGCGCTTCCAAGGCCTGCGCGTCGCCAGCATTGACGATGATGGAGAGCTTGCGCGCATCCGCATCCAGCGTGCAGAGGCCGGTGGAAAAGCTGACCTCCCCGGCGCTGTTGTCAGCCTCGCGCAGCGCCGGTAGGCGGGGCGCGAAATGGCTGACAAATTGCCCAAGATAGTCCCGCGCCTGGGCGGTGGGGATGATGGCCGTGGCATTCATGCGTCGCGGTCTCCTTCAGGGCTGCTTGCCCGCCTTGGTCGTCAGGCGCGGGGCTTCCCCCGCGCGGGTCGTCTCGGTTCAGAGCGCCTCGATCTTGCGCACCAGATCGTCGATCATCTCGGTCACCTGGGCCAGGGTCTGCGCATCGGCATCGCGGCCGCCAAAGCGCATGCGCAGCGCCGTGCGTAGATTTTCCATTGCCCGGCGCACCGGCAGCACTGAGGCGTGGGAGGGGGTAGCGAGGCTGATCCGCTCCAGCATCGCCTCCAGCACGGGGCGCGAACGGTTGAGCATCTCGCGCCCGGCCTCGGTGATGGTGAAGAGCTTTTTCGCGCCTTCGGTGGTCGCCTCAACCTGGCCCATCTCTTCGAGCATGGTGAGGGTCGGGTAGATCACGCCGGGGCTGGGCACGTAGGCGCCGCCGGTCAGCTCCTCGATCGCCTTGATCAGCTCATAGCCATGGCGCGGGCTTTCATTGATCAGGTTGAGCAGCAGCAGCCGCAGATCGCCATGTTCCAGCAGGCGCTTCAGCCGGCCGCCGCGATGGTGCCGCGGGTCACGCTCCTCCAGCCGTTCACGCATATCGCGCATGAAGCGGCGGCCGGGATGTTCGTGCCAAGGGCCGGAAAAATGATGGGGTTTCATGAGAGGATTCATCCTTCTGATGGTTTAGATAGTTTTAGATATATCTAAACACAGTCGAATGTCAAATCTATTCGGCATAAATCATCTTCCGGGTCATGCCTCCATCGACGGTGAACTCCGCCCCGGTGATGAAGGCCGCATCCGGCCCCAGCAGAAACGCCGCCAGATTGGCGATATCCTCGACCTTGCCGACCCGCCCGGCCGGGTGCTGGGCGTGGTCCTCGGGGCGGATGTCGTAATGGCCGGTATCGATCCAGCCTGGCGAAATGCAGTTCACCCGGATCTCCGGCCCCAGGCTGACCGCCAGCGCATGGGTCAGCGCCACCAGCCCGCCCTTGGAAGCGGCGTAGGATTCCGTATCCGGCTCCGACATATGGGCGCGGGTGGAGGCGATGGTGACGACAGCGCCCTTGCTGGCGCGCAGCATCTTGGCGCCGCAGCGCACCAGCAGGAAGGCGCTGGTGAGGTTGGTGGCCAGCACCGCGTTGAACTCCTCCGGCGTCAGCTCCTCCAGAGGCTTGCGGATCATGAAGCCGGCATTGCAGATGATGCCGTCCAGCCGTTCCTCCACCGCCTCGATGCCGGTGAACAGGCTGGCCACCTGTGCCGGGTCCGAGACATCGCAGATCACTGCGCGGGCGGCGCTGCTCTCGGGCTTGGCCTTGTCGGCGATGACGACACGATGCCCGTCCGCCAGCAATTTCGCCGCGATGCCCGCCCCGATGCCCTTGGCCCCGCCACTGATCAGATACACGCCCATATCTCGTTCTCCTGTCTTCGCTTTGGCCATCCTCAGCCGGAGATGTCGGGAGAAGATGACCATGTTCAAGCGAAAATAAGGCTTTCCAAAGGTAAGCTTATGTTGCGGCGCAGGGCGGCAGGGGGCGTTGCGGGGTGGTAACGCCTTACCTCATCTTCATGTTCTGGTTGTGGGCGGGCGCGGATGGCTTGGTTAAGCAAACCCATACAGCAAGGAAAGGATCTTCATGCGGCGTCTGATTTTGCTGACATTGCTGGGCCTGGGCGGCTGCGCGGTGAATGATTCGCGGGTGGCGCTGAAGGCGCAGCACCAGCTGGTCGGGCTCACGGAATTGCAGCTGGAGACCTGCGCGGGGGTGCCGGATGAGAAAGCCAGCTTCGGCGGCACCGATATTCTGACCTATTACGCGACCTCGACCAGCTCGACCGGGCTGACCATTCCGCTGATCGGCGGCATCAGCAAATCCTATGGCGGCTATTGCCATACGATTTTCCGGGTGGATGACGGCAAGGTGACGTCGGTGCGCTATGTCGGCGAGAAGGATGCGGTGGCAGCGGTGGATGCGTTCTGCGCCAACACCGTGCGCGGCTGCCTGGCCTTGCCGCCGCCGGATACGCCCGCGGCACCGGCGATGGGGGCCAGCCCGGCGGTGATTGAAAACCGCCCGCCGCAGCCTGTTCAGCCCGTACCGCCCCCCGGCGTTCCGGGCACACCGGCGGCGTAACTGCCCGCGTGCAGTCGGCAAAAGTTTTTGGGGGTATGGGGGCTTTTTTCAAAAAGCCCCCATGTCTTTCGCCGCGCCTACTCGGCGGCGTGCTGTTGCTTTTCGACTTCGCTCTTCAACTGCCCGCACGCCGCCAGAATATCGCGCCCGCGCGGGGTGCGGATCGGCGAGGCATAGCCGGCCTGCATCACGATATTGGCGAATTTCTTCAGCGCCTCGGGTGTGCTCGGCTGATAGGCGGAGCCCGGCCAGGGGTTGAAGGGGATCAGGTTCACCTTCGCCGGCAGCCCGGCGATGAGCCGCACCAGCTCATGCGCCTCGGCCTCGGAATCATTCACCCCGCGCAGCATCACATATTCAAACGTGATGCGCCGCGCATTGGAGGCGCTGGGATAGCGATGACAGGCCGCGATCAGCTCCTTGATCGGGTATTTGCGGTTCAGCGGCACCAGCTCGTCACGCAGATCATCGCGCACCGCATGCAGCGACACGGCCAGATTCACCCCCAGCTCCTCGCCGGCCCGGTCCATCATCGGCACCACGCCGGAGGTGGAGAGGGTGATGCGCCGGCGCGAGAGCGCGATGCCCTCGCCATCCATGATGATCTTCATCGCCTTGGCGACATTCTCGTAATTATAAAGCGGCTCGCCCATGCCCATCAGCACGATGGTGGAAAGCAGGCGCGGCGTCTCCCCGCGCGGGCTCGGCCATTCGCCATAGGCATCGCGCGCCGCCATGAACTGGCCGACGATCTCCGCCGCCGAGAGGTTGCGCGAGAGGCGCTGCGTGCCGGTATGGCAGAAGCGGCAGGAGAGGGTGCAGCCCACCTGGGAGGAGAGGCAGACCGCGCCGCGATCTTCCTGGCGATCCGGAATATACACCGTCTCCACCGCCTCATGGTCGCGGAAGCGGAACAGGAATTTACGGGTCTCGTCCTTGGAGAGCTGATCGGTCGCCACCTCCGGCCGGCCGATGACGAAGCGCTGCGCCAGCTTCTCCTGCAAGGGCTTGGCGATGTTGGACATCGCGGAGAAGTCCCGCACGCCCTGATGATAGATCCAGTGCCAGAGCTGCTTGGCGCGGAACGGCTTCTCACCGAACGCCTCCACCTCTTCCAGCAGCTCCTCGCGCGACAGCCCGACCAGATCCCGCCGCCCATCCGGCAAGATATGCGGCGGCGGCGAGAAATGCGCCGCCTTGGCGAGTATCCGCTCGCGTTCGGCGGCGGTGAGGTCGAGTGTCACTGACATGCGTCGGATATCGCCTTGTAGGCGGCGGAGAAGCCGGAGAGGGAGAACTGGTCGGTGACGGTGATCTTGCCCTTTGGCCCGGGGCTGGTGACGACCGCGTCATTGCCGGCCTTGAACGCGGCCACGGCTTTCGCGCCATCGGCGGTGAAGGCGACATTCTTCTGGGTATAGAAACCGAAATCCTGGGGGCCGACGGTCAGCTTCACCTTGGCGTTCTTGGGGTAATCATAGCCGGCGGTCACCGAGACCTCGTTGGCGGAGCCCTTGCGGTTGGTCACTGTCAGCATCACCTTGCCGCGCGAGGCGATCGCCGGCTTGGCGCTGTGCACAATGGTGAAGGCATAGCAGATCTTCGCCGCCCCGCTACCATAGGTGGCGGCTGTCCAGTCGCCATATTTGCCGCCATTGGGGCCAAGGGCGGTCGGGCCGGCGGCCAGGGCGGTGGCGGGGAGCAGGGTGAGCAGGGAGGTGGCGAGCAATCTCTTCATGGGCGAGCATTTAAAACAAACGCCGCCCACATGAAAGCCGGACCTGATTACCGTTTCAAAAGCCATGGCATAAAGTTATAAAAGTTATGCCGATATCACACGCCGCAGAGCCGGACAGTCTTGTTGGGACGGGGCATTCTCATCCCGCCCAATATTCAGGAAAACGGCGCCAAACAGCTTTATTCCGCTATATTTCCCGTGAACAAAATCTGGCCGTCGCGCCGCGCGATCGCCAGCACCGTCAGCCCCGCCTGCGCCGCCACCCGCAGCGCCAGCCCGGTGGGCGCGGAAATCGCCACAATTATGCGCATCCCGGCAATCACCGCCTTCTGCACCATCTCGTAAGAGCAGCGCGAGGTCAGCAGGCAGAATCCATCGGCGAAATCGACCCCGCCGCGCATCCCCGCCCCGATCAGCTTGTCCAGCGCATTATGCCGGCCGACATCCTCGCGGATCAGCCTGATTTCCCCGTCCGGCCCGCACCAGGCGGCGCCATGCACCATATGCACGTCGCGGTTCAGCGCCTGATGCGTCTCCAACGTGCCCAACGCATGGCGGATCGCGGCCAGAGATGAAGCGGGGCCGTCCGGCAGGTGGGGCAAGGGCCGCAAAATCTGGCCCGCATCCTCCACCCCGCAAACCCCGCAGCCGGTGCGGCCGACGACAGTGCGCCGCGCCGCCTGCATCAAGTTATGAAAGGCTTCGGCCGGGATGCGCAGATCGGCCGTGATCCCCTCCGGGCCGGCGGTCAGGGCGATGGAGCGGATCTCCTCGGCCCGTGTCACAATGCCCTCCGTCAACGAGAACCCGACGCAAAAATCCTCGATATCCCGGGCCGTGGCCATCATCACCGCATGGCGCATGGTATTGTAGCTGAGGCTGATCGGCGTCTCTTCCGCCAGTTGCCGCGCCACCGCTTGGGGCGCCTCTCCCTCAGCCAGGCGCTGGGCCGGCCAGCTGCACGAAACCGGGGGAAGGGGAGGCGTCATGGCGGCAAATTAGGGTGTGACGGTGAAAGCGCAAGAGGCGCCGCAAGCCGGGCCGATACGCAAACATAACCGGTTGGCGCATATGAAAATCCGCCGGTCTGTGCCTATATCTCAGATGACCGAGAGGTAAGGAGCGTGCGATGGTCCGGTTGTCGTTGGGAAGATCGTCTCTGGGACTGATGATGGCGATGGGGCTGGGCAGCGCCGCCCTGGCGCAGAGCGCCGCGACTGGCACGGCGACAATCACGCAGAACCCCAACAGCTCGGTGGTTCAACCCGGCCTGGCCAAGCCGCCCGGCAGCGCGCCGGCGCCGAAAGCCGCGCACAAGCCCGCCGGCAGCCAGCCAACCCTGCCGAATAACCCGACCCTGCCGCAAATTGCCCTGCACCCGACCGCGACGATCGGCTCGCCCGTCCCCATCGCCGGGCCAGGCGGCACCACCAAACAACCCACTGGGGAATAAGCGCTCGCGCGCCAAGTTTCGGCCGGGTCAACCCCGGCCGGTACGCAGGCTCTGCGGCCCGTCCGCCGGTTTCACGATCTCATCGCTCCGGCAGATACATTCGACATATTTGCCGTGATGTTCGCGAAACACCCAGCCATCTTCGATATAGATACGTTCCTGCGCGTGACTGCCGGCGCCAGCAAGCTGGGTCTTCAGCGCGACAATCCGGGAAGCGGCAGAGAGTGTGTGGAGCTGTTTCATCGTTCCCACCCTTTGTTCTCGGATGAGCAACCATAGGCGGAATTCGCGTCCGGCATCAAACGCAAAAACACAATCTTGCCAAATTTTATTCCCGGTTAGCGGAGGGTGAAAATCCGCTGCATCGCCGCGAATTTTCAGAATTCATAAATCGATCCGCTTGCCGGTGCGTCACTCCACCGTGACGGATTTCGCCAGGTTGCGCGGCTGGTCCACATCCGTGCCTTTCAGCACTGCGACATGATAGGCCAGCATCTGCACCGGAATCGCGTGCAGGATGGGGGCCGCGAACGGGTCGATGGGGGGCAGCAGGATGGTTTCCGCCGCGATCGGCGCCAGCTTGGAGGCGCCGTCCGCATCCGAGAACACCACGATCTGCCCGCCCCGCGCCGCCGCCTCCTGCAAATTCGAGGCGGTTTTCTCGAAGAGCGGCCCGGAGGGGCAGATGGCGATCACCGGCACGGATTTGTCGATCAGCGCGATCGGCCCGTGCTTCATCTCGCCCGCCGCATAGCCCTCGGCATGGATATAGGAGATTTCCTTCAGCTTCAGCGCGCCCTCCAGCGCGATGGGAAAGCACCCGCCGCGGCCGAGATAGAGCACGTCCCGCGCCTCGGCGATGCGCGCCGCCAGCTTCTGGATCGGCGCCTCATTGACGAGGATTTCGGCGGCTTTCGCCGGCACTTCCAGCAAGGCGGCGGCCAGCCGGGCAATCTCGGCCTCGCCCCGTGTGCCCTTGGCGCGGGCCAGGGCCAGGGCGAATACCGCCAGCGTGGTCATCTGCGCGGTGAAGGCCTTGGTGCTGGCCACACCGATCTCCGGCCCGGCGATGGTCTCCAGAATCGCGTCGCTTTCGCGCGCCATGGTGCTCTCCGGCACATTCAGCACCGAGAGGATCTTCTGCCCCTCGGCCTTCATATAGCGCAAAGCCGCCAGCGTATCGGCGGTCTCGCCGCTCTGGCTGACCAGCAGCCCCAGCCCGCCAGCCTCCATCGGCGGGGCGCGATAGCGGAATTCGCTGGCCACATCCGCCTCCACCGGCACCCGGGCGAGGTTCTCCAGCCAGAATTTCGCGGTCAGCCCGGCATAGAAGGCGGAGCCACAGGCGCTCATGGTGATGCGCTTGATGCCGGCGAGGTCGAAGGGCAAAGCGGGCAGGCGCGGGGCTTCCCCCTCCAGCATGCGGTGCAGCACATCGCCGATCACCACCGGATGCTCATGCAGCTCCTTCTCCATGAAATGCCGGAAATTGCCCTTGCCGATGGCCGCTCCGGTCAGCGCCGTCAGCTTCTTCTGGCGCAGCACCACATGGTTATGCTCGTCATGGAAGGTGGCGCCCTTGGCGGTCACCACCACCCAGTCGCCATCTTCCAGATAGGCGATCTCGCGGGTCAGCGGCGCCAGGGCCAGCGCGTCGGAGCCGAGATACATCTCCTCCGCCCCGAACCCCACCGCCAGCGGCGCGCCACGCTGGGCGCCGATCACCAGATCCTGATGCCCGGCGAAGATCAGCGCCAGCGCATAGGCGCCCTCCAGCCGGGCGAAGGCCTGGGAGGCGGCCTCGATGGGGGGCAGGCCGGTTTGCAGCAGGTAATCCACCAGCTGCGCCACCACTTCCGTATCGGTCTCGGTGACAAAGCTCTGGCCCTTGCCCTCCAGCTCCGTGCGCAGCGCGGCATGGTTTTCGATGATGCCGTTATGCACCACCGCCACCCGGGCGGTGGCGTGCGGATGGGCGTTGCCGACGGTCGGCGCGCCATGCGTCGCCCAGCGCGTATGGCCGATGCCGGTGGTGCCCGCCAGCGGCTCCGCTTCCAGCACCCCGGCCAGGTTCTTCAGCTTGCCCTCGGCCCGGCGCCGGTCGATATGGCCGTTGACCAGGGTGGCGATGCCGGCGGAATCATAGCCGCGATATTCCAGGCGCTGCAGCCCGCCCAGCAGCAAGGGGGCGGCTTCGGCATGACCCACAACACCAACGATTCCGCACATGCGCCTGTAACCTCTCTGTGATCTCGCATCTGCGGTAGCCCTGGCGGGCGGTTTATGTCAAAGGACAGGAGAATCAAATAATACGACGGAGTATTTCATGCGCGCGGTGATCTTCGATCTGGATGGCACCTTGATCGACGCGGCGCCGGACATCGCCGCCAAGCTGAATGTCGTCATCACCGAGGCCGGCCACCCGGCTTTGAGCTTGGAGACGGTGCACGGCATGATCGGCGACGGCGCCAAGGTGCTGGTCGAGCGCGCTTTTGCCTTTTACGGCCAGCCGGCCCAACCCGCCCAGCTGGAGCGCTTCATGGCGCTTTATGGCGTCGATCCGGTGAAGCATACGGTGATTTATGACGGCATCATCCCGGCCTTGGAGGCGCTGCGGGCGCAGGGCCGGCCGCTCGGTATCTGCACCAACAAGCCGATGCATGCCACCCGCGAGGTTTTGGCGGCACTCGACCTCAACCGCTTCTTCGGCGCCGTGCTGGGTGGGGATTCCACCCCCTACCGCAAGCCGGACCCGCGCCATCTGGCCGCCGTGCTCTCCGCACTGGAGGTGACGGATGCGATCATGGTCGGCGACCATGCCAACGATATGAAAGCCGCCGCCGGGCTGGGCCTGCCGGCGATTTTCTGCCCCTGGGGCTATGGCGAGGGGCAGGGCGATGCCCGGGCCGAACACCCGTCCGACCTGCCGGGGATCATCGACCGGCTGGGCTGAGCCGCGCGGCTTTACATGCAGCGCAACATTGCGTAACCGGCGCTTGACGCTGCGCCCGACTTGCCCCAATTGGGAAACAGGACTGGAATTGTCCTGTTTGACGGGGTTGCCATGCTGAAACTCTCACGCCTGACCGATTATGCGGTGGCCGCGCTGGTGCGCTTGGGCACAGCCGAGGGCGTGGAGACGTCACCCGGCATCGCCGCCGGCACCGGCATACCGGAGCCCACCATCGCCAAAGTCTTGAAGGTTTTGGCCGGGCAGGGGCTGGTGGTTTCCACCCGCGGTGCCCGCGGCGGTTACCGGCTTGGCCGGCCGCTGGCGGAGATTTCGGTCTCCGAGGTGATTTTCGCCATCGATGGCCCCATCGCCCTTACCTCCTGCGTGGAGGGGGCCAGCGGCCAGTGCGACAGCCAGTCGCTCTGCCCGGTGGCCGGGCGCTGGGATCCGGTGAATGACGCCATTCGTGGCGCCCTGTCTCACATCTCCCTGGCCGACATGGCCGCGGCCTCCGTGCCGCGCGCCCTGCGTGTGCCAGGACCCGCGATCAATGAGGTTGTTTGAGCATGTCCAGCACGACCGATGCCGTCATCCAGGACCTGGCGGCGCAAAAATATAAATACGGGTTCACCACCGAGATCGAGATGGAGGAATTCCCGAAAGGGCTCTCCCCCGACATCGTGCGGATGATTTCCGCCAAGAAAGGCGAGCCCGCCTGGCTGCTGGAATGGCGGCTGAAGGCCTACGAGGCCTGGCTGAAGATGGAAGAGCCGAGCTGGGCGCGCATCCATCACGCCCCGATCGATTATCAGGATCTCTATTACTACGCGGCGCCCGCCAAAGCCGCGCCGAAATCGCTCGATGAGGTCGATCCCGAGCTCTTGCGCACTTATGAGAAGCTGGGCATCCCGCTGAATGAGCGCGCCGCCCTGGCTGGTGTGGCGGTGGATGCGGTGTTCGACAGTGTGTCTGTCGCCACCACCTTCCGCGAGACCCTTTCGAAGGCCGGCGTGATCTTCTGCCCGATTTCCGAGGCGGTGCGCGAGCATCCCGAGCTGGTGCGCAAATATCTGGGCTCCGTGGTGCCGGCGGGTGATAATTACTTCGCCGCGCTGAACTCCGCCGTGTTCTCCGATGGCAGTTTCGTCTTCATTCCCAAGGGCGTGAAATGCCCGATGGAGCTTTCCACCTATTTCCGCATCAATGCCCGCAATACCGGGCAGTTTGAACGTACGCTGATCATCGCCGAGGAGGGGGCCTCCGTCTCCTACCTTGAAGGCTGCACCGCGCCGATGCGCGATGAAAACCAGCTGCACGCCGCCGTGGTTGAGCTGGTGGCGTTGGATGAGGCGAAGATCAAATATTCCACCGTGCAGAACTGGTATCCTGGCGATGCCGACGGCAAGGGCGGTATTTACAACTTCGTTACCAAGCGCGGCGCCTGCCGAGGCAGGAATTCCAAAATCTCCTGGACCCAGGTGGAAACCGGCTCGGCGATTACCTGGAAATATCCCTCCTGCATCCTGCAGGGCGAGGGCTCGGTGGGTGAGTTCTATTCGGTCGCCGTGACCAACGGGCATCAGCAGGCCGATACCGGCACCAAGATGATCCATATCGGCAAGAACACCAGCAGCACGATCATCTCCAAGGGCATTTCCGCCGGGAAATCCAACAACACCTATCGCGGCCAGGTGAAAATCCTGCCCGGCGCGTCCGGTGCGCGCAACTTCACCCAGTGCGATTCCTTGCTGATCGGCGATCAGTGCGGCGCGCATACGGTGCCCTATATCGAAAACCGCAATGCCTCGGCGAAAGTGGAGCATGAAGCGACCACCTCCAAGATCGCCGAGGACCAGCTTTTCTATTGCCGCTCGCGCGGTCTCTCGGAAGAGGATGCGGTGGGGCTGATCGTCAATGGCTTCTGCAAGGATGTGCTGAAGGAATTGCCGATGGAATTCGCCGTTGAGGCACAAAAACTATTAGCTGTTTCTCTGGAAGGTTCGGTGGGCTGATGCTCGAGATCAAGAATTTGCATGCGCGGATCGGCGATGCGGAAATCCTCAAGGGCGTGACGCTCACCATCCCGGATGGCGAGATCCATGCCATCATGGGCCCGAACGGCGCTGGTAAGTCGACCCTTTCCTACGTGCTCTCCGGCCGTGACGGCTATGAGGTGACGGAAGGCGAGGCGATTTATAACGGCCAGAATATTCTGGAGATGGAGCCGGAAGACCGCGCTGCCGCCGGGCTGTTCCTGGCCTTCCAATATCCGGTGGAGCTGCCGGGTGTGGGCAATGCCAATTTCCTGCGCACCGCCTTGAACGCCGTGCGCCGCAAGCGTGGTGAGGAAGAGCTGGATGCAGTGGCTTTCCTGAAGCAGGCCCGTGCCGCGGTGAAGCAGCTGGCGATGAAAGAGGATTTCCTCAAGCGCAACGTCAATGTCGGCTTCTCCGGCGGTGAGAAGAAGCGCAATGAGATGATGCAGATGGCGCTGCTGAAGCCGGGCCTGGCCATTCTGGACGAGACCGATTCCGGCCTGGATATCGATGCGCTGAAGATCGTCGCCGAAGGTGTGAACGCGCTGCGCAGCGAAAAATTCTCTGCCCTGGTCATCACCCATTATCAGCGCCTGCTCGATCATATCGTGCCGGATGTGGTGCATGTGCTGGCGAACGGGAAGATCGTGCGTTCCGGCCCGGCCGATCTGGCCAAGGAGCTGGAAGCCAGCGGCTATGCCGGGCTGGAAGCCGCCTGAGCATGACAGCGCTTCCCACCCGCAAGCTGGAGGCCTGGCGCTTTACCGATCTGCGCCCGATCTCCAGCACTGAATTCGGCGCCCCGCCGGCGATGGCGGCAGCACCCGAATTGCCGGATCTGCCGTTTCCGCGCTTCGTGTTCCTGAATGGCACACTGAACGCGGCACTCTCGACCTCTTTTGCCTACGCGAAACCGTTCGCGCCGGTGCAGGAAGTTGGCGCGCAGCCGATGGCGCTGATCAATGCGGCGAATGCCAAGGACGGTATCAATATCGTGGTGCCTGATGGGGTTGATGCCGGCGAAGTGCTGCTCATCTCGCAAGCCTCCGGTGCCGCGCCTTTCGCCTTCCACCCGCGCCATCGCGTGACGCTGGGGCAGGGGGCGAAGCTGACCATCGTCGAAATCGACGAAGGTGAAGGCGTGTACTGGCAGAATGCGCTGTTCGATATCGATGTTGCGCAAGATGCAAGGCTGCAGCATTTCCGCCTGCAGCAGGAAAGCCTGGAGGCGTTCAACATCACCTCCATCCGCGCGCGCATCGGCGAGGCCGCCGCCTACGAGCATTTCACCTTGACCCTGGGTGCGAAGCTTTCGCGCACCGAGATCGAGGCGGACCTCACCGGCGAGACCGCTCTGGCGCATCTCAACGCCGCCCAGCTTCTGGGTGGCAGCCAGCATGGCGATTTCACCACCATCATCCGCCACAAGGCGCCCAACTGCCCGTCGCGCCAGACGGTGAAATCCGTCCTCGCCGGCAAGGCCCGCGGGGTCTTCCAGGGCAAGATCGAAGTGGACCAGATCGCCCAGAAGACCGATGGCTACCAGATGAGCCAGGCGCTGCTGCTCTCCCCGGATGCCGAGATGGACATCAAGCCCGAGCTGCAAATTTTCGCGGATGACGTGAAATGCTCGCACGGTGCCACCATCGGCGCGCTGGATGAGGAGCAGGTGTTCTATCTGCGCTCGCGCGGTATTCCCGAGGCGGATGCACGGCAGATCCTGATCCGCGCCTTCCTTGAGGAAGCGCTGGAGCCGGTCACACACGACGCCTCCAAGGCTCTGTTCGAGGATGCGCTGGCAAGCTGGTGGGGCAAGCAATGAGCCTCACCACCCAGCCTCTGGATGTGCATAAGCTGCGTGAGGATTTCCCCATCCTGTCGCAAAAAGTGCATGGCAAGCCTTTCGTGTTTCTGGATTCCGGCGCCTCCGCGCAGAAGCCGAAACAGGTGATTGAGGCGATGCGCTTCGTGATGGAAGCGCAATATGCCAACGTCCATCGCGGCCTGCATTACATGTCCGAAAAAGCCTCGGATGCGTATGAGGCGGTGCGTGACAAGGTGGCGGAGCTGATCAATGCCGGCTCGCGTGATGAGATCGTCTTCACCCGCAACGCCACCGAGAGCGTGAATCTCGTCGCCTATACATGGGGCCGCAGCGCGCTGAAGCCTGGCGATGCGGTGGCGGTCTCCGAGATGGAGCACCACGCCAATCTCGTCCCCTGGCAGATGCTGCGCGATGCCCACGGCACCGAACTGCGCATCGTCAAAATCACCGATTCCGGCGAGCTGGACTGGGACTCGCTGGAACAGGTGTTCGCGGACGGCAAGGTGAAGCTGCTCTCGCTCACCCATATGTCCAACGTGCTGGGCACCTACACGCCGGTCGAGCGGCTGGCGAAATTCGCGCATGAGCGCGGCGCGAAGCTCATGCTGGACGGGGCGCAGGCGATCGTCCATCGCGCTGTCGATGTCCGCGCCATCGATGCGGATTTCTACGTCTTCTCCGGTCATAAGCTCTACGGCCCCACCGGCATCGGCGTGCTCTGGGCGAAGCCCGAAATCCTGGCCGAGATGCCGCCTTTCATGGGCGGCGGCGACATGATTGCCAGCGTCGGCTACCAGCATTCCACCTGGGCGAAGCCGCCGCACCGCTTCGAGGCCGGCACGCCGGCGATCATCGAGACGATCGGGCTAGGGGCGGCCATCGATTATGTCCGCAATGTCGGCTTCGCCGCGATTGCCGAACATGAGCGCCACCTCACCGAACATGCGCTGGCCACGCTGAGCCGGATCGAGGGGCTGCGTATCCTCGGCAGCGCGCAGGATCGCGGCGGGGTGATCTCCTTCGTGATGAAGGATGCGCATGCGCATGATATCGCCACACTTCTGGACCGCCAGGGCATCGCGGTGCGCGCCGGGCATCATTGCGCCGAGCCGCTGATGGGCCGCCTGGGTGTGACCAGCACCGCGCGCGCCACCTTCGGGCTGTACACGCTGCCCGAGGAGATCGACGCGCTGGCCACCGGGCTTGAGCGGGTGCGCAAGATTTTCGCATGAACGAGGCGCTCTACCACTCCCTCCTGCTCGACCGCGCCCGCCACCCGCGCCATGCGGGCCGGCCGGCCGCGTTCGATGCGATGGGGGCGGGGGAGAATCGCATGTGCGGAGACCAGGTCAGCATCTTCCGCGTAGGCTCCGCCTGCCGGCACGAGGCGCAGGGCTGCGCCATCCTTGCCGCCAGCGCGGAGCTGATGTGCGATGCGGCCACCGGCAAAAATGCCGGTGAAATCGCCATATTGGCAGAGAGTTTCGAGCAACTCGTTAAGACCGGGCAGGAAAACCCGGAATTGGGAGATCTGAATGCGCTTGCAGGCATTGCGCAATATCCTTCCCGGCTTCGGTGCGCGACCCTCCCCTGGAGCGCCCTCAGAGCCAGCCTCGCCGGAGATCCCGGCGCGGGAGATAGAGACCATGACTGAAGAGAAGCACGAACCCGAACAGATGCAGCCGGTGACCAGCTGGACGCCCGACGGCGAAAGCCCGCCGCGTGTCTCCGAGGAAGCGGTGATCGGCGCCATCTGCACCGTGTATGATCCGGAAATTCCGGTGAATATCTACGAGCTGGGGCTGATCTACGCGATCGAGATCGCCGATAATGGCAATGTGAAGGTTGAGATGACGCTGACGGCGCCGGGCTGCCCGTCCGCGCAGGAGCTGCCGGAGATGGTGCGTGACGCCATCGCGCAGATTGACGGGGTCGGCGATATCACGGTCGATACCGTCTGGGATCCGGCCTGGGACCAGAGCCGCATGAGCGAGGAAGCCCGGCTCATGCTGAACATGTTTTGAGGTGAAGCCATGGATGTAACCCACACCGCCGCGCCGAAAAAACGCGAGCTGCCGCCTTTGATGTCGCTGAGCGACGCCGCCGCCGCGCGGCTGCGCAAGCTCTATGATGGCGCCGAGAAGGGCAAGCTGCTGCGCATCTCCGTCGGCACCAAGGGCTGCTCGGGCATGTCCTACGAGATGGACTGGGTGGAAGCGCCCGCCGCCACGGATGAGGTGGTGAGGAGCCAGGATCTGACCGTGCTGGTGGACCGCAAGGCGACCTTGTTCCTGATCGGCACCGTGATGGACTACAAGGAAGACAAGCTGACGCGTGGCTTCACCTTCGAGAACCCGAACGAGAAGGGCCGCTGCGGCTGCGGCGAGAGCTTTCACGTTTAAGGAAGAGATGGGGCGTTTTTGAAAAACGCCCCCAAAAAACGTTTATGCCCCCAGGATCACCGATACCGGCACGTGGTCGCTGGGCTGGGTCTTGCCCCGCTCATCCTTGTGAATAATCACATGCTGTAACCGCTCCGCCAGCCTGGGCGAGAGCAGCGCATGGTCGATCCGCAGCCCGATATTCCTGTCCCACGCCCCGCCCTGATAATCCCAGAACGTATACAGCGTGTCCTTCGGATGCAGGGCCCGCACCGCCTCGGTCAGTCCGGTATGCAGCAGCGCATGAAACGCCGCCCTGGTTTCCGGGCGGATCAGCGCATCATTCGCCGGCAGCGCGCGCGGGGCGAAATCCGCGTCGGTCGGGCAGACATTATAGTCGCCGGCCAGGATGAAATCTTCATCCCCCGCCATCAGCGCCGCCGCGTGCGCGCGCAACGCCGCCATCCAGTGCAGCTTGTACTGGTAGCCGGCCTCACCGCCGGAATTGCCATTGGGCAGATACAGCCCGCCAATGCGCATCCCCTGGGCCTTCACCTCGACAAAGCGTGAATGCGCATCCTCCTCGCCCATGCCGGGCAGGCGGCGATGCGTCACCTCCACCCCGCCTTTATGCAGGATGGCGACGCCATTATAGGATTTCTGGCCGACAATCTCCGCCTCATAGCCAAGGGCAGAGAACGCCATGCCGGGAAACTGGTGTTCCTCGCACTTAATCTCCTGCAGCAGCAGGAAATCCGGCTGTTCGCGGTCCAGAAACGAGGCGACATGCGCCTCGCGCGTGCGCACGGAATTCACATTCCAGGTGGTGATTTTCAGCACGGGGAGGGGTCAGTCGACCGAGAAGGAGGTGCCGCAGCCGCAGGAGGCGGTGGCATTCGGGTTTTTCACCAGGAAATGCGCGCCCATCAGGCTGTCCTTGAAATCCAGCTCGGCCCCGGCCAGGAAATCCAGGCTCACCGGGTCCACCAACACTTTCGCCCCGTCGCGCTCCAGCACCAGATCATCCGGGGCGCTGGCGGCGGTCAGGTCGAATTTATATTGCAGGCCGGAGCAGCCACCGGCCAGAACCTCCACCCGCAGGGCCTGCGCGCTGGGGTCATCAGCCAGGATTTCCGCCACCCGGGCGGCGGCGGAGGCGGAAATGGCGAAAGGGGCAATCACGTCGCTCATGGCGCTTATATAGCGCGTCGCCCCCTTGGAGGTAAGGCCACGCTGTTCTAAAGCCCTGCCCATGGAGAAAGCCCCCTATGCCGTGCAGGAAGGCGAAAGCCGTGGCCGCGTGCATGACCAGGCGCGCTCGGACGAGCGCAGCCCCTTTCAGCGCGACCGCGACCGCGTGGTGCACAGCTCGGCCTTCCGCAAGCTGCAATATAAAACCCAGGTCTTCATCAACCGCGAGGGGGATTTCTACCGCACAAGGCTGACCCACAGCCTGGAGGTGGCGCAGATCGCCCGCGCCATCGCCCGTGCCCTGCGCTTCGATGAAGACCTCACCGAATGCCTGGCCTTGGCGCATGATCTCGGCCATCCACCCTTCGGCCATGCCGGCGAGACCGGGCTGGACGAGGCGCTGAAGGATTTTGGCGGGTTCGACCATAACGACCAGAGCTTCCGCGTCGTCACCCAGCTTGAGCAGCGTTATGCGGCGTTCGACGGGCTGAACCTCACCTGGGAAAGCCTGGAGGGGCTGGCCAAGCATAACGGCCCGCTGAAAAACCCGCCCCCGACCATCGCCGCCTTCAACGAAGCGCATGATCTGGACCTCGCCCGCCAGACCTCCGGCGAGGCGCAGATTGCGGCGTTCTCCGACGATATCGCCTATAACACCCATGATCTGGACGACGGGCTGCGCGCCGGGCTGTTCGCCTTCGAGGATATTCTGGAACTGCCGGTGATTGGCGATCTGCTGCGCGACGCCCGCAAGCTCACCGATCAGCCCCAGCGGATCCGCGCCGAGCTCAGCCGGCGGGTGATCAATTGCCTGGTGCATGACACGCTGGCCGAGAGCGGCCGCCGGCTGGAGGCGCTGGCCCCTACCTCCTGCGCGGATATTCGCGCCCATGCCGGCGCGGTGATCGGCTTCTCCGAGGAGATCCGCCAGGCCAATGTGGCGCTGAAACGCTTCCTGATGGCCCGTATGTACCGGCATTGGAAGCTCAACCGGATGAATTATAAATGCAGCCACGTCACCCGCACTCTGGGCAGCCTGCTGCTGAAGCGCCCAGAGCTGCTGCCCGATGATTGGCGTGCCCGCGCAGGCAAGCCCGAAACCCCGGAAGCCGCCGCCACCGTGCGCGACTATGTGGCCGGCATGACCGACCGCTACGCCCAGGATGAGTTTTCCCGTTTGACCGATCCGTCGGTTCCCGCTTGAGAGACAAGATGCAAGACGAAAATCTGTTTGCCGTGCTGCGCGGCAAGGTGCTGGCCGCCCTTGAAACATTGGCCCCGGGCCTCGCTCCGGAAATCCTGGCCCGGGTGGAGGTGACCCCCACCAAGGATGCCGCCCATGGCGATATGGCGACCAACGCCGCGATGATCGCCGCCAAGCCGGCCGGCAAAAACCCGCGCGAGCTGGCCGCCGGGCTGGTGGCGGCGCTGAGCGGCCAAGGCGGCATTGCCAAGGCTGAGGCGGCGGGGCCGGGCTTCGTCAACCTCACTTTGGCGCCGGAACTGCTGTTGGCGCAGATCCCGGTGATTCTGAACGCTGGGGAGGCTTACGGCCAGGGTGCGGCGCGGCCGGGCAAGATCAATGTCGAGTACGTCTCCGCCAACCCCACCGGGCCGCTGCATGTCGGTCATTGCCGGGGCGCCGTGGTGGGCGATGCGCTGGCCAATCTGCTGCGCAAGGCCGGGCATGATGTGGTCAAGGAATATTACGTCAACGATGCCGGGGCGCAGGTGCAGGCTTTGGCCCGCTCAAGCTATGTCCGGTATCTAGAGGCGCTGGGCCGCCCGACTTCCGCCTATATCGAAACCGTGCCCGGCGGCATGCAATATGGCGGCGCCTATCTCATCCCCATCGGCCAGGCGCTGGCGGAAAAATATGGCGACATCTATGCGGAGGCGCCGGAAGCCGCATGGCTGGAGCTGTTCCGCGATTTCGCCATCGAGCACATGATGAGCATGATCCGCGAGGATCTGGCCGCCTTGGGCGTGCGCCATGACGTGTTCTCCTCCGAGCGCGCGCTGGTCGAGAATGGCGGCGTGGAGCGCGGGCTGGATGCGCTGCGTGAAAAAGGCCTGATCTATCGCGGCATTCTGGAGCCGCCCAAGGGCAAGACGCCCGAGGATTGGGAGCCGCGCGAGCAGGAGCTGTTCCGCTCCACCGAATATGGCGACGACGTGGACCGCCCGGTCTCCAAATCCGACGGCAGCTACACCTATTTCGCCAACGACATCGCCTATCATAACGACAAGATCATCCGTGGCCCGCAGGCCGATCTGATCGACGTGTTGGGTGCGGACCATGGCGGCTATGTGAAGCGCATGCAGGCGGCGGTGAAGGCGCTCTCCGGCGGGCGACTGGATGTGGTGCTCTGCCAGATCGTCAAGGTGATGAAGGATGGCGAGCCGGTCAAAATGTCCAAGCGCGCCGGCACCTTTGTCGAGCTGCGGGATCTGATCGACGAGGTCGGGCCGGATGCGGTGCGCTTCCTGATGCTGATGCGCAAATCCGACGCGCAGATGGAGTTCGACCTCAACGCCGCCGTGGCGCAGACCCGCGAAAACCCGGTTTTCTACGTGCAATACGCGCATGCGCGGGCGCGCTCGGTGCTGCGCGCCGCCGCCGCGCCGTCGGCCGAGGCGGATTTCTCCACCCTCACCGCGCCGGAAGAGCAGGCGCTGCTGCGCCGGCTGATCACCTGGCCGCGTCTGGTCGAGCAGGCGGCGGAAGCGCGCGAGCCGCATCGCGTGGCGTTTTTCCTGTATGATCTGGCCTCGGATTTCCACGCTTTGTGGAATGCCGGGCGCGACAATGCCGCCTTGCGCTTCCTGCAGGAGGATAAGCCGGCGGAGACGGCGGCGCGCATCGGGCTTGTGGCGGCCACCGCCATCGTGCTTCGCTCGGCCCTGGCCGTGCTCGGCGTCACGCCGGTTGAGGAAATGAGGTAAGGATTTGCAGGAAGACGACGACGATTTCCTGTATCGGCCGCACCGCGCCAAGGGCCAGCGGCTGGACCCGGCGATCCAGCGCATGGCGATCGCCGCGGGCGGGGTTTCGGTGCTGGTCATCGTCGTCGCCTGGGTCTGGAGCGGCATCCATCCTTACACGTTCGGCCCGCCGCCGGTGGTGGAACCGCCGGCGACACCTTTGCGCGTGGTCCCTGCCGATCCTGGCGGGTTGGTGGTGCCGGGCGCCAATATTCCCATCATGTCCGGCGAGGTCAGCGACAAGGCGCCGCGTCTAGCCGCCCCTGGCCAGGCGCCGGATATCGCGGCTCTGGATCAGGCGGCGGGGTTGAACCAGCCGCCCCCTCAGCTGGCGCAGGCCGCCCCGCCGGCAGCGCCGGGGACGAGCCCGGATGACGCGCCGGCGCCGGCCAACGCCACCCCGGCCACCACCGACAAGCCGCAAAACATCACCCCCGCCGCCTCGCAGACGCCGCGCCCCGGCTCCACTGCCTCCAGCGCGGCCCAGGCCGAGGGGATGAGCGCGGTGCAGCTTGCCGCCACCGGGGATGAGGCCGGCGCGCTTTCCACCTGGACCAAGCTGCAAAAGCAGTTCCCGGATCTGCTCGCCGGGCGCACGCCGGAGATCATCCCGGCGATCGTGAACGGGCAGAGTGTCTGGCGGCTGCGGATTGGCGGCTTCCCCTCCGGCGCGGCGGCGAAAACATTCTGTGACAACCTCACCTCCAAGGGCGCGGCCTGTGCCGTGGCGGCATTTTGAAACCAGCGATTTTGGGGATTTCCGGCCTCTCACTGACGGGTGAGGAGCGCGCGCTGTTTCGTGAGCACGCGCCGCGCGGGGCGATTTTGTTCAAGCGCAACATCGCCGATCCGGCGCAGCTGGCGGACCTCACGGCGGAGCTGAAAGCCATCCTGCCGCCGGGCGCGGTGCTGATGGTGGACCAGGAGGGCGGGCGCGTCGCCCGGCTGCGTGCCCCGCATTGGCACGAACTGCCCGCCGCCGGCACGCTGAGGAGCGAGGAGGAAGCCTACGCCCACGGCCAGGCGCTCGGCGCCATGGTGCGCGAGGCCGGCTTCACCTGCACCGCCGCCCCGGTGCTGGATATCCGCATCCCCGGCGCCTCGGACGTGGTGGGGGACCGCGCGATCACCGGCGATGCCGCGACCGTCGGCCGGCTGGGCGGGGCGATCGCGCGCGGCATCATCGAAGCGGGCATCCTGCCGGTGATGAAGCATCTGCCCGGCCATGGGCGCGCCCTGGTTGATTCGCATGTGGCGCAGCCGGTGGTGCCGGCGTTGACGCGGGATGATCTGGCACCTTTCATCGCCAACAAGGATCTGCCCTGGGCGATGACGGCGCATGTGGTTTACGAGCAATATGACCGTTTCAATCCGGGCACCTTGTCCGAAATTGTGATCCGCGATCTCATTCGCGGCGAGATTGGATTTCAGGGCGTGCTGGTCTCGGACGATCTGGCCATGGGCGCGCTCTCCAGCGACCCTGACCCGGCCTCGCGGGCGCGCCGGGCGCTGGCGGCGGGGTGCGATATCGCGCTTTATTGCCCGGGCGATTTCGCCGGCAACCGGGCCGTGCTGGAGGCGCTGTGATGGTTCATTTTCTCTCTATCCTTGCCGGGCTCGGCATCGCCATCATCCTGCATGAGCTGGCGCATGGCGTCGTTGCTTATTGGATGGGCGACAAGACCGCTAAACTGGCCGGGCGGCTGACGCTGAACCCGGTTAGACATCTGGACAAGATGGGCTCCTTCATCCTGCCGCTGATTCTGGCGGTGGGGCAGCTCGCCACGCTGGGGCATATCGCCTTTCTCTATGGCTGGGCGAAGCCGGTGCCGGTCAATCCGTTCAACCTGCATCTCGGTGGCTATCGCGAGCCGCGCCGGCTGATGGCGATCGTCGCCCTGGCCGGGCCGGCGATGAATTTCATCCTGGCGCTGGGGGGCGGGGTGGCGATGCATGCGGCGGTGGCGGCGCAATCCATCCCCTGGCTGGATTTCCTGGCCTATTTCATCGAGATCAACCTGCTGCTTGGGCTGTTCAACCTGATCCCGCTGCCGCCGATGGATGGCGGGCGGATCGCGGTGGGCGTCCTGCCGCTGAAGCTGGCGATGCGGCTGGCGCGGGCGGAAAATCTTGGCATCGCCGCGGTGCTGCTGGTTTTGTTCGTGCTGCCGGTGACGCTGCAACAATTCGGCGTGCATTTCGACCCGTTCCGTGACGTGATGGGGCTGCTGCTGCCGGCCGCCGAGCGGCTGGTGCTGGGCCTGACGGGAAATGGCTTTGGAGACAACTGAGACCCTGGTTCTGTCGCTGGAGGGGTTCGAGGGGCCGCTGGACCTGCTGCTCGAACTCGCCCGCACCCAGAAGGTGGATCTGGCGAAAATCTCCATCCTGCAGCTGGTCGAGCAGTTTCTGGCGGTGATCGAAGGGGCGCGCCGGGTGCGCCTGGAGCTGGCGGCGGACTGGCTGGTGATGGCGGCCTGGCTGACCTGGCTGAAATCGCGCCTGCTGGTGCCGCAGCTGGGCGAGCCGGAGGATGCGGAGCTGGCCGCCGAAATTTTGCAGTCCCGGCTGATGCAGCTGCAGGCGATGCGCGTCGCCGCGGCCTGGATGGGGCAACGCCCGCAGCTGAACTGGGACGTGTTCGAGCGCGGCCTGCCGGAAGACCTCACCGAGCTGGACCGCTCGCGCCTGAAGCTGGACATGACCAGCCTGCTCTCCGCCTATCTGGCCGCCCGCCGCCGGGCCGGCGCCAAACAGCGCTACCGGCCTCGGCCGATGGTGTATTTCTCGGTGCAGGATGCGCTCCAGCGCGTCGGGCGGATGCTGGGCTCGCTGCCCGACTGGGCGAGCCTGGAGCAATTTCTGCCGGAAGGGCTGCAGGATGGCATTCCGCGCCGGGCAGCCATCTCCTCAACCCTCATCGCGGGGCTGGAAATGGCCAAGCATGGGCAGCTAGACTTGAAGCAGGATGAGCGGTTCGGGCCGATTCTGATGCGGCAGAAGAAGGAGAGCGAAGGATCTGATGGCTGAAGCCTTTACGCTGCCGATGCGCCTGGCCGAAGCGGCGATTTTCGCCGCCACCCAGCCGGTGACGGCCAGAATGCTGGCCAATCTGCTGCCGGTGGATACGGATGTGGACGCGGTGATGAGCGATCTGGTCACCGCCTATGCCTCGCGCGGGGTGAATATCGTCATGGTCGGCGGCGGCTGGCAGCTGCGCACCGCGCCTGATCTTGCCCCGGCTTTGCGCAAGGTGGTGGAGATGCCCCGCCGGCTGCCGCGCGTGGCGATGGAGAGCCTGGCCATCATCGCCTATCACCAGCCGGTCACCCGCACCGAGATCGAGGAGATCCGTGGCGCGGCCCTCTCCCAGAACACGCTGGATCTGCTGCTGGAGAACGGGCTGATCACGCCCAAGGGCCGCAAGGAGACCCCCGGCCGGCCGACCCTCTGGGGCACCACGCCGAATTTCCTCGCCCAGTTCGGGTTGAATGATCTGCGCGAGATGCCCAAGCGCGAGGAGCTGCTGATCGACCCGAACGGGCCGGCCCTTGCCGCGCCGCCAGCCGAGCCCGATGCGCAGCCGCAGGAGGCGGGGCAGCCGGATGAGGCGGCGGGGGTGGAAGAAGCGAAACCCGAATGAGCCCGCTGCGCATCACCCGCGAGACGCTGATGGACGGCACTTTGCGTGCCCGCCAGCGCGAATATGCCGCCGCCCATCCGGACATGCGCTGGCGCACCGAAGCGGAGATGAAGCAGCTTTTCGATGCAATCCTGGCCGCGCATCCGGCGGATGAAGATCTCTGGGTGTTCGGCTATGGCTCGCTGATCTGGAATCCGGCCTTCGATTACGAGGCGAAGAGCTGCGCCCTGCTGCGCGGCTGGCATCGGCGTTTCTGCCTGCGCATGTTCATCGGGCGCGGCACGCCGGAGACGCCGGGTGTGATGCTGGCCCTGGACCGCGGCGGGGCCTGCCGGGGGGTGGCGTTCCGAATCGCGGCTGAAAAAATCCGCCAGGAGCTGTGGCTGCTCTGGCAGCGGGAAATGTATGGCGGCGCCTATAATGCCCGCTGGGTGCGGCTTGAGGTCGGCGGCAAGCCCGTGCGGGCGATCACCTTCGTCATCAATCCCGACCATCCCCGCTACATCAAGGAGCTTTCGGTGGAGCAGACGGCGGCGCTGATCGCGTCCGGACGGGGGGATCTCGGCACCTGCCGGGAATATTTCGAAAACACCGTCGAGCATCTGCGCGCGCTGGGGGTGAAGGATGCGGCGCTGGCGCGGATTGCCGCGTCTTTGCCATCCGCGTGAGGGCCTGCTAGCAAGCCTGCGCGATGTTTGGATTGTCATGGGGTGAGATCGGGCTGATCATGGCGGTGGCATTGATTGCCATTGGGCCAAAGGATCTGCCTGTCGCGATCAGGACCGTCACCGGGCTGATCAAGAAGGCGCGCGGCATGGCCTCGGAATTCCAGGGCCATCTCGATGAGATGATGCGCGAGGCGAATCTCTCGGATGTGAAGGGCGAGATCGACAAGCTCCGCCGATTCGATTTCCGCACCGCCGCCGAAACCGCCTTGGACCCGGATGGCAGCCTGCGCGCCACCGCCAAGGAGGTGAATGACAGCGTCGAGACGCAGACAGTCACCGCCTACAAGCCGCCTTCCGTGGTCGAGGAAGCGCCGCCCGATGCCCCTGCCGTGATCCCGCCCGAGGCGGCGCGCAAGGCGCCCACACCCGCTTTCATTCCGCCTGGCACCAGGCGCTGGGGTTTTTAAATGACAACCGCCGATGAAGACCAGATCGACGACAAGGAAATGCCGCTGCTCGAGCATCTGGCGGAGTTGCGCAAACGGCTGATCTGGTCGGCCGCCGCCTTTCTGATCGCATTTCTTGTCTGCTATCATTTTTCCGCGAAGATTTACGACTTTCTGGCCGCCCCGCTGGCGCACGCGCTGGTGGCGCAGGGGCAGAAGCCGGAGCTGGTCTATACCGCGCTCTATGAGGCGTTCTTTACGGATGTGAAGGTGGCGGTGTTCGGCGCCGCCTTCATCTCCTTCCCGGTGCTGGCGACGCAGATCTGGCTGTTCGTCGCACCTGGGCTGTACCGGCGGGAGAAGCGCGCCTTGCTGCCCTTTCTCATCGTCACCCCCATCCTGTTCTTCGCCGGCGGGGCGCTGGCCTATTACGTGTTCTTCCCGATCGCCTGGAAATTCTTCCTCTCTTTCCAGCAGAGCGGCCAGGGCGTGGATATCTCGCTGCTGCCGAAGGTCTCGGATTATCTGAACATCGTGATGAAGCTGCTCTTCGCCTTCGGGCTCAGCTTCGAGCTGCCGGTGCTGCTTACATTGTTAGGCAAGGTCGGCATCGTCTCCTACGCGACGCTGAAGCGATATCGCCGCTACGCCTATGTCGGCTGTTTCATCGTCGCCGCCATCATGGCCCCGCCGGACGTGCCCAGCCAGTGCATCATGGCGGCGCTGCTGCTGTTCCTGTTCGAGATTTCGCTGTTCTTCGTGAAGCTCGTCGAGCCGAAATATGAGGACGAGGCCGAAGAGGCCGCCACCGCTGAGCAAAAAGACCAAGAGAATGCATGATATCAAGCTGATCCGCGAGGATGCCGAAGGGTTTGACGCGGCGCTGGCGCGCCGGGGCATGGCGCCGCTGTCGCGCGAGATCCTGGCGCTGGACGAGCAGCGCCGCACCGCGCTGGCCCGCCAGCAGGAGCTGCAGGCCGAGCGCAATGCGGTCTCCAAGAAGATCGGCGAGGCGAAGCGCGCCAAGGAAGACAGCGCCGCGCTGGAGGCGCAGGGGATGCGCATCCGCGAGGAGATTGCCAAGCTGGACGCCGAAGGGCCGCGTCTGGATGCGTTGCTGCGCGACACGCTGGGCAAGCTCCCGAACCTGCTGGATGCGGCGGTGCCCGACGGGCGCGACGAGGCGGAAAACAAGCTGGTGAAGGAATGGGGGGCGAAGCGCAATTTCGCCTTTACCCCGAAAGAGCATTTCGAGCTGGGCGAGGCGCTCGGCATGATGGATTTCGCCGGCGCGGCGAAGCTGGCCGGGGCGCGCTTTACCGTGCTGAAGGGCAAGCTCGCCCGGCTGGAACGCGCGCTGGGCCAGTTCATGCTGGATGTGCACACCACCGAGCATGGCTATGCCGAGACGGTGGTGCCGCTTTTGGTGAATGACGCCACCATGTACGGCACCGGCCAGTTGCCGAAATTCGCCGAGGATCTGTTTGCAACCACAGATGGGCGCTGGCTGATCCCGACCGCCGAGGTGCCGCTGACCAATCTGGTCGCCGGCGAGATCACCCCGGCGGCGCAATTGCCGCTGCGGCTGACCGCACTCTCTTATTGCTTCCGCTCCGAGGCCGGGTCCGCCGGGCGGGATGTGCGCGGCATGCTGCGTCAGCATCAGTTCACCAAGGTGGAGCTGGTGAGCATCACCACCCCGAGGAGAGCGCGGAGGAACATGAGCGCATGACCCGCGCCGCCGAGACGGTGCTGGAGCGGCTGGAACTGCCTTACCGGCGGATGCTGCTCTGCGCCGGGGATACCGGCTTTTCCGCCGCCAAGACCTATGATCTCGAGGTCTGGGTGCCGGGGCAGGGGAAATACCGGGAAATCTCCTCCTGCTCCAACACGCTCGCCTTCCAGGCGCGGCGGATGAATGCCCGTTTCCGGGTGGGCGATGGCAGGCCGGAATTCGTGCACACGCTGAACGGCTCGGGCACCGCTGTCGGCCGGGCGTTGATCGCGGTGATGGAGAATTATCAGAATGAGGATGGCTCGATCACCGTGCCATCCGTGCTGCGGCCTTATATGGGCGGGCTGGAGACCATCGCCGCCTGAGGCGGGTTGGCCGTTGATGGGGCCGGCGGGCAGCCGCCTGGTCCGCTGTGTATTTTGTAGGGAATGAAGTTATGAGCACCGCGCTGAAAACCGCCATCGAAGCCGCCTGGGACGACCGGGCCAGCATCTCGCCCGCCACCAAAGGCGAGGTGCGCGATGCCATTGAGGCGGCGCTGGAGCTGCTGGATTCCGGCCAGGCCCGGGTGGCGCAGCCGGGCGAGGGCGGCTGGGTGGTCAATCAGTGGCTGAAGCAGGCGGTGCTGCTCTCCTTCCGCCTGTACCCGAACTATGTGCAGGGCAATGTCGGCGATGCGCCAGTGTTCGACAAGGTGGCGATCAAGTTCGCCGGCTGGGATGAGGCGCGCTTTGCCGCCGCCGGCATGCGCGCGGTTCCCGGCGCCGTGGTCCGCCGCTCCGCCTTCATCGCCCCCGGCGTGGTGCTGATGCCGAGCTTCACCAATGTCGGCGCCTATGTCGGCGAGAACACCATGATCGACACCTGGTCGACCGTCGGCTCCTGCGCGCAGATCGGCAAGAACTGCCATATCTCCGGCGGTGTCGGCATTGGCGGGGTGCTGGAGCCGCTGCAGGCGAATCCGGTGATCATCGAGGATAATTGCTTCATCGGCGCGCGCTCCGAAGTGGCGGAAGGGGTGATCGTGGGTGAGGGCGCGGTGCTCTCGATGGGCGTGTTCCTGGGCGCCTCCACCAAGATCGTCGATCGCGAGACCGGCGAGATCATGTATGGCAAGGTGCCGCCTTATTCCGTGGTGGTGCCGGGCAGCCTGCCGGGCAAGACTCCGGCCGCGCCCAGCCTGGCGGCGGCGATCATCGTCAAGCGCGTGGATGCGCAGACCCGCTCCAAGACCTCGATCAACGAGTTGCTGCGCGCGTGATTTCCGCGCCCGCCCTGCTGCGCGAGCTGCTGCGCCGCGCTTCCGTCACCCCCGCCGATGCGGGGGCGCAGGAGGTGCTGATCGTAGCGCTACGAAAGCTGGGGTTTGAGGTGACGAGGCTGCGTTTCGGCGAGATCGAGAATTTTTTCGCCGAGCGCAAAGGCCCCGGAAAGCATCTCTGCTTCGCCGGCCATACGGATGTGGTGCCGCCCGGCGAGGGCTGGTCTCACGGGCCGTTCGACGGCGATGAGCAGGATGGCGTGCTCTATGGGCGCGGGGCGGTCGACATGAAAGGCGGCATCGCCGCTTTCGTCGCGGCGGCCTCGCGGGTGCCGGGTCATGTCTCGCTGCTGATTACCGGGGATGAGGAAGGCGAGGCGGTGGATGGCACCGTGCGGGTGCTGGACTGGATGCAGGAGCACGGGAAAATCCCGGATTTCTGCGTGGTCGGCGAGCCGACCAGCAAGGCGGTGCTCGGCGATGTGGTGAAGGTGGGGCGGCGCGGCAGTTTGAACGCCGTGATCACCATGCAGGGCCGTCAGGGCCACGCCGCCTACCCGCATCTGGCCGAGAATGCCGTGCATAAATTACTGCCCGCCTTGGCGGCGCTGGCGGCGCACAGGCTGGATGAGGGCTCGGAATTTTTCGAAGCTTCGACGCTGCAGATCACCACGGTTGATGTCGGCAATCCGGTCACCAACGTGATTCCCGGCGCGGCGGTGGCGAAGCTGAATATACGTTTCAATGATCTGCATTCCGGCGCCTCGCTGACAGCCTGGCTGAAGGAGATGCTGGCGCGCCACGCGCCTGGGGCGATGTTGCAGGTGAAGATTTCCGGCGAATCCTTTCTCACCCAGCCGGGCGAGGAGATCGGCGCGCTGGTGGGGGCGATTGAGCGGGTTACGGGGGTGACGCCGGACCGCAATACCGGCGGCGGCACCTCGGATGCGCGCTTCATCGCGCGGTTCTGCCCGGTGGCGGAGTTCGGGCTGGTCGGCACCAGCATGCATAAGGTGGATGAGGCGGTGCCGGTGGCTGAGCTGGAACGGCTCGCAGATGTCTACGCGGCGCTGATCGAAGGGTTTTGCGTATGATCATGCGCGGTCTGCTGCTGCTGGCGCGCGGCAACGCCAAAGGCATCGAGGAGTTCGGCACTGGCGAGGATGCGTTTGCCGCGTCGCTGGCGCCGTTGATCGCGTTTCCGCTGGTGGGCGCGCTGCTCAGCCTGGTCGCAGGCGATTGGAAAAGCGCGCTGCTGGGGCTGCTTTCGCGGCTTTGCACCGTGCTGGCGCTGCCCGTCATCACCTATGAGTTTGCCCGGCTGTTCGGGCGCCGGGAGCTGTGGCTGCGCACCGCCACGGCGCTGAACTGGTGCTTCTGGCTGGTGCTGCCGGCAATTCTGGTCGCGGCCTTCATCGGCTCGATCCTGGTTCAGTTCGGGCTGAAGATGGACCGGGTGGAGATGGCGGTGCTGGGGCTGATCGGGCTCTATCTGTTGTGGAATCGCTGGTTCGTGTTCCGCAACGGGCTGCAGCTGAATGTGTGGCGCTCTTTGCTGGTGCTGCTGGCCAGTATTGCCGTCACCGGGGCCTTCGCCGCCCTGCCTTGGGCCACCGGCCTGCCGCTCGCTTCCACCCAGATCACCTCGCTGCCCTGATCGGGTTACGATTTGTCATCCTGCTGTTAATGTTCGTGCTGGGACAAAAAGGGACGGAGTCCGTATAGCACCAGGCAGGATCTAGAGCAGGAGTGGGCTTTGGTGGCGGCAAGCGAAGGGCGGCGCAAGCGCGGCAAGGGGCGTTATATCATCGCCCTGGTGGTCATTCTCCTGGTGGCCTTCATCTGGTGGCGCCATAGCGGCCAGAAGCAGGCCGGGTATCGCCCGGCCGCGCAATCGGTGGTCACCGCCAAGGCGGTCAGCGGGCCGATGCAGGTGACCTTGGACGAGCTGGGCACCGTGACCCCCACCGCGACGGTGACGCTGCTGCCGCAGATTTCCGGCTATATCACCCAGATCGCCTTCACCGAGGGGCAGATGGTCCAGAAAGGCCAGTTCCTGGTGCAGATCGACCCGCGCCCCTATCAGATCCAGCTTGAGCAATATCAGGCGGCGCTGGCCAAGGACCAGGCCAGCCTGGACCAGGCGCGCTCCGACTATGCGCGTTATCTGAAGCTGGAGGCGCAGAACAGCATTTCCGCGCAGACCGTCTCGGACCAGAAATTCACCGTGGCGCAGGATGCGGCTTTGGTGCAATCCGACCAGGCGAATATCGACACCGCGAAGCTCGATCTGGCCTATTGCCATATCACCTCGCCGGTGACCGGGCGGATCGGCCTGCGGCTGGTGGATCTGGGCAATTACGTCACCTCCGGCAGCTCCACCGGGCTGGCGGTCGTGACCACCATCAGCCCGACCACGGTGGAATTCTCCGTCGCCCAACAGGATCTGACGCAGATTCTCGAACAGCTCGAACAAGGCCGAACCCTGCAGGCCAGCGCCTATGAGAGCGACGATGTGACCAAGCTGGAGGAGGGCACGCTCTCGGCCGTCGATAACCAGGTGAACACCTCCACCGGGATGGTGAAATTGCGCGCGGATTTCGCCAATACCGACAATAAGCTCTTCCCCAACCAGTTCGTGAATGTGCATCTGCTGGTGAAGACGCTGCGCAACGCGACCCTGGTGCCCAGCCCCGCGGTGCAGGAGGGTGCGCCGGGCGCCTATGTGTATGTGGTGCAACCCAACAACACGGTGAAGATGGTGCCGGTGACCACCGGGCCGACCGATGGCATCAACACCGTCATCACCAAAGGGGTAAGCCCCGGCGATGAGGTGGTGGTGGATGGTGTCGACCGGCTGACCGATGGCAGCAAGATCACGCCGTCGGGTACCGAGGCCGTGACCACCAACGGGGCGCAGGAAAATGTTACCCCGACGGCGACGACCCAGGGCAGCCCCCATGCGGGGCGGCATAAGAAACAGAACGGCCAGGCTGCCGCGCAGTGAACCCGTCCCGGCTTTTCATCCTTCGGCCGGTCGCGACATCGCTGCTGATGATCGCCTTCGTGCTGGTCGGGCTGGTGGCGTTTCAATATCTGCCGGTCGCGGCACTGCCGGATGTGAATTATCCCACCATCGAGGTGGAGACCTTCTATCCCGGTGCCTCGCCGGATGTGGTGAGCACCTCCATCACCGCACCGCTGGAGCGCCAGCTGGGCGAGATGCAGGGGCTCAACCAGATGTCGAGCCAGAGCTCGGCCGGGGCCTCGGTGATCACGCTGCAATTCGACCTGTCGCTGAGCCTGGATGTGGCCGAGCAGGAGGTGCAGGCGGCGATCAATGCGGCGGGCAATCTGCTGCCCTCCGACCTGCCGGCACCGCCGATCTACAACAAGGTGAACCCGGCCGACGCGCCGATCATGACGCTGGCGATCACCTCGAAGACGATGAACCTCATCGATGTGCAGCGTCTGGTGAATTCACGCCTGGCCTCGAAGATTTCCGAGATTTCGGGGGTCGGTCTGGTCAGCCTCGCGGGCGGCAATGAGCCGGCGATCCGCGTCGAGGTGAACCCGCAGGCGCTCGCCGCTTACGGCATTTCCATCGATAATGTCCGCACCGATATCGCCAATCTCAACGTCAATTCGCCGAAGGGCAGTTTCTCCGGCCCGGTGCAGAATTACACGATCAATGATAACGACCAGATCACCGATGCGTCGCAATATAACAATCTGGTCATCGCCTATAAGAACGGCACGCCGGTTTTCCTGAAGAATGTCGCCAAGGTGGTCTCCGCGCCGGAAAATGCCGAGCTGGGCGCCTGGGTGAACAGGACGCCGGCGATTATTCTGAATGTGCAGCGCCAGCCGAACGCCAACGTGATCAAGACGGTGGATGCGATCAAGCGGGCCTTGCCGACGCTTACCCAAGGGCTGCCGCCGGCGATGGATATTCAGGTGGTCAGCGACGGCACCACCTCCATCCGCGCCTCCGTGCGCGATGCCGAGTTCGAGCTGCTGCTTTCGATCTTCCTTGTCGTCGCCGTCATCTATCTGTTCCTGGGCAGTCTGCGCGCGACCGTGATCCCCAGCATTTCCGTGCCGGTGTCGCTGATCGGCACGTTGGCGGTGATGTATCTGTGCGGCTACTCGATCGATAATCTCTCGCTGATGGCGCTGATCGTCGCGACCGGCTTCGTGGTGGATGACAGCATCGTGATGATCGAGAATATCGCCCGCTATCTGGAGATGGGCGAGAGCCCGATGCAGGCGGCGCTGAAGGGGGCGGGGCAGATGGGCTTTACCATCATCTCGCTCACCGTCTCGCTGATCGCGGTGCTGATCCCGCTTTTGTTCATGGGCGATGTCACCGGGCGGCTCTTCTCCGAATTCGCGGTGACGCTGGCGGTGACCATCGTGATTTCGGCGGTGGTGTCGCTGACTTTGGTGCCGATGCTGTGCTCGCGGATTCTGCATGAGCATGCGCAGGAGCGGCCAGGGCGGATCGCGCTCTGGGCGGAGCGGCAATTCGCGCGCATCGTCGCCGCCTATGGGCGCGGGCTGAGCTGGGTGCTGGCGCATGCGGGGCTGACATTGGCGGTGTTTGTCGCGACGCTGGCGCTGACCGGGCTGATGTATGTGTTCATTCCGAAAAGCTTCTTTCCGGTGCAGGATACCGGGCAGATCCAGGGCATCAGCCAGGGGGCGCAAAGCACTTCCTACGCGGCGATGGCGCAGCACCAGCAGCAGTTGGCCGATGCGTTGCTGAAAGACCCGGACGTGGTCAGCCTGACCAGCTATATCGGCGTGGATGGCACCAACACCACGCTGAACCAGGGCCGCTTTCTGATCAATCTGAAACCAAAGAGCGAGCGCAGCCTTTCCGCCAGCGCGCTGATCCCGCGCCTGAACCGCGAGGTGGCGGGAGTGCCGGGCATCGCTCTGTTCCTGCAGCCGGTGCAGAGCCTGACGTTGGATACAAGTGTTTCGCCGACGCAGTATCAATTCGAGCTGGAGGACCCGAATAGCGGGGATTTCACCAGCTACGTGCCGAAGCTGATGGCGAAGCTGCAGAGCCTGCCGCAGATCACCGGTGTGGCGAGCGGGCTGCAGGCGGCGGGCAATTCGGTTTATATCGACATCAACCGCGCCAATGCGGCGCGCTACGGCATCACCCCGGCGACGGTGGATAGCGCGCTGTACGATGCTTTCGGCCAGCGCATCATCTCCACCATTTTCACCCAGAGCAACCAGTTCCGCGTGATCATGGGCGTGCCGGCGGATAAGATGACCTCCATCGCCTCGCTCGGGAACATCTATCTGCCCTCCTCCTCTTCGAGCGGCGGGGTGGTGCCGCTTTCGGCCATCGCCAGCTTCAGCGTGCAGAAAGTGCCGCTGGTGGTGGAGCATCTGGGCCAGTTCCCGGCCACGACCATCTCCTTCAACGTGGCGCAAGGGGCGACGCTTGGTGAGGCGGTGAATGCGATCAAGCGGGCGGAGACGCAGGTGAAGCTGCCAACCGCGATGCAGACCTCCTTCCAGGGCGCCGCGGCGCAGTTCCAGAGCTCGCTCTCCAACGAGGTCTATCTGCTGATCGCGGCGATCATCGCGGTCTATATCGTGCTGGGCGTGCTCTATGAGAGCTTCGTGCATCCGGTGACCATTCTCTCGACGCTGCCATCCGCGGGCATCGGCGCGCTGCTGTTTCTGTGGCTGGCGGGGGACGGGCTGGGGGTGATCGGGATTATCGGCATCGTGCTGCTGATCGGCATCGTGAAGAAGAACGCGATCATGATGATCGATTTCGCCTTGCAGGCGCAGCGCCATGAAGGCAAAGCGCCGCGCGAGGCGATTTATGAGGCGGCGCTGCTGCGCTTCCGGCCGATTTTGATGACGACGCTGGCCGCCTTGCTGGCCGGGCTGCCGCTGATCTTTGGCGGCGGCATGGGCTCTGAGCTGCGGGCACCTTTGGGGCTGGCCATCGTCGGCGGCCTGCTGGTCAGCCAGGTGCTCACGCTCTTCACCACGCCGGTGATCTATCTCGCCTTTGAGGCTTTGGCGGTGCGGCTGCGCGGGCAGCGCACATGAATATCCCGGCGATCTTCATTCGCCGGCCGGTGGCCAGCATCTTGCTGACCATCGGCATCGCGCTCTCCGGCATGCTGGCCTTCACCCGCATGCCGGTGGCGCCGCTGCCGAAGATCGCCTTTCCAACCATCCAGATCATGGCGCAGATGGCCGGGGCCAGCCCTGACACCATGGCCTCGACCGTGGCGGCACCTTTGGAGCGACATCTCGGCGCGATTGCGGATGTGACGGAGATGACCAGCCAATCCGGGATTGGCAGCACGCGCATCACGCTGCAATTCGGGCTGGACCGGAATATCGATGGTGCCGCGCGTGACACCGAGGCGGCGATCCAGGCGGCGCGGGCGGATCTGCCGACGAGCCTGCGCGCCAACCCGACCTATCACGAATTCAACCCGGCCGATATTCCGATCATGGTGCTCGCACTCACCTCGGATACGATGACGCCGGCGCAGCTTTATGATTCCGCCGATACCGTGCTGGAGCAGCAATTCTCCCAGATCTCCGGCGTGGGCGAGGTGGAGCTGGGCGGCTCGGCGCTGCCGGCGGTACGCGTTGAGTTGCAGCCGGGGAAGCTGGCGCAATATGGCATCGGGCTTGAGGATGTGCGCGCCGCCCTCGCCGGCGCCAACGCGAATGCGCCGAAAGGCTATTTCGATGTCGGCCCCAACCGCTATCAGCTCTACACCAACGACCAGGCGACGACGGCGGCGCAATATCGCGGGCTGGTGATCGCCTATCGCGATGGCCAGGCGGTGAAGCTCTCCGATGTCGCGGATGTGCGCAACTCGGTCGAGAACACCCAGAATGCCGGCTATTATAACGGCAAGCATGCGGTGCTGGTGATTGTCCATGCCACGCCGGACGCGAATATCATCAACACCGTCGATGACATCAAAAAGCTGCTGCCGACCTTGCGGGCCGCCTTGCCGCCTTCGGTGCATATCGGCGTGGCGATGGATCGCAGCCAGTCCATCCGCGCCGCCGTGGACGATACCGAGCGGACCTTGTTCATCGCCGTGCTGCTGGTGGTGGGGGTGGTGTTCCTGTTTCTGCGCTCGCCGCGCGCCACGCTGATCCCCGGGCTGGCGGTGCCGGTTTCGATCATCGGCACCTTCGGGCCGATGTATCTGCTGGGATTTTCCATCGATAATCTGTCGCTGATGGCGCTGACCATCGCCACCGGCTTCGTGGTGGATGACGCGGTGGTGGTGGTGGAAAACACCATGCGGCATCTGGAAGACGGGATGAGCCCGCTGGATGCGGCGCTGAAAGGCGGGGCCGAGGTCGGCTTCACCGTGCTCTCGATGAGCTTGTCGCTGATCGCGGTGTTCGTGCCGATTTTGCTGATGCCGGGGCTGCTTGGCATGTTGTTCAGGGAGTTCGCGGTGACGCTGTCGCTGGCGATCATCATTTCGCTGATCGTCTCGCTGACCATCACGCCGATGCTTTGCGCGCTGCTGCTGAAGCCGCCCTCACATGAGCCAGGGCGCAAGCGGCGGGTGCTGGACGCGATGGAGCGCGGCTTCACCGCCGCGCGCGATGGCTATGAGCGTTCGCTGCGCTGGGCGCTGCGCCATTCGCGGCTGATCGGGTTCGGCTTCCTGGTCACCATCATCCTCAACCTGGTGCTGTTCGTGGTGGTGCCGAAAGGGTTTTTCCCGGAGCAGGATACCGGGATGATCATCGGCAATATCCAGGCCGATCAATCCACCAGCTTCGCGGCGATGTCGGCGAAGTTGAAGCAGGCCCAGGCGATCATCCAGAAGGACCCGGCCGTGGCCTCGGCGGCCGGGTTCACCGGCGGGCGCTCGACCAATACGGCGATGATGTTCATCACGCTGAAGCCGCTCAGCGAGCGGCATCTCTCCGCCACCGCGATTGTGGCGCGGCTGCGCCCGCAGCTGGCGAAAATACCCGGAGCGCAGACCTTCCTGGTGCCGGCACAGGATTTGCGCGTCGGCGGGCGGCAGAGCAATGCCGAATATCAATACACGCTGACCAGCGATGATGCCGCGACGCTGCAGAGCTGGGTGCCGAAGATCGTCGCCGCACTGAAGCAGGACAAGGCGCTGCTGGATGTGAATTCGGATATGCAGACTGGCGGGCTGGAGACCGACATCAAGATCGACCGCGCCCAGGCATCGCGGCTGGGGCTGACGCCGCAGCAGATCGACGCGACGCTGTATGACGCGTTCGGCCAGCGGACGGTCTCCACCATCTATAATGAGCTGAACCAGTATGAGGTGGTGATGGAATTCGCCCCGCAATACCAGCAGACGCCGAATGATCTGAAACGCATCTATGTCAGCACCTCCGGCGGTAGCGCCAGCGGCACCAGCTCCACCCAGCTCGCCGCCGGGGCGGTGAGCAGCAGCACCAGCACGAGCGCGAGCAGCCTCACCAGCAGCGTGGCGCTGGACAGCGCCACCAATGCCGCCATCAACGCGATTTCCGGCAGCAGGAATTCCTCCTCCGGCACCGCGGTGAGCACCAACAAGGAAACCATGGTGCCGCTCGCCGCCTTCGCGACGGTGGCGCCGGGGACGACGCCGATTTCGGTGAACCATCAGGGCGGGCAGCTGGCGGCGACGATCTCCTTCTCGCTGCCCGGCGGCACGGCGCTGGGTACGGCAGCGGCGGAGATCCAGAAGACGATGAGCGATCTCGATGTGCCGCTGAGCATCAAGGGCAGTTTCGCCGGTACGGCGGCGGCGTTCCAATCCTCGCAAGCCTCCGAGAAGCTGATCATTCTGGCGGCGCTGGCGGCGGTCTATATCGTGCTGGGTATTCTGTATGAGAGCACCATCCATCCGCTGACCATTCTCTCCACCATTCCCTCGGCTGGCATTGGGGCCACCTTGTTCCTGCTGATGCTGAACACGCCGTTGACCATCATCGCGCTGATCGGCGTGATTTTGCTGATCGGCATCGTGAAGAAGAACGCGATTCTGATGATCGATTTCGCCCTGGCGCTGCAGCGTGGCGAGGGGATTGCGCCGGAGGAGGCGATTTTCCGCGCCGCCTTGCTGCGCTTCCGGCCGATCATGATGACCACCTTCGCCGCCGTGCTGGGGGCGTTGCCGCTGGCCATCGGCATCGGCCAGGGGGCGAGCTTGCGCCAGCCGCTGGGGCTGACCATCATTGGCGGGCTGCTGGTGAGCCAGGCGCTCACACTTTACACCACGCCGGTTCTGTATCTCTGGCTGGAACGGCTGGGCACGAAACTGCGCGGTGGGCGGGACAAGGCCGCGCCGCGTTCAGGTAGCATTGTGGAGGCGCCATGAGGCGGATTGCGTTTATCGGCCTGTTTGCCCTCTCGGGTTGCATGGTCGGGCCGAATTACCAGAAGCCGACGCTGGCGGTGCCCGCCGGCTATAAGACCGCGCCGGGCTGGGTGCAGGCGCAGCCGGCGGATGGCGCGCCGAAGGGCCAATGGTGGCGGAATTTCCAGGACCCGACGCTGGATCAGCTCGAAGCCCAGGTGGCGGTGAACAACGCCGCGCTGGCGGCGGATTTCTACGCCTACCAGCAGGCGGTGGCGTTGGCGCAGGAAGCGCGCGGCAATCTGTTCCCGACGCTGGCGCTCACCGGCAGCGCCACGCGCAGCGGGCAGGGGGGCAGTTCCGGCAGCCTTGGGGGGGCGAGCGGGCCGAAAACCTCCGGCACGTTCGAGGGGCAGGCGAGCTGGACGCCGGATATCTGGGGCAAGATCCGCCGCCAGGTGCAAAGCGATGTCGCCGCCGCGCAGGTGAGTGCGGCCGACCTCGCCAATGCCACGCTGAGCGCCCAGGCCAGCCTGGCGGAGGATTATGTGTATCTGCGCACGGCGGATGCGAATATCGCGCTGCTGAACCAGACCATCACCGCCTATCAGGACAGCCTGCGAATCACCCAGAACAAATATGATGCCGGCACCGTCGCGCAATCGGATGTGCTGACGGCGCAGACGGCGCTTGACGGGGCGCGGTCCAGCCTGATTTCCGAGCAGGCGACACGGGCGCAATATGAGCATGCGATCGCGCTGCTGACCGGCCATGCGCCGGCGGATCTCTCCATCCCGGACGGGCCGCAGATCGCCAGAGTGCCGGTGGCGCCGCCGCAGGTGCCGAGCACGCTGCTGGAACGCCGGCCCGACATCGCCGCCGCCGAGCGGAGCATGGCCGAGCAGAACGCCAATATCGGCGTGGCGGTGGGGGCATATTATCCGGATCTCAGCCTCTCGGCGCTGGGCGGGTTTTCGGCAACGCCGATCGGCGCCCTGTTCAGCGCCTCCAACGCGCTGTGGTCGTTGGGCGCCTCGGCGAGCGGGGATTTGTTCGAGGGTGGCGCACGCGCGCAGGCGGTGGCGGCGGCGAAGGCCGGCTATCTGGAGAGTGTTGAGACGTATCGCCAGACCGTGCTGAGCGCCTTCCAGGCGGTGGAGACGGATCTCTCCGATCTGCAGATCTATGCGGCGCAGGCACAGGTGCAGGCGCGGGCGGTGGCGGATGCGCAGCGCGCCGCGCAGATCGCGCTGAATGAGTATCGCGCCGGAACAGTGGATTATACCACGGTGGTCACGGCGCAGGTGACGCTGCTTTCCGACCAGCAGACGGCCTTGTCGATCCAGCAAAACCGGCTGCTGGCCAGCATCGCGCTGTATGCGGATTTGGGCGGCGGGTTCGAGGCCAAGGACCTGCCGAGCGCGGCGACGCTTCAGACCAAATTGCCGTTTGCGCCGTGAATGAAAAACGGGCCGGGAGTGATGTCCCGGCCCGTTTTGTTCAGTTCTGTATCATTCCCACTCGATCGTCCCAGGTGGCTTTGAGGTGATGTCGTAGGTCACCCGGTTGATGCCGCGTACTTCGTTGACGATGCGCCCGGCCACACGGGAGAGGAAATTGATGTCGAAGGGGTAGACATCGGCGGTCATGCCGTCGGTGCTGGTGACGGCGCGCAGGGCGCAGACCTGGTCGTAGGTGCGGCCATCGCCCATCACGCCCACGGATTTCACCGGCAGCAGCACCGCGAAAGCCTGCCAGATCGCGTCATAGAGCCCGGCGGCGCGGATTTCTTCCAGATAGATCGCATCCGCCTTCTGCAGGATGGCGACGGATTCGCGGCTGACCGCGCCCAGCACGCGGATCGCCAGGCCCGGGCCAGGGAAGGGGTGGCGGCCGACGATGGTCTCGGGCAGGCCAAGCTCGCGGCCAAGCTCACGCACCTCGTCCTTGAACAGCTCGCGCAGCGGCTCCACCAGCTTCAGCTTCATATAGTCGGGCAGGCCGCCGACATTATGGTGGGATTTGATGGTGACGGAGGGGCCGCCAAGGGCGGAGACACTCTCGATCACGTCCGGATAGAGCGTGCCCTGGGCCAGGAATTCCGCGCCGCCGATCTTCGAGGCTTCCTCATCGAACACGTCGATGAAGAGCTTGCCGATGATCTTGCGCTTGCGCTCCGGGTCGGTGACGCCGGCCAACTCGCCCAGGAACAGATCCGAGGCGTCGCGGTGGATGAGCTTGATGTTGAACTGGTCGCGGAAAACCTTCACCACCTCATCCGCCTCACCGGCGCGCAGCAGCCCGTGATCGACGAAGATGCAGGTGAGCTGGTCGCCGATCGCCTCATGGATCAGCGCGGCGGCAACCGAGCTGTCCACGCCGCCGGAGAGGCCGCAAATGACCCGGCCGGTGCCGACCTGGGCGCGGATTTTGGCGATTTCGGCCTCGCGGAAGCGCGCCATCGTCCAGTCGCCGGAGAGGCCGCAGACCTTGTGGGTGAAGTTCTTGATCAGCTGGGCGCCGTGCGGGGTGTGCACCACTTCCGGGTGGAACATCATGCCGTAATATTTGCGCTCGTCATTGGCGATGAGGGCGTAAGGCGCGCCCTCGGAGACGGCGACGGTCTTGAAGCCGGGCGGCGGGGCGGAAATATGGTCGCCATGGCTCATCCAGACCTGCTCGCGCGCGCCGACGGCCCAGGTGCCCTCGAACAGCTCGCAATCGGCGACGACATCGATATGGGCGCGGCCGAATTCGCGGATTTCAGCGCCCTTGGCCGTGCCGCCCAGCTGCACGCACATTGCCATCTGGCCATAGCAGATGCCCAGCACCGGCAGGCCGCTCTCGAACACCCAGTCCGGGGCGCGGGGGCTGCCTTCATCGGCCACGCTGGCCGGGCCGCCGGAGAGGATGATGCCGGCGGCGCCGAAATCGCGCATACGCTGCACATCCGCGTTGAAGGGGAGGATCTCGCAATAGACGCCGCTCTCGCGCACGCGCCGGGCGATCAGCTGGGTCACCTGGCTGCCGAAGTCCAGGATCAGGATTTTTTGCTGGCTCATGCGCCCAACTAGAGGAGGGCGCGGGGCTTTGCAACAGAGGGGAAGCGCGGTTCAGGCATTTACGTCGAGCAGGGTCTCGATCGGGTCCCAGGCGAAGGCGATCCGGGGGATTTCCTCACCGCCGACCCAGGTGGTGCCGGTGGCGATCTGTTTGCCGCCGAGATGCTGGTAGAAATAGCGGGACGGATTCTCAGCCAGCACCCAGGCATAGACCGAGCGGCAGCCGAGCCGGGCCAGATGCTTGGCGGAGCTGCGTAGCAGCTGCCCGCCCAGCCCGCGGTCGCGGTAATCCTCATGCACATAGAGGGTCTCGATCTCGCCATCGCCCAGGGTTTTCTCCCGGCAGCGGGCGGCGCTGGAGAAGCCGAGAATCGGCGGGGCGCCGGGCTCGCCATAGCAGGAGATCACATGCAGTCCGCCGCCGACGCGGATGCCGTGCTCATAATAGGCGCAAAGCCGGTTGAGGGAGAGGTTGGCGAGATAATCGTCAGGCAGCAGATTGGCATAGGCGCTGCGCCAGGTCGCCACATGCACAGCGGCAATGAAGCTGGCATCGGACAACCGGGCGCGGCGTATGGAAATCAAGCGGCACGCACCATGATGGCGGCGAAGAACCCGTCCGTGCCGTTGCGGGCCGGGGAGAGGCGCAGATGCGCGGAACCTTTGAGCGCCTCGGGCGCTTCCAGGGGCAGGACGGAGAAATCAGGATGACGCGCCATGAACGCCTCGATCTGTGCTTCGTTCTCATCTTGCAGCACGGAGCAGGTGGCGTAAACCAGTCTTCCGCCCGGCTTCACCAGTTTTTGCGCGCGGTCGAGAATCTCCGCCTGCTTCACGGTCAGCTCGGCCAGATCCGTCTCGGTGAGGCGGGCGCGGGCGTCCGGGTTGCGGCGCCAGGTGCCGGTGCCGGTGCAGGGGGCGTCCACCAGCACGCGGTCGAATTTCTTCTCCTGGCGCTTCACCCATTTATCGCCTGGTTCAAGCAGATGGCGCTCGGCATTATGCACCCCGGCGCGGCGCAGGCGCTTGATGGCGCCGTCCAGCCGCGGTTCCGAGACGTCGCAGGCGACGATATGTCCCTTATTCGCCATGCCCATCGCGATGGCGAGGGTTTTGCCGCCCGCACCGGCGCAGAAATCCGCGACGCGCATGCCGGGCTTGGCGTCCACCGCCAAAGCGATGAGCTGGCTGCCCTCGTCCTGGATCTCCACCAGCCCGTCCTGGAAGGCTTTGCCGGTGGTGACGGACTGGCGGTTGCGCAGGCGCAGGCCCCAGGGGGAGTATTCGGTGAGCTCAGCCCGCAGCCCCTCGGCGGCCAGGGCCATGCGGGCGCCCTCGCGGTCGGTTTTCAGCAGGTTGACGCGCAGATCCAGCGTCGCGGGCTCGTTCATCGCCGCCATTTCGTCCGAAAGGGTGGGGCCGAACTGGGCGCGCAGCTTGGGCAGGATCCAGTCCGGGATCTCGAATTTCACCGCTTCCGGCATGTCCGGATGTTCCAGCGTGCGGGTGGAGAGCTTTTCCAGGAGCGCCATTTCCTCGGGCTGCAGCGGCGGCGGCCCGTAGCGGCCGGAGACGAAGGCCGCGGCGATTTTCCCCGGGGTTTGGCCGGAAAACAGCGCCTGGGCGGCCAGCAGCAGCCGGGGCGTATGCGGGGCGCGGTGATAATCCAGCCACCAGCCCAGATGCCGGCGGGTGCGCAGAACCCCCCAGACCAGGGCCGAGACGGCGCGCCGGTCGCCGCCGCCGATAAAGCGGCGGGTGCGGAAGAAATGGTTGGCCACCGCGTCAGCAGGGCGGGGATCGGCTTCGATGAGGCCGAGAAGGTCGATGGCGGCGGCAAGCTGTCCGGCGGGTGTCATGGGGCACCCGTCGCGGATGCGGGGCGAGGCGTCAAGTCAAATCCGCCAAACGGGTGGGGCTAAAGCGAGGCGCCGCCGCAAACGACGATCTGTTGCCCGGTGATGGCCCCGGCATGCGGGCCCAGCAGGAATAGCGCCAGCGCCGCGATTTCTTCCGGGCGGATGAAGCGGCCGATGGGCGGTTGGCGCGGCGGCACGCCCTGGCGGGCCGGATCATCCAGCATCGGCGTGGCGGTGGCGCCGGGGGCGATGATGTTGGCGGTGATGTTGCGGTCCGCCAGCTCCGCCGCCCAGGAGCGCACCAGCCCGTTCAAGGCGGCTTTGCTGGCGGCATACTGGCTACGCCCGGCGGCGCCATTGGCGGTGCGGCTGCCGATAAGCAGCACCCGCCCGCCAGCCTGCATGCGTGGCACGACGATATTGGCGATCATGGTCGCGACGTCGACATGTAGGCGCCAGAGCTCTTGCCCGATGCCGCGTTCCATCTGCCCGAGCGGGGCCACGCGCAGCAGGCCGGCGGCGTGGATGAAGGCATCCGGCCGGACATCGCCCAGCAAGGAAGCGAGCTCGGCCTCGCTCACCGTGGCGAGATCGACCGGGATATGCGTGGCCGGCACCGAAGGGGGGCGCCGTCCTGGCGCGATGATGCGCCAGCCTTCCTCATGCAGGGCCTGCGCGATGGCCGCGCCGATGCCCGAGCTTGCCCCGGTGAGCAGCGCGATCCGGCTCATTGCGCCTCGACCCAGCCGGCCGGGATGCGGACATATTTGATCGCCTGGCGGTGATAGGTGTAGGCGACATGCAGCGTGCCATCGGCCCCGGCCTTGACCGAGGGGTAGGAGAGCTCGCGGTTGAGCCGATCCTTCGAGTTGTTGGTCAGGCAATAGCCGTCGCCGGTTTCGATGTCGCGTTTCACCCAGCTGGCGCCACCATCCTCTGAGACAGCGAGGGTCATCGGCGCGCGCGGCACGCCCCAGACGGCGGCGCGCTGGCCATGGTCGCGCACCGGATCATGCTTGCCCAGCCCGTCATCTTCGAGATCGTCATAGAGTGAGGCGCGGCGGTCAGCGCTGTCCTTGGCGGAGATGTCGTTGAAGACGATGGCGAGCCGGCCATCTGGCAGGGTGGTGAACTGGATCGAGGAGTTGTTGTTCGGCAAGAGGCTGGGGGTCGGCACCGTCCAGCTCTTGCCGTTATCCGACGAGCGGCTTTCATAAATCGCGTCCGCCCAGCGCGAGCGGAACAAAGCCAGCAGGGTGCCGTCACGCAGGATTTCAACACCCATATGCACGCAGCCCAAACTGTCCGGCACCTCATATTCCGTCCAGCTCCGGCCGCCATCTTTGGAGATCCGCACGGCGCTGGTATCGTAGCTGCCATCCCATTTCTCGCCGGGTTTGCCGTGGCAATACCAGAAGGGCAGCAGCATCTCGCCACCCGGCAGCATGGTCGGCGGCTGGCGCACGAAGATGCCGGCATTGCCGACGGCGTCGAACAGGGTTTCAACAGCACCCCAGCTCACGCCGCCATCCTGGGAGATGCGGCGGCGGACGATGGCGGTATCCTGGTTGCCGGCGATCTGCGCCGTCCAGATCAACCAGAGCGACCCGTCGGGCGCGTCGAACAGGATCGGATTCTGCTCGGAGCGCGACATGTCATCCGACAGGCGCACGGCGTCGCTCCAGCGATCGCTCCCGGCGGGCAGGCGGGCGCAATAGACGGAGATATCCGGCACGCCTTCCTGCGTGCCGCCGAACCAAACGCAAAGCAGATCGCCATTTGGCAAAACATGAAGATTGGCGGCGTGATTTTGGATACAGGGCGAGGGGATGTAGGCTTCACGCAAGGCGGCGTCGCTCTCCCTGGCCCGCAAGATATGAGTGTTGGCCAGACCGGGACGCGGCGCCATCAGGTTGACATTCATCGGCATTCACCTTTCGCTTTCGGTGTAGGGCGTGGGCTCGATATGCGGACGCTCGGATGAGACCAGCCGGTCGAGGGCCATCACCAGCACCGGCGATATGGCCGCGATATACATATTATCGATGCCGTAGGGGTTGTTCAGGATATACCAGATCGAGGTCGAGACGCAGGCGACGATCAGCCCTGCCGTGGCGCCGCGCGTGGTCTTGAACATCGGCAGGTAGAAGCCGATCAGTGCGATGACGGTGATCGACAGGCGCAGTGCCCGGGTGAAGAAGGACAGGCTCAAAATCTCCGGCACGTAATAGACGAAGACGAGCGGAACGACGGCGACGGCGAGCGAGATATAGCGCGTCATCCGCAGCTCACGCGCCGGCTCGGGCTTCAGCCAGGGCACCAGGAAATCGCGCATCACCAGCGCCGAAATGCCCAACGCGACGGTGCAGACGCTGACGAACACGGAGGCGACCAGCGAGGTGGTGATGAAGCCGGTGAGCAGCGGGTTCAGCCCATTGAGGAAAACCGGCAACGCATAGAGGCTCTTGATGCCCGGATGTGCGACCTTCGCCGCCATGCCGATCAACGCCAGCACGAAGCCCAGCGGCAGGCAGAGCGCCGCGGCGTAGAAGCAGGCGCGGCGGGCTTGGCTTTCATTCGGGGTCGAGGAAATCGCCTGCATGATGAACTGGGTCGAAAAGATCGCGCCAGTGGTGCCGACGGTCCAGGCGAAGATGGTCGGCGCGCCAATCGCGCCGGTCCAGGAGAAGGCGTTGGCGGGCAGTACCTGCGCCATGTGCGAGATGCCGCCGCTGGCCTGCATCGCGACAAAGAACAGGATGACGACGCCGACCAGCTTGATCAGCGTATGCAGCACGGTGACGTAGGCGACACCTTTCAGCCCACCGAACACGTAATAGAAGGTGCTGACAACGGCGATCAGCACCATCGCCTGCGGCAGGGTGAGCTTCAGCACGGTGGAGATTGCCGCCGCACCGCTGATGTAATTGCCGACATTCACTAGCAGCAGCGCATAGATCATGATGACCGAAACGACGAGCATGGTCGAGCGGCCATATTTTTTCGCGATCGCCGCCGAGATTGTGTATTCGCCGGAGCGGTAGAGCCGTTTGACAAAGAACAGGCCGAACAGGAAGAAGCCGATGGCCGCGCCGGTGACCGCCCATGAGGAGGACAGGCCCTTGGTGAAGGCTTCCTGCGCGGTGCCGATGGTGGATTTGGCGCCGATGAATTCGGACATCATCAACAGCCCGACCACGGCGGCCGGCAGCGCGCGGGCAGCGTTCATGAATTGGGAATTGGTCTTGCTGCGCAGCTTAAAGGTCAGCCAGCTGGTGAAGATAATGTAGGCGGCGACCATGATGAGAATAATCGCGGTGGTGGTGACGTTGGCGACTTGCATCCCATTCCTCCTGCCAGGCTCTGGCGTTGGATAGCTCTTGTTCAATTATCTTTGGCTCGGCGGCCTGACGCCGACCATTTCGGCTAGGCCATGCAGGCGCCGTCGGTGATGGTTTTCGCGGTCGAAAGCAGTTTCGGCACGGCCGAGGAAACGAAATCCTGAAGGCCCTGGCGTTCGGATTTGATTGTCAGGCTGATGGCGGCGCGCACGCTGCCGTTTGGCCAGAATAACGGCGCGGCGACGGTACGCAGCCCGTAGGCATTCTCGCCGTCCGAGACGGCGAAGCCCTGGTGGCGAACCTCCTCAAGCCGGGCCATGATCTGGCGTTTGTCGGTCAGGGTGCGGTCCGACAAGGCGACAAGCGTGCTGGAGTCCAGGATCGTCGATGCTGCCTCGGTTGGCAGGAAGGCGAGGATGGCATGGCCGAGTGCCGCGGCATAAGCGCCGGTGCGGCTGCCGGCGCGCCGTTCCGGAGGATGGCGTCCCAGATCGCCCTGGATACGCTCAAGATAGATCACATCCGCTCCCTCCAGCGCGCCGAGCGAGGCAGCATCGCCATAACTTGGCACCAGCATCTGTAATTGTGGGCGCGACAGGCCGGGCAGCCCCGCACCCTGCAGGGCGGAATGGCCAAGTTCCAGACATTTCAGCGTGAGCCAATAGCGTTTTGAATTTGGCACCTCGGCCAGATAGCCCAGTGCAACCAAAGTGTGGATCAGCCGGAACGCAGTTCCTCTGTCGAGTCCAGCCGCTTTCGCGACGTCGCTCACGGTCAGTTCCGCATGCCCTACATCGAAAGCGCGGAGAACCGAAAAGGCCTTCGCGACCGACTGAACGATATTTCGATCATCTTTCATCATAAAACGCTTCCGTTGTTCGCATTGCGAACATTTGTTCGTTAATTTGAAAGATAAGGAGGTTTTCCGCTGCGGTCAATCTTTCTGTGCGGACGGCACCGTGCCGCGATGTTGCGGGTGGCGCTGGCATTTAGACGGCCCGGACATTCGCGGATTATGGCGCCTCCGTCCTGCCGCGCCGTCAGGAGGTGACGAGCTGGGCAGGCGCCGGGCGTGTAAAAACGGCGTGAGGGAAGCGGATCAGCGCTTTCTGAATGCGGGCCAGCGCCAGCCCTTGAACAGGCTGCGGCGGCTCAGCGGTTCGAAGATTTCATCCGGCCCTTCCGGGTCAAGGATTTCATTGTCGGCCAGCCATTCTTTCACACCGCCAAGGTCTGGCAACTGATAGGGTGTTAGGCTGCGGCCCGTAGCACTCTCGCGCAGCGCCTCGATGCTGGCGATCAGCGATCCGCATTGCGCGAACAGCTCAGCCACCTCATTGGCTGGGCGATCAAAATGCTCCGCCAGAAGATCGTGCAATAACGGCAGGAATTTGAGTTCGCTATCTTGGTTGTCCGCCTCATGGGCGGGCAGGATGACATCGCATTCAGTATCCAGCCTGAGCGAACGGTTGTTAAAATTCGAGGAGCCGAGCCGAAGATAAATGCCATCGACAATGGTGATCTTGGCATGCACGTAGATTTCGTTGCCAGCCTTGGTCAGCGGGTGGTAAATCCGAAACCGGCCCTGATGGTCGATCCGCTGCAGCGCTTCAACAAGTCGGGCGCGCGCGGAATCCATGGCGATGGGCTCGATCCAGCCTTCCGCGCTTACCGGGTTGAGGATGACGATCTCCGGACCATCAGCCTCGGCCAACCTCTTGGCGATGGCCTGCGCCACCCGCCGCGAGGCAAAATACTGGCTTTCCGCGTAGATCCATTTTTTCGCCCGCGCGATCAGATCGAGATAAATTTGCTCAATCTCGGCAACCGGTTCGCGGTCCGGCATTTTGGGAATGGTACGGGCGATGGCGAGGCGGACATTGTGAAATTTCGGACGTAACGCCTCGGGCCAACATTCATGCGTGGCGGTTTCGGGTTCGAGGACTTCACCTGTCGCAGCCCGCCAGCGCTGCCGCGCGAGGTCACCCATCGCCCGGGCCAGGGGGCCGTCGAAGGCGCTGGTGGCGTCATGCCAGGGTTTGAGTTTTTCTCCGTTAGGGCCGACACGTCGCGGATCGTCGTCAAGATGTTGGCGGGTATCCCACCGCCCGACCGTCATATCAATGCCGCCGCAAAATGCGATCCGATCATCGATAACCACGATTTTTTGATGATGCGATCCGGCCAAGGGATGTTCGCCATCAAGTTTCAGGCGAATCTGTTTGTTCAGCTTCCAGCGGATAATTGAAAAGATTGTGCCTCCCCGAAATATCGCCTTGAAGGCACCAGTATCCCATCGCAACAACCTGATATTCAGGGTTGGTGTGCGCCGCGCCAGCCAAATGATGAAGTCACCAAGTGCGGCTGGTCCGCCATCTCGCTTATCTCCCAAACGGATACGTGCATCAAAATCCCATCCGATGAGATAGATGCTGTGTTTGGCCTCCAACATGGCCTGGCGTACGGCAATGAAGTAATCGGCCGCATCGATGATGACGGCAAAGCGATTTGCGCGCTCGATGCGCCAGCAATTATGGCCGGGACGCAAAAGCTCGTCAGTTGGCAGTTGAGGGCGAGCGGATGTGATGTCCTCGGTTAACGACATAAACTGGTCCTACGTGGCCAGGCTGGCATCTTCCGCCTCCATCATCCTCACGCTTGCGGGATTGATATGGGAAGGCTGAAAACGAAAACAATTGCACGACATTCTGAGTATTTCAGGGAGCAAGTCGGGCATTCGATCGATCTCGACCGGGCATTTCAGGGCTATGAATTTTTGTTTACGCCGGTCAAAAATATCCAGGGCCGCGCTTGTCTCGCCATTGATCCAGATTGCATTTTGTCTCGTATCACTTCCGATGAAGTCCATTAATCCTTTTCGCGACGCAATTTCTCATGCTGCCGATGATGAGCGGCCATGAGCAGGCTCGGTGATCGCGCTGTGGTGTTCGGGGCCAGCGGTGCCATTGGCGGCGCTTTGGTTGATGCGTTGAGGCGACGCGGCGTGGGGGAGGTGCATGCGCTGTCGCGGCGGCCTGGTGCGAAGTCGCCCGGGGTTTATCCAGCTTATGTCGATTTGTTGGACGAGGTAAGTCTCGGTGGCCAGGCGGCGCGGCTGGGTGCTGATGGGATGTTGGATACGATCATCGTCGCAACCGGCCTCCTGCATGCGCCCGGAATGCTGCCTGAGAAGGCATTGCGTGATCTGCGGCCAGAGTCGCTGGCCACATTGTTCGCGGTAAATTGTATTGGCCCGAGCCTGGTGATGAAACATTTTCTGGGCCTGCTGCCGCGCGACCGGCCTGCCAGATTCGCGGCACTTGCGGCACGCGTTGGAAGTATCTCCGATAATCAAAAGGGCGGCTGGTACGGCTATCGCGCCGCGAAGGCCGGGCTCAACATGATGCTGCGTAGTGCGGCGATCGAGATCGCCCGGCGCGCGCCGCAAGCTGTCATCATGGGTCTTCACCCGGGCACGGTCGATAGCGCGTTGTCGCAACCTTTTCAGAAACTCGTCCCGCCGGGGCAGTTGCGCCAGCCCGAGGATGCGGCCGAGCAATTGCTGGATGTGCTGGAAGCGGCCAGGCCGGAGCAATCCGGCAAATTATTTGCTTATGACGGGACGGAGATTTTGCCATGACCTCATTATCCGTCGCCGTCATCGGTGCGGGCGCGGCGGGGCTGGCGGCGGCGCGCGCGCTCTCGCGTCATTTTTCGGTGCGCGTTTTCGAAAAAGCACGTGGGCCGGGCGGGCGCCTGGCGCATCGCCGCCGCGAGCGTTTCGCGTTTGATTTCGGCGCGCAATATTTTACCGCGCGCGATCCCCGATTTGTCGCGGAGGTGGCGGCACTGCGCAGCGCCGGCATCGTCTCCCCATGGCACTGCCGGTTTTCAAAAATGGAGAATGGGCGTGAGATAGATCGCCAGATCTGGGATGATGACACGGCGCATTATGTCGGCACTGGCCGCATGAGCGCGCTCTCCGCTTATTGGGCGAGCGGCTTGGATGTGAAATTGCAAACCAGGATCACGCAGTTGCGTGAGACGCGAGCCGGCTGGAGCCTGCAAAGTGACAGCGGGGAGGTGTTCGGCCCGTTTGCCTTCGTGGTCATCGCCTTGCCGGCCTTGCAGGCGGCCGCTTTATTGCCCGATCAGTCGCCCTTGCGTGTCAACGCCCAGGAAGCGCGCATGTCTGGCTGTTTTGCATTGATGCTGGGGTTCGAAGCGCCTGCGGAATTAACTTTCGATGCCGTGGAAATTATCAACGGGCCGCTCAGTTGGCTGGCGGTTTGTGACTCCAGGCCAGGGCATGAAGCCGGGCCGGGGCTGGTGGTGTTGTCCAATAATCTTTGGGCGGATGTCCATATGGAAGATCCCCCGTCTCTGGTTGAGGCGGTGATGCGCGCGGAACTCGATCGTCTGATCGCGGCGAAATTGCGGGTGGTGCACGCGGATCTGCATCGCTGGCGCTATGCAAATTGTCCGCCGCTCCATGATGCTTTGCCGATGCTCGATGCCAGGAATCGTCTGGCGCTGTGCGGGGACTGGACGGATCACGGGCGCGTCGAGGCGGCGTACCTGTCCGGTGTGCGGATCGCGGAGCTGGTCCGCGGGGTGCTTACGGCTTAGCGCGTGGCAGAGGCATCGCGCGCATCAACAGATCGAATTTTCGTCAATAAAATACTTGTCATTTGTTAAGTCTCCAATGATAGTGTGGCACTCGGTGGCTCGGCGCGTTTGTGCCGTCGTTCGCCGTGCTCGCAAAAATATCCAATAATCGCGTGTCATTTTCTTGGAGAGTATTCATGGATTGGCTTAATCCCCCGGCCCTGGCCGGCGCCATGCTGGAAGCCGGCACAAAGAAGGCAAATCTTCCGGCAAAGACCATCTTATTGACCGGCATCCTTTCGGGCTTGTTTCTGGGTTTCACCACCACCTTGTTCGTGAATGCGCTTGTCGCAACGGGTGATGGCGTGGTGGCGGCCTTGTTCTTCCCGGTCGGGTTCATCCTTCTCGTTCTGCTCGGGCTTGAACTTTTCACCGGCAACGCGGCATTGCTGCCTTACGCGCAGATGGGCGGGCGGATTTCCGGCGGCCAGGTCGTCTCCGGCCTCGTCACGGTCTATATCGGCAATCTCATCGGCAGTGTGATCTACGCTTTGCTCTTTGCCGCCATCGATACGAAATTCTTCACCGACGCGCCGTCGCCGGTTGGCGCGAAAGTCGCCGCCATCGCCACCTTGAAAGTGGTGCCTTATATGAGCGCGGGCGCGGCCGGTTGGGGCACGGCGCTGCTGAAAGGCATCATCTGCAACTGGATGGTCAGCCTCGGCGCGGTGATGGCGCTGGTCACGCGCTCGACCATTGGCAAAATCTTCGCGATGTATCTGCCGATCATGGCCTTCGTTGCGCAAGGATTTGAGCACTGCGTGGTCAACATGTTCGTGATTCCCTGCGGCATCATGCTCGGTGCGAAGGTGAGTGTGGCGCAGTGGCTGATCTGGAACGAGATCCCGGTGACGATCGGGAATATCATCGGTGCCGTGATCATTACGGCGGCCGGGCTCTATTTGTCTTTCGGCAGATCCCCAAGCCCGGTGGTTGAGCAAAGCACGATACCGGTGCAGGGCTAAATGAAAAGGGAGGGGAATTTCCCCTCCCTTTTTTTATGGTCTTTGCGAAAGCTTCAGTTTTGTTCGTGGTGCAGTTGAGACAAGGCTTTATGAACCCGCTCATTTAGCCCGCTGCCGCCTCGCTCCAGATGCGCGAATATAGTGGCGAGCATACGTTTTTCCCAGAAGCTCTTGAGGTGGCCGGCGATTTCTCGCACGGCCACGTCCTCTTTTTCATGGTTGAAGAAATTGCCAATCTGGTTGGCCATGTAGACGAGCTTCTCGGTCTTCATTCCGCGGCCTCCTGAGGCGCGATCTGACGGGCCTTCTCGCTATGCGCCTGGTAACGCTCCTGCCATTCGGTCGGGCCGTTGGAGAGCGAGACCTGCACCGCCGTCACTTTATATTCCGGGCAATTCGTCGCCCAGTCAGAATAGTCGCTGGTGATGACATTGGCCTGCGTCATCGGGTGGTGGAAGGTGGTGTAGACCACGCCCGGCGCCACGCGATCGGTGATCTTCGCGCGCAGCGAGGTTTCGCCGGAGCGGCTGGCGAGCTTCACCCAGGCGCCGTCCTTCACCCCGCGCTGCTCGGCATCATGCGGATGGATTTCCAGAAGATCCTCGTCATGCCAGGCGACATTGGCGGTCCGCCGGGTCTGCGCGCCGACATTATATTGCGAGAGGATGCGCCCGGTGGTGAGCAGCAGCGGGAAGCGCGGTCCGGTTTTTTCGTCGGTCGGGATATAGTCGGTGACCACGAACTTGCCCTTGCCGCGGACGAAATGGCCGATATGCATGATCGGCGTGCCCTCGGGCGCGGCATCGTTGCAGGGCCATTGGATCGAGCCTTTCTTCTCCAGCGCCGCGTAGGAGACATTGGCGAAAGACGGCGTGGTGCGCGCGATCTCGTCCATGATCTCGCTGGGGTGGGCATAGTCGAGCGCCATCCCCATCGCCTTGGCCAGCATCAGCGTCACTTCCCAATCCGCAAAGCCGTTGCGTGGTGCCATCACCTTGCGCACGCGCTGAATGCGCCGCTCGGCATTGGTGAAGGTGCCGTCCTTCTCCAGGAAGGTCGAGCCGGGCAGGAAGACATGCGCGTAGTTCGAGGTCTCGTTGAGGAACAGATCCTGCACCACCACGCATTCCATGACGCTGAGGCCGTTGGTGATGTGGGTCGTGTCCGGATCGGACTGGGCGATATCCTCGCCCTGGATATAGAGCCCCTTGAAGCTGCCATCCATCGCCGCATCGAGCATGTTGGGAATGCGTAGGCCCGGCTCGTTGGAGAGCGGCACGTTCCATTCCGCCTCGAAAATATGCCGGACATTGTCATCCGCCACATGCCGGTAGCCGGGGAATTCATGCGGGAAGCTGCCCATATCGCAGCTGCCCTGCACGTTATTCTGGCCGCGCAGCGGGTTGATGCCGACACCGCGCCGGCCGACATTGCCGGTGACCATGGCGAGATTGGCGATGGCGATGACGGTGGTGGAGCCCTGGCTATGCTCGGTCACGCCCAGACCGTAATAGATCGCGCCATTGCCGCCAGTGGCGTAAAGCCGTGCCGCCTCGCGGATGGTTTGCGCCGGCACGCCGGAGATCTGCTCCACCGCCTCCGGGCTGTTTTTCGGGTCCAGAATGAAGCTGGCCCATTCGGAGAACTCATCCCAATCGCAGCGCTCGCGCACATAGGCTTCGTTGACCAGCCCTTCCGCGACGATGACATGCGAGAGCGCATTCACCACCGCGACATTGGTGCCGGGCCGCAGCGCGAGATGATACGCAGCCTCGACATGCGGGGTGCGGACAATGTCGGTCCGGCGCGGATCGATGACGATCAGCTTCGCGCCCTGGCGCAGACGCTGCTTCATGCGCGAGCCGAACACCGGATGCCCGTCCGTCGGGTTGGCGCCGATGACCATGATGACATCCGAATCCATCACGCTGTCGAAATCCTGCGTGCCGGCCGAGGTGCCCAAAGTCGTCTTCAGCCCGTAGCCGGTGGGGGAGTGACAGACGCGCGCACAGGTATCGACATTGTTATTGCCGAAGCCCGCGCGGATCAGCTTCTGCACCAGGAAGGTTTCCTCATTGGTGCAGCGCGAGGAGGTGATGCCGCCGATCGCATCCTTGCCATATTGCGCCTGGATGCGTTTGAACTCGGAAGCGACATGCGAAATCGCCTGCTCCCAGCTCACCTCCTGCCAAGGGTCGGTGATCTTGGCGCGGATCATCGGCTTGGTGATGCGATCCTTATGGGTGGCATAGCCCCAGGCGAAGCGGCCCTTCACGCAGGAATGGCCATGATTGGCCTGGCCGTCCTTGTAGGGAACCATGCGCACCAGCTCCTCGCCGCGCATCTCCGCCTTGAAGGCGCAGCCGACACCGCAATAGGCGCAGGTGGTGACAGCGGAATGCTCCGGCTGGCCCTGTTCGAGCACAGAGGTTTCAATCAGCGTCGCGGTCGGGCAGGCTTGCACGCAGGCGCCGCAAGAGACGCATTCCGAGCCCATGAACATCTCGCCAATGCCCGGCGAGACCTTCGAGTTGAAGCCGGAGCCGGCGATGGTCAGCGCGAAGGTGCCCTGGATTTCCTCGCAGGCGCGCACGCAGCGCGAGCAGACGATGCATTTCGAGGGGTCGAACTGGAAATAGGGGTTCGAATTATCCTTGGCCTGGCCGAGATGGGTTTCGATCTCGTTGCCATAGCGCACGTCGCGCAGCCCGACAGCGCCGGCCATGTCCTGCAATTCGCAATCGCCATTGGCGCCGCAGGTCAGGCAGTCCAGCGGATGGTCGGAGATATAGAGCTCCATCACCCCGCGGCGCAGCTTCGCCAGCTTGGCATTCTGCGTATGTACCACCATGCCTTCGGCCACCGGCGTGGTGCAGGAGGCCGGGGTGCCGGCGCGGCCTTCGATTTCCACCAGGCAGAGCCGGCAGGAGCCGAAACTATCCAGCGTATCGGTGGCGCAGAGTTTGGGGATTTGCGTGCCCATCTCCATCGCCGCGCGCATCACCGAGGTGCCCTCCGGCACGGTGATGCTCTGGCCATCGATGGTGAGGCTCACCAGCTTGGTGGCGTTGCTCGGCTTGGTGCCGTAATCGACTTCGTGAATCAGACCCATGTTGGACTCCTATTCCGCCGCCAGAGGCAGCGCGGCGCCGCCGAAATCTTCAGGAAAATGCGTGATCGCGCTTAAGACAGGGTAGGGGGTGAAACCGCCCAGGGCGCAGAGCGAGCCGAATTTCATCGTCTCGCAAAGATCCTTGACCAGATCGAGATCCCCCGGCCGGGACGCGCCGGCCACCACCCGGTCCAGAATCTCCGCGCCGCGCGTCGAGCCGATGCGGCAGGGCGTGCATTTGCCGCAGGATTCATGCGCGCAGAATTCCATCGCGAAGCGCGCCATCGCGGCCATGTTGGCGGTGTCGTCAAACACCACCAGCCCGCCATGGCCGATCAGCCCGTTGCGCGCCGCAAAGGCTTCGTAATCATAGGGCGTGTCGAATTGCGCCGGGGCGAAATAGGCGCCGAGCGGCCCGCCCGCCTGCACGGCGCGCACCGGACGGCCGGAGGCGGTGCCGCCGCCGATCTCATTCACCAGCTCGCCCAGCGTGATGCCGAAAGCGGTCTCGAACAGCCCGCCATGTTTGATATTGCCCGCCAGCTGCACCGGCATGGTGCCGCGCGAGCGTCCCATGCCGAAGCTCGCATAAGCCTCCGCGCCTTGCGCCAGGATATAGGGAATGGTCGCCAGCGAGATCAGGTTGTTGATCGCCGTGGGCTGGCCGAACAGGCCGCGCAGCGCCGGGATCGGCGGCTTCGCGCGCACCATGCCGCGCTTGCCCTCCAGGCTCTCCAGCAGCGCCGTTTCCTCGCCGCAGACATAGGCGCCGGCGCCGACCCGCAGCTCCAGCGCAAAGCCGTGAAGCAGGCCGGCTTCCGCGGCGATCAGCAGCGCCTCGTTAAAAATTTTGATGCCGTTGGGATATTCCGAGCGGCAATAGACATAACCCTGGCTGGCGCCCACCGCCCGCCCGGCAATCACCATGCCCTCGATCAGGCAGAACGGGTCCGCCTCCAGGATCAGCCGGTCCGCGAAAGTGCCGGAATCGCCCTCATCGGCGTTGCAGACAATATATTTCTGCGGCGCCTCGGCCTTGCGCACCGTCTCCCATTTCACCCCGGTGGGAAAGCCCGCCCCGCCGCGCCCGCGCAGGCCGGATTTGGTGACCTCGGCGCAGATCGCCTCGGCACTCATCCCGCGCGCCCGCTCCAGCCCGGCGAGGCCGCCATGGGCGCGGTAATCCGCCAGGCTCAGCGGGTCGATGATGCCGCAGCGCGCGAAGGTCAGGCGCTGCTGTTTGGCGAGGAAGGGCAGCGCCTCGACCAGCCCCAGCGCCTTGGGGTGGGAGGCGGGGTCGGCGAACAGCCCGGCCACGTCCGCCAGCGTCATCGGGCCAAAGCCGATGCGCCCTTCGGCCGTTTCGATCTCGACCAGCGGTTCCAGCCAGAACATCCCGCGTGAGCCATTGCGGATGATCTTGGCTGCAACGCCGCGCCTGGCGGCCTCGGCGGCGATGGCGGCGGCCAGAAGGTCAGCCCCCAGAGCCTGGGAAACCGCATCGCGGGGGACGAAAATACGCATCAGGCGGCCTCCTCGGCGAGGGCGTGCAGGCTTTGCGCATCCAGCCGGGCGCGGGGCTCGCCATCCAGCATCGCGTTGGGCCCGCAGGCGCAGAGCCCGAGGCAATAAACCGGCTCCACCGTCAGCCGCCCATCCGGCGTGGTCTCGCCCCATTCCAGCCCGAGGCTTTGCAGCAAGGCGGCGGCATGGGCCTCGCCGCCGACCGACTGGCAGGCTTCCGCCCGGCAGATTTTCAGCACATGCCGGCCCGCCGGGGCCTGGCGGAAATCATGATAGAAAGACACCACCCCATAGATTTCGGCGCGGGTGACATTGAGGCTCCGCGCCACCAGGCGCATCGCCTCGTCACTGATAAACCCGAACTCCTCCTGGAGCGCGTGCAGGATTGGCAGCATCGGACCTTTGATAGGCAGATACTTATTAACAATCTCTTGCGCGCGTGACGCATCCCAGCTGGCGGACATGGATCGCTTCACCTTTTTGCTTTTAACGGCGGGAAGATGCGCGAACGTAAGGTGAATTTCAATCCGGGTAATTCAGTGCTGCGATAGCACAAAACTATAGAACCAGCCCGCCTTCCAGGACCAGGGTGAACATCGCCTGGGCGAGCGGCGGCATCGGGCTGCGATCACTCGCCAGCAGCCCGACAATATGCGCCTCGTCGGGTTCATTGATCGGGATCGAGCGAAACCCCGGCCCCAGCCCGAAAATCTCCACCAGCTTCTCCGGCAGCACACAGGACCAGTTGCCCGTGCGCACATGCGAGAGCAGCACCATGATCGAGTTCGATTCCACCGCCGGCGGCAAATGTGCGCCGGATCGGCTCAGCAGCCGGTCGATGATGCGCCGGTTCTGCATATCCGGCGTCAGCAGGCAAAGCGGCGTCTGCGAGACTTCGGCCCAGCTCACCGCGTCGCGCTCGCCAAAGGCGGAGAGGGCGCTGGTCACCAGCCGGTAATGCTCTTTATAAAGCGGCGTGAAGCGGAATTTGCCGATCGGCTCGTTATCCAGATAGGTGACGCCGACATCGATTTCAGCGTTCTGCAGCTGCCGCAATATCTCCCCGGAATTGGCGGATTCCACGCTGAAGCGCACATTCGGGTGGCGGGCGCGGAAGGGCGAGGTGAGGCCGGCAACCACCGCCAGCGCCGTCGGGATCACCGAAATCCGCAACAGCCCAGCGAGGCCGCCGCTGGCGGTGGCCAGCTCCAGCCGCATCGAGCGCAGATCGGTGGCGATGCGCCGGGCCCAGCCCAGCACGATCTCGCCTTCCGGGGTGAAGCCCTGAAAGCGCGAGCTGCGAATGACCAGCGGCAAGCCCACCTGCTCCTCCAGCGCGCGGATGCCGGCCGAGAAGCTGGGCTGCGTGACGCCACATGCCTGCGCGGCGCGGCCAAAATTCTTCTCCCGCGCCAGAGCGATGAGATATTCGAATTTGGTGAGGATGAGGACGCTCCCGGGCTGCGGGCTCAGATTATCGGGGGGTGGCGCGGGCTGTCAAAGCCCAGATGCGCCGGCTTTGCGCATTGCCGTTTGCCGGCATCGCCGCCATGATAAGCCAACCCGGCCTGAGCGAGGCTGGGAGAACCAATTGGCCGCCAGGATCAGAGTGCGAATCCGGCGGCAGGGGAGGCAGCGGGGCCATGAGTTTGTCTACATCCGCGCGCGCGGTTCAATCCGGCCCGGCGCATGATGAGTCAGAGCAGACGCCGATGGGGGGCGAGCAGACGCCGGTGCGCGCGCTCAATCTGCTCTCCTTGTCGCTGATCGCCCTGGGGCTGGGTATTTTCACCGGCGCCGGCGCGGCCTTGTTCCGGGCGCTGATCGGGCTGATCCATAATCTCGGCTTCCTGGGGCAGCTCTCCTGGCATTACGACGCGAATCATTTCACCGCCGGCTCGCCCTGGGGCGCGCTCATCATTCTCGTGCCGGTCATTGGCGGGCTGGTGGTGACGTTTCTGGTGGTGAATTTCGCCCCGGAGGCGCGCGGCCATGGCGTGCCGGAGGTGATGGACGCGATCTTCTATAAAAGCGGCGTCATTCGCCCGGTGGTGGCGGTGGTGAAATCATTGGCCTCGGCGGTGGCCATCGGCACCGGGGCGGCGGTCGGCCGGGAAGGGCCGATCATCCAGATCGGTTCGGCGCTGGGCTCGACGCTGGGGCAGCTCATCAGGATGCCGGCGGATCAGCGGATCATTCTGGTCGCCTCCGGGGCAGGGGCCGGGATCGCGGCGACCTTTAACACACCCATCGGCGGGGTGATGTTCGCCATCGAGCTAATGATGCCCGAAATCGGGGTGACGGCGTTTTTGCCGGTGGCGCTGGCGACGGGGGCGGCCACCTTCATCGGGCGTGCCTTTTTTGGCGACCAGCCGGCTTTCTTCGTGCCGCCCTTGCCGTCGCTTGGCACCGGACCGGACGCCGCCGCGACCTTGCTGCTGTTCGCCGTGCTGGGCGGGCTGATCGGCGTCGCGGCCTGGGGCTTCATTCGGGGTCTGCATCTGGCGGAGGATGCGTTTGAGCGGATCCCGAATCGCTATCTGCGCCATGCGCTGGGCATGGCGATGGTGGGGCTGCTGTTCTACCTGCTCTATCGCACGCTCGGGCATTATTATGTCGATGGCGTCGGTTATGCGACGATCGAGGCGATTCTCACCGGCCAGCTCGGCACCAGCCTGCCGGTGCTCGGCAGCTTGCTGCTGTTCCTGTTCCTGGCCAAGCTGTTCGCCACCTCGGTCAGCCTCGGCTCCGGTTCCTCGGGCGGCATCTTCTCGCCCTCGCTGTTCATGGGGGCGGCGATCGGCGGCGCCTTCGCCGCGGCGCTGAAGGCGCTGCATGTGCCGTTGCCGATCGACGTGGCGAGCTTCGCCATGGTCGGCATGGCGGCGATGGTGGGCGGCGGCACCGGCGCGGTGATGACGGCGGTGGCGATGATCTTCGAGATGACGCGCGATTACGGCATCGTCATGCCGATGATCGTCGCGGTCGCGGTGGCGGTCGGGGTGCGCCGGCTGCTCTCGCCGGAGAATATCTATACGGTCAAGCTGGTCGGGCGCGGCCACAGCATTCCCCGGGCGCGCCATGCCAACATGTTCCTGGTCCGCCGGGCGCGCGACATCATGGTGCGCAGCGTGACCATCCTGCCCGCCGAGACCAGCTTCGAGGCGTTTCTGAGCGCCGAGGAGGAGACCGGGCGGATGCGCCATGTGGTGGTGACGCAAGCCGGGCAGATCCGCGGCGTGCTGCGGGTGAATATGGCGCTGCGGCGGGGGCTGGCGGAAGATGAGCGCGGGATCACGCTCGGCGATCTGGCCAGCCGGGATTTCACCATCGTGCGCGAAAACACCATGGCTTTCGATGTGATCCGCCGGCTCTGGGGAAAGCAGGCGATCATGGCGGTTGTGGTGGGCGATGGCGTCGGCGCGCCGCGCGCCGAGGATGTGTGCGGAGTGATCACCAAGGAGCACGTGGCGGACAGCGTCGCGGCGAATGTCGCCGATTACAGGAATGATTGAGCCGGGGTGAGCTTCAGGGAAGCGCGCGCCCGGTGGTGGAGCCGCGCGCCAGGCAGCGCCCGCCGAGGACCATCTTGCGCAGCGGCGCGTCCGGGTCCTCCAGCCGCTCCAGCAGGAGCTGCATGGCGGTGCGGCCCATCGTCGCCACCGGCTGCTCGATCACCGTCAGCCCGGGGCCGATCAGATCGGTCCAGCTTTCATTGTCGAACCCCGCCACCGCGAGGTCGTCGGGCATCGATTTGCCGGCGCCGCGCAGGGCCCGCACCACCCCCATCAGCAACAGCCCGTTGGAGGCGATGACCGCTTCCGGCGCGGGGCCGCGTTTGAACCAGCCCGCCACCTCCTCCTCCGCCGCCTTGATGCTGGGGGGGATGAAGCGCGCCGAGGGGGTGAGGCCGAAGCGGCGCATCGCCTCCTCATAGCCCAGCCGGCGTTCGACGCCGGTGGTGGAGGCGTTGCCGAACAGCCCCTCGATGCGCCGATAGCCGCGGTCGCGCAGATGCTCGACCAGCAGCGCGGCGGCGCCGGCATTGTCCAGCACCACCGCATCCTGGCCGCAGCCGGGCTCGGCGCGGTCGATCAGCACCATCGGGAAATTGAACTGGCGTTTGGCGAGCTTGCCCACCGTGGCGCGGGTGGGGGCGAAGATGACGCCGGTGACGCGCTCCTCCTCCATCAGCTGCAGGTAGAGCGCCTCCTTGTCCGGATTTTCGTCGGTATTGCAGAGGATGACCCGCAGCCCGGCCTTGTAGGCTTCATCCTCCACGGCGCGGGCCACGGCGGTGAAGAACGGGTTGGAGATATCCGCCACGATCAGCCCGATGGTCTGCGACTCCTGCGAGCGCAGGCGCCGCGCCGAGAGGTTGGGGCGGTAGCCGGTGGCTTTCACCGCCTCCTCGACCTTGGCGCGCAAGGCGGCGCTCACCTGCCCGCCGGCCAAGGCGCGGGATACGGTGGCGGGGGACACGTTCGCCCTGGCTGCAACGTCTTTGATGCTTACGCTCATGCTTCCTCCGGTTTCGCCTAAAAGCACGAAATCGTTCTCAGTCAAATGAGCGCTGAATCGCCGGAAAAAGCAAGAGACAAGCATGATGTTGCGTCCTGAATGGCACGCGATGCGGGATAATGCTTGACATGGAAACTGAAAACGATTTCAGTTGGCCGCAAATATGCCTGAGGAAATGCCATGTCCATGACACCGCCAGATCACCTACTGGGCCGGGAATTTGTCCGGCTGAACGCCACGCCCGCCAGCAAGGAAGACGCGATCGCGCAAGCTTGCCAGCTGCTCGTGGCGGCGGGTTGCGTGGAGCCGGCATTCGGGGAGTCGATGCTGCGGCGCGAGGCGGTGGCGAATACCTTCCTTGGCCATGGCGTGGCGATTCCGCACGGGCTGGGTGAGGATAAGGGGCTGATCCAGCGCGACGGCATCGCGGTGCTGCAGGTGCCGGCCGGGGTGGAATGGAATGAAGGGCAGCGCGCGCATCTGGTGGTGGCGATCGCCGCCCGGGGCGATGCGCATATCACCATCCTGCGCCGTCTGACCCGCTTGATCCAGGATGATGCCAGGCTGCAGGCGCTGTTCTCCACCGCCGACGCGGATGCCATCCTGCACGCCTTGGCCAGTGACGGGCCGCGCCAGGACGCCCCGGCGGCAAAGGATTTCAGCCAGGCTTTCGAGTGGGTTGTGGATTATCCCGCCGGGCTGCATGCGCGTCCGGCCAGCGCCTGGGTGGATGTGGTGCGCGCCCATGGCGTGCCGGTGCGGGTGCGCCATGGCCAGGAGATGGCGGATGCGCGCAACCTGGTTTCGCTGCTGCAGCTCGGGCTGCGGCGGGGCGATGCGGTGACGGTGTCCGCCGAAGGGGAGGGCGCCGAGGCGGCTCTGGCGGCGTTGCGCGCCAAGATCACCGGGCTGACCGCGCAGGAGGTGGCGGATGCCGCCGCCGCCGCGGCGAAGCAGGCGGCCGCTCCGGTGCGCGGCTGGACCCCGCCCGGCAGCCCGTTGACGATTTCCGGCATCGCCGCCAGCCCGGGCCTGGCCATCGGCAGGCTGCACGTGCTGCGGGGCGACGCGCTGGAGATTCCTGACCAGCCGGTGGCGCTCGCGCAAGGCGGGCAGTTGCTGCATGAGGCCCTGACCAACACCCGCCAGCAGCTGGTGGCGCTGGCGGACGCCACCGCCCGCCGCCTGGGCGCGCAGGATGCGCAGATTTTCAAGGCGCAGGCCGAGCTGTTGAACGATTCGGACCTGATCACGCTGAGCTGCCAGCTGATGGTGGAAGGCCATGGCCCGGCCTTCGCCTGGAACGAGGCGGTGAACCGCATGGCCGCCCGGCTCGGCGCGCTGGGCAACCCGGTGCTCGCCGCCCGCGCGGCGGATCTGCGCGATGTTGGAAGGCGGGTGCTCTCCTGGCTCGACCCCTCCATCGCCTCGGGCTCGCTCACCGAGCTGCCGGAGGCGCCGTGCATTCTGGTGGCGCAGGATCTCTCCCCCTCCGATACGGCCGGTCTGGATATCAACCGCGTGCTGGGGCTGGCGATGATCCAAGGCGGGCCGACCGCGCATAGCGCGATTCTGGCCCGCACCCTGGGTCTGCCCGCCATCGTCGCCGGCGGCGAGGCATTGGCGCAGGAGGCGCTCTCCGGGCAGCTCGCCATCGTCGATGGTCAGACCGGACGGCTTTATCTCAACCCCTCGCCGGAGGATGTGGCCTCGGCGCAAGACTGGGCGGCGGGCTTGCGCGCCACCCGGGCGCGCGAGGAGGCTGAGCGCGCCCGCCCGGCCACCACCACCGATGGCGTGCCTATCGAGGTGGCGGCGAATGTGAACCGGCCGGACCAGGTGCCGATGGCGCTGGCCGAAGGGGCCGAGGGGGTGGGGCTGATGCGCACCGAATTCCTGTTCCTGGAAAGCGGCGCGACGCCCAGCGAGGATGAGCAGCTGGCGATCTATCGGGGCATGATCGAGGCGCTGGAGGACAGGCCGCTGATCATCCGCGCCCTGGATATCGGCGGCGACAAGCAGGTGGCGCATCTGCATCTGCCGCGGGAGGAAAACCCCTTCCTGGGCGTGCGCGGGGCCCGGCTGCTGTTGCGCCGGCAGGATCTGCTGCTGCCGCAGCTGCGCGCCATCTATCGCGCGGCGGGGCAGGGCGGGAAGGTATCGATCATGTTCCCAATGGTGACCTCGGTGGCCGAGATCATCCGGTTGCGCGAGATCTGCGAGGAGGTTCGCGTTGCGGTGAACGGGCCGGCGCTGCCGATCGGCATCATGATCGAGGTGCCCGCCGCCGCCATCCAGGCCGACAGCCTGGCCGCGCATTGCGATTTCTTCTCCATCGGCACCAATGATCTGACCCAATATACGCTGGCGATCGACCGGCAGAACCCGGAGCTGGCGGCGGAGGCGGACAGCCTGCACCCCGCCGTGCTGCGGCTGATCGCGCAGACCGTGCAGGGGGCGCGGGCGCATGGGCGCTGGGTGGGCGTGTGCGGCGGCATTGCCGGCGATGCGCTGGGCGCGGCCTTGCTGGCCGGGCTGGGGGTGAGCGAGCTCTCGATGACCCCGCGCGACATTCCCGCAGTGAAGGCCAAGCTGCGCGGTGTTGCCTTCAGCGCCCTGAAGGCGCTGGCCGAGCAGGCGCTGGAGGCCGCGAGCGCGGCCGAGGTGCGGGCTCTGGAGCTGCCGTGAGCGCGCCGGTTTTAACCGTCACCCTGAACCCGGCGCTGGACCAGACGGTGCTGCTGGACGGGCTGCGCCCCGGCCAGGTGCATCGCGCCCCGGCGGCCTTTGTGCATGCCGGCGGCAAGGGGGTGAATGTGGCCGCTTGCCTCGCGGATTGGGGCGGCGGCCCGGTTGCGGCCAGCGGGCTGTTGGGGGCGGATAACCAGGCTTCCTTCAGCGCCCTGTTCGCCGCCAAGGGGATCGATGACGGGTTTCTACGCCTCCCCGGGGAAACCCGCACCAACATCAAGCTGAGCCATGATGGCGACACCACCGACATCAACCTGCCCGGCCTGATGGTGCCGGCCGGGATCGGCGCTGCCCTGGCGGACCGGTTGGAGGCCCTGGCGGTGCCGGGGGGCGTGGTGCTGCTGGCCGGCAGCCTGCCGGCCGGGATCGCGCCCGGTTACTACGCCACCCTGATCGCCCGGCTGGCCGCGCGCGGGGTGAGGGTGTTGCTGGATAGCTCGGGCGCGCCGTTGCGGGCCGGGCTGGGTGGCGCGGTGAAGCCCTTTGCCATCAAGCCCAACCGGGCGGAGCTGGAAGAGCTGACCGGCCGGGTTTTGGCTGACGACGCGGCGCTGCTGGCGGCGGCGGGTGAGTTGAATGCCGGCGGCGTTGAGCTGGTCGTCATCTCGCTCGGCGCCGAGGGGGCCTTGTTCGTCACCGCCCGGCAGGCCGTGCACGCCGGCTTGCCGCCCTTGCGGGTGGTCAGCAGCGTCGGCGCCGGGGATGCGATGATGGCGGGGATCATTGCGGCGCTGCGCGACGGGGCGGGGCTGGAGCGGATCGCCCGGCTGGGCACTGCTTTCGCGGCGGCCAAGCTCTCCCGTGCGGGGGCCAATCTGCCGCCGCGCCAGGAGGTCGAGGCATTGGCAAAACAAGTGGTTGTGAAAGACCTGACAAAAATGGAAGCGGAAGGGAAGAGCGTATGACGGAGATTATCGCGTCGGTCGCCGCGGGCAAGGCGGTGGTGCAGGGGGTGCTGGCGGCGGAGGCCTTGCGCAAGGCGGCCAAGCTGCAGGGCCGCAGCATCGAGGTGGAGGTGCATACCGCCGAAGGCGTGCTGAACAAGCTCAGCGCCGCGCAGATGCAGCAGGCCGGCCTGGTGCTGCTGGTGGGCGAGGGGGCGGTGCTGCCCGAGGCCACGGCGCCGCGCGTCACGGCGAGCATCGAACAGGTGCTGGCCGATCCCGCCGCCTTGCTGGGCGGGCCGAAGCAGGCGGTGAAGCGGATTGTCGCCGTCACCTCCTGCCCCACCGGCATCGCGCATACCTTCATGGCCGCCGAGGGGCTGCTGCAGGCCGCCGCCGCGCTGGGCCACGAGATCCGGGTGGAAACCCAAGGCTCCGTCGGCGCGCAGACGCCTTTGACGCCGGAGGAGATTGCCGCGGCGGATCTGGTGATCATCGCCGCCGACCGGCAGGTGGATCTCTCCCGCTTCGCCGGCAAGAGGCTGTTCGAATCCGGCGCCAAAGCCGCGATCAATGATGGACAAAATCTGATCCGTCGCGCCTTCGAGCAGGCATCGCTGCAGGGCGGCGCCACGGGGACGGCGACGCCGCAGAAGGCGGCGGGGGTGAAAACCGGCCCCTACCGGCATCTGATGACCGGCGTCTCCTACATGATCCCGTTCGTGACGGCGGGCGGGCTGTTGATCGCGCTGGCCTTTGCCTTTGGCGGCATCTATGCCACCGAGCCGAGCCATGCCCACAGCTTCGCCGGGGCGTTGTTCGAGATCGGCGCGAAATCCGCCTTCACCTTGTTCGTGCCCATCCTGGGCGGGTTCATCGCCTATTCCATCGCGGACAGGCCAGGGCTGGCGCCGGGCATGATCGGCGGGCTGCTCTCCTCGCTGCTGGGGGCCGGGTTCCTGGGGGCCATCGCCGCCGGCTTCCTGGCCGGGTATTTCACCTCCTGGTTCAACAAAACCCTGAAGCTGCCGCGCGCGCTGGAAGGGCTGAAGCCGGTGCTGATCCTGCCGCTGGCGGGCACGCTGGTGACGGGGCTGGCGATGGTCTACGTGATCGGCACCCCGATCGCCGACATCATGGCCTTCATGACGAACGTGCTGAAATCCATGCAGGGCTCCTCGGCCGTGATTCTCGGGCTGCTGCTCGGCGCGATGATGGCGTTCGACATGGGCGGGCCGGTGAACAAGGCCGCCTACGCCTTCGCGGTCGGGCTGCTCTCCGCGCAGATCTACACGCCGATGGCCGCCGTGATGGCCGCGGGGATGACGCCGCCGCTTGGCATCGCGCTGGCAACCTATCTGTTCCCCAGCCGGTTCAGCCTGGATGAACGCGAATCCGCCCTCTCCACCGGCGCTCTGGGTCTGTCCTTCATCACCGAGGGGGCGATTCCCTTCGCGGCGCGCGATCCGTTCCGGGTGATCCCCTGCAACATGGCCGGCTCGGCCCTGGCCGGGGCGATTTCGATGGCGATGGGCGTGCAGTTGAAGGTGCCGCATGGCGGGATTTTCGTGCTGCCGATCCCGAATGCGGTGACGCATCTGGGGGTCTATGCCATCGCGATTATCGCCGGCAGTGTCGCCACGGCGCTGGCGCTGGGGCTGGCCAAGCGCAACGCCGCCGTTCTGGCCTGAGGCGTGGCGGCTAGAGCCTTCAGCTTTGAGCTGAAGGCTCTAGCTTTCGTTTTGGCGCGCAATTTCATGTGTTTAAGTTGCCGCTGCCGGGTCAACCTCAACACATATCGCTCTAGACGCGCTCTAACGCTTTGATTGAGAGGTTGCTTCACGCTTCAGCTTGATCGCTTCGCGATTCAATCTGAACCATTCAGGCTCTAGAAACAGCTCGGATCATAGCGAACGCAACAGGCCGGTGGGCATCCACCGGCCTGTTGCGCGTTTTGGGCCTGGCTGGCGGGCGCGCGCTCTGGCGGGTTTTCTTGAGAAACCGTTTCTGGTAAGGAGTCCTGCCGTTAATCGATCAGTCTGACCGATTAACGGTCAGTTTCAACATCAACAAAGTTGCGTCCATCCGGTACCGGGGCACGGCAACGTCAGGGAGCGAGACATTGCAACCGCACCAACAAACAGCCCCAGCGGGGCCAGGCGGTCATCACGGCGTGATCGGCAAAATCGTATATGTGTTCGAGCGGGTGCTGCCGGACCCGTTTGTGCTCTCGATCTGGCTGACCGTTCTGGTCGGGCTGCTCGCCATTGCCTTCGCCCCGCATGCGAGCGCGACGACATTGCTGAACAGCTGGTATGGCGGGGCCTTCAAGATCCTGCAATTCGCCTTCCAGATGGTGCTGATCCTGGCCACCGGCTTTGCCGTGGCGGATGCGCCGGTGGTGCGGGCCCTGCTGGAGCGCCTCGCCCGGGGCGCGACCTCCCCCGCGCGCGCCGCCGCCCTGGTGTTCCCGATTGTCGGCCTCGCCGCCTGGGCGAATTGGGGGCTGGGGCTGGTGGTGGCGGCCTTCCTCTCGCGCGCCATCGCCCGCAATACGCGGATCGATTTCGGCTGGCTGGTCGCCGCCTGCTATTCCGCCTGGTCGGTCTGCAATAACGGGCTGTCCAGCTCCATTGCCCTCTCCCAGGCGAGCCACGGCAATGAGATGAATTTCATCGAAAAGGCCACCGGGCAGCTGATCCCGCTCTCCGCGACGATTTTCGCGCCCTTCGTGCTATTGCCCAGCCTCGCGGTGCTGGTGGTGATGGGGTTTGTGTTCGTGCGCATGTATCCCGCCGCCGACGTGCAGCCTCTGGTGCCGGAAGCAGATACGGGTGCGCAGGACAGCCATAGCCGCAGCGCGATCGCGCCGGACTCTTTCGCCGCCCGGCTGGAGCGCTCGCCGATCGGCACGCTGATCCTGCTGGCGATCGGGCTCGGGGTGATTTTCATCGCGGTGCAGGCCCATAAATTCGCGCTGGACATCAACACCACCATCCTGATCTTCCTGCTCGTCGGGCTGGCGCTGCAGGGGCGGCCGATCGCCTACGCCAACGCCATCCGCGCCGCGGTGACGCAATGCGGCGCGATGGTGCTGCAATATCCGATGTATGGCGGGATCATGGGGATCATGGCCGGCACCGGGCTGGCGGCGGCGATCGCCAAGGGTTTCGTCGCCTTCGCCTCGGCCGGCACGCTGCCCTTCTGGAGCTATTGCAGCTCCTTGATCATCACGCTGCTGGTGCCGAGTGCCGGCGGGCATTGGGCCGTGCAAGGACCTTTCGTGGTGCCGGCCGCGGTGGCGCTGCATGCGGATGCCGCGCGCACCGCGATGGGCGTGGCGATGGCGGAGAATGTCTCCAACATGCTGCAGCCCTTCTGGGCGGTGCCGATGGTGGCGATGGCGGGCATCCGCATCCAGAAAGTGATGGGCTACACCGCCATCACCTTTCTGGTCTCGCTGGTGATCTACGCCGCCGCGCTGCTGCTGATCCCGTAGGCGGCGATGACGACGCGCTGATATCGGTAAGGTTATCAGTCGCCTGTCATAGATTATTTTTACTGTGCGACGTAGGTTGATACGATATGGCGCTTTTTGAAAGGAAGCGCCATGAAAAACAGAAAAATCAAAGCAACAAAGCAAATGGCCGGGATTGCCGTTCTGGCCACGATCGCTGGGGTGGGCACGGCACATGCGGATAGCGTGACCCATGACAGTTTCGGCACATTGGCCAACGGCCAGACGGTCGAGCAATACACGCTGACCAACGCGCATGGCATGGTGGTGAAATTCATCACGCTGGGCGGCTGCATCACCGCCATCGATGTGCCGGACCGCGACAACAAGCTCGGCAATGTCGTGCTCGGCTTCAAGGACCTCAACGGCTACGCGGTGAAGAACTCCACCTATTTCGGCGCGATTGTCGGGCGGTATGCCAACCGCATCGCCAAGGGAGAGTTCACGCTGGACGGCAAGACCTACCATCTGCCGATCAATAACGGCGTGAACTCGCTGCATGGCGGCACCACAGGCTTTAATCTGCAGCTCTGGAAGGTTGCGACCAAGACCGTCAATAACGGCGTCGCCGCAGTTCTCACCTATACCAGCCCGGACGGGCAGGACGGCTATCCCGGCACGATGAAGGTGACGGTCACCTACACGTTGGAGGATTCCAACGCGCTGCGGATTGATTACGAAGCGACGACCGACAAGCCGACAGTGATCAACCTCACCAGCCATGATTACTTCAACCTGGATGGCAATGGCTCCGGCTCCGCCCTCGGGCAGCTGGTGCAGATCAACGCCGACAGCTACACGCCGACCGACGCCACCCAGATCCCCACCGGCGAGATCGCGCCCGTGGCGGGCACGCCGATGGATTTCCGCACGCTGCGGCCGATCGATTCGCAGATTTATGACGATTTCCAGCAACTGATCATGGCGCATGGCTATGACCATAACTGGGTGCTGAACAAGCCGCAGCCCGATGCGCTCAGCTTCGCCGCGGAAGCCTACGCGCCGAAGACCGGGCGGATCATGAAGGTCTACACGACGGAACCCGGGGTGCAGTTCTATACCGGCAATTATCTCGACGGCACCACGGTCGGATCCGACGACAAGCTTTACCGCCAGGGCGAGGGCTATACCTTCGAGACCCAGCACTACCCTGATTCGCCGAACGAGCCGAAATTCCCGAGCACCGAGCTGAAGCCGGGTCAGACCTTCAAATCCACCACGGTCTTTAAGTTCTCGACCGACTGAAAATGAAAACGCCGGCCTCGCGGTCGGCGTTCCCGTCTCTTAGAGCGAGATGGGTTTACCCCCACTCGCTCTATTTATGTTTGGCGAGAAACTTTATGACCCTGACTGAGTCCAGTCAGGGTCATTTTACTTTAGAGCCTTCAGCTTTTAGCTGAACGCTCTAGCTTTCATTTTAGCGAGCAATTTCATGTGTTTATTTTGACGCTGGCGCGTCAACCTAAACACATATTGCTCTAGCTTTCGTTTTGGCGAGCAATTTCATGTGTTTATTTTGACGCTGGCGCGTCAACCTAAACACATATTGCTCTAATGGCTATCGCGGGGGATGCCCTTGGTCTGGGCGATTCGCTGGTAGGCGATGGCGGGTTCCAGCACCGCGCCGGTATCCATCTGGCCGACGACGGCGCGTTGCATTTCCTGCCAGGGCGTCTGGTGCGCGGGATATTGATAGCCCCCCGCCGCTTCCAGCGCCACACGGCGCGCCGCCAGTTCCGCCTCCGGCACCAGCATGTCGGCCCGGCCATTCTTGAGATCGATCCTGACCTGGTCTCCGGTTTTCAACAGCGCCAGACCGCCGCCGACCGCCGCCTCGGGAGAAGCGTTGAGGATGGAGGGTGAGCCGGAGGTGCCCGATTGCCGGCCATCGCCGACACAAGGCAGCGAGGTGATGCCGGCCTTGATCAGGTAATCGGGCGCGCGCATGTTCACCACCTCGGCGGTGCCGGGATAGCCGATCGGCCCGGCGCCGCGCATGAACAGGATGCAATTGGCATCGATATTCAGCGCCGGATCGTCGATGCGCGCATGATATTCCTCCGGTCCGTCGAACACGATGGCGCGGCCCTCGAAGGCCTCTTCATCATTCGGGTTGGAGAGGTAGCGGGCGCGGAACTCCTCGGAAATCACACTGGTTTTCATGATCGCGGAGGTGAAGAGATTGCCGCGCAGAACCCGGAATCCCGCCCGTTGTTTCAACGGGTTTTCAAAAGGCCGGATCACCGCCTCGGCCATGATCTCCGCCCCCCGGCAATTCTCGCCAAGGGTCCGGCCATTCACCGTCAGCGCCTCCTCATGGATCAAGCCATGGCGCATCAGCTGGTTGACCACCGCCGGCACCCCGCCGGCGTGATAATAATCCTCGCCGAGATATTCACCCGCCGGCTGCAGATTGACGAGAAGCGGGATCTCCTCGCCGTAGGTCTGCCAATCATCGATGCTGAGCTCAACGCCGATATGGCGTGCCAGCGCGTTCAGATGGATGGGCGCGTTGGTCGAGCCGCCGATGGCGGAATTGACGCGGATCGCGTTGATGAAGGCTTCGCGCTTGAGAATATCAGAGGGTTTCAGATCCTCATGCACCATCTCGACGATCCGCAGCCCGGTCAGGTAGGCCATCTCCTGCCGGTCCCGGTAGGGCGCGGGAATGGCGGCGGAGCCGGGCAACTGCATGCCCAAAGCTTCCGCCAGGGAGTTCATCGTCGTGGCGGTGCCCATCGTGTTGCAATAGCCGGTGGAGGGGGCGGAGGAGGCGACCAGCTTGATGAAGCCCGCCTCGTCGATCTCGCCCTTGGCCAGCAATTCCCGCGCTTTCCAGACGATGGTTCCAGATCCTGTCCGCTCGCCGCGAAACCAGCCATTCAGCATCGGGCCTACGGAGAGGGCGATTGCGGGAATGTTCACGGTCGCCGCCGCCATCAGGCAGGCCGGGGTGGTCTTGTCGCAGCCGATGGTGAGCACCACCCCGTCCAGCGGATAGCCGTAGAGCAGCTCCACCAGCCCAAGATAAGCGAGATTGCGGTCCAGCCCCGGTGCCGGGCGCTTGCCGGTTTCCTGAATCGGGTGCACGGGAAATTCCAGCGGAATGCCGCCGGCTTCGCGAATCCCTTCCTTCACCCGGGTGGCGAGTTCAATGTGATGCCGGTTGCAAGGGGAGAGATCGGAACCGGTCTGGGCGATGCCGATGATCGGCCGCCCATCCTGAAGCTCCTTCTGGCTGATGCCGAAATTCATGTAACGTTCGATGTGCAGCGCCGTCATGTCCGGGTTGGCGGGATCGTCGAACCAGGCGCGGGAACGTAGCTTGGGAGGTGTCGTGGTCATGGGCAACTCTTTTCAAAAAGAGGCGGATGGAGGCTGGCGGCGGCTCATGTCCCCCAACGCAGCACAAGCGGATCGAGCGGGCGGGCGAGGGCGAGCAGCCCTTCGCGTTCGGCGGGGTGAACCGGCGCGATCGGGTGGCGCAGCCCATCATGCGCGATCACGCCGCCCGCGCGCATCAGGATTTTCGCCGTGGCAAAGCCACATTGGCGGTTTTCCCAGTTGATCAGGGGCAGCCAGCGCATATAGGCCTGCGTGGCTTTTTCCGGCTCGCCGGCAAACCAGGGATCGATGATCTGGCGGATGCCATCCGGAAAGCCGCCGCCGGTCATGGCGCCGGTGGCGCCGGCGGCGAGATCCGCCATCAGCGTGATCGCCTCCTCGCCATCCCACGGCCCCAGCACGGCGTCCCCGCCTTCCTCGATCAAGGCGCGCAATTTCGACGCGGCGCGCGGCACCTCGATTTTGAAGTAGGCGAGATTGCCGATCTCTTTGGCCATGCGGGCCAGCAGCGCCACGCTGAGCGGCGTGCCGGCGACCGGCGCATCTTGCACCATTACCGGAATCGTGATCGCCCCGGCGACGCGCTGGTAAAATTCATAAATCTCCGCCTCGCCGACGCGAATGGTGGCGCCATGGTAAGGCGGCATCACCATCACCATCGCCGCCCCCGCCGCTTCGGCGCGGCGCGAGCGGGCGGCGCAGACGGCGCTGCTGAAATGGCTGGTGGTGACGATGACCGGAACACGCCCCGCGACATGCGCGAGGCAGTCCAGCATCAAAATCTCACGCTCTTCATCGCTGAGCGCGAATTGTTCGGAGAAATTCGCCAGAATACAGATGCCGTTTGAGCCGGCATCGATCATGAAGTCTAGCGCGCGTCTTTGCCCCGCCAGATCCAGCCCGCCTTGCGCATCGAAGATGGTCGGGGCGACGGGAAAGACGCCCCGATAGACCGGGGCGCTCATTGCGCCGCCGCCCGGTATTCCCGCTTGACGATGTCCAGCAATTCCATGACCGAGGTTTCGGCGGAGCGGCCTTCGAAGGTGCAGGTGCCGCGCTGAACCATCATCACCTTGTCGGCGACATCCAGCGTCTGCGCGTAATTATGCGCGATCATGATCAGCGAGACATCGCCGCGGGCCTTCAACCGTTCGATCAGCGCGATGATCATCCCCGCCTCGCGCGCGCCCATGGCGGCCAGCGGCTCGTCCAGCAGCAGCACGCGGGCATTGGAGGAGACCGCCCGGGCAATGGCGATGGCCTGGCGCTGGCCACCGGAGAGCATGCCAACTTCCTCATCGACGGAGGGCACATTCACCCCGATATCGGCGAGTGCCGCCGCGGCGCGCTCGCGCATCGCCTTGTGATCGAGAAACGGCGTGCCCGGCTTGCGCAGCTCGCGGTTCAAAAACATGTTGTGATAGACGGAGAGCGTGTTGACCAGGGCGAGGTCCTGATAAACGCATTCGATGCCGTGGCTGCGCGCATGATCAACCGATTCAAACGCCACCTGTTGCCCCTTGACCAGCAACTCGCCGCTGCTGGGCGCATGAAACCCCGAGAGGATTTTCATCAGCGTCGATTTGCCAGCCCCGTTATCACCCAGTATGCCCAGCATTTCGCCTGGTTTCAGGTTCAGGGAAATGCCGTGCAGGGCCTGTACCCGGCCGAAGCGTTTGGTGATGTTGCGCGCTTCCAGCGCGTAGGTTGTGTCGCTCATGTCAGGTCCGGCTCCGGCGGCGCCAGGCCGCGAATTGCACGTTGGAGATCATGGTGATGAGAATGGCAGCACCGGTGATGATGTCGAAGGTGAAGGCGTTGATGCCCAACAAAGTGAAGCCATCCTGCAGAATGCCCAGCACCGCGGCGCCGATCAGCCCGCCCAGAATAGTGCCCGAGCCGCCCATCAGCGAGGTGCCGCCGATCACCGCCGAGGCGATGGCGAGGAACATCACATTCGCGCCGCCGGCATTCGGGTCGATGGAGGTGACATGAAACGCGTTGAGAATTCCAGCGAACCCGCCGAGCAGGCTGCAGAGCATAAAATTGCCGATCTTGATCCGCCGGATATGGATGCCAGCCTCCGCCGCTCCGGTGGGGTTGCCGCCGACGGCCACGGTATGCAGCCCCCAGCGCGTGTGCCGCAGCATGATATGCATGCCCAAGGCAATCACGACCGCCCAGAGGATTTCGCTGTAATCCCAGCCGCCGAGCACGAAGCCCGTGGCGCCGGCCGGGGTGTCGATCGGAAAGCCGCCGCTGATCGTCAGGGTCAGCCCGTTGAAGAGCAGCATCGCGCCGAGCGTGGTGATGAAGGAGGGTACGCCAAAGCGCACAGTGATCAACCCGATGAACAGCCCGAGCAGCGCTGAGGCCAGGAGGGCCGCGATCACGCCCAGGATCACCGGCAGTCCGGCGAGTATGGCAAAATGCATGATGAACGGGGCCAGGGCGAAGACCTGGCCGACCGAAAGATCGACCTCGCCGGCGATGAGCAGCATGATCTCACCGCAGGCGATCAGCGTCCAGGGTGCGAAAAACTGGCTCACCGTCTGCAGATTTGCGTCGGTGAAGAAATTCGGCGTCAAAATCTGGAAGACGATGACCAGCACGATGCCAGCCAGCAGAATACTCGCCTCGGGTTTGCGCAATAATAGCGTCGGCAGAGTGGCTTTTGTCTTATTCACGTTCGTTTCATCCCAAATGCAAGAATGCTGGCTGGCGCGCGGTTACGCCGAAATCGGGCCGGAGCGCGGCACGATCTGTTGTTTCGCGCTATTGCCTTCATAGCGGGTGGAGGTGTTCAGGTAGGGGCCGACATTGTCCTTGGTGACGAATTTCAGGCCGGTATTGATATCCGCCGGGCCAACCAGGCCGCCGGAGGCGAGATACATGACCATCTCCATCACCGTGTAGAAGCCCTGCAGGTAAGGCTGCTGGTCGATGGTGAAATCCAGCACGCCGGCATGGATGGCTTCCAGTGTGCGGGGCACGAGATCGAACCCGCCGCCATGCACGCCCTTCTTGTCCAGATTGAATTCCTGCATCACCTGGCCGATGGATTGGGTCGAGCCCGCATCCACCGCGAACATGCCCTTCACGTCCTGATGCCCGAGATAATAGGCTTTGATCTTGGGCAGTTCTTCATCGATGGTGGCGCCGGTGGCGATTTCCTCGTAGGTGATCGGCTTGCCGGAGGCCTTGATCGCCGCCGCCGCGCCGTCGATCCGCGGCTGGATGTTCAGCTGGCCGGGGGTGGCGATGAACAGCCCGACATGGCCGCTGCCGACGAGATCGACAATCTTCTGGCCCATCTGAAAGCCGGATTTGTAGAGATCCTGCCCGATATAAGCGAGACGCTTATTGTCGCTGTTGGCCGGCGCGTCGGCATTGTAGGAAAATACCGGAATGCCGGCCTGCAAGGCGGCGTCGGTCGGGCCGTTGAAGGCCTTGGGGTCGACGATGGCGACGGCGATGGCGTCGGCCTTGCCGGCGATGGCGGCGTTCATCGCATTCACCATCTCGCCGACCACGGCGGTCTCCGAGCCGGTCCATTGGTAATCGCAACCGAAATAGGCGCACGCATCCTGGATGCCATATTGCGTCGGCACGAAGAACGGGTTGGTGGTGACGTGATTCACGAACACCAGCTTCCAGCGCTTATGCTTGGGCAGGGGACCAGATTCCGCCGCCTGGGCGGTCTTCGACATCGCCGCCATGCCGGCCGCCGCGGCCAGCAAGGCAGGGCCGCCTTGCACCATCATGCGCCGCTTCAGATTGAGCAAACCTTTGGATTTTTCAGTGTCGTCCATTTTGGTTGGTTCCTCGGAGGTTATTGTTGCTTACGGAATGAAAAATATTTTAGGCGTTGAGCGATAGCAGTCAAATGCTTAATAGCGGGCATTTGATATCTTATTTATTATCGGTTTCGCCGGCGATCAGCCGGCGAAATCCGGGCAAGGCAGGCCGGCAAGCCCCGGCTGCAGCGCGAACAAGCCACCCGCCATGGGTTCGCGGGCGCGCTGCGCGGGGTTCAGCCCAATCGCGGCGGTGGTCACGTAAAGCGTCTCCAGCCGCTCACCGCCGAAGCAGCAGCTGGTAACTTGGGAAACCGGCAAGGCGATGGCGCGGTCCAGCCGGCCATCCGGGGTGAAGCGGCTGACGCGTGCGCCGCCCCAATGCGCCACCCACAGCCCGCCTTGTGCGTCCAGCGTCATGCCATCCGGATAGCCATCCGCTTCGGTGAAGCGGATGAAAGGCTGGCGCGGCGCCAGCGTGCCATCCGTTTGGCGGGCGTAGCGATAGATCGTGCGCGCGGCTGAATCCGTGTGATAGATGCAGCTGCCGTCTGGCGCGATCGCCGGGCCGTTGGCGATGGTGTAGCCGCGATCGACCAAGCTGGCGGAAAAATCCGGACGCAGATGGTAGAAGCCGCCGCTGGCATTGGCCTCGCCATCATCCATGCTGCCGAACCACAGGCTGCCATCATGGTCGGTTTTCGCATCGTTGAGCCTGTTGCCCGGCCATTCCTCCTCCACGCGGAGGCGCGGGGTGAAATGCGGCTGCGGCTCGATCTGCAAAATGCCGATCTCGTGCGGAAAACCGGCGACGAAACCACCGTCCCTACGCGGCAACAGCCAGGCCAGCCGGTCATGCATCTCCCAGTGCTGGGAGGTGCCGTCCGACGGGCGATGGCGATGCAGCCGCCGGCCTTTGATATCCACCCAATAGAGCGCCTGCTCGCGCTGATGCCAGACCGGGCCTTCACCCAGCAAGGCGCCGGCTTCGCCGCAGAGGCGCGGCTCAGATCCAGCCGCCATCGACCGTGAATTCCTGGGCGGTGCAGGCGGCGCTGTCATCGGCGGCGAGGAACAACGCCATGGCGGTGACATGGTCGGGCATCACCCGTTCCGGCAGGCATTGCTGGCGGGCGCGCTCGGCATCGGCCTCCGGCGTCAGCCAGAGCTGCAGCTGGCGCTCGGTGATGATCCAGCCCGGGACGATGGTGTTGACGCGCACATGCGAGGGCCCGAGATCGCGCGCCAGGCCGCGGGTGAGGCCATGGATCGCCGCCTTCGCCGCCGTGTAGGCCGGCATGCCGCCCTGGCCCTTTTTCCAGGAGGAGGAGCCGAAATTGATGATGCTGCCGGATTGGCGCGCCTGCATCCGCGGCGCCACGGCCTGGGCGGCGAAGAATTGCGGGCGCAGATTCACCGCCATCCGCTCATCCCAAAATTCCGGCGTCACCTCTTCGATTTTGTGGCGCTGGTCATTGGCGGCGTTGTTGACCAGCACGTCGATATCGCCAAGCTCCTGCTGCGCCTGGGCGATGCTGGCGCGCAGGGAAGCGATGTCGCGAATGTCGCAAGGGATGAAGAGTGGCGTGTGCCCGGTCTCCGTGCCAAGGCGCGCGGCCAAAGCGCGGCTGGGCTCTTCGGCGATGTCGATGAACGCCACCTTGGCGCCCTGCGCGGCAAAGCCCGCGGTCAGCGAGGCGCCGATGCCGGTGCCGCCACCGGTGATGAAAACCACGCGGTCCTTCAGGCTGGGGTAGGAGGCGGTTAGGATCTTTGTCATTTTTTCTCCTTGGACTGGCTTTGCGGCAGGCGCCGCGCGGCGCCGGGATTCGCCGCGACGCGCGATTTTGGGTAGGGCATGGGCAGAATAGCGGTCAAATGCGAAAATGCGGGCGTTCGATAATGTTTTGAATATCGTTCAGCCCGTAGCGCGGAATTTCTCAGGGTAACGGCGGGCCGCCAGCCCCAGGATCGCATCATGCATCACCCGCGCCCCTGGCGAGAGCGGCCGCTCCGCCAGGCGCAGCACACCATAAGGCTGCAGGAACACGCGCTCGGGAAATTCCAATATCCGCAGCCGGCTCATATCGGACATCAGCTTCGCGACATTCCATTCCAGCGAGGTGATTGCATCGGACTGGTTGACCATGATCAGCGACATCACCGCCGAGGTGGAATTGACGATGGAGCGTGGCATCGCCACGCCGGCGGCGAGGAAGAGCTGTTCGACCTTCTGGCGCAGCGGCGCCCCGCGCGGCTGCAGCACAAAGGGAAATTCCGCCAGCTCGGCGAGGCTGACATTCTTGCGGCCGGCCAGAGGGTGTGTCTCCCGACAGAGCAGATGCAGCTCCTCGCCCCATAATTCCTGGTAGGCGAATTGCTTCGGGTCCATGTCGCCGGGGATGCGCGCCAGGGCGAAATCGATCTCGCCATCCAGCAGCTTTGTCGCCAGCACGTCGCTGATATTGTGCTCGACGGTGATTTGCAGCCCAGGATGATGGCCACGCACCTCCTCGATCGCATCGACCAGCAGCTCGATCATCGGCGCCATCACCGTGCCGATGCAGACCATGCCGGTCTGGCCCTTGGTGAAGGCGTTCATCTCCATCGCCGCCTGGGTCAGGGTGCGCAGCGCCATGCCGCCATTGCGGATCAGGATCTCGCCCTGCACCGTCGGCAGCAGGCCGCGCGGATGCCGCTCGAACAAAGGCTGGCCGAAAATCGCCTCGACCTCCGCCAGCAATTTCGAGGCGGCGGGCTGGGCGATGTTCATATGTTCGGCGGCGCGGTGCAGATTGCGCTGCTCGTCGATCGCCAGCAGCAATTGCAGATGCCGCAGCTTCAGGCGCGAGCGCAGGAACCAGTCTGGTGCGAGACCGTGCGGCATACGCTCAGCCCAGGCCCGGCCGATGGCGCCAGATGCGTCGCATGAGCGCTTCAAACTCCCTTTGCCGTGGTTGATTATGGCCGGATCATTATCACGCATGGGTTGTGCCGTATATGCTGATTATGACCGGCCGGCGGGCAGGGCGTCGTAGGCCGCGATAACGCGCCGGGCGCGCTTGGCGACCTCGTCCGGATGGTCGCCGGGCCGGTAGAGGCTGGTGCCGAGGCCGAATACACGCACCCCGGCCTGCCAGAAGGCGGGAAAATCCGGCTCCGCCACCCCGCCAACGGCGCCGGTGAGCGTGCCGGGCGGCAGAATGGCGCGGATGGCGCCCAGCCCCGCCGCGCCCAGCACATTGGCGGGGAAGAATTTCAACGCGGAGGCCCCGTAGCGCAGCGCCGCCAACGCCTCCGTGGGGGTGAACACGCCGGGCATGCTCACCAGCCCCCGCCTTGCGGCCTCCACGAGCACCTCGGCCTCGACATTCGGTGACACGATCAGCCGCCCGCCGGCGCTGGCGACATCTTCCACCGCGCGAGCGGAGAGGACTGTGCCGGCGCCGATCAGGAGGCGGTCGCCGAATGCCCGCGCCAGGATCTCAACTGAACGCAGCGGCTGGGGCGAGTTCAGTGGCACCTCGATCGCCTCGAACCCGGCCTCGGCCAAGACCGTGCCGATCGGTTCGGCCTCCTCAGGTGTCAGGCCGCGTAAAATCGCCACGAGCCCGCGTTTGAGAGAGGGGAAGGGCGCGGCGGCGTGAATGTCTTGCAATTGAAAATCTTGCATGGGTCAGCCTTGGAAAAATGCAGGAAAGAGGTGGCGTGCCGCCTGTTCCAGCCCGGCCAGGGTCAGCGGTTCGGCGTCCAGCTGGCGGCAGGCGCGCTTGGTTCGGGCGATGGCCTGGGCATAAAGCGGCGCCAGCTTGCCGGAAGCCAGCAGCACCAGCTCTTGCGCCGCTTCGCCATCCAGCGCCGCGGCCAGCTCCGCGCCGATCAACAGGCCCGAGAGCCGTGCCGCCGCCGCGGCGCCTTTTTCCCCGGCCAGCAAGCCGGCGGCGCGGATCGCAAACAAGGCCAGCGGCCAGCGCGCCGGGTCCGCCAGCGCCGCCTCCACCCCGGCGGCGAACGCCGGATGGTCCGGCGCAAACCCCGCCGCGTCGCCGATGACATGGCGCAGGACCGAGTGGCGGGCGAGCAGGGCGAATAATTCGCCGGTCATCGCGGTATGAAACCGCATCACCCGCCCCGCCTGCAGTTGCACCCATTTATTGTGCGTGCCCGGCAGGCAGAGCAGGCCGGAAAATGCCGGTTCGCTGGCGAGGAAGCCGAGCAGCTGCGTCTCCTCGCCGCGCATCACATCCGGCCGGGCCGCATCCTCGCAGGCCAGGCCAGGCAGGATGCGCACATGCAGCCCGGCCTCGGTGAAGGCGCTGGCGGCATGCAGACAGGCGGAGGGGAAGGCGGGGGCGGCTACATAACCGGCCTCGCGCCAGCCGCGCCAGGCGCCCGCCATGCCGCAGACAATCACCGGCAGCGCCTTACTCTCGGCGAGTCCCATGGCGTGCAGCCGCGCCCGCAGCAGCGGCGCATAATCCGTTGGCTTCAGGCCATCCGCGCCATCGGGGCTGGCGACGTGGGCGCAGACCTGACCCGCAGCATCCAGCACCCAGAGGCGCAGATTGCTGGTGCCCCAATCGGCCAGCACGAGCCTGTCACTCTTTTCTGTCACCGTGCGGCGCTCAACACAATGCGGCGCTGGGCCGGATACGGCATGGTTTCACTCCTTGCCAGCGATTTCACGATGCTGGTCGATATGCGCGCCGGTTGGCCCGGAACGGCTTGTGGTGAGTGGTAGAGCGGAGGTTCGATAATTGTCAAATGGCATTTTTCGCCATTTTGATACCAAAAAATATATCATAACCGCCGGGCCGCGATGCTTATTTGATAATCGATCATGGCATTATCGATATTTGACGCGATCTCGCGCGCGGTCGATCATGACCGCTTTCGAGCGTCCATGAACATAAAAGAGGATGAACCATGAGGCTGAAAGGCAAGACCGCTCTCATCACGGCGGCGGGGCAGGGCATAGGGCGTGCCACGGCACTCGCCTTTGCCGCGGAGGGCGCCGATGTGCTCGCCACCGACATCAACGAAGCCGCGCTCAAACAACTTTCCGGGCTGCGGACCGCGACATTGGACGTGACGGACGCCGCCGCGATCCAGGCGCTGGTGGCCGAACATGGCCCCTTCGACATCCTGTTCAACTGCGCGGGCTATGTCGATGCCGGCAGCATCCTGGAAACCGAAGAAAAATCCTGGGCATTTTCCTGGTCGCTCAATGTCACCTCGATGTTTCACACCATCCGCGCGGTGCTCCCAGGCATGTTGGCGGCGGGCGGCGGGGCCATCATCAATATGGCCTCGGTTGCGTCCAGCCTGAAGGCGGTGCCGAATCGCTGCGCCTACAGCGTCACCAAGGCGGCGGTGATCGGGCTGACGAAATCTGTCGCGGCGGATTATATCGGGCAGGGGATACGCTGTAACGCGATCTGCCCGGGCACGGTGCAATCGCCCTCGCTGGATGAGCGGATCGCGGCCCAGGCCAAAGCGCAGGCGCGTGAGGCCGAGCAGATCCGGCGCGATTTCATCGCGCGCCAGCCGATGGGGCGTTTGGCCACCGCCGAGGAGATCGCCGCCTTGGCTGTCTATCTCGGCAGCGACGAGGCCGGCTTCACCACCGGCACGGCGCAGATCATCGATGGCGGCTGGTCGATGTAGCCTGGGCATCTGATCGCCGCCGGGCGGCGTCGGGCCGCGCCTGCTGGTCTCTCGCGGACCATCTGCGTCCGATGCTGGTCCTGCCGCGATATTTTCCCAAACAACCCGAAAAAAGATGGGAGATTTTGAAATCTCCCATCTCCCCGGACATCACACCTCGTCAACGGAAACTTCGCGAAAATTTTCAATCCGTCATCTGGATGATGCCAGATTGGGTCGCCAGAAATTCGAATCTGTCAGACGAGAGGCCGGTGACGGCCGTAATAATCATCGATCTGGCCGCGGTAACCTGGCTGGGACCAGTCAGGCAGATCAGCTTCCGCATAAGCGGGAGCGCCTTCAAGAACATCGCGGCTGAGATTGATGATATAGCCGCCATGCTGCTCGCTATATTTCAGCTGATTCCAGGGCAGAGGGTGATATTTCTCGCCAATGCCCAGAAACCCGCCGAAGGACAGAACCGCATAGGCGACACGGCCGGACATCTTGTCGATCATCACATCATAGATCGAGCCGATTTTCTCGCCATCGACGCCGTAGACATTTGTGAAATTCACTTTGCTTGCCGCAATCAGCGACATTGTTTCAAGCGCGCCATCGGTGACCGGTCGGTTTTGATTCGTATAGCTCATCTTGTCCTCCATTAAGCGGTTTGTTCAGGGTGCCGAGGAGGAGATGTAGGGTGAGGCGCGACGTCTGATTATGGGCGGATAAATTACAAAGGCGGACAGCTTGCCGCCTCGTGAGTGTCTAAACCAAGCTTGAGGCTCTAGATCAGCGCGCTCAGGCTAACGCGGGCCTGCCGGCGCAGCATCGCTTTGAAATCCTCCAGCGCCGCGCCGCGCAGCTCCTGCCAGCCAAGCCAGGGGAACAGATCGTCGCGATTATGATGCAGGACGATCAGCATGCCCATCGCCGCGAAGGCGCGCAGCCTGGTGTTGATCTCCTCCGGCGCCTGGCCGGTGGCGATCCCCGCCAGGGCGAAGAGATGGCCGAACAACCGGCTTGTGAAGCGCTGCTTATCCTCTGATTGATACGGGCCGCACCCGTCCTTGGCCTTGATCCGCGCGGCGAAGAGGCGCCAGCCTTTCACCTCCGAGGTCTCGAACAGAAATTCCGCCATCACCGCCAGCGTGTCGCCGAAAATCTCGGTCGCCGCGTCGCGATCGCTTGGCTGCAGCGCTTTGGCCCGGGCGAACACATCCTCCAGGGCCGCGGCGAAATGCGCGCGGATATAGGCGAGGCAGGCGGCGTAAAGCCCTTCCTTGCTGTCAAAATAATATTGCAGAGCCGGCGGGTTCACCCCGGCTTCCTGGGCGATCTGCCGGGTGGAGGTGCCTTCATATCCGTCCTCGCCGAAGCGGCGCAAAGCCGCTTCGATGATCCGCAGCCGCTTTTCCTCGCCGCGCGCATAGCCGCCGCCTTTCGGGCTGCGGCGGGGGCCATCCTGCTTCTGGGCCTCATCCACGGGATGGGTTAGATTTGTGCCAGTTGACATACATTTGCGCCAGGTTACATTTGTAGCATCCGGCATACATTGAAAGTCGTTCCTTGTCAGCTTCATCTTCAGCGCCCGCGGCGGCCGCACCCGCCGCGCCCGCGAAAACGCCTTTGCTCAAGCGCCCGCTCACCTGGGCGGTGCTGTTCCTGCTGCTGCTGATCCTGTGCATCTGGGGGCTGTATTGGCTGCTGGTGGCGCGCTTCTATGTCAGCACGGACGATGCCTATCTGAACGCCGATCAGGTGGCGATGGCGCCGCGTGTCTCCGGCTATGTCGCCCAGGTGCTGGTGCACGACAATCAGCAGGTGAAACAGGGGCAACTGCTGGTGAAGATCGACCCGGCGAATTACCAGGCCAGCCTCGCCCAGCAGCAAGCCACCGCCCAGGCGCGGCAAATGGATGTGAGCATCGCCGAAGGGCAGCTGATCCAGCTTCAGGCGGATCTGGCCCAGGCCCAGGCCAAGCTGGCCGGGGATGAGGCGAACCAGCATTACGCCGCCGGGCAGGTGGCGCGTTATCACAGCCTGGCGCAGAGCGGGGCGGAAGCGCCGCAGACCTATGCGCGGCTGGTCAGCCAGCGCGACCAGGCGGATGCGGCGGTGCGGGCGGATGCGGCCGGGGTGCGTGCCGCCCAGGCGCAGCTTGAAACCGCGCGGGAGAAGATCGGCCAGGCGCGGGCGCAGGCGCAGGCGGCGCAGGCGGCCCTGGCCAGCGCTCAGCTCGATATCGACCATACCGAGATCCGCGCCGGCATTTCCGGCGTGGTGGGAGACAAGACCGTGCAAGTCGGCCAGTTCGTGCAGCCCGGCACCAGGCTGCTCACCCTGGTGCCGGTACAGAATATCTATGTGACCGCGAATTTCCAGGAAACCCAGCTCGCCCATATGCGCATCGGCCAACACGCGACGGTGGCGGTGGATGCGCTGGATGGGCGCAAGCTGGATGCGGTGGTGCAGAGTTTCTCGCCGGGCACCGGGGCGCAATTCGCGCTGCTGCCGCCTGAGAATGCCACCGGGAATTTCACCAAGATTGTCCAGCGCGTGCCGGTGCGGCTGCGTCTGCAGGCTGATGCGGCGACGCTGGCGCGGCTGGTGCCGGGACTCTCCGTCACGGTAACGGTGGATACCCACGCCAAAGGCGCCGCCCAGGGCGCCGGCTGATGGCGCCCGACCATTCACAGACCAAGGCGAGCATGACCGACTGGCTAGCGGTGCTGGCCGGGGCGCTGGGGGCGCTGTTGGCGACGCTGGATACCTCCATCGTGAACTCTGCGCTGCCGACCATCCAGGGTGAGATCGGCGCCACCGGGACCGAGGGCACCTGGATGTCCACCGGCTATCTGGTCTCCGAGATCGTCATCATCCCGCTCACCGCCTGGCTCACAAGGCTGCTCGGGCTGCGCAGCCTGCTGCTGGGCAGCGTGGTGCTGTTTAGCCTGTTCTCGGCTTTGTGCGGTCTCTCCTCGGGCCTGACCATGCTGATCCTGGGCCGGGTAGGGCAGGGGTTTTTCGGCGGGGCGCTGATCCCCACCGCGCAGACCATCGTGCGCACCCGCCTGCCGGAGAGCCAGCAGCCTTTGGGGATGAGCCTGTTCGGGCTGATCGTGATCATGGGCCCGCTGGTCGGGCCGGTGCTGGGCGGCTGGCTGACCGAGACGGTAAGCTGGCGCTGGTGCTTCTTCCTCAACATGCCGGTGACGGTGGCACTCGTCACGCTGCTGCTGCTCGGGCTGAAACATGAACCCGCCCGGCCGGAATTGCTGGCGCGCGCCGACTGGGCCGGCATTTTCGGGCTGACACTCTTCCTCAGCTCGCTCACCGTGGTGCTGGAAGAGGGCCAGCGGGACCGCTGGTTCGACTCCAACCTGATCTGCTGGCTCACCGCGACCACTATTCTCGGCTTCGTGACGCTGATGATCGCCCAGCTCACCGTGGCGGACCCGGTGGTGAAATTGCGTCTGCTGCTCAACCGCTCTTATGCCAGCGTCATCATCATGGTGGTCGCGGTCGGTTCCGGGCTGTACGGGCTCACCTATCTGCTGCCGCAATTCCTCGCCAATATCGCCGGCTATAATGCCGAGCAGTCGGGACGGGTGCTGGTGCTCTCCGGCATTCCGGCGTTTCTGCTGATGCCGATCTTGCCGCGGCTGCTGGGACGGGTGGATCTGCGGATCATGGTGACAATCGGGCTGCTCTGTTTCGGTGGCGCCTGCATGCTGAATATCGGCCTCACCTCGCAGGAAAATGGCAGCGCTTTCGTCGCCTCGCAGTTGCTCACAGGTACGGGCATGCTGATGGCGATGATGCCGCTGAACCAGGCCTCGGTGGGGGCGGTGGGGCGCGAATTCGCGGCGGATGCGGCCGGGCTCTACAGCATGGCGCGCAATCTCGGCGGCTCCTCCGGCATTGCCATTCTCGGCATATTCATCGACCGGCGCACGGAGTTTCACGCCGACACCATCCGCGCCAGCCTGGATGCGAATTCGCCCTTGGTGCAGAGTCGGGTGGCGGGGATGGCGGCGAGCTTCATGCAGAACGGCACCGATGCCGCCTATGCACGGATGCAGGCGCTGAGCCAGTTGGCGGCGCAGATTCATATTCAGGCTCTGGTGATGACCTATTCCGATTGCTTCTATCTCTCCGGCGCCCTGCTGCTGGGCATTATTCCGCTGGTGGCCTTGCTGCGCCCGCCGCCGCGCCGGGCGCGCCCCGCGCAGGGAGGGCATTGAGATGCGCGGAACCGCCCGCCTCTCTCTGGCCTGCCTGCTGCTGTCAGGCTGCATGCTGGGGCCGAATTATAAAGGCCCGCCAAAGATGCTGCCGCAGGGCCAAAATTTTGTCCGTGCGGCGGATGCCGGCGCTGTCCCCAGCCCGCCTCTGGCGCAATGGTGGCTGGCGCTGCAGGATGCCGAGCTGAACCAGCTGGAGGCGCAGGCCCTGGCCGCCAGCCCCGACTTGGCGGCGGCGCGCGCGCGCCTGCGCGAATCCCGCGCCCAGCTGCATGCGGACCAGGCACAGCTTTTGCCCACCACCGGGGCCAGCGGCGTCTATCTGCACAGCCATAGCGGCGATGGTCTGCTCAACGGCCTGGTCGGCGGTGCCTCAGGTAGTGGCACTCAGGATTTGAATTTTTACAGCACCGGCTTCGATGCGAGCTGGGAGCTGGATCTGTTCGGGGCGAAGCGGCGCACCGCGGAAGGGGCGGCGGCACAGGCTCAGGCGCGCATCGCCGATCTCGCGGATGCGCAGGTGAGCCTGACCGCCAATGTCGCCCGCGCCTATGTGGATCTGCGCGCCGACCAGCAACGTGCGGCTTTGGCCGAGGCCAGCCTCGGGCTGCACCAGCAAATGCTGGCGCTGGAGCGCCAACGCGCCGCGGCCGGCACGGTTTCGCAGGATGATCTGGTGCAGCTGGCCCAGCAGGTGCAGCAGGACCAGGCCAATCTGGCGCCGCTGCGGGCGGAGATCTCCGTGCAGCTGGACCAGCTCGCCATCCTCACCGGCCAGCTCCCGGGGGCCTTGGATGCGGCGCTGGCCGCGCCGACAACAATGCCGATGCCGCCGGCGCAAGTCGCGGTGGGCAACCCGGCCTTGCTGTTGCGCCAGCGCCCGGACATACGCGCGGCGGAGCGCAACATCGCCGCGCGGAATGCCGCCATCGGCCAGCATCTGGCGGATTATTTCCCGAAGGTGACGCTGCTCGGCGATATCGGGTTTTCCTCAACCAACATCTCGCAGCTTTTTAACGGCAATGCCTTTTCCGTCCTCGCCGCGCCGATGATCTCCTGGACGCCGTTCGATTTCGGGCGCACTGAAGCCGCCGTCTCCCAGGCCCGGGCGGGGCGCGATGAGGCGGTGGCGAAGTACCAGAGCACGGTGCTGAATGCCTTGCAGGATGCCGAGGATTCGCTGGCCCGTTACGGCGCGCAACGGCAGAATTTGCAGGCGCTGGCACAGGCTTACGGGCTGGCGCAACGCAGCGCGGGATTTGCCCTGCAGCGTGCCGCGCAAGGCACCATCTCGCACCTGCAAATGCTGAGCGCGCAGCGTGATCTGGACAGCGCGCGGGACAGTTTCATCCAGGCCCAGGCGCGAACCACCGAGGATTACATCGCGTTGCAAAAGAGCCTGGGGCTGGGTTGGCAGGCGCCGGGCCAGGGCTGACCCGCGGCCGGCTCAAGAGACGCCGCAGGGCATTGAAGGAAAACCCCGACCGCGATCACGGTCGGGGCGAAACGCCGCATTTGGCGCCGCTGTCGCGGGATTACTTGGTGAGCTGGATGCTCTGCATGACCTTCGTCATCGCATCGTCATTGGCCTTGTCCGCCGCGTCGGAGCCCCAATAGGTCAGCATGACGTAGGTTCCGGGCTGGTCGGTGTCGATTATGATCAGTTCGAAATTGGTCGGGCCGTCCTTATCGGTGGCCTTGTAGGAGAAATCATGGAATTTCACGCCATTATTTTCGAAATCATTCTCCTGCTTGCTGCTCGGGTCAATTTGGAGCCCTTGGCCTTCCAGCGTCTTCAGCGTGTCGGCAATGGTGCTGCTCAACTCCTTGCCGGTGACGGATTCAGCGGAAAAATAAAGGCCGCCATCGGGCGAGGTCATTTCAACGCCGCCATCGAACGTGTCGGGCTTCCAGCTGTCGGGCAGGTCGATCGTCGCGACGGGGTTGCTGGACGGCAGAGAATACACTTTCGCTTCCGCGTTTTTCGCCGCGAATGCCATTGCGGACAGCGCCGCCATGGCCAGGAGGGCACCACGAATTTTCAACATACCCATGCTCTTTTGAAAAATGGTTAATAGATATCGGAATCAGGCTGGCATCGCGTCGGCAATGGGCAGATGCGCTCGCCGCGCGACGCCCGCCCTTGAGGGAGATGCCGTTGATTTGATGATCTCCCCTCAAAACGATGTTACTTCATTATTATAACGATAAAAGTTCTTGTCAAACGGGTCGCGGGGCAATGCCTGACATCGGCACCGGCCGGTGTGATTCCGGCGGGGCCCGGTTCATGGGAACAGGGCCAGGCGTTCGGTGTATTTGTTCGAGATATGCAGGATGCGGACAATATGCAGGTTTACCCTTAGGTCGAGGCGCATCAGGAGCCATGATGCGGGGGTCGACGCAGTCGGCCATGCATTCCAACTTGATTCCGGCCACTGACGCGGTGGCTTGGTAAGCGCGCCTTTTACCGCGCTTTCGCAAATTGCCCTTGATTTTCTCCCCCTCGGAAAATCTGCCCGTTGTTTGTGGCTAGTAATTTTTCAACTTCACCTGTCGGCGGTCGCGCCAGATCAACCAGCTTACATGCGCGGCGCAGAGCAGCCCATATCCAAGGATTCCTTCCATCACCGCCTGGTTAAGCGTGCTTTCAGCGGGCATATCCTGCAGCAGCCAAGCCGGCAGAAATAGTTGCACCAACGCGGCCGCACCACCCAGCGCAAGCATGATGAACATGAACGCCCCTTTGGGCAGCCGATTGGGTAATGTGCTGAACCACCAGAATGGCCGGGTGAACCAACTCTGCCAGGACCTCACCATTGCCAGAAGCCCCAGCGCCTCCAGATCCGTCGCATTGCGGGATAAAGCCCAGAGCGCCATGTCCCGTGCTGTCGCGATATCGTTCAGCCGGAATGCTATCTGCCCCTTCAATAACATCAGTTCCGGGGCTTCGGGGGCGCAGCGTAAGGCGCGGTCGGCGAAGCCTTTCGCCTGTTTAAAGTGGCGCTGCACCTTATGCAGCCGCGCATAACCCGCCCAGACCGATGCTGAATCCGGGGCCAGGCGTTGCGCCTGCGCCAGCGCCGCCTCGGCGGGTTTAAAGCGACCAAGTGCGCGCAGGACGGTGCTCAGAACAATGTGAGTCTCCGCGGACGCCGGCGCGAGGGCGATGGCCTCTTGCGCGGCGATCAGAGCCGCTCGCTTGCGCCGCAATTGCAGCAGCGTGAGCGCCCGCACACGCAAGCCATAGGCGCGCTCGGTCTCGTCGCAGGGCAATCCCAGCCCGGTCTCCAGCAAGGCCAGTGCCTGCTTATAACGGCCGAAGCCATAGTGCAGATTGCCCGCGTGCAGATAGGCTTCGGCCGCGCCCGGGGCGAGGTGGATTGCCCTCTCATAATGCTGCAAAGCCCCTGCCAGATTGCCCGCCCGCCAAGCGGCCTCGCCCTGCTTGAGCGCGGTTTGCAGCTGAGTATCCGTCACTTCTGGTGCTTCTCGAGAAATGCCAGCAGATCTCCATATAATCCGGGCTCAGGCGCGTATTTCGCGTAATTGCGCGCGGTGGAGAGCCATTCCAATGTCGTCGGGCGGGTTTCCTCCAGGGCCGCGTCCATGTGCAGACGCGAAATCTGCGTGCTCTCTCGCCCCTGCATCTCCTGCTCGATGGCAAGATCGATCGCGGTTTCAACGAGGTTGGTGAGATCGGCGCCCGAATAGCCGCTGGTCAGCGTGGCATAGCGCGCAATATCCAGCCCCGGCGCAATCGGGCGGTTGAGCAGCAGCCGGCGCAATATGGCCAGCCGCGCCGCCTGGTCCGGCGGCGGCACGAAGATGACACGGTCGAACCGCCCTGGGCGCCGGAAGGCGCTGTCCACTGCCCACGGCACATTGGTGGCGGCAAGCACCAGAATGCCGTCATTGCGGCTATCAAGCCCGTCAAACGTGCTCAGAAAGGTAGAGACCAGTGAGGTTTCAGAGCCGGATTTGCGCCGCGCCGCCAGGGCCTCAATCTCATCAAAAAACAGAATGGCGGGCTTGCGCTGCCGTGCCTCGGTGAATGCGGCGACGAGCTTTTTTTCTGCCTGGCCGCTATAGCAGTCCAATATCTCCGCAATGCCGACCTCGATGAAACTGGTATGCGCCTCACCGGCGGCGGCGCGAGCCAGCAGCGTCTTGCCGCAGCCGGGCGGGCCGTACAGGAGAATGCCACCTCCGGCACGCCGGCCGAAGCGCTCGAACAATTTTGGCTTCTCACGCGGTGCGATCATGCGGCGATGGATCTGGCGCTTCACCTCCTCCAACCCGCCTACATCGGCGAAGGTCATCGGCGCGGCCTGCAGGGCTGGCGGCACCGAAACTGGGCGATGTTCGTTTAGCTGCACCAGCACAGGCTGCTGTGTCCAACGAGCCGCTTGGTCAGGTTCGCCGACTTCCAGAAGAAACGCCCTGATCTCCCGGCACAGTGTTTCGTCGGTCATCGCGGCGGGATCAAGTGTCGAAATAAAAGCCGCGGCCTCGAAAAGTTTTCCCGTCTGGGTCGCCAGGGACAGCAAGGCCCGCAGCAAAATGCCTGATTCGGGATGCTCCGTGCAGGAGGCCAGCAATGCGTTAAACTCGTGATCCAACCTACCAGACATATGCCAACGCAGCTCCATCTTGTGATCAGCCGACATTTCCCATTTAAGCTGCCCATCCGACCTTGTTTGCGCGCAGGATAACCCGATCCTGGCCTTGGGAGAAGGCGGAATGGTGTCCATTAGGTCCTGTCTGCATTCATGGATTCCCTTTGTTTTAGAGTTCTGATTCAAGGCTTGAAGCCTTGAGCAGACGAACACTGACGGACGAGCAATGGAGCCGGATTGAGGGGCATCTTCCTGGGCGTGTTGGCACGCCTGGGCGGAGCGGGGTCGACAACCGGCTGTTTGTTGATGCGATCCTTTGGATGGCTGGTAATGCGGCGCGGTGGCGGGATTTGCCGGAGGTATTTGGCAAATGGACGGCGGTGCATGCGCGTTTCCGGCGCTGGTCTCATGCTGGCGTATGGAAGACGCTTTTCCATGCTCTGGCCGACACGCCGGATTTTGAATACGTCCTGATTGATAGCACCATCTCGAAAGTCCATGCCGATGCGGCAGGGGCAAAAGGGGGGCTGAAATTGCCGCTATCGGCCGTTCACGCGGGGGGCTGACAACCAAGCTGCACGCCGCCGTCGACGCGCTCGGCTTGCCGCTGCGCATCCATCCGACGCCGGGACATCATGGCGATTGCCCGCAGGCGCAAACCCTCCTGAAGGGCTTGCAGGGCGTCGGCCACGTCATCGCCGATGCCGCTTACGACGCCGACCCGCTACGCGCCTTCATTGCCAATGATCTCGGCGCAACCGCCCAGATCAAGCCTAATCCCAGCCGCGCCATCATCCCGCCAATCGATTGGAGGCTCTACAAGGAACGCCATCAGCTCGAGTGCTTCTTCAACAAACTCAAACGCTTCCGAAGGATCGCACTCCGATGCGAGAAAACCATCAAAGCCTTCATGGGGTTCGTGCATCTCGCTTGCGCCATGATCTGGCTACGATGAATGCAGACAGAACCTAGGGTGGCTGGCCTAAGGAGCCTCTGAACAAGGCGGTGATTGCGGGAGGCTGCGCAGTTGCGCGCCGGCGATGCCCCCCCCCGTGATGCAGCTGTTGCAGGCGGCTATGCGTCCTGAGTTTCGGAAAGGAAGGTGTGTCGTTCATAAGGCTTGCCGATCTGTTTCGTTCCGCGGCGGCGAGGGTTTCGTGCCGGCTGATTGGCCAGGCGAATCCTCTCATCCGGTGTCCGGGGATGATCCAGAGCGGCGCCTCTCCTTCCAGGCGGCGAATCGGATTTCCCCCTGGCGCAAGGTCATGTAAGGATAATCGCCGCGTATTATCGTGCTTTGGCGCTTGCCGAGGCGCAGCAGATGCCTCCAGATCCGGTGGCCCGAGCTCCCGCCCCGCATAAACAGCCCGTCACGATCATACAGTATATATGCCTTTGGCCCGGCTTGGGCGGTGGGTGATTTTGCATCCGTTAGATGTATCAGTTTCGAAACTTTTGAAGGGTAATGTTAAGCGTCAGGCAACATCACTCATGGAGACAAACGGGCTGAACATTTATGAAACAACTGACCGGTTATGGCGCAACAAGATATTTGATTTCATCGGGGTGCTGGTCGCACGCCGATAGTGTGATGTGGGGTTTTGAAAATCTGGCGCCCCCGGCAGGACTCGAACCTGCATAAACGAACTTAGAAGGATCGGAGCTTATCCAATTAGCCAACGGGGGCGCGGCGCCCGCCTCATATCATGCCGCCGCGAAACTGCCAAAATCCGGGCCAACCCGACGATTCACTACAATTTTACGTGACATAGCTATCAAAATGACCCGTAACTACGCTAGCGTCGAGATGGTCTGGCGGGCCGGCCGTTAATGTTTTTTTGTGCCAGCCCTAGGGTGAATGAACTGATGATGTTGAGGGGCTTAGGTCAAAATATGGTCTTCAGGCTGGCGGTTTTTCTGCGCGATCGCCGAGCTGTTACGTCCGTGGAATATGGCGTGATCGCATTGATCATCATCTTGGCTATAGTCGGGGGGTTAACGCGGATCGGCACCGAAGTCGCGGTGCCGTTCAATCAGGTGGCCTCGGAGCTCTGACGAGGGAAGAAATCACCTATCCGTACCGGCAGGCGGGCTGTCACTGTTGGAGACGCCGTATTGAAGACGTCGCTTGTCTCATAAAAGCAGACTGTCATAAAAAATTAAACAAATTTTGTTGTTGTGCTACATGATGGCCAAATCGTTAGGGTTACGGTCAGTCTAGCTTGGTTTTTTTGACAAAAAAGTCACGTTCACGGATTTTTGTTTAGTTCGTGCGCAAACATCGTTTGACAGAAACGGCTGATTTTTATGTATTGAAGCACAGCCTCGACAGGTTGATGACAAGGTGGGCTGATAGCGTGGCAGTTCCGCGTGAGACGCTTTCAGTGTTATCAGGTTTTAGTCTCGGATTAGCTTTTTGAAAGGTTTTCGTTCATGCTCATCAACTATGTTCGCGCTGCCATGACGACCAAGCTGGCCCAGCTCAATGTCGACAAACGCGCTGTCACCGCCATTGAATACGGTCTGATTGCCGCGCTGATCGCGGTCGTGATCATCGCCGCCGTGTCCCAGCTGGGCACGAAGATCTCCGACACCTTCAATTCCGTGGCGTCCGAGCTCTAAGCTAAGCTCAGCCCCCACATCTGCGCTGCGGCCGATCGGGTTCCCGGTCGGCCGTTTTTTTGTGGTGTGACACACAGCTTAAAAGCCCTTGTAATTTTTCAATTTTGCACGGTAAAATCGGAGTCTGTACGGTGTAGGTTGTGTTGAAAATGTCACGCCGAGATCTTGCTTCGGTGGGTTTTTGTTAACCTTATCGCTTTTTTTAAGCAGACTCGGATAAAGGCCTATTTACGGGGCGTTAAAGGGCGGAGCTGATGACGATCCTGGGACGTAAATTCATGAGGCGGATATGATCACCGCCTTTTTCGGCTTGGGGCTTGCTCTGCTTGTCTATGCTGCGGCGCATGATGTCGCTGTGCGAACGGTGCCCAATTCCGTTTCAGCTTTGGTTCTTCTCACCGGTTTCGGGCTGCGGTTGCTTGAGCATGATCTGCTCCCCGCCTTGCTGGCCGCTTTGCTGGTGTTTATCGCCCTGTTCGGCATCTGGTCGCTGGGTTTGATGGGCGGCGGCGATGTGAAGCTCTGGGCCGCGACCACGCTGCTGGTGCCCCCGGGCTGGCCCTCGCAATTGATGTTTCTGGCCGATGTCATGCTGCTAGGCGGCGTTCTTGGGCTGCTTTACCTTTTATTATCCCTCGTCGTGGGAAAACCGGCCGCTTCACGCGAAGGCTCACGCCTGACGCGTGCCCTGCGCACGGAGCGGTGGCGAATCCGTCGCCGGGGCCCGCTTCCCTATGCCTGCGCCATTGCCGGTGGCGCTCTCGTGGCAATCCTGCCACGCTTTTTTGAAACATAAGGTGGCCAATGGTCTTTCGCCTCGGCATATTCGCTGTTCTGATCGCCGCGCTGGCCGCTGTCGTTATCTTTGGATATTCAATCCTCAACCAGGGCCATAAAGCCCCGGTCGCCGCGGCCCCGCCGCCGACCGAACAAGTGCTGGTGGCGGGGGGCCGCTCTCCGGCGGCGCGCTCATCCAGCCCGGCAACATTACCAGCAGCTCGATGCTGATCAGCGCCGTGCCGCCGGACGCGCTGATCGACACCCCCAGCAATCGCAGCTCCCTGACCGGCGCGATGGTGAAATCGCCGATCGCCCAGGGCGCGGTGATTCTGAACAGCGGGGTCATCCATCCTGGCGATCACGGCTTCCTGGCCGCGGTGCTCGCCCCCGGTATGCGGGCGGTGACGGTGGCGGTCGATAACGTCACCGGCGCTGACGGGCTGATCTGGCCGGGCGATAAGGTGGATGTGTTGCTGACCCAGAGCATTTCCGGCGCGCCGGATGGCAAAAGCATCGCCGCCGAGACGGTGCTGAGCAATGTCCGGGTGATCGCCACCGGTCAGGAACTGATCAAGAACGCCAGCAATGGCAGCGGCGGCCCGAATAATCAGCCGGCCTCGACGGTGACGCTCGAGGTCACGCCCGAGCAGGCGGCGCGCTGCCTGGTCGCGGTCAATCTCGGCAAATTGTCGTTGATCGTGCATTCCGCCGCGAACCCGACCAGCGCGTCGGCACCGCAACAGACGCCCGGCCCGGTCTGGGCCGGTCAGGTTTCGCCGGCTCTTTCCGCCGCGCAGCCGGCGCAACAGACCGTCACCACGGTCAATGTGATTTCTTCAGGCACGACAGGGGAGTTCAAGTTCTGATGCGCGGTCTGTTTACGGCGTCCGTGCTGGCGCTTTCCACCCTGGCGCCGGCCGCTCTGGCGCAAACCGCAACCGGTAGCGGCGCCGCGACGCAACAGGCGCAGGTTGTGCCGCCCGCTTATTATGGCGGCATTACGCTGGCGAAAGGCCAGGGCAAGCTGATCAAGCTGCCGCGCCCGGTCGCCAATCTGTTCGTCGCCGATGACAGTATCGCCTCGGTGCGCCCGGCCAGCCCCGGCTCGATGTTCGTGTTCGGCAAGACGGCGGGCGAGACCGATGTCGTCGCCACCGACGCCGCCGGGAATCGAATCGCGCAATATTCGGTCACGGTGAACCAGTCCGGCTATGCGGGCCAGCGCATCGAAACCCAGTCCCGGGTGGTGGCACCTGGCAGCGGCGTCACCGCCGAATCGGAGCAGGGCGGCATCGTCGTGCGCGGCACGGTGCAGAGCCCCGAGGATGCCGACAAGGTGATGAGCCAGGCCAAGCTGATTTCGCCGAGCGGCAAGGTCACCAACGACCTCACCGTGGCGCAGCCGATCCAGGTGGAGCTGAAAGTGCGTATCGCCCAGATGTCGCGGGAGGTGACGCGCGAGCTTGGCATCAACTGGAGCAATGTCGGCTCCTCGGCGATTTCAATCGGCAAATTCGCACTGACCGGCAGCACCGCCTCGACCGCCAGCTCGCTCGCCTCGACCACGGCGGGCGGTGTGGGCGTCACCTTCCCGGGTGGCACCTTCGAAGGCGTGATCGACGCGCTGGCCACGGATAATCTTGCCCATATTCTGGCCGAGCCGACTTTGACCACGCTCTCCGGCACCCAGGCGAATTTCCAGGTGGGCGGGCAGTTTCCGATTCCGGTCTCCTCCAGCGGCACTGGCGGCAGCTCGACGGTGACGGTCAGCTTCAAGAATTATGGTGTGTTGCTCTCCTTCATCCCGACGGTGTTTTCCGATGGGCGGATCGCCCTGCAGGTATCGCCGCAGATCAGCACCATCGACAGTTCCAATGCCTCCACGGTCAGCTCCGGCGGCAGCTCGGAGGTGTTCTCGGTGCCCTCGCTGACGGTGACCGCCGCGTCCTCCACCGTCGTGCTCGGTTCGGGCCAGGGTATGGCGATCGCGGGCTTGCTGGAAGATACCACCAATCAGGTCAGCAATGGTCTGCCCGGTCTCTCCGAGATCCCGATCCTGGGCGCCTTGTTCCGCGGCAATGCCTTCCAACGCGAGCAGCAGGAGCTGGTGATCACGGTGACACCTTATATCGTCAATCCGGTCAACAACCCCAACAGCATCGCTTCGCCGGACGATGGCTGGTCGCCGCCGAATGATCTGCAGCGCATTCTTTTGCTCCGCAATAATGGCACCGATCAGGCCAGCACCAGCATCCCCGGCAATGCCGGCTTCATGGTGCAATGATGGAGCGCCCCACCATGACCAAACCCGCCTCGCTGTTTTGTCTGTTGGCGCTGCTGGCGTTGGCCGGTTGCCAGGGGGCGTTCAACCCGTTCGACCGTCCCGGTAATTGGTCCATGACCGGCGCCTCCAATGAGGCGACGGCGCAGCAGGTGGCGAACAAGGCCGATCTGATCAGCGGCCATGGCGAGCCGGGCAGCAGCGGCATCCTCGCCGTCGGCGGCGTCCAGCGCGCGACCACGAATGGCACCGGCACCGGCATTCAGACGCCGGTGCAGGCGACCTCGCCGGCCACGTCGATCAGTAGCGGCGGCTAGGAGACGGGCATGCACAGGACGGAAGGGGCAGTGATATGAGCACCCAGGGCGCGATGGGCGGGCTCGCCGAGTCCGGCAGGATGAGCAACCGCACGGACCGGCTGACCGTTCTGGCCTTTATCGGCGACACTGTCAGCGAACAGGTTCTGCGCGATACGCTGATCACCGCGGCTGGCGGCGGCATGGATGTGCGCCGCGGCACGGTGCGCACCGCCATCGCCGCCATGTCCAAGCTGCCGACGCCGGAAGTGCTGATCGTCGACATCGCCGGTGAGGAGCAGCCGCTGCAGGCATTGGGCGAATTGTCCGATGTGGTGGAGCCGGGTGTGCGCGTGCTGGTGGTCGGCGATATTCAGGAGGTGGATTTCTACCGCCACATTACCCGCGGCATGGGGGTGATGGAATATCTGTTCAAGCCGATCACCCGCGAGGCCGTGGCCCGGCATTTCGCCCCGCTGATCACCCGCAAATCCATCGGCGACGACGCCACACGCGGCGGGCGCGTGGTGGCGGTGATGGGCGCGCGGGGCGGGGTCGGGGCGACCACCATTGCCGGCAATCTGGCTTGGTTGCTGGGCGTGGTGGAAAAACGCCATACCGTGTTCCTGGAATCCGATATCCATATGGGCTCCGGCGCGTTGCTGCTGGGCGCCAAAACCGGCCCTGGCCTGCGCATGGCGCTGGAAACGCCGGACCGCATCGATCCGCTGTTCGTCGAGCGCGCCGCCCAGCCAGTGGCGGAGCGCCTGCATGTGCTGGCTTCCGAGGAGAAGCTGGCGGAGCCGATGAATTACACCGCTGGCGCCGCCCGCCGGCTGATCGAGGCGCTGCGCATCCGCTATAATTTCATCTTCATGGATGTGCCTTTCCTGCCGATGGCCTGCAATCGCGAGCTGATCGAATTCGCGCATCACCGCGTCATCGTCATGGACCCGTCTCTGGCCTCGGTGCGCGATACGATCAGGCTGCTGGCGCTGCCCAACGGCCCCTGGCAGCCGCAAAGCCCGACCGTGGTCCTGAACCGGCTGGGCCGCCCGGGCGGGCTGTCGCGCAAGCAGATCGAGGAGGCGCTGGAGCTGAAAATCCACATCACCATTCCGGACATGCCCAAGCAGCTCAATGAAAGTGCCAGTTTCGGCGAGCCGGCGGTGACCAATAAGGGCCCGTTCCGCCAGGCGGTTCTGGATCTGGCCCGTGAAATCGGCTTCGTGGCCAATCGCGACGAGATCGAGGGCAGCTTGGCGTTGCCAGGCCGCGGCGGCGGCTTGTTCAAAATGCTCGGCTTCAGCAAGGGATAACCGGCAATGTCTGACAGCATGCCGGTATTTGGACGCCGCCGCCGGGAAGAGCTGGAAGCCGCGGCCGCCATGCCGGCCTTGGCCGCCGCGCCAGCCGCCGCACCCGCCCCAGAGGTCAGCCGGTTTCCGGCCGATACCAGCACCTCGGTGCGGGCCGAAATCGCCGAGCTGCGCAATATGTGCCTGGCGCGCATGGACGCCACCGCCGTCGCCGCCTTGCCGCCGGAACGGCTGCTGATCGAAGTCGAACGGCTGATCTCCGATCTCGCCACCGATAAGCGCGTGCAGCTGAATGCCCGCGAGCAGCGCGCCTTGGCGACCGAGCTGGTGGACGACATGCTCGGGCTGGGGCCCTTGGAGCCCTTGCTTCTGGATGAGAGCATCAATGACATCATGGTCAACGGCCCGGACCATGTGTTTGTCGAGCGTTCGGGTAAATTGCTGCAGGTGCCGGTGCGGTTTCGCGACTGGGCGCATCTGACCAATATCTGCCAGCGCATCGCCGCCTCGGTCGGCCGGCGTGTCGATGAAGCCAGCCCGATGTGCGATGCGCGCCTGAAGGATGGCTCGCGCGTGAATATCGTGCTGCCGCCGCTGGCGATCGACGGGCCATCGATCTCGATCCGTAAATTCTCCAAGAAGCCGATCGATTTCAAGAAACTGATCGAATTCGGCGCGATGACGGCGCCGATCGCCCGGGTTCTGGAAATCGCCGCGCGTTGCCGGCTCAACATCATCGTCTCCGGCGGTACCGGCTCGGGCAAGACGACGATGATGAACGCGCTGTCGCGCTTCATCGACGCCACCGAGCGTATCGTCACGGTCGAGGATGCGGCGGAGCTGCAGCTGCAGCAGCCGCATGTGGTGCGGCTGGAAACCCGCCCCGCCAGCCTGGAAGGCAAGGGCGAGGTGACAGCGCGCGATCTGGTCCGCAACGCGCTGCGTATGCGCCCTGACCGGATCATCATCGGCGAAACCCGTGGCGCCGAAGCCTTCGACATGCTGCAGGCGATGAACACCGGCCATGATGGCTCGATGTCCACCATCCACGCCAACAACACCCGTGACGCGCTCTCGCGTATCGAGAATATGGTGCAGATGTCCTCGATGGGTCTGACGCCGCGCGCCATCCGCCAGCAGGTCTGTGCCGCGGTCAATCTCATCATTCAGGTCGAACGCCAGCGCGATGGCGGAAGGCGTGTGGTGCAGGTGACCGAGATCGCCGGGATCGAGGGTGAAACCCAGCTGCTCAACGATATCTTCAAGCTGGAGATCACCGGCGAGACGCCGAATGGCCGGTTGATCGGGCGCTACGAGGTCAGCCGCATTCGCTCATCCTTCCAGGAACGCTTGCAATATTACGGGCTGGACCGGGCCTGGATGGCGGCGCTGGAGGAAAATTGATGCTGCATCAGCTGCTCATCCTGCTTGGGCTGGTCATCATCCTCGCGATCGCGACGGTGGCGGTCACGCTCAATCTGGTGGGGGCGCATGACCGCGAGGAGCGGCTGAAGCGCCGGCTCACGGCCGCCACCACCTCCACCGCCGCGCCGATCACCACGGTCGATGAAGAGCTGCGTCTGGTGCGCCAGGTTTCGCGCGCGGATCAGATCAAGGAAAAAGCCGCCGCGTTGATCGGCGTCGATCTGCAGCAGGCGGAAACCTATCCGATCAAATGGTGGCTGGTGCCGCCTCTGGCCGCGATTGTCACGCTGGTGATCATGTGGCTCGCCTCGCACCCTCTGGGCAAATATCCCAGCATCTGGCTGCTGGCGAAATATGTCGGCACGCCGGTGCTCTGGTATCTGATCGATCGTTTCATCTTCAATTGGCTGAAGAATCGCCGCAACGCCAAGCTGATCGAGCAATTTCCCGATGCGCTGAACATCATCGTGCGCTGCGTGCGCGTCGGTATCCCCATCGGCGAGGCGCTGCGCACGGTGGCGCAGGATTCGATGGAGCCGACCAAGCGCGAATTCACCATTTTGGCCGACAAGGTGAGCATCGGCATTCCGCTCGATGTTTCGTTGCGTGAGCTCTCCGAGCGGGTGAAGCTAACCGAGTATCAATTCTTCGCCACCGCCATCACCCTGCAGGCGCGTTCCGGTGGCGGCATCACCCAGACGCTGGAGACGCTGGCGGATGTGATCCGCAAGCGCGTGGCGCTGAAATCGCGCGGCTACGCGCTGACCGCCGAAGCCCGCATGGGCTCCATGGTGCTCACCGTGCTGCCCTTCCTGGCCGGTGCCGGGCTGTTCTGGCTGCAGCCCGCTTATATCCGCATTCTCTTCACCACCGATGGCGGCGAGGCCATTCTTGGCGCGGCGATCCTGCTGCTCGCCGCCGGCATGGGCGTCATTCAATTCATGATCAGCAATGTTCTCAAATAGCGCCATTCCCCCTGTTGTCCTGCTGGCCGGCATGGTGTTCGCTTTGCTGGTGCTGGCGGCTGGCGTTTTTTATCTGAACCATACCCTGACCCGCGCGCAGCGGCTCGGCAAGCGGATCGATCTCGCCATCCATGGCCGCAACGCCACGCTGCTGGAGGAAGCCAAGCCGGAAGGCTCGGCGCTGGTGCGTCTGGTCTCGGCCTTTGGTATGGCCGTTGCCCGGTCCGGCCTGCTGTCGCGCAAAACCCTCGCGGAGATGACCGCGACGCTGGAAGGGGCGGGGTTTCGCGGCGGGCGCGGCATCGGCCTGTTCGTCGGCGCCAAGGTGCTGGGCCTGTTTCTGCTGCCGCTGCTGCTCTATTTCGCTTTCCACAATATTTTCGTCTCCACCATCGGGCTGGTGCTGAAGGTCGGCGGCGGCGCGGTGGTCGGCATGTTGCTGCCGGATATGATGGCGAAGAATATCCGCACCCGGCATCTCGAACAGGTTGAACGCGGCGTGCCGGATGCGCTGGACATGCTGGTGATCTGCGCCGATGCCGGTCTGGCGCTGGAGGCCGGCATTGCCCGCGTCGCCCAGGAGATTTCGCAGCTCAACCCGGATCTGGCGCAGGAGCTGACCCAGACCTCGCGCGAATTGCAGATCGGCGCGGATATGCGCAGCGTGATGTTTTCGCTGGGCCAGCGCACCGGGCTGGAAGTGCTCAAGCGGCTCGCCACCACGCTGAGCCAGTCGCTGCAATATGGCACGCCCTTGACGGCGGCGCTGCGCACCCTCTCCGCCGAATTGCGCGCCGAGGCGCTGATCCGCTTCGAGGATCGGGCCGGCAAGCTGCCCACCTTGATGACGCTGCCGATGATCGTCTTCATCCTGCCCTGTGTGTTCCTGATCGTTGGCGGGCCGGCGGTGATCCAGGTCATGGCCGTGCTGGCCCATCACTGAACATGAAACCTTGTACCGAAGAAGAGACATGATGACCCCCTGCGCCTTCGCTCGATCAGGCTATCCCCTGCGCCGCCTGCTGCGTGGTTCCGCCGCGGCGGCGATGGTTCTCGGCCTTGCCGCGTGCAGCCAGCCAGGGTCTCAGGTGGCGGCGGACGCGCCCAGCGGGTCCGTCGGGCCGAACACGCTGAATGTCGCGGATGCGGCCATCGCCGGCGGCGATCCGAACATGGCGCTGTCGATCTCGCAATCGATCCTCAAGGACGATCCGGACAATGTCGACGCGCTGGTGCATGAGGGCGATGCCTATTACGCGCTGAATCGCTGCCTGCCGGCGCAGGCGGCCTATTCCGTCGCATTGAAATACGACGCCAAATCCAGCCCGGCGGAAACCGGCCTGGGGCGCTGCCTGCTGAAGAGCGATCCGGCGGCGGCCGAGCAGGCTTTCATCGCGGCGGTGAACGCCGATCCCGGCAATGCCGCGGCCTGGAGCGATCTCGGCATCGCGCGCGACCTGCAAGGCAATTTCGCCGGCGCGGTCGAGCCTTATCAGAAATCGCTGCTGGCCAATCCCGGCAGCATGGCAACGGAGGTCAATCTCGGCCTCTCCCTGGCGCTTTCCGGACATGGGCCGCAAGCTCTGGCCTATCTCGGCCCGCTGGCCAGCGGCCAGAGCGCCACGCCGAAAATCCGCGAGGATTACGCCGCGGCGCTGATCGCGGCGGGGCGGGATGAGGAGGCGCGGCAGGTGCTCGCGATCGATCTGCCCCCCGAACAGGTGCAGCAGGCGATGGATGGTTTCTCGGCGCTGATCGCCAGCTCGATCCAGACACCTCCGCCCCCGCCGCCGCCGGCACCGACCCAGCCGGTGGTGACGACAACCCAGGTGACAACCCAAACCACCACGCTCGCGCCAACGCCGCTCGTCCCGCCCGTGCCGGTGGCGCCCGTGCCGGCTCCAGCGCCGGTGCCGAAGCCGAGTGCGGCTATTCCCACCAGCGGCGACCCCAACGCCGCCTATTCCGGCCCATCGCCGATCCCAGGGGCGATATCCTCCTCGACACCCGGCCCGGTGGCGACACCGCCAATGCCGGCCGCAACCCCGGCCCCCACGCCGGTGGCGATGCGCTACACACCGCCCCCCGCCGGCCCGGCGCCGGTGCATACCAGCCCCGGTGGCCCGGCGGCGGTGCAGCTTGGCGCGCTGCCGAGCCAGGAGGCCGCGCAGCACCAATGGAACAAGGTGCGCGCCGCGGCACCCTCGCTGTTCGCCGGAAAATCGCCCGATATCGTCGAGGCGAATGTGAAGGGTGCCACCTATTACCGCCTGCGCGTCACCGGCTTTTCCAGCCAGCTCGATGCGGCGCGGTTCTGCGGCGAAGTTTCCTCCGCCGGCTATGCCTGCACGGTGGCGAATTTTTGAAAATGAATCGGTTATAAAAGTTTTTTGGTGCCGCTTTTTTGCAAAAAAGCGGCGTCAGGACAAAAGGCCGGACGCCCCCGCTGGGGGCGATCCGGCCTTTTGTCACCTAGAGCCTTCAGCTTTTAGCTGAATGCTCTAGCTTTCATTTTGGCGAGCAATTTCAAAAACTTTGGCGACCTCAGGCCAAATCCGACTACTTGCTGGTACCCGTTGTGCCCATGCCGGTGGTGGATTGGCTGCCGGTCATGCCGCTGGCGCCGGAGCCATTGGTGCCGCTCTTCATCGCGTTGGAGGATGAGCTGCCGCCAGCCGTCCCCATCGACATGCTGGAGCCGCCAGAGCCCATGCCCGCGGTGGATTGGCTGCCGACCATGTTGTTGGAGCCGGTGCCGGCGGTGCCGGCCTTCATGCCGCTGCCATTGCCGCCGGAGGGGGCCATGCCGGCTCCGGTGGTGCCCATCCCGGCGGTGGAATGGCTGCCGATGGTGTTGGTTGAGCCGGTGGTCGTGGTCTGTGCCAGGGCCGGGGTGACGGCGCCGATGGCCAGAAGACAAGTCGCGGTGGTGAAAAAGCGTTTCATGGCAAACTCCCGTTTTAATTGGCCGGGTCGTCCCGGCTCACAACCCGATGTGGGGGCGCGGCCGGGATGTTTGCATGAACGCGATCTGAACGATGAGACGGATTACCCCTCAGGCGGCAACGGCCCTGATGCGCGCCAGCGCCTCGGGCTTGCCGAGCGCGATCAGCGTCGCGTCGATCCCCGGGCTCATCGTGCTGCCGGTCAGCGCGGCGCGCAGCGGCTGCGCCACCTGGCCGAGCTTACGCCCCTCCGCCTCGGCAAAGGCGCGCAGGGCGGCATCGATCGCCTCGGCGGTGAAATCGGTGCCGTCCAGAATACCGGCCAGACGCGCCAGCATCTCGCGATTCTCCAAGGTCAGCAGCGCCTCGGCCTTCGGCTCGAAGGGCAGGGGGATCTCCCGGGCCAGGAATGCAGCGGAATTGCTCAGCTCCTCCAGCGTCTTGGCGCGCTCCTTTAAGCCCGGCATCAGCGCCAAAATACGCTGCATGGCGGCGGTGCCGACGGTGATGTCGGCCTTGGCCAGACGCTCCACCACATCGTCGCGCAGCCGCGCATCGTCGGCCTGGCGCAGCCACATGCCGTTCAGATGGGTGAGCTTGGCATAATCCATGCGGCTGGCCGCCCGGCCCACGCCGTCCAGCGTGAACAGGGCGATCTGCTCGTCGCGGCCCAGGAACTCGGCATCGCCATGGCCCCAGCCCAGACGCAGCAGATAGTTGCAGAGCGCCTCCGGCAGGAAGCCCTGCTCGCGGAATTCCAGAATGCTCACCGCGCCATGGCGCTTGGAGAGCTTGGCGCCGTCGGCGCCATGGATCAGCGGAATATGCGCGAATTCGGGCTTCTCCCAGCCCATCGCGTCATAGATCTGGATCTGGCGGAAGGTGTTGGTGAGATGGTCATCGCCGCGAATGACATGGGTGATCGCCATGTCATGGTCATCCACCACCACCGCATGCAGATAGGTCGGCGTGCCGTCCGAGCGCAGGATGATCATGTCATCCATCTCGGCATTCTTCACCCGCACCTCGCCCTGCACCAGATCATTCAGCACCACCTCGCCCTCGCGCGGGGCCTTCAGGCGGATGGCGGGCTTCACACCTGCCGGCGCCTCCGACGGGTCGCGGTCACGCCAACGGCCGTCGTAACGCGGCGGGCGCTTCTCGGCCATCGCCGTCTCGCGCATCTGCGCCAGCTCCTCAGGCGTGCAATAGCAGCGATAGGCCTTGCCCTGCGCCAGCAGTTCCATCGCGACTTCCACATGCCTTGCCTCGCGGCCGCTCTGGAACACCGGGGTTTCGTCGGCCTTCAGATCCAGCCAGTCCAGCCCGTCCAGGATCACCTGCACCGCTTCCTGGGTGGAGCGGGCTTTGTCCGTATCCTCGATGCGCAGCACGAACTCACCGCCATGATGCCTGGCGAAGAGATAGTTGAACAGGGCGGTGCGGGCGCCGCCAATATGCAGCAGGCCGGTGGGAGAGGGCGCGAAGCGGGTACGGACTTTCATGGGCTGGCTGTTACTCTTTTGCGCCGATTTGTGCCAGCCGGACGAAAAGGTTAATCATCCGGAACAATCGGAGGTGGTATTGGCCCGGGACTGGTTCGCGCGCTGGGTGGAGGCGGAGCGGGGGCATTTCATCCTGCTGCTGCCGGTCGCCATGGGGGCCGCCATCCTGGTCTATTTCGCGCTGCCTTCGGAGCCGCCGCTCTGGCTGGCGGCGGCCCTGCCCGTGGGCGCGCTGCTGGCGATGGCGGCGAGCTGGCGGTTTCCCTATGCGCGGTTTCTGGCCTGGCTGCTGCTGGCGGGGGCCATCGGCTTCGCCCGGGCCGAATATCGCAGCGCTACGATGCCGGCGATGCCGCCGATCCCGTCCGGCGTGGTCAGCGTCAGCGGCTTTGTCGCGCGGGTGGAGATGCTGCCCAACACCGCCCGGGTGGTGCTGCGCGCCCCGCGGATCGATCACGGCCCGACGCTGCGCCGGCTGGTCCGGCTGAAGCTGCGCCCGGGCGACGCGCCGCCCGCTCCTGGGGCGCTGGTGAAAGCCTATGCGCTGCTGTTCGGGCCTGATCCGCCGGCCTATCCGGGCGGCTGGCAGCAGGGGCGGGACGAATATTTCGCCAATCTCGCCGGCGTCGGCGTGGCGCTCACCCCGCTGAAGCAGCTGCGCCCGGCGCCGCCCAGCCATTGGCGCGATGCGCTGCAGGCGTTGCGGCTGGACATCGCCACGCAGATTTTGCGCGCGCTGCCGCTTTCCACCGGCGCCATCGCGGTGACGCTGCTGACCGGCGATGAGCAGATCATCCCACCCGTCGAGCGCCAGGGCTTCATCCTCTCCGGCCTCGCCCATATTCTCGCGGTGGCCGGGCTGCATGTCGGCATCGTCATGGGCATCGTGTTTGTGCTGGCGCGCTGGGCGCTCTCACGCAGCGCCTGGTTGGCCTTGCACTGGCCGGGCAAACCCATTGCCGCCGTGCTGGCGCTGGCGGGCGGGGCGGGGTACGCGCTGCTCACCGGAGCGCATCTGCCGATTTTGCGCAGCCTGGCGATGGCCAGCCTGGTGACGCTCGGCGTGCTGCTGGGGCGGCGCGCGGTCTCGCTGCGCGGGCTGGCACTGGCGGCGATGATCCTGCTGCTGGCAACCCCGGAGGCGATCCTCTCCGCCAGCTTTCAGATGAGCTTCTCCGCCGTCGCCGCCCTCATCGCCGGCTATGAAGCGGTGCACCCGATCTGGCGGCGCTTCCATGCCGGGCGCAGCATGCTGGGGGCGGGGCTGATGCATGTGGTCGAGCTGGCCTTCACCAGCCTGCTCGCTGGCGGCGCCTCGATGCCGTTTTCCGCCTATCAGTTCCAGCAGATCGAACCCTACTGGATCCCGGCCAATCTGGTGGCGGTGCCGCTCACCGCGCTCTGGATCATGCCCTGGGGCCTGGTCGGGCTGGCGCTGCTGAAGCTGCATCTGGCCTGGCTGGCCTTCAAGCCGATGGGCTGGGGCATTGCGATCATCGTCTGGATGACCGCCCATATCGCCACCTGGCCGGACGCGCTGCTGCCGGTGGCGCCGATGCCGGGTTGCGCCATCCTGCTGATCGCGGCCGGGCTGGCCTGGCTGTGCCTGTGGCGCTCGCCGGCGCGGCTGGCGGGGGCAGGGCTGATCGCGGCCGGGCTGGCGGCTTCGCTGCTGGCCCGCCCGCCGGATGTGCTGGTCTCCGCCGATGCCAGGCTGATCGCCATTCGCCAAAGCGGGCAGGTGCTGCTGGTGGAATTGCCCAAGGCCAGCAGCTTCACGCTTGAGCAATGGCGCGCGGTCTGGGGTGGGGAGACTATGGTGCCATCCACCTGCAGCGCCGCCACCTGCCGCATCGGCGCCGTGCTTTATGCGGGGGTGCCGGTAACCGACTGCCAGGGGGCGCGCCTGCTGGTTTCGCCGGTGCCGCAACCCGGCTGTGCCGGCGCGGTGATCCTGGATGCCAGCCGCGCCGCGCGGGATGGCGCGCTGGCCGCCTGGGTGACACCGGAACGGGTCCGTCTGGCGACAGACCGCGCCTTTGAGGGTGCGCGCCCCTGGGTGCCGAAGTCACCGCAACCATAGATTGTTTTCCTTAGCTGATTTCGTTAATGTATCGTTATGAGTGTCGCGCTCCCGCCTTTGGCTGTCGCCGCCCCGCCCTCGCTGGCCGACCAGCTGCAAGGGCTGGGGCGGCAATGGCGGATCCTGCTGCTCTCCACCCTGCTGGCCCCGGCGCTGGCCGGATTGCTGCTGAGCCTCAGCCCCTCGCATTATCAGGCCACCGGCATTCTGCTCTATGATCCCGAAGCGGCGAGCCTGCCCGGCGCGAACGCCGCCAGCGCCGCGACGGCGCTGAACCAGGATGCGGTGATGGCGAGCCAGAGCGCCATCGTGCTCGCTCTGCCGGCGGCGGCGGCGATCGCGACCCGGCTGCATCTGGACCAGCTGCCGGAATTCAACCCGGCTTTGCGCAAGCGCATCTTCCCGCTCTCGCTGCTGCGGCCCCCCGCCGCGCCGGATGCGGCGACGCTGGCGCAGACCGTGCAGAAACATCTCGCCGTTTCGGTGCAGCCGGGGGCGCGGGTGATCGCGGTCAGCTTCCTGGCCCGCAGCCCCGCACTGGCCGCCGCTGGGGCCAATCTGGCGATGCAGCTTTATCTGGACCAGGGGCGCGATGTCGCCTTCCAGGCCCTCAATGACGCGCAAAGCTGGCTGGAGGCGCATTCCGCCCAGGTGCAGCAGCAGCTGGACGAGACCGAGACGAAGCTGGCGAAAGCCAGGGCCGGGGCAGGGGTGGTGGCGGCGACGCAAGGCAGCACCTTGACCGGTGAGACGGCGAGCCGGCTCGCCGCCTCGCTGGTGGAAGCGCAGGCGGCGCTGGCGATGGCCCGCGCCCGGCTCGATGCCGCCACCGAGGCCGGGGGCGATGCCGCCGCCGCCAACGCCGCCGTGGCGCCCAACCTGCTGCCGTTGCGCACCCAGCAGGCGCAGCTGGCCTCTCAGGTAAAGTCGCTCGCCAGCGAATACGGGTCCGCTTATCCGGCGCTGGTGACGGCGCGCGCGCAATTATCCGCCGTCACCGCGCAGATCGATGCGGAGGCCGGGCGCGAGATGCAGGCGGCCCGCGCCGATGTCGCCGCCGACGAGGCCCAGGTGCGGACGCTGCAGGCGGCGCTCACCCATATCCGCATTGCCAGCCAGACCGAGGATGAGGAGAGTGCTCCGGTCCGCGCTCTGGAGCAGCGCGCCGAGGCCGGGCGGGACATGTTGCGGGCGATGACCCTGCAGGCCGGGCAGCTGGCGCAGGATGCCTCGCTGACCCGGCCGGATGCGCGCATCCTGTCCCTGGCGGCGGTGCCGGCGCGGCCGGAGTCCAAGCATTATGCCATGGTCCTTAGCGCCTCGACCGTGCTGGGGCTGTGCCTGGGGGTGCTGCTGGCGGGCTTGCGCGATACGCTGGATCGCTCGCTGCGCTCAGGCAATGCCGTGCGCGAGGCGCTGGGGGTGAGCTGCCACGGTCTGCTGCCGGTCGCCGCCGGGCCGGAGGAGCGCGCCATCACCGCGCCGCTCTCGCTCTATTGCGAGCAATTGCGCGGCATCCGCACCGGGCTGGGGCTGGGCGAGCCGGGGCGGCAGATTTTGGCGGTGACGGCGGCGCGCCCGGCGGAAGGCAAGACCACGCTGTGCGTCTCGCTGGCGCGGATGCTGGCCGCTTCCGGGCTGCGGGTGCTGGCCATTGACGGCGATGTGCGCTGCCCCAGCTTCGGGCGGGTCTTCGGCCTGGATGAGCGCCCCGGCCTGGCAGAGCTGCTCCGCGGCACGGCGCAACTGTCCGACGCGCTGAGCCGCGACAAGCTGACCAGCCTGAGCCTGCTCTGCGCCGGCGGCCAGCGGGCCAGCGCGCTGGAGCTGTTTCTCTCTCCTGCCTTGCCGGCCTTGCTGGCCGCCTTGCGGGAGCGCTACGACATCATCCTGCTCGACGTGCCCCCGGCCTTTGCCCTGGCGGAGGCGCGGGTGCTCTGCCGGATGGCGGATCTGACTCTGCTGTGCATCCGCTGGGGCAGCACCCCGCGCCGGCTGGCACGCGAGGCGCTGAATTTGCTGCGCGAGGCCGGGGCCGAGGTGGCCGGCGCCGCGCTCACCCGCGTCAACCCCACCGCCCATGCCCGCTCTTTCCATACCGATGCCGAATTCTACGCCCCACGCTATGGCGGGTATGTGACGAAATAGCCGGGCGAGGGGCCGGCCGGTAACCTGTTTAGCTGTGGTGCTCGTGGCCGTGGCGCATGCGCGGCTTCAGCGGCGGCCAGCCATGGTCCTGGATGAGCAGCCACGCTGCCCGGCATAAAATCGGCCCGAACAATCCCGCCGCCATCAGCGCCGGGGCGAAGAGCAGGAAATGTCGGCCGTTCCAGGAGCCCAGGCGCAGCATCATGCCCTTGGCGAGCCCGATGCAGATGGTATTGCCGAGATAGATGGCGAAGCTGGCGCGCCCGAGGGCGAGCAGCGCGGCGCGCGCCCTCTGCGCCCGCAAGGCCCGCATCGCGCCGTGCAGGGCCGGCATCGAGATCACGCCGAGCGGCAGCATGTAGAAAGGCTGCGGCCAGTCTTGCCCCCATAGCGCGACGATACTCAGCCCCGCCAGCAGGCAGAGCAAGGCCGGCCGCCAGAGGCGCGCGAGGCAGCGCTCCCAGCTCGCCTGGGCGAACCCCGCCAGCGCGCCCAGCAGAAAGAACGGCGCGTAGCCGGTCAGCCGGTCGGCATAGAGATAGCCCGGCACCGGCAGCCAATAGGCCAGCAGCGCCAGCGCCAGCAGGTTCGCCAGCCGCTCGATTTGCCCGTCCAGCGCCCAGCGCGTCGCCAGCACCAGCACGAACAGGACGAACAGATACCAGACGCTCAGCGCCGGGCTGGCTTCGGTATGCCAGAACAGCCCGACCAGCCCGGCTTCGAGGCTGGGCGGCGTATTGTCCACGGCGATGAAGCGCGCCGCCACCAGCTTGCCGGCGAGAATGAGCAGCCCGAGCGCGAAAAACGGCAGCAGCAAGCGTTGCGCGCGCCGCTTCAGCGCATCGCCAAAACCGGCCCGCCCGCGCCCCAGAAAGCCCGACGCCGCCGCCACGAAGCCGCTCAGATACAGGAAAAACGGCATATGAAACGCATAGATCGCGCGGCGCAGCGGCTCGTACCATTGCACCTGGGCGGGGTCCTGGCGCGCTACGATATGGCCGAACACCACCAGGATGATGGCGAGGCCCTTGGCCATGTCGATATCCTGGCGGCGTGCGGAAATCTGAAAGCGCATTTGTTTTGTTATTAACATTATTCCACTTAAAATGGTATCAGAAACCGTGTCGCGCGATCTCGCATCCTGGTTGTGCCTGATGCTGCTCTGCTGGCCCGCCGCTGCCGGCGCGCAGATGCTGGATGATCTGTTGCCCATCACCGTCCCCGGCTTTGCGCCCGACGCGCCCGCTCTCACGCCACCTCAGGCGCGAGCACTTGGCGCCACCGGCTGGCGGTTCGGCACGCTGAGCCTCAGCCCCGCATTGAGTGCCACTGGCGGGTATGACAGCGCGCCGAACGGCGCCGCCGGCTCGATGCTCGTGCAGCTTTCGCCCAGCCTGGCGGTGAGTGACCCGGTGGCGGGGTTCGGCGCCTACGCGCTGGTCAGCCCCAGCCTGTATCCGCAGGACCAGCCGCAATCCTCCACCATGGCGGCGCTGGCGGTGGGGCAGGGCTTCACCATGGCGCGCCAGAGCCTCACCCTGGCTGGCGGCTTTGTGCGGGGGGCAGAGACCGGCTTTGCCATCGGGGCTGGCAATCTCGCCCGCCCGCTGCCCTTCAACCTGTCGCAGGTCCGGCTGAGCGATAGGATTACGCAGGCCGCGCTGACCATCACCCCGGACCTCTCCGCCAGCCTGCTGCGCGTCCCGGCCTCGCCGGCGCAGGACCGCAGCGATCTGCGCCCGGCCTTGCGGCTTTCCTATGATGACGGCGCGCCGCTGAGCTATGTGCTGGCGCTGCGCGGGGATCTCTCGGATGGGCGGATCGTGGCGCAGGATGCCACCAACATCGCCCTCCTCGGCGGGGTGCGCGACCAGGCGAGCGGGCTCTGGTCGGTCTCGGTGCTGGCGGGCGGGGCCGGGCGGTTGCCGCGCCAGGGGCCCGCACTGCTCACCCCGGCGCTGGAAATCCGGCTGGATTGGGCGCCCGACCGGCTGGACGAGCTGCGGCTGAATCTGGTCCGCGAGCTGGACGATCCGGACCGCGTCAGCGCGCTCCCCTACACGCTCAGCGCCGCCAAATTCACCTTGCTGCGCGCCGGGCTGCAACAGCTCTCCTTCAAGGCGCAGGGGGAGGTCTCGCAGGCCGATTATCTGCATGGGGATCTGCGGGAAACCCTGGTCAATCTCGGCGCCACGGTCGCCTGGCACGTCAGCCCCTTCATCGCGCTGGAGCTGCGCTACGGCTTCAACGACCGGCAATCGCCCCAGCTTGGCGCCGCCAATGAGCATGTGATGACGATGGGGGTGAGCTGGACGCCATGAACCACTTCGGGCTGCGCTTTGCGACCTGGGATATGATGACGGTCCGCACGGCCATCTTGGAACAGGCGGACGCGGCGGCTTTCCGTTATATCGTCACCCCGAATGTCGATCATCTGGAACGGCTGCGCCGCCAGCCGGGGCTGCGGCCGCTCTACCGGGAGGCCTGGCTCTGCTTGTTTGATTCGCGCTGCCTCGCCCGGCTGCTCGGGCTGTTTGGCCGCGCCATGCCGCCCGTGGTCACCGGCGCGGATCTCACCGCGGATCTGCTGCCCCACTTGGCGGGGATGCGGGTTGCCGTGATCGGCATGGAGGAGGCTGGTTTCGCAGCGCTACGATTACGCTATCCGGCGATCCTGTTTCACCGCCACGCACCGCCGATGGGGCTGCTCACCAATCTCGCCGCGCAGGAGGATGTGCTGGATTTCCTGCGCCAGCTGCAACCCCGGATCAGTTTCTTCGCGGTCGGCTCGCCGGTGCAGGAAATCCTCGCCCACCGGCTCTGGCGCGAGGGGGGCGGCAGCGGGGTGGGGCTTTGCTTCGGCGCGGCGCTGGCTTTCGCCGCCGGCACGGCGCAACGCGCCCCGCCCTGGATGCGCCGGGCCGGGCTGGAATGGCTGCATCGTCTGGCGAAGGAACCGCGCCGGCTGTCCCGGCGCTATCTGCTGGATGGGCCGCGTCTGCTGCTGGCTTTGGCGCGGGCTGAATTTCGTCCTGGCCATCGGGCGCGAGAGGGCGGATAACAACGCATCCCTCAAGCCTCCAGCAGGAGTCCGGATTTGGAGTCACTTCCTCCCGAAAAGCGCCGGGGCGGCGAAGATTCGCTTTGGGCCGTGGTCGCCGTGATCGGCCGGGTGATCCGCATCGCCGAGATCTTTCCCAACCGGGCGCAGGCCTTGCGCGATCAGGCGTGGCGCGAAGCCCAGGTACGCGCTTATGCGAGCTTCCTTGAAAGAACCGACCAGCCGGCCCCACGTTACATGATAAGGCCGATCCGCCGCACGGATCTGCCCCGCCGGTGGAAGCCTCTGCCGGCCCTGGGATTTCTGCATGGGAACTGGTGATGGCCACAACACGGATTGAACATGACGCGCTGGGCGATGTGGCGGTGCAAGCCGATCGGCTCTGGGGCGCGCAGACCGAGCGCAGCCTGGAGAATTTCAAAATCGGCCGGTCGCGTTACGTGTGGGGGCGCGAGGTTATTCGCGGCTTTGGCATTCTGAAGAAAGCCTGCGCGCTGGCCAACCAGGCGCTGGGGCAGTTGCCGGAGGAGAAGGCGCAGCTGATCGTGCAGGCGGCGCAGGAGGTGATCGACGGCAAATGGGATGAGGAATTCCCGCTGGTCGTGTTCCAGACCGGCTCGGGCACCCAGAGCAACATGAATGCGAATGAGGTGATCTCCAACCGCGCCATCCAGATCGCCGGCGGCGTGGTTGGCAGCAAGAAGCCGATCCACCCGAATGACGATGTCAATCACAGCCAGTCTTCCAACGATACCTTCCCGACGGTGATGCATATCGCCGCCGTGGAGGCCACCAAGGCGCGGCTGCTGCCGGCCATCGCCCGGCTCTCGGACATTTTCCGCGCCAAGGCGCTGGAATATGGCGATGTGGTGATGACCGGGCGCACCCATCTGCAGGATGCGACCCCGGTGACGCTGGGCCAGGTGATCTCCGGCTGGCAGGCGCAGCTGGATCAGGCGGCGGAGGGGATCGATCTCTCCCTGGCCGGGCTCTATGAGCTGGCGGTGGGCGGCACCGCGGTGGGCACCGGGCTCAACGCGCATCCGAATTTCGGCGCCACCGCGGCGGCGTTCATCGCCGAGGAAACCGGCTACCCGTTCATCACCGCGCCCAACAAATTCGCGGCCCTTTCGGCGCATGACGCGCTGGTGGCGGCTTCCGGCGCGGTGCGGGTGCTGGCGGGGGCGGCGATGAAGATTGCCAATGATGTGCGCTGGTATGCCTCCGGCCCGCGCACCGGCATCGGCGAGCTGCTGATCCCGGAAAACGAACCCGGCTCCTCGATCATGCCCGGCAAGATCAACCCGACCCAATGCGAGGCGCTGACCATGGTCGCGGTGCAGGTGTTCGGCAATGACCATGCCGTGGCCTTTGGCGGCTCGCAGGGGAATTTCCAGCTCAATGTCTATAAGCCGGTGATGCTGAGCAATTATCTCGACAGCGTGAATTTGCTGGCCGACGCGCTGGAAAGCTTTTGCAACCATTGCGCCGAAGGCATTGCGCCGGCACGCGAGAAGATCGCGGAAAATCTCGCTGCCAACCTGATGCTGGTGACGGCCTTGAACCCGCATATCGGCTACTCCAAATCGGCCGAGATCGCGCTGAAGGCGCATCGGGAGGGGCTGACGCTGCGTGAGGCCGCCCTGGCCAGCGGGGCGCTGAGCGGTGATGAGTTCGATGAATGGGTGAAACCCCAGGCTATGACGGCGCCGCTGACCGTCTGAGCGCGAATTTTGCGGCGCGCGGGCGAGATGTGCTAGCAATCTTGCCCTGACCAATCGAGGATGTTTGCTTATGGATGGCGGTGCAGATTCACGCCGGATCACGATCTACAAACCGGAGGATTTCGCGCCGATGCGCGCGGCGGGCAAGCTCGCCGCCGAGACGCTGGATATGATCACCGAACATGTCGCGCCGGGTGTCACCACCGAGCATCTGAACACGCTGTGCCATGAGTTCATCCTCGCCCATAATGCGGTGCCGGCGCCGTTGAATTATCGCGGCTATCCGAAATCCATCTGCACCTCGATCAATCATGTCGTCTGCCACGGCATTCCGGGGGACCGGAAGCTGCTGGACGGGGATGTGCTGAATATCGACGTGACGGTGATCCTGGATGGCTGGTACGGCGATTCCAGCCGGATGTACGTGGCCGGCAACGCCAATACCCGCGCCAAACGCTTGATCGACGTGACCTATGAGGCGCTGATGCGCGGCATCGCGGCGGTGAAGCCCGGCGCGACCTTTGGCGATATCGGCTATGTGATCCAGCAATATGTCGAGGCGCAGCGTTTCTCGGTGGTGCGGGATTTCTGCGGCCATGGCATCGGCCAGCGCTTCCATGAGCCGCCCAACGTGCTGCATTTTGGTAAGCGCGGGGAAGGGGCGGTGCTGAAGCCGGGGATGTTCTTCACCATCGAGCCGATGGTGAATATCGGCCGCCCGGATGTGAAGATCCTCGACGATGGCTGGACGGCGGTGACGCGCGACCGCTCGCTTTCGGCGCAGTTCGAACACATGATCGGCGTCACTGAGACCGGCGCTGAAATTTTTACGGTCTCTCCGAAAGGCTACACCCGCCCGCCTTACGAGGCGTAAGGGCGTAAAAGTTTTTGGGGGGCGGAAGCGGTCAGGGTTCCGCCGCCGCGTAGAGCGATATGTGTTTAGGTTGACGCGGCAGCGGCAACTTAAACACATCAAATTGCTCGCCAAAACGAAAGCTAGAGCATTCAGCTAAAAGCTGAAGGCTCTAGCGGCGGTGGAAAGCTGTTGGAGGGGTGGGGGTGTTTTTTCAAAAACCCCCCCACTTCTTTACCCCCTAACCATTCGGATCGATCCAGCCGACATGGCCATCCCCGCGTCGATACACGACGTTGAGCCCGCCGGTCTTGGAATTGCGGAACATCATCACCGGCTGAAAGGCCAGATCCATCTTCATCACCGCATCGCGCACGGTCAGGGTTTCGATCGCGGTGGTGTCCTCGGCGATGACGGTGGCGTGCAGTTCCATCGGCACCGCATCATGGCCATTGGCATGGCCGTTGGTGGGCGCCTCATGCTCCTCCTCATCGTCCGGCTCATGCGCCAGCACATAGGCGCGGGCCATTTCCGGCTTGATCTTGCCGAGATCGCGCTGATGCGCGGAGACCCGGCGCCGGTAGCGGCGCAGCCGTTTGGCGATATGCTCGGCCGCGTCCTCAAACGCGGCGCGCGCATCCGCCGCCTCGCCCTCGCCGCGCACCGTGATGCCGCGGCCGGCATGGAGGTTGATGTCGCAGGTAAAGAAGCTCCGGGCCTTGCTGAAGGTCACCTGCGCTTCGAGCGCGTGATCGAAATATTTGGCGGTAATCGTGCCGAGTTGCTTGTCCACATGCACACGCAAAGCGTCGGACAGTTCAACTTGCTTGCCAGAGACCGTTAACTGCATGGTCTTCTCCCGAACACAAACCGGCTCTGATTTCAGGCTGCCTGGCGCCACTCTTTCGCGCCAGGACTAGGCGGGCATTTTCTCCCGCTTACGCTGCGCCGAGCCGGGAATACGCAGCGCTTCCCTGTATTTGGCCACGGTCCTCCGTGCTATGTCTATGCCTTCTTTCTGTAATATTGATGCGACGGCGTCATCCGACAAAATATTTTTCGGACTCTCCTGGCCGATGATCTGCGCAACACGATAACGAACGGTTTCCGCCGAGTGGGTTTCTCCATTCGCGCCGGCCAAAGCGGTGGTGAAAAAGAATTTCAGCTCGAAAATCCCGCGCGGGGTGGCGATGGATTTGTTGGAGGTGACGCGCGAGACGGTGCTCTCATGCAGCCCCAGCTCCAGCGCGATATCGCGCAGGGTCAAGGGGCGCAGATGCGAGATGCCGTGATGGAAAAACCCATCCTGCCGGCGCACGATCTCGGCGGCGACGCGCAGGATGGTCTGGGCGCGGGATTCCAGCGCCTTCACCAGCCAGGTCGCCCCTTGCAGCTGCTCGGAGAGGAAGCTCTTGGTCTCCTTGTTGGCGCAGGCCAGGATGCGGGCATGAAAGCCCCGGCGGATGAGCAGGCGCGGCATCGTCTCCGGGTTGATTTCCAGCAGCCAGTCGCTGCCATCCTCGCCCTGCACCGGGGCGGGGCGCATCAGCACGTCGGGGATCAGCGGGCGCAGCGGCTCGGACTCAAAGCGCGCGCCGGGTTTCGGGTCGAGGCGCTTCAGCTCGGCCACCATATCGGCGAGATCCGCCGCATCCACCCCGCACAGCTCCTGCAGCGCGCGCATCTCGCGCTTTGCCAGCAGCGGCAGATGATCGAGCAGCGCCTGCATCGCCGGGTCCAGCCGGTTCAGCTCGGCCAGCTGCGCCGCGAGACATTCCGCCAGGCTGGTGGCGAACACGCCGACCGGGTCGAAATACATCATCACGGCGCGCACCGCTTCGAAACAGGACAGCTCCACCCCCAGCGCGCCGGCCAAAGCCTCCGGCGTGTCGCCCAGCCGGCCGGCGGGATCGAGGGTCGCGATCATCATGCTGGCGATCAGCCGCTCCTCGCGGCGGGCAAAGGCCAGGCGCGCCTGCTGCTCGAGATGTTCGCGCAGGCAAGGGCGCTGCGCCCCCAACGCGTCCACGGCATTCCAGTCCTCATCCGCGTCGCCGCCAAGGCCGCCGGTGCTGTAGCCATCGGCATTGGTGCCTGCGTCATAGACATTGCTGCTATCCATATCCAGCGGCGCCGCGCCCGCTTCAGGCAGCATTCCGGACAGTGTCAGACTCGCTGTATCCTCCGGCAGATCGGCCGTTTGCGCTGCGGTGGGGGGCTCCAAGGCGGTGACCGTCTCGTCGCCATCATCTTGCTCAAGTAGCGGATTTTTAAGGAGTTCTTCCTCGATATAGGCGCTGACCTCGAGGTTGGTGAATTGCAGCAGCTGGATCGCCTGGCGCAATTGCGGGGTCATCACCAGCGACTGAGACTGGCGCAAATCCAACCGCGGCGCGAAGGACGGAGCAAAAGCCATGCCAGAAACCTAGCGCGGTTTTCATCTTTGTCAAAGGGCGTTTGGCGCGAAACCTGCATGGTGCCGCGCAGCATTGCGGCGGCGAATTTCGGACATGAAAAAAGGGGGCATCCGCCCCCTTCGATTCATGCGCGGCGATCGCGTTTAGAGCAATATGTGTGTAGGTTGACGCGCCAGCGTCAAAATAAACACATGAAATTGCTCGTTAAAACAAAATTTAGAGCATCAAGCTAAAAGCTTGATGCTCTAAAGGCTGAATTTCTCGCCGAGATAGACCCGCCGCACATCCTCATGCGCCACCACCTGGTCGGGCGTGCCTTCCATCAGCACCTGGCCGTCATAGAGAATATAAGCGCGGTCGATGATCTCCAGCGTCTCGCGGACATTATGGTCGGTGATCAGCACGCCAAGCCCGCGATGCTTCAGATGCGCGACCAGATCGCGGATCTCGCCCACCGCGATCGGGTCGATGCCGGCCAGCGGCTCATCGAGCAGGATATAGCTGGGGCCGGTGGCCAGCGCGCGGGCGATTTCCACGCGCCGGCGCTCACCGCCGGAGAGGGCCAGCGCCGGGGTGCGGCGCAGATGCGAGATAGAGAACTCCGCCAGCAGCTCGGTCAGCATCTCCTCGCGCTTGTCGGCATCCTGCTCGACCATGTCGAGGGCGGCCATGATGTTCTGCTCGACATTCAGCCCGCGAAACACGCTGGCCTCCTGCGGCAGATAGCCGATGCCCAGGCGCGCGCGCCGATACATCGGCAAGCCGCCAATCTCGGCCCCATCCAGCGAGATGGTGCCGCTATCCGGGCCGATCAGCCCGACGATCATGTAGAAAGTGGTGGTCTTGCCGGCGCCGTTGGGGCCGAGCAGCCCCACCGCCTCACCGCGTTTCACCGACAGCGAGACATTGCGCACCACCGGGCGTTTCTTGAAGCGCTTGCCGAGGCCCTGCGCCACCAGCCCGGTTTGCTCGCCCAGCGGGCCGGTTTGGCTCATCAAGGCCGTGTCGATCGTCATGCTCATTGGGTCATGCTCATTTGGTCTTGCCGGAATTGGGCAGCACCACGCCGGAGACATGCCCGCCCGGGCCGGCCAGCAAGGTGGCCACGCCGGTCTTCATGTTCACCAGGGCGTCCGCGCCCTGCAGCTCATTCGGCCCATGGATGATATGCACATTGCCGCCCAGCCGCGCCTGCCCGGTGGGGGGCAGATAGACGCCGCGATCGCCGGTGGCGGTATCGGTGGTGGTCTTGATCACCACATGCCCGAAGGCTTCCACCTTCTGCAGATTGCCGGCCTGGCCCAGCGCGTCGGGGCTGCCGGCCGCTGCTTCTTTGGGGGCCGTAGCACCCGGCTTGGCGTTATCCGCCTGCGCCGCGAAATAGCCGACGATGACATCGGCGGCGATCGAGCGGCCATCATCGGCGACGATCAGCGCGTTGCCGCGCGCAATCGCCTTATGGTCGCCGGCGTAATATTCGATCGAATCCTTGGCGGTGACGGTGTCGTGTTGGGTGGTCAGCTTCAGATGCTGGCCGGTGAGCACCAGCACCTGCTGGGCCATGCTGTACACCGCGTGATCGCCCCAGGCATTATCGGTGGGGGTGTAGATATGCACATTGCCGATCGCATCCAGCTCGGTCAGCTGGGCATTGCCCTGGTCCAGCCCATCGGTGCCGGCATTGGCGCCGGTCGGCTGGGAAGCGGCAGCTTGTTGCGCCGGCGTGCCGCTGACCGGTTTTTTCACATAATGCGCCACCAGCTGGTCGGCGGTGACGGTGACATCCCCGCGCACCGCCTTGGCATCGCCATTGGCGGTGACGGTCTGCGCATCCTGCGACCAGGTGATGCCCTGCTGGGCGGTGATCTGAATCGGCACCGGCGCTGCCCCGGGTTGGCCGCCCAGATTCAAATCCTGCGCATGGGCCGGCGCGGCGGCAAGGGCCGCGGCCGGCAGGAGATAAATGAATTTCATTGAACCTGTGTGAGTGTCAGCGTCGCGGGACCATTGAAGGTGATTTTGCTGCCTCGCCCGGTCAAGGTAAAGCCCTTCTGCGCGTTCAGCGTGCCGAAAGGTCCGGTCACCTGCACCGGATCGGTGCTGCTTGCATTGCCCGCGTGCAGATCAATGGCGCTTTGCTGGGTGGTCACCACGGTACCGTCGTTGCGATACAGCGTCACCCCGCCGCCCAGCTCCAGCTTGTCGCTTTTCTGGTGATAATCGCCATTCGCCGATTTCAACGACAGCCAGGCGCCGGATTTCAAGGTGATGTCCCCCTGCGGCGCGACGAGGGCGACATTATCGTCGCCCTGCTGCACGGCGCTGCTGGCGGTCACCGTGTAAGGCTGCCCCTGCTGGTCGCGGCCATGATAGGTCGCGCCTTGCATGCGCGAAGCCTGGGCGCTGGCGCCGGCGGTCACGTGATAAGTGACGCGGTTGGCGCTGGAATGCCAGGAAGGCGCCAAGACCAGCGCCACCAGCAACAGCAGAGCCGCCGCCGGCAAGGCGCGTTTGAGCAGCGTCACCCGCAGGCTGCGCTTGGTCAGTTTATCGGCGGCCGGTTGGCGTTGCCGGCGGATTTCATCCAGCACGGAATTGCGGGGCGCCTGCGGAATGTGATTCATGCGGCCTCCTTGCTGGAAGGAACCATGAAAACCATAAAGCGAGCCATGTCTCGATGCTGCCGCATAAATAAGGCGGGAGCGGGGCAAATCTGCGCCCCGGCGATGCCCTTTGGCAAGGGCGTCGTGCATGCGTCGCCGCGAGGCCCGAAAATCGATCTCATTCTCTACGGTATGAACAGCGTCTCAACACCGGTCAACACGCGTTACGCAACTCTGTGTAACCTATGGTTAATGGCTGAACAGATCGGGCTCCTGATAGCCCAGCAGGTCCAGCTGTGCGCGCGTCGGCAGGAAGCGATAGGCCGATTCGGCGAGGCCGAGGCGGTTTTCGCGGACCAGCAGCGCGCGCAGCTTCTCCCAGATCAGGTGCAGATACAGCACGTCCGAGGCGGCATAGGTGAGCTGCTCGGCGGTCAGGCTGGGGCTCCCCCAATCGCTGCTCTGCTGCTGCTTGGAAATATCCACCCCGGCGAGGTCCCGGCACAGCTCCTTCAAGCCATGCCGATCGGTATAAGTGCGGACCAGCTTGGAGGCGATCTTGGTGCAGATCACCGGGGCGGTGAGCACGCCGAACGCATTATAGAGCGCGGCGATATCGAAGCGCCCGTAATGGAACAGCTTGGTGACCTCAGGATCGGCCAGCAAGGCTTTGAGATTGGGGCAATTCGCCCCTTGGCCGCCGAGCGATTCGGGGATGATCTGCACCAGATGCGCAACGCCGTCCCCGGCGCAGAGCTGCACCAGGCAGAGCCGGTCGCGATGCGGGTTGAGCCCCATCGTCTCGGTATCGATGGCAACGAGCGGGCCGAGCGACAAGCCGTCGGGCAGATCATGCTGGTGAAGCTGGATGCTGCTCGTCATCGTCTTAACTTTTGTTTTCAAGATTTTGAAAAGTAAGGAAAAAATGGTGCCCAGGAGAGGACTCGAACCTCCACGCCCTTGCGAGCGCTAGCACCTGAAGCTAGTGCGTCTACCAATTCCGCCACCTGGGCTTGACCATTTTTTCGGGCTTGCTTCGCTTTCGTTCAGCTTGCCGTCCCGACACCGTGGCATCGTGGGACGGGCGTTTAACTGTCCCGTCACATCACGTCAACTCGACTTGAGAGATTTTTTTCAGCTCTTACATTTGCAAGCAACTGAACGAGGGGGATTTCATGGGCGCGGCGCACGGAATTGCTACGGTTTTCGGGGCTTCAGGCTTTTTGGGCCGGCATATTGTGCAACGGCTGGCCGAGGCCGGTTACCGGGTGCGGGCGGCGGTGCGCGATGTTGAGGGTGCGAAATTCCTGAAACCGATGGGCGATGTCGGCCAGGTGGTGCCGCTTTACGCCCCGGTGAGCGACGAGGCGGCCTGTGCGCGGGCCATCAAGGGCGCGCAGATCGTCATTAACCTCGCCGGCATTCTGGCCGAATCGCGCGCCGGCGATTTCGGCCGCACCCATGCGCAGGGGGCAGGGCGGGTGGCGCGGCTGGCTCATGCGGCCGGGGCGCGGCTGGTGCATGTCTCGGCCATCGGCGCGAATCCGGCCAGCGCCTCCTCTTATGCGCGCAGCAAGGGCGAGGGCGAGCAGGCGGTGCAGGCGGCGCATCCGCGGGCGGCGATCCTGCGGCCCTCCATCGTCTTCGGGCCGCAGGATGAGTTCTTCAACCGCTTCGCCAAAATGGCGGTGCTCTCGCCGATACTGCCCATCGTGCATGGGGAGACGAAATTCCAGCCGGTCTTTGTCGGCGATGTCGCGGATGCCGCCATGCTTGCCCTCTACCCGCAGGCCGAAGGGCAGATTTTCGAGCTGGGCGGGCCGGAGCAGAAGAGCTTCCGGGCGCTGATGCGCCAGATGCTGGATATCATCGACCGCGATTGCTGGATCTGGGACATGCCGGTCGGGCTGGCCCGGCTGATCGCCAGCCTGCCGATGGCCGGGCTGACCGGGGATCAGATCACCTTGCTCGCCAGCGACAATGTCGTCGCCCCCGGGGCGCGCGGGTTCGAGGCGCTGGGCATCGCGCCCAAGCGGCTGGATCTGGTCCTGCCGGGCTATCTGCAACGATATCGTGCCTCAGCCCGCCGCCACGCTGATATTTTCAATTATTAGGTCCGAATAGTTACCTAATATAAGAAAATCTCTCGGGTGACCTCGTGGCGAATGAAGGGTTTTTGCGAAATTAGGTATGTTTTTGATACCTAATTCAAAAAAATCCTTGGCGTTCCGGGAAAAACTTCGTTAAGACTGGCCGCAACGCACGCTGCCGGGCGCTGCGCCGCTTTGCGGTGTCGCGCTTTGTTGACGGGCGAACCCGACGACGATCCCAGACGAACGAGGCGAAACATGGCCGAGCGCATGCTGAAATTCATCAATCTGCCGCAGCAGACCCCGGAGAAACGCCCGGCCACGCTGCGGCGCGAGGATTTCAACGAGATTTACGACAAGTTCGTGCCGGAAAAAGCCGCCGAGCAGGCCAGCCGCTGCTCGCAATGCGGGATTCCGTTCTGCTCGGTGCATTGTCCGCTCTCCAACAATATCCCAGACTGGCTGAAGCTCACCGCCGAGGGTCGGCTTGAGGAAGCCTATGAGCTTTCCTCCGCAACCAACACATTTCCCGAGATTTGTGGCCGCATCTGCCCGCAGGATCGTCTCTGCGAGGGTAATTGCGTGATCGAAAAAGGCTTTGAATCGGTCACAATCGGCGCGGTCGAGCGCTACATCACCGATACCGCCTTCGAGAATGATTGGGTGAAGCCGATTTCCCCCATCGCCGAACGGCCGCAGAGTGTCGGCATCATCGGCGCCGGCCCGGCTGGCCTCGCGGCTGCCGAGCGGCTGCGCGCCCAGGGCTATCAGGTGACGGTGTATGACCGGCATGACCGCGTCGGCGGGCTGCTGATCTACGGCATTCCCGGCTTCAAGCTGGAGAAGGAGATCGTGCTGCGCCGCTGGAAATGGCTGGAAGAGGGCGGGGTGAAATTCGTGCTCAATGCCGATATCGGCGGGGCCATTCCCTTTGCGGAGCTGCGCAAAAACCATGATGCGGTGCTGATCGCCACCGGCGTCTATAAGGCCCGCGAGATTGGCGGCCCCGGTGCCGGCCTGCCTGGCATCGTCAAGGCGCTGGATTATCTCATCACCTCCAACCGCAAGAGCCTGGGCGATGCGGTGCCGGATTACGAGTCCGGCCTGCTGAACGCCGCCGGCAAGGATGTGGTGGTGATCGGCGGCGGCGATACCGCGATGGATTGCGTGCGCACCGCCATCCGCCAGGACGCCAAATCCGTCACCTGCCTCTATCGCCGCGACAAGCAGAACATGCCGGGTAGCTTGCGCGAGGTGAAGAATGCCGAGGAGGAAGGTGTCACCTTCACTTGGCTCTCCGCCCCGGAAGCCTTCCTGGGCGACGACAAGATCACCGGCGTGCGCGCCGTGCGCATGCATCTGGGCATGCCCGACGCCTCCGGCCGCCAGTCGGTCGAGCCGATCGAAGGGTCGTCCTTCACCGTCAAGGCGGATCTGGTGATCAAGGCGCTGGGCTATGATCCGGAGGAGCTGCCGGGCGCCTTCAATGAGCCGGCGCTCAAGCTCACCGGCTGGGGCACGCTGAAGGTCGATGCGAAAAGCTTCGAGACCTCGCTGCCGGGCGTCTATGCCGCCGGCGATATCGTGCGCGGCGCCTCGCTGGTGGTCTGGGCCATTCGCGATGGCCGTGACGCCGCCGCCGCCATCCACCGTTCCATCCAAGCCGCGCACATCGCGCAGGCCGCGGAGTAATCCAAGATGAACCACGAAACCGCACCCGAATTCCTCGCCGCCTGGGACGCCAATGTTCAGGCCCTGGAACACACCTATTCGCGCGACATGGAGCATGATGCCTGCGGCGTCGGCCTGGTCGCCGCGCTGGATGGCAAGAAGCGCCGGGACATCGTGCAGGCCGGCATCGACGCGCTGAAGGCGGTCTGGCATCGCGGCGCTGTGGATGCTGATGGCAAGACCGGCGATGGCGCCGGCATCCATATCGAAATCCCGCAGGATTTCTTCGCCGACGAGGTCAAGCGCGGCGGTGACCGGCTGCATGGCGGGCCGATCGCGGTGGGCATGGTGTTCCTGCCGAAAACCGATCTCTCAGCGCAGGAGCGCTGCCGCCAGATCGTCGAGACCGAGATTCTGAGCTTCGGCTATCGCATCTATGGCTGGCGCCAGGTGCCGATCAATGTCGGCTGCATCGGCGAGAAGGCGAATGCGACCCGCCCCGAGATCGAGCAGATCATGCTCTGGAATGCCCGCGGCATTTCCGAGGATGAGTTCGAGCGCGAGCTCTATATCATCCGCCGCAAGATCGAGAAGGCGGCGATCGAGGCGCAGGTGCCCGAGCTTTATCTCTGCTCGCTCTCCTGCCGCTCCATCGTCTATAAGGGCATGTTCCTGGCCGAGAGCCTGACGGAATTCTACCCGGATCTGCTGGATGAGCGCTTCGTCTCGCGCTTTGCCATCTATCACCAGCGCTATTCCACCAACACTTTCCCGACCTGGAAGCTGGCCCAGCCGTTCCGCATGCTGGCGCATAATGGCGAGATCAACACCGTCGCCGGCAATATCAACTGGATGAAGAGCCACGAAACCCGGCTGGGCGCCGAAGGGCTCGATGAATTCCTGGATTATGTGAAGCCGGTGGTGCAGGCCCATGGCTCCGACACGGCGGCCTTGGACAATGTGTTCGAGCTGCTGGTGCGCGCCGGGCGCGACGCGCCGATGGCCAAGGCGCTGATGATCCCGCCCTCACTCAGCTCCGATGCGACGATGCCGCAGGCCCATAAGGACCTGTTCTCCTACTGCGCCGCGGTGATGGAGCCGTGGGACGGCCCGGCCGCCGTCTGCGCCACCGATGGCCGCTTCGTCATCGCCGGGCTGGACCGCAACGGGCTGCGCCCGCTGCGCTACTCGATCACCCGCCACAATATGCTGGTGGTCGGCTCCGAGACCGGCATGGTGAAGTTCGATGAGGAGGACATCGTCGAGAAGGGCGCGGTCGGCCCCGGCCAGACCATCGCTGTCGATCTGCAGGAAACCAAATTCTACCATGACGGCGAACTGAAGGACATGCTGGCCGCCCGCCAGGATTTCGCCGCCTGGACCAAGCGCATCACCGTCATCGACCATATCGTGAAGACCGACGCGCCGGAGCCGGTGCGCCTCGACGCCGAAGGGCTGCGCCGCCGGCAGCTCGCGGTCGGCTTCTCGCTGGAAGATATGGAGCTGATCCTGCACCCGATGGTGGAAACCGCGCAGGAGGCCATCGGCTCGATGGGCGATGACGCGCCGATCGCCGTGCTCTCCGACAAATATCGCGGCATGCATCATTTCTTCCGCCAGAGCTTCAGCCAGGTGACCAACCCGGCCATCGACAGCTTGCGCGAAACCCGGGTGATGTCGCTGAAAACCCGGCTTGGCAATCTCGGCAATGTTCTCGATGAGAACGAGGAGCAGTGCGACCTGCTGCAGCTGGAAAGCCCGGTGCTGTCCTCGGCCGAGTTCGAGGCGATGCGCCGCACCATGGGCGATAGCGCCTGCGTGGTCGATGCCACCTTCAAGATCGCGAACGGGGAGGGCGGTTTGCGCCGCGCCCTGGAGCGCATCCGCCGCGAGGCCGAGGAAGGTGTGCGCGCCGGCTGCACCCATGTCATCCTCACTGATGAGGCGATGAGCCCCGAGCGCGCGCCGATCCCGATGATCCTGGCCACCGGCGCGGTGCACACCCATCTGGTCCGCCAGTCTCTGCGCACCTTCACCTCGCTCAATGTCCGCTCCAGCGAATGTCTGGATGTGCATTATTTCGCGGTGCTGGTCGGTGTCGGCGCCACCACGGTGAACGCCTATCTGGCGCAGGAATGCATCGCGGACCGGCATGCGCGCGGGCTGTTCGGCACGCTGTCGCTGAAGGAATGCGTCGCCCGCTACAAGAAGGCGGTGGATAAGGGGCTGTTGAAGGTGATGTCCAAGATGGGCATTTCCGTCATCTCCTCCTATCGCGGCGGCTATAATTTCGAGGCGATCGGGCTTTCGCGCGCGCTGGTGGGTGAGTTCTTCCCCGGCATGCCCTCGCGCATTTCCGGCATCGGCCTGCCCGGCATCGCGCATAAGGTGCTGGAGCTGCATGAGAAGGCGTGGAGCGGCAACGTCGTCACGCTGGATGTTGGCGGGCAGTACCGCCTGCGCCGCTCCGGCGAGGCGCATGCCTTTGACAATAACGCCATCCATCTGCTGCAGACCGCCGTCGGCACCGGCTCCTACCGGATGTTCAAGAAATATTCGGAGATGGTGCGCAAGCAGAAGCCGGTGGCGCTGCGCGACCTGCTGGATTTCCGGACGGAAGGCCGGGCCGCGATTTCCGTGGACGAGGTCGAGAGCATTACCGAAATCCGCAAGCGGCTGCTGGCCCCGGGCATTTCGCTGGGCGCGCTGAGCCCGGAAGCGCATGAGACGCTGTCGATCGCGATGAACCGCATCGGCGCGCGCTCGGATTCCGGTGAGGGCGGCGAGGACCCGGCCCGCGCCGAGCCGCGCCCGAATGGCGATAATGCCTCTTCCGCGATCAAGCAGATCGCCTCGGGCCGCTTCGGCGTCACCGCGGAATATCTGAATGATTGCAAGGAGATCGAGATCAAGGTGGCGCAGGGTGCGAAGCCCGGCGAGGGCGGGCAGCTGCCCGGCTTCAAGGTCACCGGCCTGATCGCCAAGCTGCGCCACGCCACACCGGGCGTCACCCTGATCTCCCCGCCGCCGCATCACGATATCTACTCGATCGAGGATCTGGCGCAGCTGATCTATGATCTCAAGCAGATCAACCCGCGCGCCACGGTGTGCGTGAAGCTGGTGGCGCGCTCCGGCATCGGCACCATCGCCGCCGGTGTGGCGAAGGCGAAGGCGGATGCGATCCTGGTCTCCGGCCATGTCGGCGGCACTGGCGCCTCCCCGCAAAGCTCGGTGAAATATGCCGGCATGCCCTGGGAAATGGGGCTTTCGGAGGCACATCAGGTGCTGATGCTCAACCGTCTGCGCCATCATGTGGTGCTGCGCACCGATGGCGGCCTGAAGACCGGCCGTGACGTCGTCATCGCCGCGATGCTGGGGGCGGAAGAGTTCGGCATCGGCACCGCCTCTCTGGTGGCGATGGGCTGCATCATGGTCCGCCAGTGCCATTCCAACACCTGCCCGGTCGGCGTCTGCACCCAGGATGAGGAGCTGCGCAAGAAATTCGAGGGCACGCCGGAGAAGGTGATCAATTTGTTCTCGTTTGTGGCCGAGGAAGTGCGCGAAATCCTGGCCCAGCTCGGCTTCCGCAGCCTGCAGGAGGTGATCGGCCGTACCGATCTCTTGCATCAGGTCTCGCGCGGCGCGGACTATCTGGATGATCTCGATCTCAACCCGATCCTGGCCCAGGCCGACCCCGGCCCCTATGCCCGCTTCTGCACCCGCGAGGGCCGCAACGAGGTGCCGGAGACGCTGGATGCGCAGATGATCAAGGATGCCGAGCCCTTCTTCAAGAGCGGCGAGAAGATGCAGTTGCAGTACAACATCCGCAACACGCATCGCGCCATCGGCACCAAGTTCAGCTCGCAGATCGTCGCCAAATACCGCAAGGTGAAGCTGCAGCCGGATCACGTCACCGTGCGCCTGCGCGGCTCCGCCGGGCAGAGCCTCGGCGCCTTCGCGGTGAACGGGCTGAAGCTGGAAGTGGTTGGCGATGCCAATGACTATGTCGGTAAGGGCCTCTCGGGCGGCACCATCGTGGTGCGCACCGGCCCCTCCTCGAAGCTGAAGACCAACGAGAACACCATCATCGGCAATACCTGCCTCTATGGTGCCACCGGCGGCGCTCTGTTCGCGGCGGGTCTGGCGGGTGAGCGCTTCGCGGTGCGCAATTCCGGCGCCAATGCGGTCATCGAAGGGGCGGGCTCGAATGCCTGCGAATACATGACCGGCGGCACGGTGGTGATCCTGGGCGAGGTCGGCGACAATTTCGGCGCCGGCTTCACCGGCGGCGTGGCCTTTGTCTATGACCGTGCGAATATCTTCGAGAAGCGCATGAACAAGGAGACGCTGCACTGGCAGCGCGTGAATTCCAGCCACTGGGCCGGCGTGCTCAAGGGGCTGGTGGAGCGCCATGTCGCCGAGACCGAAAGCCGCTACGCCGCGACGCTGCTGAATGACTGGGAGCGCGAGGCCCCGCATTTCTGGCAGATCGTGCCGAAGGAGTTCGTGAAGTATCTGGCCGCACCTTTGGATGAGACGGCGCAGGCGCAGTCGGCGTGAAATCGTGGGGGCTTTTTGAAAAAAGCCCCCACACCCCCAAAAACTTTTGCTGGTTTTTCTGTCGGGCGTTGGTGAGGCGCTCAAACAATAACGGCGCGAGCGGCTTTGGCCCTCGCGCTGTTTTCATGTGACCCATGCGCGAGAAATCTCGTGCCCGCCGCTTTTGTTAAAAAAAGCCCCCTGCCATAAGAAGCGCCATGCGAATCCTCTATCATCTGCCGCTCTCCCCTTATTCGCGCAAAGTCCGTATGGTGCTGGCGGAAAAGCGTTTGCCCTTCGAGCTGCGGGCCGAGAAAATCTGGGAGCGCCAGGACAGCTATCTGGAGCTGAACCCCGCCTGCACGGTGCCGACGCTGATCGAGGATAACGGGCTGGTCATCCCCGATTCGCGGGTGATCTGCGAATATCTGGAAGAAGCCTACCCGGACACGGCGCTGATGAGCCGCGCCCAGCCCGAGCGCGTGGAAACCCGCCGGCTCGTCGCCTGGTTCGATGAGAAATTCTACCAGGAAGCGACGCGCAACCTCTATTGGGAAAAGCAGCTGAAGCCGGCGCTGAAGCTGGGCTCGCCCGACGCCAACGCGCTGCGCGCCGGCTATGCGAATTTGAAGCAGCATCTGCTCTATATCGGCTGGCTGGCGGAGCATCGGCGCTGGCTGGCGGGCTCGGGCCTCTCGGTCGCGGATTTCGCCGCCGCCGCCCAGCTCTCCACGCTGGATTTCATGGGCGATGTCGATTGGTCGGTCTCGCCCGCGGCCAAGGAATGGTATGCGCGGATCAAATCCCGCCCGAGCTTCCGCGCCATTCTGTCGGACCGCGTCAACGGCATGACCCCGCCGCCGCATTATACCGATCTGGATTTCTGAGGCCGGCCATGCAGCTTTCCGATTTCCCGCTGAAATCCCACGACAAGATCCGCTACAGCGATGTCGACCGGCAAGGCCATGTGAATAACGCGGTCTTCGTCACCTATCTGGAGACGGCGCGCACGGATTTGCTGGAGCAGATCGTCCCCGGCTTCTGGGAATCGGATTACGGCATCGTCGCCGCGCGGCTGGAGCTGGATTACCGGGCGGAATTATTCTGGCCGGGCATTGTCGAGACCGGCACGGCTCTGGCCTCGATCGGCCGGACCTCGATGGTGATCGAGCAGGCGATGTTCCAGGAGGGGCGGCTGGTGGCGCAGGCGAAGACGGTGCTGGTGCTGATCGACGCCAAGACCCACAAGCCGGTGGCGGTACCGGATGATCTGCGCGCCAGGCTTATGGCGTTCGCACGGCCTTCCGCATGAGCCGGTGCGGGATGCCGGCATCGAGATAGACCGGCCCTTCCGCGACATAGCCGAGCCGCTCATAAAACCCGATCGCCTGCGTTTGGGCTTCCAGTATGAAGGCATGGGCAGGGCAGGCGGCCTCGATGCCCTGCATCACCGCCTTGCCCAGCCCGAATTTGCGAAACGGGGCGGCGACGGCGACCCGGCCGATCTTCCACACGCCCGGCGCCTTTTCCACCGCCCGCGCGGTGGCGGCGGGCTGGCCCTCATGGCGCAGCAGCACATGGGTGGCGGTGGCGTCCAGCGCGTCCAGCTCCTCCTCCGGCGGCACCTTCTGCTCCTGCACGAACACCGCCATGCGCAGCGCGAAACAAGCCTCCAGCTCCGGCGAGCCGGGCAAAGCGCGCAGGATCTCGGCCATTATTGCGTGACCAGCCCGATGATGGTGGTCTGCGGCGGCATGTTCGGCCGCAAGGTGGGCCAGCGCGTCTCCGGATTGTCGAAGCTCGCCCCCGGGGTCGCGCCGGGATGGCGGACCGCGCCAAAGGCGGTCTTGCTGTTGGCATCGAAGGCCACACCACCGGCGGCGGCGCCCACCGGCGCCAGATAGGCATAGGCCAGCGCGCCGGTCGCCGGGCCGCTGGTCTGCATGATGAACAGCCCGTCGGCGCTCTGTTCGGTATCGCCCTTCTGGTCGGTGCCGATCCAGAGATTACCCGCCGGATCAACCGCCAGCGTGCGCGGCTTGCGCAGCCAGGCCTGGCTGCCGGGGCCGTATTGCGTGCCCTCGCGAACCGCCGGATTGCCGGCGACCAGCGCCAGCGTGGCGGGGAAATGTTTGGCGGTGGCATCGCCGCCGGGCAGGGTGAAGCGCACAATATGCCCCTCGCCGCCGCCAGGGTTCAGCGAATCGGCAACGCTGCGCTGGGCATTGCCGGCGCAGGCCATATAGAGCGCGCCGCCATCCTGGCTCAGCGCCAGCCCGGCCGGGGCGTCGAAGCTTTCGCCGCCGGCGGTGGCGCCGGCATTGGCCAGCCCGGCCAGGGTCGGCACGTCATTCGGCAGCGCCACCCAGTCGATCCCATCGCCCCCCAGCACCGCCACGCTCAACGTGCCGGAATCGAGCGCGCTGCCGTCGGTCGCGTTGGTGGCGGCGACGAAGCGGAACAGCATCCCGGCGGCTGCATCCTGGGTGAAGAACAGCACCGGGCGGCCATCCTTGCTCTGGGTGGCGAGCAGCCCGGCGCGGGCGATGCGGCCGATGGCGGTGCGTTTCACGGGAATATAAAGCGGGTTCAGCGCCTCCAGCTCCACCACCCAGCCATAGCGCGCGCCCTGGCCCGGGTCGCCATAGCCAAAACCCAAGCCGGAGAGGCGGTTGAGCCAGGGGGCGGCATCGCCCTCGGCCAGCAGCACATTGCCCCAGGGCGTGGCGCTGCCGGCCTGCACCGCCAGCACGCCTTGCACCGTGCTCCCTACCTGGGCGGCGGCCGGACCGGAGATCTGGCAGAGCGTGCCATCGGAGAGGCGGCGGGTCTGATAGCCCCCGACCACCGTCACCCAGCGCCCGGCCTGATATTGCAGATTGACCACCGTCACACCCTGCTCGCGCCCGGCGATGGCGGGATGGTCCATCCCGCCGGAAAACAGCATATTGGCCGGGGCGGTCGGGTTGGCCGTCACCAGCACCAGGCGCGGGATATTATCCTGCGCCGGCGGCGGGGCGATCAGCGCCGCGATCACAGCATCATAAGGAAACTGGTTATCCGCCTGCGCCAGGCTCAGCGCATCGGGGGTGAAGGGCGGTGCATCCGGCTGCAGCAGATCGCCCCAGCGGGCGATGACCAGCCGCGAGAAGCCAGGGCCGATCTTGTCGCCCAGCCCCGGCGCCTGCGGGTTGGCCGGGTTGTAGCCGAGATAATAAGGCGGCCTCGCCGCCATCTGCGCGCCGGCCCCGCCGGCGGCGAGGCTGGCAATGCCGGAAAGCAGCAGCGTGCGCCGGCGCATCGGCTAGAAGCTGCTGCCGGAGCTGCCGCCGCCGATATTGCCGGAGCTGCCGCCCAGGGAAGCGGCGCCGCCAGCGCTGGTGTCGGAGGCCGTGCCCAGCGGGTTATAGCTGCCGACACCGCCGATCAGCTGCTGCAGGAAGCCGGCGGAACCGCCGGGAACCGGCGTCTGCTTGCCGTCCATATCGACGCGGATGCCGTCCTTGAGATCCTTGCGGACATAGGATTCATACGTGCCGTTGCCATTGAAGGTGACCACCACGACGCTCTGCTTCTTCACGCCCTCGGTCTGGCCGATCCGCATCTTGGTGATCTGCGAGACATAGACCCAGTTATTCGGGTCATATTGCTCCACGAAGGTCGGCGGGCCGATCAGCGCCTGCACATCCGCCTGCTGCGACACGCCCGGGGTGAGCTGCTTCAACTGATCATTCGTCACCGCGATGCCGCGATAATGCGGCGCGTCGGAGAAGATGGCGCAGCCGGACAGGCCCGTCAGGGCGCAGAGAAGCAGGCTTTGGGACAGCTTGGTCAGGCGCACGCGTCTATCCTTAATCATTGGGAGCGATCTCTCGCCCGGTTGGGTCTCATGGCAGGGGCTTACGTGTCAATGCGCAGCGTCTATATTGCATGAATGACGGAAGAATTCAGCTATCCGGTGAAGGCCGGGCAGATCAAGGACCAGAAGCTCGAATACAGCCTGAAGGCGAACGATGCCGAGCGCGCGGCGCTGGCCAAGCGCTTCGGGCTGGTGGCGCTGGGCAAGCTCGAAGGGCAGTTCACCCTTTGGCATGAACGCGCGGGCATCATCGCCGCCAAGCTGAAAATGCGCGCGGTTGTGACCCAGAGCTGCGTGGTCAGCCTGGAGCCCTTCGAGGCCAAGCTGAACGAGACCGCTGAGCTGCGCTTCGTGCCGGAGGCGCATATGGGCCAGGCGCCGCGGGTTGAGGATAGCGACGAGGATGAGGAGGACATCACCCCAGCTTCCTTCGATTCGCCCGACGAAATCCCTTATGCCAACGATATCATCGATCTGGGTGCCGCCCTGGCCGAGCAGCTGGGGCTGGCGCTGGACCCATATCCGCGCAAGCCGGGGGCAAGTTTGCCGGAAGAGGCCAGCGATAGCAGCGCCAACCCTTTCGCCGCCTTGGCCGCCCGGCTGACCAAGCCCGAGGGCTAACCCCCGGCTAGCGCGCTGTTTTCCAATATAATGAGCAGCTATGACTTGCGATGCGCCCTGGCCTCTGCTACGCGGCGCCTTCCATATTACTCAGACTGTTTCTGTAAGGCGTTTTGTCATGGCTGTTCCTAAGCGAAAGACCTCTCCCTCCCGCGCCGGCATGCGCCGCAGCCACCAGGCGCTGACCGCCAACGCGCATGCCGAGTGCGCCAATTGCGGCGAGCTGAAGCGCCCCCACCATGTGTGCGCCCATTGCGGCCATTATGACGGCCGTGAAGTCGTCGGCGCCGGCAAGGAAGCCAAGGGCGTCGTTCGCGTCTAACCGCTATCGCGGTTTGGCGTGAAATGGTGGTGTAACCCGAGACAGGGGTGAGATGAGCCAGAGCAGTAAACTGGCAGTGGATGCCATGGGTGGTGACCACGCGCCGGACGCGATTATTGCGGGGCTCGACATTGCCGCGGAACGCCATCCGCAAGCGCAATTCCTGATTTTCGGCGACGAGGCGCGGTTGCGTCCGGTCCTGGCCAAGTGCAAGCGCCTGGCCGGGCGGTACGAGCTGCGCCACGCCGCCGAGGTGATCACCGGCGACATGAAGCCGACCGTGGCGCTGCGTTTGCGCGATTCCTCGCTGCGCCGCGCCATCGATGCTGTGCTGGCCGGTGAGGCCGAAGGCGTGATCTCCGCCGGCAATACCGGTGCGCTGCTCGCCCTCTCCAAAATCGTTCTGAAAACGCTGAAGGGCATCGACCGCCCGGCCATGGCCGCCATCGCCCCGTCCGCCAAGGGCGATGTGGTGATGCTCGATCTCGGGCTGAACGTGGTTTACGACGCCCGCAATCTGGTCGAATTCGCGTTGATGGGCACGGTGTTCGCCCGCATCGTGCTCGGGCTTCCGACCCCCACATTCGGCCTGCTGAATATCGGCTCCGAGGAAGGCAAGGGCGATGAGACGCTGCGCGCCGCCTCCAATACGTTGCGCGAAAGCCCGATCGCCGGGCAGTTCTACGGCTTCGTCGAAGGCCATGATATCGCCGCCGGCACCGTGGATGTGGTGGTGACGGACGGCTTCACCGGTAATGTCGCGCTGAAAACCGGCGAGGGCGCCTTGAAGCTGGTGGGCGATCTGCTGCGCCAGGTCTTCTCCGCCGGGCCGTTCGCGAAAATGGGCTATCTCTTCGCCCGTGGCGCGCTGAAGCGCCTGAAGGAAACCTTGGACCCCCGCCGCTATAATGGCGCGGTGCTGCTGGGGCTCAACGGCGTGGTGGTCAAATCCCATGGCGGCACCGACGCGCTGGGCTTTGCCCATGCGGTGGATGTGGCGCTGGACATGATCGCCAATGATTTCAACAGCCGCATCGCCGACGCCCTGACGGCGATGGACCACGCCATCCTCTCCGAAGCCCCGGTGCCGAACCAAAATGGTTGATGACAATCTGAGCCTTCGCCGCGCCGTGCTCACCGGCATCGGCGCCTATCTGCCTGCGCAAATCGTCACCAATGCCGATATGGCGGCACGGGTCGAGACCTCGGATGACTGGATCACCGAGCGCACCGGCATCAAGCAGCGCCATTTCGCCGCCCCGCACGAAACCGCCGCCTTCATGGGCGCCGAAGCCGGACGTCAGGCGCTGGAGAGAGCCGGGCTGGCGCCGGAGGCGCTGGGCGCCATCATCGTCGGCACCTCCACCCCGGACCAGGCTTTTCCCTCCACCGCCGTGCATATCCAGGCGGCCTTGGGCGCGAAAAACGCTTTCGGTTTCGATCTCTCCGCCGCCTGCTCTGGCTTCATCTATGCGCTCTCGGTCGCGGATGCGATGCTGCGCGCCGGCCAGGTGCAGAGCGTTCTGGTGATCGGCGCCGAGGTCTATTCCCGGATCCTGAATTTCGAGGACCGCACCACCTGCGTGCTGTTCGGCGACGGCGCCGGCGCGGTGCTGCTGGAAGCCAAGAGCGTGGCCAAGGACGGGCCGGGCGTACTCTCCACCCATCTGCACGCCGATGGCAAGCTCGCGGATATTCTCTATGTCGACGGCGCCGTCGGCCAGCCTGACAAATCCGGCCATCTGGTGATGCATGGGCGCGAGGTGTTCCGCCACGCCGTCACCTTGCTGGCCGGGGCGGTGAATGAGGCGCTGACCGAGAACGGCCTCACCGCCGCCGATATCGATCTGCTGGTCCCCCACCAGGCCAATCGCCGCATCATCGACGGCGTTGGCAAGAAGCTCGGCCTGCCGGATGAGCGCGTTATCGTCACTGTCGACAAGCACGCCAACACCTCCGCCGCCTCCATCCCGCTGGCGCTCGCCGTGGCGATGGAAGAGGGCAGGGTCAAGCCCGGCCAGCTGGTGCTGCTGGAAGCGCTGGGCGGCGGCTTGACCTGGGGTTCCGCGCTGCTGCGCCTCTAAAACCCTTTAAGATCAGCATCTCCCCACGAGTCGCCGCGATTTCACGCGAATCGGTCAAGAACTGATTGACCGCCAAGCCGCTCGTGCTAATCTTGCAAAATGAACACTTTGACGCGTGCACAGCTAACTGAGGCGATCTACGCGAGTGTCGGCTTGTCGCGGCACGAATCGGCGGATCTGCTTGAGCATGTCCTGAACCGGATCGCGGATGCGCTCGAGGTTGGAAAATCTGTTAAAATTAGTGGCTTCGGCACTTTTTCTGTCAGGCAGAAGGGGCGCCGTATTGGCCGGAATCCGAAAACCGGTGTTGAAGTCCCGATCCTGCCGCGGCGCGTTCTGGTGTTTCGCCCCAGCCAGATGTTGCGCGACGCGGTGAATGGCGGCCCGTCCGCCGCCCCCAAAGACTGACTGAGCGAAGGATCGCATGGTGGATGAAGAATTTAACGCGGCGCTGGATGACGGCGTAGCGTCCGACCTGAACCATGAGGCCGGGCGTCCGCGTATCCGCAAGGCCGCCGATGCGTTCCGTACCATTTCCGAAGTCGCTGACGAGCTGCATGTGCCCCAGCATGTGCTGCGCTTCTGGGAGACGAAATTCCCGCAGGTGCGGCCGCTGAAGCGCGGCGGCGGGCGGCGCTATTACCGGCCCGAGGATGTGGCGCTGCTGCGCCGGGTCGCGGATCTGCTTTATACTCAAGGCTATACCATCAAGGGCGTGCAGCGCCTGCTGCGCGATTCGGCGCCGAACCAAGCTTCTGAGCCGGCCCGCCAGGCCGCCGCCGAGTTGCCGCTGGACCAGCCGCCGGTCCCGGTGCCCGTTCTGGTGCCGGTGGTCGATGCCTCTGAGACCATGCTGGTTGAGGAGGCTGTGCAGACCGAGACAGCGCCACGCGAGGAGATTTCGCAGCCGGAGGAAGACGCCGCGCCATCGCGCCCGGAGCCTGTCCTGGCGGCCGATGTGCCAGCGCCGATCCAGCTGCTTGCGCCTGAGGACGAAATCCTCCGGTTGCGCGCGCTGCTCACCGAAACTTTGCTGGCATTGGAGGCGATGCGCGGGGTTCTGCGCTGATTGCCGCTCAAGCATCGCCCTTACCCAAACCGCCGCGCCCGCTGGGCCGGCGGTTTTCTTTTGGCCGACGGTTTTCTCGCCTCTGCCCCTTGGCGGCGCGCCCCCTTGCTGCTACAGCCTCGCCGCAGGTCCGGAGCGTAGCGCAGCCTGGTAGCGCATCAGTCTGGGGGACTGGGGGTCGTGGGTTCGAATCCCGCCGCTCCGACCATTTTCCATCTCATAAATCCTTGTTCATCAGCGGTTGAGCCCCCAATTCAGCCGTGATTTGGCGCGCCACGCGGCGTGCCGTGAACGGGATCAGAACGCATGAAAATCGGATTTATCGGGCTGGGGCAGATGGGCCACGGCATGGCGGCGAACCTCATCAAGGCCGGGCATGAGGTCACGGTTTATAACCGCACCCGTGAGAAAGCTGTGGGGCTGGACGCGCCGATCGCCGCCACCCCCGGCCAGGCCGCCGCCGGCAAGGAGATGCTGTTCACCATGCTCGCCAATGATGCGGCGTTGGAGGCGGTGCTGCATGGGCCGGATGGGATTCTGGCGCATCTGCCGCAGGGCGCGCTGCATATTTCCTGCAGCACCATCGCGGTGGCCACCGCCGAGGCGCTGGAGACGGCCCATGCCAAGGCCGGGCAGCGTTATCTCTCCGCGCCGGTCTTTGGCCGGCCGGATGCCGCCGCCGCCGCCAAGCTGTTCATCGCCGTGGCCGGGGCCAAGGCGGATATCGCGGCGGCGCAGCCGCTCTTCGATGTCATCGGCCAGCGCAGCTTCGTGCTCAGCGAGACCCCGTCCCACGCCAATCTGGTCAAGCTCAGCGGCAATTTCCTCATCGTCTCGGTGATCGAGGCGCTGGGTGAGGCGCTGGCCCTGGTCGGCAAAGGCGGGGTGGATAAGGCGGCCTATCTGGAGCTGCTCACCTCCACTCTGTTCAACGCGCCCGTCTATAAAATCTATGGCCAGATCCTGCTGGAGCAGAAATTCTCGCCGCCCGGCTTCGCCGCCCCGCTCGGCCAGAAGGATATCCGCCTGGTGCTGCAGGCCGCGGAGGCGCTGAACGTGCCGCTGCCGCTCGCCAGCCTGCTGCGCGACCGTTTCCTGACGCTGATGGCGAATGGCGGCGAACATCTGGACTGGGCGGCCATCGGCGCGCTGGCGGCGAAAGATTCCGGCCAGGCTTGAGCCGGCTCCCCGTTCCTTTTAGAACAGAGGCACGGGGATGGAGTCCCCCAAAACCGCTCCTTCGGGGAGCTGATGACTCCTGCACGCATCATGCGCTTTGCATGGAACGCTGCGGGAGTTTTGTGCCTGATTGGGCATCTCCCGCGGCATTGAAGAAGGAGAGAGAGAGACCATGTTGCAAACCCTGGTTGTCGCGCTGGGCGGGGCCATCGGCTCGGTCGGGCGTTATTGGGTGGCCCTATTTTTCGCCTCGGTCAGCAAAAACCTGCCCGTCGGCACCATCATCATCAATATTATCGGCTCCTTCGCCATCGGGTTTTTCGGCTCGCTGACGCTGAGCCATGGCAAATTCCCGGCCCCCGAGCCGGTGCGGATCTTCTTCATGGTCGGGGTCTGCGGCGGCTTCACCACCTTCTCCTCCTTCAGCCTGCAGACGCTGGATCTGCTGCGCGGCGGCGCGCCGGGCCGGGCCTTGCTGAATATCTTCGTCTCCGTGCTGCTTTGCCTGGCGGCGGTGGCGGCGGGGTACGCGCTGGGCACGCATCTCGGCGGCACTGGTGCTCAGATTGCGGAGGTGGCTCAGACGGCGATCGAAGAGGAAGCCTCCTGATGCTGCGCGTGCTCGCTCTGCTCACCGAAACCGCGACGGCGGATCAAATCCTCTCCGCCAGCGCCTGCCTGCTCGCCCAGGCTGGCCCCGCCGCGATCACGCTGCTGCATCCGCTGGCGCAGACCGACCCTGATTTCATGCCCACTGAAGAGGTGCACACCGCCCGCACCGATGCCCGCTTTGCCGCCAGCCAGCAGGCGCTGGCGGTTGAATTGGCGCAGCGCGCCGATGCCTGGCGCCAGACCGGCCTGCCCAGCCTGGAAATCCGCGCCGGCGTGCCTGAACAGATCGTCACCGCGGCGGCGCGGGAGGCGGATCTGATCCTGCTCGCCGCCCCGCAGGGCGATGCCGATGCCCGCGCGCTGCTGGACCTGCTGCTGCTGCGCATGGCCAAGCCGGTGCTGCTGCTGCCCCGGCAGATGCCGCGCAGCTTCGCGCAGAGCATCGCCATCGCCTGGTCGGATGCGGAGAATGCCGCCGCCCGGGCCATCGGCGCGGTGCAGGCGCTGCTGCGCGCCTGCCAGCGCGCCACCATCCTGCTCGGCACCGACAGCGCCCATGCGGCGGCGCCGCCGCAAGCCTTGCTGGACAGTCTGGAAGCGGCCGGCCGCCCGGCGCAGCTGCATGAATTCGCCCTCGCCGGGCGCCATGTCGGCACCGCCTTGCTGGCGGAGGCGCATGCGGTGGGCGCGGATTTCCTGGTCATGGGGGCGTTTACCCATGGGCGGCTGCGCGAAATCCTGTTCGGCGGCGCCACCGCCGAGGTGCTGCGGCAGCTCGATCTGCCGGTATTGATGCAGCATTGACCGGGCCGGGTCGATTTTGCGTCGAAATCCCGCGACTCTCTCCCAAAGCCCCCTATAGTCTCTAGCGATATGAATGATTTCCTGACCTCGATGCTGAGCCTGCTGGTGGTGGCGACCCTGGTGGCGCTGATCGCCCATCGTTTGAAACTGCCCTACACGGTGGGGCTGGTGCTGGCCGGAATCGCGCTGGCGGTGAGCCCGTTCCAGGCCGGGCTGACCCTGACCCAGAGCATCATCTACGAAATCATCCTGCCGCCTCTGCTGTTCGAGGCCGCGATCAACATCCAATGGAAGGATCTGCGGCTGGACGCGTTGCCGATCCTCACGCTGGCGTTGCCCGGCACGCTGATCTCGGCGGCCTTCGTCACTGCCGCGCTGCATTTCGGCCTGGGCTGGCCCCTGCCGCCGGCTTTGATGTTCGGCGTGCTGATCGCCGCGACCGACCCTGTCGCGGTCATCGCCATGTTCAAGGATAATGGCGTGCGCGGCCGGCTGCGGCTGCTGGTGGAGAGTGAGAGCCTGCTCAATGACGGCGTCGCCGCTGTGCTGTTCGCGCTGGCCTTGGTCTGGGTGCAGGCGGCGGGGCAGGCGCATGTCAGTGTCGGGCAGATTGGCGGGTTGCTGCTGGTCACGGTCGGCGGCGGCATTCTGGCCGGGGCGCTCTGCGCCGGGGTGGCGATTTTGCTGGTGCGCGGCACCGAGGATCATCTGGTGGAGAGCACCGTCACCGCCGTGCTGGCCTATAGCGCCTTTCTGCTGGCCGAGCATTTTCACGGCTCGGGCGTGCTGGCCACGGTCACAGCCGGGCTGTTGCTGGGCAATCTCGGGCTGGCCGAGACCAAAACCCGCTTCACCGGCATGGTCAGCGTGAAGGGCAGGGAGTTCGCGCTGGAGATGTGGGATTTCGTCGCCTTTATCGCCAACTCCATGGTGTTTCTGCTCATCGGCATCACCGTGGCGGGGATTCCGTTTCATAAGCTGGGGATTTGGGCGCTGGTCTTCATCATTCTGGCGGTGCTGGCCGGGCGGGCGCTGACGGTCTATCCGCTTTGCGCCTTGTTCGCGGGCTCACGCTGGCGCATCGAGCCGCCTTGTCAGCACGTGCTCTGGTGGGGGGCTTGCGCGGGGCGCTGGGGCTGGCGCTGGCGCTCTCACTGCCACGGGATATGCCGATGCATGACGAGGTGCTGGTGGCGACCTTCGGTGTCGTCGTGGTCTCGGTGGTGGGGCAGGGGCTGACGATGCCGTTGCTGCTGCGACGCCTCAAGATTGGCGGCGTGCCGGAATAGAAAACCAAGAGCGCAATAGGCGTTGCGGTTGAGGCGCCAGCATCAAGATGGACACATCAAATTGCGCGCTAAAAAATAGAGCCTCAAGCTGAAGGCTTGAGGCTCTAAAAACCATGAAGGGGCGTTTTTGAAAAAACGCCCCTTCATCCTCAAAAAATTCTGCTCACTTCGCCTTGGATTTCGGCTTGGCCTTCGCCACAGGCTTCGCTTCTGGTGCCTTGGCTGGCGCTGCTTTCGCCTTGGCGGCCGGCTTCGCCGCCGGTGCCTTCACAGGCTTCGCCGGCGCATCCGGCAGCAGCTTCGCCCCCACGATCTCCTCGATATAAGCCCGGTAGCGCGCGATATACTCATCCATGCCCAGATGCGCCTCGGCATAATCGCGCGCGCCCTTGCGCAGCTTCGCGCTCAGCTTGGCATCGCCCAGCAGCCGCAACACGTTATCGGCCAGCTTGTCATGATCCAGCGTCGGGGTGGAAAGCCCGTTCACCCCGTCCTTGATGAACTCCGCCACCGTCACGCTGTCCGCGCCGATGATGGCGCAGCCGCAGCCCAGCGCCTCGCGCAGTGACCAGGAGGCGACGAAGGGGTAGCTGAGATAAACATGCGCGTCCGAACGCTTCAGCAGGGTCAGATGGTCGCCATACGGCACCTTGCCCATGAAATGCACGCGCGAGCTATCGATCTGGCCGTCCAGCTCCTTCATCATCTTCTGCCGCCAATTGCCGCCTTCGGCGGGCATGGCGCCATAGCTGATATCGTCGCCGCCAACGAGCGAGACCACCACATCCGGCCGCGCCTTCAGAATTTTCGGCAAAGCCCGCATCATGGTGTGGAAGCCGCGATAGGGCTCCAGATTGCGCGAGACGAAGGTGATCAGCTTCTGCTTCGGCGTGACGGTGAGCGGGCCGACCTTCACGGTTTTCTTGAACAGGCTGGGGTCCGGCGCGCAGAGTGACAGATCCACCCCTTCCTCGATGATCCGCATCTTGCCGCGGGCCCATGCGGGATAGGTGTCGTACTGCCAGCGCGTCGGGGTCTGGCCCCATTGCTCCAGCGCCAGCGCCAGCAGATTGATCGTGTTCTTGCCGCGCACCGCGCCGAAATTGGTCACATGCATCGGGAATTCCGGGTCGAAATTCACGTCCGAATCATGGATGCGGTAATAGAACTCGAAATAGCCTAGGATCGGCACGCCGGGGAAGACATCGCAGAGATTGAGCATCTCACCCCAGCCATGATGGCCGATGATGATGTCCGGCTTGAAGCCCAGCGCCTTGATCTGGGCGAGGCCCTGATAACCGGCCTGGGCGCGGATCGCCGCCTGCTCGAATTCCCGCGCCGCCGGGGTGAGGGATTTGGGCGGCGGCGGCGGCCGGGAATAGGTGACCTTGCGCACCCCTTCCATGTAATTCTGGTTCGGCTCGGACATGAACACGATCTCGTGCGTGCCCGGCTCCGCCTGGTTGTCGGCCAGCAGGCTGCGCAGAATATGCAGATACTGGCCGGGGAAGTTCTGATGGACGAAGAGGAAATTCACGCCAGGCCTCGCCGGGTTTTACTTGCGGGCCTTGGCCGGCTTTTTGCCGCGCGGGGTCAGGGTGATCTGGAACGCCTCCAGCGGCGCCAGGCGCTCCGCCTCGCAGGTCTCGTCATTGCCGACCGGCCCGGCCGAGGCGCCGCCGATGAATTTCGCGGAATAGGAAATATCGTACTGCTCCGCCGCTTCGCCGGAGAGACGCACACGCAGCCCCAGCAGCGGCAGCGCCATGCCGCGCGAGCCGCAATATTGCCCGGCCTCCACCCAGGGGGAGAGCCAGCCACGGCCCAGCACCGCCTGGTAGGTGAAATCCGCCGGGGCGATTCCCGCCGGCGCCTTGATCGAGAAGCCCTCGATCCAGTTCTTGCTGCCAGCCTCGCCCAGCCAGTCCCCGAAGGCGGCGCCGACATCGCCGCGGCTCTGGATATGCGCCATGAAATCCATCTCCTCGGCCGGGTTCATCGCCGTGCTGGCCGGGGCGGGGGCGGGTTCAGCGGCCGCGGCGGGCTGGTTGGCGGCGATCTGCGCCTCGCCCAGCAGCTGGCGCACCTGCAGCTTCGGCGCCGCATCCGGCAGATTGGCGTATTGGTAGATGGTCACCAGCACCTGGCCGGGCTGGTTCTTCACCCGCACCAGTGCGGCATCGCCCTCGGCATTCAGCCAGCCATCGCCACGGAAGCTGGAAATCTCGACATTCTGCGCGCCCGACGGCGGCGGGGAGACGCGCACGCCCGGCATGCCGTTATGAATGGCGGCACCCGGATTCAGCTCGTTAACGAAACAGAACAGCCCCGGCGGCAACTGCATCAGATGCCCGGTCACCTTCAGCTCCTGCAGCTTGGCGCCGCCCTGGTTGGCGGCCTCCGGCTGGGGGGCGGGTGCGGGCGCTGCCGGCTTCTTGGGCGTGGCGGTGGCGGATTTGGCAGCGGCCATGGGGTGTCCTCGAAGTTAGAAATTCAAAAAGCAAGACAGCGTGGTTGCCCATATTGTTGCAGAACTTTCCACACACGCAAGGCATGACACAGCTAACTTAACGAAGCCCGACTGGCCAGCCTGAGGGGGGCGCTGCGGGGTCAAAAATTGATCCCGAGCAGGGCGTTGTTGATCCGTTCCGCTGGCAGACCGAGCGGCAGCACGGCGCCGCGCCGGGTGGCCCGCACCCGCTCCGCCTGGGCGCCCAGATCGAACACCAGCGCGTACAGCCCCGCCGCCCAGGCCTCGGTGAGGGTGAAGCACCAGGTTTCCGGGCAGATCGAGGGAATGAAGGCGAGGTCGGGCTGGATCTGCGCGATCAGCCCGGCCAGCTCCTCGGGCTTGTAGCCGCCGGTGATCTTGACCCCGGCCTCGAGCAGCGCGCCGTCCTCGGCGCTGGACCCGATGATGAAAAACTCCAAGGGCAGGGCGCGGGCTTTCGCATCCAGGGCGCAATCCAGCAGCACGTCATAACCCTTGGTGGGGCCGATGCCGCCCAGCACCGCGATCCGCCGCGCCCCCGCCCGTGGCGGGCGCAAGGAGACGGGCTGGCTGTCATCGTCCCACGCGGTGATGCGGGGCTTCAGCCCGGGGAAATGCCGCGCCAGGCGGCGGGCCATGTCCCCCGAGGGTACGCGCACCTCTCCGGCGGCGGCGAATTCGGCGCGGGAGCGGGCGAGCAGGCCTCGTACCGGCAGCGCCTCGAACACGCCGCGCCGGTCCTGCTTCACGCAGGCCTCGCAGCCTTTCACATCCGGTTCGCCGCAATAGCGCAGAGGCGCTTCGCGCGTCGGGCGGTTAAGCAGCGAGACGCGCGGGCAGAAGCTCGCATAATCATGCAGCACGATGTCCTGCCGCACCCCCAGCGCCGCCGCCAGCCCGCGCAGCGCCTCGTGCTGGCCCAGCATATGGTGCATCTCCACCCGCTCGATCCTGAAGCCGCGCAGCAGCGCCAGCATGTCTTCGAACTGGCGGGCAAGGTCGAAGCTCAGGTTGGGGCTGGTCCGGGTATGGCCGTCGCAGAGCAAGGCCGGCCAGGGGTAGCGCGGGGCTTTGCGCGTGGTCGGAAATTTCGTTGTCAGCACCAGGGGAAATTTCCCCTGCGCGCGCAATGCTTCGCAGACTCGCGCGACCTGCCTGGCCACCCCGCCGCCATGGCCATGGCTGATCAGCAGCACGCTGCGCCGCCCGGCGCGCGCCGCCTGCAGCCGGGCCGCATCCAGCGCGGCGCGGGCGGGGGCGAGCGCATCCGCCGCTCTGGCCTCTTCGATCAGCGCCCGGTAGCCCGGAAAGAGCTGCTCCAGCACCGCCTGATTGCGCCGCATCAGTGCCTGGGTGGCGCCCCGGAAGGAAACCCCGCCGCGATGCGCGACATAGGCGCCCAGGGCGGCAACACTGGCAAAGCCGAGATGGCGCGCTCGCAGGCAGAAATCATTCTCCTCGCCATAGCCCTGGGCGAACAGCGCGGTGCGCAAAAACCCTGTCTGTTTCAGGCAATCATGCCGGATATAGAGGCAGAACCCGACCCCGGTGGGAATTTCCGCCCAGCCCAGCCCGTTGGTCTTATGCGCCAGCCGGTCCAGCCTGGTGGCGCCGGCCAGATCCGGCATCGCATTGCCGCCGGCGGGATCGGGATAGGAGCAGAGCGTCGCCTCGTTGGAGAGCGGGGTGATCGTGCCGATGCAAGGTGCCGCATAGGCGACCTCGCGCAGCGTCGCGAAAGCATCTTTCGGGACCAGAACGTCACTATTGAGCAATATCACATCGTGATCTGCCGCCGCGCCCAGGCCGGTATTCACCGCCGCGCAGAAGCCCCGATTCGTCTCGTGCCGCAGCAGCTCGATCTGGCCGCGCTTTGCCGCCCGGTTCAGCAGGGCGGCCAGGGCCGGCTCCGGGGTGGCGTCATCGACGACGATCAGCCTGGCGCCGCGCGGCGCGGCGCGGCGCGCACTCGCCAAGGCGGCCCTGGCCTCCTCCAGCCCGCGATAGACCGGCATGATGATGGCGAGCCGGGCCCGGCGCGGGCAGCGTGACGGGGCTTGGCCGCGCTGGGCCGCCTTGCGCGGGGGCTGCGCGAAATCCGCCGGGTTCAGCGGCGCGCCGAGCAGCGCCCGCCCATCCGCGCCGCTGACCAGATAAGGCGGGGTGAGGCCGGCGAGGCGCCGGGCGGTGAGGCTGAACCGGTAGCGGGGCAGCAACGGCGTGGCCTCATCCGCCGCCAGCGCGGCGCCGCAGGTGAGGCTGAGCCGGGCGCCATTGCCGCCGGTGACGATGAGGCGCGGCTTCTGTTCCGGTGCGGCCGGGCGTACCGCCCAGCCGCGCAGCCCGCCGCGATGCGCCTCCACCACGCCCTCTATTCGGTTCAGCACCGCTTCGTCGGGGGCGCCCCCGAGAAAGGGCGGCCGGCCGTGCTGGATGCGTGTTCCCCGCGCATCCATCCCCTGAAATCCACCATAGCCGGCATTCAGGCTGATATGTTGCAGGAAGGCCGGCAGCTGCGGATCGTCCCCCAGGCAATGGCGGGCCAGCAGGGCCTCGGCGGCGCGGGCGGCGGCGGCGGCATCGCCCTGAATCTGCGCGGCGATGGCGAGGCCAATCCAGGCGGTGGCACTGTCATGCTTGGCCGCGATCTCGGCGAAACGCGCCGCCGCCCGCCGCGCTCCGTCCGGCCCGTCCGCCAGCTCGCGCTGCGCCAGTTCGAGATCGATTCGGGGGTCTTGCGGCGCCAGCCGCTTGGCGCGGTGCAGCCAGAACAGCGCATCCTCGCCCGGGCGCTGCGCCCGCAGATAGGCGGCGGTGGCGGTGCTCGGGTCTGCCGTGCCGGGCGTTTTGCTCAAGCGCGGATACGGCTCATTCCGCCGCCGCGGCGGGGGGCAGGGCAGCGAGCGCGTCCTTGGCCTCATCCAGCCCCGCCTCGGCGGCGAAGGTGAAGCATCGCCGCGCCGCTTCGAGATCGGGCGCGGTGGCGATGCCGTCGCGCAGATACAGGCCGAGCATCAAGGCGGCGCGGGGATGCTGGCGCTGCGCCGCCTTGCGGTACCAGGCCAGGGATTTGGCGCGATCGGTCTCGATCTGATGGCCGCCGCCATAGAGCGCGCCGAGCGAGAACATCGCCTCCGCGCTCTCCTGTTCGCTGGCGCGCTCGAACAGCACCCGCGCCGCCTCATCGTCGCGCGGGCCGCCGAGGCCTTGCAGATGCAGCATGGCGAGATCCAACAGCGCCGGCAGCAGATTGAGATCGGCGGCCTTTTGCAGCCAGAGCCGCGCCTCTTCCAGATTCTGCTCCACCCCGCGCCCCTCGGCGAGGATGCGGCCATAGCGATACTGGGCGTTGACGACATTGTCCGCCGCCTTGCGGAACCAGTGCGCGGCCGCCGTGTCATCGCGCGCCACGCCCACACCTTCGGCGAGGCAGACCGCGAAATTATAGGCGCCGATGGGATCGCCGGATTCGGCGGCCTTGGCGAACCAGTCCTGCACCGGCGGAATTTCCGCGACGCGCGGATTGACCTGACGCTTGACCACCATGGCGGCGAGATCCGTCTGGGCGCGCTGATCGCCCTGCTCGGCGGCCAGGCGCAGCCATTTCGCCGCCTCGTCCGGATTGCGCGGCACGGCGCCGATGCCGGTGAGGTTGAGCAGCCCGAGCGTGCGCGCCGCCCCCCGATGCCCGCCCTCGGCGGCGACCCGGAACCAGTTGGCGGCCTCGGCGTAATTCGGCGGAAACCCGTCATCGCCCTTGGCGTAGATCTCGCCGACGCGCATCGCGGCCTCGGCATCGCCGGCCAGGGCGGCGCGGCGCAGCCAGGTTTCACCCTCGACCTTGTTCTGCGCGATCACCTGGCCCTGATACAGCATGATGCCATAGCGGTGCTGGGCATCGCGTATGCCCTTCTCGGCCGCCAGCTTATAATGTCTGGCGGCCTGTTCGAGATCCGCATGCACGCCGATGGCGCGTTCATGGATCAGCCCGAGATAGAAATGCCCGGTGGCCAGGTCCGCCTCGGCCGCCTTGCGGATATGCGCGACAGCGGCGAAGGTTTTCTCGTCGTCATCGGCTTCCAGCAACAGGATGGTGCCGAGCCCGAGATGGCCGTGCGGCAGGCCGGCGGCGGCGGCACGGCCGTACCAATGCTTGGCCTGCTCGATATTCTGCACCTCCGCCGGTCCGCGGGAATAGAGATAGCCAAGCTGGGTCTGCGCATTGGCTTCCCCGGCCTCGGCGGCCAGGGTCAGCCATTTCAACGCGGCCTGAAGGTCCGGCGCGGTCTGCTCGGGCGTCTCGGCGCCTTGATCCTGGGGGGCGAACAGGGCCTGGCTATGATCGTCCCGGTACAGCCCGTGAGCGTAGAGATTGCCCAGCTCCGCCTGCGCCTTGGCATCCCCCGCCTGGGCGGCCAGCAGCAGCCAGCGCGCCGCATCCTTGGCGCTGCGAAAGCCGGTGGCCGCACCGTTCAGGTAATAAAAGCCAAGCGCGCGCGCCGCCTCCGGCAACCCGGCCTCGGCGGCGGTGGCGAAGAGCGGAAAGGCGCGCTCATGCTCGCCTTGGGCCGCCAGTTCGCGGGCACGGGCCAGGGCCTTTTGCGGATTGCGCGCCGCCAGCTTGTCGGCAAGGGAGAATTTCACCGCCATGGCTCAGGGCTCGTGCAAGCTCTGATAGGCGACAGGCGCCATCTGCGAGAGGAAATAGGAGAGGATGGAATGTTTGCCGACGACGATATCCGCCTCCAGCGGCATCCCCGGCACCAGCCGGAAGCCGGGCGGCACATTATGCAGATTCATCACATCCAAGGAGATCTGCGCCTTGTAATACAGCGTATGCGGCGCGGTGGGCAGCGGCGCGCCCATGGTCACGGCATTTTCCTGGTTCTGCGGGTTGATGCTCTCCGGGCTGACCGACTGCACGGTGCCCACGGCGCTACCATAACGGGTGGAATCCAACGTGTTGAACTTGATGGTGACCTTGTCGCCTACCCGCACGAAGCCGGATTCATCGGCGGGAATATCGGCCTCGACGATGAAGGGGGCGTTGATCGGCGCCAGCTGCATCAGCTGCTGGCCGGCCTGCAGCACCGAGCCGACGGAGACCGGGGCCACGCTCTGCACGATCGCATCCTGCGGCGCCTGCAGCACCAGCAGCGCATGGTTGAGCTTCGCCTTCGCCAGCTCCTGCTGGGACTGGGCGAGATTATTCAGCGCGGTGGCGAGATCGGTCGAGATTTTCGCGCGGAACTCCTGGGCGAAGCTGTCGCGCTGGGCCTGCACGGCGGCGAGCTGGCGCTCATCCGCCTGGGCCTGGGACTGGGCCTGGGAGAGCTGCGCCTGGACATTCACCCGTTCATCGGTCGCGGCCTCTGAATCGAGCTGGCTGCCCACCTGCATCTGCTGCAGCTTCTTGCGCATCTCCTCGACATTGGTGGCGATTTTCAGCCTTTGGGCATAGTAGTCCGCCTGCTGCTGGTAGCCGGTGATCTGGGTTTTCAGCTGGTTGATCTGCTGGTCGTAATTCTCCAGCGTGTAATGATACTGGCCCATCTGCTGGTTATAGGTCTGCAGCATCAGCGCCGAGGCCGGGTTGTTGGGATCCGGCACATAGGGCTTGTCCTCTTCCTGCGCCTTCAGCTGCGCCACCTGGGCGGCGTAGTTCTGCTCCTGCTGGGTGAGGGCGTCGTAGTCCGCTGTCGCGTAGGTCGGGTCCAGCGAGGCCAGAACCTGGCCCTTATAGACGAGGTCGCCCGGGCGGACATTGATGTCGCGCACGATCGAGGCGGCGCTGAAGGCCTGCACGCTGATGTCCGGTATCGTGGCGTTCAGGATGCCGGTGGCGGTCACCAGCCGGTCCACCTTGAACACGGCGGCGATGATCAGCACGATCGCCACCAGAGCGGTGATCGTATAGCCGGTCGAACGCGCCAGCGGCGGCAGCGGCGTGGCGATGACGGCGGCGGTGGGGGACTGGAATTCCAGCGCCGCCATCGGCAGCGTGTCTTCCGCGCCGGTCGTCGCCAGGGCGCGCCGGGGGGATTTAGACAATAGCTGGCTGAGACGATTCATCGTCGAACCCTTCAGGCGCAAGGTGGCGGTTCTGCTGGAACCAGAGATGGCGATAGATGGCGCAACGCTCGACCAGCTCCTTATGCGGGCCGATATCGATGGTCTTGCCCTGGTCGAGCACCATGATCAGGTCGCAATCCAGCAGCGAGGAGAGGCGGTGGGAGACGATGACCATGGTCCGCCCGGCGGCGATGCGCTGGATATTGGCATTCACCAGCGCCTCGCTTTCCGGATCGAGCGCGGAGGTGGCCTCGTCCAGGATCAGCACCCGCGGGTCGGAGATCAGCGCGCGGGCGATGGCCAGGCGCTGCTTCTGCCCGCCGGAGAGGTTGGGCGAGCCTTCCTGGATGAAGGTGTCATAGCCATTGGGCAGGCGCTCGATGAACTCCTCGGCACCGGCCAGACGCGCGGCGCGCACCGCATCCTCAAAGGACAGCCCCGGCCGGCCGGCGATGATATTCTCCCGCACCGTGCCGCGGAACAGGAAGTTATCCTGCAGCACCATGCCGAAATTCTTGCGGATATGGCGCAGATTGATCTCGCGCATATCGGTGCCGTCGATGCGGATGGAGCCGACATAGTCGCGGTTGATGCCCTGCAGCAGCCGGGTGATGGTGGATTTGCCCGAGCCCGAACGCCCGACCAGCCCCAGCATGGTGCCGGCGGGGATCTTGAAATTCATCTTGTCCAGCGCCGGGGTCTTGGCTCCTTCATAGCGGAAGGTGACGTCCCGGAACTCGATCGCGCCCTCGAAACGCGGACGCAGCCCCGTGGTCAGCGCCTGGCGCTCATTCGGCCGGTTCAGCACATGGCCGACCTGATCGATGGAGGCGCGGGCCTGATGCACCTCGTCCAGCAGGCCGGCGAGGCTGACCAGCGGGCCGGCGACGCGCCCGCCCAGCAGCATGAAGCCGAACAGGCTGGAGCTGTCGATCGAGTTCTGGGTGTGCAGCACGATGAAGGCGCCGACCAGGATGACGCCATAGCTGCAATAACGCTGCAGCGGCATGGTCAGCACCGCCGGCCAGTTGGCCATGCGCGCCTGCTCGACATTCAGCGCCGCCACCTCGGCGACGCTGGCATCCCATTGCGTGGCGCGGGTATTCTCCAGCGCCAGCGCCTTGACGGTGCGGATGCCGAACACGGTTTCGATCAGGATCGAGCCCTTGGCCGATTCCGCCGCGATCACCTTGCCGATCAGGATGCCGATCGGGCGCAGGAACACGGCGATGATCGCCGCGATCAGGGCGGCGGCGATCAGGATGGTCCAGGCCAGCGGCGCGCTCATATAGAACAGGATCGGCAGCAGCAGGATCAGCATGAACACGTCGATGAAGGCGTTCATCAGCTTGCCGGTGAGAAAGTCCCGCACCCGGTTGACCTGGCTGATCTTGTAGGAAATCTGCCCAGCCTGCTCGCGTTCGAAAAATTCGATCGGCAGCGCCACCAGCCGGTCGAAGATCATCAGGTTGAGCTTCGCGTCCAGCTTGGCCGCGAGCACCACCTCCATCATCTTCCGGCTCCAGGTCATGATCGCCTCGAAGAGCACCGCGACCAGCATCAGGATGATGACGAGATTGAGCGTCTGCGTGCTGTGGAACTGGATGACCACGCCGATGATGCGCATCACCACCAGGATCGGCACCAGGCTGAGCACGGTCAGCGTCACCGAGGTGATGGCGATATCGCGCAGGATCTTCGCATCGCCCCAGACGATCCGCGCGATCATGCCGAGATTGAAGGGCTGTTCCTCGAGCGCGCCGTGGCGGCTGGCGCGGATCAGCAAGGTGGCGCCGCTCCAGACCTGCTTCAGCCGCAGCTCATCCACCAGCACCGGGGCGGCGGAGGCCGGCTGGCGCGGGTCGCGCAGCACCAGCACGCCGCGTCCCCGGTCGCGCCCCACCAGCAGGGCGGCGCCGCCATCGTCCAGCAGCAGGATGATGGGGGAGGGCGATTCCATATTCATGATCTGGCGGAAATTCATCTGCACGCCGCGCGCCCACAGCCCGGCTTCCTTCAGCCAGACCACCAGCTCCGGCGGCGGCGGCGCCGCCTCGCTGCCGCGCAGGCGCAACCCGTCCAGATCCATTTCGACGCCATGGAAGCGCGCGACATTCAGCACCGCCGCCATACGTGCCTCGCCGGCCTGATTCAGCTGCAGCTTGGCATCGCTGAGGGCCGCCATGTCGGGGTTGGCGGGACCTCTCGGCTCGTCGGCGCCCAATCCGGGGTTGCGCGGCGTGTCATTCATCTGGTCTCAACCCTCACTCATGCGGCAGCATCCGGCGCCGCTAGGCGTCGTGACGCCCCCGCTTTATGCCCGGAAAACGGCGCGGAACACAACGGTACGGCAGCGCGCCGCCGAAAGATAACCAATTCATAAAATACACAAAAATATAAAATTTTATAAACTTCGTGCAATGATTGCCGGTTTTCGGTCCGCCCGGGATTTGCCATCGCCGGGCGGGTTGCATTACCCAGAAGCGCAAATGACAGGCAGGCCCATGAAAATCAGACCCGCGACCACCGACGATCTGGCGCAGATGCAGGCGATCTACGCCTATCATGTGCTGCACGGCACCGGCTCTTTTGAAGATGTGCCGCCCTCTCTGGAGGAGCTGAGCCAGCGATTCGAGGCCAATCAGGCCGCCGGCTATGCCTGGCTGGTGGCCGAGGACGGGCCGAAAATTCTGGGTTATGGCTATTACGGCCCGTTCCGCACCCGCCCGGCCTATAAGCATACGGTCGAGGACAGCGTGTATGTGCGCGAGGATGTGCGCGGCCAGGGGGTCGGCAAGGCGCTGGTTCTCGGGCTGGTCGAAGCGGCACAGGCGGCTGGCTATAAGCAGATGGTCTCGCTGATCGGGGATTCGGAGAACACCGCTTCCATCGGCGTGCATGCCAGCCTTGGCTTCCAGCATGCCGGCACCATGCGCAAGGTCGGCTTCAAGCTGGAGCGCTGGCTGGACGTGGTGATCATGCAGAAGGCGCTCTGAGGCGCCCGGCTTACATCCGCTCGAAAGAGCGGAATTTTTCCCAATCGGTGATGGCGGCGTTGAAGGCGTCCAGCTCCACCTTCGCCATGTTGGCGTAATGCGAGACCACTTCGGCACCGAAAGCGGCGTGGGCGAAGGCGCTGGAGGCGAAATGCAGCGCCGCATCGCCCAGGCTGGCCGGCACACGCGGCAACTCTGCCTGATAGGCATTGCCGGTGAAGGGCGCCACCGGCGCGTAATCCCCCTCGATCCCGGCCAGCCCGGCGGCGATCATCCCGGCCAGCGCCAGGTACGGATTCACATCCCCGCCCGGCAGCCGGTTTTCCACCCGCAGGCTTGGCCCATGCCCCACCACCCGGAAGGCGCAGGTGCGGTTATCCATCCCCCAGGCCAGGGCCGTCGGCGCGAAGCTGCTGGCGACATAGCGCTTATAGGAATTGATGTTGGGGGCGTAGAATAAGGTCGTCTCCTCGGCATGGCGCAGCAGACCGGCGATGAATTGCCGGAACAGCCGCGACGGGCCGTGCTGCTCCGCATCCAGAAACACCGGCTCGCCCGCCGCGTTGCGCAGCGAGAGATGGGCGTGGCAGCTATTGCCCTCGCGCTCGTTATATTTGGCCATGAAGGTCAAAGCCTGCCCGGCCTGCGCCGCGATCTCCTTGGCCGCCTCCTTGTAGATCACGTGATTGTCGCAGCATGCCAGCGCCGGGCCGTAGCGGAAATTGATCTCGTGCTGGCCGAGATTGCACTCACCCTTCGAGGTCTCGACCTGGATCCCCGCCGCCTCCATGGCGTTGCGGATGCGCCGCAGCAGCGGCTCCACCCGGGCGGTGCCGAGGATGGAATAATCGTTATTATACTGGTTGGCCGGGGTGAGGCCGCGATAGCCCTTGTCCCAGGCGGCCTCATAGCTGTCCTTGAACAGGATGAATTCCAGCTCGGTGGCGGCATAGGCGAACAGCTCATGGCCGCGCAGCCGCTCCAGCTGGCGCTTCAGGATGGTGCGCGGCGCCACCGCGGCCGGCTGATGGCCGGGCAGCTCGATATCGCACAGCAGGATCGCCGCCCCCTCCTGCCAGGGGGCCAGGCGCAGAGTCGAAAGGTCCGGCCGGAAGATGAAATCCCCGAAGCCTTTCTCCCAATTATTGATCGCATAGCCCTCGATCGGCTGGCATTCGATGTCGGTGGCCAGCAGATAGGCGCAGCCTTCCGCCTCGCCTTGCGCCACCATTTCCAGGAAATGGCGCGGCATCACGCGCTTGCCTTGCAGACGGCCCTGCATGTCCGGGATGGCCATGATCACCACATCCAGCGCGCCGCGCTCAGCCAGTGCCCGCAGCTCTGGCAGGGTCAGTTGTGTATCGGCCATGTCCCGCACCTCGTCTTGTTGCTTGGCCTTTGATTATACGCGCCTGTTGGCGGCTTCATAGGCTGGGTGACGAAGGGCAGGGCCATGAAAAAGGCCCCTTGCGGGGCCTTTCTTCAACGCTCTCGATCAATTCTCCTCGAAGCTGGCATCCGCCGGCGCCAGGGATTTGATCAGATCGAAAATCCGCTTGCGCATCGAGGCATCGGGAATGCGGTAATAGGCCCGCACCAGCTCCAGCGTTTCGCGCTTGGTCAGCTGATCGTCGATGCCGACGCTGAACGGCTCCTGCTGCTCGGCGAAGCCATAGGTGCGGCCGCGCGGGCCGGAAACCGGGCTCTCGGACATGCCTTCGGGCATATCATCGAAGAAATAGGAGATGGGAACATCCAGGATCCGCGAAATATCGAACAGGCGGGAGGCGCCAACGCGATTCATGCCGCGTTCATATTTCTGCACCTGCTGGAAGGTCAGCCCCAGCGCATCGCCCAGACGTTCCTGGGACATGCCCAACAAAGTCCGGCGCAGACGAATCCGCGAGCCGACATGCACGTCGATGGGACTGGGACGGCTTTCACGTTCCGGACGCTCAGCGTTCTCTTCAGCCATAAATGTCTTACTCTCCAGCATCCGACGCGATTACGCCGAATTAAGATTTGACCGTTCCGGTCGACGCGCGACTGCGCCACGTTAACGGCACATAGAATAACAAAAAGGCTAGGATATACTAGCCTAAGTTAAGTTAACAGGCGTTAACCGCAAAATCAATACAAAACTTATCAAATTGAATTATTAAATAGACACAACATTTATAGCCCTATCATTTTTGCAACTTTCTGGTGTAACCGGCGGCGAGGCCGGAGATGAGCAGGGCAATTGATAGCGTCAAGGGGATTTCAAGCCCCCAGCGCGCATAGAGAGTCGCGGGTTGGGCGGCCGGCAGCGGCGCGACGAGCACGCCCTGCGCATCCAGCGGCAATAAGGCGGTCACCCGTCCGAACGGGTCGATGACCGCCGAAATCCCGGAATTCGCAGCGCGCACCAGCGGCAATCCTTCCTCCACGGCGCGCAGCCGGACATCGGCGAAATGCTGACGCGGCCCGGCCGAATCGCCGAACCAGGCATCGTCGGTGATGTTGACGATCCAGGCGGGGCGCTGCGCTTTGTCGATAATCTGGCCGCTGAAGATCGCCTCATAGCAGATAATCGGCGCGAAAGCCGGCAGGCCGGGGATGTTGGCGATGGTTTCCGGCCCGCTGCCGGGGGTGAAGCCGCCTTCGAGCAGGCTGGGGATGATCTTCAGCGGAATCCAATGCGGCATATATTCGCCGAACGGCACCAGCTTCCATTTATCATACACGGCAAGCGGTGGTTGTGGTCCGTCCGTGACGATCAGGGAATTGCGGTAATCCTTCGGCCCGGCGATTCGCAGGCTGCCGGCGATGATCGGCGTGGTGCCGGTGACGGCGGCGAGCTGGGCGCGGGCATTATCGTCGCTTTGCAGCAGCCAGGGGCTGGCGGCTTCGGGCCAGATCACCGTGGTCGCCCCGGCCTTGATCCCGGCCTGGCTCATCGCCAGCAGGCGCTGCCAGTTGGCGAGCAGGGCGGGGCGGGAGAAATCCGGCGGCTCCGGGAAATCCGGCTGCAGCAGGGCGACTTTCGTGTCGGTCTGGCCCTCGGGTGTCGCCAGCCGCACCCAGCCATAGCCGGCCCAGACGATCAGCGCCGCCACCAGCGCCGCCAGCCCCTTGCGCCCGAACAGCGGCATCGTGGCCAGAAAGACGGTGAGCAGCGTCAGCCCGTACACCCCGAACAGGCTGGCCGGTTGCAGGAAGATATTGCCGAGCGTGCCGGGAATCGCCCAATCCGTGCCCCAGAAATTCCAGGGAAAGCCGGTGAAGAGGAATTGCTGGGCGAGGTTGGAAAGCCCCCATACCCCGGTGAACACCAGCACCCGTCCCAGCCCGGGCCGCACCAGACGCGCCGCCAGCACCGGCGGGATGGTGTAGAACGCCACCGCAAAGGCCAGAGCCGGGGCGGCGAAGGGCACCAGCCACCAGAAATCCTGCGCCTCGGTGAGGATGGGCTCGGTGATCCAGTACAGCCCGGCCAGCGCCAGGCCGAAGCCATAACACCAGCCGGTCAGCGCCGCGCGCTTCACGTTCGGCGCCTGCTCTACCAGCCGCAGCAAGGAAGGCACGGAAAACAGCAGAACGGGGAGCAGATGCACCGGCGGCAGCGCCAGGGCGGCGGCGAGCCCCCATAAAAAAGCCCGCGCGAGCGGGGCTTTTTGCAGGCGCCGTTGCGCGGCGCGGAAAAGCGCGACCGGCCGCTTATCCGCGGGGGAGATGGTAAAATTCTGCGACATTGTTGAAATCCACCGCGGTTTTATGTTTGGCGCTGGGCTTGGTCTCATCCTGCGGGCGCACCAACTGGCATGTCGCCAGTCCGGCCGCCGCCGCCGCGTCCAGCTCGGCCTCGACATCCGAGAGAAACAACGCCTCCTCCGGCGCCCCGCCGATCGCCCGGGCGATCGCCCGGTAGCTGTCCGACTCGCGCTTCGGCCCGATTGTCGTGTCGAAATATGACTGGAACAGAGGCGTCAGATCCCCCTCCGGCGTATGGCGGAACAGCAGCTTCTGGGCGGGCACCGAGCCGGAGGAATAGACGTAAAGCCGCAAGCCGGCGCGCATCCAGCGGCGCAGGGCAGGGGGCACGTCCTCGTAAATCTCGCCGGTCAGCTCGCCCTTGGCGTAACCCTGGGCCCAGATCTCGCCCTGAATGTTTTTCAGCGCGGTGATCTTCTCATCCCGGTCCATCCAGCCCAGCAGCGTCTCCAGCTTCGGCGCCGCTACCTCGGCCAGCGCCGGGTGGTCCGGGTGGGCGGCCAGAAAATCCGCCATTCGTGCCCGCGCATAAGGAAACAGCACCCGATGCACGAAGCTGATCGGCGTCGTGGTGCCCTCGATATCCGTGATGACCGAGAGAATCACGCGACCGGAAACCGCTTGGAAATCTCATCCCCGGTGAATTGCGCCACCCAGCCGGACGGGTCGGTGAACACCCGCAGCGCGGTGAAGCTGGGCGCCGGCCCGGCATCGAACCAATGCTTGATCCCGGTGGGCACGAAGATCAGATCGCCTTTTTCGCAGAGCGCGTCATAGACGCGGCCATTGGCGTGCAGCACGAAATGCCCGGAGCCTTCGACGAAAAACCGGATCTCCGGCTCGCTATGGGTATGCTCGGAGAGGAATTTCTCCCGCAGCGCGCCCGCCTGCGGATGTTCCGGCGAAAGCTTGATCACATCCGCCGAACCCGCCCCGGTCTCGCCCATCAACGTGTCCAGATAAGGCCGGTACGCCTCCAGAATTTCCTCCGAGCTGGCCTCGGGCGCCAGATGCACCGGGCTTTCCCAGCGCTCGAACCCGACCTCGATGGTCTTCAGCTCGGCGGCAACCGCCGCCGGGTCGGTGCTGTCGAACACCGGCAGGCCGGGATTGGTGTCTTCATAAACGGTCAGACGGCTCATTTCAGCTTCCTCCGCTCCAGCTCACAGGCCAGCAGGAATTCCAGCGCCTCCAGGCGCCAATAGGCATGCTCGACATCCTTGCCCCAGGCATAGATGCCATGCCCGGCCAATACATAGCCGATCGGCGTTTCCGCGATCAGATCCGGCTCGATCAAGGCCGCCAGCCGGCCGATATCCTGGTCGTTCTCATAAACCGGCAGGGTGATTTCCAGCTCATGGGTGGGAAAGCCGAAGGCCTTCAGCAGCTCATAATTGGCAAAGCTGATCGGCCCCTCCTTGGAGAGCACGGTGGCGGCCACGGAATGGCCGTGCAGCACCGCGCCCACGGGCGGAAACAGCCGGTAGAGCTGGCAATGCAGCAGCGTCTCCGCGCTCGGCTTCTGGTTGGAGACCAGCGGCTTGCCGTCATAATCCACCGCGATGATGTCCTCATCGGGCTTCAGCCGGCCTTTATGGACACCGCTGCGGGTGATGGCGATGCTCTGCCCATCCAGCCGCGAGGAGAGATTGCCGGCGGAGCCTGGAACCCAGCCGCGCGCATCCATCCGGCGCCCGATCTCCGCCAGCGCCGACGCCGCATCAGATGGGACCATCTCAGCCCTGGTGGGTCGTCGTGGTCTTGACCTGCTGCTCCGGCAGCGGGGCGTTCAGCTCGCTCATCCGCGCGTCAGCCGCGGGCGCGGGCTTTTCGGCGGGTTTGTCGTCCTCGGCCATGCTTTGCTTGAAGCTCTTGATGCCCTTGCCGAGGTCGCCCATCATCGAACTCACCCGGCCGCGGCCGCCCAGCAGAAGCAGGGCAACGACGAGAACAATCAGCCAATGCCAGATGCTTAAACCACCCATAACCTACACTCCAAAACCGCTATCGATTGTTAGTTTACCGAATTCCCCGTCCCCTGCCAAATGCCCCATTATTGGCTAATGTAACAGCGGGGCGGCGAGCAGCAGGCCGGTATTATAGGCGATGTGCAGCGCGATGCCGGGGCGGATGGAGCCCAGCCGCAGCCTCAAGACGCAATTGATCAGCGCCAGCAGCGTCACATCCACAAAGCCCGGCGGGTAATGCAGCTTTTCCGGCGCGTGCAGGGCGGCGAAGAGCAGGCTGGAAAGCAAGGTCGCCCAAACCGGGCCGAACCGGCTGGCCAGCCCCGCGAAGAGGATGCCACGAAACAAGATTTCCTCGACAATCGGCGCCAGCACGCAGATGGCCAGCAGCAAGGCCGGCATCGCCCAGAGCGGGCCGGAGAGCATCCGCGCCGAGGGCAGGGATTGCAGCTTCGCCGGATCCGGGGGCAAGAGATGGAAAATCCCCAGCACCAGCAGAATCACAGCCAGCGCCAGGATCATCGCCAGCGCATAATCCTGGCCGCGCGCCGGGCGCCAGGCCAGCCCGGCGGGGCTGCCATCCTGGGCCAGTGCCGGGCCCAGGCGGCGCAGCGCGCCCACCAGCCAGAGGGCGACGGCCAGCTCGCCGCAAATGACAATCTCCATCAAACTCAGCGGCTTGCGGAAATCCGGCAGATGCACCCGCCCGGTATGCAGGCTTTGCAGCAACCCGGCATCCAGCGGCGGCAGCACCGGCAGCAAGGTCGCCAGCCCCATCACCAGCCCGGCCAGGATCAGCAGCCAAATCGCCCGCAGCGGCCCGAGCCGGACCTGTCGCTTGGCCCGGGTGCCGGGCAGCCCGCCAAAGCACAGCGCCAGCACGCCCAGCGCCAGCCCTTCCGCCGCGCCCAGCCCCAGGAAATAAAGCCGCATTTTTATCGGATAATGCCCGGCCTGGGCGGCGAGATACCCGGCCGTGAAACATAAAACCGCGCCAATGGTCGCGAACAGCGCCGCCCACCCCAGAGCCGCCAGCGCCCGCCTCATGACGCGAAGCCGCGCAGCAGCGTTTCCGGATGCAGGCCCTGCGCCCGCAGCGCCCGCAGCGTCTGCGCCTTGTCGCGCTTAGCCAGCCTTTGCCCGTCCGGCCCCAGCAGCAGGCGATGGTGATGATAGACCGGCGTGTCATAGCCCAGCAGCTTTTGCAGCAGCACCTGGATATGCGTCGCCGCGCGCAGATCCTCGCCACGGATCACATGCGTCACAGCTTGCAGCGCATCGTCATGCACGACGCAGAGATGATAGCTGGTCGGCGTGTCCTTGCGGGCCAGCACCACATCGCCGAGCCTGTGGGGCTGCGCCTCCACCCAGCCGGTCTCTTCCTCGAAGAACCGCAACGCCCCGGCCTCAGCGCAGGCGCGCGCCGTATCCAGCCGCAGCGCGTAGGGCGCGCCGCTCTCAATCCGCGCGCTGCGCTCGGCGGCGCTCAAATGCTTGCAGGTGCCTGGATAGATGCCCTCCGGGGCATGCGGGGCGGATTGCGCCTTGGCGATTTCCGCGCGGCTGCAGAAACAGGGGTAAAGCAGCCCGCGCCCCGCCAGCTTGTCCAAAGCCGCGCGATAATCCGCGAAATGCGCGGATTGGAGTCGCACCTCGCCCTCCCAGCGCAACCCCAGCCAGGCCAGATCCTCCTTGATCGCATCGGCGAATTCCGGCTTGCAGCGGGTGGTGTCGATATCTTCCAGCCGCAGAAACCATTGCGCCGCGCGCCTGCGCCCGAGCCAGGCCGAATAAGCGTGACCCAGATGCAGATAGCCGGTGGGGCTGGGGGCGAAGCGGGAGATGATGCTCATATTGCCCTCTGATATAGCGCGCCGCGCTGGCTTCACGAACCGGCCTTGCAGATGACAAATGGGCGACAATCAAGCCCGATGCTTGCCGCCTATCGCGCTGCCTGTCATAAAGTCCATATGACTCGAACGGCCTACCATATGTGGCAGCGTTTCGTATCTGCCCCCCAAGATTTCGGCCTCAGCCCGGATAGGCGAGACTGATGCCCGACGGCGGTCTGCATTTCCCCGCCCTCGTCCTCAATGCGGATTTCCGTCCGCTTTCTTATTTTCCGTTATCGACCTGGACCTGGCAGGATGCCGTGAAAGCGGTGTTCCTGGACCGGGTTTCGGTGCTGTCGGAATATGAGCAAGAGGTGAGATCGCCCAGCTTCTCCATGCGTCTGCCCAGCGTGATCGCCTTGCGCGATTTCATTCCCTCGGCCCGCATGCCCGCCTTCACGCGCTTCAACGTGTTTCTGCGTGATGGGTTTTCCTGCCAATATTGCCTTGATCGTCGCGCCACCCAGGAGCTGACCTTCGACCACGTGATCCCCCGCGCCCGCGGCGGGCGCACGAGCTGGGAGAATGTCGTCACCGCCTGCGGCCCCTGCAATCTGCGCAAGGGCTCGAAAATGCCGCGCGAGTGCAATATGATCCCCAGACAGGAGCCGCGCCGGCCCACCGGCTACGAGCTGCAGGAGCGCGGGCGGCATTTTCCGCCCAATTATCTGCATGAGAGCTGGCGCGATTATCTGTATTGGGATTCTGAACTGGAAGGATAGACCATGGCGTTGACGCTGGAGACCGCGCAGAAAATCATCGCGGGGGCGCTGGCCCATGCCAAGAGCATCGAAACCAAGCCGCTGGCGGTGGTGGTGCTGGATGCGCGGGGCGCGCAAAAGGCCTTCGCGGCGCAGGACGGCACTTCGCTGAAGCGCGGCGAGATTGCTTTGGGCAAGGCGCAAGGCGCGCTGGGGCTGGGCATGGGCTCGCGGGCGCTGATGAAGCGGGCCGAACAGCAGCCTTACTTCATCGCCGCCGCCACCGCCGCCATTGGCGGCGCGCTGGTGCCGGTGCCGGGCGGGGTGCTGATCCGGCAGAATGGTGCCGTCATCGGCGCGGTCGGCATTTCCGGCTGCACCTCGGACAATGACGAGGCTTGTGCGGTGGCGGGGATCTCCGGCGCCGGGCTGGACGCTGACGGGGGTTAACAAACATTTCCGCCCCTTTTTTGAAAAAAGGGGCGGCCCCAAAAAACTTTTTAACCTGGCGTGAACGCGTTGAACGCGGTCATCGTCGAGGTGTCCCTGATCCCCGGCACCTTGTGCAGATGTTTGTTCACGAACAATCCAGGATCCTCGTCCTCCTCCAGATTGATGATCGCCATCAGATCATACGGCCCGGAAATTGAGTAGATATGGCAGGGGATCACATTGTCGATAATATAGGCCGCCACCTCATAGGCCTGGCCCAGCTCGCATTTGATCTGCACGATCAGCGTTTTCATGCGTATTCCTTCAATTCCTGCACGCCCTGGGATTCCACGGCGAAGTTTTTCAGCTGCTCGATGAACCAGCGCCCGGCCGGGCCCGGCGGCGCATCCTGCCGGTAGCCGGCGGACATGCTGATCTGGGCCCGTCCCGGAATGTCCTGCAATTGCAATTCCCGCAAGCGCCCGGCATCGAGATCATCCTGCACCATCTCCAGCGGCATCCCGCCCCAGCCAAGACCTGCCAGCAGAAAAGCGTGTTTGGCACCCAGATCCGCCAGCCGCCAATTGCGCCTGGAATGCACGCCGAATTCCTGCCCGCTGGTCAGCTCGGTGCGGTCGGTCAACACCAGTTGCACATGCTGCGCCATGTCGCATTCACCCAAAGGCGTGGTCTTCATCGCCAGAGGATGGGTGGGAGCGGCGACATTCACCATCTCCACCGCCAGCAGCCGCTCGGTCATCAGCCCGGAAATGCTGATCGGCAGATTGCATAATATGCCGATCTGGCTTTGCTGCTGCAGCACATTTTTCGCGACCCCGCCCAGCGCCTCGACGTAAAGCCGCAGCGGGGTGAGCGGGAAACGCTTCTCGAACACCGCCGCCGTGCGGGTGAGCACGGACATCGGAAACATCACATCCACCGCCACGGACAGCTCCGATTCGATCCCCGCCGCCATGCCCCTGGCACGCGATTTCATCAGCGCCATGCCAGCCAGCATCGCTTTCGCATCGGCCAGCAGCAGTTCGCCCCCCGGCGTGAGTTCCGGGTAGCGCCCCTCGCGCCGGAACAATTCCACACCCAGCTGCTCCTCCAGATTGGCAATCGCCTGGCTGACCACCGATTGCGCCCGCCCCAGCCTGCGCCCGGCGGCGGAAAAGCTCCTCTCTTCCGCCGCGGCGACGAAAATCCGCAACTGGTCGAATGTCACGCCCTCAATCATGCGAACCTATCGGCAAATAAGATGGTATCCATCTTTATATATAGGCTTCTGCGCCGAAAATCATCTCCTTAATAAGGCTCCGAACCGCGCCGCAGACCGGCGCCGCAGTCAGGAGTGACATCATGAAGCTTTGGCATATCGATTCCAGCGTGCTTGGCGATAATTCCGCCTCCCGCAAGCTCACCGCCGAGATCGTGGCGCGCGAAAAAGCGAAGCATCCCGGCCTCGAAGTCTCGTATCTGGACGTCGCCGCCGCGCCGCTGGGCCATCTCTCCCCGGCCCATATCGGCGCCATGTTCGGCCACCCGCCGACCGACGAGGCCACCCTGGCCGACATCGCCCGCGGGTCGGCCGCGATGGACGAGCTGTTTGCCGCCGACATCATCGTTATCGGCGCGCCGATGTATAATTTCGGCATCCCCAGCCAGCTGAAGGCGCTGATCGACCGCCTGCTGGTCGCCGGCAAGAGCTTCAAATATGGCGATGGCGGCGTGCCGGTCGGCCTGGTCCCGGCGGGCAAGAAGGTCATCATCGCCTCTACCCGTGGCGGCCTCTACACCCCGGGCAACCCGGCGGCGGCGCTGGAGCATCAGGAGAGCCATCTGACCGCGCTGCTGAACTTCGTTGGCCTCACCGACATTGTGTTCGTGCGTGCGGAAGGCCTGGCGCTGCCGGATAACCGCGCGCCGTCGATGGCCAAGGCCGAGGCCGAGATCGCCAAACTGTGAAATCTTGGGGGCTTTTTGTAAAAAGCCCCCAAACCCCCAAAAACTTTTGCAATTATTCATCGTGTTTCGCAGGGAGTTCTTATGAAGACCCAGATTATCGCCCTCGCCGCTCTCGCTCTGCCCGCCTTCGCCATGGCGCAGACCGCGCCAAACCCGAACCCGGCCGACGTGAAGGCCGGCACCTACAGCGTTGAGCCCACCCATACCCGCATCCTGTTCGCGGTGGACCATATGGGCTTCACCACCTGGTATGGCGATTTCACCAACGCCGCCGGTACCCTCACGCTGGACCCGAAGAAGCTTTCCGCCTCCAGCTTCGACATCACCGTGCCGACCGACAGCGTCACCACCACCAACACCACGCTGGATGGCGAGCTGAAATCCCCCGAATGGTTCGATGCGGCGAAGTATCCGACCATCGAATTCAAGTCCGAGAAGATCGTGCGCACCGGCAAGGATACCGCTCTGGTCACCGGCGAGTTCACCTTCCATGGCGTCACCAAGCCGCTCACGCTGAAGGCGAAGTTCAATGCCGGCGGCATCAACCCGCTGAGCAAGCAATACACGATCGGCTTCAACCTCTCCGGTTCGCTGAAGCGCTCGGACTTCAACCAGAAAACCTACCTGCCGCTGATCGGCGACAATGTCGCCATCACCATCAGCGCCGCTTTCGTTCAGAAGTAAGATGCAAGCGCGTTCGCGCTATGATCTGGTCGCGATCACCCTGCATTGGGTGATCGCGCTGGGGATGCTGTTTCAGCTCGCGATGGGGCTGGCGATGGTGCATTGGGGCTTTCCCATCGGCACCAAATTCATGCTGTTCCAGCTGCATAAATCCATCGGCATCACCATTCTGGCGGCGGTGATTTTGCGCGTGCTCTGGCGCCTCTGGCACAAGCCCCCGGCGCTGCCGCGGACGATGACGAGGCTGGAGGTCAAGGCCGCGCACGGCACGCATCATCTGCTCTATCTGCTGATGCTGGAAATCCCGCTCAGCGGCTGGCTGGTCGCCTCGCTTTCGCCGCTGCATATCCCGACGGTTCTTTATAAAACCATCCCCTGGCCGGCGCTGCCGGTGCCGGCGGGCTGGGTGAGCCAGCTCGGCGAGCATCGTGCCGGCACGCTGCATGCCTGGAGCGCCTACATCATCCTGGCGGCGATCGCGCTGCATTTGCTGGCCGTCATCCGCCATCAATTTTTCAAACGCGACGGCGTGCTGGCCCGCATGCTGCCGTTTCCCCGGAGCGCCTCATGAAATCCTCGCTTCTCCTGGCCGGCTTCCTGCTGGCCGGCTCCCCGGCTCTGGCGGCGGATTGGACCATCCAGCCCGCCGCCTCCAGCCTCACCTTCACCGGCACCGAAACCGGCGCTTCCTTCACCGGCAGCTTCGGCAGCTGGGGCGGGCAGATTTCCTACGATCCGGCGAAGCCGCAGGATGCGCATGTGCATCTGACCATCGCCCTGGCCAGCGCCAAATCCGGCGACGCCCAGCGTGACCAGGCGATGCCGGGCTCGGACTGGTTCGATGTCAGCGCGTTCCCGCAGGCGGTGTTTGACGCCACCGGCTTCACCCCGCAGGGCGGCGACAAGTTCCTGGCCAACGGCACGCTGACGATTCGCGGCGTGAAGAAGCCGGTATCGCTGCCCTTCACCCTCGATGTCACCGGCAACAAGGCGGTGGCGAAGGGCAAGATCACGCTCACCCGCACGGATTTCGGCGTGGGGCAGGGGGCCTGGAGCAGCGGCGACTATGTTGGGCTGAAGGTGGATGTCGCGTTCACGCTGACGGCGACTTCCTAAGCCTCTGACTTAAAAGAGCAAAAGTTTTTGAGGGCGGAGGCGCCCAAGGTTCCGGCGCTGCGCAGCAGCGCTGGAAGGCGCCGGAGGGGTGGCCCTTTTTCAAAAAGGGCCACGAAACGTTCGGGATGGTGGCAAAGCCGGTGCCACCGCCACAGACTTTTCGCGCCCCTTTCATGCCGCGCCGCGGCATTCTTAAAAACTTTGAAAATCAAACGCTGGCATCTATAAGTTATGCCATGGCTGTTGATCTGGGTGCCCGTCGTTTCATATCTCCGTCCATCCGCGCGCAGCTCAAGCGCCGGACAGGCGAGCTTGGCGCCATCATCATCGCCCTGGTCGCGCTCACACTCGGCCTGGCTCTGGCCTCCTACAATCCGGCCGACCCCTCCTTCGACACGATCAGCGCCAGCCCGGCCCATAATCTTGCCGGCACCACCGGCGCCGACATCGCGGATCTGATGCTGCAAGGCTTCGGCATCGCCGCCTTCATTCCCGTGGCGGTGCTGCTGGCCTGGGCTTATCGCATGGGCATTCGCGGCCAGGTGGGCCATTCCAAGACGCGCATCATCCTCGCCTGCGCCGCCATGCCGCTCGCCGCCATGGCGCTGTCGATGGCGTTTCAGATCATCCCCGGCGGGCGGCTCGGCTGGCCGGTGCCGGCTGGGCTGGGCGGTGCCGCCGGGCAGGTGCTGGCGCATATGGTCACCGCTTTGGGCCATTCCGTGCTCGGCAAGCTGGGCGGCGGGCTGGTGATGATCCTCACGCTGCTGCTGGCGCTGGGCAGTTTCGGCTTCGCGCTTGGCTTTACCCCTGGCGAATGGCGCTCCGGCGGCCGGCGCGCGGTGCAGGCCGCCTCGGGTGCCGCCAGCCATAGCCGCAAGAGCGCTGCCGTCGTCTCCTCCTGGCTCTCGCCCTTGCTGCAGACCGCCTCTGGCGGCGCGGCGCAGGCCGCCGAGCCCTCCCGCGCCTGGGTGCCCTCCCTTGGCGCCCCGGAGGATGACGAGGACGAGGCGCTGCCCGCCCCACGCAGCGAGCCGGCCTTGCCGATGCGCGCCAAGCCGAACGTCAAAGCCGTCGCCACCACCCGCGCCGCGCCGCCGCAGCAGCAGCGTCTGCCGTTGGAGGAGCTGGGCTGGGAGCCGCCGGCGCTGGATCTGCTGCGCGCCGCCCCGGCCCGTGGCAATAGCGGCCCCTCCGAGGAGGCGCTGCAGAATAATGCCCGGCTGCTGGAGACCGTGCTGCAGGATTACGGCGTGCAGGGCAAAATCGTCGAAATCCGCCCTGGCCCGGTGGTCACGCTCTATGAGCTGGAGCCCGCGCCGGGCATCCGTTCCGCCCGCGTCATCGGCCTCTCGGAAGATATCGCCCGCTCGCTCTCGGTGATGTCCGTGCGCATCGCCGTCGTCGCCGGGCGCAATGTCATCGGCATCGAGGTGCCGAACGCCAAGCGCGAGACGGTGTTCCTCTCCGAGCTGCTGGGTGCGGCCGATTGGGGCCGACAGAACGGCGCGCTCTCGCTGGCTTTGGGCAAGGACATCTCCGGCGCCCCGATCATCGCCGATCTCGCCCGGATGCCGCATCTGCTCATCGCCGGCACCACCGGCTCGGGTAAATCCGTCGGCGTCAATGCGATGATCATGAGCCTGCTGTTCAAGCTCTCGCCCGAGCAATGCCGGCTGATCATGATCGACCCGAAAATCCTGGAATTGTCGGTCTATGACGGCATCCCGCATCTGCTCACCCCGGTGGTGACGGAACCGCCGAAAGCGGTGGCGGCGCTGAAATGGGTGGTGCGCGAGATGGACCGCCGCTACCGCGCCATGAGCCAGCTCGCGGTGCGCAATATCAGCGGCTATAATGACCGGGTGAACGAGGCCCGCGGCCGTGGCGAGGTCGTCACCCGCCGCGTGCAGACCGGCTTTGACTCCGAAACCGGCAAGCCGGTGTTCGAGGAGCAGCCGCTGGCGCTGGAGCCGCTGCCCTTCATCGTCGTCTTCATCGACGAGATGGCGGATCTGATGATGGTCGCCGGCAAGGAGATTGAAATCTGCGTGCAGCGCCTGGCGCAGAAAGCCCGCGCCGCCGGCATCCATGTCATCATGGCCACGCAGCGCCCCTCTGTGGACGTGATCACCGGCACCATCAAGGCCAACTTCCCCACCCGTATCTCCTTCCAGGTGATCTCCAAATTCGACAGCCGCACCATCCTGGGCGAGCAGGGGGCGGAGCAGCTGCTGGGCCAGGGCGATCTGCTCTACATGGCCGGCGGCGGGCGCATCACCCGCGTCCACGGCCCCTTCGTCTCAGACCAGGAGGTGGAGGCGGTGGTGGACTATCTGCGCGAGCAGGGCGAGCCGAATTATCTGGATGAGGTCACCGAGCCCAGCGAGGACGATGAGGCCCCGGCCAGCGGCGCAGGCGCCATTGGCGGCAACACGACCGGCGAGAACGCGCTGTACGACCAGGCCGTGGCCATCGTCGCGCGGGACCGCAAGGCCAGCACCTCCTATCTGCAGCGTTGCTTGACGATTGGGTATAACCGGGCGGCCAAGCTGATTGAGCAGATGGAGAAAGAGGGCGTGGTGTCGCCGGCTAATCACGTGGGTAAACGTGAGGTGTTGGTGCGGCATGAGCGGGACGAGGATTAGGGCTTTACGGCGCTTTCCTTGAGGCCCCGGTGTTTTTCGCCGCTTTTTGAAAAAAGCGGCCCCTCCTGCGGCCTTCCACCATTGCTGCGCGGTGTCGGAACCTTCGCCGCCTCCGCCCAAAACTTTTGTAAATTATTCATTTTTCTGCGTTTTTGTTGCACCGCAAAATAATCCTGGCGGTCGGCACAGGCTTTGTGGCAGGCTGAGCTTTCCATTCCGCATAGAGAAGGAAGCCGCTCATGCTCGACAAGGCGATTGTGAATCTCTTCTCCCACGTCAAACCCGCCGACACACCCTGGCGCGCCGACGGTCTGCGCAGCTTCTTCCTCTACAAGGATCTCGGTGTGGACGCCGCCACCGGCGGGCGCGTCATCGCCCAGCTGGTCAAGGCCAACCCGGACTTCCCGCCCGAGGCCGGCACTGGCTGGCACCAGCATGTGGCGGATTTCCACATCGTCTTCATGACCAAGGGCTGGGCCCGCTTCATGTATGGCGACAAGGAAACCCTCGTCGAAGCCGGGGATTGCGTGCACCAGCAGCCCGGCATCACCCATTACCTCTTCGACTATTCGCCGGACATGGAATATCTCGAAATCACCTCGCCCGCCGCCTTCGGCACGGTGGATGCCCCCGGCCCCTGCGCCGTGCCCGGCCCCACCCCCTGGCCCGCCGCGTGAGGCTGGCCCGGTTTTAGGCGCAAATAAGCCGCCTTTCCGCCAATGAAAGGCGGCTTATTGATCCTGCCATGATCCATCACGCCGCCCAGCCGGGGCGCGCCGGGGTTACGCCAACGCCGCGCTCAGAAATCCAGATCCAGCTCGATGATCTCCTGCGGCTCCTCGCGCGCATCCGCGATCCATTCCTTCATCGGCGACCAGTTCAGGATGGTGTCGCAATAATCCTGGCACACCGGGCCGACCGTGACATCGTAGGAGAGAAACCGTGTGACCACCGGCGCATACATGCAGTCGGCGATCGTCGGCTGGCGGCCGAACAGGAACGGGCCCTTCCATGTGGTCAGGCAGTCCTGCCAGATCGAGAGAATCCGGTCGATATCCGCCTGCGCGGAGGACCAGACGGTGAAACCCGGCTTGCGAAAGCGCAGATTCATCGGCAGCGAGGAGCGCAAGGCGGCAAAACCGGAATGCATCTCGCCCGAGATGGAGCGGCAGCGTGCCCGCGCCGCCGGATCGCGCGGCAGCATATTCGCCTCTGGGAAGGCCTCGTTCAGATATTCGGCGATGGCGATGGTGTCCCACACGCTGATCTCGCCATGGATGAGGCAGGGCACCAGAATCGAGGAGGTGCGCATCAACAGCTCCTCCTTGGCGCGCGGATCATCCGGCGAAACCCGCTCCTCCTTGAAGGAAAGGCCGGAGAGTTTGGCGAGCAGAAAGCCCCGGAGCGACCAGGAAGAATAATTCTTGCTGCTGATCAGCAGGGTCGCTTCCGTCATGTTCACCCTTTCCTTTTAGACAAAATGAAACCATGATTACTAAAACTCAAAAGCATGGACAATGCTATGTCGGTTTCGCGGGGCGTGCCCATTTTTGTAAGAGTCGTAGGCGCTGGGGATTAGTTTTTTAATGCTGTATCAAATCTATCAGGCGCAGTCTGACCTTGTCGATCCCCTTCGCCGGCTGGCGCGTGGGACCAGCTCCTGGCTGAGCAGCTTCACGCCTGCCAGCCCGTACGGGCTGGTGATGCGCCATTTTAACGCGGCCCTGCAGGTTTTCGGCTATTCCGGCACCACCCATCAGCGGCCCGATTACGGCATCAAGGAGGTGCAGGTCGGCAACAGCGCGGTGGCGGTGCGCGAGGAGGTTGTGTTCTCCACCCCCTTCGCCAATCTTCTGCATTTCAGAAAGGACAGCGACCGCGCCCAGCCGAAATTGCTGGTGGTCGCCCCGCTTTCCGGCCATTTCCCCACCCTGCTGCGCAACACGATCGAGGTGCTGCTGCGCGACCACGATGTCTATGTCACCGACTGGGCGAATGCGCGTGACGTGCCGGTTTCCGCCGGGCGCTTCGGCTTCGACGATTATGTCGAGCACGTGATCAAATTTCTCGAAAAAATGGGTCCGCGCAGCCATGTCATCGGCGTTTGCCAGCCGACCGTCGCGGTGCTGGCCGCGGTTTCGGTGATGGCGCAGGATAATAACCCCGCCACGCCGCGCTCGATGACGCTGATGGCCGGCCCCATCGACACCCGCCGCAACCCGACCAAGGTGAATGTGCTGGCGAAAACCAAGCCGATGTCCTGGTTCGAGGAGAAGATGATCGGCATCGTCCCCTGGCGTTATGCCGGGGCGGGAAGGCGGGTCTATCCCGGCTTCATGCAGCTCACCGCCTTCGTCTCGATGAATATGGACAAGCATATCAGCGCCCATATTCGCCAATACGGCAATTTGGTGAAGGAGGATGACAGCGCCACGGACACGCATCGGCGCTTCTACGATGAATATCTGGCGGTGATGGATCTGCCGGCGGAGTTTTTCCTTGAAACCGTCGACAAGATTTTCATGCAGCACCAGCTTGCCACAGGCGAGCTGACCTATCGCGGGCGCAAGGTCGAGCCCTCGGCGATCCGCAAGACCTTCCTGTTCACGGTGGAAGGCGAGCGCGACGATATTTGCGGGCTGGGGCAGACGGCGGCGGCGCTGGATCTGTGCAGTTCGCTTAAGCCGATGCTCAAGCGCCATTATGTGCAGACCGGCGTCGGCCATTACGGCGTCTTTTCCGGCCGGCGCTGGGAGAATGAGATCTATCCGCTGGTCCGCGAAGTGATTCAGTTCTCGGTCTAAGGGAGCAAAAGTTTTTGGGGGGCGGCCCTTTTTTCAAAAAGGGCCGCGAAACGTTTGGGGCTTTGGCACCGTGTTGCCAAAGCCCCAACGTTTTCGCCGCTTTTTTGAAAAAAAGCGGCACCAAAAAACTTTTATAATTTAATCCTTGGGCGCGAGCAGATGTCCCATCGCCCGTCCGCCAAGGATATGCGCATGAAAATGCGGCACCATCTGCTGGCTGTCCGGCCCGGCATTGCAGACGATGCGAAACCCGCTCTCATCCACCCCGCACAGCTTCGCCACATGCGAAACCGCCCGGTAAAACCCGGTAATCTCCTCTGCCGAGGCACGCGCCCCGAAATCCAGCGCCGACACATAAGCCCCTTTCGGGATCACCAGCACATGCGTCGGCGCCTGCGGCGAGATGTCCGGGAAGGCCAGCGCGAACTCATCCTCATAGATCACCTTGGCGGGGATCTCCTTGCGCAGGATTTTCGCGAAGATATTGTTCGGATCATACGCCATGCGGGCCTCCTTACGGGATCTTCTTGGTGGGAAACCCAGGCAGCGCCTGCTTGCGCGCGGCCTTCTCGGCGATGCCGCTCATGCCTTCGCGCCGGGTCAGCTCGGTCCAGACCTCTTCCGGACGCAGTCCCGCATCCACCCACAGCACCATCAGATGATAGAGCACATCCGCACTCTCGCCGATCAGCGCGGTGCGGTTGCCGGCCACCGCCTCGATCACGCATTCCACCGCTTCCTCGCCGAATTTCTGCGCCACCTTGGAGGTGCCGCGCGAGAGCAGGCGGGCGGAATGGCTTTCATTCGGGCTGGCATCGGCGCGGCTCAGCACCGTGCCCCAGAGCCGGTCCAGCACCCGCGCATCGGCGCCAGCCAGGGCAGGGGGCGGCACGGCGCTCACCTTGCGCTTCGGCGCGGCTTTTTTCTTGGCGGTGGCAACGGGGGCTTTCTCGGTCTTTTTGGCCATGACTCGCACGCGACTCCTCGGGATCGAGCGCTATATTGCCCGTGGCAGGCGCACCGGCAAGCCGGCCTCGGCCAAGGCGCCCTTGACCTGCGCCACGGTGAACTGGCCGAAATGAAACACGCTGGCGGCCAGCAACCCGGTTGCCCCGGCCTGCGCGCCCTCGACGAAATGCCGGAGTTCGCCCACGCCGCCAGAGGCCACCACCGGCAACCTCACCGCGCCGCAGACCGCCTTCAGCAGCTCCAGGTCGAAGCCCTTGCCGGTGCCGTCCCGGTCCATCGATGTCAATAAAATTTCACCGGCGCCACGGGCTTGCATCTGCCGGGCCCAGTCCAGCACGTCGATCCCGGTGGCGGTGCGCCCGCCATGGGAATAGACCTCCCATTTGCCAGGCCCGCTCTGCCGCGCATCGATCGCCACCACCACGCACTGGCTGCCGAATTTCTCCGCCGCCTCGTTGATCAGCTCCGGGCGGGAAATCGCGGCGGAATTCACCGAGCATTTATCAGCCCCCGCCAGCAGCAGCCGGCGCATATCGGCCACCTGGCGAATGCCCCCGCCCACGGTCAGCGGCAGAAACACCTTCTCGGCGGTGCGGTGCACCACGTCCAGGATGGTGTCGCGATGATCGGAGCTGGCGGTGATGTCCAGAAAGGTCAGTTCATCCGCCCCGGCCTTGTCGTACAAGGCCGCCTGCTCCACCGGGTCCCCGGCATCGCGCAGCGAGACGAAATTCACCCCCTTCACCACCCGCCCGTCTTTCACATCCAGGCAGGGGATCACGCGCAGCTTCAACATGCGGCCAGCGCCTCCTTCGGGCTCAGACTGCCATCATAGAGCGCGCGGCCCAGGATGGAACCATCCAGATTGGTCTGGCTGGCCGCGGCTGACTTCAGTGCGATAATATCCGCCACCGAGGCCACACCGCCCGAGGCGATCACCGGCACGCTGACCGCCTTGGCCAGCGCGATGGTCTCATCCAGATTGAGACCCGTCTTCATCCCGTCCCGCGCGATATCGGTATAGATGATGGCGGCAATCCCGGCATCCTCGAAACGCCGGGCAAGCTCGGTCGCCGGCAGGTCGGAGGTCTCGGCCCAGCCTTCGGTCGCCACCATGCCGCCCTTGGCGTCGATCCCCACCGCCACCCGGCCGGGAAACGCCTTCGCCGCCTCGCGCACCAAAGCCGGGTTCTTCGCCGCCGCCGAGCCGAGAATGACGCGGCTGATGCCAGCCTCCAGCCACGCCTCGATCACCGCCATGTCGCGCAACCCGCCGCCCAGCTGCACCGGCACGCTCACGGATTTCAGAATGCTCTCCACCGCTTCGCGATTCTCGGTCCTGCCGGCGAAGGCGCCGTTGAGGTCCACCACATGCACCCAGCCGAACCCCGCCGCCTGCCAGGACGCCGCCTGCGCCCCCGGATCAGTGCCAAACACCGTCGCCTGATCCATCTCGCCGCGCTTGAGCCGGACGCACTGTCCGTCCTTGAGGTCGATGGCGGGATAGAGGGTGAGTGTCATTTCAAAGCCTTGTAGAAATAATGCCCCTGGATGATCTGGCCCTTGACCCGCGCATAAACCGGATGCGTGCCCCAAAGCTGATAGCCCTCGGCCTCATACAGCGCGATGGCGCTGGTCTGGCTGGCCCGGACATCCAGATTGATCACGTGAAAGCCCAGCGCGCGGGCCCGCTCCTCGGCCTTGCGCAGGATCATCCGCGCCAGCCCATGGCCGCGCGCATAAGGGGCGACGAACAGATGCATCAGCTGCACGGCGAAGCTCTGCGCCTCGTTATTGCGGGAGGGTTTCTGCAGCTGCGCCGCGCCGTAAATGACGCCGTCCATCCGGCCGACGATCAGCTCGCGTTCCGGCACCAACGGCACGCCGCGATAATATTGCACCACCGAGGCCGCGGTGGGCGGTTTCACCCAGCCAAAGCCGCCGCCATCGAGCACCGCGGCGGTGGCGGCTTCCGCCAGGGCATGGATATCGGCCTCGTCGGTGAAGGCCTCGATCCGCTCGGCCGTGATGCTGGTGGGGGCGGGCAGGGTCGTACTCACGCCTGCCTCTTGGCGCGTTCGGGGCGGGTTATCAAGAGGGGGTGGGGCATCGTGGGGGCTTTTTGAAAAAAGCCCCCACCCCTGCGGCGCCTTTCCAACTTTGCTTCGCAAAGCCGGAACCTTGGGCGCCTTCGCCCTCCAAAAACTTTTGCGACTTAACGCCGGGGCGTTGCTTGGTTACGGGCTCCAGGTGAGGAAATTGCCGAGGATGGTCAGGCCGACATCCTGGCTTTTCTCGGAATGGAACTGGGTGCCGGCGCGGTTGCCGCTGGCCACCATCGCCACCACCTCCCCGGCATAATCGGTGGTGGCCAGGATTTCATCCGGGCGGCCGCCGGAGAGCGCGTAGGAATGCACGAAATAGGCATGGTCGCCCGGCTTCAGCCCGTCCAGCAGCTTGTGCGAACCAGGCTCGAAACGCAGCTCGTTCCAGCCCATATGCGGCAGGCGTTCACCGCCCACCTGCATTTTGGCGATCTCGCCTTGCACCCAGCCAAAGCCCGGCGTGGCGCCATATTCCAGCCCGCGCTGCGCCATCAGCTGCATGCCGACACAGATGCCCAGGAACGGCGCGCCCTGCGCCACCCGCTCCTCCAGCGCATCCTTCAGCCCGGAGATGCTCTCCAGCCCCTGGGCGCAATCGGGAAACGCGCCCTGGCCGGGCAACACGATACGATCAGCCCGGCGCACCTCATCCGGTTCGGCGGTGATGACCACCTCCGCATCGAGTCCCCGCCGCGCCGCCGCCAGCTGCAGCCCCCGCGCCGCCGAGGCGAGATTGCCGCTCTGATAATCGATAACGGCGACGCGCTGGCTCACAGCGCGCCTTTGGTCGAGGGGATCTGCCCGGCAATGCGCGGCTCCGGCGCCACCGCGGCGCGCAGCGCCCGGGCCACCGCCTTGAAGCAGGCCTCGGCCACGTGATGGGCATTATGCCCGGCCAGCTGGCGCACATGCAGGTTGAAAAACCCGTTTCCGGCGAAGGCGCGGAAAAATTCCTCCACCAGCTGGGTATCCATCTCGCCCAGCATCGGCCGCTCGAAATTCACATTCCAGGCCACGAAGGCGCGGCCGGAGAGGTCGATCACCGCTTCCACCAGCGCCTCATCCATCGGCACGCTGGCCTGGCCGAAACGCTGGATGCCGCGCTTGTCGCTCAGCGCATTGGCGATGGCCTGGCCCAGCACGATGCCGACATCCTCGACCGTATGGTGCGAATCGATATGCACATCGCCCTTGGCGATGACGGAGATATCGATCAGCCCGTGCCGGGCGAAGGATTCCAGCATATGGTCGAAAAACCCGACCCCGGTATCGACATCCGCCTTGCCGGTGCCGTCCAGATTGACGGTGACGACGATGTCGGTTTCGTTGGTCTTGCGGCTCAGAGAATTGATGCGTGACATGGCGTTGACCTACACCGGTTCGATGGCCGGAAAAAGGCAGAATCATTGCATGGCACGCCCCATGACAGGGCTTGGGACAGGGCTTGGGGCAGGGCTTGGCGAAAACATTACAGCAATGCTGTCGCGCCGCTTTTCCCGGCCCGCCAATCTCTCTACTCAGGATCGGCCATGAACCGCGCCGTCACCCCAAAATTGCCGTTCCTGCTGGGCGCGATCATCGCCATCGGCCCGGTCTCCACCGACATGTATCTGCCCGCCTTTCCGCAGCTGGCGCATGACATGCAGGACCAGGCGGCGCCGCAATATTCGCTGGCCGCCTATTTTCTGGGGCTGGCCGTCGGCCAGATGACGCAGGGCGCGCTTTCGGATCGCCTCGGCCGGCGCGGGCCGCTGCTGGCCGGGTTGGTGCTGTTCATCCTGGCCTCGGCCGGCTGCGTCATCGCCTGGAACACGCCCTCGCTGGTGGTCTTCCGCTTCCTCACCGCGCTGGGCGCCTCCGCCGGGCTGGTGATCCCGCGCGCCATGGTGCGCGACCTGGCGGATGGTCCGGCGGCGGCGAAGATGCTCTCCAAGCTGATGCTGGCGATGGGTCTGGCGCCGATCTGCGCGCCGATGATCGGCGCCGTCTGCGTCATGTTCGCCAGCTGGCGCTTCATCTTCGGGCTCTGCACCGCCTATGGCGTCGTCGCGCTGCTCTGCGCCTGGTGGCTGATCCCGGATACGCTGCCGCCCGCCCGCCGCTCGCGCCTTGGCGTCGGCGCGGTGCTGGTGCGCTATGTCGAGATCTTCCGCGAACGTGGCTTTCTCACCCATGCGGTCATCAATGCCTGCGTGGCCGCCTGTCTGTTCGCTTATCTCAGCGGCACCCCGCAGATCTTCGAGGAAAGCTTCCATTGGTCGAGCACCGGATACGCGCTGCTCTTCGGGGTCAATTCCCTGGCTTATATCGGCTATAGCCAGCTCAACCCGATCCTGGTGACACGCTTCGGCATCGCCCCGGTCATCACGGTGATGATCATCTGGCAGCTGGCCTGCACGCTGCTGCTGGTGCTGCTTTCGATCCTGCCCCTCGGCGGGCTGCCGCTGGCCGGCGGGCTGCTGCTCACCGAAGGGGCGTTTGGCCTGCTGCTGCCCTGCTGCATGGTCGGCGCGCTCACCCGCCACCAGAACCATGCCGGCTCGGCCGCAGCGCTGCTCGGCACGCTGCAATATGCCGGCGGCGCGGTGGCGGGGCTGGGTGTGGGCGTGCTGGCGGACGGCACCGCCCGGCCGATGGCACTGGTGATGCTCGGCTGCGCTGCAATCGCCGCGCTTGCCGCCACCAAGCGGCCGCGCTTAAGCTTCGGCCCAGCGGAGTGATTGATATGCAAACATCGATTCTGGTCGGCATCCCGGCCTGCACGAAACTGATCAACGGCTATATCCAGCACGCCACCCCGGCGCGCTATGGCCAGGCGCTGCTGGATGGCGCCGGCGCCATCCCGGTGCTGATCCCGCCCGAGGGCGAGGCGATGCTGCCGCTGCTGGACCGGGTGGACGGTATCATGTTCAACGGCTCCCCCTCCAATGTGATGCCGACCCGCTACGGCGCCGATTACGACGCCACGCCGGACGCGCACGACCCCGAACGCGACGCCACCACCCTGCCGCTGATCCGTGCCGCGATCGAGCGTGGCATTCCCATCCTGGGCATCTGCCGGGGCATGCAGGAGCTCAACGTGGCCCTCGGCGGCACGCTGTTCCAGGAAGTGCACAAGGTGCCCGGCCGTGCCGACCATCGCTCCGGTGACGGCGATAACGAGTTCCGCTTCCGCCTCCAGCACGAGGTCGCGCTCAGCGGCGAGCTGGCCCGGATTTCGGGGGCAACCTCCATCCAGGTGAACTCCCTGCACGGCCAGGCGATCGACCAGCTCGCCCCCGGTCTGGTGGTGGAAGCAACGGCACCGGACGGCACCATCGAGGCGGTGCGGGTGGAGGGGGCGAAAGCCTTTGCCCTGGCGGTGCAATGGCATCCGGAATGGGAAGTCACGCATTTCCCGGACCGTCTGGCGCTGTTCCAGGCCTTCGGTGCCGCGGCCCAGGCTTACGCGGCGCAGCGTTCAGCCCGGCTTGCCGCGTAATTTAGTGCAACAAGAGGGCCATGCGGGCCGGAGGCGGCTATAAACCCGCCTTAATCGCGCTATATCATCGGCGGTATCAAGGAGGGTCACATGGACATCCAAACCATCGACAACCAATACGACCAGTTGCAGAACCAGGCACGCCAGACCGTGATGGAGCTGCAGAATTTGGCGGGCAAGCTGCAAAATGCCGCCAATGCGGGCGACCAGAATGCGCGTGAATGGTTTCTCGACCTGAAGAGCATCGCGCTGGCCATCCAGGCGGAGCAGAATCAGGTCGCCAATCTGCTGCAGGCGCTGCACGGCTATGTCGCCAACCAGGCGCAGCAAGGCTATGGCCAGCCAGGCTACCCGCAACAGGGCTATCCGCAGCAAGGTTATCCGCAACAGGGTTATCCCCCGCAGGGCTATGCGCAGCCGCAGCAGAGCGGCGGTATTCTCGGCGGTTTCCTGAATTCCGGCTTCGGCCGCGCCCTGGAAATGGGGGCCGGCTTTGGCATCGGCGAAGATATCATCAATAAGATTTTCTAATGGTTTTGGGGCTGGGGTGGTGGCGACGTTGTCGTCTCCACCCCAGGCGTTTTTCGCAGCTTTTTGAAAAAAGCTGCACCAAAAACTTTTAGAATTTATACATCACCGCCAGCGAGACACTCTCGTCATTCGGCGTCTGGGTGATCGGGCTGTCCGCCGCGTCGCCCATCAGCCGCTGATAGCCGCCACTCAGATCCACCAGCACATGCGGCGTCACGAAATAGGTCGCCGAAATCCCAATCCCGGCCTGCTCAACCCCGCCATGCGCCTTGAAGAAATGATAGCGCGTGCTCGCCGCCTGGGTGTGGCTGACGCCGAAATAGGTGGTCATGTAGCGCGTATCCGCCAGCGTCACGCTCGGCCCCATGAACCAGGCGAATTTCCGCGAGCTGCCCGGCATCGGCATATAAGCGCCGATATCCCCGACATAGCCGAAGGACGCGCCCAGCTGCTTGCGCACATCCACCCGCAGCGTCAGCGGAAAGCTCTTGGAGAGCACTGTGGTGGCGAACAGCTTCACCTCGGGCGCCATATGGATGGTGCCCAGCCCGTTCAAATCCCGCCCATCCACATGCGGCGAGCGGCCGAGATCATAGGTCAGCGCCGTGCCCACCGAAATATGCCGGAAGCTGAACAGATTCACGCCCAAACCTTCGCCGGTGGAGAGGAAGGCGATGTCCTTATAACGTATATCGATCGCCGGGCCGCCCTGCACGGTGTAGCGGCGCAGCCCATCGGCCGCCGGCCCGAACTGGGCCCCGGCCCCTACCTCGACCTCCCAGGTCGGGATTTTCGGCTCGAACAGCCGTTGCAGCTGAACGCCGGAGGAATATTGCCATTCGGCCATGGCGGACGCGCTTTGCGCGGCGGCCGGGTGCAGTCCAGCAAGGCTAAATATGCCCATCGCGCCAACACCGCAGATCATCTCACGCCACGCCATCAAAACCCCATCCCGTCGTTGTTTGATGAGGCAGTATGACGAACTTGCCGCTTCAACGCAGCAGGGCGGAGGGCAATTAGGGGCATTTTTGCCCTGCGGTTTGATGAAATGACGGCAAGGCGACGAAGACGCCGCCTTGCCGTCTCGTGCTCAGGCGTAATCCGCCGCCTCGGTCTCGTCCTTATGCCGGTCATTCGCCATGGCGTTCAGCGGGAAGCTGAGCACATAGGCGATGAGCGCATTCAAGATCACGGTGGCGAAGGCGATATAGGCGGGCAAGGTATAGCCCGCGACATGGAACGCCCAGACGCCGCCGAAATTATTATGCGCAACCAGCCAGGTGGCGGTGACGATGCCCACCGCCCAGCCGATCAGCAGCGCCCAGCCGTTGAAGAAACGGGTGAACACCGAGAAGACGATGGCCGGGAAGGTCTGGATCACCCACATGCCGCCGAGCAGCTGCAGCTGCACCGCGAACTGGGTGGGAATGGCGACGATGAAGAACAGCGCGCCGACCACCATCACCATCGCGAAGATCTTCGCCACCAGCGTCTCGGCACTGCCTTTCGAGCGGCTGATGAAGGGCTCGTAGATGTCGCGGGTGAAGATATTGGCCGAGGCGATCGCCATGATCGCGGCCGGCACCAGCGCGCCGATGGCGATCGCCGCGAAGCCGACGCCGACGAACCAGTCCGGGAACTCATACATGAACAAAGCCGGCACCGCGAAGCTCGCCTTGAAATGGGCGAAGCCTTCGGCGAATTGCGGCATCTTGTCCACGCCGGTGGCCACCGCCATGAAGCCCAGCATCGCCAGCAGGCTCAGCAGGATGGTGTAGGCCGGCAGCAAGGCGGCATTGCGGCGCAGCACACGCGGCCCGGCGGAGGAGAGAATGCCGGTGGTGGTGTGCGGGTACAGGAACAGCGCCATCGCCGAGCCCAGAGCCAGAGTCGCATAGCCGCCATAGCTGCCCAGGCTGTGCGCCGGCGGGGCGGCCAGGATCAGCTTCGCCGGGTTCACCTTGGCGAAGATATTGCCGAACCCGCCAAGCGACATCGGGATCGCGATGATCGCGACGATCACGGTCAGATAGATCAGCAGATCCTTGACGATGGAGATCATCGCCGGTGCGCGCAGGCCCGAGGTCCAGGTGAAGGCGGCCAGCACGATGAAGGCGGCGATCAGCGGCAGATGCCCGGGAATGCCCAGCGCGCCGATGATCACCTGCATGCCGACCAGCTGCAGCGCGATATAAGGCATGGTGGCGGCAATGCCGGTCACGCCCACGGCCAGCGCCAGCCAGCGATTGCCATAGCGCCCGCGCACGAATTCCGGCCCGGTGATGTAGCCGTATTTATGCGCCACCTTCCAGAGCTTGGGGAACACCATATAAAGAATCGGGTAGCACACCACCGTGTAAGGCACGGCGAAGAAGCCCAGCGCCCCGGCCCCATAGATCAACGCCGGAATGGCGATGAAGGTATAAGCCGTATAGGCGTCGCCGCCGATCAGGAACCAGGAGATCAGCGTACCGAAGCGCCGCCCGCCCAGGCCCCATTCCTCGATATGGTCGAGATTGCCGCCCTTCCAGCGCCCGGCCATGAAGCCCATGATTATGACGGCGACGATGAGGATCACGAACACCGTGATCGCGACGATATGAGTCATTTGTCGGCGCCTTCCTTGTCTTCAACCTTATAGACGATCCAGATCATCACCGAGGATGCGATGACCACCAGCATCTGGAACCAATAGAAGAACGGAAAGCCGAACAGTGTCGGGTTGACCTTGTTATAAAGCGGCACCCAAAGCGCGATCACAAAGATGATCACGAAAAATAATAATCTGATCATTAGACCCCCCAGAACGTTGTTTATGCCAATGATCCGGCGGGAAAGATTTTGCAAGATTTCGCGGTGCTTTTTTGGAGGGCCTACCAATCGAGGCGGCTAAAGCCGGTCCGGTCCGGCGGGCCGGGGGCGAAACATTGTGTCGCGGGGCCGGTTTTCGGTAAATCGACCAGCAGCGCGCAGACCGTGCCGAAACCATCCGCGGGGGCGGGAATATTCAGCTGCTCCTCGCGCGATCCGCTGGCATCCGCCAGCAGGGTTTTCCAGTTTTCGCGAGGCTGCGCCTCGAAACGCGGCAAATGCCTGGCGATGCGCGGCAGCGCGCGTTCATTCGGCTCGCCGGAGGTGATCATGGTCACGCGCGCGGTGAGCGCCTGCGCGTCGATCAGCCCATCCCCGAGCCCTCGCAGCAGATAGGCCGCGCTGGCATCGGCGATCACGAGATTGAAGCTGCGATAGATCCCGGCATCCTGCCCGGCCAACGCGGCGGCGGCCTTATCCGCGCTGTCCCGCGCCAGCGCCAGCAGCGGCAATTCCCCCCGGCTGCGCTTGCCCGGCGCCGGCCCCAGCGTGCCGTGCCGGTTGAGCAGCGCCGCGAACACCCCCGCCCGGTTCAGCGCCGCCCAGGTGCCGCCGCCCAGCCGGTCCCGCCCGCCGCAAATGCCCGGCCAATATTCCGCCGGCGCGTCCCAGGGCCGGTTTTTCATCTCATCCCGGTTGGCGGCAATGAAGATCCCCGCCGCGTCCCGGTGCAGGATGATGCTACACATTCAGCGCATCCCGGATCATCTCCAGATGGTCCGGCACCGCCAGATTTTCGGGCTTCACCTCCGAGGCCGGTAGGATGCTCACCGCCGTGGCGTCGTCCCCGGCCTTGAAGGGAATATCCCGCAAATCTCCCGATAATTTCACCCGAAAGGCGAGGGTGGAGACGGTGAACAGCTCATTCTTGCGCACCGGTGTGCCGGGCAGGTTGTTCCAGGCGCGGCGAATATCGAACGGGCGCACATGCCGGCGCGCGCCCAGCTGCGTCACCCGCGCGCGCGCCAGCAGCGCGGCGCTGATCCCGGCCTCCTCGCGCAGCTCTCGTAGCGCTGCGATTTCGGAGCGCTCCACCCCGCCCGGCACCGCATCCAAAAGCCCGCCCGGTAGCGCCTGTTTACCGCGTCCTGGGTTATGCAGCCTCGTGATAAGCAAAATCTGGCCTAAATCGTCCAGCAGCACCGCATCGGCGGCATGCACCAGCCAGACCCGCACATCGGCGCCGTCCGGCAGGCGCAGAAGCCCCAGATCATTGGCGACTTCGGTGGGTTCATCGGGGAATTGGCCGGCGGCGCAGCGCGCCATGATCTCGGCCTGCAGGCGCGGATCGGCCAGCATATGATCCAGAAAAAGCTCATCCATGCCGGGAGCTTACACCAATGAAATGGCTCGCCAAAAAATCAGTGCCGCCAACTGAGAGCGAGATGCCCTGAACGCCCGGCGCGGCGCGTCAAACCGTCTGCAGCTGCTCGGTTTCGGTCTGTTTGGCGCGGCGAAGGCTGCGTTTGGCACGCGGCGGCCGCGGCGGCGCATTGCGCGCCATGCCCAGAATGCCCGCCACCACCAGCCCCAGCGGCAATAGCGTGAAGCTGCCGCCGAACAGGATCGCCATCAGCGTCCCTCGGCCGATCAATGACGAGCCGGCCAAGGTGCGGAAGGGGCTGCCATCCACACCGGCCGGCGCCATGCCCGAAAATCCCAGCCCGAGAGCCAAAGCGACAAAAGCGGCGGCGAAAAGGGCGAGCAAGGTCAGGCGCATGCGCCCCCTAAACCGCACTCAGCCCGCCCGCGCCAGTCCTTTTTCGGCAAGGCTGCGTTGAGCCTCAGCCAAAAACGCGCTTGAAGATGGTATCCACATGCGCGTGGTGCATCTCGGCACTCATCGCCTTGTCGATCGCCTCCACCGGCACCCGGGCCGCCACCTCTTCATCGGCCAGCAGATTCTCGCGGAAGCTCTTGGCGTCGGGCTGGCCGAGCCTGGTCCAGGTCGCCATCGCGTTGCGCTGGATGATCTTATAGGAATCCTCGCGGGAGAAGCCGGCCTTGGTCAGCACCAGCAGCACCTCGCCGGAATGCACCACCCCGCCCAGGCTCTCGACATTGGCGGCCATCTGTTCGGGGTAGATGGTCAGCTTGTCCATCATCCCGGCCAGACGCACCAGGGCGAAATCCAGGGTCACGGTCGCATCCGGGCCGATGCCGCGCTCCACCGAGGAGTGCGAGATATCGCGCTCATGCCACAGCGCCACATTCTCCATCGCCGGGATCACCGCGGCGCGCACCAGCCGGGCGAGGCCGCAGAGATTTTCGGACAGCACCGGGTTGCGCTTATGCGGCATCGCCGATGAGCCCTTCTGCCCGGCATGGAAGAATTCCTCCGCCTCGCGCACTTCGGAGCGCTGCAAATGCCGCACCTCGGTCGCCAGACGCTCCACCGAAGAGGCGATCACCCCCAAAGTGGCGAAGAAGGCCGCATGGCGGTCACGCGGGATCACCTGGGTGGACACCGGCTCGGAGGCCAGCCCCAGCTTCTCGGCCACATATTCCTCAACGCGGGGATCCACATGCGCGAAGGTGCCGACCGCGCCGGAAATCGCGCAGGTGGCGATCTCGGCCCGCGCCGCGATCAGACGCTGCTTATTGCGGGCGAATTCGGCATAATGCCCGGCCAGCTTCAGGCCAAAGCTGGTCGGCTCGGCATGGATGCCGTGGCTGCGGCCGATGGTCAGCGTGTATTTATGCTCCTTGGCGCGCTTCTCCAGCGCCGCCAGCACCTTATCCAGATCCGCCAGCAGCAGATCCGCCGCTTGCGTCAGCTGCACGGCGAGGCAGGTATCCAGCACGTCCGAGGAGGTGAGGCCCTGATGCACGAAGCGGCTTTCCTCGCCCACGCGCTTGGCCAGCCAGGTCAGGAAGGCGATGACGTCATGGCGGGTGACGGCCTCGATCTCGTCGATCTCCCGCGTATCCGCCTCGGTGAAGGCGGCCATCGCGACATCGCCCTTCTCGCGGATCACCCGCGCCGCCTCGGCCGGAATCGCGCCCACCTGCGCCATCGCCTCGCAGGCATAGGCCTCGATCGCGAACCAGATCCGGTACTTGTTTTCCTGGGTCCAGATGGCGGCGGCCTCGGGGCGGGTATAGCGGGGGATCATCGGGCACTCCTGCGGCGAAACGGGGGAAATCTGCGCCTCGCCTAATCAGTTGCGCCCGCATTGACAAGACATGCCGGACTGAGACACCTCCCGCGCATGGATATACTCAGCCTCGCCGCCGTCCTGGCGCAGATCCTGCTGATCGATCTGGTTCTGGCCGGGGATAACGCCATCGTCATCGGCATCGCCGTGGCGCGGCTGGCGCCGGAGCAAAGGCGTGTGGCGATTCTGGCCGGCATTGGCGGCGCCACCATCATCCGGATCATCTTCGCGCTGCTGGCGCTGAAGCTGCTGGCGGTGATCGGCCTCACTTTGGCGGGTGGGCTGCTGCTGCTCTGGGTGGTGTGGAAATCCGCCCGCGAGCTTTACGCGCATCGCCAGAGCGTGGCGGTCAGCACCGCCGCCCCCGCCAGCCTGCGCGCCGCGATCTGGAAGATCGTCGTCGCCGATCTCTCGATGAGCCTGGATAATGTGCTGGCCGTGGCCGGCGCCGCGCATGACCATCCCTGGCTGCTGGCGGTGGGGCTGATCGTCTCGGTGGCGCTGATGGGGGTGGCGGCCAGCCTCGTGGCACGGATCATGCAGCGCTTCCCCTGGGTGGCCTGGGGCGGCATCGCCATCGTCGCCTATGTCGCCTTGCAGATGATCTGGGAGGGCTGGCACCAGGTGGCGCCGCATTTGGCGCATGTGTTGCACTGAGCCGCGCCTGACGCAGAGTTCATCCACCGGTTAGCCGCAGCGGCTAAAATTCTCTTTGCAGAATGAAGCTGGTCGGTTCAGCCTTCTGACATAAGCCACGGCTCCGCCGTGGCGCTCCGCTTTGACGCAAAAATATTTTAAAAGGATCGCGCATGGGGACCGAACCCACTGAAACCATGAATGCCGCGCAGAAGCGCGCCTGGCTGGAATCCCATGAGGAAGGCTACCATAAGGGGCTGAAACCGAGGCAGGTGCAGATGATCGCCATTGGCGGCGCCATCGGCACCGGGCTGTTCCTGGGGGCTGGCGGGCGTCTGCAACAGGCTGGCCCGTCTCTGGCGCTGGTCTATGCGGTATGCGGCATTTTCTGCTTCTTTATCATGCGCGCTTTGGGCGAGCTGGTGATGCACCGCCCCACCTCCGGCAGCTTCGTCTCCTATGCGCGGGAATTCATGGGCGAGCGCGGCTCCTTCATCGCCGGCTGGATGTATTATTTGAACTGGGCGATGACCGGCATCGTCGATACCACCGCCGCCGCCCTCTATATGAAATATTGGCATATGTTCGATGGCGTGCCGCAATGGCTGTTCGCCTTCATCGCCATGGCGATCATCGGGGCGATGAACCTGATGGCGGTGGGCTGGTTCGGCGAGATGGAATTCTGGTTCTCGCTGATCAAGGTCGGCGCGCTGGTGCTGTTCCTGATCATCGGCGTGGTCTTCCTCCTCATCGGCCATCCGGTGGCCGGCACCGCGACCGGGCTGCATCTGATCGCCGATCATGGCGGCATCTTCCCGCACGGGCTGCTGCCGGCGGTGGTGCTGATGCAGGGCGTGGTCTTCGCCTATGCCGGCATCGAGCTGGTCGGCACCGCGGCGGGCGAGGCGCAGGATGTGAAGCGCATCCTGCCGAAGGCGATCAACGCGGTGATGTACCGGATCGGCATTTTCTATGTCGGCTCCGTGGTGCTGCTGGTGCTGCTGATGCCCTGGAGCGCCTATAAGGCCGGCACCAGCCCGTTCGTGACCTTCTTTGGCTCGCTCGGCGTGCCCGGCATCGGCACCATCATGAATCTGGTGGTGCTGACGGCCGCGCTCTCCTCGCTGAATTCCGGGCTCTATTCCACCGGGCGGGTGCTGCGCGCGCTCTCCATGGGCGGCTCGGCGCCGGATTTCGTCGGCAAGATGAACAAGGCCAAGGTGCCCTATGGCGGCATCGTTGTGACGCTGGTGATCTATTTCTTCGGGGTGATCCTGAATTATCTGGTGCCGAGCCAGGTGTTCGAGATCGTGCTCAATGTCGCCTCTTTGGGCATTCTCAGCACCTGGGCCTTCATCATCATCTGCCAGATGAAACTGCGCCGCGCCCAGGCCAATGGCAGCGTGCCGAAGGTGGAATTCCGCATGCCGGGCGCGCCGGTGACCTCATGGGCGACATTGGCGTTCCTGCTGGCGGTGCTGGTGCTGATGGGCTTCGATTACCCGGACGGCACCTTCACCGTGGCGCTGATCCCGCTGGTGATCATCTGCCTGGCGGTGGGCTGGTTCGTGCTGAAGCGATCCGCGCTGTTCAGCCCCACCGCGCCCTCGGCGCTGCTCACCGAATTGCTCGGCGATACCGAGGTGAAGGACTGAACCTCCAATCCAGGCCCCAGCCAGTCATGGCGGGGCCTGGCTAGGGGGATTGGAGAAAGATCAGAGGGGCGACGGCGGTGTTGCATCCGCCCCGGCATTTTTTGCAGCTTTTTGAAAAAAGCTGCACCAAAAACTTTTACCCTATCGGTGCTTCCGGATAGGCCAGCTCATGCCGCGCCCGCCAGTCGGGCGTCACGTAATTCACGATCAGCGTGCGCCGCACCCCGGTGATGGGGCGTTTCTCGAACCCGTGCCAGCTATCCGTCCCCGGCACGAAAATCAGCCCCTGATTGCGCCCGGATGGCGCCGGGCCGAGCCAGGCTTCAGGGCTCGCATAGATGTCTGTCCCCCAATCCTCCCCCGCCGGCGGGTCGTTCAGATAGATCAGCAAGGTGAAGAATTTCGCCCCGATATCGGTATGCGGCTCCAGCCAGAACCCATCGCGATCCTGGCAATATTCGATGCGCAGAAAACCGCCGCGCAGCCGCGCGCCGGTCAGGGCCTGCAGCCTGTCGGTGACCTCTTGGCCTTGAAAGGCGCGGGCGAGGGCGGCGCAGGCCGGGTACGCCGCCCGTGCCCCCGCGCCGAAAAACAGCCGGGTGGAATTATGCGTCTCGCGCCGCCCCTGGGTGTCGCCGATGGCGGGCGGGGCGAGCGGCAGGGCGCAGATTTCCTCGGGCAACGCCTCTGGCAGCACATGGCGGAGCAGCCAGTGCGGATAGGGCGCGGCCTGCGCCTGGGCCGCGTCCAGGCTGGCGAGGAGGGAGGGGGTAACCGGCAGCTCAAGCATAATTGAGCAGACGCTTGGCCTGGGCAGAGAGGCGGTGGCGCATCAGCTCGCGCTGGGCGGCAAAGCCACTGGCCATCCAGTTGATCATCACATAGCGCCGCACCCCGACGAACGGCTCATGCCCGTGAAAGGAATTATCGCTGCGCTGAAAAGCAACCAGCGTGCCCAGGCTGGGCGGCACCTCGGTGATGATGTCATTAAGATCATCCGCCGCGCGCAGCAGCCGTAGCCGCCCGCCCTGGGATTGCCAGTCCTCGTTGAAATAGAGCAGGGCGGTGATCAGCTTGGTCTCGCTGTCGGTATGGATGCGCCCGTCCTTTTCCTGGGCGCGGCCGCGGATGGTCACCATGGTCGGCCGGCCGGTGAGGTCGATGCCGAATTTGCGCGAGACGGCCAGGGTCAGCGCCGGGCCGGTCAGCTCGTCGATCAAAGCGGCGAAGCTGGGGCCGGGGCGGGTGGCCTCCACCGGCAGCAGCCCGGCATGGTCGATGGCGGGGAAATCCCGCAGCACCGCCTGTTTCTGATCGGCGATGATGAAATCGCTCACCACCATATGCTTGAACGGGGCGGTGGTCAGCTTGGTCTGGGCGAACCGGTCGAGATCGAGAATCGGCATGGGAGATCCAGTCCTGGGATAGGCCGGAGCTAGGCGTGTTGCCGGCCTATCTCATTGACCTGGATCAAGCTTGGCCGGCGGCATTTGGCCTTTATTAAGCTTTTCGCCGCATCCTGGCCGGAGCGAAGATTGGACCACAGGCCTTCCCAGATGTTTTCCGGCAAACCTCCCAGCCCGTTCGATAGCGCCGCCTTCAGCAAGGCGCTGCTGGCGGAACGCCGGGTCGCACCGCGCTTCGGGGTGATCAAAAGCGCCAAGCTGCTGGTCGGGGAAGGCTATGCGCAAGGGGTTTATGATTGTCTGGTGCTGGATGAATCCGATACCGGCGCGCTGGTGGATCTCGGCACCGTGGTCAATCTGCCCGAGGAGATGGTGCTGCAGGTGGCCGGCGGGGCGCAACGCCGGGCACGGCGCTGCTGGGCGGTGGGCAGCAAGGCCGGGCTGGAATTTTTCGGCGCGCCGCTGCGCTCCAGCGAGGTTGCGCGCGGCATGCAGGAGGTGGCGCGGCTGATCGAGAGCAAGGGGCTGGCGGCTGGGATGATCGCGCTGCGCGGGCTGGCGTTTTTCGATGAACCGGCGCTGCGCGAGGCGGCTTTGCAGGCCGAGGCCGCCTGCGCGAAATTGTCGGATTTATTGAAGGGTTAGAGGCTGTTTCAAAAGTCGCTATGGTGAGTCGTCAAGTGGTGATTTGCGAGCACCGGAGCGCAGCAGGAACAGGTTGATGCCGGGGACATGCGCCCAGAGCCGGTAATGCGCGGCCAGGGCGGCCTGCAGCTCGGTATAGACATCCGGATCGGTGGTGGCTGGGTCGGGCGGCCAGCTATGGGTGGCGATGATCTGCGGGCGCTGCGCCAAAATCCGCGTCACTTCCTGCACCGGGTTGACCCGGGCGACGCCGGGCAGGGTCCGGCCGGTCAGCTCGGAGGGCAGCACGAACCGGGTCGGCGGCGTCAGCCCGGTCAGCGCGTAGAGAATCGGCTGCGAATCGAAGACATACAGGCTGTTCGGCGCCGCGGCGCGGATCAGCCGGGCGGCGGCCCGCACGCTGTCCGGCCCGGTAAACGGGGCGAAAGCCTGCCAGGCGGCGAGGCAAAGCTGGGCGGCGATCGCCAGGGCGGCGAGCGCGCGGGCCATGCGCCAAGGCAGCCGCGCCAGCGCCAGCCCCGCCGCCACGCAGAGCGGCGGCAACAGCTCGAGAAAATAATGGTCGTAGAAACTCTTAGCACTCAGCGCGCCGAGCAGGGAGGCCAGCAGCCAGAGCGGCAGGAACCAGCGCGGCCCGCTGCCTCGCGCTGTGAGCAGGCCGGCCAGAGCCGCGAGATAGAGCATCCCCCAGCGCCCCGCCTGTTGCGCCGCCGCGAAACGCGCCTGCGCCCAGGAAAACGGCACCCCGGCGCGGCGGAGATTGGCGAGGATCGCATCGTCCCACAAAAGCCCGAAGCGACCGGCGGCGAGATAGAGCAAGGCGGCCGCCAGCGGCGGCAGTGCCGCGCCGAGCGCGCCGGCCAGTACCGCCCGCGTGCCGCGCAACCGCCAGAGCAGTGCCAGCACCAGCAGCGCCTCCGGCGCGCAGACATATTTCACCATCACCCCAGCCCCCAGCCCGAGCCCCGCCAGCCAGGCCGGGCCGCCGCGCAGCACGCACAGCACCGCAAGCGCGATGCAGCAGGCCATGAAGGGTTCGGTATTGGCGGAAAGCCCGTCATTGGAAAGCCCGGCCAGCAGCGCCAGCAAGCCCGCCGCCCAGCCGGCTGAGGCCCGGCCGCCCAGCGCCATCACGATGCCCCGCACCGCCCAGCCCTCCAGTCCCAGGCAGAGCGAACTGGCGATGCGGATCGCGGCGATGCCGGGGATGATCGCCTGAAAAACCGCGAACATCGCATAGATGCCCGGCGGCTTGTTGTCCCAGATCCGGGTATAGGGCAGGTGGCCGGCCAGCCAGTCCCGCGCCATCAGCACATACAGGCTCTCGTCCCAGTCCAGCACCGAGCGATGCAGCACCGCCAGCCGCAGCAGCACGGCCAGGAGCAGAAAACAGGCGACAGGCCAGGCGCGTCTCACCGGGAATTTGTCGCATGCGGGCTTGGCGCCTGTCCATCTGTCGGGTGCTTGCCTTGGGCGCGGGGCTTCGGCACATAGGGGCGCGCACGGAGGAGTGACATGAAGCTTTTCGCCTATTCCCTGACCGCCTCTCTGTGGGCCGCATCCCTGCTGGCCGGGCCCATGGCCCTGGCGCAGCCGGCCAGTGACGATCCGACCGGCCCGCAGCCCAAGCTGCCGACCCAGCCTCTGCAGATCAAAACCGCCGCCGGCAAGGTTTTCAACTTCACCGTCGAAATCCCCAAGACCCAGCAGCAGCAGGATACTGGCGAGATGTTCCGCACGGACATCCCGGCCGATAGCGGCATGCTGTTCATCTGGCCGCAGCCGCAGAGCACCGCGATGTGGATGAAGAACTGCCCGGTGCCGGAGGATATGGTGTTCATCGGCGCCGATGGAAAAATTGTCTCCATCGCCGAGATGACCGTGCCTTATTCGCTGAAGCCCATCGCCCCGCCGGAGCCGGTGAAGGCGGTGCTGGAGCTGCAAGGCGGGCTGACGGCGAAGGATGATATCAATGTCGGCGATCAGGTGATTGCCAAGCCCTTCCCGGGGAGCTAAGTCCCCGGGGCAGTTCGGGGCGTGGCGCAGCCTGGTAGCGCGCTTGTTTTGGGTACAAGAGGCCCCCGGTTCGAATCCGGGCGCCCCGACCAGTCAGGAGTGATGTTGCATGCGGGCTCGTATCTTTCTTCCTCCCAAATCGGCCATGCAGTCCGGTCTGGCGCGCACCCATCGCTGGGTGCTGCAATATGAGCCGGAGAAAGCCAAGATCCGCGACCCGCTGATGGGCTGGACCGGCTCGGACGATATGCGCCAGCAGATCCGCCTGAGCTTCGAGACCAAGGAGGCCGCCATCGCCTATGCCGAGGCGCAGGGCATTCCGTATGATGTCGAGATCCCGCCGGCGCGGGTGCATAAGCCGAAATCCTATGCCGATAATTTCCGCGCCGACCGCAAGGAAAACTGGACCCACTAATTCGCAAAAGTTTTTGGTGCCGCTTTTTTCAAAAAGCGGCGAAAAACGTTTGGGTGGTGACGGCGGCGTTGCATACGCCCCACCGCTCTTCACCGCTTTTTTGTAAAAAAGCGGCACCAAAAAACTTTTATAACTTTATTCAGGATTCAAAAACGACATGGCCAACCTGCCCGAGCCAATTCTCGAAATTGGCGGCGTGCGCTTCGGCAACAACCTTCCCATGGCGCTGATCGCCGGGCCCTGCCAGATCGAAAGCGCCGCTCACGCCTTCGAATGCGCCAGCGCCCTGAAAGAGATCGCCGCACGCCTGGGCATCGGCCTCGTCTTCAAATCCTCCTTCGACAAAGCCAATCGCACCTCGCTGAAGGGCAAGCGCGGCGTCGGGCTCGATGCCGCCCTGCAGATCTTCGCCGATATCAAAGCCAAGCTCGGCCTGCCGCTGCTGACCGACGTGCATGAGCGCGAGCAATGCGCCCCGGTGGCGCAGGTGGTGGATATTCTGCAAATCCCCGCCTTTCTCTGCCGCCAGACCGATCTGCTGATCGCCGCCGCGCAGACCGGCGCGGTGGTGAATGTGAAGAAGGGCCAGTTCCTCGCCCCCTGGGACATGAAGAATGTCGTGGAAAAGCTCACCGAGTCCGGCAACCCCAAGGTGATGCTGACCGAGCGCGGCACCAGCTTCGGCTATAACACGCTGGTTTCGGACTTCCGCGGTCTGCCGTTGATGGCCGGCTACGGCGCGCCGGTGATTTTCGATGCCACCCATTCCGTGCAGCAGCCGGGCGGGCAGGGCGGCTCCTCCGGCGGGCAGCGCGAATTCGTGCCGGTGCTGGCCCGCGCCGCCGTGGCGGTGGGGGTGGCCGGGCTGTTCATCGAGACCCATCCAGACCCGGACAACGCCCCCTCCGACGGCCCGAACATGATCGCGCTGAAGGATTTCGAGGCGCTGGTGGCGCGGCTGATGGCGTTCGACGCGGTGGCCAAGGCGTGAGCGAGCTTTCCGCGCGGGCGCGGATGCTGCGCACGCTGGATATCGAGATGGAGGGGCTGGCGGCGCTGCGCGCGGCTCTGGACGGCGCGCTCGGCGATGCGTTTCTGGCGGCGGTGGAGGCCATCGAGCAGAGCGGCGGCTCCGTCATCGTCACCGGCATGGGCAAGTCCGGCCATATCGGCAAGAAGATTGCGGCCACCTTGGCCAGCACCGGCACCCATAGCCATTTCGTGCATCCGGCCGAGGCCAGCCATGGCGATCTCGGCATGGTCGCCCCCAATGATGTGGTGCTGGCCCTGTCCTGGTCCGGCGAGGCGCCGGAGCTGGCGAATATCATCAACTACGCCAAGCGCTTCGGCCATAAATTGATCGCCATCACCGCCCGGCCGGAGAGCGCCTTGGGGCGGTCGGCGGATATCGGGCTGTTTCTGCCGGCCGCCGAGGAAGCCTGCCCGAACAAGGTGGCGCCGACCACCTCGACCACGATGACCCTGGTGGCCGGCGACGTGCTGGCGGTGCTGCTGCTGGAGCGGCGCGGCTTCACCGCGACGGATTTTCGCCGCTTCCATCCTGGCGGCAAGCTCGGCGCCCAGCTGATCAGCGTGAGCCAGCTGATGCATAAAGGCGCGGAAATGCCGATCATCGGCCAGGAGACCATGCTCTCGGCTGGCATCGTGGAGATGACCTCGAAGCGCTTCGGCATTGCCGGGGTGGTGGATGGGGCAGGGGCGCTGATCGGCGTGCTGACGGATGGCGATCTGCGCCGCGCCTTCCAGGCCGGGTTCAAGGATATGCCGGCGCGTGAGGCGATGGGGCGGCGGCATCCGCCGCACACGATCACCGCCGATGCCATGGCCGCGCAGGCTTTGGCCCGGATGAGCGACGCGCAGATTACCTGCATGTTCGTGGTGGAGGAGAGCAAGCCCGTCGGGCTGCTGCATATTCACGATCTGCTGCGCGCGGGCGTGGTTTGATGTTCTAAACATGTCTGGGGCGGCGGCGAAGGGTCCGCCCCCCGGTGCGAGGCCGCCAGAGGCCTTTTCCTGTTAACAAAGCGGCGAAAAGGTTCGGGCGCGCGGCAGCCTGAGAGCCGCATGGCCCATTTTATCGCTCAGGACGCCTTATGGAAATCCTGCTCGGGCTGTGGCGTCATCGCCGGGGCGGCCTCGCGGGGGGTGGGAGCGGCGAAGCCTTGCGGGGCCGTGGCCGGGTGGGGATTGGCCGGGTCGGGCCGGCGAAAGCGCGGCACAGCCCAAAGTATCACGTTCTGAAGAGCCTGGCTGCTCATATTGGTCTACCTTTTCTGCGCCGCTTATTCGGCGCTGCTGGACGTGCCGGATATGGTAAATTTTAGCGCCTGAATATGGTGGAAAAGGTTAAGATTCAGAGAACTGCGTAAACATCTTTGAATATTCACGCCCGCATCGCGCGGCCCTGGCCTCAGCGGTCCTAGCCGAGCCGTCGCATATAGATCAACAACCTCACCGCGACAATGTTTTTATTATACGTTCAGAGGTGGTGTCAGCGGCCGGTCTCTCCGTTGCGTCCGGCAGTGGGGATGCGCCGCTTCGTTTCCGGGTCGAGCAAATCGTTCATGGCCACTGGTCGGCGGGCCGGGGAGGGGCCGGCATGTAGCGAGTTTATCCCCCACCTGCTAAGAGGCCAGCCCATGACAGAGAAGGTGCGGATTGTTTCGATGACGGGCTTCGCCCGCGCCCAGGGCGAGCACGGGGCGGCGAGCTTCGCCTGGGAGCTGCGCAGCGTGAACGGGCGCGGGCTGGATGTGAAATTGCGTCTGCCGAGCGGGCTGGAGGCGTTGGAGTTTCCGCTGCGCGAGGCCGTGGGCAAGGTGCTGAAGCGCGGCAATGTCTCGGGTACGCTGAGCCTGAAGCGCGAGGCCGCGAACGAGGTGCAGCCGGATATGGCGGTGCTGGCGCGGATCAAGGCGCTGGCGATCGAGCTGGCGGATTCGATCCCCGGCGCGCTGCCGCCCCGCGCCGAGGCGCTGCTGGGCCTGCCGGGCGTGATGCGCTCCACCGCCCCTGAGGAGAGCGAGGCGCAACGCGCGGCCTTGGCTGCCGCCGTGCAGACAGGCTTTGCCGAGGCGCTGGCCGGGCTGGCGCGGGCGCGCGCCGATGAGGGCGCGAAGCTGGACGAGATTTTGCGCGCCAATCTGGCCGAGATCGAGACGCTGCATGCCCAGGCCTTGAGCCTGGCCGCGCAGCAGCCTGAGCTGCACCGCGCCCGGCTGAGCGCGCAGCTGGCGGAGCTGCTTGGCAATGCCCCGGGCTTTCCGGAAGAGCGGCTGGCCCAGGAGATCGCGCTGCTGGCCACCAAATCCGATGTGCGCGAGGAGCTGGACCGGCTGAGCGCGCATATCGCCTCCGCCCGCGCGCTGCTGGCCGAAGGCGGCGCGGTGGGGCGCAAGCTCGATTTCCTGATGCAGGAATTCAACCGCGAGGCGAACACGCTATGCAGCAAATCGGCGTCCACCGAACTCACCAATCTCGGCCTCGCGCTGAAGGCTGCCATCGAGCAGCTGCGCGAGCAGGTGCAGAACGTTGAGTAGGCGCGGGCTTTGTCTCGTCCTGGCCGCACCGTCTGGTGCGGGCAAGACGACGCTGTCGCGCGCGTTGCTGGAGATTGACGACCAGCTCTCGCTCTCGGTGAGCGTGACGACGCGCGAGCGCCGCCCCGGCGAGAAGGAAGGCAAGCATTATTTCTTCATCACCCAGGCGCGTTTTGACGAAATGGTGGAGCAGAGCGAGCTGCTGGAATATGCAAGAGTGTTCGGCCGTTCCTACGGCACGCCGCGCCAGCCCGTGGAAGCGGCCTTGCGCGAGGGGCGGGATGTGATGTTCGACATCGATTGGCAGGGTTTCCGGCAGCTGCGCGCCTCTTTGGGGGAGGATGTGGTCGGCGTCTTCATCAAGCCGCCCTCGCTGGAGGTTTTGCATAACCGGCTGGTCAAGCGCGGCGACACGGCCGAGCAGGTGGCGCACCGCATGCAGCATGCCGAGGCCGAGATCAGCCATGCCGGGGAGTTCGACTATATCGTCGAGAATCACGATCTCGACGTGGCGCTGGCCGATATCCGCGCGATTCTGCGCGCCAGCCGGCTGCAGACGAAGCGCCAGGTTTAAAGCGGGCCGCGCAGGGGTCACTGATTTGTAAAGCCCCTGCGCGCATGCTATAAAACCGGCAGAATGCGGAAAATTTTTGCCTGTAAAATCAATATCTTCGTCCCGTCTGCCGGCACGGCAAACGGGCTCCACCGCGACTCTGCGCTGACATGAGCGAGATCACCAACGAGCCGGGCGCGGGGCCGCTGACGCCGCGCGGGCAGGAGCCGGTTTCCATCGAGCAGGAGATGCGTAAATCCTATCTGGATTACGCCATGTCCGTCATCGTCTCGCGCGCGCTGCCCGATGCGCGCGACGGGTTGAAGCCGGTTCATCGCCGCATTTTGTATGCGATGAACGAGGCCAACAACACGCCGGACAAGCCCTACCGCAAATCCGCCCGCATGACCGGCGACGTGCTGGGTAAATACCATCCGCATGGCGACCAGGCGGTGTATCTGGCGGGCGTGCGTCTGGCGCAGGATTTCTCCATGCGCCTGCCGCTGATCGACGGTCAGGGGAATTTCGGCTCCATCGACGGCGATAACCCCGCCGCCTCGCGTTATACCGAAATGCGCCTGGCCCCGCCGGCGATGCTGCTGCTGGCCGATATCGACAAGGACACCGTCGATTTCCAGGCCAACTATGATGAAAGCGAGCAGGAGCCGAAGGTTCTGCCCGCCGCGTTCCCGAATCTGCTGATCAACGGCGCCGGCGGCATCGCGGTGGGCATGGCCACCAATATCCCGCCGCACAACCCCACCGAGATCATGGATGCGGTGCTGGCGATGATTTCCAATCCGGAAATCACGCTGGAAGAGCTTATGAAAATCGTGCCCGGCCCGGATTTCCCGACCGCCGGCATCATTCTCGGCCGCTCCGGCATTCGCAACGCCTACGAGACCGGGCGCGGCTCCATCATCATGCGCTCGCGCGCGACGATCGAGCAGATCCGCAAGGATCGCGAGGCGATCATCGTCACCGAAATCCCGTATCAGGTGAATAAATCCACCCTGCTGGAGCGCATCGCCGAGCTGGTGCGGGCCAAGGAGATCGAAGGTATCGCGGATCTGCGCGATGAGTCGGATCGTGAGGGCATGCGCATCGTCATCGAGCTGAAGCGCGATGCGACCGGCGAAGTGGTGCTGAACCAGCTCTACCGCCTGACCTCGCTGCAGCAAAGCTTCGGCATCAACATGCTGGCGCTGGACCGCGGCAAGCCGCGGCAGATGGGCCTGCGCGAGTTGCTTGGCCTGTTCATCGAATTCCGCGAGGAGGTGATTCTGCGCCGGGCGCGGTTCGACCTCAACAAGGCGCGTGACCGGGCGCATCTGCTGATCGGGCTTGGCATCGCGGTGGCGAATATCGATGAGGTGATCCGCCTCATTCGCGCCGCCCCTGATTCCAACGCGGCGCGCGCGGCTTTGATGGCCCGCGACTGGCCGGCGGACGATGTGCTGCCGCTGCTGGCCCTGGTGGATGATTCCGGCAATGCCGTGGCGGCGGATAACACGATCAAGCTGACCGAAGCCCAGGCGCGCGGCATTCTGGAGCTGCGCTTGGCCCGCCTGACCGGGTTGGAGCGTGAGAAGATCCAGGCCGAGCTTGCGGAAGTCTCCGACAAGATCAAGGAATTTCTGGAGATCATCGGCAGCCGCATCCGCAGGCTGGAGGTGATGCAGACCGAGATCGTCGCGGCGAAGGACAAGATCGGCAGCGCGCGCAGATCCTCGATCGAGGATCTGGACGCGGATCTGGACGATGAAAGCCTGATCGAGCCGGGGCAGATGGTGATTACCCTGACCCGCGACGGCTTCATCAAGCGGACCCCGCTGGAGGTGTTCCGCCAGCAGAATCGCGGCGGGCGCGGACGCTCGGCGGCGGCGACGCGCGGGGATGACATCGTCACCCGCAGCTTCAACGCCCATACGCACCAATTCGTGCTGTTCTTCTCTTCCGGCGGCAAGGTGTATCGCGAAAAGGTCTGGCGTCTGCCGGAGGCGGCCGCGAATACCAAGGGCCGGGCCTTGGTGAATCTGCTGCCGGAGCTGGGTTCCGATCAGATCACCACGGTGCTGCCGCTGCCGCAGGATGAGAGCCTGTGGGAAAATCTGCATCTGGTCTTCGCCACCTCGTCGGGCAATGTGCGCCGGAACAAGCTTTCGGATTTCCGCAATGTCCGCGCCTCCGGGCTGATCGCGATGAAGCTGGATGAGGGCGATCATCTGATCGGTGTGGCCACCTGCCGGGATGGGGATGATGTGTTCCTCGCCACCAAGCTGGGCCGCTGCATCCGCTTCCAGATCAGCGATGAGACGTTGCGCGTGTTCTCCGGGCGGGATTCCACCGGCGTGCGCGGCATCAAGCTGGGCAAGGATGACGAGGTGATGAGCCTGTGCGTGCTGCGCCATGTCGAGGCCAGCGTGGAAGAGCGCGCGGCCTATCTGAAGCAGCGCAATGCCGCGGCGGATGAAGAGGGCGCGGCGCCCGAGGAGAGCGACGAGGCGGTGGCCGAGATCGCGATCTCTGAAGAGAAGATCAAGGAACTTGGCGAGGCGGAAGAAATTCTGCTCACCGTCACCGATTCCGGCTTCGGCAAGCGTTCTTCGGCCTATGAATATCGCGTCACCGGCCGTGGCGGCCAGGGTGTGGCCAACATCACGCTGAATGCCAAGCGCAACGGCAATGCCGTGGCGGCGAGCTTCGCGGTGCGCCCGGGCGATGACGTGATGCTGGTGACCGATGGCGGACGGCTGATCCGCGTGCCGGCGGACCAGGTGCGCCTGACCGGCCGCACCGCGATGGGTGTGACACTCTTCCGTTTGGATGACGATGAGCGTGTCACCTCCGTTTTCCCCGTGTTGGAAGATGAGCAGGCGGAGCCTGAGGAAAATATCGATGGCTGAACGCGTCGCGCTCTATCCGGGCACCTTCGATCCGATCACCAACGGGCATCTGGATATCATCACCCGCGCGACGCGGCTGGTGGACAGGCTGGTGATCGGGGTGGCGGTGAATATCGGCAAGGGGCCGATTTTCAGCCTGGAGGAGCGCGTCGCGCTGGTCCGCGCCGAGGTGGCGGGGATTGCCGGGAAGGCGGGAATTCCGGTCGAGGTGCATCCCTTCTCCTCGCTGCTGATCGATTTCGCCCGCGAGGTGGGAGCCGGCATGATTGTCCGGGGCCTGCGCGCGGTCTCCGATTTCGATTATGAGTTTCAGATGGCCGGAATGAATTACCGGCTGGATTCCAAGATCGAGACGGTGTTTCTGATGGCGAGCGAGACGCATCAGTTCATTTCCTCGCGGTTCGTGAAGGATATTGCCGCGTTCGGTGGCGATATTTCCAGCTTCGTGCCGAAGCAGACCTGCGAGGCCACCCAGGCAAAACTGAAGGGGAAAGCATGACCACCCGCCGCACCTTTATCACTGCCACAACCGCTACATTGCTGACGGGAGCTACCATGAGCGACGCGATGGCCGAGAGCACGGCCTCTAACAATCTGAAGATGACGCTGAAATATGGCGACGTCACCATCACGCTGCGCCCGGACCTGGCGCCGCTGGCGGCTGAGCGGCTGCGCACCCTGACCGCGCAGGGTTTTTATGATGGCTGCAAATTCTTCCGCGTCATCGCCGGCTTCATGGCGCAGACCGGCGATCCGACCAACACCGGCACCGGCGGCAGCCAGTTGCCGAACCTGCCGGCGGAATTCACCCAGGATGCGAGCTTCCTCACCGGCACGGTGGGCATGGCGCGCACCCAGGACCCGAATTCGGCGAACAGCCAGTTCTTCATCTGCTTCGATCCGTGCAGTTGGCTGGATGGCCAATACACCATCGTCGGCCAGGTGACGGCGGGCATGGATGCCGTGCAGCAGATCAAGAAGGGCTCGGGGTCGTCCGGGTCTGTTCAGGATCCGGATTCCATCATTAAGATGGTGGTTGCGTAAGGCGTCCCGATGACGGTGCGGCATAGCCGCGCCGTCTGAATCGGGCCGCCCATTTAAGAGAAGCAAAAAACCGGAGGGCTCAATGCCCTCCGGTTTTTTTATGCCTGTGGCTTGGACGTTAATGTAGGGCGGAGACAACACCTGACGCCCGGGCATGAAAAAACCCCCAAGGCGCGTTGAGCTCCTTGGGGGTTTTTGTGCGCCCTTTTTTGTAAAAAAGGGCGCCTCCAAAAAACTTTTGTTACGCCACTTTCGTTTCCTGGCGTTCTTTCAGGAACGCCTTGAACTCCAGCCCTTCACGCAGGCGGCGCACCAGCATTTGCGGGGACAGCGCCATTTCCTTCAGGATGGAGAGAATCTTCGACGGGCGGAAATAGAATTCGCGGTACAGCGTTTCCACCGAATCGAAAATCTCCTTGTGGGAGAGATGCGGATAATGCAGCGGCGCGATCTGCACGCCATGCTCGTCGATCAGCTCGGCATTCGCCACGTCCAGCCAGCCTTCCTGCACCGCCTGGTTATACAGGAAGGTACCGGGATAGGGGCGGCCAGCGACACCTGGATGGTGTGCGGGTTGATCTCCTTGGCGAATTCGATGGTTTCCTTCAGCGTCTCCTGCGTCTCGCCGGGCAGGCCGGCGATGAAGGTGCCGTGGATCTTGATGCCGAGCTTGTGGCAATCGGCGGTGAAGCGCTTGGCGACATCGACGCGCAAACCCTTCTTGATATTGTGCAGGATCTGCTGGTTGCCGGATTCATACCCCACCAGCAGCAGGCGCAGCCCGTTTTCCTTCAGCACCTTCAGCGTGCTGTAGGGCACATTGGCCTTGGCGTTGCAGGACCAGGAAATCTTCAGCTTGCCCAGCTCGCGCGCGATCTCCTCGGCGCGGGGCAGATTGTCGGTGAAGGTGTCGTCATCGAACATGATTTCCTGAACATTCGGGAACAGCTCGATGGCGCGCTTCACTTCGGCGATCACGTTGCCCACCGAACGGGTGCGGTATTTATGCCCGCCCACCGTCTGCGGCCACAGGCAGAAGGTGCAATGGGATTTGCAGCCGCGGCCGGTATAGATGGAGATGTAGGGGTGCTTCAGATAGCCGATGAAGTAATCCTCCATCCGCAGATGCTTCTTATACACGTCCACAACGAAGGGCAGCTCGTCCATATCCATCAGCAGCGGGCGGTCGTCATTCTTCAAGATCTCGCCATTGCCGTTGCGCCACCAGATGCCGAGCACCTCCGGCAGCGGCTTGCCCTCGGCGATTTCCTTGATGGTGAAATCGAACTCATTGCCGCAGACGAAATCCAGAACCGGGGCACGCTCCAGGCTCTCCACCGGCTGCACCGCGACCTTGGCGCCGATGAAGCCGACCATCATCGCCGGGTTCAGCTTCTTGAACTCTTCCGCCACCTTCACGTCATTCGCGAAGGACGGGGTGGAGGTGTGGATGATCAGCAACTGGTGAGTGGTGGCGTGCGGGAGCACATCCGCCATGGTCAGCTTCGCCGGCGGGGCGTCGATCAGGGTGGAATCCGGCAGCAGGGCCGCGGGCTGGGCCAGCCAGGTCGGGAACCAGAAGCTCTTGATCTCGCGCTTGGCCTGGTAGCGAGAGCCCGCGCCGCCATCGAAGCCATCGAAGGAGGGCGGCTGCAGAAACAGGGTTTTCATCGTCATTTTGTCACTCACTCTCTCGAACCAGGGGCTGGATGGCCCTTATCGGCGGCCATGGACTGGCCGCGCCAGACGACGCGGTTGCCCATGAAACCGGCTATATAAATGATCGTGCTGAAGAAATCACGCAACAGATAAAGCCAGATCTCTCGCGTGCGGGCGATGCGCAGCGCCGCCTCGATCCGCCAGCCCAGCACCACCCGCGCCCCCCAGACCAGCAGGAATAAAGCCAGGCTCCAGACCCCAAAGCCGGAGAACAGGATGGTGAGGACAGCCCAGAGCAGCGGGATCTGCAGCACCGAGGCGGCAAAGCCCAGCGGCTCCAGTGCCCGGATGGTGCGGGCCCAGCGCAGCTCATGGCTGAACAGGCTGGCGAAGCTCTCTTCCGGTACGGTGGTGGCGGGGATGACGGGCGCCAGCGCCACGCGCTCGCCCGCCGCCAGCACCTTGCGGCCAAGCAGCTGGTCGTCCGCCAGATGGTCGGCGAGCGCTTCCAACCCGCCGATGCGGGTCAGCAGGCTTTTGCGGATGGTCATGGTGGCGCCCAGGCAATCCTGCCGGCCGAGCTGGCGGGCCAGCAGCACGCCGGGCAGGAAGCTCTGGTTGATCTGCATGGCGCCGAGCAGAGCGGGAATGTCCCGGTTGCCGGGCAGGCCGGTATAGAGGCTGGTCACCAGCCCCACGCCGGGCGCCTCCAGCGTGGCGACGACATCCGAAAGGAAATGTGGCGGCACATGCACATCCGCATCCGAGATCACCAGCAGCTCATGCCGGGCGAGCGGGCGCATATTGATGAGGTTGGCGATCTTGCGGTTGCGCCCGTGCGGGGTGTCATTGACCATCAGCGCCACGTCGCGCTCAGGGTGGCGTTTGCGCAGCCGCCCGAGCAGCGGCAGCACCGGGTCGTCCTGGCTCTGCACGCCAAAGACCAGCTGGTAGTCCGGATAATCCTGCAAAAAGAAGGATTCCAGCGCCACTTCGCTGAGCGCTTCATCGCCATGCAGCGGCTTCAGCACGGTGACGCCCGGCCGCGACGCAGAAACACCGCGGGGCCGGGGGGCACAGAAACGCTCGGTCAGACGCGCGCCCAGAAAAAGCTGCACCACCCCGACCAGGGCGAGCAAAGCGGTGAGTAAAGCCAGAAATTGCAAAGGAGGCGCGTTTACCGAACAGAGGGGAGGGGGTTAGCTCGCTTGCAGGGCCTTGATCTTGGTCTTCAGCGCCGCGATCAGCTGCGAGGCATCGCCGGATTTCACCAGCGAGGCGAAGTCCGAGGCATGCACGGCGACCTGGCTGATGGTGCCGTTCAGCAGCACATCCTCGATCTGCCAGCCATTCGAGCCTTGCGCCACCACATAATCGATCTCAACCCCGGTATCGCCGGGCGAGGCCAGCTTGGTTTCGACGATCTTCTTGCCGCCCAGGCTCTTTTCCTCGGGCAGGATATTGATGGTCTGGCCGCTATAACCGTTGAACTCGGCGACATAGCTGGTGATGGTGAACTGGGTGAACAGGTCGATCAGCTCTTTCTGCTGGTCCGCCGGCAGGGTGGACCAGAGGAAGCCGACGGAATTCTTCGTCACTTCCGGCAGGTTGTAGGATTTCTCCACCACCGGGGCGAGCGCCTGGTAGCGGGCCTGAAAGCCCTGGCTCTTCGCCGATTTCATCGAGGCGATGAGGGCGGTGTCCAGCGTGGAGACGGGCGCGCTGGCGGCGGAACCGGCCGCGAAGGCGCAGGGGGTGAAAGCGAGGCTGGCGCTGAGCGCCAGCGCCGTGAAGCGGAGTGAATTTTTCATGCGCTTCATATAGGGGACCTATTGCGCCGGCATCGCGACAAAATCATGGAAAGATTGCAACCCGAGCGCGGTCAGCGCATGGGTAACGATATCCTGCGCCGTCAGCCCGGCTTCGATCATCTGCGCGGCTGGGCTGTTATGGTCGATCAACCGGTCCGGCAGCGTCATCGGGCGGAATTTCAGCCCCTTATCGAAAGCGCCGCTCCAGGCGAGGTGATGCGCCACCGCCGCGCCGAAGCCGCCGGCCGCCCCCTCTTCGATGGTGATCAGCACCTCATGATGGCGGGCGAGCTGGTCGATCAGATCAGTATCCAGCGGCTTCATGAAGCGCGCATCCGCGACCGTCGCTGGGAAGCCCTTGGCGGCCAGCTGGTCGGCGGCGTTGAGCGCGTCATGCAGGCGCGTTCCCAGCACCAGGATGGCAACCTTGCTGCCTTCGCGCAGGATGCGGCCCTTGCCGATCTCCCAGGGCGTGCCGCGCGCCGGAAGCTCGATGCCCAGCCCCTCGCCGCGCGGATAGCGGAAGGCGGAGGGGCGGTCATCGATGGCGGCGGCGGTGGCCACGGCATGCATCAGCTCCGCCTCGTCGGACGGGGCCATGATCACCATGCGCGGCATCGGGCCGAGGAAAGCGAGGTCGTAAGCGCCGGCATGGGTGGCGCCGTCCGCCCCGACCAGCCCGGCGCGGTCCATGGCGAAGCGCACCGGCAGGCTCTGCAGCACCACGTCATGCACCAGCTGGTCGTAACCGCGCTGCAGGAAGGTGGAATAGATGGCGCAGAACGGCTTCAGCCCTTCCGTCGCCATGCCGGCGGCGAAGGTGACGGCATGCTGCTCGGCGATGCCGACATCGAACATGCGGTCCGGGAATTTCGCCTCGAACTTATCGAGCCCGGTGCCCGGCGACATGGCGGCGGTGATCGCGACCACGCTGGAGTCCGCCTCCGCTTCCGCGATCAACGCCTTGGCGAACACGGAGGTATAAGTCGGCGGGCCGGGCGGGGCTTTTTTCTGCTCGCCGGTGACCACATTAAATTTCTGTACACCGTGATATTTGTCGGCGGCGGCCTCGGCCGGGGCGTAGCCCTTGCCTTTTTGCGTCACGATATGCAGCAGCACCGGCTCATTGGCTTCCGAATCGCGCAAATTGCGCAGTACCGGCATCAGATGCTCCATATTATGCCCGTCGATCGGACCCACATAATAAAAGCCCAGCTCCTCGAAGAGGGTGCCGCCGGTGAGGATGCCGCGGGCATATTCCTCGGCCTTGCGGGCGGTGCGCTCGATCGGCCGGGGGAAGCGCTTGGCCATCTTCGCAGCGAAATCGCGCAGGCTCATAAAGCTGCGCGAGGAGATCAAAGTGGAGAGATAGGTGCTCATCGCGCCGACCGGCGGGGCGATCGACATGTCATTGTCGTTCAGCACCACGATCAGGCGCGAGCGCATCGCCCCGGCATTGTTCATCGCCTCATAGGCCATGCCGGCGGACATCGAGCCATCGCCGATCACCGCGATGACGTTGCGCGGGTCAGCTTCCTTCTTCAGGTCGCGCGCCACCGCCATGCCGAGCCCGGCGGAAATGGAGGTGGAGGAATGGGCGGCGCCGAACGGGTCGTACTCGCTCTCGGAACGGCGGGTGAAGCCGGAAAGCCCGCCGGGCTGGCGCAGCGTGCGGATGCGATCGCGCCGGCCGGTGAGGATTTTATGCGGGTAGCATTGATGCCCGACATCCCAGATCAGCCGGTCGCGCGGGGTGTCGAACACGGCATGGATGGCGACGGTCAGCTCGACCACACCCAGCGAGGAGCCCAGATGGCCGCCAGTGACGGAGACGGTATCGATGGTCTCGGCGCGCAGCTCGTCCGCCAGCTGTTTCAGCTGCTCGATCGAGAAATTGCGCAAATCGGCAGGCACATTCACCCGGTCGAGCAAAGGGGTTTTCGGGGGCATCAGCAACAAGCTCCGTTTTGCGTCCGCGCTGCTTTGCCCATGGTGGTCCCTGTCATACGCTCTAACCTATTCATACACGCTCCACCCGATTCGCGGCGGGGCTATTATTTGTACATCCCTCACACATAAGCGACCGGGCGCCGAAAAGCCAGAAGCCCCCAACCGAAACAGGAGGCTGCCATTCCGCAGCCGGCCGCCTGGGAGGCAAGCTTATACTATGTGCACGCTTGCGGATTGTGGAGGCAATGACTTATTGCTGTGGCGAGAATGCGTTGCGGCGTGACGCGCGGGCAACAGGCAGCAGACAGGATTGAGAAAATATGGACGGTTCACAGCCCCCGAAAACATTGCGGGTCATTCTGGCGCAGCCCCGCGGCTTCTGCGCCGGGGTGGAGCGGGCGATCGACATTGTCGAACGGGCGCTGACCAAATTCGGCCCGCCGATCTATGTGCGCCACGAAATCGTGCATAACCGCCACGTGGTCGAGGATCTGCGCTCGCGCGGCGCGGTGTTCGTGGATGAGCTGGACGAGGTGCCGGAAGGCGCCTGGACCGTGTTCTCCGCCCACGGCGTCGCCCGCAAAGTGGTGCAGGCCGCCGCCGACCGCGAGCTGCCGGTGATCGACGCGACCTGCCCTCTGGTGGCCAAGGTGCATGCCGAAGGCCGCCGCTACGCCGCGCAAGGCCGTGAAATTGTGCTGATCGGCCATGCCGGGCACGCAGAGGTGGAAGGCACGATCGGCCAGATCGACGGCACCGTGTATCTGGTGCAGACGGTCGAGGATGCGGAAAAGCTTGAGGTCAAGGACCCGGAAAAGCTCTCCTATATCACCCAGACCACGCTCTCCGTCGATGATACGCGCGGCATCATCGCCGCTCTCAATGCGCGCTTCCCGGCGATTGTCGGCCCGGATGTGAAGGATATCTGCTATGCCACCCAGAACCGCCAGGAGGCGGTGCATCATCTCGCCGAGCTGGTGGACTTGATTTTGGTGGTGGGCAGCAAAAATTCTTCCAACTCCAACCGCTTGCGCGAAATCGGCGCTGAGCTTGGCCGCCCGGCCTATCTCATCGACGATGCCAGCGCTCTGCGGCCGGAATGGTTCCAGGGCGTGGCGAAGGTGGGGCTGACCGCCGGCGCCTCCGCGCCGGAGGTGCTGGTGCAGGGTGTGATCGATGGTATGCGCCGGTTCGGCCAGGTCGAGATCGAGCTACTGGCCGGCACGCCGGAAGATGTGAAGTTTAAGTTGCCCGCCGAAGTGGCTGAAGTTTAAGGATAACCAAATATGGGTGTACCGTTGAACCAGGCCGTCCGCGTTGGCGGCTATATTCTCAAGCAGCATCTCAAGGGCAATAAGCGCTATCCTCTGGTGCTGATGCTGGAGCCCTTGTTCCGCTGCAATCTGGCCTGCCAGGGCTGCGGCAAGATCGATTACCCGAACGAGATCCTCAATCAGCGCATCTCGCTGGAGGATGCGATCAAGGCGGCCGAGGAATGCCCGGCCCCGATCATCGCCATCGCCGGCGGTGAGCCGCTGCTGCACAAGGAAATGCCGCAGATCGTCGAGGCCTATCTGAAGATGGGCAAGTTCGTGATCCTGTGCACCAACGCGCTCCTGCTGGAAAAGAAGATCGACCAGTACAAGCCGCACAAGAATTTCTGCTGGGACATCCATCTGGACGGCGACAAGGAGATGCATGACCGCTCCGTCGACCAGGATGGCGTCTATGAGCGCGCGATCGACGCGCTGAAGCTCAGCAAAGCCAAGGGCTTCCGCACTTCCATCAACTGCACATTGTTCGATGGCGCCGATCCGGACCGGGTGGCGGCGTTCTTCGACATGGTCGCGGATCTGGACATTGAGGGCGTGATGACCTCGCCGGGCTATGCCTATGAGCGCGCCCCGGACCAGGAGCATTTCCTCAACCGCCAGCGCACCAAGGAGCTGTTCCGGGCGGTGTTCCGCCGCGGCAAGGAGAGCAAGAAGCGCGGCAAGGTGTGGAAATTCACCCAATCCCCGCTCTTCCTGGACTTCCTGGCCGGCAACCAATCCTATGCCTGCACCCCCTGGGGCAACCCGACCCGCAACGTGTTCGGCTGGCAGCGCCCCTGCTATCTGCTCGGCGAGGGCTATGCCAAGACCTATCAGGAGCTGATGGACAGCACCGAATGGGATAAATACGGTGTGGGCAATTACGAGAAATGCTCCGACTGCATGGTGCATTCCGGCTTCGAGGCGACGGCGGTGATGGATTCCATCAAGCGCCCCTGGCAGATCGCCAAGGTCGCGCTGAAGGGCATCAAGACCGAGGGTGCCATGGCCAAGGATATTCCGCTGGATAAGGCCCGCAAGGCCGATTTCAACGTGTTTACCCGGCATGTGGATAGCAAGATGGCGGAAATCCATGCGGCGAAAGCCGCGCGGCAGGCGGCGGCGCAGCCGGCGGAGTGAAGACATGGGGGCTTTTTGAAAAAAGCCCCCCATACCCCCAAAAACTTTTGCCACTTTGGGCCGTGGGTGTGGAAACGCCTGCGGCTTATATTTTTTCGGGCAGGGTTTTGACCCAGTTTATCAGGGCCTTGCGGGCGGCGGCGGCGTCGCGGCCGACTTTGATCAGGCCTGGAATTTGCCGGGGCTGGCTCAAGATGGAACGGGCCAGGGCCATGCCGTCCAGCTTGCCATCGGCCTTCAGCGCCACCAGGGCGGCGGGGGGCAGATCGCGCCCCGCCGGGTCCGCCACGGCGCGCAGCACCGCGAATGGCAGCTCCCTCTCCTTGGCCACCTCCGCCACCGCGCCGGATTCCAGATCCACCGCCGCGACGTGATAACGCTGGCTGAGCAACTGCTTTTCCTCGGCACTGGTGACGATTTTGTGCCAGCCGAGAATCGGGCCGGCGAGGGGGCCGCCGAGAAACTCCAGCAGCCGGTAATCGCAAGGGAAAGTGAGCAGGCCGGCCTGAATCGCGGACGGTACCAGGATACGGCCGGGCTTGAGGCCTTTTTGCAGACCGCCGGCCAGGCCGAAGCTGAGCAGCCCCAGCACGCCTTGTTCATCCACCAGCGCCTCGGCGGCCTTGCGGGCGCCAAGCGGTGTGCCACCGCCAACCATCACCGTGAATCCGGCATCGCGGAGCCATTGCGCTTCCGCCTGCAGGCCCGTCACGATGCCGATTTTGGCACGGTCCATTCAGAATTCCGAAAAATGCCGCGTTGATTTGCGCTTGGTGAGCCCGGTGGGGGTCGAACCCACGGCCGTCCGATTAAAAGTCGGATGCTCTACCACTGAGCTACAGGCTCTTACCAAGGTCCCGTGGGGCGGCGCCGCACGGTGAGGCGCAAAAACCATTTTTCGCCGTATAAAGTCAACCCATTGGCGGGCGAAAACGGCGCGCCTCGATGAGAGGCGCGCCGCGCCGGTTCAGGCCGCCTTCAGGCTCTTCATGTCGATGCAGAAGCGGTATTTCACGTCCGATTTCAGCATCCGCTCATAGGCCTCGTTGATCTGCTGGATGTTGATCATCTCCACATCCGCGGTGATGTTGTGCTTGTCGCAGAAATCCAGCATCTCCTGGGTTTCCTTGATGCCGCCGATCATCGATCCGGCGAAGCTGCGCCGGCGCATCAGCAGCGGGAACACCGAGATCGGCAGCGGATGCTCGGGCGCGCCCACCTGCACCATCGTCGCGTCGCGCTTCAGCAGCCCGAAGAAGGGGCTGAGATCGTGGCTGGCGGAGACGGTGTCGATGATCAGATCGAAGCTCTCGGCATGTTCGGCCATCTGCGCCTCATCCTTGGAGAGGATGACCAGGCTGGCGCCCAGGCGCTTGGCATCCGCAACCTTGCTGGCGGAGGTGGTGAACAGCGCGGTCTCAGCCCCCATCGCATGGGCCAGCTTCACGCCCATATGGCCAAGCCCGCCCAGCCCGATGATGCCGACCTTCTTGCCCGGCCCGGCACCCCAATGGCGCAGCGGCGAATACAGGGTGATGCCCGCGCAGAGCAGCGGCGCTGCGGCGGCCGGGTCCAGGTTCTCGGGGATGCGCAGGACGAAATTCTCATCCACCACGATCTTGTCCGAATAGCCGCCCTTGGAGGGTTCGTTGATCACCTTGTCGGTGCCGCCATAGGTCTGGCCGGTCAGGCCCTCGGCGCAATATTGCTCCAGCCCTTCCTGGCAGGAGGGGCAGGTGCGGCAGCTATTGACCATGCAGCCGACGCCGACACGCTCGCCGACTTTATATTTGGTCACACCCGGGCCGACGCTCTTCACCCGGCCGACAATCTCATGGCCCGGCACAGCGGGGTACTGGGTGAAATGCCACTCATCGCGGGCGAAATGGATGTCCGAATGGCAGACGCCGCAATATTCAATTTCGATTTCGATATCATTCTGGCCGACATCGCGGCGATTGAAGGTGAGGGGGGCGAGCGCCTCAGTCGGGCTGGCGGCGCCATAACCGGTGCAAACGAGCATAGGAATCTCCCTGGGTTAAAAATCCGAGAGGATATGGCCCCGCAAAAACCCGATTCAACCAAAGCGTCGGGCGGCGCGTTCAGTTTCCTTTAAAGAAATCTTTGTTCTTATAAGTTGACGGCGCCAACACCCTTGGATAACCTGCGCGCAGCGGAAAGGAGCAGGTTGCGCAGATGTGTGGGATTGCCGGATTATTTCTGAAGAATTCAGCTCTGGAGCCGCAACTGGGCGCGCTGATGAGCCATATGCTGAATGTATTGACCGAGCGCGGGCCTGACTCCGCCGGGTTTGCGATTTACAGCAGCGCCGCACCCGGGCAGGTGAAATTCACCCTGCGCGCGCCGGCCGGGTTTGATATGGCCGGATTCGCGGCCCGCTTTGGCGCCAGCCTGGCGGTGCATGACGACCATGCGGTGCTGAGCCTGGCCCAGGAGAAAGCGGCGGCGTTGCGCAACGCTTTGGCGACGACGCCGGAAATTGTCCTGGTCTCGGTCGGCAACCGCATCGAGCTGTTCAAGGGCATCGGCCTGCCGGAAGCTGTGGGGGCGCGCTTTGGGCTCTCCTCCATGTCCGGCAGCCATGCGGTGGGCCATACGCGCATGGCCACCGAATCGGCGGTGACCACGGAAGGCGCGCATCCTTTCTCCACCGGGGCGGATCAATGCCTGGTGCATAATGGCTCGCTCTCCAACCATAATGATGTGCGCCGCCGGCTGATGCGCGAGGGCATCAATTTCGCCACCCAAAATGATACCGAGGTGGCGGCGGGCTATCTGTCCTATAAATTGCGCGAAGGCGCGAAGCTGGATGCGGCGCTGACCGAGGCGCTGGAGGATCTCGACGGATTCTATAATTTTGTCGTCGGCACCGAGACCGGCTTTGGCGTGCTGCGCGATCCGGTCTCCTGCAAGCCGGCGGTGATGGCGGAGACGGATGATTATGTCGCTTTCGCCTCCGAATATCGCGCGCTGGCGGATCTGCCGGGCATCGAGGCGGCGCATCTGTTCGAGCCGGAACCGGGGCGCGTCTATTTCTGGGAGCGCGCGGCATGAGCGCGGCGTTGGAAAAAACCATGGAAGATACCATTACATTCGATCTCGCGGCGGCGCCGTTGCGGGAGCTGAATGAAAAACTGCAAACCCTCTCCGGCGGTACCAACCAGACCGCCTGGCGGATCGCCAACCCGCGCGGCGCGCATGCGCTGGCGGTGGGCATCACCGCCCCGGTGCAGGTGCTGATCGACGGCCATGCCGGCTATTATGCGGCGGGGATGAATGATGGCGCGTCCATCACCATCAATGGCAACGCCGCCACCGGGGTTGCGGAAAACATGATGTCCGGCCGCGTGCATGTGAAAGGCGATGCCAGCCAGTCGGCCGGCGCCACCGCGCATGGCGGCTTGCTGATCATCGACGGCAATGCCTCGGCGCGCTGCGGGATTTCGATGAAGGGCATCGATATCGTGGTGAAAGGCAATGTCGGCCATATGAGCGCCTTCATGGCGCAGAGCGGCAATCTGGTGGTCTGCGGCGATGCCGGGGATGCGCTGGGGGATTCGCTGTACGAGGCGCGGCTGTTCGTGAAAGGCAGCGTGAAGAGCCTGGGCGCGGATTGCGAGAAGAAAGAGATGGGCGCACAGGATCTCGAAATCCTGAAGGCCCTTCTGCAAAAAGCCGGCGTGGCCGAGAATCCGGAGGAGTTCACCCTCTACGGCTCGGCGCGCACTCTGTACCATTTCCATGTCGATAATGCCGGGGCGTACTGACCATGAACGACACGCCGTTCTCCCATATTCCGCAGACCAGGCCGCGCTTTTCCGCGACCTTCGATCCGCATACCATCGCCGAGATCCAGCGCGCCGCGGCCACCGGCATCTATGATATTCGCGGCGGCGGCACCAAGCGCAAGCTGCCGCATTTCGATGATCTGCTGTTCCTCGGCGCCTCGATGTCGCGCTATCCGCTGGAAGGCTATCGCGAGAAATGCGGCACGGATGTCGTGCTCGGCACGCGCTTTGCCAAAAAGCCGATCCATCTGAAAACCCCGGTGACGATTGCCGGCATGTCCTTCGGCGCGCTCTCTGGCAACGCCAAGGAGGCTTTGGGGCGCGGCGCCACGGCGGTGGGCACCTCCACCACCACCGGCGATGGCGGCATGACGCCCGAGGAGCGCGGCCATTCGCAGACCTTGGTCTATCAATATCTGCCCTCGCGCTACGGCATGAACCTCGCTGATCTGCGCAAGGCGGATGCGATTGAGGTTGTTGTCGGCCAGGGCGCGAAGCCGGGCGGCGGCGGCATGTTGCTGGGGCAGAAAATCTCCCCGCGCGTCGCCAAGATGCGCAATCTGCCGGAAGGGATCGACCAGCGCTCCGCCTGCCGCCATCCGGACTGGACCGGGCCGGATGATCTGGAGATCAAGATCCTGGAGCTGCGCGAGCTGACCAATTGGGAGAAGCCGATCTATGTGAAGGTCGGCGCCTCGCGGCCTTATTACGACATCGCGCTGGCGGTGAAGGCCGGGGCCGATGTGGTGGTGCTGGATGGCATGCAGGGCGGCACCGCGGCCACGCAGGAAGTGTTCATCGAGCAGGTCGGTATTCCCATCCTCGCCGCCATCCGCCCGGCGGTGCAGGCGCTGCAGGATCTGGGGATGCACCGGCAGGTGCAGCTGATCGTCTCGGGCGGCATCCGCACCGGGGCGGATGTGGCCAAGGCGATCGCGCTCGGCGCGGATGCGGTGGCGATCGGCACCGCGGCCTTGGTGGCGCTGGGCGATAATTCGCCGGAGTTCGAGGAGGAATATCGCAAGCTCGGCACCACCGCCGGCGCCTATGATGATTGGCATGAAGGGCGCGACCCGGCCGGCATCACCACCCAGGATCCGGCCCTGGCGGCGCGGCTGGACCCGGTGAAGGCCGGGCGGCGGCTGGCGAATTACCTCTCGGTGCTGACCATGGAGGCGCAGACCATCGCGCGGGCCTGCGGCAAGAGCCATCTGCATAATCTGGAGCCTGAGGATCTGGTGGCGCTGACGCTGGAGGCCTCCGCCATGGCGCAGGTGCCGCTGGCGGGGACGAGTTGGATCCCGGGGAAGGGGTTTTGATGAAGGTTCCGGGGGTGGTAACCATGTTGCCACCGCCCCGGGCGTTTTTGCCGCTTTTTTGAAAAAAAGCGGCGCCAAAAAACTTTTGCGATAATTTTTAAAAATACCCGATAAAAACCGGGACAATAGTCACACAGCTTGCTCCACCAGATACAACACCAAGCAAGGGACGACGATGGCGATCAAGCTTGCCGAAAAGGCGAAAGAACTCGGCCTCAAATATTTTCTGATTTCCTACACGGATCTGTTCGGCAGCCAGCGCGCCAAGCTGGTGCCGGCCTGCGCCATCGCGGGCATGCAGAAGAACGGCGCCGGGTTCGCGGGCTTTGCCACCTGGCTCGACATGTCCCCGGCGGATTCCGACATGTTCGCCCTGCCGGACCCGGAGACGCTGACGGTTCTGCCCTGGAAGAAGGAGGTCGGCTGGCTCGCCTCCGATATCTATATGGATGGGGAAAAGGTGGAGCAGGGGCCGCGCAATGTGCTCAAGCGCGTCATCGCCCAGGCGGAGAAGGCCGGATTTTTGATGAAATCCGGGGTGGAGTGCGAGTTCTTTCTCACCACGCCGGACGGCCAGGCGATTTCGGACGCGCTCGATACCGGCACCAAGCCCTGTTACGACGCCGGCGCGCTGCTGCGCCGCTACGATGTGATCACCGAGATCTGCGATGCGATGCAGGAGCTGGGCTGGGAGGCCTACCAGAACGACCATGAGGACGCGAACGGCCAGTTCGAGATGAACTGGCATTACGACGAGGCGCTGCTGACCGCCGACCGGCATGTGTTCTTCAAATTCATGGCCAAATCCATCGCCGAGAAGCATGGGTTGCGCGCCACCTTCATGCCCAAGCCGTTTCTGGGCCTCACCGGCTCGGGCTGCCACAGCCATGTCTCGCTGTGGAAGGGCAAGGAGAATCTGTTCGAGGATGAGAAGGGCGAGCTGGGCGTCTCGCAGCTTGGCTATCATTTCATCGGCGGCGTCATCCAGCATGCGGACGCGCTGGCGGCGATCACCAACCCGACGGTGAACAGCTATAAGCGCATCAATGCGCCACGGACGATTTCCGGGGCCACCTGGGCGCCGAATACCGTCACCTATGCCGGCAATAACCGTACCCATATGATCCGCATTCCCGAGCCGGGGCGCTTTGAGATGCGGCTGGCGGATGGGGCGGTGAATCCCTATCTGCTGCAGGCCTCGATCCTGGCGGCGGGGCTGGATGGCATCGCCAAACAGACCGACCCTGGCAAGCGGCTGGATATCAATATGTACACTGACGGGCATCTGGTGAAGGACGCCAAGAAGCTGCCGCTGAACCTGCTGGATGCGCTGCGCGCGCTGGAGGCGAATGCGACGCTGAAGGCGACGCTGGGGGAGGGCTTTGTGTCCGCCTACACCAAGCTCAAGCACGGCGAATGGAACGCCTACGCGGCGCATCTCTCGGACTGGGAGCGCCAGGCGACGCTGGATTGCTGATCAGCTGAGCGGGGCCAGGCGCAGCAGCGTGCCGTTATGGTCCTCGGTGATCAGCACGCTGCCATCCGGCAGCTCCGCGAGTGAGACCGGGCTGCCCATCGGCGCCTGGCCGGGTTTGCCGTTCCACCCCCAGATCACCTGCCAGGGCTCGCCTTCCGGCAGGCCTTGGGCGTTCAGTGTTATCGCCATCAGCCGGTGCCCTTGCGCGCGATAGCCATGATAGGGGATCAGCAGCGTGTCTTTCAGCGCCGCAATCCCAGCACCGCGATAGACCAGCAGCCCCAGCGGGGCGGCGTGCGGGGCGAGCAGAACGCTCGGCCTGGTCATTTTGGCGCAGTCGAATTGCGGATATTCCGGGCTGGGGCGGTTCTCATCGAAGCAATAGGGCCAGCCATAATCTGCGCCTGGCTTGATGATATCCAGCGTGTCGCGCGGTTCGGTCTCGTCGGAGAGATGCGGGTCGGCCAGATTGATGAAATCCCGCGCATTGACCGCGGCCGCCAGCTTGCCGTCGGGCAGCATCGCCAGCCCCATCGCGTTGCGCAGGCCGGTGGCGAGGATCTGGGCATCCTGAAACCGCAAGATTTTGCCGGGCTGGGGCATGAAGCGCGCGATGCTCGCCCGCGGCGGGGTGGCGGCGGTTTCCGGGCAGGGTTTCGCGGGGTTGGGCGGGGTTTTGCCCGGCCCTTCGCAATTATTCGTGGCCGAGCCGATATTGATGTCCAGCGCGCCGTCCGGCTCGACCACCGGGGCGGTCAGCGGATGGCGGCCAGTATCGGGCAGGCCGGTGATCACATCCTCCAGCGTCGCCTTGCCGCCCGCCAGCCGCAGCCGGGCAACGCGCCCGAGCAGCCCGAGATAGATCGTGCCATCCGGGGCGACCGCGATGCCGTTCGGTTCGTCCAGCCCGGTGAGCAGGGTTTGCGGCGGCGCCTTGCCGTCATCGGCGAAACGCAGCAGCGCGCCGCGCCCCTTCACCCAGCCGCCCATCTCCACGACATAGACATCATGCCCGGCCACGGCGATGCCGCGCGGAAAGTGCAACCCCTTGGCCACCAGCCCGACGCAGGTGCCGGGCAGGCTGGCGAGGTCAAGGCGCGGAAAGCCGGCGCAGCTGCCCTGGGGGTGATAAGGGGGCGCCGCCAGCGCGCGCACCGGCAGGCAGACCAGGAGCAGAATGAGAAGCCGGTTCATGGCGTTCCTTTCACGCAAATTTCGCAGAGCTTCGTTGAAATATGGCTCTTGTCAGGATCGGGGCGTCGGCCAATTGTCAGGCATGCTTACACGTCTTTCTCCCGATACGCCGCATTTTTCAGCGTTGCTGACGCTCAATAACGAACACGCGCAGGAGCTTTCGGCGGCGGATGAAGCCCGCTTCGCGCTGCTGCTGGAACGGGCTTTTTACGCCGCCTCGATGAATGACAGCGAAGCCCTGCTGATCGCCTTCGATCAGGACGCGGATTATGATTCACTGAATTTTCTCTGGTTCAAGCAGCGGTTTTTGAAATTCGTCTATATCGACCGGGTGGTGACCGCAAAGGCGGCGCGCGGGCGGGGCCATGGGGTGGCGCTGTATGATGCGCTGTTCCAGCAGGCGCGGCTGGCCGGCCATACGATTGCGGTGTGCGAGGTGAATGAGGACCCGCCGAACCCGGCATCGGATGCGTTCCACGCCCGTTTTGGGTTTTCACCCGCGGGGCGGGCGAAGCTGCCAAACGGCAAGGAGGTGAGATATTTCGTCAAAACGCTTTAGAGCAATATGTGTTTAGGTTGACGCGCCAGAGTCAAAATAAACACATGAAATTGCTCGCTAAAACAAAATTTAGAGCATCAAGCTAAAAGCTTGATACTCTAGCTCCTGGGAATTTCCAGGGCAGGCGGGAATTCCTACAGCAGCACGCTTTCCACCAGATTGCGCCCATTCTCCTTGGCCTGGCGCATCGCCTTGTCGGCGGCGCTGATCAGCAGCGCGGGGGAGGGGGCGATGGTCTTCGCCGCCGCCACGCCGATGCTCACCGTGATCGGCATATCCATCCCCGGCACGCTATGGCGGGCCACCGCCTCGCGAATGCGCTCCGCCACCAGCTTGGAATCGATAATGCCGGCGCGCAGCAGCACCAGGAAAGTGCCCGCGCCATAACGGCCGATCACATCCACCTCGCGCACACTCTGGCGCAGCCGGGCGGCGACCTCGAACAGCACGGTATCGCCCGCCTGGGTGCCGTAAGTCTCGTTGATCTGGTTCAGATGATCGATATCCACCAGCAGCAGGCTCAGCGGCGAGCCCCGGCTGGCGGCCGCGCATTCCAGATGCGCCAGATCCATGATCACGTTGCGCTTCCACATTTGCGTCAACCCGTCGATCGAATCGCGCCGGGCCAGCGGGTCCTGGGATTTGATCAGCGATTCCTGGAAAGATCCCTGCATCACCCGGGTCAGTTCGCGTTCGACGATCACCGCCAGGTCGCGGAGCGTGTCCAGCCCGGCGCGGCTGGGGCGGCGCGGCAGCGTATCCATCACGCAGAGCGCGCCAACGCAGGAGCGCGCCCCGGCATGAATCGGCTGGCCGGCGTAAAAGCGCACATTCGGGTTGCCCGTGACCAGCGGATTTTGGGCGAAGCGCTCATCCTGCGTGGTATCGGGGATGATAAGCGGATGATGCGCCTCAATCGTTTTGCCGCAAAAGGACAGCTCGCGCGGAATTTCCGCCATCGGCATGCCGACGCTGGATTTCAGCCATTGCTTGTCGCCGGAGATGAAGCTGATGGTGGCAATCGGCGCCTGCAGCACCCGCGCCGTCAGCCGGGTGATCCGGTCGAACCGCTCCTCGGCCGGGGTGTAGAGCAGATTGAGGGCGTTGAGATCCTTCAGGCGCTGTGATTCCGCCAGGCTGAGATACCCACCCTCAGGCGTCAGCAAGCTGGACGTCGTCGTCTGTTGGTTCGTCCACATGCGAAGTCTCTCATCGTCCAGAACGGCGTTAACACAGCGTTAAATTGTATCGTTTCCGAACGGCTTTCAAGGACCAACTCGTTTGCTCTGACGTTTTTTTGGCCTGATAAAACCTGCATCACGCGGATGTGAATGTAGTCTGCACGCGGAAGTTTTCAGTGCGCGATGCGATTTCCACTGGATGGCGGCGCGGCGGGCGCGCCTGCATCTTATGTCGCGCTTGCCGCGAAAATTGAGCCGGACCGCGCGGCCGCCTCAAAACCGAGACAAGCGAGGTGCGCGGTATATATTAACGGTAGGTTAATCGTCTTTCATCAAACCCGACCGCGCGAAAAAACCACCCGCGCCGATTGACAGCGCGGGGAGGGGCGGGGTCGTCGGTCAGGCGCTGGCCTCATCCAGCGCCGCGATGCTGTCCTTATCCAGCTCAAGCGCCGCCGCGCGGATCAGCGACTGCATCTGGCTCAGGCTGGTGGCGCTGGCAATCGGCGCGGTGATGCCGGATTTCTCCCGGCACCAGACAATCGCCACCTCGGAGGGCGCGGCGCCAATCCGTTGCGCCTGCGCCAGCAACGCCGCGATCACCGCCTTGCCCTTGTCCGTCGCCAGATATTTTTTCGCGCTCTCCCCACGCCGGCCGACGCAATCCGCCTCGCTCTTGTACTTGCCGCTGAGGAAGCCGGCGGCCAGGGCGAAGTAATTGATCGCCCCCACCTCCTCGGCGATGCAGAGCGATTGCAGCTCCGCCTCGAAGGCCGGGCGCTCCATCAGGTTATAGAGCGGCTGCAGGCTTTCATAACGCGGCAGATTATTCGCCTTGGCCACATCCAGCGCCGCCTTCAGCCGCGGCGCTGTGTAGTTGGAAGCGCCGATGGCCTTCACCTTGCCTTGTTTGATCAGCTCGGCGAACGCCCCCAGCGTCTCCTCCAGCGGCGTCTGCGGATCATCCTGATGCGCCTGGTAGAGATCGATATAATCCGTCTGCAGCCGGGTCAGCGACGCCTCGACGGCGGCGAAAATCCGCGCCTTGGACAGGCTGGCCGGATGATGGCCCATCGCCATGCCGACCTTGGTGAGGATCTTCACCTGGGAGCGGTTTTTGCGCTCCTTCATCCAGGCGCCGATGATCGCCTCGCTCTCCCCACCCTCATGTCCCTCGACCCAGGTGGAATACATATCCGCCGTGTCGATCGCGTTCAGCCCGCCCTCCAGCGCGGCATCCAGCAGATCGAGCGAGGTTTTGATATCCGCGGTCCAGCCGAAGACATTGCCGCCCAGAACCACGGGCGGCAGCGCCAGGCCGGAGCGGCCGAGCATTTTGGTGGGAAGCGCCATCAATCAGAATCCTTCCAGCACGATCTTGCCCATCGTCATCCCGGATTCCAGGGCGGCATGGGCACGGATCAGGTTTATCGCGTTGATGGGGCCGTAATTCTCGGTCATCGTCGTCTTCAACGTGCCGTTATCGACGAGATGCGCGATGGCCTCCAGCGTGCGGTGCTGCACGCTCATGTCATGTGTGTGCAAAAGCCCGCGTGTGAAGACATATTCGGTATGCAGCGTCGCGCTTTTACGGATCAGCGGCGAAACATTCAGCTCGCCGGCATTGGATTCGATGATGCCGACCGCCCCTTCCGGCGCCAGGAGCTCGACCAGCTTGTGGAAATGCTGTTTCACATGCGCGACGCAGAAAATATGGCCGGGCGGGTTGAGGCCGGCCTGCAAAATCTGCGCGCCGAGATCATGCTGGTGATTGACGATATGGTGCGCGCCGAGGCTGCGGCACCATTCCGCCGTCTCCGGCCGCGAGGCGGTGGCGATGATGGTCATGTCTGTTAGCTGTGCGGCGAGCTGAATGGCCATCGAGCCGACCCCGCCGCCAGCCCCCACCACCAGCATGGTGCCGCCATGCGGCTGGTCGCGCGGGATGCGAAAACGCTCGAACAGCATCTCCCAGGCGGTCAGCGCCGTCAGCGGCAGCGCCGCGGCCTGGGCGAAGCTCAAGCTTTTCGGCTTGTGGCCGACGATGCGGTCATCGACGAGCTGGAACTCGGCATTGCTGCCCTGGCGGTCCGGCACGCCGGCATAGAACACCTCATCGCCGACCGAGAAATTCTGCACTTCGGGGCCGATGGCGCGCACGATGCCGGCGGCGTCATAGCCCAGCACCCGCGGCTCGCCCAACGGCTCGGCCGATTGGCGGATCTTGGTATCGACCGGGTTGACCGAAACCGCCTTGATCTCGACCAGCAGGTCATGATGCCGGGGTACCGGCACCGGCAGATCGACATCCTGCAACGCATCCATGGAGGTAATCGGGCGGGCATGGGTAAAGGCAACGGCTTTCATGGGACGACTTTCTCTTCAGTTGGCCTGCTAGACATTGATATTTAAGACATATCCGAGGTTACATTTGAACTCATGCGCCGATGCGCAACAGCCCCGCCCCCTCGCTGGCCAGCCATGCGGTGGCGGCTTGCCTGTGCGGGGTGAGGGTTTCGGTCAGCGCCCAGAAATGCGGGCCGTGATTCATATGGCGCAGATGCGCGACCTCATGCGCCACCACATAATGCTGCACAGGCTCGGGCGCGCAGATCAGCCGCCAGCAAAAGGCGAGCGTGCCATCCGGCGCGCAGCTTCCCCAGCGCGAGCGTGTGTCCTTGATCCGCACGATCTTCGGCCGCAGCCCGGCCTCGCGGGCGATCTCGGCGGCCATCGCGGTCAAACGCTGCCGGGCCAGGCGCTTCAGGCAGTCCGCGACCCGGCGGGCGAGAAACTCCGCCTCGCCGGTGACGATGATCCGCCCCTCTTCGATCCAGGCGCCGCCGCGCCCTTCCGGGCGATGCAAGATCTCATGCGGCACGCCATGCACCGGCACCAGCGCGCCCGGCGCCAGCCGCAAGGGCTGGGGCAGGGCCTCCAGCTTCTCATTCACCCAGGCCTCATGCGCATGCAGCAGCGCCAGCCCGGCGCGGCGCGAGGCACGCATCGGCAGCGTGATCACCACGCCCTGGGCCGGGTCCACCCGCAGCGAAATCCGCTTCGCCCGGGCCGAACGCTTGAAGGCAACGGCGATCAGCGCCCCCTGCACGGGGACCAGTTCCGTGGTGAGGGGCTCTTGGCTCATGCGCGGCGGCGCCGTGGCATCTGCCCCGGCCAGTCCACGATATGGTCTTCCAGCTGCCCGGCCTGGCGCTCATCCAGGCAGCGCCCGGCGACCGACGCCCCGGCCTCGATCACGCTCTGCGCCCGGCCCGAGCGCAAAGGATGCCAGGCCGGCAGATCCTTGCCCTCATGCACCAGCCGATAGGCGCAGCTCGGCGGCAGCCAGTCCATTTTCTCCAGCTTCTTCGGCGTCAGCTTCACGCAATCCGGCACCAGCGATTTGCGGTTGGCATAATCCCGGCAGCGCGCGGTGTTCACATTCAACAGCCGGCAGGCGACATTGGTGAAGGCGATTTCGTCTGTATCCTCGTCGCGCAATTTATGCAGGCAGCAGCGCCCGCAGCCATCGCAGAGCGACTCCCACTCCGCCCGGCTCATCTGCGCCAACGTTTTGTCACGCCAAAATCCCATGCCGCCAGCATACAGGAGCGCACCGCGCCGCGCCATGCCGCCCGCTTCATGACAAGTTGTGCAGGCGCGCGCCGGCCCCGTTGCGGCGGCGCGGCATCGCATGGCACACTCGCTTCCATGTTCAGACGCATGATGTTGGCGGGGCTTGGCAGCGCTTTGGTGTTGCCGCAGGCGGGCAGGGCGGCACAGCCTTTCCCGGAATTTCTGGCGCAGCTGCAGGCGCGCGCGCGGGCGGCGGGGATCCCGGAGCGGATCGTCATGGCCAGCACCGGCAGCCTCACCCCCAACCAGGACGTGATCAAGCTCGACCATCACCAAGCCGAATTCACCCTGACCTGGGCGCAATATTCCAGCCGGGTGCTGAGCCAGACCCGCATCGCCAATGGCCAGGCGAAATACGCGCAGGTGCGCAGCCTACTCGCCGCCATCACCAGCCGCTATGGCGTTTCCGCCGATGTGATGCTGGGCATCTGGGGGCTGGAGACGAATTTCGGCGCCAACCAGGGCGATTTCAACGTGATCGACGCGCTGACCACCCTGGCCTGGGATCGCCAGAGCCATTATTTCGGCAATGAGGTGATCAAGGCGATGACCATCGTGGCGCGCGGCGATGCGCCGGTCGCCAATCTGCTGGGCTCCTATGCCGGCGCCATGGGGCAGCCGCAATTCATGCCCAGCACCTATCTCACCACCGCAATCTCCTTTTCCGGCCAGGGCGCGCCGGATATCTGGAATTCCGATGCCGATGCCCTGGCCTCGATGGCGAATTACCTCGCCAAGGCCGGCTGGCAGGCGGATGCGCCCTCCTCCGAACCGGTGCTGGCCCCGGCCAGTTTCAACGCCGCGCTGGCCGGGCGCGAAAACATGCAGACCATCGGCTATTGGGAGAAGCTTGGCGTGCAGCGCCTGCCCGGCGCTCCCGGGCTCTCCGCCGCCACCCCGGCCGCCTTGCTGCTGCCCGATGGCGCCGGCGGCCAGGCCTTTTTGGTCTATGAAAATTTCAAGGCGATCCGGCGCTATAACCCGTCCGATTTCTACGCGCTCGCGGTCGGCGCGCTGGGACGGATGATCCTGTCATGAGCAGCCGGCTGATCCTGGGGCTGTGCACGTTTCTGGCCGGCTGCATGCCCAAGGCGCCGCCGCCGCCCGCCCCGGGGCCGGTGACCTATACGGTCGGCAATCCCTATCAGGTCGGCGGCGAATGGCGCTATCCGCGCGAATTCGGCGCTTATGACGTCACCGGGCTGGGCATCATCATCGCGCATGATGACGATCCCTACACCGCCGATAACGAGCTGTACGACCCTGACGGGCTGATGGCCGCGAGTCCGGTACTGCCGCTGCCCAGCATCGTCACCATCACCAATCTGGTGAATGGCCGTTCGCTGCAGGTGCGGGTGAATGAGCGCGGGCCGAACGTGCCAGGGCGCGTCATCGCCGTGACGCCGCGCGTTGCCCGGCTCTTGGATTTCCCGTCCGGCGGCGTGGTCGAGGTTGAGGTGAAACTAAACACCCAGGCCAGTTCCGCGCTGCAGGGCGCGCTCGGCGCCGGGCCGAAGCTGCAGGCCGCCCCTGTCGCCGGCATCACCGCGCAAGCCTTGGGCGCGCCGGGCAGTGCCGGGCCGATCGGCGCGGCGCATCAGCTGGTGCAGACCAACGATAACACCCCGCGGAATGCCGGCCCGACCCTCTCCGGCCAGGTCATTCAGGCCCAGCCCGCGCCCGGCCCGCTCTGGGTGCAGCTGCCCGGCTATGGCAATGAAAGCGACGCGGCGCGGGTGATGGCGCGGCTCTACGGCATGCCGGCGCGCATCGTGCCGGTCTTCGGCGGCGATCGCACGCTCTGGGCGGTGAATATCGGGCCCTATCATTCGGTGGAGGATGCCGATCAGGCGCTGCAACATGTGCTGAATGCCGGCATGACCGACCCTGAGATCATCGTCCGGTAAGTGGCGCAGGGTCTGTTCATCACGCTGGAAGGCGGGGAGGGGGCAGGCAAATCCACCGCCGCCCGCGGCCTGGCCGAGGCGCTGCGCGGCGAAGGCCATGAGGTGGTGCTCACCCGCGAGCCCGGCGGCACCAAGGGCGCGGAGGCAATCCGCGCGCTGCTCCTCAACCAGGATCTGCCATTGGATGCGCTGGCCCAGACCATGCTGCATTTCGCCGCCCGCGCCGACCATGTGGCGGGGCTGATCCGCCCGGCACTGGCGCGCGGCGCCATCGTCATCTGCGACCGGTTTTACGATTCCACCATGGCCTATCAGGCCTATGGCCAGAATGTCCCCATTGCCCAGGTGCGCGCCTTGATCGAGCTGCTCGGGCTGGTGCCGGACATCACCTTCCTGCTCGCCCTTCCCGCCGCGCAAGCCCAGGCGCGGCTGGCCAAACGCGCCTCCGGCACCGACCGCTATGAGCAGATGAACCGCGATTTTTTCGCCCGCGTGCAGGCAGGCTTCGCCGAAATCGCCGCCGCCGAAGCCGAGCGCGTCGTCACCATCGATGCCAGCCCGGCGCCAGAGGCGGTGGTTGCCAGCATGCGGGCGGCGCTCCGCGCCCGGATGGGGTGCTGATGTCGCCCGACCCGCGCGCCAACCCGCATTTTCGCGGCCATGAGGCGGCCATCCATGCGCTGCGCTCGGCGGTGACCGCCGGGCGGCTGCATCATGGCTGGCTCTTCGCCGGGCCGCCGGGCATCGGCAAGGCCACCCTGGCCTATCGCTTCGGGCGCTGGCTGCTGGCCGCCGGACAGAGCGAGGATCTCGCCATCCCTGAATCCTCCGGCCCGTTCCGGCGCATCGCCGCCGGCACCCATCCGGATTTCTTCACCGTCGAGCGGCGGATCAACGCCAAAACCGAGAAGCTGCAAGGCGAAATCGTCATCGCCACGATCCAGGAGGCCAGCGCCTTCATGCGCCTCACCCCGGCCGAGGGCGGCTGGCGCGTGGTGCTGGTGGATGGCGCCGAGGATATGAACAGCAACGCCGCCAACGCGTTGCTGAAATTGCTGGAGGAACCGCCGCCGCGCTCAATCCTGCTGCTGACCAGCGCCGCCCCCGGCCGGCTTTTGCCCACCATCCGCAGCCGTTGCCGGGTGCTGCCAATGTCGCCGCTGCCGGACGCGGTGATGCGCGCCTTGCTGGCCGATTACGCCCCGGAGGCGGATGCGAACCGGCTGATCGAGCTGGCGGAGGGAAGCATCGGCAACGCGCTGAACCTGGCGGAAGGCGGCGGCGTCGCCGTCGCCGCGCTGGTGGACGAAGCGCTGGACGCCCCGGTTGCTCCCGCCCGTGCCCAGGCGATGGCCGACAGCGTCGCCCGCAGCGTGGAGGGGGCGGACAAGTTCGAGCTGTTCTTCTCTCTGCTGCGCACCCGCCTGGCCGCCCGCACCCGGGCGGCCGCACGGGCAGGGGCGGGCAATCTCACCCATAACGTCACGCTCTGGCAGGATTTTGGAAAACTGGAGCGTGAAGTGTTAGGACTGAACCTGGATAAGCGCGCCGCCATCCTCGTGGCGCTGGAACAGTTGCATAGGTCATGAGCAAGACGAAGTTTTATATCACCACGCCGATTTACTATGTGAACGGCGCGCCGCATCTCGGCCACGCTTACACCTCCACCGCCGCCGACGTGCTGGCCCGCTGGCACCGCCTCGCCGGCGATGAGGTCTTCTTCCTCACCGGCACCGACGAGCACGGCCAGAAGGTGGAAGCCGCCGCCCGCAATGCCGGCATCGCCCCGCAGGATTTCACCGACCGTGTCTCCGCCGATTTCCGCGACATGGCGCGGGCAATGAACATCTCCAACGATGATTTCATCCGCACCACCGAAGCGCGCCACAAGCAAGCCTGCCAGGCGATCTGGAGCAAGCTCAAGGAAAACGGCTTCATCTATCTCGGCGCCTATGAAGGCTGGTACGCGGTGCGCGATGAAGCCTTCTATGATGAGAGCGAAACCGCGCTGAAGCCGGATGGCAGCCGCTACGCGGTGGCCTCCGGGGCTGCCGTGGAATGGGTGGTCGAGCCCAGCTATTTCTTCAAGCTGAGCGCCTTTCAGGACAGGCTGCTGGCCTTCTATGAGGAAAATCCAGGCTTCATCGCCCCCGCCGCAAAGCGCAACGAAATCCTCTCCTTCGTGCGCGGCGGGCTGAACGATCTCTCCATCTCCCGCACCTCCTTCTCCTGGGGCGTGAAAGTGCCGGGGGATGAAAAGCATGTGATGTATGTCTGGCTGGACGCGCTGGTGAATTACCTCACCGCTGTCGGCTATCCTGACATGACCGGCCCGCGCGCGGGTTTCTGGCCCGCCAATCTACATCTGGTCGGCAAGGAGATCATCCGCTTCCACGCCGTCTATTGGCCCGCCTTCCTGATGGGTGCGGGGCTGGAGCTGCCGAAAAAGATCTTCTCGCATGGCTGGTGGACGGTCGAGGGCGAGAAAATGTCCAAATCCCTGGGCAATTTCATCGATGTCCGCCCGCTGGTGCAGGAATATGGGCTGGACCAGATCCGTTATTTCATCCTGCGCGAGGTGCCGTTTGGCAATGATGGGGATTTCTCCAAGGACTCTCTGCATCGGCGCATCAACTCGGATCTCGCCAACGGCATCGGCAACCTCGCCCAGCGCACCCTCTCCTTCATCGGCAAGAATGCCGGTGCGGCGGTGCCCCCGAAAGGCACGCTGACCGAGGCCGACGAGGCGCTGATCGCCGACGCCAAGGCGCTGCCGGCAAAACTCCATGCCGCGATGGAGAAGCTCGCCTTTCACGAGGCGCTGGATGAAATCTGGCGCCTGATCCGCGCCGCCGATGGCTATATCGACGCCCAGGCCCCCTGGAGCCTGCGCAAGACCGATCTCGATCGGATGAACAGCGTGCTCTACACGCTCTGTGTCGTGCTGCGCACGCTGGGCGTGGTGCTGCAGCCCTTCATGCCGGAGACGATGAGCAAGTTACTGGATTATCTCGGGCTGGACGAAGCCCGCTCGCTCGCCGTGCTGGACACTGCGCTGGTGGAAGGCACCGCCTTGCCCACCCCGACCGGCCTGTTCCCGCGCGTGGGTGTGTGATGCTCGTCGATTCCCACTGCCATCTCGATTATTTCAACCAGCCCGGCGAACAGGCGCAGGTGATCGCCCGCGCCGTCGCCGCCGGGGTGGGCGAGATGGTCAGCATCGGCGTGACGCTGGCGCAAAGCCGCGAAATCGTCGCCATCGCGCAGGCGCATGACAATGTCTGGGCCTGTGTCGGCGTGCATCCCAACCATGCGGCGGATGTGCTGCCGGTGGTGGAACCGGACGTGCTGGCCAAGCTCGCCGAACATCCGAAAGTCATCGGCATCGGCGAATCCGGCCTGGATTATTTCTACGACAAGGCGCCGAAGAATGTGCAGGAGCAGAATTTCCGCGCCAATATCCGCGCCGCGCGCCTGGCCGGCATGCCGATCTGCATCCATGCCCGCGACGCCGATGAGGATATCGCCAGGATATTGCGCGAGGAAAGGGAAGGGGGGCATTTCGAGTTTCTGCTGCATTGCTTCTCCTCCTCACGCTGGCTGGCGGAGCAGGCGATGGCGTTGGGCGGCTATTTCTCCTTCTCCGGCATCATCACCTTCCCGAAAGGCGAAAATGTCCGCGAGGTCGCGGCGATGGTCCCGGCCGACCGGATTCTGGTGGAGACCGACAGCCCCTATCTCGCCCCCGCGCCCTATCGCGGCAAGCGCAACGAACCCGCCTACACCGCCTACACGGCGGCGAAACTGGCGGAGGTGAGGGGGCTTTCGGAAACGGATTTGGCGGCGCTCACCACGCGCAATTTCCGCACCCTGTTCCCGAAAGCGGCGGCATGAAAATCACCCTGCTGGGCAGCGGCGGCTCGGCGGGGCTGCCGCAGATCGGCGGGCCGGATGGGCGTGGCGATTGGGGCCAGACGGACCCCACCGAGCCGCGCAACCGCCGCACCCGCCCCAGCATCGTCATCGAAACCGAAGCCGGCCAGCGCATCCTTGTCGATACCGGGCCGGATCTGCGCCAACAGCTCATCAACTGCGCGATCCCGAAAATCGATGCGGTGATCTACACCCATGACCATGCCGACCATGTCGCCGGGCTGGATGATGTGCGTATCCTCAACCGCATTCTGGAAGCGCCGATGCCGGCCTACGCCATCGCCTCGGTCTGGGCGCAACTGCGCGCGCGCTTCTCTTACGCATTCAGGGAGTGGAAAGGCGGCTTCTTCGGCCGCCCGGCCTTTTTCACCAATGACATCGTCGCGGGCGAGCCCTTCGCGCTGTTCGGCCTCTCGATTCTGCCCATCGACCAGGATCACGGCTACTCCCGTTCGCTCGGCCTGCGCATCGGGGATTTCGCCTATTGCACGGACGTGGTGCGCTTCGAGCCCGCGCAGATGGAGGCCCTGCAAGGGGTGAAAACCCTGGTGGTCGATTGCTTCACCCCGGACAATAACCATCCCACCCATGCCGGGCTCGGCACCGTGCAGGGCTGGGTGCAGGCGCTGAAAATCGAGCGCACCATCCTCACCCATATGGGGCCGGCGATGGATTACGCGAAACTGCGCCGCACGCTGCCGGACTGCATCGAGCCCGGCTATGACGGCATGGAATTTCACGCCTAAAAAACCGGGGCCATCGCTGGCCCCGGCTTCCCCCCCCCCCCCCCCCCCCGAATGCTCAGGCGGCGGCGGCGATGCCCAGCCGGCGGCGCAGCGCCATCGGCAGCTGGCGCGCGGATTTCACGCGCAGATAGCCCATTTCGGGTTTCTCCGGCGCCCCACCGAAAATCGCCTCATGCTCGGCCCAGTTATCGAAGGCCATGCGATCGACATGGTCGATGAAGGTCTCCGCCGAAACGCCTTCGGCGAGGATCAGCTCATGCGCATCCACCTCGACATGGTAATAGGTGAAATTCTCCTTAAGCCCGCTCACCCGGGTGATGCTCTCCCCATCCACCAACGCCCCGGCATTCACCAGAATATCATCCACCAGCACCGCATGATCCGGCGAGATCAGGAGGTCACGGGTAGGCTGCCCGGCACCGAGCGCGCCAGCGCCGACGCGCACCGGCAGATGGCGCAGCGGATCCGCGAACCGCGGCGAGACGACACGCTTGCCGATCCAGCGCACCGGCACCGCGTCGCCCTGAGCGGTGAGCACGAGATCGCCGATCTGCAATGCTTCGACGGTCGCAAACCCATCCGGCGTGGCGATCCGCGTGCCGGTCAGGAAGCATGGCACAGGACTATTGGCGGCGACATCGATCGAATAGGTGGTGGTGCCGGATGTCGTCCCGGAGGAGGCCGTGAAGGCAAGCGGCCCGTCACTCCCGAATGTGTAGGTGTTGTTGGTAAAGCCGGAGTCGAAGACGCTGAAGCTGCCAATGCTCGTGCCGCCGGCATTCAGCAGCGTGATGGTTTGCGTGCCTGTCGGCGTGCCGGTGATCGTGTAGGAATCCACGCTTCCGGACAGGTTTTGCAGCTGGATTTTGCTATTGACGCCGGTGAAGCCATTGATGGTCGTCGTTGAAAGATTGAGCAGGGTGCCGCCGGCATTGACCACAAACGTGCCGCCGCTGGACAGGAAATTGATGGTGGCATTACCCAAAATATCGGCAAGGCCGGTGCCGGGAGAAAAGGTGCCGCCATAGCCGATATTCACCGTGGTGCCAGACAAAGCGTTTGCGACGGTCCCGCTCGCGAAACTGGCGGTGCCGCCATAAACATCGATGGTCTGGCTGCCGAGTACATTCGCGCCGGCATTTATCTGCGTGGTTCCGCCAATATAGAAAACATTCCCAGCGCCCAGCGCGAGGGTGAGCGTGATGCCGCCCGTCGAACCCGGCACCGAGATGAAGGTGCCACTCGCGAGGGCGAGCAGTTCCGTGTAGCCCGTTGATCCGGTCACCACGCCGCCCGTGCCGAGCAAGCCCGTACCTAGAACGCCGGTATCGATCGAGGTTGAAGGAAGAATGCTCGTCCCGCCGGTGGTCGCAATCGATACAGTGTAGCTTTCGTCTCCTAAGAGGCCAGCCCCATTATCAACGACGGTGTAAACCAAATTGCCGATCGTGTAGGTCGTCATTCAATCCTCCATCCTCAAAGCTTCAGAAATATTCAGGAACAAACTGGAAAATTCCGTTTATTCCGGCCTTCTTGTTTGGTCCGTGTCACCAGGCACACAGCAGCCCTCTCCGGTTCACCACGCCTCTTCAGCGCGCCCTAAAGGGCAGGCGCTGCGCTCAGGCGCGTTCAACCGAACCAGACATCACAATGAACCGTTTGAAATCCGGCATGTTACCAACGCCGGAGCGCCGGATTTAGCCAGATTTACTAACTAACATATCCCCTATAAATTTCTGGTTTATGTTGATCTCGTTTTATTCTCAGTCCGCTTTGGCACAACTGGCAAGATGTTTGTTATAAATAAATTTTCATCAATGTGTTACCGATTTTCGCGTGAATGCGGCTTGATTCAATAATTACAAAGAAACTTTCCGTAGGCTTTAAATGTTTTGCAACGCAAAAACCGAGCCTACCTGCGTCCGTGTTAGCGCCAACATCAACTCAAGAGTGCATTTTATCTCGATGATAATGTTAGGTCTTTCCGCTCATGCGCGTGCCAGAATCATTATTTTGTTGCGTCTTGCGGATAAAAAGGAAGGGGTTGTCAACAGCTTTCGCGTAGGCTGATGAATGCCCGGTCATGCCGCGCCGCGCCGCGCCGGCCCGAACATAAATAACCGTCATCTTCACCGCATTGTGAACGGTAGCCTTGCTGTCCAACGCGTGATCCACCACGCAAACACCAGACTCGGGCCCCAAGGCCCCAGCCCAATCGTCATCATTGTCCGACCGTCATCCCTATTACTTTCCATAATATAGATTCTGCGTTTTATCCGTGTATGAAAAAGGCGGCCGAAGCCGCCTTCCTTCAGTGCCCGATTTCGACCAGCACCCGCCGCGCCGCCTGCACCGGGGCCCCCGGCGCCTCGCTCGTGGGCCGGATTTCGCCGCGCGCGTGGATCCGCAGCCTGGCGCGCTCCACGCCATCCGCCACCAGCTGGTCCGCCACCACCTGGGCCCGGGTTTTGGACAGATACAGATTTGCCTGCGGGTCGCCCACACTATCCGCCGCTCCCACCACGGTTACCGGCGCATCGGGCTGCTCATTGGCGGCCTTGGCGATGGTGGCGATGGTGGTCAGCGCCGGCTGGTCGAGCGCGGCGGAGAAAGGCTGGAAAAACACAGGGGTTGCCGGCGGCGGCGGGCCGACCGGGCCCTCGAGTTCGGCGCAACCGGCCAAACCGGCCAGAACGCTGAGAATCAGAAGTTTTTTCATCGAGCCCCCGTATTGCTTTGCAATACATCATTTCAGGAGCCCGGCCAAAAAATCAACTGGCGCATTCCCTGCCGGGCTGGATTATGGTCTAAGGCGGCTCGCCATGGCGTCATTGAAACATCTGCTCGGGATCGAGGGGCTCAACCCGGCCTCCGTGACCAATCTGCTGGATCTGGCCGAAAGCTACGCGCTTTTGAACCGCTCCGGCAAAACCCAACGCGACAGTTTGCGCGGCCGCACCCTGATCAATCTGTTCTTCGAGGACTCAACCCGCACCCGCACCAGCTTCGAGCTGGCCGGGCGCCGGCTGGGCGCGGATGTGGTCAATATGTCCGTCGCCACCTCCTCCGTCACCAAGGGCGAGACGCTGCTGGACACCGCCGCCACGCTGAATGCGATGAATTGCGATCTCTTGGTGGTGCGCCACAAATCCTCCGGCGCCCCTGCCCTCCTGGCGCAGAAGGTCGGGGCCTCGGTGATCAATGCCGGGGACGGCACGCATGAGCACCCGACCCAGGCGCTGCTGGATGCGTTGACCATCCGCCGCAACAAGGGCCGCATCTCCGGCCTCACTGTCGCCATCTGCGGCGATGTGCTGAATTCCCGCGTCGCCCGCTCCAACATCCTGCTGCTGACGATGATGGGCAATTTCGTCCGGCTGGTCGGGCCGCCGACCTTGGTGCCCGGCTCCATCGGCGTGAATGGCGTGGAGATTTTCCACGACATGGAAGCAGGGCTGAAAGGCGCTGACATCGTGATGATGCTGCGCCTGCAGAAAGAGCGCATGACCGCCGGGCTGATCCCCTCAAGCCGCGAATATTTCGCCTTCTACGGGCTGGACCGCAAGAAGCTGGCCTACGCCAAGCCGGACGCGCTGGTGATGCATCCTGGCCCGATGAACCGGGGGGTGGAGATCGATAGCGAGGTGGCGGACGATGCCGCGCGCTCGCTGATCAAGGAACAGGTGGAAATGGGTGTGGCCGTCCGCATGGCGGTTCTGGATACCTGCGCGCGGAGCAACCATTGAGTATTTTATTTCGTAAAATCCGTTATTTGGATGCGTCAGCGCAGAGTTTGCATGAAGGCGAGCTGCTGGTGCGGGACGACAAGATCGCCGATTTCGGCCCCTCTCTGGGCAATCCCGAAGGGGCTGAAATCATCGAGGCCGAGGGTGCCGTGCTGGCCCCGGGCCTGGTGGATATGCGCGCCGCCATCGGCGAGCCGGGCTTTGAATATCGCGAGACCATCGCCAGCGCGGCGCAGGCCGCCGCGGCCGGGGGCATCACCTCCATCGCCGTGCTGCCCGAGACCGATCCGGTGATCGACGATCCTGCCTTGGTGCGCTTCCTGCGTTCGCGCGGCGAGGAAACCGGCAGCCTGTCCGTGCTTCCTTACGGCGCCGCCACACGCGGGCTGGAGGGCAAGGAGTTGGCCGAATACGGGCTGATGAAGGCCGCCGGTGCCGTCGCCTTCACCGACGGCTCCAAAGCCATCGCCTCCTCGCGCACCATGCGGCTGGCTTTGTTCTATGCTTCGGGCTTCGATATGCGCATCGTCCAGCATCCTGAGGATGTGGAGTTGGCCCGTGGCGCCGCCGCCACCGCCGGCCCCCGCGCCACCTGGATGGGCCTGCCCGGCGTCTATGCCGCCGCCGAGGCGATCTGTGTGGCGCGCGACATCCGCCTGGCCGAACTCACCAATGGCGCGCTGCATTTCGCGCACGTGACCACCGCCGAGGCGCTGGAGCTGATCCGCCGCGCCAAGGAAAAAGGCCTGAAAATCACCTGCGATACCGCCCCGCCTTATTTCGACCTCAACGAAACCGCGATCGGCGATTACCGCACCTACGCCAAGCTGTCCCCGCCCTTGCGGGTGGAATCGGATCGTCTGGCCGTGATCGAGGCGCTGAAGGACGGCACCATCGACGCCATCGCCTCCGACCACCAGCCCCGCGATGCCGACGACAAGCGCCAGCCTTTCGCCGAGGCCGCCCCTGGCGGCTGCGGCCTGGCCACGCTGCTCAGCGTGACGCTGGCGCGGGTGCAGAATGGCGATCTCTCTCTGCCTCAGGCGCTGTCTCTGCTCACCGCCAGGCCCGCCGCCTGGCTGGGCATCGAGGCGGGCGTCATCGCCAAGGGCAAACAGGCCGATCTCTGTCTTTTCGATCCCGAAAAATCCTGGCAGGTTCAGGCCGGGAAACTTCCGGGCAAGGCGCAGAACACGCCGTTCGACGGCCGCGCCCTGGAAGGCGTGGTGCTGGGCACCTGGAAGGCCGGGCGGAGGGTGTACGGGTGATCTTGTCTTATCTTGGCGTCGCCATCTTCGGCTATCTGATGGGCAGCGTCCCCTACGGGCTGCTGCTCACCCGCCTCGCCGGGCTGGGCGATATCCGTTCGATCGGCTCGGGCAATATCGGCGCCACCAACGTGCTGCGCACCGGCAACAAGAAACTGGCGGCGGCGACCCTGTTGCTCGACGCGCTGAAAGGCTTCGTCGCGGTGATGGTGGTGAAGCTGGCCTGGCATCATGGCGTGCTGGTCACCGGCATCGCGGCGGTGCTCGGGCATCTGTTTCCAGTCTGGCTGCGCTTCAAGGGCGGCAAGGGTGTGGCGACGGGGCTGGGCGTGTTCTACGGCATGATCTGGCCGCTGGGCGTCATCTGCTGCGCCATCTGGCTGCTGGTGGCGTTCACGCTGCGCTATTCCTCGCTCTCCGCCCTCATCGCCTACGCCGTGGCGCCGATTGCGGCCTTGCTGCTGGACGGGCCCTTGGCCGCCGAGGCGGTGCTGATCATCTCGGCCTTGGTGTTCTGGAAGCATAAACCCAACATCCAGCGCCTGTTGCGTGGCGAGGAGCCGCGGATCGGCGGAAAGGCAACCGCATGAAACGCGCCCTTCCCTTCGCGCTCTGGCTGCTGACGGCGGCACCTTGCTTGGCGATCAGCCATTTCCAGGCCGACCGCATTCATATCTTCAATGCCGGCAGCTGCGCGGCCCCCACCGGCCCGCTCTGGATCACGATCGGCACCGGCATGGCCGCCCCCGGCTTCGTCAATGTCACCGCGCCGGGGTTCGATCAGATCGGCGCGCTGGTCTCCGGCAACGGCCCTGGCCAGTCCGAGGCGGTGCTGGCCGCGCAATCCCCCGGCTGCGGCGTCATCGCCGGCTTTTACCGAGAGGGCACGCCGGTCGGCGCCTGGATCGTTCCGCCGGCCAAGCTGCCGGAGCTGGTCGCCATCCTGAAGGCGAATGGCTGACGCCGCATTCGGGTTTTTGCGCCTGGCCCGCACCGAGAGCGTCGGGCCGATCACCTATCGCCGGCTTTTGCAGCGCTTCGATGACCCGGCGGCGGCGCTGGACGCCTTGCCTGGCCTGGCCCGTGCCGGCGGCCGCGCCACCCCGCCGCGGATCCCGCCCGTCGCCGAAATCGAACGCGAAATCGCAGCGCTACGAAAAATCGGCGGCCGGTTTCTCTTCCTGGGCCAGCCCGGCTACCCCCCGGCCTTGGCGGAATTGCCGGACGCCCCCGCCGCGCTTGCCGTGCTGGGCGATGCTGGCCTGCTCAGCGATGCCGGCATCGGCATTGTCGGCGCCCGCAATGCCTCGCTGAACGGGTTACGGCTGGCGGAGCTGCTGGCGGCGGATCTGGCGGCGCATCTGCCCATCATCTCCGGCCTGGCGCGCGGCATCGACAGTGCGGCGCATCAGGGCGCGCTGCGGGCGGGGAAGACCATCGCCGTCATCGCCGGCGGGCTGGATGTGCCCTACCCGCCCGAGAACGCCGATCTGCAACGAAGGATCGCGCAGGGGGGCGCGGTGGTGGCCGAGGCGCCGCTCGGCACCGCCCCGCTTGGCCGGCATTTTCCCAAGCGCAACCGCATCATCGCCGGGCTCTGCCAGGGGCTGGTGGTGATCGAGGCGGCGGCGCGCTCCGGCACGCTGCTCACCGCCCGCCTCGCCGCCGAGGCCGGGCGGGAGATTTTCGCCGTGCCCGGCTCGCCGCTGGACCCGCGCTCCGCCGGCGGCAATGACCTGCTGCGCCAGGGCGCGCATCTCACCGAAACCGCGCAGGATGTGCTCGCCAATCTGCGCGCCGCGCCGGCCCCGGCCGGGTTCGCCGCCCCAAAGCCGCCGCCGCTCATCGACATGCCGGACCCGCAGGAACTGGCCCGCGCCCGCGCCGCCATCCCGCCGCTGCTGGGCCGCGAGGGGGCCAGAGTTGACGAGATAGCCCGGCGCTGCCAACTGTCGATCCCAGCAATAAGGGCGGTGATCCTGGAATTGGAGCTGGCCGGGCGGGCGGAAAGCCTGGCTGGCGACAGGATCATCAGCCTGGAAGACCCTTAAAGACGCTGCGCAGGCAGCGGCAAGACGAATGAATGGAACGGCCCGTTGACTGATATCGTCGTCGTCGAATCTCCCTCCAAAGCCAAGACGATCAATAAATATCTGGGCGATTCCTATAAGGTTCTGGCGAGTTTCGGGCATGTGCGCGACCTGCCGCCGAAGGATGGCTCCGTCCGCCCGGACGAGGATTTCGCCATGGATTGGCAGGCGGATGATCGCGGCGCCAAGCAGCTCTCCGAAATCGCCAAGGCGCTGAAGGGGGCCGGCACGCTCTATCTGGCGACTGACCCGGACCGCGAAGGCGAGGCGATTTCCTGGCATGTGCAGACCGCTTTGGCGGAACGCAACGCGCTGAAGGGCGTGAATGTCCGCCGTGTCACCTTCAACGAGATCACCAAAACCGCCGTCAAGCACGCGATGGCGCATCCGCGCGATCTCGATACCCCGCTGATCGAGGCTTACCTCGCCCGCCGGGCGCTGGATTATCTGGTCGGCTTCACCCTCTCGCCGGTGCTCTGGCGCAAGCTGCCGGGCAGCCGCTCGGCCGGGCGGGTGCAATCCGTGGCGCTGCGGCTGATCTGCGAGCGCGAAGCCGAGATCGAGGTGTTCAAGGCGCGGGAATACTGGACGGTGGAGGCTTCCATGCTGACCCCGACCGGCGCCCCCTACCCTGCCCGGCTGACCCATTATCAGGGCAAGAAGCTGGAGCAGTTCGACCTGAATAACGAGGTTTCGGCCCGTGCCGCCGAGGCGGCGGTGAAGGCCGGGACCTTCAACGTGGCCAATGTCGAGAAAAAGCGCACCCGTCGCTCGCCGCCGCCGCCCTTCATCACCTCCACGCTGCAGCAAGAGGCCAGCCGAAAGCTCGGCTTCTCCTCCCAGCAGACCATGCGCCTGGCCCAGCAGCTTTATGAGGGCGTCGAGATCGGCGGCGATACGGTGGGTCTGATCACCTATATGCGAACCGATGGCGTGCAGCTGGCACAGGAGGCGGTGTCCTCCATGCGCAAGCAGATCCAGGCCGAATTCGGCGAGGCCTATCTGCCGGTCGCGCCGCGCATCTATCAGAGCAAGGCCAAGAACGCCCAGGAAGCGCATGAGGCGATCCGCCCGACCGATATTGCGCTGAAGCCGGAAAAAGTCGCGCGGATGCTCAATGCCGAGCAGGCGAAGCTCTATGAGCTGATCTATAAGCGCGCTCTGGCCTGCCAGATGTCGCCCGCCGAGCTGGACCAGACGGCGGTGGACCTCACCGACGGTGCGGGCCAGACGCTGCGCGCCACCGGCTCGGTGCTGGCCTTCGACGGTTTCCTGAAGCTCTACAAGGAAGACCAGGACGATCCTTCCGATCAGGATGAGGATAGCCGCATCCTGCCGCCGATCGCCAAGGGCGACCCGGCAAAGACCCGCGACGTGACCGCCAGCCAGCATTTCACTCAGCCGCCGCCGCGCTTCTCCGAGGCCAGCCTGGTGAAGAAGATGGAAGAGCTGGGCATCGGCCGGCCCTCCACCTATGCCTCCATCCTCTCGGTGCTGCGCGACCGCAATTATGTGAAGCTGGAGGCGCGGCGCTTCATCCCCGAGGATCGCGGCCGGCTGGTCACCGCCTTTCTCACCAGCTTCTTCGCCCGCTATGTCGATACCGGCTTCACCGCCAATCTGGAGGAGCAGCTCGACCAGATCGCCGAGGGCAATGAGGATTGGCGCGCGGTGCTGCGCGCCTTCTGGGACGATTTCTCGGCCGCGGTGGCGCAGACCAAGGATCTGAAAATCTCGGACGTGATCGACGCGCTGGATGCCGATCTCGGCCCGCATTTCTTCCCCACCCGCGAGGATGGCACGGATCCGCGCCTGTGCCCGGCCTGCGGCGATGGCCGGCTGGGGCTGAAGCTGGGACGGTTTGGCAGCTTTATCGGCTGCTCGAATTACCCGACCTGCCAATATACCCGCAAACTCGCGGTGGAAGGCGGGGATGACGAGACGGATGCGCTGAAGGACGGCATGCGCCTGCTGGGCCAGCATCCGGAGACCAAGGAGGATATCACCCTGCGCCGTGGCCCCTACGGGCTCTATGTGCAGCAGGGCGAGCCGGACCCGGAGGACAAGAAAGCCAAGCCCAAACGCGCCTCGCTGGCGCGCGGCATGGAAGGGGCGACGCTGACGCTGGACGAGGCGTTGGGGCTGCTGGCGCTGCCGCGCCTGATCGGGCTGCATCCGGAGACCGGGCAGAAGATCGAGGCGAATATCGGCCGCTTCGGGCCATATGTGAAAATGGGCGCCTTGTTTGCCTCGATGGATCGCGATGACAGCGTTCTGCATATGGGGCTGAACCGGGCGATGGAGCTGATCGCCAAGAAGCAGGACAGCATCAAGAGCATCGGCGCGCATCCGAAGGATGGGGCGGAGGTGCTGGTGCGCAAGGGCCGGTTTGGGCCGTATGCGCAATGGGGCAATGTCGTCGCCAATCTGCCGCGCGGGGTGGAGATGGGCGCGGTGACGCTGGATGAGGCGGTGGCGCTGCTGGCCGAGAAGGGCAAGACGCTGGCACCACGCGGCAAGAAGGGGGCGAAGGCGCCGGCGAAGAAGGCCGCCGCCGCGAAGACGGCACCGGCCGCGAAAGCCGCCCCCGCCAAGGGCGCGGCCAAGACGAGTTCTGCCAAGAATGCCGCGAAAAAGCCCGCTACGAAAAAACCAGCGGCCAAGGCAGCGCCGGCCAAAAAACCGGCAGCCAAAAAGCCCGCCGCGAAGACCACCGGCTGAATCGGGTTAGAGCGTCAAGCGTTTAGCTTGATGCTCCAACTTTTGTTTTGGCGAGGAATTTTATGTGTTTTTCCTGACGCTACCGCGTCAACCTCAACACATCTTACTCTAAGCGCTCGGCTTGTTTCGCGTCCGGCTGACCGGGCGCGGCGCAAGGCGGGCTTTCGCCGCCGGGGCGGGCATGTCCTCGTCCCGCGTCACCGGCGCTGGCGGACGGGCCGCCGTGGGTTTGGTCACATGGGTTTTCGGCGCGGTTGTCGCCAACTCGGCCGTCCGGGCCTTGGAGGTGGAGGTCTCGTGCACCTCCCGCGCCGGCTCCGGCGAGGTCGGCTCGGCGGCTTTGCGCGGGGCCGGGATGGTGCGCAGCAAGGCCCCCGCCTCGGTGAAGCTCTCGCGCAGCTCGTCCGAGATTTCCTTCGCCAGCGCCTGGGCCTGTTCAATATCGCGCTGCACCAGCTCCGAGACATGGGTGGGGTCGAGCTGGTTCCACTGCATCAGCGTCATCCGGCTGGCCAGATATTCCTGGCTGAATCGCAGCTGCGCGCGCATGGCCGCCCCCAGCCCCTGGAACAAGCGCTCCTGCGCCTGCAGCAAATTGGCGGTGCGGGCCTGGAATTGCCGCATCGCGGCTTCTGGATCGAAATTGGCGCCCATGAAGGCGGGGCCGGATGGGGTGTGCGGGTCGAGCTTCGCCATGTCGCGTCCTCCTCAGCAATATCGTTAATATAGACGCTGCCCGTGCCAATGTGGCGGAATTTCACGAAATTTTATAAGGTTTTTGCAGAATTGGAGGTGAAGATGGAAGGGTTTCACGGGCTGTTGGCCTGTGCCGGGGTGCTGGGCGGGCTGTTCGCGCTGCTCACGGTGAATGTGTTTTCTCAGCGTTTCAAGGCGAGGGTGGTGCTGGGAACGGGCGGGCCGGAGCATAAGGCTTTGCTGGTGGCCGTGCGCACCCATGCGAATTTCGCCGAATATGTGCCGCTGACCTTGCTGCTGCTGGCGGGAGATCTCTATGGCGGGGCGCCGTCCGGGCTGGTGGTGAAGGCCGGCTGGGTGCTGGTGGCGGCACGGGTGGCGCATGCGATCGGGATGCGCCTGCCCGCGCCAAATAAAAGCCGCGCGGCAGGGGCGCTGTTGACGCTGGCGGTGCTGGTTGGCGCCAGTCTGGAGGCGGTTTATCTGGCGATTTAGAGCATCAAGCTTTTAGCTTGATGCTCTAAATTTTGTTTTAGCGAGCAATTTCATGTGTTTATTTTGACGCTGGCGCGTCAACCTAAACACATATTGCTCTAGAGCCTGATCGGTTCAGATCGAATTAGACGCTTCGATCTGAACCCATATCGCGCGGCGATGCCGCGTCTGGTCAGAAGGTCAGCTTGGTCTCCAGCCCAAACACCCAGGCATTGGCGTAATGTTTGTAGGAGAAGGTGCCGGGATCCATCACATATTGCACGTTGGGATGGATGATCCACCACGGCGCCGCCTGAAACCCGTAACCGGCTTCGATCACGCCCTCGCCCGTGGACAGATCCGTCAGCGTTCCGTGCGAGGCGGCTTCCTTCGCGTCGATCGCGCGATGATTGATGATGGCCCGCACATAGCCGACATTGATGTAATCGTTCGGCCGCGCCGCGAAGGGGCCGCGCGCTTCCAGCCCGCCGAGAACCGAGCCCTGGAACAAGGCGGTGCTGGGGTCGGAATAGGAGACCATCGCGATGGCGATCAGCCCGCGCTTGGGTCCGCCAAAGCTCATCAGCATCTGGTCGCCGATCGCGTAAAACCCATAGCGCCCATTCTGGATGTCCGAGGCGTTGGTGACCGACGCGGCATCGCTGGTATCGTAATAAGCGCCAATTTTATATTCGCCGGGCAGGCCGCCGAAATGGGTCTTGTAGGCCGCCTCAACGGGGATCAGCGCCCCGGTGGAGCCGGAGGTGGACATTTTCAACCCGTTGCCAGTATTGCCGTAGGTTGGATTGACGTCATAGATTCCGGCTTCGAGATAGGCGTCCGGGGTGAAGTTCAGCTTGACGCGACCGCCCCATTTGCCGGTCGGGTTATCGGACCAGCCCGAGGAATTCGGCAGATTTTGCGGGTGGGCGCAGAAGCCGACATTCTGGAAGTCGCAGCCATAGGCGATGCCGGCGAAATCATTGCCCATCGGGTAGAAGCCGCCCTTGAGCTCGACCTGGTCGTGGAACAGCTTCTGGGTGAGGCTGACCTCGACGATGCGTGTCGTCTCGCCGGCGCCGTAAACCTCCTGCACCGCGAGCTTGTTGCCGGTATAGTCGGCCGAGGTGTTGCGCCCGACGCGGCTGTTGAAGCCGACCGTCAGCGTGGTGCCGTTCAGCCCGGCGAGCTTGCCGAGATCCGCCTTGAACCCGTAATAAAATTGCGAGGCGACATCGCTGCCCTGGCGCTTGCCGCCGGAGGCGCTGCTCGCTAGTTCGCCGACATAGCCGGCGGTGAAATCAATCCCGTCAGCGGCAAGCCGGGTGCGCCCGCCATTCCAGTTCCCGGTCATGGTTTTCTGGTTCATCCAGTCCTGCCATGTATAGGCCTGGGCGGCGCCGGCTGAAATCGCGGCAAGGCCGAGCCCTCCCAGCAACACAGCGCGCAATTTGGTAAATTTGTATGACAAATCTCGGGTAATCATGAACATGCTCCCAGCATTGTTTTTGCTTTCACGCGGAATTCGCGCCTTGATGACGTACAAAGCCGACTAAAATATGTCAATTATAATTATCTCTTGCTTTACAGACTTTTTCCGGCCTCGCTTATTCCTGAGTTTTTCAAAGCATTTTTCGCGGTCCACCGAAATTTGTTTAGTCGTAAAATGAGTTGACATATTTTTGAGGCTGGCCTTTTATGCGCCACGGCCGCGCGCCGCGTGGCGGAGTCGCAATAAGCCCACGCAACTGGGCAAATGGGAAACGGAACATGATAACAGAAAAAGTCTCGCGCAGAACGGTTTTGGGTGGCATGGCGGCGGCTGGGTTGAGCGGCGTGGCGCGCGCCGCGGCGCCGGCCTTGCCGTCCTCGCCGGTGAGCCTCAGCATCGTCGATGTGGCCGGCACGCTGGCCCTCACCCGCCCGGCTTTCGACGCGTATGTGAAGCAGAAACCGCATCTGGTTTCGCACATCGAATACAGCAAGGCGCCGGCGCCGGAATTGCCGGGCAAGCTGCATGCCGAGCAGCAGGCTGGGCGGCTGGATATCGACCTGGTGCTGACCGGCGTGGACGCGCTCTCCGCCGGTCTGAAGCAGGGCATCTGGACCCCGCTTTTCCCCAATTACGCCAGCGCGCTGCCCAACCCGTCGGCGATCTATCAGCCGCACGCGCTGCAGATGCAGAATTTCGCCCAGGACCATGCGCTGGAGGTGGTGTTCTGCCCCGCCGGGCCGCTGATCGAATATAACCCGGCGATGGTCAAGCAGGTGCCCACCACCACCGCCGAGGTGCTCGCCTGGGCCAAGGCGAATCCGAAGAAATTCATCTATGCCCGGCCCGAGAATTCCGGCCCGGCGCGTATCTTCATGATGGGCCTGCCCTATCTGCTGGGCGATTCCAACCCGCGTGACCCGCGCAAGGGCTGGGACAAGACCTGGGCCTTCATGGCGGAGCTGGGCAAGACCATCGAATATTACCCCTCCGGCACCGGCACCGTGATGCAGGAGCTGGGCTCGGGCCTGCGCGCGATGACGCCGACCCAGACCGGCTGGGACATCAACCCGCGCGCCCTGGGCGTGGTTCCGGCCTCGGTCGAGGTCGCGAAGTTCGACAATCAGATCATCGTCTGCGACGCCCAGTACATGGCGGTGCCGAAGGGCATCAAGCCGGAAAAACTGGCCGTGGTGCTGGATCTGATGAATTTCATGCTGCAGCCGGCGCAGCAGGCGGTGACCTATGACGAGGGCTATTTCTATCCCGGCCCGGCGGTGAAGAATGTGCCGCTTTCGATGGCGCCGCAGAAGAGCCAGGATGTGATCGCGAAATTCGGCCGTCCCTGGTACGATCAGATGATCGCCAGCGCGCCCACCTACATGCCGCTGAACGCGGACGATCTGGTCTATGCGCTCGGCCGCTGGGACCAGCAGATCGGCGTGATCACCGCGTCCTGATAAAAGATCAACGAGGAGTTCAAGGGTTATGACGATTTCCGCGAAGAATTTCCGGGAACTGAGGCTTGAGCGCATGCGCCGCGACTTTGGCGGGCTGAACGCGCTCAAGGATATTTCCCTCACCATCAAGCGCGGCGAGTTCATCGCCCTGCTGGGGCCTTCCGGGTGCGGCAAGTCGACGGCCCTGAACTGCCTCGCCGGATTGCTGCCGCTCACCGGCGGCAGCATCTGGGTGGATGACAACCGCATCGACCATCTGAAGCCGGAAGATCGCGGCTTTGGCATGGTGTTTCAGAATTATGCGCTGTTTCCGCATATGTCGCTGCGCAAGAATATCGGCTTTGGCCTGCGCATGCAGAAAAAGCCGCAAGCGGTGATCGACGCCAAGGTCGAGGAGGCGCTGGCGCTGGTGCGCCTGACCAAGCAGGCGGATAAGCTGCCCGGACAGATTTCGGGCGGCCAGCAGCAGCGTGTCGCGATCGCCCGCGCCATCGTCGTCGAACCGCCGCTGGTGCTGATGGATGAACCGCTTTCCAATCTCGACGCCAAGCTGCGTCTTGAAATGCGCGCGGAAATCCGGCGCATCCACAACATGATCGGCTGCTCCACCATCTATGTGACGCATGACCAGGACGAGGCGCTGTCGCTCGCCGACCGCATTGTGGTGCTGCGCGATGGCGAGGTGCGTCAGGTCGGCACGCCGCAGGAGCTTTATGCCCGCCCGGCGCATGCCGATGTCGCCGAGTTCATGGGCTATCGCAATCTGCTGAAGGCCGAGGCGGAGACGGAAGAAAATGGCCGGCTGAGCATGCGGGTGGGAGAAGCGCGCATCGCCGGGCTGGCGGTCGAGCCCGGCAATGGCCGCGATGTGATCGCCGCCCTGCGCCCGGAGGATCTGACCCCCTCCAATGACGGGCCGATTGCCGCCTCGGTGATTTCCGCTGAATATCGCGGCCGGGATTTCTACGGCCTGGCCCGCACCCAGGACGGCATGGAGCTTTGGTTCCGCTCCGATATCCCGGTGCAGCCGGGCGAGGCGCTGCGCCTGGGCGCGCCGGCGGAGCGTGTGCTGGTCTATCCCGCGAGGGCGGCATGAGTGCGGCCATGGAAAGCGTGCCCCTCTCTCCGCCTTCCGCGCCTGACCGTGTGAGCCTGGCCCAGCGCCTGGCCCGCCGCGGGCTGGATGTGACGACGCTGCTGCTGCTGCCGGCCTTGCTGTTCGTTCTGGCGCTGTTCGTCTATCCGGCTCTGTATGGGTTCTGGCTGTCCCTGCACCCGATGAACGCCAACGGCGTGTTCGGCTTTGGCAACTACATCGCCTTTTTCAGCGATCCTTACGTCTATGGCACCATCTTCACCACGCTGGAGCTGGCGGTGCCGGTGACGCTGGTGAATATCGCGCTTTCGGTGCCGATCGCGCTGCGGGTGCGGCATCTGCGCAAGCAGCGTCTGCTCACCACCATCCTCATCATTCCGGTGACGCTGGGGACGGTGCTCACCGCGCAGGGCATGCTGAATTTCTATGGGCCGCTCGGCTGGTTCAACCGGATTCTGATGACGCTGCATGTCATCGATGCGCCGGTGCGGCTGGTGCATAATTTCACCGGCGTGTTTCTCTCGCAGATCGTCAGCGGCTTTCCCTTCTGCTTCATGCTGATCCTGTCTTATGTCAGCGGCATCGATCCGTCGCTGGAACAGGCGGCCTCGATGCTGGGGGCGGGGCCGGCGGCGCGCTTCCGGCATATTCTGCTGCCGCTGCTGGGAGCTGGCCTGGCGATCACCTTCTGCCTGGCCTTCGTGCAGGCTTTCTCGGTGTTTCCCTCGGCGGTTCTGGTCGGCTCCCCCTCCGGTCCGACGCGCGTCATCGCCATCGCCGCCTATCACGCGGCCTATGAACAATATGATTATTCGATGGGCTCGGCCATCGCCATCATCATGGGGCTGGTGCAGATCATCGTCGTCGCCATCGTGATGAAGGCCAGCGCGGCTCTCTATCGCGGCCCGGCGGCGGGCGGCAAAGGGTGAAACACATGAAAATCGAAAGCGAGATCGCGGGCAAGCTCTGGCGCATCGCCATCTGGGCGCTGGTGGGCTTCTTCATCATCAACCTGACCGGCATCATCCTCAGCGTGGTGGTAGACAGTCTCGGCACCTCCTGGTTCGCCACCTGGCTGCCAAACGGTTTCACCACCAGCTGGTACAGCGAATCCTGGAGCAGCTTCCAGCTCGGCGGCGTGCTGGTGGTGACGCTGGAAGTGGCCGGCGCGGTGCTGATCGGCTCCGCCCTGCTCGGCGTGCCGGCGGCCTACGCGCTGGCGCGGCGGGACTTCCCCGGCAAGAAGCTGGTGATGCTGCTGTTCGTGCTGCCGCTGATCATCCCGCCCTTCACCTACGGCATTCCGCTCGCCTCGGTGCTGTATCAGTTCGGCCTCGGCGGCACCCTCACCGGCGTCATTCTGGCCAATCTGATGCCGAGCGTGCCCTTCGTGATCTTCATCCTGGTGCCCTTCATCGAGCAGATCGACCCCAGGGTGGAGGCGGCGGCGCGGGTGTTCGGCGCCGGGACCTGGGCGCTGTTCCGCAGCGTGATGGTGCCGCTGCTGCTGCCCGGCATCCTGGCGGCGCTGGTGCTGGTGCTGGTGCGCACCATCGGCCTGTTCGAGCTCACCTTCCTCACCGCCGGGCCGGGCAACCAGACGCTGGTCGTGGCACTCTATTACTCGGTGTTCGCGGCCGGCATGCGCGCCAACCAGACGATCGACGCGATGGCGGTGATCTATATGGTCACCAGCCTGGTCTGCCTGATCATCGCGCTGCGCTTCGTCGATCCCACCCAGATCGTCGGGCGCTCCAAGAAATCGGCGGCGCACTGATGGCCGGGCCCAAACTCACCCTCACCGGGGCCGGCGGCGCGCTGGGCCTGGTGCTGCGCCCGCGTTTGATCGCCAGGGGGGCGGTGCTCACCGCCGCCGGGCATCGCCTGCCGGAGCCGGTCTCGCCCGAGGAACGGGTGCTGGGCGGCGATCTGCGCGAGGATGCGGTGGTCGATGCGGCGCTGGCGGGGGCTGACGCGGTGATCCATCTCGCCGGCAGCTCGGTCGAGAAGCCGCTGGCGGAGATCATCCAGAATAATCTGGTCGCGCTGCAGCGCCTCTATGAGGGGGCGCGGCGGCATCGGGTGAAGCGGATCGTCTTCGCCTCCTCCAACCACACGATCGGCATGTACCCGGCCGGGCAACGTTTGAGCCTCGCCGACAAGGTCCGCCCGGACGGCAATTACGGCCTCTCCAAGGTCTGGGGCGAGGCGATGGGGCAGCTTTATTTCGACAAGTTCGGGATCGAGACGGTCTCGCTGCGGATCGGCAGCGCCATCGAGCGGCCGACCGAGCCGCGCCATCTCTCCACCTGGCTGGGCTATGACGATCTGGAGGATCTCATCTGGCGCGCCGCCACCGTGCCGGATGTAGGCTGCCTGACGGTCTGGGGCGTCTCCGCCAATAGCCGCTCCTGGTGGGACAATGCCGAAGCCGCCGCGCTGGGCTATGCGCCCAAGCAGAATGCCGAGGATTATGCCGAGGAGATTCTGCGTGGGCAGGATCCGGGCTGGCGTTTCCAGGGCGGCAGCTTCGCGCTCGCGGACGTGACCTGAAGCCCCCTCACCCCGACAGGCGCTGGATGATCGGGGTGAAATCGACCCCAGCCGGCAAGGTGCCCAGCGCCTGCCCGCCATCCTGGCCAAGCCGGGTGGCGCAGTAGGCATCCGCCATGAAGCCGGGAGCATGGCGCAGCAGCAGGCTGGCGGCCAAGGCCAGGGCAAGCTGCTCGGTCAAACGCCTTGCATGGCGCGGCTCAAAGGCCGGCAGCGGCGCGGCGAGCCAGGCATCCAGCGCCTTGCTGGCGCCCTTGGCCTTGCCGATTTCAGCGCGCAGCAGCGCCAGCCCCTCCGGTTGGCGAGAGAGGGCGCGCAACACATCCAGGCAGATGACATTGCCCGAGCCCTCCCACAGCCCGTTCAGCGGCGCGTCCCGGTAGAGCCGGGCGATGTCATGCTCCTCGATAAAGCCATTGCCGCCATGGCATTCCAGCGCCTCCGCCACCACCATCGGGGCGCGTTTACAGATGAAATATTTGGCGATCGGCGCCAGACACCGGGCCAGTATCTGCTCGCTTTCGTCCCGGCCGGCTTCATCCAGTGCCGCGGCGGCCCGCATTGCCAGCCACATCGCCGCCTCCGCCTCCAGCGCCAGATCCGCCAGCACATTCGCCATCGCCGGCTGGGCGGCGAGATCAGCCCCAAAGGCGCGGCGATGCGCCGCGTGGTGCGCCGCCAGCCGCACCGCCTGGCGCATCTGCCCGGCGCTGCCCAGCGCGCATTCTAGCCGGGTCAGATGCGCCATGTCGAGGATGGTCGCGATGCCGCGCCCCTCGGCGCCGACAATCCTCGCTTCCAGCCCCCGGAACTCGACCTCCGCCGAGGCATTGGAGCGGTTGCCGCATTTATCCTTTAATCTTTGCAGGGCCAGGAAATTGCGCCCGCCCTCATCACGCCAGCCTTGGGCCAGAAAGCAGGTCGGCCCGGCCGGGGTGCGCGCCAGGGTCAGGAACAGATCCGCCACCGGCACGGAGAAGAACCATTTATGCCCGGTCAGCTCGTAAATATCCCCGCCCTGATGGGTGGCAAGCGTCTGTACCTGGCGCAGATCGGAGCCGCCTTGTTTCTCCGTCATCGCCATGGCCACGGTCAGGGCCGCTTTCTGCGCCGGCGGCAGGGGGCGGGGATCGTAGCCGGGAGACAAGATACCCGGCTGAAACCGGGCCAGCAGATCCGGGGCATGGCGCAAAGCGGCCAGGGCGGCAAATGTCATCGCCGCCGGGCACCCGACCCCGGCCTCGCCCTGCGCCCAGAGATAAGACAGCGCCGCACGCGCCACATGGGCGCCGGGGCGCTGATCGGTCCAGCCCAGGGCATGCACCTCATCCGCCCGCACCATGGCCATCAGCTCATGCCAGGCGGGGTGGAAGGCCAGCTCGTCAATCCGGTGCCCGTAACGGTCATGGGTCCGTAATTCCGGCGTGAAGCGGTTGGCCTGCCGGGCCAGCTCCAGCACCCGGGCCGACCCCACATGCCAGCCGCAGGCGCAAAGCCGTGGCGCCGCCCAGCCGCCGCCATAGGTTTTCACGGCCTGGCACAGCGCCGCATCTTTTGTCCAGGCGTTGAAATCCTCCAAGGGCGGGGGCTGGTTCAGCACCTCGTGCGTCGGCGCGCCTCGCATGGCTTCCTCCAGGCTTTGGCTCCAGCCTATATGTTTTCCGGCCCCTGGTCACATCATAATCGCCCGCCGGCGGCGCCCAATTCAGGCGCCGCCGATGCGGCGACGTTCAAAAATTGCCTTGCTGCTGGCGCTGTATTTGCTGCTCCTGCGCCTGCCTCTTCTGGCGCTTCTTCAGCTCATGACCCGCGATGCAGCCCCCGACCGCGCCAAGCACGGCATGATGGCCGGCATAGTGACCGGCAACCGCCCCCACGGCCGCGCCGGACACACAGCCCGCGGCTAAGGCCGGTGAAGACCCGATGATGGCGAGCAGGGGAAATACGAAAATGAGACGCTTCAAGACAGACTCCATGAATTCGCGCCGGACCACTCCCACGCAAACGCATAATCAAGCCAGTAAATGGCGGAAAATGGGCTATACGCCGTCACGATTATGGGACGAGCCCGCGCGCTCAGGCGTCGGCAATGCGGTCGCAAGCGGGCCTGAGCTGGCTGGCGAAGCCGATCCAGAGCGCCAGTGAGACCAACGCGAACCCTCCTAATATCGTAAACATCGTCGGATATCCGAGCCCCTCCGCGATCCACCCGCCGAGCGCCGGGCTCAATGCGGCGCCGACGCCTTGAACCGTCATCACCGCCCCCTGGCCGACATTCACCCGGCCGGTGCCATTGAGGATGCGCGCGACCAGGCCAGGTACCGCGACGCTTTGCAGGCCGGCGCCGATCCCATCCAGAATCTGCACCGGGTAAACGCCCCAGGCGACGATGAGATGCGCGGCGACGATCCCACGGATTGGGGTGCAGACACGAAAGTGCATTTTACGCACGCCAGACATGAACGGATAGGAAACATTTGTCCGTTTTCTTATCCGAAAATAGATTTGTCCGTGATCTCATCAGAATGTCAAATTGCCGGACGGTTTGGCACGTGTCCGATAAATCCTCATTTCACGGACGAACGGGCATAATCTACATTGTTGCCTTGCCAGTCTGGCTCTGTTCAGTAGTGTTACCTCATGGCCGAAGGCAAACCCGCTGCGCGAATTACCGATATGCACATCTGCCCGGCCAGCGACGGACCGGTGCCACATGTCGGCGGGGCGATTGTTGCCGGATCACCCAATGTTCTGATCGGCGGGTTGCCCGCCGCCAGGGTGACGGATACCGCCACGTGCGTCGGGCCGCCCGCAACCATCATCAAGGGATCGTCCGGGGTCTTCATCAACGGCCTGCCAGCCGCCCGCATGGGCGACCAGACCTCTCATGGCGGTGTCATCGTCCTTGGCAGCCCAACCGTTCTGATCGGGGAGACCGGCAGCGGCGCGGGGGGCGGTGGTGGCGCGGGGGCACCTTCTGTCACGCTGGTATCGGATACGACCACGCCCCAAAACCCGCCCCTGACGCGCGAGCAGGTCTTTCGGCGTTTACAGGATCACACCACCAATGCGGCCCGGAAAATCGACCAGGGGCCGGATAAAAACGTGTATAGCCCACGGCAATTGAAAGCGATCGAGAAAGACCCGAACGCGCGAGCGCGGTTCCGGGGGAGTCAGATCGACAAAGAGGCTCGGGAAAATGTCAGAAAAGATCCAGACATAGGAGAGCGGGTCACCGGCAAGCCCAACAAGGGGCCAGACTTCATCGATAAGGACACTGGCGACCAGTACGACATGACCACCCAGGAGCAACTTCAGGCGCACCGGCTGAAATACGGTGACGATCTGATGCATCTGGACACCAGCGGCAAGACAATTGATCCCCAGCCACCAATGCCGCCGCCCAAAATTGCCCCGGCTTCGCCGCAAGGACCGCCGGATACCGTCATCACGCCAGAGGAACCCGATATCCCGATCATTGACGACATTTTTCTGCCATAGGCATCATGACCGAATTTTCCGCATCCAGACCACCGAAGCGATACACCGCCAAGCAGTTCACCGCCTGGCGCGAACGTTGGGCTGGAATCGATCCTGACGAGGCCCTCAAGACCCAGCCCTTCGGCAAGACCGAAGATGGCTTGTTTGATTTTCGGGGATTCCGGCTTTGTCTGCCAGGAGCGCGACGTAAGGCGAAGTTGAGGCATGCTGTGCTCAAAGGCTGCGACTTCACGGCAGGAATTTTGGCTGAAACGATCTCCGAACATTCAGTCTTCCAAGACTGCGTCTTCGATTACACCGATATGAATGATTTCGGTGACTATGGCAGCACCTTTACCAATTGCCGGTTCTATCGCTGCGAATGGACAATGGGAGCGATTGGGTTTGACTGGAACACAAGCAAGAGAGGCGAGTACCAGTCCCGCTACGTGAATTGCCACTTCGAGAATGTGAAGCTGACGAAGACGAGTATCGGCGATCCGCATTTTGTTGGCTGTTCATTCGTGTTCAAAAAGCTGAGCGGGGTGGATTTCGGATGCAGCGGCTTTGTGAATTGCCGCTTCGAAGGCGCGTTCCAGGACCTCACCTTCCGAGGAAAATACTCGGATGAGAACGACACTGCCCGCAAGGGCGATCCACAGTATGCCGGCTTTACAAACGTCAGCTTCGAAAAAGCTGCGTTGCAATGGTTCGCTCTGCGTGATGGTTTTCCGCTCAGATTGGTTGAGATGCCCGAAGACGGTAGCTCCTTCCTCGCCGACATGCCCCGGCTGTGTCGGGAGCAGCAGATAATCACTGGTAAGTTCTTAGACCAACGATCAAGGGAGGTCTTGTCCAGCTACCTAAACATCGAATGCGGTGTCGCCGAACGCCAACCGGTCAGCATTCTCTCCCGCTATGATCTCTTTGAATGTTTTCAAAAAGGCGAGGAAGCGCTCATTCAGCCGGTCTACGATCTGCTCAAACAAAGCTACGAAATTACGGCATAGGCAGGTAAACGGGACTTCAGGTGTTCCTTATTCGTTCACGGCTAGCGTGCGTAAAATGCACTTTCGTGTCTGCATCCCGAATTGGTAAAGAGACAAATGAGATCAGCAGCAAAAGCCAATATCCGCGTTTATCCACCAGCCGCATGGCGAAGATCGAGGCGAGGATCATGACCGCCTGCGCGACGACGACCGTCTGCGCCACGAAGATCGTCGGGTTTCCCTGCTTGGCGCCAACCACCGCAAGCCCGTAAAGCGGCAACATCGCGGCGTTGCCCAAATGGAAGCAGGCGAGCGATGCCGCCAGAATCAAGAGCGGCTTCGTCCGCAACAGAACTTGCAGGCCGCTTGCATGGCCGTCGCGGCCGGTTGCGCTGGTCAGCCCCCGGGCGGCCTCATGGTCGATCGCCCTGGCGGGGATCATCAACACTGAAATGATCGACAACACGCCAAACGCGCCCGCCAAAGCGAGAACGGCGGGAAACCCGTAGAGCCAGCCCAGCAAACCAGACAGGCCCGCGCCGACCATGTTCCCCGCATGATTGAATGCCTGGTTGCGGGCATTTTGTTGAGGAAAGCCGCTTTGATGCACGATGCCGAGGGTCAGCCCGGCGACCGCCGGACCGATCGCCGCCCCGGCGATCGCCGTTGCCACCTGCGAGGCGGCAATCATCCAAAATTCCTGCGAGAGAAGAATAAGGCTGGAGGCGGCGACGGTGCAGATGCCGGTGAGGACGATCAAGAGTCGCTTGCGGTGCGTCGCATCGACCAACGCACCGGCCGGCGCCGTCATCACCATCCCCGCGAGACCGCCAAGGGTCATCACCGTGCCGATCGGCCCGCTTGTCCAGTGATGCGCGAGCAGGAAGACGCTCAGGAATGGCCCGATTCCGGCCTGCATGTCGGCCATGAAAAAATTCAGAGCCTGTAGCGGCCAGATACCCAACCGCACGCGGTTTGTCTTCGTCCCTGGATTTATCATCACATCCCGCTGGCGGTTGAAAAGCCCCTCATGGATCTGGGCTCGGGCGGGGTGGATGACAATATATGAGCCCTCCAAATGCGCGGACGGGGCTAAATGAGTTTGCGCAGGCTCTCCAGCCGGTCCGCCTCCTCAGCCGGCTTGTCCGTGCGCAGGCGCAATATGCGCGGGAAGCGCAGCGCGATGCCGGATTTATGCCGGGTGGAGAGCTGGGCGGCATCGAACCCCAGCTCGAAGACCAGCTTTTTCTCCACCTCCCGCACCGGGCCAAAGCGGGCGATGGTATGGGAGCGGATCCATTTATCGATGAAATTCAGCTCCTCATCGGTATAGCCGGAATAGGCCTTCGCCACCGGCACCAGCTCGCCCGCCTCGGTCCAGACGCCGAACGTGTAATCCGAATAGAAGGAGGAGCGTTTGCCGTGGCCGCGCTGGGCGTACATCAGCACCGCATCCAGGCTCAGTGGGGCGCGTTTCCATTTCCACCACAGCCCCTTCGGCCGCCCGGCGACGTAAGGGGCGTCGCCGCGCTTGAGCATCAGCCCTTCGCTCGCCTCCGCCCGCGCCGCCTCGCGCAGGGCTGCCAGCTCGTCCATGTGGGCGAAGCTGATCAAAGGCGAGAGCTGCATGGCGGGCGGGCTGGTGGCCGCGAACCAGGCTTCCAGCCGGGCGCGGCGGGCATCAAACGGGAAGGAGCGCAGATCCTCGGCGTTCTCGAACAGCAGATCATAGAGCATGATCCCGACCGGGAATTTTTGCTGCAAGGCGGGAGTGGTGGTCTTGCGGTTGAGGCGCTGTTGAAGATCCGAGAAAGGCGCGATTTCGCCGTCGCGCATCACCAGCAGCTCGCCATCCAGCACGGCGTGGAAAACCGCGGCCTCCAGGATTTCCGGGAAGGCGGCGGAAATATCCTCGGCGGCGCGCGAATAGAGCCGCTTGCCGGTCGGGGTGGCGACAAGCTGCACCCGGATGCCGTCATATTTCTGCTCCGCCCGGAAATCCCGCCAGTCGGTGCGGGCGATGTCCTCTTCCTCCACCGGATGCGCCAGCATCACCGGGCGGAAGACCGGCGCCTCGCCGGGCGTGGGGCGCGGCCCCCTGCCCTCCAGCCAGCTGAACAGGCTGGTGTAGGGGGGCGCGAGACCGTGCCAGATCTCCTCGATCTCATTCACATCCACCAGCCCCATCTCCGCCAGAGCCAGCTTGGCCAGGCGCAGCGAGGCGCCGACGCGCAGGCCGCCAGTGAGGAGTTTGATGAGGGCCAACCGGGTTGAGGGATCGCAGCGGTCCAGCCATCCTTCAATTAAGCCAGGTATTTCGGTTCTCTTGGCGTTTCGTAGCGCTTCGACGATGGAGGGCAGGTCCGGCGCGTCGTCGCCATGGGTGGGCCAGATCAGCGCGATGGTCTCGGCCAGGTCGCCGACGAAATCGTAAGACAGCGAAAACAGCTCGGCATCTGTGCGCGCCGCCGCCAGCTCCTTCAGCGTCGCGGATTTTGCGCCGGGGAAATCCAGCGCGCCGGCGATGGCGGCCAGGGCATAGCCGCGCTCCGGGTCTGGGCGCGTGGCGAAATAGGCGCGCAGCAGGGCGATTTTGGTGTTGCGGCCGGGGGCGAAGAGCAGGCGCTCCAGGAGTTCGGCGAAGGCTTTCATTCGCCCTCCTCCTCCCCGTACCCGACCAAAGAGAGGGCGCGGGCGCGGATTTGGCGCAGGGCGCAGGCGCGGATCAGCGCTTCCTCGGCGCCGTGTGTGACCCAGATTTCCGGAGCCTGAACCTCGGCGATGGTGGCCAGCAGATCGTCCCAATCGGCATGGTCGGAGATGATCAGCGGCAGCTCGATGCCCGAGGCTTTGGCGCGTTGGCGCACGCGCATCCAGCCTGAGGCCTGGGCGACCACCGGGTCTTCCAGCCGCCGCCCCCAGCGCTCGCCCACCGCCGAGGGTGGGGCCAGCACCATCGCCCCCTTGAGCTGGGCTTTTTGGGCGACAGTGGCGGGGCGTAATTCGCCCAAGGGCACGCCGAGGCTCTCATACAACGCGCAGAGATTGGCATGCGCCCCGTGCAGATAGATCGGCGCATCGAACCCCTGCTGGCGCAGCATGGCGATCAGCCGCTGGGATTTGCCCAGCGAATAGGCGCCGATGACATGCGTGCGATCAGGAAAAAGCGCATGCGAGCGCAGGAGTTTTTCAATCTCGCCGGCGGGGTTGGGGTGGCGGAAGACCGGCAGTCCGAAGGTGGCTTCGGTGACGAACACATCGCAACGCACCGGCTCGAACGGGGCGCAGGTTGGGTCTGGCTGGCGCTTGTAATCGCCGGAGACGACGACGCGGCTGCCGGCATGTTCCAGCACGATCTGGGCGGAGCCTAACACGTGTCCTGCGGGGACAAGCTTTATGTTAACATCGTTAATGTGGAGCTGTTCGCCATAGGGCAGAGCCTGCTGCCTGGCCCCTGCCCGCTCCGCGCCCATGCGGGTGCGCATGATGGCCAGCGTCTCCGGCGTGGCGAGGACATGGTCATGGCCGGGGCGGGCATGGTCCGAATGGCCGTGGGTGATGATGGCGCGCGGCACGGCCCGCAGCGGGTCGATATAAAAATCGCCCGGCAGGCAATAGAGCCCGGCCGGGGTGGGCTTCAGCCAGCGTTCCGGGTGCGGGGTGTTGGAACAAAGCATGAAAACACCATATGGTGGCGCATGGCCTCTCTGCCAGAGCGATTTGAAAAATGGTTCGCCGCGAAAGGCTGGGGCCTGCGCGCGCATCAGGCGGCGATGCTGGCGGCTGCCGAGGAAGGCGCGGATGCGCTGCTGATCGCCCCCACCGGGGCGGGCAAGACGCTGGCGGGGTTTCTGCCGAGCCTGGTTGCGCTGGCGGCAAGCCCGCGCACGGGGTTGCATACGCTCTATGTCAGCCCGCTGAAGGCGCTGGGGACGGATATTGCCCGCAATCTGCAAATGCCGGTGGCGGAGATGGGCTTGTCCGTCTCCATCGAGACCCGCAGCGGCGACACGCCAGCTAACCGGCGGGCGCGGCAGAAGGAAGTGGCGCCGAATATTCTGCTCACCACACCGGAATCGCTGTTGTTGCTGCTCTCGCAGGAGAATAGTGCCGCCTATTTTGGCGAGCTGGCCTGTGTGGTGGTGGATGAGATCCATGCGCTGGCCGGAACCAAGCGGGGGGATCAGCTTGCCTTGTGCATCGCGCGGCTGCGTGCATTGTCTGCCACTAGGATTGTCGGGCTTTCGGCGACGGTGGCGCATCCTGAGGCGATGCGGCGGTTTGTCAGTCCTGAGGCCAGGCTGGTGCTGGCTGAGGCGGGGGCAGCGCCGGAGATAACATTGGCGCTGCCGGAAAAGGAAATCCCCTGGTCTGGCCATATGGGGCTGAAATCGGCGGAGCTGGTGCTGCAAAAGATCGCCCTCGCGAAAATGAGCATCGTCTTCGTCAATACCCGCGCCCAGGCGGAGCTGCTGTTTGCGGAAATCTGGCGGCATAATGAGGAAAATCTGCCGATCGCCATTCATCATGGCAGTTTGGACATTGCCCAGCGCCGCAAGGTGGAGGCGGCGATGGCGGAGGGGAGATTGCGCGGCGTCATCGCCACCTCCTCGCTGGATCTGGGCATCGATTGGGGCGGGGTGGATCAGGTGCTGCAGATCGGCGCGCCGAAAGGTGTGTCCCGACTGCTGCAACGTCTGGGCCGGGCCAATCACCGGCTGGATGAGCCCTCCCGCGCCGTGCTGGTGGCGGCCAACCGGTTCGAGGTGCTGGAATGCGAGGCAGCCATGGCGGGTGTGGCGGAGGCGGCTTTGGATGGCGATCCGCCCCGGCCCGGCGGGCTGGATGTGCTGGCCCAGCATATTCTGGGCATGGCTTGTGCGGGCAAATTTCACCCGGATGATCTCTATCGCGAGGTTGTCAGCGCTGCGCCCTATGAGGCGCTTTCGCGCCCGGATTTCGATGCGGTGCTCGGCTTTGTCGAGGATGGCGGCTACGCGCTGGCGGCCTATGAGCGCTATCGCAAATTATTCCGGGATTCGGAGGGGTTTCTCTATCCGGCCAATGCCAGGGTGGTGCAGCAATTCCGGATGAATATCGGCACCATCGTCGAGGCGCCGATGATCAAGATCCGGCTGCTGGGGCGGCGCGGTGGCGGGTTTGGCGCGGCGCTTGGCGAGGTGGAGGAATATTTCGTCAATCAGCTCACCCCAGGCGACAGCTTCATGTTTGCCGGACGGGTGCTGAAATTCATCCGACTGCGGGAGAATGCGGCGGAGGTGGTGGAGGCGCCGGGCAAGGAGCCGAAAGTGCCGGCCTATGCCGGGGCCAGGCTGCCGCTGACCACCAATCTGGCGGCACGGGTACGGGCGATGCTGCATGACCCTTCCTGTTGGGGCGCATTTCCCGAACAGGTGCGGGAATGGCTGGCATTGCAGAAGCGCCGCTCCCGCCTGCCCGGCCCGAACGGCTTGCTGGTGGAGACATTCCCGCGCGCCGGGCGCTGGTTCATGGTGGTGTATGCGTTTGAGGGGCGCAATGCGCACCAGACTTTGGGGCTGCTGCTGACCAAGCGGATGGAGCGGGCGGGGTTTGCGCCGATCGGCTTTGTCGCCTCCGATTATGTGCTGGCGGTGTGGTCCGCCCATCGGCCGGAGAAGATTGAGCAGCTTTTCCATGAGGATTTGCTGGGGGATGATCTGGAGGAATGGATGGAGACCAGCTCGCTGCTGCGCCGCGCCTTCCGGCAGGTGGCGGTGATTGCCGGGCTGATCCCGCGCCAGCTCCCAGGTGCCGAGAAAAACCGCCGCCAGGTGACGGTGAATTCGGATCTGATCTACGACGTGCTGCGCCGCCACCAGCCCGACCATATTCTGTTGCGCGCCACCCGCGCGGATGCGGCGCACGGGCTGATCGATCTCTCCCGCATCGCCGCCCTGCTGGCGCGGGCGAAAGGGCGGATCACCCATATGGCGCTCTCCCGCGTCTCGCCCTTGGCGGTGCCGGTGCTGCTGGAGATTGGCCGCGAGCATGTGCAGGGCGAGGCCGAGGAACTGCTGCTGGCCGAGACGCAGGCGCTGATCGCCGAGGCCAGCGAAGACGGGGCCAGCGAAGACGGGAATGTTCATGGAAATTTTATGCATGGTCCGAAAGGACAGAATATGCTCTTTGACCATACATGACCGCCGCACCGATTCATTTCCGCAACGAACGTTTGATGCTCGACCCCTCCGGTGCCGCTTTCTGGCCCGCCAAGCGGGTGCTGATCGTCGCCGACCTGCATTTCGAGAAATCCTCCTCGCTGGCCGCCCGCGGGGCGCTGCTGCCGCCGTTCGATACCAGGGCGACGCTGGAGCGGCTGACCAGGCTGGTGCGGCTCTACCGCCCGTCCCGGCTGATCGCGCTCGGGGACAGCTTCCATGACAGGCAAGGCCATGCCCGGCTCTCCAAGGATGACCGCGCCCGGCTGGAAGCGATCGGCCGGGAGGCGCAGATCATCTGGATCGCCGGCAATCACGACGCCACCCCGCATGATCTGCCGGGGCAATGCGTGGCCGAGCACCGGGAAGGCCCGTTCGTGTTCCGCCACCAGGCGCAGGCCCAGCTGGGGTTGCGGGAGATCGAGCTGTCCGGGCATTTCCACCCGAAAGCCAGCATCGAGTCGCGGGCCAAGCGGGTCTCGCGGCCCTGCTTCGTCTCCGATGGCAGCACCCGGCTGATCCTGCCCGCCTTCGGCGCTCTCACCGGCGGGCTGGATGTGCGCGAGGCGCCGATTGCCCGCCTGTTTCCGCGCGGCCTGCGGGTGTTCATGCTGGGCCAGGAGCAGCTTTATTCTTTTGCGCTGGAGCAGCTGGGGCGGCTGGCCGAGGTGGCGTAAGCGCCTCGCGCGCTTATATTCATCTCCATGACCAAGCTTGTCTGGTTTCGCAACGATCTGCGCCTTGCCGATCACCCGGCCCTGCACGCCGCCGCCGCGGCGGGCGATGTCATTCTGCTCTATATCCTCGATGAGCGCGCCGGCGGGGCGAGCCGCTGGTGGCTGCATCATTCGCTGACCGCGCTGGCGGCGGATATCGCCGCGCGCGGCGGGCAGCTGGTGCTGCGCAGGGGCGATGCGGTGGAGATCATCGCGGGGCTGGTGAAGGCACATAAGGTGAGTGCCGTGCATGTGGCGCGTGCCTATGAGCCGGCCTGGCGCGCGGCGGACCGCAAGCTGGATGCGGCGCTGAAGGCGCTGGATTGCGGGCTGCACCGGCATCTCGTCACCTCGCTGTTTCACCCGGAGCGGATCACCACCAAGGCCGGCGGGATGTACGGCGTCTACACGCCTTTCTCAAAAGCCTGCCAGGAGGCCGGGGTGCCGGAGGCGCTGCTGCCGGCGCCCAGCGCCCTGCGCGGGCCGAAGATCGAGAGCGAGGATCTGGCCGATTGGGGGCTGCTGCCGAGCAGGCCGGACTGGGCTGGCGGGCTGCGGGCGGAATGGACGCCCGGCGAGGCGGGAGCGAAGGCGCGGTTGCAGGCATTTCTGGCCGGGCCGGTGCAGGATTACGCCACGGCCCGCGACATACCCGGCCGGCATGGCACCTCGAAACTCTCCCCGCATGCGCATTTTGGTGAGATTTCGCCGCGTTATGTCTGGCACCAGGCGCGGGCGGCGGGGGCTGGCAAGGGGGTGGAAACCTTCCTGAAGGAGCTGCTCTGGCGGGAATTCTCGATCAATCTGCTCTGGCAGCATCCGGATCTGCGCCGCGAGCCGATCCGCAAGGAGTTCAAGGATTTCCCCTGGGAGGCGAACCGCGACAGGCTGATTGCCTGGCAGACGGGCCAGACCGGGATTCCCATTATCGATGCCGGGATGCGCGAGCTGTGGATCACCGGCTGGATGCATAACCGGGTGCGGATGATTTGCGCCTCCTATCTGGTCAAGCATCTGCTGATCCCCTGGCAGGCGGGCGAGGCCTGGTTCTGGGATACGCTGTGCGAGGCGGATGAGGCGGCGAACGGCGCCTCCTGGCAATGGGTGGCGGGCTGCGGCGCGGATGCAGCACCCTATTTCCGGGTGTTCAACCCGGTGCTGCAGGGGCAGAAATTCGATGGCGACGGCGCCTATGTGCGCCGGTTTGTGCCGGAGCTGCGTAAGTTGCCGGATAAATTCATCCACGCCCCATGGGAGGCGCCGGCAGAGATTTTGGCGGCGTGCGGGGTGCGGCTGGGAGGCAATTATCCGCAGCCGCTGGTGAAGCCGGCGGAGGGGCGCGACAAGGCGCTGGCCGCCTATGCGAGGTTGAAAGGCGAGGAGCCAGCGTAAGCCCTTGCCAGAGGTCGCGGAACAACCCATCTTTGAGTTGTAATGTTACCTTTTATTTCAACGCCTTGCTGGTACATGCGATGATCCCCTCCGGACGCGGACTGCGCATTGTCGGCGATGTGCATGGCGATTCCCGTGCCTTCGCGGCGGCGGCGCAGACGGATCGTTTCATCATTCAGCTCGGCGATCTCGTCGATGACGGGCCGGATACGCCTGGCGCGCTGCGGATCATGTTCGAGATTTTGGACGAAAGGCGCGGGCTGTTCCTGCTCGGCAATCATGATTTCAAGCTCGGGCGGGCGCTGCGGGGGGATCGGGTGCGCGGCGAGCCAACGGCGAAAACCATGGCGATTTTGCCCGAAGAGCTGCGGGAACGCACCCGCGAGGAGATTTTGCGCGCGCCGGTCTGGCTGCAATCGGGAAAATTGTTTTTCGTGCATGGCGGGTTTCATCCGGCGATGCTGGAGCAGCCCCCCGGCCCCTTCCCGGCTGGCCGGCCGGAGCCGCTCTGGGCGCGCGCGCTCTATGGCCAGACCAGTGGCCGGGTCAGCAGCGGCGGCAAGCCGGAGCGGCTGCTGCGCTGGGTGGATGATCTGCCCACCGGCATCACCGCTTATGTCGGCCATGACCAGCGCTCGACCGACGGGCGGCCTTATATCCGCCATGGGCGCAAGGGCGGGATGGCGGTGTTTCTGGATACCGGCGCCGGCAAAGGCGGGCATCTCTCCTGGATGGATATCGACCCCCTGCCCTGATCCGGCGCGTATGAGAGCGCTGCGGAGGCTGCTTCACGGCGCCGCTTGGTCGCGCCGCGATTTTAGAGCATCAAGCTTTTAGCTTGATGCTCTAAATTTTGTTTTAGAGAGCAATTTCATGTGTTTATTTTGACGCTGGCGCGTCAACCTAAACACATATTGCTCTAGCGAAAGGATATGGACAAATGCAGGCCTGGCACGCGTTGGTGGGGAACGGGGCGACGCAGATTTTCTGGTGGCAGATGAGCCTGCGCGCGGTGATTGTGCTGGCATACGGAATCGCCGCGATCCGGCTGTTGGGGCGGCGGGCCTTCAGCCGGCAGAGCCCGCTGGATATCGTCATCGCCATTGTCATCGGCTCCAGCCTCAGCCGCGCCCTGACCGGCAATGCCAAGCTGCTCGACACGCTGCTGGCGACGACAGTGTTTCTGTTACTCTATTGGGCGTTGGAGCATCTGGCGGCGCGCTGGCCAGCCCTGGCCTGGGCGGTGAAAGGGGCGCCGATCCCGCTGATCGACCAAGGCAGGATGCGCGGTGGGAATATGCGGGCCAGCGCGGTGACAATTCATGACATCGAGGAAGCGGCGCGTTGTGCCGGCCATGAGGGGCTGGGGGCGCTGGAAACGGCGATATTGGAGCGTAACGGGCAGATCAGCACGATTGCGAGGAAATAAGCGACACCGCCGGACCCTTTACCGCCCCTGGCCCCTAAAAACGTTTATTCGTTCAGATAGGGATTCGTTTCGCGCTCCGCCCCGATGGTGGAGCCGGGGCCGTGGCCGCAGAGGAAGCCGAAACTGTCCGGCAGCACCAGCAGCTCGCGCTTGATCGAGGCGATCAGCTGCGCGTGATCGCCGTAATCGCCCAGATCCGTGCGGCCGACCGAGCCCTTGAACAGCACATCGCCAAGAATGCCGAATTCCAGCGCCTTGTTCAGGAACACCATATGGCCCGGCGTATGGCCAGGGCAGTGGCGGACCTCGAAATCCGCCCCGCCCAGCTTGATCACGTCCCCCGCCCGCAGCCAGCGATCGGGCGTGCAGTCCCGCGCCTTGATGCCGTAGCGCGCCCCCTGCTCGGCCAGCCCATCGAGCAGAAACTTATCCTCGATGCCGGGGCCGATGATGCGCACATCCAGCTTTTCCGCCAGCTCCATCGCCCCGCCGGCATGGTCGATATGGCCATGGGTGAGGAAGATCTCGGTGATGGACAGGCCGAGCTTGGTGATCTGCTCGGTGATGTAGGGCACATCCCCGCCCGGGTCGATCACCGCGCCGATCTTGGTTTCGTCATCCCAGGCCAGGGCGCAATTCTGCTGAAAAGGGGTGACCGGGATGATGCCGATTTTGAAGCTCATGCGCGCAGATCCGGGGCGGTGGCTTCTGCTTTCAACAGGGCCACGGCCTCATCCAGCGACAGGATCTCTTGCGCGGCACCGCCCAGGCGGCGCAGGGCCACCTTGCGCTCCTCCGCCTCCTTGCGCCCGACCACCAGGATGTTGGGCACGTGATGCAGCGAATGGTCGCGGATTTTCGCCTGAATTTTCTGGTTGCTGGTATCCAGCTCCACCGCAAGCCCGGCGGCGCGCAACGCCTCGGCCACCTCGCCGGCATAGCCATCGGCATCCGAGACGATGGTGGCGACGACAACCTGGGTGGGGGCCAGCCAGAGCGGGAAGCGGCCGGCATATTGCTCGATCAGAATGCCGAGAAACCGCTCAAAGCTGCCGATGATGGCGCGATGCAGCATCACCGGGCGGGCGCGGCTGCTCTCGGAGGTGACATATTCGGCGTCCAGACGCTCCGGCAGCACGAAATCCACCTGGATGGTGCCGCATTGCCAATCCCGCCCGATGGCATCGCGCAGCACGAATTCCAGCTTCGGGCCATAGAAGGCGCCCTCGCCCGGATTCAGCGTGTATTCCACCCCGGCTTTTTCGCAGGCGGCCTTCAGCGCGCCCTCGGCGCGGTCCCAGACATCGTCGGCGCCGGCGCGAACCTCCGGGCGGTCCGAGAATTTGACCGTGAAGCTCTCGAAGCCGAAATCCTTATAGACGCTCTCCAGCAGGGCGACGAATTTCACCGTCTCGTCGGCGATCTGGTCTTCCATGCAGAAAATATGCGCGTCGTCCTGGGTGAAGGCCCGCACGCGCATGATGCCGTGCAGCGCGCCCGAGGGCTCGTAGCGGTGGCAGGCGCCGAATTCGGCCATGCGGATCGGCAGTTCCTTGTAGGAGCGCAGGCCCTGATTGAAGATCTGCACATGGCAGGGGCAGTTCATCGGCTTCAAGGCGAGGGTTGTGTCCTCCTCCGCCACTTCCGCGATGAACATGTTCTTGCGGTATTTATCCCAATGGCCGGAAAGCTCCCAGAGCTTGCGGTCCACCAGCTGCGGCGTGCGCACCTCCTCATAGCCGCCGGCTTCCTGGCGGCGACGGATATAGGCTTCCACCGTGCGGTAGAGCTTCCAGCCTTTCGGGTGCCAGAAGATGGAGCCGGTGGCCTCTTCCTGGATGTGGAACAGGTCCATCTCGCGGCCGATCTTGCGGTGGTCGCGCTTTTCCGCCTCTTCGAGCTGGGTGAGATAGGCGTCCAGCTCCTTATTGTCGCGCCAGGCGGTGCCGTAGATGCGGCTCAGCATCGGGTTTTTGGAATCACCGCGCCAATAGGCGCCGGCGGTCTTCATCAGCTTGAAGCCGCTGCCGATATCGCCGGTGGAGCGCATATGCGGGCCGCGGCACAGATCCAGCCACTCGCCCTGGCGGTAGATGGTGATGGTCTCGCTCTCGGGCAGATCGCGGATCAGCTCGGCCTTGAAGCGCTCGCCGCGGGCTTCGAAGAATTTGATCGCCTCCTCGCGGTCCCATTCCTCGCGGACGAAACCAGCATTACGGCCGATGATTTCGCGCATCTTGGCCTCGATCGCCGGCAGATCGGCCGGGGTGAAGGGCTCGTTGCGGTAGAAATCGTAATAGAAGCCGTTCTCGATCGAGGGGCCGATGGTGACCTGGGTGCCGGGGAAGAGCTCCTGCACGGCTTCGGCCAGCACATGGGCGGCGTCGTGGCGGATCATCTCCAAAGCCGCCTCGTCCTTGCGGGTGATGAATTTCACCGCGCTATCCTCGACGATTTCGCGGGAGAGGTCCATCTGCTTGCCGTTCACCTCCATCGCCAGTGCCGCGCGGGCCAGGCCCGGGCCGATGGCGGCGGCGATGGTGGTGCCGGTCACCGCGCCATCGAAGGAACGAACGGAACCGTCGGGCAAGGTGATGGCAGGCATAGGCGTCTTCCTAAAGTAATGAAACGTCGCGGCGGGTTATGGCAGCAGGGCCAGCACTTGCGCAACCGGCAGCTCTTGCAAGGTGGGGGCGCGGGCAATGGCCGGCCAGCCGCCATCGGGATAGCGCGGCGCGGTGCGGGTGGGCTCCGAGGCGGCGGAGAACAGGGAAATGCAAGGCGTGCCAAGAGCGGCGGCCAGATGCATCGGGCCGGTATCGTTGCCGATGGCAAGCGCAGCGCCCCGGAAGACCGAGGCGAGCTGGAAGAAATCCGTGCGGCCGGTGAGGTCCAGCCCGCCGGTGGTCTGGGCGAGAGGCTGTTCGCTTTTGGTGCCGACGATGACGGTGGGGCGGTTCAGGCCTGCCGCGACCGCGCGGAATTTTTCCGCCGGGAAGCGTTTTTCCGGGCGGTGCGGGGCGGCACCGGGGACGAGCACGACGTAGTCGGGCGGCAGATCGAGGCCAGAGATGTCACCGGCGAGCCAGGAGAGGTCCGGCGGCGGCAAAGGGGTGGGGATGCCGGCGAGGCCCAGCTGCTGTTCCAGCCGCTCGCGGCTATGCAGAGTTTCGCGGTTGCCAGCATCCGGGTAGGCGCAGCCGCTTGCGATGCCGGACCAGGCGGGGCGCCCGGCCAGGGCGAAATAGCGGGTGGAGCGGCCGGAAGTTTGCAGGTCATAGACCATGTCAAACCCGGCGAGCTGGCGTTTGAGCCGCAACAGGGCGGGGAGCTGCCACCAATCGGGTTTGGCGTCGATCTCGATCTTATCGAACCAGGGGCTGGCGCCGAGCAGCCCGGCATAGGGCTTGGTGGTGAGCAGGGTGATCTCGTCGCCCGCATGGCGGGCGCGGATGGCGGCAAAGGCGGCGAAACTCAGCACGATATCGCCAAAGGCGCCATGGCGGATGACGAGGATGCGGCTCATCCCAGCAGCTCGGCATAGAGATGCAGATAGCGCGTCTGCATCGCCTCCAGCGAGAAACGCTGCCCGACCGCTTCGCGGGCGCGCTGGCCGAAGGCGAGGCGCAGCGCCGCATCGCCGTCCAGAATCGCGTCGAACAAGCCGGCCAAAGCGGTTTCGTCGCCGGGTGGGAAGAGGAAGCCGGTGACATCTGGCTCGATCGTCTCATGCGCGCCGCCATGGCCGGCGGCGACGACGATTTTGCCCATTGCCTGCGCCTCGATGATGGTGCGGCCGAAGGCTTCCGGCTCGGTGGAGCAGTTCACCACGATATCGGCCAGTTTCAGCGCGGCGGGCATATCCTCGACATGCCCGGCCAAACGCAGCCGGCCGCCAATGCCGAGCCGGTTGGCGAGATCCAGCAGCTCCTGGGTGTATTTATGCCGGCCCTGATCCGAGCCGATGAGAATGCCCACCGCGTCCTGGTGCTGCATTTTCGCCAGAGCGCGGATGAACAGGCGCTGGCCCTTCCAGCCGGTGAGCCGGCCGGGAAGCAAAATCGCGGGCTGGCCGTTTTCGATCCGCCACTCCTTGGCCAGGCGCACCGCGCGGTCGCCACGCACCGCGGCGGGGTCGAATTTCTGCAGATCGACGCCGTTATGGATGACACGGAGTTTTGCAGGATCAATCTTGTAGCGCGATTTGATAAGATCCGAGATGAACTCGCTCACCGCCACCACCCGGGCGCCGGCGGCCATCACCTGATTATAGCGCTTCTTCAGCTTGCTCTTCTCGCCATAAGAGCCGTGATAGGTGGTGACGAACGGGATATTGAGCGCGCGCGCCGCGCGGAAGGCGGCCCAGGCCGGGGCGCGGGAATGGGCATGCACGAGATCGACATGGTTCTCCTCCATCACCTTTCGCAGCTTGCGCCCGTTGCGCCATATTTTTAAAGGATTCTTTGAAGCTACCGGCAGATGGATCAGCTCCGCCCCGGCGCGCAAAGCGAGGTTGGAAAGCGGCCCGTCCTCGGCCACAATGATCGAGCGATGGCCGCAGAGATGCACTGCCTGGGCGATTTCGATGGCCACCCGCTCCGCGCCGCCGGCATCGAGCTTGGGGAGCAGCTGGAGAATCGTGCGCGGGCGGTCAATCATGGCTGCGCGCTACCAGGGTTGGAGGGTTATGACTATGCCGTTTGTGTCACGCCTGCCGGGAATCGACCTGGCCTATGAGATTCTGGACGGGCGCGGGCCGCTGGTGATGTTCTGCCCCGGCTATGCCTCGGACATGCAGGGCACCAAGGCGCTGGCGTTGGAGGCCTGGTGCAAGGCGCAAGGCCGGGCGATGCTGCGCTTCGACTATGCCGGGCATGGCGCCTCCGGTGGCGTGTTTCTGGAAAACGGCATCGGCGACTGGGCGGCGGATGCGGCCTTCGTGCTGGAGCAGGTGGCGCCAGGCCAGGAGGTGCTGCTGGTCGGCTCCTCGATGGGCGGATGGATCTCGCTGATCCTCGGGCAGGCTTTGGGGGCGCGGCTGGTGGGGCTGGTCTTGCTGGCCCCTGCCCCGGATTTCACCGCAAGGCTGCTGGAGGTGGAGCTGCCGCCCGAGGCGCAGGCGGAAATCCGCGCCAAGGGCGTGATTTATAAGCCATCGGAGTATGGCGAGCCGATGCCCTTCTCGCTGGCGTTGATCGAGCGCAGCGCGGCGCATTATGTGATGACCAAACCGATCGCCATCACCGCGCCGGTGCGGATTCTGCACGGGATGCTGGACGATGCGGTGCCCTGGGAATTGTCGTTGCAGATCGTGCAGAAGCTGAGCGGCGCGGATGTGCGGGTGAGCTTCATCAAGGCCGGCGACCATCGGCTTTCCACGGCGGATGATCTGAAGCTGCTAGAGCAGACCGTTGGCGCGCTCCTCGGCCAGGATGGCGGCTAAGCCTTCGCGGTAGGTGGGGTAGCGCCAGGCAAGGCCGAGGCTGGCTTTGGTGGCATCGGCCCGCACCTTGCGGTTCTCCGCCCAGAAGCTGCGCGCCATCGGGGACATGGTTTTCACCGCCTCGTCAAACGGCACCGGCGGCGGCGGGGCAATGCCGAGCAGCCTTGCCGCTTCCTGGACCACGTCCGTCGGTGCGGCGGGCTCGTCATCGGCGAAGTTGAAGATGCCGGTCGCACCCTGGCGGATGGCGGCGGCGACCCCCAGCCCGATATCCTCGCGATGGATGCGCCCGAACATATGGCCGGGCTTGATCACATGCCGCCCCTGCCCGGCCCGCAGATCATCCAGCATCGAGCGGCCGGGGCCGTAAATGCCGGCGAGGCGGAAAATGGCCAGAGGCTTGCCCAAATCCGCCCAGCCCTGCTCGGCGGCGATGCGCCGGCGGGCGCGGGCGGAGCCGGGGTTGGGGGGCGTGGTTTCATCCACCCAGCCGCCTTGCGCATCGCCATAGATGCCGGTGGTGGAGAGATAGCCGAGCCAGCTTGCGGGTGCGGCGCGCAGGGCGGCGCCATAGCGGGCCAGCACCGGGTCGCCCTGCTCATCCGGCGCGGCGCTGGTGAGGATGTGGCTGGCCTGGGCGATGGCCGGCTGCGCCTGCTCGAAGGGCAGCAGCGTGACGCCGGGCTCCGGCCTGGTTGCGCTGCGATAGGTGGCACTCACCTGCCAGCCCGCCGCCACCGCCTCTTTGGCGATGGCGCGGCCGGCATAGCCGAGGCCGAAAATGAGGAGATGCGGGGATGAGATTGTCATCCCCGCCTTTCTGGCATCATCCCGCCCCCGTTAAAAGGCTGGGAGTATTCGCAAAAGTTTTTGGGGTGCAGCCCTTTTTTCAAAAAGGGCTGCAAAACGTCGGGGCTTTTGACGAGAGCGGTGCCACCACCCCAAACCGCGTCGCCCAAAAACTTTTATATCTTTTTCAAAGAGTTACTTTACGCCTTCTTGCCCAGCTTATACGCCAGCGCCTCTTCCGCGGTGGCGACACCGCCATGCGCGGCGGACCAGGCCATCGGGTTTTCCAGGAATTTGCGCACCCCGGCCAGGGCGGCATCCGAGAAATAAGCGTGGCTCTTGGCGGCTTCCAGCACATCCCACCAGGTGCAGAGATGGTGCAGCTTGATGTCCATGCTCTCCAGCGTCTCGAAGGAGCCGGGGAAGACGCCGTAGAAGAACACCACGAAAGTATGGTTGCAGAGCGCCCCGGCCTCGCGCAGCGCGTTGGCGAACTGGATCTTGGAGCCGCCATCGGTGGTCAGATCCTCGACCAGCAGCGTGTTCAGCCCCTCCGGCACGTCGCCCTCGATCAGCGCGTTCTTGCCGAAGCCCTTGGGCTTCTTGCGGACATAGGCCATCGGCGCGTGCATGCGCTCGGAGATCCAGGCGGCGAAGGGAATGCCCGCGGTCTCGCCGCCGGCGACGGCCTGGATGGTCTCATGGCCGACATGGCGGTAGATCTTCTCCACCGCCAGATCGCAGATTTTGGCGCGCGCGCGGGGGAAATAGATGATCTTGCGGCAATCGATATAGACCGGCGATTTCCAGCCGGAGGTGAGTGTATAGGGCTCCTCCGGGCGGAAATTCACCGCCTTGATCTCCAGCAGCAGCTTCGCCGTGGTCAGGGCAGCATCCCGGTCCCAGTCGCTCGCCCAGTCGATTTTCGCGGCAATCCGCCCACTCATGATCCCAAACTCCGTCAAACGCAGATAATCCGCCCCCTCCTAGCGGCTTGGGCGCAGCCCGTCCATGCGTTTTGGCGGGGCGGGGCCAGGGTTGTGCGGCGCGGCGGGAGTGGTATTTGATGCAGCCAGCATGGAGTAGAGAGAGTAGAAATGGCCAAAATCAAGGTAAAAACCCCGGTCGTGGAGATGGACGGCGACGAGATGACCCGGATCATCTGGGGCTTCATCAAAGAGAAGCTGATCCTGCCCTATCTCGACATCGACCTGAAATATTACGATCTGGGCATTGAGTACCGCGACCAGACCGACGACCAGGTGACCGTCGACGCGGCCAATGCCACCAAGCAGTATGGCGTGGCGGTGAAATGCGCCACCATCACCCCGGACGAGGCGCGGGTGAAGGAATTCAACCTCAAGAAAATGTGGAAGAGCCCGAACGGCACCATCCGCAACATCGTGGACGGCACGATTTTCCGCGAGCCGATCATCTGCAAGAACGTGCCGCGCCTGGTGCCGCATTGGACGCAGCCGATCGTGGTCGGCCGCCATGCCTATGGCGATATCTACCGCGCCACCGATTACAAGGTGCCCGGTGCCGGCAAGCTGCAGCTGAGCTTCACCCCGGAGGGTGGCGAGCCGGTGGTGATGGATGTGCATGACTTCACCGGCCCCGGTGTGGCGATGGGCATGTTCAACACGCTGAAATCCATCGAGGGCTTCGCGCGCGCCAGCTTCAATTACGGCCTGGCGCGGAATTACCCGGTCTATCTCTCCACCAAGAACACCATCCTGAAGGGCTATGACGGGTTCTTCAAGGATACGTTCGAGCGCATCTTCGAGGCCGAGTTCAAGGCGCAGTTCGAGAAGGCCGGGCTGACCTATGAGCACCGGCTGATCGACGACATGGTGGCCTGCGCGCTGAAATGGAGCGGCGGCTATGTGTGGGCGTGCAAGAATTATGACGGCGATGTGCAGTCCGACATCGTGGCGCAGGGCTTTGGCTCGCTGGGGCTGATGACCTCGGTGCTGCTGAACCCGGATGGCAGCGTGGTTGAGTCCGAGGCCGCGCACGGCACCGTGACCCGGCATTTCCGCGAGCACCAGAAGGGCCGCCCGACCTCGACCAACCCGATTGCCAGCATCTTCGCCTGGACCCGCGGGCTGATCTATCGCGGCCGCTTCGATGGCACGCAGGATGTGGTGGATTTCGCCGAGACGCTGGAGCGCGTGTGCATCGAGACGGTGGAAGCCGGCCACATGACCAAGGATCTGGCGCTGCTGATCGACAAGAACGCGCCCTGGCTGACGACCCAGGATTTCCTGGACAAGCTGGATGCGAATTTGAAAGTGGCGATGAAGTAAGGCTGTAGGGGGCAGACATAAGGTGTCTGTCCCCTTTCTTTACCGCACGGGACGGACAGGAGAGTTGAAGATATGGAAAGACCGTTCTACGTCGATAGAAACAACAGCCTTGATTTGGCCACGACAAAAGAAATCCTCGCACTCTCCAACCCTACAGAATCACGTCAGCTTATGGAGCTTGAGGCAGAGGGAACATATCTCAGAAAGCCTCCCGCTTTTTTTGATTTAGACGGCGCACTCCCTGACACAGCTGATATAGCACGGAATTGTTTTGCGCAGCTTTCCCAATGGCACCAATCGGTTGAACTACTCGAATTTCCGATGGCTGCTATAGTCGGGCAAGGAAGTGTTGTAACGAATGAGCGACGGCTGATTAAGGAAAGCGTTCTCGAATTTGTTGCGCATAATCGGGTCCCAGACAGTTTCATCGTCAATTCTGACGGAACATATGTATGTGATGTTGAACCGCGCAAGTTTCTCACAGGCTCTTGTTTTCTTGCCAAACGCCCATGGTATCAGAACTACGGACACTGGCTTGTTGATAGTCTAACAGTCATTGCTTTGGCTGCAGAGTTGATCCGCATAAACAAATGGAAGATTGTCATAGGCAAATTCCAAAGTGCGGGCATGACGCGTGCGGTGCTTGATAGCATCAACATGATATTCCCTGATATGGAGATCGAAGTTTTAGAACATCCAGATGATGAGGTCTGGTACTTTGAAAAACTTTTGTATGTCACACCAACGCATGTTCCTCCTTTGTTTAAGTCGCCAACTGCACTCAACAAGCTGCGCAAATTTGCTGCGTCAATAGAGCCAAAGACTTCAGGGCGCCGGATTTTTATTTCCAGAAACACCTCTAGCTTTCGTAGGCTAATTAATGAAGGTGAGATTTTTGGTCTTTTCAAAGAGTATGGATTCGAACTGGTTTATCCTGAAACGCTACCGTTCGCGGAACAGGTTAGGCTTTTTTCCGAATCCGAAATAATTGTCGGCGTTAAAGGCGCTGCTTTGACGAATTGCATATTTTCCCCACGCGGTATGAAGGTCCTATCCCTCTGCCCTGCAGATTTTCCGGACATGTTTTTCTGGGATTTTATCGCGCAGCTGGATGGAAAATATGCGGAAATCTATGGCCCAATTTTCACGCAGAACCACCAAAGCCATAACGATTTTTCAGTAGACCCTCTACGCGCTCTTGATGCCCTTCGAAAGCTTTTAGCGCTCTAGCCCAATCAAAAAAGGACGCCATTTTACAGCGTCCTTTTTTTGATTCACTTAATCTCGTAGCCTGCGTTATAGACGCCACGTGTCATCATTTTTATCGATCAACGTATATACATCCTCGATATGAAGATTAAATCTTCTCTTGAAACGACCGGCCTCAGAACCCACAAACGGTTGCTCTAACAATCCTAGTATTTTAGGAGAACCCATCCCAACCCATTTTTCGAAGTTTAAACGGTCTCGATGCTCGCCGGATAAATTTAACGGGTTCTCGAGACTGAAATTTTGTAATTCAGGAACGATCAAGCTTTTAATATACTCAGCCCGAGCCCACCAAAAATTACCGCTTATGTGAGGCCAAGGTTCAGCACAATAATTTGCGCCCACCAAATCATAATTTTTGAGATTTCTTACGCAGCCTTTCCAATGATCGAGCACAACGTATTCTAGCATGTGCCGCCATGTGTTCACTGCTCTGATTTGAATGTTTGGACCATCTTTAGATAGATAGCTTACTCCTTTTGTATGCAAGTAACCGACTGCATCATAAAGTCCGTTTGAGCAGGATTTATGTAATTCTCTTAAAGTCACACCTTCATATTGATGAGGTTCATCAGTCAAAGTGATTTCTTTAAAGAGATCATATTCTTCTACAAAATCGAAAATTTGGTTTTTCTGTGAACCTGATACAAAACAAAAGAGATCTCCGTAGGTCGGAAACCCAGAACGAACGATGCGTTTGATTTGCTCATCGACAAGGAATTTCCAAACAATTCCGTCTTCAGGTGCCCAAACATGATAGAAAACGGCCAGACGTTGGACCATGAGGAACTCCAGGAAATTATTTGGTTTCGCTTCCAGGAGGATACATCCCTTCCCATCCCCCGCCAAGCGCCTGATACAGCGTCACCAAATCCGTGCCCAGCTTCTGCAGTGATTCCGCCTGGTTCTGCTGGGCGGCGAGGTTGGTTTGTTGGGTGGTCAGCACGGTCAGGTAGTCAACCAGCCCTTCCTTATACTGCTCCTCGGCCAGGCCGAGGGCGATCTGGCTTTGCTTCACGTCTTCCCGCAGCGCCTGCTGGGTGGCGTGTTCCTGCTCGTAGGTCACCAGGGCGGTGTTTACCTGGGTGAAGGCGGTGAGCGCGGTTTTGGCGTAAGCGATGGCGGCTTCCTTCTGGCTCGCCTCGCTCAGCTTCAGCTCGCCGCGCAACTGGCCGCCCTCGAAGATCGGCAAGGTGATGGTCGGGCCGAAGCCATAGGTGAGGGATTTCCAGCTATCCATGGCGTTCAGCTGCATCCCCTCCAGCGAGGCGGAGGCGCTGAGCGAGACATCCGGGAAGAAGGCGGCCTTGGCGGCGCCGATCTGCGCGGTGGCGGCGTGCAGATTGTCGGCGGCCTCGCGCAGGTCCGGCCGGCGGTTCAACAGATCGGCCGGCAGCCCCACCGGCACGCTGGGCGGGGTGAGCGGCTGCGGGGCGGGGGTGAGCAGATCCTGCGGCAGGCCCTCCGGGGTTTGCCCGAGCAGCAGGCCGATCTGGTCGATCAGCGCGTCGCGCTGGGCGATCAAGGTCGGGATCTGGGCGGAAATCTGCGCCGCGGTGGCACGGGCATTGGCGACGTCGAGCGAGGTGGTCAGCCCCGCCTGCTGGCGCTCGGCGGTGAGCTTCACCAGCTGGTTGGCGAAATCCAGGTTCTTCTGAGTGATGCCGAGCACCGCCTCGGTGCCGCGCAGCTGGATATAGTTGCTGGCAACCTGCGCCTCGACATTCAGCAGCGCGGCGCGGCGGGCTTCCTCGGAGGCACGGGCCTTGGCCACGGCCTGCTCCACCAGCCGCTTGTTCTTGCCCCAGAGATCGAGGTCGAACATCGTCTGCAGCCCGTACTGGTAGAGATTATAAGGTTGGGTGACGGCGGGGAAGGCTTTGCCGAACTGGCCGAGCGGGCTGTTCGGGCTGACCACGTTGCGGCTATAGGAGGCGTTGGCGCCGAGATTGGGGTAGAGCGCCGCGCCCTGGATCTGCGCCTGCGCCTCGGCCTCGAACAGGCGCTGGGTGGCGATCTGCAGGTCCAGATTCTGCTGGACGGCGCGGGTTTCCAGGGCGGTCAGCACCGGGTCGTTGAAGCTGTTCCACCATTGCGGGTCCACAGCACCACCGGAGACGTAAGGGGCGCTGCTGGCCGGGGCATCGCTGAGGAAGGCAGCGGGCGCGTTGGCGTGGGGCGCCTGGTAGTTCGGCCCCATCATGCAGCCGGACAAGCCCGTCAGCAGCCCGAGCGACAGGGCGGAGCCGGCAAGCAGGCGACGCAAAGGCATGGATGTCACGATCTTCAAACTCCCTGTGCCGCGCCCGCGGCGGCCGCCAAAACAACCATGGCCGGGCCTGTCCGGGCAAGCCTCGTCCCGGGCAGAATCAACCAGCCGATGAAATTGCCGTCTTGTTGCACATAGGACAGGTTTTGCACCACTCTTAAACCAAGCTGGCAGCTATACGGCGGAAAACCCCGCGCGCGTCTTGAAAAACGGTGCAAATGCGCCGGGTGGCGCCGCCGCCATCCCGTCGAAACTGTTGAAAAGCCAAATCTTTGATTGAGCTTGCGCAACGCGGGTCTCATCAAAATCGCTAAGATCGTTAAAATATCGAAAAAAACCCTTGCGTCCGAGTCGTTTTTGCAGGTTAACTCCACTTAAGGTTGAAGTGCCCAAAAAGGGAGATAACGAAATGGCTGGTTTCACTTCTTTGGACGTGATCGTTCGTGACAAGCTGCGGACTTGGCCCCAGCATCCGCCCGGTCTTGCGGATCACGATATGGGGGCGTCCGGATCATGGCTGCGGGCGAGGCCAGGGCCGCCGCAGGAACGTGATCAGCCTTTCCTGAAGCTGCCCGGCGCCAACCGGCTGCGCACCCATCCGGATGGGTTATGGCTGTGCTTCGGTGGCACCGAGACGGACCCGTATGTCGATCTCTTCGGTCTTATGTAGCATATGCCACCAAAACCGAACCCTCCCCTCGCAAACCGAGGGAGGTTTCGATGGTTAAAATACCTATCTCGCACGTCCGCGAAAAAGTAAGATATGCTCATGAAACATTGGCGTACAATATTTGGCGGCTTATCTCTACTCTACACCGTTATTCGGTCGTTGCTTGATATGGTAGGATATGTTGACCTATTCATACAGCATTCACAGAACCTTGGGTGGGTGGCTTATCCTATTAAGCTCATATTAAGCCCCCCTGCATGGTTTCAAATCGCTATTTTAGCGTTGGGGCTTTTTCTAATTTGGCAAAGCTATCAATTAAAACACAAAAAATACGCTGCCCAAGAACAATTTCCGGGGAGAAAATTTATTGTTTTAATGAAGTTGCGTAGGGATAAAACTCTTTCCGAATGCTTGACCTATTTTATCCACAAAACATGGCAAAAACATTCTGATATAGAAAATTCGTCGTACGCTTTTATAAGCGACACTCTTCATAGCCTACGCCAGTCAGCATTAGATCAAGAAATCATAATTTGGGGTAAAAAGAATAACGTGTGGACAAAGATTCCCGCTACATTTTGGGAGCATTCAAAAATTGAATTTCAGGCCCCTGCGTACTGTATAGCTCAAGCGCTTCCTTATACTGAATTAATGGTGAGCCAAAAAGAGATTATGAAGATCGACTGGAGGTATCGTAGAGAACGCGCGCCATCCTTTTTTACAGATTTATAGGCTTTCCAATCGAATTCCCTCTAGTTCCAGTGCGGCTAGGGTGGCCAGAAGGAACGTTGCCGCGATTGTGCCCCGGCTGAGTTTGTTCGCGATTGATGCCTCTGTCTCCTTAAGCCCGTGTTCCTGTAGCCTTTTAGCTAATTCCGCATACGTAACGCCAGCCCGTTTCATCTCAGCCTTGATGAAACGGGCTGTTTTCGTTGCTAGCTCTTTCTCCGATTCCGCCAACCCCATCCCAACACCTCAAAATCAACAGAAAACTATCATATACGATATTTTTATGTTGCCAAGCATCCGATAAAAAGGTATCAGATATGATATCTTTTTATCGGATGTAAGGAACCAATGTCTCAGCACTTTCTTCTCTCAGCCAAGGCCAGGACGCTCTCGCTAGCGTCGGTCCTTCGCATGTCTGAGGAAGAAGCCGAGACGACCTTCATCAATATCCGTTGGGCAGCTACAGACGGTAAGCCGGTGTGCATTCATTGCGATTGCCCTACAGTTTATGAGGCTCGTCGTCCCGCTGGCGGCTTACGTTTCCGTTGCAAAGCATGCCGCAAAGACTTTTCAACTACTTCTGGCACCTTGTTTGCTCACCACAAAATGCCACTACGTAACTACCTTGCGGCGATTGCCATCTTCTGCAATGAAGTTAAGGGCAAATCGGCGCTGGCACTATCTCGCGACTTGGATGTGCAGTACAAAACAGCCTTCGTTTTGGCTCATAAGCTTCGAGAAGTCATGGCCACTGAGATGAAAGGGCGCGTTATTGGCGGCCCGGGAAAGATCGCAGAGGTCGATGGGGGCTATTTCGGCGGCTATGTGAAGCCCGCAAATCACAAAGAAAACCGTCGAGATCGTCGTGTTGCCAAGAACCAGAACGGCAAGCGCGAAGTGGTGGTCGTTATCCGTGAGCGCGATGGCAATTCGGTTCCGGCAGTATTTAGATCCGAAGGTGAAGCAACAGCATTTATTGCTGGGCGAGTGGCACAAGGCACAGAATTGATGGCTGACGAGGCTACCTCTTGGAACCCTCTGCATAGCCGCTTCCCAATGAAGCGCATTAATCACCAAGAATCCTATAGTCTCGATGGCGCATGCACGAACATGGCAGAGAGCTTTTTCTCTCGCCTACGTCGAGCAGAAAATGGCCATAACCACCATATCGCAGGGGCCTATCTAGTCCGGTACGCGCAAGAAGCATCCTGGCGAGAGGATCACCGTCGCCTTTCCAACGGCGCTCAGGTCCAAGCGGTGTCTGGGCTCGCTATGATAACGAAGCCCAGCGTAGATTGGAGCGGATATTGGCAGCGGAATAAAAAGTGATACCCCTTATCCTGAAAAAGGAAAACAGGATTAAAAGAGAGGATGACAGTTAATCCCTCAAAAACGCTTGATCTTCAACGAGAAGAGTTTCGCGGCACTTATCTAAAGAAGATCGAAGAGCCTGAATTTCTTCGGCTATTATATTTCGCATGGAGAGAAGGGCAGCTAGGTGGCTTATTGCTAAAGGCCGTTCCAGACGCGCATGATTTTTGGAATCTCGATATTCTAGATATACCGAAGATTGGTCTTTAGTTTGTGCATCTGCGATAGTAATTTCTATAGTAGATTCTTCTATAACAGTCCTCATTATTTTTATATTTGGCATTTTCTTTCTCCTTTTTACTGCAAATCTTTGGTCAGCTTTTCTTGCTGTTCAGCTTGATTGACGTAGTAATCGCGGCATCTCTTTGCTGATGTGAAATAAGTATACGCAATCTCTTGAGTTGTACTATCACTGAGCATAGCGGTTATTGTAACAGAAATAAGGCTACCATCTGTTGCATAAGATTTTGAAACAGAGGGATTTAAATTCAGAATTTCATCGTTACTAAAGATTTGTTTAGGCGACTGTTCTGAGATATGACATTGAATCAAACTGGTATCGTTTTGACTTAATTGAAAATTTGCCCAAGTCGTAGGCCCCATCGCGTACCATATTTGATCAGATTTTCCGGCGTTGGAAGCTGGAGACGGCGGCGTAGCATTGTTGCTGGCATCTTGACCCATCGCCATTCCCGGTAAAAACGCCAGTACCCCTACGAACCATAATTTTCGCATAAAATATTCCTCGCATTTTCTCCGGCTGGTGCCGGGTGGTTGGTAACGCGCACGCGAGGAGACGCGCCTCCCGTATTTCCTACGAGAGGTGTTGTATTTCGGGAGCCGCCCGACAGAGCGGAATCCCTCGCGTTTCAACGCATTACGCACTCAAAAGCGGTTACCAAGCCGTCTTGAGCGCCCGAATTATCTCATAAGGTGAAGAGGATGGGAAGAAGTAGGAGACACGCCGAGTCGCCTTAGTGAAACGGCAGAAAAGCACATTCCTATGTGTTTTTTCGCTTGTCAGACTCGGGTGGTCATAGCCAAAAGGGCCAAATATTGTGGGATTTATCCCCTAACCCCACCATCCGTTGAGGGATATTGGGGAAAACTGCTATTTAGCGGTTGCGCACCCTGCGGGACTCCGGGTAATTAATGAACGTCGGTGGATCGAGTGAAAAAGGGAGCTCCTGGCAGAGCTCCCCTTCACAAACTTTACCGTGACCAAAGGGGTCGTGGCTAAGCTTAGTAGGCGTTTGTACGCTGCCCTATAGTGGGCAAAACCCTACAGCAGTCAAGCCTAGGCGCGGTCCCTCAGACCTATTCGCAATAGTGCGAATGGGAATAGGGGAGCTTTACCAAATGCCTACCGGTAAAAAACCTGCCTCTTTGGCGGGAAAAATTTTGAGTAATCCCAACAGCACGAAGGCGGAAAAGAAGGTTGCAGCTTCTGATCTTGCTCAAGTGAAACATCAGCCGAGCAAGGGAAAGGGAAAGTAATGCCTAATCTCAAGGTCGCGCATATTCGGGAACAGGGGGTTGATATGATTATAGCTCCCTTGGATTCTCAATTTGACTACTTGTCTAGTGATGAGCAGCAAAGAAGCATCGCTGAAATTCAAATCGCAGCATCTTCAGCAGGGTTGGCCGGTACTGTAGCGGTCGTTTGGATGATTGGCCGGAGCATGAAGTTTATTGCTCCTCCTAACTGGCATCCGTTTTTTAAAACCCTGCCTTATAACATGGTAATAGCTAATTTGAATAAGGAGTTATCTTGGTAGGAAACAAGCTCTCATAATTCGCTTTAGCCACTTCTAGCCAACGAGGGTCTATATTCTGGATCCTCGTTTCGGTTTCCCCAAATTTATAGGTATCGTTTAGCGGAGATGTTTTTCTCTTTTTGTCCATAGTTGCTAATTTATAAAACTTTATCTCCTATCCCACCAAAGGGGTATCAGCATTTTTCCCTTCACTAAATCCGCCACATCCATTTATTCCAAGATCCCACTTTTTGAATGCGTCCCTGGCCGTTCATCACCGCCAAAACGGTGGAAAGCCGCTGATATGTATGGTCCTTCAGAGCATCAGGCACATCGCCAACTCTCTTCAGTTCAAACATTCGCCGGGCTATTTCTCTCATCGGAATAGGTTCTGATGCTTCCCGCAGAACATCCAAGGCATACCGGCTAAGCTCTCCTCGGGGAAACAACGGATGGGCCTTATGGATTGGGCGGTCTAAGGAGGCATCCGGCGCAAGCTGTTGAATGGATGCCTCGACGCCATCCAATTCCGTTTGAAGCCTTTTTTGCTGTTTAAGTATAGCCAGCCGTCTACGTCTGAGTTTGGTAAGCTTAGAAGAGCCCCTTTGGCTTTGAACAGTGTAGGGGTAAAAATTTCCTATGGAAGATTTAGACACAAAAGGCCTTGGCAAATATGATATTATCACTTTGAATTATTTCAGAAAAGAAATAGCTGATCCTAAGAACCATTGGGTTCCGAAAAGTCTGTGGGTGGAGACCCTTCAACTTGTGCGGTCAGAGCATCTAGCCGAGAGGCTAGGCTTGCTAGAGCGCCAGTAAATTTAAGCTCTAGATTGTTTAGTTCTTGACGTAGCCACTCGCACCTATCGTCGGCGGACATTTGTTTCCAATTTTCTGGGTACTTGTTCAACAGCATTACGAACCTCGTATCGCTAATAAGCGTGAGAAGATGCTCACATTCTAGCTTAACTTATTGATTTTTATAACCCGGCTTGTGGTGGCAGGTGCTACATAATACCGGATCTCTTCGCCATCGAGGCCTGCGGCTGCTACCAGAATTTGCTGGATAAGCGCTCGCGCTTCGCCCCCTCGATGCATTCCTGGCTGGCGGTGTGTGCGGAGGAATGGCTGATGCAGCCGGTCTCGCCCACCAACCCGATGGCGCGCTGGCGCTATATCGGCCTGCTGCGCCGCGCGCCGACCGGGCCGCTGGTGCTGCCGGTGCGCGATATGCGGGTGATGTATGCGCTGCGCCCGCGCCAATATACCGGCTTCGTCACCAGCCAGATCCCGCATGCGCATGAGTTCTTCGCGCCGATGGAGGCGATCATCGGGCCGGAGGGCTGGCAGAATCCGCCGCTGCGCGCCTTCATCGCCCGCACCTCGCCGCGGGCGAATTTCTTCAGCTACCCGGGGGCGAGTGCGGCCTGAGCGTTCAGGCGGTGAGTTCGGCGGGCAGTTTACCGTCCGCCAGCGCCTTGGCCAGCGAGGTGCCGTCCAGCTCATTGGCGATGGCATCGCGCACCCGGCGCATCACCTTGCGGATCTCGCAGGCTTGCTCGTCGCGGCATTCATCGCAGCGGCGGTAATAATTCACCGAGACGCAGGCGAGCGGCGCCAGCGGGCCGTCCATGATGCGCACCACCTGGCCGAAGGTGATCAGATCCGCCGGCTTGGCCAAAGCGTAGCCGCCGCCACGCCCCCGGCGCGAGCGCACCAGCCCGTTGCGGTTCAGCTCCAGCAGAATGGCTTCGAGGAATTTCTTCGGCAGATTCTCGCGCTCGGCGATCTCGGAGACCAGCAGCAGCTTGTCGTCCTTCTCGCGCGCCAGCACCATCAGGGCCTGCAAGGCATATTTGCATTTCTGCGACAGCATGACCCTTCTCCCGGCAGCTTTTGATCTGACATATTCATCTACAGGACTTCGTTCGCGCGGAAAATATCCCGGCAAGCATATTGCAGAATTTCCGATAGAAAAACAAGGAATTCAGGATCTAGAGCATCAAGCTAAAAGCTTGATGCTCTAGAGACCGGCCAGGCTCTTGATCACCGCTTCCGCGACCTTGATGCCATCCACCCCGGCGGAGAGAATACCGCCGGCATAGCCCGCCCCCTCCCCGGCCGGATACAGACCGCGCGTGTTCAGCGAGCAGAAATCCTTGCCCCGGGTGATGCGCAGCGGCGAGGAGGTGCGGGTTTCCACCCCGGTCAGCACCGCGTCGGGCCGGTCGAAACCCTTGATCTGCTTGCCGAAGGCCGGCAGCGCCTCGCGGATGGCGGCGATGGCGTAATCCGGCAAGGTGGGCCCCAGATCGGTCAGATGCACGCCGGGCTTGTAGCTGGGCAGCACCTCGCCGAACGATTTGGAGGGGGTGCCGGCGATGAAATCCCCCACCAGCTGCCCCGGCGCCTGATAGGCGCCGCCGCCCGCGACATAGGCGGCACGCTCCCAGACGCGCTGGAACTCAACCCCGGCCAGCACATCCCCCGGATAATCCGCCGGGGTGATGCCGACGACGATGCCGGCATTGGCGTTGCGCTCGGCCCGGGAATATTGGCTCATGCCGTTGGTGACCACCTGCCCGGCCTCGGAGGTGGCGGCAACCACGGTGCCGCCCGGGCACATGCAGAAGCTGTAGACTGAGCGGCCATTTTTGGCGTGATGCACCAGCTTGTAATCGGCCGCGCCCAGAATCGGATGGCCGGCGAAGGGGCCGAAGCGATGGCGGTCGATCATCCCTTGCGGATGCTCGATGCGGAAACCGATGGAGAAGGGCTTGGCTTCCATGAACACGCCGCGCTGATGCAGCCGCGCGAAGGTGTCGCGCGCCGAGTGGCCGATGGCGAGGATGACGTGATCGGTCTCGATCCGCTCGCCGCTCTCCAGCAGCAGTGCGCGGATCTGGCCGTCCGTGATCTCGAAATCGTCCACCCGCGTGTCGAACCGGTATTCGCCGCCCAGGGCGGTGACTTTCGCGCGGATCGCCTCGACCATGGAGACCAGCCGGAAGGTGCCGATATGCGGCTTGGCGATGGTGAGGATTTCCTCCGGCGCCCCGGCCTCGACGAATTCCTCCATCACCTTGCGGCCGAGAAAGCGCGGGTCCTTGATCTGGGAATAGAGCTTGCCGTCCGAGAAGGTGCCGGCCCCGCCTTCGCCGAACTGCACGTTGGAGGCGACATTGAGCTCACCGCGCCGCCACAGCCCCCAAGTGTCCTTGGTGCGTTGGCGCACCAGCTTGCCGCGCTCCAGCACCAGCGGGCCGAATCCGGCCTCGGCCAGGATCAGCGCCGCCAGGATGCCGCAGGGGCCGGTGCCGATGATCACCGGGCGTTTCGCCGGGCGCGCCTTGGCGATGGCGGGGAATTGATAGCCCATATCCGGCGTCGGCGCGCCGGTTGCCACGTCCCGGTCGAGCACCGCATCGATCGTATAGACCAGCATCACCTGGGATTTCTTGCGCGCATCCCAGGCCCGCCTGTGCACCTGCCAGGAGAGGATGGCGCGCTCCGGCACGCCGAAACCTTCGGCGATGGCGGCGATGAGCGCCTGCGGCTGATGGTCGATCGGCAGGCGCAATTCGGTGAGGCGGCGGGAGGGGAAGGATGTCGGGGCCATGGCAGATGTGGCGTCTAACCCGGCGCGGCGCATCCGCCAATCGTCCCGGCGCGGATTTTATCCACAGCGCTCTTGATAAGCCTGTGGAGAAGCGTGTGGATGAAGCGCAAACCACGGCTGCGGGGCAGAGGCGGGCACGGTTTGGCGCCGCGATGGTTGACCCGGTTGCGGATTCGGGTTTCGGATAGGCAATAATCCGGAGGCCGCATGACAAAACTTCACTGGCCAGAGCTTGGGCTTTGCGCGGGCGGGCGCGGATGAGCCTGGTCATCGATCTGCGCTGCCTGCAGGACCCGGCCTACCGGGAGCGGGGCATCGGCAATCATGCGCGCAATCTCATCCGCCATGCGCCGCCGGGCTGGGTGGGGGTGTATGATCCCGCCCTGCCGGCGTTGCCGCAGGCGGTGGCGGCACGCGCCGGGCGGCTCTCGCCGCATGGCTACGTGCCCGGCGCTACGCTGTTCCTCAACCCCTCGCCCTTCACGCCGAACCAGGAATTCTGCGCCCGGCTGCTGAGCGATAAGCGCGTGTACAAAGCCGTTTGCGTGTATGATTTCATCCCGTTCGATGCGCCAGAGCGCTATCTGCGCACGGCCGGGGCGCGGCTGGACTATTATGCCGCGCTGGCCTGGCTGCGGCGTTACGATCTTTATTTTCCCATCTCGGTGCCCACCGAGGCGCGGCTGCGTGAGCTGTTCGGCGCGGTGAAAAGCGTGGTCACCGGCGTCGGGCTGCCGCCTTTTCTGCAGGCGCTGGCGCCGGCGGGGCCGCGCCATGTGCTGATGGTGGGCGGGGATGATCCGCGCAAGAACCCGGAGCTGCTGCTGCGCGCGATGGCCGCCCGGCCGGGCCTGAGCGAGACCGAGCTGGTGATCACCGGCGGCTATGACGAGCAAGAAGCCGCCCGGCTGCGCGCGATCCGCCCGGTGGCGCTGCCGGGGCGGGTGAGTGATGCCACGCTGGCCGGGCTCTATGCGCAAGCGCTGGCGGTGGTCACGCCGTCCAGGGCGGAAGGGTTTTCAATGCCGGTGGTGGAGGCGTGCCGGGTGGGCGTACCCTCCCTCGCCTCGGACATTCCCGCGCACCGGGCGCTGTTGCCGGCGCGCTTCCTGTTCGGGCCGGATGATGTGGAGGAGCTGGCCGCGCTGCTGGAAGAGACGCTGCGGGCCCGCGAGGCGGTGATCGCCGCGCAGGCGGGGCTGGCGGCGCCCTTTGCCGAAGCCGCGGTGGCGGCGAAGCTGTTTGCCGCCCTGCCCGCGCCCGCGCCGCCAATATCGCGGCGGCCGCGCATCGCCTTGCTCTCGCCCTTGCCGCCCACCCGCAGCGGCGTGGCGGACCATTCGGCGGCATTGCTCACCGCCTTGCGCAAGCTGGCGCGGGTGGAGGCGTTCTCCGGCCCCTATTCCCGGCTGGCGGTGCAGGATGGGGCCTATGACGCGGTGCTCTGCGTGCTCGGCAATGCGCCGCTGCATGAGGAGATCTATCAGCTCTGCCTGCGCTATGGCGCGGCCTGTCTGTGCCATGATGCGCGGCTGCTGGGGCTGGCCACCACCCACGGCCTCGCCCCCGCCGCCATGCTGGCCGGGGAGGAGCTGGGACGGGTGGTGAGCGAGGACGAGATCGCCGTCTGGGCGGCCGATGAGAGCCAACGCGAGGCGAGTTTTCTGGGGAAGCTGGCACACGCGGCGCGGCCGCTGATCTTCCACGCGCCGCAGCCGGTGCGGCTCTGCCAGGAGCGCTTCGGCGTGCGGGCGCATTGCCTGCCCTTCCCGATGATGCGCCCGCACGCGCCGATCACGCCGGCAGAGCGCGATGCGGCGCGGGCGCGTCTGAGGATCGGCCCGGCGGAACAGCTCATCGTCTCCTTCGGGTTTCTGGTGCCGGCGAAAGCCATCGGCGCGGCGCTGGCGGCTTTCGCTTTGCTGAAACGCGGGCGCCCGGCGGCGCGGCTGGTCTTTGTCGGCGAGGTGGCGATGGATGTCGCGCCGTTGCGCGACGAGGCGGCTTCGTTGGGGGTGACGCTGGGCACCGGGTTTGTCACCCCGGAGACGTACCGGGCCTGGGCGGCGGCGGCGGATGCGGGGCTGCAACTGCGCATCGGCCAGGCGGGCGGGGTCTCGGCGGCGTTGCAGGATGGCATCGGCGCCGGGCTGAACATGGTGGCGAGCCGGGATCTGGCGGAGACCATCGCGGCGCCGGATTATGTGCTGCGGGTGGCGGATGTGCCGGATGTGGCGGAGATCGCCGGGGCGCTGGCGCGGGCCTTGGTGGCGCCTCGGCCGGATGAGGTGGTGAGGGCCGCTTACTGCGCCGCGCATGACATTGAGGCTTATGCGGAGCGGTTATTGCAGCTGATCTTGGGGAACTTTTGAAAAAATCCCAAAATCCCTCAAAAGCTATGGCAACTATATACTTGGCCAAGCCTATTTATGGGGCACAAAAAGCGCACATGGCTCGGTCAGCGACACGGGTCTCTTGTAGCACCTGTGACGCTTTTTGCTTGTCTGAGTAAGGACCAAGCCATTGTCCATTTTTGCCTGAATCTAAAGCATTTTTACCTTTTCCACCGTTACAATGAGGACAATGTGTCAAATGCAATCGAGCACGTTTGACGGTCCAATTTTCATATACCCAATACTCAGGCATCCGAGCACACCTCCTTAATTGAGCTACGCCATACGGCATACTCCATACGGCATACTCTACAAATCACGACGTTTGAATCTCAAAATGGACGCTTAGTCAGGGATATAATTGCCAAAACTTTTGCGATTTAGACGGTGCCTTGCCTGGCCAAAGCTATGGTGACCAAGGCGGCTTCCATCTGTTTGGATAACGCATTTTCCTTCGCCCGCAGCGCCGCCAGCTCCTCGCGCAGCAGCGCCTGTTCCGCCCTTATCGCCGCCAGCTCCGCCGCCATGCGGTCCTGTGCCGCCGTCACGTCGGCCGCCATGAACTGACGCAGGCGCTTAAGCTGAGCCTTAAGCATGGCGGCGCAGATCCAGGCAGCGCGGGAATTCCGGCCCCTCCACCGGCAGCGGCAGCGGTGCCGGCCCCGGCGTATGGCCAAAGGCCCAGAAGCGCGAGCGCCGCCTTGCCTCGGCCGCGTTGGAATTGATCGGGAAATCCTCATAAGAGCGCCCGCCCGGATGCACGGCATGATGCGTCATCCCGCCGATCGAGCGGCCGGACCAGGTGTCGTACACATCAAACACCAAAGGTGTCTGCACGCCGATGGTCGGGTGCAAGGCCGAGTATGGCGCCCAGGCCTTGAAACGCACCCCGGCGACATATTCGCCCTGTGTCTGGGTGCGCTGCATCGGCATCGCCGCACCATTGCAGGAGAGGATATAGCGCTCATCCACCCAGCCATTCACCTTCACCTGCAGGCGTTCGGCGGAGCTGTCCACGTAACGCGCGGTGCCGCCGCTGCTCTGCTCCTCGCCCAGCACGTGCCAGGGCTCCAGCGCGTGGCGCAGTTCAAGCTGCATGTCGCGCACGCTCACATCGCCCAGCTTGGGGAAGCGGAATTCCAGATGCGGGGCGAACCAGTCCGGGTCGAGCGGGAAGCCGAGCCCGGCCAGCTCTTCCAACGCGTCCTTGAAATCCTGCTCGGCATAGTGGGGAAGCAGGAATTCATCATGCAGGCGCGTGCCCCAGCGGACCAGCCGGCGCTCATAAGGCCGCTCCCAGAAGGCGGCGACGGCGGAGCGCATCAGCAGAATCTGCGCCGCGGACATCTGCTCATGCGGCGGCATTTCGAAGGCGCGGAATTCCACCAGCCCGCGCCGGCCGGAGGAGCCGTCCGGCGAATACATTTTGTCGATGCAGAATTCCGTGCGGTGGCCGTTGCCGGTCATGTCGCAGAGAATGTTGCGGAACAGCCGGTCCACCAGCCAAGGCGGGGTCTGGCTCTGGCGGCCGACCTGGCGGAAGGCGATTTCCAGCTCGTTGATGCTGTCCTCCCGCGCTTCGTCGATGCGCGGATGCTGCGAGGAGGGGCCGATGAACAGGCCAGAGAACAGGAAGCTGAGGCTGGGATGGTTATGCCAGAAGCCCAGCATGGATTTCAGCAGGTCCGGCCGGCGCAGGAAGGGGCTGTCGGTGGGGGATTTCGCGCCCATTACCACATGATTGCCGCCGCCCGTGCCGACATGCCGGCCATCCAGCATGAATTTCTCCGCCGCCAGCCCGACCTCGCGCGCCGCCTCATAAAGCTGGGCGTTGCGGGTGGTCAGCTCGGCCCAGCTGGTGGAGGCGGGGATGTTGGCCTCGATCACGCCCGGGTCAGGGGTGACGGAGAAATTCACCACGCGCTCATCCTCGGGCGGGAGATAGCCTTCCAGCACCACCTTGCGGCCAAACTCGGCGGCGGTGGCCTCGATGGCGGCGGTGAGTTCCAGCCAATCCTCGACGTCGTACAGCGGCGGGTAGAAGATGTGGATTTTGCCGTCACGGGCTTCCACGCAAAGCGCGGTGCGCACCACGCCCGGTTCCTCGCGCCCAACCACCGGCAGGCTCTGCGGCACGGGGCGGAAATTCTCGATCGCCCCCTGCCCTTCGGCGGCATTCGGCCGGTAGCGGGCGAACTGCAAGGCATCGCGGCGCGGGAGCGGGGCTTTCGGCGCGAACGGGTCGGCCTCGTACGCCTGCTCGATGCTCGCATCATCCGCCCAGGGAAGGCTGTCGAGCGGCAGACGCAGGCCGATCGGGCTGTCGCCGGGGATCAGGAAGAGCAGATCATCCTTGAAGAACCAATGGCCGGATTGCCAGCTTCGCTGGCCATCCATGATGACCCGGCGCAGCGGCAGCACGGAGCCGACATTCGAGGCCAGGCCTTGGCCGAAGACTTTCGCCAGACGCGCGCGCTCCAGCGGGTCGCGCAGCTTGGCATCCTCGGTGACGACATTCGCCGGCAGGCGTTTTTCGCGCCAGAGGTAATAATGGATGTCCTCATGGGCGGCGTTGACCAAAGCGGGATCAACCTGCAGACGCTCGGCCAGAGCGCGGGCGAAGATCGCTGTGTCCTCGGCATTGGCGTTGTCGGTATCGTCGTCCGAGGCGAGCAGAGACGGGTCCTTCCAGACCGGCTCGCCATCGGCGCGCCAATGGGCGTGGATGGCCCAGCGCGGGAGCTGCTCGCCAGGATAGTGCTTGCCCATATTGTAGGTGAGTGCTGCTCCTTTGCCCCAGAGCGGGGTGAGTTTGCGGATCAGGCGCCCGGCATAAGCGCGCTTGGTCGGGCCCAGCGCGTCGATATTCCATTCCGCCCCTTCATGGTCCGTGGCGGAGACGAAGGTGGGCTCGCCGCCCATGGTCAGGCGCACATCGTTGCGCAGCAGCGCATGGTCCACGCGCGCGCCGCGGGCGAGAATGTCCTGCCATTGCTTGTCGGTATAGGGCTTGGTGACGCGCGGGGTTTCCTTCACCCGCTTCACTTCCATGTGGAAATCGAATTCGGTCTCGGTGCCGTCCTCGGCGATGAAGCCGCCGGAGATGGGGGCGGCGGATTGCGGGGACGGGGTGGCGGCAAGCGGAATATGCCCCTCGCCGGTGAGCAGGCCGGAGGTGGCATCCAGCCCGACCCAGCCGGCACCGGGCAGATAAACCTCGGCCCAGGCATGGAGATCCGTGAAGTCGGCCTCCGGCCCGGCGGCACCGCCATCCACGGGCTTCTGGTCGGCGGTGAGCTGGATCAGATAGCCGGAGACAAAGCGCGCGGCAAAGCCCAGATGGCGCAGCAGATTGACCAGCAGCCAGCCGGAATCCCGGCAGGAGCCTTTGCAAAGCGCCAGTGTTTCCTCTGGCGTGAAGACGCCGGGTTCCATGCGCACGACGTAGGAGATGCGCTCATTCACCATGCGGTTGATCTCAACCAGCATGTCGGTGGTGCGCGGCTCCTGATCCTTGAATTTCGCCTTCACCTCGGCGATCAGCGCCGTCAGCAGCGGGCCGGGCTTGCTCAACAGCCGGAACGGCGCCAGCTCCTCGGCCAGCACGGGGTCATAGGCGAAGGGGAAGGTTTCCGCCTCCGGTTCGAGGAAGAAATCGAACGGGTTGATCGTCGCCATGTCGGCGACGAGATCAACGATCACCTCGAAGCTGGTGACGCGCTCGGGAAAGACGACGCGGGCGAGGAAATTGCCTTGCGGATCCTGCTGCCAGTTGAGGAAATGCGGCTTCGGCGCGATCCGCAGCGAATAGGAGATGATCGGGGTGCGGGCGTAAGGGGCAGGACGCAGCCGGATGGTCTGCGGCCCCAGCGACACCGGACGGTCGTATTTATAGGAGGTGCGATGAGTGATGGCGGCGTGGATCGACATGCAGGCTCCTTGGATACGCTTTCAGCCCAGCATGCGCAGGGCTGTTTCGCAACGCAATAGCAACCAGAGGGTAAAGCGCGCATGACAGTGGCGTGATTGTCAGCGGCCGGGCGGGGTGCGAACATGAAGCGGGCAGGCTGCTGTTTTTGGCGGCAAAAGACGCGTGGGGGCGCACGGGTGTGGGCGAGCGCAAGGCGGTGTTTTTCGCGGCGGATGCGGCCTATCTGCCTCTGGCCTGGGTGGCGGCACGGGATGTGGCGGCGCAAGCCGGGCGGGATTTCGATGTCTGCCTGCTGCTGCCCGAGGATGTCGCGGCCCCGCCGCCGCCGGGCGTGCGCATGCTGCGGGTGCGTTTGCCGGAGGTGTTGGCGCATGTGGCGGGGCCGGCGCATATGTCGCCTTTCGCTTATGCCAGGCTGGCCGCCCCAGCTTTGTGGCTCAGCGCGTATGACCGGCTGCTTTATCTGGATTCGGATATCAGGGTGAGCGGCGATCTCTCGCCTTTGTTCCGGCTGGAGATGGGCGAGGCGCTGGCGGCGATGGTGGAGGATTGCGGGCGCTATCTGGGGGCTGCCGGCGGGCGGGAGGATTGGGATGATTATCGGACCCGCACCGGCTTGCGGCTCGACGCCCCCTATTTCAACAGCGGGGTGATTTTGATGAATGCGGCGCGCTGGCGGGCGGAGGGGTTATGGGAGCAGGCGGCCTCGTTCATCGCGGCGCGGGGGGCGCAATTGCGGTTCATGGACCAGGATGCGCTGAATGTTCTGGGCGGGCGGATCCTGGAGCTTTCGCCGCGCTGGAATTTCTGCACGCATTATATGGGGCTGGGGCTGGAGGGCGTGGTGGCGCCACGGGTGCGGCATTATCTGAACGTGCTGAAGCCGTGGCGGGACCCGGAATGGAGGATTTTATACGGCAAGGCGGATGTGAAGGCGTTTGGTGCCGCGTTCGCGGAGTCACCCTGGCCGGGGTTTGTGCATAAGGGGCTGGTTTCGGCCCTGCCCTGGCGCAGACGGGCGGCGCTGGCGGCGGCAAGGGCGGCGCGGCATGTGCCGGAGGCGGCCCTGGCCGGGCATATGGAAAATTTCATCGGCCTGGCGCCAAGATTATGGCGGGATGTGCGCGCCGGCTTCGCCGAAGGCGTGGCGCGCTATGTGGATTTGAGTGCGGAAGAGGCCATTGCCTGGAAAACCGCACTGACCTGAGGGAACAAAAGTTTTTAGGGGGTCCAAGGGGGGATTTTTCCAAAAATCCCCCTTGCCTTCTTATCCTTCGAGTTTGACGAGCACGTGCTGTTTCTTGCCCACAGAGAGCTTCTGCTCTGGCTTGGGGGCGATCATCTGCGCCTCATCGCCAATGGTGACATCATCCAGCTTGGCGCCGCCACCGCGAATGAGCCGCCGCGCCTCGCCATTGGAGGCGGCCAACCCGGCTTTCACCAGCAGCGCGAATGCCGGCAGGCCCGCGCCGAATTCGGCGGCGGTGAGGGTGATCGATGGCAGGCTGCCGGCGGCGACCCCTTCGGTGAAGAGCTTGCGGGCGGTCTCGGCGGCCTCCTCGGCGGCGGCGCGGCCATGGGCCAGGGTGGTCGCCTCGGTGGCCAGGATGATCTTGGCGCTGTTGATCTCGGCACCGCCCAGGGCTTCGAGGCGGGCGATTTCGTCGAGCGGGACGTCCGTGAACAGGCGCAGGAAGCGGCCGACATCGGCATCCTCGGTGTTGCGCCAGAATTGCCAGTAATTGTACGGGCTGAGCTTCTCCGCCGAGAGCCAGACCGCGCCGGCGGCGCTCTTGCCCATCTTCTGGCCAGAGGCGGTGGTGATCAGCGGCGTGGTGAGACCGAAGACGCTCTTTTGGTCGGTCCGGCGCACCAGCTCGATGCCGGAGACGATATTGCCCCATTGGTCGGAGCCGCCCATCTGCAGCACGACATTGTTGCGGCGGTTGAGCTCGCGGAAATCGTAGCTCTGCAGGATGGAGTAGTTGAATTCCAGGAAGGTGAGGCCCTGCTCGCGGTCCAGCCGGCTCTTTACGGAATCGAAGGAGAGCATGCGGTTCACGGAGAAATGCACGCCGACCTCGCGCAGCAGCCCGATATAAGAGAGCTTGTCCAGCCAGTCCGCGTTGTTCACCAGAATGGCGTCGTTCGGGCCGTCGCCGAAATTGATGAAGGCTTCCAGGTTTTTGCGGATGCCGATCAGGTTGGTGGCGATCTGCTCGTCACCCAGCAGCTGGCGGGCTTCCTCGCGGAAAGACGGGTCGCCGATGCGGGTGGTGCCGCCGCCCATCAGCGCCACCGGGCGATGGCCATGGCGCTGGAACAGGCGCAGCAGCATGATCGGGATCATGTGGCCGACATGCAGGCTGTCGGCGGTGAGGTCGAACCCGGCATAGCCGGCGATGGAACCGTTCGCGCAGGCGGCGTCCAGCGCCTCCTCGTCGGTGCATTGGAAGATGAAGCCGCGGGCTTTCGCCTCGGCCAGAAATGCGCTGTTCGCCATGGTTCTACTCCTGTGCCGGCGCGGGTAGCACAGGCGCAGGCTGGGGCAAAGCCGTGCGCCACAAGGCGGCGAGGACGATGAGCGGGGTGAGCTCATGCCCGGTGGCGATGGAGATGACCAGGCAGAGGCCAGGCCAGAGGAAGAGCAGCGCGTCCAGGATGCCGATGCGCCAATGGCGGCTTTGCGCGGATTGGGCGAGGATCACGCCATAGGCGGTCATGTAACAGGTATATTCGTAGGGCACGGCGATGAGGTTGAGGCAGATGGCGGCGGCGCAAAGCTGCGCCGGGCGCCATTTCACCAGGAGCATGGCGGCAAATGCCGCCAGCGTGGCCGCGATCTGAAGCCCCGCCGTAAGCCCGGTGCCAACGCCGAAACTACGCAACATCCAATAAACCGAGGCGCCCCAGCCTTGTTCACCTGCGGCATCGAAGGGGGCGGCCAGCAGTGCGAGGCTCTGGCCTCGCCCTTGGACAAGATAAGCCCGCCAAGCCTCCTGACCAAAGCAGAGATAAGACAGCAGACAAAGCCCCAACCCCACCGCGCCGCACGCGGCAAACGCGCGCCAGCGACGCTGTCCCAGCCATAGAACCGGCAAGATCAAGCCCAATTGCGGCTTGATGGCGAATAACCCGGACAATGCGCCGCCCAGTACCGGGTAACGCTGTCCCAGACGGATTGCGGCAAGCATCAACGCCCCGCCCAACATGCCAAACTGCACGAGCTGATAATCGATAAGTGCCGCCGGGCTGAGCAGCCCGATGGCGATGACCGCCCAGCCATAGCCGGCAAGACGCAGAAGCAACAGCGAGGCGATGATGCAGAAACCGATCCAGCTCAGCGCCGCGATTTCGAAGGGCAAATGCGAAAGCGGCGCCAGGACCAGCAAGGTCGGCGGCATGTAGAAGAAGGTCTGGTAGGGGAAATGCGGGATCAGCATCTGTCCCGCCGCGTCGATGAAACGAGGTGGCGAATAAAGAGTCGCGAACTCATGCGCCTGAGCCAGCTTACCGGCCGGCCAGAAGACGGAAAAATCGCACTCGGGCCGGTTGCAGGGCGCATCCAGCCCGATCGGTTTGCCGGCGAGATAACCCAGGCGCGGCCCCATATGCTGGGCAAAGGCAACAAGGAAAATGCCCCAAACGCCGAGCAGGATGGCGATGGCGCCGAAGCGGTCGATGAAGCGCAGATAGGCGCGCAGGCGCATGGTCATGGATATGGGCGTTTCCTCTGGGCGGACTCAAATACAAGACGCAGCAGGCTCGCCATAATGATCAGCGGTGAAAACAGATGGCCGGTTTGGATGGCAATAAGGGGGCAGAAGGGCGGCCACAGCCAGAACAGCAAGTCCGTAATGAAGATACGCCCGCCGCGGCGCTCGGCCAGGGCCGCCAAGACCCATGCACCACCCACCATGTCGCTGATATAACCGTAAGGCGTTGCCAGCAGCGTCAGCAAAACGGTGGCGGCGACGCGGTCAAGGGTTGGTGCGTCTGACCACCGCCAAATCCAGATCGCCGTCAGCGCGGCGAAACCCGTCACGCAAGCCTGCACCAAATTGGCCAAAGCGAGGCCAACATGGAAACTGCGCAGCATCCAGAAAACGGAAATCCCACCGCCCATATAAATATGCGGATTGAATGGGAGGTTGATGACGGCTCTGGTTTCCTGAACTCCATAGGTGAAATATGTGGCCCAGACAGATTTGCCGAAAAACAGCGTCGTGAACCCGGCCAAGGCTAATACGCAAACGATAAAGCCCACGGCACTGCGCAGATTTTGCCGTGCGAAGGCGACAGCCGGTGCCAACAGCCCAAGCTGTGGCTTGAGCGCCAAAAATCCCAGCAACGCCCCCGCCTTCCCCGGTTGGTCGAGGGCGCGCATTAGCCCGGCCACGAAAATGGCACCGCCGACGATGCCGATCTGGCCAAGCTCAAGACACCAAACTGCAGCAGGGCTCAGGCAACCCGCCAGGATCACCAGCCATGACAACCCAGCCCAGCGCAACAACAGAATGGCCGAAAGCAACAGCGCCGCGCTCCAGGCGAAAAAGCTTGGCTCGAACGGCAAATAAGCCGCCAGCGCGCTGGGAAGCAGCATGGGGGGCGGGTAGAAGAATGCCTCGACACCAAGCTGGAGATTGAACAGATGCTGCTGGAATGCGTGAAATCGCGCAGGATCGTAAATCTGGGTGAAGGCGCCATGCCGGGCGAGAAGCCCAGCCGGCCAGAAGGCGGTGAAATCACATTCCGGCGTCTGGCACGGTGGATCGATATGTACCGACGTGCCAAACAAATAAGCCAGTCGCGGCAGCATATGGTCAAGCGCGGATTTCGTCCACAATAACCAGAAACAGCCCAAAACGACCCATAGCAGCGCGGTCCAGCTCTTTCCGAACCAGGCCAGGTCTCGTCTCACATTCATGCCGCCTCTTGCCCTGCTCCGCCTCTCTCGCTTAGCACAAACATCATGACAGCCAATGCCGCCGCCCGTACCTACCGCGCCATCGGGCTGATGTCCGGCACCTCGCTGGATGGGGTGGATGCGGCCTGGATCGAGACCGATGGCGAGCATGTCAGCGGCTTCGGGCCGGCGGCGACGTTGTTGTACGATGACGCGTTGCGCGCCCAGCTGCGCGGCCTGCTCGACCGGGCGCCGGACCTCTCAGCGGATGATCCGGCCGTGCTGGACGCCGCCGCCCGGCTGACCCGCGAGCACGCGCTGGCGGTGGCGCTGCTCGGGCGCGCGGCCGATATTGTCGGGTTTCACGGCCAGACCATCCTGCATGCCCCAAAAGCCGGGCGGACCTGGCAGATCGGCGATGCGGCGCTGCTCTCCCACATCACCAGGCTGCCGGTGGCGTTTGATTTCCGCACAGCCGATGTCGCCGCCGGCGGCGAGGGCGCGCCGTTGGTGCCGCTGTTTCACGCGGCACTGGCGCGGGAGCTGGAAAAGCCGCTGCTGATCGTGAATATCGGCGGGGTGGCGAATGCGACCTGGCTGGGCGCGGCGGGCGAGATCATCGCCTGCGATACCGGGCCCGGGAATGGCCCGCTGGACGATCTGGCGCAGGCGCATCTCGGCCAGCCTTATGACAAGGGCGGCGCGCTGGCCGCTGGCGGGCAGGTTGACCAGGAGCGGCTGCAACAGCTGCTGGCACATCCTTTCTTCGCGCAACCCGCGCCAAAATCGCTCGACCGGCTGAGTTTCTCCAGCCTCATCGACCAGGCCACACAGGGCCTCGTACCGCCCGACGCCGCCGCCACGCTGGCGGCGTTTATCTGTGCCGCGATTGCGCAGACGCCCTTCCCCGCCTTGCCGAAACAGGTGCTGGTCACCGGCGGCGGCCGGCATAATGCCACGCTGATGGCGGGGCTCGCCGCGCGCTTTGCGGTGCCGGTGCGCCCGGTGGAGGCGGTGGGCTGGAATGGCGATGCGCTGGAGGCGCAATGTTTCGGCTTCCTCGCCGTACGCACGCTGCGCGGCCTGCCGCTCTCGCTGCCCAGCACCACAGGGGTAAAAACCCCGCAGACCGGCGGCCGGATTTACGGGACGATCTTGTAGAGCGTCCAGCCCGCCGCATCGCTGCCGATGGCGCGCAGCCAGGGCGGCACGCTGGCTTTGTTCAGCGCGTCCCAGAGCGTGTCGGGCGGCAGATTAGCGACCAGCAGATAGCGGCCGGGCATCGGGCAGAACAGCACATATTTGGCGCCGGTATCCGCCACCGCCTGCGGCTCGCTGCTGCCGGGCACCGCGCGCCAGGCGGCGCGGTCGCGCATGAAGGCGGGCACGCCATGCTCATAGAGTGAGCCGACGGTTTCGATCTGGCTGCGATAGAGCAGCTCGGGCGTGTCCTCGGCGCGGGCCAGCACCACCTGCCCCGCCGCCGGGGCCAGCAGCTTCGCGATATGGCGCAGGCTGCAGGAAGGATAGGAGCGCCCGCCCGCAACTGCCTTCGGCGCCGCGCCGGCCCGCGCCGCCAGGAACGGCACCAGCAGGATCAACGCCAGCAGAGCGATGCGTTTCACCCCCGCCAGCGCCCCCTGCATCCCGCTCAGCGCCACCGGCAGCAGGCAGGCCGCGAACAGGGCCGAGAAGCAGGTGAAAAGCAGATAGAAATAGCCCAGCAACAGCGCCACCAGGGCGCAGAGCGCGACATAGGCCCACGCCCAGGGGGCGCGGCGCGGCGTGCCCAGCAGCGCCGGCGCCGCGAGGTCCACCAGCGCCGGGCGGCGCTCCGCCCAGGCCCGCCGCGCGGCGTAGAGAACCGCCCACAGGCCGGGGAGCAGGAACACGATCAGCTCGCGCCCGCGCGGGGCCATCTGTTCGGTGATCACCCCGAACATCGCCTTCAGCTGATCCGGCGGCAGCAGCCCGGACGGGCCCTTGATGACGCCGGGATAGGTCGCGATCCAGGCCGCCAGCGGCACCCCCAGCACCGCCAGCCCCAGCGGCCCGCGCAGCCGCGCCGGGGCGCGCGCCTGCACCCGCGTCAGCACCGCGGCGCTCACCAACAGCACCAGCGCCATGCTGAAATAGACGATGGAGAGCCGGTCGATCTCCGGATCGCCATAGCCGCCGGCCGGCGGGTCGATGAAGAAGGCGATGCCGATCACGTCGAAGCACCCGGCCGCGGTGGCCAGGATGGTGGTGGCGTTGCGGGCATAAAGCCAGCGCAAGCCCAGCCCGGCATAGGCCATCAGCACGAAGGGCATCGTCTCCGGCGTCATCCAGATGCCAAAGCCCCCGGCCAGACCGGCCATGAAGCCGAGCCCGACATCGCCGCGCAGGGCGCGCAGCACGAAGCCGGCCGTCAACGCGATGAAGACCAGCAGGGCGATGTGATAATGCACCACGCCGGGCAGCGCGATCGAGGCCAGGGCCGGCAGGATGGCGGCGGCAGCGGCGGCGGACCAGAGATGCCGGCGCAGCGCCAAAGGCTCCACCGCCCAGGCGCACACCGCCCCCAGCGCGCCTACCCCCAGCGGCCCCAGCGCCACCCCGGCGGCGAACAGCGCCTTATGCCAGCCGATCACCAGGCTCAGCGGGGCCGCCATCAGCCACAGAATGATATCGAGCAGCCGCGACCATTCCACCATCACCCCCGCGCCGGAATCATCCCGCGCGACGCTGGTAACGAGATGGCCGAGATGCACACCCTGCTCGATGCGCAGCAGCCGCATATAGGAATCCGGGTCCTGCAGGCTGCCCGCCAGCACGCTCGGCCATTGATGCAGACCGAGCAGGATATTCAGCCCGGTGCTGAGCAGAAACAGCAGGCCGTAGATCAATTGGACTGTGCCCGGAACCCCGCCACGCCGCTCTCCAACGCGGTGACATGCTTGGGTGCGAATTTGCTGGCATCGGTCACGCCGCAGCTATGCGCGATGATCTCCACCTCATCGCGCATCTTCAGCGCGTAGCGCGAGACGCGCACCGCCTTGTCGGTCGGGTCCAGCCCGGCGATCAGGCGTTTGTCGGCGGCGGTGACGCCGGTGGGGCAATGGCCGGTGCCGCATTTCATCGCCTGGATGCAGCCCAACGCGAACATGAAGCCGCGCGCGGAGGAAACGAAATCCGCGCCCATGCACAAAGCCCAGGCCACCTTGTCCGGGGTGATCAGCTTGCCGGAGGCGACGATGCGGATGCGGTGCTGCAGCCCATGCTCGTAACGCAGCGCCGCGACATAAGGCAGCGCCTGGGTGATCGGCAGCCCGACATAATCGGCCAGCGATTCCGGCGCCGCCCCGGTGCCGCCCTCGCCGCCATCGATCTGGACATAATCCGGGCAATGCTCGGGATTGTCGGCGCAATCGCCGAACCATTCATCGAGGAAGGCCGGGTCGCCCAGCACGAATTTCACCCCCACCGGCTTGCCGGTGATGCTGCGTACGCGATGCACGAATTCGCCCAGCTCGGTGACGCTGCCGATATCGCGGTGGCGGTTGGGGGAGATGCTGTCCTGCCCCGGGGTGATGCCGCGGATCTCGGCGATCTCCTGTGTCACTTTCGCGCCGGGCAGGATGCCGCCTTTGCCGGGCTTCGCCCCTTGCGCCAGTTTTACCTCAAACATCTTCACCTGCGGGTGTGCGGCCAGCTCGCGCAGCCGGGCCTCGGAGAGATTGCCCTCGGCATCGCGCACGCCATATTTCGCGGTGCCGATCTGCATGACGATATCCGCCCCGCCCTCCAGATGATAGCGGCTCAAACCGCCCTCGCCCGTGCTCATCCAGATGCCCGCCAGCTTCGCCCCGCGCGAGAGCGCGGTGACGGCATTGTTGCTGAGCGCGCCATAGGACATGCCGGAGATATTGAAGAAGCTGGCGGCCGGATAAGGCTGCTCACAGGCGCCGGGGCCGTTGGCGATGCCGATCAGCTTGCCGCCGTAAGCGCGCTTATCCTCATCCAGCACCGGAAAGGCGGCGTTGCGGAACACGAAGCTGGGCACGGCCTCCGAGCCGAAGCTGATGAAATTGGAAACCCCCTTGGCGGAGCGATAGACCCAGCTGCGCTCCAGCCGGTTGAACGGGCGCTCCACCCAGTCCGAGAGATATTGGTACTGGCGCATATAAGTGCCCCAGGTTTCCGCGAAATAGCGGAAATGCCCGATAATGGGGAAATTGCGCAGCACGGTATGCCGGGTCTGTGTCTTGTCGTGGATGAACAGCGCGACCAGACCGAGAATGATCAGCACGATGATGATGGCCAAGATGGTCATGCGGGGGGTCCCTCTCCTGCTGTTGGTTTCATTAACGGAGAAGTTTGGGGATGTCTTGGGGGCGCTGGTCGCCGGCGCGCCCTCCAAAAGCTTTCGCCATTTTAGCGCACGGGGCCGGGGAGCCAGACGGAGAAAGAGCTGCCCTGGCCAAGCTCGCTCTCGATCACCAGCCGGCCGCGATGGCGCGAGACCACATGCTTGACGATGGCCAGCCCCAGCCCGGTGCCGCCAATATTGCGCGACCGGCCTTTATCGACGCGGTAGAAACGCTCGGTCAACCTCGGAATATGCTCGCGCGGGATGCCCGCCCCGTCATCGCTCACCGAAACCAACACCCCGCCCGCCGGAAAGCGTTCATCCTGGGCGATGCCGGCGGAGAGCCTCACCCGCCCGCCCGGCTTGCCGTATTTCAAGGCGTTTTCGAGGAGATTGGTGAAAACCTGGGTCAGCTGATCGGCATCGGCGGCAACCCGAGGCAGATCCGCCGGCACCTCCACCAGCAGGGTCGTCGCCTGCGCCCTGACCATCGGCTCCAGCCCGGCGACGATGCGCTCCAGCAGCGGCGGCAGGTGCAGCAGCTCCTTCGGCGGCGAATGTTCGGAAATCTCGATCTTGGAGAGCGAGAGCAGATCGCCGATCACGCGCTGCATCCGCGCCGCCTGCTCGGCCATGATGCCCAGGAAGGTTTCCTGCGCCTCGCGGTCATCGGCGGCGGGGCCGCGCAGCGTTTCGATGAAGCCGATCAGGCTGGCCAAGGGCGTGCGCAGCTCGTGGCTGGAATTGGCGACGAAATCGGCGCGCATCTTCTCCAGCGCGCGCTCGCGGGTGCGGTCGCTGACCAGCATATAGACCGGCCCGCCGACCGGGATCATCGTCACTTCCAGATCCCGCTTCACCGGCGCGGCCAGCACCACCTCCCGGCGCACCGGCGCGGCGCTGGCCAGCACTTCGGCCAAAGCGTCGCGCACATCCGGGTGGCGCAGCAGGGCCGCCGTCTCGGTGCCGAAGGCGGTGATCGCGCTGTCATTGCGCCAGAGCAAGGCCCCATCCTCGCCCAGCTTCAGCAGCGGGTCCGGCAGGCGCTCGACTAGGGCGCGATCCTCCGCCGCGCTGGCCACGTGGCGGCTGCGTAGCAGCCGTTCGGCATGGATCAGCCGCAGCGCCTCGGCCCCCAGATCGCTCATGCCGGGGATCAGCAGATGCCGGTCGGTCGGCAGCGATTCCGGGGCGGTGCGCAAGGCGCGCACCAGCCGGGTCATCGCCACCACATCGCGCCCCAGCAACAGCGCGAATAGCAGCGCCACCAGCGTGCAGACCGCCCAGGCGGCGAAAGCCAGCAGCGGCCGCAGATCCCCCAGCGCCGCGAGCAAGGCAAAGACCAGGCTGGGTGTGAGCCCCAGGCCGAAAAACAAAGCGAGGGCGGCGGGGCCGGCCTTGTCCCAGCTATTGCCTTCGGGCGCGGACATCTGACGGCTCAGGGGCTATTGAGGCTGGCGGGCGCTGGCGAGGTGATGGTCGGCTGCCCCGGCGTGATCGAGAACACGGCCAGGCCACGCCTCACCGTGCCATCCGGGTCGAGCACCAAGAGCCCGTCAGTCCCGGTGAAGCCGGAGGGGGCACTCAGCGTCTGCACCGTATAGCCGCCATTGGCGGCGGCCAGCTTGGCCAGGGCGGCGGCATCGAAGGCGACATCCGCGATCGCCGGCGGCGCGCTGCCATAGGCGGCGGTGTATTTGGCATCGAAAGACGCGGCATCGGCGGGGTCCGGGGCGGCATAGATGGCGCCGCGCAGCGCGCTCTGCCCGGCCATGGCGCTGGCCAAGGGCGCCCAGAGCGAGGGGCCCATCAGCAGCACCTGCGGCGCCGAAACATCGTAATATGGCAGGAAATTCGCCAACTCCGCCAGGGTGTTGCCATCCGTCGCGCCGATGAACAGAGCGTTGAAGCTGGGCGGCGCCACCTGCTGGCGGCGCAGCTCGCGGGCCTTGGCCAGCCCTTCCGCCGTGTTGCTGTCCTTCGCCGCCTTGATCTGCGCCATCAGCGCCTCACCGCGCCCGCTCCAGTCCGACAGCGTGCGCACGGCGTTATTCAGGCTGGAGAAGCCCGGCTCGTAGAACTGGATCTGCGGCGCCGGCTCGCTCAGCTTGGCGGCTTCCTGCTGCAGCGCCTGGCCGAGGCGATGGCCGAAATCCGTATCCGGCAACAGCCCGGCGAGTTGGGTATGGCCGGCATCGGAGGCGGCCTGCACGACGCGGCGGACCTGTTGCCCGGGCGAGATGCCCAGCGGCCAGACGCCCGGCTGCGCCACCGTGCCGTCATTGGTGAAGGCCAGGACATTCACCCCGGCCTGTTTGGCGATGGGGGCGACCGCCTGGGTCTCGGCGGCGGTCAGCGGCCCGAGGATGATGCCATCCCCCGCCGCCAGCCCGGCCTGCGCGGCGCTCACCGCACCGCCAGCCGTACCGCCGGTGTCGCGAATATCCAGGGCCGGGGTGCTGCCGGGCGGAAACGCGATCTTGGCGGCATTGGCCAGGGCCTGGCCCACCGGAGCCAGCGGCCCGCTCAGCGGCACCAGCAGCATGACATTGCCGGATGTCTTGCCTGTGTTATTCGGGGTGCCGGCATTCGGCGTCAGCGCCGCGGGCAAAGACCCGCTGCCGTTGATCTGAGGGGCTTGCCCGGCGCAGCTGGCAAGGGCCAGCATGCCGCCAAGGAGTAGAGATGAGCGAAGAGACGGCACCAGGCGCAATGATTGATCCTCCAACGCAAGCCCCGCCCACGGCGATGGCCGGGGCGTCCCTGCCCGCTCTTGTGATGGTTTCGACGCCAATCGGCAACCTTCAAGATTTATCGGACAGGGCGAGATCGACCTTATCTGGGGTGAACGCGATCCTGTGTGAAGATACGAGAACCAGCGCGGTGCTGCTGCGCGCCCACGGAATCAGCGCCAAATGCGTCGCCTTGCACGAACATAATGAATCCGCCGCGATTCCCCGGCTTGTGGCGGCGATGCAACAGGGTGAACGTTACGCTTTGATCTCTGATGCCGGCACGCCCTTGGTCTCTGACCCCGGCTACCGGCTGGTGCGCGCGGTCATCGAGGCGGGGCTGCCCGTCTCCGGCGTGCCCGGGGCGAATGCGGCGGTGCTGGCCCTCACCCTCTCCGGGCTGCCGCCGCAGCCTTTTCTGTTCACCGGCTTCCTGCCGCCCAAGTCCGGCCCCCGCCGCAGCGCTTTCGCCGGGCTGCGTGGCGCCGAGCTGGCCGGGCTCAGCGCCACCCATATTTTCTACGAGGCCCCGCACCGCCTGGCGGAATTCCTCGCCGATGCCGCGAGCGCCTTCGGCGACCGCCCGGCCGCGGTGTGCCGGGAGCTGACCAAGCATTATGAGGAGGTGCGCCGGGACACGCTGCCGGCCCTGGCGGCGCATTACGCCGAGCACGCGGCGCGCGGCGAGATCGTCGTGGTGGTCGGGCCGGCGCCAGCGGAGGAGACCGGGGCGGAGTCGCTGGATGAGGCGCTGCGCGCGGCGCTGAAGAGCCTCAGCGTGAAGGATGCCGCCGCCGCCGTGGCCGCCGCCACCGGGCTGCCGAAAAAGCAGGTTTATAAGCGTGCTCTGGAGATGGCGCAGGGGGAGGATTAGCCCCCTGCCCGCCGTTACGGGTAAAGCCGCCCGCTGGTCCAGCCGCCTTCCGCCTTGCTGAATATCAGCCGGTCATGCAGGCGGAAATCGATCCCCTGCCAGAACTCGAAATAATCCGGCGTCAGCCGCCAGCCGGACCAGAAGTCCGGGCGCGGCACCGTCTGGCCGGCGAAGCGCGCTTCCATTTCCTGCAACTGGCTCTCGAACAGGCTGCGCGAGGCCAGCGGGCGGGATTGCGCGGAGGCCCAGGCGCCCAGCTGCGAGCCGCGCGGGCGGGTGGCGAAATACGCGTCGGCCTGGGCCGGCTCCACCGGCGAAATCGCGCCTTCGATGCGGATCTGCCGCTGCAGGCTCTTCCAGTGGAACAGCAGCGCCACGTGCGGATTGCCCGCCATATGCTGGGCCTTGCGCGAGCCGAGATTGCCATAGAACACGAAGCCGCGCTCATCCCAGGCTTTCAGCAGCAGAATCCGGGCCGCCGGCCGGCCTTCGGGGGAGACCGTCGCCACGGTCATCGCGTTCGGATCGTTCGGTTCGGTGCGCTGCGCCTCCTCGAACCAGAGACCGAACTGGCGGAAAGGATCCTCGCTCATCGTCACTTATGCTCCTGCGCGTCTTGTGAGCCTTGATTGGCGCTGTCCTCTATGCCACCAACCGGACCCTCAGACGATAGCAGCACGGAGATGAGCCGCGATGGCCGACACCGATACCGAATCCGCCCTGCCCCAGGGCACGTTGATGCAGGGCAAGCGCGGCCTGATCATGGGCGTGGCGAATAACCGCTCCATCGCCTGGGCCATCGCCCGCGCTGTCGCCGCGCAGGGCGGCGAGCTGGCTTTCACCTATATGGGCGAGGCGCTGGAGAAGCGGGTGCGCCCGCTGGCCGCGTCCGTCGGCTCCGATATCCTGATCCCCTGCGATGTCGGCGACGATGCCGCCATCGATGCCGCTTTCGAGACCTTGAAGGCGAAATGGGGCAAGATCGACTTCCTGGTGCATGCGATCGGCTTCGCGGACAAGAATTTTCTGCGCGGGCGCTATGTTGACACACCGCGCGCGGTGTTCCAGCAGGCGCTGGATATTTCCGCCTATTCCTTCGCCGCCGTCTCCCAGCGCGCCGCCGCGATGATGCCCGATGGCGGCGCGCTGCTCACCCTCACCTATCTCGGCGGTGAGCGCTGGATGCCGCATTATAATGTGATGGGTGTTGCCAAGGCCGCGCTTGAAGCCTCGGTGCGCTACATGGCGGCGGATCTCGGCAAGGACAAAATCCGCGTCAACGCGATCTCCGCCGGGCCGATCAAGACGCTGGCGGCCAGCGGCATCGGCGATTTCAGCTATATTCTGAAATGGAACAAATATAACGCGCCGCTGCAGCGCAATGTGGAGCTGGAGGAGGTCGGCATGTCCGGCCTGTATCTGCTCTCCGATCTCGGCCGCGGCGTGACCGGCGAGACCCATCATGTCGATTGCGGCTATCATGTCGTCGGCATGAAGCACCCGGACGCGCCGGACTTCACCATCGCCAGCGAGTAATCATGTCCTTCAACACATTCGGGCAGCTGTTTCGCGTCACCACCTGGGGCGAGAGCCACGGGCCGGCGATCGGCGCGGTGGTGGATGGCTGCCCGCCGGGCATTGAGCTTTCGGAAGCGGATATCCAGCCCTTTCTGGATCGCCGCCGGCCCGGCACTTCGCGCTTCACCACCCAACGCCAGGAGCCGGACGAGGTGAAAATCCTCTCCGGCGTGCATGAGGGCAAGACCACCGGCACGCCGATTTCGCTGATGATCGAGAATACCGATCAGCGTTCGAAGGATTACGCCAATATCGCGGCGCGCTACCGGCCCGGCCATGCGGATGTGGCCTATGACATGAAATACGGCCATCGCGACCCGCGCGGTGGCGGGCGCTCCTCCGCCCGCGAAACCGCGATGCGGGTGGCCGCCGGGGCGATTGCCCGCAAGGTGCTGGGCGCGCGCGTGGTGATTCGCGGCGCCATGGTGGCGATGGGGGCGCATGCCATCGATCGCGCCAACTGGGACTGGGCGCAGGTGGAGCAGAACCCGTTCTTCTGCCCCGATGCGACCGCCGCGCAAGCCTGGGAAGGCGAGCTGGATGCGGTGCGCAAATCCGGCTCCTCCATCGGCGCGGTGCTGGAGATCGTCGCCGAGGGGGTGCCGCCGGGCCTGGGCGCGCCGATCTATGGCAAGCTGGATGCGGATATCGCCGCCGCGCTGATGAGCATCAACGCGGTGAAGGGGGTGGAGATCGGCGATGGGTTTGCCTCTGCCGCCTTGCGCGGTGAAGAGAATGCCGATGAGATGCGGATGAAGGATGGGGAGATTGAATTCCTCTCCAACCATGCCGGCGGCATCCTCGGCGGCATCGCCACCGGCCAGCCGATTCTGGCCCGATTCGCGGTGAAGCCGACCAGCTCCATCCTGATCCCGAAGCGCTCGGTGAGTGCCGATGGCGAGGAGGTGGAGGTGATGACCAAGGGCCGGCATGACCCGTGTGTCGGCATCCGCGCCGTGCCGGTGGGCGAAGCGATGTTGGCCTGCGTGCTGGCCGACCATCTGCTGCGCCATCGCGGCCAGACCGGGCGCTGAACCGCCCGGCCAAGCGGGCTTAAAGCGCTGTTAAGCATCGGGTTTTAGGAGTCCTTTATGACCCGTTCGCCGCTTTTTCCTCCCGCCGGCGCGCGTCTGGCGCCGGCCTCCTGGCTTGCCGTCGGCGCCACGCTCGCGGATTTCGCCTTCGAGACAGATCCGCTGGGCCGCTTCACCGCCTTTGGCCCCGGCCGCGCTTTGGGCCGCCCCACGGCGGCGCTGATGGGGCAGGAATTCACCATATTGCTGGCTGGCGGCAACCAGGAAGAGGCCGCGGTGAGCGCCAATGAGCTACGCTCGATCATCACCACAATCTGCGTGGAATGCGTCGCCTGGCACGGGCGGCTGCGCCTGGCCGGGCCGGATGGCGCCATGCGGCTCTATCGGCTCTCGCTGGCGCCGCGCAGGGAGGGCAGCCAGATCGCCGGCACTTACGGGCTGTTGTTCGATCTGGAAACACCCGATTTGGTGTTGCCGGACCGCCATGCCGAACGCGCCGCGCGTCCCGGCTTCAGCCCGGGCACGATGCTGGATGTGGAAACCGGGCTGTGGAGCCGCGCCACCTTCGCCACCGAAATCACCCGGCGGCTGGACCGGCTCGATGTCGAGGAGCAACCGGGCACGCTGCTTTATATCGGCTTCGGCCCGTTGAATGCGAAGCTGCGGCCGGCGGTGGCGTTGCGTCTCGCGGAGGAGCTGCGCGACATTATGCGCCCGACAGACCTGCTGGGCCGGGTGGGGGAGCAGGTCATCGGGCTTTGGTGCGATGGGATGGACCATCTCACCGGCGGCGAACGGGCGGCGAAATTCTGCACGACCTTGCCGGCCTTGCTGCCGGAACGGACGCTGCTGAATGTAGGGGTGGTGCCGCGCTGGCCGGGCAGAGGCGAGGATGCGGAAACCGTGATGGAACATGCGGCCATGATGCTGCGCCAACTGCAGAACGAAGACGCCCCCGAGCCCGGCGCCCCCAGCGCGCCGCGCTGGCGGGTCTGGCAGAGCGATTAGAAGCCTGCCCAGACCGAACGCCCTGGCAGGACAAGCCGCGAGAGGGGCAACAGGACTGGCAACAAGACTGGTTACAAGACGGGCGCGCGTTCCAGCTGCGCGTAAAGCGGCTTGCCGCCATGCAAGCCTGGCGCGATGATGGGGCGACGACCACGGAGCCCGCTCAGTTGAAAATTCTGCCCACCGCCCTTCTGGCCTGCCTGGCCGCCTGCCCGGCCCTGGCGCGCCCGCTGCCCAACCCGCCGCCCTCGGGCATCACCGTGCATCTGTTCGGCCCGGATTCCATCGGCTCCCAAATCCTGCCGGACGGCGCCAGCACGACGGGCGGCGCAAAACCCTCCGGCGGCGCGGACGCGGCGCCCGCTTCGCAGGCGCGGCCGGAGCCGACATGGGGCCAGATCGCCCACGAAATGTTCGTCACCGGCGACCCGGCGCAGGAAGCAGAGCCGCGCTTTGCCACCGGACGCGCCGGGCAGCATGCCGGCCAGCTGAACCAATAGCGCATCGGGTGTTTGTCTCGGCCCGCAATTCCTAAAGATATTTTGGGGGCTGGATTTTTTAAAAAGGCCGCGAAGCGATGTGGGGGCTTTTTGTAAAAAGCCCCCACGCCCCGAAAAACTTTTATAAGTTTTTCAAAGATTTGCTTTCATGTGGCCTTTAGCTATCCCGGGCGCGCAGCTTGGCCGCGTCGTCCTGCAGATGCTTGGCCATCTCATCCATATGCCAGGCTTCGATGTCGTAGAAGGTGACATAGCCGCGCTTGGCGGTGTCGATCTGGCTGAAATGATCGACCACCGGCTTGAAATCGGCCGCCTTGGCCTGGGCCAAGGTCAGATGGCCGTCATGGCTGGTATTGGCCGCATAGAAATCCGTCAGGAAACGCTGCGGGCCCATCCCGTGATGGTGCCAGGGGCCGCCATGCGGGCCCATCGGGCCGGGGCCCATGTCCCCCATCCCACCCGCCATCCCCGGCGGGGGCGGCGGCGGTGGGTTGGCGCCGTTATCGGCGGCTTGCGCGAAGGCGAGGCCAGGTGCCAGCGCCAGCAAAGAAGCAAAAACAATACGACGCATCGGATACTCCCAAGAAAACTGTCGATGCGCTCTTTCTAAGGCCAGCGTGTAACAGCCGCGTCTCGTCCTTGTGACCAAAAAAAACGGCGCCCGAAGGCGCCGTTTTCCTGGAAGATCCAGATCTTAGCGGGAGTAGAACTCGACCACCAGATGCGGTTCCATCTGCACCGGGAAGGGCACATCGGCCAGCTTCGGGGCGCGCAGGAAGCGGCCCTTCATGGCGCGGTGATCCACCTCGACATATTCCGGCACATCGCGCTCGCCGCTCTGCGCGGCATCGAGCACCACGGCCAGCTGCTTGGACTTCTCGCGGACCTCGATCACGTCCTCATCCTTCACCTGATAGGAGGGGATGTTGACGCGCTGGCCGTTGACGGTGACGTGACCATGCGAGACGAACTGACGGGCCGCGAACGGGGTGATCGCGAATTTGAGGCGGTAGATGACCGCATCCAGGCGGCGCTCCAGCAGCTCGATCAGGTTCTCGGAGGTGTCGCCCTTACGGCGCACGGCCTCTTCATAATACTTATAGAAGGCCTTCTCGGAGATGTTGCCGTAATAGCCCTTGAGCTTCTGCTTGGCCATCAACTGCACGCCGAAATCGGACGGCTTCTTGCGGCGCTGGCCATGCTGGCCGGGGCCGTATTCGCGCTTGTTCACCGGGGACTTCGCACGGCCCCACAGATTCACGCCCAAGCGGCGGTTGATCTTATACTTGCTTTCAGTGCGCTTGGTCATGGCGCAGTTACCCTTCTTGTTAAAACCGCCAGTAGTCTCTTCCGTTCAGCCACAATATCCTGTGGGCAAAACAGAGAGCGGGCGCGAGCGACCACCGCTCGTCCACGTTCCCGGCAACGAGGGGCGCGTCTATCCTGTTGAGCCGGGGGCGTCAATGGCCGGGGGCGGCCGAAATCCCGGAGGGCTGCCCTGCGCGCGCTGCCAGCTTTGCGGCAAGGCGGCGATGGCAAGCTGCCAGTGCCGGCGCGGCCGGGGGCTGAGCAGGCTGGCGCGGCTGCCCATCCAGTCCCCGATATCACCCGGCGCGCGCGCCAGCCAGCCCGCGCCCAGCCGCAAACCGGGCGTATCGCCCAGGCAAAGCCCCAGCGCCCGCCGATCCTCCGAGTCCGGGTCGGTCTCCGCCGGGGCGCAGGACGGGGCGAGCAGGATCAGCTCGCGCGCCGGCTGCGCCAGGCTGAACCGGGCCTGACGCCAGCCACCGGGGCCGGCGAAGCAGGGCAGCACATCCTGCCCCGCCGCCACGGCGCGCAGCCGGGGCAGGAAGCCGGGGGTGAAGCCGGCCCGCAGCGCCTGCTCGTGCAGCGTCCGGCGGATGGCGGCCAGACGCGGCCCGCCGGTCACGGTGGCGGCGAAGGGGCGGCGTGCCGGGCTGCGGCGCCCCAGCTCGTGGCTCAGCCAGTCCCGGTTGCCGTCGCAGAAATAGGATTCACAGGCCAGCCCCTCGGCCGATACCGCGTCATGGCGGTCCAGCTCCAGATGGTAATAGGTGATGGCGGGCATCGCCGTATCGCGCCGGATGGTGGCGCCGTTGACCAGAAGCGCGGCCGGCACCAGCACCCCCTCGACATAAACCCCGTGCGAAGGTGAGAGCCGCACCGGCCGGGCCGGCTTGCCGGGGCCAAACGCGCCGGGGCGGATCAGCACCGGGCGGGCCTCCTGGCCGGGGCCGTGATTGAGGTCCAGCACGCTCCAGCCCAGCCAACGCACCGGCCGGCGCTCGCCGCGGGTGGTGATCACCGGATCGCCCGGGCGCAGCGCCTCGATCGGGCGGTAGCCGTGCGGGGTGAGGATGCCGGTGCCGCGGGCAAAGCACGGGAGTTCGCCGCCGAGCGTGAGCAACGCCCCGCCGCTGCCATCCGCGATCACGCTCACCGCCGGCAGCGCCCCGGCGGCGGTGCCCAGCGTGAAGGACGCGGTGAGGCTGCCCTGAGCGTTGCGGACATTGATGGTGCTGCCCGCCAGCCCGACCAGAGACGGGGCGACGCCGACCAGATCCACCGCATCGAAGCTGGACATATTGGCGATGCCCGGCATGCCGGCGGCGACATCATCCAGAACCAGCAGGCTGGAGGTGCCGGTGAAGCTGATCGGCGTGCTGGCCAGATCGGCGCTGTTCAGCTCCAGAGTCGCCTGACTGCCGATCTCCACCACACCGCCGCCGATCAGGCTGCCCCCGGCCAGCAGCAGATCCCCGCCCTGGACGATGAGCGTGCCGGTATCGATGAGCGTGCCGGCATCGATGATGCCATGGCCCGCCAGCGTGCCGGCGAGGCTGAGCGTGCCCGCCTGCACGAGGCCATTATCGAGCTGCGCGTTGAACAGACTCATCGCGCCGGTGGTGGCGAGCGTCCCGGCGATGCTGAGCTGGCCGGCGCTTTCCACCAGGCTGGCCGCCTGCAGGCTGGTGCCCACGCCCAAACTGACAAGGCCGCCGCTGAGGTTGGCGGTGCCGGCGATATTCATCCGCGCGCTACCGCCCAGCGTCAGCCCGCCAGCACCGGCATAATTCCTGGCATCCAGCCGCGCGCCGCCCGCCAGGGTGACGCCGCCGCGATTGCCGAGGCTGCCCAGGGACAAAGTCGCCGCGCCGGTGGCCTCCAGCACCCCGCCGCTGCCCAGCGTCAGGCTTCCGGCGGCAAGGCTCCCGGCGGCATAGAGAGTGGCGTTGCCCGCGACGCCCACCAGCGCCGCGCCGCCAATGCTCATCGCCCCCAGCACGGCCAGGCTGCCCGCCCCGGCGCCGGAGGCGGCCATGGTCAGCGTCCCGGCCAGGCTGACCGCCTGGCTCAGCACCTCCAGCGCCCCTGCCCCGCCAACATCGCCCAGCGTGACATTGCCGCCCAGCGCCACCCGCGCCGCGCGCCAGCCCGCCGCCATCGACCTCCAGCGCGGTGCCGGAATAGCCGCTGGCCTGGAACGGGTCCTCGAAATCCACCGCGCCGGTGATCAGCGCCCCGCCCAGCGCGTGCGCCACATTATCGGTATAGAGCCCGCCGCTGCTGCCGAAGGAAACGAATTCGCCGGCGGTCAGCCCCAGTCCGGAATAGCCATTCACGGTGCCGGTGCTGCCTTTGCCGATCCCCTCATAATCGATCAACCCGGAGAGAATGCCCGACCCGCTGCTGATGGTGAGCACATCCAGCGCCCCGGTGCCGGTATAAAGCAGGGCGGCCAGCTGCGCGTTCATCAGCTGCAGATTGATCGCGCTCAGCGTCAGCGTGCTGCCAACGCTGCTCCCGACGCTCAGGCTGCCATGGGCGGTGGTCAGGGTCAGGCTGAGCGCCTGGGTCGTCGGCGCGGCCAATGCCAGGCTGAGGCCGAGCAATGGCTGCGTCACCCCGGCGCTGGCGGCGAACAGCCCGCCACTGCTGATCGTCGCCAGGCTGGAATGCAGCACCACCTCCGGGTCCCCGGCGGAATCGAAGCTGGTGGCGGGGAACAGTCCGGTGGGGATGTTGGCGGCAATCGTATAGCTGTCGGTAACCCCGTTGCTGTCCACCCCGGCGACGACGAAGCTGGAAGTGCCGGAGAGGGTGTTCACATCCTTCACCGTCAGCCCGGTGAGGCCGGGGAAGATCAAGGCGTCGCCGACCGCGAAGCCGGTGACGGTGCCGGAGAAATCCTGCGGCCCGGTGATGACGAAGGCGCCGCCGCTGCCGCCCAGCGTGCCGGCGAAGCCGCCGCCGATCGTCGCCACACCCGGCCCGCCAAAGCCCAGCGTCACACCGCTGGCAATGGTCAGCGGCGTGGTATTGAAAATCCCGAAGAGCGGGGTTTGCGGGCCGAGCACCATGACGCCGCCGCCAGCGACCTCCAGATGCGTGCCCGTCGCGATCATCCCGGCATCGATTTCCAGCGTGCTGCCGCCCAGCGCCAGCAGCGTGCCGCTGCCATCGATCATCCCGGACTGGGAAAACCCCCCGACGCTGAGCGTGCCGCTGCCCTCCAGGATCGCCCCGGCCGCCAGGCTGATCCCTTCCTGGTAGTCATTCGCAGCCCCGGCGCCGACCCCCAGCCCGTTGGCGAAATTCGCCACCGCATTGGTTCCCAGCACCAGCTCGCCTTGCAAGCTGGCCGCATTGCCGATGAGCAACTGCCCGCTCTCGATCACCGATTGCGCCGCCAGCCCCCCGAAATCATAGGCGGTGCCGCTGAGCAGCAACGAATTGGCCGGCATCTCCAGCACACCGCCTGCGGCAATAGAGAGCCCGCCGGCGGTGAGATTGCCCATCAGCGCGGTCAGCCCGGTGACGGCAAGCGTGCCGGCCAGGCTCTGCGCCCCGGTCACCAGCGTCTGCCCGCCCAGCGTATAGCTCGCGGTTGCCGGGGCGAGGCCGACATTATAGAGGAACAGATTGCCGTATGTGACCTCCTGCGGCAGCACCCCGCTGAGATTCCAGGCCTCATACTCAAGATGCTGGCCGCCGGAGATGGTCGGCCCGGCAAATTCCAGCGAGGTCAGCAGCGTGTTCAGCGCGCCGATCTCGTTCGCCGCCAGGGTCAGCTCGATGGTGCCGCTGCCGATGCCGCTGGCCTCGATCCCGGAGAGGGGGGAATAGCCGGGGAGCATCAGCACCCCCTCGGCCACGGACAAAGTGAGCTGCAGCGTCTCCTGCGCGCCCAACCCCATCGCCGCCAGGGCGCTGGCGGCGGGGTCGGCGAGCAGCAGAGCGGGAAGGGTCTGCGGCTGGTTGGGCGAAATCGTCACCAGCAAGGTCGGGTCGACAAAGGCCGGGGGGTTCTCCGGCACCAGCGTCAGCGCCAGCGTGCTGCTGGCCAGGCTCCCGTAATTATCGGCCGCCTGCAGGGAGATCAGATCCGTGCCCGCTCCGGCCGCCTCGCTGATCTGCAGGCTGGAGAGAGCCGCATTCACCTGTGCCTGGGAGCCCGAGATCACCAGCGTGTTGTTTTTGGCCGACACCGAGGCGCCGCTGGTGGCGCTGGCACTCATCGCCGCCGCCGCATTCGCCGCGACAAGCTCCAGCGTGATATTCGCGCCTGCATTCGGATCGCTCACCGCCAGGCCATAGGGCAGCCCCGCCAGGGAGGAGAGCGTGGGCTGCCCCTCGATGGCCGTGATCGTCGCGGGAAGCTTGATGCTGATGATGCCGCTCACAACGCCAGGTTACACGATTCGGTATCGCAATCAACCATCGATTTGTCCGCAAACAGACCCGCAAACAGACATGGCCGGAAACCGCTCCCGGCCCCATACTAGAGGTCATGAAGACCAGGACGAAGCAGACCAAGCCGAAAGCCGCCAAACCGGCCCGGGACAAGCCGCAAACCGCGCTGCCCAGCCGCGACTCGGTGAAGCGCTTCCTGGCCGAGGCCGTGAGCCCGCCGCATTTTCGCGATGTGGTGCGCGCCTTCTCGGTCACGCCGGAGAACCGCAAGGGGCTGCGCGGCATCCTGAAATCGCTGGAGGTGGAGGGCCATGCCGAGCGCGCCGGGCGCAAGCGCTTCACCGAGGCGGGACGGCTTCCGGAAAACGCGATGGTCGAAGTCACCGGAATCGACCGCGATGGCGAGGCCATCGCCAAGCCGGTGCTCTGGGAGGGACCAGGCCGCCCGCCGGTGATCTTCATGCAGCCCGAGCGCAAGGGCGCCGCCGCCCTCGCCCCCGGCGCCAAGGTGATGGCGCGGCTGCGCCAGATCGGCCCGGATAAATATGAGGGCCGCACGCTCAAGCGCGTCGAAGGCCAGTCCGGCAGCATTGTCGGGCTGTTCCATAAAGCCCCTCATGGCGGGCGCATCGAGCCGACGGAGAAGCGCCAGAAGGGCGAATGGGTGGTGCCAGCCGGGGAGACGATGGAGGCCGAGGAAGGCGAGATCGTCCGCGCCGAGCCGCTGCCCGGCAAGCCGTTCGGCCCGAAGCCGGCGCGCATTACCGAGCGGCTGGGCAATGCCAGCGATGCCCGCAATGTCAGCCTCATCGCCATCGCCCAGCACGGCATCCCGATGGAGTTCTCCGAAGCCGCCTTGAAAGAGGCGAAGCGGGCGAAGAATGTCGCGCTGGGCAAGCGCACGGATCTGCGCGAGCTGCCGCTGATCACCATCGACGGCGCCGATGCCAGGGATTTCGACGATGCGGTGTTCGCCGCGCCGGAGCCGCATGGCTACCGGCTGATCGTCGCCATCGCCGATGTCGCGCATTATGTGAAACCCGGCAGCGGGCTGGACAAGGACGCCAAGGCCCGCGGCAATAGCTGCTATTTCCCCGACCGGGTGGTGCCGATGCTGCCCGAGGAACTCTCCAACGGGCTCTGCTCGCTCAAACCCGGTGAGGAGCGCGGCTGCCTGTTCGTCGAAATGCATATCGACGTGCACGGCAATAAAATCCGCCACCGTTTCGGGCGCGGGCTGATGCGCTCGGCGGCGCGCAAAACCTATGAGCAGGTGCAGGAAGAGTTCGAGGATAACCCCGAAAACCACGCCCATCTCTACGCCGCCTACCACGCGCTGAGCGAGGCGCGGGAGCGGCGCGGCACGCTGGATCTGGATCTGCCGGAGCGCAAGGTAAGCTTGGGCGCGGATGGGCAGGTGCAATCCGTCGCGCCGCGCCCGCGTCTGGCCAGCCACAGGCTGATCGAGGAATTCATGATCCTCGCCAATGTCTGCGCGGCGGAGGAGCTGGAGCGGCTGAAACTGCCCTGCATGTACCGCGTGCACGCCCCGCCCAGCCCGGAGAAGCTGGATAATCTGCGCAGCTTCCTCTCCACGCTGGATATCTCGCTGAAACCCGGGGACCAGTTGCACCCGCGCGATCTGGACGGGATTCTGCGCCTTGTCGCCGGCACGCCCGCCGCCACCATGGTCAATGAGACCATGCTGCGCGCCCAGAGCCAGGCGGAGTATGCGCCGGACAATATCGGCCATTTCGGCCTGGCCCTTGGCCGTTATGCGCATTTCACATCGCCGATCCGCCGCTATGCGGATCTGCTGGTGCACCGCGCCCTCATCAAAGGCCTCAAGCTCGGCCGCGATGGGCTGCAAGACGATGAAATCGCAGGGTTTGCCGACATCGCCGAGCACATCACCGCGACCGAGCGGCGCGCCACCATGGCCGAGCGCGATTCCTCGGATCGTTATCTTGCGCTGTATTTGCAACACCGCGTCGGAGAGTTGTTCGCCGCCCGGATTTCGGGGGTGACGAAGTTCGGTCTCTTCGCCACTTTAACGGAAAGTGGTGCGAGCGGGTTCTTGAGTATGGCTAGTCTGCCGGACGATTTCTGGATGTTCGACGAACGCACCCAAACTCTGTCCGGCCGCCGCAGCCGGGCGGTGTTTTCCCTGGCGCAGGAGATCGAGGTGAGGCTGAACGAGGCAAAGCCCGTGACCGGCGGCTTGCTGCTGGGGCTGGCCGGGCTGCCGGACGCTGCCGCCGGGCCGGTGCGCCGGCGGGCCGGCGGGCGCGTGACCCCGGTGAAACCGACAAAAGCGAAGCAGAAGCGGCGCAAGTGAAGCGCGCTGGGCTACTCTTGCTGCTTTGCCTGCTGCTGCCGCCGGGGCTGTGGTGCCGCACGGCCGATGCCGCGGCCGCCACCGCCAGTTTCGATACGGCCGCGGCCGCCAGCGTGTGGTCCGCCGCCCTCACTTACATTGCCCCGCGCGCGCTCAACCCCGTCACCATCCCGCAAATGACCATGTGGGGGCTGAACGGGCTGGCGGCGCTGGACCCCAATCTCAATACCGCCCTGCAGGATGGGGAGATCCGCCTGTACGGGCCGGACCGGCTGCTGGCCGCCCTGCCCGCCCCGCCGCCGACCGACGCCGCCGGCTGGGGACAGGCGGCGGCCCAGGTGGCGCTGGCGGCCTATAATGCCTCCCCGGCTTTGCGCCTGGCCGGCACGCAAGGCATCATCGGCAATTTCTTCGACGAGCTGTTCAACCATTTCGATCCCTATTCGCGCTATGAAAGCCCGGTACAGGCGGCGCAGGACCAGCTGATGATCACCGGGCTGGGCGGCACCGGGCTGACACTGGCGGCAAAGGGCGGCCGGGTGGTGATCGGCGCGGTGGCGGCCGACAGCCCGGCGTCGGATGTTGGGCTGCAGCCGGGCATGCTCGTCACACAGGTGAATGGGCGCGCCGCCTATCCCTCGATGGTGGAGGCGCTGAACAACGCCATGCCCGGCCTGCCCGGCAGCAAGCTCAGCCTCTCGGTGGCCGAGGCCGGCCAGGCGCCGCAAGCCCTCACCCTCACCCGCGGTTTCATCCCGCCGCAGACCGTGTTTACCGAACCGGATCTGGCGCCGGGCATCGCGATGCTGAAGATTAGCGGCTTCAACAAGGGCACGGGCGACCAGTTCGCCCAGGCGCTGGCTGGGGTGATGGCGCAGACGCCACCGCCTTCCGCCCTGGTGCTGGATCTGCGCGGCAATCGCGGCGGGGTGCTGCGCCAGGCGGTGCTGGTGGCCGATTCGCTGCTGCAATCCGGCCCGATCGCCGAGACCAACGGGCGCGACCCGGATGCCGACCAGGCGTTCAAGGCCGAAGGGGCTGACCTCACCAACGGCGCCCGCCTGGCCGTGCTGGTCGATGGACAGACCGCCAGCGCCGCCGAAATCCTCTCCTCCGCCTTGGCTGATGACGGGCGGGCGGTGGTGATCGGCTCCGAAACGCTGGGCAAGGGGCTGGTGCAGACCGTGACCGCCCTGCCCGATGGCGGCGAGCTCTACGTGACCTGGAGCCGGGTGCTGGCCCCGCGTGGCTGGCCGCTGCAAGGTATGGGAGTGATGCCGCAGATCTGCACCAGCAACGGCCCGCAAGCGCTGAACCAGCAGCTGGCCGCGCTGGCGCAGGGGCGCAACCTGCAATCGCCGGTGCTGGCGCAGGCGCGTGCGGTGCGCGCCCCGGTCAGCATCGACCGGATTCTCGCCCTGCGCAGCGCCTGCCCGGCCGATATTGGCGGCGCGCTGGACGAGCAGGCGGCCATCGCCCTGCTCAGCAACCCGGAAATGTACCAGGCCGCGCTTCTGCATTGAACGGAAGCGCTTGACGAAGCGTGCATAGCTGGGCCATACGGCCCGCTCTGGAGATTCTTATCATGGCCAAATCAAACGTCGTTCAAATCAAGCTCGTTTCCACCGCCGACACCGGCTACTTCTACGTGACCAAGAAGAATGCCCGTGCGCAGACTCAGAAGCTTGAGATGAACAAGTATGACCCCGTCGTGCGTAAGCACGTGAAATTCAAAGAAGCGAAGATCAAGTAATCTTCGCGGTGTAAGCACGTGAAGTTCAAGGACGCGAAGATCAAGTGATCTTCGCCCCGGGCCAAGACCTGGGAATTGGCTTCGCGAGCCGCCTGTGAATTTGGATATGGCGGAGATTTCACAGGAAATCTCGCCCGGCATACCTAAATACCCCTCGAACCGAAAATGGTCAGAGGGGTATTTTCGTGCGTCTATTTTCCTGCAAATCCTGCGCCCAGACTCTGTTCTTCGAGAACATCTCCTGCGAGCGCTGCGCGCACCAGCTCGGATTCGATTCAGAGAGCCTGACCCTGCTGACCCTGGAGCAGGATGGCGACGCGCTGCGCCCGCTCGGCGGCCAGACGCGCTATCGCTATTGCGACAATGCCCAGCACGGCGCCTGCAACTGGCTGGTGCAGGCCAACGCCCAGGATGGGCTCTGCGCCGCCTGCCAGCATAACCGCACTATTCCGGACCTCTCCGTGCCGGAAAATCTGGCTGAATGGCAGAAGATGGAAGTGGCCAAGCACCGGCTGTTCTACACGCTGATGCGCCTTGGCCTGCCACACCAGAGCATCGCCGAAAATCCGCAAACCGGGCTGGCTTTCGATTTCCTGGCCGACCCGCCGAGCGGCCCGCGCATCCTCACCGGCCATGACGAGGGCTTGATCACCATTAATCTGAAAGAGGCGGATGACGCGATGCGCGAGAGATTCCGCACCGAGATGGGCGAGCCCTACCGGACCCTGCTCGGCCATTTCCGCCACGAGGTCGGGCATTATTACTGGAATCTGCTGGTGCGCGATGCCGGGCGGCGCAATGAATGCCGCGCGGTGTTCGGCGATGACAGCATCGATTACGGCCAGGCGTTGCAGGCCCATTACGAGCAGGGCGCGCCGGCCAACTGGGCGCAGAGCTACATCTCCGCCTACGCCACCATGCACCCCTGGGAGGATTTCGCCGAGACCTGGGCGCATTATCTGCATATCGTCGACACGCTGGAGACCGCCAGCGCCTTTGGCCTGCGCATCCATCCGCGCCGGACGGAGAATGAGCTGCTGCATGCGGATATCGATTTCGACCCGCATCGGGCGGAGAGCGTCGAGCAATTGATCGAGGCCTGGCTGCCGCTGACCTTCGCGATGAACTCGCTGAACCGCTCGATGGGGCAGCAGGATCTCTACCCGTTCGTGATTTCCGAAACGGTGATCCGCAAGCTCGGCTTCATCCATGAGCTGGTGCATGGACGTGTGGGCGGCAGCGCCACGGCGGCCGGGCCGATGCCGGCGGGGATCGTCCTGCCGCAAACGCCACCCGGGCGGGACCAGCCCCCGCCCGATGGCGACGAGCCGCCGCCGGTGGATGAGCCCCCGGCCGACGCCCCGCCAATGCCACCGCCGCATGTGCCGGTGCCGCCGCCGCTCAACGTGGGAATGATTTAAAAAGTTTTTGGGGGGCGGCCCTCTTTTCAAAAAAAGGCTGCAAAAGATTTGGGGTTTGGCAACGCCGTTGCCACCACCCCAAGAATCTTCGCCGCTTTTTTGAAAAAAAGCGGCCCCAAAAAACCTTTAGAAATGTTTCCAGCCGGCCCCGGACAAGGCCATGGGTTCATCATCGGCGCCAAGCACCACCACACCTGCCCCAGGGTGGAAGGTTCCGATGCGCGTGACCGGCACAGCACCGCAGGCCGCCCGCAGCGCCGCCTCATTCTCCGGCGGCACCGCCAGCAGTAGCTCATAATCATCGCCGCCGGTCAGCCGCAGCTCCAGCGCATCATCCCCCAGCGCCGCCGCCTCCGGCGAGGCCGGCACGTCCCGCGCATTGATCACCGCCCGCAGACCGCCCGCCCGGCAGAGATGGCCAAGATCCTGCACCAGCCCGTCCGAGATATCGATGGCGGCATTTACAATCCCCGCCAGCTCCAACCCCACGCGCGGGTCAGGCAGCACGGAGCGGCGGCGCAGAAAGCCGGTCGGGTCCTCAAGCTTGCCTCGGCGCACCTCCAGCCCCAGCGCGCCATCGCCGATGGTGCCGGTGACGAATATCCCGTCCCCTGCCCTGGCCCCGCTGCGCCGTAGCGCCTGGCCGGGGGCGACGTGGCCGATCAAGGTGGCACTCAGCGCGATATCGGCGCGTGAGGAGGAGGAATCGCCACCCAGCAGCCCGATGCCGAATGTCGCCTGATCCTGCCCCAGCCCCTTGGCGAAGGCTTCCAGCCAGGCTTCATCCACCCGCTTCGGCAGCGCCGTGGTCAGCAGATAGCCCAGAGGCACCGCCCCCATCGCCGCCAGATCGGACAAATTCCGCCGCAACAGCTTGCGGGCGATCAGCGCCGGATCGTCATCGGAGAAAAAATGCACCGTCTCCAGCATCTGGTCGACGGTGAAGACCAGCTCGCGCCCCGGCGGCGGGGCGAGAATGGCGGCGTCATCTTTCAGGCTCAACCCCGCCGCGGCGGCGAGCGGAGCGAAGAAGGTTTCGATCCGGCTGAATTCGTCCATCAGCCAGCGTTGGACTTGAACTCGGCCGGGCGCAGCAGATGCGCCAGCTTGTCCAGCACGCCGTTGAGCATACGCGGCTCATCGCCGGAGAAGAAGCCGTGGGCGACGTCGAGATACTCGTTCATCACCACTTTCGCCGGCGGCCCGTCGCTCATCCACAGCTCCGCCCCGCCGGCGCGCAAAGCCGCGCGCAGCACCGGATCCAGCCGGGTCATCGGCCAGCTCTCCGGCAGCGCCTGGGTGATCATGCCGTCCACCACATCCTGCTGCTCGGTGGCGGTGCGCACGATGCGAGTGAAAAGCGGCACATCCGCCTCCGGCATCTTGCCGTCCTCCAGCCCGCCCTGCCAGGGCAGGCTGCCGAGGCGATGGCGGACGAACTGGTCGATCACCGTCTCCGAACTCACCTGGGCGTGTTCAGACTGATACAGCGCCTGCACGGCGGCAACGCGCGACAGGGTACGGGGGCGGCTCATGCGGCGAACCGGCGCTTCAGCGCGATCTGTTTCAGGCAAGCCACGGCGGCCTCGGCGCCCTTATTGGCGCCGGTCTCGCGCGAGCGGGCATGGGCCTGGGCCAGCGTGTCCACGGTCAGCAGCCCGGTGCCCAGCGCCAGACGCTGGCTCGCCGCCACATTGATCATCCCGGTCATCGCGGCATCGCAGACGAACTCGTAATGGTCGGTCTCGCCACGCACCACGCAGCCGAGCGTGACATAGCCGTCAAATCCGTCCTTGCCGCCGGCCGCGATGGCGAGCGCCTGCGGCAACTCATAGGCGCCGGCGATTTCGATGATTTCCACTTCGGCCTTCACCTGGGCGAAAATCTCCTGGGCGGCGTGCAGCATGCCCTCCACCACATCGCGATAATAAGGCGCGCTGATGACGAGAATGCGGGGGGCCGGGCCGCCAATCTGCGGGGCCACCGGCAAGGGTGCGTCGGCTGTGCTCATGACTCTCTACTTTGAACTCTTTGAAAATATTACTTGCTATCGCAATCGGCGAGGCCGCGCTGCTCAACCACGTTGAGCCCGTACCCCTCCAGACCGATGATGTTGCGCTTATGGTTGGAGAGCAGGATCATGTTCTTGACCCCGAGATCCAGCAGGATCTGCGCGCCGATGCCGTAATCGCGCAGATCGCGGCCACCATGCGTCCCCTCGATCAGCGCCCGCAGGCCGGTGGACATCGCCTTCTGCCGCGCATCGCGGACGATGACGACGACGCCGCGCCCGGCCCGGCCGATCTCCTGCATCGATTCATGCAGGGCCGCCATATGGCCGTTACCCAGCACATCGCCGATCAGCTCCATGCCGTGCATGCGCACCAGCACCGGATCTTCGCCGGAGAGATCGCCCTTCACCAGCGCCAGATGCTCAACCCCATCGACCTTGCTCTCGAAGGCGATCATCTTCCAGGCGCCGCCATCGCGGGCGGTGACATTGCCCTGCTCGACGCGCTTGACCAGACGCTCATTGGTGCGCCGATAGGCGATCAGATCGGCGATGGTGCCGAGCTTGATATTGTGGCGCTGGGCGAAGGCCACCAGCTCCGGCAGCCTTGCCATGGTGCCGTCATCATTGATGATCTCGCAGATCACCCCGGCCGGGATCAGCCCGGCGAGGCGGGCGATATCCACCGCCGCCTCGGTATGGCCGGCGCGCACCAGCGTGCCGCCATCGCGTGCCATCAGCGGAAAGATATGGCCGGGCGAGACGATATCATCGCGGCCCAGCTCCGGGTTGATCGCCACCGCCACGGTGCGGGCACGGTCAGCCGCGGAAATGCCGGTGGAAATGCCTTCCCGCGCCTCGATCGAGATGGTGAAGGCGGTCTCGTGCCGGCTGCCATTGGCCTGGGTCATCAAGGGCAGGCCGAGCGTGTCGCAGCGGGACTTGGTCATCGCCAGGCAGACCAGGCCGCGCGCATGCTTGATCATGAAATTGATCGCATCCGGGGTGGCGAACTGGGCGGGGATCACCAGATCGCCCTCATTCTCGCGATCCTCGTCATCGACCAGGATGAAGATGCGCCCGGCGCGGGCTTCCTCGATGATCTCCGCCGGCGGGGAGATATAGTCATGCAGCCCGGAGCTGGAGAGGGTCTTCAAGCCGTCCATGATACGCAATCCTTTCGCACCGGTCCGCGGGGCCGGCGGATATAAGCCTAGTTCGTCTTAAAGCTTAGCTGACGGGCGAGATAGCGCGCCAGCATGTCGATTTCCACATTCACCTTATCACCAGGGCGCAGGGCAGAGAAATTCGTGTGCGCGGCGGTGTGCGGAATGATGTTGACGCCAAAGCGCAAGCCCTCGACCTCGTTGACGGTCAGCGACACGCCATTGATGGCGATGCTGCCCTTGGCCGCGACGAACGGGCCCAGCGCTTCCGGCAGCTCGAACAGCCAGCGCACCGAGCCATTTTCCGGGGTGGCGGAGATCACTTCGGCCAGCCCGTCGACATGGCCGGAGACCAGATGCCCGCCCAGCTCATCGCCCAGCCGCAGCGAGCCTTCGAGATTGACCAAGGTGCCTGCGCGCCAGCCGCCGAGATTGGTCTTGGAGAGCGTCTCGGCGGAGACCTCGACGGTGAACCAGTCATCCCCGGCCTCGATCACGGTCAGGCAGACGCCGGAACAGGCGATGGAGGCGCCCAGCTTCTTCTGCGCCCCGGACCAGACCTCGTTGGCGGGGGTTTCGATGGTGAAGCGGGCATCCTGCCCGTTGCCGATGGCGCTGACGGCACGGATGCGCCCGACGCCGGTGATCAATCCGGTGAACATAATCTGGTCCTTAAACGGGCTGGCGGATGAAATCCGTCAGCATATCCGCGCCGAGGCGGCGCGATGAGATCTGGGTAAAGCGCGGCATCTGCGCAAGGCTGGCGATGCCGAAGGCCTGGGCGGCGGGCAGACCGTCCCCGCCGATCACGCAAGGGGCATGGAACCAGGAGAGACGGTCGACCAGATTGGCCCGCAGCAAAGCCGCCGCCAAGGTGCCGCCGCCCTCGGCCAGCACGCTGGTAAGCCCGTTCTGCGCCAGCGCTTTCATCGCCGCGACCAGATCGACCCCGATACTGGCCGCCGGCAGCTCGATCAGCTTCACCCCGGCCTGGGTCAGCGCCTTGGCGCGCAATTTATCCGCGCCGTCGCGGTGCAAAATCCACAGCGGATGCCGGGCCGCGCCGCGTACCAGCTTGGAGAGCAAGGGCGTGCGCAAATGGCTGTCCACCACCACCCGGACCAGATCCGTGCGGCGATAGCCCTCGATCCGGCAGGTCAGCTCGGGATCGTCCTCCAGCACGGTGCCGACACCGACCATGATCGCGTCATGGGTGCCGCGCAGCATATGCGCGGCCTGGCGGGCCGGCTCGCCGGTGATCCATTTCGATTCACCCTTGGCGGTGGCGATGCGCCCATCCAACGAACTGGCCAGCTTGAGACGCAGCAGCGGCCGGCCCTGGCGCTGCACCATGGCAAAACCAGCGATCGAAGCCTCGCATTCCGCCGCCAGCACACCCTCGGTGACGCTGATGCCAGCCGCGCGCAGCCGCGCGATGCCGGCGCCATTCACCTTGGGATGCGGGTCCTGCGCGCCGAGCACCACGCGGGAGACCCCAGCCTGGATCAATGCTTCCGTGCAAGGACCTGATTTTCCGGTAAAATTGCAGGGCTCAAGCGTCACATAGGCGACGCCGCCACGGGCCGCATCGCCGGCCTGGGCCAGCGCGTTCACCTCGGCATGCGGCCGCCCGCCCGGCGCGGTAAAACCCCGCCCGACGACCCGGCCCCGATTGACGATGACGCAGCCGACCGACGGGTTGGGCGCGGTCTGCCCCAATCCGCGCCGGGCCATGGCCAGCGCGGCACGCATGAATTCCTCGTCGCTCATTCCTGGTCCGGCTGAGCCAAAGGCGCGCCGTCCATGCCGCCGAGAAATGCTTCAAAATCGCGGGCTTCGCGGAAGTCCCTGTAAACCGACGCGAAGCGCACATAGGCCACCGCGTCGATCGCCTTCAGCGCTTCCATCACCGCCTCGCCGATCGCCTCGCTCTTCACCTCACCCTCGCCGCTGGCTTCCAGCTTGCGCACAATGCCGTTGACGATACGCTCCTGGCGCTCCTCATCCACCGGGCGCTTGTTCAGCGCCACGCGGATGGAGCGGGCGAGCTTGTCGCGGTCGAAAGCGACGCGCTTGCCATCGGCCTTCACCACCGTCAGCTCGCGCAGCTGCACGCGCTCGACGGTCGTGAAACGCTGCCCGCATCCCGCACAGAAACGCCGGCGCCGGATGGCGCTGTTATCATCTGTCGGGCGGCTATCCTTCACCTGGGTGTCGGCATCGCCGCAGAACGGGCAGCGCATCGCGGCGGCTTACCGATAGATCGGAAAGCGCGCGCAGAGCGCCTTCACCCGCGCCCCCACCGCCGCCTCGGCGGCGTCGTTGCTGCCGTCATTGGACTTCGCCAGACCGTCCAGCACCTCGCCGATCATCTGGCCGATCTGTTTGAACTCCTCGGTGCCGAAGCCGCGCGTGGTCGCGGCCGGGGTGCCGAGGCGAATGCCGGAGGTGATGGCGGGCTTGGCCGGGTCGAACGGGATGGCGTTCTTGTTGGCGGTGATATGGGCGCGCTCCAGGCTCGCCTCCGCCGCCTTGCCGGTGGTGTTCTTCGGGCGCAGATCGACCAGCAGCAAATGGCTGTCAGTGCCGCCGGAGACGATCGCCAGCCCCTGCTCCACCAAAGTTTGCGCCAGCATTTTGGCATTCGCCGCCACCTGCTTCTGGTAGGCGACGAAGTCCGGTGTCAGCGCCTCGCCGAAAGCCACGGCCTTGCCGGCGATCACATGCATCAGCGGGCCGCCCTGCAGGCCGGGGAAGGTCGCGGAGTTGATCTTCTTGGCGATGTCCTCGTCATTGGTCAGCACCATGCCGCCACGCGGACCGCGCAGGGTCTTGTGGGTGGTGGTGGTGACGACATGGGCGTGCGGGATCGGGCTCGGATAGATCCCGGCGGCAACCAGCCCGGCGAAATGCGCCATATCGACCATGAAGAAGGCCCCGACTTCATCGGCCACTGCGCGGATGCGGGCGAAATCGATGAAGCGCGGATAGGCGGAGCCGCCGGCGATGATCAGCTTGGGCTTATGCTCGCGGGCCAGACGCTCCAGCTCCTCATAATCCAGCAGCCCGTCCTCACGGCGCACGCCGTACTGCACGGCGTTGAACCATTTGCCCGAGAGGTTGGGTGCGGCGCCATGGGTGAGATGCCCACCGGCAGCCAGCGACATGCCCAGAATGGTGTCACCCGGCTTCACCAAAGCCAGCAGCACGGACTGGTTGGCCTGAGAGCCGGAATTGGCCTGCACATTGGCAAAGCCGCAGCCAAACAGCTTCTTGGCGCGCTCGATCGCCAGCGTTTCCACCTCGTCGGAAGGGCCGCAGCCGCCATAATAGCGCTTGCCGGGATAGCCCTCGGCATATTTGTTGGTGAACACCGAGCCCTGGGCGGCCAGCACCGCGGCGGAGACGATGTTCTCGGAGGCGATCAGCTCGATGCCATCCTGCTCACGCGCCAGCTCACGGCCGATGATCGCCGCCACATCGGGATCCACTTCAGCGAGCGGGGCATTGAAGAAGCGCTGCAAACGCGGGGCGAGGCTCTGATCGTTCATGGCGTGGATTCCGTCGTCTGGTTGAGTTTGTCGAGCCGGCGCTGGTGCCGCCCGCCTTCATAAGGGGTGGAGAGGAAGGCGCCGAGAATATCCAGCGCCACTTCCTCGCCGATCACGCGTGCGCCCAGCGCCAGCACATTGGCGTCGTTATGCGCGCGGGTCAGGCGGGCGGTGGTGACATCATGCACCAGCCCGCAGCGAATGCCGGGATGGCGGTTGGCCGCGATCGACATGCCGATGCCGGTGCCGCAGACCAGAATGCCGAAATCGGCACGTTTTTCGGTAACCGCGCCGCAGACCGCCTGGGCGAAATCCGGATAATCGACGGAGGCCGGGCCATCCGTGCCATAATCCTGCACCTCGTGCCCGGCTTCGATCAGCACGGCGGCAAGACGGTTCTTCAGGGTTACCCCACCATGATCGGCGCCGAGCGCCACTGTCAAAGACCGAGTCATGGCGCCCCCTTACCATGCGCGCCGCGCTGTTGAAACCGTTGCTTTTTCATGCCTGCCGCAACGGCGCGGCGGTTCAATTTTTGGAAGGCGTGATCATGGCGATGGCGGCCTTGGCCTGGGGCACGCCCTCCTGCTGCGCGAGCAGGAAATCCCGCGCCGCCTGCGGCACATCCTGTGCCATGCCCAGCCCCTGCGCGGCGCAATAGCCCAGCGCCAGAAAAGCGGGGCCATATTGCGCGCTGGCCGCCTGTCCGAACAGCGCCACCGCCCGCCCGGTATCCTTCGCAACACCCTGGCCGTAAAGGTAAAGATAGCCGAGATCGGTCTGCGCCGCAGGGTCCTTCTGCGCGGCGGCCTGGGCGAACCAGTGCGCCGCCTGGGCATTGTCCCGCGCGATGCCTAGCCCGGTCTGGTAAGCGAGGCCGAGGCTGGTCTGCGCCGGGGCGTAGCCGCTCAGCGCCGCGGCGCGGTACCAGGCGGTGGCCAGCGCCGCATCGCGCACGCCGCCGCGCCCGCTTTCATAGAAGCGCCCGGCCTCATATTCGGCCTGGACATTGCCCGCCTGCGCCGCCTGCAAATAGAGGCCAAAGGCGGCCTTATCGTCCTTCGGCAAGGTGATCTCGTCCTGGGTCTTGCGTTGGTCCAGCAAGCTGGCCAGCGCGAAGGCGGCCTGCTGCTCGCCGGTCGCCGCCCGGCTTTGCAGACGCGCCAGCGCCGCGCCATTCTGCCCCGCCCGCGCCAGCAGGCTGGCCACGGACTCAACCGGCACCGCCGCGGGCGGCGGGGGCGGCAGCGGGGCGAGCCGCGTCGGCACCACCGCCACCACCGGCGCGGGGCGCAGCACGGGGGTTGGCACAGGCTGGCGATGCGCGATCGTCGCCAGCACCAGACAGGCCGTGACCAACGCCGCGCCCAGGCCCGCCAGCCTCTGTCCGATGGGGCGGCGCGGCATCACCGCAACCGCCGCCCGAGGCGCCGGCGCGGCCCGGAAATGCTGCCTGATCTGTTCGTAAATCCGCGCCTGGGCGGCAGGCTCCAGCGCCAAAGCCGCGCGTAGATCAGCCCGGCTCAGCCCGGCCGGCAATTTCGCGGCGCCGCCAGCGAAGGCCTGGGCGAACAGCGCGGCCAGCACCTCCTCCGGCCCGCGATACTGCATCATGCTGTCCGACATTCCGCCTTCGCCAACCCCCGTCGACTCAACCCTTACGCGAACCGTACAATCCGCTTTATCTGACGACTCGTATTATAAACTTTAACAAACCGTTTCGCATCTCCGTTTTTCCACAGATCGCCTTGCGCGCTGGCACCGCCCGCAGCCCAGCCATGAGCGCGATCAGCCGTCGCGTGCCGCGTGGCTTTGGGCTACAAGCCTGTCATGCTTGGACAAAATTTCCCCCTGACGCGGCTGCGCCGCAACCGTTTCGATGCCGCCACCCGCCGGCTGGTGGCCGAGCACAGCCTCAGCGTCGATGATCTGATCTGGCCGATCTTCATCCGCGAGGGCGGCGGCGAGCCGGTCGAGGTGCAGGCGATGCCGGGGCAATTCCGCGTCGGGCTGGATGGCCTGGCCAGGCATGTGGAGCAGGCGGCAAAGCTCGGCATCCCCGCCCTGGCGCTGTTCCCCGTCACCCCGGCTGAGCTGAAAAACCCCGAGGGCAGCGAGGCGCTGAACCCGGAAAACCTGATCTGCCGCGCCGCCCGGCTGCTGAAGAAGGAATTCCCGGATTTCGCGCTGGTCGGCGATGTCGCGCTCGACCCTTATACCGACCACGCCCATGACGGGTTGCTGCGCGATGGCTATGTGGCGAATGACGAAAGCGTGGAGGTTCTCGCCAAACAGGCGGTGAACCAGGCCAATGCCGGGATCGATTTCATCGCCCCCTCGGACATGATGGATGGCCGCATCAAGGCGCTGCGCGAGGCGCTGGACCAGGCGGGCCATATCCATACCCGGATCATGAGCTACGCCGCCAAATACGCCTCCGCCTTCTACGGCCCGTTCCGCGACGCGCTGGGCAACCAGGGCGCGCTGCAGGGCGACAAGAAGACCTACCAGATGAACCCCGCCAATTCAGACGAGGCGCTGCGCGAAGTGGCGATGGACATTGCCGAGGGTGCGGATATGGTGATGGTCAAGCCCGGCATGCCGTATCTGGACATCATCCGCCGGGTGAAGGAGGCGTTCGGCGTGCCGGTGTTCGCCTATCAGGTCTCTGGCGAATACGCGATGATCGAGGCCGCCGCCCGCAATGGCTGGATCGACCATGACAAGGCGATGATGGAGGCGCTGATGTGCTTCAAGCGCGCCGGCTGTTCCGGCATTCTCACCTACCATGCGGTGCAGGCGGCGACGCTCCTGCACGGCTAACCATACGGAGGGATCAATGAGCCTGTGGCCCGGCGCCCATATGCCGAAGCTGAACGACCGGTTGGCCATCGTCACCGGGGCGAATAGCGGCATCGGCTATTACGCGGCGCTGGAGCTGGCCCGGGCCGGGGCGAATGTGATCCTCGGCTGCCGCAGCCCTGCGCGTGGCGCGGCGGCGCTGGCGCGGATCGAGGCCATCGCCCCCGGCCGCGCCCAGCTGGAGAAGCTGGACCTCTCGGACTTCGCCTCGGTGCGGGATTTCGCCGCGCGGGTGAAGGAACGCCATGGCTGCCTGGATATTCTGCTCAACAATGCCGGGGTGATGGCCCCGCCCACCCGCCAGACCACGGCGCAGGGCTACGAGCTGCAATTCGGCGTGAATTTCCTCGGCCATTATCTGCTCACCGCCTTGCTGCTGGAGCCGATCCTGGCGGCGCGCGCCCCGCGCATCATCCAGGTGTCCTCCATCGCCCATCGCCAGGGCAGGATGGCCTGGGACGATCTGCAATCCGAGACCAGCTACCATCCCTGGAACGCCTACCGGCAAAGCAAGCTCGCCTGCCTGATCTTCGCGCATGAGCTGGGACGGCGTGCCGCCGCCGGGGGCTGGGGGGCGCTCTCGCTCGCCGCCCATCCGGGCATCGCGGCGACCGAGCTGGTCGCCAACGGGCCGGGCGCGGGCAGCCGCATCGCCTGGCTGCAGAAGCTCGCCGCCCCTTCATCCAGCAATCCGGCGAGGCCGGCGCCTGGCCGCTGATCCTGGCCTGCATCGACCCTTATGCCCGTGAGGGAAATTATTATGGGCCGCGCCATCTGTTCGAATGCAAGGGCCCGCCCGGCCCGGCGAAATCCGAACCGCAGGCGCTGGACCCGGAAGCCGGGCGCCGGCTCTGGGAGGTTGCCGAGAGGCTGACCGGCGAGGCGCTGCGCCCCGCCCCTTAAAGAGACCAAAATTTGGCGGCCTTAGGCTTTTTGGAAACGGCCCCCACCGCTTTCGCCGCTTTTTTGAAAAAAAGCGGCACCAAAAAACTTTTGCCAATTTCAGGCCCTGCCGCGCATCAGCGCCCGCAATACCGCCAACCTGTCCCAGACATCGCGCGGCGCATAATCGCGCCATAGATCCCGCCTTACAAACGCCGCCGGCGCCCAGGCCGCGAACGCCCCGCGCGGCGGCTTTGCGTCCAGCAGCCCCAGCGCCTCCTGGCGCAAACGCGCAACCGGCGTGCCATCCGCCGGCAGCAACGAACGCTCCTGGCGGGCCAGAAACGGCGCCGCCCGCAAAATCCCCGAAATCGCGTAAGCGGTGCCGAGATCCTCGATCGCGGCACTATCCTGCCCGAGCATTTGTCCCGCTACCCGCGCCAGCCGCCCGCCCGTGTTGCGCGCATAGGCCAGAAACGCCGGCAGATCCGGAATTTCGTCATCCGCATCGCTCTCGCGCGCATTCACCAGCGCCAGCAGCCCGTCACGGGGCAGCAGCCCGGCCTCGATCGCCGCCAGCAGCGGCGTCGCCAGCTCATGTTTCTTGGCGCTGCCCTCCACCACCTCGCGCCACCATTGCAGCCGGATCAGCGCCAGCATCGCGTTGCTGGCCACCTCCCGGGCGCGGGCCAGCTCATGGTTGAAAAGATATAAAAGACAAAGCCTCTCCCGCATCTCAGGCGGGGCAAAGAGGGTTGCGAAATGCCGGTCCGGATCGACCCGGCGCAGGCGGGATAAAAGGCTTTCATCGCTTGACGCAGGCATGATCACTCCATAGCTAATCGACGCGGCGAAACAAATTGGAGTAATCCACAATGGCGTTTGAACTGCCTTCCCTCCCCTATTCCACCAATGCGCTGGCCGAGGCCGGCATGTGCCAGGAAACCCTGGAGCTGCATCACGGCAAGCACCATCAGGCCTATGTGACGGCGCTGAACGGCTTCGTCGAGAAGAACGCCGACCTGCAGGGCAAGTCCCTCGAGGAGATCGTCAAGCTCTCCTACAACAAGCCGGACCTGGCGCCGGTCTTCAACAATGCCGGCCAGCATTGGAACCATATCCTGTTCTGGGAAAATCTGGCGCCGAATGGCGGCAAGATCCCCGGCAAGCTGGAGACCAAGCTGGTCGAGGATTTCGGCTCCGTCGACGCCTTCAAGGAGGCCTTCAAGGCCGCCGGCGTCGGCCAGTTCGGCTCCGGCTGGGCCTGGCTGATGCTGGCCGCTGACGGCAAGCTGAAGGTCACCAAGACCCCGAACGGCTCCAACCCGCTCGCCACCGGCGAAGGCAAGGTGCTGCTGGGCCTGGATGTGTGGGAGCACTCCTACTATCTGGACTTCCGCAATCGCCGTCCGGACTACATCACCAACTATCTGAACAAGCTGGCGAATTACGAGTACGCCGCAGCGCAGCTCTGATTGCAAAAGGGTGGAGAGTTCATGCTCCCCACCCTAAATTTTTGTGGTTTAGTCAGGTTTCTTCAGGCGGTCGCGGAAGCTCTTGCGCAGCTTCGCGATTTTCGGCGCCACCACCGCCTGGCAATAGCCAGAGCCGGGATTACGCTCGAAATAATCCTCATGCTCCGCCTCGGCGGGCCAGAATTTGCCAAGCTCCGTCACCTCGGTGACGATCCTGCCCCAGACCGGCGTGAATTCCGCGATCGCCGCCTCCGCGGCCGCCTTCTGCGCGGCGTCCACATAAAAAATCGCCGAGCGATATTGCGTGCCGATATCGTTGCCTTGCCGGTTCAGCGTCGTCGGATCATGGATGGTGAAGAACACCCGCAGCAGGTCCTCATAGGAAATCACCGAAGGGTCATATTCCACCCGCACCACCTCCGCATGGCCGGTGCTGCCGCTGCAGACCTGCTTGTAGCTGGGATGGTCCACATGCCCGCCAGCATAGCCGGACTGCACCTTGCCCACCCCCACCAGCGAATCATAGGCCGCCTCCAGGCACCAGAAACAGCCACCGGCCAGAACCGCATAAGCGCTCATTTCACCCCTCCCATCTCACACAGCATGGCCCAATGTTCGGCCCCCACCGGAGCGACCGACAGCCGCGAATATTTCAGCAGGGCCAGATCCTGGAATCTGGGGTCGGCCTTGATCGCCGCAAGGGTGACCGGGGTTTTCAAAGGCTTCACCGCCTGCATATCGACACAGACCCAGTCGCCGCTCTCAGCACTCGGGTCTGGATAGGCCTCGCGCGCGACTTTCACGATGCCGACAATCTCGCGGCCGATATTGGAATGGTAGAAGAAGGCGAGATCGCCTTTGCGCATCTCCTTCAGATGCCGTTTGGCCAGGTGGTTGCGCACCCCGGTCCAGGGTTCGATGCCGTTTTCCACCTGCTGCGCCCAGGAAAACGCGTCCGGTTCAGATTTCACAAGCCAATACTGCATGGGGGGCGAGTGTAACCAATTTTCACAACGCTTCAAATTCACCTGAACAAGTCGTAAGTACTTCCACATGAAGGAAAGCGCCCTCTCGACGGCCAATTCCGCGCGAAGCGGCGGCTGGTTTCACTATTTCGCCAATCCCGGGCGATTTCAGCGCGTGGCCCGGCCCACTTTGCCCTGGCTTGCCGGCTTTGCATTGATCCTGACAGTCACCGGCATCGTCTGGGGCTATTGGTTCGCGCCGGCGGACTGGCAGCAGGGCGATGCGGCGCGGATCATGTATGTGCATGTCCCCGCCGCCTGGGTGGCGATGGCGGGTTATGCGGCGCTGGCTTTCTGCTCCTTCCTCTCGCTGGTCTGGCGGCATCCGCTGGCGGATATCGCGGCGGAGGAGATCGGCCCGGTGGGGGCGGGGTTTACCGCTGTCTGCCTGGTGTCCGGCTCGCTCTGGGGCAAACCGATGTGGGGCGCCTACTGGGTCTGGGATGCGCGGCTGACCTCGGTGTTGATCCTGTTCTTCCTCTATCTCGGCCATATCGCGCTGATCCGCGCCTTCGACAACAAGGCCCATGCCTATCGCGCCGCCGCCATTCTGGCGCTGGCCGGGGCGGTGAACCTGCCGATCATCGTGTTCTCGGTGCAATGGTGGAACACGCTGCACCAGGGCAATACGATCTCGATCACCGGTGGCTCGAAGATTTACATCACCATGCTCTACCCGCTGCTGATCGCCTCTGTGGGCTTCTATCTTACCTTCATCACCATGGTGGTGGCGCGGATGTCGGCGGCGATCTCTGAGCGCAAGACCACCGCCCTGCTGCGCGCCGCCGCGGAGCGCGCGCCATGAACCCCGCTGCACTGCAGAGCATCAATGTCTGGCCCTTCATCAACGGGGCCTATGGGGTGACGGTGGTGTTCCTGATCGGCGCCGCCTGGCTGACCTTCGCGCGGCTGCGCCGGGCGCGGGCGCGTCTGGCCCAGGCTGAACAGCTCTAACCATGCGGGCTCCGAAAAAGCGGCGGCTTTATCTCGTTTTGGCCAGTCTTGTGTGTTTGGGCGGCGCGGTGGCGTTGAGCCTGGCGGCCTTCTCCTCCTCCCTCACCTATTTCCTCTCGCCCCGCCAGGTGGTGGCCAAGGCCCCGGCGCCGGGGCAGAGCTTCCGGCTGGGCGGCATCGTCGAGATGGGCAGCGTGAAGACCACACTCTCCGGCGACAAGCCGACCACCAGCTTCGCCATCACCGATGGCCGCGCCGCCGTGCCGGTGACCTTCACCGGCGTGCTGCCGGACCTGTTCCGCGAGGGCCAGGGTGTGGTGACCATCGGCGCGATGGGCCCGAACGGCGTTTTTGTGGCCGATGAGGTGCTGGCCAAGCATGGCGCCGATTACATGCCCAAGGATGTCGAGGAGGAGCTGAAGAAGAGCGGCGAATGGGACCCGCGCTTCGGCCCGCCGCCCAATGCCAGCGCCTGGAACGACATGAAAGTGAAAGGCAGCGGCACATGATCCCCGAACTCGGCCATTTTCTGTTGGCGATGGCGGTGGTGCTGGCCTGCGTGCAGGGCATTATCGGCATCATCGGCCCGACGCTGAAGGACCCGCGCGCCTTGGCGGCGGCGCCGGTGCTGACGCTGCTGCATTTCACCGCCATTGCCTTGTCCTTCCTGGCACTGGTCTGGGCCGGCGTGGTCTCGGATTTCACGGTCGAGAATATCGCGGATTTCTCCTCCTCGATCGTGCCGCTGATGTATCGCATCACCGGGGTCTGGGGGAATCATGACGGCTCGATCCTGCTCTGGTGCCTGATCCTGTCGCTCTGCGGCGCCGCCGTGGCGCTGGGCGGGCGGCAGCTTCCCGCCACCTTGCGCGCCCGCGTGCTCGGCGTGCTGGGTCTGGTCTCCTGCGGCTTCCTGCTCTTTACCTTGTCGGTCTCGGACCCGTTCACCCGCATCTGGCCGCCGCCCTTGGAGGGGGCCGGCATGAACCCGATCCTGCAGGACCCCGGCTTGGCCTTCCATCCGCCGGTTCTCTACACCGGCTATGTCGGCTTCTCGGTCGCTTTCGCCTTTGCCATCGCGGCGCTGCTGGAAGGGCGGATCGACGCCGCCTGGGGCCGCTGGGTGCGCCCCTGGGCGCTGATCTCCTGGTGCTTCCTCACCGCCGGCATCACGCTGGGCAGCTGGTGGTCCTATTACACGCTAGGCTGGGGCGGGTACTGGTTCTGGGACCCGGTGGAAAATGCTGCGCTGCTGCCCTGGCTCACCGGCACCGCGCTGCTGCATTGCGCCATCGTGGTCGAGAAGCGCGAGGCGCTGAAGGCCTGGACGGTGCTGCTGGCCATCGCCACCTTCTCGCTCTCGCTCTCCGGCACCTTCCTGGTGCGCTCTGGCATTCTGAATTCCGTGCACAGCTTCGCGGCGGCACCTGATCAAGGGCTGTTTATTCTGGCTTTGCTCGGCGTCACCATTGGCGGCTCGCTGCTGCTCTTTGCGATCCGCGCGCCGATTCTGGCCGGGGCCGGCATCTATGCGCCGATCAGCCGTGAGAGCGCGCTGGTGCTGAATAATATCTTCCTCTGCGCCATTGCCGCGGTGGTGTTCACCGGCACGCTCTACCCGCCTTTCGCCAATCTGCTGTTCGGAATTCAGCTCTCCGTCGGCGCGCCCTTCTTCAACCAGACGGTGCTGCCTCTGGCCGGGCCGATCATTCTGGCGATGGGGGTGGGGCCGCTTTTGCGCTGGAAACGCGCGGACATGCTGCCGGTGCTGCAGCGCCTGTGGCTGGCCGGCGGCATCGCTGTGCTGGTGCTGATCATCCTCACCGCCACCAAGCATCTGATCGCCGCCCTCGGGCTGGCGGGCGGCGCCTGGGTGGTGATGGCCGGCCTCACCGATCTCGCGGATCGCATCCGGCTGTTCCGCGCCCCGCTCGGCCAGGCGCTGGGGCGGCTGTTCGGCCTGCCGCGCGCGGCGATTGGGGCGGCGCTGGGGCATATCGGCTTTGGCGTGTCCGTGCTCGGCATCGCCGGGATGACGCTGGCGCAGCAGAGTGTCGTGGTGCTCAAGCCCGGCCAATCGACCCAGCTTGGCGGCTATAGCTGGACGCTTCAGGATATTCACGATGCGCCGGGGCCGAATTATTCCCAGCGCGTCGCGGATGTCAGCATCGGCGAAGGCGGCCATACCTTCCTCACCTTGCACCCGGCCCGGCGCATCTTCACCGCCCAGGGCACCACCACCAACGATGCCGCCATCCACACAAACGGGCTGCAGGACCTCTATGTGGTCTTTGCCGATGAGCAGAATGGCGGCGCGGAACTGCGGTTGAACTGGCATCCCGGCGCGCCGTTGATCTGGTTTGGCGGCTTGATCATGGCGCTCGGCGGGTTCTGCTCGCTCTCCGACCGGCGGCTGCGCGTCGGCGCGCCCAACCGCAAGCGCCTGCCGAAAGGGGCGGCGGCCTGATGTCGCCTTTGCGTCGGCGTTTGCTGTTCGGGGTGCCGCTTGCTGTCGTGGTGGCGGGCGGGGCCGGATTCTACACCATCCTGCGCCGCATGCAGGTGGATGATTACGACCCGCACGCCCTGCCCTCGCCGTTGATCGGCAAGCGCCCGCCGGCCTTCACCCTGCCCGGCACCAATGGCGCCCAGGGCTTCGCCAACACTGATATCGAAGCGCCCGCCAAGCCGATGCTGGTGAACTGGTTCGCCAGCTGGTGCCTGCCCTGCCAGCAGGAGACGCCGATGCTGGCCAAGCTGGCGGCCAGCGGCATCACCATCTGGGGCATCGCCTATCAGGACCAGCCGGACGCCACCGCCGATTATCTGGCCAGGTTCGGCAACCCGTATCAGCGCATCGCCGCCGACGCTTCGGGGCTCACCGCGATCAATTGGGGGGTTTACGGCGTGCCGGAGACCTATTTCATCGACAAGACCGGCATCGTGCGCTGGCGCTATCCCGGTGCGCTGACCCAGCAGGTGGTCGACAGCCAGCTGATGCCGCTATTCCGGAAATATTCATGAGAGCGCCGCGCATTTTGCTGGCGCTGCTGCTGCTGCCCGGTCTGGCGCTGGGGCAGGATATGGTGGTGCGCGACGGCGTCACCCTCACCCCCGCCCAGGAAAAGCGGGCCGAGGCGGTGGGCGACCAGCTGCGCTGCCTGGTCTGCCAGAATGAGAGCATCGAGGCCTCCTCCGCCAAGCTGGCGCATCAGCTGCGGGTGATCATCCGCCAGCAGGTGGTGCAGGGCGTGCCGAACAAGCAGATCATGAATTACATGGTCCAGCGCTACGGCATTTTCGTGCTGCTGAAACCGCCGATCTCGCCGCTGACCTGGCTGCTCTACGCCTCGCCCTTTATCGCGCTGATTCTGGGTTTTTTCGCGGTCTGGTTCGGCCGGCGCGCCCGCCAGCCCGCCACCGCCCCGCTGAGCCAGGCCGAGCAGGCCAGGCTGGATGAATTGCTGAAATGATCCTGATCTATATGGCGCTGCTGGCGCTGGCTTTCTCGCTGCCGCTGCTGCTGACCCTGCGCGCCCCGCGCAACCTGCCGGAGCGGCGCGACGCGGCCCTGGCGCTGCACCGCGCCCAGCTGGTGGAGCTGGAGCGCGACCTCGCCGATGGCCGTATCAGCCGCGCCGAGCATGATGGCGCGCGGCTGGAAATCGAACGCCGGGTGCTGGCGGCGGATGCCTTCCCCGCCACCGCGAAAGGCGGCAGCGCCAAGGTGCTGCTGATTGTCGCCACTCTGGCGCTGCCACTAGGGGCGTTCTCGCTCTATCTTCCAGATGCCACCTGGAATGTTCCCTCCGAGCCGCATGCGAAGTGGCTGGCGCAACAGGAGTCGGCGCAGGCGAAGCTGGCCCAGCTGATCGCGCTGCTGCGCGCGCATCTGGCCAGCGTGAAGCCGGGCACCGCGGATGCCAGCCAGGGCGAGGCTTATCTTGCGGAGGCGCTGAGCGAGCAGGCCGGTGCCATCACCCCGGAAGCCTTGGGGCTGTTCAAGCAATCGCTCGCCAGCGCCCCGGCCAACGCCACCTGGCGCCAGCTCGACCAGCAGCGGATCATGCAGGCCGGCGTGCAACCCGGCCAGTAGCCGCAATCCCCTTCCCTTCCCCGGCGGATCGCCTACATTGCCGGGCATGGAAGACACCAAACCCGCCCCCGCGGCGCAGACCCCGAAAAAGCCCGAGGCTCCGAAACTGCCGAAAGAGATCGGCGGCCCGACCGGGCCGGAGCCGACCCGTTATGGCGACTGGGAGAAGAATGGCCGCTGCTCGGATTTCTGAGCCTTGGCCTATCTCTTTCTGGCGATCGCGATCCTCTCTGAGGTCACCGCCACCTCGGCATTGAAAGCCTGTGCCGGTTTCACCCGGCTGGGGCCGTCTATCCTCGTACTGGTCGGCTATTGCATCAGCTTTTTCATGCTCTCGCAGGTGGTGAAGGTGATCCCGCTTGGCTATGCCTACGCGCTCTGGTGCGGCTTTGGCATCATCCTCATCGCCGGGGTGGGGTTTTTCTATTACCGCCAGCCGGTGGACTGGCCGGGCGTGGCTGGCATGGCGCTGATCATGGCGGGGGTGCTGGTGATCAATCTGTTTTCCAAAATGGCGGTGCGCTGAAGGCGGGTTAACGCCGCCCTGGTTAACCCCCCTGGTTAACGCCATTGTCAGAACATTTTTAATTGCCTCCCCCGCCCCGCGCCCCAAATCCCTGAAGCTTAGGCGCGCCAGTCACTTGGCGCTTCTTCTTAAACATTCAGGAGAACGAAATATGAAAGCAGGGATCGGGATTATCGGGATCATCGTCGTGGTGCTGGTGATCTTCTTCGGGGTGCCGATGGCCGCCGGCGGCAGCACCAATGTCTGTCAGGCGCTGGAGAAGCATAATGTCAGCCAGACGGCGCAGAACATTACCGGTACGTCCAACGGCCCGGTGCATAACCTCATCAATTCGGTCGGGCAGAGCTTCGCCACCGGCGAGGGCGAGCAGCAGAAGCAGGCGGCAGAGCATCCGAATACGCCGAGCGTGGTGAGCTGCGCTGCCGCCTATTGGAAGACGCTATAAGGGAGAAAGCCTGGGGGGATTTTTGTAAAAATCCCCCCAGCCCTCCGGCGGCTTTCCACCGCTGCTTACGCAGCGGCGGAACCTTGGCCGCCTACGCCCCTTAAAAACTTTTGCTCTTTTAGGCCTCGGGGGTTTTCACCAGCTTGACCAGATTTGAGAGCAAGTCGCGGGCATAGGCCATGCGGGCACTTACATCCATGTCGCGCACCATCGCCAGCTTCTGGTCCGGGCGCAATTTCACCAGCCCGCCTTTGGTGCCGATCCAGCGGATCAGCCCGGCCGGATTGGAAAAATCATTCTTGCGGAAGCTGATCACCATGCCCTTCGGCCCGGCATCCAGCTTCTCCACATTCGCCTCACGGCAGGCGCGCTTCAGCGCCACCACCGAGAGCAGATTTTCTACCTCCTGCGGCACCGGTCCGAACCGGTCCACCAGCTCCGCCGCCAGCGCCTCGCTCTCGGCATCCGAGCCAAGCCCGCCAATGCGCCGGTACAACCCCAGCCGGATCGGCAGATCCGCCACATAGGTCTCGGGGATCAGCACCGGCAGGCCGAGATTGATGTTCGGCGTCCAATCCCGCTCCACCTTCTGCGCCTCCTTGTTCTGGGCGCGCAGATCATTCACCGCATCCTCCAGCATCTGCTGATAGAGCTCGATGCCGACCTCGCGGATATGGCCGGATTGCTCATTGCCGAGCAGATTGCCAGCACCTCGCAAATCCAGATCATGGCTGGCCAGCGTAAAGCCCGCCCCCAGCGTGTCCAGCGTCTGCATCACCTCCAGCCGCTTCTCGGACGCCGCCGAGAGCCGGTGATGCGGCGGCCAGGTGAGATAGGCATAGCCACGCTGCTTGCCCCGCCCGACGCGGCCACGCAGCTGATACAGCCCGGCCAGGCCGAACATATCCGCCCGGTAGATGATCAACGTGTTCACCGCCGGCATGTCGAGGCCGGATTCCACGATATTGGTGGCCAGCAGCACATCGTACTTGCCCTCGCCGAACGCGGTCATCACCCGTTCCAGCTCGGTCGGCGCCAGACGGCCATGGGCCATCACCGTGCGCAGCTCCGGCACGATCTCGCGCAGCCGCACCGCCATCGGCTCCAGATCCTCGATCCTGGGCACCACGCAGAAAATCTGCCCGCCGCGGAATCTTTCGCGGGCGATGGCTTCTTTGATCACCAGACTGTCGAACGGCATGATGAAGGTGCGCACCGCCAGCCGGTCCACCGGCGGGGTGGTGATCAGCGACAGGTCACGCACCCCGGTGAGGGCGAGCTGCAGCGTGCGCGGGATCGGCGTGGCGGTCAGGGTGAGCACATGCACATCGGCCTTCAGCTCTTTCAGCCGCTCTTTGTGCTTCACGCCGAAATGCTGCTCCTCATCGACGATCAGCAGCCCGAGATCCGAGAAGGAAATCCCCTGCGCCATGACCGCGTGAGTGCCGACGACGATTGAGATTTCGCCCGAAGCCAGACCGGCTTTCACCTGCGCGGCCTCCTTCGCCGTCACCAGCCGGGAAAGCTGCGCCACCTTGATCGGCAGCCCCTCGAAGCGGGCGGAGAAGGAGCGGAAATGCTGGCGCGCCAGCAGCGTGGTGGGCACCACCACCGCCACCTGGGAGCCGGCCATCGCCGCGATGAAGGCGGCGCGCAGCGCCACCTCTGTCTTGCCGAAACCGACATCGCCGCAGATCAGCCGGTCCATCGGCCGGCCGCTGGCGAAATCCTCCATCACATCGGCGATCGCCTTCGCCTGGTCCTCGGTCTCGGTATAAGGGAAGCGGGCGCAGAATTCCGCGAAGGCGCCGTCATCGGCGGCGAGCAGCGGGGCTTCGCGCATCTTGCGCTCGGCCGCCAGCCTTATCAGCCCGGCCGCCATATCCTGAATGCGGTTCTTCGCCTTGGCCTTGCGCGCCTGCCAGGAGGCGCCGCCCAGCTTGTCCAGCGTAACCCCGTCGCCCTCCTGGCCGAAGCGCGAGAGCAGGTCGATATTTTCAACCGGCAGGAACAGCTTGTCCCCGCCATCATAGATCAGCTTCAAACAATCATGCGCGGCGCCGTTGACGGTGACCGTCTCCAGCCCCTCATAGCGGCCAATGCCGTGATCCTGGTGCACGACCAGATCCCCAGCCTCGATCTCGGTAGCGTCCGCGATGAATTGGTCGGCCCGGCGTTTGCGCTTCGGCGGGCGGGCGATGCGGCTGCCGAGCAGATCCTGCTCCGCCACCACCGCCAGACGGTCCGTGATGAAGCCACGCTCCAGCGGCAGCACGGCGAGCGCGATGGTGCCCGGCGGCAAGGCCCGGGCCTCGTCCGCCGAGACCACCGGGCGCACCGGGCCGACGCCGTGCTCCTTGAGCATCAGCGTCAGCCGTTCGCGCGAGCCAAAGCTCCAGGCAGCGAGCAGGATGGTGCGCCCGCTCTCCGCCCATTTGGTTTTCAGCTCGCCCAGCGCCTCGAAGGCCGGAATTTGCTGGCCGGTGAGGATCGGCGCCGGGCGGCCGCCAATCTCGATGCCCGCCGCCCCGCCATCCGGCTTGGTGAAGGGCGAGAAGGCAAAGCATGGCCCCTTGGCCAAAGCCGCCTCCCACGCCTCGCGGTCCAGATACAGCATCCCCGGCGGGATCGGCCGGAAAATCGGCTCGCCAGGGCGCGGCGGTAGCCGGCGCTCGGCATAATGGTCGGCGATCAGCTCAAAGCGCGCTTCCACCGCCGCCTCGGCCTGGTGGTCCAGGCTGACGGAAGCGTTGGGGAGATAATCGAAGACCGTCTCCATCGCCTCGGTGAAAAGCGGCAGATAATGCTCGGCCCCAGGATGGCGCCGCCCCTCAGAGATGGATACGTAAAGCGCATCCTCCACCGCCTTCGGCCCGAACAATTCCCGCCAGTTGGTGCGAAACCGCGCCACCGAGGCGCTGTCCAGCGGCAGTTCCGAGGCTGGGTGGAAATCCAGCCGCGGCAGCGCCTCGCCGGAGCGCTGGGTTTCCGTGTCGAAATGCCGCAGGCTCTCGATCTCGTCCCCGAACATGTCGATGCGCACAGGCTGCGCCGCACCCGCCGGGAACACGTCCAGAATGCCGCCGCGTAAGCTGAACTCGCCCGCTTCCATCACCATCCCGGTGCGCCGATAGCCATCAGCCTCCAGGAAGCTGGCAACATCGCTGAGCGAAACCTGCTCGCCCTTGGCCAGGCTCAACCCCGCCCCCGCCAGCGCGCTGCGGGGCGCCACCTTCTGCAGGGCCGCATTCACCGTCGTCAGCACAATCCGCTTCTTGCCCGGCTCCGCCTGCAGCCGGCTCAGCGCCGAAATCCGCTCCGCGACAATCCCGCCATTCGGAGAAACCCGATCGTAAGGCAAACAATCCCAGGCCGGCAGCGCAATCACCTCGATCTCAGGCCCGAAAAACCCGATCTCCTCCGCCAACGCCGCCAAACGCGCATCATCCCGCGCCACATGCAAAACCGGCCCGTCATGCTCACCCAGCCGACGCACCAGCACCAACGCATCCACGCCTTCCGGCGCGCCGTAAACGGGGATCATGGGCAAATTGTCTCCGTTGTCTCAGGGGGGCGCTGCCCCCCTGACCCCCCCGCCAAGGGCTCGCCCTTGGAACCCGCCCGGGTCTGTGGAAGGGAGGGCCATACCAAGGCCTGCGCTGAGAGCGGCACCAAGCCGGCCCTCCCTTCCACAGACCCGAACTGATGGGATCCTAAGGGACTGCGTCCCTTAGCGGGGGTCCAGGGGGCAGAGCCCCCTGGGGTAACGAAGACAGATAGCCTCATATCCCGTTCAGGGCCGCTTCGCGGATGCGCCGGAGCATGGGGCTGTCGGCGTGGGCGGGGATGGGTTTGCGGCCGGTGAGCCAGTCGGCGAGTTCGGCGTCGGGGAATTCCATGACGGCTTCGATTTCGTCGAGTTCGGACTCGGACATGCCGGCGATTCGGGCTTTGACGAAGCCGCCGATCATCAGGTCGTTCTCATAGGTGCCGCGGTGATTGGCGCGGTAGAGCAGCCGTTTGCGGCGTGTATCCAGGGACGCGTGTTCATCTTCGGTCATGACGGCTTGCGGTATAGGGTTGGTTTGGCCAAGAGTTAAGCCCGTGACGATGGAATTTTTGCTGCCCTTGCGCGCTTCGCTGGCCACATTGCCCGGCCTCGGCGCCCGGCTTTCAGGATTGATGGCGAAGCTGGTGGGTGGGGAGAGCGTGCGCGATGTGCTGTTCCATCTGCCGGTGGAGTATGTGGACCGGCGGGCGACGCCGAATTTGGCGCAAGCCCAGCCCGGGCAGGTGGCGACGCTGCGGGTGGAGATCGTCAGCCATGAGCAGCCGGCGCGCAGGGGCCAGCCCTGGCGGGTGGTGATGGGCGATGGCACCGGCTTTGGCGAGATCGTGCTGTTTCACGCGGCCCGGCTGTCGCAATTTCCGGTGGGGGCGAAGCTGATTGTCGCCGGCAAGCTGGAGCGGTTTCAGGACCGGCTGGTGATGGCGCATCCGGACCAGGTGACGCATCAGTTCCGCGAGGCGGAATTTCCCTGGATCGAGCCGGTCTGGCCGCTGGCGGCGGGGATTACCCCACGCACGATGCGCCGGGCGGTGCTGGGCGCGCTGGAGGTGCTGCCTGAGTTTCCCGAATGGCAGGATGCGAGCATTCTGGCCAAGCGCGGCTGGCCGGGTTTTGGGGCGGCGCTGCGCGCCTTGCATGCGCCGGCGGAGGTGCCAAGCAAGGCACCGCGTGAGCGTCTGGCTTATGACGAGCTGCTGGCGCGCCAAATTGCCTTTGCGCTGGTGCGCGCCAGGCGGCGGCGCGAGAGCGGGCGCGGCCTGCGTGGCGATAACCGGCTGCGGGCGCGGGCCTTGGCGAAATTTGGCTTTCCCCCCACCGCCGGGCAGTTGCAGGCGCTGCAGGAGATCGACGCGGACATGGCCGCGCCGCACCGGATGCGACGGCTGCTGCAGGGCGATGTCGGCTCCGGCAAGACGCTGGTCGCGCTGCTGGCCTGCCTGGGCGCGGTGGAGGCCGGGGCGCAGGCGGCGCTGATGGCGCCGACGGAGATTTTGGCCAAACAGCATTTTGCGACCTTCAAGCGCCTCTCCCCGGTGCCGGTGGCGCTGCTGACAGGCAGCGTGAAGGGCGCGGCGCGCAAGGCGATTTTGCAGGATCTGGCCGATGGCACGCTGAAGATCATCATCGGCACCCATGCGATTTTCCAGAAGAGCGTGGCGTTTCACGATCTCGGGCTGGCGGTGATCGATGAGCAGCATCGCTTCGGGGTGGATCAGCGTCTGGCGTTGGGGGCAAAGGGCGAGGCCGCGGATTTGCTGGTGATGACGGCAACACCCATTCCGCGCACGCTGCTGCTGACCCATTGGGCGGAGATGGATGTCTCGCGCATCACTGAAAAACCCAAGGGCCGGGCGCCGATCACCACCACCATGCACCGGCTCTCTGAGTTGCCGAAGCTGCGCGAGGCGATTGCGCGGGCGATCGCGGCGGGCGGGCGGGTCTATTGGGTTTGCCCGCTGGTCTCGGAGTCCGAGGCGTTGGACATCACCGCCGCCGAAATCCGCTTCGCCGAGCTGCAGGGCGTGTTTGGCGAGGCGGTGGCGATGGCGCATGGGCAGATGCCGGCCGAGCAGCGCGATGCCGCACTGGCGGATTTCGCCGCTGGACGCAAGACGATCCTGGTCGCCACCACCGTCATTGAGGTCGGGGTGGATGTGCCGGAGGCAAATGTGATGGTGATCGAGCATGCGGAGCGCTTCGGGCTGGCGCAGCTGCACCAGCTGCGCGGGCGGGTGGGGCGCGGGGCGGCGAAGAGTTTCTGCCTGCTGCTGCACGACAACAAGATCGGCCAGACGGCGCGCAAGCGGCTCTCCATCCTACGCGATACCGAGGACGGGTTTCTGATTTCGGATGAGGATTTCCGCATGCGCGGGGCGGGCGAATATCTCGGCACCCGCCAGTCCGGCCTGCCTGGCTATTTGCTGGCGGACCCGGAGGAGAATGGCGATCTGCTGACCATGGCGCGCCAGGATGCGGTGATGACCTTGCAGCGCGACCCAAGGCTGGAGAGTGAACGCGGACAGGCCTTGCGGATCTTGCTCAATCTGTTCGATCAGCGCGAGGCGATTGAGACGGTGAAGGCGGGTTAGAGGCTGTTTCAAAAGTCGCTATGGTGAGTCGCCAAGTGGTGATTTGCGAGCACCGGCGCGCAGCGTACTTAAGGTAAGTGAGCACCGGAGCGCAGAAAATCGCCGCTTGGCGGCCGCCAGAGTGGATTTTCAAACAGCCTCTTAGCCGAGCCCCTGCCCGGTGAATTGCTCACGCGGCTGTTCAGCCGGCACGGGCGAGCCCGCCTGCAGAATAAGGTTGCGCCGGGGCCGCGCGGCGCGGTTCATGCCGCCCCCATGGATGACGCGCGGGTGGATCAGCACCACATCCCCCGGCGCGCACACCGCCGCCACTGGCCTGCCAGAATGCGCCGCCATGTAGGCGGCCACATCATCGGCCGCATCCTCGCACTGCGAACCGGGATAAAACATCGTGGCGCCGGACTCGTCCGTCATGCCGTCCAGGCACAGCATCAGGCGTAAATATCGCCCATCGGGCGGGCAGATATAACGGTTTGGAAAATCCCGGTGCCAGGCAATCGCACGGCCGAAGCGGGCCTGCTTGATGGTGGCGTTGGTGTAATGCAGCGTCGGCTGATCCAGCCCCAGCAGGTCTGAAAAAATACGCTTCAGGCCTGAGGTTTCGTGAAACGGCCGAAACGAAGTCGCGAACAGCGCCAGATCATTGACCAGAAACAAAGCGGCGCCGACATCGGCGATCCCATCGCGCCGATGCGCCGGCAGGTCGCGCTCGAACACCAGCTTTCCCTCATGCCGCGCCGCCAGCGCTTCGGCGGTCTCCTCGATCCTTGTCAGTGCCGCCGCAAACCCGGCCAGCATGGCGGGCGTATACAGCCCGCTTAAAATGACAAAGCCCTGCGCCCTATAATCCGCCTTCGCGGCCTCCCAGTCTCGCGGCCAGGCATGACGGATCATTCCCCCCTTGCCTTCCCGTCATGCGGCCCCAGCTCACGCGCTGGCCAGTCCTTCCAGGCCCTCTCGCCGATCGAGGCTTGATAAGCCTGGTTTTTCGGGTAGGCGATGCGGTTCTGCGGCCCGTTCGGCTCGCCGATCACCATGAGCCGCACCTCCTCGCCCGTGTTGTTGAGAAAGCTGTGGCAGATACCCGTGCCGGGCGGGAAGGACACCGCATCGCCGGGGGCTAGCCGGTGCAGATGCCCATCCAGCCACACATCCGGCGTGCCCTCCAGCACAAACACGAATTCTTCCTGGGCACTTTCCGCGTGCGGGTAGGAGGTGCGCCGCCCGGGTGGCAGCCTTTCATGGTGAATGGCAATCCGCGTCAGCCCCATTTGGCGGGCCAGCGGCGCGCCAATGCTCATCAGTTCCGTATCGCCCGGATAGACGGCTTCATCCGCATCCTCGAGGTCGCGCCAATGGCGGATGCAAGCGGGTCGGGTCATCGTCAAGCTCCTCGCATTTGGCGGGACGCCGCATTAGCCCTAGATCATCCAGGACATGAGCCAGTATCCCAGCGCGCCGAAAATCGGCATCGGCATCGTTCTCATCAAAGGCGATGAGGTGCTGCTCGTCAAACGCGGCAAGCCGCCGGGGGCCGGGCTATGGTCCCTGCCCGGCGGCAAGCAGGAGCTGGGCGAGACGGCGCAGGAGACCGCGCGGCGCGAATTATTCGAGGAAACCGGCCTGCGCTGCGGGCCACTGGTGCTGGCCGGGCATGTGGATTCGATCCATCGCGACGCGGCGGGGGCGATTGAGTTTCACTATACGATTTTGGATTTCGCGGCGCGCTATGAGGGCGGCGAGGCGAAGGCGCAGGATGATGTGCTGGAGGTGGCCTGGGCGACGCGCGATGAGTTTGACCGCTACGGGCTTTGGACTGAGGCGCGGCGGATCATCGAGGCGGCGTTTGGGTTGGTCTGACGATTTTGCCACCGCCCCAAACGCTTTCGGGACGTTTTTGAAAAAACCTCCCGACCCCGCGGCGCCTTTCCAGCGCCGCGCCGCGACCAAGGAAGCTTGGGCGCCGCCGCCCTGCGAAAATTTTCAGGACTTCAGGCTTGCCCGGGTCTCGGTGATCGCCAGCGCCGCTTTCGCGGCCTCTTGGCCTTTGGTGACGAAATGCGCCTGGTAGATGGCGTTGTGATGCGCGGTTTCCTGATAGTGATGCGGGGTGAGCGAAACCGAGATCACCGGCACGCCGCTATCCAGCCCGGCGCGCATCAAGCCATCCACCACCGCCTGGGCGACGAAATCATGCCGGTAAATGCCACCATCCACCACGAAGGCCGCCGCCACCACCGCCGCGTAGCGGCCGGTCTGCGCCAGGTCGCGCGCCAGCAGCGGCATCTCGAAGGCGCCGGGCACGCTGAACACATCCACCTGCGCGGCGGGGATCAGCTCCTGAAAGCCTTTCAGCGCCTGATCGACGATATCGGCATGCCAGGAGGCCTTGATGAAGGCAAAACGCGCAGAACTCATCTGAAAAACCTTTCTTGATCGCGCGGAACATAGGCCCCGGCGATTTATCCGGGCAAGAGCGCGCGCGCGATGGCGCGTTTGACCTTCGGCGCCTCGGGCTTGGTCGCGGAGATGAAGAAATCCAGCAGCTGTCCGTCCGGGCCGAGCAGATATTTGTAGAAATTCCAGCGCGGCTTCGCCAGAAAACCTTTCTGCGCCACCACCCAGCGGAAGAAGGGATGCGCCGCCTCGCCTATGGCGTGCTCTTTCGCCATCATCGGGAAATCCACGCCGTAATTGGCCTGGCAGAACTGGCCGATTTCCTCTGCCCCGCCCGGCTCCTGGCCGCCGAAATCATTGCAGGGCACGCCGATGACGGTGAGCCCGCGCAGCCCATATTCCGCCCACAGCGCCTGCAAGCCTTGGTATTGCGGGGTGAAGCCGCATTTGCTGGCGGTGTTGGCCACCAGCACCACGCGCCCCTTTAAGGCCGCCAGCGGATAGGGCTCGCCCTTCAGCGTGCTGAATGAAAACTCATGAGCGCTGGCCATTTTGCGTCCTGCTATCTAAAAACCCGATCATGTCGAATGAAGCACCGATTCAGGCCCTCATCAACGTGATGGCGGCTTTGCGTGATCCTGAGACCGGCTGTCCCTGGGACAAGGAGCAGGATTTCGCCACCATCGCGCCCTATACGATCGAGGAAGCCTATGAGGTCCGCGCCGCCATCGCCTCAGGCGATCCGGCGCAGCTGCAGGATGAGCTGGGTGATCTGCTGTTCCAGGTGGTCTATCACGCGCAGATGGCGGCCGAGCGCGGCTGGTTCAGTTTCGACGATGTCGCCGCCGGGATCACCGCGAAAATGATCCGCCGGCATCCGCATGTGTTCGGCGAGGAGGCTAGCCGCTCTGCCGCCGCGCAGACCGCCGCCTGGGAGAGCCAGAAGGAGGCCGAGCGCGCCAGCCTCGCCCAGCATGGCGCGCTGGACGGGGTGGCGATGGCCCTGCCCGCGCTCAAACGCGCCCAGAAACTCACCAGCCGCGCCGCGCGGGTGAAGTTCGACTGGCCGGACGCGACCGCGGTGCTGGAGAAACTAGACGAGGAGATCGCCGAGCTGAAGGCGGAGCTGGCGGAAGCCAAGCCCGCGCGCCTCGCCGATGAGCTAGGGGATCTGCTCTTCGTGCTGGTCAATCTCGCCCGCAAGCTCGGCCAGGATGCCGAGGCTTGCCTTGAAGGCGCGAATGAGAAATTCATCCGGCGGTTTTCGCGGGTGGAGGCGTTGCTGGCGCAATCCGGCAAAACCCCGCGCGACTCGACGCTTGAGGAAATGGAAGCTTTTTGGGTCACGGCGAAACAGGAGGGGTTATGAAGACATTGCTCGAAGGGTATGAGCGGTTCCGCAGCAGCTATTGGCAGGAGCATAAGGACCGCTACACGACTCTGGCGCGCGACGGCCAGTCCCCGCCGGCGATGGTGATCGCCTGTTCCGACAGCCGCGTGGCCCCGGAAGCGATCTTCGATTGCGCCCCGGGCGAGATTTTCGTGGTGCGCAATGTCAGCGCCCTGGTGCCGCCCTACGCGCCGGACGACAAGCAGCACGGCACCTCCGCGGCTTTGGAATTCGCGGTGAACTCGCTGAATGTGCGCTCCATCGTCGTGCTCGGCCATAGCCGGTGCGGCGGCATTCGCGCCCTGATGCAGGGCTCGGGCGAAGGCAGCCGGGACTTCGTGGATAGCTGGATGCAGATTGCCACCACCGCGCGCCAGCGCGTCTGCGATGCGCCGGAGAGCCGGGAGGCGGATTTCGACAGCCAGTGCGCCGCCTGCGAGCATGAGGCAATCCGCGTCTCGCTGGCCAATCTGCTCAGCTTCCCCTGGATCAAGGAGCGGGTTCTGGATGGCCGCCTGACCCTGGCCGGGCTGCATTTCAATGTCGAAACCGGGCATCTGCAGATGGTCTGAGACCGATCAGGCTGATCTGAAAATTTCATAATGATCGGCAAGGCGCGGTGTTCAGCGATGAACGCCGCGCCTTTTCAATGGATTAACCACAGAATCCTAGAGCCTGATCGGTTCAGATTGAATCGCGAAGCGATCAAGCTGAACCGTGAATCAGCCTCTAAACCAAAGCGTTAGAGCGCGTTCAGGGTGACGCAACAGCGTCAGCCTGAACGCGCTCTAAAAGCCAGTGGCGCGGACATGCCCTTGCAAAAAATGTAGCCAAGGCTACATTTTTCCCGTGCGCCATACGGTGCGCGAGGAGTGACCAGGCAGAATGGATGCCGAGACTGACACCGGGCTGAGCCGCCGGACCGAGGCCGAGATCCACGCCGTTCTGGCGGGGCGCCGGCATGGGCTGCGCACCGCCTTGCTGTTCGCCGGCCCGGCGCTGATCGCCTCCATCGCCTATATGGACCCCGGCAATATCGCCACCAACATCCAGGCCGGCTCCTTCTATGGCTATCGGCTGCTCTGGGTGGTGCTGCTGGCCAATGTCATCGCCATGCTGTTCCAGGCGCTTTCCGCCAAATTGGGCCTGGTGACCGGGCGCAATCTGGCCGAGACCTGCCGCGAGCATCTGCCGCGCAAGCTGATCTATTTCATGTGGGTGGTCAGCGAGGTGGCGGCGATGGCGACCGACCTCGCCGAGTTCCTCGGCGGCGCCATCGGGCTGGCATTGCTGTGCCATCTGCCGCTGCTCGCGGGCATGGGGATCACGGCGGTGCTCACCTATGTATTTCTGATTCTCGGCGGGCGCGGCTTCCGGCCGATGGAGCTGATGATCGGCGGGCTGATCCTGGTGATCGCGGCCTGCTATCTGGCGGAAATATTCATCTCCCCGGTGCAATGGGGCCAGGCGGCGCGCGGCGCCGTGCTGCCGATTTTGCCGGATGCGAATGCGCTGACCATCGCGGTGGGGATCATCGGCGCCACGGTGATGCCGCACGCGCTCTATCTGCATTCAAGCCTCACCCAGCACCGCGTCACCCCGCGCGACGATGCGCAGCGCCGGACGCTGTTGCGCTTTTCCAACCGCGAGGTGGTGATCGCGCTAAGTCTGGCGGGGCTGGTGAATATGGCGATGGTGGTGACCGCCGCCGCCGCCTTCCATGCCGGGCATCCGGATGTGGCGGATATTGAAACCGCCTATCACACCCTCACCCCGCTGCTCGGCCCCGCCGCGGCCGGCGTGTTCCTGGTGGCGCTGATGGCCTCGGGCCTCTCCTCCTCGGCGGTGGCGACGATGGCCGGGCAGTCGATCATGCAGGGTTTCGTCGCCTTCTCCATTCCGCTCTGGCTGCGCCGGCTGATCACGATGCTGCCGGCCTTCGCCGTCGTCGGGCTGGGGGTGGATGCGACACGCGCGCTGGTGCTGAGCCAGGTGGTGCTCTCCTTCGCGCTGCCGGTGCCGATGATCGCCCTGGTCGCCTTCACCCGCCGGGTGGATATCATGGGCGGATTCGCCAATTCCCGGCTGCTGAACGGGCTGGCCGTCGCCGGGGCGGCGTTCATTCTGGGGCTGAATATCGTGCTGCTGGTGCAGATGCTGGGCTGAGCGGATCACCCCATCCGGCCACGGCTGCTCTTATAGGCCCCTTCGACAGCGTGCGGCGGAGCGATTTTCTGCAAGCCAAGCGGGGCCGGCATATCCAGATAGATCCCCTCCATGCCGCCGGTCTTTCGATAGGCCTCGTGCCAGAAGCCGGTGCCGGCGGGGTCCTTGATGAAATCGCGCCACCATCCGGCATGCGCGCCGGTGCGGGTGAAGGCTTCCAGACTCTCCATATCCCGCCAATATTGCCGCATGCCGACATGCAACGCCCCGAACAGCATGAATTCATGCGCGAGCAGCCCATCGGGCTGGGCCGCGACGGCGCGCTGGATTTGCGGGCCGAGCCGCGCCAGTGTGGCAACCCCGCGCAGGCGTCTCACCCGCATGCCGAGATACACCACCACCAGCTCGGGGATCGTCGATAAATCAACCGAAACGCGCTTGGAAGCCATGGCGACCTCGATTATGTTGACAGTGTAAACTGTTTTCCCATAATGGAGTTATCAGTGTCAACCAATGTTCCGGAGAAGCGCGAATTGCGGGCGGCGTTGATCACCGCCGGGCGGCATTTGCTGGCGGAGGCGGGGCTGGCCGGGCTGTCCTTGCGGGCGGTGACACGCCAGGCCGGGGTGTCCGCCACCGCCGCCTATCGTTATTTCGCGGACCGGGAGCATTTGCTCGCCGCGATCGCCACCTCCGGCGTATGGGAACTCACAGCGGATCTCGAAGCCGCCGACAGGCTTGGGGTGGACAAGCTGCAGGACCAGGCTTGTGCCTATATACGCTTCGCGGTGGCCAATCCGGCTTTGTACCGGCTGATTTTCGGGCCGGAGCGGCTCAGCCATTATCCGGAGCTGGAGAGTGCGCTGGCGGCCGCCTATGGGGTGCTGGCGGCGCGGGTGGCCAAGCAGGCGGCACCGGGCCGGGCGACCGACAAGACGATGGCGTGCTGGTGCCTGGTGCATGGGCTGGCGAGCCTGGCGATTGATTCGCGCCTGCCGCCGGATGCCGGGCCGGCGCAGCTGCTGGCGGCGAGGCTGACCGCGACACTGAATTTAGAAAATTAAGCCCTAAACATGTTCGGGATCGCGATTTGAGCTAGAGCATCAAGCTTTTAGCTTGATGCTCTAATGTTTGTTTTAGCGAGCTATTTCATGTGTTTATTTTGACGCTAGCGCGTCAACCTAAACACATATTGCTCTAAAAGCGGCCCCAAAACAATTACCTATATAATCTCATCCGCCGCTGCGCCGCCCAGATCGCCGCCAGCGTGATGAAGGCCGTCACCACCAGATACAGGGCCGGGCTGCGCGGGCTGCCGGTTTGAGCGATCAGCCAGGTGAAGATGAACGGCGCCGAGCCGCCAAACAGAGCGATGCCGATCGAGTAGCCGGTGGAAAGACCGATCCCGCGGCCCTGGATCGGGAACACCAGCCCCATGAACCCGTTCAGCGGCGCGTTATAAGGCAGCGCCACCAGATTGAAGAGGATCGGCATACAGAACAAAGCCGCCTCGGTGGGATAATGCTGCAGCAGGGTGAAGGCCGGATAGGCCACCACCGCCATGCCGATGCAGGAGCCGATCATCAGCCCGACATTGCCGGTACGGTCGAACAGCCGCGCCAGGAACAGCCGCAGCGGGATGATCAGCATCAGGATCAGATACAGGATGAATATCGCGGAGAGCGCCTTGTGCGGCTGCATATGCAGCTGCGTGGTGGCGTAGGTGGGCAAATACAGCCCCAGATAGGTCTGCGCCGTGCCGATCGCCACCAACCCTCCGGCGATAACGATGGCGCCGGGCAGGATCGGGTGCCGGCCAGGATTTTCCACCTGCTGGCGCTTGAACGCCGGCGCATCCTCCAGCCGCCGGCGCAGGATCAGCACGACCACACCGCCGATGGCGCCGAGCAAAAAGGCGATGCGGAAATTCTGCAGCCCGAAAAACCCTTGCGGATGCAGCGAGAGCAGCCAGGCCACCCCCACCGCCAGCAGGCCGGAGATATTCTGGCTGATGCCCTGGAAGCTCGCCGCATGCGTCTCCGCCCCTTCTGAATGTTCGATCATCAGCGCAGTCGAGCTGCCGAATTCGCCGCCCAGTGCGAGCCCCTGCACCAGCCGCGCCGCCAGGATGCCGAACGGCGCCCACAGGCCGAGTTGCGCATGGCCGGGCAAAATGGCCATGAACAAGGAGGCGAGGCTCATCATCGCCACGCAGAGGATCATGCAGAAGGCGCGGCCTTTCACATCGGCCAGCCGCCCGAGGATGATGGCGCCGATCGGCCGGGCGAAGAAGGAGACACCGAACGTGCCGAAGGTGAGCAGCAGCCGGGCGGTTTCGCTATGGGCGGGAAAGAAGGTCTGCCCCAGCGCCAGGGCGAAATAGCCATAGACCATGAAATCGTAGAATTCGAGCGCATTGCCGGCCGAAGCGGCGGCGATCAATCTGGCCCGCGAAACACGCTTTTCTTGTGTCATTCACCCACATCCCCTGCTGGTTCAGGCAAGTATGGCAAGCGCCTCGCCGCAACGCAAAACGGCGCCCAGAGGGCGCCGCTGCGTCGCGGAAGAGGTGGGGTGTTTTTGAAAAAACACCCCACACCCCCAAAAACTTTTTTAACCCTCGGCCTGCTCGCGCTTGCTCTTGGTGGAGCCAACCTGGTCGGTGATGTCCGCACCGGTTTCCTGGTCGACCACGCGCATGGAGAGCTTCACCTTGCCGCGATCGTCGAAGCCGATCACCTTCACCTTCACCGCATCGCCCTGCTTGACCACATCGGTGGTCTTGGCAACGCGGCCCTGCGCCAGCTCGGAGATATGGACGAGACCATCCTTCGCACCGAGGAAGTTCACGAAGGCGCCGAAATCGGCGGTCTTCACGACCTTGCCATTATAGATCACGCCAACTTCCGGCTCCGCCACGATGCCCTTGATCATGTCGAGGGCAGCCTGGATCTTCTTGTCGTCGGAGGCGGCGATCTTCACCGTGCCGTCATCGCCGATATCAACCTTGGCACCGGTCTTTTCGACGATGTCGCGGATCACCTTGCCGCCGGTGCCGATCACGTCGCGGATCTTTTCCTTCGGCACGGAGGTGGTGACGATCTTCGGCGCGTTGGCGGACACGCCGTCGCGGTTGCCGGTGATCGCCTTGGCCATCTCGCCCAGAATGTGCAGACGACCACCCTTGGCCTGCTCCAGGGCGATCTTCATGATCTCCGGGGTGATCGAGGTGATCTTGATGTCCATCTGCAGGGCGGTGATGCCCGCTTCAGTGCCGGCCACCTTGAAATCCATGTCGCCGAGGTGATCCTCGTCGCCCAGAATATCGGAGAGAACCGCGAAGCCCTTATCTTCCTTGATCAGCCCCATGGCGATGCCCGCCACCGGGGATTTCAGCGGCACGCCGGCATCCATCAGCGACAAGGAGGTGCCGCAGACCGTGGCCATCGAGGAGGAACCGTTGGACTCGGTGATCTCGGAGACCACGCGCAGCGTGTAGGGGAAGGCTTCCTTGGTCGGCAGCAGCGGATGCACCGCGCGCCAAGCCAGCTTGCCATGGCCGATTTCACGGCGGCCCGGCGAACCCATGCGGCCGGTCTCACCCACGGAGAACGGAGGGAAGTTGTAATGGAGCATGAAATGCTCCTTGAACTCGCCCTCGATGGCATCCACCACCTGCTCGTCCTGGGCGGTGCCCAGCGTGGCCACGACCAGCGCCTGGGTCTCGCCACGGGTAAACAGCGCGGAGCCATGGGTGCGCGGCAGCACGCCAACCTCGGAGAGGATCGGGCGCACGGTCTTGGTGTCGCGGCCATCGATGCGCAGACCGGTATCCAGGATGGCGTTACGGACGATGTCCGCTTCCAGCTCCTTGAACAGGCCCTTGGCGGCTTCCGCGTTCAGCCCTTCCTCGGTCAGCTTGGCGGCGGCCTCTTTCTTGGCGGCGGCCAGCTTCTCGTAGCGCACCTGCTTCTGGGTTTCCTTATAGGCCTCGGTGATGGCGGCGCGGGCCAGCGCATCCACGCGCGCCTTCAGGGTCTTGGTCTCCTCGGATTCCTCCGGCAGATCCCACGGCTCCTTGGCGGCGACCTCGGCCAGTTCGATGATCGCCTGGATCACCGGCTGGAAGCTCTGATGGCCGAAGGTGACCGCACCCAGCATCACCTCCTCGGAAAGTTCGGAGGCTTCGGATTCGACCATCAACACGCCTTCGGTGGTGCCGGCCAGCACCAGATCCAGCTTGCTCTCTTCGCGCTCGCTGGTGGTCGGGTTCAGCACATACTCACCGTTGATATAACCAACGCGGGCCGCGCCCACCGGGCCGAAGAACGGAATGCCGGAGAGGGTCAGCGCGGCGGAGGCCGCCACCAGGCCCAGCACGTCCGGATCATTGTCCAGATCATGGCTCAGCACGTTCACCACAACCTGCACTTCGTTGCGGAAGCCCTCGGGGAAGAGCGGGCGGATCGGACGGTCGATCAGGCGGGAGACCAGCGTCTCCTTCTCGGTCGGGCGGCCTTCACGCTTGAAGAAGCCGCCAGGAATACGGCCGGCGGCGTAGAATTTTTCCTGATAATTGACGGTGAGCGGGAAGAAATCCTGCCCCGGCTTGGCGGCCTTGGCGCCGACCACGGTGGCGAGCACCACGGTATCGCCATAGGAGGCCACCACGGCGCCATCGGCCTGACGGGCAACCTTGCCGGTCTCCAGAATCAGGGTCTTGCCACCCCATTCCATCTCTTTGCGGAAGAATTTATCGAACATACACAGACTCCGTCGCGGCGTGCGGAGCAGAGCCCAAGGGGAATCATACGCAGACAGCCGGGTTTTCGGGGCGGCGCCTCGGGCGGCATGGGTCTGGCTGGGGCAAAAACCCGCAACCACGGACCATGTGGCCGGAAACGCCGCAAGATTTCAAAACCGGCGACGGCGCGGATCATCCCGATGGCGTTTTTGCCCCGAACGGCCGCAGAAAACGCCGCGCCACCATGGCGCGGCTGCGGTTGTCTAGCCGGTTTTGCCCCCCCTGGCTAGGCGCGGGGGATCTGCCCCGCCCAGGGCGGGCTCAGCTCTTGCGCGCCAACGGCTCGTTCAGCTTTTGCGCGCCAAGGGCCGCTCAGCTCTTGCGCGCCAAGGGCGCGACAAATTGCGGCTCCGTGTCCCACGGGAACAGGATCCAGGTATCCTGGCTGACCTCGGTGATGAAGGTATCCACCGTCGGCTTGCCCGCCGGCTTGGCGTAGACCGTGGCGAAATGCGCCTTCGGCAACAGGGCGCGCACATGCCGGGCGGTGGTGCCGCTATCGACCAGGTCGTCGATGATCAGCCAGCCCTCGCCATCGCCCGCGGCCGGGGCCGGCTTGGTGACATGCGGCTCGCCGCGGGTCTCGTCGTCATAGGTGACGACGCAGATACATTCGATCAGCCGGCAATCCAGTTCGCGGGCGATGATCGCGGCCGGGATCAGCCCGCCGCGCGTGACCGCCACAATGCCCTTCCACGGCCCCGCCTCATGCAAACGCCAGGAAAGCGCCTTGGCGTCGCGATGTAGCTGGTCCCAGGTGACGGTGAAATAATGCTGTGCCATGGCATGGCCTTAATCAAGCCGGGCCATAACGTCTACTGCAACGAAAGCAGGCAAGCCCCGCTAAACGGTGAATTGCTCGGTGATGATTCGTTCGGAAAGCGCCCGGTCCGGGTCGAACAGCACCGTGGCGCCGAGGCTGCGATCCTCATGCACCGCCACCGAAATCACATCCCGCACCTCGGTGAAATCCGCCACCGCCGCCACCGGGCGTTTTTCCGGCTCCAGCACTTCGAACAGAACATCCACCGTGGCCGGCAGCAGCGCGCCGCGCCAGCGCCTGGGGCGGAAGGCGGAAATCGGCGTCAGCGGCAAGAGATTGGCCGAAAGCGGGACGATCGGCCCGTGCGCGGAGAGGTTATAGGCAGTGGAGCCGGCGGGGGTGGAGATCAGCACCCCATCGCAGATCAGCTCGGCCAGGCGCTCGCGCTGATCCACCGAGATGCGAATCTTCGCCGCCTGGCGCCCCTGGCGCAGCAGCGAAACCTCGTTCAACGCCATCGCCTCCTCGACCACGCCGGAGGCGGTGACGGCATGCATGCGCAAGGGATGCAGCACCGAAGGCAGCGCCCGGCCGATTCGCGCGGTCAGATCATCCTCGTGATATTCGTTCATCATAAAGCCGACGGAGCCGCAATTCATGCCATAGACCGGCATGGAACCGCCCAGAACCTGATGCAGGCATTCCAGCATCAGCCCGTCCCCGCCCAGCGCCACGATGACATCGGCCGCCTTCACCTCATGGTCGCCATAGAGCCCTTGCAGCCGCGCGCGCGCGGCCCTGGCCCCCTCCGTCTGCGCGGCGATGAAAGCGAGCTTCATGCGAGCTTGCGATGCGCCAGCACGGGCATGTTGGCGCGGGTGCGCGCGGTCAGCTCGCGGTCGATCCGCGCGCTGGCGAAGCCCAGCCCGTCAGAGGCCCTGGCGACAACATGCCCCCAGGGATCGATGATCATCGAATGGCCGTAGGTCGCGCGCGCCTCGCCGCCGGCATCGTGATGCACCCCGGTGCAGGCGGCGGCGGCAACCCAGCATTGGGTCTCGATCGCCCGCGCCCGCAGCAGCACCTCCCAATGGTCCTTGCCGGTCTGCAGGGTGAAGGCGGCGGGCAGCAGGATAATCTCCGCGCCCTGGCGGCGCAGCGCCAGGAACAACTCGGCAAAGCGCAGATCATAGCAGATCGCGACACCGATCCTCACACCCTGCATCACGAAGGTGACGACCTCCTCCCCGGCGCCGTAAGTGGCGCTTTCGCGATAGCCCTCGCCATTCGGGGTGACGATGTCGAACAGATGGATCTTGCGATAACGCGCCAGCTCCTCGCCCTGCGGGCTGAACACCAGCGAGGTGTTGAACAGTTTTTCGCCCGCCAGCTCGCCGATCGAGCCGCCATGCACATGGATGTTGTTCTCCACCGCCATGGCGCGCAGGAATTCATAGGCCTCGCCGCCCTGCCCGCCCGGGGCCGGCAGCGGCTCGGCGGCGGCGAATTTCTGTGCCCGGTCGCCCCCCAGGCAGGTCCAGATTTCCGGCAGCACCACCAAATCCGGCTGCTCCGCAGCCACCGCCGCCTCGATCAAGGCACGGGCCTGGGCGATGTTCTGCGCCTTATCCGCCCGCGGCGACATTTGAATGACGGAGATGCGCATTTCAATACCTTCTGCTCCGTAGCCCGCTCTGCTAAAAAATCATTTTCTAAGACTGCGATAAGCGATAACCCAAATGGCAGGCTCCACCGATCAAGCACATGCGCCTCAAGTGCAAAAACATGCCTCAAGATCACATTTACGAGCCAATGGGGCTTCCCAACACCGATGGACCGCCGTTCGCCTGGTAGCTTATCCATTAATCGCGCCAGCCACGCGATAGGCAATAGCGCACTATTCATGAAGCTGAACAGCCGCGGCCTCAATCCCGCCTGAGCGAAAGCTTTGCGTAACTGCTCCGCCTCGTAACGGCGTTTATGATGTAAATGGGCGTCGTGGCGGCCATAGAGGGCCTGATAGGCCGGGACAGTGATCAGCGCCACGCCATTGGGCCTGAGATGCTTAGCGATCAGAGCCAAAGTCTTGGCATCATCTTCGATATGCTCTAATACATCAAGTAAACAGATCAAATCGAAACGACGATCGGCCAATCCTGCCGCCTCAGGAAGAATTCCGGCTAACAACTCGACAGTTACACCGTTACGCTCAGCCAATTCAGCCGACATAGCACGCGCAACATCGTCAAGTTCTAATGCCGTGATCTGGCCAAACCTAGAGAGCATCTGAAAATTGCCACCTGTTCCAGAGCCCAACTCCAAAATCCGCGCGTCAGATGGCAAGTCTAATCGAGCGATCACGCTCTCCAAAATACGACGCCGCGCCACAAACCACCAATGGCTTTGCTCATTCGCCGCCATTTCTTCATAGGCTTTACGCTCCACGAAGCACCGATAATCTCAAGCTTGGATCCATTACGAATACACCCGAAAATATTGCCTCAGGACGCTACTCTGCCAAAAACTACCTATATACCCTACTCACTTTTGCGGCACTTGCAGGATTGTCACTCCACTATCTTCCCTTCGCTCCCATGATAAAGAAGCTAACTTATCTGTGATCAACTTTGAGGTGCCAGGGGCAATAATGACATATTGCGCCCCGGACGCGGTGGCGTAAGCCACAAATTCTTCAAGAAAATTTTTCGCCAGACGCCCTGAAAACAGTTGCATGACGGCTGGAAAATCTTGTGCCGGACGGAGCGGAAAGCCAAAATAGCCACCTACCATCACGAAGCCGTAATCGCTTTCCAACTGCCAATAAGAGCCAGGCCCCTGTCCTGCAAACGGTAAAATGATTAGTCGGGAGGACGGCCCAAGGAGTGTTCTGATATGGCTGGGGCGAAAAAAAGCGATATCTGGCAAAGAGCTCCAGGGATGGGGAGACGGCAGCAGAGCAACGCAGGCGAGCAGCGCCAAGATAAACCGACTTCCCCCCTCTATTGTCCAGCGCGAAACAATGATAGCTGAGACAAGCGAAAGATAGACAGCAAAGCGTGTTGCCAATGCATTGCCGATTAACGGCAACTTTTGAAGCACAAACCAGGGCAAACCGATTTGTGTAAAATAGCCATCAAACCACATTATCGGGCCGAAACAGCACAGCATAAACGCTAAAAAGCATATCAGAAGAAATTTGCGTTCTTGTCGCCTTTCAAAGCCAAACAAAAAAATGATGACAATAAGCGGCACGCCAAGATAAATATCCTGCTCTTGAGGGCCTCCATTAAATCTATCCGAAATACCTCGAAAAAATCCCCCAAACAAATTGTTGGTTGAAGGAACAATGAGATTGAGTGGGTCGGCTACGTAATAGTACGGCCAAGCCGCTGGATGGTTGATGAGTTTATAAGTCTGTAACATCGGCGCCGCGAAGGGTGACAAAAAAAGCGCGACGACCAATCCCGTCGCAACCCCGTCGACAAAAAGCCGTTTAAGAACCTGCCTACGCTGTGGCAGATAAGCGAGTGCGAAGAAGTAGGCAATGCCGCCAAAAAAAAACAGAGTCGCAAAAACCTCAAGACAGATAAAAAATTGAGCAACAAGAATGGCAGAGGCTAATGCCACCGCAGCCGGGCGGCTGAATTCATCGTCTAATCGCTTCAGCACCACAAGCAATAAAGCCGGCAAACACGCAACCATCGTTAGGTTTAGCGCGGTTTCACTCTGGGCCATGACGTATGTTGAAAAGCCAAAGAGATAGCCCCCTATCAGGGAGGGGGCAAACTTCTTTGAACCATGTAGACATACGAGATACGCAAACCAAGCCGCAAGAATTGGAGCTGAGATAATAAAAAAATTATAGGTGAAGACAACCCCGAATAACGCGGTCAACGGCCAGCCGAGAAACGCCAGTAGAGGCACTGATGTCTCCCAAAGAAGCGGAACGCCGTACGGATACCAGGCAACTTTCGCCAAAAATGGATTAAGGTGGTATACGATTGCATGCGGCCACCATGACAAGAACCAAAGGAATTCGAACGGATCTTCAGGTGTGCCCGCGACTTGTCGGGTTAACGCGCCTCCCTGCCAAACTAACGCCGCACTACAGAGTGCGTAGATCGAGAAAGCCGCAAAGTGAGATTTGCCTCTAATTTTGGACAGAATCACAACCTTGCTTCCCTTCAGCCACGCGGCAGATCCAGCCCGACGGCGCGGATGCGGGCGGCTTCCTCATCCCAGCCCGGCCGCTCGACCACGCGCAGGAACAGATCCACCTTCACCTCCATCAGCCGCTCCAGCTCCTGCCGGGCCCGGCTGCCGATCTCCTTGATCCGCGTGCCCTTGGCGCCGATCAAAATCGCCTTATGCCCCTCGCGGGCGACATAAATGACGGCATCGATGCGGATGGAGCCGTTGCGCTGCTCCTTGAAGCTCTCGGTCTCCACCGTGGCGCCGTAGGGCACCTCGTCGCGGGTCTGCAGGAAAATCTGCTCGCGCACGATCTCGGCCGCCAACTGGCGGTCCGGCAGGTCCGTCATCTCATCCTCGGGGTAGAGATACGGGCTCTCCGGCATCTGCGCCACGCAATAATCCAATAGCGCCTCGATCCCATCGCCGCTCTGCGCGGAGATCATGAAGACCTCCTCGAACTTCGCCATCGCCGCCGCCTGTTGCGCCATCGGCAGCAGCTCCTGGCGGTCGATCAGATCGATCTTGTTGAGCACCAGCGAGAGGCGCGCGCCGCTTTCGGCCAGCTTGGCGGCGATGTCGCGCACCCCTTCGGTCAGGCCATGCTTGGCATCCACCAGCAGGAAGCGCAGATCCGCCTCGCCGGCACCATTCCAGGCGGCTTCCACCATCGCCTTGTCCAGCCGCCGCTTGGGCGCGAAAATACCCGGCGTATCGACGAAGATCAGCTGCGTCTCGTCACGCACCAGAATGCCCAGCACCCGCGCCCGGGTGGTCTGCGCCTTCGGGCTGACGATGGAGACCTTCGCCCCGGTCAGCCGGTTGAGAAGGGTGGATTTGCCGGCATTGGGGGCGCCGATGAGGGCGATGAAGCCGCATTTGGTCATTTCGGTAACTGTCCTAACAAAAGCCGCGCCGCCTCTTGTTCGGCGGCGCGCTTGGCGCCCGCTTGCGCGGTGGCGCTCTCCTCTCCCACACTCACCCGTACCACGAAAAGCGGCGCGTGCGAGGGGCCGGATTGCTCCAGTGTTTCGTAAAGCGGCAAAATCTGGCCGCGCTTGAGCGCCCATTCCTGCAACGCGGTCTTGGGGTCCTTTGGCGGGGCGGCCTGCGCCTCCACGGCATCGGCCATAACCCGGTGCACAAAGGCGCGCGCGGCCTCCAGCCCGGCATCGAGATAGAGCGCGCCGATCATCGCCTCCACCGCATCCGCCAGCACGTTGGGCTGGGTGCTCACCCCGCGCTTGGCCTCGCCCGGGGCGACATTGAGCATGGCGCCGACATTATGCGCCTCCGCCACCGCCGCCAGTGCCGGCTTGGAGACCAGAGCCGCCAGGCGCGGGCCGAGCTTGCCCTCCTGCTCATTGGGAAAGCGCTCACTCAGCCATTCCGCGACGATCAGCCCCAGCACCCGGTCGCCGATGAATTCCAGCCGCTCATTCGAGCCGACCCCCTTCGCCCCGGCGGCGGAGCGATGGGTCAGCGCCTCGCTCAGCAGCGCGGGCCGGGAGAATTCATGTCCCAGAAAGGCGGCGGCGATTTCCGTGCGGGTCACTTGATGCCGTGCAGCATCCGGCCCCAGCGGATCTCAAACGGCCATTGCCAGATCTGCCAGAACGGGTGGCGCAAATCGATGGAGAAGAAGATGATCTCCGCCGGGCCGATGACATTCTCCACCGGCACATAGCCGACAGGCCCGTCCATGAAGCGCGAATCCTCGGAATTATCCCGGTTATCGCCCATCATGAAGAGATCGCCCGGCGGCACGGTATAGAGCGGGGTGTTATTGGGATCGACCCCGCCTTCATTCTCCGGCGCGTTGGTCACCTTCAGGATGGCATGGGTGACGCCGCCCGGCAGGGTTTCCTGGTAATCCTTGGTTACCACCGGCGCGCCCGAGGAGGTGTCGGTATAATCGCCGACAAAAGTCCGCGGCACCTCCTTGCCGTTGATATAGAGCTGCCCGGCGATCATCTGCACCGTATCGCCAGGCAGGCCGATCACGCGCTTGATGTAATCCTCATCCGGGGCACCGGGCGGGCGGAACACCACCACGGTGCCGCGCTTGGGCATCCGCCCGAAGATCCGGCCCTTGAACCAGTCCGGCGCGAAGGGCAGCGAATAATGCGAGTAGCCATAGGCGAATTTATCGACGACCAGATAGTCGCCGACCAGCAGCGTCGGCACCATTGAGCCGGAGGGGATATAAAAAGGTTCGAACAGGAAGGTGTGAATGCCCACCGCGATCAACCCGGCATAGACGACCGTTTTGATGAATTCGCCCAAACCGCCTGTTTCTTTGCCGCGCCGTGCCATGAAACCCTTTTCCCGCTCGATTGGCGCATCAAACAAGCGGCAGGCCGCTTGTCAAGAAACGCCGGCCTGATGCGGCCCGGTTACAAGCCGTTAACGCGCGACGCCTTGCGCGGCGCGGCGGTTCGGGTGCAGACAGGCCCCGCCCCAATAAGCCTGGAGTGTGGATCGCCTATGCTGAGACTGTCTGGCCTGTCATGTGCCACCCTTGCCATCGCTTTGGCCGCCGCCGCGCCGGTTCTGGCGAAGACGCAACATGCCGCCACGGCCGCCGATTCGGGCGCCAATGGCGATACCGGCAAGATCGGCGCCACCGCCGCGCCCTCAGGCCCGCCCCCCACCCCCGACAGCCCGATCGCGGACAAGAACACCCCGCAACCGCCGGCGCTGCCGGACATGACCTCCTATGTGCTGATGGACGCCAAGACCGGCGCGATCATCGCCGAGGCCGCACCGCATCTGCAGGTGCCCCCCGCCAGCCTGACCAAGCTGATGACCGCGCATCTGGTCTATCAGGCGCTGCATCATGGCAGCCTGAAGCTGGACCAGACCGTGCCGGTCTCGGTCGATGCCTGGCACCAGCAGGGCTCGACCATGTTCATCCAGCCCAGCTCCGTGGTGAATGTGGACCAGTTGCTGCACGGGCTGATCATCGTCTCCGGCAACGATGCCGCCACCGCGCTGGCCGAGCAGGTGGCCGGCTCCACCGGCGCCTTCGTTCAGATGATGAACGACATGGCGCGCAAGCTGGACATGACCGACACCAACTACACCAACCCGACCGGCCTGCCCGACCCGGCGCTGCGCACCTCCTCCATGGATGTCGCCAAGCTGTCGCGCGCGATCCTGCAGGATGAGCCGGAAATTCTCGATATCTCCAAGGAGCAGAGCTACACCTATGGCGGCATCACCCAGCGCAGCTGGAACCCGGTGCTGTTCAAGGACCCGACCGTGGACGGGCTGAAAACCGGCCTGACCCGCGAGGCCGGCCATTGCATCGATGCCACCGCCAAGCGCGGCGATATGCGCTTCATCGCCGTCGTCACCGGTGGCCCGACCTGGGGTGAGAGCACCGCGGCGGTGGAGAGTCTGCTGGATTACGGCCAGCGCTTCTTCACCGACATGCAGATCGCCACCGCCAACCAACCGATCGACACGCTGAAGAGCGAAGCTTTGAACAGCGGCCAGGTCGCTGTCGGCACCGCGCAGGATCTGGTGCTGACAGTCCCGGTGGACGCGCAGAAGGCGATCACCCACAGCATCACCTACACCGCCGACCTGACGCCGGGCGTGAAGAAGGGCGAGACGCTGGGCAGCGTGACCTACAGCGCCAACGGCAAGGCGCTGGCGAGTGTGCCGGTGATCGCCCTGGCGGATTCGCCGCCGGCGAGCTTCATCACCAAACTGAAAAACAAGATACGGAAAATGCTATGACCGACACCCCGCCCGACCGCCTGAGCATCGATCAGGACAGCAAATTCTTCAATGAGGCGATTCTGGAGCGCGGCATCGGCATTCGCTTCAATGGCGTCGAGAAGAATAATGTCGAGGAATATTGCGTCTCCGAGGGCTGGGTGCGGGTCGCCGCCGGCAAGGCGCTGGACCGCAAGGGCAAGCCGCTGACCGTGAAGCTCAAGGGCAGCGTGGAGGCGTATTTCCGCGAAGAGCCCAAGGCCTAAGGTCCCAAAAGTTTTTTGGTGCCGCTTTTTTACAAAAAAGCGGCGAAAACGTGGGGGCGTTGGCACAGCGGTTGCCAACGCCCCAAACGTTTTGCAGCCCTTTTTGAAAAAAGGTCTGCATTGCTCCCCTAGGCGCACGCCTCGGTGATGACCGGGGCCAAGGCGCGATATTCCGGCGCGCGCGGGCTGCCCTCCCGCCAGGCCAAGGCCAGGCTCCGCCAGCCGCTGCCACCATCCAGCTTGCGCAGCTCCACCCCGGTGCCTTTCGCCAAGCCCGCCCGCACCGCCAGCTCCGGCACCAAAGTCACCCCCAGCCCGCCCGCCACCATCTGGATCAGCGTATGCAGCGAGGTCGCCGCGAAGCGCTGCTGTTCGCGCTCGCGCCCCAATGCCGTGCCGCACACCGCCAGCACCTGGTCGCGCAGGCAATGCCCATCCTCCAGCAGCAGAAACTGCTCGGCCGCCAGATCCGCCGGGGTGAGCGAGGGCCGCGCCGCCAGCACATGGCCGGGCGGCAGCGCCACCAGAAACTCATCGCGCGCCAGCATCAGCGTCTCCGCACCCGCGCAAGCACAAGGCTGGGCCAGGATCAGCAGATCCAGCATCCCAGCATCCAGCTGCTCCAGCAGCCGCTCGGTCTGATCCTCGCGCAGGAAGAGTTTCAGCGCCTGATAGCGGTCGCGCAATTGCGGCATCAGCCTTGGCAGCAGGAACGGCCCCACGGTCGGGATCACCCCCAGCCGCAACGGGCCGGACATCGGGGCGCGCGCCGCATCCGCCGTCTCCGCCACCGACGCCAGCGCGGCCAAAGCCGCCCGTGCCTTCGCCACCAGCTCCAGCCCCAGCGGGGTGAAGACCGGATGCTTGGACGCCGCACGATCCAGAATCGAAGCGTCGAGGGCCCGCTCCAGCGCCAGAATCCCGGCGGAGAGGGTGGATTGCGAGACCGCGCAGGCCGAAGCCGCGCGGCCGAAATGTCCCGTCTCCGCCAGCATCACCAGATAGCGCAGCTGCTGCGGGCTCGGCAGATAGGCCATGGCGGCTTTATTCGGCCGCCACCGCCTCCTCCGGCGCCAGGCGGATCAGATAATCGAACGCGGACAAGGCCGCCTTCGCCCCTTCCCCGGCCGCGATGATAATCTGCTTATAAGGCACGATCGTCGCATCCCCCGCCGCGAACACCCCGGCCAGCGAGGTCTCGCCGCGCACATCGATCTCGATCTCACCGCGCGATGTGAGCGCCAGCGCGCCCTTCAGCCATTCGGTGTTCGGCACCAGACCGATCTGCACGAAAATGCCATCCAGCTCCAGCCTGTGCGCCGCGCCTGTCTTGCGATCCTCATAGGACAGGCCGACAACCTTCTCGCCATCGCCATGCACGTGCGTGGTCTTGGCGGAGGTGACGATGCTGGCATTCGGCAGGCTCCGCAGCTTCGCCTGCAGCACCGCATCGGCACGCAACTGGCCATCGAACTCGATCAGCGTGACATGGCTGACAATTCCGGCCAGATCGATCGCCGCCTCCACGCCGGAATTGCCGCCGCCGATCACCGCGACGCGCTTGCCCTTGAACAGCGGGCCGTCGCAATGCGGGCAATAGGCCACGCCCTTGTTGCGGTATTCCGCCTCGCCGGGCACGTTCATCGTGCGCCAGCGCGCCCCTGGGGCGAGCACCAGCGACTTCGATTTCACCGCGGCGCCGCTTGCCAGTTTCACCTCGAACAAGCCGCCTTTATGCGCCGGCGGGACAATCGCGGCGGCAAGCTGCCCCTTCATGATGTCCACCTCGTAATCGCGCGTATGCTGCTCCAGCGCCGCCGCCAGTTTCGGGCCCTCGGTGTGGGGGACGGAGATGAAATTCTCAATCGCCATCGTATCCAGCACCTGGCCGCCGAAGCGCTCCGCCAGAAGGCCGGTGCGAATGCCCTTGCGCGCCGCATAGACCGCCGCCGCCGCACCGGCCGGGCCGGCACCCACCACCAGCACCTCGAACGGCGCCTTGGCGGAAAGATTGGCCGCCTCGCGCGCCACCGCCCCGGTATCCAGCTTGGCGATGATCTGCTCGATTTCCATGCGGCCCTGGCCGAAGGCTTCGCCATTCAGCTTGATCGTCGGCACCGCCATCACCTTCTCCGCCTTCACCTCATCCTGGAAGGCGGCGCCATCAACGGCGACATGGGTGATGCCGGGATTCAAAATGGCGAGCAGGTTCAGCGCCTGCACCACATCCGGGCAATTCTGGCAGGATTGCGAGAAATAGGTGGTGAAATGAAATTCGCCTTGAATCTCCTTGATCTGCGCGATCACCTCCGGGGCGATCTTCGGCGGATAGCCGCCGGTCTGCAGCAATGCCAGCACCAGCGAGGTAAATTCATGGCCCATCGGCAGGCCCGCGAAGCGCACGCCGCGCGCCGCGCCGGCCTTGCGGATTTCGAAGGAGGGCACGCGCGCATCGGCGCCATCCAGCTTCAGGGTGATCTTCTCGCTCTGCGCGGTGATATCTTCCAGCAGGCCACGCATCTCTTTCGACAGCCCGCCATCATCGAGCGAGGCCACCAGTTCGATCGGCTCCGGCATCCGGGCGAGATAGGTCTTCAACTGGCCTTTGAGGCTGTCGTCCAACATCGGGTGCTCCATAGCTTCGAGACTAAGGGCGCGTGGGCCGGGATCATCCGCACAGCCGCGCGTCGCCTGACTAAATATTTTTCGGTGTGCCCCCGCCGGTTATCCGCCGGGGGCGGCGCAAAAATCAGATCTTGCCGACCAGGTCGAGCGACGGGGCAAGGGTCTTCTCGCCTTCCTGCCACTTGGCCGGGCAGACCTCGCCGGGGTGAGCGGCGACATACTGGGCAGCCTTCACCTTGCGCAGCAGTTCCTTGGCGTCGCGGCCAATGCCACCGGCGGTGATCTCGACGATCTGGATCTTGCCCTCGGGGTCGATCACGAAGGTGCCGCGATCAGCCAGGCCGGCATCCTCGATCAGCACCCCGAAATTGCGCGAGATCACATGGGTCGGGTCGCCCACCATCGGGTAATCGATCTTGTTGATCGCATCCGAGGTGTCATGCCAGGCCTTGTGGGAGAAATGCGTGTCGGTGGAAACCGCGTAGATCTCAACGCCCAGATTTTTGAACTCGACATAATTGTCGGCTAGGTCTTCCAGCTCGGTCGGGCAGACGAAGGTGAAATCAGCCGGGTAGAAGAACACCACAGACCACTTCCCCTTGAGATCGGCCTCGCTCACGGTGATGAATTTGCCACCATGAAAGGCCTGAGCGGTGAAGGGTTTCACTTCGGTGTTGATCAGAGACATACTTAGCTCCTTTTGGGTTTGCTGCATCGCAACGTGAGCTATGTAGACATAAATCTCTTATCTAGGAAATTGATTTTATGTGACGCGATGATCGATTGGGTCGATCATGGGGAATAAGACCAAGGCCGGATGCCCCTGCTGGGGGCGATCCGGCCTTGGTCTCGGGGGGTTTGAAAAAACACCCCCACACCCCCCAAAAACTTTTGCAAACAAAAAGGCCCGGCATTTGGCCGGGCCTTTGCTCTCTTGGACGCTCTTCTATCTCTTAAGCCTGGCGTTCCAGCATCAGCTGCTTGATCTTGCCGATCGCCTTGGCCGGGTTCAGACCCTTCGGGCAGGTCTGGGTGCAGTTCATGATCGTGTGGCAGCGATAGAGCTTGAACGGGTCTTCCAGCGCATCCAGACGCTTGCCGGTCGCCTCGTCGCGGCTATCCGCGATCCAGCGATAAGCCTGCAGCAGCACCGCCGGGCCGAGATAGCGGTCGCCATTCCACCAATAGCTCGGGCAGGAGGTGGAGCAGCAGAAGCACAGAATGCACTCCCACAGACCATCCAGCTCCGCGCGCTCTTCCTTGGACTGCAGACGCTCCTCATCCGGCGGGGCCGGCGTGTCGGATTGCAGCCAGGGCTCGATCGAGCGCAGCTGCGCGTAAGGCTGGGAGAGATCCGGCACCAGATCCTTCACCACCGGCATATGCGGCAGCGGGGTGATCTTCACATCGCCCTTCACATCCGCGATCGGCTTCAGGCAGGCCAGGGTGTTGGTGCCGTCGATATTCATCGCGCAGGAGCCGCAAATGCCTTCGCGGCAGGAGCGGCGGAAGGTCAGCGAGCTGTCGATCTCGTTTTTGATCTTGATGATCGCGTCGAGCACCATCGGCCCGCATTTATCGAGATCCACCTCATAGGTGTCCATCACCGGGTTTTTCCCGTCATCCGGGTTCCAGCGATAAACCTGGAAGGATTTCACCCGCTTCGCACCAGCCTCGGCCTTGTAGGTCTTGCCGGTGCCGATCTTGGAATTCGCGGGAAGCTTGAATTCAGCCATCTTCCTGATCTCCCCTTAGTAAACGCGCTTCTTCGGCGGGAACACGGACACCTCGTTGGTGAGGGTCTGCATCTTCACCGGGCGGTAGCTCAGCGCCACCTTGCCGTCATCTTCCACATACGCCACCGTATGCTTCATCCATTCATGGTCGTCGCGCTCGGGGAAGTCGTCATGCGCCTGGGCGCCGCGGCTTTCCTTGCGGGCTTCGGCGCCGACCATGGTGGCCACCGCATTGCCCATGAGATTCTGCAGCTCCAGCGCTTCCATGAGGTCGGAGTTCCAGATCAAGGACGAGTCCTGCACCTTCATGTCGGACATGCCGCCCCACAGCTTCTCCATTTTCTGCACACCCTCGGTGAGCGACTTGGAGTTGCGGAACACCGCGGCGTGGGACTGCATGGTCCGCTGCAGTTGGTCGCGCAGCTCCGCCACCTTGGTGCCGCCCTTGGCGTAGCGTGTGGCATCGAAGCGGGCCAGCGAGGCCTCGCCGGCGCCGGCCGGCAGGTTCGGCTGCGCGGCGCCGGGCTTGATCGTCGCGGCGGCGCGATGCCCGGCCGCACGGCCAAACACCACCAGATCCAGCAGCGAGTTGGTGCCCAGACGGTTGGCGCCATGCACGGACACGCAGGCCGCCTCGCCCACCGCCATCAGCCCGGGCACCACCGCATCGGGGTTCTCAGGCGTCGGGCGCAGCACTTCGGCGTGATAGTTCGTGGGAATGCCGCCCATGTTATAATGCACGGTCGGCAGCACCGGAATGGCTTCCTTGGTCACGTCCACACCGGCGAACACGCGCGCGGTCTCGGAAATGCCCGGCAGGCGCTCATGCAGAATATCCGCGCCCAGATGCTCCAGATGCAGCAGGATATGGTCCTTGTTCGGACCCACGCCGCGGCCTTCATTGATCTCGATGGTCATCGAGCGGGAGACCACGTCGCGCGAGGCCAGATCCTTGGCGGAGGGCGCATAGCGCTCCATGAAGCGCTCGCCTTCGGAGTTGGTGAGATAGCCACCCTCGCCGCGGGCGCCTTCGGTGATCAGGCAGCCGGCGGGGAAGATGCCGGTCGGGTGGAACTGCACGAATTCCATGTCCTGAACCGGCAGCCCGGCGCGGATCGCCATGCCGCCGCCATCGCCGGTGCAGGTATGGGCGGAGGTGCAGGAGAGATAGGCGCGGCCATAGCCGCCGGTCGCCAGCACCACGGTCTGCGCGCGGAAGCGATGGATCGAGCCATCTTCCAGGCACCAGGCCATCACGCCACGGCAGGCGCCTTCCTCGTCCATGATCAGGTCGAGGGCGAAATACTCAACGAAGAACTCGACCTCATGCTTCAGGCTCTGCTGGTAGAGCGTGTGCAGCATGGCGTGGCCGGTACGGTCGGCGGCGGCGCAGGCGCGCATCGCCGGCTCGCCATTGCCGTAATCCTGCATATGGCCGCCGAAGGGGCGCTGATAGATCTTGCCGTCCTCGGTGCGCGAGAAGGGCATGCCGAAATGCTCCAGCTCGCGGATGGCGGGCACCGCCTCGCGGCAGAGATATTCGATGGCATCCTGGTCGCCCAGCCAGTCCGACCCCTTCACGGTGTCGTACATGTGCCAGCGCCAATCATCCGCGCCCATATTGGCCAGCGCGGCGGAAATGCCGCCCTGTGCCGCCACGGTGTGCGAGCGGGTGGGGAAGACCTTGGTGATGCAGGCGGTCTTCAGGCCGGCCGCACCCATGCCCAAAGTGGTCCGCAGCCCCGAGCCGCCGGCGCCGACGACCACGACATCATAAGTATGGTCAATGATTTTATAGGCCCCGAAAGAGGGCTTGCTGATCGCGTTCATATTACGCCTCGTTCAGGAAAGGGCGAGCTTAAGGACGGAAACGGCGGAGGCCAGGGCCAGGAAGACGATGATGCCTTTCAGCACCATGACCATCAGCAGCCGTTTGGCCTCGTTCGGCACATAATCCTCGACCACCACCTGCAGCCCCATCGAGAGATGGTAGAACATGATGATGATGAGGGCGAGGAACAGCGCGCTGTTCCAGGGCTCGGCCATGTAAGCGTGCATGGCATGGGCGTCAGCGCCCAGCAGCATGATCACCGAGACCACGAAATAGAGCGAGAGCGGCAGCAGCGCCACGGAGGTGACACGCTCGGCCCACCAATGGGCGGCGCCATGCTTGGCGGAACCAAGGCCACGCGCCCGGCCAAGCTGGCTGCGGCGCATGGTGATCGAGGGGGTTTTGTCTTGCGTGCTCATATCTCTCACCACACCAGAAGGGCAACGACCCAGAACAGCACGGTGAGGGCCACCGTACCCGCGAACACCAGCTTGCCGTTGCGGTGCATGTCCGGCAGCTCGAAGCCCTTGCCCGAATCCCAGGCCAGATGGCGGATGCCGTTGCAGAAATGGTAAAACAGCGCGACGGTGAAGCCGAACAGGATCAGCATGCCGATCCAGGAGGCCCAGACCGCCTGAATGACGGAAAACGCCCCATCCCCGGACGCGGCGCAAACCAGCCACAGCGTCATCAGGATCGTCCCGACACCCAGCGCGCACCCGGTGATGCGATGCAGGATGGAGGAGAGCGACGACATCTGGAAGCGATAGGCGCTGCCCAGCATAAAGGGAGAAACTGGCCGGCGGACCAGCTTACCCTCGGAATTGCGCCCTATCATCAGGGCTTCGCGGACATCCTTCATGGGAACCTTTCTCTCAGGTCAGTGCAGCCATATTATGTTGCAGGTGCTTAGTCCCCATGAATGGGGCGGTCAACGATTCGGAACGAAACTCTGCTCTGTTCAATCCAGACCAGAGGAAATCGCGTATAAACAAACCTGTCTTGTGGTCGAATCTTCCAATTCCAGGCTGGTCGGCACCTCAAAATGCGCCAAAATCTCACCCGGATCGGCCGGGCGGTAGTGCCGTCCAGGGTCGGCGAGCAGAACTATCTTGCATTTTGCCAAAGCGCGCAGCCAGGGCATGATCGTCGCCGCCATCGCGCTTTCGTAACATATATCCCCGGCGATGATCACGTCCCAATCGCCGTCCTCGCCCACCACATTGCCGGGGCTGAGGGTGATTTCCACCCCGTTCAACGCGGCGTTCAGGGTAATCGCCGCCTGCGCCATCGGGTCGATCTCGGCGGCTTCCACGCTTTGCGCCCCGGCCAGGGCGGCGGCGATGCCGGCCAGCCCGGAGCCGGCGGCGAAATCCAGCACCCGCCTGCCCCGCACCAGCTCGGGATGCTCACTTATATAAAGCGCCAGCGCCTCCGAGCCGGGCCAGGCGAAGGCCCAGTAAGGCGGGGCGATATTCTGTTCGGCGAGAAACGCCTCCGTCGCCTGCCAGAGCGGGGTCAGCGCGCTGGCCAGATAAAGCCGGATCGAAGGCACCAAAGCCGCCCGCCCGATGGCGAGCTGGGCGGTGATGAACCCCTCCGGCGCCATCTCTTTAAGGCTCGGACCCGTCCTTGCCGGCCTGCTCCAGCGCGGCGACACGTTTCTCCAGCGCATCCGCCTGCTCGCGGGCGCGGCGTGCCAACTCGGCCATCGCGTCGAACTCGTCGCGCCGGACCAGATCCATCCGCCGCAGCGCCTCTTCAACCCGCGCCTTGGCCAGCGCCGACATTTCCTCGCGCAAACCCGCCAGGGCGGAGATGGCGCCGCCCGCCACGCCGGCCAGATCGTCAAAAATTTTCGGTCGTTCAATCATCTGCGGGGCCTTCCAGCTTGTCCTGCTTGTCCATATAACCCGGGGCATGATTTTGGTCACGGGCGGGTCGGGTTTCATCGGCTCCAATCTCAACGCGGCGCTCGCCGCCGATGGGCAGGAGGTCGCCATCGCCGACTGGCTGGGCCAGGAAGGGCAGAAATGGCGCAATCTCTACCATAACCCGCCTTCCCATGTGGTGGCGCCGGAGGCGCTGGAGGCGTGGCTCGCCAGCAACCCGCGCCTCTCCGCCATCGTGCATATGGGCGCCATTTCCGAGACCACGGCGCGCGACGCGGATCTGGTCTGGCAAAGCAATGTCAGTTTGAGCCAGATGCTGTGGAACTGGTGCGCACGGCATGGCGTGCGCTTCATCTATGCCTCCTCCGCCGCCACCTATGGCGACGGCGCGCAGGGCTTCGAGGATGATAACGACCTCGCCGCCATGGCCCGGCTGCGCCCGCTCAATCTCTATGGCTGGAGCAAGCTCGCCTTCGATCTCTGGGCGCTGCGCCAGGTCGCCGCCCACCGCCCCGCCCCGCCGGCCTGGGCGGGGGTGAAATTCTTCAATGTCTACGGCCCGAATGAATATCACAAGGGCAAGATGATCTCGGTGGTGAAGGTCAAGCATGACGAGATCATCGCCGGCGGCCCGGCGCGTTTATTTAAATCCGACCGGCCGGAGCTGGCGGACGGCGCCCAGAGCCGGGATTTCATCCATGTCGACGATGTGGTGGCGGGGCTGAAATTCCTGCTCACCACTCCGGCTCTCGCCGGCATCTATAATCTCGGCACCGGGGCGGCCCGCACCTATGCGGATCTGGCCCGCGCCGTCTGCGCCGCCAACGGCGTGGATGAGCGGATCGAATATATCGAAATGCCGCCGGCGCTGCGCGGGCAATACCAATCCTTCACCCAGGCGCCGATGCACCGGATGCGCGCGCTGGGCTTCAATCATCAATTCATCTCTTTGGAAGCGGGCGTTTCCGCCTATATCCAGAACCATCTATTGAAGGCCGATCCCTATAAATGAGCCACCCGATCATTCTGCCGGTCTTCCCCAAAGGGTTCCATATCGGCCCGCTTTTCATCCATTATTACGCCCTAGCCTATATTATCGGGCTGCTGCTGGGCTGGCGGCTGGTGCGGCGCATGGTGGCCCGCCAGCCGGTTGCGGCCAGCGGGCTGCATGTGGATGATTTCCTCACCTGGGCGGTGCTCGGCGTCATCCTGGGCGGGCGCATCGGCTATGTGCTGTTCTATCAGCCGGTTTATTTCTTCACCCATCCGCTGGCGATCCCGGAAGTCTGGGATGGCGGGATGAGCTTCCATGGCGGCTTCCTCGGCGTCACCGTGGCGATTCTCACCTTCTGCTGGAAGCACGGGCTGAACCCGTTCCGCTTCGGGGACCGCATCGCCGTGGCGGTGCCGATCGGGCTGTTCCTCGGGCGTTGCGCGAATTTCATCAATGGCGAGCTCTGGGGCCGCGCCGCGCCTCCCGGCTTTCCGCTGGCGATGGTCTATCCGGCCGACCCGTATCAGCTGCCGCGCTACCCTTCGGAGCTGATCGAGGCCTCGCTGGAAGGCATCACGCTGTTCATCATCATGCTCTGCTTCGCCAGCTCCTTGCGCATCCGCACCCGCACCGGCACCCTCACCGGCATCTTCCTGGTCGGATACGGGCTGGCACGGATCACCGGCGAGTGCTTCCGCGAACCGGACCCGTTCCTGGGTTTCCTGCCCTTCGGCACCACGATGGGGCAGCTGCTTTCCATCCCGATGGTCATTGCCGGGCTGATCTTCCTGTATTTCGCCCGCCCGGCGCGGGAAACCAAACTGCCTGAAAGCAAGGCGTGAGCGCGCAGCGTTTCGACCATTTCATGGCGGCGGCGAACGCCGCCTATTACGCCAAAGGCCGGTTCGGCCAGGATTTCGTCACCGCCCCGGAGCTAACCCAGGTATTCGGCGAGCTGCTCGGCGCCTGGGCGAAGGTGGTCTGGCAGCTGATGGGCGCGCCAGAAGGCATCATGCTGGCCGAAGCCGGCCCCGGGCGCGGCGTGCTGATGGCCGACGCGCTGCGCCTCTGGCCCGCGCCCTCCGTTCATTTCATCGAAACCTCGCCGGCCTTGCGGGCCGAACAGGCCGCCCGCGTGCCCCACGCGAACTGGCATGACAAGCTGGCGGACATCCCGGCCGGCCCGCTGATCCTGCTCGCCAATGAGTTTCTCGATGCGTTGCCGGTGCGCCAGTTCATCCGCCGCGATTCCGGCTGGATGGAGCGCTACGTGGCGGACGGTGCCTATCTCGAATACCCCACCGATTACGCCCTGCCGGACGATCCCATCGGCAGCGTGCGCGAGGTGAATGAGGCGGCTCTGGACTTCGTGCGCGCCCTCTCCGCCCGCGGCGGCGTCGGGCTGTTCATCGATTACGGCCCGGCGGAAAGTGCCGCCGGCGAGAGCGTGCAGGCGATCCGGGGCGGCGCCTATGCCGACCCGCTTGCCGCCCCCGGCGAGGCGGATATCACCGCCCATGTCGATTTCGCCGCGCTGAAACGGGCCGCCCATGCCCAGGGCCCGGTGAAGCAGAACCATTTCCTCACCTCGCTCGGCCTCTATCAGCGCAGCGACCGTCTGGCCCAGCGCCATCCGGAGAAGGCGATGGATCTGCGCCTGACCGTGCAGCGCTTGACGGCGCCCGAAGCGATGGGCAGCCTGTTCAAGGTGCTGGCAATCTGTCCGCCCGACCTGCCGACTTTGCCAGGATTCGCATGACCGATTTCATCACGGCCGATCTGCCCGCGCGGCACGGGTTTTTCACCCGCCATGGCGGCGTCTCCACCGGCCTCTATGCCAGCCTGAATGCCAGCTTCTCGTCCGATGACGCCGACGCCGTACGGGAAAACCGCGCGCTTATCGCTAAAGCCATGGGGGTGGAACGCGGCGCGCTGCTGGGGCTGAAACAGGTGCACGGGCCAGGGGTGGTGACTGTCACCACGCCTTGGACGGAGGGCGAAGGCCCCAGCGCCGATGCGCTGGTCACCACCCTGCCCGGCTTGGCTCTGGGCATCATCACCGCCGATTGCGCGCCGGTGCTGTTTTACGGCGATAATGGCGCTGTCGGCGCCGCCCATGCCGGCTGGCGCGGCGCCGTGGCCGGGGTGCTGGAAGCGACCGTGACGGCGCTGCGGGATCTCGGCGCGCAAAATGTGCGCGCCGCCATCGGCCCCTGCATCCATCAACCCAGCTACGAGGTGGGCGAGGATATGCGCGACGCTGTGCTGAACGAAAGCCGCGCCGCCGCCAGCTTCTTTTCCGCCGGCCGCCCTGGCCATTTCTGGTTCGACCTGCCCGGCTATTGCGCCGCGCGTCTGGCCCGAGCGGGGGTGAGCGCCGAAATCCTGCCGCATGATACCTGCGCGGATGAGGCGAATTTCTTTTCCTATCGCCGCAAGACCTTGCGGCAGGAGCCCGCCACGGGCCATCAGCTTTCGGTCATATGCTCATGAAACGCGCCTCTCTTCTCCTCGCTCTCGCTTTGGCCGGATGCGGCACGCTGCCGGAGCCGTTCTACGGCAATCCCGGCCCGGCCGGCGCCCGGCTGTCGATCCCGCCGGCCCCGGTGCTGTTCGTGCCCTCGCCCGGCCAGGCGCTGCTGGGCGACGATGCGGCCCAGCTCTACGCCAAGGATCTCGCGACCGAGCTGGCGGATTACGACGTGCCGAGCGTCGCCGGCCCGGCGCGGAAGCTGAACTGGCACCTGGATGTCACCGCCAAGCTGGAGGGTGAGAGCGTGGTGCCCGCCTATGCGGTGGTCGGGCCGGACAAGAAGATCTACGGCAAACAGACCGGCGCGCCGGTCCCGGCCAAAGGCTGGGCGAACGGTGACCCCGCGACTTTGGATGCGGCGGCGAAAGCGGCGGCACCGGGCCTCTCCAAGCTGATGGCCGGGATCAATGCCGATATTCAGCAGAGCAACCCGCAATCGCTGGAGAACCGCACGCCGCGCATCTTCATCGCCGGCGTCAGCGGCGCGCCAGGCGATGGCGACACCGCGCTGCCGACCGATCTGGCGCACGCCCTGCCCGGCCCCAATCTGATCCTAGTGAAGGATAAGAAGACCGCCGATTTCACCGTCACCGGCACGGTGAAGGCAACCCCGGCGGGCCAGGGCGAGGATGAGGTGCAACTGAATTGGGTGGTGCGGGATGTGAATGACCGGGTGATCGGCCAGGTGACGCAGATCCATGCCTTGAAGCCGTCGGACATGGCGCCGTACTGGGGTGACGTGGCGGCGGCGGCGACAAAGGAGGCGGCGGGCGGCATCCAGAACGTGGTGCAGAATGAAATTTTGAAGAAGGCGACAAAGCCCAGCGCAGCGCCAAAAAATTAAAAGTTTTTTGGTGCCGCTTTTTTACAAAAAAGCGGCGAAAAACGTTGGGGGTTTTGGCACCGCCGTCATCAACACCCCAAACGTTTTGCTACTCTCTCCCCAGCAGCTTCCCGTTAATAAACTCCGCCACCCGCCCGGCCTTGAACGCCGCCCGCAGCTCGGCCTCGTCATAATCCTCGCGCACCCAATCCAGGAACGGCTTGCGCCCCTCGCCCGTGCGCCGATACAGCTCGAAAAACGCGTCCAGAATCCCGGTCTTGGACTGCTTGATATGCCCAAAGCGCAGCGAGAGCTGCCCCATCGCCTGCGCCACCGTGCCGCCCTTGATGAGAATGAACAGCCCCGCCGCCAGCCCCGCCCGGTCCGCGCCGGATTTGCAATGGATCAAAGCCGGGCCGCGCATGCTCTCGACGATCTGGGCCAGCCGCAAAATCCGGTCCTTATGCGGCGCGCCGCGGGACTCGAAGGCCATATCGTAAAAATCCAGCCCCAGCCGCCGCGCTTCCTCGCGCGAGAGCGCGTCGGAGCCGTTTTTCGCCTGGCCGCGCAGATTGATCAGGCTCTTCAGCCCCACCTTCTCCTTGAACCGGCGCAGATTGCCCGGGGTGGGATGGTTGGAGCGGTAGAGCTGGCCGGGCACAACCGGGGCGAAATTCGTCCAGAAGATACGCAGGAAGGCATGGTCGACAAACAGCGCATCCACCCAGGCATTGCGCCGGCCGTGGGGGGTGGAGAGGTCGCCCTTGTAGATCGTGTCCATGGCCGGGCTGTAGCGCATTTTTCCGCCGGCCCAAACTGTGCTTAACCACGCCGCCATGAGCAAAGCCCCGATTTCCGCCGCCAATGCCTCCACGATTGCCCTGGTGCGCCGGCTCTGGCGCGAGCATGTGCGGCATTTCAAGGGCCGCATCGCGCTGATCGTCGCCGCCACTTTGACCCTCTCTGCCACCACCGCGCTCTATCCGATCATCATCAAATGGGCGTTCGACCTGTTCGCGGACAAGGATAAGCGCATCCTCTACCAGGTGCCGCTGATGGTACTGGCCGTCACCGCCGTCAAAGGCAGCTCGATGTATCTGCAGGCGGTGATGACGCAGGACATGGTGCTGCTGGTCATCCGCCGGCTGCAGGTCTCGATGTTCGGCCATCTCACCAACGCCGCCCTGGCGCGGGTGGAGCGCGAGGCCCCGGCCCAGCTCGCCACGCGCTTCACCACGGACGCCACCGTGATCCGCGATGCGATGACCCGGGCGGTGAACGCGGTGGCGGATGCCACCACCGTCGTCGGGCTGGTGGTCTCGATGTTCGTGATCGACTGGCAGCTCAGCCTGATCTCCGCCTTCATCTACCCGCTGGCGGCGATGCCGATCGACCGCATCGGCCGGCGCATGCGCCGCGCCTCCGGCGGCATGCAGGCGCAGCTGGGCGAGGCCGCCGCCATCCTGAATGAGAGCTTCGCCCAGGCCCGCACCGTGCGCGCCTATGGGCTGGAAGCGATCGAGCAAAAGCGCGCCGAGGCCACCTTCACCGGGCTCTACCGCGCCTTGATCCGCATGACCCGCGTGCGCGCCCGGCTGGACCCGATTCTGGAAGTGCTGGCCGGCGTGGCTGTGGCGCTGGTCATTGGCTTCGAGGGCTGGCGCAACGCCACGGGCGGGAGCGGCATTGGCAGCTTCATGGGCTTCATGTCGGCGTTGCTGATCATGTCCCGCCCCTTGCGCGCGCTGGGGACGATGAATGCCGCCATCCAGGAAGGGCTGGCGGGGATGATCCGGGTGTTCGACGTGATCGACGAACCCGCCGCCATCGCCGATGCGCCGGGTGCTGTGGCCCTGCCGCCCGGCCCCGGCGAGGTGCGCTTCCGGCAGATCGGCTTTACTTATCCGGATGGGCGCATCGGCCTGAAGTCGCTGGATTTCACCGCGGCACCGGGGAAGATGCTGGCGCTGGTCGGCGCCTCGGGGGCCGGCAAATCCACCGCTTTGGCGCTGATCCCGCGCCTCTATACCCCCTCGGCGGGCGAAATCCTGGTCGATGGGGCGGATATCTCCCACGTCACCCTCGCCTCCTTGCGCGGCGCCATCGCCTATGTCGGCCAGGAAGCTTTGTTGTTCGATGACAGCATCGAAGCAAATATCCGCCTTGGCCGCCCAGGTGCCAGCGATGCGGAGGTGGCCCAGGCCGCCGAGGCCGCCGCCTGCGGCTTCATCAAGGACATGCCGGAGGGTTTTAAAACCCGCGTCGGCGTGAATGGCCAGCGCCTCTCCGGCGGGCAGCGCCAGCGCGTCTCCATTGCGCGGGCCATCCTGCGCAACCCGCGCATCCTGCTGCTGGACGAAGCCACCAGCGCGCTGGACACGGAAAGCGAGGCCCTGGTGCAGGCCGCCCTGGCCCGGCTGCGCGCCGGGCGCACCACCATCGTCGTCGCCCACCGCCTCTCCACCGTGCGCGATGCCGACCAGATTGTGGTGATGGCCGACGGCCAGGCGGTGGAAACCGGCACGCATGAGGATCTGATCGCCCAGAACGGCGCCTTCGCCAGGCTGGTGCGCGCCCAGGCGCTGGCGGCGTGATGCATCCCGCCCTGCGTATCGCAACCGCCATGGTAGGGGCATTTTTCTCCGCCGGGGCGTACTGGATGTTCCTGCCGCTGCTCTCGGTGGCGCTGCGGGCCAAAGGGGTGGATGATTTCTGGGTCGGCATCATCTCGGCGCTGCCCTGGATCGGCCTGCTCGCCATCTCCGGCTTCGTGCCGCGCGTCACCCGCAAACTCGGGCTGCAGCGCATGGTGCTCACCGGGATTTGCATCACCATCTTCGTGTTTCTGGGCTTCGCCGCTACCGGCAAGGTCTGGGTCTGGAGCCTGCTCTGCCTGGTGATGGGCGGTGCGGTGGCGCTGCGCTGGGCCGGGCTGGATACCTGGATGAACGGCTCCTTCCCCGCGCATCTGCGCGGGCGGCTGACCGGCTTGTATGAGCTGATTCTGGGCTGCTCGATGGCGCTCGGCCCGGCTCTGGTCGCCATTGCCGGCAATCAGGGCGCGCTGCCGTTTTTGTTCGGCGCCGGGGTAACCGCTTTCGCCGCCTGCCTGCTGCTGCTGGCCGGGCGGGAAGCCGGCGCGGAGGATGAGGACGAGGATAGGCCCGCCCGCCAGCGCGACATTCTGCGCCATCACCGCCCCGCCTTCATCGGCATTTTCCTGGTTGGCTTCACCGAGGCCTGTAACCTTTCGCTGCTGCCGCTCTATGGTCTCTCGGACGGGTTTTCGGTGCATCTCTCGGCTCTGATGGCGGCGGCGGTGCAGGCGGGCGCGGCGGCGGGCGCCATCGGGCTCGGCGTGCTGGCCGACCATATGGACCGCCACAAATTGCGCGATGCCACGGCAATCATCATGGCGATCATGCCGCTGGGGCTGGCATTGCCGCTGCACCAGGGGCTGTGGCCGTGGCTGTTCGTCTGGGGCATGGCACAGGGAGGGATGTTCACGCTGGGCATCGTGTTCCTGGCCTCGCGTTATGCCGGGCTGGGGCTGGCGAGCGCGATGTCGCTCTCGATGGTGGTGTACACGCTGGGCGGCATCGCCGGCCCGCCGCTGCTGGGGCTGTGCATGAGCATGTTGGGGGCGACGGGGTTTGCGCTGGGTTTGGCGCTGGTCGCGGTGATGGGGCTGGTGGCGCTGCTGCGCGCCGGGGCCCGACAAAAACACTTGGCTTAAGTTTTAAAAGTTTTTTGGTGCCGCTTTTTTACAAAAAAGCGGCGGAAAACGTCTGGGGTGTTGGCACCGCCGGTGCCACCACCCCGAACGTCTTGTAGCCCTTTTTGAAAAAAGGGCTGCACCCCAAAAACTTCTATTAGATTCCCACCGCCCTGCGCCCGATATCCCGCCGGCAGAACCCATCCTCCCAATCCAGCCGCCCAATCGCCTCATAGGCCCGGCCCAGCGCCTGCTTCAGGTCCGCCCCCACCGCGTTCACGGCCAACACCCGCCCGCCATTGGCGAGAATCCCGCCTTGGTCCGCCATCGTGCCCGCATGGAAGATGGTCACACCCTCGACAGCGCCCGCCTCGTCCAGCCCATAAATCTCGCTGCCCGTGGCATAGGCGCCGGGATAGCCCTTCGCGCACATCACCACCGTCGCCGAGCCGCCCGCCGCGAATTCCGCCTTCGCCTCTGAAAGCCGCCCCTCCGCCGCCGCCTTCAGCGCGGTCAGCAAATCGGAGGAGAGCATCGGCAACACCGTCTCGCATTCCGGATCGCCGAAGCGGACATTATACTCGATCAGCTTCGGCCCATCCGCCTCCACCATCAGCCCGGCGAACAGAAACCCGCGGAACGGCGTGCCCCGGCGCACCATTTCCTTCAGCGCCGGACGGATCGTCTCATCCATCGAACGCCGCAAAATCTCTTCCGTCGCCCAGGGCGGATTGAAAATCGCCCCCATGCCGCCGGTATTCGGCCCGGTATCGCCCTCGCCGACGCGCTTATGGTCGGCCGCCGCGCCGAAGAACAGCGCATCCTCGCCATCGCACAGCGCGAACACGGAAATCTCCTCGCCGACCAGGCATTGCTCGATCACCACCGAGGCTCCGGCGGCGCCATGCACCTTGTCTTCCATGATCGCGGTGACGGCCTCATGCGCCTCCTCCAGCGTGGTGGCGACGACAACCCCCTTGCCCGCCGCCAGCCCGTCCGCCTTGATCACGATCGGGGCGCCAACCTTGTCCAGATAGTCATGCGCCGCCTCGGCATCGGTAAATTTCTCCCAGGCGGCGGTGGGGATCTTCGCCGCATCGGCCACCTCTTTGGTGAAGATCTTGCTGCCCTCCAGCTGCGCCGCCGCGGCCGAGGGACCGAAACAGGCAATCCCGGCCTTTTCCAGCGCATCCGCCACCCCGGCCACCAGCGGCGCCTCCGGCCCCGGCACCACCAGGTCGATCTTCTGTTCCAGGGCGAATTTCACGATGCCATCCACATCCAGCGCGCGCAGCGGCACGTTCTCGGCCAGCGCGGCGGTGCCAGGATTGCCAGGGGCGACATAGAGTTTCGTCAGCAGCGGGCTCTTGGCGATCGCCCAGGCCAGCGCATGCTCCCGTCCGCCCGAACCGATGATCAATACCCGCATCTCGCAAACCCCTCTGTTACCGGGGGGCGCTGTATCATAATCTGTGCGCATGAGTGAATCCGCGACCAATACCCCTGAATTTTCCGTCTCCGAGCTGGCCGGGGCGGTCAAACGCACGCTGGAGGGCTCCTTTGGCCGGGTGCGGGTGCGCGGCGAGATCACCGAGTTCAAGGCCTACGCCTCAGGCCACCAATATTTCGCGCTGAAGGATGAGAGTGCGAAAATCCGCGGCATCATCTGGAAAGGCGTGGTGCCGCGCGTCGGGCTGAAGGCGGAGAACGGGCTGGAGGTCATCGCCACCGGCCGCATCACCTCCTATCCGGAGCGCTCGGAATATCAGCTCATCGTCGAGAAGCTGGAATATGCCGGGGCCGGCGCGCTGCTGGCGCGAATCGAGATGCTGAAGGCCAAGCTCCAGGCCGAGGGGTTGTTTGAGCGCCGCCGCGCCTTGCCGATGCTGCCCAAAATCATCGGCCTCGTCACCTCGCCGCAAGGGGCGGTGCTGCAGGACATCAAAACCACCATCGCCCGGCGCTTTCCCCGCCAGCTGCTGCTCTGGCCGGTGCCGGTGCAGGGCGACGGGGCGGCCGAAAAGATCGCCGCCGCCATCGAAGGCTTCAACAGCCTCCCCGCCGGCTTTCCGCAGCCGGACGTGCTGATCGTCGCGCGCGGCGGCGGCAGCCTGGAGGATCTGATGGCCTTTAACGAGGAAATCGTGGTCCGCGCCGCCGCCGCCAGCCGCATCCCGCTGATCTCCGCCGTCGGCCATGAAACCGATACCACCCTCATCGATTTCGCCTCGGACCGGCGTGCCCCCACCCCCACCGCCGCCGCCGAAATGGCGGTGCCGGCGCGGCTGGAACTGCTGGCGGACCTCGCCCAGCGCGCCGCCCGCCTGCAAGGGGCGATGGCCCGCCACACCACACAGGCCGCGAACGGGCTGGAGCGCGCGGCGAACCGGCTGCCGGACCTGCCTGCGATGCTGGGCACCGCCCGCCAGCGGCTGGATGACCGCACCGAGCGCCACGCCCTGGCTTTGCCCAACTATATGGCCGGCCGGCGCGCCCGGCTGGAGCGCCAGGTACTGCGCCACCCGCGCGATATTCTCGTCGGGCTGAGAGGCCGGGTGGATCTGCTCGGCCATCGCCTTGCCATCGGCTTGCCCAACCTGCTACGTGGCGCGCAACGCCGGCTGGATACCACCGCCCACCGCCTGCCGCCGCCGCAAGGCCAGCTCCAGCCTCGCCAGGCCGCCCTGGCGCTTGCCGCCCACCGGCTGCAAGTGCCGATGCCGGCCCGGCTGAAGGACGCCTCCACCCGCCTCTATAACGCGACGGCCCGGCTGGAAAGCGCCTCTTATGAGCGGGTTCTGGCACGCGGCTTCGCCCTGGTCACCACCTCCAAGGGCGAGGCCGTCACCAGCGCCGCCGCGGTGAAACCCGGCGCGGCGCTGCGGCTGCGCTTCGCCGACGGCAAGGTGGAAGTGAAGGCCAGCGCCTCTTCCAAGCCCGATCAGCTCGATCTCGGGCTTTGATAAAGCTTGAACCGGCCCCGCGCGCGCGCCAAATCAGCCGGACATGACCACGCCGCCGCTGGCCCCTCCCGACGACGATTGGCGCGAATGCCCGCATTGCGGCCTGTTCAGCCGTCTGCCCCACATCCACCCCGGGATGGTGGCGGAATGTCCGCGCTGTGACCACACGCTCTGGCGGATGCGCCGCGCGACGCTCAACTTTCCCCTGGCCTGCTCGCTCGCCGCCGGGCTGTTCTACCTCTTCGCGCTGATCGCCCCGATGCTGGAGGTGGACGCCTATGGCCGCTTTTCGCTGGCGCGGATCGAAACCGGGCCGCTGCGGCTGGTCGAGGCGGGCTGGGGGCTGGTGGGCGCGCTGGTGTTCGCGGTGACGCTGGTGCTGCCGGGGCTCAAACTCGCCATTATGCTCACCACCTTGCTGGGGCTGAAATTCCACCTGCCCAAAAGCTGGCTGCGCGGCATTTTCCGCTATTACGCCCCGATCACCCCCTGGGCGATGATCGATGTCTATCTGCTGGGCTTCCTGGTCGCCTATACCCGCCTCGCCGGCATGTTCAGCGTGCGGCTGGATACCGCCCTCTACGCGCTGATCGGGCTGATGCTGGCCATGGCCGCCGCCGATGCCGGGCTGGACCAGGAAATCGTCTGGCGCGCGCTGGACCAGCCCGACAAAACCGCCCCGACCGCGCCCGCTGGCGAGCTGATCAGCTGCGATGCCTGCGGCCAGGTCAGCAATGGCGAGACCGGCGATCTCTGCCGGCGCTGCGATGCGCCCTTGTTCGCCCGCAAACCCGCCAGCATCTCGCGCGCCTGGGCCTATACCATCGCCGCCGGCTGTCTTTATATCCCGGCCAATCTCTACCCGTTCATGGATCTGACCAGCCTCGCCCACACCCAGTCCTATACGATCATGGGCGGCATCGTGGAGCTGGCGGATGTCGGGCTGTGGCCGCTGGCTGCCCTTGTGCTGTTCGCCAGCATCGCCATTCCGCTGCTGAAGCTGCTCGGCATGGCCTATATGCTGCTGGCCACGCAATGCTGCAGCGGCCATCTGCTGCACGGCCGCACCAAGGCCTACCGGATCATCGATTTCATCGGCCGCTGGTCGATGATCGACGTGTTCATGGTTTCCATCCTCATCGCCCTTGTGCATTTCGGGCAGTTCGCCAATGTCAGGGCGAATGTGGGGGCCATCTGCTTCGCGGCGGTGGTGGTGCTCACCATGTTCGCCGTCAACGCCTTCGACCCCCGCCTGATGTGGGACAATGACCAGGAGCCCGAAGCATGAGCGACCAGCAGGCGCCGCCGCCCAATACACCGCCGCGTGCGAAGCTGCGCCGCCAGAGCTTCCATCTGGTCTGGCTGATCCCCATCGTCGCCGCGATCATCGCCGGCTATCTCGGCTATCGCACCATCATGGAGCGCGGCCCGCTGTTGACGCTCAGCTTCGTCAATGCCGACGGCCTCACCGCCGGCCAGACCCAGCTGAAATACAAGGCCGTAGCGCTGGGCACGGTGGAGGGCATCGACCTCGCCAAGGATAATTCCCACGTCATCGTCCGGGTGCGGATGAACGATGTCGGCGAACGCTTCCTCAATTCCAACGCGCGCTTCTGGGTGGTGCGGCCGCGGCTGAATTTCTCCGACATCTCCGCCTTCGAGACCATCGTCTCCGGTGCCTATATCACCGTGGACCCGGGCAAGACCCGCGGCGCCTATAAGGACCATTTCACCGGGCTGGAAACGCCGCCGGGCGTGCGCTCCGACGAGCCCGGCCGCACCTACACGCTCACCGCCAACACCATCGGCTCGATCAATTCCGGCTCGCCGATCTTCTACCGCGACGTGCCGGTGGGCGAGGTGCTGGGCTATGACATCGGCAACGGCATCGGGCCGATCAAGATCAGCATCTTCATCCGCGCCCCCTTCGACGATCTGGTGCGCGAGGATAGCCGCTTCTGGAACTCCTCCGGCGTTGCCTTCGGCATCAAGGGCGGCGTGCTGCAATTGCAGCTGCAATCCATCCAGGCGCTGGTGGCCGGCGGCATCTCCTTCAGCCTGCCGCACGCGGCGCTGGATGACAAACCCAGCCCGAACGGCGCCAGTTTCCGCCTCTACGCGTCCCAGCAGCAGGCGGACTCCAGCGCCTATGACACCCAGATTCCGGTTGTCTCCTACATCACCAGCGATGTCAGCGGCCTCACCCCCGGCTCCCCGGTCACCGCCCTTGGCATCCAGGTCGGCGATGTCACCGGCGTGGAGCTGATGGTCGACCAGAAAAACGGCACCGCCAAGGTGAAGGTGAGCATGCAGCTGCAGCCGCAACGCATCCTCTCGCTCGGCCCGAACGCCAAAACCCCGGATCCGCAGACCGTGTTCCAGCGTTTCGTCGATAACGGCATGCGCGTCGAACTCGGCACGCAGAATTATGTGACCGGGCAGAAAGAGATCAATCTGGTGATGGAGCCGAAGGCGCCACCGGCGAAGGTGACGATGGAAGGCGGCGCCATCGTGCTGCCCTACAAGCCGGGCGGGCTGGATGCGCTGATGGCCAACGCCGCGGATATCACCGGCAAGGTCGATCAGATGCCCTTCAAGCAGATCGGCGATAATCTCAGCAAGCTGCTGGCCACCGCCAACGGCACGCTGGGCAGTGCGCAGACCAAGGCGTTGCTGAAAAATCTAAGCGACACGCTGAAAACCGCCAACACCACGCTGCAGGGGCTGAACCAGGGCTTCGGCAATGATTCGGATTTCCAGAGAAGCCTGCAGCAAATTCTCACCCAGGCCAACGCCACGCTGCAATCGCTGCAGGCGCTGACCACCTATCTCAACCAGCACCCGCAGGCGGTGCTTTTCGGACGGAGCGGCAAATGAAGCGGCGTTATGTGCTCATCGGCGGCGCGGCGCTGCTCTCGGGCTGCGCCTCGGCGCAGGTGCGAAGCTGGCAGATCGCGGCACTGCCGGGCCAGGCGCGCGGCGGGGCCGGGCAGCGCATCGGGGTGCGCAGCATCGGCCTGCCCGGCGCGCTGAACCAGTCCGGCGTGCCCAAGCCCGGCGGCGCCTACGCGGCGGAGGCTTTTGCCAACGACCAATGGGCCGCCCCCCTGGCGCAATTGCTGCAGACCGCGATGGTGCAGGACCTGGCCCAGCGCCTGCCGGGCGATAATGTGCTGGCCGATGGCGGCGCCATCGGCGCGGCGGCGGATCTGCTGGTGGAAATCCAGGTGCTGCAATTCGCCCCCGATGCGGCGGGCAAGGTGACGCTGAGCGCACAGCTGGCGACGCGCCCGGCGAAACAACAGCAATGGCAGCTGCAAAGCTTCGCCGCCACCGCTCCCGGTGGTGCCACCGCCCAGGGCATCGCCGCGGCGATGAGCAGCCTCTGGGGCCAGGCCGCCGACCGCGTGGCCGAAATGCTCAGTTAACAAAATTTTTTGGGCGGGGTTTTGGCAAAGCTGGCCCCCGCGCCGCCGGCCTCTTCGCCGCTTTTTTGGAAAAAAGCGGCCCCAGAAAACATTTACACCATCTCCACGACCATGGTCGCGACCTCAAGGTCGAAACTGCCATCTTCGGCAATCGCGAAATACTCTTTCACCTCCGCCGGCGCGGTCTTTTGAACGATGCGGATCGCCTCCTGGATCGCCGGCGGCGTCGCGGTGCGCGCCACCCAGCTGGCAAACTCCATCCGCAGCCGCCGCATCGTCACGCCGCGCAGCCCGAAGCCCGCCTGCGCCAGCATCGCGCCCCACTCCGCGACGCTGTAATTGCGCCCGTGCGAGGGGTCGCGCAGCAGCTCCATCGTCTGCAGATGGCTGTCCAGCACCGGCTTCGCCGGCGCCACCGTATCGATGAACACCCCGAACGCGCCTTTCTTGCTCACCCGCCTGGCCGCCCGCAGCCCGGCCGGCACATCCGCCCAATGATGCGCGGTAAACCGGCACAGCACCGCATCGAACAGCCCATCCTCGAAGGGCAGCGCCTCGGCGGCGCAGAGCCGGGTTTCGATATTGCTCAGGCCGCGCGCCGTGGCCGTCCGCGCCACCGCCTCCAGCATGGCGGGCGTCACGTCGCAGGCCACCACCCGGTTCGCGTATGGCGCGGCGCGGTAGCTCACATGCCCGCCGCCGCAGCCCAGATCCAGCACGCAGGAGGGGGCGCGCGCCCGCAGCAGCGCCTCCATCTCGTCAAGATCCGCACCGCCGGCATGCACGGCGCTTTGCACATAGGCATCGGCACGCGGGGCGTAATGGGTGGCGGCGAAATTCTGCTCGGTCTGGCTCATATCTTGTCTCCTGCCCTGGATTTATCCGGGTAAATAAACCGGTATAAGGAGCAAAATTATCCTGGTATAAATTCCACCATGGATCACCTCCCGCAACGGCGCGAACTCGGCGCCTTCATCCGCGCCCGGCGCGAGGCGCTGAGCCCCCCGCCCGGTGGCGGACGCCGCCGCACCCCGGGCCTGCGCCGCGAGGAAGCCGCCACGCGCTGCGCTCTCAGCCCCACACTCTATACCTGGATCGAGCAAGGGCGGGACATCTCCCTCACCGCCCGCACCCTTTCCGCCCTGGCGCAGGGGCTCAGCCTTACCCCGGCCGAGCGCGCTTATCTTTTCGCACTTGGGCAGCTCCGCGATCCAGCCACGCCGCCCAAACTCCCCGCTTTGGCGCCGGTGCCCGCCGCCTTGCGGCGCGCGCTCAGCGCCATCGCCGCCCCCGCCTATCTGCTGGATGCCCGCTTCACCGCCCGCGCCTGGAATGCCCCGGCCCGCGCCCTCTTCGCCCCCTGGCATGAAAGTGGCGAACCCAACCTGCTGCGATTCGTCTTCCTGGTCCCCGCGGCGCGGCGTTTCATTCAGGACTGGGCCGCCAGCGCGCGCCGGCTGGTTGCCGAATTCCGCGCCGAAACCGCTGAAACTCCGGACGATCCACGCCTGCAACGCCTGCTCGACGAGTTGCGCGCGCAAAGCCCGGATTTCGCCAAGGCCTGGGCCGCGCGCGACGTGCAGGCGCGCCTCGGCGGGCTGCGCCGCTTCACCCACCCCACCCAGGGTGCGCTGAGCTTCACCCAGTTAAATTTCCAGCACCTCGCCAGCGAGCGCTACCGGCTGATCATGCTAATCGAGCCAGGCGAGCAGAGCTGAAACGGTAAACAGCGACAGCACGGTTGAAATCAAAATCGAGCGCGAGGTCACCGCCGCCTCCCGGTCATAGAGCTTGGCCAGCATGAACGGCCCGGTGCCCGTCGGCATCGCCGCCATGATCACCGCCGTTTTCGCCCAGACCTCCGGCATCGCCCAGAGCTTATAGACGAGCAGGAAGGTCAACAGCGGTTGCACCACCAGCTTCAGCCCGACCAGCCGGACAATCACCCTCGCCTGCGCCACCGCCTTGGACTGCGCCAGGAACAGCCCGATGGTCACCAGCGCGCAGGGGCTGGCGGACTCACCCAGCAGGTCGGTCAGATGAAACACCGGGGCTGGCAGCGTCCAGCCCGTACCGCCGCGCAGCAAGGCAAAGCCCAGCCCCACCAGCGGCGCGCAGATCAGCGGGTTGCGCAGCAGCGAGGCCCCGACCTTGCGCACCGCCGCGCCGATGGCTGGGCTTTTCTGCAAATCGATCTCGATCAGCACGATGGCGCCCGCAAAGATCACGCAGGCGACGATGATGGTGGCAATGATCGAGGGCACCAGGCTGGCCTGGCCCATCGCCGTCAGGCAGAGCGGAATGCCCATATAGCCGGTATTGGAATAGCTGGCGTTCAAACCGTCGATCGAGCGGTCCGACAAACGATGCCCCGGCGGCAGATGCCGCTGGCCGAGCGCGAAGGAGAGCAAAAAGCACGCCAGCGCGCCGATCAGAAACGCCGCGATGAAGGCCGGATGGTCCAGCTGCGCCCCATCGATATGCGCCATCGCCTGAAACAACAAAGCCGGCAGCCCCAGCCAGACCACGTATTTATTCAGCGCATCCGTCGCCTCCGGCCCGAGAATTCCGCGCTTGGAGACCAGGAAGCCCAGAAAAATCAGCCCAAAAACCGGAAAAACCGACGCGATTACGTGATTCATACTGTCCTGATTTCAGACTTCTCACGATGCGGCAAGATAAGTTTTCCGCAAGCCTGCCCTTGGCGCGAGGGACGGGTCATGGTCCATTACCCGCAAAACTTCAGGAGCGGAACGCCATGTCAGCTGAACTCGGGATCGAAACCAAAGGCGCGCTGGGGATCATCCGGCTCAACCGCCCCAAGGCGATCAACGCGCTGACCCTGGAGATGGTGAACGGGCTGGACACCGCTTTGACCCGTTTCGCCGCCGATCCCGCCATCGCCGCCGTGCTGGTCAGCGGCGAGGGTGAACGAGGCCTCTGTGCCGGCGGCGATATTCGCGCCCTCTACGACCACCGCGCCGAGGGCACCGGCCCGGGCCTCGCCTTCTTCGCCGCCGAATACCGGCTGAACGCGCAGATCGCCAGCTTCCCCAAACCCTATATCGCCTTCATGGACGGCATCACCATGGGCGGCGGCGTGGGCATCTCCGCGCATGGCGCGGTGCGCATCGTCACCGAGCGCACGCGTCTGGCGATGCCCGAAACCGGCATCGGCTTCTTCCCGGATGTCGGGGCGAGCTGGCTGCTCTCCCGCGCCCCGGGCGAGCTTGGCACCTATCTGGCGCTGACCGGACAGATCATCGGCGGCGCGGATGCGATCCTGGCCGGGCTGGCGGACGCTCTGGTGGAGAGCAGCGCCCTGCCCGCCTTGCGCGCCGACCTCGAAGCCCTGCCGGCCAGCGCCACCCAGGCCGACATCATCGCCCTGCTGCCGCGCGATGTGCCGGAGGCGAAGCTTGCCGCGCATCTGGACCTCATCAATCGCTGCTTCGCCTTCGATGATGCAAGCCTGATCGTCCAGGCGCTGGCGCAGGACGGCTCAGCCTTCGCCCAGGAGACGCTGGCCGTGCTGGCGCAGAAATCCCCCACCGGCATGCAGGTGGCGCTGCGCCTGCTGCGCGCGGCCCGGGCCTCGGCGGACGTGCGCGAATGCCTGCAACGCGAATACGCCGCCTGCGCCCAGGTGCTGGCGACGGCTGAGTTCTATGAAGGTGTCCGCGCCGCCGTGGTGGATAAGGACCGCCAGCCGAAATGGAATCCATCCAGCCTGGCCGAGGTGACGCCGGCGCTGATCGCGCCCTATTTCCGCCCCGCCCAGGACCAGCTGTTCTGACCGCTTGCCGCTGCCAAAAAGCCGGATCATATTCCTCGCATGAAAGTAATTTTCTCCGAAGACCATGAGCTGCATCAGAGCCCCGGCGAGTTGTTCCTCGGCGGCTTTACCGAGGCGTTCGAGAAACCCGAACGCGCCCGGCTGGTCCTGGCCCGCGCCCGCGAAATCGGGCTGGGCCCGGTGCTGGCCCCCGAAGCGTTTGCACTGGAGGCGATCACCCGCATCCATGACCCGGCTTTGGTCGAACTGCTGCAGACCGCGCACGCGCAATGGCTGGCCAGCGGCCGCAGCGGTGCCGCCTACCCCTACACATGGGCCGCGCGCGGCATGCGCACCGACCGGGTTTCAAAAGAAATAGACGGCAAGCTGGGCTTTCACAGTTTCGATTGCGGCACCCCGATCACCGCCACCAGCTGGCAGGCGATCAAAGCCTCTGCCGATGTCGCCCTCACCGGCGCGAAATTGCTGAATGACGGCGAGGAAAGCGCCTTCGCCCTTTGCCGCCCGCCCGGCCACCACGCCACCGCCAGCCAGTTCGGCGGCTATTGCTTCCTCAACAACGCCGCCATCGCCGCGCAATCCCTGTTGGACCAGGGGGCGAAACGCGTCGCCATCCTCGATGTCGATTACCATCACGGCAACGGCACCCAGGATATTTTCTACCACCGCGACGATGTGCTGTTCGTCTCGCTGCATGGCGATCCGGACCAGGAATTTCCCTATATGCTGGGCTTCGCGGATGAAACCGGCACCGGCGCCGGCGAAGGCTGCAATGTCAACTACCCGCTGCCCTGGGGCACGGAATGGGAAAGCTGGAGTGCCGCGCTGGAAGATGGGCTGAAGCGCATCGCCGCCTACGCGCCGGAGGTGGTGCTGGTCTCGCTCGGCGTGGACACCTACAAGAACGACCCGATTTCGCATTTCAAGCTGGAGCATGAGCATTTCACCCGCATGGGCGCGCGCATCAAATCGCTGAACCGGCCGACCTTGTTTGTGATGGAGGGCGGCTATGCGGTGGCGGAAATCGGCATCAATGCGGTGAATGTGTTGACGGGGTTTGAAGCGGCTTTGGGGGGCTGATAGAGACAGCCGCCCGCCACATCCAAACCGCCGACGGACTCTGAACGACCGCTCAAGCCTTCAGCTGAACTGACCGCTGCGCAGAATCGCCACCCCCTCGCGCGCTGGATCCAATTCCGTATAGCGCAGCACGGCGTTGGCATGTTCGCGCATCAGCGCCTCCGCCCGCGCCCCTTGCCCGGCGGCGATCGCCTCGACGATGTCGTGATGCTGCATATGGGCGTAATTCAGGCGCTTATATTCGGCGGCGAGGTTATTGCGGTCGATCGCCAGGGCCTTCACCGAGGCGAAGGGGAGATGGTCGTTACGCGAGAGCGCCTCCTGGATGGCGGCGTTGCCGGAAGCCTCGATAATCGCGGCGTGGAAGCGGATATTGAGGTCCAGATAGAGCGGCGCGTCCGCCTCGGTGAAACCCCCTTTTTCCAGCAAGGCATCGCCTTCCCGCAGGCAGAGCTTGAGGGTTTGCAGCACCGCCTCATTCGCGCCGCGCTCGGCCAGCAACCGCGCGGCCAGCCCTTCCAGCACCCCGCGCACCTCCACCGCGCCGACGATCTGGGCCGATGACACGGCGCGCACCGCGAAGCCGCGCGCCCCGGCCCGCACCAGCAACCCCTCCTGCTCCAGCTCCCGGAAAGCCATGCGCACCGGCATGCGCGAGACGCCGAGGCGCTGCGCCAGCGGAATCTCCGCCAGACGCTCTCCGGCGGCGAGCTCCCCGGCGCTGATCATCCGCCGCAGCGTCACCAGCACGCGCTGCCCGGTGCGTTCACCACTCATGGCCAAACCTAAAAATTGGATACAATTTAGCCGATTCAAATTGACTCATACCCAGGATTCCGCGTTTATTGGATACATTAGCAAAAATAATCCAGGAGTGGAAACGCGATGTTCCTGAAAAACGCGTGGTATGTGGCGGCAATGCCGGACGAGCTGGCGGAGAAGCCGCTGGGCCGGACGATCTGCGGCGAAAAAATGGTGTTTTACCGCGGCGCCGGCGGCAAGGTGGCGGCGGTGGAGGATTTCTGCCCGCATCGCGGCGCCCCGCTCTCGCTGGGCTATGTCGAGGACGGCAAGCTCGTCTGCGGCTATCATGGGCTGGCGATGGGCTGCGAAGGCAAGGCGCTGGAGATGCCGGGCCAGCGCGTGAACGGCTTCCCCGCGATCAAATCCTACGCGGTCGAGGAGCGTTACGGCTTTATCTGGGTCTGGCCGGGCGACAAGGCCCAGGCCGATCCGGCGAGCATCCATCATCTCGAATGGGCTGTGAATCCGGAATGGGCCTATGGCGGCGGGCTGTACCATATCAATTGCGATTACCGGCTGATGATCGATAATCTGATGGATCTGACGCATGAAACCTATGTTCATGCCGGCTCCATCGGCCAGAAGGAGATCGACGAGGCGCCGGTTTCCACCAGGCTCGACGGGGATCACGTCATCACCAGCCGTTTCATGGAAAATATCAAGGCGCCGCCCTTCTGGCAGATGGCGCTGCGAATGAATGATCTGGCGCCGGATGTGGCGGTGGATCGCTGGCAGATCTGCCATTTCCATCCGCCCTCGCATGTGTTGATCGAGGTCGGCGTGGCGCATGCCGGGCATGGCGGCTATCAGGCGCCGGAGGCGGTGAAGGCCTCCAGCATCGTGGTCGATTTCATCACCCCGGAAACCGAGACCTCGCATTGGTATTTCTGGGGCATGGCGCGGCATTTCAAACCCGGCGATGCCGAACTCACCGCCAAGATCCGCGAGGGCCAGGGCAAGATCTTCAACGAGGACCGAGAGATGCTGGAACAGCAGCAGCAAAATCTGCTGCGCTGGCCGGAGCGGGCCTTGCTGAAGCTGAATATCGACGCGGGGGGCGTGCAGTCCCGCCGGATCATCGAGCGGCTGCTGGCCGCGCAGGCGGCGTGATGCTGGCGCCGATGACGATCGAGACCGAGCTGGTCGCGGTCCGCGATGCTGGCCTGGATGTGCGGCATTTCACCCTCGCCGCCGTGGCGGGCGCGTTGCCGCCCTTCAGCGCCGGCGCGCATGTGGATGTGCATCTGCCCGGCGGGCTGGTCCGGCAATATTCGCTGTGCGGCGACCCGGATGCCGGCGGCCCTTACGAAATCGCCGTGCTGCGCGAGCCCGCCTCACGCGGCGGTTCGGTGGCGATGCACGGGCTGGAGGCCGGGGCCAGGCTGACGATCAGCCCGCCACGCAACCTCTTTGCCCTGGATGAGACGGCATCGAAAACCCTGCTCTTCGCGGGCGGCATCGGCATCACGCCGCTTTTGGCGATGGCCAGGCGGCTGCACCGGCTGGGGGCGGATTTCGAGCTGCATTATTGCGCCCGCACCCAGGCCAGGGCAGCGTTTCTGGAGGCGCTGCGGCAGGCGCCGTTCGCGGCCCGGGTGGTCACGCATTTCGATGACGGCGCGCCGAACCAGGCCCTGAACGCCCCAGCCCTGCTGGCCCATCCGGATGCAGGGACGCATCTTTACGTCTGCGGCCCGGTCGGGTTCATGGCACATGTACTCGCCAGCGCCCAGGCGGCGGGGTGGGATGAAACGAGGCTGCACCGGGAATATTTCACAGCCCCGGCAACGCAGACCGGCGGCGACCAGGCATTCGAGATCGAGATCGCCAGCACCGGCCAGGTGCTCACCGTGCCGCCAGAGCGCAGCGCCTGGACGGTGCTGGACGAAGCCGGGCTGTTCGTGCCGGTATCCTGCGAGCAGGGCATTTGCGGCACCTGCCTGGTCGGGGTGAAATCCGGCCTGCCCGAGCATCGCGACAGCTATCTGACCGATGCGGAGCATGCGGCCAATGATCAATTCACCCCTTGCTGCTCACGCGCCAAAACAGCAAGATTGGTGCTTGATCTTTAAGTCTGCTCGGTCCGGTTTGAATCACCAGGCGATCAAGCTGAGCCATAAAGCCGTATCCTGGTTCCGCTTTACGGATCGGCTGTAAATATGAAACGCGGCCGGTGCGAAACCGGCCGCGTTTTTAAAACCAAAGGATCAGCCTTTTGCTTTTCGAAGCTCAAAGGCGGTGGAGAACTCAAAACTGCCATCCGGCTTTTTACGCGGCGCGCCGAACAGCCTTGCCTTCACAAACACGTTGTTGCGCAGTTTCACGGTCAGCCAGATCAGCAGGATCGGCAGCAGCACACCAAGCAAAAGCTCCAACAGAGGCAGCGCGCCGGAGGACGGGTCGGCCAGCGTTTGCATGGTGGCGCTCAGGGATTGCGGAATCATCAGCAACAACAGGACCACCGCACCGATATAGCCGCCATATTTATATTTGAAGATACTGAGCGATATGGACGCGAAAACCCCGAAAAACAGCAGCCCGAGCAGGATGGCGACGACCGTCGACGTACCGGGATCCATTTCCGAACCCAGCTTGGCGCTGACCTGGACGGCCTTCGCCAGCCCGATGAGAATCGCCAGCAGCATCATCAAGGTCCCAAGCACGATATTCATCCGGCGATAACGGCGCATGCCTTCCGGTGACGGGATGGAGGCGACAATCCGCGCCGCCATCAAGGGTTTTTGAACATCGGACAGAATCTGGTCGAAGATTTCGGGCTTGGTCATGCCCTGGGCGGAAAGCGCCCTGGCGCGCAACGCCGCATCCTTTAACTGGCGTCTGGTCATCGACCTCTCCTTGCCATTGCAATTTTTTTGAATGTACGAGGATCTAGATAACCGGCAGGCGCCCCCGCCACAAGGTCATTTGTTTTGATGGAGATACCGAAATCTCCCAGCCTACATTTTCCGGATCACGTTTCCACCGCCCGGCCTACCGCGCGGCGGGCGCATGGGGGTTCATCGCAAAGCCCCCATGCCGCCGCGCCGGCTCAGAGTTTCAAAACCGCCTTCACGCAGGCGCCGCTTTCCGAATCATGCACGGCCTCGTTGATCTGCGCGAAATCGTAAAACCGCATCATCTTCTCGGCCGGGAAGCGGCCCTGCGCGTGCAGCGCGATCAGCTTGGGCAGAAACACGGCCGGCTCCGCATCGCCCTCGACAATGCCGCGTATATGCTTGCCGCTGGTCAGCAGGTCGATCACCGGCACCGGCAGCACCTCATCCGGGCGCGAGGCGCCGATAATGCCCAGCGTGCCACGCGGCGCCAGCGCCGCCAGCGCCTGGGAGAGCACCGGGATCAGCGCCGTCGTGTCGATCGCGTAGGCCACGCCGCCGCCGGTGATCTGCCGGATCGCCTCGACAGGATTGTCAGTCCCGGCATTCACCGCATGGGTGGCGCCGAGAACCCTGGCGAGATCGAGCCGGGCCTGGTTGCGGTCGACGGCGATGATGCAGCTCGCCCCCACCAGCTTCGCCGCCATCACCGCCGAGAGCCCGACCGAGCCGGTGCCGAACACGGCGAGGCTCTCCCCTACCCCGACCTTCAGCGCATTGATGACGGCCCCGGCACCGGTCTGGATGCCGCAGCCAAACGGCGCCAGCACCGCGAGATCGGCATCCGCCGCCACCTTCACCACATTGCTGTGATGTGCCACCACATGGCTGGCAAAGCTGGACTGGCCGAAGAAATGGCTGTGCACCGGCCCGGCATCACAGCTGAGCGCGGTGCTGCCATCGGCCCGGGCGCCGCCGAAATTCAGCGGGAAAAAGCCGTGGCAATAGCTGGGCGCATGCGCCGCGCAAGAGGGGCAGGCCCCGCAGGCACGGTAGCTCATCACCACCTTGTCCCCCACCGCGAAGCCGGACACACCCGCCCCCACCTGTTCGACGATGCCCGCCCCCTCATGCCCCAGCACAATCGGCTGGGGCACCGGGAACACTTGGTCGCGCATTGCCAGATCCGTGTGGCAGACGCCGACGGCAGTGATGCGGATCAGCACCTCATCCGCGCGCGGGGCTTCGAGGCTCAGGGTTTCGAGATGGAATTTGCCACCCGGGGTGCGGGTCACGGCTGCCTGAATATGCATGCTGGCCTCCTCAGAACGGCTTCATCGGCGCGTCGGCCTGCAGCGTCATCCATTGCCACATGGAGAATTCCTCCCAGCTGGCCGGCCCCCCGACGGCGGTGCCGTTGCCCGAGGCGCCGCGCCCGCCGAACGGGTTGGCCACGTCATCGGCGACACTCTGGTCGTTGATGTGGATCAGGCCGGTCTTCAGCTGCCGGGCAATCTTCATGGCGCGGCCGATATCCTTGCCGATGATGCCGGCGGATAGCCCGTATTCGGTGTTATTGGCCAGCGCGATCGCCTCCTCGTCGGTATCGAACGGCACGATATTCACCACCGGCCCGAAAATCTCCTCATCGAAGCAGGGCATGCCGGGGCGCACATCCTCCAGCACGGTGGGCTTGTAGAAGAGCTGCTCATAGGTGCCGCCCGCCGCCAGCTTCGCGCCAGCCGCCACCGAGTCCGTGACCAGCTTGTGCACACGCTGCAGCTGGCGCTGGTTGATCAGCGGCCCCAGCGCCACCTGGCCGGAGGCCGGATCACCCACCGGCAAATGATTGGCCTTTTCCACCAGCGCCGCGGTAAGCGCCGGCGCCAGCGACCGCTCGACCAGGATGCGCCCGGAGGCCATGCAGATCTGCCCCTGATGGAACCAGGCGCCGAAGGCAACATTGGAGGCGGCGGCCGCGAGATCGGCATCGCCCAGCACGATGACGGAGTTCTTGCCGCCCAGCTCCAGCGAAACCTTCTTCAAATGCCTGCCGCAGGTCTCACCCACCTTGCGCCCGGCGGCGGTGGAGCCGGTGAAGGCGACCATCTGGATATTGGGATCGGTGCAGACCGCCTCACCCGCCTCCACATAGCCGGGCACCATATGCAGCAGCCCCTTCGGCAGCCCGGCCATCTCGAAGATGCGGGCGATGATCACACCGCCGGAGACCACCGTCTGCGGGTCCGGCTTCAGCACCACGCCATTGCCGATGGCCAAGGCGGGGGCCACGGCGCGCAGCCCCAGGATCAGCGGGAAATTGAACGGCGAGATCACGCCCACCACGCCCAGCGGCACCCGCCGCGCGATGGAGAGGCGCTCCGGCGTGGAAGGCAGCACCTGGCTCGGAATATGGTGCAGCAGGGCGGCGGCGGCACGGCAGATCTCCACCGCCTCGCGCACCTCGTGCTGGCCCTTGGGGATGATGGCGCCGGTCTCGCGGGCGATCCAGAGCGCCAGCTCCTCCGCATGGGTTTCAAAAAGCGCCGCCGCCTTCAGCAAAATCGCCTCGCGCTGGCGCTCATGGGTGGCGAACCAGGCAGGCTGCGCCGCCGTCGCCGCCTGGGCGGCGGCGGCAATCTCCGCCGCGCCGCCAATCCCGGTGCGGGTCAGCACGCCGGCGGTGGCGGGCTCAAGCACGTCGGCGATGGTGGGGGCGGCGGCCCAGTCGCCATTGAACAGCTTGCCCTCCCAGCCGGTACCAAGGAAAGCGCCTTGGGTGATTGCGTCCAACATGATGTTCACTCCGTGTTTGATTGATTCAGGATGGTTCGGAAGCCGGGCTTGCGGCGGGCGGCTTCGTGGAGGGGCGGCGGGCGAAGCCGCGCTGCCGGCCGGCCTCCCCGTCCCGCAATTTCAGCATATAACCAACGGGCAGCAGGCGCAGCGCGTAGCGGCGCTCCACCCAGCCCCAGATGCCCTGCGGCAGCAACAGGGCGAATCCTACCGCGGCGGCGCCAATGCCGATGAGATACCACACGCCCTGAGCGCCGAAGCCGGCCTCCACCGCGAAGAACAGGATGGCGCCGAGGATCGGCCCCTCGAAGGTGCCGATACCGCCCACGAGGGTCATGAAGATCATGTAGGCGGTCCATTGCACGCCGAAATAGGTGTTCGGCTGAAACGAGATCGAGGTGGCGAGCCATACCGCCCCGGCCATGCCGGCCCCCAGCGCCGCCAGCACGAACATGATGCGCTTGGTGCGCCCGACCTGCACGCCCACCGAGCGCGCCGCCTCCTCATTGTCGCGGATCGCCTGCATCGCCGCCCCCAGCCGCGAGCGCAGCAGCGCGAACAGCAGCAGCGCCACCCCGGCCATGGCGAGCAGCCCGAACCAGTAGGTATCCGCCCTGCGCGCTTCGGGGGCGAAGCTGTTGAGCGCCAGCAGCGAGGTGCCGGTCGCGCCCTGCACGATCGGGTCCAGGCTGACCAGCAGCTGCACCAGCGCCGCCAGCACCCACATGCCGATGGCGAACTCCCCCGCCCGCAGCTTCAGCATGAAGCTGGAGACGATCAAGGCCAGCACCGCGCTGCCCGCACCACCCAGCAGCAGCGCCGCATAAACCGGCATGCCGGCCTGGGAGAGCCGGATCGCGCCATAGGCGCCGAAGCCGAAGAAGAGCTGCTGCCCGACAGAGACCAGCCCGCCATAGCCGGCCAGCGCGTTCCAGGTGATCGCCAGCATCACATACACGAACAAGGTGGTGAGATGATCGACCGCATTCGCCGAGAGCAGAAACGGGCCCGCCAGGAGCGCCACATTCAGCGCCGCGATCAAAATGGTGCTGACGATGGAACGGCGTGTCCAGCGCTGGACGTGATAGGCGTGCGTCATGCGACCCTCATGCGGAAACGGCGGAGATAGGCGCTGAGCGCGCCGCCCTGGTAGAGCCGGGCGATCAGCACGATGAGAAACACGGCATGGCCGGCGATTTGCGACAGATGCGTGTTGAGCGCCCCGCCGACGCCCTGCGCCACCCCCAGCACGATGCCGCCGATGAGCGTGCCCCAGAGCGAGCCGGTGCCGCCGATCACCACCGCCTCGAAGGCGTAGAGCAGCTGCGGGCCACCGGCATAGGGATCGAAACTCCCGCTGGCCCCCAACGCCGCGCCGGCCAGCCCGACCATGACCATGGCCAGCGCCGTGGTGGCGGCGCGGACCAGCCTGGTATCGACGCCGGAGAGCCGGGCGGCATCCTCATCCTCCGCGGTGGCGCGGATGCGCCGGCCGATCTGGGTGTGCGAGAGCAAAAGCTGCGTGCCCCCCAGCACCAGCAGCGCGGCGGCGAACACCAGACAGGCGAGCTGGCTGATGAAAATGCCGCCGATGGTCCAGCTGCCATAAGAGAGCGTGCCGATATCGCCCGCGAAGGACTGCGTATCCGCGCCGAAAATGCTGAACAGCACATTGTCGCAGATCAGCGCCAGGCCGAACGTGGCCAGCAGCGGCACCAGCGCGCCGCCCTTCAGGCTGGGCTCGATGATGCAGAATTGCAGCGCCACCCCCAGCAGCGCCATCACCGGCAACATCAAGGCGAGACCGCCCAGCGGCGAGATGCCGAGCGTCTGATAGATCACCATCATGATGAAGGCGCCCAGCACCGCCAGCGACCCATGCGCCAGATTGATGACGCGCATGACCCCGAACAGAAAGGAAAGCCCGGCCGCCAGCAAGGCGTAATACCCGCCCAGCAGCACGCCTTGCAGAATCTGATTAAGCCAGAACATCGCTACATCCTTTCAATGCGCTTGCCGGTTGAGGCCGAAATAGGCCTCCATCACCGCCTCGCGCGTCAGGCTGCCGGCGGCGCCGGAGAGCACGATGCGCCCTTCCAGCATGCACACCAGCCGCGTCGCCGCCGCCATGGCCCGGCGCAGATCCTGTTCGACGAGAATGATGCTGGTGCCGGCCTCGCGCAGCTTGGGCAGGGCTTCGTAAACCCCATCCACCGCGACCGGCGAAAGCCCAAGCGACAGCTCATCCAGCAACAGCAGCTCCGGGTTGGTCATCAGCGCCCGGCCGATTGCCACCGCCTGCTGCTGTCCGCCCGAGAGCAGCCCGGCCTGGCGCTTGAGAATGGGCTTGAGCTGTGGGAGCGCCTCCAGCACCGTCTCGAAATTCCACCTCCCCTTGCGGCAGGCGGCAAGGTGCAGCGTGTCCTGCACATTCATCCCCGGAAACAGCCGCCGCCCCTCCGGCACCAGGGCGATGCCCCCACGCACCCGCCGATGCGCGGACAGCCGGGTGACATCCTGCCCGCGAAACATGATCCGCCCCTGCACGGGACGGTGCGCGCCGGCGATGCTGCGCATCAGCGTGCTCTTGCCCGCGCCATTGGCGCCGACGATGGCCAGCACCTCGCCAGGCGCCATGCTGAAGGAGAGATCATGCAGCGCCACAAGCAGCCCGTGACAGGCCTTGAGATTTTCAATTGTCAGCAAGCTCATGCCGCGACCTCCTCCGAGCCGAGATAGGCGCTGATCACCACCGGATCTTTCAGCACCGCCTGCGGCTCCCCTTCGGCGATGATGCGTCCGGCATCCATGCAGACCAGCCGGGTGACGACTTTCACCAGGATGTGCACGATATGCTCGATCCAGACAATGGCGATGCCGCGCCGGCGCAGATCCAGGATGACCTCCACCAGCTCCAGCGCCTCACCGTCGGTCAGGCCGCCGCCGATCTCATCGAGCAGCAGCAAGTCCGGGCCGGTGGCCAAAGCCCGCGCCAGCTCCAGCCGCTTGCGCTCCAGCAGCCCCAGCGTCTCCGCCGGGCGGTTGGCGGCGGCGAGCATGCCGCACAGCTCCAGCGAATCCACCGCCCGGTCATAGGCCTCGCGCTGCGCGAAGCCGCCGCCTTGCGTTGCCGCCACCAGCAGATTTTCGAACACGGTCATGCCGCCGAACGGCTTTGGCACCTGATGCGAACGGCCAATGCCTTGGCGGCAGCGCCAGGCGGCGTCCTGCCCGGTGATCGCCTCCCCCCGCAGGGCGATGCGCCCCTCGCTCACCGGCACCGCGCCGGAGAGCAGGTTGAGCAGGCTGGTCTTGCCGGCCCCGTTAGGGCCGACAATGCCGACAGCCTCGTTCGCCGCCACGTGGAACCCCACGCCATTGACGACGGCCAGCGCGCCATAACGCTTCACCAGCCCGGTTGCTTCAAGCAACATGCTCATGACTCCACCAAATGGCGGCGAAGAAAACTGGCGGCCTCCTCGATGGATGCCATCCCTTCTTGTACCAGCGGCGCGTAAAGCTGCCAGGAATGGCACATCCCTTCCCAAACCCGCAGCTCTGTCCGAACCCCTGCCCCGCGCAACCTTCGTGCGATGGTGACGGAATCATCGCGAAGCATCTCCCGCGACCCGACATGAACGAGCACCGGCGGCAAACCGGAAAGATCCGCGAATAACGGTGTCACCGCCGGGTCGCGTAAATTCCGGCCGGGCAAATAGGCGCTTAGGAACAGACCGATCAGTTCCTTGGAGAGGATCGGGTCATCGGTGACGCTGTGATGTGTCTCGCCATCCCCCGCAAAATCCAGGGCAGGAGACATCAGAGCCAATGCGGCGGGGCTTCGCCCTCCTTCCTTCCGGGCCCGAATAGCCGTGGACAAGGCAAGATTGCCGCCCGCGCTGTCCCCCGACAGGGCGATGGTCTCGTATCCTTCAGCCACAGCCCAGTGCAAGGCGGACAGGGCATCGTCATGGGCCGCGGGAAACACATGCTCCGGCGCAAGCCGGTAATCCGCAGCTAGAACCGCGATGCTCGCGGCGCGGGCGAGGTTGGCCGCCACTGTGCGGTGGGTTCGCGCGGATCCCAGCACGAAGCCGCCGCCATGATAATAGATGATCAGCCTGCCGGGGAGGGCATCGGCGGGCAGGATGAGATCTCCGCCCACCGGACCCGCTTCGACGCGCCGGATCTCCAGCCCATCTGGAACCGGCAGGGCGGCATGCGCGGCGTTGAACCAGTCCCGCAATTCCGAGGGACTGCCTTGCGGTGGAGGATTTGCCGCCATCACTCCCAAAAGCGTATCAAGTTCAATCAACGACATGCCGTGCCCCCCTCACATCTTGTACGGCTCAAGCGGGCCCTGGATGGGCACGGATGGATCCTCCGCATGCTCGAAGGTGCGGTAATCCAGTTTATATTTGCCGGAGGTCGCCTTCAGCCATTGCGCGCCGATGAGATTGGTGGTGGCGACATTGGGCACCGGACCATTTACGAAATCGATCCGGCCCATCACCGTGGTCGTCTGCAAGCGGCTCATCGCCTTCGCCACCGCGGATTTATCCTTGGGATTTCCAGCGGATTTCAGCGTCGCCACCATGGCGTCGAACAGCGCCAGGGAGGGCCCGAGCTGTTGCTGCCATTGCCGCCCGGTCGTGGTCTGGTAGGTGCTGGCGAGCTGCGCCGAGCTGAGCCCGGTGAGCGCCGAACCATACGGGAAGGCCGGATGCCAGTAGGCACCGGCATTGATCCGGTAGCCCAGCGGGCCCAGCGCTTCCATCTGCGAGGGGAACAGCCCGGTTTTGGCGACGGTGACGATCTTCATCTGCCGGGTCAGCCCCTGCTGCGCCGCCTGGCGCCAGAAGCTGGTGAAATCCGGCGGGATCGGGAAGGTGCAAAACACCTCGCAGCCGGCTTTCTTGAACATCGCGATCTGCGCTGAATAATCGGTGGTACCGTCCTGGTAGCCGCCAGGATCGACCATATCGAACCCGGCCTTGGCGAGGTCGGGCAAAAGATGCGCGCGGATGGCATTCCCATCCGCATCGTTGGGGCACAGCACCGCCACCCGCTTGTTGCTGGTTACATCATTGTTCCAGCTGGAGATGTAGAGATCCCGGAACTGCGCGGTGCCGAAGCAGAAATGGTAGGTCCATTTGAACGGCGAAGGCTGACCTGGCTTGGCGCCGCGCCCGAAATACCAGGACTCCCAGGGCACGATGGTGGAAAGGCACGGCACGCCTGCCGCCTCGCACGCATCGGCCACCGGATTGACCACTTCCGGCGTCGAGGTGGTCAGCATCAGATCGATCTGCTGGCCATTGATCAGCTCCTTGGCGAGCTGGCTGGCCCGGGCGGGATCGGACTGGGTGTCGCGATCGAAAATCGTGACCTCGTAGGTGGTGCCGTTCAGCGTCAGCCCGTTCGCGAACGCCTTGCGGACCAGCCCGAGAATGAACGGATCCCCCTCCCCGAAGCCGGCCAGCGGCCCGGTGCGCGGGCTGATGAAGCCGATGCGCAACGTATTCGCCGCCGCCGCCCGCGCCGGGCGCCAGCCGGCGCCAAGCCCCAGCGCAACCCCAGCCCCAGCGCCGACGAGCAGCCGGCGCGACAGCCCCTCACGGCTGTTTATATCTCGAACGCTCATGGTGTTTCCCCGATCTTTGCTGTTGGCATCTCAAAAGGCATGGATGTAGCGCAGAATGACATTGAAGCCGTTGGTGGTGTTTTTCTTCACCACCGGCAGATAGACATTCAGGAAGCCGATATTGTTCTGGTTGAACATGTAGGTCGCCCCCGGACCCATCGAGAGGCTCTCGGTCTCCGTGCCTTTCTGGGTCACGCCATTCACCTGGTCGTCGGTGAATTGCTTGAAGTAATAGCCATTGAGCCCGACATTGAGCTTCGGCAGCACCTCGTAGGAGGCGGTGAAATTCACCCAGCCCGCATCGCCCGCCTGGGTGGTGGTGCCGGCCGGCAGCGGCGCGCTGGACGCCGGCTGGGAATTGGTGAAATTATGCAGATAGTTGAACCGCGCCGACAATTCGGTTTTGGCGGTCGGCAGCAATGTCACCGACCAATAGGGATTGATCGACCAGAAGCCTGAGCTGGGATTGATGTCCTTCGAGGTATCGTACGACCCGCTGGGCGAGATCACATCGAATTCCATGCGCTGCGCGAAAACCGGGCGGCCGCCGCGAATGACCGGCGGAAACGCGATGAACGGGCCCCAGGTGATGTCGCCAACCCCCATGCCGCGATTGGCGACCAGCCGGACCGGGCTGTCATGCGCGAAAGAGGCATTGAGATCGACCAGCGGCACGATCGCCATGGCCCCCAGCACCCCGCCGAACAGATGATAAGGCGACACATAAATGAACTGGTTGAGCGAGACGATCGCGGTGATGCTGGTGTTCTTGAACACCGGAATCGCGTTGCCATTGGTGTCGTTGATGGCGTTGAAATGCTGCATCTGGAAATATTGCTGGTAGATCAGACCAGGCGTGTATTTGCCCAGCGCATCGAAGAAGCTGGTGCCGCCGAGATTGATGCCCGACGGCTCGTTGACCGTCACCGCCTGGGCGGGCTTCAGCGCCGCGCCGCAGGCCAGCGCCAGGGCCAGAACCGCGGAAGAAACAACCTGGAATTTTCTTGTTTTCATTGAACGCTCCCATCTTGGATACGCCTTTGCGGCGTTGATTTTAAGGATCCGGCCGTTCCGGCCGGGACATTGACTTATGTTATATTACATATCTTTTGATGCCGCACGGCACCCGCGGCGTTCCAATTCCACTCCCCTTGCGTCTTGCCGCCGCGTTGAATCCGGCGCTGCGCAGCTTATCGCATCCTGGCCTCGGCCACGCTGTTCCAGGGGAGACATGGAGATTTGTCCGAAAGGGACAGCCTCTCAAGGCTCGATCTTGGCGACACAACCCGAGGCTTAGTGGCTCGCCTGCCGATACGCACTGGGGCTGCACCCGAAACGCTCTCGAAAAGCCCTGCTGAAATGCGAAAAATTATTGAACCCATAAGCAAATGCGATTTCACCGACAGCGAGATGGCGTTGCGTCGCGGCGCGCAGCGCCTGGGCACAGTGCTCCAGACGCGACTGCCAGATAAACTCCGCCAAGGAGATGTCACTCCCGGCAAAGGCGCGATGCAGATGCCGCTTCGAGCACCCAAACCGCTCAGCCAGGCTTTGCACCGAAAGCTCCGGGTCGGTGATATGGGTGCGGATATAATGCTTCACCTGGAATTCCAGCGTCTGGGCGGCGGAAACGCTGGCGCGCTCCTGCGCCGCGCCGGCGATGGCAAGGCGCAGCAAATTGGTCGCCACCTCCCCAAGCCCCGCTGCTTCACTGGCGCTGGCCCGCGCGCCCTCGGCCAAAATGCTGTTGATGTAGTTCGGAAAAATTCTGCCTACGGCCGAGGTTTTGCCAAAATCTTGTACACCGAAAATATCCAGCTGGGCAGCGGGTAGATGCAAATCCGCCTTTGGCACCAAAATCACGAATTGATGAACCTGGGTCAGATTCACCACCCGATAGGGCCGCGCCGTATCGTAAAACGTCCATCCCGCCCCGTCGAGCACCACCTCCCGCCCAGCCTGGGCGAACAGGCTGCGTCCGGATAATTGGACAGCAACTTTTACAAATTCACGTGGACCGTTATTGGCGCTGCGCGCCTCCCGCACCACCGCCACGGAGGAGGAGGAAAGCTCGCAAAGCTTGACTTGCCCGGCCTCCTGGAAGCGGGCGCGTCCAAAAAACGGCGCGTCGTCAATGATGTTGGATTTCAGCCCTCCCATCATTTGCCAAAGCGCATGATCCCAAACGGGCATCTGACTCGCGCCAACAGCCTCGATCCATGTCCCCGGCGTCGTTTCACATGACATGCCGTTTCATCCCAATGCCAGCAGCAGCTGTTTTAGTTTTGATTTTAACGGTCAGATTACAGCGATCGGCGGAACGCCGTCAAGAATTTCGGGTCAAAACGATCTAATATATATCATATCATACTGGCCTCACCCCCCTGCGCCGCCCCTGTCAGCGACATTAACAACAGACAACACCACCTGATCGGCGCCACGGGGCATGGGTGATCCATCTCCCTCTGGCGCGGTAGACGTTCAGATTGACGCGTCGGATTCAACGTAAACGCTGAAATAGCCCGCCAAACCAAAAGCTAGAGCAGCGGCAGGCCGACATAATTCTCCGCCAGGCTCCGCTGCGCCGCCTCGGATTGGCGGATATAATCCAGCTCCGCCATTTGCAGCCGCCGGGCGAACCCATCCATCTCTGGAAAACGATGCGTCACCGAGGTAAACCACCAGGAAAAGCGCTCCGCCTTCCACACCCGCGCCAAGGCGCGCGCGGAATATCCCTCAAGCCCGCCAGCCCGGCCAGACGTGAAAAATTCAACAAGCGCATCCGCCAGAAACGTGACATCGGAGGCGGCCAGGTTCATCCCCTTGGCGCCGGTCGGCGGGACGATATGAGCTGCATCCCCAGCCAGAAACAACCGCCCCCAGCGCATCGGCTCGGCAACAAAAGAGCGCAGCGGCGCGATGGATTTCTCGAAGGCCGCCCCGCGCGTGACCTTCCCGGCCAGTTGCGGGCCAAGCCGCAGGCACAGCTCATCCCAAAACCGCTCATCCGGCCAATCCTCGAGCTTCTCCTCCAGCCCGCATTGCACGTAATAGCGGCTGCGGGTGGGCGAGCGCATCGAGGCCAGGGCGAAACCACGCTCGTGATTGGCATAGACCAGCTCATCATCCGCCGGCGGCACGTCGGCGAGGATGCCGAGCCAGCCAAACGGATAGACACGCTCGAACTGGCGCAGCACAGTGGCGGGAATCGCCGCCCGGCTGACACCATGAAACCCGTCACACCCGGCCACGAAGCGGCAAGCGAGCTGCTTGGCCTCCCCTTGTACGGTCCAGGTGACTGTGGGTTCATCCCCATCCAGCCCGTGCAGAGCCACATCCTCGGCATTCCAGACGATCTCGACCCCACGCGCCGGTGCGGCATCGAACAGATCCTTCATCACCTCCTGCTGGCCATACACAACAACATGCCGCCCGCCTGTGAGCGCCGCCAGATCGATGTGGAACAGCTCCCCATCCAGCGCCAGATTGGTGCCGCCATGCACCAGCCCCTCACGCTCCATCCGCGCATTCAGCCCAAGCCTGCGCAACAGATCAACCGTCACCTGCTCGAGCACGCCGGCGCGCACCCGCGCCTCGACATAGGCCCGGTCGCGCCGCTCCAGCACCACCGCTTTTATCCCCTCCTGGACCAGCAGATGGGCGAGCAACATGCCGGCCGGGCCAGCGCCGATGATTGCGATGTCAGTTTTCATGGTCAGGATGTTCCCCAAGCGCCAGGATAACGGCGCATTGTATATGTTACATCACATAATAATCAGCCGGGCCGCGCCGCCCATGGAGGCTACGCCAAAAAACTTGGATATTTCACCAAGTCCAGGCTAAGTGGCGCCATGCAGGATTCCAGCGCGGTACCGAGCTTCTATTTATATGGCGAATCCCACCGCGCCGCCGCCCCCGGTTTCGTGCACGCGGAAGCGCTGGATGACCGCTCCCGCCCCTCGGACTGGACGATCCGCCCGCATGCGCATCGCGAGCTGGCGCAGCTGATATTCATCAGCAAGGGCGGCGGTGACATGCGCGCCGAGGCCCGCACGCTGCGGTTTACAGCCCCCAGCCTGCTGGTGGTGCCCGCCGGGCTCGTCCATGGGTTCACATGGGTGGCGGAAACCGCGGGGGTGGTGATCACCATGGCCAGTACCTACCTCGCCGGCCTCACGGCGCGCGATGCGGATGCCAGCGCCCTGTTCGCCAACGCCGCGGCACTGGCGTTGCCGCAGGGCGCGGCAGCGTCCCTCCAGCGCCACAGCCGGGATTTGATGCGTGAGCTGGGCTGGTCCGCCCCCGGGCATAAAACCGCGGTGGATGCGGCGGTGCTGGCGATTTTGCTGGCCGGCATCCGCGCCCGCGCGCAGGCCAGCAGCCCGGCGCCGCGCGCCGGGCATTACGCCGGGCTGGTCGCCAGGCTGCGCGCGCGCATCGAAGAGCGCTTCAGGCTGCGCGAACCGGTCCCCGCCTACGCTGCTTCTCTGGGTGTCTCCGTCACCGCCTTGCGCAACGCCTGCACACGCATCGCCGGCGCCGCTCCGGGCACCTTGCTGGATGAACGCGCGATGCTGGAAGCACGCCGTGCGCTGCTTTATTCAAACCTGTCCGTCGCCGAGATCGGCTATGCGCTGGGCTTCGCCGATCCCGGACATTTTTCCCGGTTTTTCACGCGCCATGCGGGCCAGTCCCCGCGCGCCTTCCGGGCGGCGGCGCAATGAGGCGGCGCTCAGTCCCGGTCGGGCCGCGCGGCCAGCAGATCACGCAGGCCAGGCTTCAGGATCTTGCCGGTGCCGGTGCGCGGCAGCGCCGCGACGAAGCTGACATATTTCGGAATCTTGTAGCGCGCCAGACGCGTATTGAGAAAGGCGAGGATCTCCTGCGCATCCGGCCCGGGTTCGGCCACCACCACCGCCAGATGCCCCACCTCGCCCCAACGCGTATCCGGCACGCCGATGACCGCCGCCTCGCGGATCCCCGGCATCCCCGCCAGGGCCGCCTCGATCTCCACCGGATAAACATTCTCGCCGCCGGAAATGAACATGTCCTTCTTGCGGTCCACCAGGAAAAAGAACCCATCCTCATCCTGGCGGGCAATATCGCCGGTGCGAAACCAGCCCTCGGCGGTGAAGGCCTTTGCGGTCTCATCCGGGGCGCGCCAATAGGCGGTGAAGATATTTTCGCCCTTCAGCAGCAACTCCCCGGCCATTCCCGGCGCCACATCATCGCCATTGGCATCGACGATGCGCGTCTGGATGGATGGCGGGATCAGCCCCGCGGCACCGGCCTTCTGGTCGATCAGCGGAATATGAACCGGCATGCAGGAGACGGTTCCGGCCTCGCTCATGCCAAACCCATCGGCAATGGCAATGCCATCGCGCAGCCAGGCGCGAATATCGGCCGCCGGATGCGGCGCGCCGCCGGAAAAAATGCCGGTGAGGTTGCGCAGGCGTTGCGGGTCAAAGCCCGGCTCGGCGCGCAGCATCTTCGCCATTTGCGGCACACAGAAATAATGCGTGATCCGCAAGCCGGGATCGGAGAGCCGGGCCAATGTGCGGGCGGCGTCAAAGCCCTCGCTGATCAGCACCGCGCCGCCGCGCATGAAGGCGGGACGCAGATTGGTGATGATCCCCATGACATGAAACATCGGCGTTTCCGCCAGCATCGTGCTCTCATGGGTGACACGGGCCAGCAGGCCGAAATTCACCGCGGTCTGGGTGATGTTGCGTTCGCTCAGCAACACGCCCTTGGGCCGGCCGGAGGTGCCGGAGGTGTAGAGAATGAGGCTGGGCGCGGCACGGTCGAACGGCACCGGCGCCAGCGCCGCCGCCTGTTCAATCTCGCCGCGCAGCGCGGGAAACAAGGTTCGCCGCACCGCGGCGCGGAGCGGGTTAAGAAACTCCTCGTCGCCAACCAGCAAGGCCGGATCGCAATCATCAAGCAGCCGGCTCTGCTCGGGCAATGCCAGGCGCCAGTTGAGCGGCACGAAAATCGCGCCGATGCGCGCGCAGGCGAGATGCAGCAGCGCCTGTTCGGCACAATTGCGCCCCAGCGCCGCGATGCGCTCTCCCGGCTTGATGCCGTAATGCGACACCAACAACCCGGCAGTCTGGGCAATCGCCGCGTCCCATTGCGCGTAGTTCCATTGGCGGCCGCTGGCGAATTCCAGCACCGCCAGCGCCTCTGGCTGCAGGCGCGCCTGCAGGCCGGGATCGTCCACGATATTGACCATTGCGTTTCCTCCCCTGCTGGACGCGCTCAGTCTTTCAAACGATAGGCGCCAAGCCCGGGCTTGTAGGTTTTTTCATCGATGAACTGACGAATCCCCTCTTTTCGCCCATCATTATCATAGGAGTTCGCCGCCTCCTGGGCACGCACCAGATAATCCTCGGCATTCTCATAGGTCATCTCACCCACCCGGCGCACGGCATCCTTTGTCGCTTTCAGCGCCACGGGGTTCTTCTTCAGCAGCACGTTGGCAACCTCGGTCACACGCTGGCGCAGGCCAGAGAGCGGCAGCGCCTCATTAACCAGCCCCCAGGCGGCGGCGGTTTTGCCATCCACCATCTCACCCATCATGGCGTGGTACATGGCATTGCGGAAGGAGAGCAACTCCACCGCCACCTTGGTGGCCCCACCGCCGGGCAGAATGCCCCAATTGATCTCGGAGAGGCCAAACTGCGCCTCCTCCGCCGCAAAGGCGAGGTCACAGGCGAAGAGCGGGCCGTAGCCGCCGCCAAAGCACCAGCCATTCACCATCGCGATGGTCGGCTTCTGGTACCAGCGCAGCCGCCGCCACCAGCCATAGGATTCACGCTGCGCCTTGCGCGTGGCGCCCAGCCCCTGCGCCTCCGTCTCCCGGAAATATTCCTTCAAATCCATGCCCGCGGACCAGGCCGTGCCCTCGCCGGTGAGCACCAGCACGCCGACATCCTCGCGGAATTCCAGCTCGTCGAGTACCTCCATCATCCGCCGGTTCAGCCCCGGGCTCATGCAATTGCGCTTCTCCGGACGGTTGAATTTCACCCAGGCGATGCGGTTTTCCACCGTGAACGCGACGGTATCGGTCTCAGACATTTTCATTCCCCTTCAAAAGCAAGGCCTGCGGCAAAGCCGGCGCGCCTCATCTGATACCGGTTTTAATGCTATATATCATAACATACAAGCCCCACGGCGCCGCCCCGGGGGCTGGATAAGATTGCGTCGGCCACGGGGCGCGGGCATAGTCGCGCCATGGCGCTGAAACTGAAATCCCCCGCCCCTGCCCCGGTTGAGAACGGCGGCCCCAGCAATCCCCTGGAAGAGCTTCTGGGCTACCAGCTGCGCCGCGCCTCCCAGGCGATGATGGCGGATCTTGGCGCCGAGCTGGCGGATCTGGACCTCAAGGTCACCGAAATGTCGGTGCTGATGGTGATCGAGGAGAATCAGGACATCACCCAGAGCGAAATCGGCCGCGTACTGGCCATTCAGCGCGCCAACATGGTGCCGCTGACCACGCAGCTGGAACGCCGTGGGCTGCTGCGCAAGGGGGCAACCACGGGGCGGGCGCAAGCGCTGCGCCTGACGTCCGCCGGGCGGGCGCTGATGCGCGAATGCCGCAAGCGCGTGGCCCGGCATGAGGCGCGCTTCCTGGCCGGCATCGGCAAAGCCCAGCGCGAGGCGCTGTTGCGGCATTTAAGGATGGTTTGGGAAGGCTAGCACTGTCTGGGTTTCGGTTGACGCGCCAGCCAGCGCCAAATCATGCGCCGCGCCTCAACCGGCTTCTTGCAGCGCCGTCTCCAGCCGGTGATAGCGGCGCTGGTGATAGACCAGCCCGGTAGCGTGGGGACAGAGTTTGACCGCCCTCACATCGCAGAACAGCACGCGATGCGTCCCAACCTCGACGACACTGGAAATCACCCCGTCAAAGGCGGCAGTGGCGGCCTCCAGCACCGGCGCGCCAGTTTCCAGTCGCCCCCAGCCCGCCTGGGCGAAGCGCTCCGCCATGCTCAGCCCCTGCTGGCCCGAAAACAAGCGCGAGAGCGGCTCGCCATCCGCATTGAGCACATTCACGCAAAGCGGCCCGCCCTGCTGAAACGCACCCGAGAGCCGGCTGTTTTTGTTCATGCAGACAAGCAGCGTCGCCGGCGTGTCGGTCACGCTGCACACGGCGGAGGCGGTGAACCCCATATCGCCCTCCGGCGCGCGGGTGGTGATGATGTTCACCGCGGCCCCCAGCCGGGCCATGGCATCCCTGAACAAGGCGGTGTCGATTGTCATCGGGCGGGGCTTTCCAAAACTCAACGCATCACGAACGGATCGGGCAACGGCGCGTCCGAGAGATTGATCCAGACCGATTTGGTTCTGGTATAATCCAGGATCGATTCGACCCCGCCCTCGCGTCCCAGCCCGCTTTCCTTGTACCCCCCAAAGGGCACCAGCGGCGAGATGACCCGGTAGGTATTCACCCACACCACCCCCGCCCGGATGGCGCGGGCCAGCCGGTGCGCGCGCGCGAGGTTTTGCGTGAACACACCGCTGGCCAGGGCGAATTTCGAATCATTCGCCAGCGCCAGCGCCTCGTCCTCGGTATCAAACGCGATCACGCTGAGCACCGGGGCAAAAAACTCCTCGCCCCAGCAGGGCGGCTCGGGCGTGTCGCAGAGCAGGATCGTCGGGCGCAGATAGAAACCCGCCGCAAACCCCGCCGGCACATCGCCGCCGGTGATCAGCACCGCGCCTTGCTCCTGGCTGTCCTTGATCAGCGCCAGGGCCCGGTCGCGCTGGCGCGCGGTGGCCAGCGGCCCCATCTGCGTGGCCGCGTCGGCCGGGTTGCCGATGACGATCTGCTCCGCCCGCGCCTTCAATCTTTCCAGCAGTGCCGGCAGCAGCGGGCGCTGCACCAGCAGCCGCGAGCCGGCCACGCAGCTCTGCCCGCTGGCCGCGAAAATGCCGGCGATGACCGCGCTGACCACATTATCGGGATCGGCATCCGCAAAGGCCAGCACCGGCGATTTGCCACCCAGCTCAAGCGTCGTCGCGGCCAGGTTGATGGCGGAATTGCGGACGATATGCCGCGCCGTCTCCGGCCCGCCGGTGAAGGCGATGCGTGCGACCAGCGGATGCGTGGTGAGCGCCTGGCCACATTGCGCGCCGGTGCCGGTGATGATGTTCACCACCCCCGGCGGGAAGCCCGCGTCATGCACCACCCGGGCAAATTCCAGCAGCGGCGCGGCGCCATCCTCGGCGGCCTTCAGCACCATTGTGCAGCCCGCCGCCAGGGCCGGGCCCAGCTTCACCGCCGCCAGAAAGAGCTGCGAATTCCAGGGCACCATGGCGGCCACCACCCCCACCGGCTCGCGCCGCAGCGTCACCTCCATCTCCGGCTTGTCCACCGGCACGTGCAGCCCCATCACCTTGTCGGCCAGCCCGCCATAGAAGCGGAAATAGTCGGCGATATAGGCGATCTGCCCGCCGGTCTCGCGGATGATCTTGCCGGTATCCCGGGTTTCCAGCGCGGCCAGGCGCGGCGCCGCCTCGGCCAGCAGATCCCCCAGCCGGGAGAGCAGCTTGCCGCGCGCGGTGGCGGTGAGCCCGGCCCAGGCGGGGGCCTGCAAGGCGGCATGCGCGGCGCGCACGGCGCGGTCCACATCCTGCGCGCTGGCGGCGGGCATCAGCGCCCAGGGCGCGCCGGTGGCCGGGTCCAGGCTTTCGAAATGCGCCGCCGCCTCCTCGAAGCGCCCGTCAATATAATGCTGAAACCGCGGCAGCTCAGGCATATTCGGCGGCTTTCTGGAAATGCGGCATCACCTCTTCGATGAAGCGCCGCAGCGAGGCCTGTTTGCGCGCAAAGCTCATGCCGCTATCGATCCACAGGCTGAACTGATCATAGCCCAGCGCCTCATAGGCTTTCAGCCTTGCCACCACCTCCTCGGAGGTGCCGATGACCAGCGTCTTGCGCACCGTCTCCGGCGCGTATTGCGGCATTGCGGCCATCTCTTCGGGCGTCAGCGCCTCCATCATGCCGCGCGTCACCGGCTTCTTGTTCTGGAACCAGGCGCCGAAATAGCAATAAAACCGGCTCAGCTCCTCGGCCCCTTGCGCGGCGTCTGCTTCGTCGGCGGCGACATAGGTGTGCTGCAGCAGCATGATCTGCGGGCGCTTGACCTGCGGGTTGGCGGCGCAGGCGGCGTTGAAGCGCTGCATCAGGCTTTCCACCTCCTCATCGCCGCTGGCCAGCGGCGTCACCTGCACATTGCAGCCCGTGCGCACCGCGAATTCATGCGAGTTCGGATCGCGCGCCGCCACCCAGATCGGCGGCCCGCCGGGCTGTAGCGGCTGCGGCACCGCGCTGGTTTTGGGAAACTGCCAATATTCGCCCTGATGCTCGTAATCGCCCTGGAACAGCTTCTGCACCGCGGGCACCAGCTCGCGCATGCGCAACCCTGCCTCCATCGGTGTCAGCCCCGGCTGCAGCCGCTCATACTCGAAACTATAGGCCCCGCGCGCGATGCCAAGCTCCAGCCGGCCACGGGTGATCAGATCGGTCATCGCCGTCTCGCCCGCCAGCTTGATCGGGTGCCAGAACGGCGCGATCACCGAGCTGGTGCCCAGCCGGATCTTCGTTGTCTTCGGCGCCAGATAGGCGATCTGCAGGAACGGGTTGGGCGCGATGGTGAATTCCATGCCGTGATGCTCGCCGATCCAGGCGGCTTCCATGCCGCCGGCTTCGGCCTGCATCACCAGCGCTTCCAGCTCGTCCAGAAGCTCAATCTGGCTCTGCCCCGCGCAGAGGCGTTCCATATGCACAAACAGCGAGAATTTCATAATGTCGCTCCGTCGTAAAGCTATTGCGCGGCGTGCAACAGCACGGTTTCATCAAGAAAACGGCCAAGAACGTCATTCACAACCCCGGGCGCCGCCAGGCTCATCATGTGGCGCTGGCCGGGCAACGCCACATCCCGCCCCTGCGGCGCGGCGGCTGCCATGCGGCGGGACATATCGGGCGAGGAATTCTCATCTTCCTCGCCGGTCAGGAACAAGGCCGGCATCGCCAGCCTCCCCAGCCGGCCTTCATGCGCGGCATCGGCGCGGGCGAACAGCCCATAGGCGCGGGCATAGCCGACCGGATCCACCGTCGCCAGCGCTGCACCGACCCAGGCGGCGGTCTCCAGCTGCTCCGGCGGCACCGGCGCGCCAAACCAGCGATCGATCGCCGCCTGCCGCCAGCCCAGCTCTCCGGCCCCCGCGCGCAAGGCGGCGGCGCGCGCGGCCACGGCGCTGCGCTGCGCCGGCGTGCGGCAATAGACCGCATTCATCGGCACCACCGCCCGCACGCGGTCAGGATGCGCCAGCGCGAATTCCAACGCGACCAGCGCGCCCATCGAATGGCCGACGAGGCTGACACGCTCCAGCCCCAGCCCATCGAGCAGCGCCAGGAGCTGTGCCGCATAATCGTCGAGCGTGGGCGCCTGCGGCGGCAACACGCTGCTGCCATGGCCCAACGTGTCATAAGCCACGACATCCCAGCGCGGCGCGAAGGCGGCCATTTGCGGCGCCCAGAAGCCGGCATGCATGCCCACGCCATGGATCAGCACCAGCGCCGGGCCGGCGCCCGCCCGGCAATAGCCGGTGCCGCCCAGCCGGCCGAGATGATAGCCCTCAGCCATTCAGATCGCCCAGCTCGGCCAAATCCTTGTACCGATCGCCGATGCGATGGTGCGGGCGGCCGCCGATGGAGGCGCCGAGTGCGACCAGGATTTCATCCGGGCCCGGCGCATCGTCGATGCTGAACTGCACGGTGAGATAATGCGAGCGCATCCCCTCATCATGCTTGTGCATCAGGGGGATCTGGATCGAGGCGCCCGGCCCGCCACGGGTGTTGGTAAAGGCGAGATAGGATTTCGCCCCGACGGCACGGCGGTAATGATTGCCAAAGCGCAGCGTATGGATCAGCGCCGAGGCATGTTCAACCTCCCCCGCGCTGCCGACGATGGCGCATTTGCCATAGCCTTCCACCGCCTCGCCGGAGCCGGCCAGGCGCAGGATTTCGGCGGTCAGCATCTCACCCAGCAGCGGCCCGATGGCGCGGATTTCCGGCGAAAGATCCTCGACAAAGCCCCGCCCGGCCCAGGGATTGGCGAGCACCGCGGCGGCGCCGAACAGTTTGAACGGCCCAGGCGCGGCGCGCCCGCCCTCGATGCGAATATCTTCAGTGTAGGTGACGAGCTTGCGCAGGGACAGCGTCATGGCGAACTCCTTATTGTCTTATGGTATACCATAAGATTGACAAGAGCGGGCTGTAAAGAGGAAACTGCCATTGCGGGTCGTTTTTGACTCGCGACATGATAAACAGACTCACGGGAAACAGGTCTTCTTCCATGCCGGACAGCCAACCAGACGCATTGCTGATCGACCGCCCCGCGAAAACCTTGCGGCAATTGGCGCTTGAGAAAATGCGCGAAGCCATCCTCACGATGAAATTCCGACCCGGCGAGCGGCTGGTGGAACGCGCCTTGTGCGAGCGGCTGGGGGTCAGCCGCTCGGTCGTGCGCGAGGTCCTGCGGCATCTGGAATCGGAAGGTCTGGTCGAGACGATTCCCAATCACGGTCCGGCCGTCGCGGCCCCGGAGCCGGCGAAAATCGCGCAGATCTATGAGCTGCGCTCGATGCTGGAAGCGCTGGCCGCGCGCCACTGCGCCGCCCGCGCCACCCCGGCCGACCTCGCCGCGCTGCGCACGGCGCTGGAGGCGGTGCGCGCCGGCTACGCCGCCGGCGAGCCCTTCACCGTGCTGGCCGCCACCGCACAGTTTTACGAGGCGATGTTCCGCGCCGCCGGACGACAGGTGGCGTGGGAGCTGCTGGTGGCGCTGAATGGGCGGATCACCCATCTGCGCGCCCGCACCATCTCGACCTCGGGGCGGGAGCGGGACGGGATGGCGGAGATGCAGGCGATCCTGGATGCCATTATCGCGCGTGATCCGGACGCGGCAGCGGCGGCTTCGGTGCGGCATCTGCAAAACGCCCTGCAGCTGGCCCTGAAGCAGGGCCCCGCCGAAAGCCAGAGCCACAGCCCGAACTGAACCGATAAAAAGTCCAGCGCAGCGCACAAAAAATCGCCAGAATGCCGCTTTTCGCAAAGTCTCCTCACCGGCCTCACCCATTTTGGCGATAAATACGGCAAGCCGGGCGCGTTTTCCTCTTTACAGCATCTTTCCCTCGCTCTTATGGTATACCATAAGATAAACATACCAAGGCCCGCTCCGATGTTCTACGAGATGCGTACCTACAGGCTAAAGACCGGCACCGTTCCGGCCTATCTGAAACTGGTCGAGGAGGAGGGCATCGCCATCCAGAGCGCGCATCTGGGCGGGCTGGCGGGCTATTTCTTCACCGAGATCGGCCCCCAGAACGAGATCGTGCATATCTGGGCCTATCCCAGCCTGGATGAGCGCGACCGCCGCCGCGCCGCCCTCATCCGCGATCCGCGCTGGCTGGCGTTTCTTCCCAAAATCCAGGCCCTGATCGAGACGATGGAGACGAAAATCCTGCGTCCCGCGCCCTTCTCGCCGCTGCCTGGCAACCCGCTCAACAAGGAGGTCTGATGATGCGACGCTTAGGCTTGGGGCTTTGTCTGGCATTGGGCGGCATGGCCGCCGCGCAGGCGCAGAACAGCATGGTGTTCACCAGCTGGGGCGGCACCACCCAGCAGGCCCAGCAGAAGGACTGGGCCGACCCGTTCACCAAGACCACCGGCATCAAGGTGCTGCAGGACGGGCCGACCGATTACGGCAAGTTCAAGGCGATGGTGGAGAGCGGCAATGTCTCCTGGGACGTGGTCGATGTCGAAGGGGATTTCGCGCAGGAAGCCGCCAAGACCGGGCTGCTCGCCCCGATCGATCTGCCCGCGGCGGATGCCGCCCAGCTCGACCCGCGCTTCAACAGCCCCGACGCCGTCGGCTCCTTCTATTATTCCTTCGTCATCGCCTACAATAAATCGAAATTCAAAGACGATGCGCCGAAGACCATGGCGGATCTGTTCGATACCGCGAAATTCCCCGGCAAGCGCTGCTTCTATAAATGGTCCTTCGCCGGCGTGCTCGAAGCCGCCTTGCTGGCCGACGGGGTGAAGCCGGACCAGCTCTACCCGCTGGATCTCGACCGCGCCTTCAAGAAGCTCGACAGCATCAAGAGCGACATCGTCTGGTGGAGCACCGGCGCGCAATCCCAGCAGCAGCTGGCCTCCGGCCAATGCCCGATCAGCCTGATGTGGAATGGCCGCGTGCAGGCGCTGCAGGATAGCGGCGTGCCGGTCGCGATGAGCTGGGACGACAACCTCACCGCCGGCGACATGCTGGTGATCCCCAAAGGCGCGCCGCATCTGGCGCAAGCGCGGAAATTCATCGCCTACGCCACCAGCGCCAAGGCGCAGGCCGCCTTTGCCACCGATACCGGCTATGCCCCGGTGAATAAAGATGCCGCCGCGCTGATGGGCCCGAAAGCCCTGGCCACGCTGCCAGGCGCTCATGCCGCCAGCCATGTGGATCTGAACATGGCCTACTGGGCCGCGCACCGCGATGACATCGCCAACCGCTGGTATGCATGGCAGACCAAATAAGCCTGCACACGCCAGCGCCCGCCGCGGCGCGTGAGCCAAGGCGCCGCCGCGCCAGGGGCTTTGCCCCGGCGGCGCCGGTTCTCGCCTTCCTGCTGCTCTGTTTCGCGCTGCCGGTGCTGGCGCTGTTGCTGCGCTCGATCATGGAGCCGCATCTCGGGCTGCAGAATTACGCCGCGCTGCTCGCCACCGGCACCTACGCGAATGTGCTCGAAAACACCTTTCTCATCTCCTTCATCGTCACCGCCATCACCGCTGTGGTTGGGCTGCCTCTGGCCTGGTTCATCACCGTGGCGCCGCGCCGCCTCGGCCGGCTGGTCTTTGGCATCGTCATTCTTTCGATGTGGACCAATCTGCTGGCGCGCACCTATGCCTGGATGGTGCTGCTGCAGGATACCGGGCCGATCAATAATTTCCTGATCTGGACGGGGATTATCAAAACTCCCCTGCCGCTTTACGGCAGCATGGCGGGGGTGGTGATCGGCATGGTCTATATCATGCTGCCCTTCATGGTGATTTCCCTGCGCGGGCCGCTGGCGGCACTCGACCCGGCGATGTTCCAGGCCGCCTCCTTGTGCGGCGCCTCGCGGCTGCAAAGCTTCACCCGCATCTTTCTGCCACTGCTGCTGCCAGGGCTGGGGGCGGGCGGGCTGATCATCTTCGTGATGTCGCTCGGCTATTACATCACCCCCTCCCTGCTCGGCGGCGCGCAGGACATGATGCTGGCGGAACTCATCGCCCAGCAGGTGCAAACGCTGCTCAATTGGGGGCTCGCCGGCGCCGCCTCCTTCGTGTTGCTGGTGGTCACCCTGGCACTCTATGCCGTGCAGGCGCGCTACCTCGCCCCGCATGGCCGGAAAGGGCACTGATCCATGTTAATGGAGTTCTCGCAGCTCGGCTGGTGGCGCGTCGTGCTCTCCGCGGTGGCGGGGCTGGCGGCGTTGTTCCTGCTCGCCCCTCTGGGGCTGTTGATCGCGCTGTCTTTCGACAGCTCGCAATGGCTGCAATTCCCGCCCCCGGGCTGGACGCTGCAATGGTACGCGCAGGTCTTCGCCGACCCGAACTGGCTGGCCTCGCTGCTCACCTCGCTTGAGCTGGGGGCGGTGGTCACCCTCGCCTCGGTGCTGCTGGGGCTGCTCGCGGGCTTTGCCATCGCGCGCGGGCGTTTCCCCGGACGCGAGACCCTGCGCGGCTTTTTCCTCACCCCGATGATCATGCCCTCGATCGTGCTGGGCATCGCGCTCTATGCGGTGTTTCTGCGCCTGCATCTGGCCGGCACGTTTTTGGGCTTCGTGCTGGCGCATCTGGTGCTGGCCCTGCCCTTCTCCATCGTCGCCATCACCGGCGCGCTGGAAGCGACCGACAAATCCCTGGAGGACGCCGCCATGCTGTGCGGCGCCGGGCTGTGGGAGGCGCGGGTGCGGGTGATTTTGCCCGCCATCCGCCATGGCATTTTTTCCGCCGCGATCTTCTCCTTTCTGACCTCCTGGGATGAGGTGGTGGTGGCGATTTTCATGGCCAGCCCCGGCCTGCAAACCCTGCCGGTGCGCATGCTGGGCGAGGTGCGGCAGAATCTCTCCCCGGATATCGCCGTGGTTTCCTCCCTGCTCGTGCTCGGCACGCTGCTGCTGATGGGATTGGCGGCATTTTTCAACAAGGATGCAAAGCGATGAGCGCCTATCTTGAGCTGCGCAACCTGCGCAAGGAGTTCGGCGATTTCGTCGCCATCGACAATATCTCGCTGCGCATCGAAAAGGGCGAGTTCATCACCTTCCTCGGCCCGTCCGGCTCGGGCAAGAGCACCACGCTCTACGCCATCGCCGGCTTCGTCGAGCCCAATGCCGGCGATGTGCTGCTCAATGGCCGCTCGCTGGTCGGTGTGCCTCCCAATCATCGCGATATCGGCATGGTGTTTCAGCGCTATACGCTGTTCCCGCATCTCAGTGTCGCGGAAAACATCGCCTTTCCGCTGCGTGTGCGCCGCCGGCCAAAAGCCGAGATCGAGGCGAAGGTGGCGCAGATGCTTGAGCTCGTGCACCTCACCCCGATGCGCGCGCGCAAGCCCGCCCAGCTCTCCGGCGGCCAGCAACAGCGCGTCGCCCTGGCCCGCGCGCTTGCCTATGATCCCCAGATCCTGCTGATGGACGAGCCGCTCTCCGCCCTCGACAAGAAACTCCGCGAGGATATTCAAGGCGAGATCAAACGCATCCATTCCGAGACCGGGGTGACCATCATTTACGTCACCCACGACCAGGAGGAGGCGCTGCGTTTGTCAGACCGGATCGTGCTGTTCAACCATGGCGGCATCGAGCAGGTCGGCACCGGGGAGGATCTCTATGACCGCCCGCGCAGCAGCTTCGCCGCCGGGTTCATCGGCAATTCGAATCTGATCGAGATCCGCCTGGATGAAGGCGCCGCCCATCTGCCCGACGGCACCAGCCTGCCGCATTTCAATCACCCCCATCAGGGCGCCAAACGTCTGATGGTGCGGCCGGAGGATATGCATCTCGCGACGGAGGGAATTGCCGCGCGGGTGACGGAGCGGATTTATCTCGGCGATGTCATCGCCTACACTGTGCGGACAGGCTGGGGGCAGGATCTATCCATCCGCGCCCAACGCCGGGCGGCGCCTCACCAGGCCATCATTGGCGAGACGGTGAAAATCGACTTCAACCGTGAACAGGCCTACATCATTCCTGAGTAGGCCATAACCTTCCGCACCTATGGTTTGACATAGCTGCCGAACAGCACTTCATACCGTACATCGAACCCGTTCGCCGTGCGCGCCAAAGCCCGCCGCATCACCGAGGCTGGCACCGGGCGATGCCCGGCACGCGGCGTCTGCGCCCCGATCGCTTTCAAAGCCCGCAGAAATGCCCTGCCGCTGGCATGATGCTCGACAAAGATCTCCGCCTCGATCTGCGCCCGCCACGGAAACTCTGATGCCGCCGGATAGGCGTGCAGGCCGCCAGCATCGCCCAGCACCGCCCGCCATTCCGCGAACGTTCCTGCCCCCAGCGTGGCAAAGCGCATCTCGCCGCCGGGGGCGAGCATCGCCGCCAGCCGCTCCAAAGACGCCGGCAAATCCTCAAACCATTGCATCGCCAGGCTGGAGACGATCAGCTCGAAGCGCCCCAACCCCGCCTCCGGCGCCTGCCCATCCATCTGCAGAAACCGCCCCCGCCCCCCCAGACGGGCTTCGCAAATCTCCAGCATTTCAGCGGAAATATCCGTCAGCACCAGCTCCGCCTGCGGAAACAGCCGCGCCAGATGCTGGCTCAACCCGCCCGTCCCGCAGCCGATTTCCAGAATCCGCCGCGGCGCCCCGCCCAGCCTTGCCGCCAGCGCAGCCGCCACACGCGGCTGCACCTGCGCGATGTCGTCATAACGCTTCGCCGCCTTGGCGAAATGAAGCGCGATCAGGCTCACAGCAACCGCCCGATCGAATCCGCCAACGCGTCGATCTCGCTTTGCGTATGCAGCGCGCACAATGCCAGCCGCAGGCGCGAGGTGCCAGCCGGCACCGTCGGCGGGCGGATCGCCACCGTCGCGAACCCGGCTGTCTCCAAAGCTGCCGCCAGCGCCAGGGCTTTTTCTTCCTCGCCCAGAATCAGCGGGACGATCTGGGTGAAACTGCCGCCCGTATCAAGCCCCATCCCCCGCAGCCGCGCGCGCAGATGCGCTGACAGCCCGTGCAGATGCGCCCGCCGCGGCCCCATTTGCGGGATCAGATCCAGCGCCGCCTGCATCGCCCCCAGCACCGCCGGCGGCAGCGCCGTGGCATAAATCACCCCACCGCAGCGATTGACCAGATACTCGCGCAGCACCGCCGAGCCCGCCACATAAGCGCCAAACCCGCCCAGCCCCTTGCTGAACGTGCCCATCGCCAGCCCGTTCTTCAGCCCATGCGCCAGCCCGAAGCCGTTTTCACCCAGCACCCCGGTCGCATGCGCCTCGTCGATATAGAGAAACGCCCCGAATTTTTCCGCCAGCGCCTGCAGTGCCGCCATATCCGGCCCGTCCCCATCCATGGAAAACACCGATTCGGTGACGATGAAGCGCGGCCGCTTCAATTCCGCATCCCGCGCCAGCAGCTCTTCCAGATGCGCCAGATCATTATGCCGGAACCTGATCTGCCGCACCCCGGCGGCGATGCAGCCTTGGATCAGGCTGGCATGGTTCAGCCGGTCCGCATAAACCAGCGGCGCCGCGCCCAATGTTTTCGCATCCAGCAGCGCCGGCAGCAAAGTGAGATTCGCCTGCGCGCCGGAGACGAACACCAGCGCCGCCTGCGCCCCCTTCCCCGCCGCCAACTTGGCCTCGATCTCGTCCAGCGGCGCCAGATTGCCCGCCACCAGCCGCGAGGCCCCGGCCCCGGCCCCGGAACGCTGGGCATAATCCCGCGCGGCTTCAATCAAGGCCGGGTGATGCGCCAGGCCGAGATAATCATTGGAGGAAAAATCGATCAGCGCCGGGCCGTCGCCATAGCGCAGCCGCGCGTTGGGCAATTTCACCACCGAACGCAAGCGGCGCCTGCGCCCGGCTGCGGCCGCCTCATCCAGCGCGCGGCCCCAAAGCTCGTCGAAATCAAACATCGCGGCTGGGTCTAGACCAAAAGGCCGAGGGAGCGAAATATGGCCTTGAGCCGAAGGTTCCGGGCATCCGCCCCTTTTTGTAAAAAAGCGGCGGCCCCAAAAAACTTTTGGAAATTTAAGACATTATATTAGGCTGCGAAATCCAGCCCGATATCCAGCACCTTGGCGCTATGCGTCAGCCAGCCGGCGGAAATCAAATCCACCCCGGCCTCGGCGATCGCCGGGGCGCTCTGCGCATTGATCCGCCCGGACGCCTCCGCCACCGCCCGCCCGCCGATCATCGCCACCGCCTCGCGCAGCATCTGCGGCCCCATATTATCCAGCAAAATCGCATCCGGCCCGAAACCCAGCGCCTCTTCCAGCTGTGCCAGATTATCCACCTCGATCTCGATTTTCACCAGATGCCCGGCATAGGCCTTGGCCGCCTGCATCGCCGCCTCCACCCCGCCGGCAATGGCGATGTGGTTGTCCTTGATCAGAATCGCATCATCCAGCCCGAAGCGATGATTCGCCCCGCCCCCGGCCCGCACCGCGTATTTTTCGGCAAAACGCAGCCCAGGCGTGGTTTTGCGGGTGCAGGAAATCCGCGCCCTGGTATGGGCGATGGCCCGCGCAATGCCGTTGGTGGCACTGGCAATGCCGGAGAGATGCCCAAGGAAATTCAGCGCCACCCGCTCTCCGCTCAGCAACGCGCGGGCATTGCCGGCGATCCGCGCGATCTCCGCCCCCGGCGCCAGCGCCGCCCCGTCCTGCAGCACGGGCTGAAAGCTGATCTCGGGATCGATCAGATGAAAGGCGATGCGGGCGAAATCCAGCCCCGCCAGCACCCCCTCCTCCCGCGCATTCAGCACCAGGGAAGCTTGCGCATCCGGCGGGATCACACCCTCCGAGGTCACATCCCCGGCCCGGCCCAGATCCTCCAGCAAAGCGGCCCGCACGGCGGGTTCGATCATGATATCCGGTAATTTCGTCACGCTCATCATCACGCCGCCTGGGAAAGAGGTTGGTCGATGCGCGCATGCGCCCCGACGGAAATTTTACGCGCCCGCGCTGGCTGCACGATCGCCAAGGCCAAATCGGCGGCAGGATTATCGGCCATCGCACTCAGCGCCGCCTCGGCCCGCGCCAGCCCGGCTTCCGAACGCATCACCCCGCAATCGGCGGACATGATCTCACGCACCGCGTCCGCATCCGGCAGCTTCGGGGCCGGCATCTCCGGCAGTGCCCGCAAGGGGCGCGCTGCCATCCCGGCCATCACCCGCCCGGCCTCAGCCCCGCAAATCGCCGCCTCCAGCAGCGAGTTGCTGGCCAGACGGTTGGCGCCATGCAGACCCGTGCACGCCACCTCGCCAGCGGCGAACAGCCCTTCCACATCGCTGCGCCCCTCCGCATCCACCGCGACACCGCCCATATGGTAATGCGCCGCCGGGCGTACCGGGATGGGATCGCGTGCCGGATCGATCCCCGCCGCCAGGCAGGAGGCCTGAATGGTCGGGAAATGCTGCGCGAACACGGAAAGCGGCCGCGCATCCAGAAACACTTTATGCCCGGCCGCCAGATGCGCGAACACGCCCCGCGCCACCACGTCACGCGGCGCCAGATCCCGCCCATTCATGAAATAGGCCCCGGTCTCGTCGATAAACCGCGCCCCCTCGCCGCGCACCGCCTCGGAGACCAGCGGACAGGGAAAGCGCTCGGTCGCCAACGCTGTCGGATGAAACTGCACAAACTCCAAGTCCCGCAGCGTCGCCCCAGCCGCTTTGGCCAGCATCAACCCCTGGCCGATGGCGCCCGCCGGGTTGGTGGAATAGCGAAACAGCCCGCCAATCCCCCCGTCGCCAGCAGCACCCGGTCGGTGGCCAGATTGAACACGCTCCCGCCCTGGCGCAGCTGCACGCCCTCCACCCCGGCCTCGCCGACGAAAATCCGCGTCGCCACCGCCTGCAGCAGCGTGACCGACGGCGTCCGCGCCAATGTCTCGATCAGCGCGCGCATGATCGTCGCCCCGGTCTGGTCGCCGCCGCCATGCAGGATGCGATGGCGCGAATGCGCCGCCTCCAGCCCGAGCGACAACCGGCCATCGGGGTTGCGGTCAAAGGCCACGCCGTAACCCAGCAGCGTCTCCACCAGAGCCGGCCCGGCGCTGACAATCCGCCGCACCGCCGCCTCGTCACACAGCCCCGCCCCGGCGGTTAACGTATCCTGGATATGGAGGTTAACATCGTCATCCTCCCCCATCGCCACGGCCATCCCGCCCTGGGAGAGCCAGCTCGCCGCGCCCTCGCCCAGAGGAAGCGGATTGATCAGCGTCACCGGCGCCGGGGCGGCTGCCAGCGCCGCCATCAGCCCCGCCACGCCGCCGCCGATGATGGTGATCATTTGACCGCCAGCATCCGCTCGACCGAACGGCGCGCCGCCTCGAAATGCTCGGCCGGAATGGTCACTTCCGTCTGCATCTCCTCCAACGCCTTGCGGATATTGCGCAGCGTGATCTTTTTCATATGCGGGCAGAGATTGCAGGGCCGCACAAACTCCGTCTCCGGCGCCCCTTGCGCGATATTATCGCTCATCGAGCATTCGGTGATCAGCGCCACGCGCGCCGGCTTCCGGTCGCGCACGAAATCCGCCATCACCGCGGTCGAGCCGGAGAAATCCGCCACATCCACCACGTCCGGCGGGCATTCCGGATGCGCCAGCACCACCACGCCGGGATGCTGGGCCCGCAGCGCGTGGATATCCTCGGGCGTGAAGCGCTCATGCACCTCGCAATGCCCCTTCCAGGCGATGATTTTCACCCCGGTTTCCTTGGCGACATTCTGCGCCAGGAACTCATCCGGCAGCATGATCACCTCCGGCACGCCCAGCGATTCCACCACCTTCCTGGCATTGCCCGAGGTGCAGCAAATGTCGGATGCCGCCTTCACCTCGGCCGTGGAATTCACATAGGTCACCACCGGCCGGCCGGGATATTTCGCCCGCATCAGCGCCACATCGGCCGCGGTAATGCTATCCGCCAGCGAGCAACCTGCCTCGCGATCGGGGATCAGCACCACCTTGTTCGGGTTCATCAGCTTCGCGGTCTCGGCCATGAAATGCACGCCGGCCAGCAGGATCACATCCGCATCCACGGTCTGCGCCTCGCGCGCCAGCGCCAGGCTGTCGCCGACAATATCGGCCACGCCGTGGAAAATCTCCGGCGTCTGATAATTATGCGCCAGGATGACGGCGTTACGGGCTTTCTTCAGCGCCAGGATGGCCTTTGCATCCTCCTCCATCGCCGCCCATTCGAAGGGCGGGATCACGCGGGAGACACGGTTGTAAAGCTGATCCAGCGGCATGGCGGCTCTCCATTTATACTCAATATGAGTATAATACTCGACGCGGTTATACTCAGAGTGAGAATAAGCTTCAAGTCAAATTTCTTACAGGCGCGGCGGCAGCGCCCGCACGGCAGCCATGTGGAAATTTTTTAACGCACCAGTGGCAATTTGGTGCCTGACAAGCCACGCTCCGCCAACACCTCCGCCCGGAACCGGAACAGCTTCGCCGGCCGCCCCGCCAGGCCCGAGGCCAGTTCGCCGGTTTCCTCCACCAGATTCTGCGTCTCGATCAGCCGGCGGAAATTCGGCTTATGCAGGCTCTGCCCGGCCAGCGCCTCCATGCTCTGCTGCAATTCCAGCAGCGTGAACGCCTTAGGCAACAGCTCGAACACCACCGGCCGATATTTGATCTTGGCGCGCAGCCGGGCAATCGCTGTGGCCAGAATCCGGCGATGGTCATGCGTCATCTCCAGCCCGGTGCCGGGCAGAACACGCGCCTGGGTCTTGCGCATCGCTTCCGGCAGCAGCCCGGCCTCCCACAGCAATTCGTAGCGCTGCAGAACCAGCTCCTCGTTCCAGCCCTCGCCTTCGGGAAACAGCCAGGCCAGACGCGCTTGGCGCGTCGCCTCTTCCCCCGCCCAGCCCTCCAGCGCCGCCCGCAAAGGCGCTAAAGCCGGCGGCCCCTTGCGGGCATCCTCCCAGGGAAAATACTCGTACCAGCCGCGCCATTGCGCGCCGGGATAGGGCGCGCCGACCTCGCGGGTCAGCCCCAGATACGAAATCGAAACGCTACGATCAGCGCCCCCGCGCTGGTCCGCGAAGGTATAGAGCTGCTCGACATAGCCGAGCGGATGATGGGTCTGCGCCTCCACCCAGGCGCGCAACCCCGCCTGCAGGCTGCGATGGCCGGTCTGCAACGGGCCGGAGGGCAGCGCGAAACCGTCCTCGATGGTCAGCACCCGTGGCTCGCCGCCGGTCACGGCGACCAGCACCGCGATCAGATCCGCCTGCACCCCACTATCCGGCATGGTCAGAACAGGAAATAGCGTTGCGCCATCGGCAGAACCTCAGCCGGCTCACACACCAGCAACTCGCCATCCGCCCGTACCTCATAGGTTTCCGGATTGACCTCCAGATGCGGCGTCGCGTTGTTATGGATCATGGACGCCTTGCCGATGCCGCCGCGCACATTCTCAACCGGCGCCAACGGGCGGGACAGTTTCAGCCGCCCTCCAATATCCTCGGACAGCGCCGCCTGCGAGACGAAGAGCAGCGAGGATTCAATCCCCGCCCGCCCATAGGTGCCGAACATCGGCCGGTAATGCACCGGCTGCGGGGTGGGGATGGAGGCATTCGGGTCGCCCATCTGCGCCATCGCAATCGAGCCGCCTTTCAACACCATATCCGGCTTGATGCCGAAAAAGGCTGGACTCCACAGCACCAGATCCGCCAGCTTGCCGGTCTCGATGGAGCCGATATGCCGGGAGAGCCCCTGCGCGATCGCCGGGTTGATCGTGTATTTGGCGATATAGCGCTTGATCCGCGCATTATCGGCGGCGCCATCCCCGGCCAAAGCCCCGCGCTGCACTTTCATTTTATGCGCGGTCTGCCAGGTGCGGATGATCACTTCGCCAACACGGCCCATCGCCTGGCTGTCGGAGGAGAACATCGAGAGCACGCCGAGATCATGCAGAATATCCTCCGCCGCGATGGTCTCCTTGCGGATGCGGCTTTCGGCAAAGGCGATATCCTCGGGGATCGAGCCATCCAGATGATGGCAGACCATCAGCATATCCAGATGCTCATCCAGCGTGTTCACCGTGTAAGGTCGCGTCGGGTTGGTGGAGCTGGGCAGCACGTTGGGCAAGCCCGCCACCCGGATAATGTCCGGCGCATGGCCGCCACCGGCCCCTTCCGTATGGAAGGCATGGATGGTGCGGCCCTTGAAGGCCGCGATGGTGTCTTCAACAAAGCCGCTTTCATTCAGCGTGTCCGAATGCAGCATCACCTGCACATCGTATTTATCCGCCACACTCAGGCAATTATCGATGGCGGCCGGTGTGGTGCCCCAATCCTCATGCAGCTTCAGCGAGGAGGCGCCGGCGCGGATCATCTCCTCCAGCGCTTCCGGCCGGCTGGCATTGCCCTTGCCGGTGAAGGCGATGTTCATCGGAAACGCTTCCGCCGCCTGCAGCATCCGGCCGAGATGAAACGGGCCCGGCGTGCAGGTGGTGGCCGCCGTGCCGGTGGCGGGGCCGGTGCCGCCGCCCACCATCGTCGTCACCCCGCTGGACAGCGCTTCCTCAATCTGCTGCGGGCAGATGAAATGAATATGCGCATCGATGCCGCCGGCGGTGAGGATCTTGCCCTCCCCCGCAATCACCTCGGTCCCAGGCCCGACGATGATATCCACGCCCGGCTGCACATCCGGATTGCCGGCCTTGCCGATCTTGCCGATGCGCCCACCGACGATGGCGACATCCGCCTTCACGATGCCCCAATGGTCGATGATCAGCGCATTGGTGATGACGGTATCCACCGCCCCTTGCGCATTGGTGATCTGGGACTGGCCCATGCCGTCGCGGATCACCTTGCCGCCGCCGAACTTCACCTCTTCGCCATAGAGGGTGAAATCCTTCTCCACCTCGGCGAACAATTCCGTATCAGCCAGCCGCACCCTGTCGCCCACGGTGGGGCCGAACATGTCCGCATAAGCGGCGCGCGAAATCTTTGCCATTATTCAGCGCTCCCCATGGTCAGGCCGCGAAAGCCGTAAATTTTGCGCGCGCCGCGATAGGGCACCAAAGTCACCTCCCGGCTCTGCCCCGGCTCAAAGCGAATGGCCGTGCCGGCGGCAATATCCAGCCTTTTGCCCTGGGCTTGCGCGCGGTCGAACACCAGCCCGGCATTGGTTTCGGCAAAATGATAATGGCTGCCGACCTGGATCGGCCGGTCGCCTTTATTGGCCACGAGAATGACGGTTTTTTCCAACCCTTCATTCAGCTCAATCTCGCCCTCGGGCGTGAAAATCTCGCCCGGGATCATCGGATCGGCTCATGCACGGTGACGAGCTTGGTGCCGTCCGGGAAGGTTGCTTCCACCTGCACGTCATGGATCATCTCGGCCACCCCTTCCATCACCTGGTCGCGGGTGATCACATGCGCCCCCGCCTCCATCAGCTCCGCCACACGGCGCCCATCGCGCGCGCCCTCGACCACGAAATCGGTGATCAGCGCCACCGCTTCGGGATAATTCAGCTTCACCCCGCGCTCGAGGCGCTTGCGCGCGACGATGGCGGCCATCGCCACCAGCAATTTGTCTTTTTCTCGCGGTGTCAGAATCACAATCTTGCCCCTCAGCTTTGCCAGACGCGCGGCAGCCCAAATTCGCTTAATATCGACAGCGCCGCAACCACGGCGCGACGAAGCCGGATCGCATCCGGCGCCAGGATGCGGGCCAGCAGCAGATCCCCATGCAGGGTCACGCCCGCACCGGGAAGCGCCGCGCGCAAGCCAGGCAGGTGCGCCGTAAGGTCCGGGCCGATGGCGAACAGGCTGGCCATCGCCCGCGCCCCGCCGGCCAGCCCCGGCTGGTCGAGCTGGGCGAACAAATCCCCCTCAAGCCGCGCCACATCGCGCCAGAGCCGCTTGCCGGCGCGGGTGATGGAGATGCGGTCTTTCAGCCAGCCGGCGCGCAACGCCTCGCCCATCGCCAGCCGCCCGAAGATCAGGCTCTCCACCCCGACCAGCGACGCGCCGGGGGCGATGTCGATGTCTAGATGTCTATCCAGGGAAAACCCGTCGAAGAGGATGGTCTCCTGCGGCAGGTAGAAAAGCCGGGCGTCAGCGGCGAGGGTCAGACGGGTCCTGATGCGCGCCGGGGCCTCGCCCAGCGCCCGATAGATGCGCTCCGCCGCCTGGGAGGCGAACATGCACCGCGCCCCCACCCCGAGATCCAGCTGCGTTTCCACCGCGTCGCCACTGGCGATTCCACCGGAAATATTGATCGCCACCAGCTCGGGGATCGGCCCGCTCTGCAGCAGCCGGGCCTTCAGGCAACCTTGCTGGTAGAAGCTGCGCAGCCGGGTGCGCCCGTGCGGCGCCGTCAGCGCCAGATCGAGCAAGCCCGCCGCGCGTTGGTGCGGGGCAGCGCGCAGCGCGTCGCGGGCGGAGATATGGGTCATTCCCCCAGCATGACCACGGCCTTGGGCACCGGCAAGGGGGCAAATGACTTAGAGCCTTCAGCTTTTAGATGAAGGCTCTAAGTTTTGTTTTGGCGAGCAATTTCATGTGTTTAAGTTGCCGCTGCCGTGTCAACCTCAACACATATCGCTCTAGCTTGGTTAGGGAGATTTACAAAGTTTCGTCAATTGACGGCGCCGTCTTGCCGCAAAATACGAAGGGGGGCTTTTAGCCCCCCTTCGCGGCGCCGCGCCAACACCCCCAGGCGATGTTGCGAGCTCGGGCGCCACCGCCCCAACAGCTTTTATCCGTATCGGCTTTGGGGTCGGGTCTCAGAAGCGCAAGGCGAGCTCCGCCTGCACGGATTGGGTGTGATCACTGGCGGCCAGCGCGGCCTCGTAGCGCAGGCTGAGCCGCCAGGCCCCGCGCCCGATGGTGAGCCCGGCGCCAAGCTGGGCACTGACCGGGGAGAGATGCGTGGCGCTGGTGGAGGTCAGGCTGCCATCAGTGGCGACAAGGCTGGTCGAGGCGCCAGGATTGCTGGCATTCACCGTCACCCCCAGCAGCGCCTGCGGCACAATCTCCACCCCGCTGGCGGTAAGGAAGCGTTTCGCCACGCTCATCCGCAGATAAGGCGCGACATAGGTGCCGGAATTGCGCCTGGCCTGCACCGCGAAGCTCTGGGTGGCGGCCGTTTCAGAGAGGGCGCCGAGGCTGATATGGGTGATACGCAACCCGATGGCGGGACGCAGGAGCAGCCCGTTCAGTTCCATGGGCAGCGCCGCCTGCAAGCCGCCCGAGATCAGCCCGCCAGTGCCTTTGCCGATGGCATAGCCCGCGCCGGTCGGCCGGGTGGTGCGATCCGTCAGCAGCCCACCGGAGAGCGCGCCGTTGATCTCGACCCGGCCGAGGCTGAAGCCGCCGTAAAGCCCCAGCCGCACGGCCTGCATCGAGGTCTTGCCGGATTGCTTGTCCAGCAGATCCTGCTGGTCATAGCCCACCGCGAAACCGATCTGGCCATTCCCCAGCTTGCGGTCCAGCCCAGCCAGAACCCCGCCACCCTGGGCGGAATAGGCGCTGGTGGAGAGATCCGTGGCGCTGGCCTGCACCCAACCACCCAGCCGGCACAGCCCCGCTGCCAACGCGGTGGCGAGATTGCCCGCCTCACCGGCGGCTTGCGGCACCTGCAGGGAGCAGGACTGGCCAGTGCCGGACGCGGGCGGGGCCAGCAGGGTCTGGGTCAGCGCGTCGCCGGACAGCGCCTCATCCTGCGCCGCATTGGCGAAGAGGCTGGCATCCTGGGGGGCGACCACAAGGCTCTGCGCCAGACTGAGCAGCGGCACGGTTTGGGTGGTGGTGGTCGTCACCGTGGCGGCGCTGGCGAGCGCGGTGGGGGCCAGGCTCTGCGCCGTGCTGACCAGGAGCGGGGTCGCCGCCGGGCTGCTCGTCAGGGTGCGGGCATGCTGGGCCGAATCGGTGCTGACGATGCTGGCGAAATCCCCGCTCACCCCACCGGCGGCGTTCAGGAAGGCGTAGCTCCCCGGCGCGTAGGTGCCGGGCGAGAGCACATAGGCCAGCGTACCGCCAAGCTGGGCATGGCCGGTGACGATGAGCTGGTTCATCCCGGTGGGGGTGACGACAACCCGCAGCGTGCCGGTCGCGCCTTGGGTAAAATTGCCCTGGATGGTCAGCGGCGTGCCGACCAGCCCGGCGGTCAGCGTGCCGTTATTGGTCACCTGCCCGACCGCCCAGTTGCCGGTGACGGTCCAGGCCGCGTTCGGGGCCACCGTCAGGCTACCGGCGCCGAAATTCACAATCGGGCTGGAAAGATCGCCATGCCCGGCGAGGGTGATGGCACTGGCGGTGCCGGTGCCGTCAATGGCGCCGTTGATCTGCGCACCGGTGCCGAGCGTCAGGCTGGAGGCGCCGTTATGCAAGGCGATGGCGCTGCCCCCGGTGCCGGTGACCACACCGGTCTCTTCGATGGTGACCGCGCCGCCGGCCAGAATGCCGATGCCGCCGGTGATGCTGCCCTGATTATTGATGACACTGCCCGCCGTCGCCGAAACCCCGACGACGCCCCCGGTGATCTGTCCGGCCGCCGCATTGGTCAGGCTGCCCGCCGCGCCGAGCTTCACCCCGACGACGCCGCCATTGATGTTGCCCGCATTGTTTAGACTGGCGCCGTTGGTGAGCTGCACGCCGGTCTGGCCGCCATGGATCAGCCCGGTATTGGTGATCTCACCGCCATGGCCGATATCGATCAACCCGACCGTGCCGCCGGCAAGGCTGCCGCTATTGGTCACGGCGCTGTCGCCCATCAGATAAACCCCGAAGACGGGCCCGGTGATCAGCCCGGCATTATTGATGCTGGAACCGCTGCCATTGGCATAAACCCCGGCGCTGGCGCCCAAAATGCGGCCGCCGGCCTGGTTGGCGAGGTTGCCACCGGCAAAGAGCGACACCGCATCGCCCGTGCCGGCGGAAATCTGCCCGCTATTGGAGACATTGCCCGCGGCACCTCCGGTATAGACGCCGATATGGCCACCGAAGATGGAGCCGCTATTCGCCACGCTGCCTCCCTGGTTGAGGCTGACGCCGTCAATCCCGCCGCCAATGGCGCCGCTGTTGGTGACACTCACCCCGGCGCCGTTGCCCTGCACCGCATAGCCCGGCGCATCGATGATGGCGCTGTTGATCAGGGCGCCATTGCCAGGCAGCGCAATGCCGATGGCGGTGCTGGAGAGCAGATTGGTGGTGTTGTCGATGGAGCTTGGCTGCTGGGTCTGAGCCATCACCGGCTGGGCAAGCGAAATGGCGGCGGGCAGAGCCAAAACCGGGGCGCAAACGGTCAACGGCGCCTTGCGCGCGAACGTCCTCAGGGTGGTCATGGGATAGGGGTCTTTCAACAAGCCCCCATTTTGCGGGCATGGCTGTTTGATTACGGATAAGTCATTTTTAGAAGGAAAACGTGAAAGAAAAGTTAACCGTCTGCAATGTTGATTTGCTTTTCTTTAACCAGCCCCGCACGCCGAAATGCCCACAAACCCTTGCCTCCCGCGCCGGGGCGGCGTAAGCCCCGGCCTCACGATCATTCAAAGTTCAATCCGCAGGGCAGTATTATGAAGCAGCAGGCTAACCTCATCCGCGCCGGCCAGGTCATCGAGCACGATGGCGCGCGCTGGACCGTGCTGAAGCAGCAAATCATCACCCCCGGCAAAGGCGGCGCCTTCATCCAGGTGGAAATGCGCAACCTCAAGACCGGCAACAAAACCAACGAACGCTGGCGCACCGCTGATACCGTCGAGCGCCTGACCACCGAAGACCGGGACTATACCTACTCCTACACCGACGGCGACAACCTCGTGCTGATGGACCCCGAAACCTTCGAACAATTCATGGTCCCCACCGCCATCCTCGGCGATAGCGCCCCCTTCCTGCAGGATAACATGGCCGTCTCCGTCGCCCTCGTCGAAGGCGACCCGGTCGGTATCACCCTGCCGCCCCACGTCACCCTCGAAATCGTCGAGGCCGACCCGGTCGTCAAAGGCCAAACCGCCTCCTCCTCCTATAAACCCGCGAAACTCTCCAACGGCGTGAAAACCCTCGTCCCCCCTTCATCGAAGCCGGCGAACGCGTCGTCGTGCGCACCGAAGACGGTAGCTACGTGGAACGCGCCAAGGGGTAAGGAAGACCCAAGGGGCTTCGCCCCTTGGAACCCCACCGGGGCCTGAGGCCCCGGACCCCCATTAGTTTAGGTTCCGGGTGGGAGGGGTAACTCGCCGCCCGGTTTTTCTGTTTTATGGCCCTTGTCCGGGGCGGCGAGTTACCCCTCCCACCCGGAACCCAATTAGCGGGGTCTGGGCCTCAGGCCCAGCGGGGGTGCAGGGGCGGAGCCCCCTGGTCTTACTTTTCTCTAGGAGCCCTTCCCATGATGCCACGTCTCTCGGCGCATATGACGGTGATGCACAACGCTGCGAACAAGGCGGCGAAGCGTTTATTGCGTGATTTCATGGAGGTTGAGAATCTCCAGGTTTCGGTGAAGGGGCCGGGCGATTTTGTCAGCCAGGCGGACATGCGCGCGGAGCAGACGCTGCGTGAGGAGCTGGAGAAGGCGCGTCCTGGGTATGCGTTTTTGATGGAGGAGAGCGGGGCGTCGGGGTCGGATAAATGGTCCTGGCGCTGGGTGGTTGATCCTTTGGATGGGACGACGAATTTCCTGCATGGGATTCCGCATTGGGCGATTTCGATTGCGCTGGAGAAAAGATTGCCTGACGGTAATACGGAGATCGCCGCGGCGGTGGTGTATTGCCCGGTAAATGGCGAGATGTTCTGGGCCGAGAAGGGTGTGGGCGCGTATCTGAACGATAAGCGGCTGCGGGTTTCGGCGCGCCGGGAGCTGCATACGGCCTTGTTCGCGACGGGGATTCCGTTTGCCGCGACCTCGGCCAAGAACCGCCTGGCGTTTGCGCGCACGCTGGGGGCGTTGATGCCGGCGACGGCGGGTGTGCGCCGGTTTGGCTCGGCGGCGCTGGACCTCGCCTGGGTCGCGGCCGGGCGGTATGACGGCTATTGGGAGATGGGCATCAAGCCGTGGGACATTGCGGCGGGCATGCTGATCGTGCGTGAGGCCGGCGGTTATGCGACCGATGGCGAGGGCAAGGATCTGGTGGATGACGTGGTGGTGGCGGCGAACCCGCATCTGCACGGCAAGCTGCTGGAGCTGGTGCAGGACGGGCTTTCCGCCAGGAAGGGTTAAGGCTAGTTTGCCAGACGTGAAGATTTCAGTCTGGCTGTGCGGCCTCCTCCTCGTTGCTCCGGCCTGCGCGCACGCGCAGGTCACGGTGAATCAAGCGGCTCTGCGGCAATTGCAGGGTCTGCCGGCGCCCGCGCCGGTGGTGGCCCCGGCGGCCAGGACGGCGGTGGCGCGGCCGCATAAGGTCTATAAGCGGCATATCGAAAAGCATCTGGCGGAAACACATGCGGCGGTGAAGCCGGTGCCGGCGGTGGCCAAGCCGGCCCCGGCGCCCAAACCGGGAATGCCGGCGCCGCAGCCGGTGGTGGCCAAGCCCGCTGTACCCCCTGCCCCGCCGAAGCCGGCGATTCCCAGTCTGGCGACCCTCGATTTCGCGCCCGGCAGCGCGGCCTTGCCTGCGAATGCGCAGGCGGTGCTGAAGCCATTCTGTGCCGCCGGCACGCCGGTGCCGGTGATCGCGCATGCGCCGCGCGATCCGAACGATGCCTCGGGCGCGATGCGGCTTTCGCTGGCGCGGGCCTTTGCCATTCGTGATGCGTTGACCGCTTGCGGGGTGAGTGCGGCGAATGTGATCCCGCGCGCGGCGGGCCCGGCGAAGAGCGGGGACAGCAATCAGGCCGAGATCGGCGCGGGGGCGAAGCCATGACCAGACCGACCAATTATCTGATCCGGATGATTTTGTTCTGCATCATCGTCTATGGCGGGGCGGCGGCACTCTCGCCGGTGCTGGCGCGGTTTTTCACCGCCAATCCGGTGATCAATTCGGTGATCCTGCTGGTCGAGATATTCGGCGTGTTCTGGAATATCCGCCAGGTGCAGCGGCTTTATCCGGAGGCGGCCTGGGTGGAGGCGTTCCGGCGCAACCGGCAGAGCCTGGTGGAGGCGCCGGCACCGACGTTGCTGGCGCCGATGGCGCGGATGCTGCAGGGGCGCGCGGATGGCGAGCGGCGGCTGACCCTCTCCGGCCAGTCGATGCGCACGATCCTGGACGGGATTTCAACCCGGCTCGACGAATCCCGGGAATTGTCGCGCTACATCACCGGGGTGATGATCTTTCTTGGCCTGCTCGGCACCTTCTGGGGGCTGCTGCATACGGTCTCCTCGGTGGCCGAGGTGATCAACGGCATGAATCTGACCACTGGCGGCGACGTGAACGCGATGTTCGCGCAGCTGAAGGCCGGGCTGGCGAAGCCGCTGGCGGGGATGGGCACGGCCTTCTCGGCCTCGATGTTCGGCCTTTCGGGCGCGCTGATCCTGGGGTTTCTGGACCTCACCGCGGGCCAGGCGCAGAACCGGTTTTTCAATGAGCTGGAGGAGTGGCTGGCCTCCCTGACCAGGCTGGGCACGGGCATTCTTTCCGGTGATGGCGAGGGCAGCGTGCCGGGCTATGTGCAGGCGCTGCTGGAGCAGACGGCGGAGAATATGGACCAGCTGCAGCGCGTGCTGGCGCGCGGCGAGGAAAGCCGCGAGCAGGGCAACCAGGCGCTGCGGGCCCTGGGCGAGCGCATGGGGGATCTGGACGAGACGCTGCGGGTGCAGCAGCAGCTGATGGAGAAGCTGGCGCGCAACCAGCTCAGCCTCACCCCGATCCTGACCAAGATGGCGGAGGGGCGGGAGAGCGCCACCGATCCGCTGCGCGCGCATCTGCGCAATATCGAGCTGCTGCTCAACCGCTTCATCACCGAGACCGATCAGGGCCGGGCGCAGAGCCTGAGCGAATTGCGCGCCGATCTGCGGCTGCTGACCCGCACTCTGGCCAACCGGCTGGATGAGCCACGCGGATGAGCCGGCGGCGCGGCGGCGGCAATAACGGGCTGGAGGCCTGGCCGGGCTATGTGGATGCGCTCTCCACCCTGCTCATGGTCACCATCTTCGTGCTGCTGGTATTCGTGCTGGCGGAGGCGTTTCTCTCCTCCGCGCTGACCGGCTCGGACAATACGATCAGCCGGCTGAAGGAACAGATCGCCGAGCTGACGCAGAGCCTGTCGATGGAGACGGCGAAGGACACCACGCTCGCCCAAGAGCTGGCGGCGCTGAATGCGCAGCTGGCGGCGGCACAGAGCGCCAACGCGGCGCTGAGCCAGCAGGCGACCCAGGATAAGAGCACGATTTCCGGGCTGCAAAGCGCTGAGGGGGCGTTGCAGGCGCAGCTCTCGGACGCGCAGGCGCAGCTGGCGGCGGCGAGCGGGCGGCTGGCCAGCCTGCAGGGCGGCAGCGATACCGCCGCCAAGCTCGCGGATGCGCAGAAGCTGAACAAGCAGGATGAGGCGCAGATCGCGCTGCTGAACCAGCAGATGGCGGCGCTGCGCGCCCAACTTGCGGCGCTGCAGCAGGCGCTGGACGCGGCCCAGGCGGCGGATACCAAGGACAAGGTGCAGATCACCGATCTCGGCAAGCAGCTGAACGAGGCGCTGGCCCGCAAGGTGGAGGAGCTGCAGCAATATCAGAGCGTGTTCTTCAAGACGCTGAGCCAGAGTTTGCAGGGCGAGAAGAACATCAAGGTGGTCGGCGACCGCTTCGTGTTCGAGAGCGACGTGCTGTTTCCGGTGGATGAGGCGACAATCACCCCGGCCGGCAAGGCGGAGATCGCGCAGGTGGCGAATGCGGTGAAGAAGATCGCCACGAAGATCCCGGATAATGTGAACTGGGTGCTCTCGGTGGATGGCTATGCGGATGCGCAGCCGATCAAAGGCGGGCCGTATAAATCCAACTTTGACCTCTCGGCGGCGCGGGCGCTGGCGGTGCTGGATCTGCTGATCGCGGACGGGGTGCCGGCGAACCGGCTGGTGACCTCGGGCATGGGCGCCAACAACCCGATCGCCACCGGCAACACGCCGGCGGATTACGCGCAGAACCGGCGGATCGAATTCCGGCTGACCACGCCCTGATGGAACTGGCGGCGCGCAAGGCGGCGTTGCGGGCGGAGCTTTTGGGGCTGCGCGCGGCGCAGGACCCAGCACTGGGGGCAGCGCTTTGCGCGCATGTGCTGGCGAGCGGGATCATCCCGCCGGATGCGGTGGTCGGCGGCTTCATGCCGATGCGCGGCGAGGTCGATATCCTGCCATTGCTGCACGCGCTGACGGCGCGCGGCCAGGCGCTGGCGCTGCCGGAAACGCTGGCTTTGGGTCAGCCCTTGGTGTTTCGCGCCTGGACGCCGGGGGCGAAGATGCTGCCGGGGCGGTTTCGCACCTCCTACCCTGACGCGGCCGAGATTGTGCCGGATTTTCTGCTGATCCCGCTGCTGGGCTTCAATGCCCGGGGACACCGGCTGGGCTATGGCGGCGGCTATTATGACCGGACCTTGGCGGCATTGCCGGGAGCATTCCGGCTCGGCTGCGCCTATGCGATGCAGGAGGTCTCGATGCTGCCGGTGGAGGCGACGGATTTGCCGCTGCATGCCGTCGCGACCGAGGCCGGACTCAGGCATTTTTAAAAGTTTTTGGTGCCGCTTTTTTTCAAAAAAGCGGCAAAAACGACTGGGGTTTTGGCAATGCCGGCGCCACTGCGTCGACGTTTTTCGCCAAAAACTGTTTACCCCTGAACATCTGCGGGCGTCTGCCCGTTCGGGGTCTGCCCGCCGGGGGTCAGATGGTCGATAATGCCCGGCAAATGCTGGGCGAGCATGGCGCTGACCTGGCTGGTGTCGATGCCATATTTATCCGCCAGACCCTGCAGCACCGGCTGACCCAGCACGCGTTGGATGCTGTCCTGGTCCAGCGGCAAATTTTGCCCATCGCCGACCCAGGAGGCGACATGCGCGCCAAAGCCGGTCTGGGCGAAGCGGTCGACCAGACCGTCAACGCCGTCGATCCCGTGCTGGGAGAGTTCATTCATCAGCGGGCCGGCGATCTGGTTGCTCTGCAGGGATTGAAACTCGGTGAATAGGCCGGAGAGGTTTCCGAACAGCGACATGGCGGGCTCCTTTTGAACAGGGCCCCAGCCTAGCCCGGGTGCCGGAAAAAAGCATCCCGCATGCGCAACGGATTCACCGAACCGCCATATTCATGAGAGATTGCAAAGGTTTTTCCGCTTGCGGCCAGGAGGGCGCGCGCCCAGCTTCAGGGGATAGCAACCGAAAAGGAGCCCGAAATGTCCAAATTGCTCGGTCAGGAGGCGCTGAACAGACTGCCTGCGAAATGGGCGCTGGCGCAGGATGGCAAATCCATCACCCAGGCCTTCACATTCAAGAGCTTCGCCGAGGCCTTCTCGTTCATGACGCATGTGGCGTTGCTGGCGGAAAAGGCGGATCATCACCCGGATTGGTCGAACAGCTATAACAAGGTGACGATCAGCCTGAGCAGCCATGATGCGGGCGGGGTGACGCAGAAGGATATCGAGCTGGCGAGGGCGATCAGCGATTTCGTCTGGTTGCCGCAGTAACAGCGTGAAAGAGATGGGGGGCGTTTTTGCCCCCCTCCTCGAAAACTTTTGTGACTTTATTTGCCGGGTTTCACCGGAATCCAGCGCGGGCCAGGATCCCCGCCGCTGCCATCCGCGCCGGTGACCATGAATATGGCCGGCATCTGGCCCAGACCCTGCACCTGTTTGCGCAGATCCGCCGCACTGGCGACGACGACGCCGTTGACCTGCTCGATGACATCGCCCGCGACGATCCCGGCTTTTTCCGCCGGCCCCTTGGCGGAGAGCACGGAGACGCCCATTGCCGCCGGCGGGCCGGCCAGCCCCAGCCCATATTGCGGCAGCTCCACCGGGGCGGGCGGTTTCGCGTCGGCCTGGGCGATGCTCTCATCCTGCTTGGGTGGCGGCGCCTGGATCACCAGGCTGGCCTGGCCCGGCTTGCCGTCGCGCACATAATCCACGCTCACACTCTGCCCGGTCTGGAACTCGGCGATGCGGATGGTCAGCGCCTGGGGATCGTCGATCGCGGCGGCGCTGATGGCGGTGATCACGTCGCCGGGCCGCAGCTTGCCGGCGGCGGGGGAATGCGGGTCCACCGCGCCGACCAGCACGCCCTTGGTGGAGGAGAGTTTCAGCGCCGTCTGGATCTGCGGAGTCAGATCCTCCACAGCCACGCCCAGCCAGCCGCGCTGCATCTTGCCGTCATGGGCCAGTGCCTCGGCCACCGGCTCGGCCATCGCCGAGGGGATGGAGAAGCCGATGCCATCCGAGGTGCCGGAGGGTGAATAGATCGCGGAATTCACCCCGATCACCTGACCCTGCAGATTGAACAGCGGCCCGCCGGAATTGCCCTTGTTGATGGCGGCGTCGGTCTGGATGAAATCGTCGAACTTGGTGTCGCCGATCTGCCGGTGCAGGGCGCTGATGATGCCGGCAGTGTTGGAATTGGGCATGCCGAACGGGTTGCCGATGGCCAGCACCCAATCCCCCACCCGCATCTGCGCGGAATTGCCGAACGGCACATAGGGCAGCGGATGCCCGGCATTGATTTTCAGCACCGCGAGATCGGCATCCTTATCCACGCCGGCGATGATGGCGGGATAGACCGTGCCGTCCGGGAAGGTGACGGTGACGTTGCTGGCACCATTCACCACGTGATGATTGGTGAGAATATAGCCGGCGGGGTCGAAGACGAAGCCCGAGCCCAGCGATTCGATGGTTTTCGGCGGCGGCACCACCCCGCCATCGGCGGCGTTCTTGGTGTCGGCGGCGGGGTGGAAGCCGGTATTGCCGTCGCCGCCATCGCTGCCATCGTCGTTATTATCGCCATTATCGCCATTATCGCCCGCGGCGGGCGGCGTGGCGGAGACCGGCGCCATCGAGGCGATGGAGACCACGGCAGGGCCGACCTTGGCAGCCAGATCCGCCAGCGGCGGCGGCAGGGCCTGGGTGTCGGTCGGCGCCAGGCTGGGCGGGGCGGCATGCGCGGCCATGCCGGCGAGCAGAAACAAGGCAGGGAGCGGACGCGCCAGAAACTTCATGCCGCCAAGAGTGGCGGCGGCGGGCGATCTTCGCAAGAGGGGCGACAGCGACTATCTCTAGGGCATGACCGAAGCAGAGATTCGCGCGGCCCTCGCGCCCTTCAAAATCGAGAACCGCATCGACGGTGTGCATGTTCAGGACGGGCTGGTGCAGGTGAGCCTGCGTGCCGCCCGCGAGGAAGCGGCGGGGCTGGAAGGGCTGCGCCGCGAGATCGAGGCCAGGCTGAAAGGGCTGAAGGGGGTGAAATCCGCGACCGTGGTGCTCACCGCGCATGCGGCCCCGGCCCCGGCTCCCGCCGCCGAGCCGCCTGTGCTGCCGGAGGTGAAGCATGTGGTGGCCGTGGCCTCGGGCAAAGGCGGGGTCGGCAAATCCACCGTCGCGGTCAATCTGGCGGTTTCGCTGGCCCAGCGCGGGCTGAAGGTGGGGCTGCTGGATGCTGATATTTACGGCCCCTCCTTGCCGAAAATGCTGGGGCTGGCGACCAAGCCGCCGGTGCGCGACGGGCGGATCCAGACGCTGCAAGCCTGGGGGGTGAAGTCGATGTCGATCGGCTATCTGGTGCCCGAGGACAAGGCGATGATCTGGCGCGGCCCGATGGTGATGGGCGCGCTGAACCAGATGCTGGGCCAGGTGGAGTGGGGCGCTTTGGATATTCTGGTGGTCGACATGCCGCCCGGCACCGGCGATGCACAGCTGACTTTGGCGCAGAAGGCCAAGCCCTCGGGCGCGGTGATCGTCTCCACCCCGCAGGATCTGGCGCTGCTGGATGCGCGGCGCGGCGTGCAGATGTTCGAGCAGGTCGGCATCAAGGTGCTGGGCGTGGTGGAGAATATGTCCTTCTTCTGCTGCCCGTCCTGCGGGCATCGGGCGGAGATTTTCGGCCATGGCGGGGCGGAGCGCGAGGCGGAGCGGATCGGCGTGCCGTTCCTTGGCGAGATTCCGTTGGAGATCGCGGTGCGCGAGGCGGGCGACGAGGGCAAGCCGGTGGTGGCCTCGGATGAGAACGGCAAGGTGGCCGGGGCGTTCCGGCAGCTGGCGGCCAGCGTGAGCAAGGCGCTGGGGCTGTAACTTGGCCGAGATCGGCTTCTATCACCTCACCCGCACGGGGTTGGCCCAGGCGCTGCCGGCGCTGCTCGGGCGCACGCTGGCGGCGGGCGAGAAGGCGCTGGTGGCCTGTCCGGATGAGACGATGATGGCGGCGCTGGATGATGCGCTCTGGCAGGCGCAGAACCCTGACTGGCTGCCGCATGGCACCGCGCAGTCACCCTACCCGGAGCTGCAGCCGATTTTCCTGACCACGAACATGCAAAACCCCGCCGGGGCGCGGTTTCTGTTTCGCGTCGGCGGGGTGGAAGCGCCGGTGGAGGGGTTTGTCCGGGCGTTCGATCTGTTCGATGGCAATGACGAGGCACAGGTGCTGGCCGCGCGTGCCCGCTGGAAGGCGGAAAAGGCGGCGGGGCATGCGCTGGCCTACTGGAAACAGGAAGATAGTGGCTGGGTGAAAGCCGGGTAAGTCGTGGGAGCTTTTTGGAAAGCTCCCACACCCAAAACTTTGGGGCTTACTCCTTCACGACGGGCCGGACATCGCCGTCTTCCAGCAGATCAAGCATGTCGGTGGCGTGGTCTTCCTCATCCGCCAGTATCTCTTCCAGCATCGAACGGGTGGACGGATCGCCCGCCTCGCTGAAATATTTGATCAGATCACGATAATGCTCGATCGCCACGCGTTCGGCGACGAGATTGCCCTTCACCATCTCGGTCAACGTCTCGGCATGGCCATATTCCGTGGCCGAGCGCGAGGCCAGGCCCTCGGGATTGAAATTCGGCGTGCCGCCGAGCTGGTCGATCCGCTCGGCGATGCGCTCCATATGCTCACGCTCCTCCGCCGCATGCTCCGCGAATTCCTCGCCGACGCTCTTGGAGGTAATGCCGGAAACGGAGATCGAGTTCATCGTGTAGCGCAGCACACAGACGATTTCCGTCGCCAGCGCGCCCTGCAGAAGTTCGATGGCGCGCGTGGGGTTTTTGTAATCCGGCGTCACCGCGCCATCCGCGATGGATTGCTGCGCCTGGGCGCGTAGCACGTTCATGTCGCGCAGGAAATAATTGCCGCTCTCTTGGGTCTTGGCCATGATTGATCTCCGAAACTATCGGACATCCACTTGGCCCTGACCCTGGCCGGATGAAACCAGCGCAATGTGACGGGTGGCTTGAAACCTGTTCATGTCGGCAGCCGCGCGCCATAGACCGGGCACAGCCATTGGCGCAGATGCGGCCAGAGCTCGTGATCCTGCAGCCAGGTCAGATCCTTATCCAAAACCTCCCGCAACTTGGCTTGCGCGGCCTTGCCGAGATGCAGGCGGATCCTGTTCAGCGTGTGCGCCGGTGCCGCGATATAAAGCTGGTCATAAAGCGCCACCTGCTGGTTCAGCTCGGTCGCCACCCAGATCGGCAATATTTCGCGGGCGCGGGCATGGGCGTCGTCACGCGCGCCGGGCGCGCCGCCCCGCGGCGCGGCGCGCGCGCTCGAATACAGGCTGTTATCCTCCGGTTCGGGCCGCACGAACCGCGCATGTTCAGCGTCGGCCAGGACGATCAGCGTGTTCAAATGAGTAGGCATGGCCACTCCCCTTATTGCGTTAAACCAGCAATAGCGTCGCCCCAATCGCCGCGTCCTTGATCCCGGTCAAAAAAATCCGAAAGCGGAACGATTGATAAAGCCGCTAACCTATGGTTGCATCATACCTACAGGCCCATGACCGCCAGAAGATGAAGAGGCTCGACATGCTCCCACCCTGCTCGCTTGCCGACCGCCGATGAAAACCGCCCTGATCACCGGCATCTCCGGGCAGGACGGCGCCTATCTGGCGCAGCTGCTGCTGGAGAAGGGCTATCATGTCGCCGGCATGGCGCGGCGCTGTTCAAACCCTGACCAGGCGCGTGCGCGGTTGCGTTGGCTGGGCATCGCGGACGAGGTGGAGATTCTGGACGGGGATCTGACCGACCTCTCCAGCTTGCTGCGGGTGCTGACCCGGGTGCGTCCCGATGAGGTTTATAATCTCGGCGCGCAGAGCTTTGTCGCGCTCTCATGGCAGCAGCCGATTCTCACCGGTGAGGTGACCGGCATGGGGGTGTTCAACCTGCTGGAGGCGGTCCGGCTATCCAACCTGCCGGTGCGGTTTTATCAGGCCTCGTCCTCGGAGATGTTCGGCAAGGCGCAGGCGCCGCTGCAGAGCGAAACCACGCCGTTCTATCCGCGCAGCCCCTACGCGGTGGCGAAGCTGGCCGGGCACTGGATCACCGTGAATTATCGCGAAAGCTTCGGGCTGCACGCCTCTTCCGGCATTTTATTCAACCATGAGAGCCCTTTGCGTGGCATGGAATTCGTTACCCGAAAGATTACAAATGCCGTGGCAGGGATCAAGCTGGGCTTGAATCAAGGGCTTGAGCTAGGCAATCTTGAAGCGACACGGGACTGGGGACATGCCCGCGATTATGTGAAAGCGATGTGGCTGATGATGCAGCAGGAAAGTCCGGGAGATTATGTCATTGCAACCGGACGCAGCGTGAGCATCCGATCGTTCTGCGAGATCGCTTTTCGCCATGCCGGGCTGGATTACCGGGATCATGTACGGGTGAATCCGGCTTTTTTCCGACCGGCGGAGGTGGATTGCCTGTGCGGCGACGCGGCCAAGGCGCATCAGGCGCTGGGCTGGGCGCCGCAGGTCGGGCTGGAGGCGCTGGCGGCTGAGATGGTGGAGGCCGATCTGCACCGCCTGTCGCGCGCCGCATGACCAGGCTGCTGATCACTGGCGCCAGCGGTTTCGCCGGACGGCATCTGCTGGCGCATCTGCGCCAGGACGCGCCGCATCTGGAATTGCTCGCCCCCTCGCTCGACATTACCGACCAGAAGGCCATCGAGGCGCTGATCGCAACGGCGCAGCCGGATATTTTGCTGCATCTGGCGGGCATTTCCTCGCTCCGCCATGCCGCCGCCCACCCGGAGCGTACCTTCGCGGTGAATGTGCTGGGGAGCCTCAATCTCGCCGAGGCAGTTCTGGCGCATGCGCCCGCCTGCCGCTTCATCTTCGTCTCCAGCACGGAAGTCTATGGCCGCGCCTGCATCGCTGGCGAGGCGGTGACGGAGGCGACGGTGCCCGAGCCGGTAGGGCCCTACGCGCTGAGCAAGGCCAATGCCGAAGAGGCGCTGGCCGCCCTGCCGGGGCTGAAGCTGCTGCGCCTGCGCGTCGGCAACCATACCGGGCCCGGGCAGCTGCCGGATTTCGTGGTGCCGGCCTTCGCCCGGCAGATCGCGCGGATCGAGGCGCGGCTGCAGCCGCCGGTGCTGAAGACGGGAAATCTCGATAGCTGGCGGGATTTCCTGGATGTTCACGATATCTGCACGGCCTACACGGCAGCCTGCGCCTTGCCGGACTTCGCGCCCAAGGAGGTGCTGAACATCGCCAGCGGCAAGCCGCAGCGCATCGGCACGCTGCTGGAGATGCTGCTGAGCATGGCGCGCGTGGAAATCTCCGTGCAGCCGGATGCGGCGCGCCAGCGCCAGGGCGAGATCCGCTATACGCTGATCGATGCCAGCCGGGCCAAAGCGCGGCTGAACTGGGCGCCGCAGCGCGCCATGCGCGAAACCCTCGCCGCGACGCTGGCTTATTGGCGCGCGGAGGCGGCGAAGGAAGCTGGCTAAGCAATATATGTTGAGGTTGACGCGCCAGCGTCGAGATAAAAACTTCGGGCTTGGCGGCGCCTTTGCAAAAACTCCAAGGTTTTTGCCGCTTTTTTGTAAAAAAGCGGCGCAAAAAACTTTTGCGTTTTTTACAGGGGAGGTTTTACTTACCCGTCCAGCTCGCCTTGCGCTTTTCGATGAACGCCGCCATGCCTTCCTGCTTGTCCTGGCTCGACGCCAGGCCGAAGAACATGCGCCTCTCAAAGCGCACCCCTTCCGACAGGCTGGTCTCGAACGCGGCATTGACCAGCTCCTTGTTCGCCTTCACCGCCAGCGGGCCGAGCCCGGCGATGGTCGCGGCCTGGGCCAGCGCGGTTTCGATCAGCTTCGCCGCCGGGACGATCTCGGCCACCAGCCCGGCGCGCTCGGCTTCCTCGGCCCCCATCATCCGGCCGGTGAGGCACATCTGCATCGCCTTGGCCTTGCCGACGGCGCGGGTAAGGCGCTGCGAGCCACCCATGCCCGGCGCGGTGCCGAGCGTGATCTCCGGCTGGCCGAATTTCGCGGTATCGGCGGCGAGGATATAATCCGCCATCATCGCCAGCTCGCAGCCCCCGCCCAGCGCATAGCCAGAGACGGCGGCGATCCAGGGCTTGGTGGTGGCGCGCAGCATGCGGTCATAGCCGGCGAATTTGTCCGGCCCGTACATGTCGGCGAAGCCCTGGGCCTGCATCTCCTTGATATCCGCCCCGGCGGCAAAGGCCTTCTCGGAGCCGGTGAGGACGAGGCAGCCCTGCCCTGCATCCGCCTCGAACGCCGCGAAGGCGGCTTCGAGATCCGCCAGCAGCTGGGCGTTGAGCGCATTCAGCGCCTTCGGGCGGTTGAGGGTGACCAGCGTCACCGCGCCATGCTGTTCGACGATCAGCGTCTCATAGGCCATGATTTTGACGTCCTTCCTTGTGGTAGCGTGAGCCTAGCATGGTTGTGAAAAATCCGGCGCCCGCTTGGCCAGAAAGGCTGCAATGCCCTCCTGCCCTTCCTGGCCGCGCAAAGCGGTGGCGATGGCGCGGGCTTCCCATTCCATCTGCTCCTCCAGCCCGGTGGCAAGGCTGCGCGCCAGCAGCGCCCTGGTGCCGGCCAGCGCCGCACCCGGCCCCTGGGCCAGCCTCTGCGCCACCGTCAGCGCCTCGGCCTGCGGATCATCGGCGACGCGGGTGATCAGCCCGATGGCGGCGGCTTCCTGGGCGCCCACGCGCCGGTTCGTGAGCGCCAGCTCCTGGGCCCGGCGCAGCCCGACCAGGCGCGGCAGCAACCAGCTCGCCCCCAGATCCGGCGTCAGCCCGATGGCGGTATAGGCGACTGTGAAATGCGCGGTGGGCGCCGCGATAACGATATCCCCCAGCATGGCGAGCGACAGCCCCGCCCCCGCCGCCGGGCCGTTCACCGCCACAACCAGCGGCTTGCCCATGCGCGCCAGGCGGGAGACGGCGCCATGCAGGATGGTCGTCATCTCCTTGGCCAGATGCGAGACCCGCGCCCCCGCCGCGGCGAAGCCGTGAATATCGCCGCCGCCGCAGAAGAGCGGACCATTGCCGGTGAGCAGCACGGCGCGGATGGCGGCATCCTCATCGCACTCGATGGCGGCGTCGAACAGAGCGCGGGACATCTCGGGGTTCAGCGTATTGGCCGCGTCTGGGCGGTTGAGGGTGATGCGGGCCAGCCCGCTTTCGCGGGTAAAGAGCAGCGGCGGCGGGTTCATGAACAAACCTCTTGGTATATTATTTACTAACGCGTAGGTTCCATGCTTCATTGTCCGCGTCAAGATGAAGCCTGGATGTGATGGATAAGAGTGCGCCCGCGATCCCCCCTTTCCGCAATGCGCGCGAGCGCGAGCAGGAGCGCGCGGCCAAGCGCGATGCTGTGCTGCGGGCGGCGGTGCGGATGTTCAATGAGCGCGGCTACCACACCACCTCGCTCGACGATGTCGCCGCCAGCCTCGGCATCTCCAAGCCGCTGATCTATCATTATCTGGGGGCGAAGGAGCAGGTGCTGTTCGAATGTCTGCGGCTTGGCATCGGCCGGCTGCGCGAGGCGGTGCAGCAGGCCGAAGCGCTGCAAGGCAATGGGCTTGAGCGGCTGAAATTGTTCCTGTGCATCTATGCGCAGGTGATCATGGATGATTTCGGGCGCTGCGTGATCCGCACCGGGGACGAGGTGCTGGCGCCGGAAAGCCGCGCGCAGTTCCGCGCGCTGAAACGCGAAATCGACGAGGCGCTGCGGCGGTTTCTGCAAGCGGCGGCAGATGATGGCTCGGCGCGGATCAGCGATGTGAAGCTGACCGCCTTTGGCCTGGCCGGCGCGCTAAACTGGACGGCGCGCTGGCAGGAGGCCGAAGGCGATCTGCCGCCGGAGCAACTCGCCGCGAAGCTGGTGGATATCTTGCTTCGCGGGATTGAGCCGAGAGGATAGTTACTCCTTGATGCCGTAGGCGGCGTCGTAGATTTTATGCGTGTAGGCGCCTTCCGGCTGTTTGGTGATCACCGGGTCGGTCTTGTCCGCCATCAGCACGCTGACCGTGCGCTGATAGGCGGCGGGGTCGAGATAGCCGTCCTTGTCCTTGCCGTCAGTGAGCAGCGTGGCGACGGAGCCCATCATCCTGGTCTGATGCGCCGCATCCAGCACCCCGGCGGTGTCGTTATCCATCACGATCTTCACCGCCTCGGCCTGGTGCGAAGCGGCATAATCCCAGCCCTGCATCGTGGCTTTCACGAATTTCGCGAGGTCGGCGGCTTTCTGCGGATTGGCCAGCTCGGCATCGGTGGTGTAGAGCCCGTCTTCGAGCATCGCCACGCCTTCATTCTGATATTTGAAGACGACGAGCTGATCCGGCTTCATCCCGGCTTCGATCAGCTGCCAATATTCATTATAGTTCATCGTGGAAATGCAAGCAGCCTGCTTCTGCAGCAGCGGCTGCACGTTGAATCCCTGCTTGAGCACCTTCACATCCGGGTTGGCGCCGGAGGTGGTGTAGCCGAGCTTACCCATCCAGGCGAGGAAGGGATATTGGTTGCCGGCAAACCAAACGCCCAAGGTTTTGCCTTTAAAATCCTTCGGCGAGGTGACACCGCTATCCTTGCGGCAGGTGAGTTCCAGGCCGGATTTCTGGAAAATTTGGGCGATGTTGACGAGCGGCACGCCTTTCTCGCGCGCGGCCAGCGCGTCCGGCATCCAATCCACGATCACATCGGCACCGCCGGCGGCGATGACCTGGGAGGGGTTGATGTCCGGGCCGCCGGGCTTGATGGTCACCTCCAGCCCGGCATCCTTGTAAAACCCCTTGGCCTGGGCGACGTAATAGCCGGCGAACTGGGCTTGCGTCACCCATTTCAGCTGCAATGTCAGATGATCCGCGGCCGAGGCGGCGGATGCGAAACCGAGCGACGGGGCCAGCGCCAACATCCAGGCCAGGGTCTTCTTCATGATCTTCAGCCTCTCCTTTAGGGTTTTTTCAGTTCGGGTTGCGGTAGGATGGATGCCAGAAGGTCACCGCCCGCTCCAGCAGCGCCAGGGCGGCGAAAGAGAGCGAGCCGGTGAGCGCGACGATGAGAATGGCGGCCCAGACGATGTCCAGATTGAGGCTGGCGGCTTCAGTGGAAATGCGAAAGCCGAGACCAAGGATCGGCGAGCCGAAAAACTCCGCCACCACCGCGCCGATCAGCGCCAGGGTGGAGTTGAGCTTCAGCGCCGCGAAGATATGCGGCAGGGCGGCGGGGAGGCGCAGCTTGAGCAGCGTGACCGGGTAAGAGGCGGCGTAGCTCAGCAGCAACTCCCGCTCCAGAACACTGGCTTCATTCAACCCCGCCGTGGTGTTGACCAGCATGGGAAAAATCGTCATCGCTGCCACCACGGCGGCTTTGGATTGCCAGCCAAAGCCAAACCACATCACCGCGATCGGCGCGATGCCGATGATCGGCATCGCGGAGACGAGGTTTCCCAACGGCATCAGGCCGCGCTTGAGAAAATCCGAACGATCGATGGCCAGGGCCAGCAGGAAGCCGACGGCGCAGCCGATGATATAGCCGGGCAGCACGGAGCGCAGCACGGTCTGCACGAAATCCGCCGCCAGCATGCCGGCATTTGCGCACAGGGCGAGAAAGATGGCGCTGGGGGCGGGCAGCAGAATCGCGGGAACGGCGAACCCCTTCACCAGCGCCTGCCAGAGCCAGAGCAGCCAGAGACCGAAGATGGCAGGGGTGGCAAGGCGGGCGGCGAAGCTCTCCCGGCGCACACTGGCGGCCATGGAGAAGAACGCGATGATGGTGAAGATGATGGAAAGCAGCAGATATTTCACAACCTACCCCCGCGCTGCCAGCGTAGGCCCGCTTCCAGAAGCGAGAGGATTCCGAGGATGAGGGCCGAGAGCAAGGACGCCGCCAGCAGCGCGGACCAGACCATCAGGGTCTGCCCGTAATAACTGCCGGCGAGCAGGCGCGAACCGAGCCCGGCCTGCGCGCCGGTCGGCAATTCAGCGACAATGGCACCCATCACCGCCAGCGCCGCGGAGACGCGCAAGGCGGGAAACAGGAAGGCCACGGAGGCCGGCAGGCGCAGCTTGGAGAAGATCTCGGATTCGCGCGCCGAGTAGGTTTGCAGCAGCTCGAACTGGATTGTCTCCGGGGCGCGCATGCCTTTCACCAGCCCGACGACGATGGGAAAGAACGCCAGGTAGGCGGCGATGGCGACTTTCGGGACCAGACCGGAGAGGCCGAGATTGCCGAGCACCACCACCACCATCGGCGCGATGGCGAGCACCGGCACAGTCTGGCTGGCGATGACCCAAGGCATCAAGGAGCGATCCAGCGCTTTCACATGCACGATCAGCGTGGCGATGACGCCGCCGATCACAAGCGCCACGGCAAGGCCCAGCAACGCCTCCTCCGCCGTGATGAAAGCATGGAAAAGCAGGTTACGCGGCGAGGAAAGCGGCCAGTCAAAGACGCTGTCGCCAAGCGCGCCGATCACCTGGTCCGGACGCGGCAGGAGAGTTGTGCCTACCAAAGCCGAGGCCGCGTACCAGAGGATAAAGGCGGCGAGCGTGACGACGGTGACCGGCAGCACGGATCTAATCATAAGAATGACCCGCCCGCAGCGCCGCACGCACGCGATGCGCGACATCGGCGAAGGCCGCACTGTCGCGCAAGGCGAGATCACGGGTGCGCGGAAGTTCGCTCTCGATGATTTCAACGATCCGGCCCGGGCGCGGCGACATTACGACGATGCGGGTGGAGAGGAACACCGCCTCGTCGATGGAATGGGTGACAAAGCCGCAGGTCAGGCCGGTCGTGCGCCAGAGGTCCTGGAGATGCAGGTTGAGGCCGTCGCGGGTGATTTCGTCCAGCGCGCCGAAGGGTTCGTCCATCAGCAGCAAGGAGGGCTCAAAAGAGAGCGCGCGGGCGATGGAGGCGCGCTGCTGCATGCCGCCGGAGAGCTGCCAGGGAAATTTTTTCGCGAAGGCGGATAGCCCGACCAGATCAAGATAGCGCGCGGCGCGTTCCTGCCTCTCGCGCTTTGGCAGGCCCATGATTTCCAGCGGCAGCATCACGTTGCGTTCAATGTTGCGCCAGGCATAGAGCGCTGGCGCCTGAAACACGTAGCCGTAGGCGCGCGCGCGCCTGGCCTCGGCGGCGCTGACGCCATTCACCTTCAATTCGCCGCTGGTCGGCTGTACGAGATCGGCGATGGCGCGCAGCAGCGTGGTCTTGCCGCAGCCGGAGGGGCCGATGAAGGAGACGAAATCACCGGGCGCGATGTCCAGGCTGATCCTCTCAAGTGCGACCGTGCCTTTGAACTCAACGCGCAGATCCCGCGCAGAGACCGCCGGGAGCTTCATCGAACCCTCTTGGTTCATGCAGGCTGTTTCTGCGCCAGACGGGCATCCGTCGCCAGCACGGCCTGCAACAGCACATCCGCACCGGCGGCGACATGTTCAGGCTCAGCCTTCTCCGCCTCGTTATGGCTGATGCCTTTCTCACACGGCACGAAAATCATCGTCGTCGGCGCGACCTTGGCGATGTAGGCGGAATCATGCCCGGCACCGGAGACGATGCGGCGCGCGGAGAGGCCGAGATCGGCGCTGGCGCGCTCGACGGCGGCGATGCAATCAGCATCGAAATGCACGGCGGGGGAATCCCAGATGCATTCGCAGATGAAGCTGATGCCAGTGCCGAGCAGGATTTTCTCGAATGCGTCCTTCACCTCTTTTTCCATTTTCGCCACGACCTCATCGTTGGGATGGCGGAAATCGATGCTGAAGAACACTTCACCTGGAATGACATTGCGGGAATTCGGCCGCGCCTCGATGAGACCGACGGTGGAGACCGCGTCCGGCCCGTGCGCCAGGGCAATGGCCTGGACCACCTGGATCATCTTAGCTGCGGCTACCAGCGCATCCTGGCGCATGCGCATCGGCGTGGTGCCGGCATGGCAATCCATGCCCGTCACCGTCACGCCGTACCAGCGCATCCCCTGCACGCCGGTGACGATGCCGATGGATTTACCTTCATCTTCCAGGATCGGCCCCTGTTCGATATGCAGCTCGAAATGCGCGGCCAACTTATGGGCGCCGCAGGCTTCCTCGCCGGCGAAGCCGATGCGCTTGAGCTCATCGCCGAAGCGTAGGCCCTCACGGTCCTCGCGTTCATAGGCATAGTCCTTGGAGAACACGCCTGCAAAGACGCCGGAGGACAGCATCGCAGGAGCGAAGCGCGCGCCTTCCTCATTGGTCCAGTCGATCAGCTCGATCGGGGCGTTGGTCTCGATGCCGGCATCGTTCAGGCTGCGCAGCACTTCCAACCCGGCGAGCACGCCAATAATGCCGTCGAACTTACCGCCGGTAGGCTGGGTGTCGAGATGGCTGCCGATGGCAATCGGCGGCAGGCTGTTATCCTTACCCGGCCGGCGGGCGAAGATGTTGCCCATATCGTCATAGGAAACCACGCAGCCCGCGGCGGTGCATTTATCGATCAGCCAGTGGCGGACCTGGGCGTCCAGATCCGTCAGCGTCAGACGTTTGACGCCACCTTTTTCGGTGCCACCGATTTTCGCGGTCTCGATGATGGTCTCCCAGAGACGGGCGGCATCCACGCGTAGGTTGGTACTCATCGGGCTGGCTCCACCACGCGCATCGGGTTGTTCGGATGCTGCTTCCAGGTGAGATGCGTGGTAGCCTTCTGCGGCACCATAGTGATGCAGCCGCTCACCGGGCAGACATGCGAACAAAGATTACAGCCGACACATTCATCATCGATCACCTCGTAAAACCTCTTCTCGCCAGTCTCTTGCAGCTTGATTGCCTGATGAGCCGTATCCTCGCAAGCGATATGGCACAGCCCGCAGCCGATACAGACGTGCGCGTTGATACTGGCGATGGTTTTCCAGGCCAGATTCAGGTCGTTCCAATGCACGAAATTCTTCACCGCGCGCCCGGTGACATCTTCGATGCGCGCATAGCCCTTCTCATCCATCCAGTTGGAGAGACCGCCGATCATGTCTTCAACGATACGAAACCCGTAATGCATGGCGGCGGTGCAAACCTGCACACTGCCCGCCCCCAGGGCCAGGAACTCCGCCGCGTCGCGCCAGCTTGAGATGCCGCCAATGCCGGAAATGGGCAGGCCCGGGAGAGAGCGTGCGATTTCGCCGACCATACGCAGCGCGATCGGCTTGACCGCCGGGCCGCAATAGCCGCCATGGGTGCCGAGGCCATCGACGGTCGGCTCGGGCACCATATTATCGAGATCGACCCCGGTGATGGAGGTGATGGTGTTGATCAGGCTGACGGCATCCGCGCCGCCACGCCTGGCGGCTTCGGCGGGTTTGAGAATATCGGTGATGTTGGGCGTGAGTTTCACGATCACCGGCATGCGGCTATATTGTTTGCACCAGCGCGTGACCATCTCGACATAATCCGGCACCTGGCCGACGGCCGCCCCCATGCCGCGCTCGCTCATCCCGTGCGGGCAGCCGAAATTCAGTTCGATACCGTCAGCGCCTGTAGCTTCCACCAACGGCAGGATGCGCTTCCAGCTTTCCTCCTCACACGGCACCATCAGGCTGACCACCACGGCGCGGTCTGGCCAGTTGCATTTCACCGCGCGAATTTCATCGAGATTGAGCTGCAGAGGACGATCCGTGATCAGCTCGATATTATTCATACCCATCAGGCGCTGGCCGTTATAGCCAATGGCGCCATAGCGGGAACTGACATTCACCACCGGCGGATCCTCGCCCAGCGTTTTCCACACCACCCCGCCCCAGCCGGCCTTGAAGGCGCGTTCGACATTGTAGGCTTTGTCTGTCGGCGGGGCGGAGGCGAGCCAGAACGGGTTGGGCGCCTTGATGCCGGCGAAATCGATGCGCAGATCAGCCATTAAGTTCGCCTTTCATGTAGACGTTGATGCTTTGCGCGGCGCGCTTGCCATCGGCCACCGCCTGCACGGTGAGGTCCTGGCCGGGAATGCAATCCCCGCCTGCGAAAACGCCGGGCAGCGAGGTTTGCAGATCTTCATTCACCACGATGCGCCCGGCGCGGATGGCGGGGAGCGCTTCGTCTTCCCAAATCTCCAGGCTCTGGCCGACGGCTTTCAGAACCATGTCGGCGCGCAAGATGTAGCCTTCCTCACCCAGGACCAGCCTGCCATCTTCCAGCTTGGTGCGGGCAAAGCGGATGCGTTGCACCGCCCCCTGCCCTTCCAGCGCCACGGGGGCGGCCCAGTGGCGGAAATCCACGCCATTTACCAGGGCCCAATCCTGCTCGACGGAGGTGGCCGACATGTCCTCGCGGCCGCGACGATAGACCAGGCTCACCTGCTCCGCCCCCAGCCTCTTGGCCTGCACGGCGGCGTCGATGGCGGTGTTGCCGCCGCCGATCACCACGACATGGCGGCCGACCGGCACGTCCGATTTGTCGCTGGATTGGCGCAGGCTTTCGATGAAGCGTACGGCATCCATCACGCCGTGCAGCGCCTCGCCGGGAATGGCGAGCGCCTTCACCCCGGACTGACCGATGGCGAGAAACACCGCGTCATAATCACGGCGCAGCGTGCCGAGATCAAGCTCGCGCCCCAGCGCCTGGTTGGGAATGATCTCGATACCGCCGATGGAGATGATGAAAGCGACTTCGCGGGCCGCGAAATCGTCCGCCATCTTGTAGGCGGCGATACCGTATTCATTGAGCCCGCCGGGTTTTGGCTTGGCATCAAAGATGCTGACATCATGCCCGGCTTTGGCCAGCTCATGCGCGCAGGCGAGGCCGGCCGGGCCTGCGCCAAGGATGGCGACGCGTTTGCCGGTGGACGGCGCGCGGGTGAAAGGATGCAGGCCGGCCGCCTCCGCGCGGGCCATGGCGGCATCTGTGGCGACGCGCTGCAGCGCGCCGATCTCGACAGGTTTGTGCTGCTGGGCGGTGCGCACACAGGCGCCCTCGCACAATATCTCGGTCGGGCAGACGCGGGCGCAGGCGCCGCCGAGAATGTTCGCTTCGAGAATTTTGCTGCCCGCGCCAATGAGATTATCGGTTGTGATGGCGCGGATGAAGCCGGGAATGTCGATGCGCGTCGGGCATGCGGCAATGCAGGGCGCGTCGTAGCAGAAATAACAGCGTGCGGCTTCAATGGCGGCCTCGTCGCGGCTCAGCAACGGATGCGCATCGGCGAAACATTCCGCCAGCCGCGCAACAGGCAAGCGCGACGCGGCAATATCGCCGCCGCCCAAATTATAAACAGAGTCTTCGGTGGCGCTCATGAAAGCTCCCGATTGGATCGCAAATCCAGCTTGACCAAAGCTGATTAAACAGTCAAGTTGTTTATCGAGATCGCGAAACAGAAATATATTCCGCGAAAATCAGGATAAATTTTATGCAGTTGACGCATAAACCCGCAAAATCGCGCCAAGCGCGCAGCGAACAGGCGGAGCAGCGTATTCTCGCCGCCGCCGAGCAGGTCTTTGCCCAGGCCGGGTTTGGCGGGGCCACCATGTCCGCGCTGGCGGCGGCGGCGGGGCTGCCTTCGGCCAATCTGCATTATCATTTCGGTACCAAGGAAGGGCTGTATAAAGCGGTATTGCAGAATATCATGCGGCTTTGGCTCGATGCGGCGGAGGGCATCACCGCGACGGCCGCCCCGGCGCAAGCGCTGGCGGCCTATATCAAGGCGAAGCTCGCCTACTCGCGCACGCGCCCCTACGCCTCCAAGGTGTTCGCCAACGAAGTGCTGCACGGCGCGGTGCATCTGCATTCCTATCTGGGCGAGGAGCTGCGGCGGGTGGTGGCGCAAAAAACCCAGGTTCTGCAAGGATGGATGGAAAATGGCCTGATGGAGCGTGTGGATGCGCGGCATCTGTTTTTCCTGCTCTGGGCGATGACCCAGACCTACGCCGATTTCGACACCCAAATCCGCACCGTGCTCGGGCGCGCGGCGCTGCTGGAGGAGGATTTCGCCATTGCCGAAGACCTGATCCTGCGCCTGACCTTGCGCGGTTGCGGGCTGGATTTTCCCCTCAAGGAGCACAGAGCATGAGCCTACTCATTCGCGGCGGCACGGTTCTCACCGCCGAGCATCAGCACCGCGCCGACGTGCTGTGCGCGGACGGCAAGATCATCGCCATCGGCGAGCAGCTGGACGCCCCCGTAGGCACCGAGATTGTCGAGGCCGGGGAAGCCTACGTGATTCCGGGTGGGATCGACCCGCACACCCATATGGAGCTGCCCTTCATGGGCACCACCGCCTCCGATGATTTCTACTCCGGCACCGCTGCCGGACTAGCCGGCGGCACCACGATGATTATCGATTTCGCCATACCGGGACCAAATGACTCGCCGCTGGAGGTTTTCAAAACCTCGCGGCGCTGGGCGGAGAAATCCTGTTCGGATTACGCCTTTCACGTCGCCATCACCTCATGGTCCGAGCGCGTGGCCGAGGAGATGGGCATTCTGGCGCGCGCGCATGGGGTGAACAGCTTCAAGCATTTCATGGCCTATAAGGGCGCCATCATGGCGGATGACCATGTGCTGCTGAACAGTTTTTCCCGGGCGCTGGAACTGGGGGCGATTCCCACCGTGCATGCGGAGAATGGCGAGGCGGTGTATCACCTACAGCGCAGCCTGCTGGCCCAGGGCGTTACCGGGCCGGAAGGGCATCCGCTCTCGCGCCCGCCGGCGGTGGAGGGCGAAGCGGCGGAACGGGCGATTGCGATCGCCAATGTGCTCGGCGTGCCGGTTTATATCGTACATGTCTCCACGGCGGAGGCGACGAACGCGATCGCAAGGGCGCGGGCGGCGGGGCAGCGCGTCTATGGCGAGGTGCTGGCGCAGCATCTGGTGGTGGATGAGAGCGTGTATCAGAACCCGGACTGGGATTTTGCCGCCGCCCATGTGATGAGCCCGCCTTTTCGGCCCAAACATCATCAAAAGGCGCTATGGGCGGGCCTGGCCTCCGGGCAGTTGCAGACCACGGCGACGGATCATTGCTGTTTTCGCGCCGTGCAGAAGGCGGCGGGGCGGGAGAATTTCACCGCGATTCCCAACGGTACCGGCGGCATCGAGGACCGGATGAGCGTGCTCTGGCATCACGGCGTCGGCAGCGGGCGGCTCACACCGCAGGAATTCGTGCGCGTCACCTCTACCAATACGGCGCAGATTTTCAACATCTATCCGCGCAAGGGCGCGGTTTCAGTGGGGGCGGATGCGGATCTGGTGGTGTGGGACCCGAAGGCGAGCCGGGTGATCTCGGCGAAGACCCAGCATCAGCAGGTGGATGTGAATGTGTATGAGGGGATGCAGGTGACCGGGCTGGCGCGCCACACCATCGCGGCGGGGAAGCTGGTGTATAGCGAGGGGGATTTGCGGGCTGAGCGCGGGGCCGGGCGCTATATCGAGCGGCCTTGCTATATGCCGGTGCTGCGGGCGCAGGAGATCCGCAACCGGCTTGCCGCGCCGCAGGCCGTTCCGCGGGCGCCGGCGGTGGCGGTGACGCCTTGAGCAATCCCCCCCAAACGTCTGGGGCGATGGCACCGTCCTTGCCACCGCCCAGACGTCTTTCGCCGCTTTTTTGAAAAAAAGCGGCACCAAAAAACTTTTGCTAATTTTAGCCGATGCCTTTCATCAGCACCGCCTGGCGCAGCTTCCAGGTCAGCGTCAGCGCGCCCAGCACAACCAGCAGCCCGAGCAGGAACACCGTCGGATAGCCCAGCCGCGCCGCCACCAGCCCGGCCAGCGGGCCGGTAAGGCCCATCGCGATATCCATGAACACGGTATAGATGCTAATCGCCGCCCCGCGGCTGCCGGCGGCGACGGGGTGCAGCGCCTCCACCGCCAAGGCCGGAAACACCAGCGAGAAGCCGAACCCCGCCAGCGATGCGCCGAGCAGCGCGATCAGCGGCGCCGGGGCCAGCCAGATCAGCGCCAGCCCCACCGCCTCCACCACGAATGAGACCAGAGCCGCGCGAAAACCGCCGAACCGGCCGATCGCCCCGGCCAGGACAATGCGCACCAGCACGAAGCTGACCCCGAAAGCCGTGAGCGCCAGCGATGCGCCCTCCCAGCCATGGGCGACGTAATAGAGCGCCATGAAGGCGACGATGATGCCAAAGCCGAAAGAACCGCCGGCCAGCGCCAGCCCGTAAGGGGTCATCTGCCGGACCACGCGCCAGGCGCTCATTCGCATTGCGCCCACCAGAGGCGGCACGGCGTCGATCCTGCGGGCGAAATAGAGGCCGATCAGCGGCAGCACCACCGCCACCGCGCCGAGCAGATGCAGCCCGCCCCAGCCTGCCAGCAACACGCCCAAGGGCGCCCCCGCGGCGATACCGCCATAGGAGGAGACGCCGTTCCAGGAGATCACCTCGGCGGTGGCGGCACTTCCAACCCGGCCGATATTCCAGGTGACGCAGCCCGTCCCGGTGCCGCTCTCGGCAATGCCCAGCAGCAGCCGGCTCACCCCCAGCCAGAGCAGGATCACCAGCGGCGTGTGGCAGACGCTGGCAATGAGAATGCAAAGCCCGTTCAGCGCGCCAAAAACCAGCCCGCAGATGACGATGGTCTTCGCGCCCCTGGTGTCCGAAATTCGCCCGGCCAGCGAGCGGCTGACCAGCGTTGCGGCATATTGCAGGCTGATGATGGCCCCGGCCAACGCCGCGCTATAGCCCAATTTGAAATGCACCAGGCTCGGAAACACCGCCAGCGGCAGGCCGATCAACAGATAATTGATGGCGTTGAGCAGGGCGACGGGCAGGATTCGGATGGTGCGCTGGCCTTTGGTCAGGCTATCCGGGGTCGGCTTGGGGGCGGTCATGGCGCGGCTTTATTAGGCGGTTTGGACCAGCCCGTACATTCCGCCGGCCATGCGGCGGGCACAACCTCACCCCGCGAATTGCGCCTCCAGAGCCGCCCAATCCAAGGCCCAGCTGGGGGCGGGCGGCCCGTAATCCGCCGCGCCGGGGCGCAGCCCGGCCAGCACCGGGCCCGGGGGCACCAGCTTGCCGGCTTTCACGAAGCCGGCGCGCATCGCCGCCTTGCAGGCGATGCCCTCCGGCCCGATGAAAACCTGCTCCACATACATCCAGCGCTCATCCCAGCCGAGCAGACGCGTCTCCAGCGTGAAGCGCGCGAAAGGGGCGAGTGGGCGGCGAAAGCGCAAGGCGGAGCCGCCCAACACCACCCCCAGACGCTGCGCGCGCATCGCCCGCCACACGCCGGCGCGCAGGATCAGATCCGTACGGCCGAGATCCATCAGCGCCAGATAGCGGGAATTGGTGAGATGCAGATTGAGGTCCAGATCCAGCGGCCAGACCCTGAAGCGCAGGCGCGAGACATCCGTGACGCCAAGCCCCTGCCCGCGCCAGGCCCCGAAGACGACGCATAGCAGCCGGAAGATCAGATTCATGACGCGGCCTTGGCCTGTGCCATGGCGGCCTGCTCCTCCGCCACCAGATCCTTGCGCGAGAGCTTGCCGACCACGGTTTTCGGCAGGCTGGCACGGAACTCGATGCGCTTGGGCCGTTCCACCGGGGAGAGATGCTCCTCCAGGAAGGCCTGCAGCTCCGCCTCGGTGACGCTGGCCCCCTCATGCAGCGTCACATAGGCTTTCGGCACCTGGCCGCGCCTGGCGTCGGGAATACCGATCACCACGGCCTCATGCACCGCCGGGTGCCGGTAGAGCGCTTCCTCGACCATGCGCGGATAGACGTTATAGCCGCCGGAGATGATCAGATCCTTGATCCGGTCGACCAGGAAGATATAGCCATCCGCGTCGATATAGCCGACATCGCCGGTGCGCAGCGCCCCCTCCACCATCACCTTCGCGGTCTCGTCCGGGCGATTCCAATAGCCCAGCATCACTTGCGGGCCGCGCACGCAGACCTCGCCCAACTCGCCAGGGGCCAGCACACGGGACGGATCGTCCAGCCCACGAATTTCGACAATGGTTCCCTCCACCGGCAGGCCGATGGAGCCATCGCGCACCGCGCCGAAAATATTGCAGGCGACCACCGGCGAGGCCTCGGAAAGCCCGTACCCCTCGACCAGCTGACAGCCGGTCAGCGCCTCGAACTGGGTGCGGATTTCAGCCGGCAGCGGCGCCGCGCCGGAGACGCAGAAGCGGATGGAGGCCAGCTCCCATTTCTCCTTCGCCGCCGCCTCGTTGATATTGGCGTAAATCGTGGGGACTCCGGGGAAGAAGAGCGGGCGGGTGCGCGCCAGCGTCTTGCGCAGCAAGGCTTTGTCATAGCGCGGCAACAGGATCATGGTGAGGCCGAGCAGCACCGAGAGATTCATCGCCACCGTCATCGCCAGCACGTGGAAAAGCGGCACCAGCGTGAGCATGCCAGCACCGGCCTCGATCTCTGGCAGGCGGCGATCCACCTGGGCGCAATTGGCGGAGAGATTGGCGTGGCTGAGCATCGCCGCTTTCGGAATGCCGGTGGTGCCGCCGGTATATTGCAGCACCGCGATGTCACGCTGCGGATCGCACGGCACCGGGCGCGGCGCTCCCGCTCCCGCCCCCAGCGCGGCAAAGCGCACCACCCGCGCATCCGCCGGCAGCCGCGCCAGGCTCTTGCGCCGGGTCAGCCAGAAGCCGCAGCGTTTGACGACATCCAGGCTCTCCAGCATCGAGCCGACGATGAGATGGTCCAGCCCGCCATCGGCGACGATGGGCGCGAATTTGTTATACAGCTCAGCGACATCCAGCGTGACAGCGATACGCGCGCCGCTATCTTTCAGAAAATGCCGCAGCTCGCGCTCGACATAAAGCGGGCTGAGATTCACCACGATGCCGCCCACCTGCAGGATGGCGAAATAGCAGATGACATAATAGGGCGTGTTCGGCAGGCAGAGCGCGACACGCGTGCCCTTCTCCACCCCCAGACGCTGAAACCCGGCGGCGGCGCGCGCCACCAGCCGGCCAAGCTCGGCATAGCTCGTGCGTTTGCCGAGAAAATCCAAGGCGGTGATCTGCGGCCATTGCGCCACGGCGCGCTCCAGCAGCGCATGCACCGGCACCGCGGGGATGCTTCCGTGGCGGCTATCGAAGTGCAGCATGCTCAAGCTCCCGCGCACGGGGTGGGCGGAGCCGGCAGGCGGGTCCAGGTTTCGGACCGGCCGAGCAGCGGGATGCCGACATAGCCGCGCACATGCAGCGTGCCGTCGGCGGCCAGATGCATCACCGATTTATAGGTTTTGCCGTTTTCGGGATCGTAGATCCAGCCTCCCTTCCAACTGTCCGGCCCATCCGGGGTGAAGCGGCCGAGAATCGGCAGGCCGCAGAGCGGGCGGCTTTGCAGCGCGGCATCGCTGTTGTGAATATCGGTCTTGGGCTTGCCCTGCGCATCCAGCGGCGCGCGCAGCCATTCGATTTTGCCACAGAGATCAGCGCCGCATGGCGCGATCTCGATGCCGGCCTTGCCGGTCTGGTCCAGCCACCAGCCTTGCGGCGAGGGCTGCGCGCTGGCCGGGGCGCCCCACAGCGCCCCGGCGGCGAGCGCCGGAAGAAAAATCGCCAGGCGGCGGAAAGTGAATGCTTGCATTTCCATCCCTTTTTGGTATTTAACATACACAATACGTCAGGTAACGACTCTATTCAACAACAAAGACGCGGCGTGACGGCAAAGACGCACACGGGACCTGGCCCTAGAAAGAAAGCTGAGGAGGAAAGCGGTATCATGAAAAAAACAACAGCGATCAGATCTTATCTTCTGGCGGCGAGCGCCTTGTGCGCCCTGGCCGCGGCGCCCGCGGCGCGGGCCTCCGGCTTTGGCCTGCGTGAGGGCTCCGCCGACTGGCTGGGGAACGCCTTTGTCGGCGGCGAGGCGAAAGCCTATGACGCCTCCACCGCCTGGACCAACCCGGCCGGCATGGCGCTGCTGAACCAGGACGAGATCGACGGCAATGTCAGCTATATCGGCCCGTCCGCCAGCTTCAGCGGCTATAACACCGACCCGCTGACCGGCGGCAAGGTGAGCGGCGTGCAGGGCGGCAATGCCGTCACCCCGGCGGCCTCGGGCGCGATGTTCGGCGTGCTGGTGCTGGGGCCGGATTGGCGGGTGGGCTTCTCCGTCACCAACCCGTATGGCGAGCGCACCTCCTACCCCACCAATTTCGTCGGCCGCTATCAGAGCCTGGTCTCCAGCATCACCGGCATCGATTTCAGCCCGTCAATTTCCTATAAGGTGAACAACCATTTCTCCATCGGCGGCGGGCCGGTGTTCGAGTATTTCAATGCCCGCCTCACCCAGGCGCTGAACGTGCCGGTGCTGAGTGCCGCCACCGGGCAGGATCCGTTCGCCGATGTGCATGGCAGCGATCTTGGCGTCGGCTATAATATCGGTATGATGTATCAGCTCGATGACGCGACGCGCATTGGCGTGGATTATCATTCGCGCATCCGCCACAACATCACCGGCACCCAGAGCATCTCCACCCCGCCGATCTATTCCGCGCTGAGCCCGGCGACGGTGGCGCTGCTGGGGGCGGAAAACAGCCGTGCGACCACCTCCATCACCCTGCCGGATTCGATCGGGGTTGGCATCTATCATCAGGTGAATGACCGGCTGGCGCTGATGGGCAGCCTGCAATGGACACATTGGGCGCTGTTCAACAGCCTGCATATTACCCCGAGCAATGGCGCGCCGGGCACGGTGATCAACGAGAACTGGCATAATACCTGGTTCGCCGGCGTCGGCGCGAATTATCAGCTCACCGAACGGCTGATGCTGCAGGCGGGCTTTGCCTTCGACCAGTCGCCGGTGACGGACAGCAACCGCACCTCGCGCGTGCCCGATGCCAACCATTACGATATTGGCGTCGGCGCGCAATATAAGCTCACCCCGGCGACGACCTTCCAGCTCGCTTATGGTCATGTCTTCACCCCGGGCGGGAGCGTCAACACCACCGCTTCAAGCTCGCTGCCCACCCCCAGCGGCACGCTGGTCGGAAATTACAGCGCCTCGGATAATTCCGTGACCGCCGGGGTGACGATGAAGTTCTGAGCTTCACCGGGCGGCAAAACGCCGCCCGGGCGCAACCGAGACAAAATGACGACCGGCCCTTACAGGTGTCCGGCGTGATGGAGGCCCCATGTCGCACCAGGATCCGCTCTATACCGTCACACAACTCGGCGCCGAGCTTGGGATCACCGTGCGCACGCTGCATTTCTACGAGGCGCAGGGGCTGCTCACGCCGCGGCGCATCGGCAATAACCGCGTCTATTCCCAGCGCGACCGGGCCCGCATGATTCTGATCCTGCGCGGCAAGCGGCTGGGTTTCTCGATCAAGGAGATCAAGGAATATATCGAGCTTTACGATGTCGATCCGACCCAGGGCCAGCAGACCAAGCAGCTGCTGAAGGCCGTGCATCATCGCATCCAGAAGCTTGAGGATCAGCGCGTGGCGCTGGAACAGACATTGAATGAGCTGCGCGGCATCGAGCTGCAATGCCAGACGGTGCTGGAGAGGCTGGGGACGATCCAGGCCCCGCCGCCGGCGCCAAAAACCGAACCCAAATCAGGCGTGGCCAGGAAACCGGCCCGCGCCGCCAAAACGATCGGGAGATCAAATTGACCCAAGCCGTGATCGCGGGCTACGCCCGCTCGCCCTTTACCCTGGCTGCCAAAGGCGCGCTGGCGCGCGTGCGGCCGGATGATCTGGCCGCCGAGACCATTGCCGGTCTGGTGGCAAGGCTCTCACTGAATGCGGCAGATCTGGAAGCCGTGATTCTCGGCTGCGCCTTCCCGGAAGGCGAGCAGGGGCTGAATCTGGCGCGGCTGGTGGGCTTGAATGCCGGGCTGCCGCAATCGGTCGGCGGCTATACGGTCAATCATTTCTGCGGCTCCTCGATGCAGGCGATCCATATCGCGGCGGGGCATATCGCCGCCGGGGCGGGCGAGGCCTTCATCGCCGCCGGGGTGGAGAGCATGAGCCGGGTGCCGATGGGCGGCTATAACCCGCTGCCCAACCCTGGCCTCTATGCCAAGCTGCCCGCCGCCTATATGGGCATGGGCGAGACCGCCGAGAATGTCGCGGCAAAGTGGAATATTTCGCGGGCTGAGCAGGAAGCCTTCGCGGTGGAGAGCCAGAGGCGTGCCGCCGCCGCCATCGCCGAAGGGCGGTTGCGCGAGGAGATCGTGCCGATCACCTCCAAGGCCGGCATGATCGAGCAGGATGGCTGCCCACGGCCGGAGACCAGCGCCGAGACCCTGGCCGGGCTGAAGCCAGCTTTCAGCGCGCAAGGCAGTGTCACCGCCGGCACCTCCTCGCCGCTGACCGACGGCGCCTCCGCCGTGCTGGTGTGCAGCGCGGATTACGCCGCCAAGCATGGGCTGAAGCCGCTGGCGCGGATTCTCGCCAGCGCCACCGCCGGCTGCGCGCCGGAGATCATGGGCATCGGCCCGGTCGCGGCGTCGAAAAAGGCGCTGGCGCGGGCGGGGATTTCCGTGAGCGACCTCGATGTGGTGGAGCTGAATGAGGCTTTCGCCTCGCAGTCCTTGGCCTGTATCCGGGATCTCGGGTTGGATGCGGCGAAAGTGAATATCGATGGTGGCGCCATCGCGCTTGGCCATCCGCTGGGCGCCACCGGCGCGCGTATCACCGGCAAGGCCGCCGCATTGCTGGCGCGCACCGGCGGGCGCTATGCGCTGGCGACGCAATGCATCGGCGGCGGCCAGGGCATCGCCACCGTGCTGGAGCGCGTGTGATGGAGAGCATCCGCAAGGCCGCCGTCATCGGGGCCGGAACCATGGGGGCGGCGATTGCCGCGCAATTCGCCAATGCCGGGGTGCCGGTATTGCTGCTGGATATCGTGAAGGAGGGCACCCCCCATCGCAACGCGCTGGCCGAGGGCGCCATCGCGAAAATGTTGAAGACCGACCCTGCCCCGTTCATGTCCACCCGGGCGGCGAAGCTGGTGACGCCGGGCAATCTGGAGGATGATCTGGGCCAGCTTTCGAGCTGCGACTGGATCGTCGAGGCGATCATCGAGCGGCTGGATCTGAAGCAGGCGCTCTATAAGAAAATCGACGCTGTGCGCAAACCGGGCAGCGCTGTCTCCTCCAACACCTCGACCATCCCGCTGGCCAAACTCACCGAGGGGATGCCGGAGAGTTTCAAGCGCGACTTCCTGATCACGCATTTCTTCAACCCGCCGCGCTATATGCGGTTGCTGGAGCTGGTGAGCGGGCCGGAAACGGATGCGAAGCTGGCGCAGGACGTGGCGCGTTTCGCTGATCTGATGCTGGGCAAGAGCGTGGTGAGCGCGAAAGATTCGCCAGGCTTCATCGCCAACCGGCTGGGCGTGTTCTGGTTGCAGACCGGCGTGGTCGAGGCGATGGAGCTGGGGCTGACCGTCGAGGAAGCCGACGCGATCATGAGCCGGCCCTTCGGGATTCCGAAAACCGGTGTATTTGGCTTGATCGATCTGGTCGGGCTGGATCTGATGCCGCATATCAATGCCAGCCTCGCCGGCAGTCTGCCGCAGAGCGATGCCTTTCACGCCACCAATAAGGATATGCCGCTGATCAAGACGATGATCGCGGAGGGCAATATCGGGCGCAAGGGCAAAGGCGGGTTCTACCGCAAGGGGCGAAGGGGCGCGAGGCGATCGACCTGACCAGCGGCGCCTACCGCCCGGTGCGCAAGGCCAGCACGCCGGACGGGCGGGATTTGCGCAAGCTGCTGGAGGGCTCCGCCTATGCCTGGCGGGTGATGGGGCCGACGCTGGCCTACGCGGCCTCGCTGCTGCCGGAGGCGGCGGATGATGTGCACGCCATCGATGAGGCGATGCGGCTTGGCTATAATTGGAAGCTGGGGCCCTTCGAGCTGATCGATAAGATCGGCGCGGATTGGCTGGCGGAGAAGCTGGCGAAGGATGGTATGAAGGTGCCGGCTTTGCTGGATGCCGCGCGCGGCCAGAGCTTTTACAAGCTGGATGGCGCCAAACGGCTTTATCTCGGGCTGGACGATGCCTACCATGAGCTGCACCGCCCCGAGGGCGTGCTGATGCTGGAAGACATCAAGCGTGCGACGAAGCCGCTGCTGAAAAACGCCTCCGCCAGCCTGTGGGATATTGGCAATGGCGTGCTCTGCTTTGAGCTGACCTCGAAGAGCAATAGCTGGGATGCGCAGAATCTCGAACTGCTCGGCAAGGCGATCGAGCTGGTGCCGCAGAACCATAAGGCGCTGGTGATCTATAATGAAGGCGCGCATTTCTCCGTCGGCGCCAATCTGGGGCTGGCTTTGTTTGCCGCCAACATCGCCGCCTGGGGCGAGATTGAGAAACTCGTGGCCAATGGCCAGAAGATTTTCAAGGCGCTGAAATACGCGCCCTTCCCCAGCGTGGCCGCGCCGTTCGGCATGGCGCTGGGTGGCGGCTGCGAAATCGTGCTGCATGCCGCGGCGGTGCAGGCACATGCGGAGACCTATATCGGGCTGGTGGAATGCGGTGTCGGGCTGGTGCCCGCCTGGGGTGGGTGCAGCGAAATGCTGGCGCGCTACCAGGCTGCCAAGACCATGCCGAAAGGCCCGATGCCGGCGGCGGCGAAAGTGTTCGAGATGGTCTCCACCGCCACGGTCAGCAAATCCGCCGCCAACGCCAAGGAACTTCTGTTCCTGCGCGAAGGCGATGGCATCACCATGAACCGCTACCGGCTGCTGGCCGATGCCAAGGCCAAGGCGCTGGCGATGGTGGAGGGCTATGCCGCGCCGGAGCCGCCAACCTACCAGCTCCCCGGCGAGGATGGTCGTGTCGGCTTTGGCATGGCGGTGAAGGAATTCCGCAAGAAGGGTCTCGCCACGGCATATGATGAGGTGGTGGCCGGAGAGCTGGCCACCGTGCTCAGCGGCGGCGAGGCCGATCTCATCGACCGGCCGAGCGAGGCCGATATTCTGGCGCTGGAACGCGGCGCCTTCACCCGGTTGATCCGCAAGGACGGCACGCTGGCGCGCATCGAGACGATGCTCTCCACCGGCAAGCCGCTGCGCAACTAAGGAGACGAGCCATGCAAACCTACACCGCCCCGCTGCGGGACATGCGCTTTGTGCTGCACGAGCTGCACCCCGCCCCTGCCCTGCCCGGCCATGAGGAGTTCACGCCCGAGCTGCTGGATACCGTGCTGGAGGAAGCCGGGAAATTCTGTTCTGAAGTGCTGCTGCCAATCAACGCCTCCGGCGATGAGGAAGGCTGCCATTATGAAAACGGCGTGGTCCGCACGCCAAAAGGCTTCAAGGAAGCCTACGCGGCCTTCAATGAAGCCGGCTGGGGCGCGCTGAATGCCGACCCCGCCTATGGCGGCCAGGGCCTGCCGGAAACGGTGGCGAAGCTGGTGGAGGAGATGATCTGCGCCTGCAACATCTCCTTCGGCCTCTATCCCGGCCTCACCCATGGCGCCTATCTGGCGATGAAGAGCCATGCCTCGGACGAGCTGAAGGATTTCTACCTGCCGAAAATGGTCTCGGGCGAATGGGCGGGCACCATGTGCCTGACCGAGCCGCATTGCGGCACCGATCTCGGGCTGCTGCGCACCAAAGCCATCCCGCAGGAAGATGGCAGCTACAGCCTGACGGGATCGAAAATCTTCATCTCCGCTGGCGAGCACGACATGGCGGAAAACATCATCCATCTGGTGCTGGCCAAGTTGCCGGACGCGCCCGCCGGGGTGAAGGGCATCTCGCTCTTCCTGGTGCCGAAATTCCTGCCGGATGAGAACGGCAAGCCGGGGGTGCGCAACAATGTCTCCTGTGCCGCCATCGAGCATAAGATGGGCATCAAGGCCTCCGCCACCTGCCAGATGAATTTCGACGACGCCAAGGGCTGGCTGATCGGCGCGCCGCATAAGGGCATGCAGGCGATGTTCGTGATGATGAATTCCGAACGCCTCTCGGTCGGCACGCAAGGTCTGGGCATTGGCGAGGCCGCCTACCAGGGTGCTGTCGCCTACGCGAAGGACCGGTTGCAGGGCCGCTCCCTCGCGGGCGCGAAATATCCCGAGAAGGCCGCCGATCCGATCATCGTGCATCCGGATATCCGCCGCAATCTGATGACCATGCGCGCCTATAATGAAGGCTGCCGGGCGCTGGGAGTCTGGGTTGCCGGGGTGATGGACATCGCCGAGCGTTCGGGCGATGAAAAAGCCAAGGCGGAGGCTGAGGAGTTCATCGCGGTGATGACGCCGATCGTGAAGGCGCTGTTCACCGATCTCGGCTTCGAGAGCGCCAATCTGGCGGTGCAGACCTATGGCGGACATGGCTATATCCGCGATCATGGCATGGAGCAGCTGGTGCGTGATTCGCGCATCGCGATGATCTATGAAGGCACCAACGGCATCCAGGCGCTGGATCTGGTCGGGCGCAAGCTGCCTGCGAATATGGGCCGCGGCCTGCGCCGCTTCTTCCATCCGGTGCAGGCGTTCATTGACGAAAACCAGAACGACCCGGCCATCGGCAAGCTGGTGCAGGGCTTTGCCCGCGGCTTCGGGGCCTTGCAGCTCGCCACCTCCTTCATCGCCGAAAAGGCGCTGAAGGATCCTGAGGAAGCCGGCGCGGCCGCCACCGAATATCTGCGCCTGTTCGGGCTGGTGGCACTGGGCTTCATGTGGATGCGCAGCGCCAAAATCGCCGCCGGCAAACTGGCCGATGCCGGGCCGGATGCCGGCTTCTACAAGACCAAGCTGGTGACGGCGCGCTTCTTCATCGAGCGCATCCTGCCCCAGGTCGGCGCCCTGCTGGTCTCCATCAAATCCGGCAAGGCGTCGATGATGGCGCTTGAGGACGAAGCCTTCTAAAACGCGTAGGAAACTACTGGCTAAACTTTGGATAGAGCGAGCGGTTGCAAGCCTGTCTCGCTCTATTGCGTCTTGTCTGACTGGCGGGCGACCACCGCATTGGCTTCGCGGATCGCCCGCCCCTCATCGCCCGTTCGCTGCAAAGTCTCATTCGCGACCTTCGCCCAGAGGGCGCGCAGCGTTTCGCTATTGGCCTTATGGGTATGGCGTTCGGCGTCTTTCGCGGTCCAGGGCATCTGCTCCTCCTGACATTTCGCTTGCCCTACAGGTGGGCGTGCGGCCGGCTCATGCAAGCGAAGGCGGCGAAATTGCTCTCTACCGGCCCTTGCGCGCATGAAAAAACCCCGGCGCGCTTTCGCCCGCCGGGGTCTGATCGACCGGAAATGTCCGGGGTTACTGCAGCAGCGTCGGCTGGGTGGCGGCGGCCGCGCTGTTGGGCATCACCATGGTGCGCTGATCCAGGGACTGGAACATCCACACGGTCAGGCCAACGGTGATGATGAAAAGCGGCACGGTGAGGATCAGCGAGACGCTCTTCCAGATCTGGGCGCGGGAAATATCCAGCCCGTAGAACAGCACCGCCTGGGAGAGCAGCGCCAGCGCCGCCAGACCGCCGACGACCTCGACATAGGTTTCATAGTCCATGTCGTGACGCAGCGTGACGATGAGGGCCGCCCCCATCAGCGCCACGGTGCTGATGAAGCCGGCAATATAGCGCATCGCCCCGCCCATGCGGACTTCCGGATGCGCCAGCGGATCGGAATGAGAACCAGCCATCTGATCAGGCTCCAATCATATAGACATAGATGTAAACGCAAACCCAGACGGTGGCCTGGAACTGCCAGAACATGCGCAGGTTCAAGAGCCGGGCCACCACCATCTCGTTGAAGCCGTCACGCGGGATCTGCACCAGCATCACCAGCATCCAGAGCAGCCCGAACAGCATGTGGATGGCATGGGTCAGGATCAGCACGAAATAGGCCGAGAGATAGCCCGAGCGGTCCATGCCATTGCCCTGGGCGGTCAGCGTCGCCAGATCGTTGAAGCCAAAGCCCAGGAACACCACCGCGAGCACCATCGCGGCGACAATGCCGAGAATGACACCGGCGCGGTTGCCGGTTTTCAGCGCCACGGTGGCAAGGCTGTAGGCGGTGACGGAGCCGAGGATGGCGATGGTCTGCCAGAAGCCCTCGACCGGGTTGACGATCTGCGAGGCGATCGGCCCGCCGGCGGCGTTCATCGGGGTGTCGAGCACCGCATAGGCGGCGAACAGCGCCGTGAACAGCAGCGCGTCGCTGAGCATATAGAGCCAGAAACCCAGCGTGCGGGCGGAAATCTGGCTATGCCCCGCAAAGCCGGGCGCGAAGAGGCGCGTATTCGCGTCAGGTGCCGCTTGGTGGGCCATTAATGCGCCTCCACGTGAGAATAATGGTGGTGGGAACGGTCCGGCTGTTCGGAGACAACCGAGCCCAGAGCGAGGTCACGCTCCATCGCCGCGATCTCTTCCGGCTGCAAATGATAGCCCTCATTCTTATAGAAGGAGCGGATGATCACGCAGACGATCAGCGCCGTCAGTGAAATCGCCGCCAGCCACCAGATGCGCCAGATCATCGCGAAGCCCCAGACCGCGGCCAGCATGCCGATGACGAACGGCATCCCGGTATTGCTCGGCATATGGATGGCCTCGAAATGCTCAGGCTGCGCCTTGTCCAGCCCGTGCCTGCGGCGCCAGGCCAGCTCGTCGCGGGTGTTCACCTGCGGCGTCACCGCGAAATTATAGAATGGCACCGGCGAGGGGGTGAGCCATTCCAGCGTGCGCGAGGTGCCCCAGGCATCCGCGCCGGCCGCGTTCTTCTTGCGGTTGACGATGGAGAAAACCAGCATCAGCGCGAAGCAGGCCAGCGAGATCACATACAGGATCATGCCGACTTCCTCGACCACCAGCATCGGCTTCCAGGCGGTGTTGAAGGTCCAGTCCAGACGGCGGGTTTCGCCCTCGAAGCCCAGCGCGAACATCGCGGTGAAGACGATGAGCGTGGCGATGGAGAAGGTCCAGAAGAAGGCCTTGCCCCAGCTCTCATCGAGCCTGAAACCGAACACTTTCGGGAACCAGTAGGAGACGCCGGCAAAGGCGGCGGCCACGACCAGCAGCACCATGCAGTGGAAATGCGCGATGACGAAGACCGAGTCATGCACCGTGTAGTTCACCGCCGGGATCGCCAGCATCATGCCGGTGAGGCCGCCGGCCAACAGCAGGAACAGCCCGAACATCGCCCACAGCATCGGCACAGTATAGGTGATACGGGCGCGATACATGGTGAAGGCCCAGTTGAACACCTTCACGCCTGTCGGAATGCCGACCAGCATGGTGGCGACGGAGAAGAAGCCGTTAATGTCCGGCCCCGCCCCCATGGTGAAGAAGTGATGCAGCCACACCACCCAGGAGACGCCGGCGATGGCGAAGGAGGCCGCCACCATGGTGACATACCCGAAGAGCGGCTTCTCACAGAAGGTCGGCACGACCTCGGAGAGAATGCCGAACACCGGCAGGATCAGGAAGTACACCTCCGGATGGCCCCAGAGCCAGAACAGGTTGGTATACAGCATCAGATTGCCGCCCATGCCGGCGGTAAAGAAATGCGTGCCCAGATAACGGTCCGCACCCAGCAGCGCCAAGGCCACACCCAGCACCGGGAAGGCGGTGAGGCCGATGATGTTGGTGGAGAGCGTGGTCCAGCTGAAAATCGGCATGCGGAACCAGGTCATCCCCGGAGCGCGCATTTCCACGATGGTGACGATCATGTTGATCGCATTCAGCGTGGTGCCGACCGAGGAGATCTGAATCGCCCACATCCAGTAATCGACACCGGTGGAGGGGGAGTAGGGCAGCTCGGTCAGCGGGATCAGGCCGACCCAGCCGGCGGCCGAGAAGTCACCCACGAACAGCGAGAGCATGACCAGCCCGGCGGCGCCGGCGGTGAGCCAGAGCGAGAGCGCGTTCATGTACGGGAAGGCCATGTCGCGCGCGCCCAGCTGCAGCGGCACCACGATATTCTGGAAGCCGGTGAGGATGGGGGTGGCGGCGAACAGGATCATGATGGTCCCGTGCGCGGAATAGACCTGGTCGAAATGGAAGGGCGGCAGGAAGCCGTGCTGCGCGCCCATATAGCCGGGGGCATTCGGGCCGTTGGCCAGCACCTGCTGGGTGCGGATCATCAGGCCGTCGGCGAAGCCGCGGAACAGCATGACCAGGCCGATGACGATATACATCACGCCGATCTTCTTATGATCGACCGTGGTCAGCCATTCGCGCCAGAAATACCCGACTTTCTTGAAGTAGAGCACCGCGCCGACGACCACGATGGCGGCCAGCATGGCGCCCGCGAAGGTATATTGCAGGATGGGGATATTATAGGGGATCTGATCCAGCGTGAGGCGGCCGAAGAGCGGCGACCAAGGACCGGGAACGTGTACTTGCATGATCTAACCTTCCTTCGCGCTATTTCTCGTTGGAGGCGATGCTCTTGGTGAGAGCGGCCGAGACGGGATAGACCACGCCGGCCTGCGCCGCGGCCACGACCTTGTCGAAGAGTTGCGGGTCGGGGTTGGAGAAATAGGAGATCTTCGCGCCGATATTGGCATGCGGCTGGGCCAGTTTCTGGAAATCGGCATAGCTCAGCTGATCCGGGCTGGAGGCCGCTTTCTGCACCCAGGCGGTGAAGTCAGCCGGAGAGACGATCTTGGTGTCGAACTGCATCCAGGAGAAGCCGGCGCCGGAGAAATCGGCGGCGAAGCCGGTCCATTGGCCCAGCTTGGGCGCGTCGAACGTGTCCTTGGTGCGCATGCCCGGCATTACCGCGATCATCGGCAGCAGCTGCGGCACATAGATGTCGTTGGAGACGGAGGCGGAGGTCAGGTTGAACTTCACCACCGCCCCCTGAGGGACGACCAGCTGGTCGATGGTGGCGATCTTCTGCTGCGGATAGACGAAAACCCACTGCCAGTCGGTGGCGATGACGTCGACATGCAGGACATTCTGCGGGTCCGCGGCGATCTGCTTCTGCAGCAACCCGGGGTTGTACGGCTCGATCGCATACAAGGTTTTCACCGTATACCAGCCGAGACCGCCGACGATGAGCAGCGGCACGCCCCACACCAGCAATTCCAGCGCCGTGTTGTGCGACCAGTCCGGGTCGTGTTTGGCGTTGGCGCCGGCGCGATAGCGCCAGCCGAACCAGATAATGACCAGCAGCACCGGCAGAATGACCAGCATCATCACGACCGTATCGACGATCGTGGCATGCCATTCCTGGGTGGCGATCAGATTCTCCGGGTGGAACAGCAGGTAGTCTCCGCTCGAGGCGCAGGCGGCCAGCGCCAGCATGGGGAGCAGAGCGAGATAGGGTTTCAGTCTCAAGGCTGCCTCGCGTCTAAGATTTCCACCTCCCGCACCAGCGCAAACCGGCCCGGACGGCACTTCAAGTTCAACCGCGCGGCATATTCACGCCGCGCGGCTCAACATAGACAGCCTTTATCGTGATTGGTCGCAAACGGAAAGCCATTGTCACATTTTGACATGACATATCAGAAATCTGACATGACAGGCTTCAACACCTATTCGCGAGGCCTTATATCCCGGATACGTGCCTCCTGCACCTCAAACGTTGCGAATCATCCGCCGATAGAGATGCCAGGCGCTATGTCCCAGGATGGGAATCGTCACCGCCAAGCCGATCAGCCCGGGAATCGCGCCAATCAGCAGCAAACCGGCAATAAGAGCGCCCCAAATCAGCGTTACGCCTGGATTGGTAAGGGCCGCCTGCACTGAGACCGACAAAGCTTCCATAACCCCCATTTCATGGTCGAGGGCCAGTTGAAAGGAAACCAGCGCCGTGGCCAGCGCCACCACCCCGAACACCGCGCCGACGAGCACCCCGATCAGGATCATCTCATGGCCGGGGGCGGTGGCGAAAGTGTCGTGCAGGAAGCTCCCGGTGCCGGGAACGCTCCCCAGCGTTGCGTGGTAAATCACACCGGCAACCGCGATCCAGACCGCGAACAGCCCGATCAGCAGCCCGGCCAGGCGCTTGATGACACCGCCGCGCGACGACTCGAAGATCGCCCCGGCGGCATCCACGGTCGCGACTCCGTCGCGCTCGCGCTGCCGGCTCAGCGCGCCGAACCAGATCGTCGCCACCGGGCCGACCAGCGCCATGCCGCTCGCGACAGGGAAGAGCAGCGGCAATAAATGCCGGTCGATCAAGGCGATGGCAATGAAGAGCGCCGCCAGCGGGTAGATGACGACCATCACCAGCACATCCGTACGGCAGGCCAGCCAATCCTGCACACCCTCGCGCAAGGCGGCACGCAGATCGCCAAAGCCGATCTTCTGCACCATGACCGGACTGGTATCGGCTTCCGGATGGGTCGTCGTGGGGTAAGGCTGTCCACCGGGATAATCTGTATCGTGCACGGCCTTGATCAGCGTAGCAGCCATCGGTCTTCTCCCAATTCTGCCCCATTTTGGGCGGGCAAATTTTCTTCTTCTTTTGATTTAAGACCGTTTTGGCGTTTTCAACCAGAAAAATCGTAACCGCGTCTCCAGAATTCCGAAGCGGCTATCCGGCCCGCGCATGGGCGGTGGCGGCGGCGAAAAGCTCGGCATCCGGATGCCGGCCGGTATAGAGGATGAATTGCTCCAGCGCCTGCAGCGCCACGATCTGCGCGCCGGTGACCACGGATTTGCCCAGCTGCCGGGCGGCATGGACCAAGGGCGTCTCGGCCGGCACCGCCACCACATCCATCACCGCCGAGGCACGCTCGATCATCGGCTCCGGGAAGGCGTAATGCCCCTCCTCCGGCCCGCCCGCCATGCCGATGGGGGTAGCGTTGAGCAGATACTCCGCCTCCACCCCGTCCATGCTGGCGGCCCATTCATAGCCGCAAGCTTGCGCCAGCGCCCTGCCCTGCGCCTCATTGCGGGCGATGATAATGCCGTTTTCATAGCCCGAGAGCTTCAGCGCATAGGCGACCGCCTTGGCCATGCCGCCGCTGCCGCGCAGCGCCACCCGCGCGCTGGGCGGCAGACCGGCCTGGCGCAGCAGATCCCGCACCGCGATGAAATCCGTATTATAAGCCACCAGCCGGCCATTTTCATTGACGATGGTGTTGACCGACTGGATCGCCGCCGCCGAGGGGGTGAGCTCATCCAGCAGCGGGATGCAGGCTTCCTTATAAGGCATGGAGACGCCGCAGCCGCGGATTTTCAAGGCGCGCAAGCCGCGAATGGCGCCTTCCAGATCCTCCGTGGTGCAGGCTTTGTAAATATAATTCAGCCCCAAATTCTGGTAGAGATAATTATGGAAGCGTGTGCCGAAATTGCTGGGCCGCGCCGCGAGCGAAATGCAGATTGTGGTATCCTTGTCTATGCTCATCGGCCTGCCCTCCTGGTGGGCGCAGACTAGCATAAAAGTCAGGCATCAAAACCATGCCTGGACGCGACGGGTCGGCTGCGCGCAGTTTGCCGTTCCGCAAAAGCGTTGAAGGAGCTTGTGATGCGTAGCCTCTATCTCGTCCCGGTCTTTCTCGGCCTCGCCGGCGCCGCGCAAGCCGCCCTGCCCGCCCCCGCCTATGACCCGCCCGATACCGCTCCCAGCGAGACCGCCATTCTCTCCGGCGGCTGCTTCTGGGGCGTGCAGGGCGTGTTCGAGCATGTGAAGGGCGTCAGCCAGGCGCTGTCGGGCTATACCGGCGGGCAGAAGGCCACGGCGGATTACGAGACGGTGAGCACCGGCAGCACCGGCCACGCGGAATCCGTGAAAATCACCTTCAACCCGCGGCTGATCTCCTATGGCCAGATCCTGCAGATCTATTTCGCCGTCACCACCGACCCGACCGAGCTGAACTACCAGGGCCCGGACCATGGCACCCAATATCGCGGCGAAATCTGGGCAAGCTCGCCGCAACAGAAGCAGATCGCCACACGCTATATCGCGCAACTGAGCGCGGACCATGCCTTCCCGGCGCCGATCGTCACCCGCGTGGATGCGGCGATGCCGTTCTATCCGGCCGAGCGCTATCATCAGGATTTCCTGATCCGCCATCCGGATAATCCCTATATCGTCTTCAACGACATCCCGAAGGTGCAAGCGTTGAAGGCGCAATTCCCGGCTTTGTATGAACGTGATCCGGTGACGGTTCTGAAAGGCAACACATGATCCGCCGTATGTTCCTGCTGGCCGGCGCCAGCGCCCTGGCGCTGGGCGCGAAGGCCCGCGCCGCCTACCGGGTGACGCACACGGACGCCGAATGGCGCCAGTTGCTCACCCCGGCGCAATATCAGATTTTGCGCCAGCAAGGCACCGAGCCGCCATTCACCTCGGCGCTGCTGAATGAGCATCGCAAAGGCATTTTCAATTGCGCCGGCTGCGCGCTGCCGCTGTTTTCCTCGGCGACGAAATATGACAGTGGCACCGGCTGGCCCAGCTTCTACGCGCCGCTGCCGCATGCGGTGGATGAGCGCAACGATACCAGCTTCGGCATGGACCGCACCGAGGTGCATTGCAGCCAATGCGGCGGCCATCTCGGCCATGTGTTCCCGGATGGGCCGCGCCCAACCGGCTTGCGCTATTGTATGAACGGGCTAGCGTTGCGTTTCACGCCGGCGTGAAAGACATGGGGTGTTTTTGAAAAAACACCCCACCCCGCAGGCGCCGCCAAAACTTTTACGACTTAAGCTTTCAGCTTCGCCGCCCCTGCCGCCAGCTTGGTGATGGCGTCCCAATCCTTGGCCGCGACCAGCTCCTTCTTCACCATCCAGGAGCCGCCGACGCACAGCACGTTGGGCAGCTTCAGATAGCGCGGGGCGATCTCCGGGGTGATGCCGCCGGTCGGGCAGAATTGCAGCTGCGGCAGCGGCGAGGCGATGGAGGAGAGGAACGGCGCCCCGCCCGCCGCCTCGGCCGGAAAGAATTTCGCGAAGCGATAGCCGCGCTCGATCAGCACCATCGCCTCCGAGGCGCTGGCGATGCCGGGCAGCGGTGCTAAGTCCGCATCCTCCGCCGCATCCAGAAGTTTGCGCGTGGCCCCAGGCGAGACGGCGAATTGCGCGCCCGCCTTCGCCGCCTGCTTGTACTGCTTGGGCGTCAGCACGGTGCCGACACCGGCCACCGCCCCCTCCACCTCATTCGCCACCGCGCGGATCGCCTCCAACGCCGCAGGCGTGCGCAGCGTGATCTCGATCGCCTTCAGCCCGCCTTGCACCAGCGCGCGGGCCAGCGGCACCGCATCCGCCACATCATCGATGATCACCACCGGGATCACCGGGGCGAGCTTCATGATGGTTTCCAAACCCTCCTGGATCATGCGTGCGACTCCTCGTAGGCGAAAATGGATGCGCCAAGATCGGCGCGGCTGACCAGATGGCGGAAGGGCGCGAACAGCTCGCGCCCGGTGCCGTGATGGCTGGCCTCGAGATCCGCCAGCGCATCCGCGCGCGCCTCCCACTCAGCCGCATCCACCAGCGCGCTCAGCGTGCCCGCCTTGGCATCGACGCGGACAATGTCGCCATCCCTCAGCTTGGCGAGCGGCCCGCCGGCCAGCGCCTCCGGCGTGGCGTGGATGGCCGAGAGCACCTTGCCGGAAGCGCCGGACATGCGGCCATCAGTGACCAGCGCCACCCGGAAGCCCTTGTCCTGCAACACCCCAAGCGGGGGCATCAGCTTGTGCAATTCCGGCATGCCGTTCGCCTTCGGCCCCTGGAAGCGGACCACCACGACGACATCCTTGTTCAGCTCACCCGCCTTGAATGCCGCTTGCACCGCTTCCTGGCTGTGGAACACCAGGCAAGGGGCTTCGAGCACATGCCGTTCTTCCGCCACGGCGGAGGTTTTCACCACCGCCTGACCGAGATTGCCGCTGAGCAGTTTCAGCCCGCCGGTCGGCTGGAACGGGTTGGCGGCAGGGCGCAGCACTTTTTCATCGCCGCTGGATGTAGGCGCGTCGCGCCAGGCCAATGCGCCGTCCTGCAGGTAGGGTTCCCTGATATAGGCGGAAAGCCCCTTGCCCATGATGGTGTCCACATCCTCATGCAGCAGCCCGGCCTCGATCAGCTCGCGGATCAAAAATCCGGTGCCGCCGGCGGCGTGGAAGTGATTCACATCGGCCTGGCCGTTGGGATAGATGCGGCACAGCAAAGGTGTCACCGCCGCCAGGTCCGAAAGATCATGCCAGGTGATGGTGATCCCCGCCGCCGCCGCCATCGGCAGCAGATGGATGGTATGGTTGGTCGACCCGCCCGTGGCGTGCAGCGCGACGATCGCATTCACGAAGCTGCGCTCATCGATCATCCGGCCCACCGGCTGGAAATTCTCGCCCAGAGCCGTCTGGCTCATCACCCGCTCAACCGCGAACGCGGTCAGCGCATCGCGCAAGGGCGTGCCGGGATTCACAAAAGCCGAGCCGGGCACATGCAGCCCCATGATCTCGACCAGCATCTGGTTGGTGTTGGCGGTGCCGTAGAAGGTGCAGGTGCCCGGCGCGTGGTAGGCTTCGCCTTCCGCCTTCAACAGCGCCGCGCGGTCGATCTTGCCTTCCGCATAAAGCTGGCGGATCTTGGCTTTTTCGGAATTGGGCAGGCCGGAGGGCATCGGCCCGGCGGGGATCAGCACGGAGGGCAGATGCCCGAAGCTCAGCATGCCAATCACCAGCCCGGGCACGATCTTATCGCAAATCCCCAGGAAACAAGCGGCATCGAAGGTGTTGTGGGAGAGCGCCACGCCGGTTGCCAGCGCGATCACGTCGCGCGAGAATAGCGAGAGCTCCATGCCGGCCTCGCCCTGCGTCACCCCATCGCACATCGCCGGCACGCCGCCCGCCACCATCGCCACACCGCCAAGCTTGCGCGCGGCTTCGCGGATCTGCTCCGGGTAGGTTTCGTAGGGGCGGTGGGCGGAGAGCATGTCGTTATAGGCGGTGACGATGGCAAGGCTACCGCCATCGCCGTCGCGCAGCACGGCCTTGTCCTGCGCGCCGCAGCCGGCGAAGCCATGCGCCTGGTTGGCGCAGCCCAAAGCCTGGCGCTTGGGCTTGTGGCTGGCCGCCTGCGCCACGCGCTGCAGGTAGCGCGAACGCGGCCCACGGCTTCGCTCAATGATCCGGGCCGTAACCTCGGCAATGACAGGGTGAAGCATGTTACTCACTCCAATAAATCTGCGGATCATGACGCAAGGCGGCGCGGATGGGCATCTCCTCATCCGGCCCGCCGGCCAAGGCCTGTTCCAGAACCTCACGCTTGCGCGCGCCTTCAATGTGCAGGGCCAGCAAATCCGCCTGGCCCAATACCGGCAGCGTCAAGGTGATGCGCGGCTCGCCGGCGCCCGGCGCCTGCATCGTTTCCACCAGCTGCCCGTTGGCAGGGGCCAGGGCGGCGGCCAGATGGTCGCCGCCGGGGAAGAAGGAGGCCGTATGCCCATCCTCTCCCATACCTAGGATCGCCGCCGCCAGGGACAAGGGCAAAGCCGCCAGCTCCGCCTCCAGCGCCTTCAGCCCCGCCGCCGGCGTCGGCGCGCCGTTATAGAGCGGCAGAAACCGCGCCTGGGCGGCACGGTTCTGCAGCAACGCCCGGCGCACCATGGCGGCGTTGGAGCGGGGGTTGTCCTCGGGCACCCAGCGCTCATCCACCAAAGTAACCACCACCCGCGACCAATCCAGCTCGGCCCGGCTCAGCGCCGCGAAAAAGGCACCAGGCGTGCTGCCGCCGGAGACGGCCAGCACCGCCTCCACCTGCAGCTGCAAGCGGTTATGCAAAGCCCGCGTGGTATCCTCCGCCAGTTTTTCCGCCAAAGCGTCGCGGGTGGGGAAGATCAGCATCAGGGCGATCCGTCCGCCCAGGTTCTGCCATCGCGTTCAATGAGCGCGATGGCCGCACTCGGCCCCCAGGTGCCGGCCGTATAGGGCTTCGGCGCGTCCGGGGCGTTGCTCCAGGCCTCCAGGATCGGGTCGACCCAGGCCCAGGCGGCCTCCACCTCGTCGCGGCGCATGAACAAGGTCTGGTTGCCGCGCACCACATCCAGCACCAGCCGCTCATAGGCATCCGGGTTGCGGACATTGAAGGTGGAGGCGAAGCTCATATCCAGCGAGACCGGACGCAGACGCATCCCCCCGGACCAGGATCCTTGATCATCAGCCAGAGCTTCACGCCCTCATCCGGCTGCAGCCGGATCACCAGCCGATTCGCCATCACCGGCCCCGCCCCCTTGCCGAACACCGAATGCGGCACCGGCCGGAAGGTAATGACGATTTCCGACACACGCTCGGCCAGACGCTTGCCGGTGCGCAGATAAAACGGCACCCCCGCCCAGCGCCAATTCTCGATCTCGGCTTTCAGCGCCACGAAGGTTTCGGTCTGGCTGGAAGGCTGCCCCAGCTCCTCCAGATAGCCCGGCACCGGCCCGCCGGCGGAGGCGCCGGCGCGATACTGGCCGCGCACCCAATCCTGCGACTCCATTGGCTTGAGCGCCCGCAGCACTTTCAGCTTCTCGTCGCGCACCGCATCGGCGGCGAGATGGGCGGGCGGCTCCATCGCCACCAGGCAGAGCAGCTGCAATATATGGTTCTGCACCATGTCGCGCAGCGCCCCGGCGGTGTCGTAATAGCCGGCCCGGCCCTCAACCCCGAGCGACTCCGCCACGGTGATCTGCACATGGTCGATATGGGCGGCATTCCAGAGCGGCTCGAACAGCCCGTTGGCGAAGCGCAGCGCCATCAGGTTCTGCACCGTTTCCTTGCCGAGATAATGATCGATACGATAGACGCGGTCTTCCGGGAACACCTGGGCGATCGCCTGGTTCACCGCATGCGCGCTCTCGCCATCCTTGCCGACCGGCTTTTCCACCACCACCCGGGCATTCTCACCGGCAAGATTGAAGCGCCCCAGCCGCTCGCAGATCGGCCCGAACAAAGCCGGACCGGTGGCGAGGTAGAACACGATCACCCGGTCCTGATAAGGCTGCAACGCGGTGGCGAGCTCCGCCCAGCCTTCATCGCCGGTGGCATCCGCCGCGATGTAATGAATGCGCTTCAAGAACCGCTCGACAATCTCCGCCGGGCGTTCGCTGACGGGCACATGCTCCTCCACCGCCGCCTTCGCCTGGGCGACGAATTCGTCATCGCTGAGCTGCCCGCGCGAGACGCCGAAAATCTCCGCCGCGTCCGGCAGCTGGCCATCCGCATCGCGCTGGAACATGGCGGGGATCAGCTTGCGGCGGGAGAGATCGCCCGTGGCGCCAAACACGACGAGAACAAACGGCTCAACTGGGATCACACGGCTGGTCATACTCTCTCCTTCCGAAGATGCGCCCGGCATCTTCCCCTAATTTGTCTTAAACGGCGGCGGCGGCAAGGGGCCGCGCGGCAAGTCACGCCTGAACGCCCGGGCGCAGCATGGCGACATGCGGCTCTTCCAGAAAATGTTGCAGCGCGATCGCAATGCCGCCCATCGGCACCGCGAACTCGCCAAGCGTGGAAACGCTGATCGCGATCTCGCCGCCGATTTCGCGCAACGCATTCGCCTCGAACACCGGCCGGGCGGCGGGCAGCAGATATTCCGCCAGCACGGCCATCGCCCCACCCAGCACAATCCGTCCGGGCGCGAAAATATTGGCGAGATTGGCAAGCCCCAGCCCGAGATGCTGGCCACATTCGGCCAGCACCGCGCGCACCCCGGCCTCGCCGCGCAAGGCGGCCTCGCGCACCGCGGCGATATCCGGGAAGTTCAACTTCGCGTCACGCAGGCGCTCGAAAATCGCACGCTCGGAAATATAGGCTTCAAAGCAGCCGAAACCGCCGCAGGCGCAAGGCCGGCCATTGGGCACCAGCTTCATATGCCCGACCTCCCCCGCCATGCCGCGCGGGCCGCGATAGATCGCCCCCCCAGATACAGCCCGCCACCCACACCGGAGCGGCCGGAGAGATAGATGAAATCCGCATCCGGTGCGCCTTGCCCGAACAGATGCTCCGCCGCGGCCGCCGCCTTGATGTCGTTCTCCAGCTGTACCGGCACCGCGAGAGACGCCGCCAGCGCCGCGCCGAAATCGACATCATGCCAATCCAGATTCGGCGCCAGCGCCAATTTGCCATCCAGCCCGACCAGACCCGGCACGCCCACCCCGACCCCCGCCAGCGCCTTGCGTGGGTAGCCGGTTTGTTTCAGCAGCGTGGCGATGCCGGATTTGATCGCAGCGATAACCATTTCCTGATCCTTGCTGCCAGGAACATGCAGATTGGCCAGTATCGTGCCGGCGAAACTGCACAATACCAGCTCGCTTTCATCAACATCCACCGCGACTCCCGCCAAAACGCCGGTCTTCTCATTGATATTTAGTTGGCTATTGGGTCGCCCTGAGCGTCCGGTGCGTTCGCCCTGGCTGCGCTCCACCAGCCCGTCTTGTTCCAGGGACGCCAGGATGATGGAGATGGTGGCAAGGTCAATGCCTGTGTCTTTTGACAGACCTTGCGGTGAAATAGAGGGGTTTTTGCGAATCCCGTGAAACACGCGCGCCGCATTGATCTTGCGGATGATATTGGAATTGATCCGGCGTGTGTTCATGGCGCCACAGCCTTAGCGTAACCGCAACAGCCCGGCAATTTTTATTTGACAGCGTACCGGAGCCTTCATATTCATGGTTTATTCGGGGCTAAAATAATTCACCCGAAAACCAAGCGGAACGCCTGTGGGAAGAGGAACGATATAGAGAAAAAAAGACTTCTTGAACACGTCATGTTCAGGCTATGACACCTGCGTATCTCGTTGCGACCCTATGTTGCGGCGCAGCTTGAAACGTAAACAGCCGAAAAATCATCAGAACAACAGGAGGAGGACGTAATGTCCAAACTGATCAAAAGCCTCGCAGGCATGAAGAATTCCTGCAGCAAAGCCGCGTTTTTCGCCGCCGGCATGCTGCCGCTGGCCGGGCTGGCGATGCCGGCGCACGCGCAGAGCCTGCAGGATGCGCTGCGGCAGACCACGATTTCCGGCATGGCCGGGGTGTATGACTTCACCTACGCCAACAAGGGGGAAGTCGGGAAAAACACACAAAACGCCTTCGCCGTCGGCGGCAATCTCAATCTGCATACCGGCGCGTTCGAGGGTTTCAGCGTTGGGCTGGGCGGCTATACCGGCCAGTCTCTCGGCCTGTATTCGCGCAACCCGAATCACGATGACAGCTCCGAGCTGACCAGCCACACCCATAGCGAACAATCGCTGCGCGAGGCCTTCCTGCAGTACGAAAACCGCTATCTGGAAGTGCGCGGCGGCCGGCAGTTCATCAACACCCCGTTCGCCAACCAGGATCTCTACACCTTCAATCCGCGCGCCTTCATGGGCTTCGCCGGTGTCGCCAACGTGATCGGCGGCAATAACGGCGCCGCCGATGCCGGGCCGCTGAGCCTGAACACGAACACCGCGACCCTGTCGGTCATGGCGACGCGCATGTTCAACTATAATTCGCGTTATAGCAGCGACTTTGTCAGCGGCGACCGCTACCTCACCCACACCAACGGCTTCATCGCCTTCGGTGCCAAGTTCCAGAACCGTTACGACAATGTCGATTACACGGCGCAGGGCTGGTACTATAATTTCTACGGCCAGGCGCAGATGTTCTACGGCCAGGCCGATTTCGTGACGCCGATGAACGCGAATTCCAACCTGTTCGGCTCCGCGCAGATGGTCAGCGAAGGCAATTCCGGTTCCGGCTTCACCCCGGCCGGCGTGACCTATAATGTTGACGCGCATGTCTATGGCGGCAAGCTCGGCATGACCTTCGGTGACGACAAGATCGCGGTGATCGGCGATTACAGCCCGTCCTCCTACGGTTCCTTCCACCATGGCGGCATGGTCCACCCCTACAACGATCTGTCCGGCACGATCTTCACCGACACGATGCAGAACGGTATCGAGGATATGGGGCCGGGCTACGCTTACGGCATCACCGGCACCATCAAGGCGCTGGGCGGCAAGTTGGAAATTGACCCGACCTATGTCGAGTACAACGCCGATTATGGCTTCGGTGGCAGCACCTACAGCTATGGCGGTGCCTATGGCTTCCCCGCTGGCGTTGCGCCGATTCACAATGAATCGATCCATGTCATCGATGCCGGCTTCAGCTATAATCTCTCGGATGTGCTGAAGGGCCTCTCGGTGGCGTGGGATACGGATGCGGCCTTCGCGCAGAACGATAGCTCGCAGACCACCGCGCATTACGACAACCCGTATTTCAGCAGCCGCTTTTATCTGAAATACGCCTTCTGATCCTGATGCCGCTCCACGCCAAAGGCGGCGGGGCGGCATTGTTCGGCAGGCTGCGGAGAGGTCCCGGCCCGTCCGGACCGATTGGAAACACCACAGAGGCCATGCCCGGTTTTGCCCAGGCTGGCCTCTTTTTATTTGGGGAATAACATGACGGCAGACATACATCCTGAGCGAATTCTGGCTCTGGATATTGGCGGTACCGGGCTGAAGGCTGCGTTGTTGAACCATGCCGGAGAGATGCTGGCACCAGCCGCGCGCTGCCCGACACCGCCCGGCGCCAGCCCCACGCAATTACTGGAGACAGTGGCGAAGCTGATCGCGCCGCTTGGCGAATTCGATGTTATTTCCATCGGCTTTCCGGGTGCCATCAAGCATAACATCGTTCTCACGGCGCCTAATCTCGGCACCAAAAACTGGCATGGCACGGATCTCGCCGCCCTCGCCAGCACACGCTTCAACCGCCCGGCAAGGCTGGCGAATGACGCGACAATGCATGGGCTTGGCATTATCGCCGGAGAGGGCATCGAGGTAGTGCTGACTTTGGGCACCGGCATGGGCTTTGCCTTGTTCCGCGATTTCGTGCCGGCACCGCAGATCGAGCTTGGCCGGCATGTTGCTGGTGAGGAGCCGAGCTATGACGATTTCGTTGGCGATGCCGCGCTCAAGCGCGTCGGCGAAATGCGCTGGAAAGCACGGGTGCAGGAGACGATCGGGCGGATCCACAGCCTGGTGAATTTCGATGTGCTCTATCTCGGTGGCGGCAATGCGCGGCTGTTCAGCCTACAGGAGCTGCCTGACGGCGTTATCCTCGCGCGCAACGAGGCGGGGCTGACGGGAGGCGCCAAGCTCTGGCGTGCAGAAGTCGGGCGGGCGTTGCAGTGATGCGCGGAGATAGCCAGCCAAATTTATAAAGTTTTTTAGTGCCGCTTTTTCCCAAAAAAGCGGCAAAACGTTCGGGGTGGAGGCAATGGCATTGCCTCCACCCCGAACGTTTTTGAGCATTTTGAAACCAGCAAACTCCCGGCGCCCAAAAATCTCCAAGAAAAAAGGGGCCGTAAGGCCCCTTTCTTTTGGTCGAGATCTCTGTGCTCAGGCGCGGCCGGAGCGCATCCGGCGCTGGCGCAGGATCGTATCGATGGTGATGGCGGCGAGAAGAATCACCCCCTCCACCCCGAAGCGCACGGACGAGGGCGCGCCGATCAGATCCATGCCGTTGGTGACGGAGGCGATCACCAGCGCGCCGAAGAACGCGCCATAGACCGAGCCACGCCCGCCAAACAGGCTGGTGCCGCCGATCACCGCCGCGGCAACGGCGTTCAGCATGATGTCGGAATCACCCACCGTGGCGGAGGCCACACCAAGCCGCGCCGCATCCAGCAAACCGCCCAGCCCGACCAGCGCGCCTGCCAGGGTGAAGGCCGCCAGCTGCACGAAGCGAACATTGATGCCCGAACGCCGCGCCGCCTCAACATTGCCGCCCACCGCGTAAAGATGCCGGCCGAAGCGCATGGATTTGGTGAGGAAGGCGCAGGCGAACAGCGCCGCGAGGAAGATCACCAGCAGCACCGGCACACCCTGATAAGCGCAGAGCAGCCCGATGCCGATGACCAGCACCACCAGCATGAAGGCAAGCTTGACGAAGAACAGGCTGTGCGCCTCCCCTGCCCCGCGCCGGCGCCGGTCCACATGGCGCCGCAGCGAGACAATGGCAAACAGCGCAAACAAGGCCAGCGAAATAATCCAGCTCCACCGCGCGGGCACGTCCAGCGTGCCGACAGCGGTGGAAAGATCATCCGAGAGCGGCACCGAACCGCCATGCTGGGTCAGCATCGCCAGCACCAAGCCTTCCGCGATCATCGCCCCGCCGAGCGAGACCACGAAGCTCGGCACGCCGACGCGCGAAACCAGAATACCCTGCAGGAAGCCGATCACCACCGAAGCGCCGATGGCGAGAAACACGCAGGGCCAGACAGGAAGGTTGAGGAACACCGTGCCGACCGAGAACACCGAGGCGGCGACCACGCTGCTCCAGCCGATCGAAAGATCGATCATGCCGAGCAGGATCACCAGCGTTTCCGCCAGCGCCAGTGTGCCCGTCACCACAATCTGCGCCGAGAGATTGCTGAGATTGCGGGGGGTGAGGAAATGCGGATTGAGAATTTCGAAGACGATCCAGATCGCGATCAGCGCCGCGATCACCGGCATCATGCCAAGATCGGTGGAGCTCAGAAGCTTCTGCGTCCAGCCGGGTGCCTTGGTGTTGTTCTGTGCTGTTGTCATTTGGTTCACCGCGCTCATGTTCAGGCCATGCCCCCGATGGTGGTGCGCGAGCCGGTAATGCAGCCCACCACTTCCTCAGGAGTCAGGTCGGATTTGCGTTCTTCCATCACGGTCTGGCCCAGGCGCAGCACCACCACGCTATCGGCCACTTCGAAGACGTTTTGCATATTATGCGTGATCAGGATCACGCCGAAGCCTTGCTCGGCCAGGTCGCGCACCAGGCGCAGAACCTCCGCCGTCTGCGCCACACCCAACGCGGCGGTCGGCTCGTCCATGATGACGATTTTCTTGCCCCACAGCACCGCGCGGGCAATGGCGACCGCCTGGCGCTGGCCGCCGGAGAGCGCGGCCACCGGCGTATCCAAAGCCGGCAGATTGACCCGCAAGGTTTTCAGAACCTTCCTGGCCTCTTCTTCCATATCCACATCGCGCAGCATGCCGAACGGCCCGCTCACCCGCTCACGCCCCAGGAACAAATTGGCGCAGATGCCGAGATTATCGCACAGCGCCAGATCCTGATACACGGTCTGGATGCCAAGTCCGGTCGCATCGGCGGGGCGGCGGATCTGCACCTCCTGGCCTTCGAGCATGATGCTGCCGCTATCGGCCGGCGCCACGCCGGCGATCGCCTTGATGGTGGTGGATTTGCCCGCGCCGTTATCGCCCAGCAACGCCGTGACCTCGCCGCGTCGCACGGTGAAACTCACATCGCGCAACGCCGTGACGGCCCCGTATTTCTTGTGCAGGCCTTTCACGCTCAACAAATCATGCGTGCTGGCTGAATTCATGGAAGTCTCCAAAAAAATTGGAGATGAAACGCGGCGCGTTTCATCTCCTTGAGTTATAGCCTGGTTATTTCTGGCAGAGCGGCGCCTTGGCGGCGTCGCCGACGCAGATCGAAGGCAGCGTGGCGTAGCCGGACTTGATCACCGTATCCTTCATATTGTCGGCGGTGACGACGAGCGGGGTGAGCAGAACCGACGGCACGTTGATCTTGCCGTTATTCACCTTCCCGTTCACCAGCCCAGCCGGCGCCTTGCCATCGGCGGCGATGCCAACGGCGAACTGCGCCGCGGCCGCGGCTTCCTGCGGCACATATTTGAACACGGTCATCGATTGCAGACCTTCAAGGATGTAGGTCAGGCCGCCATTCGTCGCATCCTGGCCGGTCACCGGAATCTTGCCGGCGAGGCCCACCGCCTGCAGCGCGCGAATGGCGCCCGAAGCGGTGCCGTCATTCGCGGCGAGCACGCCATCGACCTTGTTGCCGAGCCGGGTCAGCGCCTGCTGGGTCTCCTGGAAGGCATTCTCCGGGCTCCAGCTCGGCGTCATCACCGAGTAGGCGATCTTCAGCTTGCCGGCCTTCACCAGGGGATTCAGCACATTCAGCGCACCGCGCTTGAATTCCAGACCGTTCGAATCGGTCGGCGCGCCGTTGATCATGATGATCGAACCGCCCGGCTTCACATGGTCGGCGATATACTGGCCCTGCAGCTCGCCAACCCGCAGATTGTCGAACGAGACATAGCCGGCCGGCTTGGAATCCTGGATCAGACGATCATAGGAGATCACCGGCACATGGTTGCGCGCCGCGTAGGCCACGATGGCGGCCCCCGCCTTGCCGTCCACCGGGTCCACCACCAGCACGTTGGCGCCATTGGTGATCGCGGATTGCGCCTGGTTGAGCTGCGAATCCGGGTTGGAGTTGGCGTTGGTGACGATCAGCGTGGTGTTGGGGTCAGCCTGCTTCACCAGCTTGGTGAATTCCGGGCGATCCATCTGCTCATAACGCGGCGAGGAGTTTTCCGGCAGCAGGAAGCCGATGGTGATTTTCTTGTCGCTGATCTGGCTCACCTGCGGCGGCGTAATGGTCTGCGCCATGGCCGGCAGCGCGCCGGCGAGCATCATGGTCAGCGCCGTGGCACCGTAAAGCTTGGTGGATTTCATTCGATTTTCTCCCTTTGTGAACTGTTTCTCGATTTCGGCTGGAGCGTATGGCATCCTTGCGCGGCCATATCGACAGTCCACCCGAATTATTTTTACCCTCGTATAAACATACGTAAAGACGCCCTTTGCCCCTGTCAAGCTGAATGATCGCAGCGCGCGAGCGGAATTTTCCGCAGCGCAGCATCTGTCGGAACAGCGCCGTCCCCTTGACCCGCTTGTACCGCGTTTTTATCAAATCCACATGAAAAAAGCGGATGTTTACGCGCCAAGCGGCGCCGCGCACAGCGCATGAGGCTGCTCAATGTCGCCGATGCCCGGGCCGAGGCGCAGCGCCGCCTGCCGAAAATCTTCTTCGATTATATCGATGGCGGCGCGGCCTCCGAGGCGACGATGCGCGCCAACGAGGCCGATTTCGCCCGCTATGAGCTGGAGCAGCGCGCCCTGAGCGGCATCACCGCCCCCAGGCTGGGCACGACATTCCTCGGCCAGACGCAGGCGCTGCCCTTCATGCTCGGGCCGGTCGGGTTCCTCGGGCTCTACGCGCGCGATGGCGAGATCCAGGCCGCACGCGCCGCCGCCAAGGCGGGAATCGGCTTTTGCCTGTCCAGCTTCTCCATCGCCTCCATCACCCGCCTGGCCAGGCAGGTGCAGGCCCAGCCGATGTTCCAGCTCTATATGCTGAAGGACCGCGGCCTCGCCCTGGACATGATCGGGGCGGCGCGTGGCGCGGGAGTGGAGACGTTGTTCCTTACCGTGGATTGCGCCATCACCGGCATCCGCGAGCGCGATGCCCGCAACGGCTTCCGCGCCCTCACCCGCCTCACCCCGGCTTTGGCGCTGAAGCTGCTGGAGCGGCCGGGCTGGTGCTGGGACATGCTGCGCCAGGGCCGCCCGCAGGTGGAGGCGCTGGCCGGGCGCCAGGAATTCGGGCGCGGCGTGCTGGCCCAGGCCGCCGCCCTCTCCGCGCGAATCGACCCGGCTTTGGCCTGGAAGGATCTGGACTGGGTGCGCACCCAATGGCCGGGGCGGATCGTGCTGAAGGGCATCATGCACCCCGAGGACGCGCATTGGGCGCGCGAGACCGGGATGGACGGCATCGTCGTCTCCAACCATGGCGGCCGGCAACTGGATGGCGCCAGCTCCACCATCTCCCGCCTGGCCGAGATCGTCGCCGCCGCGGGCGGGATCGAGGTGATGATCGATGGCGGCTTCCGGCGCGGCGCGGATATTCTGAAGGCGATCGCGCTGGGGGCGTCCGGGGTGATGCTGGGCCGGGCCATGGCCTTCGCCGTGGCCGCCGATGGCGAGCGCGGGGTGGCCACCCTCATCGCCGCCCTGGCGCGCGAGATCGAGGTGGCGATGGCGCTGATGGGCTGCCCCGATATCGACACGCTGCGCGCCGAGGGCAAGCGGTTTCTGAAGGTGAAATGATGCAGCTCTTCCGCGCCGCCGAGCGCGCCGAGACTCGGTGGAAAAATGGTGGCGGCATCACCAGGCCGGTGGCAAGCGCCCCTGGCCAGGGCCGCGAATTCGGCTGGCGGCTCAGCCTGGCCGATATCAGCGCGCCGGGGCCGTTTTCCCTATTCCCCGGCATCTCCCGGCTCATGGGCATTCTGGAGGGGCGGCTGCGGCTTGAGGTGCAAAGGCTGCCCGTGGTGGTGCTCTCCCCGTCCGACTCCGCCTTCGCGTATCCCGGCGAAGCACCGACCTTTGGCGCGCCACTTGGCGGAATGGTCCGCGGCATTAATCTGATGTTCGATCCGGCATGCTTCGCGGCAACGCTGGATTACGCCGCCCCTCGCCTGCACCGCCCAGCGGGGCCAGCCACCCATATCATTTTGGCTCTGGCCCCGCTGAAGCTGAACGGCACCTTACTCGGCACATACGACGCCGCCTTGCTGGCAGCGGGGGAGGAAATCCACGCCGAGGGCGGCCCGCTTTGGGTCGCGGGGCTTACACCGCCCGTGACCTGATTCCCAAACCGAGGTTAGCCGCCCAGAGCGCCAGCCCAATAACCGCTATCAAAATAGCGAGTTTGATATGGGGCGGCTCATAATAGAACCGGATTTCGTTCAACCCCGTTTTCAACTGTACCGCTTGCACAATACCTGATTTTTGAACCACCAAAGAGTGACCATTGACCAAGACATGCCAGCCTGGATCGTACAACTCCAATCTGGTGAGCGTTGCTGCCCCTGCACATTGTGCAGATAAAAGCGTACGCGATGTTGCATCGAGCGTACAATGCGCGCCCGTTACTTCGAAATAAGGGCGCGGCGCCTCCAACTCAATAACATCAGCGGCAGTGCCTTGATAAGCCAAGCCTTTGATTGGCGCTTGCCAAGGCGCCGCCAGTTGCAAACGCGGCCTATCCCCCACCATCCATACCGCCACCGCATGCGTGCCAGAGAGATGCTTTATCTGATATGTCAGTTTCCCCTGCTCCACGGGCAAGGGCGGGTTGAAAACAAACAACGCCGGTGAATTGTCCTGGACCTGCGCCAGCATAATCTGGCTGGTCTCACAAAACCCAGACGCATTGCAAAGCTGCAATTGCACAATACCATCCGCCGTGCCGCCATATGTGCCAAATTTAACAGAAGCCGCCGCGATCTGCTTCAAAGGCACAGCTTGATCGATTTCACCCTCAATCTCGCCTCCGGCGAACAGCGGCCGCGCCGTTTCGCTGCCTATATTGGCGGTGAGCGCGAAATCATGCTTTGCGTAATCAAGCGCATTTCGCACGACGAGATATTTCACCCCGAAATTCGCATAAGCTGGCAAATAATCCAAAATGGATTGTCCAAGCCCCGAAACATCGAAACTGTTCAAATCGGCTTTTGGGTCGAGTAGCGCATGCGCTGAATCGGTCCATAACAAAGGAACCGGCAAGGCATTATAATTTACGCTGGCTATGCCGTAGCGATCTGGAAAATTTAATCCAAACGGCCCGGTGCTGGCCATGCGCTGCAACCCGGTATTCTGTTTTAAGAACTCGATAACACCCTGATCGAGTTTCCCGCCACTCAAACCGGAGAACTGCGGCACTATAAAATTGCCCAAAGGCAGGATCAGTACGGACAATATAACCCAGATCGGTCGTATGGGGGCACGTAAAAAATTTACGACAAAACCCGTGCAGAGAATTGTCAGCAGAAAAGCCAACAGGCTAATCCAAGCCATATCCGGTCGCTGTTTATACAAGGACAATGTAAACGTCATATTAGGCATGACGGCCAAGGCAGCCAAACCCACAACCAACAATATGATAAGCGCGATGCGCCCGGGCCGCATCGGTGACAAGCGGGATACATCATCAAGCGCCAATGCGGCCAACAGCACAAAAGCCATATCAACCGCTGGCCCGCTATACCGGGCCGCATCCATGACCGCGACAGCTGGAATATGGTTGACCAGCCACATCACTGGTGGAAAACCGAGATACCGCATCTGCCAAAAGATTATCCAGGCAACTAATATGTAGCGAAAGCCGCGGTACGGTACTGGCCCACCGCGCAACAGCCCTGCAAGAGCCAATGTCAATACCGGAACTGTCACCCAACCCGGCAAACGCGTGAGATTATAAGAAAATCCAGCCGGAGGAGGCTGTCCAAATAACCCATAAATTTGCTGAAAAAGCTGCAGCGCAAGCAGGTTTTTCGGCATTGTGATAATTCTGAAGAGCGCATCATGTGGGCCCAGATAGGCTTTGGCTGCAAGCGCACTGGCGGGAATTAACAATGGAGCGCAGAGACACAGCGCCACCAAGAGAGCGACGGCCAATTTGGAGATATAAGGAACCCATTGGCGACGCTGCAACGCTCCGAAGCGCCAAAGTGCCCAGAGCCCCGCCAGCATACCATCAAAATAGGCAACTTCCGGATTACCGGCGTAGATTGAATAAACACATGCGATCACGATGCCGGACCACCCGCCCCGCTTCCCCTGCGCAGAGGCTCGTGCCGCATATTCAATACCCAGCAGCAGCAGCGGAAAAAAAGGCAGAGGCGCAATCGGCGCGCTTGGACACAAAAGATACTCTGGCGTAAACTCGAACAACGCAGCGCCCATCAAAGCCGCACGCGGCGCCAGCCTGATCTCCTTCAAAAAGACATAGAGAAATACACCGCTTAACGCCTGCAGGATCACGCGCAACCATATCCAGCCTGCATTGAAATGCAGCAGCAGCACGAAAGGCAGAAAGAAGGCTTCAGACTGTGTTTCCGCCGCTAAAGGCATGCCGAGGCCGGCATAAGGGTTCCACCAAGGAATAATGCCATGCAGCCAATCGGAAGCGACCAAGTAGCCGATAGGCTGAATGATGTAGCCAACAGAAGGATCGACCCAGCCCGCTGGGCCAGAAAATACGCCACCACGCATGGCTGTTCCTAGCCACGAGAGCTGCAATGTCGGATCAGTATTGAAAAAACAGGTTGCCAAATTGCCCAACAAAGCCAGGGCGACCAGTACCGCAACATGCTTTGCGTTACGGGATATCATCTCTTTCAACGTCAACCCCTTCCTCGCGGCCGGCGAGCCATAGCAAAAAAACAATATTGCATCAAAAAAGCCCCCCTTCTTTCGAAGGGGGGCTTTTCGCGAGGCTTGAAAAGCGCTCAGAACGCCAGATTGGTCGCCTGCATCACCAGCGGCAGGGCGCGCACGGCCTGCAGCACCGCTTCCGGCGTCTCGCCATCGGTGGAGACCAGGCAGATCGCATCCTCGCCCTCGGCCGCGCGGCCGAGATGGAAGGTGGCGATATTCACCCCCGCCTCCGCCAGCGTGGTGCCGAAGCGGCCGATGAAGCCCGGCTTGTCCTTGTTGGTCACGTAGAGCATATGCGGCGCGAAATCCGCCTCCACCTTGATGCCCTTAATCTCCACCAGGCGCGGCTTGCCATTGCCGATCAGCGTGCCGGCGACGGAGCGCGTGCCCTTCTCAGTGGTCACGGTGATGCGCAGCAGCGTCTGGTAATCGCCGGTGCGGTCATGCGAGGCCTCGGAAACCTCGATGCCATGGTCGCGCGCCAGCACCGGGGCGTTGACCATGTTCACCCCGTCCATCACCGGCGTCAGCAGCCCGGCCAGGGCGGTGGCGTTCAGCGGGCGGTGGTTGAGCAGCGAGGCCGCGCCCTCATACTCGATCAGGATGCGCTGGATGGTGCCGTCCTGCGCCTGCGTCATCTGCCCGGCGAAGCCGCCCAGCAGCCGGGCCAGCTCCATATAGGGGCGCAGGCGCGGCGCTTCCTCGGCGGTCACACTCGGCATGTTCAGCGCGTTGGTGACGGAACCGGTGAGCAGGAAGTCGGAAATCTGCTCGGCCACCTGCAGCGCCACATTCTCCTGCGCCTCGGAGGTGGAGGCGCCCAGATGCGGGGTGCAGACCACGTTTTCCAGCTCGAACAGCTTGTTCTCCTTGGCCGGCTCAACCTCGAACACGTCCAGCCCGGCGGCGGCGACATGGCCGGATTTCAGCGCCTCATACAGCGCCGCCTCATCCACCAGGCCACCACGCGCGCAATTGATGATGCGCACACCCTTCTTCATCTTCGCGATCGCCTCGGCGGAGATCAGATTCCGCGTCGCCTCGATCAGCGGCGTGTGCAGCGTGATGAAATCGGCCTTGGCGAAGATCGTCTCCAGATCCGCCTTCTCCACGCCCAGCTCCACCGCGCGCGCTTCCGTCAGGAACGGATCATAGGCCAGCACCTTCATCTTCAGCCCAACCGCGCGGTCGGCGACGATGGAGCCGATATTGCCGCAGCCGATCAGCCCCAGCACCTTGCCGGTGACTTCCACGCCCATGAAGCGGTTCTTCTCCCACTTCCCGGCCTTGGTGGAGATCGTCGCCTCGGGGATCTGCCTTGCGGTGGCGAAAATCATCGCAATCGCGTGCTCGGCGGTGGTGATGGCGTTGCCGTTCGGGGTGTTCATCACCACCACGCCGCGCGAGGTGGCGGATTTCACATCCACATTATCCACGCCGATGCCAGCCCGGCCAACGACCTTCAGGTTCGTCGCCACATCCAGCACTTCCTTCGTCACCTTGGTGGCGGAGCGGATGGCCAGCCCGTCATACTGGCCGATAATCTCACGCAGCTCAGCCGGGGTGAGGCCGGTTTTCACGTCAACTTCGACGCCGCGAGTCTTGAAGATTTCAATGGCGGCGGGGGACAGCTTGTCCGAGATCAGAACTTTGACCATGGGTGGGGCATTCCTGTGAGGATTTTTCGCCGCTTTTTGAAAAAAGCGGCACCAAAAACTTTTGCAACCTGGGTCCGGGGCGCGGGCTGGCCGAAGCCCCGGAGCAAAAATCAGGCCTGGGCGACGCTGTCGATGGCGTAGTCGATCCAGGGCAGCAGGGCCTGGATGTCGGACGTCTCAACCGTGGCACCGCCCCAGATCCGCAGGCCCGGCGGGGCATCGCGATACGCACCGGCATCCAGCGCCACGTTTTCCTTCTCCAGCAGGCTGGCAACCGCCTTCGCGGCCTTGGCCTGGCCTTCCGCATCCAGCGCCTTGAACCAGGGCGCGTCGATCACCAGGCAGATCGAGGTGCAGGAGCGCACGGACGCGTCTTCCGCCAGGAAGCGCACCCGCTCATTGCCCTCAACCCAATCCGCGATCGCCTTCAAATTCGCCTCGGAGCGCGCGATCAGCCCCTGCAGCCCGCCAACGCCCTGCGCCCAACGCAGACCATCCAGCGCATCTTCCACGCAGAGCATGGACGGGGTGTTGATCGTCTCGCCGACGAAAATCCCCTCGGTCAGCTTGCCCTTGGAGGTCAGGCGGAAAATCTTCGGCAGCGGCCAGGCCGGGCTGTAGCTGGTCAGCCGCTCCACGGCGCGCGGCGAGAGGGCCAGCATGCCGTGCCCTGCCTCACCGCCCAGCACCTTCTGCCAGGACCAGGTGACGACATCGAGCTTGTCCCAGGGCAGATCCATCGCGAAGGCAGCGGAGGTGCTGTCCGCAATCACCAGCCCCTCACGGTCGGCCGGGATGAAATCGCCATTGGCGAAGCGCACGCCGGAGGTGGTGCCGTTCCAGGCCAGAACCACGTCATGGCTGAAATCGATCTGGGTCACGTCCGGGAGCTGGCCGTAATCGGCCTTGATCACGCGGGCATCGGCCAGCTTCAGCTGCTTGACCACGTCGGTCGCCCAGGCTTCAGAGAAGCTTTCATGCGCCAGCACATCCACCGGACGCGCGCCGAGCAGGGACCACAGCGCCATCTCCACCGCCCCGGTATCGGAGGCCGGCACGATGCCCAGCCGCCAGCCTTCCGGCATGCCCAGGATGGATTTGGAAAGGGAGATCACCTCCGCGAGCCGGGCTTTCGGCTCCTTCGCGCGGTGCGAACGGCCGAGCAGCGCGCCTTCCAGGGCCGCCAGGGAAAAGCCGGGGCGCTTGGCGCAAGGGCCGGAGGAGAAATTCGGGTTATTCGGACGCAGCGCGGGCTTGGCGGCCGGAGAAAAATCTGCCATTAAAACTCTCCCTTACAGAAGAAAAGCGCCCCGGTGGGGGGGCGTGACCCGAGGAGGCCTGTACTGCGTTTCTTTCGCCGCCGCAAGAGCCGCCTGCCGCATCCCCTGCCATCGATTGATGCAACTTTAATGACGAAAGCCGACCCTAGACCATGATCGAGCTGGATCAGATCGACCGTTCCATCCTGCGGCTGCTGGCCTCGGATGCCTCCCTCTCGCTCAACGAGATCGCCGACAAGGTGGGGCTCACCGCCACACCTTGCTGGAAGCGCATCAAGCGCATGGAGGAGAACGGCATCATCAAATCCCGCGTCGCGGTGCTGGACGCCGACAAGCTCGGCCTGCCGGTCTCGGTCTTCGTCTCGGTGGAAACCAACGACCACTCCGCCGCCTGGCTGGATAAATTTCATCAGGCTGTCAAAAACATCCCGGAAATCGTCGGCGCGTGGCGGATGAGCGGCGATGTGGATTATCTGCTGCACGTGGTGGTGCCCGATATCGCCGCATATGATTCCTTCTACCGCAAGCTGATCGAAATGGTGCCGCTACGGAATGTTTCCAGCCGCTTTGCGATGGAGCGGATGAAGGAAGGGGCGTTGCCGATTTAGGTGTCTAGAAATTTTTCTCTTTTAAGCTCTCACAAACACCGTCGAGCCCAGGAAAAAGTGACCCCGCCCCAATATTCATCAGCGACAACTCTCTCATTACTTTATCACGGAGAGAGACAGGAAGATCATACGCCTCTAGATATTTAGTCTTATTCTGACTCTCTATCGTTACGATAAAAGCCTCAATATCGTCGACATTGGACAACATAGAAATAGCTTGCTGCGGCAAAACTCTTAAATTTCCGAGTGGAACGGCATTTAATATTGAAACATTTGGCCTCGCAAGGAAAAGCTTATCGGCACGCGCTAGCTTATTCCACTCTTGAGCATCAAACTTGTAAATTCGTACAAAAGATTCGTTGTTGGTCGTTTCTCTTAAATTTCGAAAAGCGAAAAAAGCTGCAACGTAGGGCGACCAAGTCCAATCCAAAAGCGGCGTCGGAAAACCGTGGTGTTGGGCCAGATTCAAAAAAGCAGCGTAATGCTCTCTGTTGGTGAGGTCCAAAGGAGGGTTTAAGTACTGATTTGTGTACCGATACAATTCACGAACGTCATGATCAGCATACCGATCGAGATTGACTCTACCGGTCCGATGAAAGCTCGTCCGCAATCTCCAAGTGCTATTTTCTTGACCACGAAATATATATCTTTGAAACTGCAAGCCGTCCAAGAGATCTCTAAACTCATTCCACCCCGTTAGCTTTTTTGCTTTTAAATCGGAAGCTATTTTTCGACCGGCTTTAGATTTTTTAGCCCGCCCAGACGCGAAAGTCCCAACAGATGTTTTCCATGAGAACTCCAAACCGTCCTCGACGCTTTTTAAATCCACATCAGCCGTTTTCGGTAAGGACATCCCTTTTCCTTCCAAAAACAAAACAGCATCTTTAGAAAGTGGATTTCCAAAATTATCAACATGAATGACTTCAATAGATTTAAGTTGGTGTTCAAATTGAGAAGGTGAAAACTCGAACTTTATTAAACTATTCGGATAATATTCGATGTTGTCCCAGGCCACCGCAGTCCCGACTACTAACTCGTCGATTTTATCGCAGTCAATAATTGCTGCACCGCTATTTGAGCCTGAGTATTCAGCCACCCACTGCCCAGCAAAAAGTGACGCATAATCAATTTTTTCCGTTTTGATTGATTCTTCCAAATTCAATGCGCCTTCCCCCAATCCTTCCCCACACCCGTCTCCACCACCAGCGGCACAGACAAAGTCGCCGCCCCCTGCATCACCTCTTTCACCAAGGAAGCCGCCTTTTCCGCCTCATCGTCCGGCGTCTCGAACAGCAGCTCGTCATGCACCTGCAGCAGCAGCTTTGTCTTTAGCCCTGCATCCGCCAGCGCCTTCGGCAACTTCACCATCGCGCGCTTGATGATGTCGGAGGCCCCGCCTTGCAGCGGCGCGTTGATCGCCTGGCGTTCCGCATAGGCCCGCAGCGCCGGGATTTTATCCTTGATCCGTGGCACCCAGCAGCGCCGGCCGAACGGGGTGAGCACATAGCCATCAATGCGCGCCTGCTCCTTCGTCGCATCCATATAAGCGCGGATTTCCGGATAGCGTTTGAAATAGGCATCGATATAGCTCTTGGCCTCGCCCGCGGAAATGCCGAGCTGCCGGGCCAGGCCGAAGGCGGAAATGCCGTAGATGATGCCGAAATTGATCGCCTTGGCGCGCCGCCTGGTCGCCCCGTCCATCTGCGCCATCGGCACGCCGAACACTTCGGAGGCGGTACGGGCGTGAATATCCTCGCCCGTGGCAAAGCTCTCCTTCAGCGCCGGAATATCCGCCACATGCGCCAACAGCCGCAGCTCGATCTGCGAATAATCCGCCGAAATCAGGCTATGCCCCGGCGGCGCGATGAACGCCTTGCGGATGCGCGCCCCTTCCTCGGTGCGGATCGGGATATTCTGCAAATTCGGATCGGTGGAGGAGAGCCGCCCGGTGGTGGTCGCCGCCATCTGGAAATTCGTATGCACACGCCCGGTCTTTTCGTCGATCTGCCCGACCAGCGCATCCGCGTAGGTGGATTTCAGCTTGGCGAGCTGGCGCCACTCCATCACACGCTGCGCGATCTCCACGCCCTGCTCCGCCAGCCCTTCCAGCACGGAGCTATCCGTGCCCCAGGCGCCATTCTTGCCTTTCTTGCCGCCGGAGAGCCCCATCTCCTCAAACAGCACCTCGCCCAGCTGCTTCGGGCTGCCGACATTGAATTCATGCCCGGCGAGCTGATGGATCTGCGCCTCGAACACGCCCATGCGCTCACCAAACTCGGTGGACATGGCGGAGAGATCCGCCTTGTCCACCAGCACGCCCTCGGCTTCCATCGCCGCCAGCACCGGCACCAGCTTCTTCTCCAAAAGCTCGTACAAGGCGAGCGCCTTATGCACCCGCAAAGCCGGTTTCAGCTGGTTCCAGAGCCGCAGCGTCACATCCGCCGCCTCGGCCCCCAGAGCGGTCGCCTTCTCCACCGGCGCCTGCGCGAAATTCAGCCGCGCCCGCCCGGTGCCGGTGACATCGTCAGCGGTTTTCACGCTGTGGGAGAGATGCACCCGCGCCAATGTCGCCAAATCATGCGAAAAATTCCCCGCATCCTGGGCGTAGGAGATCAGCATCGTGTCATCGAACGGGGCCGGCGCGGTCAATCCGGCCCGCGCCAGCGCCTCCAGCGCGAATTTCGCGTCATGGAAAATTTTCAGCACCGCCGGGTCGGCAAACAGCGCGTCCAGCGCCTCCGCCGCCTCGTCCCAGCCCAGCTGCGGTTCGGCATCCAGCGTGGTGTGATGGCGCAAGGGCAGATACACGCCCTGCCCCGCCGCCCCCGCCAGCCCCAGCCCGACCAGCCGGCCATGCAGCCCGGACGGATCATCCGTCTGCACCGAAAGCGCCACCACCCCGGCTTGATGCGCGGCGGCGATGATCTCCCGCAGCGCCTCGATCTTATAAACCGGCTGATAGGGCCCGAAGGGCGCGTGGCTCTGCTCGACCTCCACGGCCTCTTCCGCCTGGCCGTCCTCAAGCCCGAGGCGATGGCGGATGGAGCGGAAATTATTCTCCACCAGAAAGGCGCGCAGGACCGCCGCATCCCACGCCTTCACCCCCAGCGCCTCCACCGGCAGCGGCAGCGGCGCATCGTCGCGCAAAATCACCAGCTCGCGCGAAATCCTTGCCGCCTGCGCATGCTCGATCAGCGCATCCCGCCGCTTCGAGGGCTTCATCGAGGGCGCCGCCGCCAGCACCGCCTCCAGCGTGCCATACTCGCCAATCAGCGCCGCCGCCCCTTTCGGGCCAATCCCCGGCACGCCGGGCACGTTATCGACGGAGTCGCCAATCAGCGCCTGCACCTCGATCACCTTGTCCGGCGTCACCCCGAATTTCTTCTCGACCTCTTCGAGGCCGATCGGGGTGTTCTTCATCGGGTCCAGCATTTCCACGCCAGGGCGCAGCAGCTGCATCAAATCCTTGTCAGACGAGACGATCACCGCCTCCCCGCCCGCTTCCAGGGCCGCCTTGGCATAGGCGGCGATCAGATCATCCGCCTCCCAATCCTCAAGCTCGATCGAGGGCACGCCGAAGGCCTTGGTCGCCTCGCGGATCAGCGCGAATTGCGGCACCAGCTCCGGCGGCGGCTCGGGCCGGTGGGCCTTGTACTGGTCGTAGAGCCGGTTGCGGAACGTATACCGCCCGGCATCGAAAATCACCGCCAGATGCGTGCCGGTATGGTCCTTCAGCAACCGCGCCAGCATGTTGCAGAAGCCGAAGACCGCATTCACATGCACGCCATCGGCGCGCTGCATGTCAGGGATGGCGTGAAAGGCCCGGAAGATGAAGCCCGAGCCATCGACGAGGACGAGTTTCAATGGCTCTCGCCCGCGCCGTCACCATCCAGGATGAAGATGCGCGAGCAATAAGGGCAGGCGACTTGCTTGCCCGGGATCTGCAGGTAGACTTTGGGGTGGCCGAGCGGGCCGACGCCGCCATCGCAGGAGACGGACCGGGTTTTCACATGAAGAATTTCGGAATGATTGATCGAATCCGTCTGTACGCTCATGGCTCCGCTCTCCGGTGCAAAGATATAACCGCCCCCCTCTTAGCTTCATTCCGCGCCATACCCAAGCTGGGGCTGGCATTGGTGTTAAGCGGCTGCGTCTCGCCGCCCTTCGGCGTGCCACATGCCAGGCCCGGCCACCCCATTATCACCAGCGGCTATTTTCACCTCTCGGACGGGGCAATGCAGCCCTACCGGGTTTATCCCGCGCTAGGCCCGGTGAAGGCGGTGGTGCTGGCCCTGCATGGCTATACGGATAGCCGGGATGGCTGGGAGATATTGGCAAAATACCTTACCCCTCACGGCATCGAGATCATCGCGCCGGACCTCTCCTCCTTCGGCGCCAGCAAGAACCGGGGCATCTGGCCGGGAACCGCGGTGCTGGTGGACGAATCGCGCCAGGAGGCGGTGATGCTGCGCGCCCGCTATCCCCACACGCCGCTCTTTATCATGGGCGAGAGCATGGGCGGCGCCATTGGGCTGCTGCTCGGCGCCTCACCCAACCCGCCGCCGGTGGATGGCTATGTGCTCTCAGCCCCGGCCGTGTGGGGCGGGCGGGCGATGAGCCCGCTCTTCCGGGAGACGCTGCATGTGGCTGATTTCTTCGCGCCGGGCAAACGCCTCACCGGCCAGTCCGCGCATGTGCGGGCCTCCGACAATATCGAAGCACTGATCGCCTTTGGCGAAGATCCGCTGACCATCCATGCGCCAAGGATCGACAATATCGAAGGGCTGGTGACGCTGATGGGCCAGGCCCAGGCGGCCTGTGCCCGCTTCAATCAGAAAGCGTTGATCCTCTATGGCGGAAAGGACCAGCTGGTGCCCAAGACAGCCATGGATGATTGCTGGCAATCCCTGCCGGCGCATGCGCCGGTGACTTTGGCCTATTACCCGCCGGATTATCACCTGCTCCCGCGCGATCTGGAGCGGGCGGTGCCGAGCGCGGATATTTTGGCGTTTCTGGAGGGGCATGGGCTGCCGTCCGACGCGCCCAGTCAGGCGACGATCTTCCTAGCAACGGGCCAATAAGACGAAGGGGCTTTTTGTAAAAACCCCTTCAACCCCAAAAACTTTTGCTCTTTTCAGCCGCGCTTGGGCAGCGGCCGGGGCCGTCCCGTCGAATCGATGGCCACGAACCGGAACACCGCCTTGGTCACGCGCTCGTCATTCTCCTCGGCGCGCTCGCGCCGCCAGGCCTCGACCGAGATGTTCATCGAGGTTCGGCCGGTGCTGAGCAGCTCGCAATACACACTCACCTCATCGCCGATCTTCACCGGGCGGATGAAGCTCATCGCCTCCACCGCCACGGTCACGCAGCGCCCATGGGCCGTGCGCTGGGCCAGATTGCCGGCCGCGAGATCCATCTGGCTCATCAGCCAGCCGCCAAAAATATCGCCATTGGCATTGGCATCCGCCGGCATGGCGATGGTGCGGATCATCGGCATGATCGCCGGCGGCTGCTCGCGGTCGGACATTAGAGGCTTTTCTCGATCCAGGCCTTGAGCACGGATTTCGGCGCCGCGCCCACCTGCTGGGCCGCCACCTGGCCGTCCTTGAAGATCAGCAGGGTCGGGATGCCGCGCACGCCATACTGGGTCGGGGTCATCGGATTCTCATCGATATTCACCTTCACCACTTCCAGCTTGCCGCCATATTCCTCGGCCAGCGCCTCCAGCGAAGGGGCGATGGACCGGCACGGGCCACACCATTCGGCCCAGAAATCCACCAGAACCGGGGTGCTGGATTTCAGCACATCGGTCGAAAACGTTGCGTCGGTTACAGCCTTGGTCATGATACACCTGTCAAAAACAGAATTTTTCGTAACATGGCGGTGATTGCCACGCCGATCAACCCAACCCCACCTGGTCCAAGGCCGCCTCCGGCACCGCCATGGTTGCGGCCCGCGCGGTCCAGACCAGCAGGCAGCGCACGGGGCGGCCAGGGTGGATCTGACGCAGCACAGCGCGATAGGCGGCGAGCTGGGCGAGATATTTTTCCGGGATTCCGGCCGCGTCCGAGGGGGGATTTCTGTCGGTCTTGTAGTCGGCGATGAGGATCTCCTCCGGACCGATGAAAACCCGGTCCGCGATGCCCGCCACTTCCCGCCCGGCAACGACGCCCGCCAGCTCCATTTCCGCCACCGAACCAGGGCCGAACAGCGGCGCCAGCGCCGGCTCATGCAGAATTTTCAGGACGGAGGCGCAAATTTCCGCCGCCTCCGGGGCCAGAGCCGGCTGCGCGGCAAGATAGGCCAACGCCGCCGCCTCCCGCGCCGGCACCGCCACGCCGGGCAGATGCTGCAGCAACGCATGCACCGCCACACCGCGCGCCATGGCGGCGGCGCGGCGCGAGGCCGGGCTTTGCGGCCCGGCCAGCGGGCTGATGGCGAGGGCGGCGCGGGAGGTTTCATCCGCCACCCGGCTGGGGACGATTCGCTGCGGGCCCGGTGCCTCCTTCGGCGCGGGGGCGGCCTTCCAGTCCGGCGCGCGCCCCGCCCAGGCGGGGAGATCGGCCCGCGGCTTGCTGCGGGCCTGGGAGGCGCCGTCCGGTGCGGCGCTCTGCGGGCAATCATACAGCAGCACGCCGTCCTCGTCGCGCGCGCCCAGCCGGGCGAAGCCCTGCTTTACCGCCTCGTACCAGCACTCAGCCGGCAATGCGCGCCGCCCGGCGGCGCCGCAGATCAGCAACTCATCCTCGGCCCGGGTCAGCGCCACATAGAGCAGGCGGTTATATTCATCGAGCTGGGCGCGGCGCAGCGCCTCCTGCTCATGGGCCAGCACCGCCGGGCGCAGCGCCGCGCGCGGGCAGAGCACCGGTAGCCGGTATGATGCCTGCGGCACGTCCAGCCAGAACAGGCTGCCCTCGGCCTGCGGCAGGCCGGTGGTGTCGGGCATGATCACGATCGGCGCCTGCAAGCCCTTGGCGCCATGCACGGTCATGATCCGCACCTCGTCGCTCCCGGCCTCGGATTCGCGCTTGATCGCGGTTTCGCTGGCCCGCAGCTTCTGCACGAAAAGCTGCAGACTGCCCGGCTCGGCGATGGAGAATTGCAGCGCCTCGGCCAGGAACTCGTCCAGCGGCTCCGCCGCCTCGGCGCCAAAGCGCGCCAGCAGCCTGGCCCGCCCGCCCAGCGCCCCCAGCGCCTCCGAGAGCAGGGCGAAAGGCGTGTCATAATCCGCGCGGGCGCGCAGCGCCTCGAAATAGGCTTTCGGGGCCTGCCAGTCCGGGCGCTCATCGGCCCGGGCATAGAGCGCGCCCAGGAGCGAGCCGGGGCGGCCCAGCGCCAGCTCCATCAGGCTGTCATCGGTCAGCCCACCCAAGGGCGAGACCAGGAATTGCGCGAAGGCGAGATCATCCTCGGGCAGCAGCAGCGCGTCGCACAGCGCCAGCATGTCCGCCACCGCCGGCTGCCGCGGCAGCACCATACGGTCCAGCCCCGCCACCTCGATGCCGCGTGCCTTCAGCTCGGAGGTCACGGCGCCGACAATCGCCCCGCGCGAGCGCACCAGAATGAGAAAATCCCCAGGCCGCGCCAGCCGGTCTTTCGCCGGCAGCGGCTGCGTCAGCCGCATTTCGATATAGGCCGCCAATCGCCCCGCCAACGCCGCGACGGCGGATTCAGCGTTCTGATACTCATCCAGCACCTGCCAGTCCGGCGCCGCCTGCGCCTCTTCGGCGACACTCAGCGGCCAGAGCGCCACCTCGCCGGCCTGGCCCCGCCTGGCCACGCCATGGCGCAGGCGCTCACCCGGCGCCACCACACCCTGGCGGGCAAAGCCCTCGGCAAACACGGCATCGGTGAGTTCCAGCACCGGCGCGGTGGAGCGGAAGGAGACGGAGAGCGCGCCATCCAGCCAGCCCTGCCCCGCCTGCTGCGCCGCACGCCGGAATTTATCCCGGTTGGCATCGAAGCTTTTCAGATCCGCGCCCTGGAAGGAGAAGATCGATTGTTTCGGATCCCCCACCGCGAAAATGCTGCGCCCAGCCGCGCGCGCCCCTTCACCCGCGAAAAACTCGGCGGCGATGGCGTTGGCGATGTCCCATTGCGCCGGGGCGGTGTCCTGCACCTCGTCCAGCAGCAGATGCTCGATGCCGCCATCCAGCTTGTACAACACCCAGGCCGCTCCCGGATCGATCAGAAGTTCCGAGGTCTGCGCGATGAGATCGCCATAAGAGAGCTCGGAGGCCAGACGCTTCTCCGCCCGCTCCGCCAGCCCCACCGGGGCGAGAATATCCAGCAGCGCGGCGTTGATGCGCAGCAGCCGGATCAGCTTCAGCCGATCCTGCAACGTCAGCACACGCTCGGCCTCTTTCTGGAATTCGGCCTTGATCCGGTCTTCCTCGGCAGCGAGGTTCTTGCCGCAAAACCCTTTCAGCGTGCGCGGCTCACCGGCTGTGGTGAGGCAGATGCCAGCCCACACCTCAGGCGTCGCGATGCGTTCAGGCTGCGACAGCGCCAGCCAATCCAGCCCCGGCCAGGCCCATTTCTGGCCGCTGGCATTGCCGCGTGAGGCCACAGCGTTGAGTGCCTCGCGCAATACACCTTCACGCGGCGGGTTCACCAGATCCGCCAGCAGCGCCGCCTCATCCTCATCCCGCGCGCCCAAGGCCGCCCGCAGCAGCGCCGCCCGCGCCGGGGCCGGCTCATCCAGAAACGCTTTTTCCGCCTTTTGCACGAATTTGCCGCTGAGATCGGCAAAGCGCAGCTCGTCGATCTCCGCCGCCAGCACCTCCACCGCCGCGCGCGCCGTGGGGCTGGCCAGCACCTGCTCGCGCGCCGCGCGCAGCCGCAGGGCCGCCGCCTCGTCATCGGCAACGGTGAAATGCGGCGAGAGCCGTGCCTCCAGCGGGAAGCGCCGCAGCAGCGACTGGCAGAAGGCATGGATCGTCTCGATCCGCATCCCCCCTGGCAGATCCAGCACCTCCGCGAACAGCCGCCGGGCGCGGGCGAGCGTGGCCGCATCCGCCACCACATCCAGCGCCTGCAATGCGGCGCGCAGCCTCTCCTGCGGCAGCGCCACCCATTCGCCCAGCCGCCGGTTGAGGCGAATGCGCATCTCCGCCGCCGCCGCCTTGGTGTAGGTGAGGCAGAGAATGCGCTCCGGCGGCGTGCCCGCCAGCATCAGCCGCAACAGCCGGTCGGTCAGCAGCTTGGTCTTGCCGCTGCCGGCGGAGGCGGCAACGAAGGCTGAAATCGCCGGGTTGGAGGCGCGTTGCTGCTCCTGGTTGGCCTGCTCAATCGCCCCCATTCTCATCCTCCCCGCCCCATTCGGCGCGGCGCGACAGGCCGGCATAATCATCGAACCGGTTTTCCCGCTCCGGATGCGGCGCGGCGAGAAAGGCCGTTGCCGGGTCTGCGAACTTCGCCAGCAGCGCGGGCAGCTCGCCGGCCCGCTCGACCACTTCGCGCAGCGCCTCGGGCGTTTTCAGCACCACGTTCTGCGCCCCGGCCGCCGCCCGGCCGGAGAGCGCCACGTAGAGCAACTCCACCGCCTCCCCCTCAAATTCCGGACCAAACGCGCCGCGCCGCGCCATCGCCGCCTCCAACGGCAGCTGCGGGGCAATGCCGGCTTTCACCTGCTTCTCGGACGGGACATTGCCGGTCTTGTAGTCGATGATCCTGATCCCGCCTTGCGCGTCGCGCTCGATGCGGTCGGCCCGGCCCTTCAGCGTGAAACCGCCCGGCATCCGCCATTCGCCCGGCTGCTCCAGCGCCTGGGCGGCGGGCGGGCCATGTTCGGCCAGACGGGCACGCTCCTCCACCACCAGCCATTCGGCGATGCGCCCGAGCCGCGCCCCCCACCATTGCGCCAGCGCGGCGCGCGGGCGTTGCTCGCGCATCGCCACCTCCAGCGCATTGCGCAGCCGGGCTGGGGCATCGGGCGCGGTAATGTCGCCGGTTTTGAAAAATGCCGCCAGCCCGGCATGCACCACATCGCCGAACTGGCTGGCGTCGCTCTCCTCATCCAGCGCCTCCAGCGGCGCCAGCTTCAGGATCTTGCGCGCATAGATCGCGTAAGGATCGACCATCAGCGTCGCGATGTCGGAGATGGAATAGGTTTTCGGCCGCGCATGGGCTGGCGGGCGGGGCTGCGGCTTTGCCCGGCGGCTGCGCTCGACCGGCAGATCGAGCTGCCCGACCCACAGCCCCGCCTCATGCGCGGGCAGGCTTTGCCCCTGCCCGGCCAGCATCGCGGCCAGCCGCGTCAGCCAGCGCGCGGGTACCGCCGGGGCGCGCTCGCGCCGGTTCGGCGTGGCCAGCACCACCTGCCGGCAGGCGCAGGCGAGCGAGAAAAACCCATGCGCCGCCTGGCCGATCTTACGTTCCGGGCTGGGTAGCCCGGCGGCGCGGCGCATCGGGCGCGAGAGCCAGGGGCCGGGCTCTTCCGGCGATGGCCACACACCCTCCACCAGCCCGCCCAGCACCGCCACATCCACGCTCTGCAACGCCGCCTCCTGAATGCCCCAGATGGCGATGCGCGGATGCCCGTCCTTGGCGCGCGGCTTGCGCACGCTCTGCCCGGCGATCAGCGCATCCAGCAGCTCCGGCAGATCCGCCGGGTCCATCTCCGGCATCTCCGCCAGCGCCACCAGACTTTCGGAGAGCACAGAAGAGAGCGCATTGCCGGCCTCGCCCAGCCAAAGCCGCGCCGGGCCGGGCTCATCCGGCGTCGCCGCCAGCGCCTCCCCGGCCTCGATCAAGGCGGTCAGCGCCGCCACCGGCGAGACCGCGACCGGCAGCGCCAGCGGCGCCAGCATCGCTTCCAGCCGGGTGAGGAAATCCTGCTCCGCCTGGTGCTCGTCCTTCAGCCGGAAGCGCAACCCCTCCAGCCCCGGCGGCGGGCGCGGGCCGCGCAGAGCATGGCGCTCCAGCTTGCGGGCCATGCCGCGGAAATCCAGCGGCGCCAACCCGCCGGTGGCGAGCGGATGTTTCAGCAAAGCCAGCAGCGGCAGCGGCGCGTAGCCCTCGCGCGCGGCGCGGGCGAGCAGGCGCAGATACACAGCCGGCGGGGTGGCGGAGAGCGGCTCGCCGGCACTGTCATCCGCGGTGATGCCAAAGCGCTTCAGCGCCGCCCCCACCCGCGCCGCCAGCGCCCGGTCCGGCGTGATCAGCGCGGCACTCTGCCCCGGTATCTGCAGGGCCTCGCGCAGGATCATCGCGATCGCCACCGCATTCTGCGCCTCATCCCCAGTCTCCAGCCGGGAGAGCCCGGCCAGATCCAGCGCCGCCGGTTCCTGCCAGGCGGAGAGCGCGGCGGCGGGCAGCAAGGCGCGGGAGAGCAGCGCCCCGCGCCCGCTTGGCATTGCGCCCGGCAGCGCCTCCACCTCTTCCACCCGCGCCCCGATATCGGCCAGCAGCCGGGCGATGCCGCCCTGGGCGTGCGAGTCCTCCACCCCCTCCCAGGCTTCGGGAGCCAGATGCGGATCGAACCCCGGCAAAATCAGCCGCCCTTGCGGCAGCTTCGCCACCATCTCCGCCATGCGGGCGATAGCCGGCGTGCCTTCCGCCGCGACCATCCAGACCGGCCCGGCGGGCGGGTTTTCGCCCCAGGCCTTCGCTTGCGCCTCGATCAACAGCGCCAGACGCTTCGCCGGGTTCATCACCCCTTCAGCCTCCAGAATGGCCGGCCAGGCATGGGTGACGATGGTGAGGAATTCCAGCGTTTTCTGCCAATGTTCCGCGAATTCCGCCGGCGCCAGCCCTGGCAGGGCGGCGGCGAGATCCACCCCGGCATGGTCGGCCTCATCCAGCAGCGTCGCAAATTCCGCCGCCAGGCTCCAGGCGGCGGGGAGCTTCTGCGGCGCGCCGCTCTCTTGCGGCTTTTGCAGGATCAGCCGTGCCAGCAGCGCCTGCCGCCGCGCGGGGGCGATGGCGGGGGGCAGCGAAAACCCGGCCGAGAGCAGCAGCCCGGCCTCGTCGATATTGCCCAGCGCCACGATGCGCGGCAGCAGCAGCGCCTTGCCCGCATTGGCCTCCAGAAACGCCGCCCCCAGCGCCTGCGCCGCACGCCGGCTGGGCAGAATGATCAGCCCCTCATGCGCCCCGCCCTCCGCCAGCCAGAGCCGGGCCAGAGACGGCAGAAACGCGGCCTCCGGCGCGAAGGCCCCGATCCGCAAACTCACGTGGAATTACCCACTTCCCGCGCCGCCAGCAGCTCCTCGGCGCGGAGTATATCTTCCGGCGTGGTCAAATGCAGCCAGACCCCGTCATGCACGATGGCATTCAGCCGCCCCGCCGCCAGCGCCTCGTCCCAGAGCCGGTTCATCGAGAAACGCTCCACCTTGTCACTATGCAGCAGCGCGGTGGTGGCGATCTGGATGCCGGAATAGAGATAAGGGGCCACCTCGCGCTCCTCGCGCCGGCGCAACCCCGCCTCGCGGTCCCAGACGAAATCGCCAAAGCGCGTCTCGGCGATGGTGCCGGCGGAGCGCGCCAGCAGCAGCATCGCATCCTCGCGCCTGGGGTCGAAGGCGGCGGCCAGGCGCGGCAGCGCCGCAGAGGGGCCGTCCACCCAATAGGAATCGCCATTGAGGATATAAAACGGCGCATCCGGCAGCAGCGCCTCGGCGGCCATCGCCGCCAGGGCGCCGCCGGTCTCCAGCAGGCTCTCCTCGCGGCGCACCGTCACCCCCTCATAGCGATCGAAAAACGCCTCGATCTGCTCGGCCAGATGAAACGCATTCACGATCACCTTGCGCACCCCGGCATCGCGCAGCCGGGACATGGTATGGGCCAGGATCGGCTGCCCGGCGAGGTTCAGCAGCGGCTTCGGGGTGGAATCGCTGAGCGGGCGCATCCGCTCGCCCAGCCCCGCGCATAAAATCACGGCCGTATCAGGTCGCATCGAAACCTCTCACATCCCCTGCAATCTCAACCATCCGTCCGTCGCCATCCAGCGAAAACCGCAGGCGCCAGGCGCCGGGCGGGGTCATCTCACCCAGCCGCTCGGGCCATTCCACCAGAGCGATGCCCTCCAGCGCCTCGTCCCAGCCCAGCTCCTCCAGCCCCGCCGGACCATTCAGCCGCCAGAGATCATAATGCCAGATCTGGGTGCCATCCGGGGCGTCGTATGTTTGCACCAGCGTGAAGGTTGGGCTGGGCACGGTCAGCCGCGCATCCCCCAGCCGGGCGCGGATGAAGGCGCGCGCGAAGCTGGATTTGCCCGCCCCCAGCGGGCCTTCCAGCAGCAGCACGTCCCCGGCGCGCGCGATCGCGGCCAGTTTTTCCCCCAGGCTCTGCGTCTCCGACTCGTCCTTCAGCTTCAGGCGCATGAGATTGTTTTGCCGGGACCGGCTTGATTGGAAAAGGGGGCCGAGGCAAAGCAGAGCGCATGGAACGGATTTCTGCCGATGTGGCGATCATAGGCGCTGGCCCGGCCGGCATGTTCGCGGTGTTCGAATGCGGGATGCTGAAAATGTCCTGCGTGCTGATCGATGCGCTGGACGAGCTGGGCGGGCAATGCGTCGCCCTCTATCCGGAAAAGCCGATCTACGACATTCCCGCCCATCCCGGCATCGAGGGCGGCGCGCTGATCGCCAAGCTGGAAGAACAGATCGCGCCGTTCGACTGCGCAAAGCTGCTGGGCCGGCAGGTGACCGGCCTCGCCGGCACCGCGGGCGATTTCACCCTGACCACCAGCGCCGGCGACGAGGTGAGGGCCAAAGCCGTGATCCTGGCGGCCGGCGCCGGCGCCTTTGGCCCCAACCGCCCGCCTCTGGACGGGCTGGAGGCGTTCGAGGCCAGCGGGGCGGTGCGCTATTATGTAAAGAAGCGTGAGGATCTGCGCGGCAAGCGCGTGGTCATCGCCGGTGGCGGGGATTCGGCGGTGGATTGGGCGCTGGCGCTGCAAGGCATCGCCGCCAGCATCGCCGTGGTGCATCGCCGCCCGAAATTCCGCGCCGCCCCGGAAAGCACCGCCCAGCTCGACGCGCTGGCCGCTGCCGGCCAGGTGGAGATGGTGATCCCCTACCAGCTCCACGCCCTGCACGGCGCGGGCGGCGCGCTGGCAGCAGTGGAAGTCGCCGATCTGGACGGGGCGACAAAGCATCTGCCCGCCGATGTGCTGCTGCCCTTCTTCGGGCTGGCGATGGAGCTGGGGCCGATCAACGACTGGGGCCTGGGTCTGGAAAAGAGCCATGTCGCGGTGACGCCCTATAACATGCAGACCTCCCTGCCCGGCGTGTTCGCGGTGGGCGATATCTGCACCTATCCCGGCAAGCTGAAGCTGATCCTGCAAGGCTTCGCCGAAGGGGCGATGGCGGCGCACGCGATCTATGGCATCGTCAACCCGGATACGGCTTTGCATTTCGAATATTCCACCAGCAAAGGCGTGCCGGGTTGATCGCAGCCGGGCGCAGCCTGCTGCAGGCGCGCCCGCTCCTGGTTTGCTGTCTATTGGCCCTGGCCCTGCGCTTGCCTCTGGCGATCTGGGGCCAGAATTTCATCTCACCCGATGAAATCGCGCAATATCTCGGCGAGGCGCATCGGCTGGTCTACGGCCAGGGGCCGGTGCCCTGGGAATATCAGGTCGGCCTGCGCTCCTGGCTGCTGCCGGGGCTGCTCGCCGGGCCGATGGAGCTGGCCAAGCTGGCCCAGCTTTCCCCCTATGCCGGCATCGTGCTGGTGCGCATCCTGCTCTGTTTCGCCTCGCTCAGCCTGGTCTGGGCCGGTTTCGTCTGGGGGCGGATGGCGCATGGCCCGCGCGGCGGGCTGATCGCCGGGGGGCTGGCCGCACTCTGGCCGGATCTCTGGCTGATGGCCCCGCACCCGCTGGAGGAGGCGCTGGCCGCCTATTGCCTGGTTCCCGCCGCCTGCCTCGCCAATCTGAAGCACAGCACGCTTCATGTGCTGATTGGCGGGTTTCTGCTGGGGTTGGGCTTTGCCCTGCGGGAGCCGCTGGCCCCGGCGATCGCCATTATCGGCATCGCGCTATGCGGCCGCAGCTTGCGCGGCTGGGCGCTGGGGCTGGGGGCGGCGGCGTTTCCCGTGCTCCTGGTCGGCGGGTTGGACTGGCTGAGCTGGGGCCAGCCTTTCCGCTCTTTCTGGCTTAATATCGCGCTCAACCTCGCCCTGGGGCGCGGTGCCAGCGGCTTATTCAGCCCATCGCCACCGCTGCTCTACTTTGCCGGGCTGGCGCTGGACTGGCTGTGGACGCTGCCGCTGCTGCTCTGGCTGGCCTGGCGCGGGGCGCGGCTCGCCCCCGCCGCGGGCCTGGCGGCGCTGGCGCTGATCCTGGAACATAGCCTGATCTCCCATAAGGAATTCCGCTACATCTTCCCGGCCATCGCCTTGCTGGTGCCGCTGGCCGGCATCGGCCTGGCCGGGCTGCGACGCGCGCGGTCGGTGTTTCTGGTCACGCTCCTGCTGGTCTCCGGGCCGCTCTGTAGCCCGTTCCTCAGCCTGTCTCTCACCCTCTCCCGCCACGCCTTCGCGCTCTATCATGCGCTCGCCGCACGCCATCCCCGACTGGTCGCGGTGGAATATGCCGATACGCGTTTCATGCCGCTGGCGCCCTTATTCGGAGCGACCGCCTTCACCACCCTCCAAGGCGCAGCGCAGGCCGATGCCATCGTCGCCGCCGCAAGCTCACCCAACATTCCCCCCGGCTTCACCCGCTTGCTTTGCGTCACCCGCGACCCTGGCGCGGCCGGGCCAGCCAATCCGCGTATCTGCGCCTGGACCCGCACCGAGAGCGCGCTGCCCGTCTCTGGCAATGTACCGCCCTTGCAGCTCGCTTTCCCCGCCGCCGCCCAGCCCTTCCGGATCCGGCCGCCATGAGATCACGCCTCGCCGCGCATCCGCTCGGCTGCGTCATGATCCTGGCCCTGGCGCTGCGCCTGCCCCTCGCCATATGGGGCCAGGATATCGTCGCCCCGGATGAGATCATCCAATATTTCGGCCAGGCGCATCGGCTGGTCTATGGGCACGGGCCGGTGCCCTGGGAGTTCCAGGTGGGCATGCGCTCCTGGCTGGTGCCCGGGCTGCTGGCGGGACCGATCTGGCTGGTGAAGGCGCTGGGCGGCGCCCCCGTCACCGGCCTGCTCCTCGCCAAGCTCCTGCTCTGCCTCGCCTCGCTCAGCCTGGTCGGCTGCACCTATGGCTGGGGCCGGATGTTCCATGGCGCGCGCGGCGGCTGGATCGCCGGCGGGCTCGCCGCGCTCTGGCCGGATCTCTGGCTGATGGCACCGCACCCGCTGGAGGAATCGCTGAGCGCCTACGCGCTGGTGCCGGCCTGCTATGTCGCCACACGCGCCCGCCAGAGCGAAGCGCGCGCGCACATCCTCACCGCCGGCGCGCTGCTGGGGCTGAGCTTCGTGCTGCGCGAACAGCTCGCCCCGGCGATCGCGCTGATCGGGCTGATGCTGTGCGGGCGCAGCCCGCGGCGCTGGGGGCTGGCGCTGGGCGCCGCCGCGCTGCCGGTGCTCCTCGCCGGGGGGCTGGACTGGCTCACCTGGGGCCAGCCCTTCCGTTCTTTCTGGCTCAATATCTATCTGAACGCCGTGCTCGGCGTCGCGGCGGGGAGTTTCGGCGGCGAGCCGGTCAGCTTCTATGCGCTGCATCTGCTGGAGGATTGGCTCTGGGCCATCATCCCCATCGCCTGGCTGGCCTGGCGCGGGGCGCGCCGTCTGCCGATGCTGGCTCTGGCGGCAATGCTGATCCTGGTCGAGCATAATCTGCTCGGCCATAAGGAATTGCGCTTCATCTTCCCGGCCATCGCGCTGATCGTGCCGCTGGTGGGCGTCGGGCTGGCGGAGCGGCCGCTTTCCCGGCGGCTGGTGCTGGCCCTGCTCTCCGGCCTGCTGCTCTCGCCCGTCACCGCCTACGCGCTGCTGGAAGACAGCAGCGCCACCAGCCTCTATGGCCGCCTCGCGGCGCGGCATCCCTGCCTGGTTGCCATCGGCATCGTCAACAGCCATTTCGTGCCGATGACGCCGCTCTTCGCCAGCACCGATTTCACCGGGATGCAGGATGCGGCCCGCGCCGATGCGATCGTCGCCCCCGAAGCCACCGCCATCCCGCCCGGCTTCACCCGCGATCGCTGCGTCCTGCGCGACCGCTTCTTCCCCGGCAAACATCCGCTCATGATCTGCGCCTGGACCCGCGAGCATGGCTGGTGCGGCCAGACCGGCCCGGCAGCGCCGCCGCCGGGCTTCGTCTATCCGCCCGCCGCGCGTGCCTTTATCATCACGGGGCGTTAACCAGGACCGCCCATAGCCCATATCCGAAATGCCATCGGCACGTATATGCCGCGCCGCAACACAAGGCTATAAGGCCGCCATCCAGAAAATAGGAGCCAAGACATGACCGCGACAGGTTCGACCACCCCGAAGACCAAAGTCACAGCTTTGCCGGGGGACGGCATCGGCCCCGAGGTCATGGACGCCACCATCCGCATCCTGGAGGCCGCCAACGCCCCGATCGAATGGGAGTTCGCCGAGGCCGGCGCCAAGGCGTTCGAGCGCGGCGTGGTCACCGGCGTGCCGCGTGAAACCTTGGACTCCATCGGCGCCAACAAGCTGGCGCTGAAATCCCCGCTGGAAACCCCCATCGGCTATGGCGGCAAATCCGCCAACGTGACGATGCGCAAATATTTCGAGCTCTACGCCAATATCCGCCCGGTGCGCGAGCTTCCCGGCATCCAGACCCCCTTCTCCGGCCGCGGCATCGACATGGTGATCGTGCGTGAGAACGTCGAGGACGTTTACGCCGGCATCGAGCATATGCAGACCAGCACCGTCGCGCAGTGCCTGAAGCTGATGACCGCCGCCGGCTGTGAGCGCATCATCCGCGCCGCCTACGGCGTGGCGCTGTCCGAGGAGCGCAAGGAAGTCACCGTCGCCCACAAGGCCAACATCATGAAGCTCACCGAGGGCATGATGAAGCGCATGGGCGAGAAGGTGGCGCGCGAATTTCCCGGCATCAAGGCGAGCCAGGTGATCATCGATAACTGCGCCCATCAGCTGGTCATCCGCCCGGAGAATTACGACGTCATCGTCACTTCCAACATGAATGGGGACATCATCTCGGACCTCGCGGCCGGTCTGGTCGGCGGTCTGGGCATCGCCCCCTCCTCCAACCTGGGCGACCAGGTGGCGATGTTCGAGGCCGTGCACGGCTCCGCCCCGGACATTGCCGGCAAGGACATGGCGAACCCGACCGCCCTGCTCTGCGCCTCCATCATGCTGCTGCGCCATATCGGCGCCTTCGATGTCGCTGAGACCGTCGAGCAGGCTTTGTTCGTCACCCTGGCCGAGGGCCGCAACCTCACCGGGGACCTCGCCCCGCGCGGTCATGGCGTGGGCACCAAGGCCTATACGGATCAGGTCATCGCCAATCTCGGCCGCAGCTCCGCGATGAAGTCCCGCACCTACAAGAAGCTGGAACTCACCGCCTGGCCGAAGCTGACCGCGCATATGGAGCCCTCCACCCGCGAGCTGGTCGGCATCGACGTGTTCCTGGAAACCGACCAGGACGCCGAGACGCTGGGCAAGACGCTGGAGCAGATTTCCGAATACAGCCCCTTCACCCTCACCGGCATTTCCAACCGTGGCGTCACCGTCTATCCGCCGACGGGCGGGCAGACCTTCCTGGTCGACCATTTCGCCGCCCGCTTCATGCTGAAGCACCCGATCTCGCTGGCCGGCAACACCGCCGAAGGCCAGCCGGAAATCTCCTATCTGGTGCAGCGCATCGGCGCGAAATTCTCCTGGATGCATATCGAGAAGCTGCAGCGTTTTGACGGCAAGGACGCGTTTGAGCGGCCGCAGGGCGAAGGCTGATCCCACCCAACGCAAAAAGGCCCCGCAAGGGGCCTTTTTTAGAGCAATATGCGTTTAGATTGACGCGGCAGCGTCAAGATAAAGCATATGAATTTGCTCGCCAAACATGAGTAGAGCGAGCGGGTGTAAACCCATCTCGCTCTCGGCGCGAACCGGACGGGTTTCAGATCAGCTGCGTCGTCAGCAGATCTTCCATATCGCTGGTATGGGCTTCCTCATCCGCCATGATCTCATCGAGCATCGCCTGGGTCTTCGGATCATGCCCGGCGAAATGCCCGGACAGCTCCCGGTACAGCTCGATCACGCATTGCTCGGCGGCCAGATTCTCCGCGAACAGGCGCGGCAGGCAGCCCTTGGCGGCTTCCGGCGCCATATGGCGCGTCGCCAGCCCGGCGGCGTAGTAATCCGGCTTGCCGCCCAGTTCGGTGATCCTCGCCGCCAGCCGCGTCATATGGTCGCGCTCATCCGCAGCCTGGGCCGCGCATTCGGTGGCCACCCACTCATTCTCCAGCCCGTCGGCGGAAATCGCGATCAGGCTGTAGCGCAGCACGCAGGCGATCTCGGCCGACATCGCCGCCTGCAACAACCCCACCGGCTCCGCCCCGCTGGCCATCATCGCCTGCGCGGTGGCGCGCAAACGCTGAACGTCGGCAAGAAAATGGTTATCTCCGGTCGCCTGCTCGTACATGCGCTACCCTTTTCGCACGATAATTGAGAATAATTCTCAGTCCACGCTTTATACGTAAACCCTGCCCTCCGCCCGATCAAGCAGGATCGATGCCATGGCGCGCCGAATTCATGTCCGGCCTGTCATCACGACATGATTTTTTACCACGCGCCGCCGGCTCGGCCCTGTTTAACTTCCGGCCGGCTGCGCTAGAAGAGACGCATGAACGACCTCACCCCCAACAGCCTGCGCGCCTGGCCCGACGCGCGCGGCCGCTTCGGCGAATTTGGCGGCCGCTATGTCGCCGAAACCTTGATGCCGCTGATCCTGGAGCTGGAAACCGCCTACCGCGCGGCAAAGGCCGACCCGGAATTCCAGAAAGAGCTGGATTATTACCTGACGCATTATGTGGGGCGGCCGAGCCCGCTCTGGCAGGCGCAGCGTCTGAGCGCGCATCTGGGCGGGGCGAAAATCTATTTCAAGCGCGAAGAGCTGAACCATACCGGCGCGCACAAGATCAATAATTGCGTCGGCCAGATTCTGCTGGCCAAGCGCATGGGCAAGACCCGCATCATCGCCGAGACCGGGGCCGGCCAGCACGGTGTCGCCACCGCCACGGTCTGCGCCCTCTTCGGCCTGCCCTGCACGGTTTACATGGGCGCCACCGATGTCGAGCGCCAGCAGCCCAACGTGTTCCGCATGAAGCTGCTGGGGGCCGAGGTGGTGCCGGTGAAATCCGGTGCGGGCACGCTGAAGGACGCGATGAACGATGCGCTGCGCGACTGGGTCGCGAATGTGCATGACACTTTCTACATCATCGGCACCGCCGCCGGCCCGCACCCCTACCCGGAGCTGGTGCGCGACTTCCAGACCATCATCGGCACCGAGGCCCGCGAGCAGCTGATGCAGGCCGAAGGCCGCCTGCCGGATGTCGCCATCGCCTCGGTCGGCGGCGGCTCGAATGCCATCGGGCTGTTCCATACCTTCCTGGACGAACCCAATGTGCGCCTCATCGGCGTCGAGGCCGCCGGCAAGGGCATGCATACGAGCGAGCACGCCGCCAGCCTCAACAAAGGCCGCCCCGGCGTGCTGCACGGCAACCGCACCTATCTGCTGCAGGATGATGACGGGCAGATTTTGGAAGCCCACTCCATCTCCGCCGGGCTGGATTATCCCGGCATCGGCCCCGAGCATAGCTGGCTGCACGACATCAAGCGCGTCGAATATGTCGGCATCACCGATAGCGAGGCGCTGGAAGCCTTCCAGCTCTGCGCCCGCACCGAGGGCATCATCCCCGCCCTCGAATGCGCCCACGCCTTGGCCCATATCTCCAAAATCGCGCCGGAGATGGGCAAGGAGCAGATCATCCTGCTCAACCTTTCCGGCCGTGGGGATAAGGATATCTTCACCGTCGCCAAACATCTGGGAACAAGCCTATGAGCCGCATCGCCGGTGTATTCGCTGGCCTGCGCAAGCAAGGCCGCGGCGCCCTGATCCCCTTCGTCGAGGCGTTCGACCCTGACCGCGCGACCACCCTGGCGCTGCTCCAGGGCATGGCCGCCAATGGCGCGGACATCATCGAGATCGGCATGCCCTTCACCGACCCGATGGCCGATGGCCCGACCATCCAGGCCGCCGGGCTGCGCGGGCTGAAGGCCGGGGCGACGCTGAGGGGCGTACTGGACCTGGTGCGCGAGTTCCGCGCCAGCGATACCCGCACCCCGCTGGTGCTGATGGGCTATCTCAACCCCATCCTCTCTTACGGCGTGCCGCAATTCTGCGTCGATGCCGCGAAGGCCGGGGTGGACGGGCTGATCATCGTCGATCTGCCGCCCGAGGAAGCCGACCTGATCCTGGACGATGCCAAGGCGAATGCGCTGGACATCATCCGGCTGATCGCCCCCACCACCTCCGATACACGGCTGAAGCAGGTGCTCGAAGGCTCGTCGGGCTTTGTCTATTACGTCTCCATCACCGGCATCACCGGCACCCGCACCGCCTCGGCAGCGGATCTGGCGCGCGACATCCCCCGCCTGCGCGCCGCCACCGACCTGCCGATCGCGGTCGGGTTTGGCGTCCGCACGCCCGAGCAGGCCGCCACCGTGGTGGCGCATGCGGATGCCGCGATCGTCGCCTCGGCGCTGATCGATACGCTGTGCAAGGAGAATAAGGACGCCGTGCTGCGCGATGTGCGGGCCCTGGCCGACGGCGTGCGGGGTGTGCGCAAACAGGCGGCGTAAAGCGAGAGGGGTTTACACCCGCTCGCCCTCTTTATGTTCTGACGCGCCAGCGCCAAGATAAACACATGAAATTGCGCGCTAAAACAAAGCTTAGAGCCTCAGGTTAAAAGCCTGAGGCTTTAAACACCCATCGCTCTCTGTCAGGCTTTTGTCACCCGGACAGGGGCTGAAGCGTCCCTCATGCGCCTATTGCGCCGGCCCAGGATAAGGCGGCGGGGGCGGGTTGGGCGGCGGCGCGTTCAAATCATAGGGCTGACCATTCGGGCCCCCGCCCGCGCCATACATCACGCAGCCAGACAGCCCGGCCAGCAACAGCAGCGGCAACAGCATTTTGCGCATGAGTCCTCACCCGGAGCAGCGCCCCGTTATTGATTGGTCAAACCGAAGAAAGAATTCCCATGGGCGCCGCCTTGCGGCCCGCCGCCATGATCCCCACCCGGGCCGCCACCACCAGGCCCCCCGCCATGCCCGGGGCCGCCGCCGGGACCGCCGCCATGATCGCCACCAGGGCCGCCGCCGGGACCGCCGCCATGATCGCCCCCCGGACCGCCACCCGGGCCTCCGGGCCGGCCGCCAGGGCCGCCATGCCCATCGCCATCCTGGCCGCCGCCATGCCAGCCGCCCGGCGGGGGGCGCCGGTCCGGTCCGCCATGCCAGCCGCCATCATGGTCGCGATCGCCGCCATGCCAGCCGCCATCATGATCGCCGCCGCCGACGAAGACGCCGCCGCCGGACACATAGCCGGGCTGGCCGTAATAATAACCACCCGGTTGGGAATAGCCGCCGGACGAATAATAACCGCCATCCGGACGGTCATACCCATAACCACCAGAGCCATAGACGCAGCCTGTAAGGGATGCCAGCGACCCGGCCACCAGAAGGGGAACAAGAATGCGTTTCATGATGATGATATAGTGCGCCGGATCATGACTTCATGATGGCGAGATTAAGAGCGTTTACCCCAGGCGAAAAAATCCGGGTTTTCCCAGCCCGGCTTGCCGTAGCGCAGCGCCGTCCCTTCGCGCGTCAGCACCGCCCCGCCGGCCGCCTCCAGCACCGCCTGCGGCGCCGCCGTGTCCCATTCCATCGTCCGCCCCAGCCGCGGGTAGAAATCCGCCACCCCTTCGGCCAGACGCAGGAATTTCAGCGCCGAGCCGATATTCACCAGCTCCGCCACCCGGTAATCCGCCAGGCAGGCTTTCAGCTCCGGCGCGTCCTGGTAGTGGCGGGAGGCGAACACGCTCAGCCCCTCCTCTGGCGGGCGCCGGACCTGAATGCGCGCCTCCGCCCCGCCTTGCCGCCGCCACGCCCCCTGCCCGACCAGCCCGAAATGCAGCTCGTTCAAGGCCGGCGAGGCCACCGCCCCCAGCACCGGCGCGCCGCCGACGATCAGCCCGATACAGACCGCGAACTCATCCCGCCCGGCGGCGAATTCGCGGGTGCCGTCCAGCGGGTCCACCAGCCAGTACATCATCCCCGGCACGGTGATCCGCCCGGCCGCCACCTCCTCTTCCGCCACCACCGGAATCGCCGGCACCGCGTCCCGCAAGCCCGCGGTGATCAGCGCCTCCGCCTGGCGGTCGGCGATCGTCACCGGGGTCTCGTCGCCCTTGGTCTCCACCTCGAAGCCGGCGGCGCGGATGGCGCGGATGGTGGCAGCGGCCGCGTCGGCCAGGCGCACGGCGAGCGAAAGAAGGTCTTGCATGCGCAGAGTCTTACCCCCCTCCCCCCGGCTGGCCAAGATGCGCGGCGGTGATATGGTTGCGGCAGTTTGAAGACAGAAGGTGGTCGCATGGTCGAGATCTTGTTCGCGAAATCCGCATTGCCGAAAGACGGGGTGCTGGTGTTCCCCCTGGCCGAGGACGCGCCGCTGCGCGAGGACGCCGCCAGCCTGAATGAGCGCCATGACGGCGCGCTGGCCAAGGCGATCGAGGCCGCCAGCTTCAAGGGCAAGGCCGGGCAGAGCCTCAATCTCTACCATATCGGCGGCTATAAGCGCGTGCTGCTGCTGGGCACCGGCAAGGCCGATGCGCCGCGCCGCGCCGAGCTGCTGGGGGCAGCACTTGCCACCAGCCTGAGCCAGGAGAGCGAGGCCAGCCTCGTTGCCGCCGGCTTCAGCGCCGACGAGGCCGCGCAGATCGCGCTGGGGGCCAGCCTGCGCGCCTACCGGTTCGACAAATACCGCACCACCGAAAAGGAGGAGGCCAAGCCGAAGCTGAAAAAGCTGAAACTGCTCTGCGCCGCGCCGAAGGAGGCCGAGGCCGCCTGGAGCAGCGCCAAGGCGGTGGCGAGCGGCGTGGATTTCGCCCGCGACCTGGTCTCCGAGCCGGCCAACATTCTCTGCCCGGCGGAATTCGCCGAGCGGCTGGAGGGCTTGAAGAAGCTTGGCCTCAAGATCGAGGTTTACGGCCAGAAGGAGCTGGAGAAGCTCGGCTTCGGCACCATGCTCGCGGTCTCCCAGGGCTCGGTGCGCGAGCCGCGCATGGTGGTGATGCAATGGCTCGGCGCCTCCGGCGGCGATGAGAAGAAGGCAAAGAAGCCGAAAGAGCCTTTGGTTTTCGTCGGCAAGGGCGTCACCTTCGACACTGGCGGCATCTCGCTGAAGCCCGCCGCCGGCATGGAGGACATGAAATGGGACATGGCCGGGGCCGGCGCCGTCTCCGGGCTGATGGCCGCTCTGGCCGGGCGCAAGGCGAAATTGGATGCGATCGGCCTGGTCGGGCTGGTCGAGAACATGCCGTCGGGCGCCGCCACCCGCCCGGGTGACGTGGTGAAGAGCTATGCCGGCAAAACCGTCGAGATTCTCAACACCGATGCCGAGGGAAGGCTGGTGCTGGCGGATGTGCTCTATTACGCGCAGGAGCGTTTCGCGCCGAAATTCATGGTCAATCTCGCTACCCTCACCGGCGCCATCATCGTCGGGCTTGGCCATGAATATGCCGGGCTGTTCTCCAACAGCGACGAGCTGGTGGAGAAACTCGTCGCCTCCGGCGAAATCGTCGGCGAAAAGCTCTGGCGCATGCCGCTGGCCAAGGAAGGCGAGGCCTACGATAAGGAGTTGGACTCCGCCATTGCCGATGTGAAGAATATCGGCGGCGGGCGCGCCGGCGGCTCGATCACCGCGGCGCAATTCCTGCAGCGCTTCGTCAACAACACGCCCTGGGCGCATCTGGACATTGCCGGCATGGCCTGGGCCACCAAGGATGCCGGCGTCACCCCGAAAGGGGCAACCGCTTTCGGCGTGCGCCTGCTCGACCATTTCGCCCGGGGCTTCGAGGCATGAGCGAACTGCTCATCGAAACCATCCTGGGCGACAAGAAAGATCCCGCTTTTGCCGAGAAACTTCACGATCTCGGCCATCATGGCGGGCATGTGGAAACGCTGGTGGTGACACAGGAAGACCTGCCCCGCCGGCGCTTCCATGCCCAGACCGACCACGGCACGCCCTGCTTTATCGCGCTGCCCCGCGATGTCAGCCTCACTGACGGCGCGGTATTGTACCTGAGCGACCACAAGGCCGTGGTGCTGAAGGTCGGCGCGCAGGATTGGCTGCGGCTGCAACCGCAAAATGGCGGCGGGCTGGAGCTGGGCTACATGGCCGGCAATCTGCACTGGCGGGTGCGTTTCGATGAGGGCTGCCTGCTCGTCGCCATCGACCATCCCCGCGAAACCTACCTGGCCCGGCTGCATGAGCTGGAACATGCCGGCAAGGTGAAGGTGCTGGAGTGAGCGACGCGCTGAACCTCCTGCGCGGGCTGCAATTCGCCGACGGGCAATTCCCCTCCGGCGGCTTCGCCTTCTCCTGGGGGGTGGAAAGCCTGGCGGCGGACGGTCTGCTCACCCGGGCGGACTGGCCTTCCTTCCTGGCGGGGCAGATGCAGCATCGCTGGGCCACGCAGGACCGCCCGCTGACCGCCCATGCCTACCTGAACGCGAATAATCCAGACGCGCTCAAGGAACTTGACGAGCTCACCGAGGCCCTCAGCCTCGCTGCCGCCGCCCGCGAGGGCTCGCGCCGCGCTGGCGCCGCGCTGCTCTCCACCCATGTCCGCCTCGGCACGCCGGGCGCGTCGGCCTACCGGGACCGGGTGAATGCCAGCGAGGTGCCGGGGCATCTGCCGGTGGTGATGGGCATCGTGCTGGCGGGTGCCGGGTTGGATCTGCCCACCGCGCTGGCCGTCTCGGCCCATTCCAGCGCGCAGGCGCTGGGCTCGGCGGCGGTTAGGCTCGGGCTGATTGGGGCACTGGATGCGCAACTTGCCTTGCAGGGCTTGCAGCCACGTCTGGCGGAATGGGTAGCGTTGTCTTTGCCGAAGCTGGATGAAATCGGTGGGTTCACGCCGTTGGCAGATATTGCGATGATGCGCCACCCGACCCAACCGCAGCAGCTATTTTCGAATTAGGCAGAAGCCGCTTTTTTGAAAAAAAGTGGCACCAAAAAACTTTTGATCCTGGAGTGCGGGCATGAATCTGTCGCCGACTGAGCTGGAACGGCTTACCATTTTTACCGCCGCCGAACATGCGCGGCGGCTGAAAGCCCGTGGCGTCAAGCTTTCGCACCCGGAAGCTGTCGCCCTCATCGCCGATGAGATGCTGCTGGCGGCGCGCTGCGGGCTTGCTTACCAGGCCATCGTCGATATGGCGGCAAACCTCCTTACCCCGGATGACGTCGAACCCGGCGTGCCGACCCTCACCGAATTCATCGCCGTCGAAGCCAATTTCCCTGAAGGCACCAAGCTCGTCATCGTCTTCCGCCCGATCGCCGATGGCCAGGAAAACCAGGGGGTCGAGATCCCCGGCGAGCTCATCCCCGAAGACGGCGAGATCGAGCTCAATGCCGGCCGCGCGCGCCTCGAGATCGAGGTGCTGAACACCGGCGACCGCGACATCCAGGTCCGCTCCCACGCGCATTTTTTCGAAACCAACCCAGCGCTGCAATTCGACCGCAACGCCGCCTTCGGCTTCCGGCTGGATGTGCCCTCCGGCTCTGGCATTCGCTTCGAGCCCGGCATTTCCAAAAAAATCACCCTCGTCGCCATGGCCGGCGCGCGCCTCATCCACGGCCAGGCCGGGCTGACCAATGGCCGGCTGGACGATCCGGAGATCGCGCAAGCCGCCCGCGCAGCCGCCCGCGCGCGCGGTTACAAGGGAGCCTGAGCCATGGTGAAAATGACCCGCGCCGACTACGCCGCCACTTTCGGCCCCACCAAGGGCGACATGGTCCGCCTCGGCGATACCGGCCTGCTCGCGCAAATCGAGCAGGATTACACCACCTACGGCGATGAGCTGACCACCGGCGCCGGCAAAGCCATGCGCGACGGCGAAGGCTTCCAGACCACCGGCACCCGCGCTTCCGGCGCGCTGGATGCGGTGGTGCAGAACGCCACCATCCTCGATCCGGTGCTCGGCATCATCAAAGCCGATATCGGCATCCGCGATGGCCGGATCGTCGGCATCGGCAAGGCCGGCAATCCGGACATCATGGCAGGCGTGGACCCGAACCTGCGCACCGGCCCCAACACCGCCGTGCATCACGCCGAAGCCTACATCGTCACCCCCGGCGCCATCGAGAGCCACGCGCATTTCCTCTGCCCGCAGCAATCGGACCACGCTCTGGCCGGCGGCACCACCACCATCATCGGCATGTCGCCCGGCCCGTATTTCGATGTTTCCTGCTCCGGCCCCGCCATTCTCGGCCAGCTCATCCAGGCGGCGGAATTCTCGCCGCTGAATTTCGGCTTCCTCGGGCGCGGCTGTTCAGACCCGGGGGCGGTCGAGGAATCCGTCTCCGGCGGCGCGCTGGGGGTGAAAATCCATGAGGATTTCGGGGCCTCCGGCGCGGTCATCGATGGCTGCCTGATCGCCGCCAACCGGCATGATTTTTCCGTCTGCCTACACACAGACACGATCAACGAATATGGCTTCTGCGAGGATACCATCCGCGCCATCAATGGCCGCTCCATCCATATGTTCCACACCGAAGGGGCGGGCGGCGGCCATGCGCCGGATCTGCTGCGTGTCAACGGTCTGGCCAACGTGCTGCCCGGCTCCACCAACCCCACCAACCCCTTCACCGCCTACGCGCTGAATGAAGGGCTGCCGATGACCATCCTCGCCCATGCGATGAACTGGCGCCTGCCCGAGGACCTCGCCTTCGCCGAATCACGCGTGCGCCCGCAAACCATGGCGGCGGAGGATCTGCTGCACGATATGGGCGCCATCTCGATCTTCTCGACCGACAGCCAGGGCATGGGCCGCCTCGCCGAAAACCAGGCCAAATGCTGGCAACTTGCCAGCGTGATGAAGCGCCGCCAGGGCCGCCTGTCGGAAGAAAAGACCGCCCGCGCCGATAATGAGCGCATCAAGCGCTACCTCGCCAAGCTCACCATCAACCCCGCCATCGCCGCGGGCATCGATGCCTACGTAGGCTCCATCCAGCCCGGCCGCATGGCGGATTTGGTGTTCTGGCCGCGCGCCAGCTTCGGCATCAAACCGCGCGTGGTGATGAAGAGCGGCTTCATCGTCTGGGCCACATGCGGCGATGCCAATGGCAGCATGATGGATAGCGAGCCCAACATCCAACGCCCGATGTGGGGCAGCCTGGGGCTCTCCCCGCAAAAACTCGGCGCCACCTTCGTCTCCAAGCTCGCCATCGAGGCCGGTCGCGCGGAAAAGCTCGGCGTGCAAAAACCATTCCTGCCCATCGCCAACACCAACGGGCTGGGCAAAAAGGATATGCTGCATAACGACGCCTTGCCGAACATCGAGGTGGACAGCGAAACCTTCGAAGTCCGCGCGGATGGACGCCTGCTCGCCGGCCCGCCCGCCGCGCAGGTGCCGCTCAACCGCGCCTATATGTTGCGATGAGGTGAGGCCGCAACTCTCTCTGCGCTTCGCCCCCGGCGCGGATGGCCGCACCCGCCTGACCCAGCGCCTCGCTGGCTACCCGTACGCGATCACCGCGCCCCATGCCCGCACCGGCAGGCTGGCGCGGCTGACGCTGCAATCCATCTCCGGCGGCCTCCATGGCGGCGAAACGCTGGCGCAGCACATCACCCTCGCCCCCGGCGCCCACGCGCATCTGCTGCAACCCGCCGCCACCGCCGTGCGCCGCCAGGGCGATGCCGCCCCCGCCCACCAGACTATCCGGCTGGAGATCGGCGCCGGTGCCAGCCTGATCTATGAAACCCGGCCGCTGATCATGCTCCCCGGCGCGGCGCTGATCCAGGCATGGGACATCACCCTCGGCCAAGGCGCGAAATTGCTGCTGGCGGATGGCTTCCTCAGCCACAATCCGCAAGGCGGCGCGGCGGACTGGCAGCTCACCACCAGCCTGCGCGCCCGCACCGCAGACGGCCGGCTGCTCGCCGCCGAGCATATGGCCCCGCGCGCCAGCCCCCTTACCTGCGCCAAGCTCTGGGGCTTCGGGATCGACCTCTCTGGCCTGAAGCTGCCGCCAGGTGCCGGCTGCAGCGCGCTGGCGCATCATGCCGGCCATGTCATCGCGCTGGCCGGCAGCCCGGCCGGGCCGCTCTGCGCCGCGCTGGCGGCGCTGGTCGGGCAAGCGAGGGAAGCAATGGGGCCTTATTGAACCCCCCCCCTCCGCCCGCAAAAACTTTCATTCATTTTCCAGCTTGGAGTTAGAACGGCGCGGCTACATACAGCCTATGCGCCTCGCCTTGCTCCTTATTTGTCTCGCCGCCCCTGCCTCTGCATTGCCGGTCTGCAAGCCGGACCAGCTCTCGCTCGGTTTCGACGCCGAAAACGGCAATTTCGACGGCATGTCCCATTCCGGCACCTTGCTGGTGCTCCGCAATCTCGGCCCCGCCCCCTGCCAGCTGCCGGCCTTCCCGACCCTGGCGATGGAGACCGCGAAGGGCGAGCCCCTGCCCATCCAGCCCACCCGCCAGGGCAGCGCCGCGCCCGTTCGCCTGGCCGCCGGGGCAGAGGCGACAGCCGGGCTGTACTGGGTCTCCTCGCCGGTCTATGCGCATAATCGCTGTCTGAAGCCCGCGCAGCTGCGTCTCTCCTGGCCGGGCGGCAATTTGCACCAAATTTTCACCGGCACGCTCTGCGGCCCCGACAACGCGCCCGCCCGCCTCACCCAGCCGCCTCTGGCGCTGGACCCGCCACCGCCCGGCTAAACCATGGGCCGCAAGGCGATCCGCTTGCCCTCCCCGGCGATGCTGGCAATCCGTCCGCCTTCGGCGCCGGAGAGCATCACCATGTCGCCCTCCGCCATCAGATCCGCCGCATCGGCAAAAAATCCAGGCTTACCCGCCTCCGCCAGATTGTCGTTCCCGGCCTTGTAGTGCCAGAGCGTGAAGCCGTTCGCATAAGCCAGCACAGAAAGATTGCGCAGCGTGAATGACATTGGATTTTCCTTTCGCCTTACCTGAGGTTGAGTTACGAAAGGTTTATATTCCTATGAACAGAACATAACAAGAACAAAATGGCTTTTCGGGCCAATTTTTTGGTGAAAATTCCGAAAAAATTCCTATTTTCCCTTTCCGCTTGTTACGAACTCGCGTAAATCTCTGATCTTAAAAGATTGACCAGGCTCCCATGCGGCATGATGACATCTGGCGGGCGATCGACACTTTGGCGGCGGAGCGCGGGCTCTCCCCCTCCGCCCTGGCGCGCCAGGCCGGGCTGGACGCGACCAGCTTCAACCCCTCCAAGCGCCGCACCCCGGACGGCAAGCTGCGCTGGCCCTCCACCGAGAGTATTGCCAAGATCCTGGAAGCCACCGGCGCCAAGCTGGAAGATTTCTCCGCCCTGGTGAACGGCGCGCGCGCCATCCCGGAGGCCCGCGCCAAAGGCCGCTCGCGCCTGCCCTTGATCGGCATGGCGCAGGCGGGCGCGGAAGGGTTTTTCGATGATGGCGGCTATCCCGCCGGGGCCGGCTGGGATGAGGTGGAGCTCCCCACCGTGGCCGATGTGCACGCCTACGCGCTCAGCATCAACGGCGATTCGATGCTGCCGGTCTACCGGCCGGGCGATACCATCATCGTCTCCCCGGCCGCCCCCGTGCGCCAGGGCGACCGCGTGGTGGTCCGCACCCAGGATGAGGCGGTGATGGCGAAGCTGCTGCTGCGCCGTACCGCGGGGCGGATCGAGCTGGGCTCGCTGAACCCGGATTATCCGGATCTGCGCTTTCCCGCCCGCGCGGTTCTATGGATGCACAGGATCATCTGGGCCAGCCAATAGGCTTAGAGGCTGTTTGAAAAGCCACTCTGGCGGCCGCCAAGCGGCGATTTGCTGCGCGCCGGTGCTCACGTACCTCAAGTACGCTGCGCTCCGGTGCTCGCAAATCACCACTTGACGACTCACCATAGCGACTTTTGAAACAGCCTCTTAACGCCAGCGATGCCCGCCGCCCCAGCCCCACCAGCCGCCGACGACAACCGGCGCAGGCTCCACGGCCACCGGCGGCGCGGCATAATAGCCGGAACTGTAATACCCGTCGGATGGATAATAGACGCAGCCGGCAAGCGCCGCCCCCGCCAGCACCACCACCGCCATACGCCGCACCAGGGCCCCAAACGGCCTCGCATTGAACTCTGCCATTGTTAAATCCTCGCCATATATTCAGACGCGTTTTCAACTTGACCGAACCCTGTGACGGATTTGCGTCGCGATTGCGGCGGCCTTCACATAGTTGTGTAAGACAATGCAACGCGGCGCTGAATTTCGTGACATGTCCCTCTTGTTTTTATTCTGCACTGGATTATGCACGCGGCTGTAACCATAACCCCTCAGGGATTTACAAACATGGCTTCTCTGTCTTCCAAGTTCTCCCGCACCCTGGCGTTCGCCTCCGCCCTGACCCTGGCCGTCTCCGGCACTGCCTTCGCGCAGACCGCCCCGGCGACCTCCGCCCCGGCCGCGTCCGCCCCGGCTGCGACCATGTCCGCCCCGGCCGCTTCCGCCCACAAGGCGAAGAAGTCCACCCACAAGAAAGTGGCCGCCAAGAAGAAGATGAAGACCAAGAAGGCCTCTTCCACCGCCACCAAGTCCTGATCGACTTGCCCGCCTAGGCGGGGCCTGCGAGGATGCGGCATGGATGATCCATTGCCGCATCTTTCAAAAGCCGATCCCCGCCTCGGCGATCTCATTGCGCGGCTCGGCAAGCTGCCACGGGTCAAGCCCGAACATAAAGAGCTCTATCACGCGCTCTTCTCCGCCATCGCGCATCAGCAGCTCCACGCCAAGGCGGCACAATCCATTCTCGGTCGGCTCCGTTCCGCCTGCGGCGAAACCCTCCCCGATTCCCAAACGCTGCTCGCCCTTCCCGACTCCACGCTGCGCGCCTGCGGTTTTTCCGCCTCCAAGGTCGCCGCCCTGCGCGATGTCGCCGCCAAGGCCGCTGACGGCACCATCCCCTCCCGCAGCGTCGCGAAAACCCTCACCGACGAAGAGCTGATCGCGCGCCTCATCACCATCCGCGGCGTCGGCCGCTGGACGGTGGAGATGATTCTGATTTTCACCCTGGAGCGGCCTGACGTTTTTCCCGTCGATGATTTCGGCGTGCGCGAAGGCTACCGCATCCTGCACGGGCTGGACGCCCAGCCAAAGCCGAAAGCCTTCGCCGAAATCGGCAAGGCCTTCGCGCCGCACCGCACGCTGGCGGCACGCTATCTCTGGCGGGCGGCGGATGAACTGAAGAAGCCTGGGACGATCGTCAGCAAGGCGTAAAAAAGGAAGGGGAGCTGTTTGGAAACAGCTCCCCCTTCGACCCCCGCAAAACCTTTTTAGATGCGCGGCCCGATTCAGGCGTCGCGGCGTTGCGCCGCTCCGCCATCGGGACGCGTTTACTTCGGCAGATGTTTCGCGATGTAGGGCGGCAGCCAGAAGCTCGCCACATGCACGCGCGGGCTCCAATATTCGCTCTTGCCGGCAATATCGCCCGCCGCCTCGGCGCGCTTGGCAATCTCGTCCACGCTCACCTCGGTCTGCGCCGGATTCTTGCCCGCCCAGCCCAGCGTCATATAGCCGCCTACATAGGTCGGCACCGCCGCCACATAAGCCGACACGAACGGGAAGAATTTCTTGCGCCGCACCGAGGTCTCATACAGCTCATCCGCCTGCATGAACGGCACGCCGCACTGATTCACAATCAGCCCGTCCTCGCGCAAAATCCGCGCCGCGTTCTCGTAAAACTCGTCCGTGAACAAAACCTCGCCCACGCCGATCGGATCGGTCGAATCCACAATGATCACATCGAAAGAGCCCGTCGGCGCCTTCTTCACATAATCAATGCCATCGCCGACAATCACTTCGCCACGCGGGTTGGTCCACGCATCGCCGCCAATGCCCGGCAGGAATTCCTTGGAGAGGCGAATCACCTCCCCATCAATCTCCGCCATCACCGCGCGCTCAACGCCCTTGTGCATCAGCACATGCTTCAACACACCACCATCGCCCGCACCAATAATCAGCACGTCCTTGGCATGGCCATGCGCCAGCAACGGCACATGCGTCAGCATCTCCTGATACACAAACTCATCGCGCTCAGTGATCTGAATCACGCCATCCAGCGTCAAAACCCGGCCATGACTCGTGGTCTCGAAAACCCCGATATCCTGAAACTCACTCTTCACCCGCGCCAACTCACGCACAGTCTTAAAGCGCTGCCCCCAATCCGGATACAACGTCTCATTCAACCAGGTCTCGGCCATCAAAGCGCTCCTTGTTCGTGTCAGTACCCAAGGGGGGCGCTGCCCCCCTTGACCCCCTGCTGGGGCCTGAGGCCCCAGACCCCCGCTACTGAGCGTACCGTGAGGGAGGGGTCACTCGCCCGTAAGGGCCAGGGTTTCAAGCATAACACCGGGAGGGCGAGTGACCCCTCCCTCACGGTACGCTTAACTAATAGGGGTTTGGGGCCTCAGGCCCCAACGGGGGTCCAGGGGGCAGAGCCCCCTGGGATCCTTACGCGATCAAGCCGCGCTTTTGCTCGTTGATCTGGATGTGCGACGGCGTGAAGGCTTCCTTGAGGAAGGGATCAGCTTGTAGGGGTCGCAGCAGCCGCACATGAACACGTCCAGAGCGGCGAAGTTACGTTCCGGCCAGCTATGGATGGAGATATGGCTTTCGGCCAGCACGACGACGCCGGAGACGCCGCCATTCGGCTCGAAATGGTGAAAATGGTGGTGCAGGATGGTGGCGCCGGCGGCGCGCGCGCCGTCGCACAGCGTCTGGTCGATCAGCTGCGGGCTATCCAGGTTGGATGCGCCCCACAGATCGATGATCAGGTGCATGCCGGCGTACTTCACGCCGTCTTTTTCGACGTAATAGTCCTTCTGTGCCTCGTCGGAGACCGTGGAAATCATCTGGTTTTCGCTCGGAGACTCCGAGACCATCCCCAGTTGGGCAAGTGCGTTCATTGCGAACCCCCTAACTAGTAGACAGCCTGTAGAACATGACACCGCGTCATGCCCCCCTGGGCCAGTGGGGGCGGCTTATGAGGCCATCCCCCCCTGGATGCAAGTGATATTTTGCCCCCAGACCCCAAAAAATTTAACCCCTGCCCCGCGTTGGCGGAGCAGGGGTTTTTCGTGAAAGACGCAAGCAGGAAACAAAGAAGTTTCCGTTACTCCGCCGCCTCCTGATAGGCCTCCAGCGCCGCGCAGGAGCAGACCAGGTTGCGGTCGCCATAGACGTTATCCACCCGCTTCACCGGCGGCCAGTATTTCTGCGCCGCCACGTAGGGCAGCGGGAAGGCGGCCACCTGCCGGGAATAGCCATGCGTCCAGTCCTGCGCCATCACCTCAGAGGCGGTGTGCGGCGCGTTCTTCAGCGGATTGTCATCCTTCGGCCAGGTGCCGGAGGCAATCAGCGCGATCTCACCGGCGATGCTCAGCATCGCGTCGCAGAACCGGTCCAGCTCGCCTTTATCCTCGCTCTCGGTTGGTTCGATCATCAGCGTGCCGGCGACCGGCCAGGACATTGTCGGGGCGTGGAAGCCGTAATCGGCCAGACGCTTGGCGATATCCTCCACCTGCACGCCGGAGGTCGCGGCAAAGCCACGGCAATCGACGATGCATTCATGCGCGACGCGCCCCTGCTCGCCCCGATACAGAATCGGATAAGCCTGGGAGAGCCGGGTGGCGATGTAGTTGGCGTTCAGGATCGCCGCCCGCGTCGCCTGGGTGATCCCCTCCGGCCCCATCAGCCGGATATAAGCGTAGGGGATGGGCAGGATCAGCGCCGAGCCGAATGGCGCCGCCGAGACCGGCCCAAACCCCGTTTCCGGCCCCGCATCGGCGCGCAGCGGGTGGGTGGGCAGATGCGGCGCCAGATGCGCCGCCACCCCGATCGGCCCCACGCCGGGCCCGCCGCCGCCATGCGGGATGCAGAAGGTCTTATGCAGGTTGAGATGGCAAACATCGGCGCCGATATTGGCCGGGCTGGTCAGCCCCACCTGCGCGTTCATGTTGGCGCCATCCATATAGACCTGCCCACCAGCCTCATGCACCGCCCGCACGATGTCGCGGATCGCGGTCTCGAACACGCCATGGGTGCTCGGATAGGTGATCATCAGCGCCGCGATGCGCGGGCCGTAGGCGGCGATCTTCGCCTGCATGTCGGCCAGTTCGACATTGCCGTGCTTGTCGCAGGCGGTCACCACAACCTTGTAGCCCGCCATGGCGGCGGAGGCCGGGTTGGTGCCGTGCGCCGAGGCCGGGATCAGGCAGATATCCCTGGCCCCCTCGCCGCGCGCCTCATGATAGGCGCGGATGGCAAGCAGCCCGGCATATTCGCCCTGCGCCCCGGAATTGGGCTGCAAGGACACCGCCGCGAAGCCCGTCACCTCGCACAAAAGCGCCGCCAGCTCGTCGATGAGCTGCTTGAAGCCCTGCGTCTGGCTTGCCGGCGCGAATGGATGCAGGCTGGCGAATTCCGGCCAGGTGATCGCCGCCATCTCCACCGCGGCGTTGAGTTTCATCGTGCAGGAGCCAAGCGGGATCATCGAGCGGTTGAGCGCGACATCCTTGTCCTCCAGCCGCTTCAGATAGCGCAGCATGGCGTGCTCGGAATGATGCGCGCTGAACACCTCCTCGGTGCAGAAGCGGCTCTTGCGCTCCAGCGCCGCCGGAATCGAGACCGCCGCCTCCCCCAGCGTGCCGCCGAACAGCCCGGCCAGCGCGTCCAGCGCGGATCGGGTGACGGTTTCATCCAGCGCGATGCCGATGCCCGTCGCATCGATCCGGCGCAGATTGAATCCGGCCGCCTCGGCCTTGTCCATCAGCGCCTGCGCCTGCCCGCCCGCCTCGATCGCCAGCGTGTCGAAGAACGCCGTGTGGCGCAGCGCGAAGCCAGCCTTGCCGACCACATCCGCCAGCAGCCGCGCCTGCAAATTCACCCGCCGCGCAATCGCCTTCAGCCCCTCCGGCCCGTGCCAGGCGGCATAGAACCCGGCCATCACCGCCAGCAGCACCTGCGCGGTGCAGATATTGCTGGTCGCCTTCTCGCGGCGGATATGCTGCTCGCGGGTCTGCAAGGCGAGACGCATCGCCGGCCGCCCGGCGGCATCCACCGAAACCCCGACCAATCGCCCCGGCATGGCGCGCTTGAACGCGTCGCGGGTGGCGAAATAGCCGGCATGCGGGCCGCCAAACCCCATCGGCACGCCAAAGCGCTGGGCGGAGCCGACGGTGATATCCGCCCCCATCTCGCCCGGCGGGGTCAGCAGCGTCAGCGCCAGCAGGTCGGCGCAGACGATGCTCATCGCCCCCACCGCCTTGCCCGCCGCGATCTCGCCGGAGAGATCCCGCACCTGCCCGGTGGACCCCGGATAATTCAGCACCAGCGCGAACGGCTTCGCCGCGCTGATCGCGTCCACATCCCCTGGCGCCACATCCAGAATCTCCCAGCCCAGCGGCCAGGCGCGGGTGGCGATCACGGCGCGGGTCTGCGGATGCACATCCTTCGCCACCGCGATCACCTTGCTGCCGGCCTTGTGCAGGGAGAAGGCCATCGCCACGCCCTCGGCGGCGGCGCTGGCCTCGTCCAGCAGCGAGGCATTGGCGATATCCAGCCCGGTCAGCGCGGCGATCATGGTCTGGAAGTTCAAAATCGCTTCCAGCCGGCCCTGGCTGATCTCCGCCTGATAGGGCGTATAGGCCGTGTACCAGCCCGGATTCTCCAGCACGTTGCGCTGGATCACCGGCGGGGTGACGGTGCCGTGATAGCCCATGCCGATCAGCGAATGCTTCACCACATTGCGGCTGGCGATCTGGCGCAGCCGGTTCAGCAGCGCCGCCTCATCCTCGGCGGCGGGCAGCGCCAGCGCGGCATTGGTGCGGATGCTCTCCGGAATGGTCTGGGCGATCAGCCCTTCCAGGCTCGGTGCCCCCACCGCCTTCAGCATCGCGCCAATCTGCGCCTCATCCGGCCCGATATGCCGGGCGACGAAGCTATCCGGCCGCTCCAGCGCGGCCAGTTCGGTCAATGCGTTCACGAAAGCGTCCCCAGAAATTCGTCGTACCCGGCGCGGTCCATCAGCTCGGTCAGCGCCGCCGGGTCCTGCAGGCGCAGCTTGAAGAACCAGCCCTCGCCCTCGGCGGCGCTGTTCACCTTGGCCGGCTCATCGACAATGCTCTGATTCACCTCCGCCACCGTGCCGGAGAACGGCGCATACACGTCGGAGGCCGCCTTCACGCTCTCCACCACCGCGCAGGCCTCGCCCTTGCCGACCGAGCGGCCCGGCTCCGGCAGCTCCACGAACACGATATCGCCCAGCGCCGCCTGCGCGTGGTCGGTGATGCCGATGGTGGCCAGCCCATCCGCCCCGACGGCGACCCACTCATGATCCTTGGAATAGAAAATCTGCGACATGAGCCTTACCTTTCAGCGGACATAGTTATGAGGAACGAAGGGCAGCCCTGTGACCTGCCCGGGAAGCGGCTTGTCGCGCACGATCAGGTCGAGCGCGGTGCCGGGTTCAGCCGCATCGGCGCGGACATAGCCGAGCGCGATCGGTGCATTGAGTGTGGGCGAAAACACGCCCGAGGTAACATGGCCGAGGCTCTGCCCGTCCTTGGCCCGGATCTCGGCGCCAGCCCGCGCCGGGGCGCGGCCCTCCAGCCGGATGCCGACCAGGCGCCGCGCCGGGCCATTGGCCTGCACTGTTTTCACCGCGCCAGCGCCCAGGAAATCCGCATGCTCCAGCCGCTTCTTCGAGAGCGCGAAGCCGAGCCCGGCGGAGACCGGGTCCGTCGTCTCGTCGATATCATTGCCATAGAGCGGCAGCCCGGCTTCCAGCCGCAGCGAATCCCGCGCCCCCAGCCCGGCCGGCACAGCACCGCGCGCCAGCAGCTTTTCCGCCAGCGCCTCGCCATTCTCGCCGGCGCAGCCGATCTCGAATCCATCCTCGCCGGTATAGCCGGAGCGGGTGACGATGCAGTCGATCCCCTCGACCGCCAGCGCCGCCACATCCATGAATTTCAGCCCCGCCGCCTCGGGCAGCACATCCTTGGCCTTCGGCCCCTGCAGGGCGAGCAGCGCGCGGTCGAACCTGGTCTGCACATCCAGCCCATTGCCGCGCAGATGCGCCACATCCGCCGCCTTGCGCCCGGCATTCAGCACCAGCTGGATATGCGCGCCGAGATTGGCCATCATCAAATCATCGAGAATGCCGCCTGCCTCATTCAGCAGCAGCGTATAACGCTGCCGCCCTGGCTTCAGCCCGGCGACATCGCCCGGCACGAAGCGGGCCAGCCCGGCCACATCGGCGATCTCCGCCTGCCCCATATGCGAAACATCGAACAACGCCGCACCGGTGCGGCAGGCCACATGTTCGGCGATGATGCCCTGATATTGCAGCGGCATATCGTAGCCGGCGAATTCCACCATGCGCGCGCCTAAACGGCGATGCAAAGCGTCCAAAGGAGTCTGGGCCAAAAGAAAAATCCCCCAAAAGTCAGTTCACCCGGCACGCGACGCGCCCCGGAAAATCTGACCCCCCTCTGTCCTGTGACCTGAGAGATTCGGGTGGTGAGACCCTTGACCCCGTCGGTGCGGCGGGGGCTCCCGCCGGCTTTCCAGAGTGTCCTTCCCCGCAAAACGGCGACCGATCCGCAGCCCTTTTGCCTGAGCGGTTCCGGGGGCCGGTTGCGCCTTCGGCGGCGGGGCAAGCCCCGCTCTCTCCTGCGTCCGCGTAAGGACGCTTCCCTTTTGCCCGAGGGTACGTATTTTGCAAAGCTGAATCTGCCCCTTACGCGCAAAAACCAGATCGAGGCCCCGCATGCTAGACGCCGACCAGACCGCCCCCGCCCTCGCGGTGGAGAATATCCATAAATCCTTCGGGTCGGTGGAGGTGCTCAAGGGCGTGTCCCTGTCGGCGCGCGACCAGGATGTCATCGCCATTCTCGGCTCCTCCGGCTCGGGCAAGAGCACCTTCCTGCGCTGCATCAACATGCTGGAAATGCCCGACCAGGGCAGTGTCGCGATCAAGGGCGAGACCATCGCGATGACGCACGGCAAGGGCGGCCGCGCCTGTGCCGACCCGAAACAGCTGGAACGGCTGCGCGCCCGGCTCTCCATGGTGTTCCAGCAATTCAATCTCTGGGGCCATATGAACGTGCTGCAAAACGTCATGGAAGCGCCGGTGCATGTGCTCAAGCAGGACAAGAAGACCGCCCGCGCCAAGGCCGAGGCGATGCTGGAGAAGGTCGGCCTCTCCGCCAAGCTGGATGCTTTTCCCGCCCAGCTCTCCGGCGGCCAGCAGCAGCGCGTCGCCATCGCCCGGGCACTTGCCATGGAGCCGGACGTGCTGCTGTTCGATGAGCCGACCTCGGCGCTGGACCCGGAACTGGTCGGCGAGGTGCTGAAAGTGATGCGCGACCTCGCCAAGGAAGGCCGCACCATGCTCGTCGTCACCCATGAGATGGGCTTCGCCCGCGAGGTCGCGAGCCGGGTGATGTTCCTGCATAAAGGCCAGACCGAGGAGGAAGGCGCGCCGCACGAGATGTTCGCCGCCCCGAAGACCGAGCGCTTCCGGCAATTTCTGTCGAGCACATTGAAACATTGATAGAATTGATGGGATTGCAGGAAGCCCCTGGCTCTCCCACATGAGAGATCCATAACGGCCGGATTTCGCTTGCTCCCTATGCTCTCCATCAAATCTCCGCCCTCTTCCCAAGCGCAGGCCGCCGTTTTGCTTGTGGAAGACGAGCCGGTTATCCGGCTGCTTCTGGCGGAAGCGCTGCGCAATGAGGGCTTGCGCGTGATCGAGGCGAGCAACGCCGACGATGCCTGGACCTATCTGCAAGCCGGCGGCGACGCGGATCTGGTGTTTTCGGACATCACCATGCCGGGCTCGATCAACGGGCTGGAGCTGATGCGCCGCATCGCCACCGCCTACCCCGAACTCAAACGCATCATCACCTCCGCCAATCCGGGCCGGGAGAATGTTTCGGCGCTGGGCCTGTTCCTGGCCAAGCCCTACCGGCTGGAGACGGCGGCGAAGGCGACATTGGACCTGCTGGGACGGGAGGCGAAATGAGCGAGACGGAAGAGCTGTTACGGGTTCTGCTGGTGGAACCCGACGTGCTGGTGCGCCATACGGTGGCGGAATATCTGCGCGAATGCGGCTATCACGTCGCCGAGGCGGCCGGGCTGGAGGAGGCGCGGCATCTGCTGGACTCCGGCAAGGTGCGGGTGGATGTGCTGTTCTCCCGCGGCGAGGTCGGCTTTGCCGCGGCGCGCCTGGCCCGCGAGGCCTTCCCGGATCTGGACGTGGTGCTGAGCGCCGGCCTGGCCAGCACCGCCGCCAAGGCGCATGATCTGTGCGAGATGGGGCCGGAAGAAAACCCGCCTTACGATCATCAATATCTGCTGGAGCAGATCAAGCGGCTCACCGCCCGTCGGCACGGCGGCTAGACACACGGAAAACTGGCACCTCCCGCAGCCCCGGCCTTGCAAGGCCGGGGCGTTGTTAAATCAAGGTTTGTCTCCTTATCTTAGGGCTAGGTTGCATTACCTTCGAGTCAGGGACGAGCATGGCAGACGACCCGTATAAAATTCTCGGTGTAAAGAAAGAGGCCAGCGCGGACGAAATTCGTTCCGCCTATCGCAAGCTGGCGAAAAAACACCACCCGGATCTCAACCCCGGCAACAAGGCGGCGGAAGAGACCTTCAAATCCATCTCCGGCGCCTATGACCTGCTGAGCGACGCCGAGAAGCGCGGCAAATATGATCGCGGCGAGATCGACGCCTCGGGCGCGGAACGCCCGCAGGCGCAGAGCTGGCGCCATTATGCCGAGGCCGGGCCGGGCGAGCGTTATGCCTATTCCGGCGGCGGTGGCGCGGATTTCGAGGATCTGTTCGGCAACATCTTCAACCAGCGCCCGCGCGGCCCGGCCAAGGGGCGGGACCGGCAATATAGCCTGGAAATCGGCTTCCTGGAGGCGGTGAGCGGCGCCACCAGGCGCATCACCCTGCCCGATGGCGGCACGCTGGATGTGAAAATCCCCCCCGGCACCGAGGAAGGGGATATTCTGCGCCTGCGCGGCAAGGGCGATCCCGGCGCCAAGGGCGGGCCGGATGGCGATGCGCTGATCGAAATCCATGTCGCCCCGCATAAATTCTACCGCCGCATGGGCCGCAACATCCATATGGAAGTGCCGGTCTCGATGAAGGAGGCGGTGCTGGGCGCGAAGATCACCCTGCCCACCCCGGCCGGCGACGTGGCGATGACGATCCGCCCCGGCACCGAGAGCGGCACCGAGATGCGCCTGCGCGGGCGCGGCGTGCCGGCGCATGGCAAGCACGAGGCGGGGGATTTGCATGTGAAGCTGAACGTCGTCATCGGCCCGGCCGACGCGGCGTTGAAGACATTCCTGGAAGGCTGGGCGCAGCCTGGCTTCAACCCAAGGGAGGGGCTGAAATGATGGATTTCGAGTCTCTGCATATTGCCGGGCTGGACGAGGCGGAGCTGGGCGGCTGGATTGAGGCCTCCTGGGTGCGCGCCTCGGGCACGGCCGGGGCCTGGCGGTTCGAGGCGGTGGATGTAGCGCGAATCAGGCTGATTCATACGCTGCGGCATGAGCTGGAGATTGGCGAGGACGCGGTGCCGGTGGTGCTGTCGCTGCTGGACCAGCTTTACGAATTGCGGCGCAACGCGGCGAAGCTGAACGCGGCGCTGACGAGCCTGCCGCCCGAAGCCCGCGCGGCGGTGCTAAAACACTTAGAGGAATAAAAGTTTTTTGGGGCCGACCCTTTTTTGAAAAAAAGGGTCGGAAACGTTTGGGGCGTTGGCAATGTCGTTACCAACGCCCCAAACGCTTTTCTCAAAATTGGGCGGCCCGATTCAGACGATGCGGCTGCGCCGCCTCGTCATCGGGACGCCAAAAACTTTTACACCGAAAAATACTTCGCGTGGCTGTTCAGCACCACAATCGCGCTGGTGCTCTGTTCCGGATGCAGCTGATGCTCGTCCGACAGCGAAATCCCAATCCGCTCCGCCCCCAACAGCCGCAGAAGCTGCTCCTGGTCCTCCAGCTTCGGACAGGCCGGATAGCCGAAGCTGTAGCGTGAGCCGCGATAGCCCTGCCCCAGCATCTTCTCCATCTCCCGGTCATCCTCCGCCGCGAAGCCCAGTTCGGCGCGGATGCGCTTATGGGTGTACTCCGCCAGCGCCTCCGCCATCTCCACCGAAACGCCGTGCAGATAGAGATAATCCTGGTAGCGATTGCCCTCGAACCATTCCCGCGCCACCTCGGAGGCCTTCTGCCCCATGGTCACCGCCTGCAGCCCGATCACGCCGCGCCCATCCTCCACATCGGGGAAGAAATCCGCGATGCATTCGCCATCCTGCTTGGGCTGGCGCGGCAGCGCGAAGCGGGCAACTTCCGTGGTGCCGTCTTCATCGAACAGGATCAGATCATTCCCCTGCCCCGCCGCCTTCCAATAGCCATACACCGCCTGCGGATGCAGAATATGTTCCGCCTCGCAGAGATCGAGCATGCGCTTCATCACCGGCCGCAGCTCCTGGCGGGCCCAGCCCATGAAATCCTCCAGGCTCTTGCCCTGCTTGCGAAAGCCCCATTGGAACTGGAACAAAGAACGCTCATTCAGGAACGGCACCACCGCCTTCGGCGCCGCCTCCAGCATTTTCGCGCCCCAGAAGGGCGGCACCAATGGCGGCTGGTCCGCGTTCAGGCGGCGGCGGCGGGCCTGCACCTCCTTCACATCCACCGGCGCGAAGGCGCTTGCCTCCGCCTGGCCCAGCGTGCGCTTGGTGTTGCGGGCCTTGCCGGCGCGCTTGGCCTGGATGGCGGCGAGGTAATCGTCGAAATCATTCCCCGTCACCTTGTCCATCAGATGCAGCCCGTCGAACGCATCGCGCGCATAGGCGACACGCCCCGAGGCATAGGAAGCGGCGCAGTCCTCCTCCACATAATTGCGCGTCAGCGCCGCCCCGCCCAGCATCACCGGAATATCCAGCCCCTGGCGGGACATCTCTTCCAGATTTTCCCGCATCACCACGGTGGATTTCACCAACAGGCCAGACATGCCGATGGCATGGGCCTTATGCTCCTTCGCCGCCGCCACCATCTCCGCCAGCGGCACCTTGATGCCGAGATTGACGACCTTGTAGCCGTTATTGGTGAGGATGATATCGACCAGGTTCTTGCCGATATCATGCACATCGCCCTTCACCGTGGCGAGCACGATGATCCCGCGCTCCTCGCCCTCGACGCGCTCCATCATCGGCTCCAGATAGGCCACCGCGGCCTTCATCGTCTCGGCCGATTGCAGCACGAAGGGCAGCTGCATCTTGCCGGCGCCAAACAGCTCGCCCACCACCTTCATCCCATCCAGCAGGATGTTGTTGATGATCTCCAGCGGCTTGTGGGTCTTCAGCGCCTCGTCCAGATCCTCGGTCAGCCCCTTGCGGTCGCCATCGACAATGCGGTCCTTCAGCCGCCCCTCCGGGGTCTCGGCACGTTTCTTCTTGGTGGCGTCCGCCGCCTTGCGGTCCGCGAACATCTCCAGCAGCTTCTGCAGCGGGTCGTACCCCTCTTCGCGACGATCGAAAATCAGATCCTCGCACACCTTCACCTCGGCCGGGTCGATCATATGCAGCGGCCGGATTTTCGAGACATGCACGATCGCCCCGGTCATGCCGGCCTTCACCGCATGGTCCAGGAATACCGAGTTCAGCACCGCCCGCGCGGCCGGGTTGAGGCCGAAGGAGATGTTGGAGAGGCCGAGAATGATCTGAATGTCGGGGAATTTGTCCCGGATCAGCTTGATGCCTTCCAGCGTCCATTGCCCCAGCTTGCGGTCATCCTCATTGCCGGTGGCGATGGTGAAGGTCAGCGGGTCGATCATCAGATCGGACTGCGGCAGCCCGTACTGGTCGCAGGCAAACGCCACCAGCCGCTCGGCGATGCGCAGCTTGTCCGCCGGCTCCTTGGCCATGCCGACCTCATCGATGGTCAGCGCGATCATCGCCGCGCCGAATTTCTTCGCCAGCTTCATGCGCTCATGCGCATGGCCCTCGCCATCCTCGAAATTGATCGAGTTGATGATCGGCTTGCCGCCATGCCGCTTCAGCGCCGCCTCGATCACCGGCGTCTCGGTGGAATCGATCACCAGAGGCGCATTCACCGAGGAGGTGAAGCGGGTAATCACCTCGTTCATTTCCGCAATCTCGTCGCGCCCGACGAAGGCGGTGCAGATATCCAGCGCGTTGGAGGCTTCCGCCACCTGCTCGCGGCCCATGGCGACACAGCCATCCCAGTCGCCCGCCTCCTGCAGCTCGCGCCATTTCTTCGAGCCATTGGCGTTGCAGCGCTCGCCGATGGAGAAATAGGCATTCTCCTGGCGCAGCGGCACCGCGCCATAAAGGCTGGCGACGGAGGGCACCCAATGGAATTTGCGCTTGACCGGCGCCGGGCGCGGATTGCCCAGCTTCTTCAACATCCCGTCCAGCGCCTGGATATGCGGGATGGAAGTGCCACAGCAGCCGCCGATCAGGTTCACCCCGTCCTCGACCACGAAACGCTCCACCCAGCTCGCCATCTCCGCCCCGCTCAGCGGGTAATGGGTCTGGCCGTCCACCAGCTCGGGCAGGCCGGCATTCGGCTGCACGGAAATCTTGCCGGGCCAGTTCTGGGAGAGATAGCGCACATGCTCGGCCATCTCCTGCGGGCCGGTGGCGCAGTTCAGCCCGATCAGCGGCACATCCAGCGCGTGGATCACGGTGGCGGCGGCGGCGATGTCGGGCCCCACCAGCAGCGTGCCGGTGGTCTCCACCGTCACCTGCACGAAAATCGGCGTATCCTTGCCGGCTTCGGCAATGGCGCGCTTGGCGCCGTTCACCGCCGCCTTGATCTGGAGCGTGTCCTGGCAGGTCTCGATCAGCAGCGCATCCACCCCGCCGGCCAGCAGCCCGACGCACTGGGCGTAGAGCGCCTCCTCCAGCGGGTCATAGGCGATATTGCCCAGGCTCGGCAGCTTGGTCCCCGGCCCGATCGAGCCGACCACCCAGCGCTGCCGGCCATCGGCGAAGCTCTCGGCGGCCTCGCGCGCCAGCTCGCCGGCGATCTTGTTGATCTCGAAGGCGCGGTCCTGCAGCTCGAACTCCGCCAGCGTGATCGGCGAGCCACCGAAGGAATTGGTCTGCACCATGTCCGAGCCGGCCTCGAAATAGCCGCGATGGATCTCGCGCACGAGGTCCGGGCGGGACAGGTTCAGCACTTCCGTGCAGTTTTCCTTGTCCCAGAAATCCTTCTCGATATCGAGGGTGAGCGCCTGCACGCGCGAGCCCATGCCGCCATCGCAGAGCAGAACGTTACGGGAGAGGGCTTCGAGCAGATGTGGACGCTTTGACATGCTTGCCAAATAGCCCCCCGCACCCCCATTTCCAAGTCATGGAAAAAGATGGCCGCATTCCGGTTTATATAGGGGGCACGCCCGGCCCACAGGACGCGGTGCTGGTGGAGGATGGCCACGCCATGCCGCCGGCCGGCCATGCCATACGCTTCACCGCCCCGCGCTTTGGCCACCAGCCTGGCTGCTTCTGCTGCACCGCGCGCGGCCCGGCGGCCAATGCCTTCTCCGCCTTGTACCGGGACCGGGCGATGGGGGCGGCGCCTTATTTCGAGCGTGTGCTGATTCTGGCCTCGCGGCAGGGCGAGGCGGACATCAAGGCGGCGCTGGAGCAGGATGCGGTCACGAAAGCGCGGTTTCGGTTGGGGTGAGACAAAGCCCGGACACCCCGCCAGGGGGCGTTCCGGGCTTTTGGCCGAAGGGGGATTTTTGCCCCCCTTAAACCCTCAAAAAGCTTTACGCCGTGTGGAAGCCGCCGGCGAGCCAGATGATCAGCAGCACGATGATGATCAGCCCCAGCACCCCGCCCGACCCGCGCCCGCCATAAGAGCGATGCGCGTAATAGCCGCCACCGCCGCCAAACAGCAGCACCAGCAGAATGATGATCAGAATCAAACCCATGACAATCCTCCGATAACGAAGCCGAAATCTGGAAAGGACATAGGGATGCGCCGCGCCGGGGCCGCATGAGACGTTCATGAAATCCCCGAAAGCCGGCTCAAGCCCCGGAAAAAGCTGGGCTGCCCCTCGGCTGGCGAATTGTCCGGCGCGCCGGTTGGGTCTAAGAGCCGGGGCGCAAGGTATTTATCAGCGCTTGGAGAGGGAAAAATGGCCGAAGCTTTCGACGTTATCGTGATCGGGTCCGGGCCGGGCGGCTATGTCTGCGCCATTCGCGCGGCACAGCTCGGCTTCAAGGTAGCCTGCGTCGAGAAGCGCGCCACGCTGGGCGGCACCTGCCTGAATATCGGCTGCATCCCCTCCAAGGCGCTGCTGCAATCCTCCGAGAATTTCCACGAGGCGGCGCATGGCTTCGCCGATCACGGCATCCAGATCGAGGGCGTGAAGCTGGATCTGGCCAAGATGCAGGCCCGCAAGGGCGAGGTGGTGAACCAGAACACCAAGGGCATCGAGTTCCTGTTCAAGAAGAACAAGATCACCTGGATCAAGGGTGCCGCCAAGTTCACCGGCAAGACCGAAATCGAGGTCGAGAGCAAGGGCTACACCGCCAAGCATATCGTCATCGCCACCGGCTCCGATTCCACCCCGCTGAAGGGGGTCGAGGTCGATGAGAAGCGCATCGTCACCTCCACCGGCGCGCTGGAGCTGGACAAGGTGCCGGGCCATCTGGTGGTCATTGGCGGCGGCGTGATCGGCCTCGAGATGGGCTCGGTCTGGCGCCGCCTGGGCGCGGAAGTCACCGTCATCGAGTTCCTGGAAAAGATCACCCCGACCATGGATGGCGAGATCTCCAAGAGCTTCCAGCAGATCCTGACCAAGCAGGGCTTCAAGTTCGAGCTGGGCCAGAAGGTCACCTCCGCCAAGGTCGAGGGCGAGAAGGTCACCCTCACCGTCGAGCCGGCCAAGGGCGGCGAGGCCAAGACCATCACCGCCGATGTGGTGCTGCTGGCCATCGGCCGCTACGCCTACACCGCCGGGCTGAACCTGGAGGCCGCCGGGGTTGAGACCGACGAGCGCGGCCGGGTGAAGATCGGCAAGCATTTCGAAACCAACGTGCCGGGCGTGTACGCCATCGGCGACGTGGTGGCCGGCGCGATGCTGGCCCACAAGGCCGAGGAAGAGGGCGTCGCTTTGGCCGAGATCCTGGCCGGCCAGCATGGCCATGTGAATTACGGCGCCATCCCCAGCGTCGTTTACACCTGGCCGGAAGTCGCCTCCGTTGGGCAGACCGAGGAAGAGCTGAAGGCCGCCGGTGTGGCCTATAAGGTCGGCAAATTCCCCTTCATGGCCAATGGCCGCGCCCGCGCCATGGGCGCCACGGAAGGCTTCGTGAAGCTGCTGGCCGACAAGACCACCGACCAGCTGCTCGGCGCCCACATCATCGGGCCGGATGCGGGCGGGCTGATCGCCGAATGCACCATGGGCATCGAATTCGGCGCCTCCGCCGAGGACGTGGCCCGCACCTGCCACGCCCATCCGACCCTGGCCGAAGTGGTGAAGGAAGCCGCCCTGGCCGTGGACGGACGGCCGATCCATATCTGATCGCGCCATGATCCGCCTCGGCGTCAATATCGATCATGTCGCCACGCTCAGAAATGCGCGTGGCGGCAACCATCCCGATCCGCTGACGGTGGCCAAGGCGCTGGTCGGCTCGGGCATGGATGGCATCACCATCCATCTGCGCGAGGATCGGCGCCATATTCGCGACGCCGATGCCGAGGCGATCTGCGCCTGGGCCGGCAAGCCGGTAAATTTCGAGATGGCGGCGACGAACGAGATGGTCGCCATCGCCACCCGGCTGAAGCCGCATGGCTGCTGCATCGTGCCTGAGCGCCGGGCCGAGATCACCACCGAGGGCGGGCTGGACGTGTTCAATCAGCGCGAGGCGCTGCGCCCCGCCATCGCCCGGCTGAAGGATGCGGGCATCCGCGTCTCTTTGTTCGTGGACCCGGACGAGGCCCAGATCCACGCCGCCGCCGAGGTTGGCGCGCAGGTGGTGGAGCTGCATACCGGCGCCTATGCCAATGGCAAATTGGGCGAGTTGGACCGGCTGCGCGAGGCGGCGAGCCTGACCACCAAGGCCGGGCTGGAATGCCATGCCGGCCACGGGCTGACCTTCGCCAATGTCTCACCCGTCGCCGCCCTGCCGGAAGTGACCGAGCTGAATATCGGCCATTTCCTCATCGGCGAAGCGCTGCTGATCGGCCTGCCCGCGGCGATCGCCGAAATGAAGCGCCTGATGATCGAAGCCCGCGTAAAATAAAAGTTTTTTGGCGGAGGCGGCAAAGGTTCCGCCGCTGCTTTAGCAGCGGTGGAAAGCCGCCGGAGGCGCCGCTTTTTTACAAAAAAGCGGCGAAAACGCCGGGGCGTATGCACCGCCGTTGCCAAAGCCCCAAACGTTTTGCGGCCCTTTTTGAAAAAAGGGCCGCCCCCCAAAAACTTTTGATCCGCTGCGCGGCTTTGGCTTCGCCTTTGCATTTTGGCGCCGCCACAACACATTAAATACATGACCGCGAATAAAGAAATCGTCGCCGGGGATATCGGCGGCACCAATGCGCGCTTCTGTCTGGCGCGGATCGAACAGGGCCGGGTGGTTGCGTTGGGTGAAACCGTGCAGATCCAGACCCGCGATGTCGGCGGCTTCGCCGAGGCCTGGGGGATTTTCGCCCGCGAAACCGGCAGGCCCCTGCCGCGCGAGGCCGCCATCGCCATTGCCTGCCCGGTGCAGGGCGAGGTGCTGAAACTCACCAACACCCATTGGAGCATCCGCCCGGCGGCGCTGAAAGCCCAGCTCGGGCTGGAGCGGCTGGATTTCATCAATGATTTCGGGGCGGTCGGCCATAGCCTGTCACAATTGCAAGAGACGGATTACGTGCATCTCGCCGGCCCACCCGGCCTGCTGCCGGCCCAGGGGACGATCACCATCGTCGGCCCCGGCACCGGGCTGGGCGTCGCCCAGGTGTTGCGCACCGCCACCCATGCCCATGTGCTGGAATGCGAAGGCGGCCATATCAGCTTTGCCCCCTTGGACGAGTTCGAGGACGAGCTGCTGGCCAGGCTGCGCGCCCGGCACGGGCGGGTCTCCGCCGAACGCGTCGTCTCCGGTCCGGGGCTGCGCGCCATCCATGAAACCCTGGCCGCCGCCCGCAACCTGCCCGCTTATCCAGGCCCGGACGCCGCCCTTTGGCAAAGCGGCATTGACGGGCAAGATGAAATCGCCATGGAAGCGATTTCACGCTTCGGCGCGGCGCTGGGCGCGGTCGCGGGGGACTACGCCCTGGCCCATGGCGCCAGCGCGGTTGTAATCGCTGGCGGAATCATTCCGAGACTGTTACATATATTGCCAAGAACAGGCTTCGTGCATCGTTTCTTGGATAAGGGTCGGTTTCAACCTCTAATGGCACGGCTTCCGGTAAAGCTGATCGTGCATGCCTGCCCGGGTTTGCTGGGAGCCGCCTCAACCGCCGCCTAAATGCCGCACCACAGAGTTGTTCAATGATTTGTGATGCAACGTAAGAGTTGTTTTTTTTAAGTGGATGATGCTAACTGACCTAACCCGATAAGAAAATTGTATCAATTTTTCTACAAACAGGATACTCAGTCATGGATATCGGCATTGGTGGCAAAAGCCCATTCACTTGCGAGACGATGCATAATCCAGGCTTCATGATCCGACGTCTGCACCAGATCTACGTCGCCCTGTTCGCCGATGAGACGATGGGGCTGGAGATCACCCCGGTGCAGCTCAGCGTGCTGCGCGCGATTTCTAACCAGGCCGGGCGGGACCAGTCCGCCATCGCCGAGGAAATCGGTGTCGATCGCGCGACCCTCGCCAGCGTTGCCGCGCGGCTGGAAAGCGGCGGGTTGATCCGCCGGGCGATCAGCCGGCGCGACCAGCGCCAAAAGCTGCTGCACCTCACCGCCAAGGGCAAGGCCGCCCTCACCCGCATGCAGGCCCCGATGGCGCGCGCCAATGAGCGCATTCTGGCCCCTTTGGACGAGGCGGAGCAGGAATTATTCCTCTCGCTGCTGGCTCATCTGGTCGATGGCGGCAATGAACATGCCCGCGCCAAGCTGAAGCTGCAATTCGGAAAAGACTTCAGCCACGGCCCGACCTGAAAAAAGCTTCACCCACACCCCGATGTATCCGGCTCTGTCCGCGCTTAAGTGATGGGCCGAGAGTTCGACGACATAAGATGCAATCGCGCGGCGATTCCATCTTATGTCCTCCGGCTCAAGAGCAATATGTGTTGAGGGTGACGCGCCAGCGTCAAGATAAACACATGAAATTGCGCGACAAAACAAAACTTGGCGCATCAAGCTAAAAAGCTTGATGCGCCAACACGCATCGCCGGAGGGTCTGTGGCCGAAGACAATCAATTACAGCATCTCGACGAAGGCGAGCTGCGTCTGGCCGAACGCCATTCCGTGCCGGATGCCTTCCTGATCCATGAAATCATCCGCCATGAGGGCGAGGAAGAACTGGCCCGCAAGCCCGGCGCGCTGGCGCTCTCGGGCCTGGCGGCCGGGCTCTCGATGGGGTTTTCCTTCCTCACCCAGGCGCTGCTCACCGCCGGCCTGCCGGACACACCCTGGCGGCATACGCTGGCCAGCTTCGGCTATGCGGTGGGCTTCATCATCGTGGTCCTCGCCCGTCAGCAGCTTTTCACCGAAAGCACCCTCACCGCCATCCTGCCGCTGATCACCCGGCGCGACCGCGCGACGCTGCTGGGGGTGCTCAAGCTCTGGGGGTGGTGCTCACCGCCAATATCGCCGGCACCTGGATTTTCGCCGTGCTGGTCCACGCGCCGGGGCTGTTCCCCCCCGCCGTCACCCCGGCCTTGCAGGAGATGGCGCGGGCGGCGATCCATTCGGGCTTCGCCGCCACCTTCGTGCGCGCCTTCTTCGCCGGCTGGCTGATCGCGCTGATGGTCTGGATTTTGCCCAGCGCCTCCACCTCGCGCCCACTGATCGTGCTGCTGATCACCTATGTGGTGGCCCTCGCCCAGCTCTCCCACATCATCGCCGGCTCAGCCGAGGCCGCTTATGGCGTGCTGGCGGGCAGCGCCACGCTCTATGACTATGTCGCGGAATTTTTCGCCCCCACCGTTCTGGGCAATATCGCCGGCGGGATCGTAATGGTCTCGGTGCTCAATCACGGCGCCATCAAGCCGGAGATCGAGGAGCGTCTGGGCGATGGCGAACGGCAGGAAAAGCGCAACGCCAATCTCAGGGCGACTTCGCGGGCGGGCAAGCCGAAGGCGGGACGCTGAGGCTGGTCAGCTTGCCGCTCATCACGAAATCCCCGAAATCCAGCACCAGCCCGGTGGCCACACCGTTTTCGTAATAGCGCATCGAGGTGCGGAAATCCGGCGTCTCATCCTGGTTCTTGCGCTCGAAAAAGCCGATATCGACATCGGTGCTGGCGAATTTATCCAGATCCGGCCAGGGCGCCTTCTCCGCCTCATGGTGGCCGAGCACGGTGATGAAGGTCGCCTGGGCGCCGTCTGGCGAGGTGCCATCGAACAGCAAGGGCGAGATGAATTGCTTGCCCGCCCGCCCGGCCGCCAGCAGCGCCTCGGTATGCTGCATCGGGAACAAGGTGCCCGGCGGCAGCTTCACCTGTTTCTTGGTCGGCGCGGTATAATCGATCACGCCGCTCTCATCCGGCCCGGTATGGGTGGCGGTGCCGGCACTGTCGATCTTCTCCTTGCCGTCATTATCGCTCTCGCGCAGGGTGAAGCTGAGGGTTTTGCCGTCCTTGCTCTCCCAGGTGATGTAGTCGCTGACCGATTTGGTCAGCGAGCCATCAACATTGCGGATGATCAGCGTCATATGCTGCGTCGTCGCCCAGCCGGTGCAGCCATCCACCACGTTGAAATTCATCTGCCCGGTGGCGCCGGTGATGTCATGGGTGCGCAGCTTGGAGAGGGTCAGCTTATAGACGGCATGCTGGCCGGTGAGCTGGCTGGCGAGATCAGGGGCGGCAAGCGCCGGCAACGGCGTCAGGGCAGCGAGCAAAGCGAGGGCGGAGAGCTTCATGCCACGCAGGATACAAGCGCGGCGCGCGCCGTCAAACCTTGCGCGCCCGCCCTTTGCCCTTGCGCATCGCCGGATCATATCCCCCGCCGCCCGGCCCCAGCGGCACCGGGCCTTTCGGCTTGGCCGGCGCGCGGCTGGCGAGCGGCGGCGGCTCCAGCCCCAGCATCAACGCCTCCAGCCGCTTCACCTCATCGCGCAGCCGCGCCGCTTCCTCGAACTCCAGATCCGCCGCGGCGGCGCGCATCCGGGTTTCCAGCGCGGCGATCGAGCTGGCCAGATCCTTGCCGACAAACTCGTCCGTCTTCACATCTTTCACCGGCGCCACGGTGACGTAATCCTGCTCGAACACCGAATGGATCACCTCGCCGATATTTTTGCGCACCGATTGCGGGGTGATGCCATGCGCCTCATTCCAGGCCATCTGCTTGGCCCGCCGCCGCTCGGTCTCGTCGATCGCCTGTTTCAGCGAATTGGTCATGGTGTCGGCATAGAGAATGACCCGGCCATCGACATTGCGCGCCGCCCGGCCGATGGTCTGCACCAGCGAGGTGACGGAGCGCAGGAAGCCTTCCTTATCCGCATCCAGAATCGCCACCAGCATACATTCCGGAATATCCAGACCCTCGCGCAGCAGATTGATGCCGATGAGAACATCATAGGCGCCAAGCCGCAGATCGCGGATGATCTCGATGCGCTCCAGCGTATCCACATCCGAATGCAGATAGCGCACCCGCACACCCTGCTCGGTGAGATATTCGGTAAGGTCCTCGGCCATGCGCTTGGTCAGCGTCGTCACCAGCACCCGCCCGCCCTGCTTGGTGACAAGCCTGATTTCGCCGAGCAGATCGTCAACCTGATGCTCCACCGGGCGGATTTCGGTGACCGGATCGACCAGCCCGGTCGGGCGGATCACCTGTTCCGCGAACACGCCCTGGGTGCGCTCCATCTCCCACGGTCCGGGGGTGGCGGAGATGAACAAGGATTGCGGGCGGAAACGCTCCCACTCCTCGAATTTCAACGGCCGGTTATCGATGCAGCTCGGCAGCCGGAACCCATATTCGGAGAGGGTGAATTTGCGCGCGTAATCGCCTTTGTACATGCCGCCGATCTGCGGCACCGTGACATGGCTCTCATCGACAAACAGCAAGGCATTATCAGGCAGATATTCAAACAAGGTCGGCGGCGGCTCGCCGGCGTTGCGCCCGGAGAGATAGCGCGAATAATTCTCGATGCCCTTGCACGCCCCGGTGGTTTCCATCATCTCGATATCGAAGGTGGTGCGCTGCTGCAGCCGCTCCGCCTCCAAAAGCTTGCCCTCCGCGGTGAATTTCGCCAGCTGCTCTTTCATCTCGAGCTTGATCTTGGAAATCGCCTGGGTCAGCGTCGGGCGCGGTGTGACGTAATGGGAATTCGCATAGACCGAAATATTTTCCAGCGCCGCGCTCTGCTCGCCGGTCAGCGGATCGAATTCTGAAATTTTCTCGATCTCATCGCCGAACAACGTCACCCGCCAGGCGCGGTCCTCATACTGGGAGGGGAAAATATCAACCGTCTCGCCGCGCACGCGAAAGGAGCCACGGGCAAACGCCATGTCGTTGCGGCGATATTGTAGATCCACCAGCGCCTTCACCAGCGTATCCCGGTCGATCCGCCCGCCGGTCTCCAGACGCACCACCATCTTCGAGTAGGTCTCGACCGAGCCGATACCGTAAATGCAGGAGACGGAGGCGACGATGATGACATCGCCGCGCTCCAGCAGCGCCTGGGTGGCGGCGTGGCGCATGCGGTCGATCGTCTCGTTGATCGCGCTGTCTTTCTCAATGTAGGTGTCCGAGCGCGGCACATAGGCTTCGGGCTGGTAGTAGTCGTAGTAAGAGACGAAATATTCCACCGCGTTATCGGGGAAGAAGCTCTTCATCTCGGCATAAAGCTGGGCGGCCAGCGTCTTGTTCGGGGCCAGCACCAGGGCCGGGCGCTGCGCCGCCTCGATCACCTTGGCCATGGTGAAGGTCTTGCCGGAGCCGGTCACCCCCAGCAGCACCTGGTCGCGCTCCTGCGCCCGCAGCCCCTCGACCAGCTGCGCGATGGCGCTCGGCTGATCGCCGGCGGGCTGGTAGTCTGAGACCACGCGCAGCGGCTTCTGCAACGGCCGGGGCGCCTGTTTTTGCGGAATGAAGGTCAGGGACATGCCCGCAATATGGCCCCTGGCTCAGCCTTGGAAAAGCCCGTGCCTGATTTCGCAAAAGTTTTTGGGGGGCGGCCCTTTTTTCAAAAAGGGCCGCAAAACATTGGGAGTGGTGACGACCGCGTTGCGCACGGCCGGGCGTTTTCGCCGCTTTTTTGAAAAAAAGCGGCATCAAAAAGCTTTTGGTTTATTTGAGCGGCCCGATTCAGACTGCGCGGCTGCGCCGCTCCGTCATCGGGACGCTATTTTTTCTCCAAAAGCGCCTTCATCTCGGTCATCGCCTCGGAAAACCGCGTATTCAGCTTGCTCATCGCCTCGGCGTTGGATTTCTGGATCAAATCCCCCAGCTCCTTTGTGTTCGCCACGGCGTTCTCATACGCCTTCTTCAGCAGCTCGGCCTGCTTGGCCGCGCGCGCCGCCGGCGGCTGGTTCGCGGAAAGCTCCTTCAGCGTCGCGGTCAGGCCGGACATCGTCTCCTGCATGATCTCCATGTGCCGGCGCGCCACCAGCTGCGCGCCTTCCAGCGCCACCCGGTTGGCCTCGGTCAACGCGTCCAGATTGCGCTTATGCGCGGCCAGCACCGCCTCCACATCCGGCATCGCGGGGATCTTCATATCCCCCATCAGCTTCTTCACATCGAACTCGGGCATGAAAGGCGGGGTGCCGGCTTTTGTCGTCTTCTCAACCATTGTTCGTCTCCTTGGTTATGGTTTTATCCCCCGCCTTGGCTCCTCAGAGCGGCGCGGGCAGCTCAGGCTCCGGCGCCGCCTTGGGCGCCGGTTCGGTGGAAAAGCGCGTGGCAAAGCGCTCGGCGCGGGCCAGGGCGCTATCCACCGCCGCCATTGTCGCGGTCAGATCCAGGCTTTCATCCTCGGCCCAGGCGCGCAGCCCATAAAGCCACACTGCCAGCAGCCCGCGCTTTTTCACCGCACCAGTGAGGCCGGTGGCATCCACCCCCGCCCCTTCGAGCAGCCAGCCCATGGAGGCGATGTTCATCTCCGCCAGCGCCACCGCCAGCGGCGGGCAGGACGGCAGCGCCTTCATCAAGGCCAGCACGCCAGGGCGCCTTGCCTGCAGAAAATCGAAGCGGCGCAGCAGGATATCGAACAGCCGGTCGCGCACGCTGCCATCCTGCGGCACATGGCTCAACGCCGCCGCATCCGCCAGCCGGCCGAATTTTTTCAGGATTTTTCCGGTGCAGGGAAACAGCGCCCGGGCGCGCACCAGATCCAGCCCGGCATGGCGCGCCGCGGCGGCGGGCGAGACATGCCGCCAGCCAGCCTCAGCCCCCAGGGCGAAAGCGGCATCGACAAGGGCGGCTTCGAAATCCTGATCGCTCATGTGCGAAACTTAGTCGCGCGCGGCGAGATTTTCCACAATATTTTCCAGGAAAATTAAGTGATTGGCCGCAATGTTTTCACATATTGCGCGGTCAGGCCGAGATAATGCGGTACCGTCTCATCCCAGCGCGCCCGCTCCGCATCGCTCATCACCCGCACCAGCCGCGCCGGGGTACCGGTCCACAGCTCCTGCTTTCCGATGCGCTTGCCCGGCCCCAGCAAGGCCCGCGCCCCGAGCAGCCCGCCTTCCTCCACCACCGCGCCATCCAGCACCGTCGCCCCCATGCCGATGAAGGCGCGGTTCTCCAGCCGGCAGGCATGGATGATGGCGCCATGGCCGATCGTCACATCATCGCCGATGATCGCCGGATGGTCGTCATGGTCCACATGCACGATGGTCCCATCCTGCACATTGGAGCGCGCGCCGACGATCACCGGGTTGGTGTCGCCGCGCAGCACGGCGTTGAACCAGATATTCGCCCCCGGCCCGACCCTCACATCGCCGATCAGCACCGCCGTCGGCGCCACCCAGGCGGTCGGGTCGATTTGCGGCGCCAGATTGCCCAGCGCGTAGAGCAACCCGCCCGGGCGCTGCGCCGCGCTCACGCCGCCAGCCCCAGCATCAGCTTCAAATTCTGCACCGCCGCCCCGGAGGCGCCCTTGCCGAGATTATCCAGCCGGGCGATCGCCACAGCCTGCCCCGCCGCCTCATTGCCGGCGACGAAGATTTCGAGGCGATTGCTGCCGTTCAACGCTTCCGGGTCGAGATTGCCGCCGGCAAGCCCGCGCCGCACGACGATAGTCTCCGCCCCGGCATAGAAATCCGCATAAGCCTCGGCCAGTTGCGCGGCGCTGCCGGGCCTGGCCAGCTGGTCCAGATGCAAAGGCAGGCTAACCAGCATGCCCTGGTGATAATGGCCCACGGCGGGGCAGAAAATCGGCGCCCGGGTCAGCCCGGTATATTTCATGATTTCAGGAATATGCTTGTGCTTGAGCCCCAGCGCGTACAGCTCATAGGCCGGTCCGCCCTTGGCCTCGTGGTCCGCGATCATCCCCTTGCCGCCGCCCGAATAGCCGGAAATGGCGTTGATCGAGACCGGCGCATCCGCCGCCAGCAGCCCCAGCCCCAGCAGCGGGCGCAAGAGCGCGATCGCCCCGGTGGCGTAGCAGCCGGGATTGGCGACGCGCTGCGCCTTGGCGATCTTCTCCGCCTGGTCCGGCCAGGCCTCGGCAAAACCATAGACCCAGCCCGGCGTGATCCGGTGGGCGGTGCTGGCATCCAGAATCCTTGCCCCTTGCGGGGCGATGGCAACCGCCTCGCGCGCCGCCTCATCCGGCAGGCAGAGCACGGTCAGATCCGCATTGCCCATCGCCTCGGCGCGGGCTTCCGGGTCCTTTCGGCGCGCATCCGCCAGGGTGACGAGAGAAAAGCCCCCATCCGCCTCAAGGCGCTGGGCGATGCCAAGCCCGGTGGTTCCGGCCTGGCCGTCAATGAAGATGCGTGCGGTCATGCCCTACTCTTATCATGCCCTGCCCAGCGTGCTAGGGCAGCGCAGCCTTTCAACAGGGAAACCAGATATGTCCGAACAAGCCGGCCTGCCGCCGCAACCGCTGATCCTCAACATCCAGTACACCAAGGATCTCTCCTTCGAGGTGCCCGGCGCGCCCGCCATCTTCACCCAGCTGCGCGCCCAGCCGCATGTGAACCTGAATCTGGACGTGCAGGTGCGCCGCATCGAGGAAGAGCAGACCATTTTCGAGGTCGCGCTGGCGATCCGCGCCGAGGGCACCACCGAGGCGCCGAAATCCGCCGGCGGCACCCAGGAGAAACCGCCTGTCGTGTTCATCGCCGAGCTGTCCTATGCCGGCGTGTTCACCCTCAACGGCATTCCGGAAGAGCAGCAGGAGCCGATTCTGCTGGTCGAGTGCCCGCGTCTGCTCTTCCCCTTCGCCCGCAACATCCTGGCCGACGTGACCCGCGATGGCGGCTTCCCGCCGGTGCTGCTCGGGCCGATCGACTTCGTCGGCCTCTGGCACCAGCGCCGCACCGCCGCCGCTGCCGCCAACGGCGCGCCGAACTGAGACGGTAAAATCGTGGGGTGTTTTTGAAGAACACCCCACGCCCGCGCTGACCGTCCAGCGCCGCCCATACGCCTTAACGATGTGAGGTTCAGAGCTTTCCGTCCGCGAAAACATCTCGAATGAAACCCAAATTTATGCTGTATCCTGACGCTTGGACATAAAGAACGGCGGCAAGAGAGATGAGCACGACCAGCCAAAATGACGGAATGCGGCCCTATCTGCCGCCGCGGCGGGCGATAAATTTCTGCAGCGCTGGGTTAGGTGGGGGGCTATTTATTGCCCCACTCACATTGGTTTTGAATATACTCTATCTTTGGTTTGGCGATGCTTGGCTAAGCGTCTTCATGCCTGACGGCGTGCCCATCGGTCCGGTGATTTTAGCGATTATCTTAGCGATATTCGGCATCAACTTTGTCCGAAAAATCTATATCTACAAAACCGTAAAATGGGTCCGCCGCTTCCGTCGGCTGGCTTTTATATCCTCGCTTTTCACGCTTCTACTGCTTGTATGGAATGTCATCGAGCTTGTGCTTGCCCCCAACCAGGATATCTTTGCGTGGTATTTGATGTCGGTCATTCTACTAAGCGCGGCGCTGGGATTGTGCGGGCTGCTGTTATGGACCATCCACAAATATCGCTGGTACCAGCCCGACTCAAAGCCTGACGAATGGGAACTGCCCGAGGCGCTCTTGAACCGGGGCGAATAAGGCGGCGCACCCCTGTGCGGAGCGCACCGCAAGCGCCCAGAACCGTGGCGTTTCAGGCCTGAGTGGCGCCCTGTCTTTCGTCCGGCTTTCCAGAACGCGCCAGATCCTGCAGGAAGTCCAGCACGCTCTTGGTGTTCCAGTCCGCGCCGCCATCCAGCCTTGCCACAGCCTTGCCTGCCGGATTGATCACCAAAGTCACCGGTATCCCTTCCGTATTCATCATATCCAGATCATCGCCATCTGGATCGACCAGCATCGGCAAATTGCGGATGCCATGCAGGGCAAAATAAGCCTGCACCGCCGGCAGACCATCCACATCGATCGAGATCGGCAGGATCAAGCCGCCGAATTTCGCCAGCTTCGGCGCCAGCGCCGCGAAGGTCGGCAGTTCTTCCTTGCACGGGCCGCACCAGGTCGCCCACAGATTGACCAGCAGCACATGCCCCTTGAAATCCGCCAGGCTCAGGCTCTTGCCCTTGTCGTCCTGGAATTTCAGCGCCGGCGGGGCCACCGGGGCGAACGCAGTCCAGCCCAGCGCCGCATCCGGCATATCCGCGTCGGCGCTTTGCGCCATTGTGCGATTGCCCCAGGCCGCGCCCAGGGCTAAGGCAGGGCCAGCGGCGATGAGTGATCGGCGCAACAGTAAAGGGCGTTTGGGTTTGACCGACAAAGACAGCACTCCGAACAAAGGTCAGCTTCAGTGGGGCGGGCGTTTCGCCGCCGGTCCCGCAGAGGTGATGCAGGCCATTAATGCCTCGATCAGCTTCGATGCCAAGCTCTGGCGCCAGGATATTGCCGGCAGCCAGGCCCATGCCGCGATGCTGGCCAAGCAGGGCATTATCACGGCGCAGGACCAGAGCGCCATCGCCGCCGGGCTGGAGGCGATCGGCGCCGAGATCGAGGCCGGTACGTTCGAATTCTCCGAAGAGCTGGAAGATATCCATACCAATATCGAAGTCCGGCTGACCGCGCGCATCGGCGAAGCCGCACGCCGGCTGCATACCGCCCGCAGCCGCAACGACCAGGTGGCGACCGATTTCCGCCTCTGGGTGCGCGATGCGCTGGACGGGGTGCTGGGCCAAATCCACGGGCTGATGCAGGCCATGGCCACCCGCGCCGCCGAGTATGCCGATACCGTGATGCCCGGCTTCACCCATCTGCAAACCGCCCAGCCGGTTACCTTTGGTCACCATTTGCTCGCCTATGTGGAGATGCTGGCCCGCGATGCCGGCCGCCTGCGCGATGCCCGCGCCCGGCTGAATGAATGCCCGCTGGGCGCCGCCGCCCTGGCCGGCACCTCCTTTCCCATCGACCGCCACGCCACCGCCACTGCCCTGGGCTTCGACCGGCCGACCGCCAATTCGCTGGATTCCGTCTCGGACCGCGATTTCGCGCTGGAATTCCTCTCCGCCCTCTCGATCTGCGCGATGCATCTCTCCCGCTTCTCGGAAGAGATCATCATCTGGTGCTCCTCGCCCTATAAACTGATCGAGCTCTCGGATGCCTTCACCACCGGCTCCTCGATCATGCCGCAAAAGCGCAACCCGGACGCCGCCGAGCTGGCCAAGGCCAAAACCGGCCGCATCTTCGGCGCCCTCATTGGCCTGCTGACGGTGATGAAGGGCCTGCCGATGGCCTATGCCAAGGACATGCAGGAGGACAAGGAGCCGGTGTTCGACGCCGTCGCCGCCATCTCTTTGTCGCTCGCCGCCATGGACGGCATGGTGCGCGACCTGCAAGCCAACAAGGCCCGCATGGATGCTCTCGCCGGCTCGGGCTTCTCCACCGCCACCGACCTCGCGGATTGGTTGGTGCGGGTGCTGAAAATGCCCTTCCGGGATGCGCATCATGTCACCGGGCAGCTGGTCCGGCTGGCGGAATCGAAGCGCTGCGATTTGCCGGAGCTGAGCCTGGCGGACATGCACTCCATCGAGCCCCGCATCACCGCGGAGATTTTCGAAGTGCTGACGGTGCAGGCCTCCGTCGCCTCGCGCACCTCCTATGGCGGCACCGCCCCCGCCAATGTCGCCAAACAGGCCGCGCTCTGGCTGGAGAAACTGGCATGAAATATCTGTTCATCCTGCTCGCCATGTCGGCTCTGGCCGGCTGCGGCCGTCGCGGCGCCCCCGTGCCTCCCGGCCCGGCGCAGGACATCACCTACCCCCACAGCTATCCGCCGCCGCAATAAAGAGGTCCGCCATGGCCGACATGAATTTCACCGGGCCGGAACCGCGGCTTGAGGATCTGCTCGCCGCCCGCAAGCAGTTGACCATGCACGCCCAGGACGGGCTGTGCCTGGAAGGCGTGCCGCTGAACGCCATCGCCGACGCCTTCGGCACCCCCAGCTGGGTCTATGGCGCCGCCACCATGCGCGCGCGTTTCGCAAGCCTGCGAGATGCGTTCGCGGCCGAGGGCGTGCCGATGCACATCCATTACGCGGTGAAGGCGAATGACCATCTCGCCCTGCTCAACCTGTTCCGTGAACAGGGGGCCGGGGCGGATGTGGTCTCCATCGGCGAGTTCATGCGCGCCACCAAGGCCGGGATCGCGGCCAAGCATGTGGTCTATTCCGGCGTCGGCAAATCGGCGGCGGAGCTGGAGGCGGCGCTGAGCGCCGGTGTCGGCCAGATCAATGTGGAGAGCGCGGAAGAGATCGAGATGATCTCTGGCATTGCCTCCAGGCTCGGCGTTGAGGCGGCGATCGCGCTGCGGATGAACCCGGATGTCGATGCCGGCACCCATGCCAAGATCACCACCGGGCTGGCCGAAAACAAGTTTGGCATCGCGGCGGCGGATATTCCCGCCCTCTATGCCCGCGCGGCGGCGCTGCCCGGGGTGCGGCCGGTCGGCATCGCCATGCATATTGGCAGCCAGATCCTCTCCACCGAACCCTACCGCCTCGCCTACGCGAAGGGGGCGGCGATGATCCGCGCCCTGCGCGAGGCCGGGCAGAATGTGGATGTGTTCGATATCGGCGGCGGCCTGGGCATTGGCTATCAGGACGAGCCGGGCCTCTCCCCCCACGCCTTCGCCGCCACGGTGAAACAGGTGACGCAGGGGCTGGGCGTGCGGTTGATGATGGAGCCGGGGCGCTATCTGGTCGGCCCGGCCGGGGTGCTGCTGGGCAGTGTCATTCTGGAAAAGCAGGCCGGCAAGCGCTTCCTGGTGCTGGATGCGGCGATGAACGACCTCGCCCGCCCGGCCATGTATGATGCCTGGCACGGCATCCTGCCGCTGGACGCGGCCGCTTATCGTAGCGCTACGATGCCGGCCGACGTGGTCGGGCCGATCTGCGAGAGCGCCGACCAGTTCGCCACCGACCGCCTGCTGCCGGAGATCAAGCCGGGCGGGCGCGTGGCCTTGCTGGATGCCGGGGCCTATGGCGCGGTGATGAGCAGCGCCTATAATTCCCGCCCCCGCGCCGCCGCCGTGCTGGTGGATGAGGGGCGTTTCCATCTGATCACCCCGCGCCAGGACATCGAAGCGCTCTGGGCCGAGGAAATCATCCCCGGCTGAGGCGCATCTTCACGATCTCAACCGGTGCACCGCCGGCCGGGTGGGTGTAGAGGCCGCGCGCCAGCGCCTCGAAGCCGTGTTTTTCATAGAAGGGCGCCGCGTTCAGCGTGGCGTTAAGGCGGATTTCGCCGGGGCCGGCGAGGGCCAGCCCCGCTTGCAGCAGGCGCTGCCCCAGCCCCTGCCCCGCCGCCGCCGGGCGCACGAACAGGCGCAAAATCTCGCCCGGGGCGGTTTCGATGAAGCCGTTCAGGCCCGAATCCACAAGCACATTGCCTTTGGCGATCACCGCCTCGTACTGCGCGGCATCGCGCCCTTCCATCCAGCCTTCGATCTGGGCGGCGCTGTAATGCCCGGCGGCCAGCCCCCGGATCGCGGCTGCGGTGAGGTCGTAGAGCGCCTGGCCCTCGCCGGGCTTGGCGGGGCGCAGCTCAGCCAAGGCCAAGTTCGGCGCGCTGGGCGCGGGTCAGGCTGGCGGCGACGAGGCGGTGGGATTCGGCGAGGTGCTCGAACAGCGCCGCATCGCTGAGCACCCCACCCTCCACCCGCAGCCAGGTGCCACGGCGCAGATAAGGCGCGCGGCTGGCGAGGCCCTGTTCGCGCAGAAGCTGGAAGGCGAGCGGGCTGGCTTTGAACACATAGCCATCCTCACCCGGAAAGCCGCCGCCGATGGCAAAGACCTTTGGCCCTATTTTATGCACATGGCTCTCGCCCCACTGCACCACCATGTGGCTGCCGGGAAGCTTGGCGCAAAACCGGTCGAAGGCGGCCAGGCGGTTCACAATTCGACGATCTTGATCCGCTTGCCCTGGGTGGAGAGGGCGATCTGGCCACGGATCAGGCGCAGCGCCGTCTCCCCGAACATCTCGCGGCGCCAGCCTTCCAGCACCGGGTTGGGGGCGGTCTCATCCAGGGCCAGCGCCTCGATATCGTCGCTGCCCGCCACCAGCCGCGCCGCGACATTATTCTTCTCCGCCGCCGCCGCCAGCAGCACTTTCAGCAGCGCCACCAGCGCCGGGGAGGCCTTGGCGCTTTCGCGCTGGCGCTCGGCCTTGGGCAGCTCGGACTCCGGCCAGGCCTTCGCCTCCTTGATCGCGGCCAGCAGCGAGGCGCCGGATTTGCCATTGGCGAAGCCCGCCGAAATGCCGCGCGCCTTGGCCAGCGCCTCGGCATCGTCCGGCGCCAGCGAGGCGATTTCGGGCACCTGCTCATCCTTCAGCAGCCGGCCGCGCGGGATATTGATGCGCTGCGCCTCACGCTCGCGCCAGGCGGCGATGGCCTTGGCAAGCCCCAGCTGGCGGCGGTTATTGGAGCGGATTTTCAGCCGCTCCCAGGCGCGCTCCGGGTCCACACGGTAGGTCTCGGGCAGGGTCAGGATCGCCATCTCCTCGGCCACCCAGTCCAGCCGCCCCTCGGCCGCCAGCTTGGCGCTGAGCTTCTCATAGACCGCGCGCAGATGGGTGACATCGGCCGCGGCATAGTTGATCTGGGATTTCGAGAGCGGGCGGGCCGACCAGTCCGAGAAGCGATGGGCCTTGTCGATATGCGCGCCGGTCAAAGCATTGACCAGGCTGTCATAGCCGACCTGATCGCCAAACCCGGCCACCATCGCCGCGACCTGGGTATCGAAGAGCGGCACCGGCACGGCGCCGAAGAGCTGCAGGAAAATCTCCACATCCTGGCGGCAGGCATGGAAGACTTTGACCACGCTCTCTTTCGCCAGCAGCCGGCCGAGGGGGCTTAGGTCCATGTCCGGGGCCTGGGCGTCCACCACCGCGGTATCCTGCGCGCCGCCCAGCTGCACCAGGCACAGCTCCGGGTAATAGGTCTTCTCGCGCATGAATTCGGTGTCCACCGTCACGAAGGCTTCGGTCTCAAGACGGGCGCACAAAGCCTCCAAAGCCTCGGACGTGGCGATGAATTCGATCTTGTTTTCGTTCATGCCCCTCCCATAGCGCCGCGCCCGCTTGACAGGAAGCAGGGCAAGGGCTCTTTCGCGCCCCATGGAACAGATTCACGCCTACCGCACCCATAATTGCGCTGCCCTGCGGGCCGCGGATATCGGCCAAACCGCCCGGCTTTCCGGCTGGGTCCACGCCAAGCGCGACCATGGCGGGCTGCTGTTCATCGATCTGCGCGATCATTACGGCCTGACCCAATGCGTGTTCCCCGCCGGCTCCGCCGGGTTCGCGGCGGCGGAGGCGGCGCGCGTCGAGTCGGTGATCACCGTCACCGGCGAGGTTGTGGCCCGCGCCGAGGGCACCACCAATGCCAAGCTGCCGACCGGCGATATCGAGCTGCGGGTGGCGAGCCTGGAGGTGCAGGGCCCGGCCGATGTGCTGCCGATGCAGGTGGCGGGTGGCGAGAACTACCCGGACGAGCTGCGGCTGAAATATCGCTTCCTGGATCTGCGCCGCGAGCAGGTGCACAAGAATATCGTGCTGCGCTCGGGCGTGATCTCTAGCTTCCGCCGCCGCATGATCGAGGCCGGGTTTACCGAATTCCAGACCCCGATCCTCACCGCCTCCAGCCCTGAGGGGGCGCGCGACTTCCTGGTGCCGGCGCGCAACCATCCTGGCAAGTTCTACGCGCTGCCGCAGGCGCCGCAGCAATTCAAGCAGCTGCTGATGGTGGCGGGGTTTGACCGTTACTTCCAGATCGCGCCTTGCTTCCGCGATGAGGCGAGCCGGGCGGACCGTTCGCCGGGCGAGTTCTACCAGCTCGATTTCGAGATGAGCTTTGTGACGCAGGAAGACGTGTTCAACACGATCGAGCCGATCCTGCATGGGGTGTTCGATGAGTTCGCGCAGGGGCGCGATGTCGGCAAGCCGCCCTTCGAGCGCATCCCCTACGATGTGTCGATGCTGAAATATGGCTCGGACAAGCCGGATCTACGCAACCCGATCGTCATTTCCGATGTCACCGAGGCGTTCCGCGACTCCTCCTTCGGGCTGTTCGCGAAGATCGTCGAGGGCGGCGGCATTGTGCGCGCCATTCCCGCCCCTGGAGCCGGCGGCAATCCGCGCTCCTTCTTCGATAAGCTGAATGAATGGGCGCGGGCCGAGGGTGCGGGTGGCTTGGGCTACATCACCTGGAACGAGGCCGGGGCGCAGGGGCCGATCGCGAAGAATTTGGCCCCCGAGCGGGCCGAGGCGATCCGCGTGGCGTGCGGCCTGAAGGCCGGCGATGCGGTGTTCTTTGCCGCCGGCAAGGCGGAGGCCGCGGCGAAATTTGCCGGCAGCGTGCGCACCAAGCTCGGCAATGATCTCGGACTGATCAAGGCGGGTGAGTTCAAGTTCTGCTGGATCGTCGATTTCCCGATGTTCGAGTATGACGAGGAGCTGAAGCAGGTGGTGTTCTCGCATAACCCGTTTTCGATGCCGCAGGGCGGCATGGAGGCGCTGGAGACGCAGGACCCGCTGACGATCAAGGCTTTCCAGTATGATATCGTCTGCAACGGCATCGAGCTGTCTTCGGGCGCGATCCGGAATCATCGCCCGGATATCATGCTGAAGGCGTTTGAGATTGCCGGTTACGGGCCGGAAGAGGTTGAGGCACGGTTTGGCGGCATGTTGAATGCGTTCCGCTATGGCGCGCCGCCGCATGGCGGCTCGGCCCCGGGCATTGACCGGATTGTGATGCTGCTGGCGGATGAGCCGAATATCCGCGAGGTGATCGCCTTCCCGCTGAACCAGCAGGGCGAGGATTTGATGATGGGCGCCCCGGCGCCGATCCCGGCGAACCGGCTGAAGGAGCTGTCCATTGCGTTGGCGCTGCCGCCGAAAGTCGTCAAAACCTAAGTTACAAAAGTTTTTGGGGTGCAGCCCTTTTTTCAAAAAGGGCTGCAAAACGTTTGGGGCGTTGGCACTACGGTGCCAACGCCCCAAACGTCTATGGGGAACTTTTTGAAAAAAGTTCCCCATACCCCTCAAAAACTTCTGCAACTTTTACCGCCGCTCTCCCCTTCGGGGAGGCGGCTTTTTTTCATTGCACGATCACGTCACTTTTCCGTCGCCATCCTAACCATTGCGTGATACAAAGCCTGCAAAGGTAAGATAAAACGGGAGACACGACCATGAGGAAAACCAGGCTTCTGGCCGGTGTGGCAGCGCTTAGCCTGATGGCGGCGCCTGCGGCGAAGGCGGGCAATCTCTATGTGTTTGGCGACAGCCTGTCGGATGACGGCAATCTCTACAAACTCACCGGCCTGCCGCCGGCACCTTATTATGAGGGGCGGTTTTCCAACGGGCCGGTCTGGGTGGAATATCTGCCGGGGCTGACCGGGCTCGGGTTTTCCTCAGCCAATGACTATGCCTATGGCGGGGCCTTTACCGGGGCGCTGACCATCGGCACCACCAATGCCGGCACCAATCTGGAAGCGGCGGCGCTGCCGGGGATCACCACCGAGATCGCGGCGTTCCAGGCGGCGGGGGGCAGTTTCGGCGCGAATGACGTGGTGACGCTGTGGGGCGGGGCGAATAATTACTTCGCCTATGCGGCGGCGGTGCAGGCCAACCCGGCGGCGGCCACCGCGCTGGTGACGCAGGCTGTCACCACGACGATCACGCAGCTCACCCAGGATACCACATCGCTGATCAATCTCGGCGCCAGGATGCTGATTGTGCCCAACCTGCCGGATCTGGGGCTGACGCCGAATTTCAACAGCACGGCGCAGGGCGTGGCGCTGGGCGATGCGTTCTCGCAGGCGCATGATGCGGCGCTGCCGACCGAGATGCAGCTGCTGCATCAGGGCACGGGGGCGAATATCATCGTGCTGAATACGGAGGCGCTGCTGAACCGGGTGGTGGCGGATCCGTCTCTGTACGGCTTCACCAACGTCACCAATGCCTGCCTGTATACGGTGGCCTGCGTAACCGGCAGCACGGCCACCCAGAACAGCTATCTGTTCTGGGATAATGTGCACCCGACCACCCATGCACAGCAGATCATCGCCGAATATGCCGCCGCGTCGCTGCAAGGCTTTGAGAGCCTGACGGTGCCGGCACGGGTGAATGCGAATGCCGCGGAGAGTTTCGCGGGGCTGCTGAATGCGCGGCTGGATGCGTTGCAGAACGGCGCCAGCGGCGCGTCCTATGACATTAACGGGGTGAATGGCGGCACCGCCGATCCGGCGCATAAACTGGCGATGTTCCTCTCCGTCACCGGACAGTTCGGCACCCGCAAGACCGAGGGCTTCGATAGCGGCTATAATTATCGCAGCGCGGTGACGGCGCTGGGGGTGGATATGCGGGTGAATGAGCATCTCACCGCCGGCCTGTCGCTCGCCTATAACAACACCCATGCGAATGTGAGCGGCGGCGGCACGGTACAGGATCATGGCGTCGATGTCGGGCTGTATGCGCTGGCGAGCTCCGGCGACGCCTATGCCAAAATCTATGCCGCCTGGGACCATGACAACGACAAGACCCAGCGCAACGGGGTGATTGGCGGCATCACCGGCAAGCCTTCGGGCACCAGCTGGAGTGCCGGCGGCGCGGTGGGGCTGAAATTCCATCCGGCGACGAATATCGCCGTAGGGCCGGAATTCGGGCTGGGTTACACCCAGAGCGGGTTGGGCAATTATACCGAGAGCGGCGATGCGCTGCTGACCCAGAGCGTGAATTCGCAGAGCTATAAGCAGCTGGTCGCCAGTGCCGGCGGCACGATTGCGACGAATATCAGCCTGGGCGGCGTGGCGCTTGCCCCGCATGCCGGCGCGGCGGCTGAGTTTCTGCTGGCCGGGCCGAACCAGCGCTTCAGCTCCGCCTTCACCGATGTGCCCGGCGTGACGCTGACCAACAGCTACCCGCACCAGACGGGCAGCTGGGGCTTGTTCAACCTGGGTGTGAGTGCGACATTCACCCAGCGCTTCAGCGCCAGCCTGGAGGCGGCCACGACCGCCTTCAAGAGCGACGGCAATGACACGCAAGTTACCGGCAACCTCCTCTGGCGGTTCTGAACAGCGCGCCGGGCGAAGCCGCCCGGCGAAAAATTTAAGACTCGTTTTGCGGAGGCGGCTGTCATAGAAGCTTCACGCGACTGTCATCGTACTGTCACGTATCGCGCCTATGGAATGGCCTTATGGAAATAGCGAGTCACAACATGTCCTCCGATGCCCAGCTCCCCCATACCCTGCAGCAGGTCCCGGGGGCTGAGCCGCGTGTCTCCATCCGCAATCTGAATTTTTATTACGGCGCGACGCACGCGCTGAAGAATGTCTCGATCGATTTCCCGGATCGCCAGGCGACGGCGATGATCGGCCCGTCGGGCTGCGGCAAATCGACGCTGCTGCGTGTTCTCAACCGCATGTACGATCTTTATCCCGGCCAGCGCGCCGAGGGTGAGGTGCTGATGGGCGGGGATAATCTGATCGCCCCGGGCGTGGATATGAACAAGCTGCGCCGGCGCGTGGGCATGGTGTTCCAGAAGCCGACCCCGTTTCCGAAATCCATTTACGAGAACGTGCTGTTTGGCGTGCGGCTGCATGAGAAGCTGTCCAAGGCCGAGGCGGATGAGCGGGTGGAATGGGCGCTGACCCGCGCCGCCCTCTGGGGCGAGGTGAAGGATAGGCTGCAAAGCTCCGCCATCGGCCTTTCCGGTGGCCAGCAGCAGCGCCTTTGCATTGCCCGCTCCATCGCGGTGCGCCCGGAGGTGCTGCTGCTCGACGAGCCGACCTCGGCGCTCGATCCGATCAGCACGCTGAAGATCGAGGAGCTGGTGGATGAGCTGAAGCGGGATTTCTGCATCGTCATCGTCACCCATAACATGCAGCAGGCCGGACGCTGCGCGGACCAGGTGGCGTTCTTCTATCTGGGTGAGCTGGTGGAAGTTGGCTCCTCCAGCCAGATCTTCACCGCCCCGCGCGAGCGCAAGACCCAGGAATATATCACCGGCCGGTTCGGCTAAGGAGACAGACGATGGCCGACCAACCGAAACATATGATTTCCAGCTTCGAGGCTGACCTGAAAAAGCTGCGCGATGCCATCGCCAATATGGGCGGGCTGGTGGAGCGCGCGGTGGCGGATGCCTCCAGCGCGCTGATCGGCCATGACGCCGAGCTGGCGGCGCGGGTGATCGAGGGCGATGCCAAGATCGACGCCGAGCAGCACCGGATCGAGCAATTCGCCGTGCAGCTGCTGGCGCTGCGCCAGCCGGTGGCGGATGATCTGCGCCAGGTGATCCAGGCGCTGAAGATCGTGAACGATCTTGAGCGCGTCGGCGATTATGCCGCCAACATCGCCAAGCGCTCGATCGTCATCAATCAGGTCGCCAGCGGTTTCTCCCTCGCCGGGCTGGGGCAGATGTCCAACCTGGTGCAGCAGAATCTGAAAGCCAGCATCGACACGGTGGGCGAGAGCGACCCGCAGAAGGCGATTGCGGTGTGGCGGGCCGACCAGTCCGTGGATGACCTCTACAACACCATCTTCCGCGAGCTGATCACCTACATGATGGAGGATGCGCGCAATATTTCCGCCTGCACGCATCTGATGTTCATCGCGAAGAATCTGGAGCGCATCGGCGACCATACCACCAACATGGCCGAGCTGACCTATTACGCGATCACCGGCACCAACCTGCCGGATTTCCGCCCCAAGGGCGATGTCACCTCCACCTACATGCCGGCCGCCAACTGACCACATGTCCGAGAGCAACAAGCCGTATGTGCTGATCGTCGAGGATGAGGCGCCGCTGGTCACTTTGCTGCGCTATAATCTGGAAAAACAGGGCTTCCGGGTTGAGGATGCCGGCGATGGCGGCGAGGCGCTGACGCGCATCACCGAGGCGCCGCCTGATCTTTTGCTGCTGGACTGGATGCTGCCGACGATGTCGGGCATCGAGCTGTGCCGCCAGCTGCGCCGCCGCCCGGCGACGCGCCAGCTTCCGATCATCATGCTCACCGCCCGGGCGGAAGAGCAGGATGCGGTGCGCGGGCTGGATACCGGGGCGGATGACTACATCACCAAGCCCTTCTCGACCGAGGCGCTGATCGCCCGCATTCGCGCACTGCTGCGCCGGGCGGGCGCGGTGCCGCAGAAGAACAAGCTGGCCTTCCACGATATCTCGCTGGACCCGGCCTCGCATCGCGTGCTGCGCAATGGCCGCACGCTGCATCTGGGGCCGACGGAGTTCCGGCTGCTGGAGTTTTTCCTGCGCCATCCCAAGCGCGTGTTTTCGCGCGAGGATGTGCTGAATGCGGTATGGGGGCGCGACATACATGTCGAGCCACGCACGGTGGATGTGCATATTCGCCGGCTGCGCAAGGCGATCAACGGGCCGGGCGAGATCGACATCGTGCGCACGGTGCGCGCGGCGGGGTATGCGCTGGACTTAGAAGACGTAGAGTAAAGGTTTTTTGGGGCGTAGGCGGCCATGGTTCCGCCGCTGCGTCGCAGCGGTGGAATGCCGCCTAGAGCAATATGTGTTTAGGTTGACGCGACAGCGTCAAAATAAACACATGAAATTGCTCGCTAAAACAAATTCTAGAGCATCAAGCTAAAAGCTTGATGCTCTAGACAAAAGGCCGGACGCCCCCTCTGGGGGCGATCCGGCCTTTTGTCACGTAGGGAACTTTTTGAAAAAAGTTCCCTACAACCCTCAAAAACTTTTTATTTTAGAATCTTCTGTGATTAGATTGACGCATATCCTGCGTGTTTGAGGTAATTTGTGCATTCTTCTGGCGGGAAGTGATCGAGCAGTGCCCCGATGCGTCGCCATGTGGCTTCGACGGTTCTCTCGGCGGCTTTTCTGAGTAGGGTTTTGAGCTTTGCGAAGACCTGCTCGATGGGATTGAGGTCTGGGCTGTAGGGCGGCAGGAAGACGAGCTTGGCACCGGCTTTTCTTATGGCATCGCGCGCTGTCTTGGCCTTGTGGCTGCCGAGATTGTCGAGGATGATGACATCGCCGGGGCGCAGCGTCGGCACCAGGAATTGCTCGACATAGGCGGTGAAGCTGCGGCTGTTGATGGGGCCATCGAGTACACAGGGCGCGGTAACCTTGTCGGCCCGCAGGGCGGCGATGAAGGTCAAGGTTTTCCAATGCCCGTGCGGCACCTTGGCGTGCAGCTTTTGCCCACGCCGGCAGCGCCCATGGGTGCGGGTCATGTTGGTTTTGGCCCAGGTCTCGTCGATAAACACCAGGCGAGACGCGTCAATTTTTCCCTGATACCGCCGCCAGCGCGCCCGCTTGAAGGCGATGTCAGGCCGGTCCTGCTCGGCGGGCAGCACGGTTTTTTTTGAAGCTGATGCCCTCAGCGCGGAAGAACCGCGACAACATGCCGGTGTCGGCGCGCACGCCACGCTCTTCCCACAGGCGCACGCTCAACGCCGCCAGCGTGATGTCGGCCTGCTCCTCAATGACCGCCAAAAGCCAGGCGCGCTCAGGCTTCACCTTCGAGGGCCGGTGGCCACCAGTGCCAGCGCTGCGTCGGTCACCAACCCGATGCAGGCGCTGAACCCATTTGATGGCAGACGATGCGCTCACGCCAAAACGCCGCGCCGCGGACCGGCAAGTCTCCTCACCGCTCTCCACAACCGAAATCACGCGTTCACGAAGATCAGAAGAATAAGCTCGGGGCATCAGCGCTGGCCTCCTCAACCAGTCCTAATCGTGAATCACATCAGCCCCGCGTCGGTAAAGAGATAGGATTCAAGCTATTCACAGAGGACTCTAGGATTTCAGGCGCTGCGGGTGATCCCGCCGCGCCGCGCCAGCCCCTCGACCCGCGCCAGCAACTCCGAAAACGCGAACGGCTTCGCCAGATAATCATCGCCACCCGCGCGCAAGCCCGCCACCTTGTTGGTCGGCTCGCCCAGCCCGGAGAGGATCAGCACCGGGGTCTCGATCTTCTGCGCCCGCAAATGCGAGAGCAGCACCAGACCGTCCTCTTTCTCCGGCAGCATGCGGTCCAGAATGATCACGTCAAACGTCTCCCGCGCCGCACGCTCGCGGCCGGCCTGGGCGGATTCGGCGTGAATCACATTATGCCCAGCCTCACGCATGCCTTTGAGCACGAAGGAGACGACGTTCTTGTCGTCCTCAATGAATAATATCCGCAAAGCTAGCCCCTTTACGCCAGTGCCCCAAAGATTTGTCTTTGCACTAGATATCGGAAGCATGACGCGCAATTCAAGTTTACCAGGCATCGCGCTCAGCCCACCGGCCCGGCCATGCGGTGATGGCCGTATGAAACGCCTTGCGGCCTTGCAACCAATTTCAGCGAAAGCGCATCGGGTCGATCTGCGGGATCACCACCCCGGCCGGCCCAGGATCCTCATGCCGGACCATGGCGGCGATCAACGCCGAGGCCGCCGGCGCGGTCTGGATGCCATAGCCGCCCTGCCCCACCGCCCAGAAAAACCCGTCCACCGCCTTGTCATAGCCAAAGGCCAGCGAGCGGTCCGGGGTGAAGGTGCGCAGGCCCGCCCAGCTATGCTCGATGCGCTTCACCGGAATATCCAGCGCCTGCTGCATGCGGTCGATGCCAATGGCGATGTCCAGCTCGTCCGGCTGCACGTCATGCGGCACATCCGGGGTTTCATCGCAGGGTGTGACCATCAGCTTGGCGCGCGCTTCCGGCCTGGCATACCAATCATGGGCGGCGGACTGCACCAGCGGCCAGTGCGCGACCTGGTGCGGGCCAGGGTCGATGATGGCGGCGGTGCGCCGGCAGGGAACAAGGCCGAGCGGGGCGAGGCCGGCGATTTTGCCCACCTCATCGCCCCAGGCCCCGGCGGCATTCACCACGATAGGCGCGGTGATGGTGAGCCCGCCGGAGGTCTCCACCGCCCAGAGACCGCTCTTGCGCGCGATCCGCCCGGCACGGTTGCGAAGCAGCAGCTGCCCGCCACCCTGGCGCATCCGGCGCAGATAATATTGGTGCAGCCCGGCCACATCCATGTCGAACCCGTCCGACTCCAGCCCGGCGCGAGTGGCGTAGCCCTCGATCAGCGCCGGGCAGAGCGCCTTGGCCTTCGACAGGGGGATTTCCTCGATGCCGAGATCCTGGGCGATCAGCTCATCCAGCTGCCGGCCCTGCGCGGGCGGGGCGAGATAGAGGATGGCGCGGTCCACCGCCAGCCGGTCGGTGCCGATATCGGCGGGCGGGGATTTGTAGAAATCCCGCGACAGGCCGGTGAGCACGCGCACCGCGGGCGGGCCGTAATTGCGGATCCAGATCGCCGCCGAGCGGCCGGTGGTATGGAAGCCCGCCTGCTCCTCGGCCTCCACCAGCGCCACCTTATGGGTGGCGATGAGATTGGCGGCGATGGAGGCGCCGACCATGCCGGCGCCGATGACGATGGCATCGAAATCCTGGCTCATGCCGCGAAGAATTCCTGCAGCGCGGCGATCACCTGCTCGGGCTTGTCGGCATGCAGCCAGTGCGCGGCGCCTTGGATGCGGGTGATCTCGGCGCGGGGGAAGCGCTGGCGGATCGCCGCGTCATAATCCGGGCGGACATAGTCCGATTCCGCGCCGCACAGAAACAAAGCCGGGCCGTGATAGGGGGTGGCGCCCGGCGGATCATCCCAGCGGAACAGGTTTTTCATATTGGCGCCGATCTCCTCCAGCCCGACGCGCCAGCGCGGGGCGCTGCCCAGCACCAGATTGTTGAGCAGGAAGGCGCGCATCGGCGGGGCCTTGACGCTGGCGGCGAGCGCCTGGTCGGCCTCGCCTCGGGAGAGGCCGGGGGTGAGCGGGATGGCCCGCATCGCCTCGACAAAGCCTGAATAATCATGGTTGTAGCTGACCGGGGCAATATCCATCACCGCCAGCCGCTCGACCAGATCGGGCGATTGCAGGGCCAGCATCATCGCCGTCTTGCCGCCCATGGAATGGCCGCAGAGCCGCACCCGGGAGAGGCCGAGGCTGGAGAGGGTTTCCGCCACGTCCCGCGCCATGATGGCGTAATTCATCTCAGGCCCGCGCGGGCTGTCGCCATGGTTGCGCAGATCCAGCGCGAAGACGCGGTAATGCGCGGAAAAGGCCCGGGTGAGCACGCCGAGATTGCGGGCGGCGCCGAACAGGCCATGCAGCAGCACCAGCGGCGAGCCGTCGCCGGCCTCGGAAACGTTTAATTTCATGGGCATCATCTTTGGCGCATCGGGAAGAAATCACAAGCGCGGTGGGTTCAAATGGGCTATGACGAGCCATGCTGCAATTCCTGGTTGTGGTTTCTGCGTTGCCGCTCGTGCTGCTGGCCCTGGCGCGGCCGCGCGAGGCGGTGATGCTGTGGGTGCTGGCGCTGGCCACCGCGCCGGATGGCTGGCTGAGTGCCGCCACCGGCAGCCTGGAGGCGACGGCGGGGCTGCTCAAGCTCTATGGCTTGCTGGTGCTGGCCGGAGCACTCTGGCGCTACGGGCCACGGCGGGATGTGGGCAATCCGTCCCTGGCGTTTCTGCTGATGTTCTGCGTCGGGCTGATCCATGGGCTGCATCCGGGGCTGAGCCTGGAGGCCTCGGCGCGGTCGCTGATCGGCTCCGCCGCGCCGTTTTTGTTCGGCTTTGTCCGCCAGGATGAGGGCTTCGCCCGAACCGCCTGCCGGGCGGTGATGATCGCCCCGCTCTGCGCCGTGGGGGTTGCGGCGATGCTGGCGCTGGCGGGGCTGGACCGGTTCTACACGCTGGAGCTGGGGGCGCTGCGGCTGGGCGGGGATGGGCAGCCGCCCTTTCTGGCCGGGGCGGCGCTGGTGGGGCTTTATGCCGGGGTGCTGGAGCTGGCGGTACGGCCGCGCCGGGCCGTGGCGCTGCTGACGGGGATCAATTTCACCCTCATCCTGCTCACCGGGGCGCGCTCGCCGTTGGTTTTGGGCGGCCTCGTCCTGGCGGCGTTGCTGGCCCAGCGCGGCTGCCTGCGGGCTTTCGCCCTGGCCGGGGCGCTGGCCGCGCTGGTGGCGCTCTGTTTCAGCCAGCTCGATTTTCTGCGCGTCATCGACATGACGCAGCTTGGCCTGGCGTCCAACTTGTCCAACCGCACGCTGGTCTGGCCCTATTTCTGGACCGCCATCACCCAGTCTCCCTGGGTCGGCTGGGGGTGGGGGCGGGCAAGATCATCATTCCGCTCAGCGCGCCGCTGGCCAGGCTGATCGGCACCAACGCCGCGCATGATGAATATCTGCGCATCGGCACCGAGGGCGGGGTGCTGGGGCTGGGGCTGCTGCTCGGGCTGATGCTGCTGTGGGTGGGGCGCGGCACGGCGCGGCTGCCGGCCCGGCAGGCCTGGCTGATGCGGTTGATTTTCATTGCATTCGCCGTGCAATCCCTGACCGACAACACCCTGATCGCGGGGACCGCCTCGGCGTTCTTCTTGTGGGTAAGCGCTATCTTCGCAAACGCACAAAACGGGTCTACAGGGGCTGCATGCTCACACGCCGCACCGCCATCGCCCTGCCCGCCGCCCTGCCCCTCGCCCTCGCCGGGGCTGCTCCGGCCCTGGCGGCAACGCCCCCCCTCGCCTTCGTCCTGAACTCCGCCGCCGGCTCGGTCAGCCTCATCGACATGGCGAGCCGCCAGGTGGTGGGGACGGAGCCGGCCTATCGCGAGCCCAGCCATTGGTGCCTGACCCCCGACCGCGGCCAGCTTTTCATCTGCGATGCCTCGGGCAACGCGATTTTCATCTTCGACCCGATCACCGGCGCGCCGCTGGGCCGCAAGCGCATCGCCGACCCGTATCAGCTCGGCTACACGCCGGATAACAAATATCTGATGGTCAACGCGCTGCGGCTGGATTTCGTGGATGTCTATGACGGCGCCACGCTGCGGCTGGTGAAGCGCTTCAAGCCCGGGCGCTGGCCGAGCCATCTGGATTTCTCGCCGGACAGCCGCTGGTCCTTCAACTCCATGCAGAATTCCAACACGCTGGTCTCCTTCGACCTCACCAGCATGACTGAGCGCTGGGCGGTGACGGTGGGCGAGACGCCGGCGGGCGTGCTCTGGCATCGCGGCAAGGTGCTGTGCTGCATCATGGGCGGGCGCGGCTTTGTCGAGGTCGATCCGGTGAGCGGGCAGATCACCCGGCGGGTCGTCACCGGCGATGGCGCGCATAATATCTTCCTGGATACCAGGAAGCAGATCCTCTACGTCTCCAATCGCGGCCCGGGGCGGACCGGCCTCACCGCACTGGACCCGGTCAGCTTCCAGATCCTGCGCCAATATGAGATCCCTGGCGGGCCGGACGATATCGGCATCGATCCGGAGGGGAATATCTGGATCTGCCTGCGCTATGCGGAATCGGTGGCGATCCTCGATCCGGTGAGCGGCAATTACAGCTCCATCCCGGTCGGGCGCTCGCCGCATGGCATCTTCCTCAACACCATGCTGCGCCAGAAAGGCCGGATCACCGCCGAGCGGATCTGAGCGCTTGCATTTAAGCCTTTGTAACAACGGCTTTTGCCCTCTCGCTTTTTGCGGCGGGCGGGCGCTATAAAGGCTGGTTGCCGCCAGTCCTGCATGGGGTTTGGGTATGGGTCTCGATCGTCTCTTCTCCAACATCGCCGGCTATATGGACCAGTATCTGGTGCTGCCCGTGCTGTTCCGGCTGCATTGGATGGCCTGGGACGATCTCGCCTTCGATTGGTGCCTGATCTGCGTCTACGGGATGTTCGCGGTGCTGGTGACCTACGCGGTCTGCCTGCCGCTGGAGGCCTGGCGGCCGGTGGAGCGCTGGCCGGACAACAAGGCGGTGTGGGTGGATGTGTTCTACACCTTCCTCAACCGCGTCGGCGTCACCCCCATCGTCACCTTCGTGCTGTTCTATCAGGTGCAGACCTGGTCCACCGGGCTGCTGGTCGAGCATGGCTTCATCCCGCCCACACTGGACAGTCTGGTGCCCGGCCTGTTCGGGCACCCGCTGATCACCTTCCTGGTCTATGCGCTGATCCTGGATTGCGCCGATTACTGGCGCCACCGCCTCTCCCATTCCTTCCGCTGGTGGTACGCGCTGCACGCGCTGCACCACGCGCAGACGCAGATGAGCTTCTGGTCCGACGACCGCAACCATCTGCTGGACGATGTGATCAGCTTCTTCTGGTTCTTCGCCATCGGGCTGCTCATCGGCATCCCGCCGCTGCAATTCCCGCTGCTGCTGATGGCGATGAAATTCATCGAAAGCCTCAGCCACGCCAATATACGCGCCTCCTTCGGGCCGCTGGAATGGGTGTTCGTCTCGCCGCGCTTTCACCGCTTCCATCATGGGCTGCGCGCCGCCGGGCGGCATAGCTGCAATTACGCCTCGGTGTTCGCGGTCTGGGACATCATCTTCCGCACCGCCGATTTCCGCGACGAATATCTGCCCACCGGCGATGCCCGCGCCCCCGCGGCGCTGGTTTCCGGCTCCTACCTCGCCCAGCAGGCGACCGGGCTGAAATTATTCTGGCAGGCCCTGGGAAAGAGCTGGGCAAGCCTTGGCATCGGCCGCGCCGCGTCATAAGCAGCCAGCATGGAACAGAAAGTCAAAAAGGTCGTCCTGGCTTATTCCGGCGGGCTGGACACCTCGGTCATTCTTCGCTGGCTGCAGAACACCTATAAGTGCGAGGTGGTGACCTTCACCGCCGATCTCGGCCAGGGCGAGGAGCTGGAGCCGGCCCGCAAGAAGGCGGAGATGTTCGGCATCAAGGAGATCTTCATCGAGGATCTGCGCGAGACCTTCGTGAAGGATTTCGTGTTCCCGATGTTCCGCGCCAATGCGCTGTATGAGGGCCAGTATCTGCTGGGCACCTCCATCGCCCGGCCGCTGATCGCCCAGCGCCAGATCGAGATCGCCGAGATGGTGGGGGCGGATGCCGTCGCCCATGGCGCCACCGGCAAGGGCAATGACCAGGTCCGCTTCGAGCTTGGCTATTACGCGCTGAACCCGAATATCCGCGTCATCGCCCCCTGGCGCGAATGGGAGCTGACCTCGCGCACCAGGCTGCTGGAATATGCCGAGGCGAACCAGATCCCCATTGCCAAGGATAAGCGCGGCGAGGCGCCGTTCTCCGTGGATGCGAACCTGCTGCACTCCTCCTCCGAGGGCAAGGTGCTGGAAGACCCGGCGGTGGGGCCGGATGAGATCGTGTATCAGCGCACCATCTCCCCGGAAGCCGCTCCTGATCAGGTCACCGAGATCACCATCGCGTTCAATAATGGCGATGCGGTGGGGATCAATGGCGAGGCGCTCTCCCCGGCCACCATCCTCACCCGCCTTAACGAATACGGCAAAGCCAATGGCATCGGCCGGCTGGATCTGGTGGAGAACCGTTTCGTCGGCATGAAGTCCCGCGGCGTGTACGAAACCCCGGGCGGCACCATTCTGCTCGCGGCCCATCGCGGCATAGAGAGCATCACGCTGGACCGTGAGGCCGGGCACCTGAAGGACAGCATCATGCCGCGCTATGCGGAGCTGATCTATAACGGCTTCTGGTTCTCGCCGGAGCGCCGGATGCTGCAGGCGCTGATCGATACGTCGCAGGCTTCCGTGACCGGCACGGTGCGGCTGAAGCTCTATAAGGGCAATGTGATCGTCACCGGGCGGGAGAGCCCGAATTCGCTCTATAATACCCGCATGGTGACGTTCGAGGACGATGCCGGGGCGTATAACCAGCAGGATGCGGCGGGTTTCATCAAGCTCAACGCGCTGCGGCTGCGGCTGGGGGCGTCCATCGGCCGCCGCGGCGGGAGTTTATAAAAGTTTTTGGGGGTGTGGGGTGTTTTTACAAAAACACCCCAATTCTTCGCCGCTTTTTTGAAAAAAAGCGGCACCAAAAAACTTTTGCTCTTTTATTCCGGCGCCGTTTCGCCGCTGCCGCCCAGTTCGGCGGGAAAATCCTTCAGCTTGGGCAAGCCGTCCTTCATCGGCAGCACCGTCTCGGCATAGTTCACATGCACGCCGGGCTTGAACTCCAGCGTCGGCAAGGTGGCCGCGAACACATCCACCAGCCCAAAGCCCGGATGCGCCGTCATCAGATGCCCGCCGCATTGGCGGCAATATTGCCGATGACTGGCCTCGGTTTTGGCGTAGGTGGCCACCTCGCTCGCGCCCTTGGTCACCTTCACCGCCTCGGGCTTCCATAGCGTAAACGCATTCACCGGCCCGCCCGACCAGGAGCGGCAGGAGCGGCAATGGCAATAGCCCATCGCCTCCGGATCACCGCTCACGGTCAGCTCCACCGCCCCGCAAAAACACGCACCTTGATAAGTCTGGCTCATTTTTCCTCGCCTTGTTGCTTTTGGATGGCTCAGCATGGCGAGACGCGCTGTGCCGTCAAACCCTGTCCCGGAATGGATCAAAGACGCGGCTGAGTCGAAGTTTCCAATATGTTCTAATCACATTACGTATCTGCAATATTTTCTCCAGAATTATCGAACAAAATACGAACAAATTATTAACGGATATGTTGCTAATTTGTTCTCGCCATGCCAGGATGCGATTCAACGATTCCCTATGGCAAGATCAGGAAAACACGCTATGGTTGCATCCACCACAAGCAAAAAAGCTCGTTTGACAGAAATCGAGTCGATGTTGGACGCTCCGGAGGCACCTTTCATGGCGACAGTGACGACGATGGCAAAACCCGATCTCGAAAAAAACAAGGCGCTCGACGCCGCGATGGCGCAGATTGAGCGCGCCTTCGGCAAAGGCTCCATCATGCGCATGGGCGCCAAGGGCGGCAATGAGGCGATCGAGGTGATCTCCTCTGGCTCGCTCGGGCTGGATCTGGCGCTGGGCATTGGCGGCCTGCCGCGCGGCCGCGTGATCGAGGTTTACGGCCCGGAAAGCTCGGGCAAGACCACCCTGGCGCTGCATGCCGTGGCCGAGGCGCAAAAGCGTGGCGGTGTCTGCGCCTTTGTGGATGCCGAGCACGCGCTTGACCCGGTCTATGCCCGCAAGCTCGGCGTGGATGTGGATAATCTGCTGATTTCGCAGCCCGATACCGGCGAGCAGGGTCTGGAAATCGCCGATACGCTGGTGCGCTCCGGCTCGATCGACGTGCTGGTGATCGACTCCGTCGCCGCGCTGGTGCCGCGCGCGGAGTTGGAAGGTGAGATGGGTGATAGCCATGTCGGCCTGCATGCGCGGCTGATGAGCCAGGCGCTGCGCAAGATTACCGGCTCGGTGGCGCGCTCCAACACCACTTTGATCTTCCTGAACCAGATCCGTCTGAAAATCGGCGTGATGTTCGGCAATCCGGAGACGACGACCGGCGGCAACGCGCTGAAATTCTATTCCTCCATCCGCATGGAAATCCGCCGCACCGGCTCGATCAAGGAGCGCGACGAGGTGACGGGCAACCATGTCCGGGTGAAAGTGGTGAAGAACAAGCTCGCCCCGCCCTTCCGGCAGGTGGAGTTCGACATCATGTTCGGCGAGGGGATTTCCAAATCCGGCGAGCTGGTGGATCTCGGGGTGAAGGCCGGGGTGGTGGAGAAATCCGGCGCCTGGTTCTCGTACGACAGCCAGCGGATTGGCCAGGGGCGGGAGAATGCCAAGCAGTTCCTGCGCGACAATCCGAAAGTGGCCGAAAGCATCGAGAAGAAGATCCGCGATCAGTCTTCGACGCTGGGCGAGGCGCTGATGGCCGCCGATGGCGGCGAGGACAGCGCTGAGGATTAAACGTTTTTGGGGGTTGAAGGGGCGTTTTTTCAAAAACGCCCCTTCGTGACGAAAGGCCGGATCGCCCCTTTGGGGGCGTCCGGCCTTTCGTCTCTTCGCGCCCTTTTTGAAAAAAGGGCGCCCCCAAAAACTTTTGCCCTTTTTGCGCCCGGCCGGCGGGCGGGCTTGGCGAAAACCCGTCCGCCTTGTAATCCAGCCCACATGGTCACCAGCAACGATATCCGCGCCACCTTCCTCAATTATTTTGGCCGCAACGGCCACCAGATCGTGCCTTCCGCACCTCTGGTGCCGCGCAACGATCCCACCCTGCTCTTTACCAACGCAGGCATGGTGCCGTTCAAGAACGTGTTCACCGGCCAGGAAAAGCGCCCCTATAGCCGCGCCACCTCCTCGCAGAAATGCGTGCGCGCCGGCGGCAAGCATAATGATCTGGATAATGTGGGCTATACCGCCCGCCACCACACCTTCTTTGAGATGCTGGGGAATTTCTCCTTCGGCGATTATTTCAAGGAACAGGCCATCCTGCATGCCTGGACGCTGCTGACCAAGGATTTCGGGCTGGATAAGGATAAGCTGCTGGTCACCGTGTATCATACGGATGACGAGGCGGCGGGGCTCTGGTCCAAGATCGCCGGGCTGCCGGATCAACGCATCATCCGCATCCCCACTGACGATAATTTCTGGCGCATGGGCGATACCGGCCCCTGCGGCCCCTGCTCCGAGATTTTCTACGATCACGGCCCCTCCATCCCCGGCGGCCCGCCCGGCTCCCCGGATGAGGATGGCGACCGGTTCATCGAGATCTGGAACCTCGTGTTCATGCAGTATGAGGAAGGGGCGAATGGCCGCGTCGATTTGCCCCGCCCCTCCATCGATACCGGCATGGGGCTGGAGCGCTTCGCCGCCATCCTGCAAGGCAAGCACGATAATTACGACACGGACACGCTGCGCGCCCTGATCCTGGCCTCCGCCGAGGCGACCGGCCAGGACCCGGACGGAGCGTTTCGCATCAGCCATCGCGTGGTGGCGGACCATCTGCGCTCCTCCTGCTTCCTGATCGCCGATGGCGTGCTGCCCTCCAATGAAGGCCGCGGCTATGTGCTGCGCCGGATCATGCGCCGCGCCATGCGCCATGCCCACATGATGGGCGCCAAGGAGCCTCTGATGTACCGGCTGGTGCCGGCGCTGACCCGCCAGATGGGCCAGGCCTTCCCGGAGCTGAACCAGGCCGAGGCGCTGATCACCGAGACGCTGCAGCTGGAGGAAAACCGTTTCCGCGCTTTGCTGGACCGCGGCATCTCGCTGCTGAAGAGCGAGAGCGAGGGGCTGGCCCAAGGCGCCGCCCTGCCCGGCGCCGTCGCCTTCAAGCTCTACGACACTTACGGCTTCCCGCTGGATCTGACCCAGGACGCGTTGCGCGAAGAGGGCAAGAGCGTGGATGTGGAGGGCTTCAACGAGGCGATGGCCGAGCAGAAGGCCCGCGCCCGCGCCGCCTGGGCCGGCTCCGGCGATGCCGCCACCGAGACCGTCTGGTTCGAGCTGAACGAAAAACTCGGCGGCACCGAGTTCCTGGGCTACTCCACCGAGACCGCCGAAGGCAGCATCGTCGGGCTGGTGGTGGACGGCCAGCCGACCGACGAGGCGCTGCCCGAGCAGACCGCCTATATCCTGCTCAACCAGACCCCGTTCTACGCCGAAAGCGGCGGCCAGGTCGGCGATACCGGCTATATCACCGGCCCGGACAATCTGCGCATCCGCATCACCGACACCCAGAAGAAGCTGGGTTCGCTCTATGTGCATATCGGCGTGGTCGAGGCCGGCACGGCCCGTGTCGGCCAGGCCGTGGTGGCAACCGTGGATCATGAGCGCCGCAGCGCTATCCGCGCCCACCATTCCGCCACCCATCTGCTGCATGAGGCGCTGCGCCGCGCACTTGGGCCGCACGTGACCCAGAAGGGCTCGCTGAACGCGCCGGACCGGCTGCGCTTCGACATCTCCCAGCCCCGCCCGATCACGGCCGAGGAGCTGGCGCAGGTGGAGCGCGAGGTGAACGCGCATATCCGCGAGAACGCCGAAGTCACCACCCGGCTGATGACGCCCGATGAGGCGGTGAAGCTGGGCGCGATGGCTTTGTTCGGCGAGAAATATGGCGATGAGGTCCGCGTCGTCTCCATGGGAGCGCCGACTAAAGACTCTTCCATGGGCGGCTCCACGGATGAGAAATCCGCCTGGTCCATCGAGCTGTGCGGCGGCACCCATGTGGCGCGCACCGGCGATATCGGGCTGTTCCGCATCGTCTCCGAGGGCGCGGTTTCGGCCGGTATACGCCGCATCGAGGCGCTGGCCGGGGAAGCGGCGATTGCCGCGATCGAGGCGGACACCAAGCTGCTGGCCGAAGCCTCGGCCAGCATCAAGGCACCGCCAGCCGAACTGCCGGGGCGCATCGCCCAGCTGCAGGACGATAAGAAGCGGCTGGAGCGACAGGTGGCGGAGCTGCAGAAGAAGCTGGTGCTGGCCACCGCCTCGGAAGCCGAGGAGATCGGCGGGGTGAAGGCGATCCTGCGCAATGTCGGCGACATTGCCGCCAAGGAGCTGCGGCCGATTGCCACCGACCTGCTGAAGGGGCTGGGATCGGGCGTGGTGGCGCTGGTCTCCACCGCCGAGCAGAAGACCGCCATCGTGGTCGCGGTGTCCGACGATCTGCCGCAGAGCGCGGTGGAGCTGGTGCGCGCGGCGGCAACGGCGGCGGGTGGCCAGGGCGGTGGCGGCAACAAGGCCGTGGCCCAGGCCGGCGCGCCGAGTGCCGGCCAGGCGGGCGCGGCGCTGGCGGCGATCAAATCCGCCCTGGCGGGCTGATGCTCCATAAAGGCGGCCTTCGGGCCGCCTTTATGTTTCCCTGATATGCAGCCGCAGCGTGGAGAGCAGGAAGCTGGAGAGCAGCACCTCCATGCCCAGCGATAGGGCCAGCGACGAGCCCATGATGATGCGCGCGATCCGCCCGACATCGAGATTGCCGAACCCGGCCTGCGACCAGATCGCGATCGCCCAGCCGAGCAGCCCTAGCCCGAGCCCCAATAGGCCCAGCCCCAGCACCAGCCCGTTTTCAAGCGTCACCAGCGGCTCCAGACGGCGCATGCGCAGCGAGGCCGGCAGCAACCCTTCCTGAATGGTATAAGCGCGCGCCAGCCAGGCGAAGATCACCGCCTGCGCCCCCAGCTCAACCATCGTCACGCAATAAAGCAGCGCCCCGAGATCCAGCCTCAGCCCGGCGATCCGCAGCGGCCCCGTCATCAGCGCCCCGCCCAGCCCCAGCCCCAGCAGCGCCAGCCCGAGCCCGGGATAAAGAAACAGCCAGGCCGGCGAGAACAGCAGCATGAAGCGCAGATGCCGCCAGCCATCCCGCCAGGGGCGCAGATGCGGCGGGCGGGCGCGCCCATCCTTCTCCAGCGTGGTCGGCACCTCCTCGATGCGCATGCCCAGCAGCGCCGCCTTGATCACCATCTCGGAGGCGAACTCCATGCCAACGGTGCGCAGATCCATGCGCAGGAAGGCGTCGCGGCTGAAGCCGCGCAGGCCGCAATGGAAATCCTTGATCGGGGTGCGGAAGAGGAAGCGCCCCAGCCCGGAGAGAACCGGGTTGCCGAGATAGCGATTCTTCCAAGGCATCGCCCCCGGGCTGATGCCGCCAGCAAAGCGGTTGCCCATGACCAGATCCGCTCCACCCCGCAGCGCCTGCAGAAACGGCGCCAGCTTGGAAAAATCGTAGCTGTCGTCGGAATCGCCCATGATGCAATAGCGCCCGCGCGCGGCACTCACCGCGCCATGCAGCGCCGCGCCATAGCCGCGCCGCGGCACCTCCACCACCCTGGCGCCCAAAGCCCGCGCCAGCGCCTGCGAGCCGTCGCTGGAGCCGTTATCGCCGATGACGATTTCACCCTCGATGCCGTGCGAGCTCAGGAACGCTTTGGCCTTGGCGATGCAGAGCGGCAGCGTCTGCGCCTCATTGAGGCAGGGCATGACAATGCTGAGCTCGGGCATCGGGGTCATCGATGCCCGAGGGCGACGATCCAGCCGGGGGTGCCGGGCCAGATTTTGAACATGTTCCAGTGCCGGATCTGCCAGGCCTTGGCCTGCGGGCCCCAGGCCGGGCCGTTGGCGAAATTGGCGGTGCCGGTGCGGTCATTGCTAATCCCCACGGCCAGCACCAGCAGCAAGGCGAAAAACGCCACGGCGCGCCGGGCCCAGCTGGTCGCACAGACCGCGCCGGTCAGGATCAGCCCGGTCAACACCAGCGGGATGAAGGCATAGCGCCCGCCCCAGCCCGCCCCCATGCTGTCGGTGAAGTCCGGCGAGAGGGCTTTATCGAACGAGACGAACAGGATGATGATCTGCGCCGCCAGCAGCAGCGCCAGCGTGGCGCGGCCAAAGCGCGCCCCCGCCACCAGCCAGCCCAGCAGCGCGTAGAACAGGACAAGGATCAACAGCGGCGGCCAGAACAGCGCCTGGGTCTGGCCCAGGGCGAGGAAGCAGCGGCCGATGACGGCGGCGCCATGCATGCCGGTGAAGGCCATGACCGGACCGTGCAGCGCGATCACCGCCAGCAATGCCGCCAGCGAGACCTGCCCGCTGCGCGCCGGCACCGGATGGGTGAGATAGATGCCAAGCTGCAGCCCGAATCCGAGCAGCAGGATCAGGCTGAACAGCAGCATCACCCGGCTGCGGGTGAGCATGCCGCGCAGCAGGAACAAAGGCAGCAGGAAGCTGGTGGCGGGGCCGGAGAGCACGCCGACGGCGAGCACCAGCGCGTCGAGCACGAACAGACGCTTGGTTTGGGGCGGGGCGGCGAGGATCAACGCCGCCGCCAGGCCGAGATGGAACTGGCTGGTGATGGTGTTGAGCCAGACCTCGGCGGTGCCGGGCGGCAACGCGCAGAGCAGCACCGCCGCCATGCAGGCCAGCCGGCTGCGCCGCCAGGGAAAGTCGTGGGTGAGGATGATGAACGGGGCCAGCGCCTGCACCAGCAGCGCCAGCAGCACCGTCACCAGCGGCGCATGGTCGAGCCCGCCCAGTTGCAACCCGAGCCAGGTGCCGAACCCCGCGATGAAATTGATATAGCCGGTATGGATGGCGAACCAGGCCTGATACCAGGGCCAGTTCCAGCTATTGGCGAAATAGACCACGCCCTCTTCGGCCCAGAAGCGCCCGCCTTGCGCCAGGATCTGCGGCATCCGCACCAGCACCACGAGCGTGAAGCCCAGCAGCATGAGGATGATGAAGCCGGCGCGGGGGCGCCATGCGGGTTGCGTGCTGGTCTGCGCCGTCCGGCATTCTTGCATGGCCTGTCTCTGCCGTGTCGGGAGTCGGCTTGTCAAACCGCATCGCCCAAAAAAAACGGCGCCCGAAGGCGCCGTTTTCTGGTCTGGGTGAAAGGCTTTAAGCGCTCTCGCTAAAGCGTTCCGCGCTTACGCGCTCTTGGCCATGATCTCGTCGGCCACGTTGCGCGGCACCGGATCATAGTGGTGGAACTGCATGGTGAAGGAGGCGCGGCCCTTGGTCATCGAACGCAGGTTCGAGATGTAGCCGAACATTTCCTTCAGCGGCACGTGCGCGCGCACGATCACGGTGGAACCGGAAGCTTCCTGGTTCTGGATCATGCCGCGGCGACGGTTGAGATCGCCCACCACGTCGCCGACGTGATCGTTCGGGGTGGTGACTTCCACGTCCATGATCGGCTCGAGGATGACCGGGCCGGCCTTCTTCATGCCTTCACGGAAGCAGGCCTTGGCGGCGATTTCGAACGCCAGGGCGCTCGAGTCGACGTCATGGTACTTGCCGTCAACCAGCGCGAAGGAGAAGTCGACGGTCGGGAAGCCGGCCAGAACGCCGGTATCGGCCTGGTTCTTGATGCCCTTTTCCACGGCCGGGATATATTCCTTCGGCACCGCGCCGCCGACGATCTTGTTCTCGAACTCGATGCCTTCGTTACGCTCGCGCGGGGTGAAGGTGATCTTCACTTCAGCGTACTGACCCGACCCACCGGACTGCTTCTTGTGGGTGTAGGTTTCGGTGTGCTCCTTGGTGATGGTCTCGCGGAAGGCCACCTGCGGCGCGCCGATATTCGCGTCCACGCCATATTCGCGCTTCAGACGGTCGACGATGATTTCCAGATGCAGCTCGCCCATGCCCGAGAGGATGGTCTGGCCGGTTTCCTGGTCGGTCTTCAGACGCAGGGACGGATCTTCCGCCGCCAGCTTCTGCAGGCCGATGGTCATCTTCTCGATGCCTTCCTTGGTCTTCGGCTCGACGGAGATGTCGATCACCGGCACCGGGAACGCCATGCGCTCCAGCACCACCGGGTCCTCGGAGGCGGCCAGCGTATCGCCGGTGCCGGTATCCTTCAGGCCCACGAAGGCGGCGATGTCACCGGCGGAAACCTCGGTGATTTCCTGGCGCTTATCGGCATGCATCTTGTACATGCGCCCGATACGCTCCTTGTGGCCCTTGGTGGTGTTCTGCACCGAGTCGCCGCTCTTCAGCGTGCCGGCATAGACGCGCACGAAGGTGAGCGAGCCGTATTTGTCGTTGATGATCTTGAAGGCCAGGCCGGCGAACGGGGCGTTCGGGTCGGCCTTGATGCGGCGCGCGTTGGGATCTTCTTCCTGGCCCTCTTCCGGGGCAACCTTGATGCCCGGCACGTCCACGGGGGACGGCAGGTAATCCAGCACGCCGTCCAGCAGCGGCTGCACGCCCTTGTTCTTGAAGGCGGTGCCGCACATGACCGGGCGGAACGCGCCGGAGATGGTGCCGGTCTTGATCGCGCGCTTCAGGGTCTCGACGGAAACGTCGCCCTTCTCGAAATATTCTTCCATGCCGGCATCGTCGACCGCCAGCGCGGTGTCGAGCAGGAGCTGGCGGGCCTCCTTGGCCTTCTCCAGCATGTCGGCCGGGATTTCCTCATCATGGAACTTCGCGCCGAGCTCGCCGCCTTCCCAGATGATCGCCTTCATCTCGACCAGATCGACCACGCCGAGGAAGTTTTCCTCGATGCCGATGGGCAGCTGCAGCGGCAGCGCCACGATGTCCAGCTTCTCCTTCAGCGTGTCGAAGGCGCGATAGAAATCGGCGCCGGTACGGTCCAGCTTGTTGATGAAGATCAGGCGCGGCACGTTGTAACGGTCGGCCAGGCGCCAGTTGGTCTCGGACTGCGGCTGCACGCCGGCCACGCCCTCGATGATGAAGATGGCGCCGTCGAGCACGCGCAGCGAGCGGTTCACTTCGATGTTGAAATCGATATGGCCGGGCGTGTCGATGATGTTGATCGCGTGGTCTTTCCACTCGCAGGTCACGGCGGCGGAGGTGATGGTGATGCCGCGCTCACGCTCCTGGGCCATATAGTCGGTGGTGGTGTTGCCATCATGCACTTCACCGATCTTGTGGGACACGCCGGTGTAGTAAAGGATGCGCTCCGTGGTGGTGGTCTTGCCCGCGTCGATATGCGCGGTGATCCCGATATTCCGGATCTTACTCAGGTCTGTCTCAGCCATCGATGCCTCCACGGGCGGATAAAATGTCAAACAAGTACGGCGCCGCCTGGGTCAGGCCGCGCTGTTCGCCCGGCTTTTGAGCCAGAGCGGGGCATTTGGCAACCCCGCTTGCGCGTGGATTATGACGCTTTTCGCCGCATCCGCGCCTTTTCAAGCGCTTGGGGCGTGTTACAGCTGGCATACCCCTAGCCTGAGAGGTTTCCATGGCCTTCGCCTGCACCCTTCCCGCCACCTCAACCGTGCAACAGGACGATGCGCAGCTGCGCATCACACGCTGGGATTTCGAGCCAGGGGCGGTGACAGGCTGGCACAGCCATGGCTGGCCTTATTACGTGGTGATGCTGACCGACGCGGTGCAGGAGGTGCATGACGGCGAGACCGTGCACCGTTTCATCCGCAAGGCCGGCGATGCCTATGCGCGCGACCCCGGCGTGCAGCACGATGTGCGCAATGGCGGCGATGCGCCGATGGCGTTCATCGAGATCGAGGTGAAGATGCTGTCACCCGCCCTCGCCGCCCTGGAAAAATGATGCGGCCGCGCTCTAATCCTCGTTCATGAACCGCTTCAACCTGTACCGGATCCTGCGCGTCCGGCCCTTTTTCAGCCTTTGCTACGGGTCCGGCCTGCTGGTCTGGGGGGTGTTGCAGGCGCTGGGGGCATTTCACCCGGCGGTGCGGGCGGTGGCGGGCTGGGATCTGGGCAGCCTGCTTTATATCGTCTTCACGCTGGTGATGTTCTTCCGCAGTGAGGACCGTGACATCAGCGCCGATGCGAAAACCCATCAGGAGGGGGAATGGACGGTCTTCACCCTGACGCTGCTGGGGGCGGTGATGAGTTTTTCATCGCTGGTGCTGTTCTCCCATGCCGCCAGCCAGAAGGCGCATTTCACAGGGGCGTATCTGGCCTTTGTGGTGCTGACGCTGGCCCTCTCCTGGGCGGTGACCCACCTCACCTTCGCCTATCGCTATGCGCATGAATATTATTCCTACGATCTGGGCGCGAAGAGCGTGGATGGCGGGATCGATTTCCCCCAGGACGAGACGCCGGATTATCTGGATTTCGTGTATTTCTCCTTCGTGCTGGGGATGACGTTTCAGGTCTCTGACTGCGACATCACCTCAAAGAAGCTGCGCCGGCTGGCGACCTTGCAGGGGCTGATCGGGTTTCTGTTCAATACGGTGATTTTGGCGCTGTCGGTGAATATCGCCGCGTCGCTGCTTTGAGGGGGCGTTTTATTTATCGAAGCAGCGCCTTCGCCAGCTCATCCCAGCTGGCCTCGTCAGGGGCCAGCAGCAGGCCGCCATCGATTTGCGATGGGCGATAGGGCGAACCGTCGAAATGCCGCGCATGGCCGCCGGCCTCGCGGTGCAGCAGCACCCCGGCCGCATGGTCCCAGGGCATCAGCTTGCGGAACATCTGCACATGACAATGCCCGCCCGAGAGCATGCGATATTGATGCGCGGCGCAGCGATAATCCGTCACCGCCGCCAGCCGGTCCAGCCGGTGCAGCACGTGGCTGCGCAGAGGCTCGGGCATGAAGCGCCAGGACATCGAGCCGACCATCTGCTCCACCGGCACCGGGTCCGCCACCTGCAATTTGCGGCGGGTGCCATCGGCGGCGATCAAATAGGCCCCCTCGCCTTTCAGCGCCACCGCGCAATCATCGCCGAACGGATCGAAAATGAAGCCGGCGAGGATCTCATCCGCCTCCACCAACGCCGCCATCACCCCGAACAAAGGCAGCTCGGCGGCGAAATTCGCGGTGCCGTCGATCGGATCGAGAATCCAGACCCGTCCGGGCTGCGCCAGCCGTTCCAGCGAGGCGGCGCCGGAGGAAACGGCTTCTTCGCCGATCACGTCATCGCCCGGTAACAGCGCGTTCAACCCTGCCTTAAGCGCCCGTTCCGCCGCCTCATCGGCGATTGTCACCGGGTCCAGCGGGCCGGTCTTGGTGCGGACATCCTCGGCGGAGAGCCTCTTGAAGCGGGGGAGGATTTCCGTTCGCGCCACATGCCGCAGCAGATCGATGACGGATTGGACCTCGGCTGGCTTCATAATGCTTCGAACCTCGCTTTATCGACGGCGGAAAGCCGCACCTGCAATGTCACATGGTGCTCGTCATCCTCACGCGCCACCACCTCGCCATGGCGATAGAGCCAGGCCAGACGCGCGCCATCCGCAACCGGCACCTGCAGCTCCAGCAGTTGCTCGGCCGCGGCCAGCCGGGCATCGATGGCCTCCAGCAGCCGGTCCAGCCCCTCGCCGGTGAGGGCGGAGACGGCGATCCCCTCGCCCTGCACGACATTGGCGATGCCGCCCAGCGCGTCGGCCTTGTTCAGCACCTCCAGCGTATGGGCGGGCCAGTCCTCGTCCAGCGTGCCTTCCTTGGCCATTCGGGTGAGCACAGCGCGCACATCGCGGGCCTGGGCCTCGGTGTCGGGATGGGAAATGTCGCGCACATGCAGCAGCAGATCCGCCTCCGCCACCTCTTCCAGCGTGGCGCGGAAGGCGGCGACCAGTTCGGTCGGCAGTTCGGAGATGAAGCCCACAGTGTCCGACAGAATGATGTTGCGGCCCGACGGCAGCACCAGCCCGCGCATGGTCGGGTCCAATGTCGCGAAGAGCTGGTCCTCGGCCATCACGCTCGCCCCGGTGAGGGCGTTGAAGAGGGTGGATTTGCCGGCATTGGTGTAGCCGACCAGCGCCACCACGGGGTACGGCACTTTTCTGCGCGCACCGCGATGCAGGCCGCGGGTGCGGCGCACATCCTCCAGCTCGGCTTTCAGCTTGACGATACGGTCGCCGATCAGACGGCGATCCGCCTCGATCTGCGTCTCACCAGGACCGCCGAGGAAGCCGAAGCCGCCGCGCTGGCGCTCAAGATGGGTCCAGGAGCGCACCAGGCGCGAGCGCTGATACTCCAGATGCGCCAGCTCCACCTGCAACGCGCCTTCACGGGTGCGCGCACGGGCGCCGAAAATATCCAGGATCAGCCCGGTCCGGTCGATGACCTTGGTGCCGAAGGCCTTTTCAAGGTTGCGTTGCTGCACGGGGGTAAGGGCGGCATCCACCACCGCCACATCCACCTGCGCCCCGCGCAGGGCGGTGGCGGCCTGCTCGACCTGGCCCTTGCCGAGCAGGGTGGCCGGGGTGAGCGAGCGGAGCTGGAAGATCTGCTCATGCACGATCACCAGCCCGATGGAGGCGGCCAGCCCAACCGCTTCCGCGAGGCGCGCCTCGGCGGAGCGGATCTGACCGGCGGCGAAGGCCGCCTGCCGGTCCCAGGGCAGCAAAATCGCCGCCCGGCTTGGCGGGGGCGCGGTCTCTTGCATCACGATATCCGGAGGATCAGCCTTCGGACTCGGGGTCGTATTGCGGCTCGGGGTTGCGGCTCAGCCGCAGCGTGCTGGCGCTGGCCGGCGCGCCTTCGCCAGGGGCCGGGGCGGCGCCTTCGGCGCGGCCGGCATCGAACAGCATGATCGGCGCGCCCGGCATCACCGTGCTGATCGCGTGCTTATAGACCAGCTGGGTATGGCCATCACGGCGCAGCAGCACGGAGAAATTGTCAAACCAGGTGATCACGCCCTGCAGCTTCACACCATTGACGAGGAACACAGTGACCGGCGTCTTGCTCTTGCGGACGTGATTGAGGAACACATCCTGCACATTCTGAGATTTTTCGTTCGCCACGATGGCATCCCTTTATTTTTGTCGCCCACTTTATCGGACGAGTGATTGAATCCACAACAAAAAGTTTAAACCTGCGAAGGCGTGGCGCGTCCGCATGGTGTCTGAATATAGCGGATTTGTGCAACGCGGCAACCGCCATGAGCCCCAACTTGCCAGCATGGGGGTTTTCCCGCAAAGCATGCGTCAGACTGGAGCAACGCCCTAAGATGGAAGCTGACGGCAAAAACCCGAACCTTCCCGCCGAGCCGACCCAGGCCAGACGCTTCGGCAAGACCAGGGCCGCGCAGTCGAGCGCGACGCTGGAGGATTATGCCGAGCTGATCGATGATCTGCAGAGCGGCGGCGCCCCGGCGCGGCCGACGGATATCGCCCGGCGGCTGGGCATTTCCCATGCGAGCGTGATCAAGACCATCGGCAGGTTGAAGCGCGAGGGGCTGGCGACCTCCCTGCCCTATCGCGGCGTGCTGTTGACGCCGGAGGGCCGAAGGCTGGCGGCGCGCAGCCGGGAGCGGCATCAGCTGGTGGTGGCGTTGCTGCTGGCGCTGGGGGTGCCGCGCGAGGCGGCGGAGGAGGATGCCGAGGGCATCGAGCATCATATCTCCCCGGCGACTCTGGCGGCGTTTCGGAGATTCTTAAGTAAATAAAAGTTTTTGGTGCCGCTTTTTTCAAAAAGCGGCGAAAACGCCTGGGGCCTTGGCACCGACGTCGTCAAAACCCCCAATGTTTTGCGGCCCTTTTTGAAAAAAGGGCCGCCCCCCAAAAACTTTTAGAACCTGGTCGACACCGCGATCGACCCATATTGGAAGGCCGGCGCCGAGCCGTGGAATTCCGGCGTCTCGAACGTCTCCACCGCCGAAAGCCGCACGCCGCGATAGATCACCGCCAGCCCCACTTCGAGATCGCCCTGCAAATGGGTCAGCCCGACGCCGCGGCTGGAGCGGAAATCATTGCCCTGGACCAGCATGTCATGCGCCACGAAGCGCCCCAGCGCGCCGCCGAACACGTACCAGACAAAGGGGCGCGTGGGCGTATAGGCATCGGTGCCGGAGAGCTGCGGGCCGATCAGCGCCGGACCGAAATCCGAATCCAGCCCCTGGCCGAAGCGCAGGATGCCGCCGGTCTGGGCATAGATCTCGGTATTGCCGACCTGCGCGGTAAGTTGCGGCAGCATTTGCACGCCGATGCCGCCAACATTCGCCAGATCCATCCGCCAGATCCGCCCGGCTGAAAAATCCAGAGTCGGCTCGTCATGCAGCTGGTAGTGCCAGCCTTTGTTGGTGGTATCGCCGATGATGCTGTGGAAGCCGTTCTGCACGGTCTGCGCCAGCGAGGCCGGGCCGACGATGCCGATGGCGGCGCCCAGCATCGAGCGGGTGGTCGTCGTGTCCTGGATCAGCGTCAGCTTCGCCGAAAGCTGCCCGGCATAGGGGCGGTCATGAGGGTTGGGGTTGTAGAGCTGGGTGTCGGTCGGGGTGAAGATGACCTGCTGCAGATCGATCTCCAGGCGCTGGCTGCCCTGGCCGAACACGCCTTGGCCGAGATTGGAGAGAAAGCCGGGCACCGCGCCGGTGGGGCCGACATATCCCAGACGCTCGCCTGAGGTATAAAGCTCATCCGTGCCGGGGATGGAGGCGGCGTCGTTTTCCAGCTGGATGGTGACGATGCTGTGCGGGTCAGCGGGCGGAATATCCGCATGCGCCTGGGGCGCGTAACTCAACCAAGCCGCCGCGCCCAACGCGATGGCAGAAGACGCAATCACAGATCTTTTCACGTTTCGCGGACCTTTTTCCTGAGGCGGCACCTAGAGCCTGTTACAAGCTGTAGCGCAGCCGTGAAAAAAGGAAACCCTGTCAACGCTCCCGGGCGGTGCAAAGGGCGAGGTCGATCAGCCGTTCCAGCACCTCGCTCTCCTGTGCCCCGGCGATGGCATGTTCGCCATCCAGCATGAAACAGGGCACGCCGTTGATGCCGAGCCGGTGCGCGTGCAGGTTTTCCGCGTGCACATATTCCGTGCCCTCGCCGGATTCCAGGAACAGCCGCACCTGGCGCGCGCTCATCCCGGCCTGTACCGCCAGCGCGCTCAGCACCTCATGCTGGCCAATATCCAGCCCCTCGACGAAATGCGCCGCGAAAATCCGCGCCACCAGCGCATCCGCGGCACCGACCCGCGCCGCCTCGCGCACCAGCCGATGCGCGTCCACGCTGTTGGGGGTACGGCGGATGGCGGGGAAATTGAACGCAATCCCCTCCGCCGCGCCGAGCTCGGCGATCGAGGCATAGAGCCGGCGCGCCCGGTCCTCGGCGCCGAATTTGCGGATCATGTAATCCGCGCGGGACATGCCGCCGCGCGGCATGTCAGGGTTGAGCAGGAAGGGCCGCCAGTTGAGGGTGACATCGAGCTCCGGCCGGCGGGCCAGCAGATAGGTCAGACGCTTCACGCCAAGATAACACCAGGGACAGACGAAATCGAAAACGATTTCGATCACCAGCCGTGCGGGCAATGGCGCCAGACTATTCATTTCTCGTCTCATACGCCGATTTCGCGGCCAAGACGAGAGGGAATGGCCGCCCCGCCCGAGAGGATGCGCGCGACAAGGACCAGAGCGGACAGGCGGCAAGACATGACATTGCGGATTGGCGCACGGCCCGCCCCCCCATATCATCCAGATATGGTTATAGCATCCGAAGCGCCGCGGGACCGGCGCGCCGCGCTCAGCGCCTTGACCGCGCCCGCACATGCCAGGCTGGACGAGGCGATGCGCGGCGCCGGCTTTTTCGCCACGCCTGCGCTTTATGCGCGTTATCTGCAGATCACCCAGCAGGCCCGCCGCGCGTTGGAAGCAGCGCTGGCGCCGCTGCGCCTGCTCCCGGCCGATGCATATGAGTTGACAACGTCGCTGGAGGCGGACCTCGCGGATCTCGGCACCGCGCCGCTCGGCGCCGCGCCGCCCATGGGCTTTTCGCGCGGCGGCGGCTGGGGCTGTCTTTATGTGCTGCAGGGCTCCAATCTCGGCGCTTTGCAGCTGCGCGGCTGGGCCCAGGCACTGGGGTTCGATGCCGCGCACGGCGCCCGGCATCTGGCCCTGCAGGCGCAGCGCGCCCGGCATTGGCGCGGCTTTGTCGCGGCGCTGAACGCCCAGAATTTCAGCCCGGCCGAGGAGCAGGAGTGCCAGGCCGGAGCATTGGCGGCGTTTGCCCGTTTCACCGCCGCGATGCCGGACCTTTCGCAGCCCCAACAAGGCCCGCGCGATCCCGCCTGAGCGGCGCGGCCAGGCGGCAATGAAGATGCGCCCGGCAACGTGCGCCCTCCTTGTTTGCGCGCCGAGAATCCCCTAATTCCGGGCCATGAGCGAAGAAGACAAGATCATGCATGAGGATGCCGCCCCGCAGGACGAGGCGCTGCTGGAAGCCCCTGATCAGCGCATCGCGCAGCTGGAGCAGGAGCTTTCGGAGATGCGCGACAAATGGCTGCGCGCCGAGGCGGAAATGGCCAATCTGCGCGCCCGCACCAAGCGCGAGGTCGAGGATGCGCGGCTCTATGCCGTGCAGAAATTCGCCCGCGACGTGGTCGAGGCGGCGGAGAATTTGAAGCGCGGCATCGACAGCCTGCCGAAGAAGACCGATGACGAGCCGGAGCTGATCACCAAGATGCGTGACGGCTTCGAGGGCATCGAGCGCGCCTTCACCGGGATTCTGGAGCGCAACGGCATCACCCGCACCGACCCGACCGGCGCCGCGTTCGACGCCAATCTGCACCAGGCGATGGCCGAGCAGGAAAGCGCGGACCACCCGGCCGGCACCGTGCTGCAGGCTTGGAGCCAGACCTGGCTGCTGAATGGCCGCCTGCTGCGCCCGGCGATGGTCGTGGTCTCCAAGGCGCCCGCCCAGGCCTGAATTCACGGCGCCGCCGGCTTCGCGGCCGGCGGCGCCCCACCCCCCAATCCGAACAGCCCGCGCAGAAATCCCGGTGTGAGCGCGGAGAGCGGGTTCACATGAATTTGCGGGTCGCTCATCTTCCCCTGCACATGGGCCCGGATGGCGAACAAGCCGCCGCCTTTCTCCGCCGAGAATAGATGCCCCAGAACCGGGATTTTCCCCGGCAGCGCGTTGAGCGCGTAGGCGGGCACGATCGTCGTCTGCAGATCGCAAATGCCGGTATTGCTGTCCACGCTGCCGCTGGCGGTGAAGCCCAGCGATTCCGAGTAGGCATCCGCCCCGTTCAGCCGCAGCACCCCGTCATCCAGGGTGAAGGGAATGGTCGCATGGTCGATCAACAGCCCCGGGCCGGACATCGCCTCCGCCACTCCATACAAGGTCGCCGCCTGCATCAGCTTGATGAAACCCGGCGCATTCACCAGCCGGGCCTTGGCCAGCTTCAGCGTGCCCTGCGCCGGGCCGCCGCCGAATTGCGCCTGCAAATCCAGCGCGCCGCCCTGCATGCCGTCATACACCCCCAGTACCCGCAGCAGCGCGCCGGCATCCTGGCCCTGTAGGGCCAAAGCGCGGCGCGGACCGGCGAGCGGGGTGATCTGAGCGCTCACCCCATCGGCACTGGCGCTGACCTGCGAGAGATCCCGCCCCTGGCCGCTGGCGGTGAGGCTGACATTCCGCAAACCCGGCGCCGGCGGCTTGGTGATGTAGAGATGCTGGAAGGCGAGCCTGGCCTGCCAGAGCGGGCCGGAGGGTGCTGGTTTCGGCGGCAGGGCCGGGGCGGGCTGATCCGGCGGTGTCCGCGTCTGCGCGCCATGGCGCAGATCGAGCGTCTCGCCGCTGGCCTCGATTTGCCAGGGCTGGCCGGGGCGGGCGGGCGCGGTCACGCTGCCTTGCGCCTGCGAGCGGCCGATCTCCGCCTGGGTCAGCGTGAACACCCGCCCCTGGCTGTGGCCGCGCACGAACAGCCCCGGCGCTTCCATCATAAAATCCTGAATCGCGCCGAGATCACCATTCTCCAGGCTGAAGCGCGCCGCCAGCCGCCCCGCCCCGCCCGGCTGCTTGGCCCAGCCGAGCAAGGGCAAAGCCAGACCGATGCGGGTAAGGTCGGCCTCCAGCGCCGCCTCCTGGGTGCCATCCGCCGGGCCGCTGAGGCTGAAGCGGAACGGCGCGCGCCCCTGCGTGGCGGAGCTGAAGCCGCTCGGCGTATCCAGCCCGAAAGCGTGCCAGAGGGCGGGCCCGGCCTCGCCCTGCAGATCCAGCGTCTCCGCCCCGTCGGGCCTGGAGACATCCTGGGTCAGAGTCAGGCTGGCCGGGGCGCCGGCCAGCTGCGCGGTGGCGTCCGCCCGCAGGCTCTCACCGTCGGTCGTGATCCTCACCGCGCCGTCGGTAAAGAAGATGCCGGGGATGGGGGTGGCCATCTTCACGTCGCTGAGCTGGGTGGCGACATTGATCTGCACATCCCGCGCGGCGACAGTCTTCGCCAGCGGGATCATCGCCGCCAGCGTGCCTTGCAACGTGCCGGTGGCGCCCTTGATTTCCGGCGGGGTGTGGGCGAGCAGGCTGAGCGGCTTGGCGCCCAGAATGCCAAGCACATTCTGCACCGGCCCGGCGAGATTCAGATTGAGCAAGCCGAACTGGTCCTTGGCCGTGAGATCCGTGATCACCATGCTGCCGCTCTGCAGCCCGACCCCGCCGGCCGCCCCGCCCCCGGCATCGATGACGATGGTGTCCATCCCCGGCATGGTGAACACACCGTCCAGATGCTCCAGCGGCACCGCGCCGGGCAGGAAATGCAGGGTCAGATCGCTGGCCTGAAACCCGCCCTGCACGTTCTCGATTTTGAAATGCGAGAGATCGCCATGGGCGGCCATGTCGATGCTGAATTGCGCGTCATGGGCGGTGCCGGCAGTGATGTTGCGCAGCACCCAGACCCGCGCATCCGGGGCGGCGATGGGCGGCCAGTACGCCGCCAGATCCTGGGCCTGCACGCTGTCCAGCGCCACATCGAGCCGGCCGAGCCAGAGCCCGTCGCGATGCGCGCGGAAGGTAAAGCGCAGGCGCGGCGCGCTCTGGCCCTGCGGGGCGAGCTGGGCCACGCCATCGCTCACCTGCACCGCGCCATCCGGCAACACCGCCAGGGTGAAGCTGGCACTGCTCAGCGCCACCCTATTCACCCCGGCGCCGATCCGCCCGGCGCCGATGCGCACATGCACGGCACCGTGGGAGAGGGTGAAGCCACGCCCCGGCCAGAGATCCGCATGCCAGGAGACCGGGACATTGCCGCCGGGGAAGGTGGCGCCGGCGCCGTTCAGCGCGATCGGGTCGCGCCCGCCGAACAGATCCGCCACCGGCAGAGTCAGATCGGCCGCGGGAATATCCGCCAGCGCCCCGCCTGAATCGCTGCCCACCTTGATGTCGGCCAGACGCAGCACCAGCGGCACCGCGCCGCCTTTGTGATAGCCCGCCCAGGCCAGCTCGGCGGTGCCGATGCGCACCTCAACCCCTTCACCGGAAAGCCGGGTGGCGATGCGCGAGGCGATCTGCGGAATCTCCAACGGCCCCTGCGCCAGCCGAAACCCCAGCAGCCCGAACAAGGCCAGCGCCAGCAGCACAGCCAGCGCGACGATGCGGCCGAGCTGGTGGATCGCCTCTATGATAATCCAGGCCGCTTGACCTCTGCGGAACTTCATCCTGTTCTGCTTGCCAGATGCCCGGCGATCTTCACAAGCCATCCTTCCCCAAACCGGCCGATCCGGCAGCGGCGGCGCGGCTGCGCGCGGATTTCGCGGCGCTGGGCCCGCGCGAGGCGAAGCTGGCGCAGAGCGACTCGGGGGCGGCGCTGCTCGCGGCGCTGGGCGGCAACGCGCCCTTCCTGGCCGATCTCGCCTGCCGTGAATCCGCCACACTCTGCGCCTGCCTGGAAGCCGGCCCCACCCCGCAGGCCAAGGCGCTGCTGGCCGGGCTGGCGGCGCTGCCGCCGGATCTGCCCCGCGCCCAGCTCAGCGGGGCGCTGCGCCGGGCCAAGCGGCAGATGGCGCTGGCCATCGCGGTGGCGGATCTGGGCGGGCTCTGGGCGTTGGAGCAGGTGACCGCGGCGCTCTCGGACCTCGCCGAGACCGCCTTGCGCGCCGCCATCCGGCATCTTTTATATGAGCTGCACGCGGCGGAAGAGATCGCCCTGCCCGACCCGGCGGCGCCGGACCAGGGAAGCGGCTTCGTCGCGCTGGCGCTGGGCAAGCTCGGCGCGCGGGAGCTGAATTACTCCTCCGATATCGATCTGGTGCTGCTCTACGATCCGGAAAGCCCGGTCTATGGCGAGGACTCGCAGCCGATGATGGCGCGGCTGGCGCGCGACCTCACCGCTTTGCTCGCGGCGCGCGATGCCGAGGGCTATGTCTTCCGGGTCGATCTGCGGCTGCGGCCCGACCCGGGGGCGACACCACCGGTCGTCGCCCTGGCCACCGCGCTGTCCTATTATGAGAGCCACGGCCGCACCTGGGAGCGCGCCGCCTTCTCCAAAGCCCGGCCGGTGGCGGGCGATCTGGCGCTGGGGCAGCAATTTCTCGCCGCCATCCGCCCCTTCATCTGGCGCAAATATCTGGATTTCGCGGCGATCTCGGATATTCACGAGATGAAGCGCCAGATCGACGCGCAGCACCCGGCCGAGGGCTTGCGCGGCTTCGATGTGAAACTGGGCCAGGGCGGCATCCGCGAGATCGAGTTCATCGTGCAGACTCTGGGCCTGGTCTGGGGCGGGCAGGACCCGGCCTTGCGCATCCCGGCGACCTTGGAGGCGCTGCCCGCCATGGCCCGGGCCGGACATCTGCCGGAGCGCGCGGCCAAGCAGCTGGCGGCGGATTACCGGGAGCTGCGGCGGGTCGAACACCGGCTGCAGATGGTGGCGGATCGCCAGACCCATGAGCTGCCCGCCAGCGAGGCCGGGCTGGAGGCGTTCTGCATCTTCCTGGCGTCCCCGCGCTTCAAACAGAGTTTCCCGAAACTGCTCGCCCGGGTGCATGCGCATTTTCTGGATTTCTTCGATGCCGGCACCCAGGCCCTGCAGGAGGGGCTGCATCCCGGCCCCGAGGGCGCCCCGGCCGCCGCCTTCACCGCCCGGCTGGAGGCGCTGGGCTTCAAGGACATCAAGCATATCGCCGCCAGGCTGCGCGACTGGGGCTCGGGGAGCATGCCGGCCTTGCGCTCGCCGCGGGCGCGTGAGCTGCTGGATGGGCTTATCGCCCCGCTGCTGGCCGCGCTGGGCGCGCAGCCCGAGCCGGACAAGGCCTTCGCCCAGTTCGACACGCTGATCAGCCGCCAGCGCGCCGGGGTGCAGCTGCTCTCGCTGTTCACCCGCAATCCCGGCCTGCTCAAGCGCCTGGCGGCGGTGCTCGGCGCCGCCCCGGCGCTCTCGGATTACCTCACAGAGGACCCGCAGGCGCTGGATGGGCTGCTCGCCCCGGAAGCCCGCTTTGCCGCCCCGCGCCCGGTGCTGCGCCGGCTGCTGGCCGAGGCGGAGGATCTCGAACAGGCCGCCGCCGCCACGCGGCGCTTCGTGCGGCAGGAGGAATTCCATCTCTCGGTGGCGACGCTGGAAGGACGGCTGGACGCCAACGAGGCCGGGCGCACCCGCAGCGCTTTGGCCGAGGCCGCGCTCTCGCAGCTGCTGCCCTTGGTCATCGCCGCGCAGAAGCAGCGCCAGCCCGCCCCGCGCGGCGCCAAGGTGGCGGTGCTGGCGCTGGGCAAGGCCGGCGCCGGCGAGATGCTGGCGGGCTCGGATCTCGATCTGATGCTGATCTACGACCACGCCCCGATGGCGATCCCGCCGACGCAATGGTTCTCGCGCCTCTCCCAGGCCTTTGTGGCGGCACTGACGGCGCAGGGGCCGGGCGGGCCGGTCTATCATGTCGATATGCGGCTGCGCCCCTCGGGCAATGCCGGGCCGGTGGCGGTCTCGCTGGCCGCTTTCCGCAGCTATCACGCCAAGGAGAGCTGGACCTGGGAGCGCCTGGCCCTCACCCGGGCGCGGGTGATGGCCGCCACGCCGGGCTTCGCCGCCACGGTGCGCGAGGCGGTGCTGGGCGCGCTCTGCCGGCCGGAGCCGCGCGCGCGCATCCTGGCCGACACCGCCGCCATGCAGGCGCGGCTGGCCGCCGAGATGAAGCCGCGCGGTCCCTTCGATGTGCGGGCCATTCCCGGCGGGATGATGGAGGTCGGCTTCATCGCCCAGGCGCTGCAGCTGATCCATGGCGGCAGCGAGCCGGCTTTGTTTCAGCCCAATACCGAGGCGGCGCTGAAAGGGCTGGCCGCCGCCGGGCTGCTGCGGCAGAGCGACGCGGAGGCGCTGATCGCGGCGGACCGGCTGTGGCGGACGATCCAGGGCATCAACCGCATCACCGGCCTGCCGCTGAGCGCCGCCGCCCCGCCCGGCGCCATGCTGGAACCGCTGCTGCGCGCCACCGGCTTTGCCGATCTCACCGCCCTGCAAGCGGGCATGCGCGACGCCGCCGCCCAGGCGCACCAGATTTTCACCCAGACAATCACCGAAGGAGCCTGATGATGAGCCTGAGCGAAGGCCAAGACGCGCCGGATTTCACCCTGCCCGCCACCAATGGCCGCAGCGTTTCGCGCGACGCGCTGAAGGGCCAGCCCTTCCTGCTCTATTTCTATCCCCGCGCCGACACGCCCGGCTGCACCAAGGAGGCCTGCGCCTTCCAGAGCGGGCTGCCGGATTTCTCCAGGCTCGGCGTGACCATCATCGGAATCTCCAAGGACAGCATGAAGGCGCTGGAGAAATTCGCCGCCAAATATCATCTGGAATTCCCCCTCGCCTCGGACCCGGAGGGCAGCGTGATCGAGGCCTATGGCGCCTGGCAGGAGAAATCCATGTACGGCAAAACATATATGGGCATCGAACGCTCGACCGTGCTGGTCGATTCGGCGGGCAAAATCGCCAAAATCTGGCCGAAGGTGAAGGTGGACGGGCATGCCGAGGCTGTTCTGGCGGCGGTTCAGGCGCTGAAATAACCAAAAATGGTAAATTTCCGCGTATCGAACGCGGAAATTTACCATTCATTCAATCTCGCAACCCATCCTGATTTCGCAACAAACAAGGTTGTGGAATGATGGTAGCGACAACGCAGATCCGCCAGCCGCCTGAGCTGCGGGACAGCGCCCCGGCACGGCTGGATCCCCGCGCCACGCGTCTGGCGCAATATGGCTTGAGCGACGGCACGCCCGATCCGGCGTTTGACGAGCTGGCCTGCCTGGCCGGCTATATCGGTGAGTGCGCGGCGGCGCTGATCTGTTTTTTCACCGCCGAGGATCAATGGATCAAAGGGCGCTGGGCGCGGCGCGGCGCGGGTTGCCGGCTGCAGCCCCCCGCCACCCCGCTCTACGATATTTCGCTGCACCAGCCAGGCGAAATCCTGACCGGCTTGGCGGTGGACGGGGCCGCGCAGCTCTTCGCGCCGATGAAGCTGAACCTGCAGGCGGCGATGCCGCTTTGCGCGCCGGATGGCGAGGTGCTGGGCGCCATCCTGCTGGCCGATAGGCAGCCGCTGAAACTGCATCCCCGGCAAAGCCGGGCGCTGAAGCTGCTGGCGGCGCAAATCCTGGAGCAGCTGGAGCTGCGCCGCACCTTGCTGGGTCTGTCGCAGGCCAATGGCTGGCTGGCGCAACAGGCGGTCACGGATTTTCTCACCGCCACCCCCAACCGCCGCGCGCTCGATAAACGGCTGGACATGGAAATCGCCCGCGCCGGGCGCACCGGGGATCCGCTTTGCCTGTTGCTGCTGGATATCGACCATTTCAAGGCGGTGAATGACGAGTTCGGCCACCAGGCCGGGGACACCACCTTGCAGGAGGTGGCGCGCACCTTGCAGGCAGGTCTGCGGCCCTATGATTTCCTGGCGCGCTATGGCGGGGAGGAATTCGCGGTGCTGCTGCCCGCCACCAATCTGGCGGATGCGCTGGTGGTGGCCGAGCGGCTGCGCGCCACCATCGCCGGCACCGGCTTCACCTATGGCCGGCTGACCATCTCCATCGGCGTCTCCCGGCTGGACCCCGCCTCCGGCGCGCAGGCCTTGACGATGGCCGCGGATAACGGGCTCTACCGCGCCAAGGCGGCGGGGCGAAACCGGGTGCTGATCGGCAAGCTCAACCCGGGCGACCCGTCAGGCTCGGCCCGGCTTTAGCGCCACAAGCTTCCAGCTTGAGGCACTAGCTTTGGTTTTGGCGAGCAATTTCATGCGTTGAGGGTGACGCGGGCGCGTCACCTTCAACGCATATTGCTCTAGCGCTGGGTTTTGGCGCAGTAGAAGGTGGAACGGCCGGATTGGGTGATCTGGCTGATCCCGCCGCAGGCCGGCGGGCCGGGGCAGTGCTCGCAGGGCTCGCCGGCGCGGCCATAGACCTTCCAGCCATGCTGGAAATAGCCCAGCTCGCCGCTCGGCTGCACATAATCGCGCAAGGATGAGCCGCCGGCCGCAATCGCCTCGATCAGCGTCGCCCGCACCTGCTCGGCCAGCTTATCCATACGCGGCCGGGAGATTTTGCCCGCCGCGCGGGTGGGGGCGATACCGGCGCGGAACAGCGCCTCGCTGGCATAGATATTGCCGATGCCGGCAACCACTTTCTGGTCCAGCAGAAACGCCTTGATCGGCGCGCCGCGGCCCTTGGCCAGCCCCGCCAGATAGGCGCCGGAGAATTCATTGCCCAAAGGCTCCGGCCCCATCCCGGCCAGCAGCCTGTGGCTGTCCTCCTCCATTGTGCGCACCAGATCCAGCGCCCCGAAACGGCGCGGATCGACAAAGCCGACGCGCCCGCCCGCTTCGGTCTCCAGCGTCAGATGCTCATGCAGCGCCTCCTGCCTGTCCAGCAGCATCCGGCCGGACATGCCGAGATGGATCAGCACCGACCAGCCATTATCCAGCCGCATCAGCATGAACTTGCCCCGCCGCCGGAAGCCCAGCACGACCGATCCGGTGAGCAGGCGCGGCAGCTCTGGCGGCACCGGCCAACGTATATCGGCGCGGCGCAGAATGGCGTGGGAAATGCGCTGACCTGTCAGATGACCGTCCAGACCGCGCATCACGGTTTCGACCTCGGGGAGTTCCGGCATGGCAAAACGAGGCTATATAGGCGCTCATGACCCAGAACAATGCCGACGACATCGCCGATTTCGGTTTCCGCTCCGTCCCCCGCGAGGAGAAGAGCACGCTGGTGCGCGAAGTGTTCGATTCCGTGGCTGGAAAATACGATATCATGAACGATCTGATGTCGCTTGGCATCCACCGGCTCTGGAAGCGCGAATTCCTCACCGCCCTGGACCCGCGCCCCTATCACAAGCTGCTGGATCTGGCGGCCGGCACCGGGGACATTACCTTCGGCTGGCTCAAGCGCGGCGGCGGCCCGGTGGTGATGTCCGATATCAACGAGTCGATGCTCAATGTCGGGCGGGACCGCGCCACCGCCAATGGCCATCTGGCCGATATCGAGTTCCTGGTGACCGATGCCGAGGCGATTCCCTTGCCGGATGCGAGCTTTGATCGCATCTCCATGGCCTTTGGCCTGCGCAACTGCACCAACAAGGACAAGGTGATCGCCGAGGCGCAGCGCCTGTTGCGGCCGGGCGGGCGCTTCATGGTGCTGGAATTTTCCCAGCTGCAGATCGCCGGGCTGGAGAGGCTCTATGATGCCTGGTCCTTCCAGGCGCTGCCGAAAATCGGCGGCATCATCGCCAAGGATAGCGCCAGCTACCAGTACTTGGCCGAGAGCATCCGCATGTTCCCCAAGCAGGAGGAGCTGAAGCGCATGTTCGAGGCGGCCGGGTTTGAGCGTGTGACCTACCGCAATCTCTCCGGCGGCATCGCCGCCATCCATGCCGGCTGGAAGCTGTGAAACGCATCCTGCTCATCGTCTCCGGCGGCATTGCCGCCTATAAGGCGCTGGAGCTGGTAAGGCTGGCGACCAAAGCCGGGCTGGGCGTGACGGCGGTGCTGACCAAGGCCGGGGCGGAGTTCGTGACGCCCCTCTCCTTGCAGGCGCTGACGGGATCAAAAATCTATCAGGATCTGTTCTCGCTGACCGATGACAGCGAGATGGGCCATATCGAGCTTTCCCGCGCCGCCGATCTGGTGGTGGTCGCCCCCGCCAGCGCGGACATCCTCGCCAAAATGACCGCCGGGCTGGCGGATGATCTGGCCAGCACGCTGCTGCTCGCCACCGATAAGCGCGTGCTCGTCGCCCCGGCGATGAATGTGCGCATGTGGCAGCACCCGGCCACCGAAGCCAATATCGCGACGCTGAAGGCGCGCGGCGTGCTGGTGGTGGAGCCCGATGAGGGCCCGATGGCCTGCGGCGAATATGGCCCTGGCCGTCTGGCCGAGCCGCCGATGATTTTGGCCGGCATCCTCGCCGCGTTGCATGACGGGCCGCTCAAAGGCAAGCACGCCATCGTCACCTCCGGCCCGACCCATGAGCCGATCGACCCGGTGCGCTATATCGCCAACCGCTCCTCGGGCAAGCAGGGCCATGCCATCGCCGCCGCGCTGGCGGCATTGGGGGCGCGGGTGACGCTGATTTCCGGCCCGGTCGCGTTGCCGGACCCGTTCGGGGTGGAGCTGGTGAAGGTGGAAACTGCCCGGCAGATGCAGGCGGCGGTGCAGGCTGCCTTGCCCGCCGACATCGCCGTGTGTGCCGCCGCCGTCGGCGATTGGCGGCCGGTGAGCGAGGCCACGCAAAAGCTGAAAAAGGACGGCTCGGGGGCGGGCGCCCTCAGCCTCACCGAAAACCCGGATATTCTGGCCGGGCTCTGCGCCCCCTCGCCCACCCGCCCGCAGCTCGTCGTCGGCTTCGCGGCGGAGACGGAGATGCTGGCCGAACATGCCGCCGCCAAGCGCGCCCGCAAAGGCTGCGACTGGCTGGTGGCGAATAATGTCGGCGGCACCGGCATCATGGGCGGGGATGAGAATGAGGTGCTGCTGCTGACCGCGGATGGCGCCGAGCCCTGGGCCAGGATGAACAAACAGGCGGTCGCCGAAAAACTCGCCGCGAAGATTGGAGCCTATTTCGAATGAATGCCGTGACCGTGACCATCAAGCGCCTCGCCCATGGCGAGGGGCTGGAGCTGCCCGCCTACGCCACCAAGGGGGCGGCGGGCATGGATCTGCTGGCGGCGGTAAGCGCGCCGGTGAGTATTCCGCCGGGCGGGCGCGCCTTGATCCCCACCGGCTTCTGCATCGCGCTGCCGCCCGGCTATGAGCTGCAGATCCGCCCACGCTCGGGCCTGGCTTTGAAGAACGGCATCACCTTGCCCAACAGCCCCGGCACCATCGACGAGGATTATCGCGGCGAAGTCGGTGTCATTGTGCTGAACATGGGCGATGCCGCCTTTGAGGTGACGCGCGGCATGCGCATCGCCCAGGCGGTGCTGGCGCCGGTGGTGCGCGCGAGCTGGAACGAGGTGGCGGAGCTGGACGAAACCGCCCGCGGCACTGGCGGGTTTGGCTCGACAGGAACCAAATAACCCCAAGATAAAGTTGAAAAAGTTTTTTGGGGCTCGGCCCTTTTTTGCAAAAAAGGGTCGAAAACACGTCGGGGGGTTTTTGAAAAAATATCCCCACACCCGCCAAAAACTTTTACGCCATCGTCGCGGCCGGCTTGTCACCAAAGCGCAATGCTTTCCCTAGGTGACAAAGCGCTGCCACATGGCTAAGGGGGGCTTAAACCCTCCACCCGAAGCCAGGCGGCCTGATGAAGAATTACACCCCTCCTGCCCTGGCTGGGCATCGCATGCCGAACCGCTTCGACGGTGCGGCGATGCTGATGGTCATGGGGCTGCTGATCGCGCTGGTCGAGGTCGGGCGCAGCACCATCGCCACCCCGATCGCGCAGATCCAGAACACGCCGATCCATCTGGACCCGGCCTGGCTGCCTTATTACGCGCTGCGCTCCACCGCGCGCATGTTCGCGGCCTTGTTCTTCTCGCTGGTCTTCACCTTCACCTACGCCACGCTGGCGGCGAAATCCCGCCGCGCCGGCCAGGTGCTGATCCCGATTTTGGACATTCTGCAGTCCGTGCCGATCCTGGGCTTCCTCACCTTCACCACCGTGTTCTTCCTGCATCTCTTCCCCGGCCAGGTGATGGGGGCGGAGCTGGCCTCGGTATTTGTTATCTTCACCAGCCAGGCCTGGAACATGGCCTTCAGCTTCTACCAATCCCTCACCACCCTGCCGGCGGATTTGCAGGAAGCCTCGCGCTCCTTCCGCCTCTCCCCCTGGCAGCGTTTCTGGAAGCTGGACGTGCCCTTCGCCATGCCCGGGCTGGTCTGGAACACCATGCTGTCAATGTCCGGCGGCTGGTTCTTCGTCGTCGCCTCCGAGGCGGTGACGGTCGGCAACACCCAGTTCACCCTGCCCGGCATCGGCTCCTATGTGGCGGTGGCGCTGGCGAAGGAAGATCTGCACGCGATCATCTACGCCATCATCGCCATGCTGGTGGTGATTTTGCTGTATGATCAGCTGATCTTCCGGCCGCTGGTGGCATGGTCCGGCAAGTTCCGCTTCGAGACCACGGCCGCCACCTCCGGGCCCGAGCCCTGGATGCTGAAGCTGCTGCGCCGCACCGCTCTGTTCCGGGCCATCGGCGAGGTGATTGGCGGGGCCTTCGGGCGGGTGTTCCGGCTGCGCCTCTCTCTGCGCCAGCCCGGCCAGGTGGATGAAACCAGCGAGCCCTCGCGCATCGTCGACGGCATCTGGTATCTGCTGATCGCCGCCATCGCGGTTTATGCCGCCTGGCAGATCGTCGCCTATGTCTCCGGCACGCTGCATTGGCGCGACCTCGGCACGGCGCTGCTGATGGGCGTCTATACCGCCATTCGCGTCGCGGTGCTGATGGCGATCGCCTCGCTGGTCTGGGTGCCGATCGGCGTCTGGATCGGGTTGCGGCCGAAAGCGACGCGCATCGCCCAGCCGGTGGCGCAGTTCCTCGCCGCCTTCCCGGCCAATCTGCTGTTCCCGCCTTTCGTGCTGTTCATCGTGATGTTCCGTCTGAACGCCGATATCTGGCTGACCCCGCTGATGCTGATCGGCACGCAATGGTATCTGCTGTTCAACGTCATCGCCGGCGCGGCCGCCTTTCCGGGGGACATGAAGGAGGCGGTGGCGAATTTCAACATTCGCGGCCTGCTCTGGTGGCGCAAGGTGATGATCCCCGGCATCCTGCCTTATTACATCACCGGGGCGATCACCGCTTCCGGCGGCGCCTGGAATGCCTCCATCGTCGCCGAGGTGGCGAGCTGGGGCACCCACACCCTCACCGCCCACGGGCTTGGCGCCTATATCGCCCAGGCCACCAGCAATGGCGACACGCCGCGCGTCGTGCTCGGCGTGGTGGTGATGTCCTGCTTCGTCATTCTCTTCAACCGCATTCTCTGGCGGCCGCTTTATGCCTACGCCGTCCGCCGCACCACGCTGGGGTAAACGCCATGGACCAGACCAACATCCCGCTCGTCTCCGTGCGCAATTGCCGGCAGGCCTACCATAAGGAAGCCAGCGCCGATCTGGTGGTGCTGGATGATGTCGATCTCACCTTGCATGAAGGCGAGATCGTCGCCCTGCTCGGCCGCTCGGGCTCCGGCAAATCCACGCTGCTGCGCATCGTCGCGGGCCTGCTGAAGCCGACCTCCGGCGAGGTGAACTGGCGCGGCAAGCCGCTCACCGGCCCCGCCCCCGGGGTCGCGATGGTGTTCCAGAGCTTTGCTTTGTTTCCCTGGCTCACCGTGCAGGAGAATGTCGAGCTCGGGCTGGAAGCTTTGCGGGTGAAAAAGGATGACCGCGAGGAGCGCTCGGAAGAGGCGATCGATCTGATTGGGCTTGGCGGTTATGATGGCGCCTATCCGAAGGAGCTTTCGGGCGGCATGCGCCAACGCGTGGGCCTGGCCCGCGCGCTGGTGGTGCATCCCGATCTGCTGCTGATGGACGAGCCGTTTTCGGCGCTGGACGTGCTGACCGCCGAGACGCTGCGCACCGACCTCATCGATCTCTGGATGGACGGCAAGCTGCCGGTGAAATCCATTTTGATCGTCACACATAATATCGAGGAGGCGGTGCTGATGGCGGACCGCATCCTGGTGTTCTCCTCCAATCCCGGCCGTGTGGCGCATGAGCTGAAAGTGCCCTTCGCGCATCCGCGCAACCGCTTCGATCCCGCCTTCCGTGAGATGGTGGACGATATTTACGGCATCATGACCCGGCGCAAGGCGCCGGAGGTGCACACCGCCGCCACCGCCGCGCCCAACCCGTTCGCGCATGTGCTGCATCCGGTCGGCACCAACCTCATCGCCGGTCTGCTGGAGACGCTGAAGAGCGAGCCTTATAATGGCCGCGCCGATCTTCCCGCCCTGGCCGCCGCCTTGCAGTTCGAAGTGGATGAGTTGCTGCCGCTGGGCGAGACACTGAGCATGCTGGGCTTCGCGGTGCTGGAAGAGGGTGACATCCTCATCACCGAAACCGGACGGCGCTTCGCCGATGCGGAGACGGAGGACCGCAAGGAGATCTTCGCCGAGGCGCTGCGCACGCATGTGCCGCTGATCGGCGCGATCCGCAGCGTCATCGACCAGCGCTCCAACCATCGCGCCGCCGCGGTGCGCTTCCGCGACCAGCTGGAGGATCATATGTCCCCCGAATATGCGGAAGAGACGCTGCGCACGGTGATTTCCTGGGGCCGTTACGCGGAAATCTTCGAATATGACGAAGAGGCGCAGCAATTCGGCCTTGAGGAAGAAGACGAGGACGAGGCAGAAGAATAAGGGCGTGGGCGTTGGGGCGTCGTTGCCAACGCCCCAAACGTTTTGCCGCTTTTTTGAAAAAAAGCGGCACCAAAAAACTTTTATTTCTGAATAAACTTCAGCAAATCTTCGTTGAACGCGTCCGCCTGGATCTGCGCCAGACCATGGCTGCCGCCCGCATAAATCTTCAGCTCCGCGCCTTTGACAAAATTCACGCTGCGCAGCGCGGCATTGCCGATCGGCACAATCTGGTCGTCATCGCCATGCGCAATCAGCGTCGGCACGTCGATCGCCTTCAGATCCTCGGTGAAATCCGTCTCAGAGAATTGCTTGATACAATCGAGCAACGCCTTGATCCCGCCTTGCATGCCGGCCAGCCAGAACGCCTCGCGCACGCCTTCCGAAACCTGTGCCCCCTCGCGGTTGGCGTTGTAGAACGGAATGGTCAGATCCTTGAAGAATTGTGAGCGGTCGCGGCGCACCCCGGCGCGGATGCCGTCAAACACCTCCATCGGCACACCCTCGGGATTGGCCGCGCCCTTCAGCATCACCGGCGGCACCGCCCCCAGCAACACCGCCTTGGCCACGCGCTTGGTGCCGTGCCGGCCGATATAGCGCGCCACCTCGCCACCGCCGGTTGAATGGCCGACATGGATGGCCTCCTTCAAATCCAGCGCCGCGGTCAGCGCCGCCAGATCGTCGGCATAGGTGTCCATGTCATTGCCGGTCCAGGTCTGTTCGGAGCGGCCATGGCCACGGCGGTCATGGGCAATCACGCGGTAGCCGCGCTCGCCGAGGAAATTCATCTGCGAATCCCAGGCATCCGCACTCAGCGGCCAGCCATGGCTGAACACAACCGGCTGCCCCTTGCCCCAATCCTTGTAGAAAATCTGCGTGCCGTCTTTCGCGGTGATCGTACTCATTTGATAGTCTCCAGTTTTGTTTTGGCGATTAAATCGTGAACGACTATTTATCGTACTCTATTTCATAAGTCAATCGCGCACGATATAATCGGCAAACCTTTTTTGTTTGGAGATCCCGCCATGGATGCTGGACGACAAAACCAACCGGACCTCACCGCCCGGCTCGACGATTTTCTCTGCTTCTCGATCTACGCGGCCGAGCACGCCTTCAGCCGCGCCTACAAGCCGCTGCTGGCGGAAATCGGCCTGACCTATCCGCAATATCTGGCGATGACGCTGCTCTGGGAGGAGGATGACCAGACGGTCGGCCGGCTCAGCCAGCGCCTGTCGCTGGAATCCAGCACCCTCACCCCGCTTTTGAAGCGGCTGGAGGCGGATGGGCTGCTCTCACGCCATCGCGATACCAAGGATGAGCGTGTGGTCCGGGTCAAGCTGACCCCGGCCGGCGATAAGCTCCGGCAAAAGGCGCAAAACGTCCCCGCCTGCATTCTGCAGGCGACCGGGATGAGCCTGGAGGAGCTGGGGGCCTTGCGCGCGCAGATCGTGGCGCTGACCAAGCGGCTGCAAACGGCCGCCGGCAGTGATTAGAGCCTGATCGGTTCAGATTGAATCGCGAAGCGATCAAGCTGAACCGTGAATCAGCCTCTCACTCAAAACGTTAGAGCGCGTTCAGGGTGACGCAACCGCGTCAGCCTAAACACATATTGCTCTAACGTTTGATCAAGGACCAGTAGACCGGCTTGCGCCCGGCGGCGATGGCCTTTTCCTTGTAGCGCGTATGCGGCCAGCCATCGGGATGGACATCCACCCGGCTGACCGTGAACAGATCCTGCCCGGCCAGCACCTCATCCGTCCAGCCCTGATAGGTCGGATCGTCGGAGGCGATGCGCCATTCCCCACCCTGGCGCAGCGCCCGGGCGGCTTGCGGGATCATGTCCGGATGCACGAAGCGGCGCTTGGCGTGGCGGGCTTTCGGCCAGGGGTCGGGGAACATCAGGAACAGCTTGGAGAGCGCGCCATCTTCGAAACCGCGCAGCAGCGGGCGGGCATCCTCAGTGTAGAGCCGCAGATTGGGCAGCGGGGTCGGCGCGCCGGCGCCATCCGGGGCGATGCGCGAGAGCAGCGAGCAGATGCCGTTATCGAACACTTCCGCGGCGATATAGCCGACATCCGGGTTGGCGCGGGCCAGCTCATAGGCATGCTCGCCACCGCCGAAACCGACTTCCAGCCAGATCTCGCGGGGGGTGATCGTGAAGGGGGCCGTCGGCCAGGCGGTTCGCGGCAGGAAGTTTTCCAGCAGCCATTCCTGGCGGGGGCGCAGCGCCTTGCCGTGGGCGCGGCCATAAAGCCGGTCGGGTTGGGGTTTCAGGGCGGTCATGGTCAGGCTCTTTGCCTGCGCACGAGCGCCACGCCAAGCCCCGCCACCGCCATCCCCACCCAGGCCAGGGCCGGCATCGCCTCGCCCAGCAGCCCCCAGGCCATCAGCCCGGAGACCGGCGGCACCAGATAGAACAAGGCCGAAACCTGCGAGGCGGCGCCAAAGCGCAGCATGGCGATATAAAGCGAGATCGCGATCAGCGAATTGCCGATGACCAGATAGGCCATGCTGGCGATGAACGGCGTGGTGAGATGCAGGCTGAAATGCAGCAGCGCGAAGGGCAGCGTGGTGACCAGCCCGACCACATATTGCACGATATTCGCCGCCACCGGGTGCATGCCGGTGGAAAAGCGCTTCTCATAGAGGGTCGCGGCCACCATGCCGAGCAGCGCGCCGATGGAGAAGATCACGCCCAGCGGCGAAATATGCCCGGTTTCGCCATAGCCGAGAATGGTGATGGCGGCCCCGCAGAAGCCCAGCCCCAGCCCGGCCCAGCCTTTGGCGCCGATGCGCTCGCGCACCAGCAAAGGGGCGAGCACGCCGACCAGCAGCGGCTGCAGCGACACCACCAGCGCCACCACCCCGGCGGAGGTGCCGCGCGCGAAGGCGGCGTAGCACATGCCGAAATAGATGGTCTGGATGCAGAACCCGACCACCGCGACATGCAGCAGGGCGATGCGCTGTTTGGGCAGCGCCGGGCGCAGCCAGAGCGCGACCGGCACCAGCACCGCCAGCGCCAGCGCATAACGCACCGCCAGGAAGGTGAAGGGGGCGGCGTACTGGATGCCGGTCTTGGAGACTGGAAACCCGGCCGACCACAGCATCAGGAACAGGAAAGGCGCGGCGCGCAGCCAGCCCGGCGGGGCGTCTTCGGGGGTCATGGGGCCTCAAAAAGCAACGGCCCAGGGCAAACGCCCCAGGCCAAAAGTCGCAAAAGTTTTTGGGGGTGTGGGGGCTTTTTTCAAAAAGCCCCCACTCTTTCCCTGGAAACTTCTATTAACGCCCGAAGGCGCTCTTCAGCGCCGGCACCAGGTCGGTCTTCTCCCAGGTGAAGGTGCCCAGCTCGTCATCCGGGGTGCGGCCGAAATGGCCGAAGGCGGAGGTCGGCACATAGATCGGGCGGTTCAGCTGCAGATGCTCGCGAATGCCGCGCGGGGTCAGGTTGACCAGCTCGCGCAGGGTCTTCGCCACCTTGTCCTCGTCGACATCCTTGCCGGTGCCGTGCAGATCGACATAGAGCGACAGCGGCTGCGACACGCCGATGGCATAAGAGAGCTGCAGCGTGCAGCGCTCGGCTAGGCCGGCGGCGACCACGTTCTTCGCCAGATAGCGCGAGACATACGCGGCGGAGCGGTCAACCTTCGTCGGGTCCTTGCCGGAGAAGGCGCCGCCGCCATGCGGGGCCGCGCCGCCATAGGTGTCGACGATGATCTTGCGCCCGGTCAGGCCGCAATCGCCATCCGGGCCGCCGATCTCGAAGATGCCGGTCGGGTTGACGTAGAATTCCTTGTCCTCCGGCATCCAGCCCTCGGGCAGCGCCGCCTTGACGATCGGGCGGAGCATCTCCTTGACCTTCTCCGGGCTGTAGCCCGGCTCGTGCTGGATGGAGACGACCACGGAGGTCGCCCCCACCGGCTTGCCGTCGACATATTTCAGCGTCACCTGGCTCTTGGCGTCCGGCAGCAGGCCCTTGACCTGGCTGTCGGCGGCGCGGCGCAGCTCGGAGATGCGGCGCAGGATCAGATGGGAATAATAGATCGGGGCCGGCATCAGCGCCTTGGTCTCGGAGCTGGCATAGCCGAACATGATGCCCTGGTCGCCCGCCCCCTCATCCTTGTTGCCGGCGGCATCCACGCCCACCGCGATATGCGCGGACTGGGCGTGCAGATGCACGGAGATCTCTGCATTCTTCCAGGAGAAGCCCTCCTGGTCATAGCCGATATCATGCACCGCCAGACGGGCCAGATGGGCCAGATATTCCTTGGTGATATTGTCCGGCCCGCGCACCTCGCCGGCCAGGATGATGCGGTTGGTGGTCACCAGCGTTTCGCAGGCCACGCGCGCGTAAGGGTCGGCCGCCAGATAGGCGTCGACGACGGTATCCGAAATCCGGTCGGCAACCTTGTCCGGATGACCCTCGGACACGGACTCAGAGGTGAACAGAAACTCTCCGCGATCGCGCATGTAAAACCCCCGTATGACTTGGTGTTGCAGACCGGTCAGTCGGCAACGGCGCGGTCCGGATGGCGCATCGGGGGGCTGGGGTCAATATGCCACGCCGCCCCTATGCTTGGCGCGTTTGCCGTATCGCCCCACCCGCCAAGCCCGCATTGGCACGGCGCTTTCGCAAAAGCGGGAAAACTGGGCGGGATTTTTGGAAAATCCCAGGCGCCGGAGAAGATTCCGGCCTTTGGATAAACTGTCTAAAGTTTCAAGAAATCCTTCATGCCATACAGCCCTGCCGGCTGCGCATGCACCCAGAGTGCGGCGCGCACCGCGCCGGAGGCGAAGACCTTGCGGTCGAAGGCATGGTGGGTGAGGCTGATCTGCTCATCCCCGGCGGTGAAGCTCAGCGTGTGGGAGCCGATGATCTGGCCGCCGCGCAAGGTCGCGAAGCCGATCTCGCCATCCTGGCGCGGGCCGGTATGGCCATCGCGGCCGGAGACGATGACATCCGCCAGCTTCACCCCGCGCCCGGCCGCCACCGCATGGCCGATGGCCAGGGCGGTGCCGGAGGGCGCATCCACCTTCTGGCGGTGATGCATCTCGAGGATCTCGGCGTCATACTGGCTGGCGGGCAGCGCGTGGCCGAGCTTCTCGGCCAGCAGCAGCAGCAGATTGACGCCTGTGCAGAAATTCGCAGATGCGATCACCGGGATCGTCCGCGCCGCCGCGGCGATCGCCGCCTCGTCCGCCGTGCCATAGCCGGTGGTGCCCAGCACCCAGGGGGTCTCGGTCTGCGCCAGGGCCGCGGCGTGCTCCCGCACCGTGCTGGCATGGGTGAAATCGATCACCACGTCCGACTCCCGCGCCAGCGCGGTGATGTCCGGGAAATGCGAGGCGCCCGGCGGGGCCATGCCGGAGCGGCTGGTACCGCCGGAGAGGGTAGCGGCGGCGGCGGCTTCCTGCGCCAGATAAATCCCCATGCGGCCGGAAATACCGGCGATGCCAATGCGTATGCTCATGGCGTTTGCATAGCCGGTTCCCGCCCAAATAAAAATCGCGGGAAACACGCAGATTTGTTGCGCCCTAAGATTGTCGAATGCTGGCGGTTTCGGATAGAACAAACATTGTCGCTTAAATTCAGGCTTTTACGAATGACGCCGGGAGAGTTTCAACGAATGGGTTCGAAGACGAGACCAATCCCGGCTAGCGCAGCATTCCTGGCCTTTTTCGGCCTCTCCGCCTGCGCGCTGCCCCCTGCCCAGCCGCCCGCCCCGCCGCAGCCTGCCGCCGCGCCGCAGCCTGCGCCCGACGCCACCGCCATCGTGCCGCCGGCCCCGAACCCGAACGCCTCGCCCTCCAACGCCGCCGGCTCCGCCGACGCGCTGGCCGCGATGGGCGATGCCTATTACACTGGCCATGGCGTGCCGCAGGATTATGCCACCGCCGCCAGCTGGTATGGCCGCGCGGCACCTCTGGGCAATGAGGATGCGCAATATCGCCTGGCGGTGATGTACCAGACCGGCACCGGCGTGCCCGCCGATGCCCAGGCCGCCGATTACTGGTTCGCCAAGGCCGCCGATCAGGGCAATCCCGACGCGGCGCTGGCCCTCGGCAACGCCTATACCAACGGCACCGGCGTACCCAAGGACGACGCCAAGGCCAGCGAATGGTTCGCCAAGGCCGCCGATGCGGGCAATGCCGAGGCGCAGAACAGCCTGGGCTATAATTACAATGCCGGGCTGGGCGTGAAGCAGAATTATACCAAGGCGGCGCAATATTTCACCGCCGCCGCGCAGCAGGGCAATGTGAAGGCGCAGTTCAATCTCGGCAATTACTACGCCCATGGCTATGGCGTGCCGCAGAGCGACGTTCTGGCCGCGCAATGGTGGCAGAAAGCCGCCGAACGCAACAATGCCGACGCCCAGGATGCGCTTGGCAACGCCTATGCCTATGGCGCCGGGGTGCCGGCCAACCCGGGCAAGGCGGCCTATTGGTGGCAGCGCGCCGCCGCGCAAGGCAACAAGCCCGCCCAGTTCAGCCTGAGCCAGGCTCTCTCGACGGGGAGCGGAGTGAAACGCGATGCACAGAAATCTGCCTACTGGTTGCTGCTCGCCACGGCGCCCTAATTTGCTGCGCCTAGGCCTGGCCGGCGCGGCCTGCCTGATGCTTGGCGCCTGCGCGACGCCGCAGCAGACCAGCCAGTTCGCCCCGGGCAATGACACGCTCAACGTCGCCGATGCCGCCATCGCCGGCGGCAATCCGCAGATGGCGCTGAAAATCGCGCAATCCACCCTGGCGCAGAACCCGCACGACCTGCAGGCGCTGTATCACGAGGGCGCGGCCTATTACGCGATGGATCGCTGCGAGGATTCCATCGCCGCCTACAGGCTGGCGCTGGGGCAGAACCCGCGCTCCTCCGAAGCCCAGACCGGAATCGGCCGCTGCCTGATCCGCCGCAACGCGCCGGAGGCGGAGCGCGCCTTCGCCGCCGCGGTGGCGGACGACCCGCAAAACGCCGATGCGCAGAGCGATCTCGGCGTGGCCCGCGCGCTCAGCGGCAACGCCGCCGGGGCGGTGGCGCCGCTGCAGCAGGCGCTGCTGCTCGCCCCCGGGAACATCGCCACCGAGGTCAATCTCGGCATGGCGCTGGCGCTGTCCGGCAACAGCGCCGATGCGCTGCAATATCTCGGCCCGCTGGCGATCTCGGATAACGCCACCCCGAAAATCCGCGCCGATTACGCGCTGGCTTTGGTCGGCAGCGGCCGGGCCGATGAGGCGCGGCAGGTGCTGGCCAATGATCTCCCGCCGGACCAAGCGCGCAGCGCGGTTGCCGCCTATCAGCAATTGCTGAACGCCCCTGCCGCCCAGGCCAGCCTGGCGCCGGCCGACCAGACCGCTTCACTGGCCCCTGCCGCGCCGCAGACCGCGCCGGTGGCAATGCAGGCGCCGGTGCCGCGGAGCGTGGCGCTGCCGGTTCCCGCGCCCAGCCCCGCGCCGGCGCCGCGCCCGCTTCGGCCCGCCCCGCCAGCCCTGCCGGCGCCGCTCCTCACCCAGGCGCCCGCCGCCGTGCCGGAGACGCCGGTCATCACCCCGGCCGTCGCCCGCTTCCCGGCCGGCAGCCTGCCCTGGGCCCGACCGGAAGCGACCGAGGTGGCGGAGCCGGTGACACCATCCGCCGCCCCGGCCAAGCCGAAAGCCGTCCATAAGCCAGAGCATCATCAGCAGGTGGCGCATCGGGTGGCGCACCGTGCCGCGCCGCGTGCCAGGCCAGAAAAGCACGCCCCTGCCCCGCTGATGTCGTCCAGCGGCGCGATGCCGGAACTGGCACCCGGCACCGAGATTTTGCGTTAGAGTAGTAGGCGTTTGGATTGACGCGCCAGCGTCAGTCAGGATGAACACCTCAAACTGCCCGCTCATACCAAAGCGAGAGCCTCAAGCATGAGGCTCTCGGGCTGGGGTTTTACCCGGGGCGATGGCGCCATCGCCCCCGAATGTCTCGCCGCAATCCCGACCCAGACCAGGCGGCGCCAAAACCTTTGGCCTACATGCCGCCCGGATAGTTCGGCCCGCCCGCACCTTCCGGCACCACCCAGTTGATGTTCTGGGTCGGGTCCTTGATGTCGCAGGTTTTGCAATGCACGCAATTCTGCGCGTTGATCTGCAGCTGCGGCGCATTCGCCTCCACCCCGACGATCTCATAAACGCCAGCCGGGCAATAGCGCGTCTCCGGGCTGGCATACTCGTTATAATTGACGCTGATCGCCTTCGCCGGATCCAGCAGCGTCAGATGCGCCGGCTGGTTTTCCTCATGATTGGTGTTGGAGAGAAACACCGAGGAGAGGCGATCGAAGGTCAGCTTGCCATCGGGCTTGGGGTAGTCGATCGGCGTGCAATCCTTGGCCTTCTTCAGCTGGCTGTAATCGGCATGGTTCTTCAGCGTCCAGGGCGCCTTGCCCTTGAACACATAGGTTTCCAGCGCCGCGTTGATCAGTCCGCCATAGAGCCCGAACTTGGCAAAGCCGGGGCGGATATTGCGCACCTGATGCAGCTCCGGCCACACCCAGCTCGCCTCCAGCTTTTGCGGATAGGCGCTCAGCGTATCCGGCTTGTCCGCCGCAAAGGCTTCCACAATCGCTTCCGCCGCGACCATGCCGGACTTCATCGCCGTATGCGTGCCCTTGATCTTCGGCACATTCAGCGTGCCCGCCGCGCAGCCGATCATCACCCCGCCGGGGAAAGCCAGCTTCGGCAAAGACTGGAAGCCGCCTTCATTGATCGCGCGCGCGCCATAGGAAATCCGCTTGCCCCCTTCAAAGGTCGGCGCGATCGCCGGATGGGTCTTGAAGCGCTGGAATTCCTGGAAGGGCGAGAGATACGGATTCTTATAATCCAGCCCGATGACAAACCCGACCGCGACCAGGTTCTCACCAAAATGATACAGGAAGGAGCCGCCATAGGTGGCATTGTCCAGCGGCCAGCCGATGGAATGCTGGGTCAGCCCTTTGCGGAATTTTTCCGGCTTCACCTCCCACAGCTCCTTGATCCCCAGCCCGTAGGTCTGCGGGTCCACGCCCTCGCGAAGATTGAAGCTCGTCTCCAGCTGTTTGGTCAGCGAGCCGCGGCAGCCCTCGGCGAAAATCGTGTAGGTGGCGCGCAGCTCCATGCCGCGGGCATAATTGTCGGTCGGCTCGCCATCCTTGCCGATGCCCATATCCCCGGTAGCGACTCCGACGACGCGGCCATTCTCGATCAGCGTCTCCGCGGCGGCGAAGCCGGGATAGATCTCCACCCCCAGCTCCTCGGCCTGCTGGCCCAGCCAGCGCACGACATTGCCGAGCGAGACGATGTAATTGCCCTCATTATGCATCTGCGGCGGGGTCGGCAGCTTGCGCGCCCCATCCGGGGTCAGCATCAGGAATTCATCCGCGCTCACCGGCGTGGCCAGCGGGATCAGCCCGGGATCGACATCCGGGATCAGCTCTTTCAGCGCGCGCGGCTCCAGCACCGCGCCGGAGAGAATATGCGCGCCGATCTCCGAGCCCTTCTCGACGACGCAGACGGAAATCTCGGGGTTGAGCTGTTTCAGCCGGATCGCGCAAGAGAGACCGCCAGGCCCAGCCCCCACGACCACCACATCGAATTCCATAGCCTCACGCGGCAGCGCCTCGTCCGACATGATCGCGTCCTTTGTTATGTACCAGTTCTGCCCGTCTACTGAAAAATCTACCGGCGAGTAAAGGGGCAAAGCAGGGTGGCGGGGCGGGCACGCTCAAGATAATGAATTGGACATGGAGTTGCTTGAGGCGCTGAGGCTGCAATGGGAATGGGGGGCGGACGAGGCGTTGCTGGACGCCCCGCAGATCCGCGCCCACGCCCCCTCGCCGGCCGCAGCACCGCCCCCCCTGCCCCAACGCCGCCCGCCGCGCGCCGCCGCCGCGCCGCTTCTGGCCGGGCCGGAGGAGGCCGCGCGCCTTGCCGCCGGCTGCGACAATCTGGAGGCGCTGGAAGCGGCGATGCGTGGCTTCGCCGGCTGCGCCCTGCGCGATACCGCCACCCAGCTGGTCTTTGCCGATGGCACGCCCGATGCCCGGCTGATCCTGGTCGGCGAAGCCCCGGGCGCGGAGGAGGACCGTATCGGCCGCCCCTTCGTCGGCCCCGCCGGGCAGCTGCTGGACAAGATGCTGGGCTCGATCGGGCTGGACCGCACCCAGGTACGGATCATCAATGCCGTGCCCTGGCGCCCGCCGGGCAACCGCACCCCGACCGAATCGGAAATCGCGCTCTGCCTGCCCTTCCTGCACCGGCAGATCGCGCTGGTCGGCCCCTCCTTGCTGTTCAGCCTGGGGGCGGTGGCGGCGAAAGCCCTGCTCGGCGCCCAGGCGCAAGGCGGCATCACCAGGCTTCGCGGCAAATGGCAGCAGGTGAGCATCGAGGGCCTGCCCGCGCCGCTGCGACTCCTGCCCAGCTACCACCCGGCCTATCTGCTGCGCACCCCCATCGCCAAACGCGCCGCCTGGCACGACCTTCTGAGCCTGCGAGACCAGCTTTCAGCGCATATCTGATAACTATTTTTTAACAAGCTGCTCTGACAACGATCTCTGGAAAACCAATGGCGAGTATGGCAAAAATGTGGTGAAAGCCTGTGGCTGCCTTAATTGAGCGGCCCGTCGCCGCGTTTAAGGCTTGCGTCACCCTTTCTTCATGTGTACCTCCCTCGCTTATGCGAGGAGCCATCAAAACGCTCTCCCGCCTGAACGTGACGCGTGCGGCGCTTGCTGGCGTGTCCGTTTTTGCTTTCACCTGTGCGTTGCATGCGCAGGCGTTCGCGAAGTCCTCTGATTTGGGACAAGGCCAGGGATCGACGACGCCCCCCACACAGCCGGCCGCCGGCACCAACGGGGAATCTGTAGCTTATGCCGTGCCGCGAAACACGCCTCCTGGCGGTGTCGAGGTGGCATTGCCGCAACCGCTCTCCCCGAGCGATGTGGCTTTCTATCAACGCGCCCTCTCCTTGCAGAAGGCGGGGGATTTCGCCGCGTCCGACAAGATGCTGGCGCGGGTGTCCGATGACGGGCTGGTCGGCAGCGTGCTGGCCATCCGCTATCTCAGCAGCAACTACATCACCAAGCCGGCCGAGCTGACCGCCTGGTGGGCGAAATACAGAAACAGCCCGGACGCCCCGGCGATTTACGAGCTGATGCAGCATAAGCTGGCGCGCGCCGCGCTGCCGGCCGCCCCGCATCTGGCCCTGCTGCCCGAGCAAACCCTCACCGCCGGTGCTGCCGCGCGGCCGGCTCTGGCGCCGGATGCGGCCAGCTGGCGCCGTGGCTTCACGGCCGGCCTCTCCGCCTGGAAGGCCAATAATATCCAGGCGGCCGCCGATGATTTCCGCAAGAGTGCCGGCTTGTCGGGCATTTCCGACGATGACCGCGCCGCCAGCGCCTTCTGGGCCGCCCGCGCGGCGCTGCGCCTGCAGCAGCCGGACCAGTATCTGGACTGGCTGCACCAGGCGAGCTGGGCCGCCGACACCTTCTATGGCATGCTGGCCGGCCGGCTGCTCGGCCAGGGTTTCGGCCCCACCGGCATCTCCGCGACGCTGACCGAAGCCGACGCCACCGCGGTCGACTCGCTGCCGGACGGGCATCTGGCTTTCGAGCTGCTGCAGCTCGGCCTCAACGACGAGGCCGAGACCGCCCTGCGCGCCCTCTGGCCGCAGATGAAGGCGACGCCGGGCCTCAGCCGCTCGGTGATGGCCGTGGCGGCGCGGGCGGGCATGGTGGATGTCACCATCGCCATCGCCGGCACCATGCCAAGCCCGGTGGACGAGATCGCCGGCGCCCGGCTGCCGCTGCCCGCCATGCATCCGCAAGGCGGCTTCAGCGTCGATCCGGCGTTGATCTACGCCCTCGCCCGCACCGAATCCGGCTTTGACGCCCACGCCACCTCCCCGGTGGGCGCGCGCGGGCTGATGCAGCTGATGCCGCAGACCGCCGCCACCATGCGCGCCGCCGAAGGTGTGACCGGCTCGATCAACGATCCCTCCGCCAATCTGGCGCTGGGCCAGGCCTATCTGAAATATCTCGGCAGCCAGCCGGGGATTCAGGATAATCTGCTGGCCATCCTGGCCAGCTACAATGCCGGGCCGGGCGCGGCCTCGGCCTGGTACAGCGCGATCAAGGACGATTCCGACCCGCTGCTCTTCATCGAGACCATCCCCAACGACCAGACCCGCCGCTTCGTGCGTCAGGTGCTGGCCGATAGCTGGCTCTATTCGGAAGAGATCGGGCTGAAGCCGCGTAGCCTCAATGTGCTGGCGGAGGGCGATTTCCCCAGGCTGCAGGATTTCAGCCCGGCGCCGCAAGCGGTGCAGACCGCCGACGCGCAATGAGCCGCATCGACGAAAGCCGGACCTTCCTGCCGGTGCGCATCGCCATCGCCACGATTTCGGACACGCGTACCGCCGAAAACGACACCTCCGGCGACGCGCTGGCGGCCCGGGTGAAGGAGGCCGGCCACGAGCTGGCGGGCCGCGCCATCATCAAGGACGATGCCGGGCTGATCGAAGCCGCCTTGCGCGGCTGGATCGCCGATCCGGCGGTGGATGTTGTCATCACCACCGGCGGCACCGGCGTCACTGGCCGGGATGTCACCCCGGAAGCCTTCGAGCGCGTGCTGGAGAAAAAGATCGAGGGCTTCGGCGAGCTGTTTCGCATGCTCTCCTACGCCAAGATCGGCACCTCCACCATGCAGTCCCGCGCTTTGGGCGGGGTGGCCAACGGCACCTATCTCTTCGCCCTGCCCGGCTCCACCGGGGCGGTGAAGGATGGCTGGGACGATATTCTGCGCTTCCAGCTGGATGCCCGGCACCGGCCCTGCAATCTGGTCGAGCTGATGCCCCGGCTGAAGGAACATTTCAAAGCCTGACCCGCAAAGCCGCCGCGCGCGGCTTGGCTTTTGGCGATCGGGGCCCAGGATCGGGGCCAGGATCGGGCCCAGGCTTCAAGCCGCCTGCAGCTGCAGCGCCAGCATGTCCCGGTACGGGCCAGGGCGGCTGGCCAGATCGTCCGGCGCGCCCTGATCCAGGATCACCCCCTCCTGCATCACCACAATCCGGTCGAAATCCCGCAAGGTGGAGAGCCGGTGCGCCACCGCGATGACGGTGCGCCCCTGCGCCAGCCGGGCCAGCGCCATCTGCACCGTCGCCTCGGACTCCGAATCCAGCGCCGAGGTCGCCTCATCCAGCAGCAGAATCGGGCTGTCGCGCAGAAACGCCCGGGCGATGGCCAGGCGCTGGCGCTGGCCGCCGGAGAGGCGCAGGCCGCGCTCACCCACCATCGTCTCATAGCCATCGGGCAGCGCGTCGATGAAATCCTCCGCATAGGCGGCGCGGGCGGCGGCGCGCACCTCCGCGACATTCGCCTCCGGCTTGCCGTAGCGGATATTCTCCAGCACCGAGCGATGGAACATCTGCACATCCTGCGACACCACCGAGATCGCCCCGGCCAGGCTCAGCTTTTTCAGGGACGACACATCGCGGCCATCGATCAGGATCTCGCCGCTGGCCGGGTCATATTGGCGCTGCAGCAGCGCCAGCAGACTGGATTTGCCGGAGCCCGACTTGCCGACCAGCCCGACATGCTCGCCCGCCTTGATCTCCAGATCGATGCCGCGCAGCACCGGCGCGGCCCCGCCATAGCCGAAGCTGACCTTGCGGAAACTCACCGCCCCGCGCGGCGCCTCCAGCTCGGCGGCACTGGCCGGCTCGGGCATGTCATGCGGGATCAGCAAGGCCCGCAGCGCCTCGGCCAGCCGCGCCCAGTCCTGCACCATATCCACCAGCGCCACGGCGAGGTCGCGGGTGCCGTGCAGAACGGTAAAGCCCAGGCTCACCACCAGCACCACATCACCGGCACTGGCCAGCCCCGCCTGCCAGCGGGCGATGACCCAATAGAGCAGCCCGGCGGTGAGCACCGCCGTGGTCACCGCATGGGCGAGGCGGATTTTTTCCAGATAGCGCAGGCTGCGGCGGCGGGCCTGCATTTCGCCACCCACCTCGCGCTCGAATTGCCGCGCCTCGCGCAGCGTGGCGCCAAAGGCCCGCACCACCCCGGCATTATTGATCACATCGACAATCTGCCCGTCCACCGCGGCGGCGGCCTCGGCATAATGGCTGTTGAGATGCCGGCCCTTCCAGGCCATGCGCCCCAGCACCGCGCCCAGCGCCAGGGACACCGCGACCAAGGCCAGCCCCATCGCCGGGACGACAAAGCCGATCATGATCACCGAGCCCAGCACCGCCACCAAAGGCGGCAGCACATTCCAGGTGATCACGCTCTCGATGCGAAACACCGCATTGCCGGTGGCGGAAATCCGCCCCGCAAGCATGCCCGCGCGCCGGCTGACGAAGAATCCGGTGGAATGGCCGAGCACATGGTTGAACAGGAATTTTCTTAAATCCCCGGTGACTTCCACGAAAGTTTTCGCCGAGACCCAGCCGCCAAGGCGCCAGGAGAGATTATCCACCGCGATCAGCCCGGCCAGCGCCGCGAACGCGCCCCATACCGCCTGGGTCTGATGCCGCGCCATCACATCCACCAGATTTTTCACCGCATATTGCGAGGCCACGGAACAGCCGACACCGGCAAGTACCGAGGCCAACACGACAAGATGCGCAAATCCGTGGCGCGAGACCGCGCGCCACAGAAAGCGCGCTGGCTGCCGTTCAGTTGGCGTTAAAAAATCTTTAGGATTTTCCATCATCTGATTCATGGCTTCCGACATATGCCAGCAGATTGTGCCTTATTGATGACACATCAAGCTGGATTATGCGGCGCAGCATTTCTCCATTGCCGAAGAAAGGGCCGAAAGAATGCGTATTGCCCAGATTGCGCCTCTGCATGAGGCGGTGCCGCCGAAACTCTATGGTGGAACCGAGCGTGTTGTCTCCTTCCTCACGGAAGAGCTTGTGGCCATGGGCCATGACGTGACCCTGTTCGCCAGCGGCGATTCCTTCACCGACGCGAAGCTGGAAGCCGTCTGGCCGCAGGCGCTGCGCCTGGATAAATCCCTGCGCGACCGGATGGCGCCGCAATTCCTGCTGCTGGAAAAAGTTTATGAACGCGCCAGCGATTTCGACATTCTGCATTTCCATATCGACTATATGCCGGCCTCCTTGTTCGCACGGCAGACCACGCCGTTTATCACGACTTTGCATGGAAGGCTGGATCTGCCGGAACTGAACCCGGTCTATGCCGGCCTGCCGGCGCAGAACCTGGTTTCAATCTCGGACTCCCAGGCAACGCCGCTGAAGGACGCGAATTTCATCGCCACCGTGCATCACGGCCTGCCGCTGAATTTGCTGAAACCGCTGGATAGGCCACGCGATTATGCCGCCTTCCTCGGCCGCATCTGCCCGGAGAAGCGCGCCGACCGCGCCATTCGCATCGCCCGGGCCGCTGGGATTCCTTTGAAGCTCGCCGCCAAGGTGGATGCCGTCGATGCCGATTACCACGCCGAACAGATCGCTCCCATGCTGGGCAAAGATGCCGAGCTGATCGGCGAGATTGGCGACCGCGATAAATCCGCGTTCCTCTCCGGCGCGAAGACGTTGCTGATGCCGATCGACTGGCCGGAGCCGTTTGGCCTGGTGATGATCGAGGCGATGGCCTGCGGCACCCCGGTGATCGCCTATGGCCATGGCTCGGTGCCGGAAATCATCGAACATGGCGTCACCGGCTTCATCGTCAATAACGAGGACGAGGCGGCGCAGGCGCTGAAGGCGGCGGACCAGCTCGACCGCGCGCGCATCCGCCGGCGCTTCGAGGCGCGCTTTTCCGCCCGCCGCATGGCGCAGGATTACGTGAATGTCTATGAAAATCTGATCCTGGCGCGCCGCCCGAAACTGCGCCTGGTGCAGTAACCGAAACGCGGGGCGGCGTTTGCTTACGCCGCCCCCTCGACTTCATAGCCCAGAAGCTCAATCGCCGGCCGCAAAATATCCAGCGCTGGCCCGAGATGTTTCAGATAATGCTGGTAGCGATAGCGCGAGCGGTCATATAATCTCTCCGTCACCTGCGCGTAGGAGGCGGTGCGCGCATAGCGTGTATTGCGTTCAAACGCGAGGCAGCGCGGATCAAACCCAACACCGATGAAATCCAGGATCCTGCGCACCTGCGCCTCCTGGTCCACCACCATCTCCTCATAGCGCACCGGCAGATAGCGCATCCGCAAATTCGCTTTATAATGCTCGATCAGATTGAAGATCAGCATATAATGCCGGGCCGCGCTCTCCAGCTCGGCGGCGCAGCAAAAGCCGTGGGTGAGATAGTTGGAATAGACCGACAACACCACATCCAGCGGATGCCGGATCACATGCACCAGCGGCGCCTGCGGAAAGAGCAGCGAGATCAGCCCCATATGGGTCTCGTTCAACGGCATCTTATCCGTGAAAAATCCCGCTCCCTCCTTGAATATCCCCGCCTTGGCGGCGCGGCGCAAATAATAGTCGCGCAGCTCCTCCAGCCCGTCGCGCTGGTCGCCCATCCACAACTCCGCCAAAGCCTCTGGATAATTCAGCGGACTTGCCAACAGGCGCGGCATGATCTGGGTGATGTCGTTGATGAAGGGCAGCTCATCGCCGGCGGCGATCTGCGGATGCACCGAAAGCGTCTGCTCGATCAGCGTCGTGCCGGAACGCGGGAAGCCGAGAATGAACACCGGCTGTGGCATATCCAAACGCGCCTGCGCCACCGGCAGGGTGGCCAGACGCCGGGCGGAGAAAAACCCCTGCAGCCGCGCCACCAGATCGCCCGCCTGCGCCGCCATATAAGGCCGCGCGCCGGCGGCCAAAGCGCGTTTTTTGCCCTCATCGAAACAGGCGAAGGCCTCGTCATGCAGCCCCATGCGCTCCAGCAGCCGGCCTTTTTCGGAAAGCTCGGAGGGCCCCAGCTGGCCGCCGCCCTGCTCCAGCGCGTTCAGCAGCGCCAGCGCCGCCTCATGCTGGCCCAGCCGCGCCAGCACGGTGGCGCGGGTCAGCCGCATCGAGGCTGTGCCGGGAAACAGCTTTTCAGCCTCGTCCAATATCTCCAGCGCCCGCTCGAATTTGCGGTCCGCCTCCTCCATCTTGGCATAGCCGAGATAGGTCTGCTGCACCGGCGGCGGCGCGGCGATGGCGCGCTGATACAGCGCCCGCGCCTCATCGATGCGGCCCTGGGCTTTCAGATTCCAGGCCAGATTGGCCCAGGTCACCGGCTCATCGCGCGCGGTCAGCGCCAGCACCTGGCGGTAATGATATTCGCCCACTTGCGGCCGGTTGGCCTCGGTCAGCACCAGCCCCATCAGATTATGCGCCTGCGGGTTTTGCGGGGCGATGCGGATGGTGTTGCGGGCATGGCCCTCGGCCTCGGCCAGCGCGCCTTGCGCCAGCAGCAGCAAGGTGAGGTCGTTGGTGGCCCAGAAATGATTCGGGTTCAACGCCACCGCCCGGCGCAGCAGCGCCTCGGCGGCCTTGCTGCGCCCGAGCTGGCGGCAGAGCCGGGCCTGCAGCAGCAGCGCATCCTCGCGTCCCGGAGCAAGCTCCAAAACCTGCAACGCCGCCTGCTCCGCCGCGGCAAAATCGCCCGCAGCAAAGTGCTCCTCCGCCTGGCTCATCACAGGTGAAAGGACAAGATGCGCCGAAGCCGGCGCCAGTTCGGCAAGGTCCAGGCCACAACAGCGTACACGCCGCAGCCCGGAGCCGCAGTCACAAGGAGTTAGATCCGTCATGCCAACGAGATTACCGGAGCCTCCCGCCGGCGGCTAGATCATGCCCCGGCCCAGGGTGGCGGATCACTCGCCGGAAATGTCTCCTCCCCGGCCTCGTCGATCACCTCGTCCACATCCTTGCCCGCGCGCGGCCAGCGCAAATGCAGCAGGCAGCGCTCGCCCTGGGCATCGGTGATTTCCAGATTTTCCACCCGCCCGCTTTCGAGCTGGGCATAGGCGGTGGCGGGTGCGTGGATGATATGTTCCAGCCCCTGCATCGAGATCACGATGATGTCGTTATGATGATCGAAGCTGATGCCGTTCAGCTTCATCCAGTCCGCTTCCAGCTGACTGCCCAGCTGCTGCGAGGAAATCCGCAGTTCCGCATCGGCCTGCGGCAAGCTCTTGGAAAGCTGATCGAAATAGGCGCCCCATCCGGCGCGGCTTAGCTGTTCTGTCACCATGCTCGTCCCCTTTGCGCTTGCGTGAGTGACGTTTGGTCAGAGCCTATAGATGGTATCGCCGCCGGCGGCTTTCCAGGCGAAAAAAAGCCCGGCCGAAGCCGGGCGTTTTCATCATTTTACGAGCCGGGCGCTTAGAGCATCAAGCTTTTAGCTTGATGCTCTAGCTTTTGTTTTAGCGAGCAATTTCATGTGTTTATTTTGACGCTGGCGCGTCAACCTGAACACATATTGCTCTAGTTGCTCTTGACCGCGCGGGCCTTGCTCACCTCATCCGCGGTCACGGCGGGCGCGGCATTGCCCCAGCCATTGCGGACATAGGTGGCCACATCCGCGATCTGCTGATCGCTCAACAGCCAGCCGAAGGCGGGCATCGCCGGGGCGGTCGGCGCGGTGGGCATGCCCACGCCATGGCCGCCATGCAGCACGATGCCGATCAGCGTCGCCGGCTTGTCGGCCTGCACCACCGGGCTCTTCACCAGAGCCGGGAAGATGCCTTCCTTGCCCATGCCGCTCCCGGTATGGCAGGCGGCGCATTCATCGCTGTAGATTTTTGCGCCGGCAAGCATCGCCGGATCGGTGGCGGCCACCGGGGCCGGGGCGTTGCCGCGCGCCCCCGCCTGGGATTTGATATAGACGGCCATCGCCTTCACATCCGCATCCGTCAGCTGCGAGGTGGAGTTCTTCACCGCCTCCGCCATCGGGCCGGAAGCGACAGCGTATTTATTATGGCCGGTCTTCAGATAATCCGCGATATCCTGCACGCTCCAGGAGCCGATGCCGTTCCAGGAGGCGGTGATGTTCGGCGCATTCATGCCGTCCACGATATAACCCTGGAATTCATGGTCGGTCTCATCGCCGCCCAGCGCGTTTTTCGGCGTATGGCAGGCGGCGCAATGCTCCAGCCCCTGCACCAGATAGGCGCCCCGGTTCCACGCGGCGGACTGGCTGGCATCCGGCTTGAAATCCCCCTTATCGGGGAAGAACAGCAGGTTCCAGCCGATCATCGCGGCGCGGATATTATACGGGAAGGGCAGCTGATCGGAGACGACCTTATGGTCCACCGGCTTCAGCGTGTTGAGATAGGCGCGGATCGCCAAAATCTGATCATCCGGCACCTTGTTGTAATAGACATAGGGCATCGCCGGGTAGAGATGCCCGTCATGCCCGATCCCCTGCTTCAGCGCCTTGATGAAGTCCGCATCGGACATGTTGCCGATGCCGGTTTCCTTATCCGGGGTGATGTTCGGCGAGATGATCTTGCCGAACGGGGTGTTGATCGCCAGTCCCCCGGCCATCGGCTGGCCGCCGGGGGCGGTGTGGCAGGCCGCGCAATCTCCGGCCGTGGCCAGATATTTGCCCTGGGCGATGGTCTGCGCATCGCCCGGCGCGGTCTGCGCCAGCGCCATGCCGGACATCGCGGTGAACCCCAGAATTGCGGCCGCCTGGGTGAGGAAACGCATATGGCTCATTCTCTCTCTCCTCAGACGTGCAGCAGAGCGCCAGGGCTCTTGATATACTGGTTCACGATCCCGTCCGCGCCGAGATAGGCCTGCGCGCCCACCGTGCCAGTCGGGTTGTAGCCATGGTTCTGCGGGAACAAGGCGGCACCAAAGACGAAGACGTTCGGCACGTCCCAGCTCTGGCCATATTTATTGACCACGCTGGTGGAGGGGTCATCGCCCATCACCGCGCCGCCGGTATTATGCGTGGACTGGTACACGGTGACGACATAATTGCCCTTGCGCGGCGCGGCATGGGTGGAAACCGCCCCCATCGCCTTGGCGATCTCTTCGAGCTTCGCGGTGATATACGCGGACATCTTCAACTCGTTCGGCTTCCAGTCGAAGGTCATGCGCAGCAGCGGGCTGCCATACGGGTCCTTGTAGGTCGGGTCGAGATCCAGATAGCAATCCTTGTAGGAATAGGAGCTGCCCTGGGCGCCCAGCCCGTACACGGTCTGGTAGCTCTCTTTCGCCGCCTTCTTCCAGCCCGCCCCCCAGCTGGGCGTGCCGGGCATCATGGAAAGCTGCTGGATCGGCCGGCCGCCAGTGACAGTGGCCCCCATATTGCCGCCGCCGATGAAGCCGAGGCCGGTATGGTCGAAATTGTCACCGTTGAAGTCGTCGATCACCATGCCGATGGCACCGCCGGCGATGAACTTGTTCAGATGCGTGCCCTCGGGCAGCTGCAGCGCCACGCCGGAATCGCACTGATAAGCGTAATTGCGGCCAACCGTGCCCTTGCCGGTCTTGGGATCGTAAATCGTGCCGATGCCCGAGACCATCAGCAGATGCACGGCGTTGAAGGAGAAGTTGCAGACCAGCACCATATCGGCCGGCTGATACACTTCCTCGCCCTTGGCATCGACATAGGTGACGCCCGTGGCCTTCTTGCCGGTATTGTCGAGATTGATGCGGGTGACATTGCACTTGGTCCGCGCCTCGAAAGTCTTGCGCAGCATCAGCGCCGGCAGCACGCAGGTCTGCGGGCTGGATTTGGAGTAATTGCCGCAGCCAAAGCGCTCGCAGAAGCCGCAATAGGAGCACTGGCCCATCGTCACGCCGAGCGGGTTGGTATAGCTCTCGGAGAGATTGCCCGAGGGCACATGGAACGGGTGATAGCCCAGGCTCTCGGCCGCCTTGGCGAACAGGCTGGGGCCGTAGGTGGGGGTGGTCGGCTTGGTCGGGTATTCGCTGGCGCGCGCGCCCTCGAACGGGTTGCCGCCGGCCTGGATCTGGCCGTTCAGATTCCCGGCCTTGCCGGAAATGCCCGCCAGCTTCTCGAACTTGTCGTAATAGGGCTCCATCTCCTCATAGGTGACGCCCCAATCCTGGATGGTCATGTCATCCGGGATCGCCTTGGCGCCGTAGCGCTGGGTCACGTGGGAGCGGAGCTGAAAATCGGTCGGCAGGAAACGGTAGGTCATCCCGTTCCAGTGCACGCCGGCACCGCCGACGCCGTTGCCGGGCAGGAAGGAGACGAACTGGCGCACCGGCAGGGCGGTCTGGCTCATATTATTGCGCAGCGTCACCGTGCCCTGGGCCGGGCGCTGGAACAGATCCAGCCGCACGCCGTAACGCAGCTCATCCGGCGCCCAGGCGGGCGGGAAATCGGTCGCGGTGTCGCGCCATTCGCCGCGCTCGATGGCGACCACATCCAGGCCGGCACCGGTCAGCTCATAAGCGAGGATCGAGCCGGTCCAGCCGAGCCCAACGATCGCCACATCCTTGCGGGGGAGCGTTTTTACCATGTTTCTATTCCTCGGGGCTCAGGACCAGTCGGGGTGGGTTTTGATGCCGATCGGCGGCAGCGGGAAAGGCTGGTTATATTTGGTCACCCAGTCGCGGTAATCGTAGCGCGCGCCAGGGAAGCCGATCATCTTCCAGCCGGCCATGTCCTTGTTGCCGCCATAGACCGGATCGGAGAAGAAGCCTTCCTTGGTGTTCTGCCAGAGCACCTGGAAGAAGGCCTTAGAGCTGAGCTTGCCCAGCTGCAGCGTGCCCTTTTCCATCTGCCCGATCAGCTTGTCCTGCTCATCCGCGGGGAGCTGCGCGAAGCCCTTGCCGGCATAGGCGCCGTGGCAATAAGCCTCAAGCGCGGCGATGCTCTTGCGATAGCGCTGCGCCGGGGTCACCGGGCTCTGGACGCCCTGGCCCGGATAGCCTTCCTGGAAAGGCGGGCTCATATAGAACCAGCTATCATTGCCGAACGGGCCGGAGAGCTGCCGGTCGATATAAACGGTAATGCCGACATCCTTGCCACCCGGGGAGAGGTCGTCGGCGGGGATCAGCCGATCCACCAGCGCGTCGATGACGGCGACTTCTTCCGGGGTGAAATAGGTCCAACCGGCAGGGTCAACCGGCTTGGGCGACCCGTTTGCGTTGGCACTCCAGGGCAGAGCGCCGGAATAGCTCTGCGCGCAGCCGATGGTCGGCACGGCGGCCATCAGCGAAACCGACGCAAGCAGGAAACGCCGCCTGGCGATGACGGACTGGTTCAAAGCGAGCACTCCATGTCTTTTTATAGCAGCAAGATCGCGCGCCCCTTACATTAGGTAAGGATGACACACCTACATAAGCCGGGATCCCGAGGGCATGAAAGCCCGGCAGCGCATTGTAACGCAGTGTATTTTTGCAAACAGGCTCAGTCTTTTTTACGGCTTGACATGAGCGCCGGTTGAGGTCCGAGCCGAAGGCGAAATAATCAGCTCGGAGCCCTGACTCCGTCTCTCATCCTACCCCTAGAAAGGATTTTCATCCTAATCCGATCCGCAAATTTTCGGCTTATCTAAAATTATAACTTTATTTTAGGGCAGCGCTTTGCGGCCCTGGGCCCAGATGGCCGGGCCGAATTGCGCCAGGGCCAGCGCGCCGAACAGCAAGGCGCAGCCGATCCAGCCGGTTTCGCTCAGCCGCTCATGCAGCAGCAGGGCCGCGAACAGGGCCGCGAACAGCGATTCGGACATCAACATCACCGCCGCATCGGTCGCACCGGTATGGCGCTGGCAGAGCGCCTGCAACAGAAAGGCCACCCCGCCGGAGATGATGCCGCCATAGAGCAGCTGCGGCAGGCAGGCATAAATAGCCGCCAGATGCAGCGGCGACATCACCGCCCCCGCCCCGCTTCCCAGCAGCACGCAGGCGGCGGATTGCGCCAGGGCGGCGGCAACCGGCCGGCCCGTATGGCGGCCCACATGTTGCAGCAGCACGATCTGGGCGGCGAAGCCGAAGGCCGAGACGATGATCAGCGCGTCGCCAAAGCCGAGCCCGCTGATCCGCCCGCCCAGGCACCAGGTTCCGGCCAGCGCCAGCAGCGCCGCGCCCCAAACGGTGGGATGCGCGGCCCGGCGCAGCACCAGCATCTCCAGCATCGGCACGAAAATCACGTAAAGCCCGGTCAAGAACCCGGCATGGGTGACGCTGGTGAAGGAGAGCGCCCATTGCTGCAGGAAAGTAGAGATGGCGAAGATCACCGCCAGCGCCACCAGCCCCATCATCCCGCGCAGTTTCTGGCGGGCGCGCCGCGCCTCCCACAGGCCCAGCGGCAACACCGCCAGGAAGGCCAGCGCGAAACGCAGCCCGGTAAACCAGCCCGGATTGAGCCAGGCCCCCGCCTCGGATTGGGCCACGAAAGCCCCGCCCCAAAGGCAGGCGGCGGTGAGCAGGAGCAGATTGGCAACCAGGCGTGACATGCCGCCCTTCTTCCAGCCAAATCGTTTCAGGACAAGACAGGCTTTACGCGCCCCCGCCCCGCGCCTAAAGCCAGCGCATGACCAAAATAACCTGCCCGCAATGCAGCCTGGAGGAGACGCATCTCTCCGGCGAGACCCATATTTGTGACGTGTGCGGGTTTGAATGGCCCGCCGAGATCACCGAGGCGGCGGAGCTGATCCGCGATGCCAACGGCACCGTGCTGGCGGCTGGCGATACGGTGGTGCTGATCAAGGATCTGAAGGTGAAGGGGTCATCCACCGGGCTGAAGGTGGGGACGAAGCTGAAGAATATCCGGCTGCATAGCGGGGATCATGCGATCGAGGCGGGGGATTATTTCATCAAGCAGGAGTTTGTGCGCAAGGCGTAAGCGTTTTTTGGGGGCGACTCTTTTTTGCAAAAAAGGGTCGCGAGAGACAAAGGCCGGACGCCCCCTCTGGGGGCGATCCGGCCTTTGTCTGAACGCCGCTTTTTGGAAAAAAGCGGCACCAAAAACGTCCGCACAAAAACGGCGCCTTTCGGCGCCGTTTTTAATCTCAGTGCACCTCTTCCGGCGCCTTCTCGTCGTCCCCGTCGCCCTCGGCTTCGGGTTTCGGCAGCGCCAGGGCCGGCGCCTCGGAGATGTCGAAGGCCAGCTTGCCGTCCTTCACACTCACCTTCACCGCCCCGCCCTTCACCAGCTTGCCGAACAGCAGCTCCTCTGCCAGCGGCTTCTTGATCTGCTCCTGAATCACCCGGCCCAGCGGCCGCGCGCCATAAAGCGGCTCGTAGCCTTGCTCGGCCAGCAGCTCCTTGGCCGCCGAGGACAGCTCGATGGTCACGTTCCGGTCCGCCAGCTGCGCTTCCAGCTGCATCACGAACTTCTCCACCACGCGGCCGACAATCTCCGGCGTCAGCGCCGCGAAGGGGATGATCGCATCCAGCCGGTTGCGGAATTCCGGGGTGAAGAGCTTCTTCACCGCTTCCTCATCCTCGCCGATCCGGGTCTGCTTGCCAAAGCCGATCCCCGGCTTCTGCATGTCGGCAGCGCCCGCATTGGTCGTCATGATCAGGATGACATTGCGGAAATCCACCTGCTTGCCATTATGGTCGGTCAGCTTCCCGTGATCCATGATCTGCAACAGGATGTTGAACAGATCCGGATGCGCCTTCTCGATCTCATCGAGCAGCAGCACGCAATGCGGGTGCTGGTCGATCGCATCGGTCAGCATGCCGCCCTGGTCGAACCCGACATAGCCCGGCGGCGCACCGATCAGGCGCGACACCGAATGCCGCTCCATATATTCGGACATATCGAACCGGGTCAGCTCGATGCCCAGGGTCGAGGCCAGCTGCCGCGCCACCTCGGTCTTGCCCACGCCGGTCGGGCCGGAGAACAGATAATTGCCAATCGGCTTCTCCGGGTCGCGCAGGCCGGCACGGGAGAGCTTCATCGCGGCAGAGAGCGCCTCGATGGCGGCATCCTGGCCGAACACCATGCCCTTCAGATCGCGCTCCAGATGCCGCAGCACCTCCTTATCGTCATTGGAGACGGACTTGGCGGGAATGCGGGCGATCTTGGAGACCATCTCCTCGACATCCTTCAGCGTCACGGTCTTGCGGCGCTTATTCTCCGGCAGCAGCATCCGCGCCGCCCCCGCCTCGTCGATCACGTCGATCGCCTTATCCGGCAGCTTGCGGTCATTGATGTATTTGGCCGAGAGCTCCACCGCGGCGCGGATCGCGTCATCGCTGTAGCGCACCTTGTGATGCTTCTCATACGCGCCCTTCAGCCCGCGCAGGATCTTCACCGCATCCTCCACCGAAGGCTCGTTCACATCGATCTTCTGGAAGCGCCGCACCAGGGCGCGGTCCTTCTCGAAATAATTGCGGAACTCCTTATAGGTGGTGGAGCCGATGCAGCGCAGCGTGCCCTGGGCCAGAGCCGGCTTCAGCAGATTGGACGCATCCATCGCCCCGCCGGATGTGGCCCCGGCGCCGATCACGGTATGGATCTCGTCGATGAACAGAATGGCGCCGGGATTGGCCTCCATCTCGGTCACCACCGCCTTCAGCCGCTCCTCGAAATCCCCCCGATAGCGCGTACCGGCCAGCAGCGCGCCCATATCCAGCGCGAAGATGGTGGCGTTCAGCAGCACTTCCGGCACATCCGCATCGATGATGCGCTTGGCCAGCCCTTCCGCGATGGCGGTCTTGCCCACACCCGGATCGCCCACATAAAGCGGGTTGTTCTTGGTGCGCCGGCAGAGGATCTGAATCGTCCGCTCGATCTCGTGCTCACGCCCGATCAGCGGGTCGATCTTCCCTTCCTTCGCCTTCTTGTTCAGATTGACGCAGTAGGTGGAGAGCGCGTCCTGGCCGCGCTTGGCGGTGCCCTTCTCCTCTCGCTCACCCGATTCGTTCGGCTCGGAGGAGCCGGTGGGCGGGCGCGGGGCGGACTTGCCCGGGCTCTTGGCGATGCCATGCGAGATGAAATTCACCGCATCCAGCCGGGTCATGTCCTGCAGCTGCAGGAAATACACCGCATGGCTCTCGCGCTCGGAGAACAAAGCGACCAGCACATTCGCCCCCGTCACCTCATCGCGGCCGGAGGATTGCACATGGATGGCGGCGCGCTGCACCACGCGCTGGAAGCCGGCGGTCGGCTTCGGATCGCCGCCGCGATCGGTCGCCAGACCGGCCAGATCCTTATCCAGGAATTCGGTCAGATCCTTCTTGATCTTGTCCAGATCCACCCCGCAGGCGCGCAATACCGTCACCGCATCCGCGTCGTCCACGAGGCCGAGGAGCAGATGCTCCAGCGTGGCATATTCGTGTTTCCGGTCGGCGGCCAAGGACAGGGCCCGGTGGAGAGTCTGTTCTAGGTTGCGAGACAGCATGGCTAAACCGTTCTTTCACCCCGATCCACGGGGTCTTAGGTCCGGACATTCAATCTGCCTGTCCGGCTGGCATTGGGTGACTGCAATTCCCGTTTACGCAGTTTTGCAGGGTACAGATTAACATGGGAATGTCATCGTAAATTAAAACGTCACTCTTTCTCAATCGTGCACTGCAGCGGATGCTGGTTCTGGCGGGCCAGATCCATCACCTGAGTCACCTTGGTCTCGGCGACCTCATAGGTATAGACCCCGCACACCCCCACCCCGCGGCGATGCACATGCAGCATGATCTGCGTCGCCTGGTCCCGCGACTTCTGGAAAAACCGCTCCAGCACATGCACGACGAACTCCATCGGCGTGTAATCGTCGTTCAGCATCAGAACCTTGTACATGGTCGGCTTGCGGGTCTTCGGCCGTGGCTTCGCCACGACGCTGGCCCCCGGCCCCTCGGTTCCTTTGCGTTTGTCGTTCTCACTCATCAATCACTTACCTTCAGCAAATACCCGCCGGTGCCACCCAGCCAGACCGCGGGACGCCCAACGCGCGGCATTCGAACCCATCCTGGTTCCAAGCATATCGAAACCACACGCCGCTATGAAAGAGCGATTTTCCTCAATGTGAAAAACATGGGGTGCTTAACGGCCGCTTTCAGCCCATGCCGAGATTAGGTGAGGATACGTTTTTAAACAAAAAAACCGGCCCTAAGGCCGGTTTTTCCCCAAACAGCGCCGCCAGAGACGGCGGCGACGGGCTGATTAGTGGAACTTGCCGAAGGTCTCGACCGCGACGGTCAGGCGGGCGGTGAGCGGGGCCATCGCCTGCTCGGCCAGCTTCACGGAGGCATCGGCCAGCTTGTTGGTCTCGGACACCGCCTTCTCGACACTCGCCTTGGCGAAGCCGGTCTGCAGATCGACAGCTTCCTTGACGGACTTCACGCCCATCAGCGACTTCGAGAACGCGACATTCTCTTCCAGCGTGGCCTTGGAGGCGGCGGCCAGGTGCTTGGAGATGTCCTGGAACCCGGCGGCGTAGATCTGCGAGGCCTTGACGAAGGCTTCCAGATTGCCCTGGCCGAAAGCCAGCATTTCTTCGGAGGTCTTCACGGCTTTCTCCACGTTTTCCTTGATCTTGGCCTGAGAGGTCTCAAAGCCCTTGGTGGCCTTTTCCATGTTCTCGCGCAGCGCGGACATGGATTTCTCGAACGACTTCACGGAGGCGTCAGCAGCGCCCTCCATGGTGGCGACGGTTGCATCGGCGGCGGCGGCGGTCTTGGTCTTGGTGGCGCTCATCTGGGTTCGGCTCCCGTTAGAATGACGAAGTCTGCACAGCTCCAACCGGCGAGCATATTGGCGTTCTTTGCCGCAGTGCAGCAACGGCGTTTTAGCGAAACGAAAACACAACCGTCAAGTGTTTTTTGTGCGCCGCACAATTGTTTGGGGGTGAAATTATTGTCAGGATTTTCATGTTACCGCCCCGTGGACCGGGCAGCCGCGCCCACCGCCCGGGGCCAGCGCTGAGACTCACAGGGTAAGCCATTCAATTTTTTGTTCTTTCATCGAGAAGATCAGCGTTTATCGCTGGACATCGCCGTGGCCCCGCGATTAAAACCTTTTCAGAGTCAATCATGGGGTGGCGAGGCATGCAGGGTATGAGCAGGAAGCGCGTGGCCATGTGGGCGGTGGCGGGCCTTGGGTTGGCCGGCACCCTCTTGCCGGCGGCGTCTTCGGCGCATGAACTGCACAAGCTCAAGCACCATGTGCTGAACCACCATTACGTGCATCATTATGTGCGCCCCGCCGTGCCGGCGCGCAATGTCGCCGACAGCAGCGGCTTCGGCCCGACCTCGCCGGGCATCAGCTCCATTCTCATCGATGCGCGCACCGGCCAGGTGATCTCCGCCAGCGACGCCGATACGCCGCGTTACCCCGCCTCGCTCACCAAGCTGATGACGCTGGATCTCGCCTTCCAGGCGCTGACGGCCGGGCGGATGTCGCTCGACACGCAGATCCCGGTCTCCGAGCATGCCGCCTCGGTTGAGCCGGTGAAGCTTGGCCTGCGCCCCGGCAGCACCATTTCCGTGCGCGATGCGATTTTGGCGATGACCACCATGTCCGCCAACGATGCCGCCACCGCTCTGGGCGAATATCTCGGCGGCGGTTCAGAGGCGCGCTGCGCCCAGATGATGACGCTGCGCGCCCACGCGCTGGGCATGGCGCAGACCGAATTCGCCAACGCCTCCGGCCTGCCCAACCCCAACCAGGTGACCACGGCCCGCGACCTCGCCATGCTGGCGCGCGACATCGTCGAGAATTATCCGCAGTTCCAGACCTTCTTCGAGGTCACCTCGTTCGATTTCCACGGCCGCAAGGTGTTCAGCAATAACGGCATGCTGAAGAGCTATGCCGGCGCCACCGGCATGAAGACCGGCTATACCGATCTCGCCCGGCATAATCTGGTCACCAGCGCCGCGCGCGGCGGCAAGCAGCTGATCGGCGTGGTGCTGCATGAGCCGAGCTGGCCGACCTCCTATCACCAGATGACCGCGATGCTGGATTCGGGCTTTGGCGGGCATGTCGACATGACCCGCGCGATGGTCGCCGCCGCCAGCAACCCGGCACCGGCGCATATGCAGGCGGCGAAAATTGAGCGCGTCGCCAGCCGCACCCCCACCCATGCAACGCCGCTGCCCGACTCCACCCGACAACCCACCGCCACCAAACATTGGGTGGCGCAGCTGGGCCTCTATAAATATGAGAGCAATGCCCGCCTGGCGGCGATGAAGGCGCGCAAGTTGCACGGCCATGGCATCGCCCAGATCCAGCATGTCCGGCGGGATGGCAAGGCGCTCTGGCTCGCCCAGCTCACCGGTCTGACCTATGACGGCGCCCACGATACCTGCCGCGCGATGAACGCCCATGGCCGCCAGTGCGATGTGCTGCCGCCGCAGGCCGACCATCTGGCGATGCTGAGCGGGCCGGACGGCACCTGACCTACCGCCCAGGCCGGTTGCGTCCGGCGAAGAAACAAGGCTAAGGGGCGGGACGATGCCCCTGCCAAGCTTCACCGTCCTGCTGGCCGCCGCCGCGGGCCTCAAATCCCTTCAGGCCGCGACGATCATTTCCGGCACCTTCATCCTGGAAGATGCGGCGACCTTGCTGGCCGCGATGCAGGTTGCCTCCGGCGGGCTCTCACTGCCGCTGGCGCTGGGCTCGCTCTATGCCGGCATCGTGCTGGGGGATCTCGGGCTTTACGGGTTGGGGCGGCTCTCCGCCACCCATCGCTGGGCGCAACGCCTGGTGCCGCAGCAAAGGCGGGATCTCGGGCATGATTGGGTGAAAACCAAAGTGGTGCCGCTGGTGCTGGTCAGCCGCTTCGTGCCGGGGCTGCGCCTGCCCACCTACACCACTTTAGGCTTCCTGCGCGCCCCGTTTCTGCCCTTCGCGCTGGCCGCCATCGTCGCCACGCTGATCTGGACCAGCCTGCTCTTCTACATCTCGCTGCGTCTGGGCGCGCTGATGGCGCATTATCTCGGCATTTGGCGCTGGGCCGGGCTTGGGGTATTCCTGGTCATCATCATCCTCGTCGGCCGCCTGGCGACGAAGCTCTACAACAAAAGGACACCGCAATGAGCGGAGCATCGCTGGCCGGGTCTCTCGGCAAGCTGAAGCAAGGCGGGCGGAAAAGCCCGGTTTCCTTCTTCGAGTTCTGGCCGGACTGGCTTTTCTATGCGCCGGTGGTGGCCTTCTGGGTGCTCAACGCCATCCGCTATCGCAGCATCACCCTGCCCTCGCTCGCCAACCCGCTGATCAATGCCGGCGGCATCTGCGGCGAGTCGAAAAACCAGATCCTCGGCCTGGCCGGCCCCAAGGCCCGCGCCTGGGTGGCGGACTACGCCCCCTTCACCGTCAGCGGCCATAGCGATGCGGACGATCTGCCCCGCGCCCGCCTGGCGATGGCGCAGGCCGGGCTCAGCTACCCGGTGGTGGCGAAGCCGGATATGAGCTGCAACGGAGTCGGCGTGCGGGTGGTGCGCGACGATGCGCAGCTGGCCGATTATCTGCGGCTTTTCCCGCGCGGCACCGCGCTGCAGCTGCAAAGCCTCGTCACCTATGAGGGCGAGGCCGGGATTTTCTATATCCGCCGCCCCGGCGAGGCGAGCGGGCGCATCACCTCCGTCACCCTGAAATACCCGCCGGTGGTGACCGGCGACGGGCGGCGCAGCGTCAAAGAGCTGATCGCCGCGGATGAGCGGCTGAACGCGATCTCCCCGCTGCTGCTGCGCAAGCTCGGCGCGCGCGCCGCCAGCGTGCCGGCGCCCAATGAGCGGGTCGGGCTGGTCTTCGTCGGCAATCATTGCCGCGGCTCCACCTTCAAGGACGGTCTCTCCATCGTCACCCCGGCGCTGAGCGCGCGGATCGACGAGATCATGCGCGACATGCCGGAAATGTATTTCTCCCGCATCGATCTGCGCTTCGACAATGTCGAGGCGCTGTGCGAGGGGCGTGAGTTCCGCATCATCGAATTCAACGGCGCCGGCTCGGAGGCGACCCATATCTGGGACCCGGAGATGACGCTGAAGCGGGCCTATCGGGATCAGTTTTTCCATTACGGCGAATCCTTCCGCATCGGCGCGCAGATCCGCGCACAGGGCCGCCGGCCGATCGGCCCGTGGAAGCTGCTGGCGCTGTGGCAGCAGCAGAAGCGGCTGATGCGCGCCTATCCGAGCAACGATTAGGAGCAAGACCCTGGGGTGTTGATGGCGGCGGTGCCCCCCCAGAGTTCTTCGCCGCTTTTTTGAAAAAAAAGCGGCACCAAAAAACTTTTGTTATTTTTGCGGCTCCGCCGCCATTTCTCCGGCCGCCACGAAAGAGCCGCCCGGCCCGGCGCGCTCCGGTGTTCCGGCCATCTCCAACCGCCGGCGCGGCAGGCTGCCCGGATATTCGCGCACCAGCCAGGTCACCATCGCCTCGCGCACATCGCAGCGCAAATCCCACAGCACCCCGGCATTGCGCGCGCTCACCAGCAGCCGCAACTCCACCATCGCATTGGGCAGATCCGTCATCTGCACCACCGCCACCTTGCGGTCCCAGCGCGGATTGGCCTCCACCACCTCGCGCAATTTCCGCCGCACCTGCTCCAGCGGCACGCTGTAATCCACATACAGCATCACCGTGCCCATCAGATCCGCCGAGGAATGCGTCCAGTTCTGAAACGGCTGCTCGATGAAATAAGAGAGCGGCACGATCATCCGCCGCAAATCCCAGATGCGGATGACGACATAGGTGGCGCCGATCCGCTCGATCCAGCCCCACTCGCCCTGCACCACCACCGAATCCTCCAGCCGGATCGGCTGCGTCAGCCCGATCTGTATCCCCGCCAGCAGGTTGGAGAGCAGCGGCCGCGCCGCCAGCCCCACCACCAACCCCGCCGCCCCGGCCGAGGCGAACAGCGACACGCCATATTGCCGCACCGCGCTGCTGGTCATCAGCGCCAGCGACACGGTCAGCAGCACCAGCAGCGTGCGCACCGCCGTGCGCAGAATGCCAACCTGGGTGATCTGCTTGCGCGCCACCAGATTATTGCTGTCATCCTCGAAATGGATCCGGGCGACATAGAGATCGGCGAACAGCTCCACACTGTTCATCAGCGTCCAGCCGAGCACCAGCACGAAGGCGGCGACCAGCAGATGGCCGAGAATGGAGGACGGATTATCCGGCAAGGGCGCCAGCGGCAGCACCGCGCTCACCGCCAGCAGCACCAGCAGCGCGCAGGTCGGCCCCTTGGAGCGCGCCATCAGCATCTGCGGGACATTGCCGAACCGCCCGGCAATGCGCGACAGCCGGGCAAACACCCAGCGGCAGAGCGACATCGCCACCAGCGCGGCCAGCACCAGCATCGCCGTCCCCACAACCGGAGCCGGGATGGCGTTATAAAGCCAGAGCACGAAATTCCGCGCGTGATCGATCATGGAGGGCTTCAATCCTGGTTGATCATGTTCGGATTAACCCGATCTAGCCCGGAATGCCTTGGGTTAAACCCCTTTGGCACATGACCATTCTGTTATTTACATGAACGAAACAGGGTCCACATCCACATCCAGCTTCACCTGGCGGGGCAACGGCACCTGCGCCAGCCAGGCCCGCAGCAAGGGCTGCACCGCGATGTCGCGCCTCGTGCGCAGCAGGAGCCGACGCCGATGCCGCCCGCGCAGCAGCGCGATCGGCGCCGGGGCCGGGCCCAGCACCTGCACCCCCTCCCCTTGCGGCGCCACCCTGGCCAAGGCCCGCGCCGCCTGGTCGGCGATGCGCTCATCCTCGGCGCTGACGATCAACGCCGCCAGCCGCCCGAAAGGCGGCCAATGGCCGGGCCGGCGCAACGCCGCCTCCTGCTCCAGAAAGGCCGGCAAATCCCCGGATAATAGCGCTTCGATCACCGGATGCGAGGGATCATAGCTCTGCAGCAGCACCCGCCCCGGTGCCTCCGCCCGCCCGGCGCGCCCGGCCACCTGATGCAGCATCTGCACCGTATGCTCCCCGGCCCGCAAATCCCCGCCCGCCAGCCCCAGATCCGCATCCACCACCCCCACCAAGGTGAGATGCGGAAAATGCCAGCCCTTGGCGACCATCTGGGTGCCGATGATGATGCCGACCTCGCGCTTGGAAATCTTCTCCGCCGCTTCCGCCGCCTGGGCCGGCCCGGCGATCACGTCCGAGGCCATGGTCAGCGCCGCGACATCCGGAAACAGCGCCGCCACCTCCTCGGCAATCCGCTCCACCCCGGGGCCGATCGGCACGAAGCTGTGCTCGGCCTCGCAGGTCGGGCATTTCGCCGGGCGCTGCAGGCTATAGCCGCAATGATGGCAGGAGAGCCGGGGCGAGGCCTTGTGCTCCACCAGCCAGGCCGAACAATGCGGGCAGGAAAGCCGGTGGCCGCAGCTGCGGCACAATGTCAGCGGCGCATAGCCGCGCCGGTTGAGGAACAGCATCGCCTGCTCACCGCGCGCCAGCGTCTCGCGCATCGCCGCCACCAGCACGGGGGAGAGAAATTTGCCCCGCTCGGGCGGGGCCTCGCGCATATCCAGCGCTTCCATCCGCGGCAAGCTGGCGCCGCCATGGCGGGCCGGCAGATCGAGCTTGCGATAGCGCCCCTGGGCGGCGTTCTCGGCCGTCTCCAGGCTCGGCGTGGCACTCACCAGCAGCACCGGGGCGGCGCAGAATTTACCCCGCACCACCGCCATGTCCCGGGCGTGATACATCACCCCGTCCTCCTGCTTGAAAGAGGTCTCGTGCTCCTCATCCACCACGATCAGCCCGAGATCGGCGAAGGGCAGAAACAGCGCCGAGCGCGCCCCCACCACCACATCCGCCCGGCCCTGCGCCACCGCCCTGAAGGTCTCGCGCCGCTGCGCCGGGGTGAGCTCGGAATGCCAGACCGCCGGGCGGGCGCCAAAGCGCGCCTCGAAGCGCGCCAGCATCTGTACCGAGAGCGCGATTTCCGGCAGCAGCACCAGCACCTGCCTGCCCGATCGCAGCGCTGCGGCCACGGCCTCCAGATAGACTTCGGTCTTGCCCGAGCCAGTCACACCGTCCAGCAGCGTCACCGAAAACGAAGCCTCCGCGACCGTGGATCGCAGCGCTGCGGCGGCTGCCTCCTGGGTTGCGGAGAGGGCCGGGCCGGGCCGGGTGGCGTCCGCGCCGCCGAAAGGGAATTGCTTGGCGCGTTTGGGCGGCGCCTCCAGCAGCTTCTCCTTCAGCGTCAGCGCCAGCACATCGCCCCTGGGCGCCAGCGTATAGCCCCCCACCCAATCGATGAATTTGCGCAGATCCCCGGGCAGCGGCGGGAACTCCAGCACCTCTGCCACCGGGCGGGTTTTCACCGCCTCGTCCGGCGCCTCATCCCACACCGCCCCCACCACCATCCGCCGCCCCAAGGGGACGCGCACCAGCGTGCCCGGCGCCAACGGCGCCTGCGCCTCATACGTAAAGGCCTTATCGAATTTATAGGGGAGCAGGACGCTGACGCGGCTTGTGGGGGGGCTGGCTCCATGCTGTATGCTCTTAACCAGAGTCTAAGTTCACCGGAAAGCCACACATGAAATTCTTTGTCGACACCGCCGAAATCGCCGAAATCCGCGAGCTGGCCACCACCGGCCTGCTCGATGGCGTCACCACCAACCCTTCGCTGATCGCCAAATCCGGCCGCAAGATCCTCGATGTCATCGCCGAGATCTGCGAGGTCGTCCCCGGCCCGGTGAGCGCTGAGGTCGCCGCCACCGAATATAAGCAGATGCTGGCCGAGGCAGAGGTGCTGAAGAAGATCGCCCCGAATGTCGCGATCAAGGTGCCGCTGACCCAGGATGGCTTGAAGGCCTGCTACGCCCTCTCCCAGGAAGGCGTGATGGTGAATGTCACGCTCTGCTTCTCCGCCGCCCAGGCGCTGCTGGCCGCCAAGGCCGGCGCCACCTTCATCTCCCCCTTCATCGGGCGGTTGGATGATATCGGCCAGAACGGCATGGAGCTGATCGCCGATATCGTCACCATCTACAACAACTACCCGAATCTGAAGACCGAGGTGCTGGCCGCCTCCATCCGCAACCCGATCCATCTGATCGAGGCGGCGAAGATGGGGGCGGATGTCGCCACCATCCCGCCCTCCGTGATCAAGCAGCTCTACGCCCACCCGCTGACCGACAAGGGCCTCTCCGCCTTCCTGAAGGATTGGGCGGCCACCGGGCAGAGCATTGTCTGACGAATTGCTGACCGCCTTCTGTTCCTGGCTCGGCGCCGAGCGCCGGGCCGGGGCGAAGACGGTCGAAACCTATGCCCGCGATGTGCGGGCATTTTTGTCCTTCATCGCCGAGCATCGTGGCGAGCCCCCGACCCCCGCCAGCCTCGGCGCCCTGCGCGCCGCCGATTTCCGCGCCTTTCTCGCCCGCGCCGCGCAGGCCGGGGACATCAACGCCACCCGTGCCCGCAAACTCTCTGGCCTGCGCACCTTCTTTCGCTATCTGCACAAGCATCACGGGGTGGAGACGGTGCAGCTCTCCCTGCTTGCCCGCCCGAAGCCGAAGCCGCCTTTGCCCAAGGCACTCTCCACCGACCAGGCGCTCAGCGTCACCCATAATATCGGCGAAGCCACCGACACCGCCTTCGAGCAGGCGCGCGACGCGGCGCTGATGGCGCTGCTCTATGGCGCGGGCCTGCGCATCGCCGAGGCGCTGGCGCTGAATATCGGCGATCTGCCGGCCGCCGACGATGCGTTGCGCGTCACCGGCAAGGGGCAGAAACAGCGCATCGTGCCGCTGCTGCCGGCGGTGCGCGCGGCGATCACGGGCTGGCTGAAGCTGCACCCGAATCCAGGGCGCGATGAGCCGCTCTTCATCGGCGTGCGCGGCGGCCGGCTGAATGCCTCCATCGCGCAGAAAAATCTGCGCAATTTCCGCCGCCTCAACGGGCTGCCCGAGCATGCCACCCCGCACGCGCTGCGCCACAGCTTCGCCACCCATCTGCTGGCCGGCGGGGCGGATCTGCGCGCGATCCAGGAGCTGCTCGGCCATGCCAGCCTGTCCACCACGCAACGATATACGGATGTCGAAACCAGCCAGTTGATGGATATCTGGCGCAAGGCACATCCGAGGGCCTGAACATGAAACCTTGCTGGCTTGGCCTGTCCCTGCTGCTCTTCGCCGCCCCCGCCGCGGCCCAGCCATGTTGCGGCGCCATCACCCCGCAAGGCGCGCGGCTCGGCAGTTTTCTCGATGCCTCGCATGTCGATCAGCTCTGGCTGCCGCATCAGCATGTTTTGTGGCGCAGCGGCAAGCCAAACCCGCTTTTTCCCGGCTATTCCAAAGGCACGCATTGCAGCGCCTACGCCGCCGCGATGGCGATGCGGCTGCATGTGCCTCTGCTGCACCCGCCCGAACATGGCCAGCGCGACCTCGCCAACGCCCAGTATGAATGGCTGCGGACCCAGGGCCCGGCGCAGGGCTGGCAGAGCGTGGATTTCATCAAGGCACAGGCGCTCGCCAACCAGGGCTGGCTGGTGCTGGCGGTGTTCGAGAACCCGGACACCGCCAGGCCGGGCCATATCGCGGTGATCCGCCCCAGCGGCAAAAGCCAGGCGGCGCTGGCGCAGGACGGGCCGCAGGAAGCCCAAGCCGGCGAGCAGAATGACGCCGACACAGATATCGCCCATGGCTTCGCCCATCATCACGGCGCCTGGCTGCCCGGGGGCGGCGGCGGTGTGCGTTTCTTCGCTCATCCGATAGGCTGGGCGCGGATCGCGCCTGCCCCGCCCTCCTGAGGTCAAACCGCGCCATCTTGCGGGCCGGAAAGCTTTATGACATTTTAATCCTACATAAACGATAGGAATTTAAATGTTTCAAACCGCCTATGTCGTCTCTGGCGCTTTTGTCGGGTTCCTGGTGGGGCTCACCGGGGTCGGCGGTGGCTCGTTGATGACGCCGCTGCTGGTGCTGTTCTTCGGCCTGCATCCGAGCACGGCGGTGGGCACGGATCTGCTGTTTGCCTCGGCCACCAAATGCGTCGGCACCGCGGTGCATAGCGGCGGCAAGAGCGTGGATTGGCGCATTGTCGGGCGGCTGGCCACCGGCTCGCTTCCGGCCACCTTGCTCAGCCTGGGGCTGATGGCCTGGCTGGGTGCCGCCAGCAAGAATATCACCGCCGCGATTTCCTATATTCTCGGCATCGCCCTGCTGCTCAGCGCCGTCTCGCTGCTGTTCAAGGAGAAGATCGTCAAGGCCATCGCCCGGCGGCACCCGGAATTCGGCGAAGGCGAATCGCGCCGGCTGACCATCATTGTCGGCTTCGTGCTGGGCATTCTGGTGGCGTTTTCCTCGGTCGGCGCCGGGGCGCTGGGGACGATCGCGCTGATCATCCTCTATCCGCGCCTGCCGATGGTGCGCATCGTCGGCTCGGACATCGCCCATGCGGTGCCGCTGACGCTGCTGGCCGGGCTGGGCCATCTGGCGCTGGGCACGATCAATATGCATCTGCTGGGCGCGCTGCTGATCGGCTCCATCCCGGGGATCATCCTCGGCAGCCTGCTGGCGAAATTCGCGCCGGACAAGCTGCTGAAACTCTGCCTGGGCCTCATCCTCGCCCTCGTCGGCGCCAAGATGCTTTTCAAATAAACGCGAAACTGTTGGGGCGCGGACAGCGCCCGAACAGTTTAACCCCGTTTCACCGCCTCGATGAAGGCCCGGATCAACGCCGGATCCTTCTCGCCCGGCGCGCGCTCCACGCCCGAGGACACATCCGCCCCCGGCGCCCCGGTCTGCGCCAAGGCCCGCGCCACGTTCGCGGGAGTCAGCCCCCCCGCCAGCAGCCAGGGCTTCGCAGGGCGGAATTTCGCCAGCAACTCCCAATCCGCCTGCACGGCATTGCCGCCCGGGCGCGTCGCCCCTGCTGGCGGCTTCGCCTCGACGATATAGCCATCGGCGGTATCGTCATGCGCCGGAAACTCCGCCTCACGCTCCACCCCGAGCGCATGCCAGACCGGCCGGCCAAAGCGCAGACGCAGCGCCTGCACCTGCGCCTTCGTGCCGTGCACCTGCAGAATATCCAGCGAGATATCCTTCAGCACGTCATCCACCTCATCCAGGCTCGGATTGACGAACAGCCCGACGCGTTGCGGCCCGCCTGCATGGCGCAGCGATAATTCCTGCGCCTCGACGCTGGTCACGTAACGCGGCGAGGGCGCGAAAAACACGAATCCGACGAAATCCGCCCCGGCGGCAATGGCGGCGTCAAACCCCGCCGCATCCTTCAGCCCGCAGATCTTGACCAGCCGGCTCATGCGATGCTGGCGGCAATCTCCGCCACCGCCGCGCCAGGATCCGCCGCCCCGGTGATCGGCCGGCCGACAACGATATAATCCGCCCCCGCCGCCACCGCCTCTTGCGGCGCCATCACCCGCGCCTGGTCGCCCAAGGCAGCGCCTGCCGGGCGGATGCCCGGCACCACCAGAATCGGCGCTGCCCCGAGCGCATCGCGCAAAATCGAAATCTCATGCGGCGAGCAGACCAGCCCGTCCGCCCCGGCGCTCAGCGCCAGCCGCGCCAGCCGCAGCACCTGCTGCGCGGTGCCGCCGGAAACGCCGGTCTCGGCCAGGCCGGCGGCATCGAAGCTGGTCAGCACCGTCACCGCGATCACTTTCGGCCGCCCCGCCCCCGCCTCGGCGGCGGCCTTGGCGGCGGCCTCGATCATCTTCGCGCCGCCGCCGGCATGAATCGTCATCAGCTTCGGCGCCAGCGGCAGCAATGAGCGCACCCCCCCGGCCACGGTATTGGGAATATCGTGCAGCTTCAGATCCAGAAACACATCCGCGCCCTGCGCCGCCGCCTGATAACCGGCCACGCCATGGCGCAGAAAGAACTCCAGCCCCAGCTTCACCATGCCGCAATGCGGCGCGACCTCGCGCACCAGCGCCTGGGCGCGCGCCAAATCCGGCGTATCGATCGCCGCGATCAAACGACCCGTCATTTTATGCTCTCACCTGATGATGGTCGGTTGCGTCACCGGCACCGCCGGCGCCGGCGGGGTCAGCTCCACCACCCGCTTCTCGGCCTGGCGCGCCCGGCGCCGCCAATGTAGCTGGCGCGGCAGCGCCACCAGCAGCCCGACAAAAAACCCGATGGCCAGCGCCACCACCGCCACCGGCCCCAGCCAGGCGGAGGCGGTGCCGAACGGCCAGAACCCGATCTGCACCGGCACCCGGTTGGAGAGCACGAAAATCACCAGCGCCAGGATGACCAGGAAGCCGATGATGAATTTGATGGATTTCAGCTCTTTACTCCACTCGTCTTCTTTGCCGCGGCGGGTGCGGCGGGTTTGTTGATCCGCTCGCGCAACTCCTTGCCGGCCTTGAAGAACGGCACGGATTTCTGCGCCACATCCACCGTCTCCCCGGTGCGCGGATTGCGCCCGGCGCGGGCCTGGCGGCGCTTCACGGTAAAGGCGCCAAAGCCGCGCAATTCCACCCGCTCCCCGCGCGAAAGTGCGGCCGTCATCTCGTTGAACAAGGCCGAGACGATCTTCTCCACATCCGCGACGGTCAAATGCGGGTTGTCTTCGGCCAATCCAGCGATCAATTCCGAACGTGTCATGAGGTCCCCCAACGCTCAACGATGCCAGGAAGTAACAGGCAGGTCAATCATTTCATAGGGTTCGGGCGACAAACCCCGCTTGTATCGCCAATTTCATGGCCGCGGCGGCGCGGGGGAAGGTGGAGCCACCCTGGCCGTTGGCGTTTGCATCCTCCCAAGGCCTGCAAGTGCAGGTGGGTGCCAGATATCCGGACCAGGGCCCGGACAGAGCCAGCTCCCGAGGGAAGTGCTTAACGGCCCAGGGGATGTCTTGCCTGACGCACCGGGCAGCTCCGCGACCAGATTTAGGCAAGAGCCGCGCGCCCCGCAATCACCTTGACGGCGCTATTTTCGAAAAATCAGAGATCCAGCAGGTCGGAGGCGATTTCCTCGGCCCGCGCCGCCACCCGGCGCAGCCGCGCCCGGCGCTCGCCATCGGCCCGCGGCGGCGCCACCACCGGCGCGCTGGCCGGCGGGTTGGTTTTCACATCATGCAGCTCATCGGCCAGCAGCAGCGCCGCCAACATCAGCAGCCGCGCCTCCCCGGCCTGGCCGCCGATCGCCTTGATATGGGTGATGCGCTGCTCGATCTCGGCGGCCATCTTGCCGAGATGCTCCTCCTGCCCGTCCTCACAGCCGACCTGATAGGCATAGCCATTGATGCGGATGGTGACCTGCGCCATGGGCTTATTCCTCCGTGGGGGTCTGAGGCGGGGTGAGGCCGCCGCGCAGCCGCAGGATCACCTGGTCCAGCGCGCTGGCCAGAGCCTCGCGGTCGAGCGCCTCCTCCTGCGGGACAGGATCCTGGGGCGCAGGATCGCGGGGCGCGGGCAGGGCGGCTTTACCGTTGCGGGTCACGGATGCGATCTTGCGCAGCGCGTCCTCGATACGGTTCAGGATTTCGTCTTCAGATTCCGACTCAGACATGCCAGCCATTCAACCCGAGCGCGCCGTGCGCGGTCAAGGAGAACCCCGCCGATGAATGATGAACTCTTGCCCTTGCCCCCGGCGGTGATGGTGCACGGGCTCAAAGCGGCGCGGATGGCCCTGGCCCCCGGCCTGGCGGTGACCCTGCTTTCCGCCCCCGGCGCCGCCCTCGCCATGGGCGCGGCCTGGTGGTGCGCCCTGCTGCGCGACTCGGGCCATGCCGGCCCGGCCCTGCTGGACTGTGCCGACGCCCCCGGCCGCGCCGCCGAGGCGCTGGCCCTGGGCTGCCAGGGGCTGATCCTCGCCCCCTGCCCGGCCTGGCCCGAGATCGCTGACCTGGCGCGGCGGAACCGCGCGATTCTCCTCTCCGCCGCCCCCGCGCATCTGGAGCTGAGGTTAAAGCCCTGCGAAAAACGGCTGATCTCCTGGCTCGGCGGATGACAGCGCGGTGTTCTTGGGTTACATCGCCGCCAGTTTCCCCAAGGAGGACTGGTTCAGATGGCGATGACCGAAACCGTTAAAAAAATTCTCTCCCATTATGAGAGCGACAATCCCGGCACCAAGACGAATCTCGCCCGCATCCTGATGCAGGGCAAGCTGGGCGGCACCGGCAAGCTGGTCATTCTGCCGGTCGATCAGGGCTTCGAGCACGGCCCGGCCCGCTCCTTCGCCCCGAATCCGGCCGCCTATGACCCGTATTACCATTACCAGCTCGCCATCGATGCCGGGCTCTCCGCCTATGCCGCCCCGCTCGGCATGCTGGAAGTCGGCGCCGCCGAGTTCGCCGGGCAGATCCCGACGATCCTGAAGGTCAACTCCTCCAACTCCCTGGCCACCGACAAGAACCAGGGCCTGACCGGCTCGGTCTCCGACGCGCTGCGCCTGGGCTGCTCGGCCATCGGCTTCACCATCTATCCGGGCTCCGAGTTCGCCTTCGACCTGATCGAGGAAATCCGCGAGATGGCGGAAGAGGCGAAATCCGCTGGCCTCGCCGTCGTCGTCTGGTCCTATCCGCGCGGCCCGATGCTGGATAAGGCCGGCGAAACCGCCTTGGATATCTGCGCCTACGCCGCCCACATGGCCGCCCTCATCGGCGCCCACATCATCAAGGTGAAGCCGCCGACGGATGTGATCTCGCTGGAAGCCGCGAAGAAATCCTATGCCGGGTTCGACGCCTCGACCATGGCCAAGCGCGTCAAGCACGTTGTCGATAGCTGCTTCGCCGGCAAGCGCATCGTCGTGTTCTCCGGCGGCGAGGCGAAGAGCCTGGACGCGCTGTACGAGGAAATCCGCGGCCTGCGCGATGGCGGCGCCAACGGTTCCATCATCGGCCGCAACACCTTCCAGCGCCCGCGCGAGGAAGCCCTGGCGCTGCTGCAGAAGATTATCGATATCTATCTGAATAAGGCTTAATCAGCAGGGGTTTCACCCCTGCACCCGACCAGGGGCTCTGCCCCTGGACTCCCGCCGGGGCCTGAGGCCCCGGACCCCCGCTACTTTTGGCAACCCATGCGGCCACGCCCGGGACCCAAGGTAACAAAAGTTTTTGGGTGCAGCCTTTTTTCAAAAAGGCTGCTCTTTCTTTTCCAAGAGTCCCCCATGCCCGATTGCCGCCTCTACCTCATCACCCCGCCCACCCTACCCGCTGACTTCGAGCGCATCCTCGCCGAAGCCCTGGATTCGGGCGACGTGGCGGCCCTGCAATTGCGCCTGAAGGACGTGCCGGAAGCCGAGCTGCTGCGCGTCATCGACCGGCTGCGCCCCATCGCCCAAAGCCGCGACGTCGCCTTCCTGCTCAATGACAATCCGGCCCTGGCGGTAAAATCCGGCTGCGACGGCGCCCATGTCGGCCAGACCGACATGCCGGCTAAACAAGCCCGCAAAATCCTGGGCGACCTCACCCTCGGCGTCACCTGCCACAACTCCCGCCACCTCGCGATGGAAGCCGGCGAAGCCGGGGCCGACTATGTCGCCTTCGGCGCCTTCTTCCCCACCACCACCAAGGAACCGCCGGAAATGGCGGAGATCGAAACGCTGAAGCTGTGGGCGGAGACAATGGAAATCCCCTGTGTGGCCATCGGCGGCATCACCGCCGAAAACTGCGCGCCTTTGGTGGCCGCCCGCGCCGAATTCCTCGCCGTCTCCGGCGCCGTCTGGAACCACAAGAACGGCGCCGCCGCCGGCGTCAAAGCCATGCTGCGCGCCATCGAAGCGGCCACACCGCCGCCTGAGTGAAGTTTCGCAGCGGCGCTTAGCTAAGAACCCAGCTCGTGCTCAAAGCTTGGAGACACCAAGCCGCTGCACCAAGCCATCCCATGCTCAGCCCCTCGCCATTTTTGCTCACGCGATTCGGGCCGGAATTCGAGAATAATCGCGATCTCCGGCTTATCAGGACCACTGAGTTCCGTTGTCGGCTCTACGCTAACGACAACCCCGCCAAATTCTGAAAGCTTTGCTTTCGCGGGATGAAAATACACCCACCCACCGACAATTTGCTCCGCATCGGCCATTGAAAGTTCCCACGCCACGGACCGATGTAGGCGTTTATCTCTATCGACAAGCGTTAGACCGCGTAGGCTTGCCCCGTCGCGATGGCATATAAGATGGATGCACTTTGGCACGGCCCCTCCAACATCAGCGGCAATCATTCCCGCGCAGCGTATAGTCCTTTACCTTGCCGCCTTGCAGGGCGAAGGTCGCCTCACAGCTGTAAATTTGTACATCCTGCGGCCCGGCCCAGCCCGGTCCCCAGCCCCATCCGCCCCAGACCGGCCCCATCGGAATGCTCTGCGCGTCATAACGCAGCGTGTAGGCCAGATAGGTGGTATCCCCCACCTTGATCTGCCGCTGCGGCACGCCGAACTGCGCCACCAGCGTCGCTTCCGGCGCGCCGATATAGCTCGCCAACCGCGTATCCAGGCTCGGCCCCGTCGCACAGCCGGCCAGCCCCAAACCCAAAGCCAGAGCATAAATCGGACGCATCGAAAAACTCTCCTTCAGAGCCTTTTATATAGGCGCCGTGGGCAGCCATAAAACATCCGCGATGCGCCTGGCATTGCTCGCCAGCATCGCCAGCCGGTCGAACCCCAGCGCGATCCCGGCACAGGCCGGAAGCTGCCCCACCGCCTGCAAAAAATCCTCGTCCAACGGCCAGTCCGGCCCGTACAGCGCATGCCGCCGCGCCCGGTCCTCGATGAACCTTGCCCGTTGCTCCGCCGCATCCGTCAGCTCCACGAAAGCATTCGCCAGCTCGATGCCGCAGACATACAGCTCAAACCGCTCCGCTACCCGTGGATCGTCAGGGCTGCGTCGCGCCAGCGCCGCCTGCGCCGCCGGCCAATGGGTGAGAAACGTCGCCCGCCCTTGCCCCAGATGCGGCTCGATTTTCTCCAGCAGCAGCCGGAAGAACAAATCCTCCCAATCCTCGCCCGCCCGCAGCGCCACCCCCGCCTGCGCCGCCAGCGCCGCCGCATCCCCCGCCGTGCCCAGCACATCCGCGCCGACATAGCGGCTAAACGCCTCCGCCACGCTGAGATATTCCGGCTCGTCCAGCACCGTGGTGATCCCCCGGCAGCTTACCGCCGGCGGCAGCGTCGCCTGCAGCAACGCGAAGCTCTCGCGCATCAACGCGCCCATATCCGCGTGCAGCGCGTACCATTCGAGCATGGTGAATTCCGGCGCATGAGTGTCCGACCAAGGCTCATCGCGCCAGACCCGCGCCATCTGAAAAATCGGCCCCGAACCGCCCGCCAGCAGCTTCTTCATCGCGAATTCCGGCGAGGTATTCAGCCACTCCGCCCCGGCCTGGCGGGCGCGCAGATGCACCTCCTCCCCCGGTGCCGCCACCGCATAAGGTGTTTCCACCTCGCTATAGCCGCGCGCGGTAAAGAAGGCGCGCACGCCCGAAGCCAGAAGATTGCGCCGGCGCAGAAGCGCCATGCGGTCGGGCAAGGTCTGCCAGGGTTGAGAGCTCATGCCCGCCGGTTTACACGCTCCCGATGCCGGACGGAATTTCCTCCCCCAAACAACGCACGCTGCGCACCCCGCAAGAGCTGGTGCAGGCCGGGCTGCTGCCGCCCGAAGCCCTGGCGGACGCGCAAGCCGTCGCCACGCGCTACGCCATCGCCGTGCCCCCGGCGCTGGCCGCGCGCATCGAAACCCCGCAGGACCCGCTGGGCCTGCAATTCATCCCCGACGCCGCGGAGCTGATCACCGCCCCGCATGAGGATGCCGACCCGATCGCCGACGAAGCTCTCTCGCCGCTCCCCGGCATCGTCCACCGCTACCCGGACCGGGCTTTGCTGAAGCCGCTGCTGGCCTGCCCGGTCTATTGCCGCTTCTGCTTCCGCCGCGAGCAGATCGGCCCCGATGGCGGGCTGCTCTCGCCCGAGGAACTGGACGCCGCCTGCGCTTACATCGCCGCCCGCCCCGGCATCCGCGAGGTGATCCTCACCGGCGGCGACCCGCTGATCCTCTCGCCCCGCCGCCTCGGCGACATATTGCGCCGCCTGCAGGCGATCCCGCATGTCGAGCTGCTGCGCATCCATAGCCGGGTGCCGGTGGCCGATCCCTCTCTGCTCAACGACGCGCTGCTGGCCGCCCTCGATATCGAAACCCCGCTCTATATCGCCGTTCACGCCAATCACGCGCGGGAATTCTCGCCCGCGGCCAATGCCGGCCTGCGGCGCCTCTCCGGCTGGGTCTCCGCTTGCTGGCCAGAGCGTGTTGCTGAAAGGGTGAATGACAGGAGAGGCCTGGCGGACCTGTTCGCGCCATGCTCCGCGCCCGGGTGAAGCCGTACTACCTGCACCAGCTCGATCCTGCCCGGGCACCGCGGTTTCATGTGGAGCCGGCGCGGGGGCGGGAATTCTGGCCGGCTTGCGCGGGCGGATCAGCGGCACGGCGTTTCCGACCTATATTCTCGACCGGCCTGGGGCTTAGGAAAATCCCTTTATAAACAAAAGTTTTTTGGTGCCGCTTTTTTTCAAAAAAGCGGCGAAAACGCCGGGTGTAGGCACCGCCCTCGCCCCACCCAACCCTCCGCGGCCTTTTTGAAAAAAGGGCCGCCCCCAAAACTTTTATACCCCCCTTCAAATCGGAAATTACCGATCTAAATATGCCCGATGACGATGCAGACCCCGCCGCTCTGGATGAAATCCTGAAGCCCTCGCCAACCCGGCCCGGCTCTCCATCCTGCGCGGCTGCGCGACCCGGCAAGGCATTTCCCGGCCAGGACCACCCATATGAATGGGGCGTCTGCGCCCAGAAAATCGAATCCGCCTGCACTTTGGTCGCAATCCACCGTCTCCGGCCATCTCGCCATCCTGCACCAGGCCGGCTCATCACCGCGAAAAATGCGGCAATTCGTGTTCTATCAACGCGATGAAGCCGCCATCGCGGAATTTCTCACCCTGCTGAAGGCGCAGCTATGAGCGCGCCGTCCCTCTCAACCTGAAACAAGGACGAACCATGCCCAATTTGTTTGACCCGCTGAAGCTCGGCGAGCTCACCTTGCGCAACCGCATCATCATGGCCCCCTCACACGCTGCCGCGCCTCCGAAGGCCGCGTCCCCAACGCGCTGATGGCCGAATATTATGCCAGCGCGCCGATGCCGGGCTGATCATCTCGGAAGCCACTCCGTCACCCCGATGGGTGTTGGCTACCCGGACACACCCGGCCTGTGGAGCCAGGAGCAGGTGAAGGCTGGAAGCTGGTCACCAAGGCGGTGCATGACAAAGCGGGCTGATCTTCGCCCAGCTCTGGCATGTCGGCCGCATCTCCGCCCCGCTCTATCTGAATGGCGAGCTGCCGGTGGCCCCGTCTGCCATTGCCGCCAAGGGCCATGTCAGCCTGGTGCGCCCGCTGCAGGATTTCGTCACCCCGCGCGCTGGAGCTGAGCGAGATCCCCGCATCATCGAATGCTACCGCAAGGCGGCGATGAACGCGCAGATGGCCGGCTTTGACGGCGTCGAGATCCACGGCGCCAACGGCTATCTGCTTGACCAGTTCCTGCAGGATTCCACCAATCAGCGCACCGACGAATATGGCGGCTCCATCCAGAACCGCGCCCGGCTGCTGCTGGAAGTGGTGGACGCCGCGCCTCCGTGTTCGGCCCGGAGCTGGTGGGCGTGCATCTCGCCCGCGCATGGACAGCCACTCGATGGGCGATTCCGACCGTCTCGGCACCTTCACCTATGTCGCCCGCGAGCTGCGCGAAAAGAACATCGCCTTCATCTGCGCCGCGAGCACCAGGCGGAGGACTGGATCGGCCCGCAGCTGAAGAAAGCCTTTGGCGGCGTCTATATCGCCATGAGGGCTTCAGCAAGGAGAGGCCGAGGCGGCGCTGCCGAGGGCGTGTGCGATGCCGTCGCCTGGGGCAAGGCCTTCATCGCCAACCCGGACCTGGTCACCCGCCTCAAGCAGAACGCGCCGCTGAACGAGCTGGATACCAGCACATGTATGGCCAGGGCCCGAAAGGCTACACCGACTACCCGGCCTCGAGACCGTCGCCTGACCTCCCCCAGCCCCGCTTCGGCGGGCTGTTTTTTTGGCCATCAATAAGCCGTGACGCCACAGCGGGATATGGCTTCTAAGAGACTGTTTGAAAAGCCACTCTGGCGGCCGCCAAGCGGCGATTTGCTGCGCTCCGGTGCTCACGTACCTCAAGTACGCTGCGCTCCGGTGCTCGCAAATCACCACTTGACGACTCACCATAGCGACTTTTGAAACAGCCTCTTAGCCTCAGCGGCAGCCGTCAGCCTGAGGCAGAGCCCGATCAGGCCGATACTGACCAGCATCGCCAGCGCGCCGATGCCAAATAGCAGCTCATAGCTGCCGGTGAGATGGAACAGGTTGGAGAACAACGCCGCCACGCCCGCCTGCATCACCGCATAGGCCATCGTCGCCAGCCCCCAATCGGCGGAGAGCCGGGCCGGCGGCACCATGCCGGCAATCGCCCCGCCACCAGCATCACCGATCCCAGCGCGATCGCGCCCACCACCAGGGCGGAGACCGCCAGCGCCAGCTGCGCGTGCAGCAGCAGCGGCAGCGCCACGCCGCGCCCATCAGCACATAGCTGCCCCCAATGTCGGCAGAAAGCCGAACCGGTCGGCCACCCGGCCCAGGATCAGCGGCCCCAGCATCGCCGCCACCCCAGACAGGCGGCAAGCTCCGCCCCGCCGCCACGCCGCGCCCGAGCCCCAAGGCCGCGAAGCTGGAAAGGAACAGCATATGCGGCACGAAGCCCAAAGCCGAGAGCGCATAGGCGGTGATCATCAGTAGCACCACGCGCGGCGGCAACCCGTTCGCGGCATGGCGCGGCGGCGGGGTGATGCGCACCGGCGGCATCATCAGCGCCACCGCCAGCGTCGCCGCGACACTGACCGCGCCCAGCACGATCCAGGTGCAGACGAGCCCGCGCGCCAGCAGCAGCGGCACCAGAATGGCGCTGAACGCCGTACCCGCCCCCATCCCGGCGAAGGTGATGCCGGAAACCTTGCCACGGGCCCGGGCCGGCGCCCTTCCGACCACGGCGGCGGCCATCAGTACCATCAAAATTCCGCCGGTGATGCCGGAGAGCAGCCGCCAGGCCCCGAACCAGAGCCAGCCCCAGTTCAGCGCCGAGGCCAGGATGGACAAGGCGGTCAGCCCCATGAAGCCCAGCACCGCCGGCTTCGCCGCGAAGGGGCGCCGCCAGACCCGCATCACCGCCGCGCCGATGAAATAGCCGGCCAGATTCGCCGCCCCCAGCCAGAAGGCGGCGGAGGCGCTGTACCAATGCGCCTTCGCCAGCGCCGGGACGATCGGCGCGAAGCCGAACCGGGCGACGCCGATGCTGACGAACATGGCCAGAAGACCGCAGAAGGCGGCCCGGTTGATCGGGAAGGAGGCGGGCGTTTCCATGATCAATGTCAGATAGCCTGACCGCCCTTTCGCGCAGCCCCGCCAGGGTCTTGGCGCCCATGCTCGGCCCCCATGGTATTCCGGGACACCCTTGGTATAGACCGGCTCCGTTAATTTCGAAGGTTGTTCCGCCATGGCCCGCCGCCGCCAGCTCTATGAGGGCAAAGCAAAGATCCTGTTCGAGGGCCCGAGCCCGGCACCCTCGTGCAATATTTCAAGGACGACGCCACCGCGTTCAATGCCCAGAAGAAGGGCACGATCACCGGCAAGGGCGTGCTGAACAACCGGATCAGCGAATTCCTGATGACCAAGCTGGCGGAGATCAACGTCCCCACCCACTTCATCCGCCGCCTGAATATGCGCGAGCAGCTGATCAAGGAGGTCGAGATCATCCCGATCGAGGTGGTGGTGCGCAACATCGCCGCCGGCTCCATCGCGCAGCGCCTGGGCATCCCGGAAGGCACGCGCCTGCCGCGCTCGATCGTCGAATATTATTATAAGAACGATTCGCTGAACGACCCGATGGTGGCCGAGGAGCATATCACCGCCTTCGGCTGGGCGACCCCGCCGGATATGGACGACATCGTCCACCTGACCCTGCGGATCAATGATTTCCTCACCGGGCTGTTCCTCGGCGTCGGCATCACTTTGGTGGATTTCAAGCTGGAATTCGGCCGTCTCTATGAGAATGAGGAGATGCGGGTGGTCCTGGCCGACGAGATCAGCCCGGATAATTGCCGCCTCTGGGATGCCAAGACCAACGAAAAGATGGACAAGGACCGCTTCCGCCGCGATCTCGGCAAGATCGAGGAAGCCTATCAGGAAGTCGCCCGCCGCCTGGGCATCCTCCCCGAAGCCGGCTCCCGGGACATGAAGGGCCCGGAGACGATGCAATAACAAGCGCCCCCGAACAATTCGCGCTCATTGATAAAAAGGTTTTGTGATATATGAAGGCCATTGTCACCATCATGCTGAAAAACGGCGTGCTCGACCCGCAGGGCAAGGCCATTGGCCATGCGCTGAATAATCTGGGCTTTGACCAGGTGGGCGAGGTGCGCATGGGCAAGATCATCGAGCTGGAACTGACCGAGACGGACGCCGCCAAGGCCAAGACCCAGGCCGAGGAGATGGCCCGCAAGCTGCTGGCCAATACGGTCATCGAGAGCTTCAAGGTCGAAATCGCGGCCTGATCCGGCCCGGGCGCTTTACTTCCGCGCCCCGGCTCTGCACTTAAAGGGGCATGTCTGCCCCTTTTTTCATATCCGCGCGGTGCGGCTGATGCCGCGCTTGCGGGCTGGTCTCGCGGCGCTGCGGCGGGTGCTGATGCGGCTCTACCGCAAGATGCGGCTGGATCTCTGGTTCCCGCATATCCCGCTGGGGCTGGCGGTGGGGGCGGCCGGGATGATCGCGCTGCTGCCGGCGATCCGGCGTTATCTCTCCGAATATCTGCATCTGCAATTCAACGGGCTGTTCGATGCGCTGCATCCTCTGGATGCCAAGGTGCCGGAACTGATCCTGCAGGGTGTGCCCAGCACCATCATCGGGGTGCTGCAGATTTTCGTGGCGATCGGGCTGCTGCTGCGCTCGCGCCTGGCCTGGATCGCGGCGCTGCTGATGGCGCTGGCGCAGGGGCGCTGGCGATCGGCTACAGCCATGAGGCCTGGTATTCGCCGCCGGTGCTGTATATCGGCGCGGTCTTCGTCATTCTCTCGGCGGCCGGGCGCAGTTTTCAGCGCTCCTCGCTGGCCGCCGGCACGCTGTTCGCCGTCGCCGCGACGCTGCTGCTGATCACCTATGGCGTGCTGGGCTCGCTGATCCTGGGCCAGGGGTTTTCACCGCCGATCCTGGACATCCAACAGGCCGCCTATTTCACCATCGTCACCATGTCCACCGTCGGCTATGGCGATATTCTGCCGAAAAGCGACGAGGCCAGGTTGTTCGTGATGTCGCTGATCGTGGTTGGCATCACCGTCTTCGTCACCTCGCTCAGCGCCGTGGTCGGGCCGCTGGTGCAGGGGCGGCTGAGCCGCATCATCGACCCACATCAGAGGAAGCGCATGAAACGGGTGAATCATTACATCATCGCCGGCTCAGGCGCGCTGGCGCATAACACCGCGCGGGAATTGCTGGCGCGGGATAAGGCCGTGGTCGTCATCACCGACGAGGATGAGGATTTCGGCGATGCCGAGATGGTGCATGGCGACGCCACCGAGCTGGACGTGCTGCGCCGGGCCGGGGCGGAGACGGCGCATGCCGTGCTGGCGCTTTCGCCGGACGATGCGGAGAATGCGTTCGTGATTCTGGCGCTGCGCGAGATGGGGTGCGAGGCGAAGAAGATCGCGGCGGTGAGCAGCCGCAAGAATCTGGAGCGGGTGCGCCGGGTGCAGCCGGATATGATCCTGGCGCCGAACGTGTTTGGCGGCGAGGTGCTGGCGATGGCGCTGACGGAGGAGAAGATTGACGGCAACGCGCTGGTGGAGCGGCTGCTGGACGTGGGTGCCCGCCCAAGCTGACCCACCAAGTTGATAAATGTGCAAAAGTTTTTGGGGTGTGGGGGCTTTTTTCAAAAAGCCCCCACAAATGTCTGGGGTGGTGGCAACGCCGTTGTCCCCACCCCGAACGTTTCTGGCCCTTTTTTGAAAAAAAGGGCCAGACCCCAAAAAACTTTTGATTTTTTATAGAGGGCCCTTTGCAAGGGGGCCTTGAGCCAAATCCATATTGCTTTGGGGGTTAAGGTCCGGCATTAGCCCCCCATGCAAGCCGCCATCCTTCTGTTCCCCGGCATCAACCGGGAACGCGACATGATCCTGGCCGTGCGCCAGAGCTTTGGCCGTGAACCGGCGATCGTCTGGCACAAGGAGACGGAGCTGCCCGCCGGCACCGACCTCGTGATCCTGCCCGGCGGCTTCTCCTTCGGGATTATCTGCGCTGCGGCGCCATGGCGGCCCAATCCCCGATCATGCGCGCGGTGAAGGCCCATGCCGAGCGCGGCGGCTATGTGCTGGGGGTGTGCAACGGCTTCCAGATCATCACCGAGGCCGGGCTGCTGCCGGGCGCTCTGCTGCGCAATGCCGGCTTACGCTTCCTCTCGATGGATACGATGCTGAAGGTTGAGCGCGCCGATACCGTGTTCACCAGCAAATGGGCGCAAGGGGCGACCTTCCGCGCCCCGATGGCGCATGGCGATGGCAATTACAATGCGGACGAGGCCACGCTCGACCGGCTTGAAGGCGAAAACCTGGTCGCCTTCCGCTACGCGGACCAAAACCGCAACGGCTCGGCGCGCAGCATCGCGGGGATTTTCTCGCCCAATCTGCGGGTGCTGGGGCTGATGCCCCACCCGGAAAATCTCGTCGACCCGCTGATGGGCGGCGTTGACGGCAAACCCCTCTTTGACTCCCTGGCGGCCGCATGATGCAAGTTAACGAAACCCTGGCGAAATCCTTCGGCCTCAATGCCGAGGAATGGGGCAAGGTTCTGGAGATCATGGGCCGTACGCCCTCGCTCACGGAGCTTGGCATCTTCTCGGTGATGTGGTCCGAGCATTGCTCCTATAAATCCTCCCGCGTCTGGCTGAAGGAGCTGCCGACCAAGGCGCCCTGGGTGATTCACGGCCCCGGCGAGAATGCCGGCGTGATCGATATCGGCGAGGGTCTGGCGGCGATCTTCAAGATGGAGTCGCATAACCACCCGAGCTTCATCGAGCCCTATCAGGGGGCGGCGACCGGCGTTGGCGGCATCTTGCGCGACGTGTTCACCATGGGCGCGCGCCCGATTGCCAATCTGAATGCGCTGCGCTTTGGCGACCCGGCGCTGCCGGTGACCAAGCGCGTGGTCGATGGCGTGGTGCGCGGCATTGGCGGCTACGGCAATTGCGTCGGCGTGCCGACCGTGGGCGGCGAGGTGAATTTCCACCCGGCCTATAATGGCAACCCGCTGGTGAATGCGATGACCGTGGGCATCGCCAAGCAGGATAAGATTTTCCTCTCGGCTGCCGCCGGTGTCGGCAATCCGGTGGTCTATGTCGGCTCCAAGACCGGGCGCGACGGCATCCATGGCGCCACCATGGCCAGCACCGAGTTCGATGCGGCCTCCGAGGATAAGCGCCCGACCGTGCAGGTCGGCGATCCGTTCACCGAGAAGCTGCTGATCGAGGCCTGCCTGGAGCTGATGCAGACGGACGCGATTGTCGCCATCCAGGACATGGGGGCGGCCGGGCTCACCTCCTCCTCCGTCGAGATGGCGGGCAAAGGCGGGGTGGGCATCGAGCTGAATCTGGACGATGTGCCACAGCGCGAAACCGGCATGAGCGCCTATGAGATGATGCTCTCCGAAAGCCAGGAGCGCATGCTGCTGGTGCTCAAGCCCGAGCGCTCGGACATGGCCCGCGCCATCATCGAGAAATGGGACCTGGATTACGCGGTCATCGGCCATATCACCGATACTGGCCGCATCGTGGTCAAGCATAAGGGCGTGGTCGAGGCGGATATTCTGCTGGCCCTTTGGCCGATGCAGCCCCGCTTTACCGCCGCCCGATCGCCGAGACGCCGAAGCCCGCGAAGCTGCCGCCGATCGAGGCGCATGCGCCCTTGGACCAGGCGCTGCTGAAGCTGATCGGCTCGCCGGATCTCTGCTCGCGCCGCTGGATTTTCGACCAGTATGACAGCTCGATCGGCGGACAGACGGTGAAGCGTCCGGCCCAGGCCGATGCCGCCATCGTCCGTCTGGAAGGCTCCAAGCGCGCTCTGGCGATCACCACGGACGTGACGCCGCGCTATTGCGTGGCGGATGCGGAAATGGGCGGTGCCCAGGCGGTGGCCGAGGCCTGGCGCAACATCACCGCGACCGGCGCCAAGCCGCTGGCGGTGACCGACAATATGAATTTCGGCAACCCGGAAAAGCCCGAGATCATGGGCCAGTTCGCCAGCGCCATCAAAGGCATGGCGGCGGCCTGCACGGCGCTGGATTTCCCGGTCGTCTCCGGCAATGTCTCGCTTTATAACGAGACCGAAGGCCGCCCGATTCTGCCCACCCCCGCCATCGGCGCGGTCGGCGTGATCGAGGATGTGGCTTTGGCGGTGGGCTATGGGCTGCGCCCCGACCTCACCTTGCTGGTGATCGGCGAGACCAAGGGCGAGCTGGGGCGCTCGCTCTATCTGCGCGAAATCCTCGGCCGCGAGGAAGGCGCGCCGCCGCCGGTGGATCTGGCGATCGAGCGCCGCAACGGCGATTTCGTGCGCGGGCAGATCCTCGCCGGCGCGGTGGCCGCCTGCCATGACGTCTCCGATGGCGGCTTGCTGGTGGCGGTGGCGGAAATGGCCCTGGCCGGGGATTGCGGCGCGGCGCTGACCGGCGCCGGGGCGGCCGAATATTGGTATGGCGAGGATCAGGGCCGCTATGTTCTGGCCGTGCGCGATGCCGGCGCGGTGCTGGCCGCCGCCGCCGCCGCCGGTATTCCGGCGCAGCATATCGGCGCTTCGTCGGAAGAGAAAAAATTGACTCTGCCGGATGGCCTTGCCATATCTCTGCCTCAATTGCGCGATGCCCATGAGGGGTTCTTCCCTCGCTGGTTCGCCTGAAAAAGGGTTTTAATAGATGGCCATGCCCGCGGGTGAGATCGAAGCTTTGATCAAGGCCGCCTTCCCTGACGCCACGATCCGGATCGAGGATCTGGCGGGAGATAACGACCATTATGCCGCCTATGTGGTGTCGGAAGCGTTCCGGGGCGTGCCCCGGGTGCGCCAGCACCAGATGGTTTATGCCGCCCTGCAAGGGCGCATGGGCGGCGAACTTCATGCCCTGGCGCTGCAGACAGCGGCCCCGGAATAAGGACCAAATACCCCATGGATAACCCCGTTTTTTCCACCATCCAGGCGCAGATCGACAGCGCTCCGGTCATGCTGTTCATGAAGGGCACGCCGCTCTTCCCGCAATGCGGCTTCTCCGCCCGCGTCGTGCAGATCCTCAAACATGCGGGCGTCGCCTTCTCTTCCGTGAACGTGCTGGAAGACCCCGAGATCCGCGACGGGATCAAGCAATTCTCCAACTGGCCGACCATCCCGCAGCTTTATGTGAAGGGTGAGTTCGTCGGCGGCTGCGACATCGTCACCGAGATGTATCAGAGCGGCGAGCTGCAGACCCTGCTGACCGAAAAAGGCATCACCCAGAACGCGGCCTGACCGCGTGACGCAAGGGCAGGTGATCGCCATCCGTGACCGCTCCCGCCCTTGATCGTTTTCGTCACTGACGAACTGCCAAGACCGGGCGCCGCCGGGCATCTGGCGCTCAATTATGAAATTCTGGACTGGCTGCGGGCCGAGGGGCGGGATGTCACCATCCTGCTCACCGGCGCGCGGCTGGCTTCGCCTTTGGCGTGGCTGGGCGGGATGCAAGTGGACGGCCCAAGGCTGCGCCGCTATGGCCGGCTGGCATGGCCGGCCACCCTGCCCGGGCTGGCCCAGGCCAGCGCCCGGCTGGGGCTGCGCGCCTTGCCCAGGCGGCTGGCGCAGAGTCTGCGGGCGCGGCGCAACCGGGCGGATGCGGTGTTGGGCAGCTTCGCCAGCGCGGCGGATCTGCGCTGGTGCGCGGCCGCCATCGCCCGGCTGCAGCCCGAGGCGGTGCTGATCGACACGATTTTTCGCGCGGCTTTGCTGGCGGCCCCCGAGCTGGCGCAGGTGAACAGCCTGCTGATCACCCATGACCTGTTCCATCGCCGCGCCGAGGCGCTGAGGCTGGCCGGCTACAAGGTGCGCCCGGAGGGGCTGACCCGGCAACGCGAGACCGAGCTGTTGGCTCGCGCTCGGCATATCGCCGCGATCCAGCCCGAGGAGGCGGCGATTTTGCGCCAGATGTGCCCCGGTGCCGATATTCTCACCGCGCCGATGCCGGCGCTGCCCTGCCCGCCCCCGGCCGGACAGGCGCGGCTGCCGGGCCGGCTGGTGTTCATCGGCAGCGACACCCTGCCCAATCTGGACGGGCTGCGCTGGTTTCTGAGCGAGATCTGGCCGGGGCTGCGGGGCCAAGGGATCACGCTGGATCTGATCGGCGATTGCGGGCCGGCGCTGCGGACGCTGCCGGAGGGGGTGAAGGCGCTGGGGCGGGTGGCGCGGCTCGCCCCGCTGCTGCACCGGGCAGCACTCGCCATCGCGCCGTTGCGGGCCGGCTCGGGTTTAAAGATCAAGATGCTGGATTATGCCCGGCACGGGCTGGTCACCATCGCCACCCCGGCGGCGCTGGAGGGGTTCGCGCGGGACGATGCCGCGCCCTTCATCCCGGCCAAAGGCGCGGCGGATTTCGCCGTGGCGATCCTACGCCATATCGCCCCGCCGCCCCCGCCCGAGCCGGCCCTGGCCTATGTGGCGGCGCATTACGGCCGGGCGCGCGTCTTTGCTGGCTTGCGGGAAGCGCTTATTTCGGGCTGAATCCCTGGTTTTGTTGAGGGGATGTTAAGAGAGACCGGGCAAATTGGCGCCATGCGCCTCCTGCACCGCCCAGCCCGCCCCTCTCGCCCCCACACGGCGCCATGACCGCGACACACCAAGACTCTGATCATGCCGCCGGGGCTGAGCTGCGGGCGGAGCGGGAGCTGAAGCAGCATAATGCCCGCCACCGCATCACCGAGCGGCGGCGCGTCATCCAGAAGCTGCGCCAGGCTCTGGCCACCAACCGGCTGGCGCTGCATTTCCAGCCGATCATCGCGCTCGCATCCGGGCGGGCCTGCGCGGCGGAGGTGCAGCTGCGGCTGGACCATTCGCGGCGCGGGCTGATCCCGGCGGGGCATTTGCTGCCTCTGGCCGAGCAATCGGACATGATCATCGACCTCGGCGCCTGGATGCTGCGCCAGGCCTGCATGCAGGCGGCGCAGATGCCGCGGGATTTCACCCTCTCCCTGGCTTTGTGTCTGCGGCATCTGCGCTCCGGCCAGCTGGTGAAGCATGTGCTGGAGGCGTTGCAGCACGCCCAGGCCGAACCCTGCCAGCTGGAATTGCTGATCACCGAGGAAATGCTGCTGGATGCCAATGAGGATACGGTCTTCGCGCTGCGGGCCCTGCAAGGTTTGGGGCTGCGGCTGGCGCTGGACCGTTTCGGCACCGGCTATGCCTCGCTCGCCCCGCTGCGCACGCTGAATTTCTCCACCTTGCGGCTGGACCGCTCGCTGTTGCGCGATATCGAGGCGGACGGCGCGGCCGGCATCGTGCAGGCGGCGGTGGAGGCGGGGCATGCGCTGGGCTGCCAGGTGCTGGCGGATGGGGTGGACTCCCAGAGCCAGTATGATCTGTTGCGCCGGCTGCGGGCGGATCTGGCGCAGGGGAGCTTTTTCAGCGCCGCGCTGGATGGCGCGGCACTCGGCAGCCTGCTGGCACGGCGCTGAAGCCTCACCGCTCGGCCTGGCGCGACATCCGATCAGACGGAATCGTTTGATCGGATAAACTTGCCCGCTCAAACAAAGAGCCAGAGAGGCTGTTTCAAACGTCGTTCTGGTGAGCGCAATAGGCTCTGGCGCCGTCACCCGGCGCAACGCTACTTTGCAAATTGCAATCCGGCGCGTCTTGATGCCGCCGCCGCTTGCGGCATAACTCTGTTCCCATGACCGCCGATCCCGCCGAACAGGCCATTCTCGACACGCTCGCCCAGCGCGGGTTGGACAAATCCATCTGCCCCACCGAGGCGGCGCGCACGCTGGCGGGCCATCCGCAGGATGAAAGCTGGCGCCGCGCGCTGGCGCCGGTGAAGCTGGCGGCACAGCGCCTGGCGCGGGCCGGGCGGATCGAGATTCTGCGCAAGGGCAAGCCTGTTGATCCTGAGACGCTGCATGGCGTGATCCGCCTGCGGCTGAGCCGCCAGGAGAGCTAGAGTTGCGCCATGTGATGACGAATTTCCTCACCGGCTTCGCCGAGGGCGTCAGCCTGGCCAAGCCCTATTTCAAATCCGAGCAGAAATGGGCGGCCTGGGGCTGCTGGGCAGCGTGGTGGCGCTGAATCTGCTGCTGGTCGGGTTCAATGTGATCCTGACCTACTGGAGTAATGATTTCTTCAACGCCATCCAGACCTATGATGCAAAAATCGTCTGGGCGCTGCTTTATATGCCGCTGGTGCATGTACCGGGCAAAAATCCGATGCCAGGCTTCGTCGAAATCGTCGTGATCTATGTGCTGATCGCGGTCTATGCCACCTATCTCAGCCAGATGCTGCAGATCAAATGGCGGCAATGGCTGACCACCCATTATGTGGAAAACTGGCTGCAGGACAGGGCCTATTACAATATTTCGCTCTCGCACGCGCCAAGCTCGATCATCGACAACCCGGACCAGCGCATTTCCGAGGATCTGAATAATTTCACCAACAGCACGCTCTCGCTGGGCATCGATTTCATCACCAATGTGGTGACGCTGTTCAGCTTCGTGTTCGTGCTCTACAGCATCTCCGGCTCGATCACGCTGCTGGGCATCACCATCCCTGGTTATATGCTCTGGGTGGCGATTTTGTACTCGCTGGCCGGCACCGGGCTGACGCATCTGATCGGCCGCAAGCTGGTGCCGCTGGCCTTCAACCAGCAGAAGCTGGAGGCGAATTTCCGCTACCGTCTGGTGCGCGTCCGCGAACATCCAGAGGCGATCGCGCTCTCCCATGGCGAGGCGCAGGAAGAGGGCGAGCTGGTCGGCAGCTTCCAGTTCGTGCGGGATAATTTCTGGGCGATCATGCGCCGGACCAAGGCGCTGAATTTCTTCACCATCTCCTTCAATCAGGTGGCGAATATCTTCCCGCTGGTGGTCGACCTCCCCCGGTTTTTCGCCAAGAAGATGAGCCTTGGCGGACTTATGCAAATTCAACAGGCGTTCGGCCAGGTACAGGGGGCACTCTCCTGGTTCATCACCTCCTACCCGGCTTTGGTGACATGGCGCGCCACCGTGTCGCGTCTTTATGGCTTCCGCGAGGCGATGGAGACAGCGCGCGCCATGGCCGCCGGCGGGCCGCGCCTGCGGGCGGGCGATGAGGGTCTGGCGCTGCGGGCGCTGACACTGACCTTGCCCGATGGGCGCAAGCTGCTCGACCATGCCAGCCTGACCTTGCCGCCGGGTGAGCTGGTGACGATTTCCGGTGCCTCCGGGACCGGCAAATCCACCTTGTTCCGGGCGCTGGCGGGGATCTGGCCCTATGGTGAGGGCGAGGTGACGCTGCCGCGCGGCAAGCTGCTGTTCCTGCCGCAAAAACCCTATTTCCCGCTGGGCACGTTGCGGCGCAACCTAGCCTATCCCGGGCCGGAGGCGGAGCTGCGGGATGAGGCGGCGCGCGAGGCGCTGGCGGCGATGGGGCTGGGGCATCTGGCCGGGCGGCTGGATGAGGCGGCGAATTGGGGGCTGGCCCTTTCGGGTGGCGAGCAGCAGCGCCTGGCGCTGGCGCGGGCGATTCTGGCGAAGCCGGACTGGCTGTTCCTGGACGAGGCGACCTCCGCCCTGGATGTGGGGCTGGCGGCGGAGATCCGCGGCGCGCTGCGGGCGCATCTGCCGGGGACGACGATTGTGGCGATTACCCACCACGAGCAAGGGCCGCGCCAGGTACGGTTCGCGAACGCGGCGCTGGCGGCCAGTTTTTAAAAGTTTTTGGGGTGCAGCCCTTTTTTCAAAAAGGGCTGCAAAACGTTTGGGGTGATGGCGACGCCGGTGCCACGCCTCCAAGGTTTTTCGCAGCTTTTTGAAAAAAGCTGCACCAAAAACTTTTGCTCCTTAGAGCAATATGTGTTTAGGTTGACGCGCCAGCGTCAAAATAAACACATGAAATTGCTCGCTAAAATGAAAGCTAGAGCGTTCAGCTAAAAGCTGAAGGCTCTAAGCCAGTTTCAGGCCCGGCTGGCGGGCAGCGATGCGGGCGCGGATCTGCGCCAGCCCCTCCCCGTCCAGGCAAAGCGGCGCGAAACTCTCAATCTCGCGGCGCTGCTGCATCACCGCCGGCAGCACCGCCATCGTCTTGTCCGCATTGTCGAATATGCTCCGATGGCCGGTATCCAGAAAGGATTCCACCGCGCAACCCTCGGCAAATAAAGCGCCATGTGCCGGCAGCTCGATATGATAATAAACCACCTGCGAAACGCTTTGATCCTGGCGGATGGAATTCCAGTTGATCAGCATTTTCGCCGGGACCAGCACCCCCTCCAGATACAGCGCATGATCCGGCGAGAGGCAGAGGCGGCGGGACGGTACCCCTTCGGCCAGCGCGCCGGGCTCGATGATGACCGGGCGCAGCGCCTCGGCCCGCGCCGCCCCCTCCAGCGTCACCGCCCGCCGGCCGATCCAGACAATCTCCGCCTCGCCCCCTCTGGGGTGATGACGCGATCCCCCGCCCGCAACGCCTCCACCCGTATTTCGCCGCGCGTGGTCAGGATCAGCGTGCCTTCGGCAAAGCAGGGATTGACCTCGCTATAGGCGGTGACGACGGCGTCGATAAACGGGTTATTAGGGTTGGCGGCTGGGTTTTCGCGAGTCGCGAAAGCGATATCCAAAGTCGCGCTATTGGCGGCGGTGCCGAACAGCCCGAGCGCGATCTCGTCAATGACCAGCTTCTCATTGGCATTGAGCGTGAACGGGGTATTGGCGCTCATCTCGACCGTGCCGTTGACGATATAAGCATGGTCGCCGCTCAAAGCCGCAAATGTCGCCTGATAGCCGAATGAACTGTTATCGGCGGCCGCCGTGCTGGCGACATCCAGCGTGCTGAACAGGCTGTCGATCGACTGGATGACGATCTCATCCCCGGCGATGCCGGGATAGGCGCCGGGCAACATATTGGCGATGCTGCCGCCGCCGAAGGACGCCACCGGCATGATGGTGCCGTTGATATCCGCCGTGCCGGCAACCAGCCCGGCGCGGGTGAACAGCACCACGCCCTCGACCGTGCCTTTATTCTCGAAGGTCAGGTTGGTTGGAACGACGTAAGGCGAGGTGACCGTAAGGGTCTCGCCCGTGGCGATCAGCGAATTATAGCTCGAGTTCGACATGCTGCATCCCGTGTTCGCGCGCCAAGATCTTGCCTTTGATGGGCGTTACCCAAGATTGTAGCGGAACCGGTTAATTACGCAATAAAATCGAAACCGCGCGCGACGATGAGACATTCATGAAAACCCCGCAAGCCAGCGGTGATGCGGGCGTCACCTCCTTATATCCGGACCACGAGTTGTTTCCGTGGAGGAATTGTTCATGCGCGCCTTGCTCATCATTCTGCTCATCCTGCTGCTGCTGGGCGGCGGCTTTGGCCTGCATGGCGGGCTGTTTGTCGGCACCGGCGGGATTTATTATGGCGGCGGCTTCGGGCTGCTGCTGATCGTGATCCTGGTGCTGCTGATTTTGTAAGGCGGCGCCGATTTCGCAGCGCTACGACGTTATTCGAAGCGCTGCGATTCAGGCGGCGATGAAGCCGCCGCCGAGGATGCGCGAGCCGTCATAAAACACCGCCGCCTGGCCAGGGGCGGCAATCGCCGGCTCGTCCAGCTCGAGCACGGCGCCCGTGCCGTCGGGGCGGATGCTGGCCGGGTGCAGGCTGTCGCGGGCGCGCAGCTTGACCGCGGCGCGCAATTCGCCCGGCGCGGTCAGCCAGTTCACGTCGCGCAATTTGACGATCCGGCTCTGGCTGCCGCGCGGGCCGACGATGATGCGCCTGGTCCCGGGCTCGATGGATTTCACCACCATATGCGCCGCCTTGTCCGGCAGGCGTTTGGCCTGGCCGATCGTATAGCGGGCGATGCCCTGATGGGTGCCGAGCACGCGACCATCCTCGGCCACCACCTCACCCTCGGCGAGCGCGTCGGGGCGGAATTTTTCCACGATCTTGTCGTAACTGCCGGTGGGGACGAAGCAGATATCCTGGCTGTCAGCCTTCTCGGCGACGGCCAGGCCCATTTCGGCGGCAATCGCCCGCACCTGCGCCTTGGAGGCATAGCCGCCCAGCGGGAAGCGGCAGAAATCGAGCTGCGCCTGGGTGGTGGCGAAGAGGAACCAGCTCTGGTCGCGGGTTTCATCCACCGCCTTGTGCATCTCCGCGCCGTTGGGGCCTTCCAGACGGCGGACATAATGGCCGGTGGCGAGCGCATCCGCGCCGAGATCCTTGGCCATTTCCAGCAGATCGCCGAATTTCAGATGCTGGTTGCAGGCGATGCAGGGCACCGGGGTCTGGCCATCCGCGTAGGAATCCGCGAAGGCGGCCATGACGCTCTGCTTGAAGCGGGTTTCGCTGTCGATCACGTAATGGGCGATGCCGAGCCTATCGGCGACGCGCTTGGCATCGCTGATATCCTGCCCGGCGCAGCACGCCCCTTTGCGCCCCACCGCCGCCCCATGATCATAGAGCTGCAGCGTGACGCCGATCACCTCGTGCCCCTCACGCGCCATCAGCCCGGCCACGACCGAGCTGTCGACGCCGCCGGACATGGCGACCACGACCTTCATATTATTTGCCCGCGTTCCGGGTGGCCGAAGGCAGCTTCACCACCAAGCCATCCAGCGCCTCGGACATCACGATCTGGCAGCCCAGGCGGGAGGTCTTTTCCAGGCCGAAGGCGAGGTCCAGCATGTCTTCCTCGTCCTCGGACGGGCCTTTCAGCTTCCCGAACCAGTCCGGATCGACGATGACATGGCAGGTGGAGCAGGCGAGCGAGCCTTCGCAAGCGCCTTCGATGTCGACGCCATGCTTATGGGCCACTTCCAGCACCGACAGCCCGACCGGGGCCTCGACCTCGCGGCTGGTGCCGTCGCGCTCGATGAAAGTCATTTTCGGCATGAAATATCCTTGAATTCGCTTCGGCGGTGCTTACGCCGATTGGGCGGTTTTCCGCAAGGCGCGGCGTGCCATGGGCTCATAGGCCGCCTGGAAGGCGCGCACCATTTGCGCCTCGGCATTCCAGGGCAGAGAGACGCGGATGGCTTGGCCGGCAAGCTCCCCCTGCCCCATCGCCAGCAGCACATGGCTGGCAGTGACCTTGCCCGAGGAGCAGGCGGAGCCGGCGGAGACGCAGATGCCCGCCATGTCCAGCCCGATCAGCTGGGTTTCCGCGCGCACCCCGGGCAGCGCCAGGCAGGTTGTGTTGGGCAGGCGTGGCGCCCCGGCGCCGATGGGCACCGCCCCCGCCGCGAGGGCGGCCTGTTCGATCTCATCGCGCCAGGCGGCGATCCGCGCGGCCTCGTACGGGGTGCCCAAGGCCGCGGCGAGGCCGGCGATGGCGGGCAGTGCGGGGGTGCCGCCGCGCCGTCCCAGCTCCTGGCCGCCGCCTTTGATCAGTGCCTGGATTTCCAGATTTTCCCGCACCACCAGCGCCCCCGCCCCCGGCGGGCCGCCAAATTTATGGCCGGAGAGGGCGAGGCTGGCCGCCCCCAGCGCCAGCCAGCCCTGGTTGCAGCGGCCGATGGCCTGCACCGCATCCACATGCAGCAGCGCCCCGGCCTCGGCGCAGATTGCGGCGGCGGCGGCGATGTCGTGCAGCACGCCGGTCTCGTTATTCGCCGCCATCAGGCAGACCAGGGCGCCGGGATGGGCCGCTAGCAGGGTTTTCAGCGCGGCGAGATCGACCTGCCCGTCCGGCTGCACCGGGATGATTTTGGCGTCGGGGGCGGCGGCGCGGATGGCGTCGTGCTCCGTGGCGCCGATCAGGATCGGACGGTCGCGGCCCAGCGCGTGGATGGCCAGGGCGTCGGCCTCGGTCGCCCCGGCGCAGAAGATCACATCCGCCGGGCGGGCGGCGCAGAATGAAGCCACGCGCTCACGGGCGGCTTCCAGGATTTTGCGCGCTTCGCGGCCGGCCTGATGCACGGAAGAGGGGTTGCCGCCAATCTCCATCGCCGCCAGCGCCGCCGCGCGGGCCTGCGGGCGCAGCGGCTCGGTGGCATTCGCGTCGAGATAGATCATTTTATCCGGTTACAGCCGCTCATCCTGCCGCTCGCGTACCTGCAGCCGGGCTTCCAGCGCCGTCAGCTCGGTGCGCAGCAGCTCGATTTCATGAAAAAGCGGGTCGATGCAGGGGTCGCAAGGCGTGCCATAGGCGTCGAAACGCGGCTTGCGGGCCTCGCGCTCCACCGGCCGGGCGGGGATGCCCACAACCGTGGTGCCCGCCGGCACCGGGGCCACCACCACCGCATTGGCGCCGATGCGCGCCCCCTCCCCCACCGCGATCGCGCCCAGCACCTTGGCACCGGCGCCGATGATGACGTTATTGCCGATGGTGGGGTGGCGCTTGCCTTGCGCGCTGCTGGTGCCGCCTAGCGTAACCTGATGATAAATATAGACATCATCGCCGATTTCGGCGGTCTCGCCGATCACCACCCCCATGCCGTGATCGATCACCAGACGCCGGCCGATGCTGGCGCCGGGATGGATTTCGATGCCGGTGAGGAAGCGCCCGAGATGCGAAAGCCAGCGCCCGGCAGTGATGAAACCCGCTTTCCAGACCGCGTGCGCGAGGCGGTGAATCACCGCCGCGTGCAGCCCAGGATAGCAGAGCCAGACCTCCAGCATGGAGCGCGCGGCGGGGTCGCGCTCGCGGTAGGCTCGGGCAGTCTCGCGCAAAAACATGAAAGGCATGCGAATTTCCGTGGATAAACAGCCGGGAAGCAGTCTATATTGAAAAGCCTGAGACGATTTTAGGTGTTCAGAGATTTAGGTGTTGAGAGACATCCGTAACCTTAGCCACGATCTTGAAGGAGCATTTAGGTATCAAAGCCTTCCTGGTCAATTAATACGGTTAGCAGGGAGAGTTATTTTCCGCGCAGCGGATAAGCTGTAGAAAATCCTGTCCACACCCTGTGCCAGCCCTGGTGCATCACGCGTTCCTCTACGGTTTCCAGCCGGGGGAAGGCTTCGAGGACCGGGGCTGCCAAACGATGAAAGACGAGTTCGAGTATGCCTGAAGTGATGTTTGCTGGCCCGGAGGGCCGTCTAGAGGGTCGTTACCACCATGCGAAAGAGCGTGGCGCCCCGCTGGCCCTGGTTCTGCACCCCCACCCGCTGCATGGCGGCACCATGAATAACCGCATCACCTATACGATGTACCAGGTCTTCCAGCGCCTGGGCTTTTCCGTGATGCGCTTCAATTTCCGCGGCGTTGGCCGCAGCCAGAGCAAGTTCGATGGCGGCATGGGCGAGATCAACGATGCCGCGGCGGCTTTGGACTGGATGCAGGCGCTGAACCCGGGCCATGGCGGGCTGTGGATCTCCGGCTATTCCTTCGGCGCCTTCGTCGGCATGCAGCTGCTGATGCGCCGCCCGGAAGTCTCCGGCTGGGTGTCCGTGGCGCTGCCGGCCGCCGGCTATGATTTCGGCTTCCTCGCCCCCTGCCCCACTGGCGGGTTGATCATCCATGGCGATGCGGACGAGCTGGTGCCGGAGAATTCCGTGCGCAAGCTGGTCGATAAGCTGAACCAGCAGAAAGGTGTGGCCATCGATTACCGCGTGTTCGAGGGCGCTGACCATGTCTTCGCCAACCATGCGGAGAAGGTGAGCGAGGCGGTGGAAGGCTATGTGAGCCAGTCCTTGGCGCGCAAGCAGATGGCGCTGGCGGCGGACTGAGCCACCCCTGATCCCAATAAAAAACCGCCCGTCCGGGCGGTTTTTTTATGCGCGCGAGGCTGCTTCAGGCGGCCGCCCTTTCGGCCATTTCCTGCACGCTCTCCTCCGGGATCAGGCTGCCGATGGCGAGGATGGAGATGATACGGTTATCCATCATCACCAGCCCCTGGATGAATTCACGCGGCATCTCGCTGCCGGTATCGGGGGTGCGCTGGCGCATTTCATCGGTGACGGTGATGATGTCGCACACCGCATCCACCAGCAGCCCGGCGGCGCGGCCCTGATGCTCCACCACCACCACCACAGAGGCCGCCCCCGGTTCCGCCGCGGAGAGGCCGAGACGTTCCGCCAGATCCACCACCACCAGCACGCTGCCGCGCAGATTGATCATGCCTTTGATGAAATGCGGCGCGTAAGGCAGGTGGGTGGAGGCGATCCAGCCGCGGATTTCCCGGATGGAGCGGATATCGAACGCGAATTCCTGCGCGCCTAAGCGGACGGAGAGGAACTCCGCGCGATGCTCATTGGCTTTATATTCGGCCTGATGGGACATGATGTCTCGCTTGCGTTGGCTCGGGTTTCAGGGTCTAGAGCGAGATGGGTTCACACCCGCTCGCTCTCTTTATGTTTTAGCGAGCAATTTCATGTGTTTATCTTGATTCTGGCGCGTCAATCCAAACACATATTGCTCTAGGGTGACCGGCCGCCCGCCGGCGATTTCAGCCTAGGGCGAACAGGTTAAAATTTGGTGGACGGGGTTAGAACAGCTCCAACTCGCCCGAGATATGCCCCTGATCCAGCGGCACGGGCGCGCCTTTCAGCCGGTATTGCAGCTCGGCCAGCCGGATCGAGGAGAGCGCGTTGCGCGAATCCACCGCCAGATCCTCCGGCAACATCGCGCTGATATCGAGAATATAGCCCGAAAGCGCGGCCAGCCGTTGGGAAAGCAGATCCAGAGACTGCACATCGCGGTGACATTCAGGGTCCAGCGCCAGGCGGCGCACGGCCGGGCTGAGGCTGAGCTGAAAACTATCGGTAAAATGCCCAAGCTCCCGAAACTCCTCACCGATGGCGGTAAGGATGGAGCGCAGGGGGGTATGGTGGTCAGCGGCTTGGGGATTAAAATTCGTCATCATACCACTCCTATGCTTCAGCTTTGCGTCTCCCCCGGCGCTGTGCAGGCCTGCCGGGGCGACCGATCGGTTCAGAACAATTCCACCTGTCCGGCGCCGGAGCGCAGAACCGGTTGGCGCGTGGTTTCTTCGCGCATGATCGATTCCGTCTCCTTCTGCAGCAGCGCCTGGCGGGCCCGCCCGCCAACCGGCCAGAACTGGATGCGCCGCCCATGCACGCCGCGCAGGCTGCCCCCGACCAGCTCAATCCCTTCCTCGCGCAGAAACGCCTCGGCAAAGCTGGCATTGAGGGCGCCGATATCTGTCAGCCCCTTGATCATCGCGGCACCGCCAAACAGCTTCGCCTTCATGCGGGGCTTATGGGCGCCCATACGCAAAAGATCGTTGATCAGCAGCTCCATCAGATTGACGCCGTAGCGCTGCGCGTCGCTACGCGGCGCCGGGGTGCGGGAATTGGCATCGCCGGGCAAAAGAAAATGGTTCATGCCCCCGACCTTTGCCGCGGGGTCCCAGATGCAGGCCGCGATGCAGGAGCCGAGAATGGTGGTCAGCACCGCGTTGGGGTCGTTATCCACATGATGAAAGCCCTGAACGATATTGATCCGCTTCTCCCGCCCGGCGGGCGAGGAGAGATTGGAGACATTCATGCGACGGAGCTCCTTTGCCGGCTATTGGTCAGGGCAAGGATCTGCCCGCCGATCTTGTCCAGCGGGCATTGCTTGGCCACCGCCCCCAGCTCATAAGCCACACGCGGCATGCCATAGACGACGCAGCTCGCCGCATCCTGCCCCAGCGTCTCGGCACCGGCCCGGCGCATCGCCAGCAGCCCCTCCGCCCCGTCATTGCCCAGGCCGGTGAGGATCACCCCGACCGCCTGCGCCCCAGCTTGCCGCGCGACGGAATTGAACATCACATCCACCGAGGGACGATGGCCATTTACCTTGTCCGCCTGGCTGAGCTGCAGGGTGAACTGGCTGCGCCCGGAGAGTTCCAGATGGTGATCGCCAGGGCAGAGATAAATATGGCCTGGCTCCAGCCGCATGCCCGGTTCCGCCTCGCGGGCCTGCGGGCGGCATAATTTATCCAGCCTGGCGGCGAAGCTGCGGGTGAAGCTGGGCGGCATGTGCTGGCTGACCAGAGTGGGCGGGCAATTGGCCGGGAATTTCGAGAAAATCTCGATCAACGCCTCAACCCCGCCGGTGGAGGAGCCGATCGCGACGATCTTGCCATCGGGATCGTAATTCTGCACCGGGCTGAACGCGGCTTCGCGCAAGGGCCGGCGCCGCCGCCCCGACTGCGCCGCCGCCTTCACCTTTTCCGCCAGCAGCCGGAAACTATCCGGCGCGTAGGAGGAAGGTTTGGCCACGCAATCAAAGGCGCCGATTTCCAGGGCGCGCAGATTCACATCCGCCCCGGCCTGGGTGAGGGTGGAGACCATCACCACCGGTGTCGGCCGCAGCCGCATGATTTTATCCAGGAAGGAAATACCGTCCATGTTCGGCATTTCGATATCCAGCGTGATCACATCCGGGGCGAGCCGCTTGATCAATTGCCGCGCCTCCAGCGGGTCGCCCGCCTGGCCGACAACTTCGATCTGCGGGTCGGATTGCAGCGTTGCGGTGATGAGACCGCGCATGGTGGCGGAATCATCCACGACGATGACACGAATACTCATGTCCTGGCGCCTCCAGCGCGTTTGCGATAGATGGTCACGCCATCACTGACCAGAAGCTGCTCCGCCGCGCCCGAAACACGTTCGGAGTGACCGATATAGAGCGCGCCTGCATCTTCCAGCAGCGGCGTGAAGCGCGACCAGATCCGCTCCTGGGTCGGGTTGTCGAAATAGATCACGACATTGCGGCAGAAAATAATCTGGAACTTGCCTTTCATCGGCCATTGGCCAATGAGATTCAGCGGCTTGAAGCTGATGAGTTGGCGCAGCTCGGGGGCGGCCTGATAATGCTCCCGGCCATTGCTCACCGGTTTGAACCAGGCTTGCCGCAAAGAAGGCGGCACCGGTTCCAGCTGGGAGTCCTCGTAAATGCCCGCCATGGCGGTGGCGAGAACATTCTGGTCGATATCAGAGGCCAGGATGCGAATATCGAAACGCGGCGCGTCCGGCATCTCCTGAAGCAGGGTCAGCGCCATCGAGTAGGGCTCCGGCCCGGAGGAACAGGCGGCGGACCAAAGCCGGATTTTCTCCCCCGCCCGGGCGCGCCGGATCAGCCCGGGTAGCATCTTCGTGCGCATATGCTCGAAATGATGCGGTTCACGGAAAAACCGCGTCACGTTGGTGGTCAAGGCGGCGACCAGCTCGCGCCGCTCCTGCTTGCCGTCCGGCGCCTCAACCAGCGCGCAATATTCCGCGAAGCCGGGCAGGCCGAGCTTGCGCACGCGCTTGGCGAGGCGGGAATAAACCAGATTGGCCTTCGCGGCGGAGAGGGCGATGCCGGTTTCCTGCATCATCAATCGGGAAATCACGTCCAGATCGGCCGCGGTAAACCGGAATTCGCTGTTCTCCACCAAAACTTTGGCTGTCGCGGTGAGCTGGGCCATCAGGCCGCCTCCAGCTCGTCCGCCGGCAGCACGTCGTCCAACGTGATCAGGCTCACCATGCGCCCGTCCATCGGCAACAAGCCCTTGACGAAGCCCTTGACCAGATCCGATGTCACATCCGGCACCGTCTGGATGAGATTATCGTTGGCGGTGAGAATATCCGAGACCGCATCGACGAGAATTCCGATCTGGCGCTGCGCCAGCTGGACCACGATGATGACATTGCGCGCCGTCGGCTCCGTGCCCGGCATGCCGAGCCGGGTGGCGAGATCGACAATCGGCAGCACGGCGCCGCGCAGATTGATGACGCCCTTCACATAGCGGGGGGCGCGCGGCAGGGTGGTGGCCGCGGTCCAGCCGCGAATTTCGCGCACCATCATCACATTGATGCAGAATTCCTGACGGCCGACACGAAAGGCGATCAATTCACGCCCTTCACCCAGACGCTCCAAAACATCGCTCATGCCGCCCTCCCGCTCAATTCCAGCGCCTTCATCTCGGCGGTATTGCGATTCATGTCGGCGCCGGCATTCACCACCACCGCATCCACATCGACAATCAACGCCACCCGCCCATCTCCCATCACCGTCGCCGCGGCGACGCCGGGCACGGCACGATAATTGGCCTCCAGACTCTTGATGACGACCTGGCGCTGGCCGTGGATCGCATCCACCATCAGCACCGCGCGCGCGCCGCCCTCGCCTTCCACCAGCAGCGCCACGCTCTGCTCCGGGTCGGCATGTTTCGTGCTGTAGCCAAGGCAAAACGCGACATCGACCACCGGCACATAGCCCCCGCGCAGGGCCAGCATGTTGAGATCCCCATCCAGCGGGAACACATCCTTGGCGCGTGGCTTCAGCGTTTCCATGATCGCGCCCAGCGGAATGATCAACGTGTTGCCCTGGGCGGAAACGACCATGCCATCCAGCACCGCCAGGGTCAGCGGCAGAGAGAGGGTAAAGGTCGAGCCCTGGCCGGGCCGGGAGGAAATCGAAATCCTGCCGCCCAGCGCCTGGATGGATTGGCGCACCACATCCATGCCGACGCCGCGGCCGGAAATATCGGAAACTTTCGCCGCCGTGGAGAACCCTGGCAGGAAGATGAGATTATCAATCTCTTCATCGCTGAGCTGGGCATCCGCGGTGATCACGCCATTTTCGATCGCCTTCTGCCGCACGCGGGCGCGGTTAATGCCGCCGCCATCATCGGCAACCTCCAGCACGATGCGCCCGGAACGATGCACGGCGGTCAGCCGCACCGTGCCCTCGGCCGGCTTGCCGGCGGCAAGCCGCGCCTCGGTGGATTCCAGCCCATGATCGATGGCGTTGCGGATCATATGGGTCAAGGGATCGGCGATGCGTTCGATAACGGTTTTATCGACCTCCGTCGCCTCGCCTTCGGTGACCAGCTTGACCTGCTTATTGGTCATCGCCGCCACTTCGCGCACCAGGCGCGGCATGCGCTGGAACACCGAGCGCACCGGCTGGGCGCGGATGGCCATCACGCTGTCCTGGATTTCACGGGTGAGATGCTCAAGCTCTTCCAACGCCATGGCCACACCGGAGGAGCGCGCGATGCCGGCTTCCAGCACGCGCTGGCTCAGCATCGCCTCATTGATGACCAACTCGCCGACCAGGTCGATCATTCTGTCCACCCGGTCGAGATCGACGCGGATGGTGGCGCCGACGGCATTCGCCGCCTCCACCTTCGCCGCCATCGCCTGCACGGCCTGGCTGGCGGGGCTGGGCTCGGCCGGCGCGGCGGGTTTGGGGGGCGGGGAAGCCGCGCGGGGTGGTGCTGCTTCTGGCGCGGCAGGGGGTGCGGGCTCCTCCGGCGCCTCATCCTGCGGCTCGGAAGGCGGGAAAAACTCGAAGCAGAAGCCGTTATCGCCGGTGATCACGGTGCCGGGCGCAAAGCCGGATTCATCCGCGGCCGGGGCAGCAGCGCCGGCCGGCCCGGCATCGCGCCGGGTGATGGTGAGCCGGCAATCATCCTCGACGAATTCAAAGAGATCGACAATCTCTTCCTCGCTGCAATCGCTGTTCAGAAGAATGCGCCAGGAGAGATAGGCGCCTTCCGGGTCCAGCTCATGCAATTCCGGCAACTCGCTGTCATCCAGCGTCACCTGCGTTTCGCCCAGCCGTTTCAGCTCGCGCAACAGCAAGGCGGCTTCATTGGCCTTGGCATAAAGCGCGGGGTGCGGGGTGAACAATATCTCCCAATGCCCGGCGGCGTCCGGCGTCGGGCTGGTGGGGGGCGTGGATGCGGCGTCCGGCGCGGCGCCGGCTTGGTCGATCTGGTTGAACTCCCCCGTCACGGCGGCGATGCGGGCTTCGTCCACGCTGCCGCCATCACGCGCGGCGCGGACGAGATCCGCCAGAATATCCGCCGCGCGCAGGAACACAGCCACCACCGGCGGCGAGGCCACGAGCAGGCCGGAGCGGACCTTGTCCAGCGCGGTCTCGAACACATGCGCGAAGCGCACCAGCGCGTCGAGCGCGAAAATGCCCGCCCCGCCCTTCATCGAATGCACGGCGCGGAATACGGCATTCACCGTTTCGGCTTCGGCGGTGCCATTCTCCATCGCGATCAGCCCGGTTTCCAGTTCAGCGAGCTGCTCCTCGCATTCCTGGAAAAACGTATCTCGGATTGCGGCTAACGGGTCTTCCATGCGGCCCTCCTTGAGGCTCAGGCGGCGACGCGGCGGATCGCATCCACCAGCTTCTCGGGGTCGAAGGGCTTCACGATCCAGCCGGTGGCGCCGGCCTCACGCGCGCGGTTCTTCTTTTCGATATCGACCTCGGTGGTGAGCACCAGCACCGGGGTGGCACGGCGGGCTTCGTCCTGGCGTACGGCCTGGATGAAGCCGAACCCGTCCATGCGCGGCATATTGATATCGGTCACGATGACATCCGGGGATTCGGAGGCCAGAACCTCCAGCCCGTGCAGCCCGTCCTCCGCCTGGATGACGCGGAACCCCGCCGCCACCAGGGAATGTCGCAACATGTCCCGCATGGCGCGGGAATCATCGACGGTCAAAATGGTCATGCTCATGGTTTCGGTTCCCCGCAAATATCGTTGGCCTGGTGCGTCAGATCGTCAGGTTTCAGCCCCATCAGCTCCAGCGAGGTGATGAGATCCTCGGACGGGCTGTGCAGAGTCAGGCTATGGTCCTCTGCCGCCCAGGCGATACGGGCGGCCAGCAGCACCTGCAGGCACTGCCCCCCCAGACGCTGCACCTGGGCGCCGTTGAGGCAGACATCCTGGCCGCGCCGTTGCAGGAACATCTCCTGCAAGGCGGGGGCGGCCACCAGATCCATCACCGCCGGCAATTCGATCTCGTCTGTCATGGTCTCGACCTTCGCTGCCAATCATTCATGTTTGGTTACGGGGACTGGATCAGAATTCGTCCCAATCATCCGCGCCGGCGGGTTGCGGCTGCATCGGCGCCGGGGCGGGCATGCTGGCCCGGTGCGCCGGGGCGGCTGGTTTGGGCGCCGGGCGGGCCGCCTTCGGCTTGGCCGGCGCGGGGCGGGCATGCGCGGCGGGCGCGCTGGCCGGCACATCGCCGATCTTGAACTGGTTCACCAGCCGGGCCAGCTCGTCCGCCTCGGCGGCGAGGGAGTGGCTGGCGGCGGTGCTTTCCTCGACCATCGCGGCATTTTGCTGCGTCACCTGGTCCATCTGGCTGACCGCGCTATTCACCTCGGCCAGGCCTGTCGCCTGTTCCTGGGCGGAGCCGGCGATATCGGTGACGAGCACATTCAGCCGCGCCACCTGCTCGACGATGCGGGTAAGCGCCTGGCCGGTTTCGTTCACCAACCGCACCCCGACCTGAACCTGCGCGCCGGAGGCGTTGATCAGCGTCTTGATCTCCTTCGCCGCATCGGCCGAGCGCTGGGCCAGGGCCCGCACCTCGGTGGCGACCACGGCGAAGCCCCGCCCGGCATCGCCGGCGCGCGCCGCCTCGACCCCGGCATTCAGCGCCAGAAGATTGGTCTGGAAGGCGATTTCATCGATGACGCCGATGATGTTGGAAATCTTCTTGGAGGATTCCTCGATGCCGCCCATCGCGGTGACGGTCTCGCCGACCACCAGCCCGGAGCGTTCGGCATCTACTTTCGCCTCATTCACCACGCCGCGGGCCTCATTGGCGCCTTCGGAGGATTTACGCACGGTCGCGGTGATCTGCTCCAGCGCCGCGGCGGTTTCCTCCAGGCTGGCGGCCTGCTGCTCGGTGCGGCGGGCGAGATCGTCCGAGCTTTGGGTGATCTCGCCGGCGCTGGCGCGCACGCCCTGGGCGTTGGCGGCAATCTGCTGCATGGTCTGCTGCAGCGTCGCCACCGCCTTGTTGAAATCGGTGCGCAGTTTTTCATATTCGTCGGAGAATTGCTGATTGATCCGGAACATCAGGTCGCCCATGGAGAGGCGCTCCAGCCCGTCCGCCAGGCTTTCCACCACCTTTGCCAGCATCGCGGCGGCCTGTTCGCGGGCCGCCGCGGCCTGGGCGCGCTCGGCCTCGACGGCGGCGGCATTGCGGCGCGCCTCTTCCTCGACACGCTGCTTCTCCAGCCCGGCCTGCTTGAAGACCATGACGGCGCCGGCCATCTGCCCGACCTCGTCCTTGCGGCCCATCTCCGGCACCTCGGCCGCGAGATCCCCGCCGGAAAGCCGCGCCATCGCGTCACGCAGGCGGGTCAGCGGATTGGAGACCCAGGCGGCGATGGCGAAATAGGCGCCGATGGCCACGGCGGCGAGGGCCAGCACGATGCCGATGAGCGAGCTCCACATCGTATAGGCGGCGCCACGCTGCACGGCGGCCAGCTGGGTGGTTGCCTGTTGCGTCAGGAGATCGCGTTCCGCCCGCAAATCGCTGGCCAGGGACGGGAAGACGCTGGCGCAATTCTGGTTGAATTCCGCCTGAGCCACCTCATTTTGCGCCACGCTGGTGGAGGCCATGCCGAGCTGCAAGGCCTTGGCGCAGCTGAGATCGAAGGCGGAATCGCCGCGCTGGCGCAGCTGGTTCAACGCATCGGCCTGGTCCGGCACCAGATTGGCCGCCTTTGTCATGTAATCATCGAAAAGCGCGCGTGCGTCCTTGATTTGGTCATGCGCCTGCGCATTCAGATCCGCGCCCACCGTGATGAGCAGCCATTCCAACGACGCGCGCTGGCGCTGCAGGGCGCCGTTGGCATTGGCAACGTCCACCGCCGCCTGCATGGTGGTGGCGTTGATCTGCGCGCCCCGGTTCGAAACGGCGCGGATTTGCGTGGCGACGAAGCCGGTGGCGATCAGGGCGATCAGGCCCAACACGCCGAGCACGGCAAGGAATTTAACGATGATCGGCTGGTTCTTCATATCGGCCCCTCGGGAATGGAACGGCCGGGACCCCCGCCCCGGCGGCACCCGCGAAGGGCGCTTGGGGCGGTGATAATGAATGAAACTTAAGGTTCGGTTGCCGGCTTTTGGCGCCGGGGCGGGGTCAGGCCAGCGCTTCGCCGACCAGCACCAGAACCGGGCCGCTGGGCGCGGCGCGGGTCACCGCGCCGGCCAGGCTGGCCAGGGTGGCGCGCAGCACGCGCTGCGCAGGCAGGCTGGCGGATTCAATCGCGATCGCCGGCAGGCCCGGGGCCATGCCCGCCGCCAGCAATTTCTCGACGAGGCCCGGCAGATGCTTGCTGCCCATATAGATGGCGAAGCTGCCGCCGGCGCGCGCCAGGGCGCCCCAATCATGCGCCGGCAGCCCGGCATCCGCGCCATGGCCGGTGATGATGTGCAGCGAGCGGGCGATGCGGCGCTGGGTGAGGGAGAGCTCCAGCCCGGCGGCGGCGGCGGAGGCGGCGGTGATGCCGGGCACCACCTCGAAGCTGAAGCCGGCGGCGCGCAGCGCCTCCATCTCCTCGGTCAGGCGGCCGAAAATCACCGGATCGCCGCCTTTCAGCCGCACCACCATGCGGCCGGTGCGGGCATATTCCACCAGCAGCCGGCAGATTTCCGCCTGCGGGGCGGAGGCGCGGCCGCAGCGTTTGCCGACATCGACCAGCTCGGCGTCAGGGTTGATCAAGGCCAGGATGCCGGGGCCGACCAGGCTGTCATGCAGCACCACCTCCGCCTCGCGCAGCAGCCGGGCGGTTTTCATCGTCAGCAACTCGGGATCGCCCGGGCCGGCGCCGGCCAGGAAGATGCGTGTCATGTCGGGCCTCTCATCAGAGGCCGCTCTTCGGGCATCGTGCAAGAGCTGGCAAGGGGGTTGGGGCTCTTTGCCAAAAAACCAAGGTTTTTGCAGCTTTTTGAAAAAAGCCGCACCAAAAACTTTTGCTTTTTTAGGGGATTTTTTAGGCGACAAGCTCGGCTTGCGGCTCGGGTTTGCGCGGCGGCGGGAGTTTGATGGCGCCGATCACCGAGCGCACCTCGTTGCGCGCGGCGATGTGGGAGAGGCCCAGCGCGATGCCGATATTGGCTTCCTTCACATCCATCAGCGTCAGCCCTTGCAGATAAAGCTCACGGAAGATCACGCGCTCGCCAAAGCCTTTCAGCGTGCGAAAGCCGATGCGCTTGGCCAGGGTTTCCAAGGTCTCGCCGACATCGCGCTTATTGCGCGCCTCCACCGCGGCCAGGCGGTTGCGCATCACGATCCAGTCGATCTTGCCCTTGTCGCGGTTGAAGCGGGTTTTACGGGCTTCCCAGACCATCTCGGAATAGATGCTGGGCTTGATGATGTCGTGATTATCCGCATCCACCTTCGCCAGCATCGAGAAATCCACGAAGCTGTCATTGATCGGGGTGATCAGCGTGTCGGCGAAGGAATGGCCGTAGCGGGAGAGGTAATTATCGGTGCCGGGGCAGTCGACGACGATGATCTCGGCGCCGGCTTCAACCAGCTCGGCCACACCTGCGTCAAAATTATTGCGCTCTTCTTCCTCGATTTCGGCGCGGGTATCGGCTTCGGAGCGCATCACCGGGCGGAATTCGGGCAGCGGCAGCGCGATGCCCTTGGCCTCGACGAAGGCCTGGCGCGCGGCCAGCGTGCCGGCCAGCGTGCCCTGGCGGGCATCGAGATCCATGGCGCCGACCTTATAGCCGTCGCGCAGCAGCGAGACGATGACATGCACCGAGGTGGTGGACTTGCCGCACCCGCCTTTCTCGTTGCCGAGCACGATGAAATACGGTTTTCTTGCCGCCTGCTCCGTCATGCCTCTGCTCCTTCACGCCGCTGAACCGGCTCGCAGGATAGCCGAGTCCCGCGAGTCGCCCCAATGATTCATGCGGCGTGTTTGGCGCCCATATGCGGCAGGAACGCGGCGGCGAGGCCGATCAAAGGCAGAAAGGCGCAGATTTCATAAACCTTCACGATGCCGATGGCGTCCGCCAGCGTGCCCAGCACCGCCGCCCCGATGCCGCCCATGCCGAAGGCGAGGCCAAAGAACAGGCCGGAGACGGCGCCGATCCGCCCGGGCATCAGCTCCTGCGCATAGACGACGATGGAGGAGAAGGCGGAGGAGAGCACCAGCCCGATGATGACGCTGAGCAGCAAGGTGAGATCCAGCCCGACATAAGGCAGCGCCAGCGCGAAGGGGGCGACACCCAGGATCGAGCCCCAGATGACGAGCTTGCGGCCGATGCGGTCGCCGACCGGGCCGCCAATGACGGTGCCGATGGCGGCGGCGGCCATGAAGATGAACAGATCCACCTGCGCCGCCTGCACGCCCAGATGAAAACGCTGCATCAGATAAAAGATATAATAAGAGGTGAAACTGGCGATGTAGAAGAATTTCGAGAACATCAGCGCCAGCAGCACCACCAGGGCGGTGATTACCTGCCGGCGGGGCAGCGCCGGGGCGCTGGCGGCGCGGCGGGGGGCGCGCTTGGCGTGGCCCTGGGCGCGGTACCATTGGCCAAGCCCGGTGAGCAGCACGATGGCGCCCAGCGCCACCAGGGCGAACCAGGCCAGGCTGGCGCGGCCATGCGGCAGGATGATGAAGGCGGCCAGCAGCGGGCCGATCGACTGGCCGAAATTGCCGCCGACCTGGAACACCGATTGCGCCAGCCCATGCCGCCCGCCCGAGGCCAGACGCGCGATGCGCGAGGCTTCCGGGTGGAAGATGGAGGAGCCGATGCCCATCAGGCTCGCCCCCAGCAGCAGCATGCCGTAGCCGGGCGCATAGGCCAAAGTGAGCAGGCCGGACATTGAGAAGGCCATGCCGACGGGCAGCGAGAAGGGCAGCGGCTTCTTGTCCGTGAACAGCCCGACCAGGGGCTGCAGCAGCGAGGCGGTGATCTGGTAGGTGAGCGTGAGCGCGCCGATCTGGCCGAAATTGAGGTTGAAGCCGCCTTTCAGGATCGGGTAGATCGCCGGCAGCAGCGATTGCACCAGATCATTCAGAAAATGGCAGACACTGACCGCGCCCAGCACCGTGCTGGCGGTTCCGGCCGGGCGCTGTGGCGCCGCGATGACTTCACTCATGCCTTTGCATCCCCGTGCCGCCCGGTTGCAGGGCGACATATTATTGCGTGTGAGAGCGATGAGACTTAAGGGAAGCATGACCGGCCCACAACCGCAGGCGGGCCGAAAATTTACGCGAGTGGGCCATGGTCTGGAATAGCCGGGTTGAAATTCTTGACGATGTCGCGCGTCCCTTACTGGCGCTGGGCACGGATTATGTGGATGGGTTTGCCGTTCCCATGCACCGCCACCGGCGCCACCAGCTTTTGTTCGGCGCGGCGGGCACGGTGATTGTCACCACCAAGGGCGGCAGCTGGATGATCCCGCCGCAGCAAGGCATCTGGCTGCCGGCGGGCACCGACCATGCGGTGCGGATGCTGGGCCAGGTGCAGATGCGCAGCCTGTATCTGGAGCCGGAAGCGATCACCGGCATGCCGGCCGATTGCCAGGTGATGGCGATCCCGCCTTTCGTGCAGGGGCTGATGCGCGAGGCGCTGGAGCTGCCGGCCGCGTATGACCAGGATAGCCGCGCCGGGGCGGTGATGAGGCTGCTGCTGCATGAGCTGCAGCATCTGCCGGCCTTGCCGCTCGGCCTGCCGATGCCGGGGCGCCACCCGGCTTTGCTGGCGCGCTGCCAGGGGTTTTTGAGCGCGCCGACGCCGCATGCGACAATCGAGGGCTGGGCGGCGGCCTTGGGGGTGAGCCGGCGCAGTTTCACCCGGCTGTTCCGGCACGAGACGGGTTTGAGTTTCGCCGCCTGGCGCCAGCAGGCCTGCCTGCATGCCGCCCTGCCCCGGCTGGCCGCCGGGCAGAGCGTGACCAGCGTGGCGCTGGAGCTGGGCTATGACAACCCGGCTGCCTTCACCACCATGTTCAAGCGTTGCCTGGGGGTGCCGCCGCGCCATTATCTGGCGCGGGGGGCGGGGTAATCAGGCCTGGTTCACCTTCGCCGCAAACGCGATAAACGCCTCCAGCATTTTCGCCAGGAAAGCGCGGGTCGGTTCGTCAGTGAGTTTGCCGTCCTGGAATTTCGCCGTGGCGCCGCCGATGAAAACCTCCGGCTGGCCGAGCAGATGCATGTTGAGCACGCCCAAAGTCTGGCGCAGCGGGTACTGGCCGCGCGCGGTGCCCAACACGCCCGGTGAAACGCCGATGATGGCGGCGGGCTTGCCGGCCCAGACATTGCCGCCGCGCGAGCCCCAGTCGATGGCGTTTTTCAGTGGCGCGGGGATGGAGGCGTTATATTCCGGGGTGGCGAAGAGAATGGCGTCGGCGCCACGAATCTCCTGGCGCAGGCGCTCGACGGGGGCGGGAAAGCCGCCGTCTTTTTCGAGATCCTGGTTCATCAGCGGCAGGTCGCCGATTTCGGCGAGGCCGAGATGGTGGTCGGGCAGCAGCTCTGCTGCGGCGTGAAGCGCGCTGCTGTTCCATGAGCCGGTGCGCAGGCTGCCGGAGATGCCGAGAATTTTCATGGTGCCCATCCTTTTGACGCTGAGAGTGGAAAGTTTTTGGGGGCGGTGACGACGACGTTGCATCCGCCCGGCCCTCCTTCGCCGCTTTTTTGAAAAAAAGCGGCACCAAAAAACTTCTGCAATAAAAAAGCCGCCCTGTTGGAGCGGCTTTTTGTTTTATTTGCCGGTGAGGAGGCGTTCCACCAGCTGCTTCACCGAGGGGATGAAGCCGTTGGAATAGAACGGGTCCGAGCCGAAGCGATGGGCGTTATGGCCGGCGAACATCAGGTTGTTATCCATCGCCGCCTCGTCACCATCCGCCGCGTGGGCGATGTTCTGCAGCGTCTTCTGAATGCAGAAGCTGCGCGGGTCGGCTTTCTTGCCGTTATCGAAGCTCGGCTCATGCTGGGACCAGTTGGAGAAGCGGCACTGGCTGAGGCAGCCCATGCAGGCCACCTGGTCCTCATGAATTTCCGCCGCCTTCTCCGGCGCGACGAAGATCAGCGTCGAATCCGGGGTGCGCAGCGCCTCGGTGAAGCCTTCATCCTCCCAGGCCTTGGCGCGGGCATAATCCGGGGCGGTGAGATAGACCGGGCGCTTGCGCGCGCCGACGCCATATTCCACCAGATGCTCACCCACCGCCTCGGGGCTGTAGGCGACCTGACGGTCGCTGCGGGCGCGCAGCTCGCGCATGAAATCATTGTTCACGGCGGAGGAATAGAAGCCGGTGGGCGAGAAGCGGTTGAGGAAGACATCCCCAGGCTTCAGCTTGAACAGGCGCTCCTTCCAGCTCTGCGGGATCGGGCTTTCCTTGGTCAGCAGCGGGCGGGTGCCGAACTGGAAGGCGATCGGCCCGATTTCCGGATTATTGATATAATCCTTCCACTCATCCAGCGCCCAGACGCCGCCGGCCATGATGATCGGGGTTTCGTGCAGGCCGAATTCGCGCATCACCTTGCGCAGCGCGACCAGGCGGGGATAGGGGCTCTCGGGCTTCTCCGGGTCTTCGGAGTTGGAGAGGCCGTTATGGCCGCCGGCCAGCCAGGGATCCTCATAGACCACGCCGCCCAGCAAATCCGCCGCCTTGGAATAGGCGCGCTTCCACAACGCCGCGAAGGCGCGGCCGGAGGAGACGATCGGGTAATAATGCACGTGGAACTTGGCGGCGATGTCCGACAGCCGGTAGGGCATGCCCGCCCCGCAGGTGATGCCGCTGACGATGCCCTTGGTGCGCTCCAGAATGCCGTTGATGACGCGCTCCGCCCCGCCCATCTCCCACAGGATATTGGCGTGGATGCGGCCCTTGCCGCCGGAAATCTCCCAGGCGCGCTTGGCCTGCTCCACCCCGCCCTCGATGGCGAACTGGATCAGCTCCTCATGCCGGTCGCGGCGGGTGCGGCCTTTATAGATCTGCGGGATGACGCGGCCCTGTTCGTCGAAACTATCGGCATTCACCGCCGAAAAGGTGCCGACACCGCCCGCCAGCGCCCAATGCCCGGCGCTGATGCCGTTGGACGCGGAAACGCCCTTGCCGCCTTCGACCAGGGGAAGAATATCCATGCCACCCATGCGGATGGCGTTAATCGCCGTCATTTCTAAGAAAACCTCATCACCCGGACGTGCTCTCGCCGGAACACAATATGCATCCGCCGTTATTACCAGATTGATAGCGGGCTTGAAAGACTCTCACGTTTGGCCCTGCGCGCGGAAGCATAATATAAGCCCGCTCATGGATTTAAATTTCACGGAAGCGGAAATCCAGCGCTATTCGCGGCATATCCTGCTGCGCGAGCTGGGCGGCACCGGCCAGGCCAGGTTGAAGGCGGCGAAGGTGCTGATCGTCGGCGCTGGCGGGCTGGGCTCGCCTTTGGGGCTGTATCTGGCGGCGGCGGGGATCGGCACGATCGGGCTGGTCGACCCGGATGTGGTCGAGCTCTCCAACCTGCAACGCCAGGTGGCGCATGGCGTGGCGGATCTCGGTCGGGCGAAGGTGGAGAGTGCCGCCGAGTCGCTGGCGCGGATCAACCCGCTGGTGCGGGTGGTGCGGCATCGCGAAAAGCTCGATGCACGGAATGTCGGCCGGCTGCTCGGGGATTACGATCTGATCTGCGATGGCACCGATAATTTCACCAGCCGGTTTCTGGTGGCCGATGCCTGCGTGGCGGCGCGAAAAACCCTGGTTTCCGCCGCGGTGCTGCGCTTTGAGGGGCAGATTTCAACCTTCAAGCCGCATGCGGGCGGGCCCTGTTACCGTTGCCTCTACCCTGAGCCGCCGCCCGAGGGGCTGGTGCCGCCCTGCTCCGAGGCCGGGGTGCTGGGGGCGGTGACCGGGGTGATGGGCACGCTGCAGGCGACCGAAGTGATCAAGGAAATCACCGGGATCGGCCAATCACTTTCCGGCTTCTTGCTGGTATGGGACGCGCTGGCGGCGGAATTCCGCAAGGTGAAGTTACGAAAGGACCCGGAATGCCCCGTTTGCGGCTGACATTGCTGCTGTTGGCCCCGCTGCTCTGCGCCGCCGCCCCTGACCCTGGCACCGGCCCTGGCCCTGGCAAGGGCAGCAATACCGGCCTGCCGGTGCCGCGCTTTGTCTCGCTGCGCTCGGACGAGGTGAATGTGCGCGCCGGGCCGGGCTTTCAATATCCGGTGAACTGGGTCTATCAGCGCGCCGGGCTGCCGGTGGAGATCATCGGCGAATTCAATGTCTGGCGGCAGATTCTGGCGCCGGATGGCGGCACTGGCTGGGTGCATGAGGCGACCATCCGCGCCAAGCGCGGCTTCTATATCACCGCCGACAAGGCCGCCTTGCGCAGCGGCCCCAGCGCGGGGGCGAGTGTGGTCGCCTATCTCGCCCAGGGCGTATCCGGGGCGTTGCTGCGCTGCACGCCCACCAGCGATTACTGCAAGGCTGCCACCAAATATGAGACCGGCTATCTGGCCCGCAGCGATTTCTGGGGCGCCTTTCCGGGCGAGGATGTGAAGCCCTGAGCTGGCGAGTTTGAGTTTTCCACAGAAAAGGACTCGTGAAAACGTCACAAGAGATTGCTACGCCCCCTCGCAGCCTCTACTGTATGTAGTAGTCACAGCATGGAGGCCCACAAAATGGAGTGGACAGACGACAGCATCGCGCGGCTGCGGAGTTTGTGGGCCGAGGGTTTGTCGACCGCGGAGATCGGCCGGCGGCTGAATATTTCCAAGAATGCCGTGGTCGGCAAGGCGCATCGGCTCAATCTGCCGGCCCGCCCCTCGCCGATCCGCCGTTCCACCGGCGAGACCGCGCCGCGCCCGGTGGCGCCCAAGCGCACCCAGGGCCCGACCCTGCCGCCGCTCTCCGCCTCGGTGAGCCAGCCCGTGCCGGTGCTGCGCGCGATCATGCCCGCACCCAAGCCGCAGCAGCCCCGCGCCACCCCGTGCTGCTGGCCGATCGGCGAGCCCGGCAAACCGAGTTTTCACTTTTGTAATGCCGCGGCCGTGTCGGGGAAGCCCTATTGCGAGGACCACGCCGCCATCGCCTATGTCCGCGTGCGCGACAAACGCGAAGACGTGGCCTGAAATCTTGCGAACGTTACGCCGCCGGCAGCTGGCCGGCGGCGTTGTCGTTTCAAAAACCCGCTGCAATGCAGCAAAAACTTTGGAATTGATCGATCCTGGCAAATGCGCTTAAATTCCGTTTCGTCCGGAGCGATCCGGCGAAATGACCCAAGCCCAAAAGAACGGGCAAATAAAACTGGGCAAAGAAAGGCGCCACATGGAAACGATGCAAGACACCCAATCCTCTTCGCAGGCTGAGCCGCAGACCGGCGTGGTGAGATGGTTCAACCCCGGCAAAGGCTATGGCTTCATCGCCCCGGATGAGGGCGGGAACGATATTTTCGTTCATATCAGCGCCGTGCAGCATGCCGGCCTGCGCAAGCTGAATGAGGGCGAGCGGGTGCGCTTCGTTCTGCAGCAGCGCGAGGGCCGCGTTGCCGCCATCGGGATCGAACGGCTGCACTGAATGATGGGCGGGGTCGCCCGCCCATCCTTGCGCTGATCTCTCGCGACCCGGGGGCGCTGGCACCAGCGCGCCCGGTTTGATCTCTGGGCAGCGCCTTTACGCGCTACGCGTGCCTTTGCCGCGATGACAGGCCCCCCGCCCCGGCGCTAGCATGCCGGCATGACATATTCCCCTTTACAATTTCTCGACCATCCCTCCGGCCTGGCGCATGTGCCCGGCCCGTCTCTGCCCTTGTACGCGGTACGCCCGGAGGGGCTGGCCGCATGCCTGGCCGCCCTTCCGGATGCCGCCGCGCAGGCCAGGCTGCTTGGCTTCACCGGCGAGGCCGGGCGCGTGCTGCTTTACGCGGATGCGCAAGGCGAGCCGGCCGGGGCCTTGCTCGGGCTGGGTAACGCGCCGGAGACCATTGGCTTCGGCGCCGCCGCCGCCGCCCTGCCTGCCGGCAGCCTGTGGCATATCGAGCCCGGCGGGTTCGATCCTGAGCGGGCGGAGCGGGCGTTTCTGCTCGGCGCCTATCGCTACCAGACGCAGCGCGCCCGCCAGGCCGATTTCGCCCAGCTGGCCCAGGTTCAGCCACGCGCGCGCATTCTGGCCGGCAGCATGATGCTGGCCCGCGAGCTGATCAACACGCCGCCCAACCTGCTCGGGCCCGCCGAGCTGGCGCAGGCGGCGCTGGATGTGGCGCAGCATTTCGGCGCCGATGCGCAAGCGATCACCGGCGCGGCGCTGGAAGCCAATTACCCGACCGTGGCGGCGGTGGGTGCCGGGTCCGCGCGCGCCCCTGTCGTGGTGGTGCTGCGCTGGCAGGGCAGCCAGGCGGGGGCGGAGGCGAAGCTGGTCTCGCTCTGCGGCAAGGGGGTTTGTTTCGATACGGGCGGCTACAACCTCAAGCCCGGCGGCTCGATGCGGCTGATGCGCAAGGATATGGGCGGGGCGGCGATCATGCTGGGTCTGGCCAGCGCGATCATGGCGCTGGATCTGCCGATCCGGCTGGAGCTGCGGCTGGGCTGCGTGGAGAACAGCGTCTCCGGCCATGCCATGCGCCCCTCCGATATTCTGCGCACCCGGGCCGGGATCAGCGTCGAAGTCGGCGATACGGATGCGGAAGGACGGCTGGTGCTGTGCGACCTGCTGCATGAGGCCTGCGCGGCGCAGCCGCACTGGCTGATCGACGCCGCCACCCTCACCGGCGCCGCGCGCGTGGCGCTGGGGCCGGATCTGCCGGCGCTGTTCAGCAATGACGAGACGCTGGCCCAAACGATTCTTGAATCTGGACTCATCGAGAACGATCCGCTCTGGCGCCTGCCGCTGCACGCGCCTTATGCCGCCTGGCTGGAGACCCCTTATGCGGATTTATGCAACATCTCTTCAAAGCCGATGGCCGGCGCGGTAACCGCCGCATTGTTCCTGCAACATTTCATTTCAAAAAACACGCTTTGGGCGCACATCGACACTTATGCGTGGAACGATTCAACCAGACCGGGAAAGCCGGAAGGCGGAGAGGCGCAAACTCTGCAGGCCTTGCTTGCGGCGATCGAGGGGCTGAGCCACCCCCACGCCATGTGACGTCCGAAAAAAGCGTCGACCGGGTCTTATTTTTGATCCCGGTCGCGAATCGATAAAATAGGATGCGCACAAACCAGTTTGCACATTGTCTTATCAAAACGTAAAATTTAAGAAATATAGAGAGAATTTTCGGTTTTCATAAAACCAACAAACTTCGTTACAAAAAAATCGTTTGTCCGCAAAGAGATCATTACGTCTTTTCAGTATGTTAGTGATACGGACAAAGAATTTTTCGTAATCATATTGAAGAGATTTTGTATATACCTATAATATTGTGTACTAACGGTTCACTCGAGAAACGGCTTCCGTGAAATCCTCTGACTGAAACGTTTTTTCTGAGCCTGTTCCCTTGGAGTTATAAAATGGCATCCGCTCAACTGTCTTCCGATCAGCTCGTGGGCATCCTGCGAGATACGGTCGTATCCTTGGTTCGCCGTGATGGCGTGGATCTTTCCGCGCGTCAGCTCGGCGTTTTTCTCACCTGCTACCTGAACGAAGGCGGCCATACCGTGCGCGGCCTGGCGCAGGAGCTGAACGTCTCCAAGCCGGCGATCACCCGCGCGCTCGACCGGCTGACCGAACTCGATTTCGTCCGCCGCAAGGTCGACCCCTCCGACCGCCGCTCGGTGCTGGTGCAGCGCACCGTCAAGGGGGCTGCTTTTCTGCGTGAGACGCGCCATATTATGAGCGATGCTTTCTCTGCGAATAAAACCGAGGCCGCCAGCCGCCGCGCGGCGAGCTGATCGTCTGTCCCGCCGCCAGGCCCTTGGGCTGGCGGCTGCATGTTCAGGGTTGCTGCTCGGATGGCCATTGGCCGCCCAGGCAGCACCCTTGGCCCTCACTCCGGCGGATAAGACCCTTATCGCCCAGATCGAGGCCTATCTGAACGCCCAGAAGGGGCTCACCGCGAATTTCCTGCAGGTTGCGGCTGATGGCGCGACGCGCACCGGCAAGGCCTGGTTGCAGCGCCCCGGCAAGATGCGCTTCGCCTATGACCCGCCCGACCCGCAACTGCTCGTCGCCGGCTTCGGCCTGCTGGTCTATCACGACCCCGCCCTCGGGCAGACCACCAATATCCCGCTCAGCGCCACCCCGCTTGGCATTTTGCTGGCCCCGCATGTCAATCTTGAATCCGCGGGGGTCTATGTCACCGCCATCAACCGCCAGCCGGGGCAGGTAAATATTTCCCTCGTCCGCAAGGGCAAGGAAGCCGCCGGCACGCTGACATTGAGCTTCGCAACCGACCCGCTGGAGCTGCAATCCTGGATCGTCACCGATGCGCAAGGCAAACAGACCAGCGTGCATCTCTACGATATCGCGCCGGGCGGGCCGTTTCCGGATTCGCTCTTCCAATATAATCCATCCTCCGGGCCCAGCACGGTCGGGGGATAGGCAGGCGGTGAAAAGCCTGTAGAGATCGCCCATGACCCTCACCATCGCCACCTGGAACATCAATTCCCTGCGGCTGCGCCAGGCGCATCTGCATCAGCTCGTCGCTCAATTGCAACCTGACGTGATCTGCCTGCAGGAAACCAAGGTTCCTGACGAGCTGTTTCCGGAGGCGATCGCGGCGGAGATTGGATTTCCGCATCTGCTGAAGCGCGGCATGAAAAGCTACAATGGCGTCGCCATATTTTCACGTCTGCCGTTGACGCTTGCGGAAAACACGCCGGATTGGTGCAATAAAAGCGATTGCCGGCATCTCTCGGCCAGCCTTGCCACGCCAAACGGGCCGCTAACAATCCATAATTTCTACGTTCCCGCCGGCGGCGATGTGCCGGACCGCGCGACGAACGAGAAATTCGCCCACAAACTTGATTTTCTGGCTGAAACCACCGGGCATTTTTCCGCTTATCCGCCGCAACGGGCGATTTTGGTCGGCGATCTCAACATCGCGCCGCTCGAACATGATGTTTGGAGCCATAAGCAGCTGCTGGAGGTTGTTAGTCACACCCCGGTGGAGGTGGCGGCCTTGAATGGCTGGCGGGCGCAGGGCTTCTACGACGCGATCCGGCATTTCGTGCCGGAGGACCAGAAATTATATACCTGGTGGTCCTATCGCAACCGCGATTGGGAAGCCTCCAACCGTGGCCGCCGGCTGGATCATGTATGGGTGACGCCGGATTTGAAACCGGCCTTGAGCCGCCACCAGATTCTGCGCGAGGCCCGCAACTGGGCGCAGCCTTCCGACCATGTGCCGGTGGCGCTGACATTGGATCTTGACCGGATCTGAGGCCCGCCCGGGAGGGTTGATCCATGTCGGGCGCAGCCCAACATACAAGGGTGAGCCATGGCATAAGTTGCGCATGGCTCCCTGGATGAAACCGCGCGTGCGGTTTCATTAAAAATCCGTCATAGGCTGCCGGCCGTTGGAACAGAGCTTGGCGTGGCCGGTCTCGCATGACGGTGAAGGAGTGTTTGACATGAAAGGCTTCATGCCGCCGCCGGCCATCATGATGGTGGCGCTGCTGCTCGGGATCGGCATCGCCGCCCTGACCGGCTAAATCCTCAGATCGGGGCTGCTGGCCTGCCAGCCTTCGCCGGTATGGTCACAAAAAATCGGAAGTGCGTGCGCGGTGCGCCCCTCCTTGGGCAGTCCCATGAGTTCGCGCATGGCCCGGAACACGCCGCCATGCGCCACCAGCAGCACCGGCCCCTGCTGGTTTGGCAGGATTCGCCTTAACGCCGCCTCGACGCGCCGGGTGAGCAGGACGAAGCTTTCCGCCCCGTCCGGCGTGACGCGGCCTTCCAGCCAGTCCGGAAACCAGGGCAGCAAGGGTTGGCCTTCCATGCTGCCGAAGGCGACCTCGCGCAGATCCGGCTCGATGCTGAGCGGCAGGCGCAGGAATTCATTGATGATCTCCGCCGTCTGGCGGGCGCGCTGCAGGGGCGAGGCGATGATGGCGGTGATCTCCTGCCCCGCCAGCAACGGGCCGACGCGCTCCGCCTGGGCCCGGCCGGTGGCATTCAAGCCCGCATCGATACCCGAACCCTGGGCGAGCCGGGCGGCATTCAGGTCGGTCTCGCCATGGCGAAGGAACCAGAAGGGCCGCGCCGGCAAGGCCATGTTCAGCTCAACCCCTCGCTGGCGAGGGCGCGCTGCACGGCCGGGCGGGCGCGCATGCGCTCCAGATGCGATGTGAGGGCCGGCGGCAGCGTCATCTTGGCGCGGTTGACCCCCCAATGGGTCAGGTAGAACAAGGCCGCATCGGCGATCGAGAAATCACCCAGCAGATAGGCCTTGGCGCCGAGGCTCTGGGCCAGTTGCTTGAAGCCGGCCTCCACAATCTCGCGCCCGGTGCGCTGCACGGCGGGTTCATCCGCCGTGGTCGGGGTGAAGTTCGCCGGGCGGAAGATGCGGGTGAAGCCGCGCATATGCACGGTCGCGATCATGTAATCCAGCAATTCCAGCGCCTTCACCTCGCCTTCCAGGCTGGTGGGCAGCAGATGCGCTTCAGGGTTGGTCTTCGCCAGATACCAGGCCACGGCCGGCCATTCGGTGATCACGCCGCCATCCGCCAGCCCCAGAGCCGGCACCTTGGATTTCGGGTTCAGCGAGATAAAGGGCTCCTTATATTGCGCCCCGGAGGCGAGATCGACCTTCATCAGCTCGAACGGCTTGCCGATCTCCTCCAGGATCACATGGATGCCAAGCGAGCAGGCATTCGGGGAATAAAAGAGTTTCATGGTGGCTCCCAGCAAATCGCGGCCCTGTGGCCGCCGCCGGGGGAGTTTAGGGCAATAAAAAACCGCGTCCAGCCTGGGGCCGGACGCGGCTTTTTAAGAGGCTGTTTGAAAAGCCACTCTGGCGGCCGCCAAGCGGCGATTTGCTGCGCTCCGGTGCTCACGTACCTTAAGTACGCTGCGCTCCGGTGCTCGCAAATCACCACTTGGCGACTCACCATAGCGACTTTTGAAACAGCCTCTTAACGAAGACGCGGGCGCTCAGTCGAACAGCGAGGAGACCGAGCTTTCGGTGGAGATGCGGCGCATCGCCTCGGCCAGCAGCTGGGCGACGGAGAGCTGACGGATATTATGCGCCAGACGCACCGCCTCGGTCGCCATGATCGAGTCGGTGATGGTCAGCATCTCGATCGGCGAGGCGGCGATGCGGGCTACGGCGCCGCCGGAGAGCACGCCATGGGTCACATAGACCTCGACCGATTTGGCGCCATTGGCCAGCAGCGCCTCGGCGGCGTTGCACAAGGTGCCGCCGGAATCGACGATATCGTCGACCAGGATGCAGTCGCGCCCCTCAACCTCGCCGATGATGTTCATCACCTCGGAGACGCCGGCCCGCTCGCGGCGCTTATCGATGATGGCGAGGTCGGTATTCAAGCGGCGGGCGATGATGCGGGCGCGCAGCACGCCGCCGACATCAGGGGAGACGATCATCGGGGTGCGGCCGGCGAAACGCTCCTCGATATCGCGGGAGAAAAGCGGGGCGGCGGGAAGGTTATCGACCGGGATGTCGAAAAAGCCCTGGATCTGGCCGGCATGCAGATCCATGGTCAGCACGCGGCTGGCGCCGGCCTCGGTGATCAGATTGGCGACCAGCTTGGCGGAGATCGGCGTGCGCGGGCCGGATTTGCGGTCCTGGCGGGCATAGCCGAAATACGGGATCACCGGGGTGATGCGCCGGGCCGAGCCGCGGCGCAGCGCATCGCAGGTGATCAGCAATTCCATCAGATTGTCATTGGTCGGGTAGGAGGTGGATTGGATGACGAAGACATCCTCACCCCGGACATTCTCATGGATTTCGACGAACACTTCCATGTCCGCGAAGCGCCGGACGGAGGCTTTCGCCAGCGGCAGGTTCAAACCGGCGGCGACAGCCTCGGCCAGGGGGCGGTTGCTGTTGCAGGCTACGATCTTCATGCGCGGTGATCCCCGAATTCAACTCGCGCGCGGTGTAGCAACCAGGGGCCTTAAAGTAAATTAAGCCGAGAGGGCGCGGGAGCGATCCGTGGCGGCCTGGATGGCTTCCCTGAATATTTTTGGCAGAGCGTCATCCGCGCGCAACAGTTTCAGCGCCTCGGCGGTGGTGCCGCCGGGGGAGGTTACAGCCACACGTAGCGCTTCCGGGGTTTCGGAGGAGGCGGCGAGCAGGCTGGCGGAGCCGATCACGGTCTGGCGGGCCATGATGCGGGCGAGATCGGGCGGGAGTCCCTGATCCAGCCCGGCCTGTTCCAGCAATTCGGTCAAAAGGAAGACATAGGCCGGCCCGCCGCCGGAAATGGCGGTGACGGCGTCCAGCGCGCCCTCATCCTCAACCCAGGCGACCTGGCCGACGGCTTCCAGCAGCCGGGTGGTGAGATCACGCTGCGCAAGCGAGACGCCGGCACCGGGGAAGGCCACGGTGATGCCCTGGCGCACGGCGGCCGGGGTGTTGGGCATGGCGCGGACCACGGATTTGGCGCCGCCGAGCAATGCCGCCACGCCCTGGGCGGTTTTGCCGGCCATGATGGAGATGAACAGCGCCGTTTCCGCGAATCTCGCGTAGGCGGGCAGCGCCGCGGCGGCCATTTGCGGCTTCACCGCCAGAATCACCGCTTCCGGCGCGAAATCCGCCGGGAGCTGGGCGGCATCCGCCAGCACGGTGACCTCCGGCCCGGCCAAGGCCTTGGCGCCCTCGGACGGGTCGACAATGAAAGCGCGGGAGAGGCCCTGCTCACGCCAACCGGCGAGCATGGCGCTGCCCATGCGGCCGCCGCCGATGAGCAGAAGGGAGGGAAGAGCGGTCATGCAACCGCTCTAACCCATTGGCTGCGTATTGAAAACGGCGGGCGGCTCAGGCCTCGCCGACACATTCCAGCATGGCCGCCTCCAGCGCCTCATCCGCGCTCTTGCCGCCCCAGATCACGAATTGGAAGGCGGGGAAGAAGCGCTCGCACTCGCTGATGGCGATATCGATCAGGTCCTCGATCGATTCCGAGGCGGCGCTGGGGGTGCCGCGCAGCAGCATGGCGTGGCGGTAGACCGGCATGCCGGTCTCCTCATCCATGCCGAAATGGCCGATCCAGAGCCGCTCATTGGCCTTAGCCAGCAGCTCATAAAGGGCGCCGCGCTGCTTGGGCGGCGCCTTCATATCGAAGGCGGCGGAGACATGCATGACGGAAATCTCATCCGACCAGCAGAAATACAGCCCGTAATCGCACCATTTGCCCTGGGCCTCGGCGGCGAGGTCGGACTCGGAGCGGCGGTCGAAGATCCATTCATTTGCTGAGATGACCTGTTCCACCAGGTCGAGCGGGTTGGCAACGTTGGTTACGTCGTCATCATTGGCGTAGGCCAGAGCGGTCATGCAAGGAACCTCCTTGTCACCATGAAAACCGGGTGAGACGATACTGGCAAAAGAGCTTGGCGTCCCGCGCAGAGTTTCTCCCCACGACTCGGATTTTATGGGGTTTTGTGCGCCGCGTACATTAATATTCCGTCCTTAAAGATTGTTTCGCCTGGCTGTCACCAATCCGCCGCAATGGATTATTATGCTAGAGATACCCATATGACAGGCCGGATGCCTCAAGGACTCCTGATATGAGCAAATTCTCTCTTCCCCTCTTGGCGCTTGCCAGCGGGTTGATGCTGGCCCCTGCCCTGCCCGCCTTCGCGCAGGATGCGAGCCCGCGTCAGATCCAGACGATGATCGATAACGGCCAGAGCGGCCAGGCGATCAGCCAGCTGAAATCCGTGCTGAACACGCACCCGGATAGCGGCACCGCCTGGTATCTGCTGGCCGAGGCGCAGGATTCGCGCGGCAATGAAAACGCCGCCGCGCAGGCGCTGGCCAAGGCCGACCAGTACGCGCCGGGCCTGCCCTTCGCCAATGCGCAGAAGGTTTCCGCGCTGCGGGCGCATATCAATAACGGCTTATCCGCCGCGCCGGCGGGGGAGCGCCATCATGGAGGTGTCAGCATGGTGATGTTGGTGATTGGCGGGTTGATCCTGCTGTTCGTGGTGCTGCGCCTGGTCTCCGGCTTCCGCCGGCAGCAGGTTTACCGCCCGTTCCCGGGCAATCCGAACATGCCTTATAATAATTATCCGCAAGGCGGCCCCGGCCCGTATGGGCCTGGCGGCTATGGTCCGGCGGGCGGCATGGGCGGCGGGCTTGGCAGCTCCATCGTCTCCGGGCTTGCCGCCGGTGCGGGGTTTGCGGCCGGTGAGCGGATTGTGGATGGCATGATGGGCGGGCATGAGGCCCAGGCAGCGCAGCCGCAGCAGGATTTCGGCCAGAGCCAGGATGACGGGCTGATGGGCAATCCCGGCTGGGATGACGGCAGCAGCGGCGACGATGATTTGAATAATAACAGCTGGTGAAAAAAGAAGAAGCGGCCTTAAAAAGGCCGCTTCTTCTTTCTGGCCGCGAAACCACACCGCATGGGTTGCCTAGGCTTCCCATGCAGCCACATCGACGACGCCAAGTGGCAAAAGTTTTTGGTCCCGCTTTTTTTAAAAAGCGGGTTTTTCTTTTACCTTAAACCCGACGCATCATCGGCCCGTAATACCGGCCGGTGCCGCCCAGCTCCGCCTCGATGCGGATGAGCTGGTTATACTTCGCCATACGGTCCGAACGGGCCAGCGAGCCGGTTTTGATCTGGCCGCAATTGGTGGCAACCGCGAGGTCGGCGATGGTCGCGTCCTCGGTCTCGCCGGAGCGGTGGGACATGACGGCGGTGTAGCCGGCGCGATGGGCGATTTCGACCGCTTCCAGCGTCTCGGTCAGGGTGCCGATCTGGTTGACCTTGACCAGGATGGAGTTGCCCACGCCGGCGGCGATGCCGCGGGTCAGGCGCTCCGGGTTGGTGACGAACAGATCGTCGCCGACCAGCTGGATCTTGCCGCCGAGACGCTCGGTGAGCAGCTTCCAGCCCTCCCAATCATCCTCGGAGCAGCCATCCTCGATCGAGGCGATCGGGTAGCGGGTGCAGAGATCGGCCAGGTAATCGACGAACTGGCCGGCATCGAGCCTCTTGCCCTCGCCTTCGAGATCGTAAATGCCGTTCTTGAAGAATTCGGTGGAGGCGCAATCCATCGCGAAGGTGATGTCCTCACCCAGCTTGTAGCCGGCCTTCTCGACGGATTTGGCGATGAAGCCCAGCGCCTCGTCGGCGGATTTCAGGTTCGGCGCGAAGCCGCCCTCATCGCCGACATTGGTGTTGTGGCCGGCATCGTGCAGCTGCTTCTTCAGCGTGTGGAAGATTTCCGCGCCGATGCGCACGGCTTCGGCGATGGAGGAGGCGCCGACCGGCTGGATCATGAATTCCTGGATGTCGATCGGGTTGTCCGCATGCTGGCCGCCATTGACGATGTTCATCATCGGCACCGGCAAGGTGCGGGCGGAGACGCCGCCGATATAGCGATAGAGCGGCAGGCCGTTATCCACCGCGGCGGCCTTGGCCAGGGCCAGGGAGACGCCGAGAATGGCGTTGGCGCCGAGGCGGGCCTTGTTCGGGGTGCCGTCCAGATCGATCAGGATATTATCGATGCCGATCTGGTCCTCGGCATCCAGCCCGCCGATGGCGTCCAGGATTTCGCCCTCGACGGCGGCGACGGCTTTCAGCACGCCCTTGCCGTTATAGCGGGACTTGTCGCCATCGCGCAGCTCGACGGCCTCATGCGCGCCGGTGGAGGCGCCGGAGGGCACGGCGGCGCGGCCAAAGGCGCCGGATTCCAGCAGCACATCGACCTCGACGGTCGGGTTGCCACGGCTATCAAGGATTTCGCGGGCGACAATGTCGGCAATGGCGGTCATGGACGGCTCCTTTGGTTTGCCCTGGCGAGGTAAACCAGCCCTTGCCGCGATGCAAGAAGGCGAAGCAGGCCAGAAAACTTGGCGGTTTAAGCCGCGGTGAGCTGCAGCGGCGCTTCCAGCGCGCCGGTGGCCAGGCGGTAATTCGCCTGATCCGCATAAACCGCCCGCAGCAGCTGGTTGTTCAGCGCATGGCCGGTGCGGCTGCCGATGAAACGCCCGGAGATGGGCGCGCCGGCGAGATAGAGGTCGCCGATCACATCCAGCAGCTTGTGGCGCACGAACTCATCCGCGTAGCGCAGCCCCTCGGGATTCATGATCTTGTCGTCATCCACCACCACCGCATTGGCGAGCGAACCGCCACGGGCGAGTCCGGCCTGGCGCAGCGCCTCGATCTCGCCGCGCTGGGTGAAGGTGCGCGCACGGGCGATCTCCTCCGCGAAGCCGGCGGTGGAAAGGTTGAAGTGGTAAGCCTGGGCGCCGATGGCGCGGGCGGCGAATTCGATGGAGAGGGAGATATCGAAGCCGGTGCCGCCATCCGCATGCGGGCGCAGCTCGGCGAAAGCGCCGTTCTGTTCGACGCGCACCGGGCGCAGAATTTCCAGCACCGGGCGGGCACCGCCATGCTCGATGACACCGGCGCTCTCGATCAGGAACAGGAAGGGCGCGGCGGAGCCGTCGAACACCGGCAGTTCCGGCGCATCCACCTCGACGATGAGGTCATCCACCCCGGCGGCGGCCAATGCCGCCATCAGATGCTCGATGGTGCCGATCTTGGCATCGCCGTGCGAGATCAGGGTGCAGAGGCGGGTATCGGTGACATTGTCGAATTTCGCCGGGATATCGCGTTCGAGATCGGTCCGGCGGAAGACGATGCCGGCATTCAGCGCCGCCGGACGCAGCGTGAGGCGCACATCCGCGCCGCTATGCAGCCCACGACCCACCGCCGAAATCGGCGCCTTCAGGGTGCGGCGGGCGGCAGCGTCGAGCTGGATCATGCTGTATCTGTCACGCAAAGACGACATTGAAATCCTGTCCATTAACCAGGCTCTAAATTACGCGTCTCGCTGCATTGCAGCCAATAAATCATTATTTCTGATTATTTCGCCATAAGCATCTGATTTTAAATGAAGTTACAGAGCGCAACAAATGATTGTGGCACGCCGCCTCAGATTGTTTTCGGCTTGTTCACGGGCCGCACTCAGGCTCTGCTTGCGTCACGAACGCGATCCGCACCGGCCATAAAAAACCCCCGGACAATCTGTCCGGGGGTTTTTCGGCGGGGAGAGAGAGAGGCCGCCTGGCCGGCTAGCGCCTTACTGGTTGCGGCGCAGGAAGGCGGGAATTTCCAGACCGACCTCATCCATCTGCGCCGGGCGCACGGCGGCGCGGGGCTGCTCATGCTCGTCAGCGCGCATCGCCGGTTCCTGGCGGTGCTGGGGCTGCGGCGCCGGGGCGGGCGCCTTGCTGGCGCCGAACCCGAACACGGATTTGAAGATGGAGGTGGGCTTGGGCGGCTCAGGGGCCCGCACCGGCGCCGGGGCGGGCGCCATGGCGGGGCGCATGGGGGCTGCCGGGCGCGGTGCCGGGGCCGGTTCCATATGCGCTTCGACATGCGCCGGGGCGACTTCATGCGGGCGCTGCTCGACGAAAGCCTTGGAGACCAGCGGCGCGGCCGGCGGTTCCGGCACATAGCCGGCCGGGCGGCCGGAGCCCTGCTGGGCGGCGTTCTGCGAGGCAACCGCCTGCACGAAATTGTTATTCTCGGCGCTGCCGTTGACGACTTTCAAATTCGGCAAAGCGACCGGGGCGGAATCGATGCCGGTGGCGACCACGGAGACGCGCACCTTGCCGGACATCGTCTCGTCCAGCGACATGCCGAACATGATGTTGGCGTCGGTATCAACCTCTTCGCTGACGCGATTGGCCGCCTGGTCGATTTCGAACAGCGTGACATCGGAGCCGCCGGTGATGTTGATCAGCAGGCCACGCGCGCCGCGCATGTTGGTGTCTTCCAGCAGCGGGTTGCTGATCGCGGCTTCGGCGGCGCGGATCGCGCGATCCTCGCCCTCGGCCTCGCCGGTGCCCATCATTGCCTTGCCCATCTCGCGCATCACGGAACGCACATCCGCGAAGTCCAGATTGACGATGCCGGGCATCACCATCAGGTCGGTCACGCCGCGCACGCCCATATAGAGCACGTTGTCGGCCATCTCGAACGCTTCTTTCCAGCCGGTGCGCTCATTCGCGACCTTGAAGAGATTCTGGTTCGGAATCACGATCAGCGTATCCACGTAGGCCTGCATCTCGATGATGCCTTCCTCGGCGGAGCGCATGCGGCGCTTGCCTTCAAACGCGAACGGCTTGGTGACGACGCCGACGGTGAGGATGTCCCGCTCGCGCGCCATGCGCGCAATCACGGGCGCCGCGCCGGTGCCGGTGCCACCGCCCATGCCGGCGGTGATGAACACCATATGGGTGTTTTCAAGATGCCGGGCCAGCTCATCGGCGGCCTCGTCGGCGGAGAGCTTGCCGATATCCGGACGGCCGCCCGCGCCGTTGCCCTGGGTGAGGTGCGGGCCGAGCTGGATGCGCTTCTCCGCCAGCGAGCGCTGCAGCTGCTGCGCATCGGTGTTGGCGACGACGAATTCCACGCCGGGGAGATTCATCTGAATCATGTTGTTGACGGCATTACAGCCGCCGCCGCCGACGCCGAACACGGTGATCCGGGGTGTGAAATCCGTATGCGTGGGCTTATCGACTGACAAATGTAGGACCATGACTCTCTCTCCTCGAACAATACCGCTAAAGAACCCGTCGATTCTCTGTCAAACGCGATTTTTCAAAAAATCGACGAAGCTGCCGAACCAACCGGCGCTGCGCTGGGCTTCAAAATTGATGTCCTGCATGGTCTGACCATCGCCGGTGGCGAAGGCGAGCAGGCCGACGAGGGTGGCGAAATTCGGCGCGCCCGCGGCATCGGCCAGGCCGATGACGCTGGCCGGATGCCCCTGGCGCACCGGGCGTTCCAGAATTTGCGAGGCCAGATCACGCACACCGCCAAGCTGCGAGGCGCCGCCGGTGAGCACGACCCGGCCATTGCCGGCGCGGCCCAGCCCGGCGGTCTCGAGTCGGTCTTTCACCAGCTCGAAAATCTCCTCGAGTCGCGGCTTGATGCAGGAGATCAGATGCGAGCGCGGGACCTGCGCGATCTGATGCTCAGCCTCGCCGACGGAAGGTACGGGCAGCAATTCCCGCGCATCGTCCGGCGAAGGATGGCAATTGCCGTGCAGCGCCTTGAGACGTTCCGCATGGGCAAGGGGTGTGGAAAGCCCCATCGCGATATCGGCGGTGACGTGATTGCCGCCAACCGGGATCTGCGCGGTGTGCACCACCTGGCCTTCAAAGAACACCGCCATGGTGGTGGTGCCGCCGCCCATATCGATGATGGTGGCGCCGAGCTCGCGCTCATCGCGCACCAGGGCCGCCAGCCCCGCCGCGTAGGGGGCGGAGACCAGGGCCGCGATATCCAGCTCGCAGCGCGAGAGACAGGCTTGCAGCGTGCGCAGCGCGGTGGAGCTGGCATCCACCACATGCAGCTGCGCGGTGAGCGTGTCGCAGAACAGGCCGCGCGGGTCGGTGACACCGGGGGTTTCGTCGGCGGAGAAATTCAGCGGCAGCGCATGGATGGTGACGCGGCCTTCGGTGGAGGCGCGGGTGCGGGCCTCGCGCACCACGCGGCGAATATCGTCGCTGTTCACCGCCCGCCCATCGACCGGCCATTGCACGTTGAACAAACGCGATTCCGGCTGGCCGCAAGAGAGATTGACATAGACGGATTTCAGCCGCTGATCCGCCATATCCTCCGCCGCGCCGACGGCGGCGCGGATGGTGCGCTCGGCCTGGTCGAGATCGACGATGCCGCCGGCCTTGATGCCCCGGCTCTGCTGCCAGCCAAAGCCCAGCGCGCGCAGCCTTCCATCCGCCTCGGCCCGGCCGATCAAGCAGGCGACCTTGGTGGAGCCGATATCCAAAACCCCGAAGGGGCCGGATTTCACCGTCCGGCCGCGCGGCAACTCCTCAGGCAGGGCGGGCTTGTTTTCCAACCGGGCGGCGCGGCGCGTCATGTTGTTCATTGTCCCTCCTGGCGAGCGTCAGGCTTGTTCTTTTTCTTCGACACGTCGGATGTCGGGGTGGCGTAGGGGCGCACGACCAGCCGCCCATCCTGGCGCAGATCGATCGCCTCGACCGGACGATCCAGCAGCTGCATGGAGCTTTGCAGACCGGCGAGCTGGGAGAGCGCATCCGCCTCATGCTCGGCCGGCAGCTTCACCACCGTCTGGTTCTTAAGGATCAGGTTCCAGCGCAGCCCATCCACCCATTCCGCCGCGGCGACATGCGACAACACGCTGGGCACGGCTTGCAATTCCGGAATCAGCTTGGCGGCCTGCTGCGGCGCGCCAGGGCCGGAGAGCAGCAGCAGGCCGGGCTGGCGATGCTTCGCCGCCGCCGCGTCCTGGTCCTGAATCACGTTGCCCTTCTTGTCGATGAGCTGGAACACCACCTTGCCGTTCTGCACGCTCTGCCAGATGGCATAGACATCGCGCTCAGTGACGTTCACCACCAACGTGCCGGGCAGGATGCGCTCGACCGTGGCACTCTGCACCGGGCCCAGCGCCTGCACCCGCTGCTGAATCGCGGCGAGGGAAAAGCCGAAGGTGGGATCACCATCCTTCACGCCGATGGCCTGCATCAGCGCGGCATGATCGGTGGTGACAGCGCCGTTCACCTGCACCGCGCCGATGCGAAACCCGATGCCGGCCAGCGCATCAGCGAGCAGGCCGGGCTGTACCACGCGCGCGGGTGCCGCAGGCGGGGCCTGGGTGATTTCGGCAGGCGCCTCGGCCGCGGCATGGTGCGGGGCACTGGGCAGGCTGCGCACCAGCTCGGCGCCGACGACCAGCACCGCGACGCCGCCCATGATCCACAGGCCCGGCTTCAGGCTGCGTTTCACCCGGCGGAAGAACAGCACGCGCGGGCTGAGCCTATCCTGCGGCGGCGCCTTCTTGCCGCGCGGGCTGTTGCGCCGCGGGCGCGGCGTGGGGGCCAAGGGGCGTTCCAGCGTTTCTACACGCGGCATGCGGCCCTCTCCACCAGCCAGCTGCACAGAGCCGGGAAATCCATGCCCTGATGCGCCGCCTGTTCCGGCAGCAACGAGGTTGCGGTCATGCCCGGCTGGGTGTTCACCTCCAGCAGGATCAGCCTACCGGTCTCCTCGTCATAGCGCAGATCCGCGCGCGAGGCGCCGCGGCAACCCAGCGCCTTATGCGCCGCCACGGCGATCTGCTTGGCGGATTGCGCGATATTTTCGGGCACCTGCGCCGGCAGCACGTGGCGGGAGCCGCCGGCGGCATATTTGGCGTGGTAATCGTAAAATTTCTCAGTCGGCAGAATTTCCGTGACCACCAGCGCGCGGTCTTCCAGCACACCGACGGTGAGTTCGCGGCCCGGGATATATTCCTCCACCATCGCCGCACCGAAATGCCAGGCAGAGACGATTTCCGCGCGGCGATTATCACCGGCCTTGACGATGGACACGCCGACGGAGGAGCCCTCATTCACCGGCTTCACCACGTAGGGGCGCGGCAGCGGGTCGTGCTCCAGCAGCTCCTCGATTTCGATGATTTTATGCGCGGCGATCGGCAGGCCGGCGGCGGCGAAGGCGGCTTTGGCGGCGGCCTTGTCCATGGCCAAAGCCGAGGCGCGCACGCCGGAATGGGTGTAGGGCAGGCCGATATAATCCAGAATGCCCTGGATGGTGCCATCCTCGCCAAAACGCCCATGCAGCGCGTTGAAGACGACATCGGGCTTGGGCTTCAGCGCTTTCAGCAAGGCTTCGAGATCCTCGCCGACGATGATTTCCGTGACCTCGAACCCCGCCTTGCGCAGCGCGCCGGAAACCTGCGCCCCGGTGTTCAGGGATACTTCGCGCTCGGAGGACATGCCCCCCATCAACACCGCCACACGCATCACGCCGGCACTCCAATTCGTTTGATTTCCCAGCGCAGCGAAATGCCGGATTTCTCCAGCACGCGCCTGCGCACTTCCTCGCCCAGCCCCTCCAGCTCGGCGGCGGTGGCGCCACCAAGATTGAGCAGGAAATTGCAGTGCAAGTCCGAGACCTGGGCGTTGCCGATGGTCAGGCCCCGGCACCCTGCCCCATCCACCAGCTCCCAGGCTTTCTGGCCTTCCGGGTTGGCGAAGGTGGAGCCGCCGGTGCGGGCGCGGACCGGCTGGGTGGCTTCGCGCTTGGTTTTGATTTCGGCCATGCGCGCGGCGATCAGCGCGGCCTCGCCCGGCTGCGCGCGCAGCCGGGCGCGCACCACCACCGCATCGGCGGGCAAGTTGGAATGACGGTAGGTGAGGCCCAGCTCCTGCACGCCCAGGCGCCGCAGCGCGCCGGCACGGGTGACGATCTCCACCCAGTCCAGCACCCCGGCCATGTCGCCGCCATAGGCGCCGGCATTCATCGCCACCGCGCCGCCAATGGTGCCCGGAATGCCAGAGAGAAATTCCAGGCCGCTGAGGCCGGCAGAGGCGGCATGTTCAGAGACGGTGATATCGAGCGCCGCCGCGCCCGCGATAATACCGTCGGCCTCGATTTCGACTTCGCCGAAGCCGCGCGCGAGTTTGATGACGACGCCGTTGATGCCGCCATCGCGCACGATCAGGTTGGAGGCGGCGCCGATCACGGTGACCGGCATTTCCAACGGCAATTGCGCCATGAAATCGCACAGATCCTGGACATCCGCGGGGCGCAGCAGGAATTCGGCCGGGCCGCCGACGCGAAACCACGTCATCGGCGCCAGGGGCTCGGCTTCCTTCAAGCGTCCGCGCGTGGCCGGGATCGTGCTCGCCATCATCGACGCGCCCCCGCCGCCCGGGCCTGGGCCTGCAGATCATTCAGCTGATGCGGCAAGGCGGCCGCCCATTGGGTGATGCTGCCGGCACCCAGGCAAACCACGTAGTCGCCATGGCGGGCGATGGCGTGCACCATCTCGGGCAGATGCGCGGGGTCGGCCATCGCCACCACCGAGCGGTGGCCGCGCGCGCGCAGCCCTTCGACCAGCGCGTCCTTGTCCACACCCTCGATCGGCTGTTCGCCAGCCGCGTACACATCCGCGACGATGACGGTGCCGGCATCATTCATGCAGGCGCAGAATTCCTCGAACAGGCTTTGCAGGCGCGAGAAACGGTGCGGCTGCACCACGGCGATGACATCGCGCGCGCCGGCCTGGCGGGCGGCCTTCAACACCGCGGCGATTTCCACCGGATGATGGCCGTAATCATCGATCACGGTGATGCCGCCAGCCTCGCCGGTTTTGGTAAAGCGGCGCTTCACGCCGGCGAAATTCGCCAAGGCGGCTCTGATGTTCTGCTCGTCCACCTCCATCTCCAGCGCCACGGTGATGGCGGCGAGGGCGTTCTGGACATTGTGGTTGCCCAGCATCGGCAGCTTGAAGGGGCCGGCACGCCGGGCGCGGCCGGTGATACGGTCGGAGATCCGCACCTCGAAGGTGGCGCCGTCCTTGGAGGAGATGATGCGCTCGGCGCGCACATCCGCCTGCGGCGAGAAACCGTAGGTGATGACACGATGATCGGACAGAGCCGGGATCATCTGCTGCACGGCGGGATGGTCGATGCAAAGCACCGCGAAGCCATAGAAGGGAATATTGGCGACGAATTGGCGGTAGCCGGCTTCCATCGCCTCTTTGCTGCCCCAATGGTCCAGATGTTCCGGGTCCATGTTGGTGACGATGGTGATGACGGCGGGCAGGCGCAGGAAGGAGCCGTCGGACTCATCGGCCTCCACCACCATCCAGTCGCCGGAGCCAAGGCGGGTGTTGGAGCCGTAGGCATTGATGATGCCGCCATTGATCACGGTCGGATCAAACCCCGCCCCTTCCAAAACCGCGGCGACCAGTGAGGTGGTGGTGGTTTTGCCATGGGTGCCGCCGATGGCGACGGCCCATTTCAGCCGCATCAGCTCCGCCAGCATTTCCGCGCGGCGCACCACCGGGATGAGCTTGGCCCGCGCCGCGAGAACTTCCGGGTTATCCTTCGGCACGGCGGTGGAAATAACAACGACCTGGGCGGCCCCAAGGTTTTTCGCGTCATGGCCGACGGCGACCTGGATGCCGGCGGCGCGCAGGCGCTGCACATTGGCGTTCTCCGAGAGATCCGAGCCCTGCACCTGGTAGCCCAGCTCATGCAGCACCTCGGCGATGCCGGACATGCCGATGCCGCCAATGCCGACGAAATGGATCGGCCCGATGGAAAGCGGAAGCGCTCTCATGCCGCCATCCTTTCCTGCACCAGATCCGCCAGCCTGGCGGCCGCTTGCGGCTGCCCCAACTGCGCGGCGGCGTCCGCGGCCTTCACCAAACTCTCAGGATTCATCAATAAAGTCTCGATCTTTTCAGCAAGGATGGCGGGGGTGAGACCGTTTTGGTCCAGCCGCAAAGCGGCGCCGAAGGCGGCCAGGGCGTCGGCATTGGCGCGCTGGTGGTCGTCAATGGCGCCGGGCAGCGGGATGAAGATGGCAGGCCGCCCGGCGACGGCGATTTCCGCGACGCTGGAGGCGCCGGCACGCGAGATGACGAGATGCGCGCGCGCCAGCAAGGCGGCGACATCCGCGAAGAAGGGGGAGAGCTCGGCATCGATGCCGGCGGCTTCGTAGGCGGCGCGCACGGTTTCCAGATCATCCTTGCGGACTTGCTGGGTCACGTGCAGGCGGGCGCGCAGCGCTTCCGGGAGCATCGTCAGAGCTTCGGGGACGAGGGTGGAGAAGATTTTCGCCCCCAGAGAGCCGCCGAGCACCAGCAAGGCGATCACCTCACTGGGCGGGGTGTAGCCCTGCCCTGACAGCGCGGCGACGGCCGGGCGGACCGGGTTGCCGACCGCGATGGTTTCGATCCTGCCCGGCAGACGCGTGGTGTTGGCGAAATTCAGCGCCAGGATGTTGGCGAAGCGAGACAGGAAACGGTTGGCGCGGCCGAGCACGCCGTTTTGTTCATGCAGCACCACCAAGGGTTTTTTGCCGCCGAGCGAGGCGGCGGCGAGCACCGGCGGCACCGAGGGGTAGCCGCCGAAGGCCACCACGGCGGCAGGGCGCAGGCCGCTCATGATGCCGCGCGCCTGCACCACGCCTTGCGCCAGCGCCAGCGCGGCTTTCGCCGCGCGCTGCACGCCACGCCCGGCGAGGCCCGCGCCGGAGAGCACGTGTTTTTCCGTCTGCGCGAATACCGGGGAGTTGAGCCCGCCGGAGCGCGCATCGGTCATCAGCACCACGCGCTCGCCGCGCGCGATCAGCTCCGCCGCCAGCGCCTCGGCCGGGAAGAAATGCCCGCCAGTGCCACCGGCGGCGATGACGATGGGGCCGCTCATCGCGGGGATCGCCGCGTCATTCATCATTGCGCATCTCCGGCGTGGCGTTTTCGGGTCAGCGCCAGCAGGAAGCCCATCTGGATGGAAATCGCCAAAGCCGAGGAGCCGCCATAGGAGATGAAAGGCAGCGTCATGCCTTTGGTCGGGATCAGCGAGAGCGAGGAGGCCATGTTGACGAAGGCCTGGAAGCCGAACCCGGCGATCAAGCCGCCGGCGGCCAGCACCACGAACAGATTGGGCTCGCCCAGCAGCCGCACCAGCGCGCGCAGCACGATGGCGGCGAACACGGCGATGATGAAGGCGCAGAAGAACAGCCCGAATTCCTCACCGGCGACGGCGAAGACGAAATCCGCGCGGGCATCGGGCAGGAAGTGCTTCACCTGGCCCTCGCCCGGCCCGAGCCCGAACATGCCGCCATTGCCGAAGGCCATCAGCGCCGTCTGCGCCTGGCTGCCTTTCGGCGGGTCGATGAACATCATCACGCGGGTATGCACGTGGGTGATGAAGAAGAAGGCGTAAACCCCCGCCAGCGCCACCAGAACCCCCGCGCCGGCGACCCATTTCATCTCCATCCCGTCCAGATAGAACTGGGTGAAGACGATCATGGTGAAGAGGAAGGTGGTGCCGATATCGGGCTGCATCTTCAAAAGCGCGGCGGTGGCGAGGAACACCGCGATGGCGGCGCGCCGGCCGGGGAAGCCCGGGGTGCGGCGGGATTCGGCGATGCACCAGCCAATGACGATGATGAAGGCCGGGCGCAGGAATTCCGAAGGCTGGATGGTAAAGCCCGGCAGCGAGAGCCAACGCTTGGCGCCATCCACTTCCGTGCCGTGCAGCAGCGTGAAGGCGGTGAGCAGATAAAAGATGATGCCCATGCCAAGGGCCGCCAGCTTCACCTGGCGCACCGAGAGCATCGAGAGGCCGACCATGGTGATGCCGCCGATGACCAGGAAGCCGATCTGCTTGATCATGTCCTGGGTGTGCGGGTCGGAGAGATGCAGCGTGATGCTGGGCATCGCCGCCAGCGCCAGCACGTAGCCGATGCCCAGCAGCACCGCCAGCGCCATCATGGTGACGCGGTCGACACTCCACCACCAGCGGCCGACGATTGAGGTATCAGCGCGGGAGAGCGAGGGCATCAGGCCTCTCCTTTCGCCAGAGCGGTGAAGCGCGCGCCGCGCACTTCGAAATTCGGGAACTGATCGAAGCTGGCGGCGGCCGGGGAGAACAGCACCACACCGCTGCCCGCCTTCGCCGTCGCGTAGGCGGCGGGCACGGCTCGATCCAGCGTTTCGACGACTTCGTTGGGAATGCCCGCTTCGTTGAGCCGTGCCGCGAAAGCTGGGCCGTCGCGGCCGATCAGGTAGGCTTTCTCGATGCGCGGGAAGAGCGAGGCGAGATCCTCGATGCCGCCCTCCTTGCCAGTGCCGCCGGCGATCCAGACGAAGCGCTCATACACCCCCATGGCGCGGGCGGCGGCATCCGCGTTGGTGGCCTTGCTGTCATTGATGAAGCGCACGCCATCGCGCTCCGCCACCAGCTGGGCGCGGTGCGGCAGGCCGGGGAAGCTCATGATGCCTTCGGCGATCGCCGCTTGCTTCACGCCAAGCCCCATCGCCAGCGCGGCGGCGGCCAGAGCGTTCTGGGCGTTATGTTCGCCGCGCAAGGCCGGCGCGCCGGTCTCCTGGCCCTTGCCGGAGATTTCCAGCAGCTTGGCCGGGCGGGTGCGCAGCCAGGCGGCCATCTCGCGGGAGGGGGCGTCGTCCATGCCGATCACCGCCAGGCAGGTTTCGTCCTGGCGCGCGAAAATCTCCCGCTTCGCGGCCGCGTAGCCTGCCATGTCGCCATGGCGGTCCAGATGGTCGGGCGAAAGATTGAGCATCACCGCAACATCGAAGCGCAGGCTGGCGAGTCTCTCCAACATATAGCTGGACATTTCGAGCACATAGACGCCGTCATCGGGCAGGATCGGCAGCGAGAGCGCGGCCGGGCCGAGATTGGCGCCAGCCTCGGTGGGAATGCCGGCGACATGCAGGATATGGGCGAGCAGCGCGGTGGTGGTGGATTTGCCGTTGGTGCCGGTGATGCCGGCGAAACGCGCCTTGGAGCCGGCGGCGCGCACCGCCTGATAGAGCAGCTCGGCATCGGTGAGCACCGGGATGCCCTGCGTCCGCGCCCAGGCGGCTTGCGGGTGGGGTTTGGGCAGATTGTGGGGGATGCCCGGGGAGAGCACCAGCGCATCGAAGCGCCGGCCCGATTCGGAGGGTTGGCCAACCACCAGCCCCTCGGAGGCAGCGGCCTGGCGCGAGGCCTCGCCATCGTCCCAGACCAGCACAGCGGCGCCGAGATCGCGCAGACGCCGCGCGGCCGGCAGCCCTGCCCGCCCCAGCCCGACCACCGCGTAGGATTTGCCGGAAAACAGGCTCATCGGATCTTCAAGGTGGCCAGACCCACCAGCCCCAGAATCATCGAGATGATCCAGAAACGGATGACGATGGTCGGCTCCGCCCAGCCTTTCTTCTCGAAATGATGGTGCAAGGGCGCCATCAGGAACACGCGCTTGCCGGTGCGCTTGTACCAGAACACCTGGACGATGACGGAGATGGTCTCGACCACGAACAGCCCGCCGACAATGGCCAGCACGATCTCATTCTTGGTCGCCACCGCCACCGCGCCCAGCGCGCCGCCCAGAGAGAGCGAGCCGGTATCGCCCATGAACACCGCCGCCGGCGGGGCGTTGAACCAGAGGAAGCCCATGCCCGCGCCGATGAGGGCGGAGAGGAAGACGGTGAGTTCGCCGACGCCGGGGATGAAATGGATTTCCAGATAGCCGGCGAAGATGCGGTTGCCGACCAGATAGGCGATCAACCCGAACACGGCGGCGGCGATCATCGTCGGCACGGTGGCCAGCCCATCCAAGCCGTCGGTGAAATTCACCGCATTGGCCGAGCCCATCATCACCAGCAGCCCGAAGATGGGGAACATGAAGCCGAGCGGGATCAGGAAATTCTTCAGGAAGGGCACCGCCACGCCATCGGCGATGGCGTGCGGCATCAGATGCGTCATCCAGAGGGCGGCAATCAACCCGATCGCCGCCTCGCCCAGCAGCCGCACCCGGCCGGAGACGCCCTTGGTGTTGCGCTTGGTCAGCTTCAGGAAATCATCCGCGAAGCCGATGGCGCCATAGCCGAAGGTGACCATCAGCGTCGCCCAGACATAGCCGTTGGAGAGATCCGCCCAGAGCAGGGTGGAGGCGCCCAGCGCCAGCAAAATCAAGGTGCCGCCCATGGTCGGCGTGCCCTTTTTCTCGATCAGATGCCGCTCCGGCCCATCGGTGCGGATCGGCTGGCCGTGGCGCTGCATGGCGCGCAGCTGGCGGATCAAACGCGGCCCGAGCCAGAAGCTGATCACCAGGGCGGTGAGGCAGGCGCCGCCGGCCCGGAAGGAGATATAGCGGATCAGGTTGAAGGCATGGATATGCCCGGCGAGGGGTAGCAGAATCCAGTAAAGCATCAGCCGGGACTTTCCAGGGCAGAGATCACGTCACGCATGCGGCTGCCATGGCTGCCTTTCACCAACACCGTGTCGCCATCGCGCAAGGCGGCTTTGACCAGGGGGGCGAGGCTTGCCGCGTCAGGCGCACGCGCGCCCTGAATGGCCCGCGGCAGCGAGTCGAACAAAGCCCCGCAATGCGGGCCGGCGGCAAAGACAATGTCAGCGGCCTCACGCAGGGGGGCGGCCAGGGCCAGATGCTCGGCCTCGGCGAAATCGCCCAGTTCCAGAATATCGCCCAGCACCGCCACATGCCGGCCCGGCTGCAGCTTCAGCACGGCAAAGGCGGCGCGCAGCGAGGCGCCGGAGGCGTTGTAGCTCTCATCGATCAGCGCGATCCGCCGTCCATCCTCCAGCCTGATGTCGCGCCTTGCGCCGCGCCCGGCGAAGGGGGCGAAGCCGTTGAGGGCGGCGGCGGCCATCTCCACGTCCAGATCCAAAGCGGCGGCGGCGGTGAGCACGGCCAGCGCGTTGCTGGCCATGTGCCGGCCAGGGGCGCGCAGATGGAAATAGACCTTGGTATCCAGGATTTCGGCGGCGATCTCCGAGGCTTCCGGGCCGTTCAGCACGTCCAGCAGCCTGGCCTCGGCGCCGTTGAAGAGCAGCGCGCAATGGCCCGGCGGCACCGCCTCGCGCAGCACCTGCAGATAGGCGCTCTCACCTGGGATCACCGCCTTGCCGGAGGCGCTGAGCGCCCCGTAGATGCTGGCCTTTTCCTTGGCGATGGCCAGCTCCGAGCCCATCATGCCCAGATGCGCCCGGTCCACGCAGGTGACGATGGCGACATCCGGACGCACCAGGGCGGCCAGCGGCGCGATCTCGCCGGGATGGTTCATGCCGACTTCGAAGATGCCGAAATCCGCGTCATGCGGCATCCGCGCCAGGGTCAGCGGCACGCCGATATGGTTGTTGAAGCTGGCCTCGGCGGCATGCACCACGCCGAAGGCGGCCAGGGTGCGGCGGAGCATCTCCTTCACCGTGGTCTTGCCGACCGAGCCGGTGACGGCGAGGAGCTTGGCATCCGAACGCTCGCGCGCGGCGATGCCGAGCTGCTCCAGCGCCTTCAGCACGTCAGGCACCAGAATATGCGGGCCAGCGACCGGGCGGGAGACCAGGGCGGCGGCGGCCCCTTTCTCGAAGGCGGCGGGGACGAAATCATGCCCGTCGCGCTCGCCCTGCAAAGCGACGAAGAGATCGCCCGGGCGCAGGGTTCTTGTGTCGATGGAGAGGCCGGTAATGTCGTAGCCGGTGCCGAACAGAGCCTGCAGCTCCTCGGCTGTCCACAGCGCGCTCATGCCACCCCTCCCAGCGCGCGGATCACCGCGGCATCGTCAAACGGGATCACCTCACCCTTCACGATCTGCCCCTGCTCATGGCCCTTGCCGGCCACCACCAGCACGTCGCCCTCGCGCAAGCCCGCCAAAGCGGTGCCGATGGCCTCATGGCGGTCGCCGATTTCCAGCGCCTGCGGGCAGGCGGCCAGGATGGCGCGGCGGATGGCGGCGGGATCCTCGCCGCGGGGGTTGTCGTCGGTGACGATGACCACATCCGCACCCCGCGCGGCTTCCGCGCCCATCAGAGGCCGCTTGCCGGGGTCACGGTCGCCGCCGGCGCCGAAGACGATATGTAGCCGGCCGGTGGCGTGCGGACGCAGGGCCGAGAGCACGCGGGCGATGGCATCCGGCGTATGGGCGTAGTCAACATAAGCCGCCGCGCCATTGGGCAGCACCAGAGCCCGTTCCAGCCGGCCGCGCACCCCGGTGAGCCGCGGCAAATAAGAGAGCGCGTCGGCCACCCCCACCGCCTCGGCCAGCGAAGCGGCCAGGGCGGCATTGTCCGCCTGGAAGCGGCCGGGCAGAGGCAGCGCCACCGCGCGGCCATTCATCGTGAAAGCCTGCCCGTCCGGACGCGGCGAAACCGCTTCCACCGCGACGGTCTCGAAACTCTGGCCGTGGCGGCGGGCGGTATCGCGCAGCCTGGCCAGCAGTTCGGCATCCAGATCCGCCATCGCCCGCCCTGCCCCGCCGCGCTTCAGCAGCGCCTCGAACAGGCGCAATTTGGCGGCGCCATAGGCTTGCATCGAGCCGTGATAATCCAGATGGTCGCGGGTGAGATTGGTGAAGCCGGCGGCGCAGAAGCGCAGACCGTCCAGCCGGTGCTGGTCCAGCCCGTGGCTGGAGGCTTCCATCGCTACGTCATTCACCCCTTCCCGCGCCAGCCCGGCCAGGGTGGCGGCAAGCGTCACCGGATCCGGCGTGGTCAGGCTGCCGGCGGGCTCATGGCCCGGCGCGATCACCCCCAGCGTGCCCATCGAAGCCGCCTTGCGCCCGGCCAAGGTGAGGATCTGGCGCAGGAAATCCACCGTGCTGGTCTTGCCGTTGGTGCCGGTGACAGCAACCAGCCGCTCCGGCAGCTTGCCGAAAAACTCCACCGCCAGCTCGGCCAGTTTCGCGCGCGGGTCCTTCGCGGTGATCAGCCGGCGCGGCGGCACGCCGGGGGCCAGAGCGTGCCCTCGGGGGCCAGCACCGCGATGGCGCCGCGCGCCACCGCCTCGGCGATGAAACGGCGCCCATCGGCCTTCACCCCCGGCAACGCCGCGAACAGATAGCCCGGCTGCACCGCCCGGCTATCCGCTGTTATGCCGATCACACCCTGCATCTCAACCTTGCTCATATCCGGTGTCCCGCGCCGTCATATGGCTGCCCATCATCGGGGAGACCGGCGCCATCACCCCGTCATGCGTCTTGCGGCCCTTGGAGGCGGCGGGCTTGGCCTGCGCGCCTTGCGGCTCATCCGCCTTGGCGGCGGCGCTGTTGGCCTGGGGCGGCTTCTTGCCCATCAGCTCATAGGCGAAGGCATTCGCCCCCGGCGGCAACGGATCGCCCGGCCCCAGCGCGCGCTGGCCCGGCGGCGGGGTGGGGTCCAGCGGCACGGTCAGCTTGGCCTCCAGCTGCGCCAGCTGGTCGCCGGTGGAGGGCATGATGCCCAGCATCGGCCCCATCCGCGCGATGATGCGCGAGACGGTGGGGGCGGCGATGAAGCCGCCGGTGGTGAAACCGAAAGTGGTCTTGTCCGGCTTGGGCTGCAGCACCAGCACATAGATCAAATATTGCGGATCCTGCATCGGGAACGCCGCCATGAAGGAGGCGTTGTTGGTGTGCAGCAGATAACGCCCGTTCGGCCCCACCACCTGCGCGGTGCCGGTCTTGCCGCCGATGATATAGCCCGGCACCCCGGCATATTTGCCGGTGCCGAACAGCACCACATTGGTCATGATCTTGCGCATCAAGTCCGAGGTGCTCTGCTGCATGATCCGCACCCCCTGCGGCTGCGGCCCGTTCGGGTCCACCTTCAGCAGGGTCGGATCATAGCGGATGCCGCCATTGACGATGGGGATGGTGGCGGTGACCAGTTGCAGCGGCGAAACCGCGATGCCGGCTCCGAAGGAGACGGTCATCGTCGCCGCCAGGCCCCAATTATCCTTGGACGGGAAGAGCGGCATTGGCGGGCCGGGCAGCTGGATGTCCAGCGGCTTGAAGAAGCCCTGCTTGGCGTACCAGGCCTGCTCGATCTTCGGCCCCAGAATGGTGGCGATGCGCGAGGCGCCGATATTGGAGGAGACATTGATGATCTCCGGCAGCGCCATCCATTTATTCGTCGGCTCGAAATCGGTGATATGGAAGCGGCCGACCTTCAGCGGGTGGGTGGTGTCGAAATAATCCCACCAATGGATCAGCCCGCTATCCAGCGCCATCGAGGCGGTCTGCAGCTTGAACACCGAGCCGGGCTCGTAATTGCCGTTGACGCAGCGGTCGAACTGGTTGTTGGGCTTGGCCGAACCGTAATCATTGACGTCGTAATCCGGCAGGCTGACCATCGCCACCACCTCGCCGGTCTTCACGTTCATCACGATGGCGCAGGCGCCCGGGGACTGGAACTCCTTCACCGCCGAGGCCAGCTCGTCATGCACGATGCTCTCGATGCGGGCATCGATGGAGAGCTGCAGCGGCTGCGGGTCGGTGGTCAGGCGCTTGTTGAAATATTCCTCGACACCGGCGACACCGGAGCTGTCGATGCGCACCCCGCCCAGAATATGCGCGGCGAGATTGCCATCCGGATAATGCCGTTCCTCGCGATTTTCGAAATACACGCCGGGAATGCCGAGCGAGTTCACCGCCAGCTCTTCCTGCGGGGTCAGGCGGCGGTCGAGATAGACGAATTCCTTGCGTTTCTCGGCGGGCACGCCATCGCCCAGCTGATGCGCGAGCCAGGCCTGGTTGGCGCCGGGCAGCGCGTTGGCCAGCACCGTGGCGGCGGCCTGCGGGTCGGGCACCTGCTGCGGGTCGGCGTAAAGCGAGGCGCCGGGCAGCGAGACGGCGAGGATGACGCCGTTGCGATCGACGATATCGGCGCGCGAGGGCGGCGGCGGGGTCTCGGAGAGCTGCGGCGTCATCGCCGCGATCTGCGCGGCGCTGGGATGGATCGGCGCCACCACCGTCGCCCAGATCAGCTTCAGCCCGAGCAGGCTGAACAGGCCGATGAACACGAAGGCGCCGATGACCAGCCGGCCACGGGCGCGCTCCAGCGCGCCGCGCTGGTCGAGATCGGAGCCGGTGATGCGCACCTGCTCGGCGCGCGGCGAGTCGCCACGGCCCGAAGCCCCCTTCCGGCGGGAAGGAGGCTCATCACCCGGCCGGAGGTTGAGGGTCAATTTTGGCTCCCGGTCTGCGCCATGCCGAGAAGGGAGCCACCGCCCAGCGGGGCGGTGGGCGCGGGTTCAGCCGGCTGCGCGGTGGCGCGCACCCGCACCACCTGCGCGCCCATCGGCAGGCTGGGACGCTGGGCGGCAACCGGCTGACGCTCACGCGGCGCCGGGGCGGCCGGCGCGATCGCGCTGCCGCCGGGCTGATACAGCGACGAGGCGAGCGGCCGCGCCGCGGCTTCGCGCACCGGTGCGCTGAGATGATGCGGCGCGGCCTCTTCCCGGGCCAGGCGGGCCACCGGATGATGCGCCGGCGGATGCGCCCGCGCATCGGCATGCGCCGGTGCTGCTTCGTGGGGCACGGCGATCTCGGCTAGGCGCTCGGCCGGTTTCGCCGGCGCGGCGGCGGGGGCGACGCTGTGCCCGGCCTGAATCGCCGTGGCGACATGGCCCTGCACCTCGATCGCCGGGCCGTTCGGCGCCGGGATGGCCTCACTCCCCGGCAATGCCGGCACTTCGTCTTCCGGATTGCTGAAGGGCGCGGCGCTGCCAGGCGGCGGCAACGTGCTGGCCAGATCGGCCAGCGTGACCAGCTGCCCCGGCTTCATCGGCTGCAGCCCGGTGAATTGCGCGGCCAGCGCGGCGATGCGCGAGGGGTCCGCCTCCAGCGCCCACTGCGCCTGCAGCACGCGGATGCTCTGCTCGTCATGCCGGCTGGTTTCGGCCACCTGTTCGAGCTGGTTTTCCAGGGCCCGGCTCTGATGCTTGACCATGAACAAATAGGCGCCGGAGATCGCGAAGAGCAGACCGGTCAGGAAGGTAAGTGGCCGAACGATCATGCGGCGAGCCTTTCCATGACGCGCAGCTTGGCGCTGCGCGCGCGCGGGTTGGCGCGGATTTCCGCCTGCCCGGGCAGGATGGGGGATTTCGTCACCAGGCGAAATTCCGGGGCGCTGGCCTGGGCCAGCCCGGCGGGGTCGTGGCGCGAGGCGCCCGGCGTGCGGCCGGCACGCTGCGCGAAGAAATGCTTGACGATCCGGTCTTCCAGCGAATGGAAGCTAACCACCACCAGCCGCCCGCCCGGCGCCAGCAAGGCGGCCGATTGCGCCAGCGCCGCCTCGATATCGGACAGCTCCTCATTCACGGCGATGCGCAACGCCTGGAAGCTTCTGGTTGCCGGGTCGATCCCCGATTTATCCGGTCTCACAACGCTCCGTATCACGCCAGCCAAATCCGCCGTCGTCGTAAATTTCTGCGCCTTGCGCCGCTCCACGATTTGCTTCGCGATCCGGCGCGCGGCTTTTTCATCACCATATTTGTACAAAATATCGGCAAGATCGGATTCGGCGCAAAGATTCACGAGGTCGGCGGCGGATTGTCCATCGCGGCTCATCCGCATATCCAGCGGCCCGTCCTGGCGAAATGAAAAGCCGCGCGCCGGATCGTCGATCTGAAACGAGGACAGGCCGAGATCGAACACCGCGCCATCGAGCCGGGCGACGCCGCGCGCCGCCATCATCTCCGAAATCTCGCTGATCCGGCCAGGGATCAATTCAAACCGCCCGGCATGGGCGGCGGTCAGTTCGGCGGCGCGCGGCAACGCGTCCGGATCGCGATCGACCCCGAACAGGCGGCACTTGGCACGCTCCAGGATCACCCGCGAATAGCCGCCGCCGCCGAAGGTGCCATCCAGATAAACCCCGTTTTCACGCGGCTGCAGCGCCTCGATCGCCTCATCGCGCAGAACAGAAATATGTGAAAAATTGCTCATGACGGCGCCCCGAAGCTCAAACGCGGGGCGAGCGCGCGGGAGGCGTCGCGGAAGGCCTTGCCGGCCTGCGGTTCCCAGATCAGGAAATGATCGCCGCGGCCCATGAAGAACACGGCATCGGAGAGGTTCGCCTGCTCGGCGAGATAGCCGGTGATCAGCACCCGCCCCTGCGCGTCCAGCTCGACCTCTTCCGCATCGGAGAAAATCTGCGTCTGCAGCCCGACCTGCTCGGGGCTCATTTCCGGCATCGCCGCCAGCTTCTCCTGGAAGCGGGCATAATTCGGCAAAGGCCAGGCCTCGACACAGCCTTCGATGAAAGAGGGGCGCAGGATCAGGGTCATCTCGGGATGGTCCTTCCAGGCGGCACGGAACGACGCCGGAACGGATACCCGCCCCTTCGCGTCGCGCTTGTTCTCGTGGCTGCCAAAGAACTGCTTCATCGCGCCCGCGCCGCAACACCTTTCACCTCAAACCGAACCCGCAGAGTTCACCCCGAACCCTCTGGGCTCACCCGAAACCCACCACACTCCACCACTTTATGGGAAAACATGGGTTTTTTCACCACTACCATGCACGCGACTCCCCGTCAAAATAAAACCCCAGCGTGACAGCGAGGAAATGCGCCGCGGGACTCGCGAGACATTCCTGAAATCTTCTTCATTTGTTCGCTTTTTGTTTACATTTCATTGCGAAATGGACATAAAGATCCAGACGGCCTGTAAGCCGGGTTCTGTCCACACGCCGAAGCGCGCTGGACGGCCATTCCTCTGGGACGGGTGTTGCCACCCGCCTCAAGCAACCAACCCGGGCGGCAAGCCGGAAAAGCTTCGCGCCCCTGCCAAGGCAGGACGCCGGCCGCCCCTATTCGGTTTTGCTCCCGGTGGGGTTTTCCCTGCCCTTTGCGTTACCGCAAAGGCGGTGCGCTCTTACCGCACCCTTTCACCCTTACCACGGCAAGCCGTGGCGGTTTGCTTTCTGTGGCACTGTCCCTGGGGTCACCCCCGCCGGCCGTTAGCCGGCACCGTCTTTCCGTGGAGCCCGGACTTTCCTCTGGCGGTAAACCGCCAGCGGCCGTCCGGCCGTCTGGATCGGCGCGGTGCCTAGGGAGTTTCCGGGGCCGCGTCAACCAGCCGGCGTAAAGCAGCCGCCCGGCCGGCGGTGGGCGCATCCGGCGTGCCGGTGAGATGCGCGGGCAGGAAATGGCGCTGGAAGGCGCGGATCACCGCGTCGTGCGGCAGGGTGGTGTCGTAGCCGATGGCGGCGAGGTCGGCCAGCAGATCGCCGGGCGGGGCGAAATCGTCGGTCCAGATCCCCACGCCATGCGCCGCGAGCCAGGGCCAGTCGAACAGCTCGCCGGGGTCCTGTTTGCGGTTCGGAGCGATGTCGGAATGGGCGACGACATTGCGCGCCGGGATGGCGTGGCGGCGCAGAATGCCCTGGCAGAGCGCCAGCACCGCCTGCATCTGCGCCGGAGGGAAGGCGCGATAGCCCCATTCATGGCCGGGATTGACGATCTCGATGCCGATGGAGGCGCCGTTGAGCGCGCTTTTGCCGCGCCAAAAGGAGATGCCGGCGTGCCAGGCGCGCATCTCCTCGGGCACCAGATTGAAGATGGTGCCATCCTCCTCCACCACATAATGGGCGGAGACTTTCGCGCGCGGCGCCTTCAGCAGGTCGATCGCGGCGCGCCCGCTCGGCATGCCGGTATAATGCAGCACCAGATGCGAGACGGGTTCCTCCCGCGCATCGAAATTCGGCGACGGCTCGAAAATCATCAGCCGGCCGGTCGGCGGGTGAGCAGCAGGCCGAGACCGAGGCAGATCATCGCCCCGCCGGCGGCCTGGCGCACCCGGATGACGGCGTTGCCGCGCCCGGTGAAGAGCCGTTTCAGCCTTGCGGCGGCGAGCGCCATGATCGCGTCCGAGGCGGTGTAGAGCAGGATCGCCATCAGCCCGAGGGCGAGGAATTGCAGCGCCACATGGCCGGCCGCCGGGGCGATGAATTGCGGCAGAAAGGCCAGGAAGAAGGCGGCGGTTTTGGGGTTGAGGGCAGAAACGGCCAGCCCGTCCCGCCAGGCCCGCGCCAGCCCGGCGCGGCCGCGGATGGGGGCGGCATTGGTCGCCGCGCCGGCCTTGCGGATGGTGCTGAGGCCGATCCAGATCAGATAGACCGCGCCGGCCAGTTTCAAAACAGTGAAAAGCTGCGCGCTGGCCAGCACCAAGGCCGAGAGCCCGGCCGCGCCCAGCACCACCTGCACCACGCCGCCGGAGCCGGTGCCGAGGCTGGAGGCCAGCCCTTCCAGCGTGCCGCCGGCCAAGGAGCGGCTGATCACGTAGGTCATGCCTGGGCCGGGCAAAATCGCCAGCATCAGACAGGCCAGGAAAAACACGCTGAGATGCTGGAACATTTCGCTCTACGCCTGGGCGCGCTTGATCGCGTCATAGGCGGCGTTGATCCGCGCCACCTTCTCGGAAGCGGCCGCGATCATCGCCGGGGACGCGCCGCGCGCCGCCAGGCTGTCAGGATGGGTCTCACGCATCAGCTGCTTCCAGCGGGCACGGATTTCATCGGCGCTGGCCTGCCGATGCACGCCCAGCACCAGATACGGATCCTCCGCGGGCATCCGCGGCGGCGGGGTGCCGGTGCCGGCGCGCCGCGTTGCCGCCTCCCCCAGCCCGAAGGCGTAGGCGACGCGGGAGAGGAAATCCGCCTCCGCGCTGTTCACCGGGCCGTCGGCGCGGGCGATCTGGTAGAGCCCGGCCAGCACCTGCTCCAGCGGGGTCTTGTCATCGGCGAAGGCCTGGCCGAGCTGGGCGGCGTAGGTCTCGAACCCGGCGGCGCTGTCGCGGGCGCTGTCGAAGAGTTTCGCCACCTCGCCGATGCTGGCGGGGGGAATCGCGAAGCTGGCCTTGAAGGCGTCGATTTCCAGCCGGCTCACCGGCCCGTCGCATTTGCACAGCTTGGCCGCCAGCACGGTGACGCCGATGGCGAAAACCTGGTCGCGCCGGCCCATCATCGCCGCCAGGCGCAGCGGGTCGAACGGCATGGCGCGGCCGGCGAAGCCCTGGAGATTGGAGGTGAAGCCGTTCAGCCGGCCTTCATCGGCCGCGTGGCCCAGCGCCGCGCCGAACAAAGCCCCCACCGGGCCGCCCATGGCGAAGCCCGCCATGCCGCCGATAAACTTGCCCCAATAGCTCATATACCCCGCCTAGCACAGCGCCGCCCTTGAACCCAACCACACAATGGGACATTCACCAGGGCGGGTTTAGGGGGCCAGAGCTCACTAAATGATAAATGAGAGACAGGTTCACAAGCTGACGTGACGCGCAAACATCTTCTTTGGGCCGCCCCGCTGGCATTGCTGGTGGCGCTGGGGGCCGCGTTGCTGGCGCTGCCCAGCTTTGTCGCGGCGCCGGCGCACCGGATGGCGGTGGAGGCCTTCGCCTCGCGCCTGACCGGGCGGGATGTGCATATCAGCGGCAAGCTCTCCCTGTCCTATTTCCCGCAGCCCGAGATCACCGCCACCGGCATCACCATTTCCGGGCCGGATAAGGAGGTGATCACCGCGCATGCGCTGTCGCTGGATCTGGCGCTGGCGCCGCTGCTGCAAGGCCAGCTCGCCGCCCGCACGCTGGATCTGGACACCCCCAACATCACCTTCCCCTGGCCGCTGCCCGGCGGCATCAGCGCCATTGCCCCGCCGCCCTGGCTGGCGGCGCTGCACGCCCATATCCATAATGGCCGGATCAATTTCGGCGCCGCCGATTTCACCGATGTCAATGCCGATCTGTTCACCGGCTCCGGCGGCAGCGTCAGCGTTTCGGGCAATGGCAAGCTGCAGACGCATGATGTCTCGCTGAGCCTCGCCGTTGGCGAGACCGAGGCGGACGGCGCGGCGCAGATCGCGCTGCGCGGCGCGCTGGGCGGGGCCAGCGCGAATTTCACCGGGGCGCTGAACGCGCGCAGCGAGCTGACCGGGCAGCTGAACCTGGCCCTGCCCGGCCATGCCAGCGTCAGCGCCCGGATCAGCGCCGACGCGAACGGCATCAGCGCCGAGGATATCAGCGCCAGCCAGGACAAGATGGCGCTGCGCGGCACCGCGCGGCTGGCCTTCGCGCCGCTGGGGCTGCGGGCGGATCTGACCGGCCAGGGGCTGGATCTCGACCAGCTGACGCGGCTGACACCGCTCTGGCCCAATGGGCTGGCGACCGAGCTGCATCTCGATGCCGCGAATGTGGGTCTGGCCGGCAGGCGCTTCCCGGCCTTGCGGGCGACGCTGAAGACCGGACCCGCCGGCAGCGCCGTCTCCGGCCTCACGCTGGGTCTGCCCGGCGGCGCCAGCCTGAGCGGCGAGCTGAGCGTCTCGCCCAACCAGAGCCTGTCCGGCAGGCTGAGCCTCGCCGCGCCCGACCTGACGGCGCTGGCAAGCGGGCTGGGGCTGCCGGCCGTGCCCGGCTGGACGAGTGCCAGCCTGCAGGCGCAGCTGGGCGGCAGCCGCGACGCGCCGGACCTCACCGACATCACCGGCACGCTGGGGCCGGACCATGTCGACGGCCGGGTGATCCTTTCCACCGGGCATGCCGCCTTCCGGCTTGCCTTCGACCAGCTCGACCTCGCATCGCTGGCGGCGTGGCTGGCGCAGCGCCCGCTGGGCGGCGGCGTCAGCGTCTCCGGCGAACTCACCGCCGCCCATGCGGTGGCCGGGCCGCTGAAGCTCAGCAACTTGTTCATCGACGCGGTGATGGGCGCGCAGCTCGATATCCGCCGCGCCACCGCCTCGCTCTATGGCGGCATCGCCAATGGCAGCGTGACGCTGGACCGCGACTTCAAGGTGACCTCCGCGCATGCGGTGCTGGATCTGCCATCCGCCGCCCCGCTCGCCGCCCTGCTGCCGCAGGATGTGAAGCTGCCGGCGGAGCTGCTGCGCCCGCATCTCAGCCTGGTGCTGGCCGCCGCCGGGCCGCCCAACGCGCTGGCGACCAGCGCCGTCGCCACGCTGGGGGAATTCACCCTCACCGCCGCGCCGGTGATCGACCTGACCAAGCCCAGCGCCAGCGGCGCGCTCTCGCTGCGCCACCCGGACGCGATCGCGGCGCTGAAGCTGCTCGGGCTGGGAGGCGGCTGCTCGCGCATGGCGCCGCTGCCGGGCTATCCGTTCCAGGGCGGCAGCCAGCCTTGCAGCGCCGGGGTGAACGATCCCGGCCTCGCCTTCCCCGGCCCCGGCGCGCTGGCGCTGCGCGCGCGGTTTTCCGCCGCCCCCGGCAGCGAAGGGCTGAATGATTTCGTGCTCAGCGCCGGGCAGCTGACCGCCGCCGGCCAGATCATGCTGGCCCAAGGCAAGTCCGGCGGCAAGCTCAGCGGCCAGATCGATGCCGGCACGCTGGCCTTGCCGCCGCTGCCCGCCAGCCTGCAGATGCCCGGCAGCCTGCCGGTGAGCGGGCAGATCGCGCTGAAGGCGGACCAGGTGCTTTATGCCGGCACGCCGGTCTTCGGCGCCGCCGCCGGCACGCTTTCCTTCGCGCCGGATCAGGCGAGCCTGACGCTGGATGATGCCGCCATCGGCAACGGCAAGCTCTCCGGCAGCGCCACGCTGAAGCTCGACCCCAAAGCGCCGCCGGCGCTGAGCGCGAAATTCCTCGCGGACGGCATCGATGCCGGGGCGCTGAGCCTGCCGCAGAGTTTCCCGCTGAATCTGACCAGCGGCCAGCTGAGCGCCACCGCGAGCCTGACCGCCAGCGGCTATAGCGCGAAAACCTGGGCGGCGACGCTGGGCGGCAGCGCCACCATCACCGCCAGCAACGGCACGCTGAGCGGGCTCTCACTGCCGGACCTCGCCAGCGCGCTGACCACGACGCCGCGCCCGGCGCTGAGCAAGAGCCTGTCGGGCGGGACGACGCCGTTCGCCACGCTGAATTTGGCGGCGACGATCGCGCAGGGCAATTGCACCCTGACCCAGGCGCAGCTCACCGGCCCTGGCGGCACGCTGACGGGCAGCGGCAATATCGATCTGTTCGAATCGACACTGGCGCTGAAGCTGGACGCCACCCCGGCGGTGAAGCCGCCGCTGACACTGAGCCTGCGTCTCTCCGGCCCATGGGGCAAGCCGAGGCGTGATTATGATCTGAAGGACGCCCCCGGCTGGAAGCCGGCAAACTAAAGCACCTGGAAGCCGGCAAGCTAAGGCACCTGGAAGCCGGCAAACTGAGGCAAAGAAAAACCCCTTCCGCATCGCGGAAAGGGTTTCGGGTGTCGCAACGCCCCGGCCTCGGGTCGCAAAAGTTTTTTGGTGCCGCTTTTTTTCAAAAAAGCGGCGAAGACCGTGGGGGCCGTTTTACCGCCCCCTCAAAAACTCTTCCGCTTAGCGCTCGTCGTCGCCGCCTTCGGTCTGCACGTCGATATCGGCGTCGATGTCGGAGGTGTCGTCCTCCATGTCGTCCGCATCTTCCAGGATGTCGTCATCGTCCGCGTCGTCGGGCACTTCCACATCCACGTCATCCCCGTCGATCGCCGGCTTGACGATTTTCTTCTGCTCATCCGGCAGCGGCGCGGCGCGCTTCAGGCGCGGCTGCTCGGCCGGCTGCTCGGTGCCGCATTTCGGGCAAACGGCCGGCGCCTTGCAGAGATCGAAGAAGCGCGCGCCGCAGGACACGCAGGTATGTTTTTCGCCAAGCTCAGGTTTTGCCATGTCAAACCTCGGATGAAGGGGCCGTATCAATCAGGGGCGGGGCGATGCCATGCCATCGCTTCTATGTCAAACACCATCAGCCGTGCTAAGCGCGCGCGCATGGATCAGTCATCACCCCGTCCCCAAATCTCCCGCCGCCCGGCGGGCGCGCTCACTGGCCGCCTGCATGTTCCGGGCGATAAATCCATCAGCCACCGCGCTCTGATGTTCGGCGCGCTGGCCGTCGGCCAGACCCGCATCACCGGGCTGCTGGAAGGCGAGGACGTGCTGCGCACCGCCGCCGCGATGCGCGCCTTGGGCGCGGAGATCACCCGCGAGGGGGCGGACTGGCTGGTCAGCGGGCGCGGCATTGGCGGGCTGGTGGAGCCGAAGGATGTGCTGGATATGGGCAATTCCGGCACCGCGGCGCGGCTGCTGGCCGGCATCCTCTCCACCCATCCGCTCTACGCGGTGATGACCGGCGATGCCTCGCTGCGCACCCGGCCGATGAGCCGGGTGACCGTGCCGCTGGCGCAGACCGGGGCGCAGTTTTTCGCGCGTGAGGGCGGGCGGCTGCCGCTGACGATTCTCGGCGCGCGCGATCCGATGCCCCTCACCTACCGGCTGCCGGTGGCCTCGGCCCAGGTGAAATCCGCCGTGCTGCTGGCCGGGCTGAATGCGCCGGGCTTCACCGAGGTGGAGGAGCCGGAACCGACCCGCGACCATTCCGAAAACATGCTGCGGCATTTCGGCGCCGAAGTGACCGTAACCCAAGCCGGGGCCGGCCGGCATATCCGGCTGAAGGGCCAGCCGGAGCTGCGCGCCGCCGATGTCGCGGTGCCGGGTGATCCCTCCTCCGCCGCCTTCCCCGTCGCCGCCGCCTTGCTGGTGCCGGGCAGTGCGGTGACCATCGCCAATGTCGGCCTCAACCCGCTGCGCACCGGGCTGTTCCTGACGCTGCGCGAGATGGGGGCGAAGCTGGTGGTGGAGAATCAGCGTCTGCAGGGCGGCGAGCCGGTGGGCGACCTCACCGCGCATTTCTCCGCCCTGCGCCCGGTGGATGTGCCGCCGGAGCGGGCGCCGAGCATGATCGACGAGTACCCGGTGCTGGCGGTGCTCTGCGCGGCGGCCAACGGCACCTCGCGCCTGCGCGGCCTGGCCGAGCTGCGGGTGAAGGAGAGCGACCGCCTCGCCGCCACCGCCGCTTTGCTGCGGGTGAACGGGGTGAATGTCGAGATCGAGGGCGATGATCTGCTGGTGCACGGCACCGGCGAGATCCCCGGCGGCGGTCTGGTGGAGACGCATATGGATCACCGTCTGGCGATGTCGGCCCTGGTGATGGGCCAGGCCGCGCGCGAGCCGGTGCGGATTGACGATGCCAGCTTCATCGACACCTCCTTCCCCGCCTTCCTGAAGCTGATGCGCGGCCTGGGCGCTGAGATGGTGGCCGCGTGATCATCATCGCCATCGACGGCCCCGCCGCCGCCGGCAAGGGCACGCTGGCCAAGCGCCTGGCGAAGACGCTGAAGCTGCCTTACCTGGATACCGGCCTGCTCTACCGCGCCACCGCCAAGCGTGTGCTGGAGAGCGGGGGCGACCCAACCAACGAGCTGGACGCCATCGCCGCCGCCTGGGAGCTGAGCGAGGCCGACACCGCGCGCGGCGATCTGCGCGATGCCGCCACCTCCAAGGCGGCCAGCCAGGTCGCGGGCATTCCGGCGGTGCGCGAGGCGCTGCTGGCCTATCAGCGCTCCTACGGCAACACCAAGGGCGCGGTGCTGGATGGGCGCGATATCGGCACGGTGATTTTCCCGCAGGCGGATGTGAAGCTCTATATCACCGCCAGCGTCGAGGCGCGGGCGAAGCGCCGGCACGCGGAGTTTCTGGCCCGGGGCGAGAGCGTGGCGCTGGAACAGGTGATCGCGGATGTGGCGGCGCGCGATGCGGCGGATAGCAGCCGGGCGACGGCGCCGCTGCTGCCGGCGGAAGATGCCGTGCATATCGACACGACGGCGCTGAACGCGGACGAGGCGTTTGCGGCGGCGCTCAGCGTCGTGCAGCAGAAAACCGGAATAAAATAAAAGTTTTTGGGGGTACGGGGGCTTTTTGAAAAAAGCCCCCGTTTCTTCTTGGGGTGTTTTTGAAAAAACACCCCAAACCCCCAAAAACTTTTGTGACTTCAGGCCGGTGCCTTAGAACATCAAGCTAAAAGCTTGATGCTCTAAGTTTTGTTTTAGCGAGCAATTTCATGTGTTTATTTTGACGCTGGCGCGTCAACCTAAACACATATTGCTCTAGGCGCCGGCTTGGGTGACGAACTTGGTGACCAGATAAGGCTCCAGACCCTCGGCGCCGCCTTCGGAGCCATAGCCGGAATCCTTCACACCGCCGAACGGGGTTTCCGGCATGGCCAGGCCGTTATGGTTGATCGTCACCATGCCGGCTTCGATATCCGCGCCCAGCGCCGCCGCCTGACGGGTATTGCGGGTGAAGGCGTAGGAGGCCAGGCCATATTCCAGGCGGTTCGCCTCGGCCACCACCTCGTCATAGGTGCTGAAGGGCATGAACGCCGCCAGCGGGCCGAACGGCTCCTCATTCATCACCTTGGCCTCCAGCGTGACATCGGTCAGCACCGTCGGCTCGAAGAAATAGCCCTTATTGCCGGCGCGCTTGCCGCCGGTGCGCAGTTTCGCGCCCTTGGAAACGGCGTCGGCGATGATGCTCTCCATCGCGCTGACACGGCGATCATTGGCGAGCGGGCCCATCGTCGTGCCCTCATCCAAGCCATTACCCAGCTTGATCGCCTGCACCTTGCCGATGAATTTTTCCAGGAACGGCTCATAGGCGCCCTGCTGGATCAGGAAGCGGGTCGGCGCCACGCAGACCTGGCCGGCATTGCGGAACTTGGCGGCGGCCAGCACCGTGGCGGCCTGGTCGAGATCCGCATCGTCGAACACGATCGCCGGGGCATGGCCGCCCAGCTCCATGGTCACGCGCTTCATATGCTTGCCGGCCAGAGCCGCCAGATGCTTGCCAACCGCGGTGGAGCCGGTGAAGGAAATTTTCCTCACGGTCGGGTGCGGGATCAGATGTTCGGAGATCTCCGCCGGCACGCCGAAGACGATCTGCACCACGCCGGTCGGCACGCCGGCATCCACATAGGCGCGCACCAGCTCGGCACAGCTGGCCGGGGTTTCCTCCGGGCCCTTCAGAATGAAGGCGCAGCCCGCCGCCAGCGCCGCGGAAATTTTGCGCACCGCCTGGCTGACCGGGAAATTCCACGGGGTGAAGCCGGCAACCACGCCCACCGGCTCACGCACGGAAAGCTGGTACACGCCGGGGGCGCGGGCGGGGATGACGCGGCCATAGGCGCGGCGGCCTTCCTCGGCGAACCAGTCGATCACATCCGCCGAAACCGTCAGCTCGGTCTTGGCTTCCACCAGCGGCTTGCCCTGCTCCTGGGTCATCAGCTTGGCGATTTCAGGCGTGCGCTCGCGCAGAATTTCCGCCGCCTTGCGCAGAATTTTGCCGCGCTCGAAAGCCGAGGTCTTGCGCCACACGGCAAAGCCCTTGGCCGCCCAGTCCAGCGCCTCGTCCAGATCCGCCTTGCTGGCATGGGCCAGCTTGCCGATCACCTCTTCGGTCGCCGGGTTCAGAATCTCGAGGGTCTTGTTGCCCTCCGCCGCGCGCCATTTGCCGCCGATATGCAGCAATACGTCCTGATACATTCTCGCTCCTCCGGAGTTGTAAACAAACCCGGACCGCATATGGCGGCCCGGGGCTTGGATTTCATCGCTGGATTTTGAAAACCTGCCTCCCGGCAGAGTTTTACGGGTTCAGTTTTCCTTCACCAGCTTGCGCATGATGTCGGTCATCTCATTGATCTGCTCGGCCGTGGCGGCGAAGGGCGGGGCCAGCACCAGGCTGTCCCCGGCGGAGCGCAGCACCAGCCCCTGCTCGAACGCCTTGCAGAGGATCTTGAAGCCGCGCTCGCCCGGCTTGCCCTGCGGCGCCAGCTCGACCGCGCCGAGCAGCCCATAGCCGCGCGTATCCACCACCCCATCCATGCCCTTGAAGCTGCCGATCTGCTCCAGAAAGGCCGGGGCCAGGGATTTCACCCGGTCGAACGTGCCTTCCTCGCGATAGATCTTCAGCGTCGCCAGGCCGGCGGCGCAGGCGGCGGGATGGGCGGAGTAGGTATAGCCGTGGAACAGCTCGATGCTGTTCTCCGGTGAGGATTCGAAGATCGCCTGCTGCACCTCATCCTTCACCGCCACCGCCGCCATCGGGATGGAGCCGTTGGTCAGCGCCTTGGCCATGGTGATGATATCCGGGGTGACGCCGAAGGTCTGTGAGGCGAAGGCCTCGCCGGTGCGCCCGAAGCCGGTGATCACCTCATCGAAGATCAGCAGGATGCCATGCTTGGTGCAAAGCTCGCGCAGGCGCTTCAGATAGCCCTTCGGTGGCACCAGAATGCCGGTGGAGCCGGCGATCGGCTCGACGATGCAGGCGGCGATGGTGTCCGCCCCGTGCAGATTGACGAAACGCTCCAGATCATCAGCGAGATCGGCGCCATGCGTGCCCTCGCCCATCTCGAACATGTTTTCCTGGATGCGGGTGTGGCGCAGATGCGAAACACCCGGCAGCCCGGTGCCGAAGGCCTTGCGGTTGGCGACCATGCCGCCGACCGACATGCCGCCGAGATTGACGCCATGATAGCCGCGCTCACGACCGATGAAGCGCACACGCTGCGCCTCACCGCGGGCGCGGTGATAGGCCAGCGCCATTTTCAGCGCGGTATCGGCGGCCTCGGAGCCGGAACCGGCGAAGAAGACGCGGTTGATGCCATCGGGGAGCAGCTGCGCCACCTCGGTGGCGAGGCGGAAGGCGGTCGGCACGCCATATTGGAAAGGCGGCGCGTAATCCAGCTCCTCCATCTGCTTGGCCACCGCCTCGCGGATCTCGCGCCGCCCATGGCCGAGCGGGATGCAATAGAGGCCCGAGGAGCCATCCAGCAGTTTTTCCCCACGCGTATTATAATAATAAACACCCTCGGCCCGGGCGATGAGGCGCGGCTGCTCCTGGAACTGCCGGTTCGCGGTGAAGGGCATCCAGTGATGGATAAGGGGGACGTTGCTTGGGCGGGTCGCGGCGCTCATTGCCAATCACTCCGGTAGATTTGCAGCCAGTTTACAATTTTAAACAGCCTTGCAAAGCGTTTTCTTCCGCCCCGGGGACCGCCAGGCATGAGAAAAAGACGCGGCGGCCATGCATTTGTAAGTTGTCGGCTTTATTGCTCTGGTACAGATTAACAACGCACGGTTTTGTTACTTTTTTTACGTTGCACGCAGACTTAGAAAGCCAGAAACGAGGCTATATCTATTTGGAAAATCTTATTTCTGCGACAGACGCGTGGCAATGATCGATAGTTTAGCTGGCAGCCGCGCCGTGGCCACCCCAGGGGAGGTGTCGCGGCTGATCGAGGCGGGGCATGTATTGATCGTCGCCGGAGAGGAGACAGCGCTGTCCCAGCTGCCGGCGGGGCGATGGATCGGCGGGACCACCGCCTGGTTCCTGCTGCCAGACGGGGTGGGGCCCGCGCAGGGGCGGCTGGTTTATGCCGACCTCACCGGCATCGCCCGGCATGCCGCTTTATTCGCCTTCGACGAGACGGAGCTGCCGCATCTCAGCACCTTCTATCCGCCGCACGGCTTCGCGGTGCTGCTGCTGCCCGGGCGCAGCGCCTTGCTGGAACGCGTCGCCCCCGGCATGCTGGATTGGGACGGCTTGTATAATGCGCCGCTGACCGGCTGGGTGAGCGGCGTGGCGCTGGAGGCGCTGGGGCAAAGCACGCCGAAGATCTTCTGCGGCAATGGCACGCCATATGATGACCGCGCGGCGCTGATGTATGTCACCTTGCCGAACGAGCTTTACCCAGAGCTGAACGTGGTCAACCCGTTCGGCGTCGGGGCTGGCCCGGGCATCGTGTTTTCGGATCGCGGCTATGCCAGCGCCGGGCCGTGCCGGATTGGCGGCGAGACGATGCGGCTGCGCGCGTTCCTCGACCAGGCCATGGCCGATCCGGGGTTGCCGCTGATCGCCGACCGGGACGGCGCGCTGACCAACAACACCATCCTCAACCCCGGCGCGGCGCAGGAGGCGGTCGAGTTTCTCTGCCCGCTCGAACCCGGCCTGATGTACCGCTTCGCCGAGCCGCTGCCGGCCTATGAGGCCGCCTTTGCCCGCGCCGCGCGCGATATCGATCTGGCCGGCGCCGTGCTGTCCGCCTTATGTATCGGCAGCCTGCGGCATCTGACGGACGAGATGCGCCGCCACCTGCCGGCGGTCGCGCCGGTGACGTTCGGGCAGATCGGCTACACGGTTTTGACACAGACCCTGACCTGCCTGAATATCCACCGCCTCGATGAACCGGCGGCGCAATCCAAATGACAGACGAGACAGCCTATAAGATTTTGACCGCGCCGCAATTCGCGGCGTTGCGGGCGGGCTGCTTCGAGGGCGCGCCGGTGGATGTGGCGGATGGCTACATCCATCTCTCCACGGCGGCGCAGCTGGATGAGACGCTGGCGAAGCATTTTGCCGGGCAGGAGGGGCTGGTGATTGCCGCGGTGGCGCTGGCGCCGCTGGGCGACGCGCTGCGCTGGGAGGTTTCACGCGGCGGCGCGCTGTTTCCGCATTTTTATGGCCGGTTGGAGATGCGCCATGTCAGCGCCCACGTGGCGCTGAGGCGCGACGCGCAAGGGCGGGCGGTGCTGCCTTGAAGCGTCGGGGCTTTTTGTAAAAAGCCCCCATCATTCAGGCCGGGCGCTTCATGTCGAAACGGCTTTCAGGGCGGATTTCCGCGTAGGCGGAGGGGCCGCCGGCGCGCAGGATGATACCTGCGTTGAAAGTGTCGAACACGCCGTCTTTCAGCAGGCTCTGGTCGATATGCACGGCGACGACCTCGCCCAGCACCAGGAAGGCGCCGCTGGGCACGCCGGATGCGGATTTCAGCGTGACGATCTCGGAGAGTTTGCACTCGAAATTCACCATGGCGGCGGCGACCATTGGCGGTGCCACCAGCTTCGCCGGGGCTTTTTCCAGCTTCGCCAGGGTGAATTCATCGGTGCCGTAGGGCACGCCAGCGCAGCTCTCATTCATCTGCTCGGCCAAGGCACGGTTGGCGAGGTTCCAGACGAATTCGCCGGTTTCCTCGATATTGCGCAGGCTGTCCTTGCGGGTGGTACTGGAGAAGCCGATGATCGGCGGGGTGTAGCAGAAGGCGTTGAAGAAGCTGTAAGGCGCGAGATTGACGCTGCCATCCGCGCCTTTGGTGGACACCCAGCCGATGGGGCGCGGTCCGACGATGGCATTGAACGGATCATGCGCCAGCCCATGGCCGGCCTTCGGTTCATAAAAATGCTTCACGCGCCTCTCCCTTTAAAAACCAAAAGTTTTTTGGTGCCGCTTTTTTTCAAAAAAGCGGCGAAGGACGTGGGGACTTTTTGAAAAAAGTCCCCACCCCTCCGGCGGCTTTCCAACGCTGCTCACGCAGCGTCGGAACCTTTGCCGCCTACGCCCTCCAAAAACTTTTATCACTCAGGCTCTGCTGTGATGATCACCTGAGCATAAGCGTAGGGATACTCATCGGTCAGCGTGAGGAAAATGCTGGGCTTCATGCCGGGGGGCGTCAAGGCCTGCAAACGCGCCAGCGCGTCGCCATGCAGCTCCATCATCGGCTGGCCGGAGGGCAGATTGACCACCCGCAGATCCGACATGAACACGCCGCGCGAAAACCCGGTGCCGAGCGCCTTGGCGCAGGCCTCCTTGGCGGCGAAGCGCTTGGCGTAGCTGGGGGCGCGGAAATGCGGCCGGCGCTCGCTGCGCTTGCGCTCGAGCTCGGAGAACACCCGCAGCGTGAAGCGCTCGCCATGCTTTTCCAGCACCTGCTCGATGCGGCGGATATCGCAGATATCCGAACCCAGACCGATGATCATCAGTTGCGCGCCCGTTCCACCTGGGCAATGCCGGACGCCGCCCGCAGCCCCGCCACCACCTGGTTGAGATGGCGGGTGTCGCGCACCTCGACATCCACCAGCGCCTCGAAAAAATCCTGCTGGCGATGCACGATTTTCAGATTGGAGATGGCCCCCTCCTGCTTCGCCACCGCATTGGTGAGCGAGGCCAGGGCGCCGGGGCTGTTGCTGGCGATCACACTCACCCGGCCGGTGAAATTGCGCGCCCGCGCCTCCATCCGGCTCAGCGCCTCCTCGTTCCAGTCGACATCGATGAAGCGCTCGGGCGTGGCGTTGAATTGGTCGAGCTGGGCGCAATCCTTGGCATGGATGGTGATCGGCTTGCCGGTGGTGACGATGCCGACGATCTTGTCGCCCGGCAGCGGGTGGCAGCAGCCAGCATAATGCACATCCATCCCGGCGACGAGGCCGGTGATCGGGCTGCCGGCATCGCCGCGCGTGGTGGTGCGCGGCGACCGGGCGGTGAGCGCGCCGCCCATGAAGGCCGGCATCATGCGCGGGGCGCGCACTTCCTTCAGCTCCGGATAGGCGGCGTGGACCACATCCTTCGGCCCGATCAGCCCCGTCGCCACCGCGACATAGAGATCATCCACACTCGCCTGTTTCAGCGTTTTGGCAACCGGCTCCAGCACTTTTTCGGACCCGTCGACGCCGTCCTGGCGGAAGGCCTTCATCAGCAGCGACTTGCCGGAATCCCGATGCTGGTCGCGCATCTGCTGGGCGAGGAAGCGGCGGATGCGCGCGCGCGCCTTGCCGGTGGTGACGAAGCGTTCCCAGGCCGGGCTCGGCGTGCCGCCGCGCGCGGTAAGGATTTCCACCTGGTCGCCATTCTGCAGCTCATAGCGCAGCGGCATCAGCTTGCCGTTGATCCGCGCGCCGACACAGCTATCGCCGATCTGGCTGTGCACGGCGTAGGCGAAATCGACCGAGGTGGCGCCCCTGGGCAGCTGGATCAGCTGGCCCTTCGGCGTGAAGCAGAACACCTGGTCCTGATAGAGCTCGAGCTTGGTGTTTTCCAGAAACTCGTCCGGTGCGGCGGAGTTTTCGAGAATTTCCAGCAGGTCCTTGACCCAGCCGAACTGCTTGACGTCGGCGGCGGAGGCGTCGCTCTGTTTATAGAGCCAATGCGCGGCGACACCGGCTTCCGCCACCGCCTGCATGTCCGGCGTGCGGATCTGGATTTCGATCTTCTGGTTGCGCGGCTGGCGCAGCGTGACACCTGTGTGCAGCGACTGATAGCCATTGCTCTTCGGCGTGGAGATATAATCCTTGAACCGCCCGGCGATCACCGGATAGGCGGCATGGATGGCGCCCAGCGCCACATAGCATTCCGCGCGCGAAGGCACGATGATGCGAAACGCCATGATGTCCGAGAGCTGCTCGAAGCTGACATTCTGCCGCTTCATTTTCTGCCAGATGGAGAACGGCGATTTCTCGCGGCCGGAGAGTTCCACCACGCTCACCCCGGCCTCCTTGCAGACGCGGGTAAGCTCCTGGCGGACTTCTTCAATAACATCCGCCCCCTGCCCGCGCAGATAATTCAGGCGGGTCTGGATGGTATCGTAGGCTTCGGGTTCGATCTCGGCGAAAGAGCGGTTTTGCAGCTCGGTCTTCACCGCCTCCATGCCGATGCGCTCGGCCAGGGGGGCGTAGATATCCATGGTTTCGCGGGCGATGCGCACGCGCCGATGCGCGGCCGAGACCGCGCCCAGCGTGCGCATATTATGCAGCCGGTCCGCGAGCTTGACGATCAGCACGCGGATATCCTTGCTCATCGCCAGCACCAGCTTGCGGAAATTCTCCGCCTGCTTGGTCCGGTCCGATTGCAGCTCCAGCCTTGTCAGCTTGGTGACGCCATCCACCAGCGCCGCCACCTCGGCGCCGAAGCGCTTCTGCAGCTCCGCCAGCGTTATGCTGGTATCCTCCACCGTGTCATGCAGAAGAGCGGTGATGATGGAGGCGGCGTCCAGCTTGTAGCTCGCCAGAATCCCCGCCACCGCCAGCGGGTGCGTCACATAGGGCTCGCCATTATCGCGCTTCTGGTCGGCATGGGCCAGTTCGGCGACGCCGTAGGCCTCGTCGATCAGCGCCGGATCGGCCTTGGAATCATAAGCGGCGATCCGCGACAGCAATCCCGCGAGTTCGGGATGAAAGCTGGGCGAAGCGCCGCTGAGCCCCTCAGGGGCGCGGACCAGGCTCAAACGCCAGCAGCCTGTCCGCAGCATGGTATTAGCGGCGCGAGGATTTGCCGCCGAGCTCCGCCTCGATCGCGGCCTGGATATCCTCGGCGGACATGATGTCCTCGCCCTCGGCGGCCATGGCGGCGGCCTCTTCCTCGGCGGAGACATCCTGCAGGCCGAAGATGTTCTGATCGGTCGGGATCAGATCCATCACCTCTTCATCCACCGGCTCCGGCTCGGGCACGCGCGAGAGGGACTTGATCAGATCCTGCTCCAGATGCGGCAGTTCGACGGTCTCGTCGGCGATCTCGCGCAGCGCCACCACCGGGTTCTTGTCATTGTCCCGGTCAATGGTCAGCTGCTCGCCGCGGCTGATATTGCGGGCACGCTGCGCCGCGAGCAGAACCAGCTCAAAGCGGTTCGGCACCTTCAAAACGCAGTCTTCGACAGTTACGCGGGCCATACGGGGTACGCTCCAAGGCAGAAAATGAAAGAGTGCCTTACCGCAGGCGCGGCAGGGAGGCAAGGTCAATCGGATTATACGGACGGCTCGGCATGCCAGGGTTCGATCTGCTGCGGGGGAAGCTCGGCCAGCAAGGTGGTGACGCTGCGCTTGAACACAGGATGGCGCCAGGAGGAGTTCACATCCAGCAGCGGGCGCAGCACGAAGGCACGCAGATGCATCCTAGGATGCGGCAATATCGGGTCCGGCGCGGTCCGGATCTGGCCGGCAATGTCAATGATATCAAGGTCCAAGGTGCGCGCCGCATTAGGCACCGAGCGCACCCGGCCGAATTGCGTTTCGATCTCCTGCAGCTGACGCAGCAAAACCGCCGGGTCGACCTCGCCGCTCATGCGGATGACGCCATTGCAGTAATCCGGCTGGCTGGAGGCTGGGATCGCGGCACTCCGGTACCATGTCGATAAAGCCACGAACGACAAGCCGGGAATCGTCCGAACCTCTGCCGCCGCCGCCGCGCAGAGCTGCAAGGGCGAGCGCCCATCCTCGGCCGGAAGATTGGCGCCGATCGCAATCAGGATCATGGACTGACGAGGGTCAACGCGGCTAAACTCCCTAAATGGGCACTCGAATGGCGTGCTTTCCTAACATTTATACTATATTTGTGCACCCCCTATAACCCCGGCGAACGGGAAGGAATTTGATGTGAGATTTTCAGACCAGGAGCGGACGGCTTTATTCATCGATGGCGCCAATCTCTACGCGGCGACCCGTAGCCTCGGATTTGAGATCGACTACCGCAAATTGTTAGATTTCTTTGAAGGAAAGTCGAATTTGTTACGGGCCTATTATTACTCGGCCTTGCTGGAAACGGAAGAATATTCGCCCCTCAAACCTTTGACCGACTGGCTGGCCTATAATGGCTATGCGCTGGTGACCAAGCCGGCCAAGGAATTCACGGATGCGCTGGGCCGGCGGCGGATCAAGGGAAATATGGATATCGAGCTGGCGATCGACATGCTGGAGCTGGCAAGCTCGCTCGACCATGCGGTTTTGTTCTCCGGCGATTCGGATTTCCGCCGGCTGGTGGAGGCGGTGCAGCGCAAGGGGGTAAGGGTGACGGTGGTTTCCTCCATCCGCACCAGCCCGCCAATGATCGCCGATGAGCTGCGCCGGCAGGCCGACCAGTTCATCGAATTGTCGGACATCGTGCAGCATTTCGCCCGCCGCCCGCAGGAGCCCCGTGCGCGCGGCGAGCGCGAGGATGAGCCGTGAGCGCGATGCCGCCGCATCTGCCGGGGCGCGACTGCCCTCTCTGCCCCCGGCTGGTCGCTTATCGGGAAGAATATCGGGGGCTGCATCCGGACTGGTTCAACGCCCCGGTGCCGAGCTTTGGCCCGCTTGCGGCGCGGCTTCTGGTCGTTGGCCAGGCGCCGGGCGTGAATGGCGCCAACCGCACCGGCCGGCCTTTCACCGGCGATGTGGCGGGGCGGCTGCTCTACCCGGTGCTGGGCAAGTTCGGCTTCGCCAAGGGCGTGTTCAAGGAGCGGCCGGATGACGGGCTGAGCCTGGTGGATTGCCGGGTGACCAACGCGGTGCGCTGCGCCCCGCCCCAGCATAGGCTGGAAACCTCGGACAAAAATCATTGCCTGCCTTATCTCGCCGCCGAGATCGCGGCCATGCCGAAGCTGCGCGTGCTGCTGGCGATCGGCCAGAAGGCGCATGAATCGATCCTGCAGGGTCTGAAGCTGAAGCCGGGCGCCTATAAATTCCGCCATGGCGCGCAGCACGCGCTGCCCGGCGGGCTGGTGCTGGCGGATAGTTTCCACACCTCGCAATATAATGTGAATACCGGGCGCATCACCGAGGCGATGTTCGAGGAGATCGTCGCCGGCATCAGGGCTTTGCTAGGTCAATAAAAATTGGGGGCTTTTCTCAAGCAGCCCCCATAACCTCATCTATTTCTCAACAACCTGGCCTTGTCGCGCTGCCAGTCGCGCTCGGCGGCGGCGTGGCGCTTATCGGCCTTCTGCTTACCCTCGGCGATGCCGATGGTCACCTTGGCCAGGCCGCGATCATTGAAGAACACGTCCAGCGGCACCAGGGTCTGGCGCTCGCGGGCGATGGCGTGGAAGAGCTGGCGGCGCTGGTTGCGCTTGACCAGCAGCTTGCGCGCCCCGCGCGTCTCGAACCGCGACAGCACCCCGCCCTGATATTCAGGGATATACATATTGAACAGATAAAGCTCGCCGTCGCGCTCGCCGGCCCAGGCCTCGGTGAGCTGGGCGCGGCCCAGCCGCAGCGATTTCACCTCCACCCCGCGCAGCACGATCCCCGCCTCCAGCGTGGAGAGGATTTTGTAGTCATGCCGCGCCTTGCGGTTCTGCGCGGCGATGCCGTGCGAGATGAAGGGGTTGGTTTTCTTCTCTTTGCTCAATTGCGTCTCAGTTCAGCAGGCCAACATCCCGCATCACCGCCTGCATGCGCTGCGCTGTCGCCGCGGACACCGGGGCCAGCGGCAGGCGCACATGGTTGGCGCCATAGCCCAGCAGCGAGGCGGCATATTTCACCGGGCCGGGATTGCTCTCGGCGAACATCGCATCATGCAGCGGCACCAGGCGGTTCTGGATCTCCATCGCCGCCTTGAAATCGCCCTTGGCCCAGGCATCATGCATCTGCGCGCACAGGCGCGGGGCGATATTGGCGGTCACCGAGATGCAGCCATGCCCGCCCGAGGCCATGAAGGCCAGGATGGTATGGTCCTCGCCGGAGAACTGCACGAAATCCGGCCCGCAGGCGCGCGCGGTGTGCAGCGGCCGGGTCAGGTTGGCGGTGGCGTCCTTCACCCCGACGATGTTCTTGATCTGCGCCAGACGCGCCATCGTCTCCACCGACATGTCGATCACCGAGCGGCCGGGGATATTATAGATGAACACCGGCAGCGCCATCGATTCGGCGATGGCCTTGAAATGCTGATACAGCCCTTCCTGGGTCGGCTTGTTGTAATAAGGGGTGACGACCAGGATCGCATCCGCCCCGGCCTGCGCGGCATGGCGGGCCAGGCCGATCGCCTCGGCGGTGGAATTGGAGCCGGCACCGGCCATCACCGGCACCCTTCCCTTGGCGGTTTTCACCGCCAGCTCGACCACGCGTTTATGCTCATCATGGCTCAGCGTCGGGGATTCGCCGGTGGTGCCGACGGGCACGATGCCGTCAGTGCCCTCGGCGATCTGCCACTCGATGAGGCGCATATAGGCCTCTTCGTCGATGCGCCCATCCTCGTGCATCGGAGTCACGAGGGCGGTGAATGAGCCGTGAAACATTGCTGGTCCTTGGAAGGCGTTTGGTGAAGGCGTTTTGTCAGTTCATTCACCTAATCGCCTCCGCGGGCCGGGGCAAGCGCGCAGCGGTAAGGTTTGGCCCGCGCTGCCAGCGCTGCTAGATAGGCCACATGAAGTTTCTGGCTGCCTTGCCTCTGCTCCTGATGCCGGCCTGCGCGCTGGCGCAAACCGCCGCCAGCCCGCAAATCATGGAAGATGTCCATGCGGGCAATTTCTCCCAGGCGGACCAGCTGGCGGCCGCCACCGGCGACCCGCTGGTGGAAAAGATCGTCACCTTCTTCCGCATGACCTCCTCGGGCGGCGCCAGCGCGGATGAGATCGCCGCCTTCATCAAGCAGAATCCGGACTGGCCCGAGCAAGGGCTGCTGGCCCTGCGCGAGGCGCAGGCATCGGGGCTTTATCAACCCGCCGCGCCGGAGATGACACCGGATTTCATCACCCAGGTGGAGGCCTTGCACGAGGCCGGGCAGGACCAGCAGGCGGCAGCGCTCTGGCAGGCGCAGGGCAAGAGCGCCATGGCCGCCGCCGATGCCGGGCAGCAGCTGATGTTCTGGCCGGCCCAGAACAGCCTCGCCCGCGCTTTGCTGCAGGAAAACGACGCCAAGGACGCGTATCAGGTGGTCATCGCGGTCGACCCGCCGATTGCCGGCAGCACGGCGCGCGAGCAGATCGCCGACCGGGACTTCCTGGCCGGCTTCATCCTGCTGCGCTTCCTCAACCAGCCGCAGGAAGCCGCGACCTGGTTCCAGAACCTCGCCTCCTCCTCCACCGCCGTCATCACCCAGGCGCGGGCCTATTACTGGCTGGGGCGCAGCGAGAGCGGGACGCAGGCGGCGCAGGATTACGCCCGCGCGGCGAATTACCCCACCACCTTCTATGGCCAGCTCGCCTCCATCGCGCTGGGCGAGAGCCCGCAGCAGCTGGCGGCCCGGATCAAAGCCGTGCCGGAGCCCAGCTTCACCATGCAGGATGCGCTGGATTTCGGCCTGGGCGAGCTGCCCCGCGCCGGCGTGCTGCTGATGCAGATGGGCGATGCGCATGACGCCGCCATCTTCCTCACCCGCGCCGGGCAGACGGCGGTGGATGACCGCAACCGCATGCTGGCGGCGCGGCTGGCGCTGGCGCTGGGCTTTCCGCAATCCTCCGTCGCCATCGCCCGGCTGGCGGGGATTTCCGGGCAGATGCTGGTGCGCGAGGGCTGGCCGATCCCCTATCAGCCCCCCGCCTCTGCCCTGCCGCCCGCGGTCTCGCTCGGCATCATGCGCCAGGAGAGCAGCTTCAACCCCAGCGTGGTCTCCGGCGCCGGGGCAATCGGGCTGATGCAGCTGCTGCCCTCCACCGCCCGCCTCACCGGACGGCGCTACGGCCTGCCCGCCGATAACCTGTTCGACCCCAGCCAGAACATGGCGCTGGGGCGGCCTATCTGAGCCAGGAGGTGAATAATTTCGGCACCTGCCTGCCGCTGGCCATCGCCGCCTATAATGCCGGGCCGGGCAATGTCGCGCGCTGGCTGGGCGAGAATGGCGATCCGGAGCTGGGCAGCCAGCCGGGCGGGGCGAATATGCTGGACTGGCTGGAACTGATCCCCTTCAACGAGACCCGCAATTACGTGCAGCGCGTCTCCGAGAACATCACCATCTATGGCGCGCTGCTGAATGGTGAGGCGATCTCGCCGGTGGCGAAATGGCTGACCCAGAAATGAACCTGTCCCGCTTCCTGGCCTCGGGCTTCGGCTCTGGTCTGGCGCCGAAGGCACCCGGCACATTCGGTTCACTGGCCGGCCTCGCCATTGGCTGCGCGCTGCTCCAGGCCGGGCATCTGGCCCTGCTGGCCGGCATTGTCGTGGCAACCGGCATCGGGCTGCTGGCGATCAAGCGGATGCCGGAAGCCGCCAGCGATCCGGGCTGGATCGTCATCGACGAAATCGCCGGGCAGATGATCCCGCTGCTGGCGCTCTATGAGGTGACGATCTGGGGCGCGCTGATCGCGTTCGGGCTGTTCCGGCTGTTCGATATCTGGAAGCCCGGCCCCGTCGCCTGGGCGGATCGGCGCAAGGACGAATACGGCATCATGGGCGACGATATCATCGCCGGGCTGATGGCCTGGCTGGTGATGCTGGCGCTGCATCTGGTCTCGCCGCTGTGAGCGCCGCCGCGCTGGTCGCCCTCTACCGCCAAAGAGGGCTACGCCTGGCCACGGCCGAGAGCTGCACCGGCGGGCTGGTGGCGGGGGCGATCACCGCCATCCCGGGCTCGTCCGCCGTGTTCACCCATGGCTTCGTCACCTACGCCAATGCGGCGAAAACCCAGATGCTGGGGGTGCCTGACGCGATGCTGGCGGCCAGTGGCGCGGTCTCCGCGCCGGTGGCCCGGGCCATGGCGGAGGGCGCGCGGAGGCTGGCGGATGCGGATTACGCCGTCTCCGTCACCGGCATCGCCGGGCCGGATGGCGGCAGCATCGAAAAGCCCGTGGGCACGGTGTGGTTCGGCATTGCGGGCCGTTCCGGCAGCATCGCCCAGCATCAGCGCTTCCATGGCGATCGCGACGAGATCCGCGCCCAGGCGGTGGCCTTCGCCATCGCGCTGCTGGCGCAGGCAGGAGAGTTGAAACATGAGCAAAACGCTTAGCGCCTGGGACAAGGCGAAGTGCCAGCAGCGCAAAATGACCATGGTCACCGCCTATGACGTCACCGCCGCCAGGCTGGCCGAGGCCGCCGGGGTGGATGCGCTCCTGGTGGGCGATTCGCTGGGCATGATGGTCGGCGGCGAGGCGGATACGCTGCGCGTCAGCCTGGAGCAGATGCTCTACCACACCGAAATCGTCGCCCGCGCGGCAACCAATACGCTGGTGATGGCGGATCTGCCCTTCGGCAGCTTCGAGGAAAGCCCCGCCCAGGCCTTCGCCGCCTGCGCGAAACTGCTGAAAGCCGGCGCGCAGATCGTGAAGCTGGAAGGCGGGGCGCCGATGGTCGAGACCGTCGCCTTTCTCTCGCGGCGCGCCGTGCCGGTCTGCGCCCATATCGGCCTCACCCCGCAGCATGTCCGCCAGATGGGCGGCTTCAAACGCCAGGGCAAAACCCCAGAAGCCGCCGCGCAACTGCTGGAAGACGCCCTCGCCCTGGAAGATGCCGGCGCGCGCATGGTGCTGATGGAAGCCATCCCGGCCGAACTCGCCGCCGATATCACCGCCAAGCTGCGCGTCCCCACCATCGGCATCGGCGCCGGCCCTGGCACAGACGGCCAGGTGCTCGTCTTCCACGACATACTCGGCCTCACCCCCGGCCGCGCCCCCGCCTTCGCCAAACGCTACCTGGACGGCGCCAGCCTCATCACCAACGCCCTGGCCGAATATGTCCGGGAGGTCCGGGAGTCCCAGTTTCCGGCGTAAGGGGTGGGTTCGGGGTGTAACCCAAGGGGGACGCTGTCCCCCTTGACCCCCTGCAAAGGGCCGAGAGGCCCTTTGATCCCACCATATTCGGTTCAAAAAAGAGGGGGGCCTAAAAGGCCCCCCTCTTTTTTGAACCGGGTGGGTTCCAAGGGCCTTCCGGCCCTTGGCGGGGGTCAGGGGGCAGAGCCCCCTGGGTCACGCCCGGAACCAGCCCCTACGCCGGCACCGGCCCCAGACCGCCGACATCCGGCTTGGGGGTGGCGGTGGGGACGGAGCCGCGGCGGTTATCCGGGGCGGGTTCGTCGACGACCTTGCGTTCGATCTTTTCGCCGCGCAGGACCATCTGGATTTCATCGCCCGAGAGGGTTTCATATTCCAGCAGCCCCTGGGCGAGGCGCTCCAGATCGTCCTTGCGTTCGGTCAGGATACGCTTGGCCTCGGCATAAGCATGGTCGATGATGCGGCGGACCTCATCGTCGATCTCGCGGGCCGTCGCCTCGGAGACGCTCTTGCCGCCACCGAAGCCCTGGCCGAGATAGCTTTCCTGGCCATCGGCGTAGGAGACCATGCCCAGCGTCTCGGACATGCCCCATTCGGTGACCATACGGCGCGTGGTGTCGGTCGCCATCTTGATGTCGCCGGAGGCGCCGTTGGAGACCTTGTCCGCCCCGAAGGTGAGTTCCTCGGCGGCGCGCCCGCCCATCGCCATGATCAGCTGCTGGAGCAGCTTGATCTTGGACATCGAATAGCGGTCGCCTTCCGGCAGGGACATCACCATGCCCAGCGCGCGGCCGCGCGGGATGATGGTGGCCTTATGCACCGGGTCGCATTCCGGCAGGGTGATCGAGCAGATCGCATGGCCGCCTTCGTGATAGGCGGTCATCCGCTTCTCATCGTCGGACATGACGAGCGAGCGGCGCTCCGCCCCCATCATCACCTTGTCCTTGGCGTGCTCGAACTCGGCCATGGCGACGACGCGCTTGCCGATGCGCGCCGCGTGCAGCGCCGCCTCGTTCACCAGATTGGCGAGGTCCGCGCCGGAGAAGCCCGGCGTGCCGCGCGCGATCACCTTGGCATCCACATCGGAGGCCAGCGGCACCTTGCGCATATGCACCTTCAGGATCTTCTCGCGGCCGGACACATCCGGGTTCGGCACCACCACCTGGCGGTCGAACCGGCCCGGGCGCAGCAGCGCCTGGTCCAGCACGTCCGGACGGTTGGTGGCGGCGATCAGGATGACGCCTTCATTGGACTCAAACCCGTCCATCTCCACCAGCATCTGGTTCAGCGTCTGCTCGCGCTCATCATTGCCGCCGCCCAGCCCCGCACCGCGATGCCGGCCGACCGCGTCGATCTCATCGATGAAGATGATGCAGGGCGCGTTCTTTTTGCCCTGCTCGAACATGTCGCGCACGCGCGAGGCGCCGACGCCGACGAACATCTCGACGAAGTCCGAACCGGAAATGGAGAAGAAGGGCACATTCGCCTCACCCGCGATGGCGCGGGCCAGCAGGGTTTTACCCGTACCGGGCGGGCCGACGAGCAGACAGCCTTTCGGGATCTTGCCGCCAAGGCGCTGGAATTTCTGCGGATCGCGCAGGAAGTCCACGATCTCCTGCAGCTCGCCCTTGGCTTCGTCGATGCCGGCCACGTCCTCGAAGGTCACACGGCCCTGCTTCTCGGTGAGCAGGCGGGCCCGGGATTTGCCGAAGCCCATGGCCCGGCCGCCACCAGACTGCATCTGCCGCATGAAGAAGATCCACACCCCCAGGATCAGCAGCATCGGCGCCCAGTTCAGCAGCGCGCGCAACAGGGGGTTCATCGTGTCCCCTTCCGGCTTGGCCGAAACATCCACGCCGGCATCGGTCAGCTTGGAGACCAGGGACTGGTCGGCCGGGGCATAGGTTTCGAAGCTCTTGCCGTCCTTGGTGGTGCCGGTGATGTCGTGCCCGGCGATGGTCACGCTCTGCACCTGGTTGTTCTTCACCTCGTCCAGGAAGCTGGAATAGGCGATTTCGGACGCGTTGCTCTGCGTGCTGGAAGGCTGCAGCACATTGAACAGCACCACCAGGAACAGGGCCACCACCACCCATACAGCGATATTTCGACCCAGATTATTCATCTAGACTTTTTCCAATTCTTTCAGTCAGTTCGTCCGCCCTGCACGAGGCACGGAGAGATCTTCATGAGCTCAACGTGGTCATACTGCACCGGATTCCTAGCCCAGCACAAATAAATCATTGCTAAAAACCCGCCCGAAACGGCGCCTGCGACGCCGGCAAAGGCGGAGAAAACCGCACCGGGGCCGGAAAGATCAGCCCGCCGCTGGCCGGGCGCAGCGCCGGCAGGCCGCGCAGCACCAGGGTCGGCAGGCCGTTAAACCCATGAAACGCCGCCGCTTGTGCGCCCAGCGCGCCCAGCGATGCGGGGCATTCGGGATCTTGCAACAAAGTGAAACGTCCATCCCAGAGCACATGGCTGCTCGCTGCAATCGGCGCGGCACAGGCGGCGGGTTCGCGCGCCAGCAGCCAGCCGGGGCCAAGCCGCCCGGCCGGGGCGATGCGCACGCCCCCCAGCGTCGCCGGGCGCAACATGCCCGCCAGCCGCGCCAGCGCGTCGCGCCGGGGCGGGTAGCGTTTGCCGCCAAGCGTGCGCAGCAGCGCGCCGAGCGCGGAGGGCGGCGCGCTGCCGGCATCCAGCAGCGCGAACCCTTCCGGATAAATCTCGGCATGGCGGGCGAGGAAGGCGGCATCCCCGGCCTCGCGCGCGGCGCGGGCGGCGGCGCCGTCCGGGTTCAGCCCGGCGGCGTCCTGGCGGATGCGCACGCGCTCGAACCGGCGGGACTGGTTGGAGGGGTCCTCGACCCAACCCATGCCCTGATCGATGAGATAGGCGCGCAGCTGCTCCGGTTCGGCCCGCAGCAGCGGGCGCAGCAGCACCACGTCCCGCCGCGCCGCCCAGACGGCCATGCCCTCCACCCCGCCTTCGCCGCGGGCGGCGCGCATCGCCACCGTCTCGCGCTGGTCGGCGGCGTGATGGCCAAGGGCCAGATACAGAAAGCCCGCCTCGCGCGCGGCTTCGGCCAGGGCGGCGTGGCGGGCATCCCGGGCGCGGGCCTGCACGCCCGGCCCCGGCGCCAGCGCCAGGGTGATGATCTTCGCCGCGATGCCGCGTTGGGCGAGGCAGCTTGCGGTCAGTGCCGCTTCCGCCGCCGCGCCGGCGCGCAGCCCATGATCGACAATCAGCGCCAGCACCGCCCCACCATAGGTGCGGCAATACTCATCGGCGAGCAGGGCCAGAGCGCTACTGTCCGCCCCGCCGGAAACACCCAGCGCCAAACGCGGGGGGCTATGCGGCAGCAGCCGCGAAAGCGCCGCCGCGAAGGCGCCGCTTAGGAGCAATGGGCGCGTTTGGCGACCGCCGCGACATCCGCCCGCATGCCGGCGGACTGGTTGGTGAACTGGCTGTTCAGCGAGGCGATCGTGTCGCAGGCCGCGCCCTTCTGGTTGATCGCGGCCAGCGAGGAGGCGAGGCCGAGCAGGGCGTGCGGCGCGTAGGTGCCGTTACGGTTCATGTTGTAGGTGCTGTCATAGGCGATGGCGGCGTTCTGCGGATCGCCTTTGGCGGCGTAGCTCTGCGCCACCAGATATTGGGCGCGATAGGCCTGCGGCGCGGATTTATCTTTCGCCACGATGCCCTGCGCCAGCCGCGCCGAGGTGGCATAATCATGCTTGCCATAGGCATCCAGGGCGGCCTGCAGGGCGGCCTTCGGGTCGCTCGGCGTCGCGGTCGCCTGTGGCGGCGGCGCGCTGGGCGTGCTGGCCTGCGGCGCGGGGGCGGCGGGGGCCTGGCCGCTCTGGCCGGGCTGCCCGGCCGCACCGCCATTCTGCAGCTGGAATTTCAGATCCCCGATATCCTTCTGGGTCTGCGCGTTCTGGGTATCGACCTCGTGCTGCAGCTCGGAGACCTGGCCGTTGAGGGACTGCACCTGGGATTGCAGCGTCTGCACCTGGTTGAGCAGGCTCGCCACCAGCCCGCCATTGGCGGTATTGCCCGATGGCGGCGGCGCATTGCCACCCCCCAAGGCGGAGCCGCCATTACCGCCCCCTTGCGCCTGCAGCTGCTGAATCTGTTGCTGCAGCTGCAGAATCTCGTTCTGCAGGGCGATGCCCTCCTGGCTCTGGATCAGCGGCTGGGCGGATGCGGCCAGCGGCGCGAAGAGGGGGGCAGCGAGAAGCAGGAAACGGGTGCGCATTGAGACTCCAGTCAGGCCGTGAATGGCCTCAAATATAGTCAGGGATAGGCGCAAAACAAAACCGGCGGCCAAGGGCCGCCGGTCTGTAACGCAAGGCCCGGCCAGATGGCCGGACGCAGGCCGCAATTACTTGCAGTTCTGCGGGTTGAAGCCCTGCACGGAGGTGATGGCGTTACGGTTCTGCGCGTAGGCGGACTCGTCATTGCCAGCCGCAACCGGGCAATCCTTGCCGTAGGAGATGGTCTGGATGCGCGAAGCGGACACGCCCTGGGCCACCAGATAGTCGCGGGCGGCGTTGGCGCGGCGCTGGCCGAGGGCCAGGTTGTAGGTCTCGGTGCCGCGCTCGTCGGCGTTACCCGCCACCAGCACGTTCACGGAGGGGTACTTGGCCAGCCAGGCGGCCTGCTTGCCCAGGGTCGCGTCGGCATCGCTGGACAGACCGGACTTGTTGAAGGCGAAGAACACGCGGTCGCCGACATTGGCAACCAGGTCCTGCTCGGAGCCCGGCGCCGGACCGGTGGAGGAGGTCATGCCCGCGCCGGTGTTGGAGGCGGTGCTGGTCGGGTTGGAAGAGCAGGCTGCCAGCAGGGCCAGGCCGGCAAGAGCGCCCAGAGCTTTGATTTTCATGGTAGGAACCGATCCCTGTCCGAATTGAGTGAGCAAAAATAGCCGTTTGGTTGCGTAATCACGATGATTACGTCACCTTGCGGGCTGTACTCTTCCGCCCTGGGAAGGGTCAAGCGCCACGTTAAGCTAATTTGTTCATATCGCGGGGGTTTCCAGCACCCTGATGTTTTTCTTTACATCTGTTGATTATTTGTAACACCAGAGCAAGCCGTCGGGGCTTGCGGGGCGGCGGCGACGGACAGCGCGCGGCTTGACATTTGACCCCGACCGGGCTCTGCCCTGGCCGCGAAAGAGTGAGGCATAATCAAGATGCAGAGCGATGATTTGAAGAGCTTGGTGGAAGCGGCGCTGCCCGCCATCGCGGCCGCGGACGCGGCTGCCTTGGAGGAGCTGCGGGTCTCCCTGCTCGGCAAAAATGGCAATGTGACATTGTTGCTAAAATCGCTGGGCGGGATGGACCCGGACTCCCGCAAACAGGCCGGCGCGGAAATCAATCTGGTAAAAACGCAGATCACCGATGCGCTTTTGGCGCGCAAAACCGTGCTGGATGCGGCTTCTTTGGACGCCAAGCTGGCGGCTGAGCGCATCGATGTCACCGCGCCCGCCCGCCCCGACTCGACCGGCGCCATCCATCCGATCAGCCGCACGATGGAAGAGCTGGCGGCGATCTTCGCGCCGATGGGCTTTGCCATCGCCGAAGGGCCGGATATCGAGACCGACTGGAACAATTTCTCCGCCCTCAACATCCCCGCCCATCACCCCGCCCGCGCGATGATGGACACGTTCTATCTGCAGGCGCCCGAAGGCGAGCGCCCGCCCGTGCTGCGCACCCACACCTCACCGGTGCAGATCCGCACCATGCTGGACTGGGCCAAGGCCCACGGCCTGGCGGAAAACGCCCCGCCGATCCGCATCGTCGTCCCCGGCCGCACCTTCCGCGCCGACCATGACGCCACCCATTCGCCGATGTTCCATCAATGCGAGGGGCTGGTGATCGGCGAGGGCATCCATCTCGGCCATCTGAAAGGCGTGCTGATCGACATGCTGCGCGCCTATTTCGGCGTGCCGGAATTGCCGGTGCGGCTGCGCGCCTCCTATTTCCCCTTCACCGAGCCCTCGATGGAGGTCGATATCGGCTGGAACCGCAAGACCGGCGAGATCGGCGGCGGCACGGACTGGCTGGAGATCGGCGGCTCGGGCATGGTGCATCCCAACGTGCTGGCGAATTGCGGTATCGATCCGCGCCGCTTCCAGGGCTTTGCCTTCGGCATGGGGCTGGAGCGCCTCACCATGCTCAAGCACGGCATCAACGATCTGCGCCTGTTCTATGAGAGCGATGTGCGCTGGCTGCGCCATTACGGCTTCTCGCCCCTCTCTCCCGCCAGCCTGCACGAAGGACTGTGATCCGATGAAATTCTCTCTGTCCTGGTTGAAGAGCTGGCTGGATACGCAGGCCTCTCTGGAAGAGATCCTGGCGACGCTGAACAAGATCGGCCTTGAGGTCGAGGGCGTGGAAAACAAGGCCGAGGCGCTGAAGCCCTTCGTGATCGCGGAAGTGATCGAGGCGGTGCAGCACCCGAATGCGGACCGTCTGCGCGCCTGCCGGGTGAATGCCGGCGGCCAGGAGCTTTCCGTGGTCTGCGGCGCGCCGAATGCGCGCACCGGCCTGAAAGTGGTGTTCGCCCCGGCCGGCGCGGTGGTGCCGGCGAGCGGCATGGTGCTGAAGGTGGGCGAGATTCGCGGCGTGAAGTCCGAAGGCATGCTCACCAGCTTTCGCGAGCTGGGGCTGGGCGAGGAGCATGACGGCATCATCGAGCTGCCGGCGGATGCGCCGGTCGGCGAGAACTACGCGCAATGGGCCGGGCTGGATGAGCCGGTGGTGGAAATCTCCATCACCCCGAACCGGGGCGATGCGCTCTCCATTCGCGGCATCGCCCGCGACCTCGCCGCCGCTGGCCTGGGCACGCTGAAGGATTTCGCGCCGGCGCCGATCAAGGGTGAAGGCGCGTCCGCCATTCAGTGGGCGAATGAATTCCCGCAAGCCGCCCCCTGGGTGCTGGGCCGCACCATCTCCGGCGTGAAGAACGGGCCGAGCCCGGATTGGCTGGCCAAGCGGCTGGAGAGCATCGGGCTGCGCCCGATCAACGCGCTGGTCGATATCACCAATTTCTTCACCTACGATCTCGGCCGCCCGCTGCATGTCTTCGACGTGAAGAAGATTAACGGTAGGGTATTGACCCTGCGCCCTGGCCAGGACGGCGACGCCTTCCCCGGCCTCGCCGGCAAAGAGGTGAAGGCTGGGCCTGAGGATTGCGTGATCGCGGATGAAAGCGGCGCGCAGTCGCTCGCCGGCATCACCGGCGGCGAAGGCACCGGCTGCGATGCAGGCACCACAGACGTGTTCATCGAATGCGCCTTGTTCGACCATGTCAGGATCGCCCGCACCGGCCAGCGCACCGGCATCTTCTCCGATGCGCGCGCCCGGTTCGAGCGCGGGATCGACAGCCAGCTGCTGCCTGCCGCCCTGGATGCCGCCAGCGCCAAGGTGATGGAGATTTGCGGCGGCCGCGCCAGCGAGATCACCGAGGCCGGGGCGCGCCCCGCCTGGACCCGTCAGGCCAGGCTGCGCTTTGAGCGGCTGCGCAGCTTCGGCGGCTCGGACATCGCGGCGGCGGATGCGGTGGCGTCCTTGCAGCGTCTGGGCTTTGGCGTTGTCGCCCAAGATGCGCAAAGTGTGACAGTCGCGGTGCCGAGCTGGCGCAACGATGTCGCCCAGCCGCAATCGCTGGATCAGGCCCCCGGCCTGCCCGGCGGTACCGAGGCGGCACTGGGTGCGGCCGAGATCGAGCCGGAGGTGGATCTGATCGAGGAGGTGCTGCGTCTGCAGGGGCTGGATGCGATCGCGCCGGTCTCGCTCGGCGCGCAAACCCTCCTGCCCGCCCCCATCCTCACGCCGAAGCAGTCGCGCACCTATCTGGCGCGCCGGGTGCTGGCGATGCGCGGGCTGCTGGAGTGCGTGACCTTCAGCTTCGCCGATGCGCAAAGCTGCGCGCTGTTCGGCGCGGCGCCGGAAAGCCTGCGTCTGGCCAACCCGATCGCCTCGGACCTCAACCAGATGCGCCCCACGCCTCTGGTGACCTTGGCGCAGGCGGCGGCGCGTAATCTGGCGCGCGGCCAGGCGGATTTCGGCCTGTTCGAAACCGGCCCGGCCTATGCGGCGGATCTCTCCCAGGCGCTGGTGGCGGCGGGGTTGCGGGTCGGCGGCACGCCGCTCTCAGCGCTCACCCCGGCCCGGCCCTTCGATGCGATGGATGCCAAGGCCGATGCCATCGCCGTGCTGAGCGCGCTCGGCGTGCCGATGGAGGCGATCACCACCCAGCCGGGCGGGCCGTCCTATTACCATCCGGGCCAGAGCGGCGCGTTGATGCAAGGGCCGAAGACCGTGCTGGCACGCTTTGGCACGCTGCACCCGAACGTGACCAAGACGCTGGACCTGCCGGCCAACGCCATCGCCTTTGAGATCTTCCTGGATGCGATCCCCGAGCCGAAGCGCCGGAAGAAATCCGCCCCGCTCCTGCCGGCCTTCCAGCCGCTGCGCCGGGATTTCGCCTTCCTGGTGGATGAGAGCGTGGGCGCCGAAGCGGTGCTGCGCGCCGCCAAGGGGGCGGAGCGCAATCTGGTCACCAATGCGGTGCTGTTCGACCGCTACCAGGGCAAGGGCGTGCCGGAGGGCAAGGTTTCGCTCGCCATCGCGGTGACGCTGCAACCGGCGGAAAAGAGCCTGACGGATGCCGAAATCGAGGCGGTCTGCGCCAAGATCGTCGCCGATGTGGCGAAGAAGACCGGCGCCACGCTGCGCGGCTGAGTAGAGCCACACAGAAAACCCGCCCTGGGCAACCAGCGGCGGGTTTTTTGTGTTCGCGATCAGCCGTTTTTCTTGGTGCTGCCGCTGCCCGTTTTGCTGGGGCAGGCGTTGGATTTTTTGTTTTTCTTCTTTTTGCTGCTGCAGGCGGTGACGCCACTGGTAGAGGTGCCGCCACCGGAGGCGCTGGTGCCGCTGCTTCCGCTGCTACCTGTATTCGCCCCGCTGCTGTTACCGCTGGCACCAGAGCTGCCTGTGCCGGCAGCGCCCGGCCCGCTGGGCGTGCTGCTGCTGGAACCGGAACTGGAACTGGTGGTCGTGCTGCCCGTGCCGCTGCCGCCGCTCGTGGCTTTGCTGCCCGTCGCGCTGCTGCCACTGCTCGTACCGGAGGCGCTGCCCGTGGTTCCGGCATTGCTGGCCGTCCCGCTGCCGGTGGCCGTACTCGGCTTGCCGGACAATGCTTTGTTGACCGTACTGACCGGCTGCGCCGTCGCATGGCCGACACTCGCCACACCAACGGTAATGTTGGCCGCAATCACCATGCCGATGATCGCGTATTCGATCGAGGTCACCGCCCGGCACTGGCGAAATAGGTCGGCGATTGGTTTCATGAAAGGATGCCTACCCAATACGGCACGGCACCGCAATCATCCAGCTTTCACAATGGGTTGATCAGTCCACGTTCTTGTTTTGCAACAGCGCGAACACCCGCAGCGCCGAGGCCAGCGGCCGCTCTCCGCCCCGCTCGGCGTCGATCAACGTCACCAGCGCGGAGACCGCCAGCCCCCGGCGCGCCGCAATCTCCCCCAGCACCGCCCAGAATTCCGGCTCCAGCGCCACGCTGGTGCGATGGCCGGAGAGCGAAAAACTACGTTTTTCGAGCATCGGCGAGGGTGTGCAGCAAGGCTGGCAGGAAGATGAAAGTGGAGACCAGCACCGCCGCCAGGCTGAGAAAGAGCAGATCCCCCATGCTGGCCGTGCCGCGATCCGCCGAGGCGGCGAGCGAGCCGAAGGCGGTGGCGGTGGTGAGTGCCGAGAACAAAACCGCCCGCGCCGTCGCCGAGGCCAGGAAGTTGCGCATCCCGGCACGGAAATTCATCACGAAATAGACATTGAAGGACACCCCCACCCCCAGCAGCAGCGGCAGCGCGATGATGTTGGCATAGTTGATCGACATGCCCGCCATCCGCGCGAACAAGGCGGTGAGCAGCGCCGAGAGCGCCAGCGCCGCCAGCACCAGCAGGCTGTCGCGCAGATTGCGGAACACCGCCAGCAGGATCACCGCGATGGCGATGAAGGCCAGAATCGCCGCCTCCTTGAAGGAGCTGAGAATCGTGCCCGCGGTGGCGATGGTGGAGATCGCCGGGCCGCCGGCATTGGGAGCCGCCGCCAGCACCGCCTTGGAGAAGGCATAGAGCCCCTTGGTGCTCTGCGCCGCCGCGGTCGGGAAGGCTTCCACCCGGACCTGGCCATCGGGCAGGAACCAGTCCGCCTTGATCGAAGCCGGCAGATTTTCCTGGGTGATCGGCTTGGCCTGCAAGGCGCGGGTGAGGTTTTGCAGCTCCAGCGGCAGGAAGCGGGTGATGGCGGCATTCATCGCCATGATATGCGCGTCATCCTCGCCCTGCAGCTGCTTGAGCACCGTCGCGATCCCCAGAAGCGCGCTGCCCTGCGGCAGTTTCGCCTGCACATTGGTAATCGCGGCGATGGTCTTGGCCATCGCGTCGCGGATCTCCTGCGCGGTGACCGGCTGCTGCGGCGGGGTGGCGGCGGCCAGCAGGGTCGGCGCCAGGATGGTCTGGGCCTGCGCCAGCATCGCCAGCTTCTGCGGCTGGTTCTGCGGCACGAAGGTGGCGCCCGAGATCGCCTGCGACACTTCTTTCAGCTGGCTGAGTCTATCCGCCAGGGCGCGCGCCGCATCCAGGTTGGGGGCCAGCGCATCCGCATAGAACGGGTTGGTCTGCGGGTCGGCGAGCAGGGAATGGATGGTGCGCATGCTCTCGGTGTTCGGGTCCTTGGTATCCAGCGGGTTGGCGTCGAAGCGCAGCGTTATCGCCCCCCACAGCCCGGCCAGCGCCAGCGCCCCGAACACGCCCAGCACCGCCCGGCGGTGGCGGCGCAGGAAATGGTCCGCCTTGGCTCCGCCCGGCAGCGCCACCGATTCCGTCTCAGGATGCGGGCGGAACAGCCGCAGCAGCGCCGGCAGGAAGCTGATGGTGCAGAAGAAGGCGATGAACATGCCCGCCCCCGCGATCTCGCCCAGCTCCGCGACGCCGACGAAGGGTGTGGGCGCGAAGGCGAGGAAGCCGCAGGCGGTGGCGGTGGCGGCGAGCGCGATCTGCGCCCCGGCCAGGCGCGAGGTTTCGCGCAAGGCCGGGCCCAGCTCCGGCTCCATCAGCCGCACCGCGCGCAGCCGCACGCAATATTGGATGGCGAAATCCACCGCCAGCCCGATGAACAGGATGGCGAAGGCGACCGAGATCAGGTTGATCGTGCGCACCACGATGGCGGCATAGCTCATGGTCAGCGCCAGCCCCATCACCAGCGTCAGCAAAATCGGCAGGATCAGCCGCCAGGAGCGCAGCGCCAGATAGAGCCAGAGCGCGATCAGCACGACGCTGATAATGCCGCCCAGCACCAGCCCGTGGGTGAGCGAGGCGAATTGCTCGTCCGAGAGCGGGATCTGCCCGGTATAATTCACGCTCGCGCGCCCGGCCTTCACATCCGGCAGGGTCTTGGCGATCGCCATCAGCGCCTTGGTCGCCGCGCCGCCCGGCTGCAGCGTGCCTTGCTGCAGCTTCGGGTGGGCCAGCACGAATTCCGCGCCCCCCTGCCCCGGCGCGCCGGCCATGATCAGGCTTTGCCAGGAGAGCGGCACCGGCTTGCCATTCGCCGCCGCCTGCAAATTCGCCCGCACCCCGGCGATCGCCTGATTATAAGGCGAGATATCCGCCCCGGCCTGCACCCCCTGGGTGATCAGCGCCAGCCCATCCAGCAGCCCGCGCGCGGAGGGGTCCGCCGCCAGCTGGCCGAGGAAGGGCTGTGCGGCGACAATCTGGTTCAGCAGTTTGGCGAGCGCGTCCGTGGGCAGCAGCAGCAGCCCTTCATCGGTATAGAAGGGCGCGCCGGACGGGTAGCTGGAATCTTTGAAATGCGCGGTATCGGCCTGCAGCGCCGCGTTCAGCGCGGTGGCGGTCTCCTTCGCCTCCTCCGGCGTATCGGCGCGCACCACCGCCACGATCAGATCGTTGAATTGCGGGAAATTCTTATCCTCGGCGATCTGCGCCTGGCGCCAGGGCAGCGAGGCGGCGAAGAGATGATCGGTATCGGTATCGATGGCCAGATGCCGCGCCGTATAGCCCAGCCCGAGCCCGCCCAGCACCAGGAACAGCAGCACGCACAGCACGGCATGGCGGCTGGCTGTGGCGACGATGGAATTGATCAGCCTCACACTTATCCCCTGGCGAGCCGGGCGCTTGCGCAACGTCCCGGCCTTAGAATGCCAGACCGCGCATCACGATCTGAGCGTAAAGATCAGCCAGCACCATCTGCAGCGCTTCCAGCAGCAAAATGGCGATGACCGGCGAAATATCGATATTCCCCATATAGGGAAGGAATCGCCGGATGGGACGCAGCACAGGGTCCGTGATTCGGGTGAGGAAATCCCCCACCGTATAAACGAACTGATTGCGCGGATTCGCGATGCCGAACGCCACCAGCATGCTCAGCACCGCCGCCGCGATGATCGCGAGAATGAGCAGGTGAATCAGTTCGGACGCCAGCCAGAAAATCGCGCCAACCATGGTTTTCCTCAAAAATTTCGGGTGCCAGAGACCTAGCGGGAGGAATGTGTCAAAGCAATGTTGACTTCCGCTTCCGAATGCGCGAAACGCCGCCCCCACGCGGTCATCGCATGACGGGACCGGGGCTGTAGCTCAGTTGGTAGAGCGCGTCGTTCGCAATGACGAGGTCAGGGGTTCGATTCCCCTCAGCTCCACCAGCCGCCCTTCCGACAAAAATTTAATCCCGGCGCCAGATCAGTTGTGCCGATTTGGTTACAAGCTTGTCATGTTTCGGTTTTTCCGGCACCAGCCCGCTGGCGGCTGAATAACGGCCGCGCCGGCGCGACACCTGCCCCGGACGAACAATCTTTCCGGTAGCCGTTTCTCCATCCAAACGTTTTAATGGGATGTGCGGTTGCGAGAGCCTCGATGGAACATGTGGCACCTTACCTAGGGCTGGCGGGCGTTTGCGGTGGGATCGCCGTGGCGGCGTTGCGGCTGCACGGGCGGCGGCTGCGCCGCGCCGAGGCCGCGCGGGCCTTAGAAAGCCATATGGTGGATGGCATCGCGGCGTTGCGGCAGAGTCTGCGGGAGGATCAACCGGACGAGGATGATGACGGCCCGCTGATCGATGCCGAGCCGCTCTCTGGCGCCTTGACGCATCAGGCCGCGCCGCCAGTGCTGTCCTGCGCGGCGTTCGGGCTGGGGTTCGGCACCAAAATCGTGCTGGACGATCTCAGTTTCACGCTGCCGGCCCAGGGCGTCTGCGTGCTGATGGGGCCGCCCGGCACCGGCAAATCCACGCTGCTGCGCGCCCTCGCCGGGCTGTATGCGGAGAATGCGCTCTATCAACAATGGGGAGAGGTCTTTTATCAGGGGCTGACGCTGGGCGAGACGAAACCGCCCGTGCTGGTCGCGCCGCGGCCGGATCTGCTCCGGCGCAGCGTGCTGGAGAACCTGCTCTTTCACCGCGACTCATCGTTGCCCGCCGCCGCCCGGCGCGGCTGGGCGGAAGGCTGGGTGCGCGAGATGGGCATGGAGGCGCTGATCCCGCTCTTCGACCAGACGCTCCTGGAGCTGCCGCCCGGATTGCGCCGCGCCACGATGCTCCTGCGCGAAGCCGCCGCCGCGCCGAAATTGCTGATGCTCGACGAACCGACCAGCGCCATGAGCGACGAGGACACCCAGATGCTGCTCGGGCTGCTGCGCCGGCTGGGGGCGCGCGGCGCGTTGCTGGTGGTGCTGCAGAGCCAGAAACAGGCCCGCGAGATCGCCGACAGCCTGGTGCTGCTGGCTGGCGGCGATCGGCAGACGGCGGGGCGGGTACGCGGCATCTATCACCGCCCAGCCCAGCCCGCCGGCGGCCTCGAAGCAGGGGCGGGCCTGAATCCGTCCGGCATAGCGGCGCAGCCAGGCGCCGCCGCGCCGCGCTTCCCCTCCCTCCCTCTGTCCGGAGCGGGTTGAAGCTGCCCGCGTCTGCGCTTGCGGGGGGCGGGGGCGGATCTCATATCATGTCCGCCGCCCCCTCCTGGCGCGGCCTTTTGGGGAGATGAGGCAGGCCATGGCGCCATCCATCTGCACGACCATCACCTCGCCGGTGATGGCGGCCGCGTGCCATCCCAGCGCGCCGCCGGTGACCTGGCATATGGTCCCGCTCTCGCCGATCGCGACGCAATGGGTGCTGGTGCTTTTAAGCGCGTTGCTGGCGACCTTGCTGGCGGACCGACCGAAAAAATAAGCCCCGTTCATTGCTGCTTCGGACGCAAGGCAGTTGGCGAAAATAAGCGATTGTGCAGTGCGGTATAAAGCCGCCATTTGAGGGGGCGCCGGCCTATTGCGTGCCGGCGTGTTTCGCCGATCTGGGACGCTGCAATCTGGGACGCTGCAAATGAATCTTACCGCCTGTCCGGACGCCTTCGAGGCGTATTACGCTTCCACCTGTGATGCCACGGCCCTGCAGGCCGCGAGTGGCTTTCCGGCCAATCAGGTGCCGGCCGTCACCTGGCATGTCGTGCCGCTGTCCCCCTCCGCGACCGAGCTGGTGCTGGTGCTGCTGACCATCCTGCTGGCCACGCTGCTGGTGAGCAAGCCGGAGAAATAAGCCGCGGGGCTTTCGCCACCCCGCGATCCATGACAGCCTCCCGGGCTGAACCATTCAACTGGGATATTGCCATGAGCCTCGACTCTGTCCGCGCTTTTCTGGCGGAGCAAGCGCCTGACATCGAGATCCTGGAGCTTCCGCAAAGCACCGCGACGGTGGCGCTTGCCGCCGCCGGGCATGGCGTTGCCCCCGCCCAGATCGCCAAGACCCTGGCGCTGCGTGTGGGCGAGGAGGTTGTGCTGCTGGTGGCGCGCGGCGATGCGCGGCTGGATAATAAGAAGGCCAAGACCGCCTTTGGCGGCAAGGTGAAGATGGTGCCGGTGGAAGAGGTGGCGGCGTTGACCGGCCATCCCGTCGGCGGGGTCTGCCCGTTCGGGCTGGCCAGCCCGCTGCGGGTTTATTGCGATGTCTCGCTGCAGGCCTTTGAGGAAGTGCTGCCCGCCGCCGGCGCCACCAACAGCGCGCTGCGCATCAGCCCGGCGCGGATGGTGGAGATCACCCAGGCGGACTGGGTGGATGCCTGCCAACCCCCTGAAGCAGCTTAAGTTACAAAAGTTTTTTGGTGCCGCTTTTTTTCAAAAAAGCGGCGAAAACGTTCGGGGTGATGGCAACGCCGTTGCCACGCCCCCAAAGACAGTTCAAGCCGGCGCGGTTTCCAGGATTTTCACCAGCGTCGTCATCGCCGCATTCACCGGGGTGGGAATGCCATGCGCCGCCCCGCGCCGCACCACATGCCCGTTGAGATCATCGATCTCGGTCTTGCGCCCCCGGATCAGATCCTGCGCGGTCGAGGAGAGCTGCCCCTTCATCGCCTGCGCCGCTTCGATACAGCGCTCGGCCTGATCCGGCGCCAGCAGCCCCCCTTCCGCCGCCGCCACCGCCACCGCCTCATCCACCAGAGCGCGGATCAGTTCATGCGCCCCCTCCACCGCGACGATATGCCCGTATGGCGCGCGGGTGACGGCGGAGACCGCATTATAGGCGCAGTTCAGCACCAGCTTGGTCCACAGCACCGCCTCGACATCCTCGGCGATGTCGGTAGGGATCGCGGCCTCGTTGAGCAACGCCGCCAGCTCCCGCGCCCCATGCCCCTGGCCCAGCTTCAACTCGCCCCGGCCATGATGGCGAACATGGCCAGGCCCGGCCATTTCGGTGGCGACATATACCGCCGCCGGCAAAACGCCCCGCCCCAAGGCAGTTGTGAGACGCTGGGCATTGCCGACCCCGTTCTGCAGGCTGATCAGCATCGCCGCCGGCGCCAGATGCGGCGCCATCTCGGCGGCAACCTGCTCGGTATCGGCGGATTTCACGCAGACCAGCACCAGCCCGGCGCCCTGCACGCCCTCAGCCCCGGTGACGGCCCGCAGCGGCACGTATTCGCTACCCGAGGCGCGCTCCAGCAACAGCCCCTTGGCCGCAATCGCCTCCACATGCGCAGGCCGGCCGATCAGCACCAGCTCATGCCCCGCCTTGGCCAGCAGCGCGCCGAAATAGCACCCTACCGCGCCGGCCCCCATCACCGCGATCTTCATGGCAGCTTTCCTTCCTTTTCGCCCTGAGCGATGGCCAGAGCCCCCGCCATTATGCTAGGCCCCGCCCCTGAACCCAAGGACGCTTATGACAGACCCGACCCGCAATGCTGGCTTCACTCTGCTCCACGCCGTGCTGGCGAAGGGCCGGCCGCTGGATGCAGCGTTAGATTCGCTGCCGCGTATCGAGCCGCGCGACAAGGCCGCCGCGCACCGGCTGGCGGCCTGCGTGCTGCGCCATGTCGGCACGCTGGACGCGGTGCTGGAGCCCTATCTGCGCCGCGACCCGCCGCCGGAGCTGCGCATCATCCTGCGCATGGGGGCGGCGGCCTTCCTGTTTCTGGACACACCCGCCCATGCCGCCGTCGCCACCTCGGTCGAGCTGGCGCGCGCGCGCAAGCTCACCCCCTTCGCCGGGCTGGTGAATGCGGTGCTGCGCAAGGTGGTGGCCACCGGGCCGGCGGCGTTGGAGGAGCTGGACATGCCCAGGCTCGACACCCCCGCCTGGGCCTGGGCGAGCTGGGGCAAGGAGGCGCGGGCGATTGCCGAGGCGCATGCGCATGAGGCGGCTTTGGATGTCTCCGCCCTGCCCGGCGTCGTGCCTGCAGGCGGCATCGCCCTGCCCACCGGCTCCTACCGTTTCCCCGCCGGGACGCCGGTGATGGAGATCCCCGGTTTCGCCGAGGGCAAAATCTGGGTGCAGGACGCCGCCGCCGCGCTGCCGGCGAAGCTGCTTGCCACCCAGCCGGGCGAGCGCGTGCTGGATCTCTGCGCCGCCCCGGGTGGCAAAACCGCCCAGCTCTGCGCCGCCGGCGCCGCGGTAACGGCGGTGGAGCGCGACAAATCCCGCCTGGCGACGCTGCGCGGCAATCTGGAGCGGCTGCATCTTGCCGCCGAAACAGTACTGGCCGATGCCACCAGCTGGCAGCCCGCCGCCCCTTTCCCCGCCATCCTGCTGGATGCGCCCTGCAGCGCCACCGGCACCGCGCGACGCCACCCGGAGCTGCTGCATATCCGCAAGGCCCGCGACATCGACACCGTCACCGCCCTGCAGGACAAGCTGCTGGACGCGGCGGCCGCGATGCTCGCCCCTGGCGGACGGCTGATCTACGCCGTCTGCTCCTTGCAGCCACAAGAAGGTGCGGCGCGGGTGGAGGCCGCCTGCGAACGGCTGGGGCTGAAGCGCGACCCGCTCAGCCTGCCCGAACTGCCCGAGGCGGTGACCGCGCAAGGCGACATCCGCACCCATCCCGGCCTCTGGCCCGAACAAGGCGGCATGGACGGGTTCTTTATTGCCAGGCTGGTGCGTCCCTGACCTTCCAGGCCAACCACGCACCAGCGACAGCGACGAGGGGGAAAAGCAGAAGGCCTGTTAGGTTGGCGACTGTCCCGGTGTAGCCCCCGCATAGCCAAGCGAGCGAGGCGACAAGGCCCAGCTCGCCGCCAATTTCAACCATGATAAGTGCCATCGCCGTGGAAAATGCCACAAGATCGTAAAGAAATCCGTGCGGCATGACCAAAATACTTAGACTGACCGTGCAGATCATGCGTGGCATTTCCACCATGCGAGCTGGCTTCCAGATCCACCAAATCAACCCCAACGCAATTGCACCGCCTATAATTTGCAGCACCCAAGCCTGATGATTTGCCGCACCAAGGCTACGCGCCATATGATAAATCGTGATCCCAGCGGCTGGAAAATCGACTTTGAACGGAACATTTGCCGTAAGCCACTCATCGCGCTGGGCAACACCAAGAAAGCGCACCCAATCCGCCCACCCGAACACGAGCAACGACAAGCCCACCAAGACCAGCGCCACAAATACTGCGACCAACAGCAATTTCCATGCACGGCGACGCAGGATCAAGGTCACCAGCGGCAAACCAAGATGCGGCTTCATGGTCAGCAAACCAGCCAATGCCCCAGCTAACACGGGCCTTCTCAGCGCCAGCAGCAGAGTGCTCACGAGCATGGCCCCGGTTAACGTTCCGTCTTGACCGCCAAAAAGATCATGCCATGCGGCCGGACTTGCCAAGCCAAGCAGAATCACCCGCCATCCCAGACCGGCGACCCGCAACATGGCGGCCGCGAACAGAATCGAAACACCACGCCAGACCCAGAACCCTAGCTTGATCGGCAACAACGCAAAGGGAACAACTAAAAAACCCATCGTTGGCGGATATGGCCAAGCTAAGCGAGCCGGAGCATTGATTGCCAAAATATCTGTCGTGCAAATCTCCCTGTAGCTGTCGGCAAGGTGCAAGCCGAACCGGGCGGCGGCTTCGGTAATCAGCCCGTTGCCGGCGCACCAGAACAAGCCGAAATCACCCTGCGGCAATTGGCCGTCCGTCGGCAGGATTTCAGGATCACGCCGACTCATCCACAGCAGATAGATATTCGCTGCCGCGTACAGGCCATAAAACAAAAGAATAAAGGAGACAGCGAAGATGAATAGAATTCGCAGTCGAGGACGATCAGATTTGGCGTGGTGCGACTCGAGCATCTCCGCCAACATGCCGCTTCGTCACACGCCGCTCAATCCCCCGCTTGTGAAACCCATACCCTGCCGGTTACAACCAAGCATCATGAATTCCGCCCCGACTCGCCCGCTCATCGCCCCCTCCCTGCTCGCCGCCGATTTCGCCCGGCTGAAGGAGGAGGTGATCGCCGTCGAGCAAGCGGGGGCGGACTGGCTGCATCTGGATGTGATGGACGGGCATTTCGTCCCCAACATCACCTTCGGCCCGCTGGTCGTCAAAGCGCTGCGCCCGCACACCAAGATGCCGCTGGACGTGCATCTGATGATCGCCCCGGCGGACCCGTATATCACCGCCTTCGCCGAGGCGGGGGCGGATCATATCTCCGTGCATCCGGAATCCGGCCCGCATCTGCACCGCACGCTCCAGCATATTCGTGGCCTGGGCAAGAAATCCGGGGTGGTGCTGAACCCCGCCACGCCGATCGATGCGGTGGCGCATGTGCTCGACCTCACCGACATCATCATGGTGATGACGGTCAATCCCGGCTTTGGTGGGCAGGCCTTCATCGCCTCGCAACTTTCCAAAATCGCAGCGCTGCGACGCATGATCGATGAGAGCGGCCACGATATCGTGCTGCAGATCGATGGCGGCATCACGCCGAAGACGGCCCCTGGCGTGCTCGCCGCTGGTGCCACCTGCCTGATCGCCGGCACCGCCGTTTACGGCGCGCCGGATTATACGAAGGCGATCCAGGATATCCGCAACGCCCACCCTGCCCTGCCGGCTGCCACCAGCCTTAGCCAGGGCGGATGAGCGAAGGCCCCGCCAAGCCGGTTGGCATCGGCCGCCAAGCCCGCACCTGGTTCACCAGGCTGCAAAATCTGCGCCCCGCCGGCGGGCCGGACGCGCCGGCCCTCTCGCTGCGCGACCCCTGGCCGGGCGACCCGGCGCGCGGCGCCCGGCTGGTGAAAGCGGAGCTGGAATTCGGCGGCGCGGTGCTGCCCATCCATCATGACATTTTCGCCGCCGCCCCCGGCTGCACCCGGCTTTTGCGGGCGCATCTGCACGGCTTCACCTGGCTGCGGGATCTGCGCGCTCTGGGCACCGATGCCGCCCGCTCCCGCGCCCGCGCTTTGGCCATGGATTACATGGACACGCCCAAGCCCGAGCCGATTTCCTACGCGCCGGACGTGGCGGGCGCGCGGCTGGCCGCCTGGCTCGGCCATTATGATTTCTTCGCCGCCTCGGCGGATGACGCCTTCCGCCAGGCGCTGATGCACCGGCTGGTGCAGGATGCCCGCACCCTCTCCGCCGCCCTGCCGGCCGAGTTTCTGGATGGACGGGCGCTGACCGCGTTGAAGGGGCTCACCGCCGCCTCCATCGCCATGCCCGAGCATGTGCAATATCTGCCCCGGGTGCAGAAGATCCTGCTGCCCGAGCTCTCCCGGCAATTCTTCGCCGATGGCTGCCATATTGAGCGCAGCCCGGCGGCGCATCTGCTGGCGCTGCAGGACCTCACCGAAATTCGCGCCTTGATGCAGGCCGGCGGCAAAACCCCGCCGACCGAGCTGGTCACCGCCATCGAGCACGCCGCCGCCGCCCTGCGCGCCTTGCGCCATGGCGATGGCGGGCTGCCTCTGTTCAACGGCTCGCAGGAAGAGCTGGCGACCTTGGTGGATCTGGTGCTGGCCCAGGCCGGGCGGGCGCGCGGCACGCTGGCGCATCTGAAAGCCTGCGGGCTGTTTCGCCTGGCCGCCGGCAAGGCGGTGTTGTTCATGGATGCCGGTGTGCCGACCGCGCCGGGGCTGGACCGTTTCGCCCATGCCGGCACGCTGGGCTTTGAATATTCCTTCGGCAAGGACCGGCTGATCGTCAATTGCGGCGCCGCCCCGGCTTTGGCCAGCGACTGGGCCGGGGTGCTGCGCGGCACCGCCGCCCATTCCACCTTGATCATCGCCGACACCTCCTCCGCCGAGATCAAGGAAAACGGGCTCGGCCGGCGGCCGCTGAACGTGAATGTGCACCGCCAGGAGGCCGGCGGTGTCGGCTGGATCGAGGCCAATCACGATGGCTGGAGCAAGCCCTTCGGCGCCATCCATCACCGCCGCCTCGGCCTCTCCGAAACCGGCGAGGAATTGCAGGGCGAGGATCTGATCGAGGCGGAAACCCCGCAGCCTTTCGCCATACGCTTCCATCTCCACCCCAACGTCACCGCCAGCCTGGTGCAGGATGACGAGACGGTGCTGCTGCGCACCCCCTCCGGGCGCGGCTTCCGGCTGAAGGCCGAGGGGGCGGCGCCGAAGATCGAGGAGAGCGTGTATTTCGGCCAGGCCGAGCCGCGCCGTGCCGAGCAGATTGTGCTGCCGGGCCATCAGGATGGCCCGCAGCATGTTAAATGGACCATCACCAAGGCCTGATCCCATGCGCATTCTGTTGACCGGCGGCGCCGGCTATATCGGCTCCCATACCGCCGCCGTGCTGGCTGAGCGCGGCCACGAGATCGTCATTCTCGATAATTTCGCCAATGCCGAGCGCGATGTGCCCGCCCGCCTCGCCCGCCTCACCGGCCAGGACATGACGATCATCGAGGCCGATATCCGCGATACCGAGACGGTGACGGCGGCGTTGAGGGCGCATCCTGTGGAGGCGGTGATCCATTTCGCGGCGCTGAAGGCGGTGGGCGAGAGCGAGGCCGATCCGCTGCTCTATTACGACATGAACATTATCGGCACGATCCGGCTGATGCAGGCGATGCAAGCGGCCGGCGTGGCGCGGCTGGTATTTTCCTCCTCCGCCACCGTCTATGGCCAGCCGGACAGCTCCCCGATTCTGGAGGACGCGCCGACACGGGTGGAAAACATCTATGGCCGCACCAAGCTGGTGATGGAGGATCTGATCCGCGACTTGGCGCGCACCGGCAAGCTCAAAGGTGCCGCCAATCTGCGCTATTTCAATCCGGTGGGCGCGCACCCCTCCGCCGTCATCGGCGAAACCCCGCGCGGCGTGCCGAACAATCTGATGCCTTACGTCACCCAGGTGGCCACCGGCGAGCGCGCCCAGCTCAATGTCTTCGGCAATGACTATCCCACCCGCGATGGCACCGGCGAGCGCGATTATATCCATGTGATGGATCTGGCCTTGGCGCATGCGCTGGCGGTGGAGCATATCACCGCCAATGATGTCTCCGTCACCGTCAATCTCGGCACCGGCAACGGCACCACGGTGCTGGAGCTGGTGAAGGCGTTCGAGGCGGCGACGGGCCGGGAGATCCCGGTGAACATCGCCCCGCGCCGGGCCGGCGATGTCGCCAGCTATTACGCCAACCCGGCGCTGGCCGAGCGGCTGTTCGGCTGGAAGGCAAGGCTGGGGGTGGAGGATATGTGCCGCGATAGCTGGCGCTGGCAGGCGGCGCGGGCCGGGATCAACGATATTTGAAAGACACGGGGTATTTCGCCTGAGCCGCATCGGTCCCCGCACCGGCGGGCTGGCGGTGCTCACCCGCATGGCCTAAATCCGCCGCATGCCCAAGCAACGCCCCACCCTCGTCTTTCTGCTGATGGAAGACTGGTTCTTCGCCTCGCATTTCTGGGCGCGCGGCCTGGCCGCCCAGGCGGCCGGCTGGCGGGTGGTGCTGATCACCCGCGAAAACCAGTCCCGTGCCGACATCGAGGCCTCGGGCATCGAATTCATCGCCGCCGATCTCGACCGCAAGCGCCTCAACCCGTTCAAGGAGCTGGCATTCTCGCTCTGGCTGGCGGGGCAATATCGGCGGCTGCAGCCGGATGTGGTGCATCATATCGCGCTGAAGCCGATCATTTTCGGCGGCATCGCCGCGCGGCTGGCGCGCGTGCCCGCCGTAGTGAACGCGCCGATCGGGCTGGGCTTCGTGTTCTCCTCCCAAAAGCTGCTGGCGAAAATTTTGAAGCCGCTGGTCTCGGCAGGCTTGCGCGCCACGATGAGCCCTAAACACGGCATCGCCATTTTCGAAAACCCGGATGATCTGAACGCGATGGTCGAGGGCCGGATGGTGGCCCGCGAACGCACCGCGCTGATCCGCGGCGCGGGGGTGGATATGACGCTGTTTGCCCCGATGACGGAAGCGGAGGGCCGCCCGCGCATCCTGCTGGCGGCGCGTTTGATCCGCGAAAAGGGCATCCCGGATTTCATCGAGGCGGCGCGGCTGCTGAAAGGCCAGGCGGAGTTCTGGCTGGCCGGCGCGCCTGACCTCTCCAACCCCAACCCGATCACCGAGGCCGAGCTGCGCGGCTGGGAGGCGCAAGGGTTGATCAAATGGCTGGGGCCGGTGAAGGACATGGCCGGGTTGCTGCGCCAGATTCATATTTTCACCCTGCCCTCGACCTATCGCGAAGGCCTGCCCAAGGCGCTGCTGGAGGCGATGTCCGCCGGCCGGCCGGCGGTGGCTACCGACATTCCCGGCTGCCGCGAGGCGGTGGTGGATAACGAGACCGGCTTTCTGGTGCCGCCGCACAATCCGCAGGCGCTGGCCGCCGCCCTGGCCCGGCTGATCGCCAGCCCCAGCCTGCGCGCCCGGCTGGGGGCGAACGGGCGGGCGCGCGTCGCCGCGCATTTTTCTGACGAAATCGTCTGCCAGAAAACCCTGGCGATCTATGACGGGCTGAAGGAGATACGGGGTTGAGGAAATTTCTCTATCGCGCGCTGGCTGTGCTGCTGGCGATTCTGGTGCTGGTGGGGCTGTTTTTCTGGCTGGTGATGCCCCATGGCGGCGACCGGCATCAGATCGGCGCGGTCAGCACGAATTTCCGCTGGTTCGGCCCCAATGACAAGGTGGTGGTGGAGCGCTTCGACGATCCGAAGATCCCGAATATTTCCTGCTACGCCGCCTCGGCGCAAACCGGCGGCCTCGCCGGCGGAGTCGGGCTGGCGAGCGATCCGAGCGAGTTTTCACTCAACTGTATTGCTCATGGGCCGGTGAACCTGCCCGCAGACCTGCCGCGGCAGGAGCAGATCGGCGCGATTTCCGCCTCGCTGATCTTCAAGCATTTCATCCTGACGCGCATCCTCGATGATAAGAAGGATGCGGTGATCTATGTGCTGACCAGCACCAAGGTGCTGCGGGGCTCTCCCGCCAACGCCGTCTCCGCCGTGGCGGTGCAGGCGCAGCCGGGGGCATGAATCCTATTGGCCGGGGGAGAGCTCGGCCAGATCGGTATTCACCTTCTTCAGATCGCTCTGGGTCAGCCGGCCGCCGGAGAGGCTGGCGAGCTGGGAGAGGCTCATCGAGGAAAACAGCTCATAGCGCGGATCGCTGATCAGCCCCGGCATATCGCGATTCAGCACCGCCTTACCGCGCGCATCCGCCGCGATCTGGTCGATCGGCGTCTGCACCGAAAATTGCGGCGCCGCCGGCTTGGCGGCCGCTTTCGGCAGTGCCGGGGTGGGAACCTGCACCGATGCGTCCGTGACATGCGGCCCGGGTGCGGCCATCGCGCAGGCGCTGATCGCCGCGATCCCCGCCACACCGGCGAAAACAAAACCCTGCCAACTTTGCCTGACCATGCTCAAAACCTCCTGAACAACAGCCTGACCGGGAGGCGCCCCGGCCTGATTAAATTCATACAGCAAAACTTGATTACACTGCGACAAATTTGCCACAGGCAGAGTGGTTTAAATTTACGACATGCCTGCGTTACCCGCAGCGCTTGCCTGCTTGCATCCGGTTTTGCCGCATGCGAAACCGCGCCGGCCCGCACGTGACTGGCGCTCAGATGGCTACCATCGGGGAGCGTGGGGGAGATCGCCGCGCGCCTGGGCATCGCATCGTCGCCAATAACGGAGCCGCCTCGTGTCAGACATCGTCCCTATCCGCACCGCTTTGATTTCCGTCTCGGACAAGACCGGATTGGTCGAATTCGCCCAGAGCCTGGCCGCGACCGGAACCAAGATCCTCTCCACCGGCGGCTCGGCGAAGATGCTGCGCGAGGCCGGCGTGCCGGTGACCGAGGTTTCCGAACATACCGGCTTTCCGGAAATCCTGGATGGCCGGGTGAAGACGCTGGTGCCGCAGGTGCATGGCGGCATCCTCGGCCGCCGGCACGACCCCGCCCATATCGAGCAGATGGCCGCCCACGATATCGCGCCGATCGATCTGGTCGCGGTCAATCTCTACCCGTTCGAGGCGACGGTGGCGCGGGGGGCGGCGTTCGAGGATTGCATCGAGAATATCGATATTGGCGGCCCGGCGATGATCCGCTCCGCCGCCAAGAACCATGAGAGCGTGGCGGTGCTGACCGAGCCCGCGCATTACGCCAAGGTGCTGGAAGAGATCGCGGCGCATGGCGGCACCACGCTGGCGACACGCCGCACCCTCGCCGCCGGCGCCTATGCCCGCACCGCCGCCTATGATGCCGCGATTTCCGGCTGGTTCGCGGGGCAGCTGGGCGAGGAATATCCCGAGCGCTTCTCCTTCTCCGGCGAGAAGAAGCAGGCTCTGCGCTATGGCGAGAACCCGCACCAATCGGCGGCCTTCTATACCTCTACGCCCAAGCGCTTCGGGGTTGCCACCGCCACCCAGCACCAGGGCAAGGAGCTGTCCTACAACAACTTCAACGACACCGACGCCGCCTTCGAATGCGTGGCGGAGTTCGACGCGCCCTCCATCGTCATCGTCAAGCACGCCAACCCGTGCGGGGTGGCCACGGCCGAGAGCATGTCCGCCGCCTGGGATCTGGCCCTGGCCTGCGACCCGGTTTCGGCCTTTGGCGGCATCGTCGCGCTGAACCGCACGCTGGATGAGGAAACCGCCGCGAAAATCGCCACCATCTTCACCGAGGTGATCATCGCCCCGGAGGTGACCGAGGCGGCGAAGGCGCTGCTGGCCAAGAAGAAGAACCTGCGCCTGCTGACCACTGGCGGCGTGCCGAACCCGACCGAGGCCGGTGTCACCTTCAAATCGCTCGCTGGCGGTTTCCTGCTGCAGAGCCGCGATGCCGGGCGGGTGGAGGCGGCTGATCTGAAAGTGGTGACCAAGCGCGCCCCCAGCGCGGCGGAGCTGGAGGACATGCTGTTCGCCTTCCGGGTGGGCAAGCATGTGAAGTCCAACGCCATCGTCTATGCCAAGAACAAGGCCACCATCGGCGTCGGCGCCGGGCAGATGAACCGGGTGGATAGTGCCCGCATCGCCGCCTGGCGCGGCAAGGAGGCGAAGCTGGATTTCACCGGCTGCGCCGTGGCCTCCGACGCCTTCTTCCCGTTTGCCGACGGGCTGGAAGCGGCGATTGCCGCCGGGGCGAGCTGCGTGATCCAGCCCGGCGGCTCGATCCGCGATGCCGAGGTGATCGAGGCGGCTGACAAAGCCGGCATCGCCATGGTGTTCACAAATATGCGGCATTTCCGGCACTAATTCGTTATGATGAGGCTATGCTGATGACCCTGCCCTTCACTCTGCCGGACTGGATGCCGGGCTGGCTGTTCCTGGCCCTCGCCGTGCCGGCCTTGCTCTGGTTCCTGGCCTTCCTGATGGTGCCCTTCAATGTCTTCGGCCTGAAAGCCCGGCTGGAGACGATCGAGGGTGAGCTGGAGGATATGCGCGAGGAGCTGCGGGTGATGCAGATGCGCGCCAGCGGTGTGATCCAGACGCCGGTCCGCGCCATGGACAGCTATGACGACACCCCCAATTTCGCCCAGTTGAAACGCGCCCGCCAGGCGCCCGTAGAGGAGCCCCAAGCCCCCTCGCGCGCGCCCATTCCCCATAGCCGTGGCTTCGCGGACCGGGATTTTTCCGCCACCCGCGAGCCACGCCCCGCCGCCCCGCAGCGGCCACGGCGCAGCGAGCCGAGGCTGGATTAAGAAAAAACCCTGCTTTCCCACTGAGAAAGCAGGGTTTTTTCTTTGCAGCTTTTTGGCAGCTTTTTGAAAAAAGCTGCCCCTCCGGCGGCCTTCCACCGTTGCTTTGCAACGGCGGAACCTTCGCCGCCTCCGCCCAAAACTTTTGCGACCTTCAGTTCTGGGCGTTTTGAGGCCTTCGCCTCTGCGGCTAAGGCGCGGAATGCTTTGACTCAGGGCGATGTGGTATGAAAATACCACACACAAAACCCTTGACCTTTGAGACGCGCTTGCTCATAAGCCCGCCACTATTCTTTGGGTGAGCATATGAAAACGACGATTTCCATCAAGCCCGCGGATGTCAAGAAGGACTGGATCCTCATTGACGCCGAAGGTCTGATCCTCGGCCGCCTCGCGGCCATCGTTGCCACGCGCCTGCGCGGCAAGCACAAAGCCACCTTCACCCCGCATGTCGATTGCGGCGATAACATCGTCATCGTCAACGCGGAGAAGGTGAAGCTGACCGGCAAGAAGCTGGAAGACAGCATCTTCTACTACCACACCGGCTATGCTGGCGGCATCAAGGAGCGTTCCATCAAGGACCGCCTGGCCGGCAAGAACCCTGAGTCCGTGGTCGAGAAGGCGGTTGAGCGCATGATCACCCGTGGCCCGCTGCAGCGCCAGCAGATGAAGAACCTGTATGTCTATGCTGGTCCTGAGCACCCGCATGGCGCCCAGCAGCCGAAGGCGCTCGATGTCGGCGCGCTGAACTCCAAGAACAAGAGGGCTTGATTCCAATGTCCGAAACCAATGCTTTCGCCGGTCTGAAGGACCTCCAGGCCACCGCCGGCGCCGCCGCCCCGGACGCCCAGCCCCAGAAGCGTGAACCGAAGAAGGACGCGCAGGGCCGCTCCTACGCCACCGGCCGCCGCAAGAACGCCATCGCCCGCGTCTGGGTGAAGCCCGGCAAGGGCGAGATCATCGTGAACGGCAAGACCGCCCCGGTCTATTTCGCCCGCCCGGTGCTGCGCATGCTGATCACCCAGCCCTTCCTGGTGGCTGACCGCTACAACCAGTTCGACGTGTATTGCACCGTCACCGGTGGCGGCCTCTCCGGCCAGGCCGGCGCCGTGCGCCACGGCATCTCCCGCGCGCTGACCTTGTTCGAGCCGGATCTGCGCCCGATCCTGAAGGCCGCCGGCTTCCTGACCCGCGATAGCCGCATGGTCGAGCGTAAGAAGTACGGCAAGCCGAAGGCCCGCCGCTCCTTCCAGTTCTCCAAGCGCTAAGTCTTAGGCTTCAATTTATTCAATTAAAACAGGGGCTTGACGTAGATCAGGTCCCTGTTTTTACATTCACAGACGCTTTACAGACCCTTGTTTCCAACGCTGTTTCCAGTTAGCGTTTTGCACAGAACTTTCACAGAAATTGTGGAGTTTGGATCATGGTCGAGAGCTTCTACCAGCAAGCCCACCGCCTCCGAGACGGGGCCGTCATGGTGTACCGGCGAGGCGACACCAACCAGCAGGTCTATCAGGCCCGCTTAAAAATCCCCGGCGTCACCGGCTACATAATCCGGTCCCTCAAGACCCGCGACCTTCCCACCGCCCTCAACTTGGCTGAGGACCTGTTCTACGAACTCCGGGCCGAGCAGAAGCTCGGCGTGGATGTGAGAATCGCCGGGAACCTCAAATTCAAGGACCTATGGAAGCGCTTTTACAGCGCTCACGAAACTGGCCTGTCGGTCCACCGCCAGAGGCTGCACAAGTTCATGTCGGAGAAATATTTTATCCCTTTCTTCGGGGACGCCCGCGTGAACGACATGCCGGATGCCTTCGTCGAGCAATATTGGGATTGGCGCATCAACTACCACAACCCTGAGAAATGGGAGGATGACGAAGACATTCCGGCCAATGCCGCCCGCGTGCCCGCGCAAAAGACACTGGATATGGAGGCCGGCATGCTCCGGCAGATATTCCGCTGGGGCAAGCGCATCGGCTTCGTCAAACGCGAACCATGGATCAAGGCCACCAAGGTTAAGCACACCAAGGGCGTGGAGCGCAGGCCATCCTTCGATGAAGCTGAGTGGAAACAGATCTATACCTACCTGCGTGAGTGGGTGAAAGAGGGGCTGGTTTTAACCCCGGAAGAGCGGGGCGGCCGGCTGCACCGCTCCGGACCGAATGCAATGCATCGCTATCAGCGCGAGCTTCTGCGCAACTACCTTCTCTTCATGGCCAATTCCGGCCTTCGGCCCAACGAAGCCCGGCAGCTCTGCTGGCAGGACCTGCGGATAGAAAAGGACGCCGAGAACAAACCCGCACTCGTTGTGGAGGTCGCACCCACGACCAAAACCGGCGCACGCACCGTTGTCTGCCGCGAAGGCACGCAAGCCTATCTGGACCGGCTCAAACAACTCTCGCGACACGTCGAACCTGGCGATCTGGTGTTCTGCGGCTATGACGGCAAGCCGGTGGAAAACTTCAACAAGACGTTCGCCAGCATCCTCTCGCGATTGAAGCTGCTCGACGACCGCTGGGGCAAGCGGCGGACGGTTTACAGCCTGCGGCATTTTTATTGCACCCTGTCCTATAAGCAACCCCAGGCACCGCATTGATGTCCTCGCCTATGGTTGTCAAAGCATTCAGAAGATCAGAAAAGCTCTTGTCAGTCTCATTAATGACTACAATGTCGAACGGAGAATCTGAGAGGGCATTTCTCCAATCACCACTTGAATGTGCGCCGCCCGTTATTAAAACAAAACTGTCTGAGATACCCTTTAGAAAATCCGATAGATAGCGAGCGTTTCCCCATTGGACAGTGTAGTTGCATTGTACCCCGATGATATCGGGGTCGAATTCTACGACGATATCTTTGATTTGTTGGTAGGTAAGGCCATACCGAATCAAACGCCCGCTATCGACGGGAATATCATCATATTCTTGTTCCCAGCCAGCGAATGGGCAATCTATAATTCTAACCTCGTATCCATTTCGTCTGGCGGCAGTAGCGATACGAAGAAGGCCAATCGGAGTTCCGGCGCGCTTCATCACCTCGAAATGCCCGATTCCGATATTTTGAAACGCGCTCCCCTGCGGAGCGGGTTCGATCAATCGCGTGTAAGGTGGAACAAGAAGAAGCACACGGGGTTTTTCACCGGCCGCGCGGCGTCTTGCCCCTGCTGTACTAAAGGTTTGAGACGGCCGTCCTATATATCGAAGAGGGGGGCGCGTTGGCGCGACTGTAAACTCTGGCGTGTGTATAGTTTCTGCTGATAAATCCATCGTCATGGGGCACACTCCCGGCTATTGCGGTTCAAACGGATCGTGTTCAAACGGAAAGAGGCCAACGCAGAACCAGCAACGATCAATGTCGCAGCACCAAGAAGACTCCATTGTGCTGGCACAAAGCCAAAGAGGATTAGGAGGAGGGTTGAAAGCAGCGGGGCCATATAGGACACTGCCCCAAGTAGGGAGACGCGGCCGTGTTTAGTAGCGTGATCCCAGGCAAAGAAGGCTAAACCTACAGGACCGACTCCAAGAAGGAGGATAGCGCCCCACTGAATAAAAGTTGGCCAAAGCGTAGGCTCGATCCAAAAATGGATGCAGGCGCCAGCTAGAGCAACGAGGCCGCATACGCCTCCAATGAGATCGCTCGGCACGCTGCGAAAGCGCCGGTTGGCAACAGAGTATATTGACCATACAAGCGCACAGCCGGCGGCTGCTAAATATCCAATAAGCGTTCCTTCGGAACTGCTCGGAGAAGAATTGCCAAGAAAAATTACAAGCGCGGTTCCAAGAAAGCCCAGGATGGCCCCCAGAAGGTGCCGCAATTGAAGTCCGTTGTGAGTGGTGAATGCGGAGAGCAGAACTATGAGCAATGGCCATAGATAGGCAATCAGGCTGGCTTGTGCGGCGGGAGCTGAACTGAGAGCGAAGAAGTAAAGGGCGTGATATGCGAAGATACCGACGAAACTATAAATCCAAGCTGATATTGGTTGCCGCAGGGATATGAGGCCAGCTTTTCCTTTTCGTAGGATAAATGTCGCGCTTGCTATGAATGCAATGGAAAAGGTAAGCGCGAGCAGTTCAAAGGGAGGAATCCCACCGGCGAACTTGGTGAGAAGGGCCAGCGCAGACCATAAACCGATTGCCAAAAAACCAATGGCCGTGGCGCGCCCAGGATGGTGGGACGCCGTTGGGGTATGTGCATCGACGCTGGCGAGTTTCTTCATTGGAAGCGCACTAGTTGAGATTTGAACCCAACAACTATGGCGCTATGGTTGTTCTATCTTTGGCTAGATCTGCATTTTTTTATACAAAAACGGTAAAAGTCGGGAAGAGTGTTGTTACGACAAACTCTCAGATTTACCCTTTTGAATTTTCTTCCGATAGGCAGAAGGTGTTATGTTATAGGTTTGCCGTAGGAAGCGTGTAAGAGCGCTTTGGTCAGCATAGCCAGATAGGATTGCAATATCCGAAATCGCTTTCGATGTACGAGCTAGTAGAGATAGGGCGTACTGGGCTCTCCGATGCATCAGATAGGCATGAGGTGTGGTTTTCAACTCAACGAGGAACAGAGCATGGAGGCGTCTTTCACTGACACCGACTTCACGGGCAATAGTTGAAATTGTTATGGAATTAGAGAAATGTTTTTCAATATAGCGGCACGCATTCGATATGTGGCGAGATCGCAGACCTATTGTATCTGAAGCGGATTGAAAAGCGGCTTCCATAAACAAATTGGCCCACGCTTCGGAAATTTCTGAGGCGTCGGTATTATCCTTCAATGATCCGGCATATCCAATTAGATGTTGGAGTGGAGCAGTTAAAGGAAAAAATTTTTGGCTTGAGAAATAGTCCAAAACGTTATGACCATTTCTTACAGATTGAATATAGTCGTTTGGGATATCGAGAACGATAAAAGCATTTTCTTCCTTACTTGCAAAAGTATGCCTTTCGCCGCTCGGAACAAAGGCGGCATGCTGGGTATCAACAAAGCCGCCAGAGCCAGAAATCTCGATTTCCATCCTGCCCCGCCGAGGGAGAACAACCTGATGGAAGGTATGCTTATGCAGAGTTGGCGTGAGAGGATATGAACGTTGTTCGAGTTTCGGAACAATGAACTTTTTCTGATAGCTTTTTGGTTCGCTCATATTTTTCAACGCAGGAAGGGGCAGAATGGTGAAAGCATAAAAAGCCACCGGTCAGCCTAGTGCCCAGGACCGAAGGCGAATCTGCCAGAACCGGAGGTTGTCATCAAGAAGGGGGCGCCGCACGATCTGTTAAAAATTGTACGCTAAGCCATAAATATTTGATCTAATTCGGATTTCATAAACGTTCGTTTGTAAAATCAACCAAACCGGCTTCGGCAGCGCCTGCTGCTCGGCTATGCCTGCGTCTCGAAGGGGGACGACCGGAAAAACGCCATGCAGATCAAGGCCCTCAAGGCCGCCGGTTGCAGGCTTCTCTTCGAGGAAACCACATCCGGCGGCCGATGGGAGCGGCCGGGATCGCTTTTGCCGCGATCTTCGGCGGGATGTGCGCCAGCTTGCCAAAATTCCAACCTGCATCGGCATCGGGCCGACCAAGACCCTCGCCAAGCTGGCTAACCGCATCGCCAAGAACACCCCGGCCTTGGGCGGGGTGTGCGATTTGCAGTGCCCGGCCGATCGGGCAGCTTACTTCACGATGCTGCCCGTGGCGGATGTCTGGGGCATCGGCAGTAGGGCCGCCGCGAAGCTGGCGGTTGCGGGGATCGAGACGATCGCGGATTTCGTCAGCCATGACCCCCAGGCGGTGCGCGAGATGCTGATCGTGACCGGGGCGCGCGTCCATGCCGAGTTGCGCGGTGTTTCGTGCCTCCCTTTGTCCCTCATGGCGCCGACGCGGCAGGGCATTGCCGTGACGCGAACCTTTGGCAGCCTCATTGAGACATGGCAGGGGCTTCGCGAGGCGTTGACGAGTTACACGGCCCGCGCGGCCGAAAAGCTGCGTGCCGAGGGGCTTGAGGCTGGGCAGATCGCCGTTTTCGTGCATACCAATCCGCATAACGGCGACCCTTGGTACTCCGCGCAGCGGGCGGCCGAGATCGAACCGACCGCCGACACGGGCGCGCTGATCGGCGAGGCCGTGTGCTTGTTGCGTGCGGCCTGGCGGCCTGGTTTCCGCTAGTTCAAGGCCGGGGTGATGCTGAACGAGTTGAAGTTTTGTTAAGTTCATCGGCTTAGACCTGTTTCCGTAAACCGAATCGCGGCCGGGAACTCGACCATGAAAGGCGTCATTTTCAATCTGCTGGAAGCTTCGGTCACCGAAGCCCATGGCGCCGCCCTTTGGGATGATCTGATCGACGCCGCAGGCGCGCGCGGCGTTTATACCTCGCTCGGCAGCTACCCCGATTCCGAGCTGGAGGCTCTGGTGGCAGCGGCGGCGCGACGGCTGGGGGTGGACCCGGATAAGGTGTTGCGCTGGTTCGGCCAGACCGCACCGCCGCGGATGGCGGTGCTCTGCCCGGATTTCTTTACCAATTCCCCCAATCTGCGGAGCTTCGTGCTCAATCTCAACCCCATCATCCATGCCGAGGTACACAAGCTCTATCCCGGCGCGACCTGCCCGCATTTCGATTTCGCCGCGGCCCCGAGCGGCGCCCCTGAGATGGTCTATCGCAGCCCGCGGCGCATGTGCGCGCTGATCGAAGGCTTCATCGGCGGCGCGGCGCTGCATTACGGCGAAACGGCGGCGCTGACGCATGTCGCCTGCGTGCATCACGGCGCACCGGCCTGCATCTTCCATCTCACCACCGGCGCCCTCCAGGGTGCTGCGGACGTGGCGGCCTGAATGGACCAGACTGATGCCATCTCACGTCTCGAACGTCGCCTGGAGAGAGAGCGTCAGGCCCGCACCCAGGCCGAGGCGATCGCCGAACAGGGACTGCTCGACCTCTACCGCAACCAGCGTCAGGCGGAGCTGCTGGAACGCGTCGCCTCCGCCGCGATCGAGGGGCACGCGCTGGAGATGGTGCTCACCATCGCGCTCTCGGGCATATGCGAGCTCTGCAACTGGCCGCTCGGCCATATGTTCCTGGTCGATCACGGGGCGTTGCAGACCTCAGGAATATGGTGCGGCGGCGACAAAGCCGCGCTGAAGGCGATGCGCGCCACCACCCCGCAACTGGACGCCATCGCGCCGACGCATCTGCCCGGCCGCGTGCTCGCCCACGCCCGCCCCGCCTGGATCGAAGATCTGCAGACGGATCAGGATTTTGTCCGCCAGCAAGCCGCCCGCGCCCACGGGCTGCACGGCGCGGCTGCGTTTCCGCAGCTGCTGCGCGGGCGCGTCGTCGGGGTTGCGGAATTCTTCGCCTATGAGGGGTTGGCCCCGGATGAAGCGAAAACCGGGCTGATCACCAGCATCCTGCAGAAAATCGTCGTGGTGGTGGAGCGCCAGCAGGTGGAGGCACGGCTGAGGGCGGGAAAGGCGCAGCTCGACACAGCTTTGGCCAATATGTCGCACGGTCTGTGCATGTACGATGCCACGCGCCGGCTGCGCCTTTTCAATCGCCGGTTCGCGGATATTTACGGGCTGGCGGCGCTGCACACCCAGCAGACGCTTGAGGAAGTGCTGCTGGCGCAAATCCAGGCCGGTACCGCGCCTCATGATATCGCCCGCTTCCAACGCGAGCGGCTGGAGATCGGCGCCGTGCCGGCGCCGGCTTACATTGTCGAGGCCCTGAGCGATGGGCGCGTGATCGGCATCTCCAGCCAGCCTATGCAGGATGGCGGCTGGATGGAAACGCATGAGGACATCACCGAACATCGCCGTACCCAGGACCGGCTGATCCGCATGGCGCATTATGACGGTCTGACCGACCTGCCCAATCGCCTGCTGTTCCATGACCGGCTGAGCCACGCTCTGGCCCAGGCCAGCCGCCATGGCGGCGATGTGGCGCTGCTCTGCCTGGATCTCGACCGCTTCAAGGAGGTGAATGACACGCTGGGCCATAAGGTCGGCGATGATCTGCTGTGCAATGTCGCCGCACGGCTGCGGGCCTGTGTGCGCAAGAGCGACACCATCGCCCGGCTGGGCGGCGACGAGTTCGCCATCATCCAGGCCGGCATGCCCGAGCCTTCCGCGGCGATGACCCTGGCCACCAGGTTGCTGCAGGAACTGTCGATGCCTTACGATCTGCATGGGCATCGCGTTGTCATGGTCTCGGCCAGCATCGGCATCGCGCTCTCCCCGCGCGACGGCCAGGATGCGGACACATTGCTGCGCGCCGCCGACCTTGCGATGTACGAGGCAAAAACTGCCGGGTGAAGCGTCCCGGGTTTTCCGGAGGCGGTTTCATTTGAGTCATGCGACCATATCGAGGGTCTCGTTGGCTGCATAGTAGTTGGCCTCGGCTTCGGCGGGCGGGATGTGCCCGATGGGGCCGAACAGGCGGTGGTGATTGAACCAATCGACCCAGCGCAGCGTTGCCATTTCCACTGCCGACACGCTGGGCCATGATCGCTGCCGCCAGATGACCTCACACCATCCCCTGAGACGCCGTGCACAAGGGCCTCGAGGTCGCTGACATCTTTCGCGCTGAAGGTCCCGGATACCGCGCCGCCCAGGTCGGGCATCTGAGCCGGGAAGCCAGCTCTCTGCGGGCCGTCGCAATCCATCATCGCAAGTGTAGATTAACGGGCGCAGCAATATTTCAGAACGACGTTCTGTTTTAATTTGCAACGCCATTCCGTTTTTGCTTAACTAGACCTGAGGCGGCAGGGCGCGTGTTGTTTGGCGCGCGCCGGTCTCAAAAAAGATATGGGAGGTCTTGCCGGTGAAGGTTGTTTGTAAACGCGACATCAGAATTCCGTTCGCGGCGGCGCGATGCGCATGAGATCCGTGCTTGTAACCGGGCCGGCCCTGAACGAAGCCGCGATGGCACTGGCCGCCCGCCATGGTGTGCGGGTGATAACCATGACGCCCTATGCCGCCCCTGATGAAGCCGCGGCCCTCCTGGCGGCGGAGCAGGCCGATGCCGTGATCGTGCGCATGGGCCGCCTGACCGACGCGGCGATCGCCGCGTCGTCGCGGTTAAAGATCATCGTGAAGCACGGGGTTGGCGTCGATACAATTGATGTTGACGCCGCCACGAAGCGGCAAATTCCCGTGCTGACCGCCGTTGGCGCGAACGCACAATCAGTTGCCGAGCACGCGCTTGCGCTGATGTTCGGTGTCTCACGATCGATCCCCTATTTGGATGGCCGCATCCGCCAGGGCCATTGGGATAAGGCGACAAGTACCGGCACCGAGTTGTTTGGTAAAACGCTCGGTATTGTCGGGCTGGGAATGATTGGTCGCATCCTGCTATCCTTGGTGCAGCCTCTGCGCATGAGGCTGCTTGCCTTCGACCCAAAAATCTCCGCGGACATGAGGGAGAAACTCGATATACCGGGCTTGACGCTCGTGGACGAGCTGGACGCGCTGCTGCGACAGAGCGATTATGTGAGCCTGCATTGCCCGCTGACGCCCTTGACCCGAGGCATGATCGGCCCCTCTCAGCTGGCGCTGATGAAGCGGGACGCATTCTTGATCAATACCGCGCGCGGGGAGTTGGTTGACATGGCGGCGCTGGCCAATGCGCTCGCGGAAGGAAAAATTGCCGGCGCTGGCCTCGATACATTTTCGACTGAACCTCCGCCGGCCGATAGCGATCTATGGCCGCTGCATAACCTCGTGGTCACGCCGCATGTGGGGGCCAATACGCATGCCGCCGCCGCCCGTGTGGGCTTGATGGCCATGCAGCACGTTCTGGATGCGTTGGATGGGAAAACCATCGATCCCCGCTTTGCTGTCAATCCCTCCGTGCTCGACGCCGGAGCCGTCGCCACCACCTAGAACATAAAGCTTTTCGCTTGATGTTTCAGGTTTTGTTTTAGCGAACCGTTTCACGTGTTTATCTTGATGCTGGGCATCAAGATAAACATATGTTGCTTTAAAAAGAGCATGTCATCACCAGGATGCCTTGCAAAAACCCTATTCGGGAGACGTTCATATGAAAACAAAAATATCCGCCGCCCTGGCAGGATCTGGGGGGAACGAAAACAACCAGAATGGCCGTGCCGGGCGAGATGACGCATCAGCGAGCATCGCGGCGCGGCTTGATCGTTTGCCGGCGTCGCGAACAATCTGGATCATGGTGTGTCTCATCGCCCTGGGCGGCTGGTTTGAATTTTATGACGTGTTTTTCATCGGATATGTCGCGCCGGGGATGATCAAGTCTGGCTTGTTCAAGCCGGAATCGCTTGGCATATTATCACATCTGAGCGTGCTTTCCTTCTCTGGTTTCGGCACGTTTGTGTTCGCGACCTTCGCCGGGTTGTGGGTCGGCACGCTGATGGTCAGTCAGCTACTTGACCGCTTTGGCCGCCGCGCCGTCTTCACCTGGGCGCTCCTCGGGTATCTCGGCTGCAATGCTGTGATGGCGTTCCAACAGAGCGGCTTCGCGCTTGATGTCTGGCGTTTTCTTGGCGGCATCGGCATCGGTATCGAATTCACCACGATCGACACGTATCTCGCGGAATTGATGCCCCGCCATATCCGTGGCCGCGCCTTTGCCGTTCAGCAGATGGTGTCGTTTTGCGCGGTGCCTTTTGTCGCGCTGTTGTCCTGGCGCCTGGTACCGCTGTCACCCTTTGGGTTCGATGGCTGGCGCTGGGTTGTTTTGATTGGTACCGCTGGCGCGGTTGTCGTATGGTTCATGCGCCTGGGTTTGCCTGAGAGCCCCCGCTGGCTCGCAAAACATGGACGCCTCGCCGAGGCGGATCAGATCGTGAGCCGCCTTGAGCGCCGCGTTATGGCCGAAACGGGCCGCGCCCTGCCGCCGCCTTCCGCCGCATTGCAGGACGATAGCGGTAAGGGCGATTATGTCGAGATGTTCCGCAAGCCTTATCTGCGCCGGATCATTATGCTGTCACTGTTCAATTTCGCCGGCGCATTCAGCTATTACGGCTTCGCGGCCTGGGTCCCGACGCTGCTTGCGCATCGTGGCATCACCGTCACGCATAGCCTTGAATACGCCTTCATCATCGCCATCGCCAATCCGTTCGGGCCGTTGTTCGGGCTCTTATTCGCCGAACGCTTCGAGCGCAAATGGATCATGTGCGCCGGCTTGGCCGCGATGATGACCTTCATGTTGCTGTTCGCGCAACTTTCCTCTGGCGCCGCGTTGATCGCTTGCGGGGTGCTGTTCACGCTTGCCGCGAATATCCAGGCCTTTGCCAGCCACAGCTATCAGTCGGAGATATTCCCGACGCGGTTCAGAATGCGCGCCGTTGGCTTCGTCTGGTCCTGGCTGCGGCTTTCCTCGGCCTTCTCCGGCTTGATTGTTGGGTATCTTCTAAGCTCTGGCGGGGTCTTGTCAGTCGCCGTGCTGATCGGCGCGACGACCTTGCTGCAAATCCTGCTGATCGCCATTTTGGGGCCGAGATCGACGGGGCTGGCCCTCGAAGAGATCAGCCACTGACCGGTGAGCCAAAGCATGAATGCGCAGGGTGAGACAAGGTTGCTCTGGTCGGGTACGGTGCGCGGACCGGCCCTATCCGTACCGGCCGGGGCGACCGATTGTCATCATCATATCTACCAGTCTCGCTATCCCGCGGATCCAGTGGCAAGCCTGTCGCATGCGGATGCGAGCCTGGAAGATTATAGGCGGTTGGCAAATTGCCTTGGAATCACGCGGCATGTCATTGTCCAGCCCTCTCTCTATGGCACGGATAATCGTTGTATGATGGAGGCGCTCGGCCTTGCCGGGACATGCGCCAGGGGGGTTGCCGTGATCGATGGTTCCCTCCCGCGGCGTGCGCTCATCGAGATGCACGCGCGCGGCGTGCGCGGCATCCGGATCAATGCGCGCCTGCCGGGACATGTCGGGCTGGCAAGCTTGCAGGAGCTTGCCGGGATAATCGCGGAATTCGGCTGGCATGTTCAACTCGCCCTGTCGCCCGACCAGCTGGTCGAGATCGCGCCGCTTTGCGGGCGCCTTCCGTGCCAGCTTGTATTCGATCACATGGCCTATCTCCACGCGCATGGCGGTGCCGGACATAAGGGATTTGGGGTGCTCGTCGACCTCATGCAAGCTGAGAAAGCCTGGGTGAAATTATCCGGCCCGTATATCGGGCGGCCCTTTGCCGGGCCGGCCTACGAGGATGCGGTGACATTCGGGGCGATGCTCGCGCGCGCGGCGCCAGACCGGCTGCTCTGGGGAACGGACTGGCCCCATCCCACGGTTCAGTCTCCCAAGCCGGATGATGCGGCATGGCTGGACCGGCTGGCCGAGATCGTGCCGCACGACCGGGATCGATATCGGATTCTCGTGGAAAACCCCGCAAAAATTTACGATTTTTCGAATTCCTGAAAACCAGAATATATCGAGGTAGGCAATATGGAAACGTCTCAAATCGGTCAACGTCATGGCGAGGCTTCGGCCGTAAACGCCTTATCCGCCATAAGTCTCGATCCATGGCGGGTATCCTTGGCGGCCGCTATAGGATCCTTCCTGGAGTATTACGATTTCGGTGTGTACGGGGTCCTGGCGATCTCCCTGGCGCCTTTATTTTTTCCGGCGGGGGACGCCACGGCGTCTCTGCTTTCGGCATTGCTGGTTTATGCATTCGCTTTCGTGGTCAGACCTATCGGGGCTGTTTTCTTCGGTTGGCTGGGCGACCGCCACGGCCGCAAGAATGCGCTGATTGCCACGATCATCGGCATGGGCCTGACCAGCGCGCTCGTCGGCGCGCTTCCGACCCATGCGCGTATCGGTGCGCTGGCGCCGGCGCTTCTGGTGCTGCTCAGAATCGCCCAGGGCTTCTTCGCTGGCGGCGAGGTGAGCGGTGCCGCGACGTATGTTGCGGAATGCGCCCCTGAAGGCCGGCGCGGCTTTTTCGGCTCCATCAATGTCGCGGGTGTTGTCGCCGGCGGCGCCGGCGCGGCGATCACCGCCGCGATCGTGCGGACGATGGTTTCGCACGCCGCTTTGCTGAGCTGGGGCTGGCGTATTCCTTTTTTCCTGTCCCTGCCCTTGCTGTTGGTCGGTCTCTACGCGCGGCTTCGCCTGGCGGATTCACCGCATTTCCTCGAGGTGGCTGAACGGCACGAGACCGCGAAAGCGCCCTTGCGCACGGTGCTGACGCAACATCTTGCCGGCCTCCTGCAGACGATGGGGCTGGCATTTGGCATGACCCTGACGGGTCTATTCTCCAGCGTATATTTGTTCATTTATCTCGTCCATGTCGTGAAATTGCCCCTGGCCTGGGCGTCGTGGGTCTTCGCGATCGTCGAGATTGTCGCGGTATGCCTGATTCCGCTTATGGGATCGCTCTCGGATCGCATCGGCCGCAAGCCGCCTGTGGTGCTGGGGTTTCTGGGCTATCTCGTCATCACACCTCTGAGCATGATCTTGATGCACGACCAAAATCTCGCTCTGGATGCGTTCATGCTGCTATTGCTGGCGGTTCCGCATGCCGCGGTCCAAGGCGCGGCCTACCCGATTTATCCGGAGCTTTTTCCCACCCGCGTGCGCTATACCGGCATGGCCACCGGCTTCAATGTCGCCATCGTGCTGGGCGGAGGCTTGGCGCCTTACATCTCCACGCAGCTCGCCGCCCTTACCGGGGCGTCCTGGGCGCCCAGCCTCTACGTCATGTTCGGTTCGGTCGTGGCGCTCGTCACCCTGGCCACAATCCGCGATATGCGCCTTGCGCCGCTCGCGGACTGAGGCATCGGGCAATTTTCAATAATTTTTAGCAAAGGAGACACGCCGTGCCGATAGGTTTTCGGATTTGTGAACGTACTCGCAAGGTTGATGCGCAGACGGTCGAGGGCTTTCGCGCCCTGCCCGTCGCCAATGTCAGCGACGCGATGAGCCGCATGGCGGCTGGCGGATCGCGGCTTCGCCCGCTTCATGCCGGCGGCGTGCTGGCCGGGCCGGCGATAACAGTGAAGGCCCGGCCTGGCGATAATCTGATGCTGCACAAGGCGCTCGACATCGCGGATCCAGGCGATGTCGTGGTGGTGGATGCCGGCGGCGACCTGACCAACGCGTTGATCGGGGAGTTGATGATCGCGCATGCGCAAATGCGTGGCCTCGCGGGCATCGTGATCAACGGCGCGGTCCGGGATCTGGCGGCGATCCGGGCAGGTAACTTCCCGATTTTTGCCGCTGGTGTCACCCATCGCGGGCCGTACAAGGACGGTCCCGGCGAGATCAATGTAAATATCGCGATCGACGGCATGGTGATCGCGCCGGGCGACCTGATTCTGGGCGATGATGACGGGCTCGTTGTCGTCCCGTTCGAGGAGACGGACGCGGTTTTTGCCGCGGCTAGCGCGAAGCACAAGGCGGAGACCGCGCAAATGGCGCAGATCCGCGGCGGCGGACAGGATCGAAGCTGGGTCGATGCAACGCTCAAGCGCTTGGGTTGTGTCCTGTGACGGACCGGCCGCCGTCCGCGTCCTCCCCGCATATTCCGATCCGGCCGGAATGGCTGGAGTTGCGCGACGAATCCCCGCTGCCTTTGGAGGCGCCGATCATCGACGCGCATCATCATTTGTGGGACCGCCCGGGGTCTCGCTACCTCGAAGCGGAATTGCGGGACGATATCGCGCAGGCAGGCGGCGTCGCGGCGACGATCTACGTCCAATGCCGGTCTTTTTACGCCGCCGACGGGCCGGAGGCGTTCCGGCCCGTCGCGGAGGTCGCGTTTGCCGCGCAACTGGCGGTGCAGGCGCAAGCCGCGGGCGGCCCGCGCCTATGTGCCGCCATCGTCGGTGGGGCAGAGCTATGCCTGGGGGATAAGGTGGCGCCCGTTCTCGAGGCCATGCAACAGGCCGGAGAGGGTCGGTTTCGCGGCATCCGCAATCCGCTCGCCTGGCACCCGGACCCGGCGATCCGCTCCAGCCCGATCCTGCCCCCGCCCGGGTTAATGGCGGAGCAGCGGTTTCGTGAGGGTGTTGCATGGCTTGGTCGCCTTGGTCTCACCCTCGATATCTGGGCCTATCAGACGCAGCTGGCCGAGGTTTTTGCGCTGGCCGCCGCCTTTCCGAATGTTTCGATCGTGCTCGATCATCTCGGCGGCAGGTTGGGCGAGGCACAGGACCAAAGCTGGCGGACGGACCTGCTGGCGCTTTCGCGCTTGCCAAATACCTATCTCAAACTCGGCGGCCTGGGCATGCCCGTGGCGGGGTACCAGTTTCATGAGGCGCCGGTGCCGCCATCCTCGCGGGCGCTGGCTGAGGCGTGGCGCGCGCCCATCATGGCGTGCATCGAGATGTTTGGGCCCGATCGCTGCATGTTTGAGAGTAATTTTCCGGTGGATAAAGGGATGTTCGGCTATGTCACACTCTGGAACGCGTTCAACCATCTTACCGAGCGCTTTACCCGATCCGAGCGGAGCGCGTTGTTTGGCGGCACCGCCTCGCGCGTTTACGATCTTGCGCTCTGAACAGGAGAGCGGACTATGAGCTTCTTCCCGCCGCCTTACCGGACCGAAACCACGGTTTTCACCCGTCTTCCCGACCGCTTCCGCGCGTCCAGGCGCACCGCCTGGAGCGATGCGAACCGGATGGGGCAAGAGGTGGATTCCTTCCTTGAAGGCCCGTCCTTCGATCGCGCCGGCTGGCTGTACGTGACCGACATCCCGTTCGGCCGTATTTTTCGTATCTCGCCCGACGGTGAGTGGGAGCTTGTCACCGAATATGACGGCTGGCCCAATGGCCTCAAAATCCACCAGGATGGCAGGTTGTTTGTAACCGACTACAAGCGGGGGCTGGTCGTCGTCGATCCAAAGACCGGCGCGGTCGAACCGCTTCTGGAAACGGTGGGGTCCGAGGGGTTCAAAGGGGTCAATGACCTCGTGTTCGCCGCGAATGGCGATCTATATTTCACGGATCAGGGGCAGACCGGTTTGCAGGACCCCACGGGCAGGGTCTATCGCCTCTCCGCAACCGGGGTGCTGACATGCCTGATCGGGACGATTCCCAGCCCCAACGGTATCGTTATCGGCCCGCATATGGACTATCTGCTCGTCGCCGTGACCCGCGCCAACCAGATTTGGCGTATCCCTCTGCTGGCCAGCGGTCTGGTCGCGAAGGTCGGGATATTTTCGCATCTCCATGGCGGCCCGGGCGGCCCGGATGGTCTGGCGCTCGACGAGGACGGCAACCTGCTGGTCGCCCATACCGGGTTCGGCACGATATGGCGGCTCTCGCCGCGGGCTGAACCGCTGGAGCGTATCGTATCCAGCGCCGGCTATTCCACGACCAATCTGGCGTTCGGCGGCCCGGAGCGTCGCGAGCTGTTCATCACGGAATCGCAGACCGGGACGATCTTGAAGGCAGGGCTTGCGGTGCCGGGCCAGCGCTTATACAGCCATAGCTGATGGTAATTTTCGGGCGACGTTACGAGCCCAAGCGGGCGCCGGAACGGCTGAGCGTCAAGGGCACAGTTGAAGGCGATGGATAAGGATCAAGAGACCACGGCGGTATCTGGCGTTGCCGCGGCGGACAGGGTGCTGACGATACTGACGGCGTTCCAGAAGGGCGACGCTGCGTTGGAGCTGGCCGAGCTGGCCGCGCGTACCGGGCTCGTCAAAAGCACGATCATGCGTTTGGCGGTGTCGCTCGAACGGTTCGGCCTGGTTGTACGGCTGCCAGGTGGTCGTTATCGGTTAGGCGCGGAAGCGCTACGTCTGGGCGCGGTCTACCAGCATTCTTTGGAGATCGAACAATTCGTGATGCCCATCTTGGAACGGCTGGTTGCCGGGATAGGTGAGACGGCCTCTTTCTACGTGCCGCACGGCAAGAGCAGACTCTGTCTCTACCGGGTTGATTCGATGCACAGCCTGCGCATGCATGTGCAGCCCGGCGATATCCGTCCCATGGATCAATCCGCGATCTCCCAGGTGTTGCGCGAATATGCGGCGGGGCCCGGCAGCGCGGCCGATCTGGACCCGCCGGTTTACAGCGGTGGCATTACCGACCCCCATATTGCCTCGCTGGCCATGCCGGTATTCGGGGCGGGGCAGCGCCTTGTCGGCGCGCTCGCGGTATCCGGGCCGATCACGCGGCTGACCGCGGCGCGTGCCGCCGAAGTGCGTGACCAGTTGAGGGATGGCGGGCTGGAGTTGACCATGAGTTTGGGCGGCGACCACCGATAAGCGCGAGCGGCGCTTCTGCCGAGGCTATGAGATCATGGCTCACCCCCAGCTTCTCGGCATATGGGTCCAGATTGCTCGGACGGTCCGGAACCCGAAACTTCGGCTCAATCTGGTCAGATCGAAGATATTTGCGGATCGTGTTCCGCGCCCCCCCCCAAGCCGCCGGGAAATCTCCCGGATCGGCACATGCTCACGCTTATGCCACCGGCGAATAATGCTCAAAAACGCCATGTCCAACACTCCGTTCGCCCCCGCCTCTTCCAGACGGGGAAACAGTCAAACATGGGTCAATTCTCAGTGGAAATCAACATATCATCACCATACAGTGCAAGACGAAGTCTCCAGCGACCAATATTAAGTTTCGCTGCAATCTCATCGATGGTTTCATCCGGGATCGGCTTACCAGGATCTCCATCGTACCATTGGCTCCTGGGTCCGAGCGTCGAAGAGATTAGCAAAGTATTAAGGATGCAAGGTACACCGTCGATCGTACCATCCAAACGAAGCGGGCGGAGAATATCGACCAAAGGTGCCAAATCATTTTCGGAAAAGACGTCGACATTGACATGTATGATCTTTTCGCAGGTCGGCATCAACCAAACACCGAGCTTGGTCACAATCCCAAAATTCGATTGCATGAATAACGTATCTAACGAAGGGCCATAGCTTCGCCGATACAGGTTCCAACTGGCATTATCGGGTTGTGCCCCCATCCCCGTCCGCATGATAGCGCCATCGGCCAGGACAACCTCAAGACCGCATGGGGCCATGAAGTCTTTCCCATACGGAAGATATGTCAACCCACAATCCAGCGAGTTGCCGGTTAGGCTGCCCCAACCAATATCGGGTACAGAGAGCATAAGCTTCGCGCCACGAGATTGAATTTCATCGTAAAGCTGTTGAAAGCTAGAGTCCTCTGCGAATAGCTTGAATCGTATCTCTTTACCGACGCGGGGCTGATGTGATTCACGATTAGGGCTGGTTGAGGAGGCCAGCGCTGATGCCCCGAGCTTATTCTTCTGATCTTCGTGAACGCGTGATTTCGGTTGTGGAGAGCGGTGAGGAGACTTGCCGGTCCGCGGCGCGGCGTTTTGGCGTGAGCGCATCGTCTGCCATCAAATGGGTTCAGCGCCTGCATCGGGTTGGTGACCGACGCAGCGCTGGCACTGGTGGCCACCGGCCCTCGAAGGTGAAGCCTGAGCGCGCCTGGCTTTTGGCGGTCATTGAGGAGCAGGCCGACATCACGCTGGCGGCGTTGAGCGTGCGCCTGTGGGAAGAGCGTGGCGTGCGCGCCGACACCGGCATGTTGTCGCGGTTCTTCCGCGCTGAGGGCATCAGCTTCAAAAAAAACCGTGCTGCCCGCCGAGCAGGACCGGCCTGACATCGCCTTCAAGCGGGCGCGCTGGCGGCGGTATCAGGGAAAAATTGACGCGTCTCGCCTGGTGTTTATCGACGAGACCTGGGCCAAAACCAACATGACCCGCACCCATGGGCGCTGCCGGCGTGGGCAAAAGCTGCACGCCAAGGTGCCGCACGGGCATTGGAAAACCTTGACCTTCATCGCCGCCCTGCGGGCCGACAAGGTTACCGCGCCCTGTGTACTCGATGGACCCATCAACAGCCGCAGCTTCACCGCCTATGTCGAGCAATTTCTGGTGCCGACGCTGCGCCCCGGCGATGTCGTCATCCTCGACAATCTCGGCAGCCACAAGGCCAAGACAGCGCGCGATGCCATAAGAAAAGCCGGCGCCAAACTCTTCTTCCTGCCGCCCTACAGCCCAGACCTCAATCCCATCGAGCAGGTCTTCGCAAAGCTCAAAACCCTACTCAGAAAAGCCGCCGAGAGAACCGTCGAAGCCACATGGCGGCGCATCGGGTCACTGCTCGATCACTTCCCGCCAGAAGAATGCACAAATTACCTCAAACACGCAGGATATGCGTCAATCTAATCACAGAAGATTCTAATGTCATGATCGATAAATATCTATGATTATGCTGAATGGAAAGGGCATGATCAATGGGCAAGGTCGCGGTAGCAGTTGAACTTGATGAGGGGGAGCGCACGGAACTTGAGCGGCTGAAGCGAGGGCGCAAGGTCTGGGCTGGGTTGTCTCGCCGCGCGCGTATTGTTCTTCTGGCTGCCGATGGTTTGCAAAATTGCGAGGTTGATCTCGAAATCGCCATACCGGAGGTAAGAGATCGGGTTGAAGACGAAGATGCGGACCGACGCCCCCTGCTCCAGCAACTCCCGAATTTTGGAATTGCACCGCCAGTTGGTGCGCTGGCTCTTTCCCGGATTCTGATATCCCGCAAACCTGGCCCGGACCGTGCGCGACGTCTTGCCGATGTACTTCACGTCATCGCCGTGGACGAAGGCATACAGGGAGTTCCGCTCGTCCACCAGCAGCCTGTCGGCCTCTGGGCTTGTGCCGTCGAGATGGAAGTCCAGGCCGCCCCCGCGCGCCGCAAGCACCCAGGCGCCGATGTCCCGGAAGCCCAGATTCAGGAGCGTCTCGGCGGTCTGTACCGTCATTTTTGCTTCCTCTTCCTTCCCGCCGGCAGCGAGGGCGGCGCCCCGCCGTCCGGCCCGGGATCGGCGAACAGCACCGCGATTTCCACCCCCAGCGCCGCCGCATCTTCTCGACCGAAAGCACCACGGAAAAAGCCGCCAGACTGGCCGAAGCCAACCCGCGCGGACTGATGCTCCAGCGCGACGAATTGGCGGGCTGGATTGCGGCGATGGACCGCTACAGCGGCGGGGCCGGTGGAGACCGCCCCTTTTGGCTGCAAGCCTATGGTGGCCGCGCCTGGGCGGTGCGGAGTTTCTTTCCACCCTAAGGCGCTAAAGAAGAAATCCCCAGGTAAGCGTGGCTCTCCATCTGTAAATGGGGAGTGATTTGCCAACCACCTTACGCATCGAGTTGGCAGGCAAGAGGCCAAAGAGGTTTTTCATTTTCGAATTGTGCTTCGGTTCGATAATACGATTCTGATACATCTCCATTATCGTGTACGAACACCCCGTGCAGTCCATATTCATTGGTGTCTTTGAAATGAACGCCCAAGCGGCGTTCCGCAAAATGATGGGTATAAACAACCTTGAAGCTGTTGTTTTCATATTCAACTGGTGTTTCTTTAGCTTTCGCAAAAACAGAATGTTCTTTAATCGCGTCTTTGATTCTTTTTTGCAAAACCCCATCTTTGTAATTGGCTATATATTCTTCAAAGCGAGACATATCTCTATGACCCGCAACTGCTGATTCTGTCCAATAGACGTTAAAGGTTTTCTGTAGCGCATTGAAGATCACGATATCTTTGTAGTGTGATGCCACTTCATCAAACGTAAGATCACTCAGGCCGTCATCGTACAGGACATGTTCACGTGTCCCGATAAGATCAAAATCCCTATAGAGAGGATGGCGCCGAGCAATTTCATCATACTTAGCTTCTTGGTCTCCACGGCTTGAGGCTAATATCCCCTCAACTTCAAGCTGCGCGCTATTGTAGGTTGCTGCATACCTATCCGGGGACTGACGAAGCATCCAGTTGGCTAATTCCCGCCGCAAGAGGGATAGGATCATATGCCTATCTGTGGCGTTGTCCTTCTCATAGCGGAAAGCCATGGCTTGCTGGGCAGCAGCAAGCCGCTTGGTGGCAAAATAAACACCTACGATAAAGCCTCCCCCACCAAGCAAGGCCGCCCCGCCTAAAAGCAAAAGCCAGTCTACCGTGCTGCTGCCAAGCCCTTGCACCAAGGCCATGCTCCACCTTCATGTTTTACGCAACGAAATGCATAGCACGACATAAGAGGAATCGAAGCGCCAAGAGGCCCAATTTCGGGCTGAGTGTTGCTGTTGTGTAGCTTCTTAGGTTCTGGAGATATGGCTTTTATCGTAAAGCCTTGATTTTTCTGGCGGACCCGGCGCGATTCGAACGCGCGACCTTTGCCTTCGGAGGGCAACGCTCTATCCAGCTGAGCTACGGGTCCGGCTTGGAAGCCCTTCTAGCGGCATCAGCCTGCCGGGGCAACTGTCGGGGCGGCCAGGGCTGCGGCGATGGCGAGGCGGTGCGTCTGGCCGCCGGAGCGTGGGGCCGGCATGCTGAAAACTTGGCGCGTTCAGGCCATGGGTTTGGGCGCGGCGGGGGGCATGTAGGGCGCGGCGAAGAGGGAGCCGTGATAGGCGCCGCGGGCGGTGCGCAGGGCGACGATGCTCCAGAGTGCGGTGAACATGCCGGTCAGCACATGCCCGGCCAGAACAAAGGCTGCCAGCCCCGTCTGCGCCCCCAGCGCGTTGGTCGCCAGAATGAACACGCCGAGCGGGAAGGTGAAGCCCCACCAGCCCATATTGAAGGGCAGACGATGCGGGCGCTGAACCAGCACCATCGCCACCGCCAGCGCCAGCCACCAGGCGCCATAGGCCCAGATCACCAGCCCGCCGATCACCCCCAGCCCCTGCGCCACCGGGCCGATAAAGGCCAGATGCCCGCCCGCGAATGCCCCCGGCGCCGCCTGGCCCAGCAACAGCAAGCCCAGCGCCCCCGTCCCCAGCGGCCCCAAAGCCAGCCAGGAAGAGACCGCCAGCTCCGGTGCCGGCAGCGAATGCAGCACCAGCCGCAGGAACAGGATGGTGAGAATGCCCAGCGCCAAAGGCACCGAAAGCGCCCACAACCCATATCCCGCCAGCACCAGATTGGCCGCCACGTCCTGCGGCAGATGCGGCGCCAGCAGCGCCCCGCTGGCCGCCGCCACCTCGCACGCCACGATCGGCAGCAGCCAGACGCCGGTCATCGATTCCAGCATATGTTTCTGCGTCACCACCATGGCGAGCGGCACGCCGAGCCCGGTGAGCACCGAGAGCACGGCATCCACCTCCCACAGCCGCAACGCCAGCTGCGGGTCATGCCCGAAAGCCAGCGTGCCGTTGGTGATGGTCGCCAACCCCATCGGGATCGCGCCCAGAAACATCGGCATCACCGGATGGCTGAAAATCTTCACCGCCTGGCGCGGATACAGCGCCCAATGCGCCAGATAGGCCAGGGAAAACACCGAAAACAGCACGATATTCGCCCGCCAGAGTTCGGCCGCCAGCCCCGGCAGCCAGGCCGGGCCGGGCAGCTGGTTCAGCAGCAGCGCGAACACGCCGGTGCCCATGGTGACGGTGAACCAGTTGGGCGTGAAATGGCGCACCAGCTCCAGCGGATGCGCGTGATGGGTGAAGGGTCGAGCGAACATTTATGACCTGCCTTTCGCCCGCTGATCTAGGCCGCGCGGAACAATCTTAAAAACTGATAGTTTTTGTTCGATTGACAAATTTGGTTTATGTATTTCGCATGACCCTCGAACAGCTCCGCATTTTCGCCGCCGTGGCCGAGCGCCAGCATATCACCCGCGCCGCCGCCGCCCTGAACCTCACCCAGGCGGCGGTCTCCGCCTCCATCGCCGCGCTGGAGACGCAGCATGATGTGAAATTGTTCGACCGGGTGGGGCGCAATATCGCGCTTACTGAAACCGGGCGGCTGTTTCTGGAGGAAGCCCGGGGTGTGCTGGCGCGGGCGGCGGCGGCGGAGACGGCGCTGCGCGACTATGCCGGACTGCGCCACGGCCAGCTTGCCGTGCATGCCAGCCAGACCATCGCCAGCTATTATCTGCCGCGGCTGATCACCGCCTTCAAAGCCCAGCATCCGGGCTTCACCATCAATCTCGCCATCGGCAACACCGCCCAGGTGGCGCGCGCGGTGACGCTGGGCACGGCGGAGCTGGGCTTCGTGGAGGGCCCGCTGGACGATCCGGGGCTGCTGGTGGAGCCGGTGGCGGCGGAGCGCATGGCCATCGTCACCCCGCCCGGCCATGACTGGGCCCGGGGCGGCGAACTCACCAACGCGGATCTGCGCCGCGCCGCCTGGGTGTTCCGGGAAGAGGGCTCGGGCACGCGGGAGGCGTTTCTGGCGCATCTGGCCGAACGCGGCATCGCGCTGGAGGCGCTGAACATCACCCTCACGCTGCCTTCCAACGAGGCGGTGCGCGAGGCGGTGGCGGAGGGGGCGGGGGTGGCCTGCCTCTCGCCTTTGGTCTGTGCCCGGGCGCTCAGCGCCGGGGCGCTGCGGCGGGCCAATCTGCTGTTGCCGCCCCGGCCCTTCCAGGCGGTGCGGCACCGGCAGCGTTACGTGCCGAAAGCCGCCGGCGCCTTTCTGGCGCTGGCGGCGAAAATGCCGCCTTTTATCCCCTGAGGACGGGCAAGCCCGCCTGCATCCAGGCGGAGAGGCCGCCTTCCAGATGCCCCGCCACCGGCATGCCGGCCTGCGCGCACAGATTCGCCGCCATGCGCGAGCGCTTGCCGACCCCGCACAACAGCACGACCTCGCCGGAGGGCAGCGCCGAGGGGTCGAAGCTCGAAAGCGGCAGGTTCATCGCCCCTTCGATTCGCGCCGCCTCGCATTCCTGCGGCTCACGCACATCGACGAGGATGATGCTGTTGGCCGCCAGCGCGTCTTTCAGCGCGAAGGGGTCATACAGGATGAAGGGGCGGGAGGCGGAGCCGGTGCTGGTCATAGGGGACGTGTCCTGTCACGGGATCGAGATTGCGGCGGGTTTAGGCGCGCTGGCGGGGGCCGCAAGCGCGGGCCGGTTACAACGCCTTAAGCCGCGGTCAGGGCGCCCAGCCGGGCGGCGCCATCTCGAACCCCGCGAACGCGAAGGCCGGGGCGACGACGCAGGAGACCAGGCTCCAGGCGCCCAGAGATTTTGCCGCCTGCCAGGCCTCCTTCGGCACCACCGCCTGCAACGCCTCGCCGGCGGCAAGGTCGGGGCCAAGCCGCAGCGTTTCCGTGCCGATGCCAAGTTCCAGCGCCGCGCCGCCCTGCCAGAGCCAGATCTCGGCGGCATCGACCCGGTGCCAGTGCGAGCGCTCGCCCGCTTCCAGCAAAAACAGGATGGAGCTCGCCGCCCCGCGCCCGCCATCGGCCGGGCTGTCGCGCCAGAGTTCGCGGTAATGCCCGCCTTCGGGGTGCGGGCGCAGGGCCAGGGCTGCTTTCACCGCGGCGACGGCAAGGGTGGGGTCACGCAGATCGATGCTCATCGCTCTGACCTACATTGCGCCGGCCCGCGTTGCCAGCGCGCGAGGGGGCTGGCTAAGCTGAGAAAAATGCCCCCTGCCCCGCCCGCGCCGCGTCCGCGCCTGACCCATGCCCAGCTGTTCAGCGGATTTTTCATGGCCGGGATCATGGGGTTCGGCGGCGTGCTGCCGATCATCCGGCGGATGATCGTCGATGAGCGCGGCTGGCTGAGCCAGCAGGAATTCAGCGAGCTGTTCTCGCTCTGCCAATCCCTCCCCGGCGCCAATGTGGTCAATCTCAGCTTCGCCTTCGGGGCGCGGGAGGCCGGGATGAGCGGCGCGGCGGCGGCGATGTGCGGGTTGCTGAGCGCGCCGGTTGCCATCGTGCTCGGGCTGGGCGGGCTTTATACGCGCTATGGCGGGCTGGCGCCGGTGCGCCACGCGCTGCTCGGGCTGGCGGCGACGGCGGCGGGGCTGGTGCTGGGAACGTCGCTGCGCATCGCGGTGCCGATCGTGAAAAGCCGGCGCAATGCGGCGCTGGCGCTGGCGGTGTTCGGGCTGGCGGTGGGGCTGCATCTCTCGCTGCCTTATATCGTGCTGATCGTGCTGCCGCTTTCGGTCTATCTCTCCTGGCGGGCGGTGACATGAACCTGCTCGGGCAGATCGCGCTGCTCTTCGGCAAGCTCTCGCTGCTGGCGGTGGGCGGGGCGAATTCCACCGTGCCGGAGCTGGCGCAGGTCGTCGTGAACCAGAAACATTGGCTCACCGCCTCGCAATTCGCGCAGCTTTACGCGATCGCCAACACCGCGCCGGGGCCGAATGTGATCCTGGTCACCGTCATCGGCGCGCATGTGGCCGGGGTGGTGGGCGGGCTGCTGGCGACGGCCTGCATGGTGCTGCCGGCGGGGATTGTCGCGGCGATGATCGCGGCCTTGTTCAACAAGCATCGCGCGGCGCGCTGGCGGCGGGTGGCGCAGGCCGCGCTGCTGCCGCTCACCGCCGGGCTGGTCCTCGCCACCTCCTACGTGCTGGTGCGCCAGTCCGACACGGGCTGGCTCACCGCCTTGCTCACCGCCGCCACCACGCTGCTGGCCTGGCGGACCAGGCTGCATCCGCTCTGGATGTTCGGGGCGGGGGCGCTGCTCGGGCTGATCTTCCTAAATTAGAGGCTGTTTCAAAAGTCGCTATGGTGAGTCGTCAAGTGGTGATTTGCGAGCACCGGAGCGCAGCGTACTTGAGGTACGTGAGCACCGGCGCGCAGCAAATCGCCGCTTGGCGGCCGCCAGAGTGGCTTTTCAAACAGTCTCTTAGATTTTTGGTCCGACCAATCGCCGCTTGCCTGGGCCGCCGCGCGGCGGCAAAGCTGGCGCCAGGTTGAAAACAGGAAACCGGTCCGGCCAATGGCAAATAGCGCGCTCTCCACCCGGCTTGAGGGGCTGATCCGCGAGGCCGGCCTGCGCCCTGGCGACAGGCTGCCGGCGGAGCGGGTGCTGGCGGCGCGGCTTGGCGTCTCGCGCGCCAGCCTGCGCGAGGCGCTGCAGGGGCTGGCGCAGGCCGGGCGGGTGCAGGCGCGGCCGGGCAGCGGGCATTATCTCTGCGCCCCGAAGCTGGACGAGATCGTCGCCCCGCTGGCCGGGCTGATGCGCCAGAACCCATCCTATTGGCGCGATGTGATGGAAATCCGCCGGGTGCTGGAGGCGCAGGCGGCCGAGCTGGCGGCGATGCGCGCCACCGAGGCGGACAAGGCCCGGCTGGCCGCGCAGATCGAGCGGCTGGAACAGATCCATGAGGCGGGCAGCGCGCATGAGGATGCGCAGGGCGATGCGGCCTTGCATCTGCTGATCGCCGAGGCCTCGCACAACCTCGTGCTGCTGCACATGATGCGCGGGCTGTTCGAGCTGCTGGCCGCCAGCATCTCCCACAGCCTGGAAAAACTCTATACCCGCCCGCAGACCTTCCGCATGCTGGCGCGCCAGCATCGCGCGCTGGCCAGCGCCATCACCGCCGGCCAGCCGGAGCAGGCGCGCCGGGCGGCATTGCTGCATCTCGATTTCGTCGCCGCGACGCTGCGGCGGATCGAGGATGACGAGGCCAGAAGGCTGCGCCTCTCCCCTTCCCTGCAACCAGCGAGCGATAGTGCATGATCATCTCCTCGACCACCGATTTCCGCGAAGCCGCCCGCCGGCGCCTGCCCCCCTTCCTGTTTCATTACGCCGATGGCGGCGCCTATGCGGAGCAGACGCTGCGGCGCAATGTCTCGGATCTGGCCGAGCTGGCGCTGCGCCAGCGTGTGTTGAAGAATGTCGCGGATGTCTCGCTCGCCACCACTGTGCTCGGGCAGGAGATGGCGATGCCGGTGGCCATCGCCCCGGTCGGGCTGGCGGGCATGTATGCCAGGCGCGGCGAGGTGCAGGCGGCGCGGGCCGCGGAGAAAGCCGGGATTCCCTTCACCCTGTCCACGGTCTCGGTCTGCCCGATCGAGGAGGTGCAGAACGCGCTCGCCAAGCCGATCTGGTTTCAGCTTTATGTGCTGAAGGATCGCGGCTTCATGCGCAATGCGCTGGAGCGGGCCTGGGCGGCGGGGATCACCACGCTGATCTTCACCGTGGATATGCCGGTGCCAGGGGCGCGCTACCGGGATCTGCATGCCGGCATGTCCGGCCCCAGCGGCCCCTGGCGGCGGGTGCTGCAGGCGATGACGCATCCCGGCTGGGCCTTCGATGTCGGGCTGAACGGGCGCCCGCATGATCTGGGCAATATCTCCGCCTATCGCGGCAAGCCGACCAAGCTGGAGGATTATATCGCCTGGCTGGGCAATAATTTCGACCCGGCGATCGCCTGGGACGATCTGCAATGGCTGCGGGAGTTCTGGAAGGGCAAGATCGTCATCAAGGGCATTCTCGACCCCGAGGATGCGCGCGAGGCGGTGAAATTCGGCGCGGATGGCATCATCGTCTCCAACCATGGCGGCCGCCAGCTCGATGGCGTGCTCTCAAGCGCCCGGGCGCTGCCGCGCATCGTCGAGGCGGTTAAGGGCGAGCTGACCATCTTCGCCGATGGCGGGGTGCGCTCGGGGCTGGATGTGGTGCGGATGCTGGCGCTGGGCGCGGATGCGGTGCTGCTGGGCCGGGCCTATGTGTATGCGCTGGCCACCGGCGGCGAGGCCGGGGTGAGCAAGCTGCTGGAGCTGATCGCCAAGGAGATGCGCGTGGCGATGGCGCTGACCGGGGTGACGCGGATTGCGCAGATCAACGGGGAGATACTGGACCGGGGGTGAGCGCCCGGACAGGGCAGCTTTCCATCCGTAACTGTTGCACCGCAACAGAAGCCTGACTATGTTGGGGTCATTCGTCAGGACCCGGTGAAAATCCGGGTGGCTCTTCCGGCCGCCGATCCGCCGGACAACGCGGGCACCGGGCTTCGCCCCGCCCCTCGCTGAAATCATTTTACAGATCCCATGACCAAACAATCCTCCTTTTACCGGGACTGGCTTGCCCAGCCTCGCGTCGATTTTCTGTCCGGCCTCGTTGTCGGGCTGGCGCTGATCCCCGAAGCGATAGGGTTTTCCGTGGTGGCCGGGGTGCCGCCGGAAGTCGGGCTTTATGCCTCTGTGGTCATCGCCACCATCATCGCCTTCACCGGCGGGCGGGTGGCGATGGTCTCCGCCGCCACCGCCTCCACCGCCGTGCTGATGGGGCCGATCGTGCATCGCCACGGGCTTGGCTATCTGCTCGCCGCCACCATTCTGATGGGGGTGTTTCAGATCCTCGCCGGCATCTTCAAGCTGGGGCGGCTGATGCGCTTCGTCTCGCAATCGGTGATGACCGGCTTCGTCAACGCGCTGGCGATTTTGATTTTCATGGCGCAGCTGCCGCAGCTGATCGGCGTGCCCTACGCGGTGTACGGGCTGATCGCGCTCGGGCTCTTGGTGATTTACGGCTTTCCTTACATCACCAAGGCCTTTCCCGCGCCTTTGGTGGCGATCATCGTCGTCACCTGTGTCAGCTATGTGCTGCATCTGCCGGTGAAGCATGTGGCGGAGCTGGGGGCGCTGCCCACCGGCCTGCCGCATTTCGGCATTCCGGACGTGCCGCTCACTCTCGGCACCTTCCAGCTGCTGGCGCCGCTGGCCCTGGCGCTGGCCGCGGTCGGGCTGCTGGAGACGATGCTGACCGCGCAGATCCTCGACGACATGACCGACACGCCCAGCAATAAAAGCCGGGAATGTATCGGCCAGGGCATCGCCAATATCGGCTCGGCTTTGTTCGGCGGGATGGGCGGCTGCGCGATGATCGGGCAGTCGGTCATCAATGTCACCTCCGGCGGGCGGGGGCGGCTCTCCACGCTGGTGGCGGGGATTTTCCTGCTGATCCTGCTGGTGCTGCTGCACGGGCTGCTGGCGATCGTGCCGGTGGCGGCGTTGACGGCGGTGATGATCATGGTGTCGATCAACACCTTCTCCTGGCGCTCGATCCCGCAGCTGCGCACCAATCCCTGGCCCTCCTCGATCGTGATGGTGGCGACGGTGCTGAGCGTGGTGTTCACCGGCGATCTCTCCAAGGGCGTTGCCGTCGGCGTGCTGCTCTCGGGCATTTTCTTCGCCGGCAAGGTCTCGCGGCTGGTGCGGGTGACCTCGCGCCTGTCCGAGGATGGCACGACCCGGCGCTATCTGGTCGAGGGGCAGGTGTTCTTCGCCTCCGCCGGGCTGCTGGGCGAGGCGGTGGATGTGCAGGAGACAGCGGTGAAGCGGCTGGAGATCGACGTCTCCCGGGCGCATTTCTGGGACATCTCGGCCGTCGGCGCGCTGGACCGGATCGTGATGAAGGCCAGGCGGCACGGGCTGGAGGTGGAGATCACCGGGCTCAACCAGGCGAGCGAGACGATGGTGGAGCGCTTCGCCGCGCACCGCAATGGCGAGGCGCTGCCCTCGGCGCATTGACCGAAAAACCCCGGGCTGGCCCCGGGGTTTTTTATGGGCCGCAGACCAGCGCCGCGCAGCCCAAGCCAGCGCTGACGGCGCGGCTGGCGTCATCGGCGCGGATGGCGACGCGCACGGCGCCGGGCGGTGCTACCTCACCGGGGCGCAGCAGGAGCAGCCGCATCGCATCCGGGGCGGCGGCGATGAAGGGGCCGGGCACGCCCACGCCGTCATTGCCAAAGGGCAGCGCGACAATCGCCCCCGGCCAGGCGGCGGCGAGATGCGCGGCGCGGCCCTGGGGCTGCATGGTCATCGGCGAGACCATCAGCCCAAAACTGGCCAGCGCCCCCGCCCCCAGCCACAGCGCCAGCAGCGCGCGCGGCAAGGCGGGCGCGACGGCGAGCGCCACCCAGGGCAGGGCAAAGGCCAGATAGCGGATCTCGATCGGGCTGTTATCGAAGACCAGCCCCAGCCCCAGCAAGCCGAGCGGGGCGGCGGCGGCGAAGGCCAGGAACAGCCGGCCATCGGGGCGCCGCGCGGCCAGGACGCAGCCGGCCAAAGCGAGCGCCGCCAGCAGCAGCGTGACCGCCAGCCGCAGCCCGCCGGCATAAAGCGGCAAGCCGCCGAACAAGGCGGCACCGCCATCGCGCGCCAGCGCCGCCAGGGCGGGCGACCAGGCGAAGGCCGCGAACTGCCCGCCGCGCGATCCGTGCTGGGCGAGGAAAAACCAGACACAGCCGGCGAGGAAGGGCAGCATCGCGGCAGCCAGCAAGGCGGCGCGGCGCGGCGCGCGGGCGGCCAGCCAGAGCAGCGCCGGGCCAGCCGTGAACACCGCCAGATAATCGCTGAAGGCGGCGGCGCCGAAACAAAGACCGGCCAGGATCGCCCCGCGCGCCCCGCCTTGCAGCAGCGCATAGACGGCCCAGATATCCAGCGCCTGCGCCAGCGCGAACGGCCGCGCCAGGATGCCGGTATAGAGAAACCCGTAGGAGAGCAGCGCCAGCATCAGCACCGGCGCCACCGCCGCGGCGCGCCGCCGGGCGAGGCGCGCCAGCCCCGCCAGCCCCGCCAGGGTGAAGCCGACGGAGAGCAACCGGGCGGTGAACCACCCCGCCCCGGCGACGCGGCGCCAGAGTTCCAGCAGCCAGAAATAAAGCGGCGGATGCACATCGCCCTGGCGCAGATCATGCGCGATCTGCGCCAAATTGCCGTGCGGGGCGTAGAGCCAGCGCACGCTGCCGGCGGTGAACACGCCTTGCGGCCAGGGCGGCCGGGCATGGCCGGCGGTCAGGAAGATCGAATAGGCCTCGTCATATTCCGGGCCGCGCAGCCAGGCCGCCAGGACGAGCAGGAGGCCCGCCAGCGGAAGAAGGATCAGCTCAGCGCGGCGGCAGCGTCGCACCGTTCAACCCGTGGCGCGGCTGGGTGCAAGGCGCGCCGGTCATGCCCGCCATCAGCTTCCGAACTCCTGCTCGATCTGCGGATCATATTGCCGCGCCAGCGCGAGATCCGCCTTGCTGGCCTCCTGATCGCCCTCTTCCTGCTCGGCCAGGCCGCGGCCATAGAGGGAGCTGGCCAGATGCGGGTCGAGTTTCAGCGCCTGGTCGTAGGCGGCGATGGCCCTCTTGGCGTCCTTCAGCTTCAGATAGACATAGCCGGTGGAATCCTGCGTCGCCGCGTCACTGGCATTCAGGCTCAGCGCCTGCTGGCAATCGCTCAGCGCCTCGCTGAGCTTGCCATCCAGCGCCAGGAACCAGCAGCGATTATTCAGATCCGGCGCGGAGTTCGGGCGCAGTTTCAGAAGCTGCCCCTCATCGGCGGCGGCCTCGGCATATTTATGCGCGTTGCCATAGGCGATGGCGCGGTCCTCATAAGCGGGCTGATAGCGGGGATCGAGGCTGATCGCCTTGCTGTCATCGGCGATCTCGGCACTGGTCTGGCCGCCCGCCTGCTCCAGCAGCGCCCGGGCGGCGTAGGCTTGCGGGGCCTTGGCGTCGAGGGCGATGGCGCGGGTGACGTCCTGCAAGGCCAGATCGGGCTTGTGCATCTGGCTATAGGTGCCGGCGCGCAGCAGCAGCACATGGTAGAGCAGCTTCGGGTCGCCGTCGGCCTTCTCCACCGCCTGGGAGAGATCCTTGATCTCGGCGTCCGGCTGCTTGAGCTGCTCCTCCACCCCGGCGCGCTGGAGGTAGAGCAGCGCATCACCCGGCGCGAAGGCGATGGCGCTGCCAAGATCCGCCAGCGCCGGTTGCGGCTGATGCGCGGCCAGCTCGATCAGCGCGCGTTTTTCATAGAATCTGGGATTAGAGGGGGAGAGGCTGATCGCATGGCTCTCATCCGCCAAGGCCGCCGTCAGCTCGTTCTTCTGCAAGGCGGCGCTGGCCCGCGCATCGAAGCCGACGGCGTTGCCAGGGTCCAGCGTCACCGCCTGGTTGGCGTCCGCCAGGGCGGCGTCCGGCCGTTCGAGCGCGGCTTCAGCCAGGGATTTGTCGGTGAAGGCGGCGGCGTCGCGCGGGTTGAGTTGCGCGGCCTTTTGCGCATCCGCCAGGGCGGCGGGGAAATCGCGCATCTGCAGCTCGGTGAAGGCGCGGTCCACATAGGGGCCGGACGCGGACGGGGTCAGGGCGATGGCGCGGCTGGCATCGGCCAGGGCGGCGGGGAACTGGCCCAGCCGCGCCTCCACCTCGGAGCGCGCCGCCAGCCCCAGCGCATCGTCGGGGCGGGCCTGCAGCAGCGCGTTATCCTCGCGCAGCGCCTCCTCGCTATGGCCGGCGGCGGCGGCGGCGATGCCGCGGATCAGATGCACGCGCGGATCGGCACTACCCAGGGACGCGGCCTGGTTGGCATCCGCCAGGGCGCTTGCCATGTCGCCGGTCGCCAGCTCGGCCATGGCGCGGTCGATCAGCGCGGCATCGTCATCGGGGGCGAGGGCGAGGGCGGCGTTCTGGTCGGCCAGGGCAGCGCGCCAATCATTGCCGGAGAGTTCGATCTCGCCGCGCAGCACCAGCGGCCCCGGGCTGTTGGGGATCAAGGCCCGCGCCTGGTTCACCGCCGCCAGCGCCGCGGGCAGCTGGTGCAAAGCCAGATAGGCGCGCGCCAGCGTGACATGGATGCCGCCATTCTCGGGGTTGAGGGCGATGCCGGCCAAGGCGTCCGCCAGCGCCGGCTGCGGCTGGCGCAGCGCCATCTCGGCCAGAGCGCGGTTATTATAGGCCTCGAAATCATAGGCCTCCATATCCTGCCCGGCATCGAGGACGGCGCCGCAGCCTTGCAGGGCGGCGGCGGGGTCATGGCTCTCGCAGGCCGCCAGGGCGGGCGGCGCATCGGCGAATGCCGGCGCGGCGGCAAGGAAGGCGAGGCTGGACAGGAGGCAGAGACGCCGCATCATTCATCCTTCAAGGCGCGGCCCATCAGCGCCGCCATGGTCTGCGTCACATTCATTTCACCGGACAGCAGATTTGTCACGGCCTGGGTGATCGGCATCTCAACCTTGGCGCGCGCGGCGCGGGCGAGCAAGGCCGGGGCGGTGAGCACGCCTTCCGTCACCGCCGCGCGCGCGCCCAAAATCTCCGCCAGGGCGCGCCCCTGCCCGAGCCCGAAGCCCAGCGAATAATTGCGGCTGCTGGCGCCGGTGCAGGTGAGCAGCAGATCGCCCAGCCCGGAGAGGCCGGCGATGGTCTCGGGCTTGCCGCCCAGCGCCTCGGCCAGCCGGGCGATTTCGGCCAGCCCCCTGGTGATCAGGGCGGCGCGGGCATTCTCGCCCAGCCCCGCCCCCATCACCACCCCGGCGGCGATGGCGATGACATTTTTCGCCGCCCCGCCCAGGGCCGCGCCGATCATGTCGGCCGCGCCATAGAGGCGAAAGCTCGGCGTGTGCAGGGACGCGATGAGATCGGCCCGCAAGCTCGCATCCGGAGTCGCCAAAACGGCGGCGGCGGGCAGTCGGGCGGCGATTTCATGGGCGAAATTCGGGCCGGTGAGGATGGCGCAGGGGCGCGGCGCGACGATCTCCGGCGGCAGCGCCAGGCTGCCCGTCTCCAGCCCCTTGCAGCACAGCACCAGAGGCGGGCCCGGCGGCAGGCTGGGCAGGATGGCGCGCAGATTCTGCATCGGCACCGCCAGCAGCAATATATCGGCGGTCGGCATCCGGGCGGTGACGCGCAGGCTCTCCGGAAAACGCGCCCCCGGCAGGCGGGGATTTTCCCGCGCCTCCCGCATCGCCTCCGCCTTGCGCGCATCGCGCGCCCATAGCGTGACATCCTTGCCGGTCTGGGCGAGCAGGATGGCCAGCGCCGTGCCCCAGGCCCCGGCGCCGATCACCGCGATGGATTTATTCATGGATGATACGCTCCAGCGCCAGGCTCGCCCCGGCCTCGCCGAACGCGTCGCGGCAGGCTTCGAGAATCGGCAGCGCCTCGGCCTCGAAGCCGAAAGGCGGGTTGATGATGGCCAGCCCGGCGCCGTTGAGGCGGGTGGGATCGGTATCGGGCCGGCGCAGCAGCTCGGCGGCGACGAGGTCCCTCACCCCCGCCAATCGCAGCGCTTCGAAAAACCCCCGCACCGGGGCGCGATGCTTGATCGGGTACCAGACGACATAGACGCCGCTGGGGAATTTCCGCCAGGCGGCGGCGAGGGTTTTGGCGAGATGGGAAAATTCGTCCGGCCGTTCGAAAGGCGGGTCGATCAGCACCAAAGCGCGCTTTTCCGGAGGCGGCAGGAAGGCGCCCAGCGCCTCATAGCCATCGCGCTCATGCGCGGCGGCGTTGGCGTAAGGGCGCAAGCTGCGGCGCAGGATCTGGGCGTCTTCCGGGTGCAGCTCGCAGGCGATCAGCCGGTCCGTGGATCGCAGCGCTGCGACGGCGAACAGAGGCGAGCCGGGATAGAGGCCGAGACGGCGGATGGTTGCGACATAATCCGCCAAGGCCGGCGGCGGGGCATCCAGCAGCCGGCCGATGCCGTCCCGCCATTCCCCGGTTTTCTCCGCCTGTTCGCTGGTGACATCATAGGCGCCGAGGCCGGCATGGGTGTCGAGCACCAGAAACGGCTTGGGCTTGCGTTGCAGCGCCGCCAGCAGGCGCAGCAACAGAGCGTGCTTCATCACGTCGGCGAAATTGCCGGCGTGGTAGATATGGCGGTAATTCATAGCGTATCCAGCGGCCAGCGGGGCTTGCAGGGTGTGTCGAGGGATGAGGTCTCGCCCTGGCGCAGGCGCTCGATGGCGGCCCAGGCGACCATCACCGCATTATCCGTGCACAGGCGCAAAGGCGGGGCGTTGAGCGGTTTGCCGGCCTGCGCCGCGACCTCGGCGAGGCGCGCGCGGATCGCCTGGTTGGCGGCCACCCCGCCGGCGAGGATGACGGCGCTGGCCTGCGGCAGCATGGCCAAAGCGTGGCGCAGCCGGTCGCCCAGAATATCGGTGATGCAGGCCTGGAAGCTGGCGGCGATGTCGGCGGCACGGGCGCGGGGCAGCGCGCCGGGCGGCTCCACAGCGAGCAACTGGGCGATGGCGGTTTTCAGGCCGGAGAAGGAGAAATCACAGCCTTCGCGGCCGAGCAGCGGGCGGGGCAGCTTCACCGCGCTGGCATCGCCCTCGCGGGCCAGCGCCTCCAGCGCCGGGCCGCCGGGATAAGGCAGGCCGAGCAGCTTGGCGGTTTTGTCGAAGGCTTCGCCCACCGCGTCATCCAGCGTGGCGCCGAGCAGGCGGTAGCGTCCCACGCCGTCCACCGCGACGCATTGGCTATGGCCGCCGGAGAGCAGCAGCAGCAGATACGGAAACGCCACCGGCGCGCTGGCCTGGCCGGGCAGCCGGGCGGTGAGGGCGTGTGCCTCCAGATGATTGATGGCCAGATACGGCACCCCGGCCGCCAGCGCCGCGCCCTTGGCATAGCCGCTGCCCACCAGCAGCCCGCCGATCAGCCCCGGCCCGGCGGTGGCGGCGATGCAGGCGAGGTCCGCGAAGCCCAGCCCGGTTTCGCGCAGAGCCTGGCGCACCATCGCGTCCAGAGCCGCCAGATGCGCCCGCGCGGCGATCTCCGGCACCACCCCGCCAAAGGCCGCGTGATCCTCGATCTGGCTCAGCACCAGCTCGGCGAGAATCCGGCCGTCAGGGGCCAGAATCGCCGCGGCGGTCTCGTCGCAGGAGCTTTCAATGCCCAAAATCGGCGCATCGTCTTTTCTTTCCATGCCCTACGATCTAGACCACGCGCGTGAAAACCGAAACGCCCCCCGCCCCCGCCGTGCAGCCGCATAAGCGCAACCTGCCTTTGAAGGTCGGCACCCGGGGCTCGCCGCTGGCGCGTCAGCAGACCGAACATTTCCTTGAGCGCATCAGCAGCTTCTGCCCGGTGCTGCGCGGGATGAGCGTGTTTGAGGAGCATATCATCGTCACCACCGGCGATGCGGTGCAGCACCGCCCGCTGGCGGAGATTGGCGGCAAGGGGCTGTTCGCCAAGGAAATCCATGAGCAGCTGCTGGCGGGCAGCATCGATTTCGCGGTGCATAGCCTGAAGGATCTGGAGACGACGCTGCCCGATGGCATCGCGCTGGCCTGCACGCTCAAGCGCGAGGATGCGCGCGATGCGCTGATTTTGCCGCCCGGCGCGGTGATCGATCCGGCGGACCCGTTTGGGGCGCTGAAGCAAGGGGCGCTGGTGGGCTCGGCCAGCGTGCGCCGGCAATCGCAGCTGAAATATGCGCGGCCGGATCTGAATTTCACCCTGCTGCGCGGCAATGTCGGCACCCGCCTGGGCAAGGTTGAGGGCGGCGAGCTGGATGCGACGCTGCTGGCCTATGCCGGGCTGCGCCGGCTGGGGCTGGCGGAGAAAGCCAGCGTGCTGTTGAGCCCGGAGCAGATGGTGCCCGCCGCCTGCCAAGGCATTGTCGGCATCACCGTGCGCAGCGCGGATGAGGAGCTGCTCTCGCTGCTGGCCGGGATCGAGGATGCCGAGGCGCGGGCGGTGAGCCGGGCGGAGCGGGCCTTGCTGGGGGCGCTGGATGGCTCCTGCCGCACGCCGATCGGCGGGTATGCGCGGCTGCTGGAGGATGGGTCTCTGCATCTGACCGGGCTGGTGGCGCGGGCGGATGGCTCCTTCCTGCTCAAGCGCAGCCTGACCGGCGCGGTGGCGGAGGCCGAGGCGCTGGGCGCGGAGCTGGGCGCCTCGCTGAAGGCGGACAGCCCTGAGGATATTTTCGCGCCGTGAGGCTGCTGGTCACCCGGCCTGAGCCCGGGGCCAGCGCCACCGTCCAGAGGCTGGCGGGACTGGGGCATGAGCCCACCGCCCTGCCCTGCCTTGCCATCACCCCCGTCCCCGCCCGGCTGCCGCCGCACCCGGCGGCGCTGATCGTCACCTCCGGCCAGGCGGTGCCTTCCTTGCCCGCACGGCTGCATGGCGTGCCGGTATTCTGTGTGGGCGATGCCACGGCGGCGAAGCTGCGCGAGGCAGGGTTTACCCGGGTGGAGAGCGCGCAGGGCGATGCCGAGGCGCTGACGAAGCTGGTGATCGCGCGCAACGTGCCGGGGCTGCATGTGCTCACGGTGGGCGAGCGGCACGGGCAGAAACTGGCGGCGGATCTGCGCGCGGCCGGATTTTCGGTGTTGCGGCGGCGGGTTTATACCGTCTCGCCGTTGCGGGTGATGCCGGATGAAATCCGGGACAGGCTGGCGGCACGAGATTTCGATGGCGTTTTGTTTTATTCCGCCGAGACGGCGCGGGCTTTCGCGCGTTTGCAGCCATTGGGCACGGCGGGGATGCGGGCCTATGCGCTGAGCCAAAACGTCGCCAAGGGGTTGCAGGGACTGCCCTGGGCCGCCATTCTGATAGCAAGAGCACCGACGGAGGCGGATTTAATGGCGTTGCTGGCATGAGCGAAACGGGACCGACCAGCCCTGAGACCGGCAAGGAGACGCCAGCCCCCCTGGCCCTGCCGGCGCCTGAGCCCGCGCCTGTGCCAGCCTCTACCGCCGTGCCGCCCGCCAAGCCCCGCCGCAGCGCCTGGCCGCTCTGGTTTAGCGCCGGGTTCGTGATTCTGGCGGCCGGCGAGGGCTATCTCTTCGCCCAGCAGCAGGCGCATCAGGCCGACAAGACCAATCTCGCCGTGCTGCAAAGCCAGGTCGCGGATATGCGCGCGGCGGCGGCGAAGACCTCGCCAGTGGCGGATCTGATCAATGCGCAGGCGCAGATCGCCCAGAAGCAGGCGGCTTTGGCGGCGCAGGTGAATGCGATGCAGGGCCAGATGTCCGCCGACCATGGCGCGCTGGCGGCCTTGCAGGCGAATGCGCAGGATCTCGGCAAGCTGACGGCGCGCATGGCGCAGCTGAATGATGTCGCCGCGGCGCGGATGGCGCTGGAGAGCGGTCAGCCGCTCGGCGTGGTGCGCAACGCCCCGCCGGCCCTGGGCGTGTTCGCGGATGCCGCCCCGCCGACCATGGCGCAGCTGCGCGAAAGCTTCCCCGCCGCCGCGCGCAATGCCGAGGCGGCGAGCCTGGCGAATAATGGCCAGGCAGGGTTCTGGGCGCAGGTGAAGCTGCGGCTGGAAGGGTTGATCACCATCTCCAACGGCGAGCATGTGATTTTCGGCCCGCCGGCGGCGGCGGCGCTGAACAAGGCCAAGGCGGCGCTGGCGAATGACGATCTGGCCCAGGCGGTGGCGGCGCTGGACCGGCTGAGCCCACCCACCCAGGCGGCGATGGCGAGCTGGCTGACCCCGGCACGCCAGCTTCTCGCTGCCCGGCAGGCGCTGGCGCAGATGGCCCAGCAGGGGCAATAGCGCATGTGGAAGGCGCTGAAATTCTGCATCGTCGCGGCGGTTATTCTGAGTTTCGCCTGGTGGGTGGCGAGCCTGCCGGGTGTGTTCAGCGCCGATATCGGCAGCTACCGGATCGACAGCTCCGCCCCGGTGGCGCTGCTGTTGCTGCTGGTGGTGGTGGCGGTTCTGGTGATTCTGGTGCGGGTGCTGGGCGGGCTGCGCCGGGCGCCGGGCCGGGTTGCCGGCTGGCGCGGGGCGCGGCGGCAGCGTGCGGGCGAATTGGCGCTGCAGCGCGGGCTGGTGGCGGTGGCCGCCGGCGATGGCAGCGGTGCGCGCGCGGCGGCGGTGAAGGCGCGCGCGGCCCTGGGCGATACCGGTTTCGTGCAATGGCTGAATGCCGAGGCGGCGCGGCTCTCCGGTCAGGATGAGCAGGCGCGGCTGGCCTATGAAAAGCTGACCCGCAGCGCCGAGATGAAGTTCCTCGGCCATCAGGGGCTGTTGCGGGACAGTTTGAAGGCCGGCCGGATTGAGGAAGCGGCCAGGCAGGCGCAAGAGGCCGAAGAGGCCTATCCGGGCGGGGCCTGGACGCGCGAGCAGCGTCTGGCCCTGGCGGTGCGCGAGCAGAATTATGCCGGGGCGCTGCGCCTGACCCAGAGCCCGCAGGCCCGCGCGGCGCTGGCGGTGGCGGCTTGCGAACAGGCACAGACGCCGAAGCTGGCGCTGGAATTCGCCAAACAGGCGGTGAAGGCGGACCCGGCCTCGCCGGTGGCGCTGGCCAGGCTGGCGGTTTGCCTGCGGGCTTTGGGCAAAGAGCGGGCGGCGCGCAAGACGCTGCAGAAAGGCTGGCAGGCGGCGCCGCATCGGCTGCTGGCGGCGGCTTGGCTGAGCCCTGAGGCGCCCCCCCTGGCCCGCGCGCAGGAAGCGGCGCAATTGGCTTCGTTTTATCCTGGGCACATGGAGTCCGAGCTGCTGCTGGGTGAAACCGCGTTGGCGGCGAAGCTGACCGGCGAGGCCAAGCGCCATGCCGAGGCCGCGCTGAAAGCCGGCAATGAGGATGGGCGCGCGGCGGGGATTTTGGCCGCGCTTGAGAACCGCCCTGCCCCGTCCGTACGGCCGGCCTGGCGCTGCACATCCTGCCAGACGCAAAGCGAGAGCTGGTATTGCGCTTGCCCGTCCTGCGGGCAGATTGGCAGTTTTGTGGATAATGCTTCGGGGAAAGCGGTGATTAAGCTCTGAGGGCGGGGCCGTCAGCATGCTTCGATTTTGGATTGTCTGCGTATTTTCCCTGTTCGGTAAAGGGCGCGTGCCTGCGGCGAGTGAACCCCTTGACCGAATAGGGAAAATACGAGGGGACTCGGGATCGAAGATATGGCTGGGTTTATGCTGAAGCGGGATCGTTAAGGAAAAAGCCCGGCGTATGGGAGCGCCGGGCTTTTTCTTTATGAGATGATCTTGTTGTCGCGCAGGGCGCTGCGTTCTGTTTCGGAAAGCTCCAGCACCGACGCCAGGACTTCGTCTGTGTCAGCCCCCAGGCGCGGCGGCGGGCGGTCATCCGCGACCTCCGAGCGCGAAAAGCGCATCGGGCTGGCGACACCGCGCAGGCCCGGTGCCAACGTTTTGAAAATGCCGCGCGCCTGCACCTGCGGGTCCGCGTCGATATCGGCAAATTCGTTGATCGGGCCACCGGGAATGCCGAAAGCTTCCAACGCTTCCGTCCAATCCTTGGTGGTGCGCGCGGCCAGCAGCGTCTCCAGCAGCGGTACCAAAATGGCGCGGTGTTTCACCCGCGCCGGGTTGGTGGCGAAGCGCTCATCCTGGGAAAGTTCAGGCGCCCCCGCCAATGTGACGAAGCGGGCGAACTGGTCGTCATTGCCGATGGCGAGGATCAGATGCCCATCCAGCGTCGGGAAGACCTGGTAGGGCACGATGGAAGGATGCGCATTGCCCAGCCGCGGCGGTTGCGCGCCGGAGACCAGGTAGGAGGAAATCTGGTTGGCCATGGTGGCGATCTGCACATCGAACAAGGCAAGATCGATATGCTGGCCCAGCCCTGAGCGTTCGCGTTCCAGCAAGGCCGCCATCACCGCGTTGCTGGCATAAAGCCCGGTGAAGACATCGACCACGGCGACGCCGGCCTTCATCGGCTCGCCATCCGGCGCGCCGGTGACACTCATCAGCCCGCCCATGCCCTGCATCAAAAAGTCGTAGCCGGCACGGTTGCGGTAGGGGCCGGTCTGGCCGAAGCCGGTGATCGAGCAATAGACCAGACGCGGGTTCAGCGTGAGCAAATCCTCAGGCCCCAGGCCCAATTTCGCCAAGCCGCCGAATTTGAAATTCTCCAGCACCACATCGGCTTTTGCCGCCAGCCGGCGGATCAGCGCCTGGCCTTCCGGTTTGGACATGTCGATCGCCACAGATTTCTTGCCGCGATTGGCGGCGCAGAAATAGGCGGAGATGCCGCTCTCCTCGACAAAAGGCGGGCCCCAGGCGCGGGTATCGTCACCCTTGCCGGGGCGCTCGATCTTGATCACCTCGGCGCCGAGATCCGCGAAGATCTGCGACGCCCAGGGGCCGGCGAGAACCCGGCTGAGATCGAGAATTTTATAGCCCGAAAGCGGGCCCATCAGAAGGCGGCGAGGCCGGTCTGGGCGCGCCCCAGGATCAGCGCGTGCACATCATGCGCGCCTTCATAGGTGTTCACCGTTTCCAGATTCACCATGTGGCGGATGACGTGATATTCGTCGGCGATGCCGTTGCCGCCCAGCATGTCGCGCGCCTGACGGGCGACATCCAGCGCCTTGCCGCAATTATTGCGCTTGAGCAGGGAGATCATCTCCGGCGCGGCCTCGCCCGCATCCATCAGCCGGCCCAACCGCAGCACCGCATGCAGGCCGATGGTGATTTCGGTTTGCATATCCGCGAGCTTCTTCTGGATGAGCTGGGTGGCGGCGAGCGGGCGGCCGAACATTTTGCGGTTCAGCGTATAATCCCGCGCCTGGTGCCAGCAGAATTCCGCGGCCCCCAGCGCGCCCCAGGCGATGCCGTAGCGGGCATTATTGAGGCAGGAGAACGGGCCGCGCAGGCCTTTCACGTTCAGCATGGCGTCGTCGGGGACGAAAACCTCATCCAGCATGATCATGCCGGTGATGGAGGCGCGCAAGCTGACCTTGCCTTCGATCTTCGGCGTGCTCAGCCCCTTGGCGCCGCGCTCGACGATGAAGCCGCGAATATCCCCGGCCTCATCCTTGGCCCAGACCACGCAAAGATCGGCGATCGGGGAATTGCTGATCCAGGTTTTCGAGCCGGAGAGCAGATAGCCGCCATCGACCTTTTTCGCGGTGGTGCGCATCGAGGCCGGGTCCGAGCCGGCATCGGGCTCGGTGAGGCCAAAGCAGCCGACCCATTCGCCGGTGCGCAGTTTCGGCAGATATTTATCCTTCTGCGCGTCCGAGCCGAACGCGTAGATTGGGTACATCACCAGCGAGGATTGCACCGAATAGGCGGAGCGATAGCCGCTATCCACCCGCTCGATCTCACGCGCGATCAGCCCGTAGGCGACATAGGAGACATCCGCGCAATCATGGCTGGAGAGGGTGGCGCCGAGCAGGCCGAGTTCGCCCAGCTCATTCATGATCTCGCGGTCGAAGCGCTCCTCGCGGAAGGCCATCAGCACGCGCGGCTGCAGCTTCTCCTGGGCGTAGGCATGGGCGGTGTCGCGGATCGCCCGCTCCTCCTCGCTCAGCTCCGCTTCCAGGCGCAGCGGGTCGGCCCAATCGAACGAAGCCATCTTGCCTTTGGCCATGGCGCTTTCTCCCTAATCTTGGCGTGGCGGGAGAGTGCCGCGCTGGCGCCGGACAGGCAAGCGCATTAAAGTGACGATTATGATGCGAAAATCGGATTAAAAATGGAATTGCGGGAATTGCGCTGTTTCGAGGTGCTGGCGGAGGAGCTGCATTTTGCCCGGGCGGCGGAACGGCTGGGGCTGGCGCAATCCGGCGTCTCGCGGCTGCTGGCCGGGCTGGAGACGGATCTGGGCGCGAAATTATTCAATCGCGGCAAGCGCAGCCAGGTGGCGCTGACCACGACGGGGGCTCTGTTTCTGCCCGAGGCGCGGGCGATTCTGCGCCAGGCGGCCCGGGGCGAGGCGCTGGGGCGCAGGGCGGCGCGCGGTGAGATCGGGCGGCTGGAGATCGGCTTCGTCGCCTCGGCAGCCTGGGATGGCACCGCCTCGGCGCTGGTAAGGCGCTATCATCAGGCGGCGCCGGGTGTGGAGATCCATCTGCATGAGATGGAAACGCCGCGCCAGCTGCAGGAGATCGCGGCCGGGCGGCTCGATATCGGGCTGCTGCGGGCCCGGGCGGATTATCCGCCGGAGGTGGCGGTGTTTCCGTTAAAGCATGATGTGCTGCTGCTGGCGCTGGCGGCGGGCAGCGCGCTGGCGCGGGCGGAGCGGCTGACGCCGGAGATGTTGAAGGGCGAGAAATTCATCCTGCCGCATTTTGGCGAGGAGGCGGGGTTTCTGGCCAGGCTGCGGGCGCTGGGGCAGGCTGGCGGGTTCACCCCGGAATTCCTCACCCCGGTGCGCGATTTCATCACCGTGCTCACCGCCGTGGCCGCCGGGCTGGCGCTGGGGCTGCTGCCGGAACCCGCGAAAAGCCTGGGCATGCCCGGCATCGCGCTGCGCGAGATCGACGGGTTGCGGCTGGATTCGACCCTGATGCTGGCCAGCCGCAGGAGCGAGCACTCCCCCGCCGTGCGGCAATTCCTGGCCCTGGCCAAGGCAAAGGGGGAGAGCAATCATCATCTGATCTGAACCGGAAGGTTCAGATCAGATAATTGAAATTGCTCGCAAAGAAAAAGCGAGAGTGTTTTTCATCTGATGAAAAACACTCTAGGAACCCCGCCATGCGAGATCTGTATGACGCGATCATCATCGGGGCCGGTGCGGCGGGGCTGTTTTGTGCCGGCAGCGCCGCCCAGGCCGGGCGGCGCGTGCTGGTGCTGGAGCACGGGCCGGAGCCGGGCCGAAAGATTTTAATCTCCGGCGGCGGGCGCTGCAATTTTACCAATCTCGATGTCAGCGCCAGGAATTTCCTCAGCGCCAATCCGCATTTCGCCAAATCCGCGCTGGCTGGCTTCACCCCGCGGGATTTCCTGGCGCTGGTGGAGGCGGCGGGCATCGCCTGGCATGAGAAAACGCTGGGGCAGCTTTTTTGCGACGGCTCGGCCCGGCAGATCGTGGCGCTGCTGCTGGCCCGGCTGCAGGGGGCAGAGCTGCGCACCGGCTGCGGCGTGGACGCGGTGACGCATGACGGCGTGTTTCATGTCGAGACCTCGCATGGCCGGGTCAGCGCCGCCAACCTCGTCATCGCCACCGGCGGGCTGTCGATCCCCAAACTCGGGGCGAGCGATTTCGCCTACCGGCTGGCGCGCCAGTTCGGACATGATGTGGTCGCCCCCCGCCCCGCTTTGGTGCCGCTGCTCTGCGACGAGCCTTGGATCGGCGCGCTGGCCGGGGTCTCCGCGCCGGTGCTGGCGCGGGCCGGCAAGGTGACGTTCCGGGAGAATCTGCTGTTCACCCATCGCGGCCTGTCCGGCCCGGCGGTGCTGCAGGCCTCCTCCTATCTGGCGCCGGAGGGGCGGCTGGAGGTGGATTTCGCGCCGGAGCAAAATCTGCAAGAGGCGCTGCCCGCCGCCAAGCGCAGCCGCGCCAAGGCGGGGCTGAAGGCGCTGCTGGGGGAGGTTTTGCCGGCACGGCTGGCGGCGCATCTGGCGGCGCCATATCCTGGCAATCTCGCCGATCTGCCCGACAAGACGCTGCGCGCGCTGGGGGCCCAGCTGCATCAATTCGCCTTTCAGCCCAGCGGCACCGAAGGCTTCGCCAAGGCGGAAGTGACCGCCGGCGGGGTGGCGACGAGCAGCTTGAACTCGCGCGATTGCGGCAGCAAGCTGGTGCCTGGGCTGTATTTTATCGGCGAGGCGGTGGACGTGACCGGCTGGCTCGGCGGCTATAATTTCCAATGGGCCTGGGCCAGCGGGCACGCCGCGGCCCAAGGCATAAGCAAGGGCGCGGCGCATGGCGAATGAGACACAGAAAACCTATTGGAACCAGGTGGGCGGCCCGAAATGGGTGAGTCTGGGCGGCGCGATGGAGGCGCGGCTGGCGCCGGTGAGTGCGGCGGTGATCGCGGCGGCGGCGCTGCGGCCGGGGGAGAGCGTGCTGGATATTGGCTGCGGCGCCGGGCTGACCAGCCTGGAGGCGGCACAGGCCGTCGGGACAGCGGGACGGGTGACCGGCATCGATATATCCGCGCCGATGATCGAGACCGCGCGGGGGCATGCTTTGGCGCGGCAGATCGAAAATGTCAGCTTCCGGCTCGGCGATGCGCAGACCGAGCGGTTCGACCCGGCGCCGGAGGTGCTGCTGTCGCGCTTCGGGGTGATGTTTTTCGATGATCCCGTCGCCGCCTTTGCGAATTTGCGGGCGGGGGCGGCGCCGGGGGCGCGGCTGGCCTGCGCCGCCTGGGCGCCGCTGGCGCGCAATGAACATTGGCGCAGGCCGCTTGAGCTGGTGGAGGCGCTGCTCGGCCCCGGCGCGCCACGCCAGCCGCATGCCAGCGGGCCGCTCGCCTTCGATGATGCTGATTATGTGACGGCGATTCTCACCCAGGCCGGATGGCGGGCCCCGAAGATCGAGGCGGTCGAGATCGCGCTGAACGGCGTCTCGCTGGAGGAGGAGGCGGCGATTGCCTGCTTCATGGGACCGAGCGGGGCATTGCTGGATGAAAAACAGGCTTCCGCCGCGCAGCGTGAGACGATCCGCGCCGCCATCCGCGCTTCCCTGCCGGCCTATACCAGCCCAGCGGCGGATGGCGGCGTGCGGGTGCCGGCGGTGATCCATATGATCACGGCGCGGGCAGCATGAAGGGGACGGGCTGACGGCCGCGATGGCGCGGCGCCGGCCTGAACGCATATTGTTCGATGGCGCTTCAGGGGACGGGCTGTTCGGTGAAAAGCGGGTTGATGTGGAGCTGGCTGAACAAGGGCAGCAGGCCGTCCACCCGCCCCAGCCCGGGGCCGTCGCGCATCATCTCGTTATAGGCGGCCTCTCCCTCTCTCATATGCACCAAAAGATGCCAGCCTAGACCTTTGAAGTCAGCCAAGGCCGCTTCGTCCTCCACATCGACGAAATGGCGCAGTTTTTCCTTGCTGGCCTTGATCTGTTCGTCCCAGGGCTTGTGATGGAAATGCACAAAGACCAAGGGCGTTTCCAGCAGCCCGTTGTCACGCCCGGATATGTCCTGGTGCGACCCGTGGCATAAGGTGCCGATGCTGCGGCCCGAAAAAACACTTTCTGATACGGCAACACCCAATAGCGACCGGGCTGCCCTAGAATATTCAGCAGGTTCTGCTTGATCTCAAACGTCTCTTGCCGGCCGATGCAGGAGGCCAGGCAGCGCAGAATCTCATCGCGCTGGCAGGTAAAGCTGCCATCCTCCCGGCGCATGGCCAGGAATTCATCGCAATCGATGGGCAGCAGAAAATCATATTCGTCCCGGGCATTCATCTCGCGCATCGCCGCGGTCATGAATTCACCTTGCAGGTGAAAATCCGCCTCCGCCGGCAGGCGGATGACCTTCACCCCCTCCAGCTCGTACCAGGACAGCGTGTTCAGCACCTTCGGGTGGGTCGAGCCGTGATCGATGACGCAGAGATTTTCCATGCCGAAAAGATGCGCGTGGTAGCGCAGCCAGGGCTCCAGCGCGTTGACCTCGTTGCGTTGCATCAGCACGCATCCCACCCGCATCAGCGCCCCCCGGTCCTTGTCATTTCAAATCTATCGCAGAGGCAGAGGGGCGCCAAGCCAGGGGCAGGTTGAAGCCGCCCCCGGCTGCAACTATACCCTGGGCAACCGCGTTTAGTAGGATCGCCGATGGCCGCTTATCAATATGTGTATGTGATGAAGGATCTCACGAAGGCCTATCCGGGCGGGCGTGAGGTGTTCAAGGGCATCACCCTCTCCTTCCTCCCGGGCGTGAAGATCGGCGTGCTGGGCGTCAATGGCGCCGGTAAATCGACCCTGCTGAAAATCATGGCGGGGATCGAGACCGAATATGGCGGCGAGGCCTGGGCGGCCGAGGGCGTGAAGGTGGGCTATCTGGCCCAGGAGCCGCAGCTCGATGCGAGCAAGACCGTCGGCGAGAACGTCGCCGAGGCGTTCCAGGAGGTCCGCGCGGCGCTGAAGCGCTTCAATGAGATCTCCGAAGCCTTCATGGAGCCGATGGACGACGACAAGATGAACGACCTGCTGGCCGAACAGGCCAAGCTGCAGGAAATCATCGACACCAAGGATGGCTGGGATCTGGACCGGCAGATCGAGATCGCGCTCGACGCGCTGCGCTGCCCGCCCTCCGACTCTCCCGTGGACAAGCTCTCCGGCGGTGAGAAGCGCCGCGTGGCGCTGTGCCGCCTGCTGCTGGAGAAGCCCGACATCCTGCTGCTCGATGAGCCGACCAACCATCTGGACGCGGAATCGGTGGCCTGGCTGGAGCGGACGCTGGAGAATTACACCGGCACCGTCATTCTGATCACCCATGATCGCTACTTCCTGGACAATGTCACCAACTGGATCCTGGAAATCGAGCGCGGCCGCGGCTACCCGTATGAGGGCAATTACTCCTCCTGGCTGGAGCAGAAGCAGAAGCGCCTGGCCCAGGAAGAGAAAGAGGAATCCTCCCGCCAGCGCGCTTTGGCCGAGGAGCGGGAATGGATCAACGCCTCCGCCAAGGCCCGCCAGACCAAATCCCGCGCGCGTATCCAGCGCTATGAGGAAATGCTGGCCAAGTCCCAGGAGCTGGCCGGCGGCGTCGCGGAAATCGTCATCCCCCCCGGCCCGCGCCTGGGCGGCACCGTCATCGAGGCGCAGGATCTCTGCAAGGGCTTCGGCGACCGCGAGCTGATCAACGGGCTGAATTTCAAGCTGCCGCCGGGCGGCATTGTCGGCGTCATCGGCCCCAACGGCGCTGGTAAATCGACCCTGTTCAAGATGATCACCGGCGCCGAAAAGCCGGATTCCGGGGCGCTGAAAATCGGCGAGACGGTGAAGCTCGGCTATGTCGACCAGTCCCGCGACAGCCTGGATGACAATAAGAATGTCTGGGAGGAAATCTCCGGCGGCACCGATGTGATCTATCTCGGCAAGCGCACCATCGCCTCGCGCGCCTATGTCGGCGCCTTCAACTTCAAGGGCGCGGACCAGCAGAAGAAGGTCGGCATCCTCTCCGGCGGTGAGCGCAACCGCGTGCATCTGGCGAAGATGCTGAAATCCGAAGCCAACGTCATCCTGCTCGACGAGCCGACCAACGATCTCGACGTCGATACGCTGCGCGCCCTGGAAGAGGCGCTGATGGAATTCGCCGGCTGCGCCGTGGTCATCTCCCATGACCGCTGGTTCCTCGACCGCCTGGCCACCCATATCCTCGCCTTCGAGGGCGACAGCCATGTCGAATGGTTCGAAGGCAACTTCCAGGCCTACGAAGAAGACAAGCGCCGCCGCCTGGGCCAGGACGCCGCCGAGCCGCACCGTATCAAATACCGGCCGCTGACGCGGTAGCGCCCGGGCGCCTTGCACGCGGTAAGGCCTGCCCAAGGGGGACGCTGTCCCCCTTGGATCCCCCTGCAAAGGGCCGGGAGGCCCTTTGATCCCATTCTATTCGGCATTTGGGGAGGGAGGGCGCGCGCCCTTGCTTCTCAAACGCCCGTGCCCGCGCGCGCCCTCCCTCCCCAAATGCCGGGTGGGTTCCAAGGGCCTTTCGGCCCTTGGCGGGGGGTGCGTCACGCCGAAGGCGTGCCTTCGGCACGACGGGGCGGAGCCCCCCTGCGTAAACCCTACCGCGTACAAAGTGCCCTGGCATGACCGTGACATCGGCCTGGTGCGTCGAGACGGCGCGGTTGCGGATGACGCCGGTGGGGTATTGGGATTTGCCGGATTTGATCCGGCTGAAGGGGGATCCGCGGGCTTATGCGTTGATGCTGGGCGGGGTGCGCTCGCGGCTACAGGTGGCGCAGGAGCTGGCGCAGGACATCCAGGATTGGGGCCGGCATGGGTATGGCATGTGGGCGGTGCGGGCGCGGCGCGGCAAGTTTGTGGGCATCACGGCGCTGATGCATCGGCCGGACGGGCGCGGCGTGGCGCTGCGCTTTGCCTTTTATCCGGAGGCGCGCGGGGTTGGGCTGGCGCGGGAGGCGGCGGCGGCGGCCTTGGTCTATGCGCATGATGTCGCCAGGCTGCCGGTGGTGATCGCGGTGGCGCGGGAGGATAATCATGGCTCGCGGCAGGTGTTGAATTCCATCGGCATGTCAAGATGCGGCGCGTTTCAGCGGGATGGACATTTAATGATTATATACCAATCAGTTAATACATCCGGGCCGGGGTGAATTCGGCGTAACGACGCGGATTTCCCCTTGCCCGCGCGGCGGGGTTTGAAGCTAAAACAGCGTGTGACACGGCAAGAGCATGAATCGATTTTGACCTTTCTGGAGGCGACGCTCCACCGCTCCTTGGAGCCGTTGGACGTGGAGGCGGATGCGATCATCCGGGCCTATTTCAAGCGCCATCCGGACGCCGCCTATCATGTCACCAAGCTGGCCATGGCCTTGTCGGCGCCGCTGCAGGTGGATGCGCCGAAGCGGCGCGGCTGGTTCTCTGCGCTGCGCGCCCGGCACGGTTGAAACGCCGGCGGCTTGCCCGCCGCGCCGCGCCGCCGCATAGATTTCGATTCATGACCGAATATGCCGCACGAATTGGCCGCACCGCGCTGGCCGCCACCTTTGCCATGGCCGCCCGGGCCCGCGCCTTGCGGGCGGAGGGCAAGGATGTGATCTCGCTCTCGCTCGGCGAGCCGGATTTTCCGACCCCCGCCTTTGTGGTCGAGGCCGCCCATGCGGCGGCGCGGCGCGGCGAGACCAAATATCCGCCGCTGGGCGGGATCGAGCCATTGCGCGCGGCGGTTGCGGAAAAATTCACCCGTGAGCATGGGCTGGCGGTGCGCGCGCAGGATGTGCTGGTCACCAATGGCGGCAAGCAGGGGATTTTCAACATCGTAATGGCGCTGATCGGCGCCGGGGATGAGGTGATCATCCCTGCCCCGGCCTGGGCGGGCTATGAGCAGACGGTGAAATTCGCCGGCGGCGTGCCGGTGTTCGTGCCCTGTCCGCAGGCGCAGGGCTTTGTGTTGCAGCCCGAGGCGCTGGCCCAGGCGATTACCGGGCGCACCAAGCTGCTGCTGCTGAATTATCCCAGCAACCCGTCCGGGGCGACGATTTCGCGCGAGGGGCTGGCGGCTTTGGCCGAGGTGCTGCGGCACTATCCGCATGTCTGGGTGCTCTCGGACGATATTTACGAGCATCTGCTGTTTGGCGGCGCCCAGCACCATACGCTGCTGGGGGTGGCGCCGGATCTGCGCGACCGGGTGGTGACCTTGTCCGGCGTTTCCAAGACCTATGCGATGACCGGCTGGCGGATTGGCTGGTGCATCGGCCCGGCGGAGATGATCAAGGCGGCGACCGTGGTGCAGGCGACGGCGACCTCCGGCGTGTCCTCCATCGGCCAGGCGGCGGCGCTGGCGGCGCTGACCGGGGACCAGGAATTTCTGGCCGAGCGCGCGGCGTCCTATGAGGAACGGCGGGATGCGGTGGTGGCAAGCCTCAACCAGATCCCCGGCCTCTCCTGCCATCGGCCGGAAGGGGCGTTTTATGTGTTCCCAAGCATCGCCGGGTGCCTGGGCAAGACCACGCCGGCGGGCCGGGTGATCGGCTCGGACGATGATTTCGCCATGGCCTTGCTGGAGGAGGCGCAGGTGGCGGTGGTGCAGGGCTCGGCCTTCGCGCTCAGCCCGCATATCCGCATTTCCACCGCCACCGCCCTGCCCCGGCTGCTGGAGGCCTGCCAGCGCATTTCGGGCTTCTGCAACGCGCTGCGCTGACGCCGGGGTTGCGCCACGGCGCGACGACGCCACATGCAGGGAACCCAAAAAAGAGGAGACCTGCATGAGCGTTAAGGAAGTTCTCTATAAGGCCCATGGCCACGCCACCGGCGGCCGCGCCGGCAAGGGCGCCACCGATGACAACAAGGTGAATGTCACGCTGAGCGTGCCCAAGGGGCTGGGCGGCGATGACGGGCCGGGCACCAATCCGGAGCAGCTTTTCTCCGTGGGCTATTCCGCCTGCTTCCTGGGGGCGCTGAAGGTCGTCGCCGGCAAGGAGAAGGTGAAGCTGCCGGAGGATACCAAGGTTTCCGCGGAAATCGGCATCGGCCCGCGTGAGGATGGCGAGGGGTTTGGCATCACCGCGGCGCTGACCATCTCCGCCAATGGGGTGGATAAGGCGCAGCTGGAGGATCTGGTGCAGAAGGCGCATATTGTCTGCCCCTACTCCAACGCCATTCATAAAAGCGTGGATGTGAAGCTCAGCGTCGCCTAGCGCATCAAGCTTTTAGCTTGATGCTCTAGATTTTGTTTTAGCGAGCAATTTCATGTGTTTATTTTGACGCTGGCGCGTCAACCTAAACACATATTGCTCTAAGGCTGAAACGGCGTCGCGGAGCCCTGGCTGCGCGGCGCCAAAAAACCGGAGCGTTAAAAAACAAAATGCGAAGGGGGATGGTGGAGCTAAGCGGAATCGAACCGCTGACCTTCTGCATGCCATGCAGACGCTCTACCAATTGAGCTATAGCCCCGTATTGTTTCCGGGAGAAGTTCACCCGGAGCGTTTGGTGGAGCGGCGTATAAACCGGACCGGCGGAGGCTGGCAAGTGGGCGGGAGAAGAAATTTTTCGCGGCTTGAGAACGAGCCGGTTTGCCTTCCCCTGAGGCCGAAAACGGGCTAACCCCCGGCTGATGGTCAAAGTTCGCTTCGCCCCCAGCCCCACCGGCTATCTGCATGTCGGCAATGCCCGCGCCGCCTTGGTGAATTTCATGTTTGCCCGGCGCGAGGGCGGACAATTTCTGCTCCGGCTCGACGACACCGATACCGAGCGCGGCCGGCCGGAATATGAGCAAGGGATTTATGAGGATCTGCGCTGGCTCGGCATCGAATGGGACGCGTTCGCCAAGCAGTCCGAGCGATCCGCGCGTTATGAGGACGTGGCCGAGGCGCTGAAGGCGTCCGGGCGGCTTTACCCCTGCTTCGAGAATGAGGATGAGCTGGCCGCCAAGCGCGCCGCGCTGATCAAGCGCAAGCTGCCGCCGGTTTATGACCGCCACGCGCTGAGCATGACGCCCGCCCAGCGCGCCACCGCCGAGGCCAATGGCAAGCGGCCTTACTGGCGCTTCAAACTCTCCGATGAGGCGGTGTCCTGGAACGATCTGGTGCTGGGCGCGCGCAACATCAAATTGCCGACCGTCTCCGACCCGGTGCTGATCCGCGCCGACGGCTCGCCGCTTTACACCTTCACCTCGGTGGTGGACGATTCGGATATGGGCATCACCCATATCATTCGCGGCGAGGATCATGTGTCCAACACCGCCGTGCAGATCGATCTGTTCCGCGCCATCGCCCGCAAGCCGGTGCCGCGCTTCGCGCATCTGCCACTGATCTCGGGCGGGGACGGGGAGAAGCTCTCCAAGCGCATCGGCTCGATTTCGCTGCGTTCGCTGCGCAAGGATGGCATCGAGCCGGCGGCGATCACCGCCTATCTGGCGCGGCTGGGAACCAGCAAGGATGCGGCGGCGCTGCCGCTTTCCGAGCTGATCGCGCAGTTTTCGCTGAATGATTTCTCCCGCTCGCCGCCGCGTTTCGATGCGGGGCAGATGCTGGGGCTGAACCGCAAGCTGCTGCATCATCTGCCCTTCGAGGCGGTAAAGGACCGGCTGCCCGAGGGCGCCGGGCCGGAATTCTGGGATGCCATTCGCGGCAATCTTGATCTGCTGACCGAATCCCGGCGCTGGTGGGCGGTGGTGGCGGGCGAGATCGTCACGCCGGAGCTGCCCGATGAGGCGATGCCGGTGATTGCGAAGGCGGCCGAGACCTTGCCGGGCGAGCTGAATGCCGCGGCCTGGAAGGGCTGGACGGCGGAGATCTCTGCCGCGACCGGTGCCAAGGGCAAGGCGCTTTACCAGCCGCTGCGCCTGGCCCTGACCGGCGAGGAGCACGGGCCGGAGATGGCGCCGCTGCTGGCGCTGATGGGCCGCGCGCGCGCCGCCAAGCGGCTTGGCGCCTGCGTTGCCGCGAACGTCCGCCCCGGCTAAGACAAACCGGCAAAGAGGAAAGAGCCGCGTGGTCGATATTTTTGATGAAGTCTCGGAAGATCTGCGCCAGGAACGCGCTTTGCGCCTGGCCAAGCGCTATGGCGGGCTGCTGATCCTCGCCGCCTTGCTGGTTCTGGGTGGCGTCGCCGGCCAGGAACTCTGGCAAAATCATCAGAAACACCAGGCTGAGGCGGCGGCGAGCAAATATCTCGCGCTGACCGCGCAGGTCGACCAGCCGGACGGGCGGCTGACCCAGGACCAGGCGACGAAGACCGCGCAGGCGCTGGTTGCCTTCGCCGACAGCGCGCCGGAAACCTACAAGACCCTGGCCCGGCTGCGCGCCGCCGGCCTCTATGCGAATATGAATGACGACAAGGACGCCGCGGCGCTCTGGACGCGGGTGGGCGCGGATGAAGCCGCCCCGACGCTGCTGCGCGACGCCGCCAACCTGCTCTGGGCGCAGCATGAGATCGGCACCGCCAGCGACAGCGATATTCTGGCGCGCATCCAGCCGATGGTGCAGGCGCAAAACCCCTATCACGGGCTGGCGCGCGAGGTGCAGGCGCTGGTTTATCTGCACCAGGGGAACGTGGCGATGGCCAAATCCCTGTTCGCCCAGGTTCAGGCCGATCCCGGCGCGTCGGAAGGTGCCCGTAACCGCGCCCAAGCCATGCTTGCCAAGTTGAACGGATGAAACAGCCCATGATTCGTCGCCGCACCGCCTCTGTCGGCCTGCTTGCCATGCTCGCCGCCTGCTCCTCGCCCAAGAAAACCCCGATCCTGGGGGTGCAGATCCCGGTTCTGCCGGATCAGTCCGGCATGGATGTGGCACCCGACGCCCCCGCCGTGACGCTGCCCGCCCCGGCGGCGCTGAAAGCCTGGCCGCAGCCTTTCGCCAATGCCAGCCACGCGCCGGGCAATGTCGCCGGGCCGGTGAATTTCGCCCAGCGCTGGCAGGTTGGAATCGGCGCGCCGGGCGGCTATCGCCAGCCGCTGATGGCCAGTCCGCTGGTCGCCGGCAGCAGCATTTTCGTGATGGATGCGAACGCGCATGTGCGCGCCCTTTCGCTCACCGACGGGGCGACGATCTGGCATGCGGATACCCGCCCGAAACATGTGACCACGCTGAATATCGGCGGTGGCATCGCTTATGATTCGGGGCGGATCTATGCCAGCACCGGCTATGGCGAGGCGCTGGCGCTGGATGCGGAATCGGGCAAGATATTGTGGCGCCAGAAGCTTGAATTCGCGGCGCGCTCGGCGCCGCTGGTGGCGGCCGGGCTGGTGGCGATCGTCACCCAGAACGACCAGCTGCTGACCTTCGAGGCCAAGTCCGGAACGCCGAGCTGGCGCTTCTCCGGGGTCGTCGGCACGCCGCCGCAGGCGGCGGCTGGGGTCACCGGCGCCCCTGCCTTCGCGGATGGCAATATCGTCGCGGGCTTCTCGACCGGGCTGCTGGCGGCGGTGGATGCCTCCTCCGGCACGCCGGTCTGGGAACAGAGCCTCGCCGCCGGCTTCGGCCAGGCCAGCACGCTGGATATGTCGGACATCGTGGCCACCCCGGTGATCGCCGGCGGCGTGGTTTATGCGCTGAATATGGATGGCAGCTTCATGGCGGTGGACCTGCATTCCGGCGCCAAGGTATGGACGCATCAGGCCTCCGGCAACCAGACCCCGGCCGCTTCCGGCGGGTTCATCTTCCTGCTCGATGCCAGCGAGACGCTGTTTGCCGTGCATGCCGATGACGGGCTGGTGAGCTGGGCGACCCAGCTGCAGCCCTTCAAGAACATGAAGAAGAAGAAAAACCCGATCAACTGGGCGGGCCCGGCGCTGATCAACGGCATGCTGGTCTGTGTCAGCGATCATGGCGAGGCCGCCATCGTGGACGCCACCAGCGGCAAGCAGATGCAGAGCGTGAAACTGGCCGGCCCGGCGGATCTTGCCCCCATCGCGGTGGGCGGGGTGATGCTGCAGCTGACCCGCGATGGGCGTTTGACCGCCTATGGCTGAGCTGCCGCGAATCGTCATTGCCGGGCGGCCGAATGTCGGCAAATCGACCTTGTTCAACCGTCTGGTCGGCAGCCGGCTGGCGCTGGTGGCCGACACCCCCGGCGTGACCCGCGACCGCAAGGAAGCGGTGTGCGAGTTGGATGGCCGCAAGGTGGTGATGGTGGATACGGCCGGGCTGGAGGAAGCGCCGCCGGACACGCTGCCGGGGCGCATGCGCGCCTCCACCTCCACCGCGGTGGATCAGGCCGATCTGGTGCTGTTCGTGTTCGACGCCAAGGCCGGGCTGATCCCCGAGGATCGGCATTTCGGCACCTGGCTGCGCCGCAAGGACCGGCCGGTGCTGGTGATCGCCAACAAGGCCGAGGGCAAGGGCGGCATTGCAAATGCGATGGAGGCCTATGAGCTGGGCTTTGGCGAGCCGGTGGCGGTTTCGGCCGAGCATAATGAGGGCATTTACGACCTGATGAGCGAGATCGCCGCGCGCCTGCCCGAGCCGCAGGCGCTGGGCGAGGATGGCGAGGAATTGCCGCTGCATCTGGCCATTGTCGGGCGCCCGAATGCCGGCAAATCGACGCTGCTGAATTATCTGCTCGGCGAGGAGCGGATGATCACCGGGCCGGAACCCGGCCTGACCCGCGATGCCGTCTCCGCCGATTTCGAGGGGCCGGATGGCAAGCTCTACCGGGTGGTGGACACGGCCGGCCTGCGCAAGCGCGCCAAGGTGGATGAGGGGTTGGAGAAAATGTCCACCTCCTCCTCGATTGAGGCGCTGAAGCGGGCCGAGATGGCGGTGCTGGCGATCGACGCGGTGCAGGGGGTGCAGGAGCAGGATCTGCAGATCGCCCGGCTGATCGAGCGCGAGGGACGCGCCTGCGTGATCGCGCTGACCAAATGGGACGCGGTGGAGGACCGGCCGGAGGCGAAGAAGGCGGCGTTGGACCGCATCTCGATCTCGCTGAGCCAGATGAAGGGCATCACCGTGGTGCCGCTCTCGGCGGAGACCGGCGAGGGGGTCAAGAAGCTCTTCCCCGCGATCCGCGACACCTACGAGAAATGGAACACGCGCTTTCCGACCAGCCAGCTCAATCGCTGGTTCGAATCGGCCCTGGAGCGGTTTCCGCCGCCGCTGGTGGATGGGCGCCGGCTGAAGCTGCGCTATATCACCCAGATCAAGGCGCGGCCGCCGACCTTCGCGCTGTTCGGCACCCGCGCCGAGCAGGTGCCGGAGACCTATCAGCGTTATCTTGTGAACAGCCTGCGCGAGGTGTTCGAGATGCCGGGCGTGCCGATCCGCATCTATCTGCGCGGCACCAAGAATCCGTTCGAGGGCAAGGACTGATTGCGACGATGAGGGCGTGATGACGGCGATGGACGCGGCCTTTCACACCCTCATCAGACGTCTTCGCTCGCCGGATTGGAGCGATGATGTGTTCGGGCCGCCGCAGCGTTTGGGGCCGGAATTCGATCCGCTGTCCTTGCAGCGTGGGCCTGCCGATTGGAGTGAGGCGCAAAAGCAGGCGGTGGCGGCGCTGCAGGCGATCAAGCCCCGGCGCAAATTGGCGGCGCTGCTCTCCACCAGCAATGATGCGCTGATTCTGCCGGAATGGATTGCCCATCATCTGGCTGTCGGTGTCGAGAAATTCTTTATCTACACCAATGATAATCACGACCGCACCGAGAGCCTGCTGCGCTGGTTCGCGCAGCACGCGCCGGTGACGCTGGCGATTTCTCATAAGGCGCCGGGCGTGGATGTGCAGGTGAGGAATTATCACCATGCGCTGTTTCTGCAGCCCGAATTGCGGCTCTATGAATGGATCGCGGTGCTGGACAGCGATGAATATCTGATGCCGGGGCCGCAATTCGGGCATCATATGACGCCGTTTCTGGAGGCAGTGCCGCAGGAGGCAGGGGCGGTGCTGTGGCCGTGGCATTGGCGGCTTTGGGAGCAGGATTTTACCCGCGCCCCCGGGCTTCTGGCGGAGCAATATCAGTATGCGACGCCGCACAGCCTGGTAAAATCCGTGACGCGGACGGGGCAAATTGCCTCGCTGCACCAGATTCATTTTCCGGAATTCGAGCCTGCCCGTCCGCTCTACGACACGGCCTTCGCCCCGATTGAGAAAGGCCATAACTGGCATTTGCAAGGCAAAACATATGCAGGCGGATGCGTGGAGCATTTCTGGGCGCGCTCCTTTGCCGAGTTCATGGTGAAGAAGCGCCGGGGGAGGCGTTGGAGCTGATCGGCACGCCGCATGCCCGGGCTTTGGAGACCTATTTTACCTGGAGCCAGGCGCCCTCACCTGAGACATGGCATCCATGGCCTGAGCAGGTTCTGGCCAAGACCAAGGCGCATCTGGCCCGCTTCCAGGCTGACCCGTATTTTGCAGCGCTGGAACGCGATATTCAGAAAGATTTTGAAGACTATACCGCGCGGTTGCGCCAGGACAGCGCGCTCTGTGCGGCATTTGAGGAACGGACCGGGCGCAGCGCCTGGGCGCCCGCTAGAGCCTTCAGCTTTTAGCTGAACGCTCTAGCTTTCGTTTTGACGAGCAATTTCATGTGTTTATCTTGACGATACCGCGTCAACCTAAACACATATTGCTCTAGCCCTCCTTGAGCATCTCCAGCTCCAGCCAACGTTCTTCTGCTGTTTCCAGTTTCGCATGCAGATCCGCCAAGGCGGCGCTGGCGGTGGCGAAGGTTTTCGGGTCTTTGATGTAGAGGTCCGGCTTGGCCAAGGTTTCGTTGACCTTGACCATTTGCGCCTGCAGCTTGGCGATGTCGGCGGTGAGCTGCTTCAGCTCATGCTGCTCCTTGAAGGAGATTTTCGACTTCGCGGGGGCGGGGGCGGCGGGGGCCGGTTTGGCGGCTTGTTTCTTTTCCAGCTTTTCGGCCTTGGCGGCTTCCACGCCGGCACCGCGCTGGGCCAGCATATCCGCATAGCCGCCGGCATATTCCAGCCAGCGCCCCTGCCCTTCGGACATCAGCACCGAGGTGCAGACGCGGTCGAGGAAATCACGGTCATGCGAGACGACGATGACGGTGCCGGGATATTCGCCCAGCATCTCCTGCAGCAGATCGAGCGTTTCCAGGTCGAGATCGTTGGTCGGCTCGTCCAGCACCAGCAGGTTGGAGGGCTTGGTCAGCGCCAGCGCCAGCAGCAGCCGCCCGCGCTCACCGCCCGAGAGCGTGCCGACGGGGGTGCGGGCCTGTTCGGGCTTGAACAGGAAATCCTTCATATAGCCGATCACGTGCCGGGCCTGGCCGCCGACCACCACCTGGTCGCTATTGCCGCCGGTCAGCGTATCGGCCAGCGAGGCGTTGGGGTTCAGCGTCGCGCGCTGCTGGTCGAGGGTCACCACCTCCAGCGCCGTGCCCAGCTTCACCGCCCCGTCATCAGGTGCCAGCTGGCCCAGAATGAGCTTGAGCAGGGTCGATTTGCCGGCCCCGTTCGGCCCGACAATGCCGAGCCGGTCGCCGCGCAGGACGCGGAAGGTGAGATCGCGCACGATCTGGCGCGCGCCGAAGCTTTTGGAGATCGCATCGGCATCGACGACGATCTTGCCCGAGGTCGCGGCATCCAGGCTCGCCAGCTTCGCGGTGCCGAGCTTATGGGTGAAATTGCGCCGCTCGGCGCGCAGGCTGTGCAGCCCGGCGAGGCGCTTGACATTGCGCTTGCGCCGCGCGGTGACGCCGTAGCGCAGCCAATCTTCCTCCCGCGCGATCTTGCGGCCGAGCTTGTGGAATTCCTGCTCCTCCTGCTCCAGCACCTCGTCGCGCCAGGCCTCGAAATGGGCGAAGCCGCGATCCAGCCGCCGGGTCTGGCCGCGATCCAGCCAGACCATCGAACGCGAGAGATTTTCCAGGAAGCGCCGGTCATGCGAGATCAGCACCAGCCCGCTGGAGAGGGATTTCAGCTCGCCCTCCAGCCATTCGATCGCCGGCAGATCGAGATGGTTGGTCGGCTCGTCGAGCAGCAGCAGATCCGGCGCGGGGGCCAGGGTGCGGGCCAGCGCGGCGCGGCGGGCCTCGCCGCCGGAGAGGCGCGCCGGCGCCTCATCGCCGCTGAGCCCGAGTTCGCCCAGCAGATAGCGGACGCGATATTCATCGTCATTCGGGCCCAGCCCGGCCAGGACATAATCCATGACGGTCTGATACGCCGAGAGGTCCGGCTCCTGGGGGAGATAGCGCATGGTTGTCCCCGGCTGCAGAAAGCGCGTGCCGGAATCGAGCGCCACCTCGCCGGAGGCGATTTTCAGCAACGTGGATTTGCCGGAGCCGTTGCGCCCGACCAGGCAGATGCGCTCCCCGGCGCCAACGGACAGGCCCGCCCCCTGCAAAAGCGGCACGGAGCCGAGGGTGATGGAAATATCGGTGAGCAGAAGCAAGGGAGGCGCCATGCGCGCTGTTTGGCGCATGCGCTGCCCAGGTTCAAGCCGGGCTCAAGGCGAGAGCGGTTTCGCCGGGCCGGAGGAGGTGTACCCGGCCGTGGGCGGCAGCGGCGGAATCGGCGCCAAGGCGGGCGCGGTTTGCGTCGGGGGCAGGTTACAGAGCTTGGCTGCGGCGGCTGAGCCTGTGCCTGATCCTCCGCGGGGGCCGGGGCCGGCGGCAGACCGGCAGTGAGATCCGCCGCTTGATCCGGCTGGTCCGGCTGGTCCGGCTGGTCCGGCTGGGCGGCCGCGGACGCAGGCTGGGGTTGCGGGTGTTTTCGTTCATAGCGCCGGCCCGCCTCGAACCCTTCATCATAGGCGGCCTGCTTGACATGCGCCACCTCGGACGGCGTCATGGTGATGGTGTCCATCGCCGGGGAAGGCTGCGCCTGCCGCTCGGGCTTCACCGCGCAGCCGGACAGCATTCCCACGAGACAAACGCCGAGCACCAGGTCGCGTAATCTGAAAGCAGGCATCATCATTACAAGCTGAATAGCCCAGAGCCATCTTGCCGTCACCTGATCGCCCCGTTCGTTCCGCCTGCGCAGCGCGCGCTAGAGCAATATGTGTTTAGGTTGACGCGTCCGCGTAAAAATAAACACATGAAATTGCTCGCTAAAACAAAACTTTGAGCATCAAGCTAAAAGCTTGATGTTCAAAGATGCGCGCTGGGCTGGCGCCTGTGCTCCACGGTCAAATGCGCGCCGATCGAAGCTGACTAGAGTGCGATGCCTCGCTTGGCCCGCGCCTTGCTTAACAATCTGAAGGAGCTGTTATGACGAGGCAGGGCTTGAAGCGCTTGAATGTGATCCGGATGGCAGGGCTAACAAACGCCTTAAAGGCGCGGCATTGATTGTAAAAGGCGAGAAATTGTGAAACCATTCAATGCAATAGCCAAAAATCCAGCGAAAGGGTTGCCGGTTTGAAGCGTAATCGACGAGGCCGCTTTACAGGTCTGGCTGAAAGCCTTGCCGCTGACGGCGGAATGCTCGGCTGGGCGCCGCCCGCCGCGATGTCCCGAGACCTAGAAAAGCGCCTGTTTTTTCAGCGCTCCGGCATCTCCCAGCCGCTTAATCCATCAGGCGATGTGTCGCCCATCACCGCCCCCCTCGCCGGAGCCTTCGCATGATCCCCGCGCCATCGACCCGCCATGATGTCAGGCTGGAAAATGTCATCAAGCAATTTGGCGGCTGGACGGCTGTCGATAATATCTCCCTGACCATCGAAGGGGGCGAGTTTTTCTCGCTTCTGGGGCCGTCGGGCTGCGGCAAATCGACGACCTTGTCGATGATCGGCGGTTTTGAGACGCCGAGCGCCGGAGCCATCTATCTCGATGGCGAGGATGTCAGCCGGCAGCCCTCTTATAAGCGCGACGTGAACACCGTGTTCCAATCCTATGCGCTGTTCCCGCATCTGACGATTTTCGAGAATGTCGCCTTCGGGCTGCGCCGCAAGGGGGTGAAGAGCGACGAGGTGACACGGCGCACCAGCGAAATGCTGGAGCTGGTCGATCTCGCCGGCTTCGCCAAGCGCAAACCCGGCCAGCTTTCCGGCGGCCAGGCGCAACGCGTTGCCCTGGCCCGCGCGCTGGTCAACAAGCCGAAACTGCTGCTGCTGGACGAGCCGCTCGGCGCGCTGGATCTGAAGCTGCGCAAACAGATGCAGATCGAGCTCAAGCGCATCCAGAGCGAGGTGGGCATCACCTTCCTGTTCGTCACCCATGACCAGGAAGAGGCGATGGCGATGTCCGACCGGCTGGCGGTGATGTCCAAGGGGCGGATCGAACAGGTCGGCACGCCGGCCGATGTCTATGACCATCCCGCGACGGAATTCGTCGCCTCCTTCCTCGGCGCCTCCAATCTGCTGCCCGGCAGCATCACCGCCCAGAACGGGGCGCAGGCGCAGGTGACGCTGGAGGATGGCGCGATCATCACCGTGCCGCGCGCGGTGCTGGCGCGGATCGAGGGGGACAAGGTGAAAATCGGCGTCAGGCCGGAGAAATTCCATGTTCTGCAGCCCGGCGAGCCGCGCCCCGACGGGTGGAACGAGATCGAGGCGATTGCCGGCGTTTCGGTCTATCTCGGGGTCAGCCGGCAATATGAAATGGAGAGCAAGACCGGGCGGGCGCTCAGCGTCTATGCCCAGAATTCCGGCCGCCAGGAGGATATCCCCCCCGGCAGCGCCGTCCGTCTGACCTGGAATCCGGCCCACACATTCGCGGTCACCGGCACTTAAATCCAACCTGAAGGAGAGTAGCATGAGCCAAGACGATCAAAGCGGCGATCAATCGATGCAGGCCTTCTATCGCGGCATGACGCAGCCGCGGCTGAGCCGGCAGAATTTCATGCGTGGCGCCGGTGCGGCGATGATGGCGGCCCTGGCCCCGCAGCTCGCCCGCGCCGAGACGGTGAAGGACTGGAAAGCCTGGTGGGCCAGCCAGAAACCGACCAAGGAGTTCGTCTTCGCCAACTGGCCGCTCTATATCGACACCTCGACCGACGGCAAGGATCGCCCCTCGATCGACGCGTTCGAGAAGCAGACCGGGATCAATGTCACTTATAAAGAGGTGATCCAGGAGGATGCGCCGTTCTACGCGCAGATCGCCCCGGTGCTGAAATCCGGCCAGCCGAGCGGGTACGACATGATCGTGATGACCGATGGCTGGTACCTCACCGAACTGCTGATGCAGAAATTCCTGGTGCCGATCTGGCGCGAGAAAGTGCCGAATTTCGATAAATACGCAGCCCCCAGCGTGAAGAACCCGCCTTACGATCCGGGCAACAAACATACGATGGTGTGGCAGTCCGGCCTGACCGGCATCGCCTATAACCCGAAAATGACCAAGCGCGAGATCACCAGCTATGAGGATCTCTGGGATCCGGCCTTCGCCGGGCATGTCGGCATGTTCTCTGACGTGCAGGAGCTGGGCTGTGCCGGCCTGCTGAAGCTGGGCATCAACCCGACCACCTCGACCCCGGCGGAATGGGAAAAGGCGGCGGCGACGCTGAAGGCGCAGAAGGCCAAGGGGCTGGTGCGCCAATATTACGACCAGAGCTACATCAACGCGCTGGAAAATGGCGATATCTGGATCACCATGGCCTGGTCCGGCGATATCTATCAGGCCAATTCCAAGGGCTATAAGGATCTGAAATTCGTCGTGCCGAAGCAGGGCGCGGTGATCTGGCACGATAATATGTGCATCCCGGTCGGTGCCAAGAACCCGCTCTCGGCGCTGGAATGGATGAACTATTACTACACGCCGGAAGTGGCCGGCATGGTCGAGGATTATGTGAACTATATCTGCCCGGTGCCGGCGGCGAAGGATTACATCCTGAACGTCATCAAGGACCCGGCGGTGGCGAATTCGCCGCTGGTGTTCCCGCCGCAATCGGAGCTGGCGCGCGTGCATGAATATTACGCGTTCAAGAATTATGCCGACTACATGAAGTGGAACAACATCTTCAACCCGATCGTCCAGAGCTGAACGGAGAGACCCATGCGGCAGGCGCGCGGATTTTTGGCACCTTATCTCCTCAGCCTGCCGAGCTGGGTCTATCTGCTGGCGTTTTTTCTGATCCCGCTCGCCTCGATGTTGGGCATGGCGCTGGCCGTCGGCGATCCGATTTCCGGCTACACCATGTCCGACAATTATCAGGAGGTGATCGGCGCCTTCACCGGCTATGAAAGCTCCTTCATCAGGTCGTTCTGGTACGGCACCGCCTCGACCGTGATCACCCTGGCGATCTCCTATCCGGTCGCCTACTGGATCGCCTTCTATGCCGGGCGGCATAAGAGCACCTACCTGTTCATCATCATGCTGCCCTTCTTCGTCTCCTTCGTGATCCGCGTGCTGGCCTGGGAGTTCATTCTGTCGGACCAGGGCTTCCTGCTCGGGCCGTTGAAGGCGCTGGGCGTTCTGCCGGAGAGCTTTCGCATTCTCTCGACCAAATGGGCGGTGATCGGCGGGCTGGTTTATAACAGCTTCGCCTATTACGTGCTACCGCTTTATGTCGTGCTGGAAAAGATCGACCGGCGGCTGGTGCGCGCCGCCAATGATCTCTACGCGGCACCGGCGACCGCCTTCATCAAGATCATCCTGCCGCTCTCGGCGCCGGGCATTTTCGCCGGCTTCCTGCTGGTCTTCGTCACCAATGTCGGCGACTATGTGAATGCCGCGCTGCTCGGCGGCCCGGGCACCTACATGGTCGGCAACGTGATCCAGGATGCCTTCTTCCAGAGCCAGGATTATCCGCTGGCGGCCTCGCTCTCCTCGATCCTGATGCTGATGCTGATGATCGCCATTCTGCTCTACTCAAAAGCCTTCGGCACCGACGCGATCCAGGAGTATGCGGCGTGAGCACGACAACAGCCCGGATGCCCTCCGCCCACAAACCCAGCCGCCTCGGCGAGCGCATCCTCGCCTGCTTCACCTGGGCGATGATCATCTACACCATGCTGCCGATCGTGGTGATGGTGGTGTTCAGCTTCAATTTCGCGCCGGGCGGGCGCATCGCGCTGAACTGGCAGCATTTCACGCTGGCCAATTACGGCGATGCCTTCGCCATTCAGGACCTGACCGGGGCGCTGCTGCATTCGCTGGAAGTGGCGATCGGCAGCGCGCTGATCTCGGCGATTCTGGGCACGCCGCTGGCGCTGGCGCTGGCGCGGCATAAATTCTGGGGCAAGACGGCGACGGATATCGTCATCTTCGCCGATATCGCAGCACCGGCGGTGGTGGTCGGCGCCTCGCTGCTGTCGCTGTTCCTGGCGCTCAACCTGCCGCGCGGCTTGCTGACGATTCTCATCGCGCATGTCGCCTTCAACCTGGCCTTCGCCGTGGTGGTGATCCGCGCCCGCGTCTCCGGGCTGGACCGCGCCCTGGACCGTGCCGCCGCGGATCTGGGGGCCACACCTTGGGTGGCGTTCTGGACGGTGACCTTTCCGCTGATCCTGCCCGGGATCGTCGGCGCCTGCATGCTCTGCTTCATGCTGTCCATCGACGATCTGATCATCACCACCTTCGTCGCCGGACAGACCCTCACCTTCCCGCTCTGGGTCTATGGCGCGGTGAAGGTCGGCATTCCGCCGCAGGTCTTTGTCCTGTCCACCTTCATCTTCGCTGGCGGGGTGGTGCTGGCGATCATCAACTCCGCCATCGCGCATCGCAAATCGACGGCGTAGATCGCCTTCGCCATAGGGTTTTCCCGGTCGTTTGGACACATAAACTGCCGTAAACCGCGCCCCCTGGACGTTCCGGGTGGGCGCATTTTTCACTTGCAAACCTGTCTGCCCGCTTTTACCACACAAGATGGAGAGAAGGGCTGAAGCCCGAAAGGTGCAAAAGTACCTAATAATAAGATCAGACGGGATAGGAACGCGACCCCATCATGCAACCTTTTCGCCTCGCGTCGAGTGAGAAGCCCCCTCCCCCACCGCCACGGGATTGGGGGTTGATCCGGGAGATATCAGCCGCTCCTGGCAGCGTTGCCGAACCGCCGGGCTGACCCCGGAGCAGAACCGGACCGATTTTCCACATCTCTCATCCTCGGAACGGCGGATCGCCTCCGAACGTCATGCCGCGTTGATCACCCAGGCGCGGCCGGTGATGGATTATTTTTTCAGCCAGATCAAAGATTCCGGCTGTATCATGCTGCTCTCCGACGAAACCGGCTATGTGCTGGAATCCGCCGGGGATCTCGATTTCTGCACCCGCGCCTCGAAAGTGGCGCTCACCCAGGGGGCGTGCTGGGCGGAGGATGCGCGCGGCACCAACGCCATCGGCACCGCGCTGATCGAAGGCAAGCCGATTGTCGTCAATGGCACCGAACATTATCTGCGCCATAACAGCTTTCTGGCCTGTGCCGCCGCGCCGCTGACCGAGCCGGGCGGCAATCTGCTCGGGGTGATCGATATTTCCTGCGATTCCCGGCGCTATCATCCGCATACGTTCGGGCTGGTCCGGGCGGCGGCGCAGATGATCGAAAACCGGATTTTCGAGATCTCCTTCATCAACCATACCAAGCTGCGCTTCCATTATTCCTCCGAATGCCTCGGCAGCATGATGGAAGGGGCGATCGCCATCGACGAGGAAGGGGTCATTCTCGGCGCCAACCGCTCCGGCTTCGCGCTGCTGGGATTGCGCCCGGAGGATATCGGCACCCAGGATTTCAGCCGCTATCTCGGCCTGACCCTGCGCGACCTCATTCAGCTGGACCGGCGCACCCATGGCGGACCGCTGATGGTGCATCCGCGCCGGGGCGAGACGCTGTTTCTCGCCGTCGATCAGATGCGCGCCCCGCTGATCCGCCGGCCTGCCGCGACCCACCAGCCGGAACCCCCGAAGACCGACGCGCTGGATGCGCTGGATACCGGCGATGCCCGCGTCAGCAAGGCGATCAGCCAGTTGCGGCGGGTGCTGGGGCGCAAGGTGCCGGTGCTGCTGCAGGGTGAAACCGGGGCCGGCAAGGATTATTTCGCCCGCGCCATCCATGAGGCGGGACCGCGCGCCAGCGGCCCCTTCGTGGCGGTGAACTGCGCGGCGTTGCCGGAAACCTTGATCGAGGCCGAGCTGTTCGGCCATGCGCCGGGCGCCTTCACCGGGGCGCGCAAGGAAGGCGCGCCGGGGCGCATCCGCGAGGCGCATGGCGGCACGCTGTTCCTGGATGAAATCGGCGACATGCCGCTTTCCATGCAGACGCGGCTGTTGCGGGTGCTGGAAGAAGGCGTCGTCACCCCGATCGGCGGCAAGCCGGTGGCGGTGGATTTCCTGCTGGTCAGCGCCACCCATGCGGATTTCTCGACCCGGATCGCCGAGAAGAGCTTCCGCGAGGATCTCTATTACCGGCTCAACGGGTTGGCGATTTCGCTGCCGCCCTTGCGCGAGCGGACGGATCTGCCGACCCTGATCGCGCGGATCCTGGAGCGGGAATCGCAGGGACGGCGCGGCGGCGCCCCTGCCCTGGCGCCGGAACTGGCGGCGGCCTTCGCGCGTTATCGCTGGCCGGGCAATCTGCGCCAGCTTGCCGGCATGCTGCGCACGGCCTGCCTGATGCTCGACGAAGACGAGACCGAGATGACGCTGAATCATCTGAGCGAGGAGGCGATGCTGGAACTGACCAGCCAGCATCCTGGCACGCCGAGCCCCGGGGCGGAGCCGCAGAACGGCACGCTGCGGGCCCAGTCCGATGCGGTGATTGCCGGTGCCGTGGCGGAGGCGGGCGGCAATATCGCCGCGGCCGCGCGGGCTCTGGGGATCAGCCGCAATACGCTCTACCGGCGCCTGGCGGCGATGCGCCCGCACTGAACGTAATCGCCGGGCGTACTCAGTGTGCGCCCGGGGCCCGGCGGCGGGCAATGCTGGCTTCGGCTTGGCTGGTTTGACACGAATCAAGGGCTGAAGCGCCGCCAGGAGGATATCCTGGCGGCGTTTTACATGAGAGGCCCCAATGATCGTCGCGGATGTCATGACCAGGGATGTTGTCGCCATCGATCCCCAAACCAGCCTTGCCACCGCCGCCGGGTGGATGGTGAGCCATCAAATCAGCGGGCTGCCTGTCCTGGACCGGGCCGGGCGGCTGGTCGGGATATTGAGCGAAGGCGATCTGCTGCACCGGCCGGAGCTTGGCACCTGCGGCAAGCCGGCCGGCTGGATGCGCGGCATCATGCGGGTGGAAACGCTGGCCGCGGATTATGCCCATACCCATGGAAGGCAGGTGGGGGATGTGATGACGCGCAACCCGAGCTTCGTGCGCCCGGACCTGAAGCTGGCCAAGGCCGCCGATCTGATGCGGCAGAAACAGGTGAAGCGCCTGCCGGTGCTGCAGGGCGAAACGCTGGTCGGGATGCTGTGCCGGTTCGATATTCTGCGCGCCCTGGCGCCGTTGCTGGATGAAGCGCCGCAAGAGGCGGCGGATGAGGAGATCCGCGCCGCGATCGAGCAGGCGATGGCGCTGGAGCCCTGGGCCCCGCGGCAGGGGATTTCGCTTGCGGTGCGCAACGGCACGGTGCGCCTTGCCGGCCTTGTCGGCTCCCCGCAGGAAGCCCGGGCGCTGTGCATTCTGGCGGCCAATATCGGCGGGGTGGTCAGTGTCGAGGATCAGTTGCAGGTATCGCGGAGCGTGCTGAATTTCGCTGCTGAGCCCGAATAAAATGAGGGCTTGATCTGGATCAAGGACGTTACGCGCGCAACCGCGCATAAGATCTTTATCCCAAAGCGGATACACTCCCCAAACTTGGCCCTGTCATGAAGCTCATGGCAGGGTCTTTTCTTTCCGATCATCGGCAGGGGGATATTGGGGATGTTTCACCCGCGCAAAACCAGGCCTCAGCGCCGCACCACCAGGCTGCGCATGGCGGCGATATGCGCCTCTTCCTCTTCCAGGATCAGCCGCAGCAAGGCGGCGCTGCCTTTGTCGCGCGGGGCCAGGAAGCGGATCGCGGCGCGGTAGAGTTTCACCATGTCCCGCTTGGCCAGAAGACTGCTGACGACGACCGGCAAGGTATCGCCGGCCTCGCGGGCGATGAGTTCGCCGGCGGGCGGCGGGCTGCCGCCCAGGGCCTGCAGCCGCTGGGCCAGCTGGGCGGCGTGCCGGCGCTCCATCGCCTCGCGCCGGGAGAGGGTTTCGCGCAGAATATCGGAGGGGATCTGGTCCGGGTGGGCCAGCAGCAGCTCATAGCGCCGCGCCGCCAGCAATTCGACCTGATGCAGCAGCTTCAGCAGGGCGATGCCGGTCTCGGCGGGGATCGGGCGGATGCGGATCAACCGCCCCGCCTCCTCGCGCAAGGCGGCGATCTGTGCTGCGAATGAGAGCTGCGGCGCCTCAGACAGCACGGGCGTGGCGGGGCTGCGGCTGGCTGGCATCGCGGGTCAGGTAACGGTCGAACAAGGCGGCGACATTGCGCACGAACAGGCGGCCCGGTTCCGTCACCCGCAGAGCCCGGCCATTCCATTCGACCAGACCATCGGCGGCGAAGCCAGACAGAGGCTGCGCGTCCGCCAGCAGCGGCGCCGGGTCCGCCCCGAAGCGGGCCGCGATTTCCGGCAGATCCACCGCCAGATCGCACATGATGCGCTCGATCACGGCGCGGCGCAGCCGGTCATCGGGCTGCAGCGCGAACCCGCGCACGATCGGCAGGCGGCCGTTGAATACGGCCTCCTCATAAGCGGGAATGCGCGGCTGGGTCTGCACATAGCCCCCAGGTAGCGCACCAATGGCGCTGGCGCCAAGCCCGAGCAGGATTGGCGCGGCATCGACCATATATCCCTGGAAGCCGCGCTGCAGTGCCCCTGCCCGCAAGGCCTTGGCCATCCCGTCCTCGGGCCGGGCGTAATGGTCGAGCCCGATGGGCAGCAGCCCGCCTTCCTGTTCGAGCACCTGCCGGATCGCGCTTTCCTGGTGCCAGCGGGCGGTCGCGTCCGGCAAGGCGGCCTCGGGGATCAGCGCCTGGTGCTTTTTCATCCAGGGCACATGCGCATAGCCGAATACCGCGACGCGGTCCGGCGACAGGTCCAGCGCCAGGCGGGCGGTGCGCGCCACCGAGGCTTCGGTTTGCAGCGGCAGACCGTAGATCAGATCGAGATTGAGGGAGGTGACGCCGAGGGCGCGCAGCCCCTGCGCGGCGTCCTGCGTTTGCGCGAAGCTTTGCGGCCGGCCGATCGCTTCCTGCACCGCCTCGTCGAAATCCTGCACCCCGAGGCTGGCGCGGTTGATCCCCATCTTGCCCAGCGTGGCGAGCTTGTCCGGCGACAGCACCACGGGGTCGATCTCGATGGCGATTTCGGCGTCCCCGGCGACCTCGAAACGCGTGCGCAGCAGCGCCATCAGGCTGGTCAGGCAGTCATCCGGCAAGGCGGTCGGCGTGCCGCCGCCCCAATGGATCTGGCTGACCCGCGCCCGCCGCCCCAGACGGTCGGCCAGCAGGCCGATCTCGCGCGCCAGCGCCTGCGCATAGATGCGTTTCGGGCGTTCATGCTGGGCGACGCTGGTATGGCAGCCGCAATAGAGGCAGAGCCGGTCGCAGAAGGGCACGTGCAGATAGAGCGAGAGCGGCGCGGCTTGCGGCAGGGCGGCCAGCCAGCGCTCATAATGCGCCGCGCCAATCTCCGCGGAGAAATGCGGGGCGGTGGGATAGCTGGTATAGCGCGGCACGCGGCAATCATAGCGGGCGATCAGATCGGCATGGGTCATGGCCGGAGCCATGACATGCTGGCCCCCCGCCCGCCTTGAGGAAGGTCAATCCGGCAGGAAATCCGCAACCGAGAGATAACGCTCGCCGGTATCGTAATTGAAGCCGAGAATCCGCGCGCCTTCCGGCAGCGCGGGGAGCTTTTGGGCGATGGCCGCCAGCGTGGCGCCGGAGGAGATGCCGACCAGCAGCCCCTCCTTGGTCGCGGACTGGCGGGCATAGTCCTTGGCGTCGTCGCCCTGAACGGTGATGACGCCGTCGATGGCGCCGGCATGGAAATTCTCCGGCACGAAACCGGCGCCAATGCCCTGGATCGGGTGCGGCGCGGGCGAACCGCCGGAGAGCACCGGCGAGGCCGCCGGCTCCACCGCGAAGACTTTCAGTTGCGGCCAATGCTGTTTCAGCGTCTCGGCAACGCCGGTGATATGGCCGCCCGTGCCGACGCCGGTGATGATCACATCCAGCCCCTCAGGGAAATCGGCCAGGATTTCCCGCGCGGTGGTGCGAGTGTGAATCTCGATATTCGCGGGATTTTCGAATTGCTGGGGGATGAAGGCGTCGGGATGCTCGGCCTTCAGCTCCAGAGCCCGGGCGATGGCGCCCTTCATGCCCTTTTCCTTCGGCGTGAGATCGAAGCTGGCGCCATAGGCGCGCATCAGCCGGCGGCGCTCCAGCGACATGCTCTCCGGCATCACCAGGATCAGCCGGTAGCCCTTCACCGCCGCGACCAGGGCCAGCCCGACCCCGGTATTGCCGGAGGTCGGCTCGATGATCAGCCCGCCCGGCTTGAGCAGGCCGTCACGCTCGGCGGCTTCGATCATCGCCAGGGCGATGCGGTCCTTGATCGACCCGCCCGGATTGGCGCGTTCGGATTTCACCCAGACCTGTGCGCTGGGAAACAGGCGCGACAGGCGGATATGCGGGGTTTTGCCAATGGTCTCCAGAACGGATTGAACAGGCATCTGGCGGTCTCCGGGTTATGGCCAGCAACGCCCTGCATGGCCTTTGGTTTTGCCGAAGCTGGCGATGAAGTCGCCAACATGCAAGAGCGGATGGGTCAGACCGGCTCCAGCGCGCGGCCCAGGGCCCGGCGCAGCAATTGCCCGGGCTGATGCGGCGCCTTCAACGCTTCGGCGAACTGCGCCGGGCCATGGGTTGCCGGCGTCTCGAAGCTGGTGAAGCCACAGGAAATCAGGAAGCCGAACTGTTCCGGCAGGAAATGCCCGACGGCGCGGATATCCCCGGTATAGCCGTAATGCTGGCGCAGCGCCCGGGCGATGGTGAAGCCGCGCCCGTCCCGGAATTTCGGGAAGCTGATCGCCACCACGGCCAAGGACGGCAGATGCGGCGCGAGCTGCGCCAAATCCGCATCCGGCGAGAGGATGACGCCCGACGGCCCGGAGAAGGCGGCGGGAAGGTCCGCGGCGGGATAGAGGGTCAGGCCCTGCGGGTCGGCGAACGCAGCCGCCTTGCTGTCAATGAGTGGCATAGATGGCGTCCTTGAAAGGCGCGGCGCCCAGGCGCCGGTAGGTGTCGATGAAGCGTTCGCCAGGCGCGCGGACGGCGAGATAGGCGTCCATCAGCGCCGCGATGGCGTCGGGCACATTCGCGGTGGGCACGGCGGGGCCGATGATCTTGCCGATGGCCGCCTTTTCGTCGGCGGCGCCGCCGAGGGTGATCTGATAGACCTCCTCGCCATTCTTATCGACGCCGAGCAGCCCGATATGGCCGACATGGTGATGGCCGCAGGCATTGATGCAGCCGGAAATATTCACATGCAGCGTGCCGATTTCATGCTGGCGGGGCGCCAGACGCTCGGCGATGCGCTGGGCGACGGGAATCGAACGCGCCGTGGCCAGGGCGCAGTAATCCATGCCCGGGCAGGCGATGATGTCGGTGACCAGGCCGATATTGTCCTCGGCCAGGCCGGCCGCGACCAGATCCTTGAACAGAGCCGGCACGTCGTCCTTGGCGACATGCGGCAGCACCAGGTTCTGCACATGCGAAACACGGATCTCGCCCAGCGAGTATTTGTCCGCCAGATCGGCGACGATATCCATTTCATCCGCGCTGGCATCGCCGGCGATGCCGCCGACCGGTTTCAGCGAGATCACCGCCGAGACATAGCCGGGGGCCTTGTGCGGGTGGGTGTTCTGCTTGACCCAGCGTGCCAGCGCGCGATCATCCAGCAACGCCGCCTTCAGCACACCGCCATCCTGTCGGGGGAACTCAGGGGCGGGGAAGCGCGCCGCCACCGCCTGCACCAGCTCGTCGGTGAGCAGGCAGTAATCGGCCGGCAAGGCGGCGTACTCGTCCTCGACCATCTTGATGAAAGCGTCCGGCTTCATCTCGCGGATCAGGATCTTGATGCGCGCCTTGTAAATATTGTCGCGCCGGCCAAGGGCGTTATAGACGCGCAGGATCGCCTCGCAATAGCGCAGCAATTCCGGCACCGGCAGATCCTCGCGCAGCTTCACCGCGACATAAGGGGTCCGGCCCAGCCCGCCACCGGCGAAGATGCGGAACACCGGCGCGCCGGCTTCATTGCGATAGGCCTCGATGCCGATATCATGCACCCGCACCGCCGCGCGGTCATGCCCGGCGCCGACGATGGCGATTTTGAATTTCCGTGGCAGGTAGGTGAATTCCGGATGGTCGGTGGACCATTGGCGGATGATCTCCGCGTAGAGGCGCGGATCGACGATTTCATCCGCCGCGGCACCGGCGAATTCGTCGGTCGTGGTGTTGCGGATGCAGTTGCCGCTGGTCTGGATGCCGTGAATATCGGCCTCGGCCAGCGCCGCCAGGGCGGCCGGCACATCCTCCAGCCGCAGCCAGTTGAACTGGATGTTCTGGCGGGTGGTGAAATGGCCATAGCCGCGGTCATAATGCCGGGCCACGTAAGCCAGCTGGCGCAGCTGGGTGGCGCTGAGCACGCCGTAGGGGATGGCGATGCGCAGCATATAAGCGTGCAGCTGCAGATAGACGCCGTTCATCAGCCGCAGCGGCTTGAATTCCTCTTCCGACAGCTCGCCCTTGCGCCGGCGCTCGACCATGGCGCCGAATTCGCGGGCGCGCTGGCGCAGGAAGTCGCGGTCATATTCGTCGTAGCGATACACCCCCGCGAAGGGCGAAGAGGAATGCGCGGTGGGCAGCGGCGGCAAGGGCGCGGCCGGGTCACGCCAGACGCCGGCCGGGAGATCGGCGCGCACCGAGGGGCCACGGGCGCGGATCTGTTCGCGGTGGGCGACGGGCATCAGCGCGCCATTCTCCCGCACCACCTCGACGGGGCGAATATCCACCACCTCAAGCTCGGCATCCGGCGGCATCGCCTGGGCCAGAGCCGCCTCGATCTCCGGCGCGGCATAGGCGCTGGCCTGCTCGACATGTTCCGCCCAGCCTTCAGCACCCGCAAACCAAACGGAAACGCCATCCGCCAACCGGTTCCCCGTGATCACTTGCAACGCCATATCCGAACCCGCTTCTCATCCACAACTGCGCGCCAGAGCACTCGAACGCGACGGCGGCGCAACCCATCGCAAGAAAAATATTTCTAACACACCCGAGAATGAATGAAAAATCAGAGACGGATTTGCCATAACAGGCCAAATGGCCGCGAAACCCTCCTGCGGCAAGCCGGAAGCCTGAAACATCCTCCCGATTCGGCCGGAAGTCAGCGCCTCCGGGCGGGCGCGGTTTACAGGCCCGTGCCAGGGTTCTAGCATCCCCCGCCACAGCCAATTGCACCGGGGCCTGCCAATGGGCATCGACGACCAGACGCCAAACATCACCAGCGCGGCGCAGACCAACGCTTCAAATCTCGCGGCCATCGTCGCCGGGCTGCGGCATTCGCGGGAGGTGACGCATAAAATCCGCTATCGCGGCCATGTGCGTGAGCTGCCCTCCCGCGAGGCCTTGACCCGGATCCGCGACGGGTTGTTCGCGGCCTTGTTCCCGAGCCATTATGGCTGCCCGGACCTGACCGACGAGACCATCGATTACTTCGTCGGCCTGACCCTGACCCGGACCCTGGCGGCGCTGACCGAGCAGGTAAGGCGCGGCCTGCTGTTTCTGGCGCCGGAGAACAAGGCGCGGTTCGAGGAGGCGGAGTGCGCGGCCTGTGACATTGTCCGCGACTTCGCCGCGCAATTGCCGGGCCTCCGCTCGGCGCTGGTCGGGGATCTGCAGGCGGCCTATGCCGGCGATCCGGCGGCGACCTCGCTGGCGGAGATCCTGCTCTGCTATCCGGGCATCCGCGCGGTCATCCATCATCGCCTCGCCCACGCTCTCTACCGGCTGGGGGCCCCGCTGGTGCCGCGCCTGCTGGCCAGCATTTCGCAGACCGAAACCGCCATCGACATCCATCCCGAGGCGCAGATCGGCCAGCATTTTTTCATCGATCACGGCATCGGCGTGGTCATCGGCCAGACGGCGGTGATCGGCGAGAATGTCCGGCTGTACCAGCATGTCACGCTGGGCGCGAAGAGTTTTACCGAGGACGAGAGCGGCGCGCTGGTGAAAGGCGAGCCGCGCCATCCGGTGATCGAGGATGATGTGGTGATCTATGCCGGGGCGACGATTCTGGGCCGCGTGGTGGTCGGCAAGGGCTCGGTGATCGGCGGCAATGTCTGGCTCACCCGCTCAGTGCCGCCCGGCAGCTTCGTCTCCCAGGCGCAGAACCGCCTCGCCGACGGCGCGTGAAGGGCGCTCAGGCGCTGATCCTGGCCGCCGCGCTTGGTGGCGCGCGCAGCATGTCGGCCACCTGCGCAGCGAGGCTGGACATGGCAAAGGGCTTTGCGAACAGGGCCATGCCCTCTTCCAGCCCGCTCGTCCCGAGCGCCGCCTGCTCGGCATAGCCGGTGATGAACAGGATTTTCAGACCAGGCATGATCTGGCGCGCCGCATCCGCGACCTGGCGGCCGTTCAACCCGCCGGGCAGGCCGACATCGGTGATCAATAATTGCAGCTGCGGGGTGTTGCGCAACAGGTTCAGGCCGCTCGCCCCATCCTCGGCCTCGACCACCTTATAGCCGGCCTCCTGCAGCATCGCGACGATCGGGGCACGGACCACCGCTTCATCGTCAATGACCAGGACACGCGCCCCCTTCCCCGCCTCCAGCACCGGATCCGCGATGCTGGCGGGCTCGGCGATATCCTCGCCCTGATGGCACGGCAGATAGAGCAGCACCATGGTGCCCAGCCCCGACGTGGAGTGGATTTCCACATGCCCGCCCGACTGGCGGACGAAGCCATGCACCATCGAAAGCCCCAGCCCGGTGCCCTGGCCGATCGGCTTGGTGGTGAAAAACGGATCGAAGACCCGGCCGAGCAGCTCTTTCGGAATGCCGCTGCCGGTATCCGACACGCAGATCGCCAGATAGTCGCCGGAGGCGATCTCGGCGCCGCGGGTATTTTTGCCATCGAGCCAGCGTGTGGTGACCTCGATGGTCAGGCGCCCGCCATCCGGCATCGCATCGCGCCCATTGATGGCGAGGTTGAGCAGGGCGCTTTCCAGCTGCGCCTTGTCCACGGTGGCGCGCAGCTTGGTTGCCGGGGTCAGCACCTCAAGCCGGATCGACGGGCCGACAGCGCGCTGGATCAGATCGGCGAGGCCCGCGACCAGCTGGCCGACATCGACCGGGCGCGGATCCAAGGTCTGGCGACGCGAGAAGGCGAGCAGCCGTTGCGTCAGGGAAGCCGCGCGTTGCGCCGCCCCCTGCGCGCCGTGCAGAAACCGTTCCAGCCCGCTCGTCCGCCCTTGCGCCAAACGGCGTTCGAGCATTTCCAGGCTGCCGCTGATGCCTTGCAGAAGATTATTGAAATCATGCGCGATGCCGCCGGTGAGCTGGCCGACCGCTTCCATCTTCTGGGCCTGCCGCAGCGCCTCGTGCGCTTCCATCAATTCCCGCGTCCGTTCGGCGACGCGCTGCTCCAGCGTCTCATTCGCGTCGCTGACACGCTGGATCAGGCGGGCATTCTCAATCGCGATCGCGGCCTGGCCGGCAAGGCCGCGCGTCAGCGCCTCGTGCCGGGCGCTGAACCGGGCGCGCTGTGGATGACCGAGCAGGATCGTGCCGATCGCCCCACCCTCGCGCGAGGCGACCGGCACCGCCATATAGCTTGCAACCGGCAGATGCCCGCGCGGCATGCCGCTATGCGGGGCATTATGGCCATAGCGGGGATCGGCGGCGATATCGTCGATCCGGATGATCTCGGTGCTCTCGAATGTCGCGGTCAGCAGGGCCGTGCGGCGCGGCATGGGAAAATGCGAAAAAGCTTCGCGCGGCGCGCCGGAGAGGGTGTAGAGCATCATCCGCTCCCCGGCTTCATTGGTGATATGGTAGAAAAACGCGCCAAACGCCGCGCCCGTCAGCTCCACCCCCGCATCCGTGACCAGTTGCACGATGGTTTCGGGATTTTTCTCAACAATCGTCGCCGCGGCAATCCGGCTTAGAATATCCAGGGCGTGGCGCTCATCCTCCAGGGCCTGGGCGCTGAATTCCTGGCCCTGCTCAAAGATGCCCGCCACGCCGCCGCACTCGTCATGGAGGGGGGAGAGACGATATTGCCACAGCGCGCTCTGCCCCCGCCCTCCCGGCAGCTCATGCAGCTGCTCGAAATCGACATGCTCCTGCTGGTCCAGCTTCAGCACATGGCTTTGGATCCGTCCCCAGCCCTCGCCCCAGACCATGGCGGCGGGCAAGCCTTGCAGGCTGTCACGATCAACATTGTGGAGGGCCGCCCATTTATCGTTGAACAGCATCAGCTGGGCCGGGCCCCAGTAAATGGCCGTCGGCAAGGGGGACGAGAAACATTGCCGCGCGGCCAGGCGCAGCCCGTATGGCCAGGCCGCCTGCGGCCCCAAAGGCGGGCCGAGCTGGCTTTGCGCGGCCCGCAAGGCTTCGCTCTGGTCCAAACGGCTCAAGCGTCCCCCGAAAATTTCCACATTTTTTCACCCCATCACGTAGGCTGGCATCGCGGTGCCAGCCTCGTTCCCCATGAAATTGTTAAGGCGTTTCCGGAAATGAGCGCAATTTAATTTTTATCTTGACACGATCTGACGCGGACAAAAACAAAAAAAGCGCCAATAAAGGCGCTTTTTCAGAGCATTATGCCGAGGATTGTTAGCGTTCGACCTGGCTGACATCCCTGACGGCGCCCCGGGAGGCGTTTGTCGTCATCGCGGCATAGGCGCGCAGGGCCGGGGAGATATGACGCTTGCGCGCCTCCGCCGGCTTCCAGCCCTTTTCATCCTGGGCGGCGCGGCGGGCGGCGAGCACCTCATCCGGCACGTCCAGCGTGATGCCGCGATTGGGAATGTCGATCAGGATGCGATCGCCGGTTTCCACCAGCCCGATCAGCCCGCCTTCCGCCGCTTCCGGCGAGACATGGCCGATGGAGAGGCCCGAGGTGCCGCCGGAGAAACGGCCATCGGTGATCAAAGCGCAGGCCTTGCCCAGCCCCTTCGATTTCAGATAGCTGGTCGGGTAGAGCATTTCCTGCATGCCGGGGCCGCCCTTCGGGCCCTCATAGCGGATTACCACCACCTCGCCTTCCTTCACCACGCCCGAGAGAATGGCGGAGACCGAGGCATCCTGGCTCTCGAACACCCGCGCCGTGCCGGTGAAGGTGAGGATGCTCTCATCCACCCCGGCGGTTTTCACGATGCAGCCTTCCGGCGCCAGATTGCCGAACAGCACCGCCAGCCCGCCATCCTTGGAGAAAGGATGTTCGGCGCTGCGGATCACGCCGGTCTGACGATCCGTGTCCAGATCATCCCAACGGGCGGACTGGCTGAAGGCGACCTGGGTCGGCACGCCGCCCGGCGCGGCCTTGAAGAAGGTTTTCACCTCCTCGGAATTGGTGCGGGTGATGTCCCAGCGGTTCAACGCCTCGCCCAGGGTCCTGGCATGCACGGTCGGCAGCGAGGCGTCGATCAGCCCGGCTTTTTCCAGCTCGCCCAGGATGGACATGATGCCGCCGGCGCGGTGGACATCTTCCATATGCACGTCGCTCTTCGCCGGGGCGACCTTGCACAGGCAGGGGACGCGGCGGGAGAGACGGTCGATATCGGCCATGGTGAAATCCACCTCGCCCTCCTGCGCGGCGGCGAGCAGATGCAGCACCGTGTTGGTGGAGCCGCCCATGGCGATGTCCAGGCTCATCGCGTTCTCGAAGGCCTTGAAGCTGGCGATGCCGCGCGGCAGCGCGGTGGCGTCGTCCTGCTCATACCAGCGCTTGGCCAGATCGACGATCAGATGCCCGGCCTCGCGGAACAGCTTCTCACGGTCGGCATGGGTGGCCAGGGTGGAGCCGTTGCCGGGCAGGGACAGGCCCAGCGCCTCGGTCAGGCAGTTCATCGAATTGGCGGTGAACATGCCCGAGCAGGAGCCGCAGGTCGGGCAGGCGGAGCGCTCGATCGTCTTCACCTCCTCGTCCGAATAATTGTCATCGGCGGCGACGACCATCGCATCGACCAGATCCAGCGCGCGCTCCTTGCCCTTCACGACGACCTTGCCGGCTTCCATCGGCCCGCCGGAGACGAAGATGGTGGGGATGTTCAGGCGCAGGCTCGCCATCAGCATGCCCGGGGTGATCTTGTCGCAATTGGAGATGCAGACCAGCGCGTCGGCGCAATGGGCGTTGACCATATATTCCACCGCATCGGCGATCAGCTCGCGCGAGGGCAGCGAATAGAGCATGCCGTCATGGCCCATGGCGATGCCGTCATCCACCGCGATGGTGTTGAATTCCTTGGCGACACCGCCGGCGGCCTCGATCTCGCGGGCGACCAGCTGGCCGAGATCCTTCAGATGCACATGGCCGGGGACGAACTGGGTGAAGCTGTTGGCGATGGCGATGATCGGCTTGCCGAAATCCCCATCCTTCATGCCGGTGGCGCGCCAGAGCCCGCGGGCGCCGGCCATGTTGCGGCCATGGGTGGTGGTGCGGGAACGGTAGGCGGGCATGTTCATCTCCGGATGTCGCGTTTCCTGCCCCATTAGACCCGTTCACAGCGGAGGTAAAATATATTATTTCAACAAAACTAGGTCGTAGGACATATCAGTAAATGGACGTCCGGCAGTTGCGGCAATTTCTGGCGGTGGCGGAGACGCTGCATTTCGGGCGGGCGGCGCGGATGCTGAACATGACCCAGCCGCCGCTCAGCCAATCCATCCGCGCCCTGGAGGGCGAGCTGGGGGCGCCGCTCTTCATCCGCACCAAGCGCAGCGTGGCGTTGAGCGCCTTCGGCGCCGCCTGGCTCGGGCATGTAAGGCAGGCGCTCGGCGGGATCGACGCGCTGGGGGAGATCGCGCAGCAGCTCATCCTTGGCACCAAGGGCCGCCTGGCCTTGAGCTTCGTCTCAACCGCCGATTATTCCGTGCTGCCCTCGCTGGTACGGCGGTTTTCGACGCTGTACCCGGATATCGACATCGCCCTGACCGAGGCGACGAGCAATGTTCAGATCGCCCTGCTGCAGGACGGCAAGGCGCAGGCGGGGATCATCATCGCCCCGCAACATGGCGGCCTTCCGGCGTCCCTCACCTATCGGCGGCTGCTGCGCGAGCCCTTGCTGGTGGCAATGCCGGAGGACTGGATCGCCGCCGGCCGGGTGCAGCTTCAGGAGGACGGCCTGAAGCCGGCGCATATTCTGGACCTGCCCTTGGTGATTTTCCCGCAGCCGATGGCGCCCTCCTTCTACGAGCTGGTGTTCGGTTTCTATCGCGCGCACGGCGTTGAGCCGCGCGTGGTGCAGTTCGCGACACAAATGCAGACCATCATCAGCCTGGTTTCGGCTGGGCTGGGCATCGCCCTTGTGCCGGCCTCGCTGCGGCATCTTGCCCGTACCGGCGTGCGCTATAGCAAGCTGCAAGGCGATGCGCCGGTGCTGGAAACCGGGCTGGCCTGGCGGACGGATGACGATACGCCGAGTCTTAGGCATTTCCTGCATCTGGCCGAGGCGGTTGCCGACGATCCCCCCTGATCGGGCAACACGGACGGATTTTATTTACGCCGGACGGTTATCTGCAAATTCAGTTTCCTGCGCTTCGACCTTAAAATATTCGGCCGGATTGCCACGGCACCTGCACGAAATTCGATTCGACAAGAGGATGACGCCATGCAAAAGCCTCATTCTTGACCAACAACAAACGCATGGAAATGAACGCACCCACGCCTCGCGCCCCATCCGGTTTCGCCCGGCTGCGCCTTGCGCCTGTTAGCGCCATGATCCTGGGGGCCGGGCTGCTCTCGGCCTGCGCCACCCCGGCCCCGCCGGCCGCGGCGCCGCAGGTCAGCGTCGCGCAGCCGCCGCCCGCCCCACCGCCGCGCGCGCCGCAACTGGTTGATGCCGGCCCGGAACTGACCGGCACGGCCTCCTGGTACAAGCCGGGCCCGGGGCTACGCCGGACCTGCACCGGCGAACTGTTCCGCAAGGATGGCATGACCGCCGCCTCCCCCAGCATTCCGGTGGGGACGCGGGTGCGCGTCTCACTGGCGGATGATGGCCAGGATGACCGCTCGATCATCGTGCGGGTGAATGATTGCATGCCCCACGGCCACCGTATCCTCGACCTTTCCGAAGGTGCTGCGGCGCAGCTGGGTTTGGTCAATCTGGGCGTTGCCGAAGTGAACGTGACCCCGGTGATGCTGGTGGATAACCGCTAGCACGAGATAGGTTTATACCCACTCGCTCTGCTCATGTTTTGGCGAGCAATTTCATGCGTTTAGGGCGACCCTGGCGCGTCAATCTCAACGCATATCGCTCTCGCGCGGCTGGCCTCAGGCCTTCCGCAGCAGAAACAGCCCCTGCTCGCCGAACAGATTGGCCAGACGCGCCGAGCGGCGCCACGGGGTGCGGCGCCCTTCCTCATCCGCCGCCTGCCAATCCTCGACGACATACCCATCCGCATCGCACAAGGCGAAGAAATCCCGGATCGTGCAGGGATGGATGTTGGGCGTCTCGAACCACATCCGGTTCCAGTTGGCCGTCATCGGCATGCGGCCGCGAAACAGTAATTGCAGGCGCAGATTCCAATGGCCGAAATTCGGGAAGGAGACGATGGCGTGGGTTGAGATGCGCAGCATCTGCCGCAGCACCTCACGCGGCTGCTCGACCGCCTGCAGCGTGCGGGAGAGGATGACGTAATCGAAGGCGTGATCGGGGTAGGTCACCAGCTCCGTATCGGCATCGCCCTGCATCACCGGCAGCCCATGCGAGATGGCCCGCTGCACCTCCTGCATGTCGATCTCGATGCCGCGCGCGTCACATTGCTTGGCGCGGATCAGATGCTCGATGAGCTGGCCGTCCGCGCAGCCGACATCGAGCACCCGCGAGCCGGGCTGCACCATGGCGGCGATCAGGGCCAGATCCACGCGCATTTTTTTGGCGCCGCTCATGCCAGCCCCGCATGCTCGGCGCAGCCGACGAGAAAGCCGCGCAAAGTGGCGTGGAAATCCGGCTCGTCGAGCAAGAACGCATCATGCCCCTTGTCGGACTGAACCTCGACGAAGGACACGTTGGCGGCGGCATGGTTCAGCGCCCGCGCGATGGTGCGGCTCTGCGCGGTGGGAAACAGCCAGTCCGAGGAGAAGGAGACCAGCAGGAAACGCGCGCTGGCGCCGCGAAAAGCCTGCGACAGCCCCTCTTCATGATCGCCGGCGAGGTCGAACAGATCCATGGCGCGGGTGATCGAGAGATAGGAATTGGCGTCGAATCGGGTGACGAAGCTCGAGCCCTGATATTGCAGATAGCTCTCCACCGCGAATTGCTCGCCCAAAGCCGAAAGCCCCTCCGCATTTTGCAGCTTGCGGCCGAATTTCCGGGTCAAGGCCTCTTCCGAGACGTAGGTGATATGCGCCGTCATCCGCGCCACCGCGAGGCCGCGTTCCGGCCGCACGCCCTGCGCCCAGTAATTGCCGTTGCAGAAGGCCGGGTCCGCGAAGATCGCCTGCCGGCCGATTTCGTGAAAGGCGATGTTCTGGGCGGAATGGTAATAGGCCGCCGCGATCGGCACCGCCGCGTACAGCATCTCCGGATATTGCACCGCCCAGGACAAAGCCTGCATGCCGCCCATCGAGCCGCCGACAACCGCGAACAGCTTGCGGATGCCGAAATGCTCGACCAGCCGCTTCTGCACCCGCACCATGTCATGGATGGTGATGACCGGAAAATCCCGCCCCCAGAGCTCGCCGGGCGCCTCGCCGCGCGGCGAGCGCGGGCCGGTGGAGCCCATGCAGCCGCCCAGGACATTGGAGCAGATGACGAAATATTTGTCGGTATCGATCGGCGCGCCGGGGCCGACGACGCGCTCCCACCAGCCGGGCCGTCCCGTCTCCGGGTTCTGTTCAGCGACATATTGATCGCCGGTGAGCGCATGGCAGATCATGATCGCGTTGCTCTTCGCGGCATTCAGCGTGCCATAGGTGCGATAGGCCACGGTCACGCTGGGCAAAGCGCGACCGCAATCGAGCATGACCCCCTCGGGGAAGGTCACGCATTGATGCGGGAAATCGGTAGAGGCCGGCGTCTGGTCCATTCTGCCAATCGCATATGCGCTGGCCCTCCCCGGGGCGCAATCCCCATCCTGACATGGAAGAACAACTGCCGGATATGGCTTGGCGGGGTTGGGCTGGTTAGGGTATCTAGGCGCGCGATGAACGACCTTCCCTCTCCAGCCCCGCGCCTGGCCGAATTGCGCGCGGAACTCGACGCCATCGATGACCAGATCCACGATCTGTTGATGCAGCGGGCCCGCGTGGTCGAAAATGTCGCCAGCCAGGGCGGCAAGCAGGGCACCAAGATCCGCCCCGGGCGGGAAGCGATCATTCTGCGGCGGCTGCTGGCGCGCCATCAGGGCGCCTGGCCGGCCCAGGCCATCGTGCGGATCTGGCGGGAAATGTTTGGCGCGGCGTTGATCATCGAAGGCGGCCAGACCATGGCGGTTTGCGATGGCGAAGGCGGTGAGGCCCGCCTGGCGCTGGCGCGGGAGCATTTCGGCCCGCTGACGCCGGTGCGCCGGCATCATAACCCCGCCCAGACCCTGTCCGATCTGACCCGCGAGGGCGGCGCCCAGCTCGGCGTGCTGCCGCCGCTGGGCGAAGGCGACGATGCGCAAGGCGGCTGGTGGCAGCTTCTGGCCTCGAACGGAACCCCGATCTATGTCATCGCCAAGCTTCCGTTCTGGACGCAACGCGCCGAAGGCTTGCCGCTGGGCGAGGCGTTGGTGGCGGCGACCGTGCCCCCCGACCCGAGCGGGTTCGATCGCGGCCTGCTGCTGCTGCGCTTCGGCGCCGAAGCCTCGCGGGCCCGGCTGATCGAGCTGGTCAAGGCCGCCGGCTTCGACCCGACGGCGCTCTGGGTCAAGCGGCTGGCGGGCGATACCGGCGTGCTGGCGCTGCTGGAAGTGACCGGGCTGATCGCAGACAGCGACCCGCGCCTGTCGGCCATTGCCGGGCTGGAGACGCCGCCGCGCGTTGTCGGCGGCTATGCGCTGCCGCTGGAAGAGACCGCCTGATCATGAGCAGCCCTGTCGCGCGCCCGGAGATTTTCTCCGTGGCGTCCTATGTCGGTGGTGAATCCAAGCTCGCGGGCTTCGAGCATCCGGTCAAGCTGTCATCCAATGAGGGCGCGTTCGGGCCGCCGCCGGGGGCGCTGAAAGCCATGGCGGAGGCCGCATCCGGGATGCATCGCTATCCCGATGGAAGCAGCGCCAAGCTGCGCGCGGCGATCGGCGCGAAATTCGGGTTGGACCCGGACCGCATCGTCTGCGGCAATGGTTCGGACGAGGTGCTGACGCTGCTGATCCAGTCCTATGGCGGACCGGGGACCGAGCTGATCATGAGCGAGCACGGATTCTCGATCTATGAGATCTCCGGCAAGCTGGCGGGCTGCACGGTCATCAAGGCGCCGGAGCGTGAGCTGACCACCGATGTCGATGCCATATTGAGCCTGGTGACCCCCGCCACCCGCATGGTGTTCATCGCCAACCCCAACAACCCGACCGGCACGATGCTGGCGCAGGGCGAGGTGGAGCGGCTGCGGGCCGGGCTGCGGGCGGATATTCTGCTGGTGCTCGACGCCGCCTATGCCGAATATGTCGAGCGCGAGGATTATGATGCCGGGGTGAAGCTGGTCGATGCCGGCGACAACACGGTGATGACCCGGACCTTCTCGAAGATTTTCGGCATGGGCGGGGCGCGGCTGGGCTGGTGCTACGCGCCGGCGGCGGTGATTGACGTGCTTAACCGCACCCGCCCGCCATTCAACATCAATGTGTTCGCCGCCGCCGCCGGGATGGCGGCGCTACGCGAGGATGGCTGGCTGGAGCATAGCCGGGCGCATAACGGCGTTGAACGCCGCCGCCTGAGCGAGCGCCTGACCCAGAGCGGCCTCAAGGTCATCCCCTCCGAGGCCAATTTCATCCTGGTCGATTTCGTCACAATCGAGCGGGCTTCGGCCGCGGATGCCTATCTGCGCCAGCGCGGCTATATCGTCCGGCAGGTGAAATCCTACGGCCTGCCGCATTGCCTGCGGATCACCATCGGCACCGCAGCGGAATGCAGCCGGGTTGCGGAAATTCTGACCGAGTTCTGTCATGGCTGAGCCCTTATTCAAACGTCTGACGCTGATCGGCATTGGCCATATCGGCGCCTCCATCGCCGGCGCGTTGAAGCTGCATCCTGGCACGGTCGGGCAGCTGGTGATCGCCGACGCCAACCCGGCTCACCTGAAGCGCGCCGAGGAGCTGGGGCTTGGCGATGTCTATTATGCCGATGCCGCCGCTTCGGTCAGCGATGCCGACGGGGTCATCCTCTGCACGCCGGTCGGCAGCTTCGCGGGGCTGGCGGAGGCGATCGCGCCGCATCTGCGGCCGGGCTGCATTCTCTCGGATGTCGGCTCGACCAAGCAATCGGCGATTCGCGATGTGCTGCCCTTTGTGCCGGCGGGGGTTGCCTTCGTGCCGGCGCATCCGATGGCGGGCACGGAATTTTCCGGCCCGGATGCGGGCCTCGCCAATCTGTTCGAGGGGCGCTGGTGCCTGCTGACGCCGATCGAGGGCATGGACGAGGCGGCGGCGCAGAAGATCGAAGCCTTTTGGCGGGTGCTGGGCGCGCGCACGGCGCGCATGGGGGCGGCGCATCATGACCGGGTGCTGGCCATCGTCTCGCATCTGCCGCATCTGCTCGCCTTCACCATCTGCGGCACCGCGGATGATCTGGCGGACGAGACACGCGAGGAAGTGCTGCAATTCGCCGCCACCGGGTTTCGCGATTTCACCCGCATCGCGGCCTCCGATCCGGTGATGTGGCGCGACATCTTCACCAACAACAAGGACGCGCTGCTGGAGATGTTCTCGCGCTTCTCCGAGGACGCGCAGGCCATGGCCCGCGCCGTGCGCTGGGGCGATACCGACTATATCGAGGACAAGATCAACCGGGGCCGCAAGATCCGGAAAAGCCTGATCGACATCAAACAAGCCTGAGGACGCCAGAGATGATCGTGGATATCCGCACCTATAAGTTCCAGCCCGGCAAGATGGGCGCCTGGCTGAAACTCTATGAGGAGCTGGCCTGGCCGCTGCAGAAAAAGCATCTGGGCGAGTGCCTGGGCTTTTACACGACCATCGAGGGCGAGCTGCATCAGGTGGTGCATATCTGGCGCTATCAGAGCCAGGCTGACCGCGAGGCGCGGCGCAACGCCATGGCGCAGGAGCCCGGATGGGCGCAGTTCCTGGCGGAAACGGCGAAGCTGGAGGGGTTCCTCTCGATGGAAAACAAGCTGGCGCGGGAAACGCCGTTTTTCGCCGCCAAATGACCATGCAGAGCACCGCCGTCATCATCGCCGCCGGGCTGGGCACGCGGATGAAATCCAGCCTGCCGAAAGCCGCGCACAAGATCGCCGGGCAGCCGATGCTGGTGCATCTCATCCGCGCCGCGGAGCAGGTGTTCGACCGGATCGTCGTGGTGATCGGGCCGGATATGCCGGCCCTGGCGGCGCTGGCGGCCCCGCATCAGGTGGCCATCCAGGCCGAGCGGCTGGGCACGGCCCATGCCGCACGCCAGGCGCAGGCACAGTTCGGCGAGGGGCCGGTGGCGATTTTCTATGCCGACAACCCGCTGGTCTCGGCCGAGACCATGCGCGCCCTGCTGGCCCGCCTGCGGGAAAATGATGCCGGCCTCGTGCTGCTGGGCATGACCCCGCCGGATGCGGCGAAATATGGGCGGCTGGTGATGGAGGGCGCCTATCTCGCACGGATCGTCGAATATAACGACGCGACGCCGCAAGAGCGCGCGATCACCTTCTGCAATGCCGGCGGCATGGCGGCTTCGGGCACGGATATGAGCCGCTGGCTCGGGCGCGTCGGCAACGACAATGCGAAAGGTGAGTTCTATCTCACCGACATCGTCGCCCTGGCCCGCCAGGAGGGCGTCAATGTCGCGGCCTTGGACGCGGCGCATGATGAATGTCTCGGGGTGAATTCGCGCGCCGAGCTGGCGCTGGCGGAGGCGGCCTTTCAGAGCCGCGCCAGGAGCCGCTTCATGCGCGACGGGGTGACATTGCAGGCGCCGGATACGGTGTTTTTCGCGGCCGATACGCAAATCGGCGCCGATACGGTGATCGGCCCGCATGTCGTCTTCGGCCCTGGCGTCGCCATTGAGGAAGGGGTGGAGATCAAGGCCTTCTCGCATCTCGAAGGGTGCAGCGTGAAGACCGGCGCGGTGATCGGCCCCTATGCCAGGCTGCGCCCTGGGGCGGAGGTCGGCGAGGACGCGCATGTCGGGAATTTCGTCGAGCTGAAGGCGGCGAAGCTCGGCAAGGGCGCCAAGGCCAATCATCTGACCTATCTCGGCGATGCGGAGATCGGCCCTGGCAGCAATATCGGCGCCGGGACGATCACCTGCAATTACGACGGCAAGGCCAAACACAAGACCATGATCGGCGCGAAAGCCTTCATCGGCTCGAACAGCGCGCTGGTGGCGCCGGTACGCATCGGCGATGAGGCGCTGATCGCCGCCGGGTCCGTCATCACGCAAGATGTGCCTGACCAGGAAGTGGCCTTCGGCCGCGCCCGCCAGGTGACGAAGCCGCGCAAGGGCTGAACCATGATCGGCGCCTGAACGGCGCCGATGCCTCAGCGCAGATGCAAAGCCTGGAACAGCCCGGCGCTGGCCGGGATGAGGCGGATCAGCAGATGCCGCTCGGCCACCGCCAGAGCGATCACCAGCAGCAGCACCAACAAGACGATCAGCAGCGGACTGGCCGCCTGTCTGGTCTGGCGCGTGGCCGGGGGCTCAACCTGATCGGAATCCTGGCTGCGCGCCGCCCGCACCAGGCTGGCGAAGCGGTCCGCATCCCCATCCGGGATGTCGGGCTTGCTGGTATCGGGCTCGGTATCGCGCGCGGGCGGCGAAGCGGCCGCGGCGGCATGGGGCGCCGACGCCTCCTGACGAAGGGCAGCCTGCATCTCGGCGGCGGCTTCGGGATCGACCGGCTGACCGAAGCGGCGATTCGCAACCTCGCTGGCCGGCATCTCGGAGATCGAAGCGGCCTCCGGTGGGGCCTCAGGCGATGGGGCTGGCGCAAACGCCCAGCCATGCCCGCATTGTTCGCAGCGCAGGCGGCGCACGCTCTCGCCGAGCAGGTTGTCGGGAACGTCATAAAGCGTCTGGCAATTGGGGCAGGCGATCCGCATTGCGTTGCAATGGATGGCATTTTTAGCATGAAGCCGCAATAAGACCTTCAGCCTGCAAAGCATTTTGTCGAAAATAAACGCCCCGCAGATCTTGCTGGCCCCCGCCTTGTCGCGGCACTAGTGGCATTATGAGAGGACTGACCTGATGATCAGGTTCGACGATGTATGGCTGCGTTACCACCATGCAGCGCGGGACGGTGAAGCGGAGGCCCTGCGTGCCGTCAGCTTTGAAATCGAGGAAGGCGGGTTTCGCTGGCTCACCGGCCCCTCCGGGGCCGGGAAGACGAGCCTGCTGAAGCTCATCTATCTGGCCGAGCATCCCGCGCGTGGCCGCATCGAAATTCTCAACACCCGGGCCAACCGGCTGAGCCGGCGCGACGCCGCCCTGCTGCGCCGGCGGATCGGTGTGGTGTACCAGGATTTCCGCCTGCTGCCGCAGCTCGATGCCTATGATAACGTGGCGTTGCCGATGCGCCTGGCGCGCCGTGGCGAGGCCCAGGTGAAGGCGGATGTGACGGAGATTTTGCGCTGGGTCGGGCTTGCGCACCGCATGCATGCCCGGCCTGACGAGCTCTCCGGCGGCGAGCAGCAGCGCATTGCCATCGCCAGGGCCGTGGTGGCCCGGCCGCGGCTGCTGGTCGCCGATGAACCGACGGGAAATCTCGATGACGAACAGGCACAGCGCCTGATGCTGTTGATCACCGCGCTGAACAAGCTCGGCACGACCGTGGTTGTGGCCACCCATAATGCCGCGCTGGTGGAGCATTATCCGTTTCCCCGCCTGAGCCTGGAAAATGGCCGTCTGGTGCATGATGGCTAGGCATCGCGGAGATCTGCTGGGGCTGCGCTCGGCCTTGTCGGACCGGCTGCTGCCGGTGCTGGTCGGGGCGATGAGCTTTCTCGCCGCGCTGGCACTCGGCGGCGCCCTCGCCTGCGCGAATTTGGCGCAGAGCTGGCAAGGCGACACCGCCGCCGCCCTGACCATCCAGATCCCGCAGCCGGCCGACCCGGATGCCGGCAACGATGGCACGCGCCTCGCCGCCGTGCAGCGCGCGCTGGCGGCGAATCACGATGTTGAGGACGCCACGGTGCTGACCACGGCGGAGATGAACCGGCTGATCGCGCCCTGGATCGGCGGCGATGCCGCCTCACTCGGGCTGGCCCTGCCCGCGATCATCACCGCGCAATGGACCGGCAGCGGCAGCAGCGATGCGCTCGCGGCGCAGCTGCAGCAGCTCAGCCCGGGAACGGTGATCCGCACCGGCGCGATCTGGGCGCAGCGCGTCGCCACCTTGACGACCAGCCTGCAAGGCTGCGCCCTGGCGGTGCTGCTGATCGTCGCCCTGGTGGCCGCCGCCGTGGTCGCGGTGGCGACACGCTCCGGTCTGGCGCAATTGCGCGACACGATCGAGATTGTGCACGGGCTGGGCGCGTTGGAGGCGGATATCGCGACACGCTTCGCCGGCCGGGCGACATGGTTGGCCCTGGCCGGCTCGCTGGGCGGGGCCGTGCTCGCCGCCCCTGTGCTGGCCTGGCTGGCCTGGCTGGCCAGCCCGTTCACCGGACCGGCGCATCCGGCAAGCCTGTTCAACCTGCCGCCGTCCCTGCTGGCCCTGCTCCCGCTCCTGCCCGCCTGCGCGGCGCTGATTGGCTGGAGCACAGCCCAGATCACGGTTCGGGGCTGGCTCCGGCGGCTGCCGTGAGGTTTCGCCAGCGCCCGCGCCGCCGCCGCTGGTCGCTCACGCGGCTGCTCTCACGCGTGATATTGCTGGTGCTCGGCGCCTGGTCGGCCGGATTTCTGGTCTATCTGGGTGTCGTCTTCACGGCCATGCCGCCCAACCCGTTGCCGCCGGCGGATGGCATCGTCGCGTTGACCGGCGGCGATGACCGGATCAGCGCGGCGCTGGCGCTGCTTGCCGAGCACGAGGCGCCGCTGCTGTTGATCTCCGGTGCCGGCAAGGGCACCTATCTCGGCGACTTCACCCAGGATGATCGCAGTGCCGCGACCCGGTATGCCGATGCGATCACGCTGGGGCATATGGCGGCAACCACCCATGATAATGGCGCCGAGACCGCCGCCTGGGCCAAGGCGCACCATATGCGCTCGCTGATCGTGGTCACGGCGGATTACCATATGCCGCGGGCCTTGCTGGAAATTCAGCGCGCCCTGCCCGGCGTGGCGCTGATCCCCGATCCGGTGCGCCCGCCGGCGATGCGCGACCGCTTGACGCTGCCGACAATTCGATTACTGGCCATCGAATATAGCAAATATCTGGTGGTGCGCGCCGGGCTGGGCGGCCTGTTCAGCACCAACGACGCTGGAGATTATTGACGAACGATGCACCATGTCCGGTCTTTTGCCTTCAACGCCGTTCTCTGGGGCGCGGGCGCGGTGCTCAGCATCTGGTGTACCCTCTTCGGGCGGCATTTCAGGGATGGCATTCTGCGCACGGCGCAGCTCTGGACGCGGATCAGCCTGTGGGCGCTGCGCGCTTTCTGCGGCGTCAGCCTTGAGGTGCGGGGCCTGGAGAATCTCCCGACGGGGGCTGTGTCATCGCCGCGCAGCATCAATCGGCGCTGGACATCCTGCTTTGGATCAGCCTGCTGCCCGCCCCGGCCTTCGTGTTCAAGAAAGAGCTCAAGCGCATCCCGCTGTTCGGCGCGCTGCTCGAGCCGAGCGGCATGATTTCGGTTGACCGAAGCGGTGGCCGCAAGGCGTTGCGCGACATGGTCGAGCGCGCGCATCAGGCGGTCGCGGCGGGGCGGCAGGTGGTGATTTTTCCGGAAGGAACGCGGGTGGCGCCAGGCGTGCGCGGCGAGCTGCGCCATGGCATCGCCGCCATGGCGCAGGGGCTCTCCGCCCCGTTGCTGCCGGCGACGACCGATTCCGGCCTCCGCTGGGGGCGCAAATCGTTTCAGAAATCCCCAGGGCCGGTACATATCACCATCCACCCGGCGATTTTGCCGGGCATGAGCCGGGAAGAGCTGCTCGCGACCCTGACGGCGCTGTTTTACGGGTGAGCCACGCTTCTTGAGGCGAACAAAGTGAGGCCGAGCAGGATCGCATCCAGACCGAACGCGCTCTCCAGCCCGAACCGGTTGGAGACGAAGCCTATCATCACCGGCCCGCTGAGAAACCCGGCATAGCCGATGCCGACAACCACCGGCATGGCGTGCTGCACGGACATGCCGGGCACATGCGATGCGGCACTGAACAGCAGCGGCGCCATGTTGCCCGTGCCAAACCCGACCAGGCCGAAACCGATCACCCCCACCCAGCCGAAGGGGATGAAAATCGCCAGGGCAAACCCCAGCAGGCTGACCAGCGCGCCGAGCCGCATGATGGATGTCTGGCCAAACCGCATCGCCAGATGGTCGCCGGTCAGCCGGGCCAGGGACATCATCACGGCAAAGGCGGCAAAGCCCAGCGTCGCCTCGTCGATCGGCATATGCCGGGAAAACCGCAGATAGATGGCGCTCCAGTCGGTGCAGGCCCCTTCCGTCATGAAGGCGGCGTAGCAGCACAGCCCCAATATCACCGCCCGCCGGTTCGGCCAGACGAACTGGCGCGAGACCGGCGGAGAATCGGCTGATTTCGGCAGCAGCCGGAAGGATTGCGTCAGCCCGGCCAGCACCATCGCGGCGCTCACCAGGCAAATCGCCAAAACCGGCGTCCCCAATTTCAGAAACACGCTGTCGGCCAGGGCGATCAGCAGCGTGCCGATGCTGTAGCAGGCATGGAAACCCGACATCAGCAGCCGGCCCGATCGCGCCTCGATGGCGGCCCCTTGCGCGTTCATCGCCACATCCAGGAGGCCGAAATTCACGCCGTAGGCGAAGAGCAGAAGGGTGAAGATTTCGGGCGATGGCGCCATGCCGAGCAAGGGCAGCATCAGCCCCATCACCAGCCCGCAGGCGACGATGCAGCTGCGGCTCCCCCAGCGTCGAATCGCGAGCCCTGCCAGCGGCATGGCGGCGACACCGCCAGTGCCACCGGCGAGAAGAATGCCGCCCAGCGTGGCGTCGTCCAGCTGAAACCTGATCTTCGTATAGGGAATGAGAAAGGCCCAGACCGAGATCCCGAAACCCGCCACACTGAAGACGAGTTTTACCGTCCAGACCCGCGCATTCATGGCCGGAACCTATCCCCTCCCCGGCCGGCGGACAAGCGCGGCCCGTCAACAAAAAAGGGGCCGCGAGGCCCCTTCTAAGATCGATATGACAATGACTTACAACGCTCGGCGTCCGGCGATGGCGTGATAGATGACCAGCACGACCACCGCCCCGACAACGGCCACGAACAGCGACCAGAGATTAAATCCCGTCACCGGGACAGCGCCCAGAGCCGCGAAAATCCAGCCGCCGACCAGCGCGCCGACAATGCCGAGCACGATGTCCATGACCGGACCGCGGCCGCCATTATCGACAATCAGGCTGGCGATCCAGCCGGCGATCAACCCCAAAACGATCCAACCGACGATTGACATGGTTATGACTCCGGAAAAGTTACCTCGTCACCGAAATGGGCGGCGCCCCGCCCTCACACAACCATTGCGTCCAGAACTTCACCCGGCGTTCATGTTGAGTTTCAGCTTCCGCGCCTCCAGCCCTTGCCAGACGATCAGCACCGGCACCGCGATCACGAAATCCCGCGCGCGGCGCAGCAGCGACAGCGACAAGGCGATGTCCGGCGGAATGCCGAACAATCCGCCCAGCAGGGTGTAGGCCGCTTCCTGGACGCCAACGCGCCCTGGAATGAAGAAGGCCAGCGCCATGATCGCGTGCAGCATCGCTTCAATACAAACCGCATCGATCCAGGATAAATCCACCCCCAGAGCGTGAAACCCGATATAGGACGCCGTCCCGGTACCAATCCAGCACAGGAAATGGACAAAGGCAGCCCAGGCGAGACGGTGATGCTGGGTGTACATGCCGTTCAGCGAGCTTTGCAGCTTTTCCGCGTGGTCGGCCGCCCCCTGCCCGGTTGTTCCGGCGATGCGGGTGGCGAGGGCCTTAAACAATTTGGTCCCGGAGCCGCGTTGCGCGACGATCAGCCCGACCCCCAAAAACATCGCGACGGCCAAGCCGATGGACACCGGCATCAATAATTCCGAGCCCGGCACCTTGTTCGAGAGGATGACCAACCCGACCCCGACGAAAACCAGCTGCGCCAGGAATTCCGTGGTGATGTCGCCCAGCGTCGAGGCCACGGCGTCGGCCGTCGCCACCCCGCCCAACGTCATCACGCGCGCGCCCAGAACATATCCGCCAACCTGGGAGAATGGCAGGAACTCGCCGGTCGCGTCGCGCACGGCGCGGCCCCATACGCAGAGCCAGTAAGAGCCTTTCTGCCGTGAGCGCAGCAGGATCCGCCAGCTTCCCCCCAGCCCGAGCAGAATGACCAGCTGGGCCAGCACAAATTCGGCCGCCCCCAGCGCGCTGACCGATGCCAGCGCCCGCAACACGTCCGCCGCGCCGAAATAGACGATGAGCCCGGTGATGACCGCCAGCCCGGCCAGCGTCAGCACCGCTGGGATAAGTTTGCTTTTTACCGACAAATATTTTCTCAACGTCTCTGAATACGTGCTTTCAAGCGCAGAACCCACAGGCCAAGGCGCCCCAGAAACGGCATCGTCCCGGGGCGTTTCAGGCGTGCATCATACCCTGCCATGCGCCTTTTATCCTCTTCCAGACAGATTTCCAAAAGCTTGGGAAGATCCATCTCGTCACTGATCGCCGATGACCCGTTCATGGTGAAATTGGCATCCGCCCCTTCCAGACCATCCACATCCTTGGCCAAGCCGATCCGCTCATAGATCAGATAGGCCCAGACCGCCCAGATTTTCGCTTCGAACCAGGGCCGGAGATACCATCGCAGATTTGCCCGCCGCCACGCCAACCAGTTGGAGAAAAACAGAATATGCCGGCCTTCCTCCTGGACGACAGGCTCGAAGGTCTCCACCAGCTTGGCCGGAAAATAGCCCGAGCGCTTGGCCAGCTCGAACAGCCCGTAAGCGAAAAAACTATCGATACATTCCGAAAAGCCGGTGACCAGCCAGCCCCATTCGGCGTCGTTGGGGAGCGCGTAATCGGGTTCTGGCCGCATCGGGATGCCGTAGGCCGAAACCAGCCGGGAGAGCACATCGCGGTGGCGCGCCTCCTCGCCGGACATATGCAGCAATGCCGCGCGCAATGAAGGTTGCGGCACGGTCTGCGCATAAAAGGCGATTCGGGCGGCCGCCTTGATTTCCGTCTGCACGGCGATGTCCCAGATCGGCAGGGCGGTGATCCGGCTTAAGGTCTCCGGTTCCAGCTTTGGCCAGTCCAGCACCGCCGGTTTGTAGGGATTATAGGTGGCGGCGAGCAGGCTGGTGAACATCCGAAAATGCGCGTCCGACCCGGCCTTGATCGGGCCGGCCTCCGGGAATTGCCAATGCCGTGCCTGGTGATCGGCCGAAACCACCTCATCTTCCGTGGCGGCGGCTCTTGTCGGGATCACACGAATCTCGTTCATCTTCATCCTCGGTGTTGCGCCAAAGGCTGCAATGGGTTCTACAGCCAGTGTCCTGTACGGTATATGGCGCCGGCCGGATGACTGCACAGCACGAGGAAGACGAATTGGCACAGGGTGATCTGGTGCTGGTGACCGGGGCGACCGGCTTTGTCGGGGCCGCCGTCGCCAAGGCGGCGCGCGCGGCGGGGTATCGCGTGCGGGTGACGGCGCGTCAAAACTCCGACCGGCGCAATCTTGCCGGGTTTGAGGATCAGGCTGTCTATCTGGACCTTGCCGAGCCCGAAAGCTTCCCGGCGGCGCTCAAGGATTGCCGGTATCTGCTGCATGTGGCGGCCGATTACCGGCTCTGGGTGCCCAACGAGGCCGCGATGCGCAAGGTCAATATCGATGGCAGCGTCGCCTTGCTGCGTGCCGCGCAGCGCGCCGGGGTGGAGCGCAGCATCTATACCAGCTCGGTCGCGGCACTCGGGCTGACGGATGACGGCTCCCCGGCGGACGAGACCACCCTTATCCTCCCGGCCCACCATGTCGGCGCCTATAAGCGCAGCAAGTACGATGCCGAGCAGGCCGTACGCCGCCTGGCGCAAGAGCAGGATATCGTGATCGTGAATCCCTCCACGCCGGTCGGCCCGGGCGATGTCAAACCCACACCGACCGGCCAGATGGTGCTGGATGCGGCACGGGGGAAGATGCCCGCCTTCGTCGATACCGGCCTGAATGTCGCGCATGTGGACGATGTCGCGGCCGGGCATCTGCTGGCCCTGACGCAAGGCCGCTCCGGCGAGGGCTATATTCTCGGCGGCGAGGATTTGATGCTGCGCGATCTGCTGGCGCTCGTGGCCGAGCTCAGCGGGCGCGCCGCGCCGAAACTGCGCCTGCCCTTGGCGCCGCTGATGCCGCTCGCCTGGGCGATGGAGCGCATCGCCGAGCGCACCGGCAAGACCCCGCTGATGACACCGGATATTCTTCGCATGGCCAAGAAAAAAATGTTCTTTTCCACGCATAAAGCCCGGACAGAGCTGGGCTACGCGCCGCGCCCGGCGCGCCAGGCGGTGGCGGATGCGCTGATCTGGTTCCGCAAGGAAGGGCGCCTGACATGATCCTGCTGCTGGCCTTCGCGATCTGGCTCTATCTGGCCTTCTTTCATGGGCGGTTCTGGGATTCAGCGCCGGAACTGCAACCCGCCTTGCCGTTGGAGACGCCTCAGGTCGATATCATCATTCCCGCGCGCGATGAGGTGGAGACGATCGGGCCGGTCATCGCCTCGCTGCTGGCGCAGGATTATGCCGGGCCGTTTCGCGTCATTCTGGTTGACGACAACTCCACGGACGGCACCGCGGCGGCGGCGGGCGCGGATCCGCGCCTGAGCATTTTGACCGGCGCGCCGAAACCCGCCGGATGGTCGGGAAAGCTGTGGGCGCTATCGCAAGGGGTGGCGGCCAGCGAGGCGCCGGTGATCCTGTTCGCGGATGCGGACATCACCCATGACCCACGGCATCTGGCCAGTCTGGTGGCCAAGATGAACAGTGACCGGCTGGACATGGTCTCCGAGATGGTGCGGCTGAACTGCGCTTCCCGGGCGGAGACATTCCTGATCCCGGCCTTCATCTATTTTTTCCAGATGCTCTATCCCTTCGCCAGGGTGAACGATCCGCGCTCGCGCGTCGCCGCCGCGGCGGGGGGGACCGTGCTGATCAAGCGCGCCGCGCTCGCGCGCATCGGCGGGCTGGAAGCGATGCGCGACGCCTTGATCGACGACGTGACGCTGGCGGGCAAGGTGAAAAAATCAGGGCCGATCTATCTCGGCCATTCCGGTCTCGCGACCTCGATCCGCCCCTACCCCGCCCCCGGCGATATCTGGGACATGATCGCGCGGACGGCCTTCACCCAGCTGCGCTATTCGGCCCTGCTGCTCGCCGGCACCATCATCGGGCTGGCTCTGGTCTGGCTGGTCTTTCCCTTCGCCGCGCTCTGCACCGGGTTTGGCTGGCGCGCGGCGCTGGGGCTGGCCATCTGGGCGATCGCCGCCCTCACCTATTTCCCGACCCTGGACCGCTATAAGGTGCACCGGGCCTATGCCATCGCCTTGCCCGCCATTGCCCTGTTCTACATGGCCGCCACCATCGGCTCCGCCTGCAACCATTGGCTGGGGCGCGGCGCCAAATGGAAGCGCCGCGCCTATGCCGGGGATAAAACATGATCGCCAATGACAACACCGCGCCGCGCTTCGCCAGCCGGGAAGACAGCGTCGAATCCTGGTCCGGCAAGGACAAAAGCGATGAGAATTTTCCCGTCGCCTCGCTGCTGATCGCCAAGCCGCTGCGCGCGCGGGTGCATGCCTATTACGATTTCGCCCGCAATGCCGACGATATTTCCGACAGCGCGACCCTGCCGGCGGCCGACAAGATCACCCGGCTGGACGCGATGGAGGCGGTGCTGACCGGCGCCCTGGACGAAGGCAGCCCCAGCGCCCTGACGCTGCGCCAGTCCTTGGCGGAGTCCGGCGTGACGGCTGAGCATGCGCGCGAATTGCTGGTGGCGTTCCGGCGGGACGTGACCAAGCTGCGCTATGAAAGCTGGGAGGAGTTGCTGGATTATTGCCGCTACTCGGCCGCCCCGGTCGGGCGCTATGTGCTCGATGTGCATGGCGAATCCCGGGAGACATGGGCGCCCTCGGACGCGCTCTGCGCCAGTTTGCAGGTGCTCAACCATTTGCAGGATTGCGCCAAGGATCTGCGCGCGCTGGACCGTTGCTATGTGCCGCAGAGCTGGTTGCGCGAACAGGGCCTGACCACGGACGACATCGCCCGGCCAGAGACAAGTCCGGCCCTGCGGCTGGTCTTCGACAGGATGCTGGACGCCACGGAGGCGCTGAACCGCGACGCCGCCGCCCTGCCAGGGCGCGTCAGATCCCGCCGGCTGCGGATTGAAACCGCGATCATCTGCGCGCTGGCGCGGCGGCTGACGTCGTTGTTGCGCGCCGGCGATCCGCTGGCCACACGGGTCAAGCTGTCCAAATTCGACCTTCTCAACGCCAGCCTGAAAGGGCTCAGATACGCGTTATGATCCGCCCCGACGATACCGCCTTCATCACCGCGCTGGTGAAGGCGTCCGGCACCTCATTCTATCACGGCATGAAAATCCTTGCCCCCGAGCGCCGGGATGCGATGTATGCGATCTATGCGTTCTGCCGCATCGTCGATGACATCGCCGATGAGGAAGGACGGGATTTTCCAACCAAACAGGCGGAGTTGCAGGGCTGGCGCGAGCGGATTTCCGCGCTGTACGGGCAGGGCATCGCGGACTGTCCCGTCACCCGCGCCTTGCTGAGCGTGATCCAGGATTATCAGCCCCGCCAGGAGGATTTCATCGCCATCATCGATGGCATGGAGATGGATGCGGGGGCGCCGATCATCGCGCCGGATCTGGCGTTTCTCGATCTTTATTGCGACCGTGTCGCCTCCGCAGTCGGGCGGCTTTCCGTGCGGGTCTTCGGCGACGCCTCCCCGGCGGCGGATGAGGTGGCCCATGCGCTCGGCCGCGGACTGCAGCTGACGAATATTCTGCGCGACGTGGCCGAGGACGCGGCCCGTGGACGCATCTACCTGCCGGCGGAACATCTTGCCGCGGCCGGCGTGCCGGCGGACCCGGCGCGGATTCTCGATGCCCCCGGCCTGGCGCGGGCCTGCGGCGCGGTTGCGGCCATGGCCGAGCAGAATTTCAGCCGTGCCCACGCCGCGATGGCAAGCTGCGATGCCAAGGCGATGCGCCCGGCGCGCATGATGGAGGCCAGCTACCGCCCATTGCTCGCGCAACTCCGGCGGCGGCATTTCGATTATCGCCGGGGCCGGGTGAGCCTGCCGAAATGGCGCAAGCTCTGGCTGGCCGCACAGCTTCTGGTGGGCTGAATGAAAATCCACGTCATCGGCGCCGGGCTGGCCGGGCTTTCAGCCGCCTGCGCCCTCACGGAGGCGGGCCATCAGATTCTGCTGTCCGAGGCAGCGCCACAGGCCGGCGGGCGCGCCCGCTCCTATTTCGACAAGCAGCTCGGCTGCCGGATCGATAACGGCAACCATTTGCTGCTGTCCGGCAACAAGGATGCGTTGCGTTATCTACGCCGGATCGGCGCCGAGGACACACTTACCGGGCCGGACGAGGCAAATTTTCCGTTTCACGACCTGAAGACCAATCGCGGCTGGACGCTGCGGCTGAATCACGGCCGGATACCCTGGTGGATCGCCGCGCCGCGCCGGCGCGTGCCCGGCACGCGCCTCGTGGATTATCTTGCCTTGAAGAGATTGCTGCAGGCGCGCCCCAGTGATCTGGTCGAGACGCTGGTCGGGCGCGGGCCGCTTTATGAGCGCCTGCTGGAGCCGCTGGCCATCGCCGCCCTCAACACCATGCCAGACATCGCCGCCGCCCAGCCTTTGGGGGCTGTGCTGGCGGAAACCGTGGAGCGCGGCGGTTTTGCCGCCTTGCCACGCTGGGCCAGGCTGGGGCTTTCGGAAAGCTTCGTGGACCCGGCCTTGGCCTGGCTGCGGCAGCGCGGCGCCGAATTGCGGTTTGGCGAGCGCGTCACCCACCTCCCCCCGGACCAGCCGACAATCCTGGCGGTTCCGCCCTGGGTTGCGAAAGAGCTGATGCCGGAGCTGGACGTGCCCGACGCGTTCGAATCGATCTGCAACCTGCATTTCAAAACGCCACGCGGGCCCGCGGAAGCGACCTTCCATGGCGTCATCGGCGGGCTGACGGAATGGATCTTCCTGCGCGAGAACGTGATTTCCGTCACCATCTCGGCCGCCAACCGCCATGCGCATCTGGGGCAGGATGCCATCGCGGCACAGGTCTGGGGGGAGGTCTGCCAAGTGCTGGGCCAAACCCTGAAGCTGCGGCCCTATCGGGTGCTATGGGAAAAGCGCGCCACATTCGCCTGCACCCCCGCGCAGCTGGCCAAGCGGCCAGGGCCGCGCAGCCCCCGCCCTTTGGTTGCGCTGGCCGGGGATTGGACCGACACGGGCCTGCCGGCGACGATCGAAGGCGCCATCCGCTCGGGCGAGGCCGCGGCCAAGGCCCTGCTGAGCCAGATCTAATCTCAGCCATGCTCGCATAGGCACTGGAAAACCCCGGAAAAAACTGCCAAATCCGCTCCGATGAACGCCATTCTGGACGATGCGATTGAACAGGCCCGCGCCTCCCTCCGCACGGAGCAGCGCGAAGATGGGCATTATTGCTACGAGCTGGAAGCCGACGCCACGATTCCCGCCGAATATGTGCTGCTCGAGCATTATCTCGACCGCATCGATGACGGGCTGCAAGCCAAGATCGGCGTCTATCTGCGCCGGATCCAGGGCGACTACCCCGGCTGTGAAGGCGGCTGGCCGCTGTTTCACGGCGGCAAAATGGATCTCTCCTGTTCGGTGAAGGCGTATTTCGCGCTGAAGGCGATCGGCGACAGCCCGGAGGCGCCGCATATGCGCCGCGCCCGCGCCGCGATATTGGCAGCCGGCGGCGCCGAACGCAGCAATGTTTTCACCCGCTTTCAGATGGCCCTGTTCGGTGCCGTGCCCTGGACGGCCTGCCCCGTCATCCCGGTGGAAGCGGTGTTGATGCCGGACTGGTTCCCCTTCACGATGCGCAAAGTATCCTACTGGTCGCGCACGGTGATGGTGCCGCTGATGGTCTTGGCGGCGGTGAAGCCACGGGCGCGCAATCCCCGCCAGATCCGCATCGACGAGCTGTTCGTCACCCCGCCCGATCAGGTGAAGGACTGGATTCGCGGCCCCTACAAATCCGCCTGGGGCCCGGCCTTCAAGATATTGGACGATGTGCTGCGGATCGCCGAACCGGCCTTCCCAATGCGCACCCGCGACAAGGCCGTGCGCAAGGCGATCGATTGGAGCATCGAGCGGCTCAACGGTGAGGATGGGCTCGGCGCCATCTATCCGGCAATGGCCAATGCCGCGATGATGTTTGACCATTTCGGCGATGCCGCGCATTTTGACATCGCCTGGAATGCTGTTCGCAAACTGCTTGTGGTGGGCGAGACCGAGGCCTATTGCCAGCCTTGCCTGTCACCTGTCTGGGACACGGCGCTCGCCGGACATGCCTTGGCGGAAGCCGGCGACAAGGACGCGCTTGCCGCCGCCTGCGATTGGCTGATCCCGCGTCAGGAACTGGAACTTGTCGGTGACTGGGCCGATAACACGCCAGGCACACGCCCCGGCGGATGGGCCTTCCAGTACAACAACCCGCATTACCCCGACGTTGATGACACCGCCGTGGTGGCGATGCTGCTGCACCGCGCCGGCGACCCGAAATATGCCGAAAGCATCTCCCGCGCGCGGGAATGGATCATCGGCATGCAATCGACCAACGGCGCCTGGGGCGCCTTCGATATCAACAACGACCGGCAATATCTCAACCATATTCCGTTCGCGGATCATGGCGCGCTGCTCGACCCGCCGACCGAGGATGTCTCCGCGCGCTGCATCTCTTTTCTCGCGCAGCTTGGCCACGCCGAGGACCAGCCCGCGATCCAGCGCGGCATTGCCTACCTGAGAGAGACGCAGAAGCCTGACGGGTCCTGGTTTGGGCGCTGGGGCACGAATTATATCTACGGCACCTGGTCGGTGCTGTGCGCCTTGAATGCAGCCGGAATTGCGCATGACGATCCCATGATCGAAAAGGCGGCTTCGTGGCTTATCTCCAAACAGCGCCCCGATGGCGGGTGGGGCGAGGATTGCGAGACCTACGCAGACGCGCCTGCCGGAGAATTCCACGGCGTCGCCGCCCAAAGCCTACCGAGCCAGACGGCCTGGGCCCTGCTCGGCTTGATGGCGGCGGGATTGGTGGAGCATGAAGCCGTGCAACGTGGCATCCAATATCTGCAATCGGCGCAAGGCACCGATGGAAGCTGGAGCGAAGCGCCTTATAATGCCGTCGGGTTTCCGCGCGTCTTCTATCTGAAATATCACGGCTATCCGCGTTTCTTCCCGGTTCTGGCACTCAGCCGCTACCAACGGCTGATCGCCCGAAATGACCGCCATGTCGAATTTGGCTTCTGACAAGGGAAAATAGAGCAAAAAGACAAACCCACAAAAATCGTCTTGATTTTTGAACAGAATCTCTCCTAACGTAACGTAACTTTCTCTTCACGTCGTTTGTTTTGGCGGTTACGCTCGATTTTATGGATGATATTCGACTCGCTTCGATTTTCCGGCCTGAGAATCAATTCAAAGCTTGGACGAACATCATCTCCATCGACGAAACCGCGATTACGCTGGAAGCGCTTTTTCAGAGAGAACAGGCGCTTCCCGGGGTCATAATCGAGGAAAACCACCAAAGCCGTACCCTGTTGAGCCGCCGTGTGTTTTTTGCGGTGATCAGCCGGCCATTTGGGCGGGAGGTTTTTTTAAAGCGCCCCTTACGGGAACTGATCGCCTCAGCGAAACCGGAAACGCTCATTTTAAGCGAGGATACACCGCTTTCCGTGGCTTGCCGCGCGGCCCTGGCGAGATGCGATTCAAACCGGTTCGAGCCTTTCATCATGATGAGCGGCGCGTCAGCGTTTATTATCGAGTTGGCGGATCTGCTGTTGGCGCAAGCCGACGCGTTGGAAAAAACCGTTTTTGAAAAAAGCCTACTTGCGGAAACGGCAACGCAGACGGCGAGCGACTTGAAGCAGGCGCTGCAGGAGCAGCATCAACTGGCCGAAGAGCTCGAGCGGGCCAGGACACTGGCCGAGCATGATGCAACGCACGACTCTCTGACAGGGTTGCTGAACCGCAAAGGCTTCTTTGCGGAAATGCGGGCCGCGATGGCGGCGAAGGCGAGCGGCCGCGGTCCGGATTACGGCCTGCTGTTTCTTGACCTCGATCGCTTCAAACTCATCAATGACAGTTTGGGGCATCATAGAGGCAATGAACTTCTGATTCAGGTGGCTGAAAGATTGTCGGCTTTGGCCGCACGGTGCAATTCATCAACACTCCAGGACGCGTCCTCGCAGGATAAATGCATTGTCGGGCGGCATTCCGGTGATGAATTCGTTTTGCTGCAGAGCATAGACGAGGATCCTGATGCGATTTTAAAAACAGCACAGACCTTGCTGGCCTCTCTTACCGCCCCCTACATGCTAGGCGGCAAGCCTTATACAATCGGCGTAAGTATCGGGCTCGTCGGCGCCCTCAGCCATTACGAGGACCACGAACCCGCACTGCGCGACGCCGATATCGCCATGTATGAGGCGAAACGGCATAAGGAACAACCGATTGTTCGCTTCGAATCGCCAATGCACAAGACGGTCGAGCGGCGCGTTGAGCTTGAAGCCGAACTCAGGGAAGCTGTTCACCGCAACGAACTTGTACTGCATTATCAACCAATCATCGATACGTTCACCGGCGATGTCTTTGCCTATGAGGGGCTATTGCGCTGGCAAAGAGAGCGCGACATCATTCCCCCGGGAGAATTCATCTCCGTGGCCGAGGAGACTGGGCTGATCAACGAAATCGGCTTGCATGTCATGAGATCCGCATGTCACTGGATGAAAAACCACACCCAAAAAGGCGGCAATGCGAATAGCTTGGTCAGTTTGAATATCTCGGCGGTACAGTTGGCGAACACCGAACTGCCCGCTCAGTTCGAAGCGATCTGCCTGAACGAAGCCGTGCCGACAAGCCGGTTTATTCTTGAAGTCACGGAACAATCCGCAATGTCCTATCCCGAACGTTCCCTGAACATTCTTGAGGATTTGAAGCAGCGCGGCTTCCGCCTGGCTCTCGACGATTTCGGGACCGGGTATTCTTCATTAAGCTGGCTGCATAAATACCCCTTCGATCTTTTAAAAGTCGATCGTTCGCTGATTGCTGGGGTCGGTCAAACCGCGAACTCAGAAAAAATGGCCGCCGGTATCTTGCATCTTTCTAAAATTCTCGGGTTGCACGTGATCGCCGAAGGGGTGGAGCGGCTTTCGCAAAAGCAGACACTCAACGAGACAGGATTTCAATTGATGCAGGGCTACCATTTCGGCCGCCCTGCGCCATCCTGGCCGATCGAAGCCAGCCCGTTTTAAAAGGTTCCGTTATTCAACCGGGCGGCACGCGGATAGTTTTTGAAAAACCTGAGGCGCCAATTCTTTCCTACAGATCAGCAGATCCGGCAGATAAGGATCGGCATTGTTATAGACCAGATCAGTTCCGTCCACGCGTGAGGCATGCAATCCAGCCGCCAAAGCTACAGCAGCCGGGGCGCAATTATCCCATTCATACTGCCCTCCGGTGTGGAGATAGATATCGGCATCACCACGCAGAACCGCCATCGCCTTAGCGCCCGCGGAGCCCATCGGCACCAGCTCCGCCCCCAGAGCCTCGGCGACATCGAGCGCTTCCTTCGCCGGCCGCGAACGGCTGACAAGCATCCGCAATTTTTCAGGGCTCTGCTTTACGTCATGAGGCTCGGAGAGCATGACCACGCCGCTTGCGGGAAGAGCGACCGCGCCTATTTTGGCCACGCCATTGATCGCAAGGCCGACATGAACCGCCCAATCATCGCGGCCTTCGGCATATTCGCGCGTGCCGTCCAACGGATCGACAATCCAGACACGCTCCGCCTGCAGCCGGGACGGATTGTCTCTTTCCTCTTCGGAGAGCACGGCATCATGCGGACGATTTTCTGCAAGCGCCTCCATGATGAAGGCATTCGCGACGCGATCCCCGGCCTTTCCCAACGCCTTGCCGGAGAACAAGCCCGCCCCCCGCAGCTCAAGCAACAATTTCCCCGCCGCCTCCGCGATGGCCTTGGCCAATTCAAGATCGGTCACGGAATCAGCCTCTCCACGATCATGTCCGCGGCCTCTTCTGGCGTCATCCTGGACGTGTCGATGCGAATCTCTGGATCGAGCGGCGCCTCATAGGGGCTGTCGATCCCGGTGAAATTCTTCAATTCGCCCGATCGCGCCTTCTTATACAGCCCTTTGACATCGCGCCGTTCTGCTTCCTCCAAGGCCGTATCAACAAACACCTCGACGAACTCATTCGGTGCCATCATCTGCCGTACCATGTCACGCTCCGAGCGGAACGGCGAAATGAAGGCGGTGATGACGATCAACCCGGCATCCGTCATCAGCTTCGCGACCTCACCGACGCGGCGAATATTTTCGATACGGTCGGCCTGCGTGAAGCCAAGATTCTTGTTCAAGCCATGACGAACATTGTCACCATCGAGCAGGAATGTATGCCGGTTCATCCGGACCAGTTTTTTCTCGACCAGATTGGCAATCGTGCTCTTGCCCGCGCCGGAAAGCCCCGTGAACCAAAGCACCACAGGCTTTTGGTTTTTCAAATTGGCTCGAACGTCCCGCGACACATCAAGCGCCTGCCAATGCACGTTTTGAGACCGCCTGAGCGAGAAATGCAGCATCCCGGCCGCAACAGTCGCGTTCGTCATCTTTTCGATGATGATGAAGCCACCCAGCGTTCGGTTGGTCTCGTAGGCTTCGAACGGGATCGCGCGGTCGGTGGTGATATTCGCGACACCGATCGCGTTCAGCTCAAGCGTCTTGACCGCCGTCCGCTCGAGCGTATTGACGTTGATCTGATATTTGGGCGCCTGGATTGAAGCCGAAACCGTCTGTGTTCCGATCTTCATCCAGTAAGAGCGGCCAGGCGTCATCATCTCGTCGGCCATCCAGACGATGGTTGCTTCAAACTGGTCGGCAACCTGCACCGGCTCATCGGCCGCGGTGATCACATCGCCGCGCGAGCAATCGATTTCGTCGGCCAGGCACAGCGTCACGGACTGGCCGGCGACAGCCTGCTCGAGATCCCCCGAGAATGTCACGATCCGATCGATCGAAGAGGTTTTTCCGGACGGCAGAACACGAATTGCATCACCGCGCTTGACGCAGCCTGTCGCGACGAGACCGGAGAAGCCGCGGAAATCCAAATTCGGCCGATTCACCCATTGCACCGGCATGCGAAACGCCTTGCCCTGGTCCGCCGTCACATCCAGTTCAACATTTTCGAGAAGCTCGACCAAGGGCACGCCCGTATACCAGGGCGTGTTCTTGGAGCGCGCGGTGATATTGTCGCCCACATACCCGGAGATCGGCATGGGGGTGAATGATTTGATCCCTATGCTTTGCGAAAAGCTTCTATATTCCTCGACAATGCGATCATATTTCTGCTCATCATATCCGATCAGATCCATCTTGTTCACCGCCAGCACGAGGTGCCGGATGCCGATGAGATGGGCCAGATAAGAGTGGCGTCGCGTCTGGGTCAGAATCCCCTTGCGCGCATCGACGAGAATGATGGCAAGATCAGCCGTGGAGGCGCCCGTCACCATGTTTCGGGTATATTGCTCGTGGCCTGGCGTGTCTGCGACGATGAATTTCCGCTTTTCAGTCGCAAAGAACCGATAGGCGACGTCGATGGTGATCCCTTGTTCGCGCTCCGCCGCGAGGCCATCAACCAGCAACGCAAAATCGATATTCTGCCCTTGCGTGCCGATTTTCTTGGAATCGGACTCAAGTGCCGCCAGCTGATCCTCGAAGATCATTTTTGAATCATACAGCAGGCGCCCGATCAGGGTCGATTTTCCGTCATCGACGGAACCGCAGGTGATGAAGCGCAGCAGGGATTTATGCTGATGCTGCAGGAGATAAGCGTCAATATCCTCGGCGATCAGCGCATCGACCTTATAGGAGCCGGTCTGAATTTCGGACATCAGAAATATCCCTCCTGCTTCTTCTTTTCCATGCTGGCGCCACCTGCATCCTTGTCGATCACACGCCCCTGCCGCTCGGAGGTGGTGGTGAGCAGGGTTTCCTGGATCACTTCACTGATGGAATGAGCCTGGCTTTCAACCGCACCCGACAAAGGATAGCAGCCAAGCGTGCGAAACCGGACGGATTTCATAACCGGCGTTTCACCATCGCGCAGGCGAAACCGGTCATCATCGACCATGATCAACAACCCGTCACGCTCCACGACAGGGCGTTCAGCCGCGAAATAAAGCGGTACGATCGGGATGCGCTCCAGCTGGATATATTGCCAGATATCCAGCTCGGTCCAGTTGGATATTGGAAAGACGCGAATGCTTTCGCCCTTGTTTTTCCTGGCGTTGTAGAGATTCCACAATTCCGGGCGCTGCGCCTTGGGGTCCCAGCGGTGGTTGGCCGACCTGAAGGAGAAAATCCGCTCCTTCGCGCGGCTCTTTTCCTCATCCCGGCGCGCGCCGCCGAAGGCTGCGTCAAACCCGTATTTGTCGAGCGCCTGCTTCAGCCCCTCGGTCTTCCACATATCCGTGTGCAAGGGGCCGTGATCGAAAGGATTGATGCCTTTCTCTTTCGCTTCCGGATTTTGATAAACAAGCAATTCCATGCCGCTCTCTTTGGCCATGCGGTCGCGCAGCTCATACATGGCCTTGAATTTCCAGGTCGTATCGACATGGAGCAGCGGAAATGGCGGGGGCGAGGGGTAGAAGGCCTTGCGGGCGAGATGCAGCATCACCGCGCTGTCTTTGCCCACGGAGTACAGCATGACGGGGTTTTCACTCTCCGCCACTACCTCACGCATGATATGGATGGCCTCAGCTTCCAGGCGCTGCAAATGCGTCAAAATTTGCGGCGCGGCAGTGGCGGGCAGATCAGGTGTCTTCAACAAAGCGCACTCCTGGGAAGCTGGCATTCGATCAATTTAGGCCTTCATACAGGCTGCGCAATGCACCGGCTGAACCGCTCTGGCAAGCCCAAACACGAATTCCCTACAGGATTCAGGAGCTTATTGCCGACCGGCGACATCTGGTGCGATTTTTTTGTCCCACGTCCCGCATCAAGGGGCGTTTTTTCTGGACCCATATCGCCCGCCAGCCGGGGCTTGGGTTTACCGGGCGGCTCGTCTATTTCCCTCAGGGCAGTTATCGGTCGAAGAGGGAAGATCATGGAAGGCGTCTTGGTTACCGGAGGCGGGCGGCGGCTGGGCGGCATCATCGCGCGGCATCTCGGCACAAGCGAGCGTCATATCTTCGTGCATTACCACAACTCCGCCGAGGGCGCTGACCAGGTTGTCCACGATATTATCGCCGCCGGCGGACATGCCAGCGCGGTCGGCGCCGATCTTGGCGATGCGCAACAGGTCGAGGCGGCCTTCCGCCAATGTGACAGCATCTGCCCCCTCGGCCTGCTGATCAACAGCGCCTCGGGCTTTGACTATGACAGCGCGGCTTCGGTGACGCCGGCGGGGCTGGAAGCGCATATGCGGGTCAATCTCTTCGCCCCGGCGCTGCTCACCCAATATATGTATAAATCCCTGGTCAGCCGGAATAAGGCTGGTGTTGCCATCAGCATCGTCGATAACAAGGTGTTTGGCCTCAACCCGGATTACTTCTCCTATAGCCTATCGAAAATCGCGCTGCAGGGCATGATCCAGATGCACGCCATGGCGTTGGCGCCAACACTGCGCGTCGCCGGCATTGCGCCGGGGCTGACCCTGATCAGCAAATTGCAGTCGGAAGCGGAGTTCGAGCGCAGCCATCGCAACAACCCGATGGGCCAGGGCTGTACGCCGGATCAGATTTTGAACGCGATCGATTTCATTCTCGCCAGCCCCGCCTTTCATGGCCAGACGCTGGTGATCGACGGCGGACAGGTGCTGCAGAGGCGCGGACGGGATGTCGTCTTCCTGGAAAACCCGTCTTTGGCCGTACCGTGAGGCTGGCGTTGCGAGTCATGGCGTTCACGGCTAAGCAAACCGGGTCACGTGTCTCAAGGGTCAATTAACTTGCAGAACCGCCTTCGCTCCCTCGGCGCCCTCGCCGCCTTTTCCCTGCTCACCGGCTGCGGTGTCGGCCACTCTCTCGGACATGAGTTGCTCGGCTTGAACGATGGCAGCCCGACCTCCGGAACGGTGCCCTCCCAGTTCGGTTATGCCGTGGCCGACGAGCCCGAGGCGGCGGTGATTGGGCGCGACATCCTGAACCGTGGCGGCAATGCGGTTGACGCGGCCGCGGCTGAAGGCTTCGCCCAGGCCGTGACCCTGCCCTCCCGCGGCGGGCTCGGCGGCGGCGGCGCCTGCATCATCAAGATGCCCGGCCCGGATGGGAAAATGCAGAAGCCGGTCATGCTGAGCTTCCCCGCCGGGCTTCCGGCGCAGACGAGCGGCGACCGCCCGGCCGCCGTGCCGCTGCTGGCGCGCGGGCTGCTGGCGATGCAGGTCCGCTATGGTCAATTGCCGCTATCTTCGGTGATTGTCCCGGCCGAACGGCTGGCCGGCGGCGCCCCGGTCTCGCAGGCCTTGGAGAGCGATCTCCAGGTGGTGGGCAACGCCCTGCTGGCGGACCCGCAGGCTGCGGCGGTGTTCGCCCCCGGCGGCACGCTGCTGGCGGCGGGCGCCAATTTACAGCAGCCCGACCTGGCCGCCACACTGGAGAGCCTGCGCGTGAACGGCGTGAACGGGCTCTATGCGGGCATCGGCGCGGCGCAATTCGCAAAGGCCGCCGACCAAGCCGGCGGCGGCCTGACCACTGGCGATCTGGTGAACGCGACGCCGCACTATGGCGCGCCGGACATAACGCAGCAGGGGGATTATCAGGTCGCCAGCCTGCCCGTGTCGCCTGACGCCGACGGACGGGCGCTGCCCGCCTCGGCTAGCTTCATGGCCTTGGACAAAAAGGGCGGCGCGGTGATTTGCGTGACCTCGATGAATAATCTCTTTGGCACGGGGCGGATTGCGCCGGGCACCGGCATCTTGCTGGCCGCCTCGCCCAGGACCGCCCCAACGCCGGATCTGGCCGCCGAAATGGCCTATACCAGCGGCAGCTACGCCTTCCGGGCGGCGGCCACCGGCACCGGGCAGAACGCCGCGGCGGCGGCGGCGCGCATTGGCCTCGACAACGCGTTGAGCGGCAAAAACGCACCCATCCCCGCCCCTGGCCGCGCCAATATCATCTCCTGCCCGAACAATGTCCCCGGCGGCGAGGCCAGCTGCCGCGCCAGCACCGCGCCGGGCGCCCATGGATTGGCCATCGGCGGGCGCTGAATTGGCTCTGAAAATCGGCGCGGGACGGCTCGTCCCGCCCTTTCAGGTGATGGATGTCATCCTCGCCGCCAACCAGCGCGCCGCCAACCTGAAAGCCGGTGAGGCGAAGATTTTACGCATGGAGGTCGGTCAACCGGGGACCGGCCTGCCCGCAGGAGCCCGCCAGGCCGTTGAGGCCGCCCTGCGGAGCGGCGCCGCCTTGGGCTATACTGACGGGCTGGGCCTGCCATCGCTGAAAGCCCGGATCGCCCGGCATATCGCCGACTGGTATGGCATAGACGTCTCGCCCAACCGCATCGCGGTAACCGTCGGCGCCTCGGGCGGATTTCCCCTGGCGTTTCTTTCGAGCTTCGACGTTGGCGACGTGGTCGCGCTCGCAGCACCCTACTACCCGCCTTATTACAATATTTTACTGGCACTCGGGCTGCGGCCGCTGGTCCTGCCTTGCGGCATCGAGACAGGGTTTCAGCCGACGGTGGAAATGCTCGACGCCCTGCCCCGCAAGCCTGATGGGCTGATCGTCGCCAGCCCGGCGAACCCCACCGGCTCGATGCTCGCGCCGGACAAGCTGGCTGCGCTTTGCCATTATTGCGATGCGGCCGGAATCCGCCTGATCTCGGACGAGATCTATCACGGCCTCACTTACGGCAAGCCGCAGGCCTCCGCCGCCCAATATTCCGCGAGCGCCATCGTCATCAACTCGTTTTCCAAGTATTTTTCCATGACCGGCTGGCGGATCGGCTGGATGGTGCTGCCCGAGGACATGGTGCGCATCACCGAGCGCCTCGCCCAGAATATGTTCATCTGCCCGCCCCATATCGCGCAGGTGGCGGCTGAGGCCGCCATGGATTGCCGGGTGGAACTCGAAGCGAATCGCGCCGGGTACGCCCATGCCCGGGAGGTGCTGATGGCGGGGTTGCGGGATGCCGGCTTCTCCACATTCTCCCCACCAGATGGCGCCTTCTATCTTTACGCCGATATCGAAGGCCGGGCTCAGGACAGCGCCGCCTTCTGCGCGCGCCTGCTGGCGGAGCAGAATATCGCCGCCACGCCGGGCCTGGATTTCGACGCGCAACGCGGCGGCCGGTATTTCCGCCTCAGCTATTGCGGGCCTCTGGAGGATGTCGAAGCGGCCATCTCCAGGCTGAAACGGCTCGGCTGAGTTTATTTACTCGCGAGTAAATAAAGGCTATCCAAAGCGTCGGGCATCGCATATCAAGGATGACCCTTCGAGGGACAGTTCAGAGGTATCAAAATGAAATTGCTGGTCGCCGTGAAGCGGGTGGTCGACTATAACGTCAAGGTTCGCGTCAAGTCCGATGGGTCTGGCGTGGAAACCGCGGGCGTGAAAATGTCGATGAACCCCTTCGATGAAATCGCCGTGGAAGAAGCCGTTCGCCTGAAGGAAAAAGGCATCGCGTCTGAGATCATCGCGGTCTCGATCGGCGTGACCCAGGCCCAGGAAACCATCCGGACCGCGTTGGCCATGGGCGCTGACCGGGGCATTCTGGTGGAAACCGAAACCGCTGTTGAGCCTTTGGCCGTCGCCAAAATCCTGAAGGAAGTGGCGCTCAAGGAAGGTGTTGAGGCGGTCATCCTCGGCAAGCAGGCGATCGACGATGACATGAATGCAACCGGGCAGATGCTCGCCGCCCTGCTCGACTGGCCGCAGGCGACATTTGCCTCGAAAGTTGAGATCGCCGACGGCGCCGCGACCGTGACCCGCGAAATCGACGGCGGCCTGGAGACGGTGAAACTGACCCTGCCGGCCGTGATCACCGCGGATTTGCGGCTGAATGAGCCGCGCTACGCGTCGCTGCCGAACATCATGAAAGCCCGCAAAAAAACCATCGATACGCTCAAGCCGGCGGATCTTAACGTGGATGTTTCGCCACGTTTGACCTTGATCAATGTCAGCGAGCCGCCGACGCGCAAAGCTGGCATCAAGGTGCCGGACGTGGCCAGCCTGGTCGAAAAACTCCGCAACGAAGCAAAGGTGATCTGATCATGACGTCTTTGGTGATCCTTGATTTTGACGCCACCGGCATCAAGCAGCCGTCGCGCTCGGCCATTGCCGCGGCGGCCCGGCTTGGCGATGTGCATGTGCTCGTCGCCGGCCAGAATGTCGCCGACACCGCCGAACAGGCTTCGAAACTCGCTTGCGTGTCCAAGGTGCTGGTGGCGGATGACGCGGCTTATGCGCATCACCTCGCTGAACCGATGGCCGCGTTGATCATGTCGGTTGCGGGAAATTACAGCCATATTCTGCAGGCCGCCACCGCATCCGGAAAAAACGTCCTGCCCCGCGTCGCGGCGCTGCTGGACGTGCAGCCTATTTCCGATATCTCGGATGTTGTCGATGCCGATACCTTCGTCCGGCCGATCTATGCCGGCAACGCCATGGCGACCGTCAAATCCGCTGACAAGGTGAAAATCATCACCGTGCGCGCGGCCTCCTTTGACCCCGTCGCCGCGGAAGGCGGCGCTGCGCCGGTTGAGGCCATTTCCGCGCCCCGCCCTGCGGAAAAATCAATCTATGTCGGCGAGGAGATTTCCAAGTCCGAACGGCCGGAACTCACCGCCGCGCGCATCATCATCTCGGGCGGCCGAGGCATGCAGGCGGGCGATAATTTCGCCAAGCTGATCGAGCCCATCGCCGACAAGCTTGGCGCCGCCGTTGGCGCGTCGCGCGCCGCCGTCGATGCGGGCTATGTGCCCAATGATTATCAGGTAGGCCAGACCGGTAAAATCGTCGCCCCCGAGCTTTACATCGCGGTTGGCATTTCCGGCGCCATTCAGCATCTGGCCGGCATGAAGGACTCCAAGGTCATCGTGGCCATCAACAAGGATGAGGACGCGCCGATCTTTCAGGTGGCCGATTACGGACTTGTCGGCGACCTGTTCACGATTCTGCCCGAACTAGAGAAGGCCCTTTAATCATGAGCATCCGCAAAATCGGTATCATCGGCGCGGGTTTGATGGGAAACGGCATCGCTCACGCGGCGCTGATATCCGGTTTTGAGGTGGTGCTCGTGGACGCGTTCGCGGCGGCTTTGGATAAAGGCCTGGCAACGATCCATAAAAACATGGACCGGCAGGTCTCCAAGGCGACGATAACGGAAGCCGACAAAGCCAGCGCGCTGGCGCGCCTCACCAGCTCGACCGATTATCATGCCTTGGCCGGAACCGATATCGTCATCGAAGCCGTTCCCGAATCCCTGCCTGTCAAAGAGGCGATCTACGCGGAACTCAAGGATGTTCTGGCGCCGGAGACCATATTGGCCTCTAATACCTCCTCGATTTCCATTACCGCTCTGGCCGCGTTGTCCGGGCGGCCGGATAAATTCATCGGGCTGCATTTCTTTAATCCCGTGCCGATGATGAAGCTGGTCGAGATCATCCGTGGGTTGGCCACCTCGGAAAATACCTATGAACTGGCAACCAAACTTGCCGCGCAACTGAACAAGACGGCTGCGATTGCGCTGGACGCCCCTGGTTTCATCGTCAATCGCCTGCTTTGCCCCATGCTGAATGAAGCCATCTTCATGCTGGCGGAAGGCGTTGCGGACGCAAATTCGATCGATAACGCGATGAAGCTCGGCGCCAATCATCCGATGGGGCCACTGGCGCTGGCTGATTTTATCGGACTGGACACGCTGCTTTCGATCATGCGCGTGCTTCATGCGGAACTGGGCGAAGACAAATATCGCCCTGCCCCGCTGCTTGTGAAATATGTGAATGCCGGATGGATTGGGCGTAAATCCGGGCGCGGATTTTACAATTACGAAAGTGCCGCGAAAGCCTAGAGTCCTCTGCGAATAGCTTGAATCGTATCTCTTTACCGACGCGGGGCTGATGTGATTCACGATTAGGACTGGTTGAGGAGGCAAGCGCTGATGCCTCGAGCCTATTCTTCTGATCTTCGTGAACGCGTGATTTCGGTTGTGGAGAGCGGTGAGGAGACTTGCCGGTCTGCGGCGCGGCGTTTTGGCGTGAGCGCATCGTCTGCCATCAAATGGGTTCAGCGCCTGCATCGGGTTGGTGACCGACGCAGCGCTGGCACTGGTGGCCACCGGCCCTCGAAGGTGAAGCCTGAGCGGGCCTGGCTTCTGGCGGTCATTGAGGAGCGGTCCGACATCACGCTGGCGGCGTTGAGCGTGCGCCTGTGGGAAGAGCGTGGCGTGCGCGCCGACACTGGCATGTTGTCGCGGTTCTTCCGCGCTGAGGGTAGCAGCTTTAAAAAAAACCGTGCTGCCCGCCGAGCAGGACCGGCCTGACATCGCCTTCAAGCGGGCGCGCTGGCGGCGGTATCAGGGAAAAATCGACGCATCTCGCCTGGTGTTTATCGACGAGACCTGGGCCAAAACCAACATGACCCGCACCCATGGGCGCTGCCGGCGTGGGCAAAAGCTGCACGCCAAGGTGCCGCACGGGCATTGGAAAACCTTGACCTTCATCGCCGCCCTGCGGGCCGACAAGGTTACCGCGCCCTGTGTACTCGATGGACCCATCAACAGCCGCAGCTTCACCGCCTATGTCGAGCAATTTCTGGTGCCGACGCTGCGCCCCGGCGATGTCGTCATCCTCGACAATCTCGGCAGCCACAAGGCCAAGACAGCGCGCGATGCCATAAGAAAAGCCGGCGCCAAACTCTTCTTCCTGCCGCCCTACAGCCCAGACCTTAATCCCATCGAGCAGGTCTTCGCAAAGCTCAAAACCCTACTCAGAAAAGCCGCCGAGAGAACCGTCGAAGCCACATGGCGGCGCATCGGGTCACTGCTCGATCACTTCCCGCCAGAAGAATGCACAAATTACCTCAAACACGCAGGATATGCGTCAACCTAATCACAGAAGATTCTAGCCGTCTGGTTGCGGGACATCATTGGCATAATCGAGGCTTTCATCGATCTTGGGCGGCGGGTCATTGCTGTCTGCGGGCTTTGGCAAGCCCCCGAACAGTAATCCACCTACAAAGTCGTTAATTGCACGGCGGCTGGGAGGTATTGCTGTGGCCGGCACCGCGCCTTTCAACGCGGCTGGCGGTGGCGGCCACAGCAATACCTCTGGCGCTGGCGGCCGATAGCCGAGTGATGAGTGCGGACGGATGGTGTTGTATTGCCGGCGCCAGGCTTCGATGAGGATTTTGGCCTCTGCCAGGGTATAGAAGATTTCGCCGTTGAGGAATTCGTCGCGCAGGCGGGCATTGAAGCTTTCGATATAGCCGTTCTCCCAGGGACTCCCTCCGCTGCCATTCTACCAGCTTCGCTGGCGGAACCTTGGGCAGCTCCGCCTGGGGTGATGTAGGCGGTCTGCGCACCAACACCGGTGATCCACGCCTGCACGGCCTTGGCAATAAATTCAGGCCCATAGCACACATTGGGAACGGCGAAGTGCCACGCATGAGGCGGCCATGGTTGGGCAAAGAATCTCTAGAATGCAGGTGTTCTACGCCCAATTCAGGAGATTGCCCTACCATGACCAGACAAGATCTTACACCCAATCATGGCGTTCTCGTAGCCATAGACATTGCAAAGGCTCGTAATGAGGTGCTGCTGCAGATCCCCGGCAGCCCGCGACGCCGGCGCTTGACCATCCTCAACCAGCGTGCTGATCACGACAGGCTGATCGGCCAGCTCACGATCCTCGGTCAGCCGGTCGTGTGCGGATTTGAGGCGACCGGCAATTATCACCGCCCATTGGCCTGGCGGTTGCTCGAAGCCGGCTTCGATGTCCGGCTGATTTCCAGCGTGGCACTGGCCCGTACACGCGAGGCGCTGCATAATGGCTGGGATAAGAATGAACCCAAGGACGCCCAGGTCATTCTGCACATGCTCAGGATCGGCGCCTGTCAGCGGTATTATGATCCTCTCGTCCAGGGAATCAGCGATATTCAGGAATTGTCAAAGACCTATGAGGCGATTTCAAAAGCCAAGACAGAAGTGATGCACCGGCTGCAGACCCATTACCTGCCACTCTATTTCCCGGAGATCGACCGTTTCCGGCAAAGCAGCCGCAGCGAGTGGCTTCTGGCTTTCCTCGACCGCTTTCCCACACCTGCCAGCATTCTGGTTTTTAGCAAGGATGCGTTCATAGAAGCGGCCTGGACGATTGTTGGGCGCAAAGTCGCAAAAACATAATTGCTCGGTGACATCTACGAGACGGCCACGACCTCCATCGGCCTGCCGATCCCAACAGATGCTATCGCCATCCGGATGTTCCGGATGGTCATTGCCGAAGCGCGCAGCCTCATCCGCCAGCGTGCCGAGATTGAGCAGGTCGCCGAGGCTATGCTGAATCAGAACCGGGACTACCTGCTCTTGCGCCAAATTCCCGGTATCGGCCCCATCAACGCCATGACCATCATAGCCGAGGCCGGCGATATCCGCCGCTTCGGCCATCACCGGCAATTCCTGAAATTCTGCGGCCTCGATCTCGCCACTCAGCAATCAGGCACCTTCCGCGGCCAAACGAAACTCTCAAAATACGGCAATGCCCGGCTGCGCCGCATATTCTGGATCGCATCACAAGTCGCCATTCTTCAACGCGAGAATAGCTTTCGCGACAAATTTGAGCGTTATATCGCCAAGGATCGCAACAACAAGGATCTCAGGCGTAAAGCATCCGGCCTTCCCGGGTCACTTCTCAGTGGAAATCAACAGGCCGACATCAAATCGGAACGCTAGCCGGATTCAAGTTGGAATTCATGGCCGGCTTCGTCGGAATCCGCACTGTTAAGTGTAGTCATGGCCAATGTGCCAGTTTCTGCCCAGCCACAGGAGCAGTAAAACAGGGCAAGGTGTTACCCAGTAGGCTACCCAGATAAACCGTGTGTAGATCCGGCCCACCGAACGTCAGGCTCGCCATCATCGGCGCCAAAGTCCCCTTACACGCCCCCATGAGCGCCGGGGTCGTGGTGCCTGCAGCGTAATGATGCTCATATTCCGCCAAAGCCGCCGGGTTGCCGTCGTCCAGTAGCGTCAGCACCTCACCGTCTGGGGTTAATGCGATGAGGCGTTCAGTCAGAATCAGTGTGATCCAGAGGTTCCCATAGGCATCGAAGGCAAAACCATCCGGGAAGCCGCCGAGATCGGCGGGGCCATAAATCTCGCGGCCATAGGTGCTGCCATCCTCACGTACGCGTAAGCGGGAGATACGGCGTGCATTGGTCTCCACCACATAGAGCCATTCCTCCTTGTCGTCGAAACGGATTTCATTGGTACCAACAAACCCATCCGCAACAATACGCAGTCCGTTCTCATCAATCAACCCGACATAACCATCCGCCGTCTTCTCATTGATCGAGCGCGTCCAAGGCACCTGCCGGGTGGTAACGGTAAACCAGATACGTCCGCGCCTATCTGTTAGCACGAAATTCGTCTTGCCAAGCGGCTGTCCGTCGAGACTGTCATACAGCGTTCGGGATTCACCATCACGGGTCATCAACTCGATCGCATCCGTCCCGAAATTGGCAATAACGATGTCGCCAGCTTTATTAAAGGCGATACCATTGGGTAGGCTACCACTCATCACTGCGTTATCGGCAGTTAATTGCCGCTCGCCGACGCCTTTCTGGCGGATCACTGTCTGCCCCCCATCCGGCGCGATACGCATCACCCCCCTCGCATCAGCAGTCCAGATCGTGCCATCCGGCTCTGCCAGAATACATTCCGGGCGTTGCAAATCGCGTCCATGAAAGCGGAGTTTTGCTCTGTCTACCTGCCAACCGCGTAGCGGATTATCCTTCATAGTCATGTCTTTATCCCCTAGAATCCAAAGCCGCCGCCATCAGCGTTGATAACCTGACCCGTGACGAATCCGGACGCCTCCGAAGCCAGAAACAAAAGCGGTCCCACCAGATCTTCAGGCTCTTCCGTGCGCGGGATGAATTGCCGTGCTTTCACCCCTTCAAACGCATCGGGCGGCAAATTGGCGAGGGTGCCATCATGCATTGTAAGTCCTGGCGATATCGCATTCACTGTGATCCCACTTCCACCAAGCTCAGATGCCAAGGCACGCGTTAAGCCGATCACAGCCATCTTACTCGTGGCATAAGCCGTCATTCCCGGTGGCGGCCCCCAGACCGTGGAAGATGCAAAATTAATCACACGCCCATAACCGCGCGCTGCCATACCGGGACACAGCGCCTGAGCCAGCAGGAACGGCGCTTCCACATTCACGGCATGAATTTGTCGCCAGACTTCGGAGGTAAGCTCAGCAAATGGCACGAGCGGCATGAAGGCGGCATTATTAATGAGGATATCAACCGTACCCGCTTCCGCCGCCAGATGTTTCACGGCACCGGGGGCCGTCAGGTCCACTATAATTTGCTTGGCGGCAGACGGTGCCGGAAATGCCGTACGGTCGGTGACGACAAGGGCATAGCCCGCCTGAATGAGCGCCTTGGCGAAGACCTGCCCAAGGCCGCCTGCCGCGCCGGTGAGAAGAACAGTGCGTTGTGTCATGGCAAACCTCAGATCGGCAAAGTCAGTTCGTGCATGGCTTGGGTCATGACCTCGTAATGCTCGTCACGCGAGCCACCATGCTGTTCAATCTCTCCCAACCGCAGGGAACTGCTTACGACCAGCCTTGCGCGATCATATCGACGGCCGACATAGGAGATCAGCGCGCCCTCCAGCGAATGGCAGCGGAACAGCTCTTCCGCAAGCACCACGGCACCTTCCACCGCAATACCTGCCCCCATGGCGAGGTGCGGCGTAGTGGCATGCACAGCATCCCCCAGGAGCACCACGCGCCCCCTGTGCCATGGCCCCGGCACCATCAACTCCGCCAGCGGGCGGTAGACGATGGAGCAGGAAGAAAGATCGCCTCCATCCTGAAGCTTTTCACGAAACTCCTTTACCGCCCCGCCAAACTCCTCCAGAAGCCCGGCCAAAAGATGCGGCCATGCCTGCAATTCCAAAAACTCCATTCCCGCGCGCTTATCCAGCAGGAATAGGTAACCTTGCGTATCGCTCACGGGGTTCAGCCCGGCCTTTGCCGTTTCACCCATCAGGATCGTAGAATTGCGGCGCGTACGCGGCACAATGGCGCGCCAGGAGCCCTGCCCCGTGAAGCGGGGTACTGGTGCATCGGGAAACACAACTTCGCGTACCTTGGAATTCACGCCGTCCGCGCCGATTACGAGATCATAGCGGCCCGAACTGCCGTCGGTGAGGCAGACATTTACGCCCGCCACGTCCTGCACCAGAATATTGAAGGTCACACCCACGCGCACCTTCACGCCAGCGCGCTCCGTGGCACGGCGCAATATATCGGCCAGAGCGGGACGCAAAATGCCGCTGGCCGCGGGCAAATCTTCCGCGCCAACCGCGTGCTCCAGCGGATTGGTCCGCAGCACCCTGCCATCGGCGGCGCAGATATCGATCTCCGACCAATAGCCGCCTTGCGCCAGAACCTCATCGACAACACCAACCTGCCGCAGGGCCCGCAAGGTGGCGCCGCCAAGCGTGATACCCGCCCCTGCCGCGTTCCAATCCGGGTTGATTTCTACAAGCTCCACCTCAACGCCACGCTTGGCAAGCTCTATGGCCGCACACATGCCGCCAATGCCGCCGCCCACGATAAGACAATTCTTGATCAGGCCCATTGTATTCTCCCCTTCAGGCGGTATGGCCGCCTAGTATCTCGGCCAGCCAATCGGCGATGATCGCACCGGCATTGTTCGGATTATCAAGCGAGGAATGTTCAACTCCACCCTCCCGCACTGTGAAAATCATCAAATCGCGCTGGGGAGAATTCACCAATTGCTCATAGGTCTGGTGCGCGTATTTCATCGGAATCTGACGGTCGTTCTCACCATGCGTGACCAGGAAAGGTACTTTGATTCTATCCAACACGCCATCGAGATGCATCGCCTCGGCTTTGACGAAAAAATCATCTTTGTCCGTCGCGCCGAACACCCATTCCACATGCTTCCAGTAATGCGGTACTGGGTTTTCGCCTTCCCGCCTCAGCCGTGCCTGTTGCACGGCACGCCAGTCATGGTTTGCGCCCCACACAGCACCGCAGGCAAAACGCGGCTCGAAAGCAACCGCGCGCGGGCAGTAATAGCCGCCGAGGGACACGCCGAGCGCGCCGATACGCTCAGGATCTATATCGTCGCGCGATTGTAGGTAATCGACGATTTTAGATGCCCAGATCTCAGCATTCGGTACAGCGGGAAGATTTTGCAATCGCAGCGCCTCGCCCGTGCCCGGCTGATCGATGAACAGGGCCGAGAGTCCGCGCTTTGCGAACATCGTACCCATGATGCTTTTCTGCAAAAGCTCTTTGGTGCTGTCGAGACCGTTCATCACCACCACGATTGGCGCACGAGACGGCCCGTTTTCCGCTCGCACAAACAGCCCAGCCAGATGCGCGCCACCATAGGGAATCTCGATCCGCTCGCAATTTACACCCGCCAACTCACGTTCCTTGGCGAACAAAGCCAGAGACTGCCGGTACATCTCCAGCCGTTTCTCAAATCCGTGAGCCTGCATGCGCTCGGCGATGGCGTAATACAAAGCCGCACGGCCGAACTGCTCGCCAGCAGAGAATTTCCGGCCCTTAGCAAGGTTTTCTTCGGCAAGCTCGATCAACCTGTCGCCGCCCGCCCTCCAGGCGGTAAAGAACGCCTCGGTTCCCGGATCATCTCCACCCGCGGCGGCATCACGCAGGGGGGCGCACATCGCATCCACCTCACCGACATTGCCGCCATGCGTCAGCGCGATCATCACTGACAGGCTCCAGACATAGTTTGTCGAAAAATACTGAAACATATTCGATCCTTTTCAGATCTCGGCCCAGATCTCGCCGTTGATGACGAAAAAGGGCACGGCGGTCAGCGACTGTCCGGCGCATGGACCGGCGAAACAAAGTCCGGTCTCGGGCAAGAAATGCGCGGAATGAGCAAAGCAGGTAATATGCGCCCCGCCCGGTGAAAGAAAATGATGGCGCTTCAACTCCAAGGGCCTGTGATTATGTGGGCAATCATTTTTCCACAAAAACAATTTGCCGCCACGCTTCAACGCGATCACCTTGTCGTCGTTGCCAGCCGGCGCGAGACCAACGGCCCCGCCTTCCGGTATGTCCGCCAGGACGCCAAGCCTTATTCGCCTGGGGCCCATTTGTCCTTAGCCTCAAAAAGGAAAATTTGTGAATTGTCTGCACCAGGCAGCATTTCGCGCGGTGTCCACGCGTCATCATGCAAATCCATATCCGCGTCAAACTCCATGGTACCCCCGAAGGGAGAATTGAAGTACCAGAAATAGTTGCTGCCCATGATGTGACGCCCCGGGCCCCAGAAGCTCTTGTAGCCGCGCTGGGCGAAGCGCCAGCCCGCATGCAGCACTTCATGTCCGGAGCCCAGATGGAAGGTGAAATGATTCATTCCGACCATGTGGCTATTGAAGCTCTGAATCATGAACAGGTTGTGATGGTCAAGCGTACCGGCCGGCCGCATGAACGGCCCCAGCCCGATGAAGCGGTCCGTCACGCGGAAGCCCAGCCGGTCCTGATAGAAGGCTTCGGCCTTTTTGACATCCGGCACGAAATACACAACATGCGAAAGCGTACGTGGACGGATAATCTCCGTCTTGGAGGCCGCGCACTCATTCACCCCACGGCCTGGTTGCTGACCGGGAACATTGAAGCGCAGTAAAGGCAACTCGAACTTACGGCGGCGCGTGATACGGAAGCCAATGGCGAAGCCAGCGTCATCGACGGCGTGAATCGTGCCTTCGGAATCAGTGCGCACTTCACGGTCCTTGCACAGCTCGGCGGCGATCTCTTCCAGCACCACCTGACTCGGGACGCCATAGATCGTCTCGCGCAGATTTGGCGACGGCGCATTGGACGGCGGCAAGGAAGCGTCGCTCGCATGGCGCAATACCACGGATGTCCCGTCCGCCGCCTCGTAGGCGCCGCCGGCCGGCCCCGCGTCGCGCTCATCCAACCCGTAATCGAGCAAGTAGGTCCGTGCGGCCGCCATGTCCTCGGCACCAAAAACCAGCGATTCTAAACCTAGAATTTGCATTATTCCTGTCCTTCCTCCAACATCGCGCGCGCCACCAGACCGGCCGCGGTGCCATCATGTTTAAAACCAAGCGCCAGTGCGCGCGGCGTTTCGATCGGTGGGTAGCTGGCGAAGTTCACCTGCACGAATACGTCCGGCTCGTACGTCACCAAGCCCGTCCGATCCGCGCCGAAACGTGCCGCCAGCGCCGCCACCACATCGGCTATGCTCAGGCGCAGCACCGGCATTTGCACCACGCGCCGCAAGGGCAAGGTCGCCGGGTCGAGTGTTGCGGCATGCAGAAGATTATCCACGCAGGCGCCAACGGAAATCCACCAGGCCGTGCCATCAGCCGATACAGGTAAAGTGATGGGTCGGCCGTCACGCAGCCTCCAGAAAAGCTGGCTCATGAAAGCCGAAATCAACCCAGCCCCATCCCCCGGCCTGGCGACGACACCGGGAAGGCGAAGGCTACAACCCTGCACCCAGCCCCTGCGCGAAGCGTCCGCGACCAAAATTTCTCCCGCGAGCTTCTGCGCGCCATAGCTCAGTGCTGGCGCGGGCAGTGTTTCCTCCGTCACTACAGGCGGCAGCGTCTCGCCATAAACGGCAACGGTACTGGCGAAAACAAAGCGCGGCGGCTCGGCCTGTTCGCGCAAATCCTCCAGCAGGCCGAGCGTGGCATCAAGATTTACTGCGCGACCGAGATCATAATTCCGCTCCGCGGCCCCGCCGGGAATGGACGCCAGGTGAAACACGGCATCAACCGGCTCCGCGAAAGCCTGACGTCGAAGCGCCCTATCGGAGATGCTGCCGGCGACTTGCCTGATCCGCGCATCATCAGGTGCTGTTGCAAAGCTCGTGTCCAGAAGCGTGAGCCGTTCGACGCGCTGGCCGCCAAGCCCCTTGGCAAGAAGCCGCCGGACGACCCCACCGCCCACAAATCCCCCAGCCCCTGTTACGACGACATGGGTCATGGCTGCCCCCCCTTACGGAAGGGCAAACTTGCCAGGAAGGCGAGATTCCTAGCGCCCAGAAGTTTCAGCCCCGCACGGGCGGAGGGCCCATCCAGCCGCGCCTCCATGGGCAACGTCCCCAGGCTGGTGCCCTTGATCACCAACTCCTCGCCATCGCGGCGGATCGCCTCGACGCGCATCAATTCTTCATCCGCCGGGCCACGCAGCACCATGCCCTCGCGCGGCACCGCCACCTGGGTCTTCGGCGCCTCTGGTTTTTCGCCAATTTTCGAGAAATCCATTCCCAAATCATCGAACATCGCAATCGCCGTAGCGCGTCCGGCACCATACACGCCGCCGCCCGGATGCTGGAAAGGGCCGGCGAGATAGAGCCGCTCCACCCCCGGCACGCGGAACTGCCCAAGATCGCGCGTCGGGCGGCTGCCGGCACTTTGATAAAAATACGGCGCCACGCCGTGCAGGTCGCCGCGCATCATGGAATTAGGCGAAGACCGCTCAAGATCCACCGGGCTGACGATCTTGCGCGCGATGATGTTATCGGACGTCAGGTTGGAAACAAATCTGCGGTAATGCGCCAGAGACAGATCGCCAATCTCTTCCTTCACCTCGTCCCAGTTCCGGCCATCGGCCAGCTTGTAGGGGGCAAAGGTAATACCATGGAACATGCCGCAACCGGGCGGCACACGCGACGGATCGCCGATGCTCTCATCCCCGCCCGCACACAGCCGGCGCGGTGAGATCTCGCCGCGCCGGAGTGCATGGAAGTCGGCGATCATCTCGTTGAGATTGTCGGTCGCCATGAATTCTAGCATGGTGGCATAGCCGACCTCTTCTCCTGCGTAGTATTTCGCCTTTTCACGCAGATCGTAATGGCTGACCATGATGCTGAACGGTGCCAGTGTCGCGCGCGCCGCGCGTTCACGCACGGGCGCGGGTACGCCTGCAACGAACTTGCCTAGCACATGCGGATGTATGGCGCCGATGACAGCGTCGCGCGCGATGAATTCCTCGCCGCTCGTCAGGCGCACGCCCGTGGCGCGCCCGGCGCTGGTAACCACCTGCATCACCTCGGCATCGCAGCGCACCTCGCCGCCATGCGCCTCGATGCAGCGCACCAGCGCTTCCGTCAGCTTGCCGCTGCCGCCCACAGGCTGGGATACACCGTAAGTGTGGATGATGCCCGGCATCAACAACACCCCCATGCCGGTGCCCAACTCATCTGGGCATTGTAGATTTTCCGAAACGAGCCGCAACAGGTGAATCTTGATCTTGTCGGATTCATAAAGCTGGTTGACGAGATCGAGGCAATCCCGCTGCATATAGTCCAGCATGAGCTGGCCTTCCTCGCTCTTATCGAGCATCGCGACCAGATCGGCCAGAGGCGGTGGTGGCGCATACAGGCTGGGCATGAAGAGCTGAAGGATCTTCATGCTCATCAGGGAGAATTCGCGGTATGTCTGCGCATCCCTTTCCGAGATGGTAGCGAAGTTCGCGCAGGTCTTGTCTAGATCCTTGTAAGTGAACAACACGGACTGGTCCGGGAAGATCGTCGCATGCGGCACGGGGGAATAATGATAGTCCAGACCAAATTTCGAGATCAGCCCCAGTTCGTCCTGGCGAATCATCGGGTTACCCTGAATCATGATATGCACGGAACTGTGCTCGTCGTGCCAATAGCCGGGCGTATTCAATTGCCGTGTCGAAACGCCGCCTCCCGGATAGGATTTGCGTTCCAGGACCAGAACCCTCTTGCCCGCCTTGGCGAGATAGGCGGCGGCGGTGAGACCGTTATGGCCCGCCCCCATAGCGACAATGTCGTAGTTATTGCTCACACGCTTCCCCTGTCAGTCCGCTTTCACAAAACGATGCTCGATTGCGCCGAAAATGCTGGCGCCCGCCTCGTTTCTCGCCTCAAAACGCAGTGTCTCACCAAATTGAATAAAATCCGTCATCGCTTTGCCGTATGCGATGGTCTCGACGGCGCGGCGTTCCGCCAGACAGGCGGAACCCACCTGCTCGTAGCCGCGATTGGAAACCGTGCCCGACCCCAAAATTGTGCCCGCCTTCAGATTACGGTTATAAGCTAGGTGCGCCAACAGCTCGCCGAAACTCCAATCCATCTCCCGCCCATTCGGGTGGCCAAACCATTCGCCGTTACGTGATACGCGCATGTCCAGCTCGACCCGGCCATTCGCCCAGGCATCGCCCAGTTCATCCGGCGTCACCGCGACGGGACCGAACACCGAAGCGGGCTTGGCGTTGATGAAGCCAAATCCCATCGACAGCTCGCGGAACAGATGCTTACGCATTGACACGTCGTTGAGGATGGTCACGAGCCGTATTTGGCTTTCCGCCTCCTCCGGCGTGCTGCCCATGCCAATATCGCCGGTGATGACCGCGAATTCGCCCTCGAAATCGCATTGATCCTCTTCGGTCGGAAAGGGGTAGTCATCGCGCGGACCGCGAAATTCATCACCTTGGCGCTGCACCAGCACCGCGATGCCTGGCGTCTTCTTCACCGTCAGGTTAAAGGAGCGCTCCATAATGTCGCCATGATTGAGGAAGGCCGAGGCATCCACGAACTGGTGGGTCCGCGGCAGCGGCGCGGTGACGGCAGCAGGATCGAACGCGAATGCGCCGGGCGCCTTTCCAGCGTTCAACGCCTGGTATAAATCTTCAAGCCTTGGGCTAAATTCGTCCCAATTTTCGAGCAGGCGTTGCAGCGTGGGCACGATGCCGGCGGCCGAAACCGCGTGGGACAAATCCCGTGACACGAGCAGCAATGCCCCATCTCGGCTGGATGTTTTCAGACTGGCAAATTTCATGTCCGTTCCTTCAGGCCAGGGGGCGGCCGCCATCCACGGGAATGATCGCCCCCGTGGTGAAATTAAGTTGTACGGCGGCAAGCACCGCCAGGCCGATCTCTTCGGGGGCAGCCAACCGCTTCAGCGGCGTGCGGGCAGCCTGTTCGTAGCGCCAGGACTGGTCCATGGATTTCACGAATTCCGTATCCACCAGCCCCGGCGCGACGGAGACGACGCGGATGCCAGGCGCGAGCGCGCGTGCCAGCGACTTCGTCATATTGTCCAAAGCCGCCTTGGAGGCGCAATATGCCACATTGCTGCCCATTGCTGTAACCGCGGCAATGGATGAGATATTCACCACCACACCCTTGCCTTTGGCGGCAAGCAAGTGCCGCAAGGCGCGAACAGCGGCGAACGGGCCACGCACATTGGTCGCCAGAATCTGGTCCATCAGCGCGTCGTCCAACCCGTCGAGATCCGCGTGCGGCACGAAGCGCGTCGTTCCCGCGCAATTCACCAGGATATCGCAGCGCCCATAGCGGGCGGCAATATCCCCGGCCAGCGCCGCCAGCCCTGCACTATCCGTCACCGGAGCACGTAACGCCATATGCGGCAACGCGGCGGGCGGCAAGGAAGCCGCCAACGCCTCTGCGGCAGCGGCGGAGCTGTTATAGCCCACCACCACGCCCGCTCCGGCGCCGGCCAAGGTACGGCAAATCGCCTCCCCCAGCCCGCCGGCGCCGCCGGTAATGATTGCCAGGGAGCCGGCGAGACTTGTCACGCCGCCTGCCCCGCCGCGCTGGAACCACCAAAACGGCGCACGCGGATAGCCGCCTGCTCAGCATGGCCGGGGAGATGTTCCAGCCTGCATAACCTGTCACACACCTCGCCGATAGCGGCCGAAGCCTCGCTTGTCAGCACGCGCTGGTAGGTGTGGGTCTTGATGAACTTGCCCACCCACAGACCACCCGTATAGCGCCCGGCGCCTTGCGTCGGCAGCGTATGGTTTGTGCCGATCACCTTGTCGCCATAGGCGACGTTGGTGCGCTGGCCAAGGAAGAGCGCGCCATAGCGGGTCATGCGCGCCAGATACCAGTCCGGGTCCTTCGTCATCACCTGCACATGCTCGGAACACAGCCGCTCAGCCTCCGCCAGCGCCTCCTCGTCCGTATCGCACAGAATGATCTCACCATAATCCTCCCAGGCCGTGCGGGCGGTCGGCGCACTTTCCAGCCGGGCAAGAACGGTCTCGATCGCTGCGGGCAGTTCAGCCGCGATTTTCTCGCTGGTGGTTATGCAATAGGCGGGTGAGGTAGGGCCATGCTCGGCTTGCCCCATCAGATCCACAGCCACAAGCTCGGCATCCACAGTGTCGTCGCAAATCACCATCGTCTCGGTGGGGCCGGCCAGCAGATCGATGCCCACGCGCCCGAAAAGTTGACGCTTCGCCTCCGCGACAAACGCGTTCCCTGGACCGACGATCATATCCACCGCCGCGATGCTGTCGGTGCCTATCGCCATGGCCGCCACGGCCTGTACACCGCCAAGGCAATAAATCTCATCCGCGCCAGCCAGATGCATCGCCGCGACAATCTCGGCACTCGGCTTACCGTTCTGCGGCGGCGCGCAAGCCACGATGCGTTTCACCCCCGCCACCTTGGCGGTCAGAACACTCATGTGCGCCGAGGCAATCAGCGGGTATTTGCCACCGGGAATGTAACACCCCACCGAGTTCACTGGGATATTGCGGTGCCCCAGCACGACGCCTGGCAGCGTCTCGATCTCGACGTCGCGCAACGTAGCTTTCTGAATCTGCGCGAAGCGGCGAATCTGCGCCTGCGCGAACTTGATGTCCTCCAAAGCCTGCCCGGAAAGGCTCGCTATGCAGGCGTCGATCTCGTTCTGCGTAAGGCGGAAGCTCTCGGGTTCGAATTTATCGAATTTCGCCGCGTATTCGCGCACCGCCTTGTCGCCGCGCCCTTCGATATCGGCGATGATCGCTTCCACCGTGGCGCGTATCTGCGCATTGTCAGCGGCGCGCTGCGCTTTGCGGACGCCTGTCTTCAATTGCCGAATCACGTCTTACTCCCATTTTCAGGATACGCCGATGCAGGCGCAAAAGGTTGCAAGAATTCTATTAGATTGCCCGCACAGTCGCGCACAAATGCAACAGGCTGGCCATTCACCGTCACTTCAAAGGCAATATCCGCCCCCGCCGCCCTCAGCCTCGCGACGGTCGCGGGGACATCTTCCACCTCCAGGCAAAGATGCTTATTGCCATGCGTCTTCAAATCTAAATTCGGCACCCGCCGGTCGGCTGGCAGCGGCGCCGCACCTGGCACCTCAAAGAGCTCAATCCTGAAATCCCCACACTGCATGAAGGCGACTTCGGCCGGAATGGCGGTCATGTAGTGTCTTCTTTCAAGCGTGAAGCCAAGCATTCGGCCATACCAGTCAAGCGCGGCATCCAAATCCGGCACCGAAACGCCGAAATGATGCGCGCGCCATGCCCCCGCAACGCTCATGTCGCTAATATCCTGGCCATTTTTCACACCCCATGTCATTTTGTCATTCGTGACTGGGGATATTAAGCCTTAGGCAGACATTACTGGAAATCAGAATATTTCAAACTAAAGAATTGACGAAATCAACAGCTGAGGCAAAATAAGGTATGCGGCTCGGTCATTTTGATATGAATTTGTTCGTGGTCCTGGATGCTCTTCTAGACTTGAAGAGCGTTACCAAGGCCAGCGAACGCCTATGCATCGGCGCTTCCGCCACATCCAGCGCCCTCGGCCGGCTGCGCGAGCACTTTAAGGATGATCTTCTTGTCCAGATCGGACGCCGCATGGAACTCACTCCCCTTGCAGAATCCCTGCGCGAACCTGTGCGCGATATTCTCCTGCGTTCACAATCCACATTGACCAGCAAGGCCGCCTTTGAGCCTGCAACCGCGCAGCGTCATTTCGTATTTAATGCCTCAGATTATTCGGCAACCGTGTTCCTGGCCCCGCTTCTGCAACACCTATCGCGCGTGGCACCAGGCATTTCGTTGGATATCATCGAGCTTGGAAACAACAACCTTGCCAAACTTGAACGCGGTGAGGTGGATATCGCCCTCTATCCTGAGCGCAATGCCAGCCCGAACTATCCGGCTGAAACCTTATTTGAGGAAGACTATGTTTGCGTGGCCTGGGAAAAAAGCCGTCATACCGGCCCCCGGATCAGCTTTAACGACTATGTCGCGGCCAAGCACATCTCGGTCCGCATGGGAGAGCAGCGTGTCCCCTCCTTTGAGGAATGGTTTCTATCCGCTCATGGTATCAAGCGCCAAATTGTCGCTACGAGCTCAACCTTCAATGCTCAACCTATGATGATCCTGGGTACGGAATACATCGCCACCATGCATCGCCGGCTGGCGCAAATTTACGCGCGCCTGTTGCCTTTGCGACTGCTCACGCCTGAATTCGAAACACCGGGCTTATGCCTGGTGATGCAATGGAATCACTTCAACAACAGCGATGCGGGGCATCGCTGGTTGCGTGAGCAACTTAAAACCATTCAGCCTGTCTGATTACCAAGCCGTGGAACCGCCATCGACCGCCAGATTGGCAGCGGTGACCCAACTGGCTTCATCGCTTGCCAAATAAAGCGCCGCCCACGCAATATCCTCTGGCTGTCCAATTCGCTTCAACATTGCCTTGGCTACAGCCTGATCTTTAAACCCCGGATCCTGCGCCATATGAGCGCGCGTGGCGGGCGTTTCGATCAACGCCGGTGAAATCGCGTTGACTCGTATGTTATGCAACGCACCTTCCATGGCGAGTTGTCTTGTCATACCAAGCACCCCCGCCTTACCCGCGCAATGGGCCAAGGCGGGCGATCCCGGCAGAGCCATCACAGCATTGGCAGAAGCGAAGTTGATCACCGCCCCTCCGCCTGCGGCGACCAGTGCCGGCCAAACCGCCTTGCATAAAAGAAACACAACATCCAATTCGCCGCGGAGGGTGAATTGCCATTGCGCTGCATAATCCATCTCATGCAACCATGCAAAGGCCGCGAAAGCCGCGGCGTTTACAACAATATCCACCCCACCCATCTGCGCGCGGGCAAAAGCCACGAGCTCCTCGGCCCCGCCCGGCGCAACAAGATCATGCGGATACATACAATGCAAAGTGAGGTTCTGGCGTCTAGCCTCCTCCAAGAGCGCTTTCGCCGCTTCGGAGGAAATGTCACACCCCGCCACCTCTGCCCCCTGCATCAAGAAAAGCAGCGCGCAGGCCCGGCCAATTCCGCCACCGAGTCCCGTTACGATCACACGCTTGCCCGCCAGCCTGGTTCCACGCTCAAGAGGCTTATGTTGTTTTACTTGGTTCATGGATAGTTATAATGCCCGAAACCGGCCATTTGACCAATCAACGCCACAAACGTGAAACCTACATTGAACCCGTCATGCGGCTTGTGCGTGGAGGTGGGGGATGCCCAGGCGCTCGAATTTAAGATATAAGTCGCATAGGGCTGGAAAATAAGGCTCGGTGTCAGCACAAACGTGGCATCCGTACCAAAGCCATATTCATTGGGTCCAACCGTATAAGGGCTGCCTGTTGACGAAAATTGAGCTTTCTGCAGGTAAGCCTGCTCGTCGGATGTCAGCCGGACCCAGGTGAACTTCAACCCATAACTATCGAATGGTCGGCTGGGAAACAGCCCCTGTACCGTCAAGCCCGCATCGAGATTATCCCGCAAGCCATCGCCCGTTTTGCTGTTGAACTCTGTGACATCGGCCACAAACGCAGAAAGCGATGTTGAGAGAGGATTCTGGTTTCTACGCCAAAAAGTCTGCTTTGCACTCAGAAATATGCCAGTATTTCCATCCGTCACCTGCCCCGTCAAGGGGTCAGACTGACTCAACGTATTACGGTAAAACATTGCTTCATACGCGCTTGGATAAAGGGAATTCTGGGGGTTCGTACGATAGCTTACATCAGCAAGATAGACATTTCCCGACGGGACGCCGTAATGATAGGATTCCCAGCCATTTGAGAATGGAAAGGCCGGATCATATTTCCAAAACCCGCCTTGGACACGCCATGCGGGGGTAAAATTATACCCGGCTCGCGCGCTCCAGTTCGCATAAGGCGGCGGTGCAAACCCGGCGTTTTTCTGAATCATCGTGGTAGAAGAAATGCAGGCAAATTGCTGGCCGCATGTCGCCAGCGCGAAGTAATCGCCCGCATTGCTGCGGCCACCTTCAATAAAAGCCTTATCGTTCAGGAATTTTTGCTCCAGTGTAAAGCGCTGCAGATGCGCTGTCCAGGGTATATACGGCCCCGGATTGCCCCCGATCACGTCACCGACCTGATTGCCATAATTCAGATTGGTGATCTTCGGAATCACCATCTCCTGAAAATGTATAGATGTTCCTTTTAAGCCTATCATCTTGCCAAGATCGAGATCCGCCCCCATATCTAAAATGGAGATGAACTCACTGGCACCGGTTTCTTGCCCCTGATCGGGCGATGCGATACCAAGCTGAACAAAAGTAGCATTCGGATAAAACCCGGCATCGTTCAGTGTTTTGCTGATGCCACTTAAGGGACCACTGGAGGTTTGCGCTGATGCCAAACCCGCAACGCCGACAAAAAAGGTTGTTGCGAGAATAAGTTTTTTCATCTTGTTCATTTTCCTGTTCTGACGCAGCCGTGCGGGCGTATTGATTCCTGCCCTATACAGGCACAGCTGCCATCTTGATTATTGGTTATTATTATATCGTATTGACTACTTTGCTATGGCCTGCTGACACCATGCCCTGAACAATCGCCAGCAACAACGCCACAAGGATTGCAGTTCCACCGAACGCATAGAAAGCAGCCAGAGGATTCCCTCCCAGGGCTTGCTGAACGACCCCAAACAAAAAGCCGGAAATCGGTTGTGCGATGAAAAAGGATGAAAAATACGCCCCCGTTCCTTTGCCCCGATATTCATAGGTCAGCAAACCAAGCACCCAGGTCATCAACCCGGTCAACATGAAACCGCAGCCGAACTCGTGAATAATCATACCCAGCGTGAGCAGCGGCAAAGTCGACATCGCCGCCATTATAATCAACCCGGCACCGCCCAAAATAAAAGCCAGCACAACAAGCGACTGTACCTTTACTCTGCGTTTACGCAGCTGGTTGAACGTGAACGCCCCCCCAGGCATCGCCACTGACCCAATAGCGCCGATCATACCCGCCGTCGCTGGCGACTTAAAACCGTGTGCCGAGGAAATCACACCGATTTCAATCTGCGGCAACATAAAGACAATGCCACCAGCAATCGTCACTACGCAGATTGCCAGTAGACGAAAGATCGGCAAAGATCCAGAAGCCATGACCACCTCATCCAACTCTTGGCGAGAATGATGCCGCTCCGGCTCCCAGGTGAAGGCCAGAACAGCCAACAAAAACACCACAGCGAGGGCGTAAACCGCATAGGGCATACGCCAGTCATGGCTGGCCAGCGCACCGCCAATCGCAAAAAAAGCTGTAGCGGAAAGCGAGGCAATGCCTGTATTCATTGCAAGGAATTTCTCGCGGTCGAGATCACTGAAGAAATCACCCAACATCGTGATGGACGCCGACATCAAAACCGTCTCGGCAACACCAACCCCCAGTCGGCTGATGATAATATCCGTGAGGTTCGAAAGATAAAGCGGTGCAGTTCCAAATACAGGATAAGCGATCAGGCTGCCAATCAGCAACTTACGCCGGCCAATCCTATCGATAATCATACCTGCGAATGGCGACAGCAAGGCGACGCACAAAGCCGGACACGTCAAGGAAAACACCACGAGCTGCTGAGCACCGTGTACCCCGGCAAAAGCCTGCATCATTGGGGGCACGGCTGGCGCCAGCAGCACCACCGCCATGGTCGAAAGCAAGCCTAATGAGACGAGCAAGATTCCCTGAAGATTTCCTGGCTGCCGATAAACAGCCCGCTTTGGTATATTGGACATAGTTCCCCTATTGGGCGCTTCGCGCCATAACTTGTTATCGTAATCCCAGAAGCACGCTTTCACCGAACGCAAAGAGGCGGAACACCGTTGCACGAAGCAGCTTAGAGAAGTTCTATTCAGTCTCCGGGGACAAGGTTAATCAATTCAATTATAACGCTTTATTTTGCCCCGAATGGACTTCTTGATACTTTACCTAAACCTCTGCGGTCTCGGACATGTTACTCTCCAAAAGGCTCTTGATTATTCTTCTGGCACTATAGTCCCGAAAATTCATATTCTATCAATCAGATTGTAATGGGCCGAACATTTGATGCAATCGAATCATATGCTTTGTTTTACTATCTCTACAAACGCCACCGTATGCGCTAGCATTCCTTGGTCTGTGGTAGCCGCATAAGATATTACCGCACGGAACCTACGAGATTAGAGATAGCGATTGCACCTGAACCGCCCTGGTTTTGGCGGAGGCTGTTTGGTTTAAGTTACAATAGCAACTGAACTGCGGTCCCTGGCCAGCAAGGCCGGCATTGAGCAGCCCCAGCTTTCAACACACGTCATCCACCAGTTGGCCAAAGATAATCTCGCCGAGACGCCGATCGCTAAGGCGACAAATGCGGCGCGCTATCGACGCGACGAGGCTAAGGCCGCACGCGATGCGGAGCGCGCTTTGTTGGCCGGCAAGCACGTGAATGCCTGGAAAGCGAAGCAGCGACAGATGGTCGCGCATGCCTTTGCAGAAGAGGCTCAGCGCCTCTCTGACAGCTTCGACCGCACAACCAAGCGCTGGAGGGTCACGGCTAAGAGCCCGGCCCGCGCCGGCACCGCTCAGCCGTTCCTGGATCAGGTCCACGGCATTCTCAACCGCCTCGGCGTTTCCGTGAAGCGTGACCCAGGTGAGCTCAGCCGAGCCTTGGAAGGCAGCAGCCTCGAGAAATTCCTGACCGGCCAGGCGCATCAGGGCTATCCCATCCAGGTGCCGTCCTTCATGCTGGATCCCAGCTTCAGCAAGCACTATCCCGACCTGTCCGCCTCGGAGTTTGAGGCGACACGGGATGCAATCGCGTCCCTGCTCCATGTCGGGCGCACCCAGGGCGAGATTCAGCTGCAGGGGCGCCGCGAGGATCTGCAGACTGAGGTGGATGCTGCCGAGGACATGATGGAGCACCTGCCTAATGTGGCCGTCAGTGAACGTCTCAACCCAGGCAAAGCCAAGGATCTTGAGGCTGCGGTTTATAATGCCGGCTCCCTCTTCCGCCGCGTGGATGGCGCCATGGTCAAGATGGAACAGCTCTTCCAGGATTATGGCGGGCAGCATGCCCCCGACGCTCGGAGCAATCCGTTTCTGCGTGTCCTCGACCGGCTGAAAGAGGGCCAATACGCCAACGATGACCGCCAGACTGCGATGGCCGAGCGCTATCGCGCATTGAAGGACCAAATGCCGAAAGGCTGGGCCAAGTCCCTCCGCACCAGGATCGAGACGCCCGAACTGCTGGATTTCCGCACCGGCCGGCCGATGCGCATGACCCGGGACGAGCTGATCGGGCTCATGCTGAACATGGGCAATGACAGCAACTTCAAAAAGCTCTTCGAGGGCTACAAATGGTCTCCGCAGGCCGTCGAAGCCGTCGTCTCACGCTTGGCACGGCCAGAGGACGTTACCTTCGTGAACGCAATCCACGGCATCATGCGCGAGATGTTTCCCGATATTGATGCCATGCAGCGCCGCGTAACCGGTGTGGGTATGGGTCGGTTCGAGGATACACCGCGCGACCTGCTGGCTGGGCGGCTTACCGGGGGATACTTCCCGATCGATTATGACCCGGTGCGCGCGCCGACAGAGCGGGCTCGGATGAATGCCGAAGGCGTTTTTGATGAGAATTACCGCTTCGCGACCACCCCGAAGGGCCACACGATCGCCCGTACCGACTATGTCGCACCTCTGCGCCTGGGTACGTCAAATATCAGTCGGGCGATTGGGCAGCAGATTCACGATCTGTCTTTCCGGGAACCCATCCAAGATGCGGTGAAATTCTTCAATCATCCCGCCATTGTCCGGCTGATGAAGGAGAAATCTGGGCCTGAATATCAAGCCTTGGTCACGGATTGGTTGCGCTATGCGGCCAACGCCACGAACACCGATGACCGAGCCCTCTCCTTCATAGACGGCATTTTTCGCCATGTGCGCATCGGCGGTAGCGTGGTTGGAATCGGTTTCCGTGCTTCGACTCTGCTCAAACATGGCTTTTCTGCCCTGGTGAACAGTGTCGGTGAGGTGGGCGGCATTGAGCTGCTGGGTGCCGCCAAGGATCTCTATGGGCCCAGCGGCCCCAAGCTTCGCTCCTGGGTCATGGAGAACTCCGGCGAGCTGCGGCACCGCCAGGAGAACTTGGACCGAGATGCCCGGACACAGTTTTCGGCAATGATGGGCGAGAGCACATGGATCTCAACGATCCAGCATTATGGCTTTTGGCCCGTGGCAATGGCCGACATGGGTTCGGCTATGCCGACCTGGGTGGCCGCTCAACGCAGCGCGATCAATAAGGGGATGTCAGCGGCAGAATCCTTTGCCGAAGCAGATCGCGCGGTGCGTAACGCCCATGGTTCCGGTGCCGCCCTGGATCTGGCAGCCGTGCAGCGGCCTACGGGGCGCTTCTCGGAGCTGATGAAATGCTGGACCATGTTCTATGGCTTCTTCGACCACATGTATAACCGCGGCGTTCGGCAGGTTGCGCGCTCGTCAGTGTCGGGCGTTCAGAACCTGCGGCAGGGTGATTATGTCGGCGCTCGCCGCGATTTCGTGGACGCACTTGGCCGGACGTTCTGGTGTCCGTCGTCGAATGATTTGAGACAATTGGCAGCGTGATTTAACGGAGGTTTTGGCTCACCTATTGGGTTAAAAGTTTAAGCGGCTATTTGGTTATGGCGCAAGCGTCTTTGCTGGACGGTTTGACGCTTGATTTGTTCCCGCTCACGCAGGATGCCCTGGGCCCTGCCATGATAGGCATCGGCTGGCGTAACGTTGCCGAGGCTCTCATGATAGCGGCGGTGGTTGTAATGCTCGATGAAGGCGCCGATTTGGCGTTCAAGATCACCCGGCAGGTAATAGTTTTCGAGCAATATGCGGTTTTTCAACGTCTGATGCCAGCGCTCGATCTTGCCCTGGGTTTGCGGATGACACGGCGCACCACGGATGTGCTCGATATTTCGCCGCCCGAGCCATTTGGCCAGATCGTCGGCGATGTAACACGGCCCGTTATCGGACAGCAGGCGCGGCCTTTGCGCGACTTTAGCTGAGGCACAGCCTGAAGCTTCGAGGGCCTGGTTCAGCGTGTCGGTGACATCCTCGGCCTGCATGGTGGTGCATAGCTTCCAGGCGATCACGTAACGCGAATAATCATCGAGGATGGTTGAGAGATACATCCACCCCCAGCCGATGACTTTCAAATACGTGAAGTCTGTCTGCCAGAGCTGGTTCGGCGCCGTGGTTTTGGTTTTGAATTCATTAGCCGCTTTGACGACGATGAAGGCTGGCGAGGTGATCAGATCGTGCGCCTTGAGCAGCCGGTAGACCGATGCTTCGGAGACGAAATAGCTTTCTGTATCCGTGAACGTCACTGCCAACTCCCGCGGGCTGAGCTCAGGCTTGTCCAAAGCCAGATTGATGATTTTATCGCGCACGTCATCGCCTATGCGGTTCCACACGCGGTCTGGCTTTGAGGGGCGGTCAGCCAGCGCCTCAGGCCCGCCGGCACGATAGTGCTCGTACCAGCGATAAAATGTCGGGCGGGGGATGCCGAGCTGCTCCAGCGTCCGGCGCACCGGTAGGTGAGATTGCTCGACCAGGCGGATGATCTCGAGCTTCTCGGTGGCGCAATACCTCATTCGCGGCCGTCCCCAGCCCCGATCATGCTTTTTTTAAGCAGGCGTAGCTCGAGCGCCTGCTCGGCTACCACCTCCTTGAGGGCCTGGGCTTCATGGCGCAGCGCCTTTACCTCGCCTGAGGTCGCTTCCCGCGCTGTATCGCCCGCCAGGCGGTGCTTGCCCGCTTCAAGGAATTCCTTGGACTAGGAATAATACATACTCTCGGCTATGCCCTCGCGCCGGCATAGCTCGGCGATGCTGTGCTCACCCCGCAGCCCATCCAGCACAATGCGGATTTTATCTTCCGCCGAATAATGCCGCCGGGTCGCACGGCGAATGTCACGCACCACCGCCTCGGCAGGCGGCTTTGAAGTCGAGGATTTCTGGCTCATCTACGCTCCTTCGTCGCTACGATGAGCCAGAAATCCTCCCTTACTCAAGATGCCAAATCTGTCTCATGGGCGCTGACGGGGGACAGTGATAATCTCCATCCACCCCGTCCTTAACGACGACCTTAAGGACGTACTTATGGACGGCACCTCCAAAACCTCAGAAGGCGGCATTCACCGAGCGGAGACAAGTCAGTTCACTGATAGATATCAGTAATGGTATTGTCATATAACATACTAGCTTTTGATAGCTTTGCCTTATCATAACAAGGCTTAGTTAATCGTTTAACACAATCTTCACATTAAGGGAGCGTCTGGGCGTCTTTCTGCTATAGGCTTGTCTTGCAGCAGCCTTTATATGGGCGTCGTCGCTTCACAAGCATTAAGATATGTAGGGCTAAATGAAGAGAGGAAATGGAAATAGCGCACAACTAAAGTCAGTTCATAACCGAGATAACATACACTTAATGTGTATGTTCTGAGATCAGTATAAATTGTTCCAGCAAAAAATAAAACTTTAAAACTATAAAATTTTTGTTTGCCTGAGGATTTGTTGCTTAGGCCTGCGAACGCTGTTGTGTAATGTCGTTTGAAAATCTAACAATAGGTGGAATGATGATAATAAAACGAGTGGTAAGTCAAAAGGGTTTGGCTGTCTTGAGCGTGGTGGCGTTCACTGCCTTGTCTGCGCCGAGTTTTGCGATGACTCTTCCGTCGCCACAAAAAATCGACGCAGGTCCGCTCGGAACGCTCAGTTTAAGTGGTGGTTTCGACGGATTTTTCTACGCTATCTCGGGGGCCGGTACGAATGGCGTGGCAACTAGCATTTTGGGCGATAAGAAATCGACCGGATCGGAAGCGCGTGTTCTTGACCTTAAAGTACAAAAGAACACTGGCCCACTTCAATTTACTGTCGAAGTGAAACCAGACGACTCTCTGTATTTTGGTATAAGCCCTTCTTCTATGAGTGCAAAGGAATTTACGCTCGGGCCGATCTATGCTGCATACGGGACTTGGGCGCCGACGGCATACTTCAATATTTCGGTTGGCCAAGTTTATTCGACAGAAGGATGGGAATCGTCCTCAGACTGGAAGAACGCTAACCTGATCGACTCGCCGCTCTACTACGTTCAGAATTCATCGAGCCGCGGTGTGCAAGCAAACTATACTTATGGCAAGCTCTCCACTACCCTGACGTTCGGAGATGGCTTTGATTCCGGGGTATTCAATACTTTTCAAGAATTGCTGACCTACTCCTTAAATGATAACAATGCGCTATCCTTTTATGGTACCCAGAATGTCGGGACCACAGGGCCGAACACTTTCGCATACGGTCAGGGGAAAACTGGTACCGGATATCCTGGCTACAATGCTGCCTATGTTAACTCCGACATGTATGGTGGCTACTATGACTATACCAACGGAAATTTGAATGTTCTGCCGGAGGTGCAGTATGTGTATTCCAAGCCCAACCATCGGTTAAAGCTTGACAAATTTACCAGCAATTTTGGCGCTGAAGTTATCACCAATTACCAATTTGGCAAAACGCCGTGGTCGATTGGCAGCATGTTGTTCTACTATAAAAACATCGGCCCTGAGGCGTGGTATCTGAACGCGAACTCTGGAGCTGTCGGGATTGGCATCACACCGTCTTGGATTCAAGGTCATCTCTTCGTTCGAGGAGAAGTCGGCCTAATGCATCTCACTGATCTCGGAACCTCTTCTGTTAAGACTCCAGGTGGTTTCGGCGCCAACGGAACTAATCGCAACCAGGTAATGAGCGTTCTTTCGGCAGGCATCGTATTCTAACGCCACTGATTTTAACAAAAGCTTCACATCTAGCCGGTGCAAGCCCGGCTGGATGTATGGGCAAGGTCAACGCGCAGGCCAATGTGTCAACGTCACGTCGGTGGCATCCAGCAGCGTGATATTGATCAAGGAATAAAGAAGTAAGGGATACACAACATGAATGACCTAATCTCAACACCGCGCCGCACTTTTCTTAAATTTGCCGGAGCAGGGCTCAGCACGAGCATACTGCCTAATATAGCCTGGGCTGCTTCTCCCACGCTGCTCAAGGCCGCGCAGCAGGATGGAAGCCTTAATACCATAGCGCTACCTGCGGACTGGGCAAATTACGGTGAAATTATTGAAACCTTCGAAAAAAAATACGGCATCAAAGTTAATAATGAAGCTCCTGACGACAGTTCTGCGCAGGAATTACAGTCGATCCGCTCGCTGAAGCACCAGTCGCGTGGGCCAGATGTGGTCGATGTCGGCCCTGCCTTCGCACTGAACGGCGCTCAGGAGGGGCTATTTCGCCCCTACAAGGTTAGTACGTGGAACAGCATTCCTGCCTCGATGAAAGATCAAAATGGGCTTTGGTACGGCGACTATTTTGGCTTGGTGTCTTTTGGTATCAATCGTTCCGTTTCTAAAGTTGTTCCCCACACATGGGCGGATCTGAAAAAGCCGGAGTTCAAGGGCATGATTGCCCTGAATGGTAGCCCACTCGGGGCAGGGGCCGCGTTTGCCGCCGTGGTAGCGGCGGCGCTGGCGAATGGTGGTTCTCTCGATAACATCATGCCCGGTATTGAATTCTTTGCCGACCTTGCAAGGCGCGGCAATTTCAACCCATCGGCGGCAACCTCGGCTAGTCTGGTTTCTGGTCAGACCCCCGTTGTGATTAACTGGGATTATCTCAACCTCGCTCAGGCGAAGAAGGCACAGGGCATGACGCCAATTACGACGGTCATTCCTATGGACTCGACGCCGTATGGGGCATTCTACTGCCAGGCGATCAGCGCGTTTGCGCCGCATCCGAAGGCGGCAGAGCTTTGGCAGGAGTTCATTTATTCTGATGAAGGGCAACTTCTCTATCTCAAGGGCTTCGCCCATCCGGCACGGTTCTCGGCGATGGCGAAGGCGGGTGCTATTCCGAAATCGTTGATGGCGGAGCTACCACCAGCTAAGCCTTATGGCGAGGCGGTATTCGCAAACGACGCGCAGACCAAAGCGGCGCAACAGGTGCTGGCTGCCAACTGGACAAAGCTCGTTAAGTCGTGAGAGTTCCTTTTAAAGCCACCGAAGGCGGGCTGACGCTCGCCTTCGTCGGGCCACTTATCATTTACGTGATTGCCTTCCTCGTGCTGCCAACACTCATGTTACTAGCAGAGGCTTTTTCTGGCACGCACGGTCCGACATTTAAGTACGTCGCAGCTTTGGGGCGAGGTCAGACGCTGGTAGCATTCCGCAACTCAATCATGCTTTCAGCACTGGCATCACTGGTTGGTGCCGCCTCTGGCGGTGTCTGCGCCTATCTGATACTGCGACCGGATATGCCACGAGGCATACGTTCACTAGTGACCAGTTTTAGCGCGGTAGCTGCAAACTTTGCTGGCGTACCACTAGCCTTTGCTTTCATTGCGACCTTGGGCAGTCTTGGTGTTATTACGATGTGGCTCAAATCGGTTGGTGTCGATCTTTATGGTCTGGGCTTCAGCCTGTATTCACTTCCCGGCCTTGTGCTAGTCTATGCCTATTTCCAAATTCCACTTATGATAATCGTATTTACCCCGCCTTTGGAGGCACTGCGGCGCGAGTGGCGTGAAGCGGCCGAGAATCTTGGGGCTTCGGCATCTGATTACTGGCGTTATGTTGGACTGCCGATTTTATTTCCCTCGGCGCTTTCTGCTTTCATTTTGCTATTTGGAAACGCGTTCTCGGCCTACGCGACACCTTATGCACTCACCTCTGGGATTGTTGCGTTAGTGCCCGTTGAGATTAGCAACGTTCTATCTGGAAACGTAATGGTTTCACAACAGACCGGTGCCGCTCTGGCGCTAGGGATGATCGCGGTAATGGTCGCGGTCATGGGCGTTTATGCGCTCACAGCACGGCAGATTGGCCGTTGGAGGCAGTGATGAGGCATATAATTGGACGACTGCATTCAGAGATGTATCTCGCACTGCTTGGACTGTATTTCTTGGCCCCCCTTTTTGCGACAGGTATGTTCAGCATGTGGGAGGGGGGATCACACTACGGCTTCGCGGCGTATGTGGGGTTATTCCACCAACCCAAGCTTTGGCAAAGCCTTTTTCTCTCCATTCGATTGGCGGTAGAGACGATCTTGCTGGGCCTCGTCGTTCTGGTACCGGCAATATTCTGGCTAAATCTCAGGGCGCCGCGGCTAAGGCCGGTGTTTGACTTTATCTCGGTGCTTCCATTCGTTGTGCCTCCGATTGCGCTCGTCGCCGGTATGACGGCACTCTATACGGGTCCGAATTGGCTTGTGAGCACCCCCAACTACTTGGTGATACCCTACGTGATTCTTGCTCTTCCTTATACCTATCGTACGCTTGATCTTGGAATGCGCGTACTTGACCTTCGCACCATGACAGAGGCATCACAAAGCCTCGGTGCCGGTTGGGGGAGTTTGGTTTTCCGTGTCGTGATGCCGAACCTAAAAACAGCACTGTCGGGTGCGGCATTACTGACAATAGCCATTGTTATGGGAGAGTTTACTTTCGCTAACATCCTGCTATTCAATACATTCGCGGTTTATATAAACTATATTGGACAAACGTCGGCGACACAGGCTGCCGCGCTTACGCTGTTAAGTTTTTTGATTACTTGGTTGGCTATGCTCGGCGTTCTGGCCTCGGGCCGCAGCGGACGTGGTGTGCGAATGGGAGGATCAAGCTGATGTCGTATCTTAAAATAGAGGGGGTGCTGAAGCGGTTTGGCGACAAGACTGTGCTGCCTGGCATCAATCTCGTGCTGAGACAAGGCGAGTTTGTTTCGCTACTCGGTCCTTCTGGCTGCGGTAAGACGACATTGTTGCGCATTGTCGCAGGTTTCGAGCGGCCGGATGCCGGAATGGTGGAGGTCGCCGGTAATAACATTACCGCCTTGCCGGCGGCACGCCGTAATATGGGGATGGTATTCCAGGCATATTCGCTGTTTCCCAATATGACGGCGGAAGAGAATGTTCGCTTTGGGTTGAAGGTGCGGCGTGACGCGCCGGCGACGCAGCGGGCGCGGGCAGCGGAACTGTTGGAACTCGTTGGTCTCGCCGATCATGCCCGGAAATATCCCCACCAACTATCGGGCGGTCAGCAGCAGCGCGTGGCGCTGGCGCGAGCGCTGGCGATCGGCCCGGCACTGCTGCTGCTCGACGAGCCACTTTCGGCACTCGATGCAAAAGTTAGGGTGCAGTTACGAGAGGAGATTCGCCGCATTCAACAGGAAACCGGGGTCACAACGTTATTCGTTACCCATGATCAGGAAGAGGCACTGTCGATTTCGGACAGGGTCGTAGTAATGCAAGAGGGACGGATCGCTCAGGCGGGCACGCCGTCCGAGATTTATGGTGAACCCGCGAACATGTTCGTGGCGCGCTTCGTTGGGGCAGCGGCGGAGCTACGCGGCAGGGTGTGGGACGAGCAAGCCGGGTTGGTGGAATTGGGCGGACGCCCTGTTCCAGCGGCGCGAGCACGCGGGTTGCCGCGAGGTGCGGACGTTCATGTCCTGCTACGTCCGGAGATGGTGCGGCTCTGTCCGCCAGGCGCTGTGCAAGCGTTGCTGGAGGGCGTGGTTGCGTCCAGGGTTTTCTTCGGGGCGTCGACCTCGATCCGCATCGAATTAGATGGCGGTCTTAACCTCACGGCTGCCATGCCGAGTGCTGATGCGGGTTTGGTGGTGCAAGGAAGCCGGGTTGCAGTCTGGTGGGACGAGAAGGCGCCACGCGTGCTGGCAGCAGAATGATCCCTGATGGTTCGATTGAAGCGGCGCTTGCGGCGGCTGATGCGGCTAGGGCCACGATCAGGAGATATTTTCGCGCCGGGCTGGGAGCTGACGATAAGGCGGATGCGAGTCCGGTGACCGCGGCGGACCGGGCGGTGGAGACGGCAATGCGGGTTGCGCTTGAATTGCACACTCCGGGTTTTGGCGTGATCGGCGAGGAATTCGGCGACGACAGGCGGGGGCGGTTTAATTGGGTGATCGATCCTATCGATGGGACGCGCGAATTTATCACGGGGCGCACGAGTTTCGTAACTCTGATTGGCTTGGTCGAGGATGGTGTGCCTGTATTGGGGCTGATTGACCAGCCTGTGACCGGTGAGAGGTGGTTGGCGTCAGGCGGACGGATTGAGTTTAGCGGCCCGTTCGGCGGCGTGCCGGGCTGTCGGCGGCGTGCCGCGCTCGGTGAGGCGGAACTGTCTTGCACAGGTCCGGAATGGTTTGCGCCAGATGAGCGCGCTGCTTTCGAGCGGCTAAGTTGTGCCTGCAAGCGCGTATCCTGGGGCGATAATGCTTATGCAGCGGGGCTGCTTGCGCTTGGCGCAATCGATATCATAGCCGAAGCCGGCCATAAGCCCTGGGACTGGGCCGCGTCTGTTCCGATTGTGGAAGCCGCTGGCGGGGCGATCTGCGATTGGGACGGCCGTCCATTGCGGCTTGATGCGCAAACCGATGGAACTGTGCTCATACTGGGAGATCCGTCCTTACGCGCCGTGGCTCTTTCAATCCTTCGGAGTGATTGCTAGTAAAACTTAGGACATCTCTGAATAAGGTGAGCTTGGCGGGCGTGCTCGACCTATCGCTTAAAGGAGCGCTATAGCGTTGAGATAGTTCTCATCATTGTTGATTTCCACTGAGAAGTGACCCGGGGAGGCCGGATTTTTCCACTGAGAATTGACCCATGTTTGACTGTTTCCCCGTCTGGAAGAGGCGGGGGCGAACGGAGTGTTGGACATGGCGTTTTTGAGCATTATTCGCCGGTGGCATAAGCGTGAGCATGTGCCGATCCGGGAGATTTCCCGGCGGCTTGGGGTGTCGCGGAGTACGCATCCGGTGAATGACGCGGGCCTTAGCTTTTCGGTTTCCGGCGTTCTCTGATGATGTCTTCCAGGTTTTCGATGCCGAAGTCAGAGAATGCTGCGATGCCTTCGCCCTCTGGTCCATAGACCCAGATCAGCCCGTCTTCCGGTTCCATTTCATCGATGATTTGGTTTAGCCACTCCTCGTCCTCTCCGATCTCCTGGGCGACGAGAGCGATGGTCTTGATCGCGTAAATTTTGTTCAGTTGTGTTGTCATGCTGCGCAAGGCTCCGCTGAGGCTTGTGGCCCGGTCCAATTCCAGGGCATCAATTCGTCGAGCCTGTGCGCTGGATGACTGGCGATACGGGCGAGGATATCGGCGAGCCATGCCTGCGGGTCGACGCCGTTCATTTTTGCCGTGGTGATCAGGCTGTACATTGCGGCGGCCCGCTGCCCACCGCGATCGGAACCGGCGAACAGCCAGTTGCGGCGCCCCAGAGCCAAGCTGCGGATGGCCCGTTCCGCCGCGTTGTTGCTCAGGCAAATCCGCCCATCATGCAGGAAGCGGGAGAAGGATGCCCAGCGGGTGAGCATGTAATCCATCGCCTTGGCAACATCGTTATGGCGCGAGAGTTTAGCGCGCTCGATGCGCAGCCAGGTCTCAAGATCAGCAACCAGCACAGCGCTGAATTCCTGACGCACGGCCAACCGTTCAACGGGCGGTTTGCCGTTGATCGCCCGCTCGATTTCGAACAAAGCGTCGATCCGCTGCACCGCAGCCAGCGCCATCGGTGCGATGAAGGCCGGCATGCGGCCCTGCGCCTTGCGCTTGGCGTTCTTCGCGATATCGGCCAGTTCGAAGAATTTCCGGCGCGCGTGCGACCAGCAGGCAGCCTCGATGATGGGCCCGGGCGAGCGGCCGACTTCGTAAAGCTTGTTGTAGCCGCCGTAGGCATCTGCCTGGAGGATACCGCTGTACCGGGCCAGATGGGTCTGTGGATGAATGCCCGCCCGGTCGCGCGAGTAGTAAAATACCGCACAGGGCGGTCCAACGCCACCGAACGGCCGGTCATCACGGACATAGACCCAAGCGCGCGCAATATCGGTCTGGCCCCTTGCCAGCACCGGCACGGTGGTATCATCGCCATGCACGCGCGCGGCCGCGAACACGGTGGCTTCCATGTGCCGGAACACCGGCGCCAGCGCGACACAGGCGGCTCCGACCAGATCGGCCAGGGTCGAGACGCTGAGGGGCACGCCTTCGCGGGCAAATCGTTCGGACTGGCGGTTGAGCGGCTGGTGCTGGCCGAATTTCTCATACGCGATCATCGCCAGCAGGCTGGGGCCGGCGAAGGCGCGCGGGATGACATGGAACGGTGCCGGATTCTGGCTGATCGTCTCGCAATCGCGGCAGGTGAATTTCTCCCGCACATATTGCAGCACCTTGTGCTGGCGCGGTGTGCTCTCCAGCGTCTCGGTCACCGTCTCGCCAAGCTTGGCAAGCCGCTTGCCGCCGCAGCATGCGCAGGCACCGGGCCCCGGCAGAACGATCCGCTCACGCGGCAGATGCTCGGGGAAGGGCTGGCGGGATGGACGCTTGCGTGTGACACCGGCGGCAGAGGTGGTGCTGCCCTTTGCCGCTGCCTGCTCGGCCCTCAGCTCGTCCTCGGTGGCCGTGGCTTCGAGATCCTCAAGCTCAAATTCCATCTGGTCGAGCAGGCGTGCCGTACGTTCCGCCCGCGGGCCATAGATGGTGCGCTTGAGCTTCTCAATTTGAAGCTTCAGATGCGCGATATAGGCCGCGATATCCGACCGCTCAGCCTGGGCCGCGGCGGCATCCGCCCGGGCAACATCAAGTGCCGCCAGCGCCGAGCGGGCAATCTCTTTCAGGGCCTCAATGTCATCGGGCAGTGCGGCGGGAGCGACATCCATATCCTGATAGAATCACAAACCCGCAGCGTCATGCTACAGAATTCAGCGCTCCAGCGACACAAATTCCAACTATCCAGCAGCTTGTGGACGCCAGCTTTGCTGCGGATTGCGCCAATCGATGCCTTCAAGAAGATAACCCATCTGTCCGGGGGAAAGTGCCACGACACCGTCGACGGTGTGCGGCCAGATGAACTTTCCGCGGTCCAGCCGCTTGGCATACAGTGACAGGCCAATACCGTCATGCCAGAGCGCCTTGAGAAGGGATCCGCTGCGACCGCGGAAGAGGTAAACGTCGCCAGCGAACGGATCACGCCCAAGCCCTTCCTGCACCTGTAGTGCCAGCCCGCGCATGCCACGGCGCATATCGGTATGGCCAGACGCCAGCCACACCCGCGCCCCGGAGGCCACCGGAATCATCCGCGCAGCACCGCCATCACTTGGCGCAGCGCGCCCGCTCCGACTTGGTCATCGACCCGCACGCATGTCCCATCCGGCAGGATGATCTCGATCCGGCTCGTGCCAAATTCCGCCGCTCGAGCCGCCGGCGCCGCACATGGCGCGGGCGCGTTCATCGGCTTATCGGCGGATTTTTCTTGGCGCTCGGCGCTCCCCTCGCTTTCCAGCACCCTTATCGGCAGAAATTCGGGCACAACCGGCGCAGGGGCCAATTCACCGCTGCGAACCTGATGCCGCCATGTCCAGAGCTGACCACGAGAAACATCGTGACGCCGGGCCACATGGGCAAACACCGCTCCAGATGCCTCAGCCTCAGCGACAATCCGAAGCTTCTCCTCCAACCGCCAGCGACGCCGGCGCTCAACCCCAGATAAAATCTCCATCCCAAACCGTCCCATGCTCATAATGACGCTCATACAAGCGCCGTTATGAGCGCTCCCTACGAAGCTGCGGCAGGCGGTTTAGACCGGATGGATACTCAGCAGAAAACATTTACACTTTTGGAAGGTCTGCTTCAGAGCATCCATTTAGAGCCCGGGAATGACCGTAAAGGGCGCGTACCGTCCGTCTAATATTTTGGACGATTCGGGCCGTAAACGGTCCGACCGCTTCTCAAGCGAAGAGTGGCGGAAGCGGACATTGCCTGGCCCCCCGCGTAACGGAAGCTATCAACCCGAGGCTGGCAATGCGGCTCCCTTCGTCTGCTATGAGCGGACATTCTGTCGTAACATCATCCCCAAGAACATCCGACCTCGATGCGGCCTGACACCACATGTCCCGACGCGCGTTATGAGCCCACGCATGGATACGGAGGTAGGATGCAGATCGATCCGAAGACATTCCTCAAGGCTTTCGGCGCATGGGCAAAGTAGTTGGCAGGAGGATCCTAGTAGACGGCCCAAGCTAATGTTAGAACCCACCGAGTTAATCACTTCCGCGCCCCCCCTCCGCAGACGCCCTCAGTCTAGGCCGAGGTACTTGAAAAATGCGTGGTTACGTGCTTTTGCGGAGCTTAGAATCTCCCTGAACGACGAAATTTCAATGAATAACCTCCAGTTCGGATCCCACCAGTAGTATGAAGACGTCCCTGCCCTCTGGCTAAATTGGCCAAGCTGGCGCATCACAGCCAAAAGTGACGGGGTGACATCGGCGACAATATGACACGTGAAAGGTGTTTCTTCTGAAATAGTCCGCAGAGGAGTCCCGTCAAACTTCACGGCTTCACGAGAGCGGCGTAACTGATCAACGTAACTTCGCACTTGAGAAATCGGATTGTCGGTGAGAGTATAATCGTCGCGCTTCGGTCGTTTGAATTCGACTATGGTAATGGGCTGATTCGAATCCTCTGTTTGAAAACCGATACTGAGATCGAAAAGCGTTATATCGGGCCGATCCGTCGACGCGTCTTCACCTCCGATCTGCCGGTTCATCCTTTTGTCAGAATTGAAGTAAGTATAAAAGGAGAGGCGATCGTCGAGAAGCCACAGATTGTGCTCCTCATAAGTTAACTCCTGGCTGGTCGTATTGAGCGGGCAAATTATGCCGTGGACCACCTTCTCGTAGTGAGAGGTCATATCCTCAGTATCTTTAAATCGGAGACCTGCCTCAAAAATGTCTAATATCGCTCTACGACGGGCAACGTATTCTGCTAGAGAAGAGGTTGCATCCTCTTTGAGACGTTGCATAAAGTGCTCTGTTTCCTGCGCGACGTTTGGCAAATCTCTATGATAGGACTCGTGGTAACTTCTCTTTCTTCTTTTGTAGTCTCTCAAGCCGGCGCGAGAGAGTTCAACGAAGATCTCCTCTTCACTTTGTGTGGAGAGGTGTAACTTTTCGGCAGTTGCAGGTGCGTGCCGTGCAACGTAAAAGAAACGAGGGTGTTCTCGCCCTATCTCGATAATTCTCGACGCCTGCTTCTCTCGAATTTCACGGATTTCTGGCTCAAGAAATCGCTTTGCCCATTCCTTCGCCACGTTAACAATTGCTGCGACCTCTTCTTCATCCAGAGAAAACGCCGTGCGATTATCATTGACGTTTTCATTCAAAAAATCAGCCTCGACATATCCGAGAAAGGCATACGATCCATTAATCGCCTTAAGTCCAAGTACGCTGTCCAACTCGTGCCGTGACACGGCACGCCCATGTGCACCTAGATAAAGTGCATTAACACTCCTCTCGTCGTCAGAAATGCTCTTTGGTAGCAGAAAACAATGAAGGATAAAGTCAGCGTTAATTCCAGGTACTTGAAACGGGTAATCTCGATCTCTTTCCACCTTCGCGGTGAACGTGTCGAACAAATCTATCGTGTCAATGCCATCAGTCAATGTGATTTCGGGATGCGACATGTTCGTGAAATAAGCAACAAAGTGAGCAACCAAGCGGCTCGCGATTGTGTCTAGCTTCTTCGGAAGTCTAACTGCAAATTCACTTCGAAAAGGGTAGATCTGTATGCTGGCACCGATGTCAGCGACGGATCCAGAAAACTCCTTGTAGTCCGCAAGCGGACTCTCCATATTAAACTTGAATGAGCACCCGGTTGGATGTCCATCTTCATCTAGGAAGCAGCTGATGATAGTTGCTTGCTCTGCGACTTTCAACCAAAGCAGCCTACCCACGCCTTTGCCGCCGATCTTGATTTTCTTTCGACTATCAAACTTTTGGAACGAGACCAAGTTTTCTCGGGTAAAGCCGATCCCGTTATCAACAATTGTAAATCCCGAATATGCCCCTTCACCATCTTTATGCACTGAGACCTTGATGCGTCCCTGAGACAGGTTATCTCGCCCAAAGCGCTCTTCAATCGCATGGATCGAATTCATTACTGCTTCGAAAAGCGGAAAAAGCGCATTTTTTGCATTGGGCGCCAGCGATACGTTTTCGATTCGCCCGATGCTATCGCTAAGCCAGCCTTGAGCCATTTCTCACCACCCTGCCAACAATCATATAACTATCCGGGAGGTATCGTGGTGACAAGAGATTGTCACGGATTTCCCTTTCCGACCGATCCCGCCTTTCTTCATTTTCTTCTGGTTCTTCCACACACCTGACCAGCGGAGAAATCGTTATTCTATGGTGCCCCCAATTCCGAGGCGCCCAGAAAGTCAATTTTCAAACAAGAGTGTCCTGTATCCACTTTTTCCATACCGAAACCAGACAATCTTTTGTCTCCTCCGCCGATGACGGGAGCGACCACAAGTGTCGAGTTCGGAGCAAGCCCTCTGGTGGCCCGGGCGACCGGCTTGGGCGCTAACCAGACAAACGATTATCGCCTGCCGCTATCCTTCTCCCCCGCATATCAAACGGCGCTTTCACAGACGTCACCATCAAAACCGCTTCCTGCTCCGACAGCGCACGGCCATATCCGGCACCGACCGATCCCCCTTCATGGCCAAACACCTTATTCGAGAGCTCATCGCCAATATTCGCGGCCCGTAGCATCTGCCTGAAGCTGTGCCGGAGTGAGTAGAGCACCAGATCCGGGCTCTCAGTGACATGCTTGCTGATATAGCGGTTCAGATATTTCGACCACGCCGCAGCCGTGCGCGGTTTACAGTCAAGTTCCACCAGTCCGCGCCCGGCTTCGGCCTGACGCGACGCCCAATCCAGTATCCCCATTTGGATCAACTCAGGGATCAACGGCACCAAGCGCGGTGCGGCCCGTGTCTTCCTGCCAGATTGCCGCAAATCAAGACACCAGACCTCTCCCACCTGCACCAACGCCGCCGGCGCGGTGGCAATTTCCTCGGTCCGCGCGCCGGTGAAGGCCGCCAGCGCCAGGAACCAGGCCGCGGCCTCATCTTCCTGGGTCAAGCTCGTGCCGGTGAACAGCGGACTGCCGAACAGTCGACGCAATTCGTCCGTTGTAAACGCCCGGCGGCTGTCCACGCCCATCCGCTCGTCACGCGTTTTGTCCCGGCCCTTCACGCCGCCGAAGCGATCATCCTCGACATGTCCCGCTTCAACCGCCCACTCCATGAAATTCTTCACGTGATTCAGCATCCGCACGATGCTGGCATGGCTCAGCTTACCGCCCCGCCCGCTCTCTAAATCCCGCAAACGATCGGCAAACAGTTTCAGATCGCTGCGCCGGATTTCGGCAATGGGCTTATCACCGATAAGCTTGCGCCAGGTTTCGAACGCATGATTATAACTCCAGACCGTCTTGGCGGTCAGCCCCGGCTTGTCAGCCAAAAAGGCTGAGGTGAGGCTGTGCCAGGGCGGCGAGATCTCGACCACCCGCTCTGGCGGCTCATCATAAACAGCGTCTTCCACCTGCATCGGTGTCCTGAACGCATCTCGCCTTGCCACAAATCGCGGCCGCTCGGCCTCTTCATAAGAGACAAACGGTTCAACCTCTTCAAACGTCACCCCGGCGCGCCAGCCCACCTGGACCCTACCGGTCAGCGCCCTGAGCTGGTCCTGGTACTGCGCTTTAAGCGCCTCCATCTCCTTTTCATGCTGGAGGCGCAGCTGGTCCAGGCGCGCATGATAGTCACAGCCCAGACGAAACGCCGCATCCGCGAGAGCATCGGCTCCCGTGGGCGGCATCCCCAAACTGTGCAGCGCGTCTCTCATCCTGAGACACAGCATGTGGAGAAACGGTGAAACCACCAAATATATTTTTGCGGCGCGCAGCTTCGCCTGCGCGGCATCGCGGGTCAGCAGCGAGGCGACCACATGCTCCCGGCCCAAAACAGCCCCCGCCAAAGGCGGCACCCGCAGCCGGAAATAATACCTTTCTCGACGTCTTTCGACGTAGGAACACAACGCCATTTTGTCGTCCCCAGGTGGCACAAGCGTGTGTCACAAACGGGGGACGACATCCAAAATATTTAGCAATATCAATGGCTTGGAAATCATGGCGTCCCCAAGGGGATTCGAACCCCTGTTACCGCCGTGAGAGGGCGGTATATATGGTCCGGCGACGTCCCGCTGTGTTTATAGACTCTTTGAATCCATTGAAAAACAATCCGTCTCTATCTCATTGCGTCCGGCTACGTATAGTGAGTAAATAGTGAGTAAGCCAAGCCCAAGGACTCGCTATGCCCCGAAAAGCCCGCGATGAGAAACTGGATACCCGCTCCGCGCGGCTGCGCCTTGCGCCCCGGCACGCGGCTTATTGGCGAAACATCCAAGAGGGCCGGGCGATCGGCTATCGGCGCGCTTCCGCCGGCCGGGCCGGTCAGTGGCAGGCACGATATCTGGATCGCGACGAGGCCGGAGACCGGGTCTGGCGTTTCACGTCTATAGGAACCGCCGATGATCTCCTGGACGCCGACGGGGGAACGACGCTGAATTTCGCCCAGGCGCAGGAGAAGGCCCGTGAATGGTTTGCCGAGGTCTCGCGCACGAGGGGCAAAGTCGTCGAGCCCATTACGGTCGAGAAGGCCATGACCGCCTACGTTGAGGACTATAAAGCCCGCGGCGGCAGGGACCTCCGAGGGCTGCAGAGCACGATCAACGCCCACATCCTGCCAAAGCTGGGCGACCGGCTTGTGACGGATCTCACCCCTGCCCTCGTTCGGTCCTGGCACCGCGCCCTGGCCACGGCTGCACCCCGCGTCCGGACCAAGAAAGATGCCTCCAAACCTGCCACCCGGGCCGCAAAGCCGGATGACGGTGAAAGCAACCGCCCCAGGCGCGCAACCGCCAATAGGATCCTGACCGTGCTGAAGGCGGCGCTCAACCTGGCCTATGCTGACGGTCACGCTCCCTCGGATGATGCATGGCGCCGGGTTGCTCCGTTCAAAGGCGTGGATGCCGCACGCGTCCGGTTTCTGACCGACGCCGAGGCGACGCGGCTTGTGAACGCCGCTGCCCCAGATTTTCGTCCGATCATCACCGCCGCCCTCCTCACCGGCGCGCGATGGGGAGAACTAGTCCGCTTCCGAGTTGCCGACTTCAGTGCGGAAGCCGGCACCCTGCATGTGGGACGGAGCAAGACCGGCAAAGCGCGCCACATCATGCTGACCGATGAGGGGCGGGCTTTTTTCGCTCAGCTTTGCGTGGGAAAAATAGGCAAAGCCCTCATCCTCCCGCGCCCCGATGGAGATGCATGGGGGCAAAGTGAGCAGCAACGCCCCATGAAAGCTGCCTGCGAAGCGGCCAGCATCACGCCCGCCATCGGCTTCCACATCCTGCGGCACACTCATGCCAGCCGCCTGGCCATGTCAGGCGTGCCTCTTGGGGTCGTGGCTGCCCAGCTTGGGAACAGCGAGGCGATCTGCTCGAAGCATTATGCCCACCTCTGCCCTGGCTATGTGGCGGAGAGCATCCGGGCCGCCTTTGCGCCGCTGGGGATCGTGCAGGAAAGCAATGTCACGCCCATAAAGGCTTAGGGAACATGTACGCTTGACGTACATATATATACGAGGTACATACATACCGTGATCAAAAGTTTTCACGACAAGATCACCGCCGCCCTATTCCAAGGACTTACCCCCAGGGGCGTCGGTTCCGATGTCGTGAGGCGCGCCAAGATGAAGCTTGATCTCTTGGAGGCTGCCGCGACGCTGGACTTCCTGCGCTCCCCGCCGGGCAACCGGCTGGAGGCGCTAAAGGGAGATCGTGCCGGGCAACACTCAATTCGCGTGAACGGCCAATGGCGGATCTGTTTCACTTGGCGCGATGGCGATGCATACGATGTTGAGTTCTGCGACTATCACTGAGGAGGGTGAAGTGGCCATTTCGAGAGACGCTCTGGAAGCTGGCAGCGTTGATCTGTCCGATATTGTCGATAGCTCCGCGGCGCTACTGGAACCTGTCCCGCCGGGAGAGTTGCTACGCGAGGAGTGGCTGGAGCCGCTGGGAATCACGGCCTATAGGTTGGCCAAAGACATCGACGTGCCGCCCAACCGGGTGACCGCGATCTTGAACGCCGAGCGCGCCATCACGGCTGATACGGCGCTACGTCTGGCCCGGTATTTTGGCACGGATGCGCAATCTTGGATGAACCTGCAGGCCCGCTACGACCTGGCTATGGAGCAGCGCGCTCATGGCGAGGAGATCGCGCGCACCGTTCGGCCCCGGGCGATGGCATAAGCCAGGAGCTTGATGGATGGACATTCGCAGCATCAAGACCGAGACGAATTATGACTGGGCGCTCAAGGAAATCGAGCAGTATTTCGAGCGTGAGCCGGCGCCTGGCACGCCTGAGGCCGAGCGGTTTGACGTGCTCGCGACCCTGATCGAGGCTTACGAGGCCAAGCATTGGCACATCGAGGCTCCAGACCCCGTTGCGGCCATTCAGGAAGTGATGGAGCGCCAGAACCTCAAACAGGCCGACCTTGGGCGCCTCCTGGGCTCACGCTCTCGCGCCTCGGAAATCCTGGCCCGCAAACGCCCCCTGACCATGAAGCAGGCTTGGACCCTGCACGAGCAATGGCATATCCCGGCCGAAGTGCTGCTCAGGCCCACGGTTGAGGATGAGCGGGCGGCATGACCGTCCAGAGAAGCACCCCAGCTATCGCTTTCTTAACCGAGGCCGGGGCAAAGGTCGCACCACCCTTTTACCAACTTGGATCCTCGTCGAAATATCCGTAAGGGGGCGCCGGCATGCGCAACGGACACTTCGTCCGTCAGCACAAAACGCTGCGCTGCTCTCCTGCTATGGCGGGCGGCCTCAGTGCGGCACAATGGTGGAATGGAGGAGGTGGTTGGTGATTGATTCCCTCGCCGGCACGCCGAACCGCGCGGCGACCTACAAGAAGGCCGAACGGCCCGAAATTTCAAACTGACCCACTACCGGAGATTACCATCCTTCGAGACTTTTCACGGCCTCTCGGCGGCGCAGCCTTTATCGCGCTCGCGCTTTCAGCGTTGAGGACAGTGCTTTCAGGAAATGCTCGGCTGCCGGCGCAAGCGCCCGCCCGGTCCGCCGTAATGTACCGATCTCGCGATGGATCACCGGTCCACTTAATGGCCGCCAGACCAGCCCCTGCGCGGCGATCAAGGGCAGCGTCATATTCGGCAGCGCGCTGATCCCCAGCCCAGAGGCGATCAGATGGCCGGCCGTGCCGAGGAAGCTGCATTCATAGAGCTGCGGCACCGGCTGGCCGATCTGCAGAAAGGCCGCATCCGTGTAGGCGCGCACGCTACTGCCCTGCGCCATGGCGATAAAGGGATGATCGGCGAACACCGACCAGTCATGACCCTCAGCCTTCGCGAGCTCGTCATCTTCGCGGCAGACGAGCCCGAACAGATCCTGCGCGATCGGATGGTAGGTCAGCGCCTCTGAAGGGCTGGGGCGCACCGTCAGGCCAATATCCGCCCGGCCGTCCAGCACGTGATCGACCACCGAGCCGGAAAGCCCGTCCTTGATCTGGATTCGCACGTGCGGCCAGCTTTGCCGGAACGCGGCAATGACCGGCGGCAGCAGCACCGCCGCTAGCGACGGCAGCGTGGCGATGGTGACATAGCCGCGTTGGCCGGCGACGAATTGCGCCACCTCCCCCAGCGCGCCGTCGAATTCCTGGACCAGCCGCGCCGCCGTCACCCGCAGCGCGTCGCCGGCCGGGGTAAGCGCCACATTACGCGTATCGCGATCGAACAGCCTGGTGCCCAGAATGGTCTCGACCATCCGGATGGTGCGGCTCAGCGCCGGCTGGGACATCGCCAGCCCCCGCGCTGCCTCGCTGAAGCTCGCAGTCTCCGCCACGCGCAGGAAGCAATGCAGCTGATGCAGGGTCAGATTTATGCGCATAGTGAATGAATTTATTCCATAAATGTCTTTGTTGCATAGGGTTTTCGCCCCCTATACTCCCCCGATCCGGCGCAGACCGGGAAAAACGGAGGATGTTCCATCATGCTAGCCCTGCTCGGCACCGCCACGGTTCTCGTGCTGCTCGCCACCATTATGCTCAATTGGCTGACGCCTCTGGTCGCGCTTATTGCCGTGCCGGCGGTTGCAGCGCTGCTGGGCGGCTTCGGCCTGACCAGTGCTAATTTCGCCGTTCATGGCATATCGGCCATCGCGCCGGTTGCAGGCATGTTCGTTTTCGCCATTCTCTATTTCGGCATCATGACCGATGCCGGCATGCTGGACCCGATCATCGCCCGCATCCTGCGCGCGGTTGGGCTGAAGCCCACGCGCATCGTGGTCGGCACCGCCTTGCTGGCGCTGCTGGTGCATCTGGATGGTTCCGGTGCGGTCTGCTTTCTGGTCACCATCCCGGCCATGCGCCCGCTTTATGACCGGCTGGGCATGGATCGGCGGGTGCTGGCCTGTGCCGCCTCGCTGGCGGCCGGCGTGAATTTTCTGCCTTGGACAGGCCCGACCTTGCGCGCCGCAGCCGCGCTGAAGCTGCCGGTCTCCGCCATTTTCACCCCGATGATCGGGGTGCAGGTGGTTGGGTTGGCCTTCGTCTTCGCGGCCTCCTGGTGGCTGGGCCGACGGGAGGAGGTGCGCCTGGGCCTGGCGGGCGTGAGCCATGGGCATGGCGACGCGCCCGTTGCCACCATGCGGCCATTGACGGACGAAGAAGCCCGGCTGCGCCGCCCGCATCTGTTCTGGCCAAATCTGGTGCTCACGATCGCCATCATGGTGGTGATGATTGGCGGCTGGGTGGAGCCGGTGGTGATGTTCATGATCGGCGTGGTTATTGCCCTGATCCTTAACTACCCCAATCCAGCCGAGCAGCGCGCACGGGTGGATGCGCACGCCAAAGCGGCCCTGCTGATGGCCAGCATCCTGTTCGCCGCCGGGGTGTTTACCGGCATTATGGGCGGCACCGGCATGTTGAAGGCGATGGCCAGCGCCGCGGTGGCGCATGTGCCGGCCGGCGCCGGGCAGCATATTCCCTTCGTGCTGGGCCTGCTCTCAATGCCCCTTTCGCTGCTGTTCGACCCGGATTCCTTCTATTTCGGCGTGCTGCCGGTAGTGGCCAGCGTCACCCAGAGCCTGGGCGGGCATCCGGTACAGGTGGCCCAGGCGGCCTTGCTCGGGCAGATGACGGTGGGCTTCCCCGTCAGCCCGCTCACCCCGGCCACCTTCCTGGTGGTGGGGCTCGCCGGGATTGAGCTCGGCGCGCATCAGCGCTTCTCTATCCCGCTTCTGCTCGCGGCCTCTGTCATCATGACCTTCGCCGCCGTGCTGTTTGGAGTATTTCCTTTATGAGGACCATCAGGATCGGCGCTGGCGCTGGCTATTCGGGGGACCGGATCGAGCCGGCGGTGGAGCTCGCGACCCATGGCGCGCTGGATTACCTCGTGTTCGAATGCCTGGCCGAGCGCACCATTGCCTTGGCGCAGCAGGCGCGGCAGCAGGACCCGCAGGCCGGCTACGACCCGCTGCTTGCAGCGCGCCTGCAGGCCGTGCTGCCCGCATGCGCGCGCAACAAGGTTCGGATCATCACCAATATGGGGGCCGCCAATCCCGTGGCGGCGGCGCGGCGCACGGCGCAGATTGCCCGTGATTTGGGGCTCATCGGACTACGCATTGCCGCCGTCACCGGTGACGATGTGCTGGAAGACATACGCGACAGCGCCCTGCCGCTGCTGGAATTTGACGCCACGGTGCAGGACATCGCGCCGCGGATCGTCTCTGCCAATGCCTATCTCGGCGCCGGGCCGATCGCGCAAGCATTGGCGGCGGGGGCGGATATTGTCATCACCGGCCGGGTCGGCGACCCTTGCATGTTCCTGGCCCCGCTGATCCATGAATTCGGCTGGCGGATGGATGACTGGACCAGGCTGGGGCGGGGCACGTTGATCGGGCACCTGCTCGAATGCGCCGGGCAGATCACGGGCGGCTATTTCGCCGATCCTGGGCGCAAGGACGTGCCCAATTTGGCCCGGCTCGGCTTCCCACTGGCGGAGGTGGACGAGACCGGCCAGGCGATCATCACCAAAATCGCCGGCTCCGGCGGCAAGGTCAGCCAGCCAAGCTGCACCGAACAGCTGCTTTATGAGGTGCACGACCCGGCGCGCTATCTGCAGCCCGATGTGGTCGCGGATTTTACCGATGTGCGCTTTCAGGATGACGGAGATGACCGCGTCCGCGTTACCGGCGGGTTGGGGCATCCGGCGACCGGGACGCTGAAAATCTCCATCGGCTATCGCGATGGGTTTATCGGCGAAGGACAGATTTCCTATGCCGGCGCCAATGCCCTTGCCCGCGCGGAGCTGGCGCTAGAGATTGTAAAGGAAAGGCTTTGCCTGACCGGCCTGCGCAGCAGCGAGCTGCGGTTCGAGCTGATCGGGCTAAACGCTGTCCATCGCGGCCCAGGAGCCGCTGGCCACCCGGAACCGGTGGAGCTGCGCTTGCGTGTCGCCGGGCGAACGGAGACGATGGAAGAGGCGGTCAGGATCGGCAACGAGGTTGAAACCCTCTACACCAACGGTCCGGCTGGCGGCGGCGGGGCGTGGAAATCGGCTCGCGAGATCCTTGCCGTTGCTTCGACGCTGCTGCCAAAATCCGCGATCCAGCCTGCCATAAGCTACGAGGTATCCTGATGAGATTGCACGAAGTGGCCCACGCGCGCACCGGAGATAAAGGCAATATCTGCAATATTTCCGTGATCGCCTACAACGCCGAGGATTATGCCAGGCTTAGCGAGAACCTCACAGCGGCCCGGGTGAAGCAACATTTTGCCGCTTTCGTCGAGGGCGAGGTAAGACGCTATGAGCTGCCCAGCCTGCACGCCTTGAACTTCGTTCTGCACGGCGCGCTAAGCGGCGGGGTGACGCGCTCTCTGGCGCTCGACCAACACGGCAAATCATTGGCGAGCAGCCTGCTGGAGCTGGAGATTTAAAGGTTAAACTTTTTGCCGCCACGTTTTGAACCGCTTTTTGGCTTCCCGTAGATCAGCTGTGCGAAGCGTAGAGCGATACTCTCGTCCGGCAAAATGTGAGTGTCCGCAGTAAGCCGACACACCCCCAAACTGCGGTTGCCTCTCCTAGCTACTGCAGCCTCTTCATCGCGAATCCAGGCCTCAACCTTATTAGGGTCGAAGGTCCATGTGCCACCTAGTTTAGCAGCACCCGGCAACTTCCCAGAGAGCGCCATCTCTTGAACTTTGCGCACAGACAAGCCGGTCATTTTAGCAATCGTCGCTGTTCTTACTCGATCAACCATTGCCGCCCACAAAGTCCAGTACGTGCCAGATCTCAGTCGTCATTCGTGATGTTCTCCCGTTCGTTGCTTCTTCAACCTAACCCCAGCTCCACCGCCATTCTCTGGGATAAATTCCACGCCGGCAGCTGCCCGAGTTAGCCCGATCGGATCTTGGTACTGACAAAAGCACGCGAAGCTTCCCCTTGCGGGAACGCAAATCAGTTCTTTTTTGAGCCTTTTACTGCCCTGTATACCAAAGCCACAATCGCAAGCAGTAATAATCCCAAAAAGGCTATCATAGCGATGTAAGTATTTTGGGCCTTATCAAGAAACAGGTTGCTTAATGCGACCGAGCCGATACCGAAGGCGATACCAATCTTCGATGCTGACTGACCGCGTTTTCGAGGCTTCGTGAATGTGGGTTTCTGGGGCATGTCGCGGCAGTACAAGAGGTTGGAGCTGCCACCATCCTACCTCCGAGAATTAAAACGGTCGATCACATTCTTATAACCTCTTCCTTAACCTCACCCCGGCCCCGCCCCCGTTCTCGGGAATGAACTCCACGCCGGCGGCTTCCAGGGCGGTTTGCAGGGCGTCCAATGTGCGCTCGTAAGGTGAAGAAGCCCCCCGCTCGAAATCGGCGATGGTTTTCTTGGATACCTTGGAGGCCCGCTCCAAATCATCTTGCGACAATCCTATTAGAGCACGAGCTGCTCGACACTGCTCCGGTAAGATCGGCATAAAACTCTACATCAAAAGTGTTGACTTTGGCGTTACTCTACATTAAAAGAGAAGTCGGAAGCAACAGCTTTCCGGCTAATTCCAGGGGGTAGGAGCCCTGGAATCAGCCTAACCCCGAGCAAGGAGAGAGCCATGCCCGAAGCTGCGCATACCCATACACCAACCCCGCTTGCCGCCATAGCCGCGGCTCGCCCCCTGACGCCGCAGCCCCTCGGCGCGCCGTACGATGCGTCTCTCCACGGGGCGAGGATCAAGTCGCCGGCGGCCTGCAGCGCCGTCTATGACTTCGACGGCAGCGCGTTCGGCGCCTTTGCCGAGAAACACGGCATCCCGACCGACGCCCCGATCCCGCAACAGGCTTTCCGGCTCGTCAACGAAGCCTGGGCCCTCGAGTGCGCGCCTATCAATCCGCGCGCCGACCTGATTATGGCGCGCGACGAACGCCGCGAAGCGCTTCTGGACGGCGCCCGCGCCGTGATTGCTCTGGAGGCGATCAACCGCTTCGAGGCCGCCAATACCCGCCTGGGCATGGCGCTGCATGGCCTGGGCGAAGCGATCGCCGCCGCCCGGGCCGATCTGGGCCGCCGCGCCGCCTAATCCACTTCCCAGACATCACCCGATTTGAACGGCGCTCCTGGCACGCCCGGGGCGCCGATGGAGAGACGCATGCCGATTTCCAGCAAACACCATACCCAGACGAGCCGGCGCATAATGCTTGGTGCCGTGCCCTTGGCCGCTGCCGCCGCGGCGATGCCTGGCGTTACGCTAGGGCAGCTTGACCGGGATCGGGAGCTGATTGCCATCGCTGGCGAGGCCACCGCGCTGGTACGTAAGATCGATGCAGCCTACCCCCACAACGCCACCCTCGCGGAAGAGCGGGCATATGATGCCGAAATGGAGCCGCTGAACGCCCGCGTCGATGAGCTGGCCGAACGGATGGAAGGCATTCAGGCCACGGCGTTGCCCGGCATCCGTGCCCGAGCCCTGTATTTGATGACCAAATATGAGCGCTTGATGGCCAGCCAGGACACCCCTCTTGAGCGGCAACTCGCCGCCCTGCTGCGCGACCTGACGGCGGGAGGCGTGGCATGAGCCGCCGCAAGCAAGTCGAGGCGGTTTCGACCCCTCTGCCGCCAGCGCTGCACACGAAGCTCCTCGGGCTTGGCGCCAGGATCATCACCGGTGACATCGGCGAGCTGGAGGCGCTCGATATTCTGGAAGCCGTGGCGCTGAATGCGCCGATGCGGGACGCGCCAACCAAGGCGGGGAGAGCAGCATGAACGCCATGTTCCAAATTCCGCCGCAGCCCGATTTGCGCGCCTTCATCGTCTACGACCATGTGCCGGATGGATGTTTGGTCCATCAGGTGACAGACGACGTTTCGGAGCCGCTGCTGCACGAAGGCGAGCGGATCATTGTCGACGCCGCGGACCGGGTACCGATGCCGGGCGAGCTGTTCTTGATCGAGTATGGGAGCGCAGCGCGCCCGCGGCGCCGCATCGTACGGCTCAGCTTCCGGACCATTCAGGTCTGCTGCACGGACGCAGACGGGCGCAACGTCTCCCGGGAAGAGCCAGCCTGCTGGGCCGCGGCCTACACTGCCCCGAAAAGCCTGGCCGAACTCGAACTGCAGTGCTGGGAGCAACGCCTGTCACGTCGCCCGATTTTGCTGAGCGATGGCCCTTATGCACTGAACGAGCAGGGCACCAACGAATATCTCGAGGAGCAGCTTATCGGGAAAATCGTTGGCATCTACGATCCTGCGCCGGGTGGCGACGTATGATGAGCCTTTCCAACATTTTCGAGCCCCAGCCTCTGGCGTGGGAACGGCTCTTGGCAGGCTGCGCCTTGAACGGCGCGGACTTGGCGGAAATCAGCCGCCCGCGCCAAGAGCCCAGGAACGCGCCGTACCGAGAGATCGGGTGCCGGTCTATCGAGGGGCGGTTGCGATCCGCTGGCTGGCGCCTGGTGCCGGTGCCGTTGCTTTTGTCGTACGGCCAGGCCGGCCACGAGCTATCGTGGCAGCGATGCGCCGAATGGATTGCCATTCCGCCGGAGGGTGCCGGGCGCGCGGTCTCGTTCAGATCCCGCAGAGCGGCTCTGGAATGGGCGAAAACGGCGGCAGCAAAGCCCCCTTCACAACCGCTGCAATCTGCCGGAAACTCCCGAATCGGCGGGGCTAGGATGGCCCCCGAAAACCCGGTCTCCGCTCGGGCTGCCCCGCCGAACCTTCTGGCGGAGAGTACTGCGGAGGCAGGTGTGGATATCAATGTCTCGTTTCCTGACTGGGTGCCAGAGATTGCTGTTCATACAATCAAGGAACTCTTGGAAACGGATTATTTTCAAGATCACAATGAACACAGGCTCATAATGCTTCGGCTAGCAACGGACAGCCGTATGAAGTCTGTGTGGGAGGAAATAGGTCGCGGGCACCGGAAAAACTACCGCAAGACAGGAGTGAATTTTCATAAACTCAAGATATACCCTGAATGGAAACGGGTTCTTGACGCTCATGGCGCGGAGCCTAATGAGCAGGCGCCTCGGGTTTTGCTCACTTTTCTTGCGACTCTCTTACGTATGAATCCTAGGGTTTTGACGAGGGCGGCGTTAAACGCCGAGGTCGAGCAGCTTAAAGATGTCTGCTGGCAATGTTTGAAACTCGCTCGCGCTGGCGACAGCTCCCAAGACTGGATTGGTTTGGCGACGTACTGGGAAGGTCGGGCAAATGACCTCATTGCCCAAGGGGAAAGCCTTCTGTTTTTGAAGAGGCAGCGGCTTCCGCCACACGTAGTTGGCATACTACGAGGTGTAGTTTTGGTTACTTATGATTTGTTTGGATCGGCAATGTACCGGACGGCAGCTACGCTGGCCACCATTATGACTGATCAGGAAATTTCACCAAAGACTGTCGAGAAACACGCAAAAAACCTAAAATAGAGCATCCGAAGAGCACTTTGAACGCTCCACACCGGGATGCAGCAACACGCTGCACTGTTTAGGAGCGAGCATGACCGAATTGGCGCTGACGATCGAAGATGCTGTTAAGGTGAGCGGCTTGGCCCGCAGCCGTATTTACATCTTGCTGGGCGAAGGAAAGCTCGAAGCCCGCAAGTCCGGGCGCAGGACGCTCATCCTGGGCGACAGCTTGCGGCGCTATATCGAAAGCCTTCCGCCGGCTCGGTTCCGCGCGCCCCAGGCCGCCTGATGGACACCGCCCGCTGGGCGGCCATGTCCGATCCCGAATGTAACCCGCACTTCCGGCGCCGCTGGGATCTGCCTCCCCCGAAACTGAAAAGCCCCCTGGCCGGTGACACGGCACAGAGGGCGGAACTTCAAAGCACATCGATGCCTAGCCATTTAGCTGAAGCACTCATCGTTTTCAAGAAGTTTGGCTGCACCGGGGAGGCGCCCGATGCATAGCCAAAACCTCTTTGCGCCTGCGTCTGTTCAGAGCTCGGTTCCGGACAGCCATGCCGTCTTCTGCGCATGGCGCCGGCACACCCTGCAGGCGTTTCGGAGCTGGCTGCTGACGGCGCCAAACCCCGCGGATGTGATCTGTGAGCTCGACGGAACGGTTAGTGCCCTGAGGCTCATGGCCGAACTCCACCAGCCTGGCGCCGTCCAGAGGGAGGTTTGATGACGCATCCTTACTTCACTGGTGATTTGCGGCTGCATGCTAACGCATCCACGCCTTGGCGCTATACCGGCCGGCTGGATCTGCCGTCCGGCCGGTATTGCTCGATCCGGGCGTCCGTCGCGGAGGACGACATGGGGCGCTTCTTCAAAATTGAAGGCGGCTTGCAGCCCGGCCTGAGTGCGGCTGAGCTCGAGGCCACGCTCACGCAGATCGAGGCCGAGCGGGCACGGGATGCCCAGCGCGAACTCGACATCACAGACGAGCTGCCGTTTTGATCCGGGCCCCCGACATGCGCGAGGTCTCCGGACTGCTCGCCGCGCAGATCCAGACTCTGGCGCCGCAACTTCTGGGCGTCGCGCCTTCCTCGAAGTCCCGCACGGAATGGCGCTTTCGGACGCGTGGCTCCATGGCTGTGGCGATCGCCGGCAAGGACCGCGGCTTGTGGCATGACCATGAGGCCGGCCAGGGCGGCGATGCGCTCGATTTGATCGCCTACACGCGGCATTGCGATCGCAAGGAGGCGTGGCGCTGGGCCCTTGATTGGCTCGGTCAGCGGCCGGTGGAATTGCCCGCGCCCGTATCAAGCGTGAGACGGGAAGACGCGAAGCAGGAAGCGGAAGAAGCCCGCAAGGTGGAGACAGCGCGCAGCATCTGGATGAAGGCTGTGCCGGCGGCGGGATCGCCCGTCGAAACATACCTGGCCTGCCGGGGTTTGCAACTGCCGCCCGAAGCGCCTTTCAGGTTTCACCCATCCTGCCCCCGTGGACAGCAGCGGCTGCCGGCCATGCTTGCGCTGATGACCGATCCGGCGACGAATGAGCCCTGCGGCATCCACCGAACATTCATCCGGCCAGACGGCAAAGGCAAAGCGGATGTGAAGCCTTCCAAGATGATGCTCGGCGCCGCTGGGGTGATCCGCCTGGCGCCAGATGATGCCGTCACGAGCGGCCTCGGCATTTGCGAGGGGATCGAGAACGGCCTCGCCATCATGCAGCGCGTGGGCTGGGCTCCTGTCTGGGCCTGCGGCTCGGCGGGCGGCATCGCAAAATCTCCCGTTCTTCCCGGCATTGAGGCGCTGAGCATCTTCGCGGATGCCGACGATAAGGGGGCCGGCCTGGCCGCGGCGCGCGAATGTGCCGAGCGCTGGACCGCCGCCGGCCGGCAAGTGACTATCCACCGGCCCCCTGCAGGTACGGATTGGCTGGACGCGATGCAGGGGGCGCCCGATGCTTGAGCATTCGCCAGAGAGCGCCATGCGTGCCGCCGGCGGGGAAGTCGAGTTCTTCCACCCTGCCAATGGCCCTGACGACGCCAGGAGCCGGGAAGACAAGCCCGGCCGCCCGCTGATGTTCATCGATCCGACGCGCCTCGCGGGCGAGGCGGTCCCGAGCATGGAGTGGATCGTCCCGGACTGGCTGCCGGTGGGATATACCACCCTGAATTATGGCGATGGCGGCGTCGGCAAGACGCTCCTCAGCCAGCAGCTGATGACGAGCTGCGCGACCGGAAAGCCGTGGTGCGGCCTCGCGGTTCTGCGCTGCAGGGTGATGGGGTTCTTCTGCGAGGATGACGAAGCGGAGCTGCACCGCCGGCAAGAGCGCATCAACAATGCACTCGGAATATATTTCGATGACCTGGCCGATATGCGTTGGGCATCCGGCGTGGGAGAAGATAACCGACTGATCGCCTTCCTTCCGGATGGAACGCCGCAGCTGACGCCCCGCTATGCCGAGCTGCTACGGGCGGCCAAAGAATTCGGGGCCCGGCTGATCGTCATCGACACCGCGGCCGACACGTTCGGCGGCAACGAAAACGCCCGGGCCGAAGTGCGGCAATTCATCGGGCATGCCCTCAACCGCCTGGCCCGGGAAATCGGCGGCGCCGTGCTGCTGAACGCTCACCCGTCACGCTCCGGCATGGGTCAAGGCGGCGATGTTGACGGCGGCAGCACCGCCTGGAGCAACTCTGCCCGGTCACGCTGGTCTCTTGTCCGCCCCAAAGGCTCGGAGGATGAGCCGGCCGATAGCAACGAGCGGATCCTGACGCGGCGCAAGGCCAACTACGCCTCCATCGGTGAAAACATCCGGCTGAAGTGGGCGAATGGCGCGCTGATGCCGGTTGATGCCGAAGCGGGTTTTTCGCGCGCGATTAAAACTGCACAGGTCGACCAAGTCTTTCTTACTTTGTTGCGTGATGCGCTCGAACAAGGGCGACACGTTTCAGCAAGCAAGAACGCCGGCAATTTCGCTCCGAAGGTATTTGGGCAATCACAGAACCGCCAAGACTTCAGCAGGCGAGATTTTGAACAGGCGATGGAGCGTCTTTTCAGCGGCAAAAAAATCCAAGTCTCACCTTATGGGCGTCCGGGCAAATGGCGGGAGCATCTCACCTTTGCTCAAGTTGATTTTGACGGACAAGCAACCCCGGAAGGAGGCGAAAATTGATTGCCCAGGTTGTTTATAACCCACTGAAATCGTTAAGCCCAGGTTCATGCCCCGGTGTCTTTGCCCAGGTTGCCCAGGTAAGCTTTAACTACTTGAAATTGCTTCGCCCCGGTGTTGCCCAGGTGTTGCCCCACTCTGTCCCCCATACCCCCTATACGCTTCGCGCACCCTTTAGGGTGGTGCGCGAGCGTAACGAAGGGGAAAAACCCCGGCGCGCGGAAGGGGTGTTCAAAGCATCATCGAGCGGCGTTTTTCGGCTGGTCGGGACGGCGGCCCGATGAACGACATCACCGCCATCACGGCCCCACAGGACATCGACCGGATCATCGCGGCGGTGGCCCAGATCGCGCCTTGGCTGCTCCCGCTCTACCGGGCCGTGCGGGCCAAGGAGATCAATCTCATCACGCCGTACCGTGGCGCGACGATCCGCAAGACCATCCTGGCCGACGCGCGGCGCCCCTGCATCGTGCTGATCGGAGACGACGACTACCGGTCGACCGGTCCGGAAGGCTGGCCCTGCGCTCGTCGTGTGAAGGCCTGGAGCGCGCAGGCCATCGTCCACGCCGCAGGAGGCGAGCAACCCCACTACGAGGCCGCTGTGACCGCTGCAACGGCCTGCAGACGCCTGTTGCTGGCGGAGACCTCGTCCGCATGCCGCGACGCCTGGCTGGCCTTCCTGGCTCCGAAACCCGTCCACCTCATCGCCACCCGCGGCGCGGATACCCAGCCCGCCCGCATGACGCCGGAGAACACCCATTGACCAACCCATCCCCCATGCCCATCGCCGGCAGCGCTCCGGCGCTTCTCGCCCTCGACCTCGGCACCTCGACCGGCTGGGCCCTGCGGCGCGAGGACGGCGTGATCCTGTCCGGCACCGCCAGCTTCAAACCCGGCCGGTACGAGGGTGCCGGCATGCGCTTCCTGCGTTTCGCCCAGTGGCTCGATAGCCTTGGCCGCCCCGAGGCCGTCTATTTCGAGGAGGTGCGGCGCGACCGCGGCGTTGATGCTGCCCACTGCTACGGCGGCCTTCTCGCCACGCTCACCGCTTGGTGTGAGGCCCGGGGCATTCCCTATGCCGGCATCCCGGTGGGCACGATCAAAGCCAGCGCCACCGGCAAGGGCAATGCCAGCAAGGACGCGATGATCGCCGCCATGCAGGCCGCGGGCTTCACGCCGGGCGATGACAACGAGGCCGACGCGCTGGCGATCCTGATGCACATCAGCGCGCCGCAAGTGCCTGCTCGTCCCCTGCAACCGGAGGCGCGTCAATGACCAAAGAGCCTGTTTCAGGCCTGTATAAGCAGGCCGGCCGGTTCGCCAAAGGCCGGAGCGGTAACCCCCGAGGGCGCCCCAAGGGAGCCCGCCATCGCGCCTATGTGGCGTTGGACGCTATCGGCAACGCCGAGGCCCCGGAGATCCTCAAGGCAGTCGTGGTCGCGGCCAAGGGCGGCGATATGCGCGCCGCCGAGATCATGCTCCGACGGGCATGGCCCGAACGGAAGGGGCGCCCGATCCCGCTCGAGATGCCCGAGACCGATACGGCCGAGAGCGTGGCCATGGCCATGCGGAACGTCACGGCGGCCCTGGCGGCCGGGAAAATCAGCCCCGAGGAGGCACAGGCCATTGCCAGCGTGCTGGAGCACCAGCGCCGCGCCATCGAGACTGAGCAGCTGGAGAAGCGCATCGCAACACTTGAGCAGCAGACAGGAAAGGACCCGGAGAAATGAGGGGCATGCAGCGACGCGTTGCAAATTTGGAACGAACCGCAGGCGCTGCCGGCGAGAAGCCTCTCGTCCGCTTCATGCAGTTCGTCGACCCGGACAACGAAGACCAGGAAACGCTTGCCTGGCTGAACAGTGATCCATCTCAGCGCTGGTACCGGCGGGACGGTGAAACGCTGGAAGCTTTTTGCGTACGGATCGAAGCCGAGCTGATGGTGCCGGGGCCGGCGCGGGCGATCATCCTAACGCTGGGCCATCCCCAAGATCTCGAGGAGTTGACACAATGAAGACCCTTTCGCGCCGGCTAAACTCCTTGGAAAGCGCCGCCGGCATGAACAATGCCGATCGTCTGACGATCTGGACTTGCTGGTTCAGCAGCCCGGTCACCAGGGCGACCTGCAATGGCCGTTACCTCGAGCGCCGACCGGAAGAGAAGCTCGACGAGTTCATGGCCCGGGCAGAGGCTTTTTTCCCTTGGCCAAAGGGTAGCAGCCTGCGTCTGATCGCCCAGGACGGCGAACAGGCAGACGAAATAAATCGCGACGAGACACCAGGGCTGGACAGTCTTGGACAGTAGTGGACGCCTTCGGACGATCTGCACAAAATAGCGAAAAACGACTGTTTTCCTATGAAATTCAGAACTTATCAGATATATTTTTATCATCGAGCCGTGAAAGGGCCATCCAGAAATGGAGCTAGACGAGTTTCAGAGTGACCGTTTGAACGAGATCTCGCCAGAGCAAGCAGCACTGTTCGACGGCCAGAAATTCTTGCGGTCCCTTCACGCCTGGTTGAAAACCAACCCGCCGCTGCATCGCGTTCAGGAGATGCGGCAGTTTATGCTCACGTCATTTGATACGGTCGATGCTCTTACCCCCCGTTCAACCTCGGGAATCCTTGCTTCTGCTTGCGGCGCTCCTTTGCTGGAAACTGCATTATATCCGCCCTACAAAAATAAAGCGGAGAGTATAATCCAATGAGCACCACTCTCGATCCCTCGATCATCACCGGCCAGCTGCAGCAGCAGGCGGAAAACACCGGCCCGCAGCAAACCAAGGATTGGCTTGGCGCCCGGCAGCTGCTGCTCCAGAACCAGCAACTCGCGGCAAAGCAGGCCGCCGGGCAGGATTTTCAGAAATCCATCAACCCGCTGACCGGACAAGTCGATTACGGCAAGTTCAACGCGTTGCTCGGCGGCGATCCGCGCGCAGCTTTCGCAGCTCAGGATTCCTCTCAGGCTGGGCTTGTAAACCAGAAAACGCAGCAGGCGAACCTCCAATCCGAGGTTCAGACTTACCGCGCCCGGCAGCAGGCGTTTGCTGGGCTGTTGGATAGCTGGAAGAACAAGCCAAACCTGAGCCTCAGCGATGTGATCGACGGTGTGACCAGCCTGGACAGCGAGCTTGGCATCCCCGCTTCCACAAGCGCGAATATTGTAGCCTCGTTCGATCCAAACGATCCGCAGGGATGGTTAAGCCATGAAACTGCGCAACATCAAGCTCTCGCTGCCGCTGTAGATCAGCAGTTTCCGCAGTCTGGAATTCTCAATAATGGCCGCTCCCAGATCGTGTTTAACCGCGATCCGATCAACGGCGCGATCACCCCGGTTGCGACGATCCAAAACACGATGTCGCCGGGTGAGGCAAATCAGCCGGTGACAGTGACAGGCCCCAACGGTCAAGTTTTCCAGATGACAAGGGACCAGTTTGCCACGTTCTCCAATGGAAACAGCACAGCGGCCCCAGCGCCTGCGGGAAGCGGCAGTACCAGCAGCTTTGCGCCGATGCCCGGAACGGGGCGGCCTCCCAATCCCTCCGCGCCCGGCGCTCAACCAGCTTCACCGCCAGTTATGCCCGGCATCGCTGAGCCTGCACCACTTCAAAGCACTCAGATTGGAGCAGATACGGATTATGCAAAAGGCGTCATCAATGCTTCGACTGCCGCCCCTGGCGCACTTGCAGCGCTGACCAACATCAGGGCTGCATTGCCGGGTGCCACCACGGGTCCGATTTCCGATGATGTGACCACGATTGCGAGCGCACTAAGCGAGATGGGCATCAAGGGGCTTGGCAATGACGTAGCTACCCAGACGCAAAACCTTGCCAAGAATAGCGTGCAGCTGCTGATGCAAGCCGGTCAAAATATGGGCGTTCCGACGGATCAGAAACTAATGACCGCAGGTATGGGCGTCCCGAATCCACACCTTACCCAAGATGCAAACGCTACAATGGCAGCGGAGATTTCGGGCATGTGGTCCTATCAGCTTGCAGCCGCAAAACGGCTGCAGCAGGCTGAAAGCCAGGGCGTTCAAGCGGGAAGCCCACAATTCGCTGCGCTCCGGCAGGAGTTGAATAACCCCATGCTCACCACGGCGGCGCAGTTCATGTACATGTCCCCACAGGCACGCGGACGCGTGCTGGCGGCGCTGGGGCCCAAGACGATCAACGGCAAGCCAAACCCACAATGGCAAGCCTTGAGCGATGGCCTAAACTGGATGAAGGACTATGGCAGCAACCTGCCTAACCCATGAGCACACCAACCAATCAGGCTCTGATCGAAGCAGCGGCGAAGCAATATAATCTCGACCCCGCATACCTCGGCGCCTTCATCCAGCAAGAGAGCGGCGGCAAGTCTTTTGCCCTCTCGCCACAAGGCGCGCAGGGGCCGGCCCAGCTGATGCCGGACACCGCAAAAGGGCTTGGCGTTCAAGATCCGTACGATCCACGCCAGGCAATTTTTGGTGCCGCTCAGCTTCTCGACCAGAATTTGAAGGCGGCAAACGGCGATCCGGCGACAGCTGCCGCAATGTATTTTGGGGGACCTAACCGCTCCAAATGGGGCCCGAAAACGCAAGCCTACGTGTCAGATATCGGCAGTAAATGGAAGGCTCAGCAGAGCGACATGGCGAACACTCCGACAAGCGCCCCGGCCTCCGCCGGATATACCATCGATGACCTGGAGAGCATGGCGCAGATGCCGGCGAGCACTTCAGCGCCCGCAGCAAGCCAGTCCAGCGCGCCTCAGGCGGGGCGGTATACGGTGGATGATCTGGAAACGATGGCGAAGCCCGCCGCCGCACCGATTCAGCCGCAAGCACCAAAACGGCCGCCCGCGACCATTGCGCAGGACGCGGAAGCCATAGGCGCCGGGCTCGGGAAGGGCTTCGGCTCAACGGTCCTGGGCGCACAGCAGCTTCTGGGTAAAGGAACGCAAGCTCTCGGCAACGCCGTCGGCGCGCCGGCAATCACCGGAGCCGGGAACTGGCTGGTAAACAATGCAGCACAAGGCTTGTCCAACCTGAACGCTCAGAACGCGCCGTATGCCGCCCAGGCTCCTGTTGCGAATCAGGCGGGCGGCCTCGGCGGCTCTGTGGCGGCGACGTTGCCGCTTACCCTCCTGGCGCCTGGCGCGGGTGCGGTTAAGACAGGAATGCTTCTCGGGGGCGCGAGCGGCCTTGCATCGCCAGTTTCGCCTGATGATCAGAACTATTGGCGCACGAAAGCGCAGCAGGGCGTCCTCGGCGCGCTGGTTGGAGCTGGCGGATCTCTGGCGGCGAAAGGCGTCGGTGCTTTGATCGGATCTCCGGCCTCTGCCGATGCCCGCACGCTCCTGACCCAAGGCGTGCCTCTGACACCTGGCCAGATCCTGGGGCCGCGGGCATCGAAGGCCGAGGATATGCTGAGCAGCCTTCCCCTCCTGGGGGGCGCGATCAAAGGCGCGCAACAGCGAGCTGTCGATGGCTTCAATGTCGCGGCATACAATCAGGCGCTGGCGCCAATTGGTCAAAAGTTCGAGGGTACCGATATCGGCCAGGGTGGAATTGAGCAGGTCGAACGAAAGATCAGCTCGGTTTACGATGCCGTTCTTCCGAAAATGCAATTCACCCCGGACCAGCAATTCTTGCAGGACCTGAACGGTATTCAGCAGCAGGCCCAACAGCTTCCCGCGGCCCAGCAGCAAACCTTTGCACGGATCGTTCAGGCGCAGCTTGCGGGTAAGCTCTCGGTGAATGGAGGCGTTCTGCCGGGGAGCGAATTAAAAGGTGTCCAAGGGGAGCTGGCGCGGCAATCCTCCGGCTACCTCAAGGATCCGTCCTTTGATAACCGCCAGCTCGGCACAACGCTGGGCGACCTTCGAAACGCCATCGATTCAAGCCTGATGCGGACCAATCCGCCGCAATTGGCGCAGCAGCTTTCGAACGCAAACTCTTCGTGGGCAAATTTTGTGCGACTTCGGACTGCGGCGGCTTCAACCGGGGCTGGGAATAACGAGGGTCGGTTCACCGCAGCGCAGCTGCAGAGCGCCGTCCGCGCGAATGACAAAAGCGTTGGCAAGGGAAGTTTCGCCAAGGGAAATGCCTTGATGCAGAACCTCTCTCAAGCCGGCCAAAATGTGTTGGGGGCAAAGTACCCAGATTCTGGCACCGCTGGCCGAGAGATGCTTGGGGCGCTTCTGGGGGGAGGTCTCGTCACCGGGTTGGCGGAGCGTCCTGTCTATACTGCGGCTAGCCTGGGCGCGGCTGGATTGGGTTCTTTGGCCTATGGCCCCACAGGACAGAAGATCGCACAGGCACTTTTGGCGGCGCGCCCAGCCTTCGCTGCGCCGATTGGTGGCGCTCTTTCAGGGGTAGGCCAGCGTGTCACTCCGGGAGTTGCGGCGCTGCTCACCGGCAACCGCGTTACAAACGAAACACCCAGCCCAGCGCCTTAATGGGTAACCAAATCAAGCCCAGAAAATAGAGGTCCAGCTGGGCAAAGCCCCAGAGCGTTGCAGCGCCCGGCTGCCAAAAGATCGCCTTCAGAAACAGGTCGATCACCAGGATCGCCCAGATGCAAAGCTTATCCCACGTTGTCATAAGGATACCCTACCATGGCCGTGACAATCGGAGCGCCGGCAAAGCTCTGCTGAGGGAACATTACGTAGAGCATGTCGAAGACAAAGCCGACGATCGCGGCGGACGTGAACATGGACGGATTCAAGCATGAATTGGCCTGCGCAGGCGACGAAATTCCTCCGCGTTTAACCGCTGGTTCAGCGCAAGGCGGACCAGCGACCACCGCCGCCCCGATAGAACACAGAAAGGCAACGGCGCCGATCACAGCCCCTGTCATTCGCTAGGGCCGGCTTCGGGGGATCAGCGCCCTTTATTGTTGCTCCCCGCCCTGTACCGCCTCCCTGGGCGCGGAGATTATCTGGTTGACCGCTACAGCAAATGCAAGAAAAGTGCAGGGGAACTGTCCAAGCGAGTTAATCAAAAGTCAAATTGACAAGAAAGGCCTTGTTTGAACAAGGATTACTCAGGCTCGCGGGAGTTAATGCCCTGCCTCCACAAGCAAGCGGTTGCAACATTGTCCGTCAGCAGGTCCATGATTTCCTTGCTTGCTCAATCGACGCGGCAGATATAGCTCCGATTTCTAAACGGGATGGCGAATGCAACTTCTACTGGCCGAGGACGAACAAAAGACAATCGACTACCTCACTAAGGGGTTGCGTGAGGATGGTCATGTTGTGGACGCCGTCAGCAATGGCGCGGACGCGCTTGCCCTGGCGCTGGCCGGCGAGTTTGACGCGATCATTCTGGATGTGATGATGCCCGGCCTCGATGGCTGGGAGGTGCTCAAATGTCTGCGCGCCGCCGGGCGGGCCACGCCGGTGCTGTTCCTGACCGCGCGAGATCATGTGGAGGACCGGGTGCGCGGCTTTGATCTCGGCGCCAATGACTATCTCATCAAACCGTTTGCCTTCGCGGAATTGCTGGCCCGGCTGCGTAATCTGGCGCGTCTGCCCAAGGCGGCACCCGGCTCCAGCCTGATGACCGTGGGGGATCTGGAGATCGACACGCTGCGCCACCGTGTCAGCCGTGCCGGCATGGGGCTGCAGCTTACCTCCAAGGAATATGCGCTGCTGCTGTTGCTGGCCCGCAACCAGGGGCGTGTGCTCTCGCGCACTCTCATCTCCGAGGCAATCTGGGGCCTGTTCCACGACCAGCAAGCCAATGCGGTGGACGCGCTGGTCCGCCGCCTGCGCGCCAAGCTCGACACGCCCTTTGAAACGGCCTTGCTGCACACGATCCGCGGCACCGGCTATGTGCTGGATATATGATGCGCCGCGTCCTCCGCCCTGCCTCCATCAGCGGGCGCTTGGCCTTGCTCTACACGCTGGGCGCACTGCTCGCGGTGGGATTGTTCGCGTTGCTGGCAAACTGGAAGCTGGAGGCGAATTTCACTGTCGCGCATCGGGATTTTCTTCAGGCCAAGGTCGCGGAGTTTCAGGATGATCTGAATGATGGCGGCGGCGCGCCAAACCTGCTCATCAATGAGATCTTGAAGGAAACTGACGGGGCGCGCCTGCGCGCCTACGAAGCTAGGGTGCTGGTGGCGGGCAAGCGGGCGGGCGAAACGCCAGGCATGGCCATCTTGTTGCCCGCGCGTTTATTTCCTCCCGTGCGTGGTGTGCAAAATCTAACACTCACCCGCTACCAAACCGGCAACACCTCTTGGCTGCTGACCAGCCTCCCCCTGCAAGGGCCGCAGGATGTCGTTCTGCAAATCGGGCTGGACATCACGCGGGATGAAGCGCTGCTGACCGATTTTCACCGCGCTCTGGCCGTGTTCTTCCTGCTGATGGTGCCGCTTTTGCTGGGGCCGGACGGCTGGCCGCCGCCCATGCGCTGGCGCCGCTGGCGCGCATCGCGAAGGTGGCGCAGAGCATTACCCCGGCTCAGCTGTCCCGGCGCATTCCGCAGGACCCGCCATGGCCGCGCGAGCTGACCGGGCTGGTGCAGGTGTTCAACCAGATGCTGGATAATCTCGAATCAAGTTTCGAGCGTCTCTCGCGTGTCTCGGCGGATATCGCGCATGAGCTGCGCACACCGCTTTCCAACCTGAATGGCAGCCTTGAAATCTGCCTTACCCGCCCACGCGGGGAGGAGGACTACCGCGCCGCCATCGCGTCCGCGATCGAGGACGCGCAGCGCCTCACCGGGCTGATCGAGAATTTGCTGTTTTTGGCGCGGGTGGAGAACCCCAGCCACGCGCTGCGCCTTGAGCGCTGCGAGGCCAGTGAAATCTGCGCCTGGGTGGCGGCGCAATATGAGGTTCAGTCTCGGCCCAAGGGGTTGCGCCTGCACATCGAAGGCGCGGCCACGCTCTATGCGGACACGCTGCTGCTCCGCCAGGCCGTGGGGAATGTGCTGACCAACGCCGTGCGTCACGCGCCGCCGGGCTCGGAGATCGTGCTGGCCATTTCGGGCAGCCCCGCCAGCGGGGTAGAAATCACCATTTCCGACCAGGGGCCGGGCATCGCGCCCGCGCATCTGCCCCGGCTGTTCGATCGCTTCTACCAGACCGATCCGGCGCGCGGCCACGAGGCGAAGCAAGGCTCAGGGCTGGGGCTGTCCATCGTGCGTTCGATCATGGAGTTGCACGGCGGGCGGGCGGAAATCCAGAGCGCGCCGGGGCAAGGTACGCGCGTGATTTTGCAATTTCCCTCCATGGAGGGCTGAAAATGATAAATTTATCATCGAAATAGCGCCGTTCTGCCCGGAGGGCGCGCTTATCAAGACTGGATGTTTCGAGGTTCCAGATACGCGCCGCTCTGGCTTGTTTTGGCCGCCTTAGTGCTCACAGCCCAGGCACCAGCCGGCTGGGTGACTGTGCAGGCCACCCAACAAGCGCCACTCCTGTCCGGGTTTGCCACCGTGCAGCCAGGTACTCCAGTTACCATTACGGCCTTGCAGGCGGGCATCCTCACCAGCCTCTCCGTGGTGCCGGGCGACACCGTGAAGCCAGGGCAGATGATCGGTCAACTCGGCGGGCCTCAGATCGCGGCGGCGCTGGCCACGGCGCAAGGGGCCAGCAATGCCGCCAATGCCGCTCTGGCGGCGGAGCGGGGCAAGTTCGCGGATCATCTCTCCACCAAAGTGGCGGTGGCGCAGACCGAAGCGGCGGCGGCTTCGGCCCGCGCTCAGCTTGCGGCACTGCACGCCGCCGCCAGCTTGCAAAGCCCGGTGGACGGGCAAGTGCAAAGCCTCGCCGCTGGGCCTGGGACAGCCTTGCAGCCGGGCCAGCTGGTGGCGGTGGTGCAACCGGCTGCCGGCGCCTGGGTGAAGGCCGTGTTTTACGGCCTACAGGCCGCAACGCTTTCCCCAGGCGCCGCGGCGCGGTTCAATCCGGCTAATGGCCAGCCCGCTGTACCGGTCACGCTGCGCGGTGTGCAGGGCACGCAACCCGATGGCCGGGTGGTGCTGGCTTTTTCCGGTGCGGGTTTGCTGCCGGGCGAAGCGGGTACGCTCAGCCTTTCCTTGCCGCCCCGTCCCGTGCTGCTGGTGCCCAGCGAAGCGTTGGTGATGGATGATGGACGCTGGTGGGTGATGCTGCGTGACCCGCAAGGCGACCGCGCCGTGCAGGTGGTGCCGGGTGCCACTGACGGCGCGCAAACCCCAATTCTCTCGGGGCTCAAGGCCGGGGATCAGGTCATCGTCCAGGACGCCGCTCTGCTCTACCATCGCGGCATCGCCGCCCAATATCAGCCGCCGGATTAGCCCATGCCCGCCGCTTTACGCCGCCTGCTGGGCCGCCCGGCTCTGTGGTTGATGGTCTATGCCGCCTTGCTCGGTTACGGGATGTTCGCCCTGTTCAATATCCCCGAAGAGGTGTTGCCCGCCTTCAACTATCCCGAAATCAGCGTGACCGTGCATCTGCCCGGCACCACCGCCACGGATATGGAGGCGATGGTCGCCACCCCGCTGGAAGGCGTGCTGCTCGGCTTGCCCGGCGTCTCGAATGTCCGCAGCACCATCAGCGACGGGCTGGTGGAGACCGACCTGCGCTTTGCCGCCACCACCAACGCCCAGGCGGATTTGCAGGCGGTGAATGGTGCCATTGAGCGGGCCCAGACCAGCCTGCCGCCCGGCGTGCAGCCTTTCACCGAGATTATGGGCAACGCCATCAATGAGGTGGCGGATTACGCGGTGCGCATTGCCCCCGGGGTATCACAGGCGCGGGCGGCGCGGGCGGTAGCGATGCAATTGGTCCCGGCCTTGCGCGCCGTGCCGGGGGTGCAACTCGTCACCTCCGCCGGGCTCGGCGGCGAGGCGCTATGGGTACAACCCAACCTCATCGCCATGGAACAGGCCGGGGTTTCCGTGCAGGCCTTGCGACAGGCACTGGCGGGGCAAAGCATGCTGGTGCCGGGCGGCACGCTTAGCCTTGGCCATGCCGATTCCCTCATCACCTTCGGCGATGCCCCCAGCGCGGCAAAGCTGGCGCAAGTGCCGGTGATGGGGCCGCACGGCTCTATTCCTCTGGGGGCGCTGGCGCGTGTCGTGCACGGCACCGAACCGGTGCATCAACGCGAATTGTTGGATGGTACCCCCGCCATCGCGTTGGTTGTTTTCAAGCAGCAGGGCGCGTCCACCCTGCCTGTCACCCGGGCGCTAACAGAGGCCATCAAATCCGTAACGCTGCCGGACGGTGTTTCCGTGCTGCGGATTTACGACCAGGGTCATCTGGTGCGGGCCACGAGCGATGATTTGCGCCGCAATCTGATGATCGGCGGCGTGCTGGCCATCGCCGGGCTGCTTGCCGTGCTGGGGCTGGGTAGCGGCGCCTGGTTGCTCGCCTTGTCTCTGCCAACATCGCTGCTGCTGGGCGTCGCCGGGCTGTACGCCACCGGGCAGAGCCTCAACCTGCTCACCTTCGGCGCCATCATTGTGGCGCTGGGGCTGGTGGCGGATGATTCCATCATCGTGCTGGAGAGCATTTGCCATCGCTGGGAAGCGGGCGATGAGACCTGGCCCGGCATTTGGCGGGGTTTGCGGGAGATCATGGCGCCGGACATTATCGGCACGCTCACCACCGCGCTGGTGTTCGTACCGCTGCTGTTCACCGGAGGGCTGGCGGGGCTGTTCTGCGTGCCCTTTGCGCTTGGCATGATCTTTTCGCTCGGTGCCTCGCTGCTGGTTTCGCTCACGCTGATTCCGCTGGGCCTTGGGCTGCTGCCGCGCCACGCCGTGCGCCCGCCGCGCGCCGCCAATTCGCTGCTGCCGCGGTTGATGGGCTGGAACCGCCACCTGTTCCGCCTCGCTTTGGCCTACCCGAAACGCGCCGTGGCGGCTTGCGTGGCGCTGCTGCTGCTCAGCTTCGGCGCGATGAGCCTGGTCTCGGTGAATGTGCTGCCTTTGCCGAATGAGGGCGTGCTGCTGGAATCCTTTACCCTCGCCCCCGGCACCTCGCTGGCGGATACAGATGCGCTGATGCGCCGCCTCACCGCCCGGCTGGCAAAAGACCCTGCGGTCGAGCATGTTCTGGCGCGCATTGGCTCGGCTGCGGACTCCACCTATACCGAGCCTGCCTATGCAGGGGAGATCACCATCCGCCTGAAACCCGGCGCAGGCGGCGCCAGCCTGGATGCCATCGCCAACCGCGTGCAGGCGGAAACACAATTCCCTTCGCTACAAACCGGCGTGGACACGCCCACCATCGAACGGTTGGGCGAAAGCCTGAACGGCCTGCCGCAGCCCTTCGCCCTGGATTTATACGGCGATGATCTCTCCCAAATGTCCGCCACCGCTAAGGTCATTGCCCAGCGCCTTGGCCGCGTGCCGGGGTTGAGCGATCTGTTCAACGATGAGGGCTATCCCGAAACGCAGTTGCGCATTACGCCCCGCCCAGCGGCGCTTGCGGCTGCCGGGATGACGCCATCAGTGTTGATCGGTGAGGTCTCCGCCCTGATGGCCGGGCAGGTGGTGGCTGAACTGCCGGATGGCGCCGCGCCGCTGCCGCTTTATCTGCGCCTGCCGGACCCGCGTTTGCTCTCCCTGGAGGGGCTCGACGCTTTGCCGGTAGGGCCGGGCAGCGCCACGCCTTTAAGTGCGCTAGCGGATGTCTCGCTCGCCACCAGCCCCAACCAGTTCATGCATATCGACGGCGCGCGGGCGCTGGAAATTCTCGCCACCCCCACGACCGCGCCCAATATCGCTATCGCCCAGGCGCGGCGTGCTTTGGCCGGGCTGAAATTGCCGCCGGGTGAGCGGATCGTTTTCGGTGGGCTGTACCCGATGCTGGAACGCGCCGCCCTGGGGTTGGGTGTGGCCACCATCGCCGCCATCGCGGCCTTGGCCTGGGTGCTGTTCCTGCGCTTCTCCGGCCAGTGCGTGCCGTTGCTGCTGTTGGCGCAGATTCCGTTGGCGATGACCGGCGGCGGGTTGGCCCTGGCGGCGAGCGGGCTGGGGCTGAACGGCATCGGGTTGATCGGCTTTCTGGCCTTGGCGGGGGTGAGCCTGAACCATGGCGTGGTGCTGCTGGACCGCGCCCAGCGCAACGAGGCGGCAGGCTTGAGCCCGTATGAGGCGATGGACGAGGCGCTGAACGTGCGTTTCCGGCCCATCTTCCTCACCACCGCCGTGGCGATTCTCGGCATGTTGCCCACGGCTTTGGGCTTTGGCACAGGCGCCGCACCAGAGCAGGGACTAGCGGTGGTGATCGGCGGCGGCATTCTCTGGAGCGCCCTGCTTTGCACCAACCTGCTGCCCGCGCTCTATCTGGCCGGGCGCGGCGGGCCAAAGCCGGAGCGCCAGCCATGAAGCGCATGATCCTGCTGGCCCTGGCCGGACTTTCCGGCTGTGCCATCTACCATCCCGCTCCCTTGCCGGACACGGCGCCGATTGCACCGCCGTTGCCCACCACGAAACCCCTGACGTTGGCACTGCTTGCCACCCTGGCCGTGCGGCGAAACCCTTCCCTGCCTGGCCGCCCATCCCGTCCTGCTGATGGCAGTACTGGCTGGCTTCAGCGTGCCGCGCACGAACCGAGCGTTAATGCCATCCATTGCGGCCATGACCTTGGCCGTCCTCACCGGATTTCGGGTCATAGGAAAGGACGCCTGCACGCGCGCCGGCTGCAGGTTGTTCAACATCACCCCATCTTGGCGTAGCGGAAGCCCAGGGCCAGGGGGCGGCTTGGACGAGCCAGAAGACGGGCACGGAGACATCGTTGAATATCGCCAGCACCTTGTCGCAGACGTAGCACATGGCCTCGCCTCGCCGCGGCTCCTCGGAGCGGAGGTGACCGACCGAATAGCGCGATCCGCACAGCGGACAGTTGAAGGTTCTCGCTTGCTTCACTGGCCGTTCTCCGTGGCGCGGTCGCCCGCGGCGTCGGCCTCGCGCCGGCAGACATAGGCGCCGTGCTTCGTGCGCCCGTACCAGCGCTCCCCCTGAAAGTGGTAGATGCCCGAGTTGGTATTCAGCCAGACCACCGTGTCCTTGGGGCAGTGCGCCTGCGCGGCGTCCTGGGATGGGAAGAGCGCCTGGGCACCGGCCGGCAGCGGCAGCAGGAGAAACGCCGCCAGGCTCAACTTCCGAAAGAACGCCGCCATCCAAGCCCCCAGGTTGATGCGGCAACGGAACCACGGCCCGGAAGGCATGGCAAGAAGCTCCCACCGCTCCCCAGAAGAAGCAGCTACGGCGCCCGCTTCCTCTTCCTTCCCGCCAGCAGCGAGGGCGGCGCGGCGCCTTCCGGTCCCGGATCGGCGAACAGCGCCGCGATCTCCACGCCCAGCGCCGCCGCGATCTTCTCCAGCACCCTCACCGTCGGGTTCTTAAGGCGCCGCTCGATCCGACTCATGTAGGTCCGGTCGCCCCCCGCGTCGACGGCGAAAGCCTCCTGCGACACCATTAGCACGGACACGATCCCGATTGACGGTCTCGTACACCCCACCTAAACATCAAGTACCGTCGACTATGTTAGGCGGCGACGCCGCTATCAGCGGTGGTACAACACGACACAGCACATCAGCTTACACCTTAACAGGAGTATCCTAATGTTTTGTGATGAAGAAGATTACGCTCGTGCGCAGCTTGCATATCGTCGAATGGCGGCGCGAGACTTAAAGCTGAATGGCGTTCATTGGCCGATCATTCCTGATCGACGGTGGTGCGACGAGATAGACGACAAAGGCAACATATTCATTGCCGGTTACGATGCTGGGGTAGATGGACTACCCTTGGTTAAGTACCGCGTTACTGACAAGCGCATGGTACGGGTTATTTAGAAAGCGTTGCCCATCCCATAACCAGCAAAGGCCAAGGGGATGGGCACGCGGCACAATCAAGATGTTGTGAACAAACCCCGCCGGAGCGGAGTTTTTGCTTAGAGCAAAGATATAAGAAATTCCAACTCACGTTCATAATTTGTTTTTGATTCATTGACTTGAAGCCGCTTCCCGTTGTCCACAGGATGAAACGCTCCGACCTTAAGCTGGGGTATCGGAATGCTCTTTGCTCCGCTTATTCGTCCCGCAGACATAAAGTCATCCGTGAGCGCGAAAGCGTCGGCCGGATCTGAAAAATCAAACAAGTGCGGATACTGCGCTGCCACATCATACGCTCTCTCTATATACATTTGAGACGCCATGTCTTTGACGCCCATCTTGTTGCTTCGAGCACCGACCATCGTCATCACGACGGCCGCAACTTTTGGCGCCGAGAAGCCCCCTGCGCGCTCCCTCCAAATGTTAAAGTCGCTGGTTGGAGAGGAAAGCATTTCAAGAGTAAGCCTGAGCGAGTCAATTGAGTGTTCGTCCACCCTCACAGGTATGATTATCGCCTCGGCGGCGCACCAAGCTAGGTGGGTTGCTCCAGCATAAAACGGGCTGCAATCCATAAGCGTGACTTCACATTTTTTAAGCTTTGCCTCGGCTTCTAAAATAGCCTTCAAGCTCATCAGGATATTAGCAACAGCCTGCTTGTTGTTGGCTGCCATAGCTTGCTGCAGTTGTTGATACAAAGACGAAGGAAATGCAAAAAGCTTGGAATCTCCTGGAATAAAATAACAAGGTTTTGCGCCCTTGAAACTGTCATTGATTGCGCTGACCAGATAGGAAATATCAATGGGCGCCTCGCCGAACGCGGGACCGAGAACCATGGGCTGGAGCGCATCGGCAATTGTCACGTTGTACGGATTTTTCCTCATCACAACCTCAGTAAAATTCTTCTGAGGGCAGAGGTCGGCCGCTAATGTGGCGCGAGACCTAGAAAGCAAATAGGCAAGGTTGAACGACAGCGTAGATTTTCCAATCCCACCTCGAAGATTGGAGACACAATATCTGCTGTATTTAAATTGCTTAGGCATTGGCGTCTGGTTCGCTACCGACGCCTCATGCCTCTCAATAATTTTTGTGAGACCCGTTGCCATATTGACCGCCTTTCAGGAAGCAGGTTCACACAAAATTTGCAGGCAGTCAACAAAAATGCAGGTTATATATTTTTTTGCTGGTTTCATAATTTTATGCAGGACCATCAAAAATTTGCTGGAGCAGTTTTGTTTGTTGTTTTGGATAGGGTCCATCGCGCCAGGCCCGCAAACACTGCACAAAACGCAGCGGCGCCTTCCAAGCTCTGAATTTTGGAAATGATTTCTGTTCCCGCGCCGCGTGCCGGCTATGACGAGACGCCAAACCAGATCACCTCCGTAACTGCTCCGAAGCACCACCCTAACAGCGCCGCAAAGCCTGGCGACCGGACGGCCCCACGCTTCAAGGCCTGAACAGCGGGCCGCGTCCGACCGCTGAAAATGCGAACGCCACTTGCCCGCCCCTGGACCGGAAGCTCACACCGAAGCGGTCAGCATCTTCCACAGGAGCAAACAGACAGCCCACAACAGCCAGTAGAGATCAGAGCCGAGGTTAAGCCAATCATGGACGGGCATATGTCAGGACGTCCTTCGCAGGTACCAGATCGCCGAACTCTCAGCCGCCTTCGGCAGGCGAAAATCCCGCAGCGTCCCGCACTGCATAGTGAGTAAATTGTGAGTAAGCGCTCTCAACCAGAGCCGCAAAACACCAAAATTTCCAATGAAATCAATGGCGTCCCCAAGGGGATTCGAACCCCTGTTACCGCCGTGAGAGGGCGGTGTCCTAGGCCTCTAGACGATGGGGACTAAAGGTGGAGCGCCTGATAAGGCCCTCTTCGCCTCGCGTCAAGCCGGCGCGGCGTCGGTGATGAAAAAACCTGCCGAGACCCTGCCCTGCCAGGATTCCGCCCGCAAATGTCCCGCCAGATGCAGCGGCGCGCCGCCAACGCGGCTCAGCGCCTCGGCCAGCGGGCCTTCCTTGGCACGGAACAGCAGCGCTTTCATGCGCCCGCCGCCCTCGCCTTCCAGCATCACCCGGATGGTGTTGCCATCCTTGCCGATGCGGTCGCTCTTCACCACCCGCGCGCGCGGCAGCACGAAGAGCGGCTCCTCATTGCCGGTGCCGAACGGCCCCAGCCGGGCGACCATCTGCGCCAGCGCCGCATCCGCCCCGGCCAGCCCCAGCACGCCATCCAGTACCAGCTCGGCACTCGGCGGCAGCAGCGCGGCGGTGGCCAGGCGGTCGTTCAGAAAGCCGTGGAAGGTGGAAAGCGCCGTCTCAGGAGCCGAGAATCCCGCCGCCATCGCATGGCCGCCACCGGTCGCCAGAATCCCGCTCTGACGCGCCGCGATCACCGCCGCGCCGAGATCGATCCCCGGCACCGAGCGCCCGGAGCCCTTGGCGATGCCATCGGCGATGCCCGCCACCAAAGCCGGCCGGTTGAAGCGCTCCTTCACCCGCCCCGCGACGATGCCCACCACCCCCGGATGCCAGCCTTCCTGCGCCAGCAGGATGATGCCATGCCCGCCCGCCACCTGCGCCTCGGCGCGGCTCATCGCGTCGCTCGTCACCCCGGCCTCGACGGTCTGGCGCTGCTTGTTCACCGCATCCAGCGCCTGGGCCAGCTCGGTGGCGAGCGCGGTATCCTCGGCCAGCAGCAGCCGCAGCCCCATATCCGCCTCGGCGATGCGCCCGGAGGCGTTGATGCGCGGCCCCAGCGCGAAGCCGCAATGCATCGCGCTCGGCGCCTCGTTCAACTTCGCCACCTCCAGCAGCGCCGCCAGGCCCGGGCGGGCGCGCCTGGCCATCACCTTCAGCCCCTGCACCACAAAGGCGCGGTTGAGCCCGCTCAGCGGCATCACGTCGCAAATCGTCGCCAGCGCCACCAGATCGAGCATCTCGCGCAGATCCGGTTCCGCCTTGTCGGAAAAGAAGCCGCGCCGGCGCAGCGTGCGCAGCAGCGCCACGGCGGTGAGAAAGGCCACCGCGGCGGCGCAGATATGCCGCAGCTCGGAGGGGCAATCCAGCCGGTTCGGGTTTACCGTGGCGCAAACCGGCGGCGGCGGGCCCTCGGATTTATGGTGGTCGAGCACGATGATGTCGGCGGCATTATGCAGCGGCGCGAAGGCCGCGTGCGCCGCGGTACCGCAATCCACGCAGACGATCAGGCTCGCCCCCCGCTCCACCATCGCCCGCAGCGCGTTGGTATTCGGGCCATAGCCCTCGGTCAGCCGGTCGGGGACGTGATAGGTCACTTCGCAGCCGAGCTGACGCAGCAGCGTCACCATCAAGGCCGCCGAGCAGGCGCCATCGACATCGTAATCGCCGAACACGCCGACCATCTCGCCCTTGATCACCGCATCCGCCAGCCGCCCGGCGGCGACATCCATGTCGATCAGGCTGGAGGGGTCGGGCAGCATCGCCCGCAGCGTCGGGTCGAGGAAACTGGGGGCGTGGTCAACGGTCACGCCGCGCGAGGCCAGCAGCCGCCCCATCAGCTCAGGAATGCCCAGCTGTTGCGCCAGCCCCTCGCCCTGGCGCTCCGCTTGGCCCGGCCGCCAGATCCAGCTCTTGCCGCTTAGACTCTGGGTGATGCCGAAAACATGCGCGTCCATCCGCCGGTTCAGCCAGAATGCGCGAGTCGATGCAAGCCGGTCAACGAATCAGCTGATAATGCACGGTGTAGCGCACCGTCACATGGTCGTCCTTGGCGTCCGCCGGGAAAGGCGGCAGGGTATTGTCCCTGAAAAGCTGCTCCCAGGCCTGATCCAGGAAGGGCGAGCCGGCGGAATCCAGCAGCCGCAGCCCGGTCACATGGCCCTGGCGGTCGACGGTGAATTCCACCGTGGCGGTGCCTTCCTGATTCTGCTCGATCGCGGCTTGCGGATAATAAGCGTGCTCCTGCACCCATTTGGTCAGCGCCGCATCCCAGTCCGCGCCGGCATTGCCCTTCACCGAGAAATCCGAGGCGGTGGCCGCCTGCGCGTCGGAGGTTGGCATGTTCAGCTTCAGCCCGCGCGGCGCAGGGGGCGCGGCGGGGGCGGCCGGGGACGGATTGCCGTAGCTCATCCCGTTCAGGAATACATATTTCTGCGGCGGCGCGGCGCGGTGCGGGCGCGCCGCATGGGCCGGACGCGGCGGCGGTGCCGGGATCGGCGGCGGGTTGGGCAGCGCCGTCAATGGCATATCCGGCACCTGCACTTCCGTCGCGTCCGGATTGGGCGTGGGCTGGGCGGGCGCGGCAGGCGGGGGCGGCGGCGGCTTTGGCGCCTCGGCCGGCTGCGGCGGGCCGTGCAGCGGGCTTTGCGGCGCAGTAGTCTGCGGGCCGGTGCCCTCGCTGTCGAACACCACGGACACGCCGGGCGGGCTTTGCGGCTCGGGCGGGGTGCGCACCCGCACCAGCAGGGCCGCAGCGATCACCAGCGCATGCAAAAGCAGCGCCGCCCCCAGGCCCAAGGGTTGCGGCGCCATTTGCGAACCGGCGTGGCGAGATGCGCTCTCGCCACCGTTACATCGTCAGGTCCGACCCCGGCAGGCTCAGGGACCGTAATAATAATATCCCGGAGGGGGCGGAGGTGGCGGGGCATAATAGGCGGGAGGCGCTGCGTAATAGGCCGGCGCGGCACGTTGCTGGATCGTCTCGCCATGTCCCACCATGCACTGCGCGTAGGCTACATTATACCGGTGCTGCAGCGAATCCGCCGTCGCCTGGGTATTATTACCCGCCACGGCGGCGCCGCCAAGCAGCCCCGCCCCGGCGCCGATGGCCGCCCCGCGCCGACATTGCCGGAGAGCGAGCCCAGCACCGCGCCCGCCCCCGCGCCGATGGCGGTGCCAAGTGCGGCGGTGGCGACGGAGTTATTCTGGGAATTTTGCGCGGTCGCCCCGGCATAGGGCATCTGCGACTGGGCATAGGCCTGGCAGCTTGCCTGATCCGCCTGGAACTGCTCCCAGCTTTTGCCGGGGCCGGGCAGTGCCGTAATGGTAGGGCCGGTCGGCGTGGCCGCCGTGCAGGCCCCCAGAGCCAGCAGCGGCACCAAGGCCGCCACCGTGATTTTGTTCAACATCCGAAACTCCCTAACAAGGCTTTCAAACCACCCACTTATCTAATCCCTGGCCGGGCCTTCGCCAACGCGCCGGCCAGACGGATTACAATTCGTAGCGTGGCGAAATTGCCGGATTTATAGGGCAGAAATAGGACTAATTGCCCTCCGCGACACCTTTTAAGAAATCCTTCACCTTCGCGAAGAAGCCTTCATGCTCCGGGCTGCCGGCCTGATGGCTGGCGGATTCCTGGTCGAACTGCTCCAGCAGCTCGCGCTGGCGCTTGGTCAGGTTCTGCGGGGTCTCCACCGCGACCTGGATATACATATCGCCGCGCTGGGTCGAACGCAGCACCGAGAACCCCTTGGCGCGCAGGCGGAACTGATCGCCGGACTGGGTGCCCGCCGGGATCTTCACCCGTGCCGCCGTGCCGTCGATCGCCGGTACCTCGATCTCGCCGCCCAGGGCCGCCTGCGCCATGCGCAGCGGCACCCGGCAGAAAATATTCGCCCCGTCGCGCTGGAAGATCGCATGCGGGCGGATCGCGACATGCACATAGAGATCGCCCGGCTGCGCGCCGCGCGGCCCGGCCTCGCCCTCGCCGGCCAGGCGGATGCGGGTGCCATCCTCCACCCCGGCGGGGATTTGCACCGCAAGCGTGCGCTCACGCGGCACCGTGCCAGCACCCGCGCAGACCCGGCACGGGTTGCGCACGGTATGGCCGGCGCCACCGCAGGTCGGGCAGGTGCGCTCGACCACGAAGAAGCCCTGCTGGGCGCGCACCCGGCCGGCACCGCCGCAGGTGGCGCAGGTATCGGCGCTGGCATTCTTGTCGGCGGAGCCGGAGCCGTTACAGGCATCGCAAGCCATCCGGGTCGCCACGCGCACATTCGCCTTGGTGCCGGAGAAGGCTTCCGTGAGGTCGATGGTCACGGCGGCCTTGATATCGGCGCCGGTCTGCGCGCGCTCCGCCCCGCGCCGGCCGCCGCCGCCGAACATCTGCTCGAAAATATCGCCGAGCCCGCCCTCGAAGCCGCCGAACCCGCCGCCAAAGCCGCCGCCGCCGCCGCCGCCCATGCCGCCATTCTCGAAGGCGGAATGGCCGAACCGGTCATAGGCGGCGCGCTTCTGCTCGTCCTTCAGAACATCATAGGCCTCGTTCAATTCCTTGAATTTCGCCTCCGCCGCCTTGTCGCCCGGGTTGCGGTCCGGGTGGTACTGCATGGCGAGCTTGCGGTAGGCCTTTTTCAGCTCATCGGCGCTGGCGCCCCGCGCGACACCCAGCGTGGCGTAGTAATCCTGTTTGGCCATGGCGGCGCTTTATTCCCTAGCGGCTAGCGCAACTTCCGAACAAACGGATTCGTTTGACCGGATAAAGTTGCTTGCTCAAACAAAAAGCCAGAGCCTCGTTCGCGACCCAATGTGAACGGATCAGCTCCAGAAACGGAAAATCCCGGGGCCCTCGCCCCGGGATTTCTTGGTCAGCTCAAACCCGGTTTCAGGCGGATTTGTTCTTGTCGTTGACGTCCTCGAAATCGGCGTCCACGACCTTCTCGCCATTCGGCCCGGTGCTCTCCGCGCCCGGCTGCGCCGCACCGGCGGCGGCTTCGGCCTTGTACATCGCCTCGCCGATCTTCATCGCCACCTGGGTCAGCTTCTCGGAAGCGGCCTTCACCGTCTCCGCGCTGCCGCTCTCCAGCGCGCTCTTGGCTTCGGCGATCGCAGCCTCCGCCTCGGTCTTGTCGGCCGGGGCGATCTTGTCGCCGCCATCCTTCAGGGTCTTCTCAACCTGGTTGATCAGCCCTTCGGTCTGGTTGCGCGCTTCCACCGCCTCGCGCCGCGCCTTGTCGGCCGCCGCGTTCTCCTCGGCATCCTTCACCATGCGCTCGATATCGGCATCCGACAGACCGCCAGAGGCCTGAATGCGGATCTGCTGCTCCTTGCCGGTCGCCTTGTCCTTGGCGGAGACGGAGACGATGCCGTTGGCGTCGATATCGAAGGTCACCTCGATCTGCGGCACGCCGCGCGGCGCGGCGGGGATGCCCTGCAGGTCGAAATTGCCCAAGAGCTTGTTGTCCGCCGCCATCTCGCGCTCGCCCTGGAAGACCTTGATGGTCACGGCGGTCTGGCCGTCCTCGGCGGTGGAGAAGGTCTGGCTCTTCTTGGTCGGGATCGTCGTGTTGCGGTCGATCAGACGGGTAAACACGCCACCCAGCGTCTCGATGCCCAGAGACAGCGGGGTCACGTCCAGCAGCAGCACGTCCTTGACGTCGCCCTTCAGCACGCCGCCCTGGATCGCCGCGCCGATCGCCACGACCTCGTCGGGGTTCACATTGCGGGCCGGCTCCTTGCCGAAGAAGCTCTTCACCGTCTCGATGACCTTCGGCATGCGGGTCATGCCGCCGACCAGGATCACCTCGGAGATCTCACCGGCGGTGACACCGGCATCCTTCAGCGCCGCGCGGCACGGGGCCAGCGTGCGCTCGATCAGATCCTCGACCAGGCTTTCCAGCTTGGCGCGGGTCAGCTTCAGCACCAGATGCTTCGGCCCGGTGGCATCGGCGGTGATGAAGGGCAGGTTGATCTCGGTCTCCTTGGAGGAGGACAGCTCGATCTTCGCCTTCTCCGCGGCTTCCTTCAGCCGCTGCAGCGCCAGCTTGTCCTTGCGCAGGTCAATGCCCTGGTCCTTCTGGAACTCGGCGGCCAGGTAATCGATGATGCGGGCGTCGAAATCCTCACCGCCGAGGAAGGTGTCGCCGTTGGTGGATTTCACCTCGAACACGCCATCGCCCAGCTCCAGCACGGAGACGTCGAAGGTACCGCCGCCAAGGTCATAAACCGCGATGGTGCCGGCGTTCTTCTTGTCCATGCCGTAGGCCAGAGCGGCCGCGGTCGGCTCGTTGATGATGCGCAGCACCTCAAGCCCGGCGATCTTGCCGGCATCCTTGGTGGCCTGACGCTGGGCGTCGTTGAAGTAGGCCGGGACGGTGATCACCGCCTGGGTGACGGTCTCGCCGAGATAGGACTCGGCGGTCTCCTTCATCTTGGTCAGGATGTAGGAGGAAATCTGGCTCGGCGAATATTTCTCGCCGCGCGCCTCAACCCAGGCATCGCCATTATCGCCCTTGGCGATGGTATAGGGCACCAGCCCCTTATCCTTGGCGACGGTCGGGTCGTCGTAGCGGCGGCCGATCAGGCGCTTGACCGCGAACAGCGTGTTGGTCGGGTTGGTGACGGCCTGGCGCTTGGCGCTCTGGCCGACGAGACGCTCGCCCGAATCAGAGAAAGCGACCATGGACGGCGTGGTGCGCGCGCCCTCGGCGTTCTCGATGACGCGGACATCCTTGCCCTCCAGCACCGCCACGCAAGAATTGGTGGTACCAAGGTCAATACCGATGACTTTGCTCATATATATGCTCCTTTGCAGCGGGTGGCGCCGGCCCGAAGCACCGGGGTCACCCCTTTGAGATGAGTTCTATCTATTCATTGAAACGCCCGGGCACAAGAGCTTTGCGCTCATGTCCCGGGCGTGAAAAACGCGCCGAAAAATTAACTTTCGCCGGGGAAAACGGTGCTATACTGGCCGTTTGCCCCGGTTTTGGGGTTCACGCGCTCATCGCCTCCGGGGCGGTGCGGGCGCGCTTGGTCACCAGCTTGTTCAGCGCATGGATATAAGCGCGCACGGCGGCGACGATGGTGTCGGTATCCGCCCCCTGCCCGTCCACGCTCTTGCCCTCCTCGGTCAGGCGCACCGTGCAGCGGGCCTGGGCGTCGGTGCCCTCGGTGACGGCGCCGACGGAGAACAAGGCCAGCTCGGCGGTGTGCGGGAAAATGCTGCGCATGGCGTTGAAGGCGGCGTCCACCGGCCCGTCGCCGCGCTCATCGGCGGCTTTCACCGCGCCGTCGATCTCCAGCTCCAGCTTGGCCCGCGCCGGCTCGCGCGAGCCAGCCCAGACCTCCAGCCCGATGAACTTGATCGTCTCATGGCTGCGGACAACCTCGTCATCCACCAGCGCGACGATATCCTCGTCATACACAACCTTCTTGCGGTCGGCCAAAATCTTGAAGCGGGAGAAGGCGTCGTTCAGCGCGTTGTCGCCAATGTCGCCATAGCCCAGCGCGTTCAGCTTGTCGCGGAAGGCGGCGCGGCCGGAATGCTTGCCCATCACCAGCGAGGTCTTCTGCCAGCCCACGCTCTCGGGCGTCATGATCTCATAGGTGGCGGCGTTCTTCAGCATGCCGTCCTGATGGATGCCGCTCTCATGCGCGAAGGCGTTGCGCCCGACGATCGCCTTGTTCGGCTGCACATCGAAGCCGGTGATCGTCGCCAGCAGCTTGGAGGTGCGCAGGATGCGAGGGGTGTCGATCTGGTGCTGGTAGGGGGCCGCATCCGGCCGGGTGCGGATGGCCATCACCACCTCTTCCAGCGCGGCATTGCCGGCGCGCTCACCGATGCCGTTGATCGTGCACTCGATCTGCCGGGCCCCGCCCTTCACCGCCGCCAGCGTGTTCGCCACGGCCAGCCCCAGATCATTATGGTTATGGGTGGACAAAATCACCTGATCCGCCCCCGGCACCGTCTCGCGCACGGTGGAGAAGATCCGCACCATATCCTCCGGCACCGCATAGCCGACCGTATCCGGGATATTGATGGTGGTCGCCCCGGCCTTGATCGCCGCTTCCACGCAACGCAGCAGGAATTCCATGTCGGTACGGGTTCCATCCTCGGCGGACCATTCCACGTCGTCGGTGAACTGCCGCGCCAGGGTCACGGATTTGGTCACATGCTCCAGCACCGTCTCCGGCTCCATCTTCAGCTTGTACTTCATGTGCAAGGGCGAGGTGGAGATGAAGGTATGGATGCGCTTGCGCTCGGCGGCGCGAATGGCCTCGCCGGCGCGGGTGATGTCGTTGGGGGCCGAGCGGGACAGGCCGGTGATCACCGGGCCCTTCACCGTCTCGGCGATCTTCTGCACGCTCTCGAAATCGCCCGGCGAGGCGATCGGAAAGCCGGCCTCGATCACATCCACGCCCAAAGCCGCCAGCGCCTCCGCCATGCGGATCTTCTCGTCCAGATTCATCGAGAAGCCGGGGGATTGCTCGCCGTCGCGCAGCGTGGTGTCGAAGATGATGACGCGATTATCGTCGATCTTGCCAAAATTGGGGTGGGTAAAGCTCATAACTCTGCTCCGAATTCATCTGCCATAGATTTTGTGCCGTGGGTGTTGTTCTTTGGCATTCCCCTGAGCGGCGGGCGCGGTCATCGGACACGCGCGAAAATCACTTATCGCTCAGGGGCGGATAAGTCGAAGGAGCAGCCCAGCGAGGGTGGGGGCAGAAGCCATGTCTTGCTTTAAACCGATTAAAGCATCAGGCGCAAGTACGGCGGCGGTACGAGACGGGCCTGGCGCCGGACATGCCGGATCCAGGCCCGTTCAATCAATCAGCCATATTTGGCGGCGAATTTATCCTGCGGCGTCACCAGATAGATGATGCCTTCGATAAACGCGACAATGGCGGGGATTAAGGTCCAGCAGAGCAGCAAATAGACCACCCCCCAGCCCTTTCGGCCAAGATAAAATTTGTGAATGCCGAACCCACCCAAAAACAGCGCCAGAAGCCCGGCAACGACATGGTTGCGGTCACTCCCGCCCATCAGCCGGACACCGCATTTCGGGCAAATTTCGGCTTTCTGGCTGACTGCCTCCCCGCAATCGGCACAAAGCTTCTGGTCGGCACGCCGGACCGGCATAACGTCATCATTCATCTGCTAAACCTTATTATATAACGACATCATCCTTATTACCGTATTAACTTAATTTCACAATCGGAAAAATTTTTCTCCCGCATCTGCTTCCAAGCCGGCCACGAAAACCGCGTTTCCCTCTCTTTCCAACTTTGCTAGCGCTGTCAGCATGGACATTCCCGATCACATCCAGGGCCTGATCTTTGATTGCGATGGCACGCTGGTGGACACCCCGCCCCTTTACGCCACCGCCTGGATGGCGGCCTTGGCGGAATTCGGGGCCAGGCTGGAGCTGGAATGGTTCCGCCCCCGCGCCGGCCTCTCCGAGGCGCTGCTGCTGGACGATGTGGAGCGGCATTTCGGCACCCCCCTGCCGCGCGCGGCGGTGGCACAGCTGACCCGCGCGCATGTGATGGAAAATCTGCACAGCCTGCGCGAGATCCAGGCCGTCGCCGACATCGCCCGGGCCCAGGCCGGGCGGCTGCAGCTGGCGGTCGCCTCCTCCGGCCCGGCCGAGATCGTGCAGGCCACGCTGGAGGCCACCGGGCTGCGGCCATTATTCAACCAGATCGTCACCATCGAGGATGTCGCCAACGCCAAGCCGGCCCCGGATCTGTTCCTGGAAGCCGCACGGCGCATGGGGCTGGCCCCCTCCACCTGCCTGGTGTTCGAGGATAGCGCCCAGGGGCTGCAGGCCGCCCTGCTCGCCGGCATGCCGGCGATCGACATCAACAAGCTGATTGCGGACACCGCCTCGCTGCCGGACGGGTTGCGCCGTGCCACCCCGGCCGATCAGCCGGAGGTGGAAGCGTTGATCGACGCGGCGTACCGCCATTACATCCCGCGCATCGGCGCCAGGCCGGGGCCGATGCAGGACGATTACGCCCAGCTCATCGAAGCCGGGCAGGTGCTGCTGCATGGCGCGCCAGGGGCGTTGCAGGCGGTACTGGTGCTGATCCCGCAGGAGGATGCGCTGCTGCTGGACAATATCGCCGTCTCCCCCGCCGCGCAGGGCCAGGGGCTGGGGCGGCGCCTGCTCGACCATGCCGAGGCGGTGGCGCGCGCCGCCGGCTACAAGGCGATCAAGCTCTACACCCATGAGCTGATGACGGAGAACCGCGCCATCTATGCCAAAACCGGCTATATCGAGACGCATTTCGCCCGGGAAAAGGGGCTGAACCGCGTCTATCTGCGCAAGGATCTGTAGAGCAAAAGTTTTTTGGTGCCGCTTTTTTCAAAAAAGCGGCGAAACCGTTGGGGTTTTGGCGACACCGCCACCAACCCCCCAGAGATTCTCGCGACGTTTTGAAAAAACGCCCCTCCCCTCGAAAAATTTACGCCGTCTCCAGCTCCAGCCGCTCCAGATCCTCCAGCATCGTCGGCCCGGTCGGCGTCCAGCCCAGCGTCGCGCGGGTCCAGGCGCTGGAGGCCGGCATGTCATGCCCGGCGAACATCGCCAGCCAGCCGAAATAGCCCTGCGCCTCCTCCGGGGTGATCGACTTCACCGGCAGTTTCAGCTGCGCGCTCAGCACCCGCGCGATATCGCGCATCGCCACCCCTTCCTCGGCCACCGCATGATACACCGCCCCCGGCCGCGCCGCCTCCAGCGCCAGCCGGTAGAGCCGCGCCACATCCGCCCGCGCCGCCGCCGGCCAGCGATTCGTCCCCTCGCCGATAATCGCCAGATAGCCATGCTGCAAAGCCAGCTGGATGTAATAGCTCACCAGCCCCTGCCGGCGCGGATCATGCACCTGCGGCAAGCGCATGATCGCCCCCGCCCCGCCCTGGTCCGCCAGCGCCCGCGCCGCCTCTTCGGATGCCGCGCGCGGCACGCTCGCATCCGGCCGCGCCGCCTCCGTCGCCACTTCCCCCGCCTCGTTGCGGGCAATGCCGGTGCCGGAGGTGACGATCAGCGGCTTTTTGCTCCCCGCCAGCCCCGCCCCCAGTGCGGCGACGACATGCCGGTCATCCTCGCAATTCGCCATGAAGGTGGAGAAATCATGGTTGAAGGCCAGATGCGCCACAGCGTCGGCCTCGGCGGCGGCCTTGGTCAGCAATGGGTAATCCTTCATATCGCCGTGCAGGGCGCGCGCCCCGGTCGCTTCCAGCGCGGCGCGCTTGGCCTCGTCGCGATACAGCCCGGTCACTTCATGCCCGGCCAGTATCAGCTCCTTCACCAGAGCGGACCCTATAAATCCTGTCGCACCCGTTACGAAAATACGCATGGTCAAATCCTTCCATTTTGCCTCTGGCGGAAGATTTGGCCCGCACGCTATGATAGAAAAGTCGTGAGTTTATCCTATTATAATGTCTCATAGCCTCGCCCCCGCCAGCCTCCTCGGCAGCTACCTGAAAGACCGCCGCGCCCGGCTGGACCCGGCGGCGCTGGGTCTGCCCGCCGCGCGCCGGCGCACCCCCGGCCTGCGCCGCGAGGAGGTCGCCCAGCGCGCCAATATCAGCCCGGCCTGGTACACCTGGCTGGAACAAGGTCGCGGCGGCGCCCCCTCGGCCGATGTGCTGGACCGCATCGCCCGCGCCTTGATGCTGACCGATATCGAGCGCGAGCATCTCTTCCTGCTCGGGCTCGGCCGCCCGCCGGAGGTGAAATATCGCACCGGCCCGGTCACCCCACGCCTGCAACGGGTGCTGGATGCCCTCTCCCCCACCCCGGCGGTCATCCGCACCGCGATCTGGGATGTCGCCGCCTGGAACCGCGCCGCCTGCGTGCTGCTGGCCGATTACGACGCGCTGCCGCCGGAGAACCGCAACATATTGCGCCATATGTTCCTGGAGCCGCGCGCCCGCGCCGCCCAGCATGACTGGGAAACCGTCGCCCGTTTCGTCCTCGGCGCCTTCCGGGTGGATACCGCCCGCAGCGGTGCCGCCGCCGAAATCGCCCCGCTGGTCGAGGAGCTCTCCCGCAAAAGCCCGGATTTCGCCCGCATGTGGCAGGAGCACGACCTCCACGGCGCCCCCGGCGAGGCGGTGAAGCATATCAAGCATCCGCTGCTCGGCCCGCTCGCCTTCGAATATTCCGCCTTCGCCGTCGATGGCCGGCCGGATCTGACCCTGGTCATCTACAACCCGCTTGATGCGAAAGATCTCGCCCGCCTCGCCGCTTTGCTCGACACCCCCAAGACAAACCGTGAACAGCCACCTATAACGGGGATGATGCCGCCCCTCCCCGCCCTGCCCGCTTTGGCCGCCGGCCATGGCCGCGCCGTCCTGCTGGATGCGGACGGGGTGATTTCGACCATCAATCCCGGCACGGTGGCACGCCAGGTCGGCGCCTCCATCCCGCTCGCCATCCATGTGCCCGCCACCCTCCGGCGCCTCGGCAACCCGGCGATTCAGCTGCTGGACCTGCTGGAACTCTTCGCCTTCGTGCATCCGGCGCAAAGCCTCGCCCCCACCCCGGCCGGGCTGGCACGCGCCCTGGAACTCCCCGTCCCCAGCTCGCTCGACTCCGCCGCCCAGGCGCTGCCGGAAATGGCCGCCCTGCTGCTCACCCGGCTGGCGGCGGGCAAGGACACCCCGGCCAACCGCGACGCCGCCGGCCTTGCCGCCCGCATGGGGGCGGCCGGCTGGCTCTGGGCGCCCTATGTGCTGGCAGCTCTCGGCCAGCCCGAGGCAAAGCCGGACGGCATGGCGATGCGGCTGTGGAAACGCCTGCCGAAATGGGAGGAGGTCGCCCCGCGCCCGCCGCCCTCCAGCTTTCCCGTCACCCCGGTCGAAGCCCGCTCGCGCCTGGCCTCCCTGCTCGGCCCCGAGGCCGAACAACGCCCCGCCCAGGCGGATTTCTGCTCCGCCGCCACCGCCGCCTTCGCCCCGCGCGCGGTCGAGGGCAGCCCGCAAGTGGTCCTCGCCGAGGCCGGCACCGGCACCGGCAAGACCATGGGCTATCTCGCCCCCGCCTCGCTCTGGGCGACGCGTAACAAGGGCGCGGTCTGGGTCTCCACCTATACCCGGCATCTGCAGCGCCAGATCGAGCAGGAAGCCCAACGCCTGCCCGCCGGCACCAATGTCGTGCTGCGCAAAGGCCGGGAGAATTATCTCTGCCTGCTGAATTTCGAAGACGCGATGAACGCCGAAACCCGCGCCATCCCGCTCGGCCTCGTCGCCCGCTGGGCCGCCGCGAGTGCCGATGGCGATCTCTTCGGCGGCGATCTGCCCGGCTGGTTCGCCGAGCTTTACGGCCAGGGGCTGCTCGCCTCCATCGCCGACCGGCGCGGCGAATGCATCCATGCCGCCTGCCCGCATTTCTCCACCTGCGTCATCGAGCGCGTCATCCGCAATGCCCGCCAGGCGGATCTGGTCATCGCCAACCATGCGCTGGTGATGGCGCAATCCGTCTGGGGCGGGCTGGATGATGACAGCGTGCCCACACGCTACGTCTTCGACGAAGGCCACCATATTTTCGACGCCGCCGACAGCGCCTTCTCCTTCGAGCTGTCCGGCACCGCGATGGCGGAGCTGCGCCGCTGGCTGCTGGGGCCGGAGGGCACGCGCTCGCGCGCCCGCGGCCTGGCGAAGCGGCTGGAGGATATGGCGGCGGTGGACGAGGCCACCCATAAAGCCATCACCCAGGCCGTGCATCTGGCCAAATGCCTGCCCGCGCCGATGTTCTCCGTGCGGCTGGAGCCGGAACTCGCCGCCGACGACAACCCGGCCGAAGCCCTGCTGCGCGCCCTGCGCGCCCAGGCCCGCGCCCGCGCCAGCGAGGCCGATCTCAACGCCCCCTTCGGCTTCGAGACCGATCTGCACCCGCTGAATGAGGACGCGCTGCCCGCCGCCCGCAAACTCTCCAAAGCCATGGCCCTGCTGCGCGCCCCCCTGGTGGCGTTGCGCGAGCGCATGCTGGAGCGGCTGGAGACCGAGCCGGACCTCGAAGAGGCGATGCGCCAGCGCCTGGAGAGCGCCGCCCGCAGCCTGAAACGCCGCGCCATCGACCCGCTCGCCGGCTGGGGCCGCATCCTCGACGGCATGGAGGCCGAGCCCGCCCCCGGCGAGCGCCCCGCGCGCATCGAATTCCTGCGTCTGGACCGCGAGGCCGGCACGGACAAGGACATCGCCCTGCTCTCGCATCTGCTGGACCCGACGGAAGCCTTCACTCAATCCATCGCCGCCCCGGCGCATGGGCTGCTGATCACCTCCGCCACGCTGCGCGACGGCACGGACATGGAAGAGGCCTGGGAAAATGCCGAGGCGCGCACAGGTGCCGCTCATCTCGCCGCCCCCGCCATCCGCGCCGCCTTCGACAGCCCCTTCGATTACGGCGCGCGCACCCGCGTGGTGCTGGTCTCGGACGTCAACACCCAGGATCTCGGCCAGCTCGCCGGCGCCTACAAGGCTTTGTTCGAGGCGGCGGGCGGCGGCGGGCTCGGGCTGTTCACCGCGATCTCGCGCCTGCGCGCCGTGCACGCGAAAATCGCCGCGCCGCTGGAGGCGAAGAACATCCCGCTCTACGCCCAGCATGTCGACGCGATGGATAACGCGACGTTAGTGGACATCTTCCGCGCCGAGGAGCATTCCTGCCTGCTCGGCACCGATGCGATGCGCGACGGCGTCGATATCCCCGGCAATGCCCTGCGGCTGGTGGTGTTCGAGCGCACCCCCTGGCCCCGCCCGGACATTCTCCACCGCACCAGGCGCACCCATCTCAGCCACGGCGCGCCGAAGGATTACGACGACGCGATCGTCCGGCTGCGCCTGCGCCAGGCCTTCGGCCGGCTGATCCGCCGCGCCGACGACCGCGGCGTCTTCGTCCTGCTCGACCGCGCCTTCCCCTCAAGACTGCTCACGGCTTTTCCGGAACAGGCAAGGATCATCAAATCCTCGCTCTCGGAAGCGGTGACGGGGATCGGACGGTTTTTGCGGGAGGAGGTTTGAGGGGGCGAGATGGGCCGATTGCTGCACGCTTGAAGGGCTACAAACGGTCTCGGAATCCACTAGATTTTTGATCTGCGAACGCGCAGCGATTCCTGTGCTCCGTCAGCCGATATGGAGAGCTTGCCCCCATTTATGATAAAAGCTCCACGCTGGTCATCGCAGGACGTGAACGGAATACTGTTGGCTGCGGCTCTATGATAGAAAGATCAGTCAATGAATTCCAATCCAATTGCTTTTCCCATGACCCACACGCGGCGGACAAGCCGTGGGTCTTGGGTTCCTGCCTGGAAATAAAATTTTTCTGGAACTTGCGTCAACCATTCAGTTTCAACACGCGCGCCTATCTTCGATAATTCGACAACCAAACAGTCAATACCAGCTGGCCGCTTATTGCTAAAAAGCAGCTTACCACCCCAAAGTATTCGGCAGCATGCAGCCTTTCTCCGATCCCGCTTGCTCGCTGGAAAAGGCAGCGTAACATTCGAATGATTCGGGTTCATTTGTAAGATTTTCTAAGTTTCGGTGCCAGAAATAAGCAAATTCTTGCACGACAGATCGAGATAATCACCTGAATATGACTGATGATATTCATCGAACATGTCGAGATATGCTTCCGCCTCTTTTATGGCGTCTTCCGCCGACGAGAAGTTTCGAATGCCTGCGTTGTCAGCCATGAGCCCCCATGGGCTCAAACCATTTTCGTCAGCTGCGCGTGGAACCATGACAACCCATGGCTTTCTGGCCCCCGGACGACTGACTGAAGCCAAGCCTACACAAACGAAGCGGTTTTCCCCACGTTTGTCCCAAGTGTAGTTAGAAAAATTATCTATTTTGTTAATTTTTCTAAATATATTCATACTTCTCTCCTTATTAGGGGTCCCTTATTTAAGAGAAGCAAAAGCTATGACCGACAGCTCTACCGTTAGCTTGAATTATCAAGTTTTTGGATCTGGGTTGTCCTTTCGATTGTTAGTGAAAAGGGACCCCTTTTTGTCAATATCCCAGTCGCTATTGGTCTCGGTCTCTTCTTCCTCTACGCGCCCATATGCTGAGAATGTTAATTCGATTATGGGACAGCAAATGAGCACCATTGGGTACGCCCGCGTGTCAACGGACGAGCAAAATTTGAGCCTTCAAATCGACGCTCTTAAAGCAGTAGGGTGTGAGAAGATTTTCTCTGATCAAGGCATCTCCGGGAGCCTCGCAAGTCGGCCCAACCTCAACAGAGCTCTCCGAACCCTAAGGGCTGGAGACAAGCTTGTGGTATGGCGTCTCGACCGGCTAGGCCGGTCTCTCGTCAATCTGATTCAACTGCTTGATCAACTGGGGGAAAAGGGGGTCAGGTTTCATTCTCTGAATGAGAATATTGATACCACCTCGTCGGGGGGCAGATTGGTTTTTCACATGATGGCCGCCCTAGCCGAGTTCGAACGCACTTTAATCAGTGAGCGGACCCGCGCCGGCATGGCTGCCGCGAGGGCTAAAGGTAAACATGTTGGACGCCCACCGTCATTGACTCATGAGCAGTGCCTCGACGCCATGCGGCTCATCAAGTACGAAAACCACTCGCTCAAAGCTGTTGCAGAACGTTACAATGTTACCACACACACACTACTCCGCCGGATCAATCTGGAAGTAAAACAAAACCATTCTCTTTCTGGCGGGGCTGGGCCAGTTGCTGCCCAACCGCTTTAGAGGGAAAAAACAGAGTAACCCGCCATTGACTGCCGGCAGTCGTACCGGCAGAGGACGGCCCAATGTCGCCGCTTGATTACCGCCTGAGAGCTGACGCTAGACGGCAGGCTCTGAGTGTGAAACCGTGCGCTAAAAACCCACCACATCATAGAGAAGATCATGCTTGACCATGTAACGATCAAAGTGTGTGATCTTGAAAAGTCGCGGTTGTTTTATGATCAAGCCCTTGCACCATTGAACATCATGCGCGTGTATGATGGCGAAGCAAATTTTTCTGGCTATGGGTCCGAAGAAAAGGCTTATTTCTGGATTGGTGGAAAAAATCCCAAACCTATAACGGGAATGCACATAGCGTTTGTCGCCAAGAACCGCGCTGCGGTTGATGCTTTCTATGCAGCCGCGCTCGCCGGAGGTGGTCGCGACAACGGCGCACCAGGGCTTAGACCTCATTATCATGACGATTATTACGGCGCCTTTGTGCTTGACCCTGACGGACACAATATAGAGGCTGTCTGTCATTGTCCGATTGAATGACCGCTTGGGTTGGGTCGGCCAACGACGCAGAACCAGCCGTTCCGCTCCCCCTACCCCCCGCGCAGCCGTCCCCGGCCCGCCAGCAGCACCTGCCCCAGCGCCGTCACCGCGTCGCTGCCGCCATAGCGGCCGCCCAGCAGCACGAACTCCACCGGCCCCAGCGAGGGCAACGCCCCCGGCGGCACGTCCTCCAGCCCGGGCGGGATCAGTTCCGCCGCCAGCGGCACCACCCCCAGCCCCGCCATCGCCGCCGCGCGCAGCCCGCTCAGACTGCCGCTGGTGCAAGCCACGCGCCAGGGCATGCGGTTGGCGTCCAGCACCGCCAAGGCGCGTTTGCGGGTCATGCTCGGCGGCGGATAGATCACCAGCGGCACCCGCGCCCCCGGCGCCAGCGCCAGCCCCTTGCGCCCCACCCAGCGCAGCTCATCCACCCAGGCGCGCTGGCCGCGCACATCCCCCTCCCGGCGCTTGGCCAGAATCAAATCCAGCTGCCCGGCATCGAAGCGCTCATATAAATCCTCGCTCAACCCCACCGTCAGTTCGAGATCCACCTGCTCATGCCGGTCCCGGAAATCCGCCAGCAGCTCCGGCAGCGCCGAGAACACGAAATCCTCCGAGGCGCCGAAGCGGATGCGCCCGCGCAGCGCCCCGCCGGCCAGATATTCGCCGATCCTGGCATTCGCCCCCAGCACCTGCCGGGCGAAGGGCAGCACCGCGTCTCCATCCGGGGTCAGCCGCACATGGTGGGTATCGCGCGCCAGCAGCCGCTTGCCGGTCTGCGCCTCCAGCCGCGCCACATGCTGGCTGACGGCGGACTGGCTGATCCCCAGCTGCCGGGCGGCGGCGGAAAACCCGCCCGCCTGGGCGACGGCGACGAAGCTGCGCAGCAGAACGGGATCGAGCAACAGGTCCATGAGTCTGCTTATAACAAACCACAATAACAAATATAACTGTTATTTCGATTCAAAATCGCGCAAAGCATCGCTGGAGACAAGGAGCATTTTCCAATGAGCGGCACGGCGCGGCATTCCCTGAAACTGGCCCTGGTGACCATCCTGGTCGGCGTCGCCGGCGGGATCGGCGGCGGCAGCATGGCGCTGCTGCTGCATGCCGTGCAGCATGTCACCTATGGCTACAGTCTGCGGGATCTGGTCGGGCCGGAGAGTTTCCTCACCGCCGTCGCCGCCGTGCCGCCCTGGCACCGCGCGCTGGCGCTTGCCGGCGCCGGGCTGGTGGCGGGGCTGGGCTGGTGGGCGGTGTATAATCGCGGCGCCAAGCTGGTCAGCATCAAATCCGCCGCCAGCAGCGGTAAGCAGATGCCCTATGCCAGCACCACCGGCCACGCTTTGCTGCAGATCATCACCGTCGCCATGGGCTCGCCCTTGGGGCGGGAGGTGGCGCCGCGCGAAATCGCCGCGCTGCTGACGCAGCGCCTCACCGCCTGGGCCGGCATCACCGGGGAGGAGGCGAAAATCCTGCTCGGCTGCGGCGCCGGGGCGGGGCTGGCGGCGGTCTATAACGTGCCGCTGGGCGGCGCGGTGTTCGCGCTGGAGGTGCTGATCCTGCGGCTCGACCCGCGCTCGATCCTGATGGCGCTGGCCAGCTCCTGCATCGCCGCCATGCTCGCCTGGTCGGTGCTGGGCGATGTGCCGCAATATCACATCCCGGATTTCACCTTGTCCGCGCCGCTGCTGGTGCTGTGCGTGCTGGCCGCCCCCATCATCGGGCTGGCCGGGCATGGCTTCGCCCGCCTCACCGCCGCCGCGCGCAAACATATGCGCACCGATGCCCGCCTCATCCGCCGCTGCCTGGCGGTGTTCACCCTGATCGGCCTGGCCGCCATGGCCTTTCCGCAGCTGCCCGGCAATGGCAAGGGGCCGATCCAGCTCGGGCTGGAGAGCGCTCTGCCGCTGCATCTGACGCTGGCATTGCTGGGGCTGAAGCTGGCGGCCATCGCCGGCGCCCTCTGGGCCGGCGCGGAAGGCGGGGTGCTGACGCCAGGGCTGACCGTCGGCGCCTTGCTCTCCACCTTGCTCGTGCTGGGCTGGAACATGGTGCTGCCGGCGGTGCCGGCCGGTGCCTTCGCCCTGGTCGGCGCCGCCGCCTTTCTCGGTGTCTCGATGGAGATGCCCTTCACCGCGGTGGCGCTGATGTTCGGCTTTACCCGCGTCGGGCAGGATTTCCTGGTGCCGCTGATCCTCACCGCGGCGCTGGCCAGCGCCACCAGCCGGGCCGTGCCCTTGGTCCAGGCCGCATTGGCCAACCGTCGCGCCCCCGCCCCGGAGGGCGAAACCGCGATTTAGTGTCCTGATTCTGAAGTTTCCCTGATTTATTTGGTGGCGAGGCAAAAACGCCTGATAGACGCGAGTATGTCATCGGCGGATTTGGTCCATTTGAACAGCTTTGCATCGTTGTTTCGAGCATCGATGAAGGTGTGGATGGCGGTTTCGAGTTCCGTGGTTGAACGATGGACACCGCGCTGGATCTGCTTTTCGGTCAGCATTGCGAAGAACTGCTCGACCTGGTTGATCCACGAGGCGCTGGTCGGGGTGAAATGCACATGCCAGCGCGAGCGTTTGGCAAACCAATCACGGATAACCTGGGTCTTGTGCGTGGCATAATTGTCCATGACGATGTGGATGTCGAGATCGCTCGGTACGGCATCTTCGACACGGTCAAGGAACTTTCTGAATTCTGTAGAGCGGTGCCTGGGATAGCATTTGCCGATGATCTTGCCGGTTGCGATATTGAGTGCTGCGAACAACGATGTCGTGCCATGGCGCGTATAGTCATGGCTGCGCCGTTCGATCTGGCCGGGGCGCATCGGCAGCAGCGGTTGAGTGCGATCAAGTGCCTGTATCTGCGACTTTTCATCAACGCATAGAACCATGGCACGTTCGGGCGGCGCCATGTACAGCCCGACGATATCGCGCACCTTGTCAACAAACAGCGGATCGGTGGAGAGCTTGAAGGTCTCGGTACGATGAGGTTTCAGCGAAAACGCCTGCCAGATGCGGTGGATCGTCGAGGGGGCATAGTTGGTTCTGCGTGCCATCGATCTCAGCGACCAATGCGTGGCACCTTCGGGCAGCGTTTCCAGCGTCAAACGGATCGTGTCTGCGATTGCTTCGTCACCAATCTTGCGCGGCGCGCCGGGACGGGGTTCATCATACAATCCATCAAGCCGATCGGTGGCAAAGCGTTTGCGCCAGACCGAGACCGTCATCTGGGTGCAGCCAAGCCGCGCTGCTATCTCCTTATTTTGCAAACCATCGGCAGCCAGAAGAACAATACTCGCGCGGCGAGACAACCCAGCCCAGACCTTGCGCCCTCGCTTCAGCCGCTCAAGTTCCGTGCGCTCCCCCTCATCAAGTTCAATTGCTACCGCGACCTTGCCCATTGATCATGCCATTTCAATCCAGCATAATCATAGATATTTATCGATCATGACACTAGACGCTCTAGCAACGTATTTGGCTTTTTCAGTCGATAAGGCAGCTAATTACTGGTCTTCGATCTGTGCATGGAACATGCGGAGCAGAAAAGCTCTTTTCCACTTTTGGCAGGCAATCATTGCCAATGGTTTGGGACTATACGGAGGCAAATCCGTTTTGCAGTTATTCTGGAAACTATCTTTTGGGCGTCGAACAAACGGCGAAGAACTTGGATAAGTTATTCGCAAATGTTGGCCTTGCAAATATTTTGAATGCGGATGCAAGAAGAAGAACTTTTGCTAAGGAATCGATTGTTATCTCGACGGACCCACCATATTACGACAACATTGGTTATGGCGATATATCAGATTTTTTCTATGCGTGGCTTAGAGATTATCTGGGAAGCCGATATGAGGATCTATTTAGGCGGCTAAGTGTTCCTAAGGACGAAGAATTAGTGGCCCAACCCCATCTAGATGGGGGAAGACAGGCGTCCGAAAGCAAATTTATGAAGGGCATGTATGAGGCCTTGTCTTCGATGGCATATGAAGCTAACGCTGCTTTTCCGCAGGCTATATACTATGCCTTCAAGCAGTCTGAGAACCTGACTCTGAATGATAATGGGCCTAACCTTTTCGTGTAATTTTTCTTGTAAGCAGGCGGATGTGTGCGAGCAGGACCCAAGCGGTTGCGCTGGCGATTGTTGCCTCGACATCCTTGGCGAGACGGCGGCATCGGCCGAGCCGGGCAAAGGTTCTCTCGACCCCCTCCAACAGCCTTCCACCGGCTTACGCCGGCGGAACCTTTGCTGTTTCCGCCCATCGACGAGGCAGGAGTTCGAAACCTTCTGCATTGTCGGAGCGCTTTACGATTTGGATAGTCCATTTCCCTATTTTTTCGAGGCGTCCTTGCAGTTTAGGCCCGGCATAGCCGCCATCGGCGAAGACGTGCCGCAGCGACGGGTATTTCTTGTGGATAGATTTGAGCACGTCGGGCGCACCGTCGCGGTCTTGAACATCGGCGGGATGGATAACCACGCCCACGAGGTTCCCGAGTGTATCCGTGACGATATGCCGTTTGCGTCCCTTGATCTTCTTGCCCGCATCAAACCCGCGCGGCCCGCCGGCCTCGGTCGTTTTCACCGACTGGCTATCGATCACGCCCGCCGTTGGCGATGCCGAGCGCCCAGCCAATTCCCGCGCCTGCGCGACCAGGGCGCGGTTAATGCGCATGAGCGTGCCATCACGGCTGAAGCGGTAGAAATACGCCTGCACCGTCGTGAAGGGCGCGAACTCCCTGGGGAGTTGCCGCCACTGGCAGCCAGTGGACAGTATGTAGAGAATCGCTTCAACAATCACGCGCAGCGACACAGAGCGCGGCCGCCCCCGCCGCGCAGGCGCTGGCATAAATGGCGCAATCAAAGCCCATTCGACATCGGTAAGGTTGCTTGCATAGCGCAGATCATCCCGGCAGTATCGCTGCCGAGCGGTTTCAGTCCAAGTCATCGTGATTCCGTCAGTTGTTGCAAACCAACAGAATCACAACTAACTGAAATCGCTCAACTATCTTTTTCGGTCAGGTTCTGAGGTAAAGCAAGACGGCATTACTTCTGCTGTCTGGTCTTCGTTTTTACAGTCTGTCGTCGATGCAGGATTTATTGTCGATGGTACGTGGCCCATGCGAATGGAATACACGACCAATTTGAAGTCGAAAATGAATGTTCTAGCATCTGCTGTAGTCCTCGTCTGCCGAAAGCGACAGGCTGATGCGCCGACCATCACCCGCGGCGAGTTCCTCCGGTTGTTGAAACGTGAACTACCCGACGCCATCGAGAATATCCGCAAAGCAGGCGTTGGGCCGGTAGATATGCAGCAATCGGTTATCGGTCCAGGTATGGGCGCGTTCTCGCGCCACGCAAAAATTCTAGAAGACGATGACAGTGCCATGAGCGTGAAAACTGCGCTGGCACTCATCAACCGTGTGTGGGAGGAAATAGAGAACGAGCTTGACGCGACATTCGATGCCGAAACCCAAGTGGCGCTGGTGTGGTATGGTTCTTACGGGTTCGATGCACGGCCTTCGGGCGATCTCATCATGCTCTGCACGGCCAAGAACACATCTGAACGCGCTTTGTTTCATTCCGAAGTGTTCGAGGATCGCAAGGGCAAGGCGGCTCTCACCGCGCGGGAGAAACTACCGTCGGATTGGAGTCCGACCAAGGACACGCACCTGACCGTGTGGGAATGCGTGCAGCATGTCGCCCGCACGCTTCGTGCCGATGATGGCGGGGAGGACGATGCAGCACGGTTAGTCGCCGGCATGGGACAAAAATCCGCCGAGGCTCGCAAGCTGGCCTATCGGCTGTTCGAGATTGCGACGCAAAAAGGCTGGTCAGCCGAGGCGCTGGTTTACAACGAACTCGCCGAGATTTGGCCGAAGCTGGAAGACAAGGCGGCGAATATTGAGACCCTGGCGCCAAAAGGCGCACCAAGGGAACGTGATTTGTTCGATCTGGGGGCCTAAAAATGTCAGCGGCGAAGGAAACGTTGCGGCGCGTGAGGGAAGGGTTGGACCATCTGCAAGATGGTTTACGACCATTCGTCGAAGCCAAGATGAAGGCCAGGCATGGGGCAAGCTGGCTGCATTATGCCAGCCGCGCGGCGGGCAGTGCTGTCAACGCGCCGCTGGACGTGTACGGGCTGCTAAAGACGATTTTGGATAATTGGAACGAGACATTTCAGGAGGGGTTTTCCCGCAACGAGCGGCACCGGATTCGCAGTTTCGTCACGGTCGCATTCGACGCACGCAACAGCACGTCGCATTTGACGCTGCCGCTGCAAGATGCCGAGGCTCTGCGCTATCTGGACGCAATTCTGGAACTCCTGCGCGCAGTGAAAGCGGCGGAAAGCATCACGGCAGAGGTGAAACAACTATACGAAGCGCAGCGGACCTCCGGCGTGGCGGCAGCCCCCGCACCCACGCCGGAAGCCCGTCCCACCTTGTCCCTCGCGCAGCCGGAAGACGCTCCGGCCACGAAACTGAAACCGTGGATCGAGGTGGCGCTGCCGCATGCGGATGTGATGGAGGCGCGGTTCCGGCAGGCGGAATTCGCGGCGGACTTGTTCGCAGTAGATTCCGGCAATGTGGACGCTGTGAGCGATTACGCTACGGCCAACGGATTTTTCGGCATCACCTTCCTGACTGACTGAAGGGATGCAGCGCGTGCTGAACACGGTGCTGGAACGGCTAGGGAGCAAAGGTGGCGACCCAGTGATCGGCCTGCAAACCGCGTTTGGTGGCGGCAAGACACATACAATGTTGGCGGCGTATCATCTGGCAAAGGCGAGCAAGTTGGGGCCGCTGAAAGGTGTGCCCGAGCTTGCTGCAAAAGCAGGGGTGACGGCATGGCGGCCTACGAAGGTGGCCGCATTCGTCGGCACCGCCGCGGGGGTGGATACGCATCTGACGCTGAAGGACGGGCCGAAGGTGAAAACCTTGTGGGGCTATATCGCCTGGCGCCTGGCAGGAGCAGAAGGGCTTGCGCTGGTTGCGGAGGCTGAGAGCGCAGAAACAAATCCGGGCTCCGCGCGGTTGGTCGAGCTGTTCAAGCGTTCCGGCCCGGCGTTGATTCTGCTGGATGAGCTGGTGGCCTATGCGCGGCAATTGCCGGATGAACGGTTCGAGCCGTTTTTGTCGTTCATACAGTCGCTCACAGAAGCGGCAAAAATGGTGCCGGGGATACTCATCATCGGCTCGCTGCCGGAGAGCAATTTGCAGGCGGGCGGCGATAAAGGCGTGGCGGCGCTGAAGCGATTGGAAAGCGTGTTCGGGCGTGTGCATTCACCGTGGCTGCCGGCCTCGGGCAATGAGACCTATGAGATTATACGGCGGCGGTTGTTTCAGCCGTTGGATGCTCTGACTCATCATGCAGCCTTCATCGCTATACAGACCTTCGATGGTTTGGGAACTTTACCAAAATTCGAAGAGATTTCACCAAGAAGCCAATATTATAAAGTACTGTAACCGGCGTGAGCCTCCCACCTCGCGGCGCGGTTTGAATTACTGGACATTGTTCCCCTAAATTTGTGTGGGGTGACGCTGTGGCAACTGACGGTCCTAATGCCAGACATCAGCACAGTCATGAGGACATTGAGTATCATCGTGTCGAGCTGATCACCGGGCGGCGCCGGCGGCGGGATTGGACGCGGGAGGAGAAGGCGGAAATTCTTGCCGCGAGTGCTGTGCCTGGTGCGGTGATTGCGGATGTTGCGCGCCGTTATGGGGTGAGCCGGGGCCTGCTTTGGACATGGCGCCGGCAGGCGATAAATGATCTGGCGGCGGCGGGGGATTTTGTGCCGTTGCGTATTGTCGATGACGTGGCTTGCGATCCCGCGGCTGAGCCGGATGGACTGCCTTCTGCCCGGCCCCCAGCTGTGGGATCGATTGAGATAGAGATCGGGCGTGCCCGTATCCGTGTGGAAGGCGTGGTTGATCCGGCTGTTTTGCGTCAGGTGCTCGGTCTGATTGGTCCTGTCCGATGATCCTGGGTATTCCGGCCCGGCCTGGTTTAAGGGTGATGGTGGCATCCAAGCCAGTGGACTTTCGCAAAGGCATGGACGGGCTTGTGGCTCAGGTTGCGCAAGTTTTGGCGGCCGATCCATTTGCGGGCGATGTCTTCGTCTTCCGGGCCAAGCGCGCGGACCGGCTTAAGCTGCTGCTTTGGGATGGTACGGGGCTTTGCCTGGTCACCAAACGGTTGGAGGCGGGCGGATTTACCTGGCCGCCGGTGCAGGACGGGGCCGTCAGCTTAAGCCCCGCGCAGATGCGCTTGCTCTTTGCCGGCATGGATTGGACGCAGATTGCGGCGCGCACGCCGGCGCCAGTGAGGCCCTTGATCCCGCCGGAAAATCTGCAAAAATCGCCGTAATTTCCTGGCGGCGCGGCAGGCTTGTTTGGTATCTTTCCGGCATGCCGGATGACCAACATTCCCCGCATGATCCGGCGCATTTGCTGGCATTGAATGCAGCACTTCGGGCGGAGAACGAGACTCTCCGGGCCGTTGTGGCGGCGCTGAAGCGGGCGTTGTTTGGCGCACGATCCGAGAAACAGGTTGGACCCGAAGCCCAATTGCCGCTCGGTTTGGAAGATTTTTCCGGCACGCCGGTGGAACCCGCCACATTGCCGGTGCCGGCAAACACAAACCGGCCAAAGCGGGCAAAAGCGGCGCGCAATATTGGCGGGCTGCCGGCGCACCTGCCGCGGGTGGACATCACGATCGAACCGGCAAGCCAGGCTTGTCCCTGCTGCCAGGGGGAGCTGCATGTGATCGGCGCGGATGTCAGCGAGATGCTCGACGTGGTGCCGGCGATGTTGCGCGTCAAACGCATTCATCGGCCGCGCTATGGCTGCCGTTCTTGCGAGGGGGCGGTTGTGCAGGCAAAGGCGCCGCCGCGGCCGGTCGATGGCGGGCTGCCAACCCCGGCATTGCTCGTGCATGTGGCGGTGATGAAATTCGCCTGGCACACGCCGCTGAACCGGCAGGCGCAAATACTGGCCGGCCAGGGGATCATGCTCGATCGCTCGACCCTGGTGCATTGGGTCGCCCGGCTGGCCTGGTGGCTGAGACCGCTGCATGAATTGCTCCGCTCGATCGTTCTGAGCGCTCCCAAAATATTCTGCGATGATACGCCCTTGCCGGTTCAGGACCGCACCCGCAAACGAACGCGCATTGCAAGGATTTGGGCTTATGCGATCGATGACCGTCCCTGGGGCGGGGCATCGCCGCCAGCGGTGGTGTATGTATATGCCGAGGATCGCAAAGGTCAGCATGTCGAGGAACATCTGGCGGGCAGAGCTTGCGTGCTGCAGGTTGATGGCTATGCCGGCTATAACCGGCTGACCAAGGATGGCCGCGCCGGTGGCCCGGTGACATTGGCTTTTTGCCTGGCGCATGCGCGGCGAAAGTTTTTTGAGGTGCACAAGGCAACGGATTGCCCGGTTGCCGCGGAAGCGCTGCGGCGTATTGCAGAAATCTATCGCATCGAGACACGTATCCGCGGCACCAGCCCCGAGACGCGCGTGGCCAGGCGCCAAGCGGAAACCCTGCCTCTGCTGGAGGCGTTCAAGCCTTGGCTGCTCGACAGGTTGGCGGAAGTCTCGGCCAAATCCACCCTGGCCAAGGCGATCCGCTACACGCTGGGCCATTGGGCCGGGCTGTGCGTGTTCCTGAACGATGGCCGGGTGGAAGTGGACAACAATATTGTCGAGCGCAGAATCAGGCCCATTGCCTTGGGTAGAAAAAATTCACTCTTCGCCGGTTCGGCCGGCGGCGGTGAGAGCTGGGCGATACTCGCGTCCCTTATCAACACAGCCTTATGCCGCGCGCGGCATAATGCCGTGACGATAAGGCTGTAGATTGCGGCCGCACGCTCGCCGCCGCGGTCTGATCCGGCGAACAGCCATGCTTTACGGCCGAGGGCGATGCCGCGCAGTGCCCTTTGTTTTAGCACTACTTTGGCAGAAAATTCGGTAGATTTTCATTTTTAGAGTCCTCTGCGAATAGCTTGAATCGTATCTCTTTACCGACGCGGGGCTGATGTGATTCACGATTAGGACTGGTTGAGGAGACCAGTGCTGATGCCCCGAGCTTATTCTTCTGATTTGCGTGAACGCGTGATTTCGGTTGTGGAGAGCGGTGAGGAGACTTGCCGGTCCGCGGCGCGACGTTTTGGCGTGAGCGCATCGTCTGCTATCAAATGGGTTCAGCGCCTGCATCGGGTTGGTGACCGACGCAGCGCTGGCACTGGTGGCCACCGGCCCTCGAAGGTGAAGCCTGAGCGCGCCTGGCTTTTGGCGGTCATTGAGGAGCAGGCCGACATCACGCTGGCGGCGTTGAGCGTGCGCCTGTGGGAAGAGCGTGGCGTGCGCGCCGACATCGGCATGTTGTCGCGGTTCTTCCGCGCTGAGGGCATCAGCTTTAAAAAAAACCGTGCTGCCCGCCGAGCAGGACCGGCCTGACATCGCCTTCAAGCGGGCGCGTTGGCGGCGGTATCAGGGAAAAATTGACGCGTCTCGCCTGGTGTTTATCGACGAGACCTGGGCCAAAACCAACATGACCCGCACCCATGGGCGCTGCCGGCGTGGGCAAAAGCTGCACGCCAAGGTGCCGCACGGGCATTGGAAAACCTTGACCTTCATCGCCGCCCTGCGGGCCGACAAGGTTACCGCGCCCTGTGTACTCGATGGCCCCATCAACAGCCGCAGCTTCACCGCCTATGTCGAGCAATTTCTGGTGCCGACGCTGCGCCCCGGCGATGTCGTCATCCTCGACAATCTCGGCAGCCACAAGGCCAAGACAGCGCGCGATGCCATAAGAAAAGCCGGCGCCAAACTCTTCTTCCTGCCGCCCTACAGCCCAGACCTCAATCCCATCGAGCAGGTCTTCGCAAAGCTCAAAACCCTACTCAGAAAAGCCGCCGAGAGAACCGTCGAAGCCACATGGCGGCGCATCGGGTCACTGCTCGATCACTTCCCGCCAGAAGAATGCACAAATTACCTCAAACACGCAGGATATGCGTCAACCTAATCACAGAAGATTCTAGGATTCCCGAATCGGTTTTTGACTGATTCATGGGTGGTCGGCATTAATGAGGCTGACCATGGCGGCCGTGAGATTGGATTGGACCGAGGAGCTTGAGCGCTGGCTTGAACCATTCTTGGATGCGCTTGGGCATAGCACGCGCCGGCGGATGTGTCCTGCTTATGTGGCTGGGCTGATTGGCCCTGGCGATCGCAAGAGCGTTCAGCCGATGGCGGCCCGTGATAACGGCATAAATTATGACCAGCTTCACCATTTCATCGGCAGCAGCGTCTGGGATGCGGCGCCGTTGGAAGCGGCTCTGCTGGTCGAGGCCGACAAACTGGTTGGCGGCAATGATAGCTGGTTGATCATCGACGACACCGCCTTGCCGAAGAAGGGACGCAACTCGGTTGGCGTTGCGCCGCAATATGCTTCCGCACTTGGCAAGACCGCCAACTGTCAGTCGCTGGTTTCGGTTACGCTTGCTTCGCGCGAGGTGCCGGTGATGGTCGGTCTTCGGCTATTTCTGCCGCAGAGCTGGACGGACGATCCCAAACGCATGGCGCGGGCCCGTGTGCCGGCGGATCGACAGTCCATGCGAACAAAGCCGGAAATTGCCATTGAGGAGATCGACCGTGTCATCGCTTCCGGCGCGCGTTTTGGTTGTGTGCTTGCCGATGCGGGGTACGGATCAAGCGGGCCTTTTCGCGAAGCTTTGAGCGAGCGTGGTCTGCTATGGGCGGTGGGGCTGTCCCGGCGCCAGAACGTCTATCCGGCCGATATAGCCCTGTCCTTCCCCGTTGCAAAAGCGGGGAGACGCCGAAAATACCATGTCCCTGACCAGGCTCCGATCTCCGCAGAGCTAATGCTGACCGGGAAAAAATGGAAAAAGATCACCTGGCGTCAGGGCACGAAAGGTGGGTTGACATGCCTCTTTGCCGCCTGCCGTGTTCGGGTGGCCGACGGCCATAAGCATCGAATGCTCGATAATCGCGTACAGTGCATGCCGGGCGAGGAGGTGTGGCTCGTCGGCGAGCGGCGTTCGACAGGCGAGCAAAAATACTATCTGTCAAACCTGCCGGCCGATACCACCATCAAGACGCTGGCCGCCGCGATAAAAGCCAGGTGGGTCTGCGAACAGGCCCACCAGCAACTCAAAGAGGAACTTGGCCTTGATCACTTTGAGGGCAGGTCCTGGGCTGGGCTACATCGACATGCCCTGATGACAATGATCGCCTACGCCTTCCTTCAATCCCGCTGCCTCAAAGCAGCGGGACGAAAAAAAAAGGATCGAGGGGCCACCACCGCAACCGACCATGCCGGCAATCAGAAACGAGATCCTCAATCTCTTCGCGCGGCCGCCACCTCAAAGATGCCCGCACTGTGACAAGCCACTGACAAAAAACACTAATAAAAATATGCCAAAGTAGTGTTAGAGTTCTGATTCAAGGCTTGAGGAGGATTCGAGCCTTGAGCAGACGAACACTGACGGACGAGCAATGGAGCCGGATTGAGGGGCATCTTCCTGGGCGTGTTGGCACGCCTGGGCGGAGCGGGGTCGACAACCGGCTGTTTGTTGATGCGATCCTTTGGATGGCTGGTAATGCGGCGCGGTGGCGGGATTTGCCGGAGGTATTTGGCAAATGGACGGCGGTGCATGCGCGTTTCCGGCGCTGGTCTCATGCTGGCGTATGGAAGACGCTTTTCCATGCTCTGGCCGACACGCCGGATTTTGAATACGTCCTGATTGATAGCACCATCTCGAAAGTCCATGCCGATGCGGCAGGGGCAAAAGGGGGGCTGAAATTGCCGCTATCGGCCGTTCACGCGGGGGGCTGACAACCAAGCTGCACGCCGCCGTCGACGCGCTCGGCTTGCCGCTGCGCATCCATCCGACGCCGGGACATCATGGCGATTGCCCGCAGGCGCAAACCCTCCTGAAGGGCTTGCAGGGCGTCGGCCACGTCATCGCCGATGCCGCTTACGACGCCGACCCGCTACGCGCCTTCATTGCCAATGATCTCGGCGCAACCGCCCAGATCAAGCCTAATCCCAGCCGCGCCATCATCCCGCCAATCGATTGGAGGCTCTACAAGGAACGCCATCAGCTCGAGTGCTTCTTCAACAAACTCAAACGCTTCCGAAGGATCGCACTCCGATGCGAGAAAACCATCAAAGCCTTCATGGGGTTCGTGCATCTCGCTTGCGCCATGATCTGGCTACGATGAATGCAGACAGAACCTAAAGCAATATGTGTTTAGGTTGACGCGCCAGCGTCAAAATAAACACATGAAATTGCTCGCTAAAACAAAATCTAGAGCATCAAGCTAAAAGCTTGATGCCCTAGACGCCATAGCGGGCGAGCAGCGCCTCGAATTCCGCCACATGCTCATAATCCGGCATCAGCCGCACCAGCGCCGCATCCCGCCGCGTCGCGGGGTGGGTATAGATTTCCGTCCGCCCGTCCGGCACCAGCGGCAGCAGCCTGGCGATGCGCGCGGCCGTCACATGCCCGGACCATTTCAGCCCAAACACCTGGTCCGGCACCTCCAGCCCGCGCGCTTGGGCGCGCAGCAGCCGGGTCCAGCCATATAAGGCGCGGTCCCCGAAGGTGACGCGCTCGCCCAGGGCCGCCATCACCGCCGGCGGCTCGGCCGGCACGCGCAGCCGCTTCAGCCCGTAGCGCCGGCCGATCTCGATCATCAGCCGGGCGATGGTCGGGTGCAGCAGGAAATGCTTGTGCGCGTCGGCATGGTGCAGTTCCAACCCGGTGGCGGCGAAGGCCGCGAACTGCGCCTCGATCTCGGCGCGCAGCTCCCGCCTTGCCGCGGGCGAGAAGAAATAGCGCACACCCAAAGCCGCCTGATTGGTGGAAAACCGCCCATCCGGGCCGGTGATGCGCGGCAGGCGGGCATGGCCCAGCAGCGAATCGCCATCCACCAGCACCAGATGCAGCCCGACCTTCAGCCCCGGCAGCGTCCGCGCCCGGCGCACCGCGTCCTCTGCGGCGGGGGCCGCGACCATCAGGCTCGCCTGGCCCAGCACGCCCTCGCGATGCGCATGCTCCACCGCCTCGTTGACGCTTTCGGTCAGGCCGAAATCATCGGCGGAGAAGATGATCTCGCGCATGGCTCAGCTATCGTTGCGCGGCGCCCAGGGGATACGGGCGAAGGCGATGCCGTCCTCGGCCAGGGACTCGGCCTCCTCCTCTGAGCTTTCGCCATAGATGCCGCGCGGGGTCGCCTCGCCATAATGGATGCGCCGGGCTTCCTCTGCGAAATCCGCGCCGACATAGTCGCAGTTTTTCTCAACCTCTTCGCGCAGCTTCTGCAGCGCCGCGCGCACCGCATCCGGCAGCGCGCCGCCGGCGGCCTGCGGGCCGGGGGGGAGCGCATCGGCCGGCGGCGGCTCGGGCGAGACCACCAGCTCGCGCCCCTTGCGCGGGATCGAGGGGGCCATCAGCGCCCGGCTCACCTCGACACTGCCGCAGGACGGGCAGGCCACCAGCCCGCCGGCCGCCTGGCTCTCGAAGCCTTCGGAATCGCGGAACCAACCATCGAACTCATGGCCGGCGGCGCAGCGCAGCTGGTAATGGATCATGGCGTGAGCAGCGGCTCCAGCTGGCCGGCGCGCTCCAGCGCCAGCAGATCGTCGCAGCCGCCAATATGCTGGCCGGCGATGAAAATCTGCGGCACGGTGGTGCGCCCGCCGGAGCGGCTGATCGCCGCCTCCCGCGCCGGCGTGCCGTGCGGGGCGCTGATTTCCGTGAAGGCCACCCCTTTGCGCTCCAGCAACGCCATGGCGCGCATGCAATAGGGGCAGTAAGGCTGGGTATAGATCTCGATTTCAGGCATTTGCCTCCCACTTAGCTTGCGTGCCGCTGAATGCAAGGTGAATCTCAGCGCCCCTTCATTGCAAACGCGGATCCGCGACGCGCGCCAGGGTCAGCACATCCACCCGCACGGCCCCGGCGGCGCGCAGCGCCAGGGCGCAATGATGCGCCGTCGCCCCTGTCGTCATCACATCATCCACCAGCAGAATGCGCTTGCCCGCCAGCCCGGCATAAGGGCGGACATGGATGGCGCCCTGCAGCGCCGCCTGGCGCTGCGCCGCCCCCATCCCTTCCAGCTTGGCGGTGGCGCGGGCCCGGCGCAGCACGTCAAGGCTCACCGGCCGGCCGGAGAGCCTGGCCAGGGCGATTGCCAGCAGCGCCGCCTGATTATAGCGGCGCTCGCGCAGCCGGGCGCTGTGCAGCGGCACCGGCAGCAGCAGATTGGCCGATTGCAGCATCTCCTCCCCGGCCCGGCGCATCAGCCGGGCCATGCCGCTGGCCGCCTCGCTCTGGTCGCTATATTTCAGCGGCAGGATCATCCGCTTGGCGAGCTCGTCATAACGCAGCGCCGCCCGGGCCTGGGTGAAGGCCGGGGGCGACGCCGCGCAGCCGGTGCAATGCAGCGTTTCCCCCGGCAGCGCGGCAATGCTCAGCGGCACGCCGCAACGGGCGCAAAACGGCGCGGTGATGAAATGCGCGGTCTTGAAACAGTCCAGACAAAGCTGCCCCTCCGCCTCCACCAGCCGGTGGCAGGCGAGACAGGAGGGCGGCAGCAGGCTATCCAGAACCCAGCGCAACAGGGGTTTCATGTGCAGAGGATTTTCGATTTCGCGACAATGGTAAAGCATCGTGAGCGCGCCGCCGGCCGGTTGGGCCATATCGCCCCGGTGCTGGAGGATCTGACCGCGCGTTTGCTGGACCGGCTGGACGACACCACCATCCGCTTCGAGCGGGCGCTGGATTTTGGCGGACGCGGCGCCGTCGCCCCGGCGCTGGCGGCGCGCGGCATGCTGGTGGACAGCGCGGATACCTCGCCGCGCCTGGCGGCGCTGGCCGGCGGGCGGCCCTTGATACTGCCCGGCCCCGACGATTTCGGCCTGGCGCCGGGGGCGTATGATCTGGTCGTGGCCCCGCTCTCGCTGCATTGGCTGGATGACCTGCCGGGCGCGCTGATCCAGCTGCGCCGGGCGCTGAAGCCGGGCGGGCTGCTGCTGGCCAGCCTGCCGGCCTTGGGCACGCTGCATGAGCTGCGCCTGGCGCTGCTGGAAGCGGAGGAGGCGCTGACCGGCAAGGTCAGCCCGCGCGTCTCGCCCTTTCCGGAACTGCGCGACTGCGCCGGGCTGCTGCAACGCGCCGGCTTCAGCCATCCGGTGGCGGATCTTGAGGAGATCACCTTCCTGTACGCCAATCCCCTGGCGCTGCTGCATGAGCTGCGCGACGCCGGGGAGACCAACGCCTTGGCCGGGCGCAGCCGCGCCATCCCGCCGCGGGCGCTGTTCGCGGCGGCGCTGGCGGCGCTGCCCCAGCAGGACGGGCGGCTGGCCGTGGCGCTGCGCCTGGCCATGCTTACAGGCTGGGCATCATAACAGCCCCGCCTTGCGAAAGCTCAGCCAGCGCCCGTTGCCGACAATGACATGGTCGTGCAGCACCACGCTCAGCGCGCTGGCGGCCTTTTTGATCTCGCGGGTCATCGCGATATCCTCATCCGAGGGCGAGGGATCGCCGCTGGGGTGGTTATGGACAAGGATGATCGCGGTGGCGTTCACCTCCAGCGCGCGCTTGACCACCTCGCGCGGATAGACCGGGGTGTGGTTGACCGTGCCCTGCGCCTGCGGCTCGTCGGCCAGCAGCCGGTTGCGGTTATCCAGGAATAATAGCCGGAACTGCTCGATCTTCTCGCGCGCCAGCACCGCCTGCAGATATTCCATCAGCCGGTCCCAGTTGCTGAGCACCGGGCGATAGAGCACTTCCGCCTTGGCGAGACGCTGGGAGGCCGCCTGCACCAGCTTCAGCGCCGCCACCCCGGCCTCGCCCAGCCCCTCAATGCCCAGCAGATCCGGCACCGGGGCGGAGATGGCATTGGCGTAGGAGCCAAAGCGCCCCAGCAAAGCGCGGGCGATCGGCTTGGTATCCCGACGCGGCAGCGCCAGGAACAAGGTCATCTCGATCAGCTCGTGATCGGCCAGCGCCTCCGGCCCGCCGGTGAGAAAGCGCGCCCGCAGCCGGGCGCGGTGCCCCTCCGTGCCGAGCGACATCGGCGCCGGGCGCAGCTCCGGCGTCAACGCCTCCAGCATCGGCATCTCGGCAAATCCTTTTGCGGCGCGGCTTCGTTTCATGCGCGCACAGGTTGCCACAGCTTAAAAGTTTTTCAACCCTTTATTTAGTTCGATGCCGGTTTATGATCTTCCGCCAGCACCAGATACACCGCCGGCACCACGAATAGCGTGAACAAGGTGCCGATGGACAGGCCGCCCGCGATCACCATGCCCATCGCATAGCGCGAGGCAGCACCTGCGCCATTGGCGAAGACCAGCGGCAGCACGCCGACCACCATCGCCGCCGTGGTCATCAAAATCGGCCGCAACCGGATATTGGCCGCATGTTCGATCGCCTCGCGCTTGCCCATGCCGGCCAGCCGCGCCTCGTTCGCCACCTCGGTCATCAGAATACCGTGCTTGGAGACCAGCCCCATCAGCGTCACCAGCCCGACATCGGTGTAGATATTCAGGCTCAGACCGCCAATGCCGATATAGATGAAGATCAAGGCGCCCGCGATGGACATCGGCACCGAGACCAGGATGATCAGCGGGTCGCGGAAGGAGTTGAACAAGGCCGCCAGCGCCAGGAAGATGATGATCAAAGCGAAGGCGAAGGTGAAGATGAAGGCGCTGCTGGTCTGCACGAACTGGCGCATCAGCCCGCCATAATCCAGCGTGTCGTCCGGCGGCAGAATTTTCTTCGCCAGGCTTTGCAGCGTATGCAGCGCATCCGCCTCGGCCACGCCGGGCGCCACCACGCCTTGCAAGGTTGCCGAATTCTGCTGCTGGAAATGATTGATCGTCTCCGGGATCACGCTGGTCTTGATCGTCGCGATGGCGGAGAGCGGAACATTGATGCCCCCGAGGAGAGCACGTAATAATCGTTCAGATCCGCGACATTCAGCCGCGCGGTGCGCTGCGTCTGCGGGATCACCTTGTAGGAACGGCCATCGAGATCGAAATAATTCACATAGCCGCCGCCCAGCGCCTCACCCAGAGCCGCGCCGATCTGGCTCATATTCAGCCCGAGTGCCGCCGCCTTGTCGCGGTCAATCACCACTTCCGCCTCCGGCTGGTCGATCTTCAAATCGCTCTGCAGGAAGATGAATTTGCCGCTGGCCAGCGCCGCCTGCAGCAGCTTCTGGGTGTCGGGATAGAGCACGTTGAAGTCGCTGGTGCTCTTCACCACGAACTGCACCGGCAGGCCCGAGGAGCCCGGCAGCGGCGGCAGCGGGAAGGCCGCGACCTGCTGGCCGGCATCCACCTTGTTGGCATCCGCCTGCATCAGCGTCTGCAGCGTGGCGGCGGGGCGGCGCTCGCCCCAGGGCTTCAACACCGCGCCGATGATGTTGGTGCCCGGCACGTCGATCTGGAAACTATGCGCGACGTCAGGATATTTCAGCAGCGAGGCGTTGAAATGGCTGTCCCACATGGCGCGCTGGCCGGTGGTGCTGTCAGGTGCCGAGGTGGAGCTGAACAGCACGATGCCTTGATCCTCCACCGGCGCCAGCTCGCTCTTCGCCCCGGCGGCGAGGAAATAGATGCTGCCCAGCACAATGGCGGCGAAGATCAGCGTCACCGGCACCGTCTCCAGGCTGGAATGCAGCATCCTGGTATAGGCGCGGTGCACACGGGCGAAGGCGGCATCGATGAAATTGATCAGCTTGCCTTCCCAGTTGGGCTGCTCGCGATCGATATGTTTGAGGAACCGCCCGCTCAGCATCGGCGTCAGGGTCAGCGCCACCACAGCCGAGATCGTCACCGAACCCGCCAGCGTCAACGCGAACTCGGTGAACAGCGCGCCGGTGAGGCCGGACTGAAAGGCGATCGGCACATAGACCGCGATCAGCACCACCGTCATCGCCACGATCGGCCCGCCCAGCTCGGCCGCCGCGGCGCGCGCCGCGATGATCGGGCTTTCCCCGAGATCGAGATGGCGGTTGACGTTTTCCACCACGATGATCGCATCATCCACCACCAGCCCGATCGCCAGCACCAAAGCCAGCAGCGTCAGCAGATTGATGGAAAACCCGAACGCCGCCATCATCGCGAAGGCGCCGATCAGCGAAAGCGGGATCGCCACCACCGGGATCAGCACCGAGCGCGGCGAGCCTAAGAAGGCGAATACCACGAGCGTCACGATCAGCAGCGCCTCAAGCAGCGATTCCACCACTTCGCGGATCGAGGCATTCACGAACACCGTGCTGTCGTAAACGATTTCGCCGGTCAGGCCGGTCGGCAGATTGGTCTGGATCTGCGGCATGATCTTGCGCACGCCGGAAATCACGTTGAGCAGATTGGCCTCAGGTGCCACCTTGATGCCGATATAGACGCCGAGCTTGTTGTCGAAGGTCACGTGCTGGTCGTAGCTGTCCGCGCCCAGCTCCACCTTCGCCACATCCTTGAGCCGGATGATGGCATTGTTCTGCTGCTTGACGATCAGCTGGCCGAATTCGGCGGCGCTGTGCAGCCCGGTATTCGCGGTCAGCGTCACCTGCGTCATCGTGCCCTTGGTGTTGCCCAAAGCCGAGATGAAATCATTGGTGGAGAGCGCGTTCCAGACATCGCTGGGGGTGAGGCCAAAAGCGGCCAGCTTCTGCGGGTCCAGCCAGATGCGCATGGCGTAATTCTGCCCGCCCAGAATCTCCGCCGTCTGCACACCCTGCACCGCCTGCAGCTGCGGCTGCACGACGCGGGTGATATAGTCGGTGATCTGGTTGGCATTCAGCACCGAGCTGCGAAAGCCGATATACATCGCATCGACCGACTGCCCCACCGCCAGCGTGATCACCGGCTGCTCGGTGCCGCTGGGCAACTGGTTCAGCACCGAATTCACCCGCGCCGAAACCTCGGTGAGCGCCTGATCCGGATTATGGTTGAGCACCAGATTGATGGTGATGGTGGAGACGCTGATCTGGCTCGACGAGGTCATGTAGTCGATGCCGTTGACCTGGGCGACGGCGTTTTCCAGCGGCGTGGTCACGAAGCCCGCGATCGTATCAGGCGAGGCGCCGGGATAGGTCGTGGTGATGGTGATGGTGGCGTTCTCGGTCTCGGGGAATTGCTGCACCGGCAGCGTGCCCACCGCGCGCAAGCCCATGACCAGGATCAGCACCGACACGGCGATGGCCAGCACCGGCCGGGCGATGAAGAGATCGGTAAAGCGCTTCATCGCTTTTTCACTCGTTCGGCGGGTTCGGGTTGGGATCGTTGCTGGGCTGGATCGTGTTGTTCACCGCCACCGGCGAGCCATTATGCAGCTTCACCTGGCCGGCGGTGACAACCTCGTCGCCTGGCTTCACCCCATCCAGGATCTGCACCTGATCGCCCCGCGTCGCCCCCAGCGTCACGAACACCTGGTCGGCCACCAGCGCGTTGCCCTGGCCGTGCTTCACCACATAGACGGTATCGCCATAGGAGCTGTAGGCGATGGCGGTCTGCGGCAGCGTCACCGCCTCCTTCGGCGCCCCGGTCTCCACCGAGACGCTGGCGAACATGCCCGGGCGCAGGCGCAGATCGTCATTCTGCAGCACGGCCCGCACGGCGATGGAGCGGGTGGCGGAATCCACCGTGGCGCCGATCGCGGCGATCTTCGCCGGGAATGTCTGCCCCGGATAGGCGTCGATCTTCAGATTGACCACCTGCCCCACCTTCAACGCCACCAGCGCCTGTTGCGGCAGATAGAAATCCACAAAGAGCGGATTGAGCTGCTCCAGCGTGACGATGGCGGTGCCGGGCTGCAGATACTGGCCCAGATTGACCTGGCGAATGCCAAGCCGCCCGGAGAAGGGGGCGCGGACGATCTTCTCATCCATGCTCGCCTGCTGCGCCGCCACCTGCGCCTGCGCGGCGGCGAGATTGGCGCGGTCCGTATCCACCGTGGATTGCGCCACCGCATTGGCGGCGAACTGCTTCAGGTCGCGGGCGTAATTGATCTCATCGAGCTTCGCCTGCGCCTGCAGCTGCGCCAGCACCGCCGGATCGTTGTTCGCGCGCAATGTCAGCAGCACATCGCCCTTCTGCACATCCTGGCCGGATTCGAAATGGATGCTGTCGACGATGCCGCCGACCTCGGCCGAGAGCGAGGCGCCATTGATGGCGGTCACGGTGCCGACAGACTGGATCGCCGGCTGCCAGGGTGTTTCCTGCGCCTGGATGGTCGCCACCGTCTGCACCTGATTGGCGAAGCCTTTCAGGAATTTGGCGATGAAGACCGCGCGCAGCGCCCCCCAGCCAAAGACCAGGCCAAGAATGAGCACCACGATCAGCAGCATGATGATGGTGCGCTTCACGGGTCTGGCCGGCTTGCTCATGACGATGCTGTCCTTCATGGAATCACCCCGCAGCATTGGCTGGTCACATCCTGGCGGTGCCACCAGCCGCCGCCCAGCGCCTGATACAGCGCCGCGGTATCGGCCAGGCGCGTGGCCTTGGCTTTGACCGCTTCGATGTCGGCGGTCTGGTAGGTCACCTCGGCATTCAGCACCGCGGTGAAGGGCTGGCCGCCCAATTTATACTGCGCCTGGGTCACTTGCAGGCTGGCGGCGGCGGCATCGCGCGCGCTCTGCGCCGCCGCCAGCGTGGCCGCGTCATATTGCAGCGCGGTCAGCGCATCCGCGACATTCTGGAAGGCGGAGATGACGGTGGATTGATATTGCGCCCCGGCCCCGCGCAGTGCCGCCAGCGCGCCCTTGCGCTGCGCCGCCAGCTGCCCGCCTTCGAAAATCGGCTGGGTCAGCCCGGAGACGAGGTTCCAAAGCAGCGTCTGCGGCGTGAACAAGGTGCCGGGGGTGAGGGATTCGTGCCCGATCTGCGCCGAGAGGGTGATCTGCGGCAGCATATTCGCATCCGCGACGCCGACATTGGCCGAGGCCTCATGCAGCTGCGCGGCGGCGGCCTGGATGTCCGGGCGCTGCGCGACGATGGCGCTGGGCAGGCTCACCGGCAGATCCGCCGGCAGGGTCAGATCATCCAGCGTGAAGCTCTGCAGATGGAAATTGCCCGGAAACTGCCCGGCATAGGCGGCGAGCTGGTTCTGCGCCTGGGCGAGCTGGGATTGCAGCGGCGGCAGGCTGGCCTGCTGCTGCGCCAGGGTGGATTGCTGCTGCAGCACCTGCGCCTGCGGCACGCCGCCGAGACGCGCCTGGGTCTGCAAAATCGTCAGCAGCTTCTGCTCATCGCCAATCACCTGCCGTGTCGCCTGGATCTGCCCGTTCAGCGAGGCCTCATTGACCGCGGCGGTGACGATATTGGAGGTCAGCGTCAGATAGGAAGCTTCCAGCTCCCAGCGCTGATATTCGGCGGTGGCGATGTAATTCTCGATCTGCCGGCGCTCGCCACCGAACACATCCACCGAATAAGAGACCGAGAGCGAGGCGTTATAGAGCGTGTAGGGCCGCAGCTTGGCGCCGCTGCCGCCGCCGAAGGCGGCAAGCCCGGCGGAGGAGCCCTGGTCGCGCTGCGCGCCGAGGCTGGAGGAGATGCTGGGGATCAGGCTGCCCTGGGCGGCGCGCACGGTTTCCTGCGCCTGCACCAAGGTCTCCTGCGCCGCTTTGAGGCTGGGATTATTCGCCAGCGCCTGGGCGATCAGCGCGTCCAGCGCCGGGGAGCGGAAGAGATGCCACCAATCGCCCGGTATATCAGCCCCTGGCCGGAAGACCTGCGCGGCGCCATCGGCGCGGCCGGTGACGGCGGGGAGAGGCTGCGGCGTCAAGGCCACATTCGGGGCGGCGGGCGCGTGATAATTGGGGCCCACCGCGCACCCGGCCAGCGCCGGCAGCACCGCCAGGGCCAGCGCGGATGAATTTACTCCGAAACGGAAACCAGCGGGTTTCATGCCAGCACGGGTACGTGGCTTTCATTCTACCGTCAAGCTCATTTTTGACGATATTATTTAGATAAGAAAACTTGATGGTTTCCTTTGTGCCGCTCTATAGCTCATTCATGAGTCCCGCATCGCCGCCCGCCGAAACGCCCCCCACCGCCTCGCCAGACCGGCTGGAGGCGCTGATTGCGGCGGCGGAACAGCTTTTCCTGAGCAAGGGCTATCACAACACCACCATGGCGGACATCGCGCGCCAGGCCGGCATGTCCAAGCGCACCGTCTATACGCTGGTGCCCTCCAAGGCGGATTTGTTCGGCGAGCTGTTAGCGCATCAACGCCAGACCAGGCTGCAATTCACCGAGCCGTCACCGGGCGCCAGCCTGGAAGACACGCTCTGCGCCACCCTGGCCGCGCTGGCGCAATTCCTGCTGGACCCGGTGCAGATTTCCATGACCCGGCTGCTGATCACCGAATTCAGCCATGATCCGGATTTCACCCAAAGCTTCCTCGCCGGGCGGATGCGCAAGGGCAAAACCCATCTGCAAGGCTGCCTGGTCGAGATCGCGATCGCCCAAGGGGCGAGCCCGGAAATGGCGGCGGAGATGTCGGGCATGCTGTTCGGCATGGCACTGGGGGAATTCGTGTTCGGGGTATTGTGCGGGCTGCGCACCGTGCCGGCGCCAAAGGTGCTGAACACCCGCATCCGCACGGCGGTGAAGATGTTTCTGGCCGGATTGCAGGCACTCAAGGCTGAAGAAAAATAAGAGTTTTTTGGTGCCGCTTTTTTGCAAAAAAGCGGCGAAAAAAGTTCGGGTCGGCGGCAAATGCCTTGCCACACCCCGAAGATCAGCCCGTCAGCCGCCAGTGACGGACATATGCCGCGCCACCGCCACCCGGCTGATATCGAAATCATGCCCTTTCGGCTTCGCCGCGATGCCGCGCTGGATCGCCTGGATCAGCCCCGCATCATCCGCGCTGGCCCGCAGCGGCCGGCGCAGATCCACCGCATCCTCTTGGCCCAGGCACATATAAAGCGTGCCGGTGCAGGTCAGCCGCACCCGGTTGCAGCCTTCGCAGAAATTATGGCTGAGCGGGGTGATGAAGCCGATCCGCTGCCCGGTCTCCTCCACCCGCATATAGCGCGCCGGCCCGCCGGTCTGATACTCGCTGGCATGCAGGCTCCAGCGCTGCGCCAGATCCCGGCGCACGGCAGCGAGCGGCAGATGCGTCTCTTCCCGATGCGTCACCTCGCCCATCGGCATGGTCTCGATCAGGCAGAGATCGAAGCCCTGGCGGCCGCACCATTCCAGCATGGTGTCGAACTCGTCGTCATTCACGCCCTTCAGCGCCACCATGTTGATCTTCACCGCCAGACCGGCCGCCTGCGCCGCCTCCAGCCCGGCCAGCACCTGCGCCAGCCGGCCCCAGCGGGTGATGCGGGCGAATTTCGCCTCATCCAGCGTATCCAGGCTGACATTGATCCGCTTCACCCCGGCCCGCGCCAACCCGGCCGCATACTTGGCCAGTTGCGAGCCATTGGTGGTGAGCGTCAGCTCCTCCAGCCCCTGCCCCAGCCGGCTGCCCAAGCCTTCGATCAGGCTCATCACATTGCGCCGCACCAGCGGCTCGCCGCCGGTCAGGCGTAGCTTCGTCACCCCCAGCCGGATGAAGGCGGCGCAAAGCCGTTCCATTTCCTCCAGCGTCAGCAGCTCATCCCTGGGCAGGAATTGCATGTCCTCGGCCATGCAATAGGCGCAGCGAAAATCGCAGCGGTCAGTGACCGAAACGCGGAGATAGGAGACAATACGGCCGAACGGATCGATCATGGCGCTCTATTTCGGACTGTTCCGGTCCGATTGCAATCATGCCGGATCGGCGAGATCCAGGATCACCCGGTCGGTATCCACCAGCACCTTGCCGGCATGCTCGAAATTCACCGTCACCCGGTTGCCGATGGCGCTCTGCACCTGGCCCAGCCCCCAATCCGGGCGCTGCGGATGGCGCACATACTGGCCCGGCTCGTATTCAGAGCGGTCCAAGGCAGGCCTCCACGAAATCCGCCATATGCGGCGGCGGCGGCGCGGTGGCCTCCACCCCCAGCCCGGGCAGCACCAACCGGCGCGCCAGCAGGCACATCATGCCCTGGCCATCGCCATAGACCGGATCGCCCGAAACGGCATGGCCCAGATGCGCGGCATGGGCGCGGATCTGGTGGGTGCGGCCGGTATGCAAAGTGAACTCGACCAAAGCCCGCCCTGCATGCGTGCCCAGCACCCGCCAGCCGGTGCGGGCCGCGGCGCCTTCGGGCGAGACCACCATGCGCCAACGCCGGTCCTGGGTTTCCTTCAGCAACGGCGCGTCGATCTCACCGGAATCCTGCGCCGGCACCGAGGACAGAACACCCCAATAGAGCTTCAGCGCCTCGCCCGCCGCCAAGGCCGCCTGCGCCGCCAGCAGAAACTGCTTGCCGCGCGCCACCAGCAGGCAGCCCGCCGTATCCTGGTCCAGCCGATGCGCCAGCCACGGCCCGGTATTGCCCCGGCGCCAGGCCGGGAAGTGATCCTCAACCGACGCCCCGCCCGTCCGTCCGGGATAGACCGGCAGCCCGGCCGGCTTGTTCACCACCAGCGCCCGGTTATCCTGAAACAGCAACTCCATCAGCGGCGCAGATGCTCTGGAATGGTGAAGCCGAGCCGGGTGGGAATATCCCACACCTCATCGCCCCGCCGATATTCCCGGAACCCCGCCGCCAGATAATTCGGCAGCGCGCGGGGGTGGTCGGCATTGCAGGTATTCACCGTCATGCCGCGCAAGGCGGTGGCGCCCTCGAACACCGCATCCACGGCATGGTCCAGAAATGGCCGGCCCAGCCCGCGGCCGATAAAGTCCCGCCGCAGCCCGAAATAATTCAGGTTGATATAAGGCCAATGGCCGGCATCCAGCTCATAGAACCCGGCCAACTCGCCTCCCACCCGCAACAAATGCAGCGAGAGCGTGCTGGCGGCGAGATGGCGCTCCAACATCGCATCCGGCATCACCCGGCGCAGCCACCAGAGCCAGGGCGCGCCGATTTCCTCGTACAAAGCCCGGTAGCTCGCCAGATCCAGCCGCTCGCGGGTGACGGTGACACCCTCCGGCAGCACCACGCTTGGCCGCGTCGGCCGGGCCATCATTCGCAGGAAGATGACGGTGACATGAGCGCGCTCGGTCGCCTCACCCGGGGCCGGCTTTGCGTAATCCAGGATCTCGGGCATGGCGTTCCCTCATGGTTTTTGGGGGCCGGGGGCGTGGCGCGCTCTTGCCTCCGCCCCGGCGTTTTTGCAGCTTTTTGAAAAAAGCTGCACCAAAAACTTTTTAATCGTCCAGGAAGCTGCGCAGCTTGCGCGAGCGGCTCGGATGCTTGAGCTTGCGCAGCGCCTTCGCCTCGATCTGACGGATACGCTCACGGGTCACGTTGAATTGCTGGCCGACCTCTTCCAGCGTGTGGTCGGTATTCATGCCGATGCCAAAACGCATGCGCAGCACGCGCTCCTCACGCGGCGTCAGGGACGATAGCACGCGGGTAGCAGCTTCGCGCAGATTGGCCTGCACCGCCGCATCCAGCGGGATGATCGCCGCCTTGTCCTCGATGAAATCGCCCAGATGGCTGTCTTCCTCGTCGCCGATCGGGGTTTCCAGCGAGATCGGCTCCTTGGCGATCTTCAGCACCTTGCGCACCTTCTCCAGCGGCATGCCGAGCTTCTCGGCCAGCTCCTCCGGGGTCGGCTCGCGGCCAATCTCGTGCAGCATCTGCCGGCTGGTGCGCACCAGCTTGTTGATCGTCTCGATCATATGCACCGGAATCCGGATGGTGCGGGCCTGATCGGCGATGGAGCGGGTGATCGCCTGGCGGATCCACCAGGTGGCGTAGGTGGAGAATTTGTAGCCACGGCGATATTCGAATTTATCCACCGCCTTCATCAGCCCGATATTGCCCTCCTGGATCAGATCCAGGAATTGCAGGCCGCGATTGGTGTATTTCTTCGCAATCGAGATCACCAGGCGCAGATTGGCCTCGATCATCTCTTTCTTGGCGCGCGTGCTGTCGCGCTCGCCACGCGACACCGTGGTGTAGACCCGGCGGAATTCCTCGATCGGCAAGCCGGCCTCGGCGGCCACGCGGCCGATCTGCGCGCGCAGCTCATTCGCCTGCGCGCCATGCTTCTTGGCGAACTCTTTCCAGCCCTTGCCAGGCAGCTCCGCCACCGCCTCAACCCAGCCCGGATCCATCTCCCGGCCGCGATAATGTGCCAGGAACTCGTCGCGCGGCACCTTGGTGCTCTCGGCCAGGCGCAGAAGCTGGCCTTCCAGCCCGTTCAGGCGCTGGTTCAGCACCTTCAGCTGCGCCACCAGCTCCTCGGTGCGGTTATTATGCAACCGCACCTGCTCGACCTTGGCGACCAGCTCGTCGCGCAGCTTCTCATAGGCCTTCTCGTTGCGGGCATTCACATCCCCGCCGGCGGTCAGGTTCTCGATGCGCTTGGTCTGCATCTTCGAGAGCTTGTCGTAGAGCTTCTCGATCTCGTCGAAATTCTGGAAAATCTCGGGCTTGAGCTTCTCTTCCAGGGCGGAGAGGGACATGCCGGCACCCTCGCCCTCCTCGTCCTCGTCGATCTCCTCATTGGCGTCGAAATTCTCGGCCGCCTCGCCCGGCTCGGCGCCGGCCTGCATGGCTTCCAGATCGATCACGTCGCGCAGCAGCACCCGGCCATTATTCAGCGCCTCATGCCAGGCGATGATGGCGCGGAAGGTCAGCGGGCTCTCGCAGAGCCCGCGGATCATCATGTCCCGCCCGGCCTCGATGCGCTTGGCGATAGCGATTTCGCCTTCGCGCGAGAGCAGCTCCACCGTGCCCATCTCGCGCAGATACATGCGCACCGGATCGTCGGTGCGGCTGACCGAGGCCTCGGAGATATTGCCGGACGGCTCGTCGTCGCTGTCCATCTCGTCCTTGGGCGCGGCGGCGGTCTCCGCCTCCTCGCTTTCCTCGGACTCAACCACCTGGATGCCCATTTCATTGAGCATCGCCATGATGTCTTCGATCTGCTCGGAGCTGTTCTGCTCCGCCGGCAGGACCGCGTTCAGCTCATCAAAGGTGATGTAGCCGCGCTCCTTGCCCTTGGCGATCAGGCGTTTGACGGCACCGGACTGGGTGTCGAGCACATTGGCATCCGCCTCTGCCTCGGGGGCGGCATTTTCCGTGGTGGCGGTCGGCTTGGTGGCCATGGTCAGGTCAGGTCTCCGGTCTAAGCGGCTCGTATATTTTACAAGTCATTTACTAGGCAACATGCGCGCCCAGAATGGGTCAGATTTCTTCAGCCCCGGCCGCCCCCGTGCGGGCGCGGTCCAGCAGCTGCACATAGCGTATGAAGCGGTCGCTTGCACTCTGGTCGTCAGGATGGGCCAGCCAGAAGGCCTGGGCTTCGTCACGCTGCCGACGCAACGAGTCGATGCTGAAATCCATCAATTCGTACAAACTCCACCAACTTCGTCCGGCTTCCGCCGGGCTTGCACCCTTGATGAGGCTCAATTCGGCCTTGGCCAGCGCCGCCAGTTCGGCGGCGCGCGCATCAAGGCCGAGCTTCCGGAGATGGGTGAGAAGCGATTCGGTGTCAAGGGTTTTGCCGGAGAGCACATAGGCGTGCAGCGCCTCCCGGAAGGGCTCGTCCTCCGCCGGCAAGGCGATATTCGAGAACGGCTCCTCGAACTCCGGCAGCAAGGCCGGGTGCGCCAGCAGAATGGCCAGCATCAGCCGCGCCCGCCTGGCATTGGCGGCCTCCGCGTCCGGGGCGGCCCGGGGTGGGATTTTCACCGGCGGCGGCGCTGGCGCGAAGCGCCCGCCCTTGCCAAAGCCGCCAGGCTGGAAGCGCGGCGCCGGGGCGCGGCGGGTGGCGGCGAAAAACGCGTCTTTCAACGCGTTGCGATATTCCTCGGCCAGGAATTTATCCGGAATGCTATTGGCCGCCCCCAGCAGACGCTGGCGAAAGCGGGTGCGGCCTTCAGGTGTCGCCAGATCCTGCCCGGCCTTCAGCATGTCGAACAGCACGGCCGAGAGCGGCTGCGCCTTGCCCAGCTCCGCCTCGAACACGGCACGGCCGCCGCGCTTGATCAGACTGTCAGGATCGTCCTTGGCCGGCAGGCGCAGCAATTTCAACGTCTTGTCGGGTGTGAGCTGGCTCAGCGCCAGCTCGGCGGTCTTCAACGCGGCGCGCTGGCCGGCGGCATCGCCATCGAAACACAGCACCGGGGCCGGGGAGAGGCGCCAGATTTCCTCCAGATGCTCCTCGGTCAACGCCGTGCCGAGCGGGGCCACCGCCCCGCCAAACCCGGCCTGGGCCAGGGCGATGACATCCATATAGCCCTCGACCACGATCAAGGCCGCGCCCTTGCGCACCGCCTCGCGCGCCAGGTTGAGCCCGTAGAGCGAGCGGCGCTTGGAGAACAAAGCCGTCTCCGGCCCGTTCACATATTTCGGCTGACCCTCGCCCATGATCCGCCCGCCAAAGGAGATCAGCGCCCCGCGCCGGTCGCGGATCGGGAACATCACCCGGCCGAAATACATATCCGTGGGGCCGCGCTCGCCTTGCTTCATCAGCCCGGCCTCGATCAGCTGGTCCGGCTTGATGTTCTGGCCGCGCAAGGCGGTGGCAAGCTGCCCCCTGCCCTCGCCGGAGAAGCCGAGCTGGAAGCGGCGTATGGTGTCGTCCGACAGGCCGCGCCCGCGCAGATAGGCCAGAGCCGCCCGCCCCTCCTGGCCCCAGAGCCAGAGCTGATATTCCTTACAGGCCGCTTCCAGCACCTCAGACAGGCTGGAACGCCTGGCCTCCGCCTGGGCCGCCTGCGGGCTTTGCTTGGGGACTTCCAGCCCGGACTGAGCAGCCAGATCCTCCACCGCCTCCATGAAGGAGGCGCCGGTGCTCTTCATCACGAAGGTAATGACATCCCCATGCTCGCCGCAGCCAAAGCAATGGAAATGGTCGTCATAGACGTAGAAAGACGGCGTCTTTTCCCCATGAAACGGGCAGCAGCCTTTGCGCTCGCGCCCGGAGCGGCTGAGCTTGACCGATTTGCCGATCACGGTCGCGATCGGCAGCCGGGCCCTCAGCTCGTCGAGGAAATTCGCCGGGAGCGCCATTTAGCCGGCCAAAGCCGCCTTCACCGCCTGCGAGGCCACACCCATGTCCAAGGCCGCGCCATGCTTGGCCTTCAGCGCGCCGACAACCTTGCCCATATCCTTGGGCGAGCTGGCCCCGGTGGCGGCGATCGCCTCGGCGATGGCGGCGTTCAGGGCGTCGCCTTCCAGCGTCTGCGGCAGGAATTCGGAGATCACCGCGATTTCGGCCTCTTCCTTCGCCGCCAGCTCCTCGCGGCCGCCCTGGCGATACAGCGCCACCGAATCCCGGCGGGATTTGATCATCGAGCGCAGCATGGCCTGGATTTCATCGTCCGGGATCTGCTCCACGCCTTTCGGCCGGGCGGCGATGTCGGTATCCTTCAGCTTGGCCTGGATCATGCGCAGCGCCGAGGTGCGCTCCGCATTGCGCGCCAGCATGGACGCCTTCACCGCGGCGGTCAGATCTTCGCGAATAGCCATTTCATACCCTCACTTGCTGGTCCGGAAAAAATTTCCGGCCCGTCCTATTCCATAATTGAGATCGGAGCAAAATTCCGCTAGAGAGGCTGCCATGGCAATCTCCCTCGATGAAATCCTGCGCCGCCTCGGCGGCAGCGACGCCGCGGCCACGCTCACCGGCGTCTCCCCCGAAGCCGTGCGCAAATGGCGCAGCAGCAACGCCATCCCGCCGCGCCATTGGCCCGCCATTATGGCGGCAACCGGGCTCACCTGGGAAGAGCTTTCGGCCGCGCCCGAGAGCACCGAGGTCCCGCCCGGCGCCACCGCCGCCCTGGTGCTGGCGGATGGAACGGTATTCTGGGGCCGCGGCTTCGGCGCGCAGACCACCAGCGCCCCCTCGGAGCTTTGCTTCTCCACCGGCCTCACCGGCTATCAGGAGACGATGACCGACCCTTCCTTCGCCGGGCAGATTGTCACCTTCACCTTCCCGCATATCGGCAATGTCGGCACCAATGCCGAGGATATGGAAGCGACGCAGATTTTCGCGCGCGGCATGGTGACCAAGGAAGATGTCACCTCGCCTTCCAATTACCGCTCCACCGCCCCGCTCGGCGCCTGGCTGAAAGCCCAGGGCATCGCCGGCATCGCCGGCGTGGATACCCGCGCGCTGACCCTGCGCATCCGCGATCTGGGCGCGCCGAATGCCGTTCTCTCCTATCCGGAGGATGGCAAGTTCGACCTCAAGGCCCTGGCCGCGCAGGCGGCGGGCTGGGCCGGGCTGGAAGGGCTCGATCTGGCCAAGGAGGTCTCCTGCACCCAGTCCTATGAATGGACCGGCGGCACCTGGGGCTGGGCCAACGGCTTCGCCGAGACCAAGGGCGGCAAGAAGGTCGTGGCCGTGGATTACGGCGCCAAGCGCAACATCCTGCGCTCTCTGGCCTCCGCCGGCTGCCAGGTGACAGTGGTGCCCGCCACCGCCACCGCCGAGGATATTCTGCGCCACCAGCCGGATGGCGTGTTCCTTTCCAACGGCCCTGGCGATCCGGCGGCCACCGCCGCTTACGCGGTGCCGGCGATCCAGGGTGTGATGCAAGCCGGCGTGCCGATTTTCGGCATCTGCCTCGGCCACCAGCTGCTGGCCACCGCGCTCGGCGGCAAGACCTACAAGCTGGAGCGCGGCCATCGCGGCGCCAACCAGCCGGTGAAGGATCTGACGACGGGCAAGGTGGAGATCACCTCGCAGAATCACGGCTTCGCGGTGGATGAGAAGAGCCTGCCCGAAGGTGTGGAGGTCACCCATGTCTCGCTGTTCGACGGCTCCAACGAAGGCATCGCCGCCCCGGCAAAGAAAGTGTTTTCGGTGCAGTATCACCCGGAAGCCAGCCCGGGCCCAAGCGACAGCGCGTATCTCTTCACCCGCTTCGTCGAGCTGATGGGCTGAATATAGGGAGTTTACTAATTTATACGATTTAATCCGTATAAATTAGTAACTCGTCTATAACCCCCTCATGGACCCTTTGCGCAACCCTTTCGCCCCCGGAGCCGGCACGCCCCCGCCTGAATTGAGCGGGCGCGAGGCTTTGCTGGCGCGCGCCGCCCAGGCATTGGGCCGGGTGCAGAATGGGCGTACTGAAAAAGGGCTTGTGCTGGTCGGGCTGCGCGGCGTCGGCAAGACGGTGCTGCTCAACGAAATCCGCCGCCGCGCCCAGGCGCAGGGGCTACGCACCTGCCTGGTGGAAGCGCATGAAGGCAAGAGCCTGCCGGCGCTGCTGATCCCGCATCTGCGCCGGGTGCTGCTGGATCTGGACCGGGCCGAGGCGCTGAGCGCCACGGTCAAGCGTGCCCTGCGGGTGCTGAAAAGCTTCATGACGGGCTGGAAAACCAAGATCGGCGAGGTCGAGGTCACGCTGGATATCGATCCCGAGACCGGTGCGGCCGATAGCGGGGATCTGGAGGCGGATCTGCCTGAGCTGATCGCCGCCCTCGGCGAGGCCGCCGCCGCGCGCAACAGCGCCCTGGCGCTGTTCATCGACGAAATTCAGTATTTCAAGCCGGCCGAGCTCTCCGCCTTGATCATGGCGCTGCACCGGGTGGCGCAGGAGCGCCTGCCGGTGGCCTTGTTCGCCGCCGGGTTGCCGCAGGTCACCGCCCTGTTCGGCCATTCCAAATCCTATGCCGAGCGGCTGTTTGACTTTCCCGAGATCGGCGCGCTGAGCCCGCTGGAAGCGATTGAGGCGCTGGCCAAGCCCGCCGCCGCCGAGGCGGTCTATTTCGACGAGGCGGCTCTGGGGCTGATCTATCAGCAAACCCGCGGCTATCCGTTCTTCGTGCAGGAATGGGGCTATCATTGCTGGAACAGCGCCCCCGCCCCGCGGATCGGCCTTGCCGACGCGCAAACCGCCAGCGACATCGCGCTGCGCCGCCTTGATGAGGGGTTTTTCCGGGTCCGCTTCGACCGCCTGACCCCGCGCGAGAAAAACTATCTGCGCGCCATGGCCGAGCTCGGCCCCGGCCCGCACCGCTCCGGCGAGGTGGCGGCCAGGCTGGAGAAAAAATCCCCCGCCCTCGCCCCGCTGCGCGACGGGCTGATCGGCAAGGGTATGATCTACGCCCCCGCCCATGGCGACATCGCCTTCACCGTACCGCTTTTTGACGAATTCATGCAGCGCGCGATGAAGCGCGCTCCCCTCAACTCCCCCGCTGCCTGACCTGGAGCCAGAACATGCCCAAACGCACAGACATCAAGTCCATCATGATCATCGGCGCCGGGCCGATCGTCATCGGCCAGGCCTGCGAGTTCGATTATTCCGGCGCCCAGGCCTGCAAGGCGCTGCGCGAGGAAGGCTACCGGGTGATCCTGGTGAACTCCAACCCGGCGACGATCATGACCGATCCGTCACTGGCGGACGCCACCTATATCGAGCCGATCACCCCGGAGATGGTGGAAAAAATCATCGCCAAGGAGAAGCCTGACGCGCTGCTGCCGACCATGGGCGGGCAGACCGCGTTGAACACGGCGATGGCGCTGGCCAAGTCCGGCGCGCTGGAGCGTCTGGGGGTGGAGCTGATCGGCGCCAATGCCGAGGTGATCGACCGCGCCGAGGATCGTCTGAAATTCCGCGACGCCATGGCCGAAATCGGCGTCATGGGCCCGAAATCCGCCATCGCCCATAATCGCGAGGAAGCCGCGGCCGCACTTGAGCAGGTCGGGCTGCCGGCGGTCATCCGCCCCTCCTTCACGCTGGGCGGCACTGGCGGCGGCATCGCCTATAACCGCGAGGAATTCTTCGAAATCTGCATGGGCGGCATCGAGGCCTCGCCGACCAATGAGGTGCTGGTCGAGGAATCCGTACTGGGCTGGAAAGAGTATGAGATGGAGGTGGTCCGCGACAAGGCGGATAACTGCATCATCATCTGCGCCATCGAGAATATCGACCCGATGGGCGTGCATACCGGCGACAGCGTCACCGTCGCCCCGGCGCTGACGCTGACGGACAAGGAATATCAGATCATGCGCGATGCGAGCATCGCCTGTCTGCGCCGCATCGGCGTCGAGACCGGCGGCTCCAACGTGCAGTTCGGCATCAACCCGGAAGATGGCCGCATGGTGGTCATCGAGATGAACCCGCGCGTCTCGCGCTCCTCCGCGCTCGCCTCCAAGGCCACCGGCTTTCCCATCGCCAAGGTCGCGGCCAAGCTCGCGGTCGGCTACACGCTGGATGAGCTGCAGAACGACATCACCAAGGCCACCCCGGCCAGCTTCGAGCCGGTGATCGATTATGTCGTCATCAAAATCCCCCGCTTCACCTTCGAGAAATTCCCCGGCACCCCGGCGCTGCTCTCCACCTCGATGAAGTCGGTCGGCGAGGCGATGGCGATTGGGCGTAACTTCCAAGAGGCGCTGCAGAAGGGCCTGCGCTCGCTGGAAACCGGGCTCTCCGGGCTGGATGAGATGGCCGCCCCCGGCGATGGCGGCATGGATGCCTTCCGCGCCGCCCTCTCCACCCCGCGCCCGGACCGCCTGCTGGTCGCGGCGCAAGCGCTGCGCGCCGGGATGAGCCTGGAAGACGTCAACGCCGCCACCAAGTTCGACCCCTGGTTCCTGGAGCAGATGCAGGGCATCATCGCCGCCGAGACCGAGGTGAAGGCCAATGGCCTGCCCAAGGATGCGTTCGGCTTCCGCCGCCTGAAGGCGATGGGCTTTGCCGATAAGCGCCTGGCCCAGCTTTCCGGCCAGAAGGAGGCCGCCGTCGCCGCGGCGCGGCTGAAGCTTGGCGTCACCCCGGCCTATAAGCGCATCGATACCTGCGCCGGCGAATTCGCCTCCGCCACCTCCTATATGTACTCCACCTATGAGGGCAGCTACGGCACGCCGCTGGACGAGGCGGATGTCTCGGACAAGCGCAAGGTGGTGATCCTCGGCGGCGGGCCGAACCGCATCGGCCAGGGCATCGAGTTCGATTATTGCTGCGTCCACGCCGCCTATGCTTTGCGCGAGGCCGGCTATGAGACGATCATGGTCAATTGCAACCCGGAGACCGTCTCCACCGATTACGACACCTCCGACCGGCTCTATTTCGAGCCGCTCTTCGCCGAGGACGTGATCTCGCTGCTGCGCAAGGAGCAGGAGAAGGGCACGCTCCTGGGCTGCATCGTGCAATATGGCGGCCAGACCCCGCTGAAACTCTCGCTCTCGCTGGAAGCCGCCGGCATCCCGCTCCTGGGCACCTCGGCCGATGCGATCGATCTGGCCGAGGACCGCGAGCGCTTCCAGGAGCTGCTGAAGAAGCTCGGGCTGCGCCAGCCGGATAACGGCATCGCCCGCTCCACCGAGCAGGCCGAAGCCATTGCCGAGCGCATCGGCTATCCGGTCATCATCCGCCCCTCTTACGTGCTGGGCGGCCGGGCGATGGAAATCGTCTATGACCGCTCCGGCCTGGACCGCTATATGCGCGAGGCCGTGCGCGCCTCCGGCGAGAACCCGGTGCTGATCGACCGCTATCTGAACGAGGCGCTGGAAGTGGATGTGGACTGCATCTGCGACGGCACGGATGTTTATGTGGCCGGGGTGATGGAGCATATCGAGGAAGCCGGCATTCATTCCGGCGATTCCGCCTGCTCGCTGCCGCCCTACTCGCTCTCGCCGGCCATCGTCGCCGAGCTGCGGGCGGAGACGGTGGCGCTGGCGAAGGCGCTGAACGTGGTCGGGCTGATGAACGTGCAATACGCCATCCAGAACGACACGATCTATGTGCTGGAAGTAAACCCCCGCGCCTCGCGCACCGTGCCCTTCGTCGCCAAGGCGACCGGCGTGCCGGTGGCGAAAATCGGCGCGCTGGTGATGGCGGGTGAAAAGCTTTCCAGCTTCAAGCTGGATGACAGCGTGCAGCCGCGCCATGTCGCGGTGAAGGAGGCGGTGTTCCCCTTCGCCCGCTTCCCGAATATCGACACGCTGCTCGGGCCGGAGATGAAATCCACCGGCGAGGTGATGGGGCTGGACACCAATTTCGCCCGCGCCTTCGCCAAGGCGCAGCTCGGCGCCGGGGTGAAGCTGCCGCTTTCCGGCACCGCCTTCGTCTCGGTCAAGGATGTCGACAAACCCGCCTTCCTGCCGGTGGCCCGCCGCCTGACGGAGCTGGGCTTCACCCTGCTCGCCACCGGCGGCACCGCCAAGGTGCTCACCGAGGCCGGGATTCCGGTGAAGAGGGTGAACAAGGTGCTGGAAGGCCGCCCGCATTGCGTGGATGCCATCCTCTCCGGCGATGTACAGCTGATCATCAACACCGCCTCCGGCGCGCAATCGGTGGCGGACAGCTTCGATATCCGCCGCTCCGCCCTGACCCATGGCGTGCCCAACTTCACCACCATCGCCGGCGCGCGGGCGGCGGCGCATGCCATCGCCGCCCTGATCGGCGGCACTCTTGAAGTTGCGCCGCTTCAGTCGTACTTTCCCCAATCCTTCTGATGGCCCGCCGGCGGGAGACCGCCGGCGACCATTTTCTTGACCTCTAACCACCCGGGGGCCTTTGGGCCCCTGAGGAGATGCAGTGCAGAAATTTCCCATGACCGCGAGCGGGCTCGTGGCCCTCGAAGACGAATTGCGGAACCTGAAGGCCGTTGAGCGTCCAGCGATCATCCGCGCCATCGCCGAGGCGCGCGCCCATGGCGACCTCTCCGAGAACGCCGAATATCACGCCGCGCGCGAGCGCCAATCCTTCATCGAAGGCCGCATCGCCGAGCTGGAGGAGATCACCTCCGCCGCCGAAGTGATCGACCCGACCGCGCTCTCCGGCGACACCGTGAAATTCGGCGCCACCATCCTGCTGGTGGATGAGGATACCGATGCCGAGGTGTCCTACCAGATCGTCGGCGTGCATGAGGCCGATATCAAGCAGGCCCGCCTCTCCGTCACCTCGCCGCTGGCGAAAGCGTTGATTTCCAAGCGCGTCGGCGACACCGTGGCGGTGCCCGCCCCGGGCGGCGACCGCTCCTACGAAATCCTGAAAATCAGCTACGTCTGAGATGATCACGTACGACGATGTCCTGGCCGCCGCCGCGCGGATCCAGGGGGCGGTGCTGCGCTCGCCCTTCCTGCGCATGGATGGGCTCTCCCGCCTGACCGGGGCGGAGTTGTATGTGAAGCTGGACCATCTGCAGGCCACCGGCGCCTTCAAGGAGCGCGGCGCCGCCAACCGCATCGCGCTGCTCACCGAGGCGGAGCGCCAGCGCGGCGTGGTGGCGATGTCGGCCGGCAACCATGCCCAGGCGGTGGCCCGCCACGCGGCCCTGGCCGGCATCAAGGCCACCATCGTGATGCCCCGCCACACCCCGGCCACCAAGGTCACCCGCACCGCCAGCTGGGGCGCGCATGTGGTGCTGCACGGGGAAAATCTGGCCGAAGCCGCCGCCGAGGCGCGCCGGCTGGAAGCCGAAGAGGGGCTGTTCTTCATCCACCCCTATGACGACCCCGCGGTGATGGCTGGCCAGGGCACCATGGCGCTGGAAATGCTGCAGGACGTGCCGGATCTGGACGCCATCGTCGTCGCCACCGGCGGCGGCGGACTGGTCGCCGGCTCCGTCACCGTCGCCCGGCATCTGCGCCCTGAATGCCAGGTCTACGGCGTCGAAGTCGAGCATTACGCCGCCTTCGCCCAGGCGCTGGCGGGCCAGGAGATCAAGGTTGGCGGCCCGACCATCGCCGAGGGCATCGCCGTGCGCGATATCGGCCAACGCCCGCTGGCGGTGCTGAAGGCGCTGCAGGTGCCGGTGCTGGTCGTCTCCGAACATGCGGTGGAGAGCGCCATCGACAGTTTCGCGGAAAACGCCAAGCAGGTCACCGAAGGGGCGGGCGCCGTCGGCCTCGCCGCGGTGATGAGCTTCCCCGAGCATTTCCGCGGCAAGAAGGTCGGCATCTCGATCTGCGGCGCGAATATCGACCCGCGCATCCTGGCCAACACGCTGATGCGCTGCCTGCTGCGCGATGGCCGGCTGCTGCGCCTGGTGCTGGAGATGCCGGACCGGCCCGGCATGCTGGCCGAGGTCTCGCGCCGCATCGGCGATCTCGGCGGGAATATCCTGGAAGTCGCGCATCACCGCCTGTTCTCCAGCCCTTCGGTGCAGGATGCGCAGCTGGAAGTGATGATCGAGGCGCGGGACGCGGCGCATGGCGAGGCGATCGAGGCGTCGCTGGCGGAGCTGTTCGTGCTGCGGCGGCTGTAACAGATAATATCACGATGCCGGCGGGGGCTCTGCAAAGACGCCTCCGCCCGCAGCGGGGGTTTTGGCCGGCCTTATTTAACGCCGTCCAAATGATAGACGATTTTCGATTGCATCGTGCCGGTCTGCGACCCGATTTTGAAGTTGGTAACCGCACCAACCCTGATCCCGAGCACCAGATTTCCCGCCTTCACCACCGAATAATTGGTGCCGTCATAGGTCACAACGGTGCCACCACCCAGGATTGGCACCAGCTGATGGCCTGCTGATTTCGCGACGAATTTCTCGATATAGGCGTTCGTCTCCTGAAAGCCTTTGAGGTCGACAAAGAAGACAGTACTCTTCGGGGGCTTATTCGCCCCGAACAGATCATCTTTGCGACGCTCAGGTCCGGCCACACTCTTCACCTTCGTCGCGGGGCCCTTCCGCCGGTTATTGTAAACATCCAGCGCCAGTGACTTCAGGGTTTGTTCATCGGGTAGGGTTTGCGGAAAAACCCGCACATGCTTTTCCAAGAACGTGTTCTTGTCAGCAAACGTCCCTGTCAAAACCTTGTGGGTTCCGTCATAGCTGGCATCGGGATTATTGGTGTTTTCATTGTTACGCCAAAGAACAGCCACGGCTTGTCTCTCCGCAATTTGAAGGCTTGTTTCAGACCGTCACCAACACGGCAGACGGCACCTCATTACGAAGAGACATAGCCAGAGTGGCGTCATTACGGAAGCAAAAAATCAACCTCGAATTGCACTCCTCTGACGCACAACGTCTTACCTCTCAGGCGCCTTGAACGGCAGCGGCACGCGGTTGCGGGCCTGGCGCTCGATCATCCAGCCGGGATATTCCGGCGGCAGCGCGCTCACCTCGGCCAGCTTGTCCAGCTCATGTTCGGTCAGCATCAGATCGGCCGCCGCGAGATTATCCTCCAGCTGCTGGGTGTTCTTGGCGCCGATGATCACGCTGGTCACATGTTTCTGCGCCAGCAGCCAGGCCAAAGCCACCCGCGCGACCGAGACCGCATTCGCATCGCCGATCTCGCGCATCACCTCGATGCAACGATCCGCCCGGTCCTTATCCACCGGCGGGAAATCGAAGGAGAGCCGGCGGGAATCATTTTCCTTCTCGCCCCCGGGCCCGTATTTGCCCGAAAGATAGCCCCCCGCCAGCGGCGACCAGACCATCAGCCCCAGCCCTTCCTCATTCAGCAGCGGCACGATCTCGCGCTCCAGATCCCGCCCGGCGATGGAATAATAAGCCTGCAGCGTCTCGAACCGCGCAAAGCCGCGCCGCTCCGAAATCCCCAACGCCTTGGCGATCTTCCAGGCGGACCAGTTGGACACGCCGACATAGCGCACCAGCCCTTGGGCGACCAGATCATCCAGCGCGCGCAGCGTCTCCTCGATCGGGGTGATCGGGTCATTGGCGTGGATCTGGTAGAGATCGAGATAATCCAGCTGCAGCCGCTCCAGGCTCTGCTTCACCCCGTCCATGATATGCCCGCGCGATGCCCCGCGCTCATTCACGCCAGGCCCCATCTCGCCATAGACCTTGCTGGCAATCACCACATCCGAACGCTTGGTGCCGAGATTTTTCAAAGCCTGCCCGAGCAGACGCTCGGATTCGCCAAAGGAATAGACATCCGCCGTGTCGATGAAATTGACCCCGGCCGACAACGCGGTGCCGACGATGCCATCCACCTCCTCCTGGCGCAGCGCGCCGATGGCCTTCCAGAACCCGGCATTCTCATTGCCGCCGAACGTCATGGTGCCGAGGCAGATTTCAGACACGTAAAGGCCAGTGCGGCCCAGCTGCTTGTATTTCATCCGGTTAATCTCCTGAACGGCGGGCATATGGGGAGGCGGAGGTGCTTGCGCAACCAGCCAGCTCAGCGCGGCGAACATACCGCTTGGGTTACGCCCCCGGCCTGCCGGACGCTGCTGCCTCAAGCTTTCAGCGCAGGGCGGCAGCTTTTGTTTTAGCACGCAATATCACGTGTTTATCTTAAAACTGGCGCGTCACCCTGAACGCGCTCTAACGCGGCCCGCGCCGCAGCTCCGAGATGATCCCGTGCAGCGTGTTCAGCTCCTGCTTCGTCACCTCGCCGCGGGTGAAGAAATGCCGCAGATTGCGCACCATGCCGGGGCGCTTCTGCTCATTGCGCAAAAACCCCACCTCATCGCAGGCGCGCACCAGATGCGCCATGAAATTATCCAGCTCGCCTTTGGTCGCCGGCGCGGTCTCATTCACCTGCAGCTCACGCGGCGGCTGTTCCGGGCTTCGCGCCAGCCACCATTCATAGCCCATCACCATCACCGCCTGGGCGAGGTTGAGGGACATGAAATCCGGGTTGAGATCATAGCGAATCAGGCTGTCCGCATGGGCGATGTCGTCATTATCCAGCCCGGTGCGCTCCGGCCCGAACAAGATGCCGGCCTTCAGCCCCCGCGCCCCGATGGCGACGATCTCATTCGCCCCGCCGCGCGCGGTCAGCACCGGCTTGATGATATGGCGCGGGCGCGGACAGGTGGCGAAGACACGGTGCAGATCCGCCACCGCCTCCCCCACGCTCTCAAACACCTGCGCATTGTCCAGAATCCGGTGCGCGCCGGAGCCGGTGATCCAGGCGCGCGGCAGCGGCCAGCCATCGCGCGGGGCGACGATGCGCAGATGAAACAGCCCACCATTGCCCATCGCCCGCGCCACCGCGCCGATATTCTCGGCCATCTGCGGGCGCACCAGAATCACCACCGGCGAAGGCTCGATCGGGCTCAGCTCCGCCCCGCCGCTGCGCCCGGTCATCAGGCCTTCCTGAGCGTGTAGGTGTTCTTCGGCCCGTCCTCGATGATCACGCCATGTTCGCTCAGCAACAGATCGCGGATGCGGTCGGATTCAGCGAAATCCTTGGCGATGCGCGCCAGCACGCGCTGCGCCACCAGCCCCTCGATGGCGCTTTCATCGATGCCGCCACGGAACCATTCATCCGGGCTCAGCGCGAACAGCCCGAGCAGCTCGCCCGCCGCCTTCAACGCCACCGCGCCGACTTCATTCCCGGCAAAGGCCAGATCCGCATATTTATGCAACGCGGCGATGGCGCCTGGCGTGTTCAAATCATCCAGCAGCGCGTCCCAGACCAGATGCAACGGCACTTTGCGCTCGCGGGCGTTCGGGTGGAGCTGGATGGCGCGGTAGAACCGGTCCAGCTCCTTGCGCGCTTCGGCCAGCGCCGCGTCGGAGAAATCCAGCGTCGAGCGATAATGGCTGCGCATCAGCAAAAACCGGATCGCCTCGCCGGGGGCCTTTTCCAGCACCTCATGCAGGACGAGGAAATTGCCGAGCGACTTGCTCATCTTCTCGCCATTCACCAGCAGCATGCGGTTATGCACCCACACATTGGCAAACTGCGAGCCAGGAAAAGCGCAGCAGCTCTGCGCGATTTCGTTCTCATGGTGCGGGAAGATCAGATCATCGCCGCCGCCATGAATGTCGAAATTTTCCCCCAGATGCTTCCAGCTCATCGCCGAGCATTCAATATGCCAGCCCGGCCGGCCAAAACCCCACGGGCTCTCCCAGCCCGGCAGATCCGGGGTGGAGGGCTTCCAGAGCACGAAATCTCCGGCATCGCGCTTATAGGTGGCGACATCCACCCGGGCACCTGCAATCAGCTCATCGGGCGTGCGGCCGGAGAATTTGCCGTAATTCAGGTCGGAGGCGACGGAGAACAGTACATGCCCATCCGCCTCATAAGCATGGCCATTCTGGATCAGCTTCTCGATGATCATGATGATCTCGGCCATGTGTTCCGTCGCACGCGGCTCGATATCGGGGGGCAGCGCGTTCAACGCCGCCATATCCTGATGATACCAGCGGATCGGCCCTTCGGTGACTTCGGCGATCGACACACCCCGCTCCTTGGCGCGGAGATTGATCTTGTCGTCCACGTCCGTGATGTTCCGGACATAGGTCACCTTGGGGTACATCCGGCGCAGCAGCCGGATCAGCACGTCGAAAATGACCACATTGCGGGCATTGCCGATATGGGCGCGGTCATAGACCGTCGGGCCGCACAGATAGGCCCGCACATTCGCCGGGTCGATCGGCATGAAGGGCTCTTTGGCGCGCGTGCGGGTATTATAGAGGCTGAGATGCGACATGATACGGCTCTTTTGGAGGGTTTTGCCGCCAAATCAAGCCGCATTGATTTTTTCTCGCTCGGGGTCTCTGATGGCGGCCATGGAAAACATCCTGCACGCGGTGGATGCCGCCCTGCCCGCCTCGCTGGAGCGGCTATTCGCCTTCCTGCGTATCCCCTCCATCAGCGCCCAGCCGGCCCATGCCGGAGATTGCCGCAAAGCCGCCGAATGGGCGCGCGACACGCTGGCCGGCATGGGGTTCGAGGCCAGGCTTTCAGAGACCAAAGGCCATCCCGGCGTCATCGCCCAGAATTTTTCCGCCGGCCCCAACGCGCCGCATGTGCTGTTCTATGGCCATTACGACGTGCAGCCCGCCGACCCGCTGGAGCTGTGGAATTCTGACCCGTTCGACCCGCAACTGATCGAAGGCCCGCGCGGCCCGCGCATCGTGGCGCGGGGTGCTGTGGATGATAAGGGCCAGGTGGTCAGCTTCCTGGAAGCCGTGCGCGCGCATCTCGCGGTGAACGGCAAGCTGCCGGTGCGCCTGACCGTGCTGCTGGAAGGCGAGGAGGAAAATGGCAGCCCCTCTCTGGCCGAGTTGCTGACCAATGAGCGCGATAATCTGCGCGCCGATTTCGTGCTGGTCGCCGACACCAATATGTGGAATTTCGAAACCCCCGCCATCACCGCCAGCCTGCGCGGCCTGGCGGCGATCGATGTGCGGCTGCACGGCCCCGCGCGGGATCTGCATTCCGGCCTGTTCGGCGGCATCGCCCTGAACCCGATCTTCGCCCTCACCCATATTCTGGGCCAGTTGAAGGACGATCAGGGCCGCATCCAGCTGCCGGGCTTCTACGACAATATCGCCCCCGTCTCCGCCACGCAGGAAGCCGCCTGGGCCGGGCTTGGCTTCGATGCAAACGCTTTTCTCGGTGATGTCGGGCTGCACCAGCCGGCGGGCGAGGCCGACCAAATCCCCCTGGCCCAGCTCTGGGCCCGGCCGACTGCGGAGCTGAACGGCATCTATGGCGGCTATCAGGGCGATGGCAGCAAAACGGTGATCCCCGCCCACGCCACCGCCAAACTGACCTTCCGCCTGGTCGCCGGACAGGACCCGGTGAAGGTTCTCGACGCTTTCGAGCGTTTCGTCACGGACCGCCTGCCGAAAGATGCACGGGCGGAGTTCACCCGTGGCGGCGCCGCCCCCGGCTACAGCCTGGCCCCGAACGCCCCCTTCCTGAAAGCCGCCCAGGCGGCGCTGCAGGCCGAATATGGCACCCAACCCGCCCTGATCGGCTCCGGCGCCTCGATCCCGGTGGTGGAGGCTTTCAAAACCATCCTCGGGCTGGACACGCTGCTCGCCGGCTTCGGGCTGGACGATGATTGCATCCATTCCCCAAACGAGAAATTCGAGCTGGCCTGCTTCCATCGCGGCACCCGCGCCCATGCCAGGCTGCTCGCCGCCTTCGCCGGCTAGAGCATCAAGCTTTTAGCTTGATGCTCTAGCGTTTGTTTTAGCGAGCAATTTCATGTGTTTATTTTGACGCTGGCGCGTCAACCTAAACACATATTGCTCTAAACGGATCTCGCACCTGCCCTGAAGCCGTTCTGCCCCAAGGCGCGAGCGGCTTCAGTTCAGCCGGATCGCATCCTCGATGATCTCGATGCCGCCCGGCACAACCAAGGCGGCATCGAAGCGCATCGCCTCCCGCGCCCACGCAGGGTTGTTCGCCAAAGCAATCGAGGCCGCCTGGAGCAGGCGCGCCTGCTGGCGGGCGGAGAGCGCGTAAGCCGCCTCGGACAGGCTGGGCCGCGCCTTCACCTCGACAAAGATCAGACAGCCCGCATCCGCAGCGACGATATCGATCTCGCCCCCCGCCGTCTTCAGCCGCATGGCCAAAATCTCATAGCCCCGCCGGCGCAACATCGCCGCAACCTCTTCCTCCGCCCGCCGCCCTTGCGTTTCGGCCGCGCAGCGTCGCGCGCGCCCGCGCGTATAGGCAGGAAAAACCGGAACAAGCGGGCTAATCTGGTCTGTCTGCAGTCTCATATCCGCAGTACACCACAAATTAATTAATTTTTTCCCAATTTCCGCAACCTCAAGGTTGCCGCCACGTCCCGCGCGGCTGCCGGGCGAACTGTTCCGCCATGGCGATACCCAGCGCCAGCAGCACCGGCCCCAAAAAGATACCCAGCGCGCCGAAAGCCAGCGCGCCGCCGAGCACGCCGATCAACGTGACCGCATAAGGCAGCGCCGCGCCACGGGCTATCAGCCAGGGCCGCAGCACGGAATCCGCCCCGCCGACAACGACGAAACAATAAACCGCCAGCAAAATCCCCGCGACCGGATGCCCGGCCGCGATCATGTACAGGCAAAGCGGCACATAGACGAGCACCGCCCCGGCCGGGACGATCGAGATCAGCCCCGCGAACACCGCCAGCACCAGCGCCTGCGGGGCGCGCGCCACCTCGAACCCGATCGCGTATAATACCCCCTGAAACGCCGCCGTGCCCAGAATGCCGAACACCACGCCGCGCACCGTCGCCGCCACCAGCGTGATCAACTCGGTCAGCATCACCGGCTCGATCACCCGCACCAGCACCAGCCGGATCCGCTCGATCATCTGCGCGCCGGAGACAAAAAACAGAAAGGTGAACAGCAGCGCCACCACGGTTTCCACGAGCCCATGGGTGACATGAAACAACAGCTGGATCCCGGTATGCGCCACCGTGCCGATCACCGGCCGCGCGGAGCTGACCACCCCGCCGAGATCGTTCGCGGAATTATTCCAGAAATCCGCCAGAAAACCGCCGATCACCGGAATTTTCTGCATGAAGGGCGGCGCCGGCGGCAGACCGTTCTGCAGGGCATCCGCCACCCAACCCTGGCTGACACGCGCCTCTTTCGCCGCCACCATGGCCAGATGCACCAGCGGCACCAGCAGCAGCACCGCCACCACCAGCGTAATCAACCCTGCCGCGAGAACCGGCCTGACATACGCGCAGCCTTTCGTATAGATCGGCCAAAGGCAGAAGACCAGGATCCCCGCCCACAGCATTGCCGGCAGAAAAGGCAGCAAGATCAAGGCACAGCCAAGCCCCAGCGCAATCGCCAGGGCAAGCAGGATCAGCCGGTCGGGTCTCATGGGATCTGTGTGCCGGGCTTCCGGAAAACGCGCAAGCCTGCGGGAACTGGGACGAATCTCACCGCCAAAAAAGCGTCTTCACATTTCGGAATTTGTACCGGTTAGGAAAATATCTGCTACTTGGTCTTGATTTATGAGATTTTTTCCAGGAAGTTGGGAAGGTACAACGCCTGGTGGGGATGGCACGTCATGATGCGTTTCAATGAAATCGGCCAGCAATTGCGGGCCTATCGAATGGAATCCGGCCTGAAGGCGGAAGAGATTTCCGCCCGGCTCGGCGTCTCCCGCGCCGCCCTCTACCGCTATGAAAAGGGCGAGGTCATCAAGCTGGATACCGTCAACCGTCTGGCGGAATTGCTGAAAATCTCACCGCTGACACTGCTTGGCATCGGTGTCGAATATTATTCCAAGCCGGTTGGCTATACCGAGCGCCTGCGCCAGATCGAGGAAACCGCCGACCAGATCCTGCAGGTCTTCGGCGCGGTCTGCTACCTGATCACCTCCGATCATTTCGATGCGATTCTCTCCCAGATGCTGGACGAGCACGCCGAATCGATGGGCGCCGACAAGCACGCCGCCCGCGCCGCCGCCGAGCAGCTGGTGGGCGTGCTAATCGCCCGCAAGCAGATGTATCAGGCCCGCAAACCCTCGATCATCGGCATTTTCACCACCGCGGCGATCCAGAAATTCCTGGCCGAAGGCATCGCCCCGGCGGCGCGCGTCTCGGACCGGCTGCGCGTGCTGGCGCGCGAGGCGGCGATCCGGGAGATGGAGCTGATGGCCAATCTGATGGAAAGCGAGCCGATCGGCCTGCAGCTCGGGCTGATGGCGCAGGGCGAACCGAATGGCCCGTTCGTGCTGCTGCGCTCGCGTGAGCGCGCCTCGCTCGCGATCAACCCGTTTCCGGCGGACGCGCCGCCCAACCTGCAATCGGGTGTCGCGATGATCACCAGCGCCGAGGATGCCGTGGCCGCGCATCAGCGCGTCTCCGAACTGACCTGGCGCGAGGCGGTGAAAGGCGCGACCGCGGCCGCCCGGGTGCGTGAGCTGATCGCCGCGGTGCGCGGCTGATGAGCCCGCTGCTGCGGCCGGCGGCGCTGCTGGCCGCGCTGGGCCAGCCCGGTCTCGCCATTCTGGACGCGACCTATTTCCTGCCGAATGAAGGCCAGGACGGGGAAGCGAATTTCCGCCAGGCGCATCTCCCCGGCGCGCGGTTTTTCGATATCGACGCGGTGGCCGATCATACTTCCGGCCTGCCGCATATGCTCCCCTCACCCGCGGATTTCGCCGCGGCGATGCAGGATCTGGGGATCAGCAACACCACCCGGATCATCGTCTATGACCAGCGCGGCATTTTCTCGGCGCCGCGTTTGTGGTGGATGCTGCGCGTCTTCGGCCATGACAATGTGCAGGTGCTGGATGGCGGGCTGCCGGGCTGGATCGCCGCCGGCGGCATCACCGAAACCGGCGAACCCGGCCCGGCCCTGGCCGGCCAGTTCACCCCGGCCTTCCGGCCGGAGATGGTGCGCAGCCTCGCCGATATGCGCGAAAATCTCGACACCAAAGCGGCCCTGATGCTCGATGCCCGGGCCGGGGCGCGCTTTCGCGCCGAGGTGCCGGAGCCCCGCGCGGGCATGCGCAGCGGCCATATCCCCGGCGCGCGCTCCTTGCCTTTTAACGATCTGCTGGAAAACGGCCATTACCGCGCCCCGGCGGCGTTGCGCGAGATTTTCGCCAAAGCCGGGGTGGACGGCACCAAACCGCTCATCGCCTCCTGCGGCTCGGGGGTGACCGCCTGCGTGCTGGCCCTCGGGCTGGTGCAGGCGGGGCTGCCGGAAGCGGCGATCTATGACGGCTCCTGGTCCGAATGGGGCGCGCGCTCCGACACGCCGATCGAGGTCTGAATGGCACGCAAGATCGAAACCGCCCTGGTTCAGGCCGGCCGCGCCCCGGTGCGCCAATATGGCTTCGTCAACCCGCCGCTGAAGCGCGGCTCCACCGTGCTGCATGAGAGCATCGCGGCGAAAAAGGAGGTCGGCCAGCGCGCCGCCTTCGAGCCGGTGGAAAATTACGGGGTGATGGGCAGCGACACGCATTTCGCCCTGGAAGCCGCCCTGGCCGAGATCGAGGGTGGCAGCCGCGCCCAGGTCACCGCCAGCGGCCTCTCCGCCATCACCGTGCCGCTGCTGGCTTATCTGAAAACCGGCGAACATATTCTGGTGCCGGATTCCGTCTATGGCCCCACCCGCAGCTTCTGCGATTCGCTGCTGAAGCGCTTCGGGGTGGACACTACTTATTACGACCCGATGATCGCCCCGGCGGCGCTGGAGGCATTGTTCCAGCCCAACACCAAAGTGCTGTTCACCGAAAGCCCCGGCAGCCACACTTTCGAGGTGCAGGACATCCCGGCTTTGGCCAAGGTCGCACATGCGCACGGCGCCAAGGTGTTTCTCGACAATACCTGGGGACTGCTGCATTTCGCGCCGTTCGCGCATGGGGTGGATGTCTCCATCCACGCCCTGACCAAATATGTCGGCGGCCATTCGGACATTATTCTTGGCGGCGTGGTGGTGAATAGCGAGGAGGATTGGCGCTGGCTGCGTCTGGGTTCGCTGGAGCTCGGCAATTACGCCAGCCCGGATGATTGCTGGCTGGCGCTGCGCGGCCTGCGCACGCTGCATGTGCGGCTGAAGGCGGCGGAGAAGGCCGGGCTGGAGGTCGCCAACTGGTTCGCCGCGCGCCCGGAAGTGGCGCGGGTGCTGCATCCGGCCCTGCCCTCCTGCCCCGGCCATGAGATTTTCAAACGCGACTTCACCGGCGCCTGCGGCCTGTTCGGCGTGGTCTTCCAGCCCGAATTCTCCGCCGAGGATGTGGTGCGGATGATCGATGCGCTGCAAATGTTCGGCATCGGCGCCAGCTGGGGCGGGTTTGAGAGCCTGGTGCTGCCCACCACCGGCACCATCCGCCGCTCCGCCGGCACGGGCAGGTTCGAGGGCGAGGCGGCGCGCTTCCAGATCGGGCTGGAGAGCGTCGAGGAGCTGATCGCCGATCTCGAACAAGGGCTGGCGGCGCTCAAGGCGCCATGAGCCCGCTGCCGCCCCTGCTGTCAGTGTTTCTCGGCACGGCGGGGCTGGCCTTTATCATCGGGCTGGAGCTGCACGCCTATCGCCGGCGCGGCGCCGGGGCGCTGCCGCCGGAAGCCGAAGGCTTCGGCACCACCCGCACCATCACCCTCATCGCGGTGCTGGGCTTCGTGCTCTGGGTCATCGCCCCGGTGGCGCCGTTCTGTGTCGGGCTGGCGGTGCTGGGGCTGGCGCTGCTGCTGGATTACCGCAAACGCGTGCAGGGCGGCGATGGCTCGCTGGTGCCCAGCGTGGTCGGGCTCATCGCCTACAGCCTGGGGCCGCTGGCGCTCACCGCCCCCTTGGCGCTGCTGGCCGCGCTTGCCGTGCTGGTGCTGCTGGCGCTGGGCGAGCAGGCGCGCATCCGCCGCTTCTCGGACGCTTTCCCGCCCGAAGAAGGCGTCACGCTGGCGAAATTCCTGGTGCTGGCCGGGCTGATCTACCCGCTGCTGCCGGCGACCGACCTGCCTTATCTGCCCGGCATCGGCTGGACCAAGATCTGGATGGCGGTGCTGGTGATCTCCGGCATCTCTTATCTCGGCTATCTGGCGCATCGTTATCTGGTGCCGCGCGCCGGCACGCTGCTCACCGGTCTGCTGGGCGGGCTCTATTCCTCCACCGCCGCCACGCTGGTGCTGGCACGCGGGCTGCGCGCCGCGCCGCAGGATGCCGGCTTCGCCCCCGCCGCCGTCATCCTCGCCACCGCGATGATGTATGCGCGGCTGCTGGCCTTGATCGCGCTGCTCGGCCATGTGCGGGCGGCCCTCGCGCTGGCGCTGCCGTTTGGCGGGCTGTTTCTGGCCTCGCTGGCGCTGGCCGGGGGGCTGGCCTGGCGGGCGCGCGGTGCCAGCACGCAACCACACCCAACGGTGAGCGCCAACCCGCTGGATCTGCCGGTGGCGTTTCTCTTCGCCGGGCTGTTCGTGCTGTTCGCCTTCATCACCCAGCTGGTTACCACGCGCTTCGGCGCGTCGGGGCTGCATGTGCTGAGCTTCGCGGTCGGGTTTTCGGATATCGACCCGTTCATCCTGTCGCTGCTGGACGGCAAATTCGCGGTCAGCCCACAGGCGGTGACGGCGGCCATCTTGATTGCCAGCGCCAGCAATAATTTGCTGAAGGCGGCCTACGCGCTGGGGTTTTCCCGCCACCGCGCGATGCTGCCCGCCGCTCTGTGGCTGTGCGCGGCGGCGGCGATCTCGTTTGGGATCGCTTTGTTATAATCGGTTTGGGGTTTTGGCACCGTTATTGCCACCGCCCCGAACGTTTGTGGGAACTTTTTGAAAAAAGTTCCCACACCCTCAAAAACGTTTAGATCACCACTTCCCCATGCCAGACCTGCGGCGGCTTCTCGAAGCAGGCGCTGACATTGGCCCGCCACTGGGTGAACGCCGCCGTCGCCCGGAACGCCTCATGCGCCGCCACGCTCTCCCACTGCACCAGCAGCACGAAGCGTGTCGGCTCTTCCACCAGCCGCTGCACGCTCATGCCATGGCAACCCTTCGCCGCCAAAAAGAGCGGCTTGCTCTTTTCGGCACCCGCGATGAAATCCTGCTCCATCCCGGGCTTGACCAGAATATCCGCGAATTCAGTGACCATCTCTCAACCCCCCACCGTCTTCGCGCGCTGCTCACCCAGCCCTTCCACGCCCAGCCGCAGGCTCTGGCCCGGCCGCAGGAAGATCGGGTTGGGTTTCTGGCCCATCCCCACGCCCGCCGGGGTGCCGGTGGCGATGATGTCGCCCGGATACAGCGTGATGAACTGCGAGACGTAGGACACCAGCGTCTTCACCCCGAAGATCATGTTCGCGGTGGTGCCGTCCTGCATCATCCGCCCATCCACCTCGCAGAACAGCTTCAGCATCTGCGGGTCCGCGACCTCATCCTTGGTCACCAGCCAGGGGCCGACCGGGCCGAAATGATCCGCCCCCTTGCCCTTGTCCCAGCTGCCGCCGCGCTCGACCTGCCAATGCCGCTCGCTGACATCATTCACCACCGCATAGCCGGCGACATAATCCAGCGCCGCATCCTCGGAAACGCGCGACGCCTTGGCGCCGATCACCACCCCCAGCTCCACCTCCCAATCGGTCTTTTCGGACCCGGGCGGGATGATCACATCATCATACGGCCCGCAAAAAGCGGAGAGGGATTTCAGGAACACGATCGGCTCCTTCGGCGCCTTGGCGCCGGTCTCAGCGGCATGATCGGCATAATTCAGCCCGATACAGACAAAATTCCGCGGCCGCGGAATACAGGCGCCGATGCGGTGCTCCGCCTTCAGAATCGGCAGCGTTTCCGGCTCCAATTTCTGCAATTGCGCCAGCCAGTCTAGCGTCATCTCCTCGCCGGTGACATGGATCAGCGCGTCCTCCAACGTGCGGATCTGCCCCTGCCCGTCGAGAATGCCCCATTTCTCCTGGCCTTCATCCCCATAGCGCAGCAATTTCATGCGTTCATCCTTTCTTTCAGCCGTCGGCGTTCAACACAAAGCTGGGTGGCGAACATGCGGCGTGTCAAGCCAGCTGTTTCATACTACCGATGCATGAGCAAATCTGGAGGGGTCGCCAAAACCATGCCGTTGTTCATTCTTCACGCCAAGGACCGCCCGGATGCCCTGCAGCTCCGGCTCGACCATTACGCTGCCCACCGGGCTTTCCTGGAGGAGCAGGACGAAATCGGCAAGGTCAGCGTCATCATGTCCGGCCCGCTGCAGACCGATGATGGCGAGCAGATGATCGGCTCGCTGCTGCTGCTGGAGGCGGAGAACCGCGAGGCGATCGACAAATTCGTGCAGGATGACCCGTTCACCCGCGAAAATGTGTGGGGCGAGGTGAGCGTGACCCGCTTTTATCGCCGCCGCTCCCCGGGCCGGGACCTGCCAATGCCCTGAGGTAGGTCTGCATTATAGTTCATTAAAAAAGGCCGGTCTCTTTAAGAGACCGGCCTTTAGCATCTGATTCGATGCCTACGTTTCTTGGCTCCCTAAACTTGGCGGCTGGCATTGACTGCCCCGTTCGACAACCTGCTCCATTTCGGAACATTTTGATGACGGTTATGTGCCACGGCGGCATTCATGGCGGAAAAAAGGCAGGCTGACAACCCCTGAGATGCTGTTTTTTGCAGGATAACAGCGTTAACAAGAATTTTCTTTCATGCCGCCTTCCGGTTGCAAATCAGCCCAACAATGCGCGCAAAGCCTGCACCGCCGCGCGCACCTCCTCGGCCGCCTGGGTGGTGGCGCCGGCCTCGGTCACACCCAGCCCGTCGGCAAACGCATTGGCGTAGCCGGCGCGGTTGGCCAGCGCCACCGGCAACAGGGTCAGCCGCCGTGCCGCAATCTCCGCTTCCAGCCGCTTGCGCAGTTTCGAGGCGGCGGGGGCGCGGTTGAACAAAAGTGCAGCCGGGCGCCGCTCCTCGGCCGCCAGCTTCAGCGTCCCCTCCGCCGCCCAGAGATCGGGCGGGGCCGGGTTCATCGGCACCAGCACCAGGTCCGCGCCGCGAATCGCCCGCCTGGCATCGCTGTCGATCACCGGCGGGGTATCCACCAGCACGTAATCATGGGTGGATTTCAGCTTTTCCAGCTCATTCGCCAGCCGCCAGCCGGACACCGCGATCACCTCCAGCGCCGGGCTCGCCTTCGCCGCGCCCTCGCGCAGCCGGCCCCAGGCGGTCAGGCTGCCTTGCGGGTCGATATCCAGCAGCGCCACCCGCCCCTGCTCGGCCAGGGCGGCGCCGAACTGCGCCGCGATCATGGTCTTGCCCGCACCGCCTTTTTGCTGTGCAACCGCGATAATCTGTCCCATCTAAAGCCTCCTGCCTCAGGTGGAGTAAATGGCATATTCGTTTGAACGGCCAGAGAATTTTGCGGGTGCGTTGCTGACCCCGACGGAGATGGGCGCGGCCGACGCCCGGGCTGGAAACGGCGCGGCGCTGATGCAGGCGGCCGGACGGGCGGTGGCGCGCGCCATTTTGCAGCGCATCCGCCCCACCCGCACGCTGGTACTGGCCGGGCCGGGCAAGAATGGCGGCGATGGCCATGTCGCCGCCGCCTATCTGGCGCGGGCCGGCTGGCATGTGCGCGTCAAATCCCCCGGCGCGGCGACGCTGGACGATGTCGCCCGCGCCGGGCTGGTCATCGATGCCTTGTTCGGCGCCGGGCTGTCGCGCGATCTTGATGGGCACTGCGCCGCCCTGCTGCGCGCCGCGAAGCGGCTGGTCGCCATCGACGTGCCCTCCGGGCTGGACGGCGCCACCGGCCAGGTCCGCGGCTTCGCCCCGCGGGCCGAATTCACCGTCACCTTCGTGCGCAAGAAGCCCGGCCATCTGCTCTATCCGGGGCGCGGCCTGTGCGGGGAGGTGCTGCTGCGCGATATCGGCATGCCCGACTCCATCATTGCCGGCCTCGCGCCGCGCTGCTGGGAGAACAGCCCGGCCCTGTTCACCCTGCCGCCGCGCGCGCCCACCGGCCATAAATATGGCAGCGGCGATGTCACCATCCTCTCCGGCAGCCTGCCGGGCGCGGCGCGGCTGGCGGCGATGGCGGCGCGCCGGGCCGGGGCCGGCATGGTCAGCATCTCAGCGCCCGATGCCGCCGCCCTGCCCGAAGCCGGCATCATGCTGCGGCGCGAGCCTTTGGCAGAGCTGTTACAGGATCAGCGCCGGCAAAACTGGGTGGTCGGGCCGGGGCTTGGCATCGATGCCGCCGGCCCGGCCCTGGCAGAGCTGCTGGCGGCGGGGGGCAGGCGCATCGTCGCGGATGCGGACGCCCTCACCGCCTGCGCCGGAGCGCCGGAACGGCTGCACGGTGTTACCGTCATCACCCCGCATGAGGGCGAGTTCACCCGCCTGTTCGGCCCCATCGGCCCCGACAGGCTGAGCGCCGCCCGCGCCGCCGCCGCGCGCATCGGCGCGGTCGTGGTGCTGAAAGGGCCGGATACGATCATCGCCGCCCCGGAGGGCGAGGCCGTCATCAACGCCAACGCCCCGCCTTGGCTCGCCACCGGCGGCACCGGCGACGTGCTGGCCGGGCTGATCGCCGCCCTGCTGGCGCGCGGCATGGCCCCCTTCGCCGCCGCCTGCGCCGGGGTCTGGCTGCATGGCGCGGCCGCCACCAAAATCGGGCCGGGCCTGCTGGCGGAGGATCTGCCAGACCAGCTCGGCAAGCTGGCACAAAGATGATTTCTCACTCGGCGCCGCGCCCATTGGCAAAGGCTGAGCCAGCAAGCCGCGAGACCCAAAACAGGTCAGCGCCAACGACATAATCTCGCCGCAATGGAGAAAAATTTTATCACAAAACCCGTATTTCCTGGCCTGGAATTGCCCTTTTCCACCCCAATAATCCTTTCATCGAAAGGAGACGCAGTCATGCGCTTTAGCAAAACTCTCATTTCCGGCGTCGCCGCGCTGGCTCTGCTGGCGGCCCCGGCTTTGGCCCAGCCCGACCATGGCGGCCCCGATGGCGGCCCGCCGCATGGCGCCCCGCAAGGCGACAATCACGGCGGTCCGCAAGGTGGCAATCACGGCGGTCCGCAGGGTAGCGACCATGGCGGACCGCAGGGCGGCCAGCATAACGGGTCCAGCTTCTTCGGCCTGCAGGGCCAGACTCATGGCGCCCCGCAAGGCGAGGATCACCGCCCGCCAGGCGCCGAGCCGCATGGCGGCCCGCCATACCACCACGGCCCCAGCGGCCCGGACGGTCACTGGGCGCGGGGCGACCATTTCAACGGCTCGCGCCGGGTGGTCCCGCATGAGGAGTGGGACCGCTACCATCTGCACCGGCCGCCGCCGGGCTATGAGTGGGTGAATTATAACGGCCAGTTCCTGATGATCGCGATCAGCAGCGGCATCATCGCCAGCATCGTCGCCGGCTCAGCCTACTAGTCGTGGATACTGCCATAACCCCGCCCGCAAGGGCGGGGTTATGCATTCCCTGTTGACGCAAAAGGCATTATAGTGCCGGTATGAATGAGATGCGGCCGCTCGGGCACAGCACGGGGACACATAGTACAGGGACCTTGGAAACCTTGGCGGCCATCGAGCGCAAATTGCTCTGGCTGTCCTCCTGGATCATCCATAACGCCAACCATATCCGCCCCAACCTCACCGCCGAGAAGGTCGGCGGGCATCAGGCCAGCTGCGCCTCCGTCACCTCGATCATGACGGCTTTGTATTTCGACGCGCTGCGCCCGCAGGACCGTGTGGCGGTCAAACCCCACGCCTCGCCGGTGCTGCATGCGGTGAATTACCTGCTCGGCCGGCAAAGCCGGGAGAAGCTGGAGCTGTTTCGCCAGTTCGGCGGCGCCCAGGCCTATCCTTCGCGGGCGATGGACGGGGCGGAGATCGATTTCTCCACCGGCTCGGTCGGGCTCGGTGTCGCCATCACCAGCTTCTCGGCGCTGATCCAGGATTACGTGCAGGCGCATGAGATGCTCCCGCCCGGCGCCAAACGCGCCCGCAATGTCGCCGTCGCCGGCGATGCGGAGCTCGATGAGGGCAATATCTACGAGGCCCTGCTGGAGGGCTGGAAGCACGATGTCCGCGATGTCTGGTGGGTGGTGGATTGCAACCGCCAGAGCCTGGATTCCGTGATGCCCGACCGGCTCTTCGGCCGCTTCGAAGGGCTGTTCCGCGACATGGGCTGGCGCGTGGTGACATTGCGTTATGGCCGCGCCTTGCAGGACGCCTTCTCCCGCCCCGGCGGCAGCGCCCTGCGCGCCTGGCTGGATGACTGCCCCAACTCCGTCTATTCGGCGCTGACCTTCCAGGGCGGCCCGGCCTGGCGCGAGGCGCTGCTGCGCGATATCGGCCGCAGCCGCCCCCTGCGCGCGCTGATCGACCCGCTGGACGATGCCGCGCTGGCGGGCCTGATGACCAATCTCGCCGGGCATGATCTCGGTACCCTCACCGGCGCCTTCTCCCAGGCCGCCAGTTCCGACCAGCCGACCCTCTTCCTCGCCCACACCATCAAGGGCAACGGCCTGCCTTTGGCCGGGCATAAGGACAATCATGCCGGGCTGATGACGCCCGAGCAGATGGACGAGTTCCGCGCCGCCATGAAGATCCGACCCGGCCATGAATGGGACCGGCTGGAAGGGCTGGAAGACCCGCACCGGATCGAGCGCTTCATCAACGAAGCCCCTTACGCGCAGCCGCTCTCCCCGGCCGGGCGCCGGCTCACCGCCCCCGCCGTGCCGGTGCCCGCTGGCCTGCCCGGCCCGCGCACCGCCGGGCGTAAAATGAGCACCCAGGCCGGATTCGGCGAAATCCTCTCCGAAATCGGCCGCGCCCAGGGCGAGAGCAAGGCGCTCTCCCAGGCCATCGTCACCTCCAGCCCGGATGTGGCAACCTCGACCAACCTCACCTCCTGGATCAATCGCCGCTCGATGTTCGCCCGCAAGGCGCAGGAGGATGTGTTCCGCAAGAGCAAAGTCGCCTCGATGGTGCGCAAGGACATGCATCCCGGCGGCCAGCATATCGAGCTGGGCATTGCCGAGCAGAGCCTGTTCCTGCTGTTGGGTGCGGCCGGTCTGGCGCAGGATCTCTACGGCGCCCGGCTGCTGCCGGTGGGCACGGTGTACGACCCGTTCGTCAATCGCGGCCATGATGCGCTCTATTATGCCTGTTACCAGGATGCGCGCTTCCTGCTGGTCTCCACCCCGTCCGGCATCACGCTGGCGGCGGAAGGCGGGCAGCACCAGGCCACCAACACCCCGCTTTTGGGCATCGTGCAGGACAAGCTCGCCACCTTCGAGCCGGCCTATTGCGACGAGCTGCGCATCCTGATGCGCCATGCCTTTGAGTATATGCAGAAGCCGGACGGCTCGGCGGTCTGGCTGCGCCTCTCCAATTTCGCCCTGCCGCAGCCCACGCGCACGCTCAATGAGGCGCATGTCATCGCCGGCGCGCATTGGATCACCCCGCCCGCCCCGGGTGCGGCCATCGCCATCGCCTATCAGGGGCCGATGGCCGCCGAGGCGGAAAAGGCCTTCGCCCTGCTGCGGGAGGATGTGCCCGAGGCCGGGCTGCTCGCCATCACCAGCCCGAACCGGCTCTATGCCGGCTGGCGCGCCGCCCAGCGCCAGCGCCGCGAAGGGGTGAAGGCCAGCGCGCACATCGAGGACATCCTCGCCCCGCTGGCCCCCGGCTCGGCGCTGGTGACGGTGCTGGACGGCCACCCGGCGGCGCATAGCTGGCTGGGCGCGGTACGCGGCCAGCGCGTGATGGCGCTGGGGCCGGACCATTTCGGCCAGTCCGGCACGGTGGCGGAGCTGTACCGGGAATATGAGATGGACGCGGACGCGATTCTGGATGCCTGCGCGGAAGCGCTAAGCTAAGTTCCAAAAGTTTTTTGGTGCCGCTTTTTTACAAAAAAGCGGCGAAGAACGTTCGGGGTGGTGACGACGCCGTTGCATCCGCCCGAACGTCTCGTGGCCCTTTTTGAAAAAAGGGCCACACCCCAAAAACTTTCGCTAATTTTCCTGCTTCGCCAGCACCCGCGAGAGGCTGCACCCCGCCGCCACATAGGCCACAAACGCCGCCAGCGCCAGGCAAGTCTGCGTCGGCATCGGATGCGCCAGGCCCAAAGTCAGCGCCACCAGCATGCCGCCGATCGTCTGCCCGAACAGCCGCGCCACCGAGATCATCCCCGACGCCCCGCTGATCCGCTGCTTCGGTGCGGTCATCAGCATCGCCTTGTTGTTCGGCGGCTGCAGCATCGAAAACCCGGTGCCGGCCAGATAAATCCGCCACATGATGTTGAGGTCGCTCGGGTCATGCGGCAGCAGCCGCAGCAGCAGAAACCCTGTGCCGCAGATCACCATCCCCAGCGTCGAGAGCATCGCGGCCGGATAGCGATCCGTCAGCCGCCCGATGATCGGCGCCGAGAGCACGATCGCCACCGGCCAGGAGGTGATCACCAGCCCCGTCTCCGCCGGGCCGCGATGCAGCACATCGGTCAGGTTGAAGGGCATCGAGATCATGAAGAAATTCGAGGCCACGAACGAGAGAAACCCGGTGACGAAGGCAATCGAAAAGCCGCTGCGCGCCAGCAGATCCACCGGCAGCAGCGGGTTGGCGCGGGTCAGCTGCAGCCGCACCAGCAGCGCCATCGCCACCGCTCCGACCAGGATCAACCCCAGCCCCTGCGCCGTGCCCCCGCCCTGGGCGAAATTATCCCCGCCCATGACGATGCCCGAAAGCCCGAGCGCCAGCAGCATCACGCTCAGCAAATCCAGCCGCACCGGGCTTTGCGGGGTGCGCGGCAGCGAGGTGACGGCGAAATAGAACGCCACCGCCCCCAGCGGCAGATTGATCAGGAACAGCCATTTCCAGCTCGCGAAGGACAGCACGAGGGCGGCCAGAGACGGCCCCAGCGCCACCCCGAGCGCGATGGTCAGGCCATTCAAGGCAATGCCCCGCCCGAGCAGATTGGCGGGGTAAATATAGCGGATCAATGCGGCATTCACGCCAAGAATGCAGGCCGCCCCCACGCCCTGCACGGCGCGCGCCAGCGCCAACTCCGGCAGGGTCTGCGACATCGCGCATAACAATGAAGCGGCCGAAAACACCAACAGGCCGAGCACGCACATGCGCGCATGGCCAAAGCGCTCCCCCAGCGTCGCCACCGGCAGCAGCGCGATCAAATTCGCCAGCTGGTAGGCATTCACAATCCAGATCGCCGCGGAGTTGCTGGTGTGCACGTCATGCGCGATGGAGGGCATGGCGATATTCACCACCGTATAATCCACCGCGGAGAGCAAAACCGCCATGGCAACGGCGATCATCGCCCGCACCCGCGCCGGCTTGGGAAGGCCCTCGGACAAGGACGGCGTGGCAGGCTGAGCCAGTGTTGCGGACATATTTCCCGCTTACTGGTCAAATCGCCGAAAAAACAGGGTTTTTCTTTGGGACACAGCCATGCGGGCGCTCGTCCCAGCGCTTAATCCTCAGGTATCTCCGCGTGCCAGATTTCGATGAACCCCGCCTGGTAGCAGCCGGCCGAAAACGCGTTATGCAGATTTTCCAGCTCCGGTTCGATATCTTCCTCCAGGCTGGCATCCACCATCGCCCAATAGAAGCGCGCCAGCACCCGTGCCTGTTCGGCACGCTCCACCCGCCCGGCGGTCAAAATCGCCTCTGCCGCCGCATCGCCCAGCGTGCGGGCATAATCCAGCGCCAATTGCCGGTCGGCCTCAAAGCGAAACGGGATCAACGCGCGAGCCGGTGGCGCTGGCAAGCTGCGCCCAAAAACCTCTATACCGCCTCGCTGATCTTGATCGCCGCCTTGCAGCCGGCCTTGATCAGCCCGGTCAGCAATTTATAGGCCGGCGCCTGCTCGGCGCCGTTCTCGAGCCCGATATCGCGATGCTCCAGCTCTTCCAGCCGGAAGCGCTCGATCGTCTCGGCCAGCTCCTGCTCGCCCGCGGGCAGCGCGTCGCGCTGGGCGGCGTAATGCTCGTCGATGGTCTCCTCCACCGCCACGGTGCAGGCCATCGCCGCTTTCTCGCCCAGCGCCGCGGTCAGCGCGCCGAGCGCGAACCCGGCGACATGCCAGATCGGCAGCATCGCCGTCGGGCGGGAGCGGCGGGCGGCGATCAGCCCCTCGAAGGTCTGCTTATGCACCGTCTCCTGCTCCAGCATATGGCGCAGCAGATCGCCCTTCGGCCCGCGCCCCAGCACCGCCAGCTGCCCGGCATAGATGCGCTCGGCGCCATATTCGCCGGCATGGTCCACACGTACAAACCGCTTGATCGTCTCGTCCATCACCGCCTCCGTTTCGGCCGCCGCACCGCCATGCTGAAAAACAGCAGGGTCAGGATGATGGCGGCACAGAAATCCATCTGCGCCATCGAGATCGGGAGCCCGGCCAGCAAATGCACCGGCCGGTCGCACGGCACCGCCGGGGTCATCGGCAGCGCGGCACCCGGGGTGAGCATGCCATTGCATTCCGGCAAGGGCGAGGGCCACCAGCCGAACTCGACACCGACATGCAGCCCGGCGATGCAGACATCCGCCAGCATCGCCAGCCCGGCCAGCCCCAGCAGCACCCGGCCAGACCGCCCGCCGAACAGCGCCGCCAGCAGCCCCAGCAGGACGACGATGCGATAGGGCCAGCGCTCCATCAGGCACAGCTCGCACGGCACCAGATGCAGCCCATATTGGGCGAAATACGCGACACCCAGCGCCAAGGCCGCCAGGAGGGCCGCACTCAATCCAGCCAGTCGGACATTCATGCCCGCCTTTTGCTCTCTTTTGCGCGGGCCGCCAAGCTCCGCCACGCCCCGGCTGATGCCGCCTACAGAATGAAGCGCGACAGATCGCCCTTGCTGGCCAGCGGCGCCACCTTCTCATTCACATAGGCGGCATCGATGGTGATCGCCTCGCCGGAGCGGTCCGTCGCGGAGAAGGAAATCTCCTCCAGCATCCGCTCGATCACCGTCGCCAGCCGCCGCGCGCCGATATTCTCGACCCGCTCATTGATGTCGAAGGCGAGCGAGGCGATCTCGTCCACCGCGTCATCCGCGAAGGTGAGATCCACCTTCTCGGTGCCGAGCAGCGCCACATACTGCTTGAGCAGCGAATGCTCGGTATCGGTGAGGATGCGCTTGAAATCATCGCGCGAGAGCGAGCTCAGCTCGACGCGGATCGGCAGCCGCCCCTGCAATTCCGGCAGCAGATCGGACGGCTTGGCGACATGGAAGGCGCCCGAGGCGATGAACAGGATATAATCCGTCTTCACCGGCCCGTATTTGGTCGAGACGGTGGTGCCCTCGATCAGCGGCAGCAGATCGCGCTGCACGCCCTCGCGCGAGACATCCCCGCCCTTGAAGCCGCTATCGGAGCGCGCGCAGATCTTGTCGATCTCATCGAGAAACACGATGCCGTTCTGCTCGGCATGGGCCAGCGCATCCTTGGTCAGCTGCTCGGTGTCCAAGAGCTTGTCCGCCTCCTCGCGCTGCAAGGCCCGGCGCGCATCCGGCACCAGCATTTTCTTCTTCTGCGCTTGGCGGCCGAACATGCCCTTCATCATGTCGCCAAGATTGATCGCCCCGCCCGGCGGCATGCCCGGCATATCCATCATGCCGATCGGCGTGCCCGGCGCTTCGGCAATCGACACCTCGATCTCCTTGTCCTCCAGCTCGCCGGCGCGCAGCATGCGGCGGAATTTCACCCGCGTATCGGCGGATGCCCCCTCGCCGACCAGCGCCGTGATCAAACGCTCTTCCGCATTGAGTTCCGCCTTGGCTTCCACGCCCTTGCGGTTCTGCTCACGCAGCATGGTGATGGAGGCTTCCACCAGATCGCGCACGATGCTCTCCACATCCCGGCCGACATAGCCGACCTCGGTGAATTTGGTGGCTTCCACTTTCAGAAACGGCGCCTGGGCCAGCTTGGCGAGGCGCCTGGCGATCTCGGTCTTGCCGCAGCCGGTCGGCCCGATCATCAGGATGTTTTTCGGCACCACCTCGTCGCGCATCTCCTCCGGGAGCTGCTGGCGGCGCCAGCGATTGCGCAAGGCGATGGCCACGGCGCGCTTGGCGTCGTTCTGGCCGATGATGAACCGGTCGAGCTCGGAGACGATCTCGCGGGGGGAATAAACAGGAATGTCCATTTAAATTGTTTCAACAACCAGGTTTTCGTTGGTGTAGATGCAGATATCGGCGGCGATCTTCATCGCCCGACGGGCGATCTCCTCAGCGGAGAGATCATCCACCGTCATCAGCGCACGGGCGGCGGCGAGCGCGTAATTGCCGCCGGAGCCGATGGCGATGATGCCATCTGCGGGCTCCAGCACGTCGCCATTGCCGGTGAGGGTAAAGCCCCTCTCCTTGTCGGCGACGATCAGCATCGCCTCCAGCCGGCGCAGATAGCGGTCCGTCCGCCAATCCTTCGCCAGCTCCACGCAGGCGCGTTCCAACTGGTTGGGAAACCGTTCCAACTTCGCTTCGAGCCGTTCCAGAAGGGTGAAGGCGTCTGCGGTGGCCCCGGCGAAACCGGCGATCACACTGCCATTGCCAATACGCCGCACCTTGCGCGCGTTTCCCTTTACAACGGTGTTGCCGAGCGATACCTGCCCGTCCCCGGCCACGACAACCTGGCCATTGCGGCGAACGGACAAAATGGTGGTGCCATGCCAGCCCACCGGATCGTAATGCTCTGTCATGGCACAAGAGATGGCACCCGCCTTGTTCTCCGGCAAGGGGCGCGATTTTTGCGCAAAACGCGCAGCTGACGGCGCAAAATCCGCCTCTCGACAAAGGCTTTGTGCACTATATTACAAAATATTCGCCGCATCCCCTTTGTCCTTCGGCAAAAAAGTGCTAACGCGCGGCGATGGCTTCCGAATTGAACCAGACCCCATGACTCCGATCGACGAATCCGAAATTCTCCCTGGCCTGGGCAAGCGCGTGAAATTGCTGCGCGCCCGCAGGGGCATGACCCGCCGGGTGCTGGCCGGCGAGGCGGATGTGTCCGAGCGGCATCTGGCCAATCTGGAATCCGGCACCGGCAATGTCTCGATTCTGGTGCTGGCGCAAGTCGCGCAGGCGCTGGATTGCTCCCTGGCCGAGCTCTTGGGCGACGAGACCACCTCCTCGCCGGAATGGCTCTCCATCCGCCGGCTGCTGCATGGGCGTGAGCCGAGCGAAATCGCCCGCGCCTTGCAGGGTTTGAGCGACATGTTCGGCAATAGCCGCCCGCATGGCGGCGCCACGCGGCATCACCGCATCGCCCTGGTGGGGCTGCGCGGCGCGGGCAAATCCACGCTGGGGCAGATGGTGGCGGCCAAGCTCGGCTATCCCTTCGTCGAGCTGCGGCTGGAAATCACCCGGCTGGCCGGCTGCGCCCCGGCGGAAATCCAGGCCCTCTACGGCTCCAACGCCTATCGCCGCTATGAGCGCCAGGCGCTGGAGGATACGCTGCAGACCTACCCGTCCTGCGTCATCGCCACCGCCGGCGGGCTGGTGAGCGACAATGCCACCTTCGATCTGCTGCTGAATAACTGCCTCACCGTGTGGCTGCAGGCGACCCCGGAGGATCATTTCACCCGCGTCCTGGCCCAGGGCGATCTGCGCCAGCTGCCCGGCAACCGCAACGGCGTCGAGGATATCCGGCTGACGCTGGAGAGCCGGGTGGGCTTCTACGCCAAGTCCGACCTCGCCTTTAACACTTCGGGCAAGACGCTGGATGAAGCCTTCGAGGGTCTAATGGGGATGCTGCGCCAGCATGCCTGGGCGGCCGAGGCCGTCTAGAGCCGGATGACATAAGATGGGATCGCTGCGCGATTGCATCTTATGTCTGAATCGCACTCTAAACCGCGTATCGCGCCCGCTGCTTTGAACATGCGCAGCCCGCCCAACCCGTTTTACGACCCGAACTGGCCGGCGCTGGCGCAGGCCGCGCAGCAGGCGCTGCGTGCGGCGCGCAGCGCCGAGGCCCAGGCGCCGCTGGGCAGCCCGGCCCATCACCTCGCCCTCGCCGCGCTGGAAGAGGCCCGCCAGGCCACCGAACGCGCCCAGCGCGCCGCCTTCCCCCGCATCGCCGACTATGCCGCCTGGCGTTTTTCGGACCTTCCCGAAGCCAAGGACGGGTTTTCCGTGCTGCCCGACCCGGCCAGTTTCGAGAGCCTGGCGGCGGTGGACCAGGCCTGCGTCAGGCTGCTGCGCCAGCGCCAGGAAGGGGCGGATGTCAGCGCCATCCTGCTGCGCGACGGCCAGCCCGCCAGCCTCGCGGCCTTCGCCGACCCGGCCGCCCTGCTCTCCAGCTGGCGGCAATTCGGCAGCAACGGGCCGGAGGCCCTGGTGAGCGCCTGCGAGCTGGGCGAGGCCATCCATCTCTGCATCGCGCATCGCTGGGGCGGTATCGGCCCCAATTCCAATGCCCGCTATCTGCACGCCGCCAGCCAGCTGGCGCAGGAGACCATCCTGCTGCGCCTGCCGGCGGCGGCGATCCTGTTCCAGGATGAGGGCTTCCGCCTCGCCGCCAACCGCGAGACGCTGCGCGCCGCCAACCAAATCGCGGCGCGGCTGGTCTTCTACCGCCATCTTCTGCCCGGCGCCGGGCAGCGCGAGGAATTCGCCCGGGTGACTTTGGTCTGGAACGGGGCGCGCTGCATCGAGCCGGATTGGGAGGCGGAGATCTATGGCAGCCTGCCCTTGCCGTTGCGCGCCGCCCTGTTCGCCACCCCCGCCCCGGCGCCGCGCCTGCCGGGCGGCTGAGCGGCCCCAGCAGCGCGCAGCGCCCCGGTGCCGCCGGCCAACCGGAACGCCCCGCGCGCAACCCCCCTTGACCGGCACCGCCCGCCCCGCAAATCCTGCGCCATGGCTGTTCCGAAACTCTATCTCGCCGGGCCGGACGTGTTTCTGCCCCACGCCGCCGCGATGGCGCGGGCCAAGCGCGATCTCTGCGCGGCGCATGGGCTGGAGGGCATCGCCCCCTTCAATCCGGATCTCGACCTCAACCGCCCCCCGGCCGAACTCTGGCGGGCGATCTATGCGGATGATCTGCGGATGATGCGCGCGAGCGATGCGATCCTCGCCAACCTCACCCCGTTTCGCGGCGCCTCGGCGGATGCCGGCACGCTGGTCGAGCTGGGCTGGTTTCTCGGCCAGGGCAAGCCGGTCTTCGGCTATTCCAACTCGGCGCAAAATTTCGCCACCCGCGCCGCGGCGCAGATCGAGGCGGTGGGCGACGCGCTGCCTGGGCTGCTCGTCGAGGATTTCGGCTGCGCCGATAATCTGATGATCGAAGGCAGCCTGAGCCTGCCGCTCACTTTGCCCGCGGATGGCCTTGGCCGCCCCTTCGATTCGCTGGAAATTTTCGAAACCTGCCTGGCCCGCGTCGCCGACTGGTTCCGGCACGCCTAGAGCAATATGTATTTAAGTTGCCGCTGCCGCGTCAACCTCCACACATATCGCGCTAAACATTCAGACTATACCCGCCGCCATCGGTGACCAGCAGCTTGGCATTCTGCGGGTCCGCCTCGATCTTCTGGCGCAGCCGGTAGACATGCGTCTCCAGCGTATGGGTCGAGACGCCCTCATTATAGCCCCAGACCACCTCCAGCAGCGTCTGCCGTGGCACGGCCTTGCCGGCGCGGTAGAGATGCTTGAGAATCGCCGCCTCCTTGTCGGTCAGGCGGATTTTGCCGCCCTTGGCGTCCAGCAGCTGGCGCGCCGCCGGGCGGAAGCTGTAGGGGCCGAGCTTGATCTCGGCATCCTCGGAATTCTCGAAACTGCGCAGATGCGCGCGCAGCCTGGCCAGCAGCTCATTCAGCCGGAAGGGCTTGGCGAGATAGTCATTGGCGCCGGAATCCATCCCCTGCACCACATCCTCCTCCTCGACCGAGGCGGTGAGCATGAGAATCGGCGCCTTGAGGCCGCGCGCGCGCAGGCGCTTGCAGAATTCCCGCCCGTCCCCGTCCGGCAGCCCGACATCGAGCAGCAGCGCATCATAGCGTTTGCCATTGGCGAGCCGGGTCTCCGCTTCGGCAAGGCTTCCCGCCTCTTCGGGCGCGAATTCGCCGTTGACCTGCAATTGCTCGGCAAGCGCTGTGCGCAGCGCCACATCGTCGTCAACCAGCAGGATCGGTCGCGGGTCCGCCATGTTCGACTCCCTTGATATCTGAGCAAATTCTACCCCGCTTTCACCGGCCTGTCAGCCTCTCTGGCCAGATCCGCGGCGGCTCACTATTTTACATAAATGAATTCGCCGTTGCGTTCCGTTCAAGCCCCTCTCGGCACCCCCCGCACCCGGGCGGTGCACCGCGCCATCGCCGATGCCAGGCGTGGCGTGCCGGTGGTGCTGGCCGCGCGCCGGCCGCTGATCATCGCCCCGGCCGAGACGGTGGGGGCGGAAGGGCTGCGGCTGATCGATCTTCTCTCCACCGGCCCGGCCTCGCTGCTGCTCGCCCCCTCCCGCGCCGCCGCGGTGCTGCAGCATGACGTGCCGGAAACCGCCCCCGCCATCGCGCTGGAACTGGCCCGGCCGCTGATCGACGCGCAAACCCTGAAACGCGCCGCCGACCCAACGATGGAGCAGATCCTGCCCCGATTCTCCAGCATCGCGGCGCCGGACGAGGCCGCGGCCGCGCTGGCCCTGGGCAAGCTCGCCCGGCTGCTGCCGGCGATGGTCGCAGCCCCCGTGCGCCCTGGCTGGGCGACACGCCGCGAAGGGGCCGACCTGCTCACCGTCCCGGCCGCCGATCTGCTGGCCTATCCGCTGGAACTGGCCTCCACCTTGATGAAGGTGGCCGAGGTCTCGGTGCCGCTGGATGCGGCGCGCGACGCCCGGCTGGTCGCCTTCCGGGCGCTGGACCAGGGGATCGAGCATATGGCCATCCTGGTCGGCACGCCGGAGACGCAGGATGCCCCGCTGGTGCGGCTGCATTCGGAATGTTTCACCGGCGACCTCTTGGGATCGTTGCGCTGCGATTGCGGCCCGCAACTGCAAGGCGCCATCGCCCGCATGGGCCAGGAAGGCAGCGGCGCGGTGCTGTATCTGGCCCAGGAGGGGCGCGGCATCGGGCTGATCAACAAGCTGCGCGCCTATACGCTGCAGGATCAGGGGCTGGACACGCTGGACGCCAACCGGGCCCTGGGCTGGCAGGCGGATGAGCGCAATTTCCACATCGCCGCCGCCATGCTGGAAGCGCTGGGGATCGAGAAAATCCGCCTGCTCACCAACAACCCGGAAAAGCTCGAAAGCCTCGCCGCCTGCGGCATCAATATCGTCGAGCGGGTGCCGCACCAGTTCGAGGCCAATGGCGTCAACGATTCCTATCTGGAGACGAAAGCCAGGCGCTTCGGCCATCTGCTTGGTTGAGTTCATCCTGCAAGGCGAGACGCTGCGCGGCGCCGGACTGACCTTGCGCGCCGCCCACGGGCGCGGCGGCATCACCGCCCAGAAACGCGAGGGCGATGGCGGCACCCCCACCGGGCTGCTCAAGCTGGTGCGCGTGCTCTACCGGGCCGACCGCCTGCCCCCGCCGCGCTGCGCGGTACCGCTGGAGCCGCTCTCCCCGTCCGATGGCTGGTGCGACGACCCGGAGGATGCCGCCTACAACCAGCCCGTCCGCCTGCCCTTCGCCGCCAGCCACGAGGCGCTGTGGCGCGAGGATGGGGTCTATGACATCATCGGCGTGCTGGACTGGAACCTTGCCCCCATCGTGCCGGGCCGCGGCTCCGCCATCTTCTTCCACATCGCCACCCCGGACTACGCCCCCACCGCCGGTTGCGTGGCGCTGAACCGGCGCGACATGCAAACCGCCCTGGCGGCGGGGTTGAGCGGGATTCGCGTGCCTGGCTGAAGCTTCAGCCCTGCTTGCTGCGCTGAAGTGAGAAAATCAGAATGGTGAGGCTCAGCCCGAACGACACCAAATCCAGCACCAGCGCCACCAGATCGGCCGCGATGCCGGGATCATGCCGCATGGTGTCCATCGAGATCGAGCGCGCGACATGCGTCAGGAAGGAAATCAACACCCACCAGCCCGAATGGCCGGCATCGTGCAGCCGGCGTACCTGCAGGCTGATGGTAGGAAGGATCGTGCCCAGGAACAGCAGCCCAAAAAGCGCCGCCAACAGAATCCCCACCAGCTTCACGCCCGAGCCGTCATGCGCCACCATCGCGACGACGCCGAAAATACCCAGCCCCATCAGCAACGGAATGACCCAGAGCTGAAACCACCAATAGGCCGGACGCGACGCCCTGCCGGAAAAATTGAAATAATTCCCGTAGCCTTCCTTGATCGCCCCGACAAATCCCATAACAACCTCGAATTATTAACGGTTTGGCAATGCTTTGCCAAAACCCGCTATTCGCGCAAGGGGCGGCGGCTTTTCCAAAGCCCTTATCGACGCGCCCCCCCAAAATGCCCTAAAGACCCGCCATGACCGGCACACCTCTCGACCTGATCCGTAATTTCTCCATCATCGCCCATATCGACCATGGCAAATCCACCCTGGCCGACCGGCTGATCCAGCATTGCGGCGGCCTCACCGCGCGCGAGATGACCGAGCAGGTGCTCGATAATATGGAAATCGAGAAAGAGCGCGGCATCACCATCAAGGCGCAGACCGTGCGCCTCGAATACCCGGCCTCGGACGGCAAGACCTACGTGCTCAACCTGATGGACACGCCCGGCCATGTGGATTTCGCCTATGAGGTCAGCCGGTCCCTGGCCGCCTGCGAAGGCTCGCTGCTGGTGGTCGATGCCTCCCAGGGCGTGGAAGCCCAGACCCTGGCCAATGTCTACCAGGCGCTGGATGCCAATCACGAGATCGTCCCGGTGCTCAACAAGGTGGACCTGCCCGCCGCCGATGTGCCGAAGGTGAAGCAGCAGATCGAGGATGTGATCGGCATCGACGCCTCCGAGGCGGTGGAAATCTCCGCCAAGACCGGCCTCAATATCGAAGGCGTGCTGGAAGCTTTGGTCGCCAAGCTGCCGCCGCCGCAGGGTGAGGAAGACGCCCCGCTGCAGGCGCTGCTGGTGGATTCATGGTACGACCAATATCTCGGCGTCGTCATTCTCGTGCGTATCAAGAACGGCGTGCTGCGCCGGGGCCAGAAGATCCGCATGATGTCCACCGGGGCGGTACATCCGGTCGAGCAGCTCGGCGTCTTCACCCCGAAAATGCGCCAGGTCGAGGCGCTCGGCCCGGGCGAGATGGGCTATATCACCGCCGCCATCAAGACCGTCGCGGATTGCAATGTCGGTGACACCATCACCGAGGATCGCCGCCCCGCCGCCGCCGCCCTGCCCGGCTTCAAACCCTCCATCCCGGTGGTGTGGTGCGGCCTGTTCCCGGTCGATGCCGATGATTTTGAAAAACTGCGTGAAAGCCTGGCCAAGCTGCGCCTCAACGATGCCAGCTTCCATTATGAGGCCGAGACCTCGGCGGCGCTGGGCTTTGGCTTCCGCTGCGGCTTCCTCGGCCTGCTGCATCTGGAAATCATCCAGGAGCGCCTCTCCCGCGAGTTCGACCTCAACCTGATCGCCACCGCCCCGTCGGTGGTCTATCACGTGTTCAAGACCAATGGTGAGATGGAGCCGCTGCACAACCCGGCCGACATGCCGGATGGCTCGATCATCGACCATATCGAGGAGCCCTGGATCAAGGCGACGATCATGGTGCCGGATGATTATCTCGGCTCCATCCTCACACTCTGCTCGGAGCGGCGCGGCCAGCAGCTCGACCTGACCTATGTCGGCAACCGCGCCATGGCGGTCTATAAGCTGCCGCTGAACGAGGTGGTGTTCGATTTCTACGACCGCCTGAAATCGGTGAGCCGCGGCTATGCCAGCTTCGATTATTCGCTGGAGGATTACGCCGAATCGGATCTGGTGAAGATCTCGATCCTGGTGAATGCCGAGCCGGTGGACGCGCTCTCCTTCATCGCCCACCGCTCCCAGGCCGAGAGCCGGGGCCGCTCCATCTGCGGCAAGCTGAAGGAGCTGATCCCCAAGCAGCTGTTCAAGATCGCCATCCAGGCCGCCATTGGCGGGCGGGTGATCGCGCGCGAGACCATCTCCGCCCTCTCCAAGGACGTGACGGCGAAATGCTATGGCGGCGATATCAGCCGCAAGCGCAAGCTGCTGGAGAAGCAGAAAGAGGGCAAGAAGCGCATGCGCCAGTTCGGCAAGGTGGAAATCCCCCAAAGCGCCTTCCTGGCGGCTTTGAAGATGGACGCGTAACGCACCGTTTTTTCAGGATTTTTATAAAGACACGCCGCCCGGCTCCGGCCTGGCGGCGTTTTTTTCGCCCATCCCCCCCGCCCCCCTTGGCAGGCGGGGTGAGTTTGGGTAGAGAGTGCCCCACCGCGCGCTGGACAGATGGCCGAGCGGCTTAAGGCGCACGCTTGGAAAGCGTGTGTACGTTAATAGCGTACCCAGGGTTCGAATCCCTGTCTGTCCGCCACCCTCGTTTCAGAACCACCCTCGTTTCAGAAACAGACTGCGTCCTTCGCCGCCCTTTGCGCTGGACAAGCCATTCGCGATTGCCCACAACCAAAGCGTGACCGATATGATCCCGCTCATCTCCCTCATCGTGCCCTGCTACAACGAAAGCGAGGCCATCGCCCCGTTCGCGGCCACGATTATCCCGTTGCTGGAGGCCATCCCCGAGACGCAATGGGAGATCATCTGCGTCGATGACGGCAGCAAGGATGACACGCTGGCCCAGCTCATCGCCCTGTCCCAGCGCGACCCTCGCTTCAAGCTGCTCGAACTCTCCCGCAATTTCGGCAAGGAGGCGGCGATGACCGCGGGGCTGGATGCGGCGCGTGGCGATGCGGTGATCCCCTTCGATGCCGACATGCAGGACCCGCCGGAGCTGATCCCCGAAATGCTCGCCGCCTGGCGGGCGGGCGCCGAGGTCGTGCTGGCGCGGCGGGTGGACCGCTCGACCGACAGCGCGATGAAGCGCCAGACCGCCTTGGCCTTCTACAAGCTGCACAACGCCCTCTCCCACACCAAAATCCCCGAGAATGTCGGGGATTTCCGGCTGATGGACCGGGTCGTGGTCGAAGCGCTGAAAACCCTGCCCGAGCGTCAGCGTTTCATGAAGGGGCTATTCGCCTGGGTCGGGTTTCGCACCGTCACCATCGATTATGTCCGCCGCCCCCGCAGCGCCGGGCAGAGCAAATTCTCCGGCTTCAAATTATGGAATTTCGCGCTGGAGGGCTTCACCAGCTTCTCCACCGCGCCGTTGAAAATCTGGACCTATCTCGGCATCGCCGGGGCGCTTCTGGCGCTGCTCTATGGGGTGCTGATCCTGCTGCGCACGCTGTTGCTGGGCAATCCGGTGCCGGGCTACGCCTCCTTGTTCGTCGCGGTGACGTTCTTTGGCTCGGTGCAGCTGATCTCGATCGGCCTGCTCGGCGAATATATCGGCCGCATCTACATGGAAGCCAAGCAGCGCCCCACCTACATCGTCCGCAAGCGGCACGGGGATTAGAGTGCGATGACGTTAGATTGACCCGCCTTGCGGGTAAATCTAACGTCTGAATCGCCCTCTAACTTATGATTTAGAGACGGATTCAGACATAAGATGCAATCGCGCAGCAGCTCATCTTATGTCATCCGGCTCTAATGCGCTAAAAACTTTCATCCGGCCGCAGGACGCAGCGCTCGGCGATCGCCAGGCTCTCGATCTGGATGGTGACATGGCCGATGCCAAAGCGCGCCTTCGCCTCCTTGGCGATGCGCGCCAGCAGCGCCTCCTCATTGCCGCCCTCCTCGCGCACCAGATGCGCGGTCAGCGCCACATCCGTCGTGCTCAGCCCCCAGATATGCAAATCGTGCAGCGCCGCGATATCGGGCAGGCCGCGCAGATAAGCCTCCACCGCGTGCCGGTCGACGGAGGCGGGCACGGCATCCAGCGAGAGATTCACCGAATCGCGCAGCAGCGCCCAGGTGGCGATGACGATGACGGCGCTGACCGCGAGGCTGACCACCGGGTCCACCCAGGCCCAGCCGGTGAACAGAATCACCACACCCGCCGCCACCGTGCCGGCCGCCACCAGCGCATCGCCCAGCATATGCAGGAAGGCGCCGCGAACATTGAGATCCCCCTTGCGCCCGGCCATGAACAGCAAGGCGGTGCCGCCATTGATGAGAATGCCCAAGGCCGCGACCACGATGATCACCATCCCGGCCGGATGCTGCGGGGCGAACAGGCGCAGCACCGCTTCCCAGGCGATGGCGCCGGTGACCACGAGCAGCAGCACCGCATTGCCCAACGCGGTGAGGATGGAGGAGCGGCGCAGCCCGTACGTATAGCGCGCCGAGGGTTGGCGTTTCGCCAGCCAGGTCGCCGCCCAGGCCCCGGCCAGCCCCAGCACGTCCGAGAGATTATGCCCGGCATCGGCGAGCAGCGCCATCGAATGGCCGGCGACACCATAGACCGCCTCGCCGATCACGTAAGCCAGGTTGAGGGCGAGGCCGATGGCGAAGGCGCGGCCGAAATCAGCGGGGGCATGGCTGTGCCCGGCATGGCCGTGGCCTGCATGATTATGGCCCGCATGCTCGTGGCCATGCTCGTGCTGATGGTCGTGATCGTCATGGTCATGCATCACGCGCGCTCCGCTAAAGATTTCTTCTGGTCTAACGCAAAGCCTGAGCCACAGGAACCGGCCTCACCCAGCCCGGCGAGGCACGCCCCCAGCCGCGACGCCGCGGCGCGCAAATCCCCCGGCTCAAACCCGGCAAAGCCCAGCAGCAGCCCCTGCACCGGCGGCGCTTCGTAAAAATATTGCGAGAGCGGGACCAGCGCCAGCCCGGCCTCGCGCGCCGCCGCCGCCACCGCGCCGTCCGACCATCCGGCCAGGCGCGGCCCGAAGCGGACGATGAAATGCATCCCCGAAGGCTCGATCGCCGGCACCAGCCAGTCCGGCACCAAAGGTGCCAACGCCTCACGCAACGCGCTCTGGCGCTGGGCGTAGAGCCGGCGCATGCGGCGCAGATGGGTGGCGAATTCGCCGCTTTGCATGAAGCGCGCCAAGGCCGGCTGCGGCACCAGCGAGGCCAGCGTGCCGGCCCGGCCAACGATCTCATGCAGCCGCGGCAGAAACGCCGCCGGCACCACCATGTAGCCAAGCCGGATGCCCGGCGAGAGCAGCTTGGAAAAACTGCCGATATAAAGCGTGCGCGCGCCGCGATCGAGGCTGGCCAGCGCCGGCAGCGGCTGGCCGGTGAAGCGGAATTCGCTGTCATAATCATCCTCGATCACCAGCGCCCCGGCGCGCTGCGCCCAGTCCAGCAGCGCCAGGCGCCTCGCCGCGGGCAGCGTCATGCCCAGCGGGTATTGCCGCGAGGGCGTCACCACCACCCCGGCCGCATCCGGGCGCAGCAAAGCCGGGTCCAGCCCTTGCGCATCCACCGGCACGGCCACGCAGTGCAGCCCCGCCGCCGCCAGCTGGGCGCGCACCGGGGCGTGGCCGGGCTCCTCCACATGCACGATCCCGCCGGGCGCCAGCAGCCTTCCCGCCAGCCCCAGCGCCTCGGTGGCGCCGGAGGTGACGATGATCTGCCCGGCCGAACAGCCAATGCCCCGCCAGGCGCCGAGATGTGCGGCAATGGCCGCGCGCAAAGGCGGCCAGCCGAACCGGTCCGGCACGCCGAGCAGCCCTGGGTCCGGCGCGCGCCAGGCCGCCTCCAGATGCCTTGCCCAGGCGGCGTGCGGAAACTGGCCCATATCCGGCTGGCCGGGATGAAAGGGCCGCACCGGCTGCGTGCCGGAAGCGGCCGGGCCATCCGCCGCCCGCGCCAAAGGCGGCGCCAGATGCGGCAGGTCCCGCGCCACGAACAGCCCGGCCCCTGGGCGGCCTTGCAGATAGCCCTCCGCGGTGAGCTGGTCCAAGGCGGTGAGCACGGTGGCGCGGGAGATGGAGAGCTCCTGCGCCAGCTTGCGGCTGGGCGGCAGCCGCGCCCCTGGCGGCGCGCCGGCCAGAATCAGCCGCCGCAGCGCCTCCGCCAGCTGCACATGCAACGCCTCGCCGCCGCGCGCCAGGGTCAGGCCGAGCAAGGCGGCATCGAAATTGGCCTGGTTTTGAACGATTGAATTGGTCATTTCAAACAGACCAATATCGCGCCAATCTGTCCGCCATCAAGTCCCATCAGAGAGCGTCATGACCGAAGAGCTTCTGCAAACCGACCGTACCCGCCTGCGCCGTTCGCATCCGCGCGGCTCTTTCGACCGCGCCGTGGTGAACGCGATCCTGGACGCGCAGCCAATGTGCAGCGTGGGCTATGTGATCGACGGCAAGCCCTACGTGACCCCCACCCTGCAATGGCGCGAGGGCGATCATGTCTATTGGCACGCCTCCTCCGCCAGCCGCGCGCTGCGCGCCGCCACCGGGCATGAGGTGTGCCTGACCGTGGCGATTCTGGATGGCTATGTGATGGCGCGCTCGGGCTTTCATCATTCGGTGAATTCGCGCTCGGTGATGCTGTTCGGCACCGCGCATCTGCTGCCGGATGAGGAAAAGCAAGCAAAACTCAGCGCGTTTATCGATGGGCTCTGGCCCGGCCGGGCCGCGACGCTGCGCCCGAACAATGCGCAGGAGCTCAAGGCAACCTCCATCCTGGCGCTGAAGATCGAGGAAGGCAGCGCCAAAATCCGCACTGGCGGGCCGAAGGATGACGAGGAGGATTACGCGCTGCCGATCTGGGCCGGGGTGATTCCGGTGACAACCCAGATCGGCACGCCGATCGATGATGAGCGTCTGACGGCGGGGATCGAACCGCCGGCGCATCTCACAGCGATGGCGCGAAAATTCTAAAAGTTTTTTGGTACCGCTTTTTTTCAAAAAAGCGGCAAAAACGTTGGGAGTGGTGACGACGGCGTTGCCAACGCCCCGAACTTCGTGGGGCCTTTTTGAAAAAAGTCCCCACACCCCCAAAAACTTTTGCAAACTTCTCTTACAGCACCATCCCGCCGGAAATCTCGATCCGCTGCCCATTCACCCAGCGATTTTCCTCACCCAGCAGCGACGCCACCGCCGGGCCGATATCCTCCGGCTCCCCCACCCGCCCCAAAGCGGCAAAAGACGCCACGCGCTGGTTCATCTGCGGGTTATCCCGCACCATGCCGCCATTGAAATCCGTGGCAATCGCCCCCGGCGCCACCGTGTTCGCGGTAATGCCCCGCGCCCCCAGCTCCACCGCCAGATAGCGCGTCAGCACCTCCACCCCGCCCTTCATCGCCGCGTAGGCGGAGGCGCCGGGGAAGCTGAAGCGCGCCAGCCCGGAGGAAATATTGATGATGCGGCCGCCATCTTCGAGCAGCGGCAGCAGCGTCTGGGTGAGGAAGAACACCCCCTTCAGATGCACGTTGCAGAGTTTATCGAACGCCTCCTCGGTGGTTTGCGCAAACGGCGCATGATGGCCGAAACCGGCGTTATTCACCAGATGGTCGAAGCGCTCACGCCCCCAAACATCCCGCAGCGCCTGCCGCACCTCCACCGCAAACCCCGCGAAGCGCGTCACATCCCCGGCATCGAGTTGCAAAAACACCGCCTTGCCGCCCTTGGCCGCGATCGCCGCCTGCACCGCCTCGGCCTCCGCCTTGTTGCTGTGATAGGTGCCGATCACATCCTCCCCGCGTGCCGCCAGCGCCAAGGCCATGCTGCGTCCCAGCCCGCGGCTGGCCCCGGTGATCAAGGCGATTTTCTTCGTGCTCATCTCAAACACTCCTGTAATTTTCGGTGAGGCGGAGATGCGCCTTTTCGCCGCGCAAATAATCCGGCAAAATCCGGCAACATCATCCGGGGATCGCGAACAATGGACAGATTCGACCATATGCGCATCTTCGTGCGGATCATGGAGCGCGGCAGCTTCGTGCGCGCCGCCGAGGATCTCTCCTTGCCCGCCTCCACCGTCACCGACGCGCTGAAGCAGCTGGAAGCCCGCCTGGGCACCCGGCTGCTCCAGCGCACCACCCGCCAGGTCCGCGCCACCCCGGATGGCGAGGCCTATTACCGGCGCTGCCTCTCCATCCTCGCCGATATCGAAGACGCCGAAAGCGCCTTCAGCAGCGCCAAGCCGCGCGGCTTTCTGCATGTCGAGGCGCAAGGCAGCCAGGTGCGCCGCATCATCCTGCCCGGCCTGCCCGCCTTCCTGGTGCGCTACCCGGACCTGGAACTCTATGTCAGCGAGGGCGACCGCTATGTGGATCTGATCCGCGAAGGGGTGGATTGCGCCCTGCGCGCCGGCCAGCCGACCGAGAGCGATCTGATCGCCCGGCGCCTGGCGCTGATGCCGGAAGGCACCTTCGCCTCTCCCGCCTATCTCGCCCGGCACGGCACGCCGCAGAGCTGGGACAAGCTCACCGGGCATAAGATGGTCGGGTTCCGCTCCTCGGCCACTGGCGGGATTCTGCCACTGGAATTCCGCGTCGGCAAGGTGGTGAAACATGTCGCCCTGCCCTGTGTGCTCTCGGTGAATGGCGCGGAGAGCTACAAGGAAGCCGCGCTGCAAGGGCTGGGGCTGATCCAGGTGCCGCATTACGGGGTGGAGGCGGAGCTGCGCGACGGCCGGCTGGTCGAGGTGCTGGCGCATACCCCGCCCACACCGCTGCCGCTCTACGTGCTCTATCCGCGCAACCGCCAGCTCTCGCCGCGGGTGCGGGTGTTCATCGATTGGGTGGCGGGCGAATATGCCCGGCATCTGCCGGCACGCTGACAGGCCCCGCCACCCAAGCTATAGATATTTGAAAATTTCGAGGAGCGCTTCGTTCTTGCCGATGCAGACCAAGGCCAGCCCGCCAGACCGGAACGGCAGCGTATGAGCGCGCAGGAGGCCGCGCGCATCGCCGCCCGGCTGGACCGTCTGCCGCTCTGCGAGGCGATCTGGCATCCGGTGCTCTATATCTCGCTGGGCGGGGTGTTCGAGTTCTACAGCGTCTTCCTCACCGCCTATATCGCCCCGCGCATGGTCGATGCCGGGCTGTTCACCCCGGCCAGCCTCGGCCCCTTCGCGGCGCTGCGCGATATCGCGGTCTCGGGTGCCGGCACCTTCGTCTTCTGCACCTTCGCCGGGCTCTGGGCCGGGGCGGTGCTGGGCGCGCCGCTGATCGATTATTGCGGCCGCAAGCGGGTGTTTTTCTGGTCGCTGCTCTGGTACAGCGCCTGCACCGCGATCATGGCCTGCCAGCAGAGCGGTGCTGCCCTCAATCTCTGGCGCTTCATCGCCGGCATCGGCTTCGGGGCCGAGCTGGTGGCGATGGATACCTACATCGCCGAGCTGATCCCCGCCTTCGCCCGCGGCCGCGCCTTCGCCCTCAACCAGACCATCACCTTCACCATCGTCCCCTTCGCCGCCCTGCTCGCCTGGCTGACGCCAACGCAAATCCTGCCCGCTTTGCCGGGCTGGCGGCTGGTGATGCTGGTCGGCGCGGCGGGGGCGCTGGTGGCCTGGCCGCTCTGGCGGCTGCTGCCGGAGAGCCCGCGCTGGCTGGCGCTGAAAGGCCAAATGGCGGCGGCCGAGGCGGTGATGCAGGGGCTGGAGGATGCCGCGCAGCGCGCCGCCCCGCTGCCCGCCCCCGCCATCGCCCAGCCCGAGGCCGAGGGGCGCGGCACGCTCTGGGAGATGTTCACCCCGCGCTATATCGAGCGCACGCTGATGCTGAGCCTGTTCAACATCGCCCAGGTGGTCGGCTTCTACGGCTTCGCCGCCTGGGTGCCGGCATTGCTGATCGCGCGCGGCATCACCATCGTCGATAGTTTCGAATATTCCTTCATCATCGCGCTGGCCAACCCGTTCGGCCCGGCGCTGGGGTTGATGCTGGCGGACCGGCTGGAGCGGCGCACCCAGATCGTGCTCGGGCTCGGGCTGATGGCGCTGTTCATGGCCGCCTTTTCCATCGCCCGCGCGCCGATTCTGTTGATCCTGATCGGGGTGATGTTCACCCTCGCCGCCAATCTGATGTCCTATGCCTATCATGGCTACCAGGCGGAGCTTTACCCCACCCGCATACGCGGCCGCGCCATCGGCTTCACCTATGGCTGGAGCCGGATGGCCGCCGCCTTCGCCGGGCTGGCGGTGGGGTATTTCCTCTATGCCGGCGGGGTGCCGGCGGTGGCTCTGTTCATCGGCGTCGCCATGCTGGTCGGCATGGTGATGATCACCGTCTTCGGGCCGGACAGCGCCGCATTACCGTTGGAGGAGATCAACCATTGAGCCCGCGCCCCGCCCGGCTGCTGATCGTCGAGGATGACGATGAGATGCGCGCCGATCTGGAAACCGCCCTGCGGGCCGAAGGCTATGCGGTGGAGAGTGCTGCCGATGGCCGCCAGGGGCTGGAGCGCGCCGCCACCGGCGGCTTCGACGCGCTGGTGCTCGACCGCATGCTGCCGCATCTGGACGGCATCGCCATCATCACCGGGCTGCGCGCCATGGGCATCGCCACGCCGGCTTTGTTCCTCACCGCGCTGAGCCGGGTGGATGAGCGGGTCGAAGGGCTGCGCGCCGGCGGCGATGATTATCTGGTCAAACCCTTCGCCATCCCCGAACTCACCGCCCGGCTGGAGGTGCTGCTGCGCCGCCGCGCGGCCCAGGCCAAGCAATCGCTGCTGCGGGTCGGCACGCTGGAGCTCAACCGCCTCACCCAGAAGGCCAGCCGGGGCGGCAAGACCATCCTGCTGAAACCCCGCGAATTCCGGCTGCTGGAATATCTGATGCTGAATGAAGGCAAGGTGGTCACCCGCGCGATGCTGCTGGAAGCGGTGTGGGACTTCCATTTCGAACCGCAGACGATGGTGGTGGAATCCCATATCAGCCGCGTGCGCGCCAAGATCGATCAGGGCTTCCCCACCGAGATGATCCAGACCGTGCGCGGCCTCGGCTACCGGCTCGCGGATGATACGCAGGATTAAGCGCGCCCGGCTGGTGCGCATGGCGAGCTTCCGCCTCGCCGTGCTCGGCACGCTGCTTTCCACCCTGGCGGCGATGCTGGCCTTCGCGCTGATCTATAACGCCACCGCCAGCGCCGCCAGGCAAAATCTGGCGCCGGCCCTGACCCAGGCGCGCGCCGCGCTGGGGGAACAAGATGCCAGTGCGGACGCGCTGCGGGCCCCGGTGGCGCGCGCCGCGCAGGGGCGCGATGGCTTGTTCTACGCCCTGTTCGCGCCGGATGGACGCGAGCTGGCCGGCAATCTGCCCCTGCGCGCGGCGGCGCCCGGTTGGCGGGTGCTCAACCGCTGGGCGGGGGACCAGCTGCCGGACGGGATGCAGGAGATCATCGGCCTGGAGACGGCGCTGGCACAGGGCGGAACCCTCTTCATCGGCGCCGACGCCTCCGCCCTCGCCGCCCTCAACCGGCGCATCGCCTATATCTTCGCCAGCGTCTTCGGCATCGCGCTCGGGCTCGGGCTCTTGATCAGCCTGGTCATCGCCTTGTTCAGCCTGCAGCGCGTGCAGGCGATCAGCCGCACCAGCCGCGAGATCATCGCCGGCGATCTCTCCCGCCGGGTCAAGCTCTACGGCCATGATGACGAGCTGGACGTGCTGACCGCGGAGGTGAACACCATGCTCGCCACGGTGGAGGGGCTGGTGCTGAATGCCCGCCACGTCACCAACGCCATCGCGCATGATCTGCGCTCGCCGCTGGCGCGGCTGCGCAACTTCCTGAAAACCGCCCCGCCGGACGCGAGCGCCCTGGCCGAGGCCACGGCGCGGACCGAGGAGATTTTGAAACTCTTCGCCGCCATGCTGCAGATTGCCGAGGTGGAAGCCGGCGCGGTGCGCGGGCGCTTCACCCGGGTCGATCTCACCGCCCTCTGCCTCAGCCTGGCCGAAACCTATGAGAATGTGGCCGAGGATCTCGGCCAGGATTTCCAGGCCGAGATCGCGCCCGGCCTGGCGCTGCGCGGCGATGCCAAGCTGCTCGCCCAGATGCTGGTCAACGGCATCGAGAACGCGCTGCGCCATTGCCCGCCCGGCACCGCCGTCAGGCTCCGCGCCCAGCCGCAGGGCAGCTGGATCGAGATCAGCATCAGCGATCGCGGCCCCGGCATCCCGGCCGCCTTGCGCGAGGCCGCCTTCGGGCCCTTCGTGCGGCTGGCCCCGCAGGCGCCGGGCACCGGGCTGGGGCTCAGCCTGGTGCGGGCGGTGGCGCGGCTGCATGAGGGCGAGGCGGCGCTGCTGGACAACGCCCCCGGCCTGATCCTGCGGCTGCGCCTGCCGGCGCCGGTTTAGAGCCTCAAGCTTTTGTTTTAGCGAGCAATTTCATGCGTTTATTTTGACGCTGGCGCGTCAACCTAAACACATATTGCTCTAGGTTCTGTCTGCATTCATCGTAGCCAGATCATGGCGCAAGCGAGATGCACGAACCCCATGAAGGCTTTGATGGTTTTCTCGCATCGGAGTGCGATCCTTCGGAAGCGTTTGAGTTTGTTGAAGAAGCACTCGAGCTGATGGCGTTCCTTGTAGAGCCTCCAATCGATTGGCGGGATGATGGCGCGGCTGGGATTAGGCTTGATCTGGGCGGTTGCGCCGAGATCATTGGCAATGAAGGCGCGTAGCGGGTCGGCGTCGTAAGCGGCATCGGCGATGACGTGGCCGACGCCCTGCAAGCCCTTCAGGAGGGTTTGCGCCTGCGGGCAATCGCCATGATGTCCCGGCGTCGGATGGATGCGCAGCGGCAAGCCGAGCGCGTCGACGGCGGCGTGCAGCTTGGTTGTCAGCCCCCCGCGTGAACGGCCGATAGCGGCAATTTCAGCCCCCCTTTTGCCCCTGCCGCATCGGCATGGACTTTCGAGATGGTGCTATCAATCAGGACGTATTCAAAATCCGGCGTGTCGGCCAGAGCATGGAAAAGCGTCTTCCATACGCCAGCATGAGACCAGCGCCGGAAACGCGCATGCACCGCCGTCCATTTGCCAAATACCTCCGGCAAATCCCGCCACCGCGCCGCATTACCAGCCATCCAAAGGATCGCATCAACAAACAGCCGGTTGTCGACCCCGCTCCGCCCAGGCGTGCCAACACGCCCAGGAAGATGCCCCTCAATCCGGCTCCATTGCTCGTCCGTCAGTGTTCGTCTGCTCAAGGCTTCAAGCCTTGAATCAGAACTCTAAAACAAAGGGAATCCATGAATGCAGACAGGACCTAAACCACCGAATAAAAATTGGTCTCCATCAAAAGCGTAAAGAGAGCAAAACGGTCATGTCGTTGGGATTGCTTGAATTAACCGGCCGTAATATGTCTCATTCTCTGGACAAAACAACTCACCCCGACGATGCCGCCCGCCAACCTGTTCCTCATCCTGGACCTCATGACCTGGCTCGGCGCCCTTCTGCTGCTGGGCGTCAGCATCATCATGCGCTCGGCGACGCTGCGTTACTGGGGCGGCGCCTATCTGGCCGGCGCCATCGGCATCGCCGGCGTGGTGGTCGGGGTGAGATACTGGCCTTGGGCCGCCTATGGGCTGGGACCGGCCCTGGTTCTGACCGGCTATTGGCTGATGTGGATGGGGCTGCGCCAGCTGCGCCCCGGGCGCCCGCTCGTGCTCTGGCCGGTGCTGGTCGCCGCCTTCTGGTGCGTGGTCAGCGACTGGCGGGTCTTCGCCCATAATGAGCTGCTGCGCCTCGCCGTGTTCAGCCCGGCCGGCTTCCTCTGCATGGTGGCGATCGCGCATGAAAGCCTGCGCATTCCGGCCCGGGTGGAGGTGCGCTGGCTGCTGGCGGGGCTGGCCCTGCTGCATGCCGCCTTCTATGCCGCGCGCAGCATCTCCGCCCTGCTGTTCCCAAGCCCCGCCACCACCCAGCTCTGGCTCTACATCACCCCGGCCGAGGCGATCCTGTATGAATTCTGCGATGCCTTCCTGATCCTGTTCGCGGTGCTGGCCACACGTCAGGACGTGCTGCGCACCCAGGCCCATACCGACCATCTCACCGGGCTGTTGAACCGGCGGCGGTTTTTCGAGCTGGCCCAGCGCGTGCTGCGGGAACAGCCCTGCGCGGTGCTGGTGTTCGATGTCGATTACTTCAAAACCGTCAACGACACCCATGGCCATGCCGGCGGGGACGAGGTGCTGCAGGTGCTGGGCGAGGTCTGCCGCGCGCATCTGCGCAAGGGCGATCTGATCGGCCGGGTCGGCGGCGATGAGTTCGCGATGCTGATCCGCGACGATGAGGACGCGGCGCGCCGCGTCGCCGCCCGCATCCGCGAGGCCTTCACCACCGCCTGCCAGGCGCGCGGCTATGCCACCGGCGTCACCTTCGGGGTCATCTCCGGCGAGGCTGTGCCGGTCGAAACCCTGCTCGCCGCCGCCGATGCCGAGCTCTACATCGCCAAACGCCAGCGCAGCCTGCAAGCCCTGCCCGCCCCGGCCAGCCTCACCTACCGGCAAGGCTGAGACGCGGTGCTGACCAGGCGCCATGCGCGCCCGGGCGGCGCTGCGCGTGCAGCCGGCGGCGCCCGGGAAGATGTAGGGACTTTTTGAAAAAAGTTCCTATAACTCAAAAAACTTTCTCAATTTAGGCTATAGCATGGCCAACGGCACGGCCCGCTTCGGCGGCGCGAAGGCCTTGTCGATGGCGGCCAGATCCTCTGGCGTCAGCTGCAGCTTCAGCGCCCCCAGATTTTCCTCGATCCGTGCCGCATGGCCGGTTTTGGGAATGCTCACCACCCCCTCCTGACGCAGGCCCCAGGCCAGCGCCACCTGCCCGGGCGTTGCCCCATGCGCCGCCGCCACCGCCTTCACCGCCGCATTCTCCAGCACCTTATTATGCTGCCCCAGCGGCGTGTAGGCCATCACCGGAATGCCCCGCGCCTGGCACCAGGGCAGCAGATCGAACTCGATCCCGCGCGATTGCGGATTGTACAGCACTTGGTTGGCCGCGCAGCCCTCGGGCAGGCCCCGCATATCCTCAAGATCGAAATTCGACACGCCCCAGGCCCGGATCTTGCCCTGCTCCTGCAGCCGGGCGAAGGCCTCGATCGTCTCCTCCACCGGCACGCTGCCGATCCAGTGCAGCAGATAGAGATCGAGATAATCCGTCCCCAGCCGCTTCAGGCTGGCCTCGCAGGCGCGGATCGTGCCCGCCTTGCTGGCATGGGAGGGGGCGACCTTGCTGACCAGCAGCAGCCGCTCCCGCTCGCCCTGCACCGCCTCGCCCAGCAGCGTCTCGGCGGCGCCGTCACCGTAAATCTCGGCGGTATCGAACAAAGTGATGCCCTGGGCGATGGCCGCCTTCAGCGCCGCCAGCTCCTCGCCCCGGCGCGCCGGACTCTCGCCCATGCGCCAGGTGCCCAGCCCCATCGCCGGCAATGCCAGCCCGCCGGCCTGTTTCATGCTGCGCATCGCGGCTCCTCCTTGGCTTGCGTGATCCGCCTCAGCTTGGGGCCGCCGGCGCCGGTTTCAAGCCTCGGCCGGGCTCTCCGCCACAGCCGCAGCCGGGGCCTGCGCCAGCATCTTCATCGCCATCGCCAGCGCGCCCGCGCGGCTCTTCGCGGCGCCGACAAAGCGGCGCACATGCACGAACACCGCATCCTCCACCCCGCACACCGCCGCCAGCGCCTCGCCCTGCAGCCCGGCCCAGCCCTCGGGGAAGGGCAGACGCTGCGCGAAGGAGCCGGGCTCCGGCGGCATCGTATCGATCATCCAATTGCCGTTGGAGGCCGGCGAGATGCAGAACAAAATCGGCAGCTCATGCGCGAAGGCGGCACTCTTCCAGGGCATGCCGGCCTCCAGCACCAGCAGCCTTGCATCCGGCCCGGCCTGGTAGGCGGCCAGCACGCGGGCATCCGCCTCCATGCGGCTGCGCTTGGCCTCCACCTTCAGCGCCAGCGCCCCGGCCGCGAAATCCGCGGCGCGCAGAAACGCCGCATCGCCGGCGGTCGGGCCATTCGCCTCATCGCTGTCCCAGCTCGGATTATAATCGCCGATCAGCGCCGCCAGCCCGAGGCTGTCGCGCACCACCGGCCCGCTCATCGAGACACCGTTATCGATCTCGTCGATCCGCTTCACCAGCCCCTCATTCAGCTCCGCCGCAATCGCCTCGGCAAAGCCCTGCGCGGCCGCCGGCAGCAACGCCGCCACCGCGCGCACGCCATAAACCTGCCAGAGCAGCCCGGCGGCGGAATAGGGCGTGCCATCCTCGCGCTGCGGCGCGCCGATCTGGTGATGGTCGAAGCGCTGCGCCTGCGGATCGTAAACGCTGCCGACATCGAAGACGATGTCCCCGCTCTCGATCAGTTCGGGCTTGCGGGTACGCAGCAGAACATGGTCCTCGCCGGGCCGGGAGAGCCCCAACGCCAGGCGCAGCACGGCATAGCCGAACACCTCGTCGCAATGGAACTTGCCGCTATGGGTGACAAGGCGCGGCAATTGGGCAGGGATCATCGAGGCATTCCAGTCTGGCAGGGTCAAAATCCCCCCTGCCCTACAAAGCGCGGCCGCCCCCGTCCAGCTTTGCCGCCGCCAAACCCGGCCCAATTTTTCGCCAGCCCGCCCAATGCTTCACCATTTTGAAACCAGGACAGGCTCTGGTTCATTTCCGTCGAAGCCATGGATAGGAAAATCGTTCTGCCCGTTTCCCCTGGCCCTGTGTAGCATCCTGGCTTTCTGGCAGAGGGCGATTTGGTTTGATGGCTGACGAAATGATCGAGGTGCTGGTGATCGGCGCCGGCCAGGCCGGCATCGCGGCGGCGGAGCATCTGGGGGCGGCTGGCATCCCCTATCTGGTGCTGGAGCGCGCACGCATCGCCGAGCGTTGGCGCAGTGCGCGCTGGGACTCGCTGGTGGCCAACGGCCCCGCCTGGCATGACCGGTTTCCGAACATGGAATTCCCCCGTCGCGGCCCGGACGCCTTCGTGCCGAAAGAGGAAGTCGCCGATTATTTCGAGGCCTATGCCAAACAGATCGACGCAAATCTGCGCTGCGGCGTCGAGGTTCTGGCGGTGCGCCGCAATCAAGACGCGCCCGGCTTCATCGCGCAGACCAGCCAGGGGCGCATCGCCGCGCGCGCGATCATCGTCGCCACCGGGGCCTTCCAGACCCCGGTCCATCCGGCGCTGATCCCTGAGCAGCCCGGCCTCACCCAGCTCCATTCCAGCGCCTATCGCAACCCCGCCCAGCTGGCGCCGGGCGCGGTGCTGGTGGTGGGCTGCGGCTCCTCGGGCACGCAGATCGCCGATGAGCTGCAGCGCGCCGGGCGCAAGGTCTATCTCTCCGTCGGCGCGCATGACCGCCCGCCCCGGCGCTATCGCGGCCGGGATTTCTGCTGGTGGCTTGGGGTGCTGAATAAATGGGACGCCGAAGCCCCGCCCAGCACCGAGCATGTGACCATCGCGGTGAGCGGCGCGCGGGGCGGCGAGACCGTCGATTTCCGCCGTCTGGCCCAGCGCGGCATGATCCTGCTCGGCCTCACCGAAGCCTATACGGACGGCAAGCTGCGCTTCGCCGATAATCTCAAACAGACTCTCGACAAGGGCGACGCCAATTATCTGGCCCTGCTCGACGAGGCCGACGCCTATATCGCCCGCAACAAGCTGGATTTGCCGCTGGAAGAAGAGGCCAAGCTCATCCCCGCGGACCCGGACTGCGTGCGACACCCGATCCGCGCGCTCGATCTGGCCGAGGCCGGCATCACCAGCATCATCTGGGCCACCGGCTTCAAGGCGGATTATAGCTGGCTGCACCTCGATACCTTCAACGCCAACGGCACGCCCCGCCATGCGCGCGGCGTGGCGGCGGAGCCGGGGCTGTATTTCCTCGGCCTGCCCTGGCAATCCCGCCGCGGCTCCTCCTTCATCTGGGGCGTCTGGCACGATGCGAAATTCGTCACCGACCATATCGCCAAGCAGCGCGCTTATCTCGCTTATGAGGGCATGGCGCTGCCGGAGCTGAATGGCTGAACGCGTTGCCAGCCTGACCGCCCCTGCCCTATTCTGTCCCTGGATTGCAACAAGGCGGACAGAATGGCGGCGGCACCCTATCGGCTGAGCCTGCGGATCTACCTCCCCAACGGGCTGCGGCTCGGCCCGGGCAAAATCGCCCTGCTGCAGGCGGTGGCGGCGCAAGGCTCGATCAGCGCCGCCGCCCGCGCCCAGCGCATCTCCTATAAACGCGCCTGGGATTTGCTGGAGGACATGAACCGGCTGCTGGAAGCGCCAGTGATCGAGACCATGCATGGCGGCAAAACCGGCGGCGGTGCGCGCCTCACCGCAACCGGCACCGCGCTGCTGGCGCATTACCAGGCGGTGCTGGACGCGGCGGAAGACAAGGCAGGCCCGGCGCTGCGGGCTATCGCTTCGCTGGGGCAGCGTCCAGAAGATACAACGGAGCATTGAAAGAGGCGGCATAGTTTCGATCAGCTGCGCCAATCTGTTCGGATGGCGGAAAAAATTAATCCTTCCGCAAGCTTAATCATCAAAGCTCTGACAGGTTGATCGTTGAGGGAAAGCTGCGCCTAATGTCCATTTTTAATCTTCTCGGTAGCGCGGGAGCAGCGGCCACGCTGGCCGCTTTGTCCGCCTCGCTGGGCATCATCGAGTTCGACATCAGCGGAAAAATACTGAACGCCAACGAAAATTTCTGCAAAGCCATCGGTTACGAATTGGCTGAGATCAAAGGGCGGCATCACAGCATATTTGTCGATCCCGCCTATGCCCAGAGCCAGGACTATAAGGAATTCTGGGCGAAGCTCCGGCGCGGCGCGTATGAAGCCAGCGAATATAAGCGCATCGGCAAGCATGGCCGCGAAGTATGGCTGCAAGCCTCTTACAATCCGGTTAAAAACCGGCGCGGCGCCGTCGTCAAAATCGTCAAGCAGGCGACCGACATCACCGCCGAGAAGCTGAAAAGCGCCGAAACAAAAAATATATTCGAGGCGATTTCCCGGGCCCAGGCGATGATCGAGTTCACCGTCGATGGGCAGATCATCACCGCCAACGATCATTTTCTGAACGCCATCGGCTATCGGCTTGAGGAGATTAAAGGCCGGAAGCACAGTATGCTCGTCGAGCCGGATTATGCGCAGTCCGCGGATTACCGGGCATTCTGGCAAAAGCTGGCGGCGGGCGACTATATCGCCGCGGAATTCAAGCGCATCGGCAAGGGCGGCAAGGAGGTTTGGCTCCAGGCCTCTTACAACCCGATCTTCGATCTCAACGGCAAGGTGGTCAAGGTGATCAAATTCGCCACCGATATCACCGGGCGTGAACGCGCTGTCCAAGGCATCGCGGCCGGCTTAAGGGAATTGTCCGCCAATAATCTCACCTACCGGATCAATGATCTGTTCATCCAGGAATTCGAACCGGTTCGCCTCGATTTCAATGCGTCGCTGGACAAGCTGGACGCGACGATGCGCGGAATCGCCACCAACACGCAGGCGGTCCGCAACGGCTCGTCCGAAATCTCCGCCGCCTCGGACGACCTCGCCCGGCGCACCGAGCAACAGGCCGCCAGCCTCGAAGAGACCGCCGCGGCGTTGGATCAGATCACCACGACCGTCAGCGAGGCCGCGGGAAGCGCCAAGGCGGCGCGCGACATTGTGGACAAGGCCCAGGCCGAGGCGGAACGCTCCCGGACGGTGGTGACCGAAACCGTCAGCGCCATGGCGGGAATCGAAACCTCCTCCAAACAGATCAGCAATATCATCGGCGTGATCGACGAGATTGCGTTCCAGACCAATCTGCTGGCCTTGAATGCGGGAGTCGAGGCGGCGCGTGCCGGCGATGCCGGGCGGGGCTTCGCCGTGGTCGCCACGGAGGTGCGCGCCCTGGCCCAGCGCTCCGCCGACGCGGCGAAGGAAATCAAAGCGTTGATTTCCACCTCCGGCCAGCAAGTGGAAACCGGGGTACGGCTGGTGAACGAGACCGGCAGCGCGTTGGAGAGTATCGCCAAACAAGTCTCAAGGCTGAACGGCTTGATCGTCAACATCGCCGCCTCGGCGCAAGAACAGTCCTCCGGGCTCGGCCAGATCAACAGCGCCATAAACGATCTGGATCAGGTGACCCAGAAAAACGCCGCGATGGTGGAGGAAGCAAGCGCCGCCAGCCATGGCCTGACGCAGGAAGCCGAGACGCTGGCCAAGCTCATAGGCCAGTTCCGGATCGGCAATGCGGGGGCAAGGCCGGCCGGCGGCCGGGCGCCAGCGAGAGGCCGAGCCGAGCCAGCCATATCCGGCGGCTTTGCCGCCTTGGCCTCTTAGAGCCTTCAGCTTTTAGCTGAAGGCTCTAGCTTTCGGTTTGGCGAGCAATTTCATGTGTTTAAGTTGCCGCTGCCGCGTCAACCTCAACACATATCGCTCTAGCCCATGGGCCGTTCACATTGGCGCGCGGAACACGCCCAGTTTTTTCGTTTGAAAAATTAATCAGTTTTTGGTGCCGCTTTTTCAAAGAAAGCGGCGATCATGTCGGGGCTTTTTGCAAAAAGCCCCGACACCCCCACGAATTTTTATCCGTTTTGCAGCGGATTTTTAAAAGGACTCGTCAAAAAAACTCTCAACCTACCGACACACCGTAAATCTTCTCCAGCCACTCCCTCGCCGGGATCGGCCGGCTGAACAGATAGCCCTGCATGCGCGCGCAGCCATGGCGGCGCAGGAAGCTCACCTGCTCGGGCGTCTCCACCCCTTCCGCCACCACATCCAGCCCCAGCCTGCCACCCATCGCCAAAATCACCTCGACGATGGCCACGGAAGACGCATCCTCCGGCACCTGGCCGACAAATCCCTTATCGATCTTGATCTCATGGATCGGCAGCTGCTGCAGATAATGCAGGCTTGAATAGCCGGTGCCGAAATCATCCACTGAAAACCGCACCCCATGCGCGGCCAGGCTGCGCATGATCGCGCCGATCTCCAGCACATCCTTCACCAGCAGATTTTCGGTGATCTCCAACGTCAGCCGGTCGGGCGCGATGCCGGAATTCTCGATCGCATCCAGCACATGGCTGACAAAAGCCGGATCGCGGAATTGCCGGGGGCTGACATTCACCGCGAGCCGGGTGAGCGGACGATACGCCTTCACCCGCGCCAGCAGGCTGCAGGATTCACGCAGCACCCAGCGCCCCAGCGGCACGATCAGGCCGGAGCTTTCCGCGACGCTGATGAACTGTGCCGGCGAGATGATCCGCCCATCCTGCCCGCGCAGCCGGATCAGCGCCTCGGTGCTCACCGCCAGCCCGTCCTCGTCCACCTGGTCCTGCAGCCAGATCTCGAAACGCCCGGCCTTCAGCGCGCCGCGGATCTCATCCTCCACCGCATGCCGCGCCATCAGCGACTGATACATCGCAGGCTGGAACATCACCACCTCGGCATCGCCGGTCTTGGCCTGATACATCGCCGTGTCCGCCTCGCGGATCAGCGCATCCAGCGTATCGTCGGGCTTGGGGAAGATGGTGAAGCCGATGCTGGCGCCCAGATGATATTCCCGCTCGCCCAGCATGAAAGGCTGGCTGGCCAGCGCATCCTTGATCTTGCGCGCGACGATGCCGGCATGCTGGGCCGCCGCCTCGCCAGTGGCGCCGGCCTCGGTCAGCAGCACCACGAATTCATCGCCGCCGACGCGCGCCACCGTGTCGCGGGCGCGCAGCACCAGCTTCAGCCGCACCGCCACCTCGCGGATCACCTCATCCCCGGCGGCATGGCCGAGCATGTCGTTGATCACCTTGAACCGGTCGAGATCGATGAACAGCAGCGCACCCTGGCTGCCGTTGCGCCGCATCTCGGCCAGCGCCTCGCCCAGCCGCTCATTCAGCAGCCGGCGGTTCGGCAGTTCGGTCAGCGGGTCGAGATGGGCAAGCTGATAGATCTTCTCTTCCGCCGTGCGCCGCTCGGTGATGTCGATCCAGGCGCCGACGATGCGGAAATGCGCCGCCCCTCCCACCCGGCGCAGCGTCATCTCGTCGCGGATCCAGCGATAGCTGCCATCGCGATGGCGGATCTGGTAGCGAAGCGTGCACTGGCCTTTTTCCTGCACACACCGCATGGCATCCGCCAGCTGGGGGCGATCCTCCGGATGAATCCGGCTGCGCCACCAATCCTGGCTGCAGGCATCGGCCGGCGCGTAGCCCAGCATGTCCTGGATATTCGGGCTCACCCCCAGCGGCGTCACCTCCTCGCCGGTCACCGCCAGCTCGTAGAGCACCACGCCGCTGGCTTGCAGCAGCCGCTCCAGCCGGGTCTCGCTCTCCGAGCGGGCGATGACGGCGACATCGCGCTCCCGCCGGGTCTTGATCGTCTCCAGCGCCTTGCCGAGATTGGCGGTCAGCTCGCTGAGCAGGATCTGCTCCTCGTCGCCGAAGGCCATCGGGGTGGCGGAATAGAGTACGAACACGGCTTCGGGGGGCGTCTGCGGCGGCCCGAACGGCAGCGCGATGACGGCGCGAAACCCGTTCGCCAGCGCCTGCTCGCGCCAGGGCGCGAAGCTCGGTTCGCGGGCGACATCATGCACCACGGCCATCCGGGCGTCGCGCAGGGCGCGCCCGGCTGGGCCTTGGCCCGTAGGCACGTCCGCCCAGGACAGATTAAGCCGGGCGGTATAAGCCTCTACCGCGCCATGATGCGCGACGACCTGAATGCGCCGCGCCTGATCCTGCCGGGCCAGCCCGATCCAGGCGCCCTGATAGCCGCCAACCTCCACCCCCAACCGGCAGGCGGCGGCGAACAAGGCACGCGGACGCTTCGCCTGCTCGAAGGCCTCGGTGGAGGCGTGAATGGTGCGCAGCGCCCGGTTGGCGCGGGCCAGCGCATCCTCGCGCTGGCGCCCCAGCAGCAAGGGCGTCAGCCGGGTGATGAATTCCAGAATCAGCCCATGCATCCCGGCCGGCACGTCCGGCCGCTCGAAGCCCAGCACCAGGCCAAAGCGCCACGCCGCGAGGTCGAACGGATGCATGATCTGCCGGCGCAGGCCAGCGCCCACCAGCTCCTCCAGCCGGGGATAGTGGCGCAGATCGTCCGCCGGGCTCAGCGGCCCGGTATCCGCCACCTGGCCCTGCGCCAGCTGGCTGCCAAAGCTGAACAGGTTGAACGGCATGCGCCCGAACCAGGGGGTCATCTCCGCCGCCGCCAGGCCGCTTTCCGGCTGAAAATAGGATTTCACATATTCGATCTGCGCCGCCGCCGGATGCAGCGCCATCAGCATGCAGATCGCCGCCCCCATCCGTTCGGCGCAATAAGCCAGCGCCTGATCCAAAGCCGCGTCAAAATCCGGCGCCCCGGCGATGCCCGAGGACAGGCAGTTCCAGAAGGCCGTGTCCGCCGAGGCGGCAATCTGTTCGCGCTGCAGCCGGCGCACCTCCAGCTCGGTGATCACCGCGCCCGCGAGGTCGCGCAGGAAGCCACGCTCAGCCTCGGCGAACCGGCGCCCAGGGGTGGCATCGCGCACGCATAGCATGCCGATGCGATGCCCCTGCGGCGTGATGACCGGGATGCCGGCATAAAAGCGGAAGGGCAGAGACGGGCCGGCATCCTGGATCACAAAACCGTCTTCCTGGCGGATGGCGTCCTGGCAGAGCGCCAGTTCCGCTTGCGTCCAGCCCGCCGCCGCCGCGCCGCCGCCGCTCCAGACGCGCTGACCATCCTGGAAGCGCAGCATCCCGGCCTGCACGCCAAGCCCTTGCGCCGCGAGCCGGGCGAACCGCTCGAACGGCGCCGGCGCCGGCGCATCCATCACCGCATAGCGCGCCAGAGCCGCGAGCTGGCGCTGCTCCAGCTCCACGCCGGAAACGCGAGCCTGCCAGAATTCATGCAAATCGATCATGCCGGCCAAGGGACTAACATGACGGCCGAATTGTTAAAAAAAACGTCCAGGTCGGGAGTCTCCAATACTCATTTCGGCAGCTTGCGCGTCAGGAATGTTTAAAATTTTACGTCTTGTCCAGCCCCTGTTTTTCAGGCCGGGACGAAGCGCCCAGCCGCGCCGCCCCCAACCGGTGAGGAAAATCGCCCCAAATCTTGCTTTTTGCCCCCCCTAACGCTAGGACAGCGCCACAGCCACAGGCGCGCGGGGACCCTCCGTTCCCCGCCCCGCCGCTGCCATTTGGCATTTCCGCAGACGGCTTCTGCACAAATCGCATCTGAAGATGTGCATCGTTTGGAAAGGACAAAGAATGACATTCGCCACGCCCGTCGAGGCCGTGATCTTCGATATGGACGGGCTTCTGCTCGATACCGAATCCCTCGCCATGGCCGCCCTGGTCTCCGCCGGTCAGGCGCTGGGCTATGACATGAAAGACGAATTCTGCTATCTGATGATCGGCGCGCCGGCGGATAAATGCCGCGCTTTGGTCACCGAAAAATATGGCGCGGATTTCCCGCTGGAACGCTATTTCGCCACCCAGGAACAGCATCTGCGCGAGCTGGTCGATGCCGGAAAGATGCAGCTGAAAACCGGCGTGATTGAAATTCTGGACGAGCTGGACCGGCAGGGCATCAAGCGCGCCATCGCCACCTCCTCCTCGCGCCTGCGCACCGACCATCATCTGCAACTGGCCGGCATCGCGCATCGGTTTCAAGAAATTGTCACGCGCGATGACGTCACCCGCGGCAAACCCAATCCGGACCCGTATCTGAAGGCCGCCTCACTGCTCGGCGTGGCGCCGGATCGCTGTCTGGCGCTGGAAGATTCCTATAATGGCGTGCGCGCCGCGGTGGCCGCGAAGATGCGCGTGATCATGATCCCGGATCTGCTGCCCGCCACCGATGAAATGCGCAAGGTCGCGCATCGCATCGTCACCTCGCTGCACGATGCCGTCACCCATCTGCAGGAATTGCGGCAAGCCGCGTAAAACCGCGCCGCTGATCATGAAAAACCCGGCCATCTGGCCGGGTTTTTCATGCGTGGATCAATGTGTGATGGTTTCGTGACGAAGCCGCAGAAGCAGCGCCTCGCGCACCGAGAGCCCCCGCAGATCCCGCAAGGCGGTGGCCAGCTCATCGACCAACGCCTCGTCGCCCGCCGCACCGGCGCCGAAAATATCCTCCTGGCTGAGGAACAGCCGCGCCTGCGCCTGTGGCTGCGCGCTTTGCTGCGCCAGCGCCAGCAGCGCCTCCTTGCGCGGATCGGTGATCACCAGAGGCCGCGCCGCCCCCTGGCGCTGGGTGAACCAGCTGATCCAGCCGGCGATGGCCAGCACGGTCAGCGGCGCCGGGCGCCCCGCCGCGCGGTTTTCCAGAAGCGGGCGGAACAGCCGGGTCGCCATCTTGGTCGAGCCATTGCGGCCGATGCGCGAAACCTCGTGGCGGATCGCGGGATTGCGCAGCCGCGCCATTAAAACCGAGGCGTAATCCTGCAATTTCGCTGCCGGCATCGCCAGCGTCGCGCCTTGCTCGGCCTGCATGAATTGCAAGGACGACGCCGCGAAGGTGGCATCGCCCATCGCATCGGCGATGGTCTTGTAGCCGGCGAGCCCGCCGAGATAGGCCAGCATCATATGCACGCCGTTGAGCATGCGCAGCTTCGCCAGCTCATAGGGCGCCACATCGCTGACGAACTGCGCCCCGGCGGCTTCCCAGAGCGGACGCGGGCCGGCGAAATCCTCGATCACCCATTGCAGAAACGGTTCCATCGAAACCGGCGCTGCATCGGCAAAGCCTGTGAGTTTCAGCGCATCCTCACGATCCGCCGCACTCGCGGTCGGAACGATGCGGTCCACCATCGTATTCGGGAAGCGGACATTGCGCGCGATCCAGTCCGCCAGCCTCCCACTGCGCAGGCTGGCGAAATTCACCACCGCGTCGCGCAGCGTGCGGCCATTCTCGGCGATATTGTCGCAGCTGATGATCACCGGCGGGCGCCCGCCCTCGGCATAGATCCGCTCCAGCCCCAGCGCAATCGCGCCGACGGCGCTGCGCGGGCGCAACGGCTTCAGCAGATCGTGCTGGATATCCTTATGGCTATCCATCAGCCGGCCGCTGCTCGGCTCCAGCAGATAGCCGGTCGGCGTGATCGTCAGCGTGACGATTTTCGTCCGTGGATCCGCGATGCGCGCCGGCAGCCCGAACGGATCGGTCGGCGCATGCACGATATCGCGCAGCACAGCGACGATTTCCGCCTTGGTGCCGGCCTCGCTGCGTTCCAGCGCGGTATAAAGCCCATCCTGCGGGCGCAATTGCTCGGGCACGGTGGCGCGGGTCATGCTGGCGGCGGCAATGCCCCAGCCCAGCCCGGCCTGCCCTTGCGCCTCGATGGCGCGTTGCGTGGCCAACGCCTGGTGGGCGCGATGGAAGGCGCCACAGCCCAGATGCAAAATGCCGCATTCAAGCGCCATCGGATCGAAATCAGGCAGACGCGTACGCAGATTCACGGCGTCCAGACGATCGAGACGAAGCCGGCGAGGCTCCGTAAATTTTGATTTTATTGTGGTATTTTCATCAATTCTATCGAGCAACAAATGCGGCCCTCCTCTGCTAGGCGTCAGGAGACATTCCGCTTCAAAGAAGCAAAACACAAAATCTCAAGGATTTTAGCTGATCATCAGCCGTGAGGTCCACCCAAAACGGCTTCGGCGCCTTATTATCGCCAAAATCAGACGCTGCGAATTTCCATTCTTCCTTTCACAGCGGCGCATCTTTCGTAACGGATAAGCAAATGAAAAAACCGTAACATTCGACCTGAAATGGGGTTTGGCGATTCGTATTTGCCGCAATGCGGCATCTCGGTTGCCCTTCGTAACAGAATTTCAAACAGCGCCGATGCTATAACGCCGCCATGGAACAGCTCGCGATGCACGCCTTGGTGCGCTTTGGCTATGGCGGCGGCCCGCAAACCCCGCCCCCGGCGGATGCGCGGGCCTGGCTACACCAGCAGATCACCGGGCCGGACCCTGCTTTGGCCGCCGGCGCCTTCGCCAGCCTGCCGACCGGCCAGGCGGCCCTGGATGTGCTGCGCGAGGATGCGATGCTGCGCCGTCAGGCCCTCGCCGCGCAAGCCGCCGGCCAGCCCCCGCCGGCCAAACCCGCTTTCAAAGAGCGCACGCACCAGCTTTACGTGGATGACGCGCTGGCGCAGATCGATTTCGCCGCCACCACGGACGCGCCCTTCCGTGAGCGCCTGGTCTGGTTCTGGGCCAATCATTTCAGCGTCTCGATCCTGCAGGGCAACACCGCGCCGCTGGTCGGCCCCTTCATCCGCGAGGCGATCCGCCCGCATGTCAGCGGCCATTTCGCCGATATGGTGCTGGCGGTGGAACGCCATCCGGCGATGCTGCTCTATCTCGATAACCAGCAATCCATCGGCCCCAACAGCCGCGCCGGCCAGCGCAGCGGCAAGGGCTTGAACGAAAATCTCGGCCGCGAGTGTATGGAGCTGCACACGGTCGGGCTGGAGGCGGGCTACAGCCAGACGGATGTCACCAACATGGCCAAGCTGCTCACCGGCTGGTCGGTCGCCACCACCGCGGAAGGCGGCGGGGATGAGCTGACCGGCTATAAATTCCGCCCCAACGCGCATGAGCCGGGGCCGCAGATTGTCATGGGCCAGCACTTCCCGGACGGCGAGGAAGGCGGCATCGCAGCGCTGCGATTTCTGGCCACCTACCCCACCGCCTATCACCGCATCGCCACCGGCCTCGCCACCCATTTCATCGCCGACAACCCGCCGCCCCAGGCCGTGGCCGCCCTCACCCAGTCTCTGGCGCGCTCGGGCGGGCATCTGCCCAGCGCCTATGCCACGCTGATCGAGCTGGGGCTGCGCGCGCCGAAGCTGGCCAAGGTGAAAACCCCGTTCGACTATACCATCTCCTTGCTGCGCGCCGCCCCGCCCCCGGCCCCGCCAAAGCCCGGCGCGGTGCTCTATATGCTGGCCCAGCTCGGCCAGCCGCTCTGGGCCGCCCCCTTGCCGAATGGCTGGCCGGACAATGCCGGCAGCTGGGCGGACCCGGATCTGATGCTGGGCCGGGTGGATGCCGCCTATAGCTATGCCGGGCTGCTCGCCGGGGCGGACCCGCACGCCATCGCCGCAACCGCGCTGGGGGAGCTGCGGAAACCCGCCACCTTCCAGGCCATGGCGCAGGCCGGCTCCCCGCGCGAGGCTCTGGCCATGCTCTTCACCAGCCCGGAGTTTCTGCGGCGATGATCCCGCATCTGCCCCTCTCCCGCCGCGCCGCCCTGCTCGGCCTCACCGCCACCGCCTTTGCCGGGCAGACCCGCCTGGCCCTGGCCAGCGCGCCGACGGATCAGCGCTTCATCGTGGTGCTGCTGCGCGGCGCGCTCGACGGCATGGCCGCCCTGCCGCCTTATGGCGACGCCAATCTGGCCGGTTTGCGCGCCGGGCTGATCCCGCCCGCCATCGGCCAGCCGGACGGCATGCTCGATCTCGGCGGCTTCTATGGGCTGAATCCGGCGCTGCCCCATCTGCACGCGATGTACCAGGAAGGGGAGGCGCTACCGGTGCATGCCATCGCCGGCCCCTACCGCACCCGCAGCCATTTCGAGGCGCAGGACCTGCTGCAGCTGGGCACCGAGAGCAATTCCATCAGCTCCGGCTGGCTGAATCGGCTTCTGCTGGAGCTGCCGGCCCAGCATGGCCCCGTCGCCAAGGGGCTGGCGGTGGGGCTGGCGATGCCGCTGCTGCTGGAAGGCCGCGCCCCGGTCGGGGCCTATGCGCCGCTCGGCATCGCCGCCGCCCCGCCGGATCTGGTGCAGAAGGCCCTGGCGTTGAACGCGCCGGACCATGTGCTCGGCCCCGCCCTGGCCCAGGGCGTGCGCGAGATGCAGTTCAATGCCCGCATCCAGCAGGCCGAATCCAAGGAAATGTCCGACGATCCGGCGCCGATGACCAAGACCGCCAAGCGCGTCTACGGCTTTCCGCTGCTGGCGCAGAAGGCCGGACAGATGCTGGCCGCGCCGGACGGGCCGCGCATCGCCGCCTTCGAGCTGGAAGGCTGGGACACGCATGGCAACCAGGTGGCGGCGCTGAAGGGGGCGCTGGTCAATCTGGATACCGGGCTCGCCATGCTGAAACAATCGCTCGGGCCGGCCTGGGGCAGCACGGTGATTCTGGTCGCCACCGAATTCGGCCGCACCGCGGCGATGAACGGCACCAAGGGCACGGACCATGGCACCGCGACGGTGGCGTTTCTCATCGGCGGGCGGGTGGATGGCGGCAAAATCCGCGCCACCTGGCCGGGGCTGGGCCAAGCGCAGCTCTTCGAACACCGTGATCTGGCGCCGACGGCGGATATACGCGCCCTGGCCAAGGGCGCGCTGGCGGCGCAGTTCGGGCTGCAAGGCGCCGCGCTGGAGCGCATATTCCCCGGCAGCCTGGACGCACCGCCAATGGCGGGGCTGCTACGGGCCTAAAGTTGCAAAAGTTTTTTGGTGCCGCTTTTTTTCAAATAAGCGGCAAAACCGCCTGGGGTGGAGGCAACCAGGCTGCCACCACCCAGGACCCTCCTGGGCGCTTTGAAGCTATTGCCCTAAGCCAGCGCCGCCGCCACCTCATCGCGCCGCGGCAAATCCGCCCCGGCGCGCTGACAGGTCAGCGCCCCGGTCACGATCGCCTGCCGCAACGCCGCCTCCGGCAAAATTTCCAACCCGTCCCGGCTCAGCTGCCCGGCCGCCGCCAGACCCTCCAGCAGCCCGGCCTGGAACGCATCCCCCGCCCCCACCGCATCCACCATCGTAATCGCCGGGGCCGGCAGCGCCATCTCGCCGGCCTTGGTAAAGGCCACCGCCCCGTGCTCGCTGCGCGTCACCACCACCAAAGCCGGGCGCTGCGTCAGCCAGCCGCGCGCCACCGCCAGCGGGTCCTGCCCCGGATAAAGCAGCCCCAGATCCTCCTGCGAGACCTTCACCATATCCGCCACCTGCAGCCACTCGCCCAGGCTGGCGCGCCAGACGCCCATATCCGGCTCCACCGTCGGCCGCACATTCGGATCATAGGAAATCACCCTCTGCCCCGCCTGGGCGCGGGCAAAGCCCAGCAGCGTCGCCCCGCAAGGCTGCACCACCAGCGAAAAGGAGCCGAAATGCAGCGCCTGCACCTGCGCCGGCACGTCCGGCAGATCCGCCGGCTCCAGCAGCCGGTCCGCCATGCCCGCCCCATAAAAGGCGTAATGCGGCGAGCCCTGCGCATCGAGCTCGACCAGGCTCAGCGTGGTCAGCGCCGCCTTGTCCGGGGAGAAACGCATCTCCACCCCCTCGCCCGCCAGCGCGGCGCGCAGGCTCTGGCCCATCGGCCCGCTGGAGAAGCCGCCGAAAAACCCCACCTTCGCCCCCAGCCGCGCCAGGCCGAGCGCCACATTATAGGGTGAGCCGCCGCGATAGGCCTGCATCTGCAAGGCCGCCCCCGCCTCGCCACGCGGGAAAATATCGTAAAGGGCTTCACCACAAACCAGGAACATCGTCTCTCCTTCCCATCACCCCGCCGCCGGGCCGGAGCCCAGCAGCGGCTTCGCCTCGGCGCTGAATTTGCGCGCCAGAACCTCATTATTCGGCGCGAAATGGGCATAAAATGGCAGCAGCGCGGCGCCGATGGCAGGACCATCCGGCCCCAGCCCGCCCTGGCGCAACACCGGCATCATCAACCCGCTCGGCACCAGCCGCGCCAGCGCCTCGCCCACCAGCGCCACGATCCGCGCCAGCGGTGCCGGCGGCAAAATCCCGTCAATCACGATCGCCTCGACATCCACTACCGAGAGCGCGCCGATGATCGCCTGCGCCAGCGCCGCCGCGCAATCCGCCTCCCATTGCCCCAGCCAGGGCTGCGCCGCCTCGCCCAGACCGGCGAGATCGCCGATCCGGTCGATCGCCACCTGATTCGCCCGCAAATGCCGCAGCAGCACATAGATCGAGGCGCGATGCTGCAGCAGCTCGAACGGACCGGCGGGGGGGGCTGCCCCCGGCAGGGTGGAGGCGGAAACGGGAAAAGTGTTGAAGGCGGCGGCATTGCCGTTCGGCCCGGTTTCCAGATTGCCGCCCAGCACCAGCCCGCCGCCGATGATGGTGCCGAGATAGAGATAGATGAAATTGCGCTCCGCCATCCCCTGGCCGCGCACCAGCTGGGCGGTGGCGGCGGCGGAGGCGTCATTCTCGAAAAACACCTCGCGCCGGGTCTGCGCCATCAGAAAGCGGGGGAAGTTGAAATCCCGCCAGCCTTGCGCCAGCGCGGCGGGGAAGCCCAGCTCCTCCTGCCAGTTATCCAGAAAATAGGGCATGGTCACACCCACCCCGAGCAGCCGGGCGCGCTGGCGCGAGGCAAGCGAGGCTTCTAACGTGGCGATGGCGTCCAGCGCCAGGGCGGAGACGGTCTCCGGCGTCGGGTAAGGATATTCATGCTCGACCTGGCACAGCACCTTGCCGGAGAGATCCACCAGCACCGCCTGGATCGCCCGCCGCCCGACATGCAGCCCGATGGAAAAGGCCCGCTCCGGATTGGCCTCATACAGCACCGAGGGCTGGCCGATCTGCCCGGTGCGCTTGCCCGCCTGCACCAGATACCCGGCCTTGTGCAGCGCATCGACAATCCCCGCCACCGCCTGCGGGGTGAGATTGGCGCCGCGCGCGATCTCGGCCTTGGAGGCCTGGCCGAGCCGGCGGATCGCCTCCAGCACCACCCGCTCATTGTAATGGCGGATCTGCATGGCATTGCTGCCCTGGCGGGAGGCGGCGGCCATCACAGCCCCGATGCCGCGAAGGCGGCGCGGAAGCGCTGATAGCGGGCCATGTTCAACCCGGCCTGGGGGCTGAAAACCTCCCGCACCGCCGGCGCGCGGCAGATTTCCTCCTCCGCGCCGCCATCGGCCAGCCAGGCCAGACGCGCCGCCCCCAGCGCCCCCGCCGCCGCGCCGCCCTCGGCCAGATGCAGCGGCACGCCGAGGATATCGGCCAGCATCTGGTTCCAGAGCGGGCTGCGGCTGCCGCCGCCGACCAGCAGCAGCCCCTGCGCCCCGGCGCCCTCGCCCAGCGCCAGCAACCCGTCGCGCAGGCCGAACGCCACACCTTCCAGCACCGCATAGCCGAGCGCGGCGGGGCCGTGATCCTGCCCCAGCCCGAGCCAGGCGCCGCGCGCCGTAGCGCTATTATGCGGTGTCCGTTCGCCGGTCAGATAAGGCAGAAACAAAGGCGCGGCGTCGCACTCTTCAGGTCGCAGCGCTGCGATCTCGGCCAGCAGCGCGGCTTCGTCGGCACGGCCGGTCAGGCGCGTCACCCAGCGCAGGCTGGCGGCGGCGGAGAGCATCACCGACATCTGATGCCAGCGCCCCGGCAGCGCATGGCAGAAGGCATGGATGCAGGCCTCCGCATTCGGCGCGAACCCCTCGGTGGCGCGGAAAATCACGCCGGAGGTGCCGAGCGAGAGAAATCCCTGCCCCGGCCGCACAATCCCCATCCCGACCGCGCTGGCGGCATTATCCCCGCCGCCCCCGGCGACGATCACCTCCGCCCCCATGCCCCAGCGCGTCGCCAGCGCCGGGCGCAGCCGCCCGGCGACATCGCTGCCCTCGGCGAGATCCGGCATCTGCTTGCGGCGCATACCGGAGACCGCCAGCAGCTCGTCCGACCAGTCGCGCCGGCCCACATCCAGCCAGAACGTGCCGGAGGCGTCCGACATGTCCGACATCGCCGCCCCGGTCAGGCACAGCCGCAGATAATCCTTGGGCAGCAGCACCAGCGCGATGCGCGCGAACAGATCCGGCTCATGCCGTGCCATCCAGAGCAGTTTCGGCGCGGTGAAGCCGGGCATGGCGCGGTTGCCGGTGAGTGCGGGGGCGTGCGGGCAGGCTTCATCCAACGCCACGCATGCGGCGGCGCTGCGGCCATCATTCCAGAGGATCGCCGGGCGCAGCGGGCGGTGTGCGGCATCCAGCGCCACCGCGCCATGCATCTGGCCGGAGAGGCCGATGCCGCGCACGGCGCGCATCGCCGCCGGTTCGCGTTCGGCCAGCTCGTCCAGGGCCGAGAGCAACGCCGCCTCCCAGTCCGCCGGGTCCTGCTCGGACCAGAGCGGATGCGGGGTGGAGACGCTCAAGCCCCGCTCCGCCTGCGCGACCACGCGGTGATCCGGCGCCAGCAGCAGCGCCTTCAGCGCCGAGGTGCCGAGATCCAGCCCGAGATACATTACCGGCTGGCGCGCCAGGCCAGGGCACGCTCATGCGCGCGGCCGATGGCGGCTTCCAGCCGCGCATCCCCGGCCAGATCGCCAAACAGCACCGTGTCACGGCAGAAGGCGAGCAACGGCAGCGGGCCGTCCAACATGGCGCGCACGGCAGCCTCGTCCATCGCCTGGTCCTGATATTCAAACGGCAGCCTGCCCGCCGCCCATTCCTGCAGGAACAGGAAGAACAAAGCCGGGATCATCGCCACACTCTCGATCCCTTCCCCGGCGGCGAAGCGCTGGCGGATGGTCGGCGTCACCCAGCCGGGGATTTTGGAATAGCCATCGGCGGCGACGCGCTGGTTGGTATCGCGGATATAGGCATTGGAGAAGCGCTCCAGCACCTTGTCCCGGTAGGCGGCGAGGTTGATCGGGCTGGGCTCGAGCACCGGCAGCACGTCGTTGGTGACGTAATCATAGGCGAAGCCGCGCACGTCCTTGTCCAGCGTGCCTTCATGGATGAACAGATAGCCGGCCAGCGTGCCGGCCCAGGCGATGGTGGAATGCTGGGCGTTGAGAAGGCGGATTTTCGCCTCCTCATAAGGCTGCACCGAAGCCACCAGCTCCGCGCCGACTTTCTCCCAGGCCGGGCGGCCAGCGGCGAAATCATCCTCGATCACCCATTGGATGAAATCCTCCCCCATCACCGGGCATTGATCATCCCCCCCGCAGGCGGCGCGCACGCGCGCGGCCACGTCCGGCAGCGGGCGCGGGGTGATGCGGTCCACCATGCAGGCGGGCGTGGTGGTGTGAGTCTTCAGCCAGGAGAGCAGCTGCTCATCGCCGCGCCGGTAGAGGAATTCCGCGAAGCCCTCATGGAAGCGCTCGCCATTGCTGCGCAGATTATCGCAGGAGAGCAGCGTGACCTTGCCGGAGCCCGCGGCCATGCGCGCATGCAGGATGGCGGTGAGCGCGCCATAGATGGTCAGCATCGTGCCCTGCTCAAGATCACTGACCAGATCAGGGAAATTCAGATCCAGCTTATGCTGCGGGGTGAGATAATAGCCGGCTTCGGTGACGGTGAAGGAGATGATCTTCACCTCCGGCCGGGCGCCATAGGCGATGAGGCCTGCCAGCCCCTCCTCCCAGGGGATAACATGGCGGATGGAGCGGATTTCCTGATAGGCGCGCACCCCCGCCGGGGTCACGGTCTCGACATGATAGACGCCGTTCTGCGCGATCAAAGCGGCTTCCACCGCCTGCATATCGGCGCGGATATTGGCCCCGGCCAGCACCCAGCTTGCATCGCCGAGATCGTGCAGCGCCTGGAGATAGACGGCCTGATGCGCCCGGTGGAACGAGCCCAGACCGAGATGCAGAATGACAGAAGGATGGGACATGGGGTTGTCTTTCAGGTGCCCGGAAGGGCGATGGCTTGACCTTGTTCATCGAAAAGCGATGCGGCGTGGCCGCGTAGCGCGAAATGCAGCGTCTCGCCAAGCCGCACCGGCGCATCGGACGGGAGTTTCACCGTCAAGGGCTGCGCCGCGCCGATATCGGCATAGGCGATGGTCTCGTTGCCGAGATGCTCCACCACCTCCACCTTGCCCGCCAGCGCGCCCTCGGGCGCCAGCTCGATATGCTCGGGCCGCAGCCCCAGCGTCACCTTCGCCCCGGGTGCCAGACGCGCCGGCACCGCGAAGCCCGCCCCGCCTTCCAGCTTCAGCATGCTGCTGGCGCCATCGCTCTGCACCACCTCGGCGCCGATCAGATTCATCTTCGGCGAGCCGATGAAGCCGGCGACGAAGAGATTGGCCGGGTTGTGATAGAGCTCCAGCGGCGTGCCGACCTGCTCGATCCGCCCGGCATTGAACACCACGATGCGATCCGCCAGCGTCATCGCCTCGATCTGGTCGTGGGTGACGTAGATCATCGTGCTCTTGAGATCGTTATGCAGCTTGGCGATCTCGATGCGGGTCTGCACGCGCAGCGCCGCATCCAGGTTGGAGAGCGGCTCATCGAACAAAAAGGCTTTCGGCTGGCGCACGATGGCGCGGCCGATGGCGACACGCTGGCGCTGGCCGCCGGAGAGATTGGCGGGCTTGCGGTCCAGCAGCGCATCCAGCTGCAAGGTTTTCGCCGCCACCGCGACGCGCGCATCGCGCTCGGCCTTCGGCACCCCGGCCAGGCGCAGCGCGAAGGCCATATTATCCGCGACATTCATATGCGGATAGAGCGCGTAGCTCTGGAACACCATGGCGAGGCCGCGCTTGTCCGGCGGCACCTGGTTCACCCGCACCCCGTCGATCAGCAGCTCGCCGCCGCTGATCTCCTCCAGCCCCGCGATCATCCGCAAGAGCGTGGATTTGCCGCAGCCCGAGGGGCCGACAAAGACGATGAATTCGCGATCCTCAATGGTCAGGTCGATCCCCTTGATCACATCGACATGGCCGTAGGATTTGCGCAGATTTTTAAGTTCGAGCGTGCACATCAGCAGAACATCCTATTTCACCGCGCCGAAGGTCAGGCCGCGGACGAGCTGGCGCTGGGTGAGCCAGCCGAAGATCAGAATCGGCGCCACCGCCAGCGTCGAGGCCGCCGAGAGCTTCGCCCAGAACAGCCCCTCGGGGGCGGAGAAGGTGGCGATGAAGGCGGTGAGCGGGGCGGCGTTGGAAGAGGTGAGGTTGAGGCTCCAGAAGGCCTCGTTCCAGGTCAGGATGATCGAGAGCAAAGCGGTGGAGGCAATGCCGGGCCCGGCCAGCGGCAGCAGCACGATGCGCAGCTGTGCCAGCGGCCCGGCCCCGTCCATGCGCGAGGCCTCGATGATATCACCCGGAATTTCCTTGAAGAATGTATAGAGCATCCAGACGATGATCGGCAGGTTGGCCAGCATCATCACCAGCACCAGCCCGGTGAGTGTGTCCAAAAGCCCGCTTTTCTGGCAGATCAGATAGATCGGCATCAGCACCCCCACCGCCGGCATCATCTTGGTGGAGAGCATCCAGAGCAGCAGATCCTTGGTCCAGCGATTGGGAAAGAACGCCATCGCGTAGGCGCCGGGCATCGCGATCAACAGCCCCAGCACGGTGGCCCCCAGCGCGATGCCGACGGAATTGCCGAGCGCGCCGAGATAATCGCCCTCATGGATGACATGGGTGAAATTGGAGAGGATCGGGTGGAAGATCAGCAGCGGCGGGGAATGCACCGCGTCGATCTCGCTCTTGAACCCGGTCAGCACCATCCAGGCGACGGGAAAGAACATCAGCAGCGCCGCGCCCCAGCCCAGCACGAAGACGATCAGTTTTTGCAAAGGTGAAGCTTTCATCTCTGGCTTTCCTTACAGATCGACATTGCGGGCGACGCTGCGGATGAGGAACAAGGCGACGATATTGGCGAGGATGACGGCGATGACACCGCCCGCCGAGGCGCCGCCGACATCGAACGCCACCAGCGCCTTCTGGTAGATCAGGTAGGTGAGCGTGGTGGTGGCATGGCCGGGCCCGCCGGAGGTGGTGACGAAGATTTCCGCGAACACCGCCAGCAGATAGATCGTCTCCATCATCATCACGATGGTGATCGGCCGGGAGAGATGCGGCAGGATCACGTAGCGCAGAATCTGCGGGCCGCGCGCCCCATCCATCTTCGCCGCCTCGATCTGCTGGCGATCCAGCGACTGCATGGCGGTGAGCAGAATCAGCGTGGCGAACGGCACCCATTCCCAGGAGACGATCATCACCTCGCCGGCCATCGGCGCATGGGTGAACCAGTCCAGCGGGGTGAAGCCGAGGCTGCGGGCGATATAGGCGAAGACGCCGTTCACCGGGTCCATCAGCAGGTTTTTCCAGACCAGCGCGGCGACGGTGGGCATCACGAAAAACGGCCCGATGACCAGCAGCCGGGCGATGGCGCGGCCGGGAAATTCCTGGTCATAGAGCACCGCGAAGGCCACCCCCAGCACCAAGGTGATGATCAGCACGGCGGCGACCATCACCAGCTCATTCAGGATGGAGGCGAGAAAGGCCGGGCTTTCGACCAGGAATTTATAATTGCTCCAGCCGGCGAAGCCGCTGATCGTCGGGTCGACCAGATTATAGCGCTGGAAGGAGAACCACAGCGTCATCGCCAGCGGCACCAGCGCCCAGAGCAGCAGCACGCCCACCGCCGGGGTGAGCAGCGGCCAGGTGCGCATCAACTTGGCGCGATGCTGCGTTTTGGGTTTTGCGTTGGCCATGTCTGGGGTTTCCCTTACGAGGCGGGCGGCGCGCGGCCGCCCGCATTGGCTTTTACTTCAGATAGCCCGCCTGCTGCATGGCGCTGGTGGTGCTGTCCTGCGCGGATTGCAGCGCCGCCTGCACGCTGGTGCTGCCGCTCAGCGCCCCGGCGATATCCTGGCCGACCGTGGTGCCGATCTGCTGGAAGGGCGGGATGGTGACGAACTGGATGCCGGTATAGGGCACCGGCTGCAGCGTCGGGTGCTGCGGGTCAACACTCTGCACCGCCGCCAGCACCTGCTTGGCGAAGGGCGCCGCGGCCAGGTAATCCGGGTTCTGGTAGGTGGACATGCGCGTGCCCGGCGGGGCCAGCACCCAGCCATCGGTCTTGCCGACCAGATCGATATATTGTTTGGAGGTCGCCCAGGCGATGAATTGCTTCGCCACCTTCTCCTTCTTCGAGGAGCTGGGCACGGCGAGCGACCAGATCCACTGCCAGGAGGCGCCCTTATCCGTCACCGCGATCGGCGCCTTGGCGAAGCCGACCTTGCCGGCGACCTGCGACTGCTTCGGATCCTCCAGCATGCCGGCGGCAACCGTGCTATCCACCCAGATCGCGCAATGGCCGGTGGCGAACAGCGCCTCGACCTCGTTGAAGCCATCGGAGGCGGCACCCGGAGGGCCATCCTTCTGCATCAGCTTCACGTAATAATTGATCGCGTCTTCCCAGGGCTTGGTGGTGAGCTGGGGCTTCCAGTCCATGTCGAACCAGCGGCCGCCATTGGTGTTCACCAGCGTGCCGAGGAAGGCCATGTTCTCACCCCAGCCCGGCTTGCCGCGCAGGCAGATGCCGTATTGCTGCTTGGATTTATCGGTGAGCTTGTCGGCGAACTGCTCGATCTGCGCGTAGGTCGGCTGGTCCGGCATGGTCAGCCCGGCCTTCTCGAACAGATCCTTGCGGTACATGGTGAAGGAGGCCTCGGAATAGAACGGCACCGCATACATGCTGCCATTCACGGTCAGGGCGCTGCGCACCGGCGCCAGCAGGTCGTTGTAATCATACGAGGCCGGGAAATCATTCAGCTTGTCGAGCCAGCCGCGCTTGGCCCAGATCGGGGTCTCGTAGGCGCCGATGGTCACCACATCGAACTGGCCGCCATGGGTGGCGATATCCGTGGTCACGCGCTGGCGCAGCACATTCTCTTCCAGCACCACCCATTTCACATGGTTGCCGGTCTCTTTCTCCCAGACTTTGCTGAGCTTCTGCATCACCACCATGTCGTTATTATTGACGGTGGCGACGGTGATGGTGGTCGCCAGCGCGCTGGTGCCGGAAGCAGCCAGCAGCGCCGCCGAGAGGGCAGCGGTGATCTTCAAACGCATGAAAGTCTCCTCCAAGAGAACGATGTTATTTGTTTGGGTGACAAGGCCGGCGAAAATCCGGGGTGGGCGTGGGTCCTCGATTAATTAAATCACTTTGGTTTAATTAGTCGGGCGTCAGCACCCCTGTCAATAATCTTTACGCTCAGGCTACGGACAGGTGCGGCGGCGCCGGCAATGCGGCCAGCGCCTGCTCGCAGGGGGCCTCCAGCTTGAAGGCGAGCAGCGCATCCGCCCGGGTCTGGCCGAGATTCACCGCGACGATCGGCTTGCCCGCCCGCGATGCCGCCAGGGCGAAGCGAAAGCCGGAATAGACCATGAGGGTGGAGCCGACGATCAGCATCGCATCCGCTTCAGCGAGATGGGTGAGTGCGGCCTGCACCCGGTTCGCCGGCACGGTTTCGCCGTAAAACACCACGTCCGGCTTTAAAATGCCGCCGCATTCCGGGCAGGGCGGCACGGCAAAGCTGGCAAAGGGCGCCCCCTCCAGCTCGGCATCGCCATCCGGGGCCTGGGCGGCGTCCAGCCGCGCCCAGGCCGGGTTCAGCCGCTCCAGCTCCCCCTGCAGGGCGGCACGTTTCCAGAGCCGCGCACAGCCCATGCAGCGCACCCGGTCCAGCCGCCCGTGCAGATCGATCACGTTGCGGCTGCCGGCTTGCTGGTGCAGCCGGTCGACATTCTGGGTGACCAGCTGCGCCACCCGCCCCTGCGCCTCCAGCCGGGCCAAAGCGCGATGCGCCGCGTTGGGCAGGGCCTGGCCGAAGCGGCGCCAGCCGATCAGGCTGCGCGCCCAGTAGCGCTGGCGCACCAGCGCGCTGCCCATGAAGGCCTGGTAGGTCACCGGCGGCGGGCGCTTCCACCGCCCATCCCGGTCCCGGTAATCCGGAATGCCGGAATTCGTGCTGCAGCCGGCGCCGGTGATGATGAACAGACGCGGATGCCGGGCGATGAACGCGTCCAACTGCGCAAAAGAGGACATGGCTTAACTATTCCCCATGCCCTTTTCCATCGCAAGGCAAGGGGGCGCGGCCGCCCTCAGATCGTCGTTAAAATCCCGATCTCGATCGCCGCGGCGATGGCCTCGTCGCCCGCGCGGCCGTGGCGGTCTTGGGCCTGGGCGAAGGCGATCATCGCCGCGGCGGGGGGATGCGCCCGCAAATGCGCCTCCACCGCGCGGGTGACACGCTCGGTGAAATCCTCATCCGCGCTGAACGGCGCCAGCTCGCGCGCCAGCGCCCCGGCGATGGAACGGATCATCATCTCGTACTCGTCTTGCATAAGGCTGTTTACCCGTGGAGGCCCGGCCAGGGAAACCGCCTCTCAGACCATTTTCAGCAGCGTGGCGCCGCTGCGCCAGAGCATATAGGCCGCGACCACGAAGATCAGCCCGGCGAAGACGGTGGTGAGCTGGCCGCGACTGCCGGCGAGCCGCCTTGCCGCCTTCGCCCCGGCGAAGCCGCCCAGAATGCCGCCCAGGACGAAGATGATCGCCAGCCCCCAATCCACCATGCCGGAGGCGGCGTAATTCACCGCCGTGGTCAGCCCGAAGGCCGCCACCGCCACCAACGAGGTGCCGACGGCATTGAGCATCGGCATATGGGTGGAGGCGATCAGCCCGGGGACGATGAGAAAGCCGCCGCCAATGCCGAAGAAGCCGGAAAACATGCCGGTGCCCAGGCCAAAGCCCAGAACCTTCGGCGCGTTCTCGCGGTTGCACTGGGCGCCGGGAATGCCCTGGTCGTTGCGGCCGCGCAGCATGACGATGCCGATCAGCACCATCAGCAGCGCGAACAGGAACAACAATTTCTGCCCGTTGATCGCCTTGCCCAGCGAGGAGCCGGCAAACGCCCCGGCGATCCCCGCCAGCGCATACATGCCGCCGCAGCGCCATTTCACATTATGGGCGCGGGCATGGTTGGCCAGCCCGGTGAGCGCGTTCGCCGCCACCGCCAGGGCGCTGGTGCCGATCGCCACATGCGCGTTCGGCACGCCCACCAGATAGACCATCAACGGCACCGCCAGAATGGAGCCGCCGCCGCCGACCAGCCCGAGCGTGAAGCCGACCACGCCGCCGCTCCCCGCCCCCAGCGCATATTGCAGCATATCGAGTGACATCGCCCCGCCCCTTCAGCCTTGCACCGCGCTGAGCGGCTTGGGGGCGGCCAGCCATTCCCGGCCCTTCAGCATATCGTGCCAATAGAGCGTCGGCAGAATGCGGTCTTTCAGGAACCAGGCGGCGCGGGTGGGCTTGGTGCCATCCACCACCCAGCGCGGGAAGGTCGGCGTCACCTTGCCGCCATAGCTGAACTCCGCCAGCACGATGCGCCCGCGCTCCACCGTCAGCGGGCAGCTGCCATAGCCGAGATAGGCCCCCGCCATCGTCTTGCCGGCGAGCTGGGCCAGCAGATTCACCGCCACCACCGGCGCCTGCTGTCGCACCGCCGCGGCGGTTTTGGCATTCGGCGCGGCGCAGCCATCGCCCAGCGCGAACACGTTGGGGAAATCCGGATGCTGCAGCGTCGCCTCATTTACCGCGACGAAGCCGCCGGGCCCGGCGAGCTTGCTGCTGCGCACGCAATCCGGCGCCACTTGCGGGGGCACGGCATGCAGCATGTCGAACTCACGCTCGATGGTCTCAACCCCGTCCGGCGTCTTGCGCTCGAAGCGGGCCAGGCGCGCCCGCCCATCCACCGCCACCAGCCTGCTTTCAAAATTTAGCGCGATGCCGTAGCGCTGCACATAGCTCATCAGCGCCGGCACATAGGCGGGCACGCCGAACAACACCGCCCCGGCATTGTGGAATTCCACCTGGATGCCGGAGAGATGCCCGGCCTTCAGCCAGCGATCGCAGCTCAGATACATCGCCTTCTGCGGCGCCCCGGCGCATTTGATCGGCATTGGCGGCTGGGTGAACAGCGCCCGGCCGGATTTCAGCTCGGCGGAGAGACGGTTGGTGTAAGGTGCGAGGTCGAACCGGTAATTCGAGGTGACACCATTGCAGCCCAGCGCCTCCTGAAGGCCGGGGATCTGCTCCCAGGCCAGGCGCAGCCCGGGGCAGACGACCAGCGCGCGATAGGCGACATCGCTGCCATCGCCGAGGATCACCCGGTTCTCCTCCGGCGCGAAGCCGGAGACGCTGGCGCGCAGCCATTGCACGCCTTTGGGCATCACCTGCGCCATCGGCCGGCAGGTGGCCTGGGGCTGGAACACGCCGGCCCCCACCAGCGTCCAGCCCGGCTGGTAATAATGTACATCCATCGGCTCGATGACGGCGATGGAGAGGCCGCTTTTGCGCTTGAGCAGGCTGGCGGCGGTGGCGATGCCGCCGGAGCCGCCGCCGACGATGACGACATCATAAATCTTGGCGCTGCACGGGCTGGGGGCGGCCTGCTGCCGGGAGACGGCGAGATAGAGCGTCTCCGCCCGCGCGCCGGAGCGGCAATAGCCCAGCACCGGCCCGGGCAGGCTGGCCAGGGCCTGCGCCATCTTGCCGATATCCGCCGCGCCGACCGCGCGCGAGGCCACCGGCACATGAGCGAAGCCGAGCCCGGCCTTGGCGCAGGCCGCCTCGATCTCGGCGGCGCTGGGCTGGTTGGCATCCTCGCCATCCGGGCGGGTGCAGATGACGGTTTTGAAGCCCTGATCCGCCACCGCCAGCAGCTCCGCCGGCTGCAGCTGCGGGGTTACCGAAAAATCCGCTGTGACCTGCCTGATCTCCATGGTCTCAACTCCCTCTGCTGCCCGGCATGTTGGCCCGCCGGCTCATTGTCAGTTTGAAAATCCCCATGCCGGCGAACATCGCCAGCACGAACAGGCCCGCCTGCGCCGGGGCGAAAGCGAGATCCGCCAGACCCGGCCCGGGGCAAAGCCCGGCAATGCCCCAGCCAATGCCGAACAAGGCCGCCCCGCCCAGCAGCTTCGCATCCAGCCCGGCCGTGCCGGGCAGGCTGAAGGCAGGCGCCGCGAGCGGCGCGCGCAGCCTGCGCTGCACCCGCCAGGCCAGCGCCATCGGCAGCAAGGCCCCGCCCATCACGAAGGCCAGAGTCGGGTTCCAGGCGCCGAAAATATCCAGAAAGCCGCGCACCTTGGCGGGATCGCACATGCCAGAGAGCGCCAGCCCGGCGCCGAACAGCAGCCCGGCGAGCAGCGCGAGCGCGATCTGTCTCATGACAATCCCGCCAGACGCATGACCGCCACGGTGACGATGCCGCTGCCCATGAAGCAGAAGGTCGCGGCGATGGAGCGCGGGGAGAGGCGCGACATGCCGCACACCCCATGCCCGCTGGTGCAGCCCGACCCCAGCCTGGTGCCAAACCCCACCACCAGCCCGGCCACAATCAGCGCCCCGGCGGAGGGAAAGCGCAAAACCGGCGCGCCCATGACCGCACCCATCGCCAACGCCCCCAGCGGCAGGCCGAGGATGAAGGCCCAGGCCACCCCGGCGGGCGCGCCGCTATCGGCCAGGCCCAGCGCGCGCGCGCTCAACCCGCTCACCCCGGCGATCCGCCCCAGCCCCAGCAGCATCAAGGAAGCCGCGCCGCCGATCATCAGCCCGCCCAGCAGGCCATACAGCCAAGCCTGCGGCATCACACGGAATCCAGCGGGATTTTGAGATAGCGTATGCCGTTCTCCTCCGGCGGCGGCAGATGCCCGCCGCGCATATTCACCTGCACCGAGGGCAAGATCAGCCGCGGCATCCCCAGCGTCGCGTCCCGCGCCTCGCGCATTTTCACGAACTCATCTTCGGAAATGCCGTCGCGCACATGGATATTGCCGGCCCGCTCGGCGCCGACGCTGGTCTCCCAGGCATAAGTCTCGCGCCCCGGCGCCTTGTAGTCATGGCAGAGGAAAACACGGGTCCGCGCGGGCAGCGCCAGCAGCCGGCGGATGGAGCGGAAGAGCTGGCGCGCATCGCCACCGGGGAAATCGGCGCGGGCGGTGCCGTAATCGGGCATGAACAAGGTATCGCCGCAGAAGATCGCATCGCCGATGACATAGGCCAGATCCGCCGGGGTGTGGCCGGGCACATGCAGCACCATCGCCTCCAGCCCGCCGATTTTGAAGCTGTCGCCATCCTTGAACAGCTGGTCGAAATCCGAGCCGTCGCGCTGAAATTCGGTGCCGGCATTGAATAATTTACCGAAGATGGTCTGCACCGCGACGATCTCGGCGCCGATGGCGAGCTTGCCGCCGAGCTTGCCCTGCAGATAGGGCGCGGCGGAGAGATGATCCGCATGGGCGTGGGTTTCCAGCAGCCATTCGACGCTGAGCCCTTCCGCCTGGACATAGGCGATGATCGAATCCGCCGAGGCAAAGGAAGTACGCCCGGCGGCGGGATCGTAATCCAGCACGCTGTCGATGATCGCGGCGCGCTTGGTCGCCGGGTCATGCACCACATAGCTCACCGTGAAGGTGGGCTCGTCGAAAAATGCCTTCACCGGCACCGATCCTGCCGGGTGGGCGGAAATCAGGGCACAGGCGCGATCGAAGGCCGGGTCTGACATTTGATTTGCCTTTAATTATAAATTACGTTAAATACGTAATTATGAAACTGAGCTTGTGTCAAGTGAAACTTGCGGCAATCTGGCAGGATGAGGCTGACGATCGATGAATGATACCCCCCTCCCCGGCCCCCGCCCGTTGCGGCTCGGCGAAGAAGCCCCGGATTTCGTCGCCCGCACCACCCAGGGCGAGGTCAAGCTCTCCGGCTTTCGCAAGCGCTGGCTGCTGTTCTTCTCGCACCCGGCGGATTTCACCCCGGTCTGCACCACCGAATTCGTCGCCCTGGCGAAGGCGGCGGACCGCTTCGCGGCGCTGAACTGCGCGCTGCTCGGGCTCTCGGTGGATAGCCTGTTCTCGCATCTGGCCTGGCTGCGGGCGATTCAGGAGGCGTTTGATGTCACCGTGCCCTTCCCGCTGGTCGAGGATCCGAGCATGGCGGTCGGCCGCGCCTATGGCATGCTGGACGAGACGACGCCGGACAGCGCCACCGTGCGCGCCAGCTATTTCATCGACCCGAACGGCATCATTCGGGCGATGACCTGGTATCCGCATAATGTCGGGCGTTCGGTGGAGGAAACGCTGCGCCTGCTCGCCGCCTTGCAGGCGACCCATGACGACAAGGCGCTGGCCCCGGCGGACTGGCGCCCCGGCGAGGCGCTGCTGGCTCCGCCCGCCGCCTCGCTCGCCGGGATCGAAGCCGGGCCGGACTGGTTCTGCCGCAAGGCGGGGCCCAAGGCCGGCTCATGAGCGCGCTGCACCGGGACCGCGCCGCCGCCGAGGCCGCCGCCGATCTGCTGAAAGTCTATGCCCAGCCGCAGCGCCTGATGATCCTGTCGCTGTTGCTTGAGGGCGAGCGCACGGTCAGCGAGATCGACGCCGCCACCGCCATCGGCCAGCCGGCTTTGAGCCAGCAGCTGGCGGAGCTGCGCCGCAAGGAGCTGGTGCGCACCAGGCGCCAGGGCACGCAGATTTTCTACGCGCTGGCGGATGCGAAAACCGAACTCTGCGTGACCTGCATGCAGGCGATGCTGGGCGGGGACGCGCAAAGCGCGCTGCGGCTGCAGGCCGCGCAACAGCCGGTGCCGGTGGACCCCCAGGCCAGCGCGCCGTCCCCCGCCGGCACGGCGCGCTTCGCCCGGATCATACCCACATAAACTTCAGGCCGGCATGGCGGCCAGCAGCTTGTCCAGCGTCACCGGATAATCGCGCACCCGCACCCCGGTGGCGTTATACACGGCATTGGCCACCGCCGCCGCCGCGCCGCACAGCCCCAGCTCACCCACCCCCTTGGCCTTCATCGGCGAGGAGATCGGGTCCGGCTCGTCCAGGAACACCACCTCCTGATGCGGAATATCCGCATGCACCGGCACCTCGTACCCGGCGAGATCGTGATTGGCGAAATAGCCGCGCTGATGGTCCACCGCCAGCTCCTCCATCAGCGCCGCCCCCACCCCCATCGTCATCGCGCCGATCACCTGGCTGCGGGCGGATTTGGGATTGAGGATGCGCCCGGCATCGCATACCGCCAGCATCCGCCGCACCCGAATTTCGGCCGTCGCCGCATCCACCGCGACTTCGGCGAAATGCGCGGCGAAGGTGGATTGCTGATAGCGCTTCGCCAGATCGCCATATTCAATGCCATCCTCGGCCACCAGCTCGCCCTGGCGGGCGGCCTCGGCCAAGGCGGTGCTGTGGCCGCCGGACTGCACCTGGCCATCGGCGAACAGCGCATCGGCCTCATTCAGCCCCAGCCGCGCCACGATCTGCTGGCGCAGCCCGACACAGGCGGCATAGACGCCGGCGGTGGCGTTGTTCGCCCCCCACTGCCCGCCGGAGCCGGCGGAGACGGGCGAGTCGGAATCCCCCAGCCGCACCTCCACCTGCGCCATCGGCAGCCCCAGCATCTCGGCGGCGGTCTGGGCGATGATGGTGTAGCTGCCGGTGCCGATATCGGTCATGTCGGTCTCCACGATCAGCCGGCAATCGCGGGTCAGCCGCACCCGGGCGGCGGATTTGGTCAGCAGATTATTGCGGATGCCGGCGGCGACACCGAGCCCGATGAAAGCCCCCCCTTCCCGGCGCTGGCCGGGCTTGGCCTGGCGTTGCGCCCAGCCGAAACGTTGCGCGCCAAGCTGCAAACATTCCACCAGATGGCGCTGCGAAAATGGCCGCGCGGGATTTTCGGGATCGAGCTGGGTGTCGTTGAGGATGCGCAAGCGCACCGGGTCCATGCCCAGCCTTTCCGCCATCTCATCCATCGCCACCTCCAGCGCCATCAGCCCGGAGGCCTCGCCGGGGGCGCGCATGGCATTGCCTTCGGGCAGATCCAGCCGCGCCAGCCGGGTGCGGGTCAGCCGCCCCGGGGCGGCGTAGAGCAGCCGGGTCTGATGCACGGCGGTTTCGGTGGCGCCGTCCGGCAGATTGCCGGACCAGCTTTCATGCGCGATCGCCAGCAGCCTGCCATCCGGCGCGGCGCCGAGGCGGATGCGCTGGCGCGTCGCCGGGCGATGGGTGGTGTTGTTGAAGATCATCGGGCGGGTCAGCGCCACCTTCACCGGCCGGCCGATCTCCCGCGCCGCCAGCGCCGCCAGAATGCAGTCCGCGCGCAGGAATAATTTGCCGCCGAAGCCGCCGCCGACATAGGGCGAATCCAGCCGCACCTTCTCCGGCGGCAGCCCCAGCGTCTCCGCCACATCCGCCTTGCCCCAGGCGATCATCTGGTTGGAGGTCCAGATCGTCACCGCGCCCTCCTTCCAGGCGGCGATGCTGGCATGCGGCTCCATCATCGCGTGCGACTGGTCGGGGGTGGTGTAGGTCTCATCCAGCGTCACCGCGGCTTGCGCATATTCATGCGCGAAATCGCCGAATGCGCTGTCGGGATCACCGGATTCGGGTTTCACGCCGCTCTCTTGCGCCGAAACCAGATCGAACCGGCCCGGCTCCGCCTCATATTCCGGGCGGATCAGCAGCGCCGCGGCGCGCGCCATTTCGAAACTCTCCGCCACCACGATGGCGATGGCCTGATCGTAATGCTCGATCTCCGGGCCGCCGAGCAGCCGCGCGGTATTGCGCGTGCCTTTGCCGAGCTTGCCGGCATTGCCAGCGGTGACGATGCCCAGCACCCCGGGGGCGGCGCGCGCGGCGATAAGATCCATCGCCTTGATGCGGCCCTTGGCGATGCCGGCGCCGATGATATAGCCATAGGCCTGATCCGGCACGGCCTCGTGACGCTCATAAGCGTAAGGCGCGTTGCCGGTGACTTTCAGCTTGCCTTCGATGCGGTCCAGCGGCTGGCCGATGAAACGCTGCCGGTCGATCGGGTTGGTGGTGGCGGGGGCGTCGAATTTCATGACGTCATCTCCTTCGCCTGCGCCAGCGCGGCGGTGATGGTCCGGGCCAGAAGGGTCTGTTTGAAGGCGTTGTCCGGCCGGGGCCGCGCCCCGTCCAGCAAGGCGGCGGCCGTCTCGGCACCGCCGCGCGGCAGCGCGGCATCCGCCGCCTCCACCCGCCAGGGGCGCGGGGCGATGCCGCCGGCGGCGACCCGCCCGCTGCCATCCGGCTGGATCACCGCCGCCACCGAGACCAACGCGAAGGCGTAAGAAGCGCGGTCCCGCACCTTGCGATAGATCTGCGCCCCGCCCAGAGGCGGCGGCAAAATCACCGCCTGGATCAGCTCGCCAGGCCGCAGATCATGCTCGATCTGCGGCGTCTCGCCGGGCAGGCGGTAGAAATCCCGCAGCGCGATGCGCCGGCTTGTGCCATCCGCGCCGATGGTCTCGATCTGCGCGTCCAGCGCCATCATCGCCACCGCCATGTCGCTCGGATGGGTGGCGATGCAGGAGTCGCTGATACCGACCAGCCCGAGCTGGCGCGCCACCCCGCCGATGGCGGCACAGCCGCTGCCCGGCACCCGCTTGTTGCAGGGCTGGCGCGGATCGTAAAAATACACACAGCGTGTCCGCTGCAGCAGATTTCCCGCCGTCGTCGCCTTGTTGCGCAGCTGCCCGGAGGCGCCGGCCAGCAAGGCGCGCGAGAGCATCGCATAATCGCGCCGCACCCGCACATCCGCCGCCAGATCCGTGTTGCGCACCAGCGCGCCGATGCGCAGCCCGCCTTCCGGCGTCGGCTCGATATGATCCAGCCCCAGCCCGTTGACGTCGATGAGATGCGCCGGCGTCTCGATCTGCAATTTCATCAGATCCAGAAGATTGGTGCCACCGGCGATGAATTTCGCATGCGGCGTGGCCGCTGCCTCGGCCGCAGCGGCAGCCGGGCTGGCGGCGCGGCTATAGGTGAAGGCCTTCATGCCGGCTCCCCGGCGATCTCGCGCATCGCCTCCATGATGTTGGAATAGGCGCCGCAGCGGCAGATATTGCCGCTCATCCGCTCGCGCAACTCAGCCTCGGAGAGGGTCGGCGCCGCCGTCAGGCTGGGGCTGACATGGCTGGGAATGCCGGCCTGCAGCTCCGCCAGCACCGCCACCGCCGAGCAAATCTGCCCCGGCGTACAATAGCCGCACTGAAACCCGTCATGATGCAGAAAGGCCGCCTGCATCGGGTGCAACTCGCCCGGCTGGCCCAGCCCTTCGATGGTGGTGATCTCATCGCTTTCATGCATCACCGCCAAGCTGAGGCAGGCATTGATCCGCCGGCCCTGCACCAGCACCGTGCAGGCGCCGCATTGGCCGTGATCGCAGCCTTTCTTGCTGCCGGTGAGTTGCAGATGCTCGCGCAACGCATCCAGCAGGCTGGTGCGTGTATCGAGCCGCAAATGGCGCGCTTCGCCGTTCACGGAAAAGCTCACCTCCATCATCGTTGGGCTATCCTGCATAAGCGTCTCCTTCCTGGTTGCGGCCCGAACCGGCCCGGCCCCCGCCAGCGCGCCGCCGCCGAGCAGCACGGCGCGCCGTGATATGTCGAATTTGTCCTCGCCGCTCATGACGCCGCCGCCAGCAGGGACGCGGCCGCCCCGGCGCAGGCCGCCTGATGGCGCGCCGCGATCTCGCCCAGGGCGGACAGAGCCAGCAGCTCAGGCTCGCGCACCGCCGGGATCAGCCCGATCGGCCCGGTGAGCCGCGCCAGCGAGGAAGCCGCCATGCCCTGCGCCGCCAGGGCCTGCAGCCGGCGCGCATGGGTGGCGCGGCTGCCCATGGCGCCAATGTAAAACGCGTCGCTGGCCAGGGCCGCCTGCAACAGGCTCGCCTCCCACTCATGATCGTGAAACAGCAGCACGATGGCGCTGTGCCGGTCCGCCCGCAGTGCTGGCGGGTGGCGGCGATCCGTCCAGAGCAGACCCTCCGCCCCCAGCGCCATTGCCGCGTCCAGCAGCTCCTGGCGCGGGCTGAGCAGGCTGAGCCCGGCGCCGAAGGCCGCCCCCAGCCGCGCCAGCGCCAGCGCCTCCGCCCCCTGCCCGGCAATGACCAGCCGCAAGGCCGGGCGCAGCGCCACCCGGAACTCTGCCCCCGCCCAACCGGTGCCGGCATCGCCTTCGATGAGCGCAAGCCCGCCTTCAGGGGCGAGACGGAGCGTGACCTCCTGGCGGGCCTGCAAGGCCGCTTGGGCCTGCCGCAGCGGGGCGAAATCCGCCAGCGGCGTGATCTGAACATCCATCCCGCCGCCGCAGGGCAGGCGCAGATCCATCATCCGGGAGCCCTGGCCGATGCGCAGGCTCTCCGGCCGGCCGCTCTCAATCACCCGCCGCGCCTCGCCGATGATCGCCGCCTCGACACAACCGCCGGAGAGCGTGCCGAAGGCCGCGCCATCCGCCCGCACCGCCATCTGCGCGCCAACCGCCCGCGCGCCGCCGCCAAAAATGGCGGTGACGCTGAGCAAGGCAACGCTGCCGGGTTGTGCCTCCAGCAGAAACCGGAGCAGGGACAAAGTCTCGGGCATGGATCTCTTTTTGATGGGCAAACACAAGGACTGCTCCGCCGCCGGCACGCCGGGTCAGAGAGGTGATGCTCACATGGTGCGGCTGACCGCCTGGCACCAGGGGCAGCCGCACATTGCGGAAAGATCCTGTCTCAATCTGGATGATTTGTTAATTCGAGGAAGGCCCCGGCGGCGGCGCAGTGGCGAAAATGGGGGACAGCGCCGGGATGCGCGGGACAAAGCGCCGTCTGGCGCGCGCCGCGCGGATGCCGCGCAGCTCTGGCGTGGCGCATCGGGCGTTGGGCCCAATGCGCCAAGGGGATTACATCAGCGGTACGCTCAATGTCAGCACGACCTTGCCGGCCTCGCCGACATTGCGGGCATAGACGTCATGGGTGAAAAACATGTTCATCTTGTAGCCCTTGCCCTGATAGGCGACATCCGCCCCCAGCGCGAAGGCTTCCGGGGACCCGCCATTGAGCGCCGCCGGCCCGGAATCCGCTGTGATCTGCTTGTAGAAATACGAGACCGGTCCGATGGACCAGTGACCGAAGCCGCGCATCGCGGTGAAGTCCCAATCCATCGTCGAGCCATTGGTGTAATGCGTGGCGCTGTTCTCGAAATTCTTGTCCAGCGTCGCGTGCACCGTGAACTGGTAGGGGCCGGGCAGCCAGCTGACGGACATGTCCGGCTCGATCGTCCAATGATTCTGCCCGGTATTCACCTTGGCCGTGTCGCTGTACTGGCCGTTGGGCGGATAGAAGCCGAAATCGGCATCGAAGAAGACATGATGGCCGAGATCCCAGCTCAAGGATAGCGGTGTGAACTCAGTATCGACCAGACCGATGCGGTTGAAGGTCTTGCCGCCGGCCGCTCTGGGGGTGGTGAGGCTGACATTCAGCCAGCCGAGCGAGCGGATGAACATGCCGTAGCGCGCGCCGAAAATCCGGATGTCGGGAATGTAGGCGAGCGAGCCGGTGGCGCCCCAGATATTGGCATGGGCGCCGGTGAAATGGCCGTCCCCGTTTACCGGGCGGGACTGGGTGTAGCTCGGCTTGAAAGTGAGATAGACGCCAGGCGGCGGCAGCAGGCCGGTCGGCTGGCCGAGCGTATTGCCAAGCGGATATTCCGGATTGCTGCCGACCATCGCCGCCTCGGCGGGCACCGACATCACGGCCAGACCAATGCCGGCCAGCATGAAACGAAAACCTGTCTTCATTGGAAACCTCCCTTGTTATGTTGGATTTGCGATCGGCGTCGGATCAGGACTCGGCGCGGGCGAATGCGGCAGGCTCAAACCCGGCACCGGCCTCGCGGGCCTGGCGGTAGGCGGCAAAGCGCGCCGCGCTGGCTTCAGGAAACAGCAGCAAAAAACTGGCCAGCCCGCCGGCGAGCAGAACCACCCCGCCCAGCCCGAAGGCGATGGCGAAGCCCAGCGGCGCATCGCCCGGATAGGCGCCGATGATCCAGCCATTGATGAAGGTGGAAAAGAACGCGGAGATGGAGGTGGCGGAGATGATCACCACCACCAGCCGGGCGCGCTGGCGGGACGGCGCGATCGCGGCGAGGATCACCGGGCCGAAGATCGTCGTCAGGCTCGGCACGGAAAAGGCGATGGCCAGGAGGCAGGTCTGCACCACGCCGGCGGGGCTTTGCACCGCCGCGAGCAAGGCGGCGCCGCTGAGCAGCATGGCGAGGCCCGAACTCCAGCCCAGGCAGATGCGGGCACTCCAGCCGCGCTGGCGCATCCTCTGCGTCAGCCAGGAGCCGAGGATGAGCACCGGAGACTGGATCACGTAGATGGCGGAAATGATCCAGCCGGCCTTCAGCGGCGCATAGCCCAGCCCCAGCCGCAGGAAAGGCGGCAGCCAGACCGCGGCCATGCCGATCACCCAATAGCCGAAAAAGGCGATGAGCATGACGCCGATGACCGTGCGGTCCAGCCAGAGCAGCCGGAACGGCAATGGGGTTTCATGCGCCACGGGCGCGGCGTGCTGGCCGGCCAGCGGGCCCTCGCGCCCGATCAGCGCGAACAGCACCATCCAGACCAGGCTCAGCACGCCACACACCAGAAAGCAGGAACGCCAGCCCGCATGCACGACAAACCAGCTGAGCATCGGCCCGCCGATCAGAAAGCCGGCGCTGATGCCTTGCAGAATGAAGGCGGAGGGAAGGTTGCGGCGATGGTCGGGAAACCATTCATAGGCGGCGGTCATCGCGGTGGCCAGCGCCGCGCCCTCGCCGATGCCCAGCAGCAAGCGGCAGGCGATGATGACCGGCAAAGAATGGGTGAAGGCGACCGGCAGCTGGCTCGCCGTCCAGATACCGGCCAGGGCCAGCAATATATATTTCGACCGGTAGCGCCCGACGAAGACCGAGCCGATGACCGTGCCGCCGACCGCGAAAAACAGAAAGAACGCCGCGCCGATCAAGCCGAACTGCTTGGGGGTGAGGCTGAATTCATGCATCATCGGCACGCCCGAGACGCCGAAGGCCAGCTTGTCGAAGAAGTTCAGCGTCTGAAACACGAACAGCAGCGCCACGATCAGATAGGCGCGCGTCGGGATTGCCGGCATTTGCCGGGCCTCGCTTGGACCATTCATTTTTAGTCTCCCCTTTATTTTTGGACGTGCCGCCGCGCCGGCGGTTTGGCGTCGCGCGGCGGCTAGATCATCAAGCCTCCTGCGCGACCGGGTTGCGCAGGATGCCCAGCCGGTCGATCTCGACCTCGACGACATCGCCGGGCTTCATCCAGAGCGGCGGGTTGCGCTTGGCGCCCACACCGCCCGGCGTGCCGCTGACGATGACATCCCCTGCCTCAAGCCGGGTGAATTGCGAGCAATATTCGATCTGCGTGGCGATATCGAAGATCATCTGCTCAATCCGCGCCTCTTGCACCACCTCGCCGTTGAGGCGCGTCTGCAAACGCAGCGCCGCCAGCGGCCCCAGCTCGTCAGGTGTCATCATCCACGGGCCGAAGGCGCCGGTATCGGGAAAATTCTTGCCCGGGGTGAACTGCATCGTGTGGCGCTGGAAATCGCGCACGCTGCCATCATTATAGCAGGCATAGCCGGCGATATGCGCCATCGCCTCGGCGCGCGGAATATAGCGGCCGGGCTTGCCGATGATCACCGCGAGCTCGCCCTCGTAATCGAGATCGTTGGAGAGTTTCGGCCGCAGGATCGGCGCCATGTGGCCGATCTGGCTGTTGGCGAAGCGGGCGAAGATGGTCGGGTGAGCAACCTCCGGCCGCCCGGTCTCCTGGCGGTGCATCTCATAGTTCAGACCGACGCAAAGAATTTTATCCGGGTTGGGGATCACCGGCAGAAAGCTCAGCGCCTCCAGCGCCGTCGCCTGCGCCTGCGCGCGGGCCTGCGCGACGCCCTCCAGCCCGCCGGCGATGGCGGATTTGAGGTCGGCATAACGCGCCCGCAGGACGCTGCCGACATCATAGAACATCTCTCCCTCGATCACGCCCCAATGCGGGGCATCGGCGATTTTAACTGTGGCAAGCTTCATGTTTGACTTCCTGATGGATGGGTTCGGCGCAGGCGAGCTGCGCCCGGCAGGCAGCGAGGAGTGCGGGCAGCGCCTGGGCGTTCGCCGCCGTGCCAAAGACGTAATGATCGGGACGCACCAGCACGGCCTGGGCCTGATGGCGGTCGAACCAGGCGGCCATGATGCCGTCCTGTTCCGCAAGCGCGCCCTGCAGCGCCGCTCCCGCCGGGGCGATGGCGTACAGGCCGATATCGTCCGCCGGCGTCAGCATGGCGGCAAAATCCGGCGCCCGCAGCACGCGGCCATCCAGGATCAGGCGCCAGCCGGTGCCGGTCAGCGTGTCGAGCAGCGCGGCGCCGCCCTCCCGGATGATCACCGGCTGCACAAACAGCTTCCCGCGCCCTGGATTGTCCGGCGCCGCGAGCAGCCCGGTCTCCAAAGGCGGCACGATATCCTGGCGCGTCACATGCGGCGGGGCACCGCCCCCCTGCGCCAGCAAATCGGCATCGCGCGCCGCCGCCCGCGCCGGATCGCGCTCGCAGATCATCTGGCCGATCGCCTTGATCTTGCCGGTCAATGTCTCGACATGAAGGCGCCGCTCCGCCTCGTAGCTGTCCAGCAGCGCCAGAGGCGATTGCCCGCGCAGCACCCGCGCCAGCTTCCAGACCAGGTTGGTGACATCGCGCAGCCCCTGGCACATGCCCTGGCCGATGAAAGGCGGCTGCTGGTGCGCGGCGTCCCCGGCGATGAGCACGCGCCCGCGCCGCCAGCTTTGCGCCACCAGCGCATGGAACCGGTAGGCGGCGGCGCGCCACAGCTCCCCCTCGCTGGGCGCCATGAAGCCGGCCAGCAGGCGCCAGACTTGCGCCGGTTCCGCCATCTCCCGCGGGTTTTCGCCCGGCAGCAGCATGATCTCCCAGCGCCGGTGATCGCCGGGCCCGATGATGTAGGTGGTCGGCCGCGCCGGGTCGCAGAATTGCGCCGAGCATTGCGGCAGCTTGGCCAGCGCCGCGTCGCCGCAGCGTATATCCACCACCAGCCAGGGCTCATCGAAAATCAGGTCGCGCAGCGCCATGTCGGCCAGCTGGCGCACGGTGCTGGAGGCACCGTCGCAGCCGAGCAGGAATTTGCCGCGGATCTGGCGCTGTGCGCCGGCTTCCGCGCGCAGCGTGGCGCGGATTTCTTCGCCATGTTCCTCGAAGCCGATCAGTTCCGCGCCGGTGACGATGCTGACATTGGCAAAGCCCGCCGCATGCGCGCGCAGTGCTGCCTCCACCGGCGGCTGGGTGAACACCATGCTGGGGGTGTAGCCCAGCGGATAAGGCGGCTGCACCATGTCGATGGTGCGGATCAGCTGGCCTTGCGCGCCGAAATGCTGCGAGGCGGTGAAGGGCGCGACATAGGGCCGCACCGCCTCCGCCACCCCCATATTGTCGAAATGCCGGAAAATTTCGTGATCGAGCGCGATCGCCCGGGGCTTGTCATAAACCTCCGTCTGCCGTTCGACCACCAGCACGCGAAAGCCATGCGCGCCCAGCAGCCCGGCCGCCGTTGCCCCGGCGGGGCCGAAGCCGGCAATCACGACATCGAAGAGCTCATCTGCATGCGTCACGACTTCACCTTTGTCTCGTTAAATCCAGGCGCATCGGCAAAGCCGATGGCGAGCTGCGCGGCCTTGCAGGCGGCGCTCTTGGGCGAAGCGACGCCCCAATGATCGGTGCGCCCTGGCGGCCAGACCCAGTCCTGCGGGCCCCGGAAGCGGTAACTCTCATCCACCTGCAGCACCTCGGCGGTGTATTCGACCACGACATCGTCCGGCCCGACGAAATAGGCGAACACATTATCGCCCGGCCCGTGCCGCCCCGGCCCCCAGCCGATAGGGCAGCCATGATCGACCACATGCCCGGCGCCGCGCATCACCGATTCCAGATCCGGCAACAGGAAGGCGACATGGTTGAGCCCGTTCACCGGCGCCTGCGCGAGCACGATGGCGTGGTGGTCGCTGTTGCAGCTGAGGAAGGCCATGGCCTGGGAGCGGTCGGTCAGGCGGAAGCCCAGAACCTCCTGCCAGAAGCGGGACAAATCCTCGATCGCGGCGCTGTTGATGTTCACATGCGCCAGGCGCAGCGGCCGGTTGGGCCGTATGCTGCCTTCCCGGCGCGCATCGCCATGCAGAAATTCCAGCGTGCAGCCTTGCGGTTCGCGGACGATGAAATGGCTGCCGCCGGCTGGGCCGTGATCCGGTCCGAGCGGCTGCAGGATGGCGCAGCCCGCTTGCCGGCAGGCCTCGTACAGCCGGGGCAGATCCTCCGCCGCGCGCACCCGGAAGCTGATGGCACCCAGGGCGGCGCGCGGGCCGGCGCGCAGCTCCAGCACATAGGCATCGTCGCCGCTGGCGGCCAGATAGGCACGGCCGGGGGCTTGGGCCACCAGCTCCAGCTGCCAGGTTTCGGTATAGAAGGCGCAGGCCGCCTCCAGATCCGGCGTGGAGAGCGCCACGCTGCGCAGCGCGGCGACGGGGTAATCAGGCGGCATCTTGCACCTCATCGATGGCCAGGAAAGCGAGCGCGTTGCGCTGGATCAGGCGTTGGCGCAGATCCGCGTCCGGACATGCGGCGTTGACCTGATCGCAGGGCGCCGCCTCGCTGAAATTGAACGGGTAGTCGGTGCCGAGCATCACCCGCTCGGCCCCGAACAGGGCGACCAGCCGGGCAAGCCAGTCCGGCTCGAACACCAGGGAATCCACGTAAAGCCGGCGCGCGGTGACGGACGGGCACTCCTCCAGCGCCTCGCGCAGGGCCGGAAACACCTCATAGCCGCGCCGCAGCCGCGGCAGCAACGCGGCGAAGCTGCCGCCGCCATGGCTGAAGCCCAGCCGCAGCCCGGGGCAATCCCGGACCAGGCCGCCGGTGATCGCCGAGGCGAGGGCCAGCCCGACATCCGTGGGATAGCCGAGCACCTGCTGCAAGGGCGCCGGGCCAACCAGCCGCGCCATGCCCGCCGGGCGCACCGCATGCACGAACACCGCCGCCCCCAGCCGCGCGGCCTCCGCGAAGAAAGGCCGCAGCCGCGGATCGCCGATCGGCGTTTCATTGATATTGCTGCCGATCTCGACACCGCGAAAGCCGGGAATCGCCATGATCCGGCGCAGCTCCTCGACCGCCAGATCGAGATCCTGCAAGGGCACCGCCGCCAGCCCGACAAAGCGCCCCTGCCCTTCGGTGAGCAGCGCCGCGATCATGTCATTGACATGGCGGATCAGCCCCGCCGCCGCCGGAGCCGGCAGCCAATAGCTGAACAATTCCGGCATCGGCGAGAGCGCCTGCACGGCGATGCCCATGCGGTCCATATCCTCAAGCCGACGACGCGCCTCCCAGCACGCGGCGGAGACGGTGCGATAAGGCTTGGCGTCGATGATCACCGTGCCGTGGCCGCAGCCATCCTGGCGGATGCTGGGCCAGCCGGCCTGCATCCCCGCCGGTGCGTCCGGAAAGCTGGCGGGCACGACATGGCAATGCACATCCACCCCCGCGCAGCCACAGGCTTTGATTGACCAGGCTTTTGCCATTTCCCCCTCATTCGCTTACCCAGCAAAATACACAAAACAATCATCGACGCAAATAATTTATAAATTTTTTTGTTTGAGAGCTTTGTGTATAAAGAACAGCATGATTGACCCAGCCAAAGAGCCCCCGACAGCGCCACGACGCTGGCCACCAGCATCTATGAACGGTTGAAGAACGATATTCTGGCCGCGCGGCTTGAGCCGGGGCAAAAACTCTCCTTGCGCTTCCTGATGGATCAGTACGGCACCGGGCAAACCCCGCTGCGCGAGGCGCTGAACCGGCTGGTTATCGAGGAGTTGGTCATCGGCCGGGAGCAGCGCGGCTTTTCGGTGACGCCGATCAGCCTGGAGGAGTTGAACGAGCTGACCCGCACGCGCTGCTGGGTGGAAGGGCTGGCGCTGCGCGAATCGATGCAGAACGCCACCCCGGCCTGGGAGGAGGCGCTGCTGGTGGCGCATCACCGCCTCGCCCGCACGCCGCGCTCGCTGAATCCCGAGCAATTCGAGGACAACCCGGCCTGGGAGGTGCTGCACCGGGCGTTTCACGACCGGCTGATCGAAAACTGCGCCTCGCGGCCGCTGATCGGCTTTTGCATGCAGCTGGCCGACCGGCTCTATCGCTACCGGACGATTTCCATCCGCAAAGTGTTCCGGGTACGCAAGGTCAGCGCCGAGCATGACGCGATTTTGCAGGCCGTGCTGGACCATGACCAGGAACAGGCGGTGGCGTTGCTACAGGCACATTATATGCGCACCGCCACCGTCATCGAGGCGGATCTGCGCACCGCCGCGCTGTCACTCGCCGGATAGGCCGCGCCGCCTTCGCATAAAGCGACCATATATGCTACTAAACCCTGAACTCGACCCGTACGATGAGTCCGGGGTGGTTATCCAGCAGGGTGATCTGAGCCCCGTGCAATTTCGCAATCGCCCGGACCAGGGGCAAGCCCAGCCCGTGGCCGGGCGTGTTGCGGCTTTGGTCGAGCCGCACAAACCGGCGAAATACGCGGTCTCTATCCTCTTCCGGAATGCCCGGCCCCTGATCCGCGATCTCCAGGCGAATCATGCTTTTTTTATCCGAGGACAAGCTGACCTTTATGACCCCGCCCGCGGGACCATAGCGGATGGCGTTTTCGACCAGATTGACGATCATCTGCGTCAGCAAGCCGGTATCGCCGCTGATGCATAAATTTGCCTCCACCGCGCAGCGCAGATCCTGTCCGGCATCGATGGCGACGGCACTGAATTCGTCGCAGATATTCGTCACCAGCGCGCTCAAATCCAATGATGTGAAGCCGCCCTGCAAGGAGCCGGCCTCAACCTCCGCAAGGCGCAACAGCGAAACGAAGACCGAGATGATAAGCGTCGTCTGGGACAGCGCCGCCTCCAGGCCTGAGGATAAAACCGGATCTTTGCGAACCGCATCGAGCTTCAAGAGATGCTTGATCCATTCATGCAACCGGACCAAGGGCGAGCGCAGATCATGCGCGATATCATTTGTCACCTGGCGGGCATTTTCGACCAGATGCTCGATCGTCTCGAGCATGCGGTTGAGCTCCTCCGTGAGCACATCCAACTCATCGTCAATGCCGTAGGCTTCGATGCGCCGGGATAAATCGCCGGTCATGATATCCACGCTGGCATCGCTGATCGCCTGGACGCGCTTCAGACTATGCCCGGCGATCAGCAGACTCGCCAGCAGGCCAATTCCGATCAGAGCGCTGAACACGACCGCGAAAATGACGGCGACCCGCTTGTTCAACGCCGCGAAGACGCTGGCATCCTCGCCAATAAACAAAAATCCGCCATTTGGCAGATCCCGGCCGATCCCATCGATCCGCTGCACACCCTGAGGCATTTGCGGATCGGTCAGCCGGGTGATCGTGCTCCATTCCGTAGGCTCGGGTGGCATGGTGATGTTGGCGAACAACAGCTTGCCGCGCGCATCGAGCAGGGCATAGAAGGTGTGGCTAGGCGCGTGTGCCACGGTCTGCCTGAGCTCCTGCTCCAGTGGCAGCCGATCTGAAATGGCATCGGAAAGAACATCCGCCCGGTCGCCGGCAATAATCGGCGCGAGCTCCTCCTTGGATGCGATCCGGGTGGCGTTATAGATCAAGGCAAAAACGATAATCGCGGCAATCGTTGAAAACAACGTTCCCAGAACGGCGAGCCGAAAGCCCGCCATCCGAAAGAGGTTGGTCCTGACTCTCGGTTCTGTCACGTATCGGTGCCCGCACTGATCCGGTATCCGGCACCGCGAACGGTCTGGATCAATTCCCTGGAAAATCCACGGTCAATCTTCAGCCGGATCCGGCAAATATGCGATTCGACCAATGTGGTTTGCGGTAAAAAATGATAATCCCAGACTTCTTCGAGAAGCATTGTCCGGGTGACCACCTGGTCCGCATGCAGCATCAAATATTCGAGCAGCCGGAATTCGCGTGGCTTCAGCGAAATCTCGCGAGCGCCACGACGCGCCGAATGTGTAAGCCGGTCCAGGACAAGATCGCCAACACGCAGCTGGCTGGGATCCGTCTTGATCTCACGCCGCCGTTTGACCGCCTCGATCCTGGCTTGCAGTTCCGCCATTTCGAACGGCTTCACGACATAGTCATCCGCGCCCGCCCGCAAGCCACGCACCCGCTCATCCACACGTCCCAAGGCGGTCAGGAGGATCACCGGCGTACTGATCTGCATGGAGCGAAGCGCCTGAACCACACTCAACCCGTCAAGATAGGGCAGCATTCGGTCGATAATCAGCACATCGAAGGGACTTGTCGTGGCCTGCATCAGGCCGTCGCGGCCATCGCCGGAGACCGCGACTTCATGACCTTCATCGACCAACGCGTCCTTCAGAAAACCGCTCATGGTCGCGTCATCTTCGATCAAGAGAATCTGCATCAGTGACTGATCGCCTCCAAAGGTTGGGCCAATGTACGCGGACCGAAGGCGAAAACGATGATAATTGAAATCGCCATCGTCACGCCGATGAACACCGCGATCGCCGGCACGCCGCCGTCGCTGAGAAAATAACCGACAGCGAGACCCGCGAATGCCGCGGACAGGCGGCTCCAGGAATACACGAACCCGACCGCCTGGGCGCGCATACGCGTGGGAAAGAGCTCGGCTTGGTATGTATGAAAGGCGCTCGACATCGCGTTGGAGGCCAGCGTGAAGGCTATCCCAAAGCCGATAATTTCAAACGGGCGGCCAGACAATGCGAAGCCGACCATGAAGGCGCCCATCAGACACAGCGCGATGACTATCTGGGTCGAGCGTTGAATGCGGTCGCCGACCAGCATTACCAAAAGGGGACCGAAGGGATTGGCCAGGGCGATCAGCATCGAATATTCCAGACTATTGGTGATGCTGATGCCTCTTGCCATCAATAAAGTCGGTACCCAGGCCGCAAACCCATAAAACCCGACGACCTGACCGATATTAAAAATCGCCATCATCAGCGAACGCTCAGCATAACGTGGCGAGAACAGCTCAACAAACCGGCCGGTCGCGGCTTTTTCGGGCAGGACCGGGATCGGCGCCGCCAACGTCCCGACGATCTTGACGGCGGCACTTTCGAGCTGCGTGATCACCATCTCTGCCTGGCTCTCACGCCCCTTCAATGCCAGCCAGCGCGGGCTTTCCGGCAGCACGCGTCCAAGCCAAAGCGCCACGGGCGCGCCAACCGCACCGAGCAACACGACAAGCCGCCATCCTTCCAAGCCGCCAAAATGACGCCGCACCAAGATCAAAGAGAGGAAAGCGACGACAGGAACGATGGAAAATGTAATCGCCTGATTGAGGGCGAACGCCCTGCCCCTGAATTTGGCCGGCACCAGCTCCGCCAGATAAGCGTCCATGACGACGAGTTGCAGGCCAAACCCCAGCCCCGCGGCAAAGCGCCAGATATTCAGCCATAATCCCGTATGCTGTAGGGCCATGATCGCCGAGCACAGCAAATACCACAGAATGGCGCCGGTAAAGATGGATCGCCGCCCCAGCCAATCGGCCAGAGGTGAGAGGCAAAGCGAACCGACCCACAGCCCGATAAAAAGCGAAAACACATAGCTGGCGCCTCCAGCGATGGAAATGCTCCGAAGTGCCGAGAGAGGCCCCAGGCTGGATGCGGAGAACAGGCCACTCGCGCGCATTGCTGGCATGAGATAGCCTGTCTGAAAAACCATATAAAACTCGAAAATGCCGCCGATCGAAATCAATGCCACCAGGCGCCACATGGCTCCCGTCGCGGGAAGCCTGTCGAGCCGCGCGGCGATTCGTGCCGCAGCCGCGGTAGACATCGTTAATTTCCTCCGTCACAGATTATGTTTTTTCCATAATCCGCCGTATTGGAAATTTCGGCAATAGAAAACAATGGAAGAGGCGCGGTTTTAATGCGCCTCTTCCATCAGGCGTTTTACTTCGATTCACCCAGCATCTTATTGGCGGCAATAACGAAGGTCGGATCCCAGGTCGTCGCGAGATTGACAGGCCCGGTGATTTTGCCAGCGAGTTTCTCAACATCCAGCACCTTCTCCGGACCACCCTGCGGCATCATGCCATCGGGGAGGAACTGCCCCTTATCCTGGGTAAGCGCCGTGATATATTGCGCTTTGGTCGAAAGCGGACTGGAGACGAAATCCGCCGGCATTTTATCGGCGATCTGTTCGGCGCTATGCGTGTCGATCCAATGCATGGTCGCGACAAGCGCATTGACCACCGCCTGCGTCTCCTTCGGATGCGCCTTCACCCACTCCGCGCGCGCGAGAACGGAGGCCGCCGGCCATGCGCCACCCAGCCATTTTTCCGCACCCGCCGTGGTTGCCAGATCAATCGCCGGATAGCCGATATTCATCGTTTCGATGGCGTTCACGGTCGGCTGCGTCGTCATCGCGCAGGCGACGCGGTTATGCTTCAGCGCACTGATCAATGTCTCACCGGCGCCAACACCCACACGCGTGAAATCCTTGGTGGTGAGATGATAGCGCGCGGCGAGATAGAGCGTCAGATCATCCGTGCCTGATCCAAGATCGGTGACACCGATGGCCTTGCCCTTCCAATCCGCCGGCGAGGAAATATCCGTGCCCTTGGCGCAGAGAATACGCTCGCCCGGCGCGCCGCTCAGCTGCGCCACGTCCACGACATCCTTGCCGTGCAACTGGAAATCGATGGTATGAACATACCAGGCGCCGGCAAAATCGACCTGACCGGAAACCATCGCATCCTCGGCGCCGATGCCCCCTTCCTGCTCGGTGGAGAGCACCATGTTCACGCCATATTTCTTGAAATATCCAAGATCCTGCGCGAGCTGATAGGGAAGATAAATCTGCTTGTCGATCCCGCCGATCATCATGGTCACGGTCGGCAGTTTCGCATCCTGCGCCTTCGCGGCCGGCGCGTGGACCGCCACGGCCGCCAGCGCTGTCGCGGCCAACATCACATTGCGCATCGTCTTATTGAACATTTGTCGTTTCCTTTGGTTATATTTAGATCGAGTTTCTTGCGCCGTCATTGGCGCTGGCGGGACGCCAGGCCAGGAGACGTTTTTCGGCCAGCCCCATCAAGCCTTCGGCGCTGATCGCGATGACGCCGATGACGAGCATCGCGCCGAACACGCCGTTCGTATCGAAATTATTCTGGGCGGTGGAGATCACCAGCCCCAGACCATGCTGCGCGCCGAGGAATTCGCCGACAATCGCGCCGATGATGGAAAATCCGAGTGCGACGTGAAGGCTGGCGATAATCCAGGACGTTGCCGAGGGCACCACAACATGACGCACCACGTCGAGCCTGGAGGCGCCGAGGATGCGGGCATGCGCGACGAGATTACGGTCTACACTTTTCACCCCCTGATATGCGTTGAAGAACACCACGAAGAACACCAGAACCGCCGCGAGCATCACTTTCGACGGCAGCCCCAGCCCGAGCCAGATCACAAAGATGGAGCCGAGCACGATGCGCGGCAGCGCATTCACCATCTTGATGTAGGGGGTCATGATATCCGACAGAAGCGGAATTTCACCCAGCAGCACACCAAAAAACACGCCCGCCAGCACGCCGAAGACAAAGCCGAGGATCGATTCCTCCATCGTCACCCAGATCTGGTACCAGAAAGACCCATAGGCCGTTCCGTTAACAAACCAGTCCCCCAGCCGCTTGACGATCCCAATCGGCGAGCCAAAAAAGAACGGATCGACGAGTTTGAGATCGGTCAGGATCTGCCATAGGCCGAGGAAGATCACCAGTGTGCCGATCCGCCCCAACATCACCAGGCGGCGATAGCGTTGCGCGCGCTGTTTCGCGAGCAGCGCCAGATCAATGTCGCGTCCACCGTTCATCATGCTGTCTCCTTCTTGGCCGCCGCCATCGCGTATGAACGCTCGACTTCCTCGCGCAGCGAATTCCAGATCAACTTGTACAATTCCAGAAATCTCGGTTGAAAGCGAATATCCTGGATGGCGCCGCGCGGACGCGGCAAGTCGATCTCGAACACGTCCTTGACCGTCGCCGGGCCGACCGTCATCACCACGACCTGATCGGCGATGGCGATCGCCTCTTCCAGATCATGCGTGACGAACATCACCGAGGGCTTGCTCTGCTCCCAGAGATTCATCAGCTCGTTGGTCATGATCGCGCGCGTCTGCACGTCCAGCGCTGAAAATGGTTCGTCCATCATCAGCAGCGAGGGATCATTGATCAGCGTCGCGGCCAGCTGCACGCGCTTGCGCATGCCGCCGGAGAGCTGGTGCGGATAATGATTTTCAAAGCCGGTAAGGCCGACCGTGGCCAACCACTCCCTCGCCTTCTCCATCGCCTGCGCCTTCGGTATGCCATTCATCAGCGGACCAAAGGCAACATTGGCGATCACGGATTTCCATGGCAGCAGCGCATCGTTCTGAAACACGAAGCCAACACCGGGCGTAATGCCCATGACGGGCCGGCCGGCAACGTGAATGCTGCCCGCGCTTAACGTGTCCAGACCGGAGGTCAGCGTCAGCGTGGTTGATTTGCCACAACCCGTCGGCCCCACGATGGCGCAGAACTTTCCCGCGCCAATCTTGATGTTGACATCCCGGATGGCGGTCATCGCCTGTCCCGTCGGCGTCACGAAACGTTTCGTGACGCCTTCCAGGACGATGTCTCCGCCACTCGTTGAATTACTTACCATGGAAAAATCCCCGCCTTCATGTTGCGGGCGTTCCGTTTTCTTCAGAAATGCCATATGCCACCAAAAATGACCTTTTCCGCATTCTTCGGGGGAACACCCGTGGATTTTTGAAACTGTTTCTGGCCGAGCCAGAACTCGATGCCGATATCAGCGCTTGGTACCGCCTGCCAGATCAGATTGGCAGCGGCGGTCTTGGTCGCCACGGCATTCGCCGTATCAGCCGGCAAGAAGCTCGACAGATTGTCGTGGTTATAGCCAATGGTGACTGTCGAACGCAGCGTCTTTGTCCAGAAATGCTGGTAATAGAGGGCAAAGCCCTGATCGTCCTGGAGCTTGCTGCCAAGAATTTTTGGGGTTCCGGTCGTGCCGTTATTCACAGCCAGCACGGAAGCCACGTTCGCGCCGAAATCGTCGGGAATATAGCGGCCGATCGAACCGGTCCAGTATTGGCCCCCGAAATTATCCTTGCCGAAGGCCTTGTTGATCGCGCCCATGTTGAGCGTCGTACCGAAGATTGCGGCACCGGTGACATGGCTGGTGCTGGTACCGTAGCCGTCAGTGTAGGCGATATCGCGCAGCACGCCGGACAGCTGCGCGTGCAGCAGGGCGTTGGTGTATTGATAGCGAACGCTGAAATCGGGCATGCGCTCGGTCGGCGAGGCGACCTCGATATTGTCGCGCGTATCCTGATAGCCGGATTGCGGATTTTCCGCGGCAAAACTCAGGATGTTTTTCTTGTTGATCGGCCAGGTATAGCGGATCTGCTCGGTACGCTCGGCCGGCAGACCGGCGGGGCCGGCGAAGTCCAGTGTCTCGGGCGTGTCGTTATTATCGATGAAGTTGGAATTCAGCATGCCCAAGGTGAGCGGACCGATGGTGCCGTAGGCATAGACGATGCGGGCGGAATAAGAATTGTTCTGGAGCGCCTGATTATAATCGCCGCCGGCGACATAGCCCCAGAGGTCGATCGCGAAATTCGTGGTCACCGGGCCGAACCGGCTGGGCGTGCTGCTCTGCACGACCAGGCGTGAGACCTTGCTGTTATACTGGAAATCGCCCGCCGTCGCGCGCCGGGCGGCACTGTTGGGCAGCAGATTGCCGATCGAGAATTTCGGCCCGAGATTCTGGGTCGGGTTATATTCCGCCTGCAGATTCACGAATCCGCCGATATGGATGGACGTATCCGTGCCAGGGATCAGGAACGAACCAGGCAGCACGCCCTTGGTGACATATTGGTTGTTCACCACACCCCGCTTTTCCGCCCGCGTTGGCGGAACGGCCAGCAAGGCGGCCTGGGCCTCCTTATTATGCTGCATGACCAGAGCTTCCTCGTGCTGCTCCCGCGCGGCCAGCGCCGCCGAGGCCGCGCGCTGGCGAGCCTGCTCGGCGCGCTCCTGCGCCTCATGCCCCTCGACGGTTTGCAACTTCGTTGAAAGCGCCTTCAACTGTGCCGAGAGCTGGTTGATCTGCGCCTGCATGTCGGTGACCGACTGGGCATGCGCGGCAACCGGAAACCAGACAGCCAGAATGGCGGCGGAACTCATTAATCCGCGCCTCACACCAAGCTTCATAGATGATCCTCCCATTATGTTTTTTCACGCGGTCTTGGACTTCGCGTGTGCCGAATAAGGGGCCGGGAGCATTCCCCCTTCATGTCGGTTAGTTTGTAAAAATTTAATGTTGGATGCCAACAAGGCAAAAAAAACCCCGACGCGGTTGCGCCGGGGGGCAGCTGGCGCGTTCCCGCTCAGCTTCGCAATGTCTTGAGATAAGCAATGATATCAAGAGCTTGCGCCTGGGTGATCTTGCCGGCCCAGGCCGGCATCGGCTGGTCCAGCCGCTTGCCGTCCTCGTCACGCGCCTGCAAAATCGCGCGCAACATTAATTTCGTGCTATGGTGATAGGTGGTCTCCAGCCCCGGCGCGCGCAGATCGGCGGAGACGGCGTCACCGAAATGCACGCCGCCGGCGCCGCTGGCGAGGTGGCAGCCGCTGCAATTGCGCATATACAGCGCCTTTCCGGCAGCCGCGCTGCCTTGCTGCGCCAGCGCCGCGCCGGACGTCAGGACCAAGGCCGAGAGAGCCAATAACGATGTTCTGAACAAGCGAACCTCCATATATTTATGTTATATTCAAACCGGCCGCGTTATGCCGCGAACCAGGCGGACATGCCAGCGGCGCGGCATCATCAAACCGCGGCACTTCGTCTTCACTCCAAAGCTTCGGCAAAGATGCCGCGCTTGCAAGGGAATAAAACAAATAGAGGGGCAGACCAATATCACCCCGGCACATTCAGCTTCATCTCTGGCACATCGAAGCGTTATCTCGCCTCCCCTTCCCGCTCAAGCCCCTCAACCCGGCCGATGCAGGCGGAACCGAGCGATTCTGAGCGCAGCTTCTGGGCAGTCTTGGAGGCTGTACGTCAAGCCAGGCGCTCGATGCACGGTGGGGGGGGGGGGCCTGATATGCGTCTGTCGAGACCAGAGCGGCCGCGCGCCACGCATGAACGCCGCCTGGCTGGAGACAAAGCCTGCCCGTTGATCTGAATCAATGGTCGCCGCGCAGAAAGATGTATTTAGAATGCCCTTTAAGGGTGGAATGATTTTTCGAGGAGCAGGCAATGTTTTGTTTTCAATGCGAGCAGACGGCGCGCCAGGACGGGCTGGCGGGCTGTGCCAGCGCCAAAGGCGTGTGCGGCAAGGATGAGACGACGGCGGATCTGCAGGATCTGCTGATCTACCAGCTGAAAGGGCTGGGCGAGTTGAGCAGCCGGCTGCACCGGCGCGGCACGCCGGACCAGGGCGCGGACAGCTTCATCCTCTATGCTTTGTTCACCACCCTCACCAACGTAAATTTCGACCGCACGGTCTTCGTCAAGCTGATCGCCGAGGCGGCGAAGCTGCGCGACAGGCTGCGCGGCGCCCTGGAGGCGGCCGGAGAGCCGCTTAACGGCCTCAGCGCGGCGGCGCATTTCGCCCCGGCGGCGGATCTGGCCGGGTTGCTGGCGCAGGCCAACATCGCCTCGGTGCGGGCCGGGCTGGAGCTGGTGGGTGAGGATGTGATCGGGCTGCGCGCATTGCTGCTCTACGGGCTGAAAGGCGTGGCCGCCTATGCCCATCATGCCGAGGTGCTGGGCGAACAGCGCGCCGAAATCTATGCCGGCATCGCCCATGCGCTGGATGTGCTGGCGCATGACCCGGCCGATGTCCCCCCGCTACTGGAAGAGGCACTGGCGCTGGGCCAGTTGAACCTGACCGTGATGGAGGCGCTGGACGCCGCCAATACCGGCAGCTTCGGCCAGCCGACGCCGACAAAGGTGCGCACCAGCCCGGTGGCCGGCAAGGCGATCCTGGTCTCCGGCCATGATCTGCGCGATCTGCACAAGCTCCTGGAGGCCACGCAGGGCACCGGCATCAATATTTACACCCATGGCGAGATGCTGCCCGCCCATGGCTATCCGAAGCTGCACGCCTACCCGCATCTGGCCGGGAATTATGGCGGCGCCTGGCAGAACCAGCAGCAGGAATTTGCCGACTTTCCCGGCCCGATCGTGATGACCTCGAACTGCCTGATCGAGCCGCGCCCCGCCTACCGCAACCGCATCTTCACCGCCGGGCCGGTGGGCTGGCCGGGGCTGCGCCATATCCAGCATGACGATTACGCCCAGGTGATCCAGGCCGCCCAGGCGATGCCGGGCTTCGCCGCCAGCGCGCCGGAGACCACCATCCTGGTCGGTTTCGCCCGCGCCGCGGTGCTGGGCGCGGCGCAGACCGTGATCGACGCGGTGAAAGCCGGCGCGATCAAGCATTTCTTCCTGATCGGCGGCTGCGACGGTGCGGCCCCTGGGCGCAATTACTATAGCGACTTCGCCGACCACGCCCCGGCCGATACCGTGCTGCTGACCCTGGGCTGCGGCAAATACCGCTTCAACAGCCATGAGTTCGGCAATATCGGCCCGCTGCCGCGGCTGCTGGATGTCGGCCAGTGCAACGACACCTATTCCGCCATCCAGATCGCCAGCGCCCTGGCGGGGGCGTTTGGCTGCGGGGTGAATGATCTGCCGCTGACATTGGTGGTCTCCTGGTTCGAGCAAAAGGCGGCGGCGGTGTTGCTGACGCTGCTGGCGCTGGGGCTGCGCAATGTGCGGCTGGGGCCGAGCCTGCCCGCCTTCCTGACGCCGGCGCTGCTGAATGTGCTGGTGGAACAATTCGGCGTGCAGCCGATCACCACGGCCGAAGCGGATATCGCGGCGGCGCTGGCCCGCGCGGCCTGAACCGCAAGCCTGGCCGGGGCACGCCCCGGCCAGGCTTTTGCCAGGGACAACACGATGAACCTCACTTTACTGACCCGCGACGCGGTCCGCCTGGAACTCGATGCCGCCCCCGGCCAGAGCGTGCTGGAGGCGGCGGAAGCGGCGGGATTCTACCCGCCCGCCATGTGCCGGGACGGACAATGCGGCCAATGCGCCGCTTATGTGACCCCGGGCGCCTATGAGATGCGCCCGCACAGCCCTGCGGCGCTGCCGGACGGCCCAGGCGGCGTGCTGCTCTGCAGCTGCCTGCCAACGGCCAGCCTCGTCGTGGCGCTGCCCTATGACGACGCCCGGCTGCCCCGCCAGAGCGTGCCGGTGCGCGCGGCAAAGGTTGAGGCGCTGCACCCGTGCGGAGCGGCGGCGATGAGCCTGGTGCTGCGGCTGGTGCCGGATGCGGCAAGCGGCCAGGCGGCGGATTTTTTGCCCGGCCAGTATATGGAGCTGCGCCTGCCCGGCGGCATGGTCAGCCGGGCCTATTCGCTGGCGAATCTGCCGAACTGGGACGGGGAATTGGAATTCCTGATCCGCCTCGTTCCGGGCGGCGCTTTTTCCGGCTGGCTGGCCAATACGGCAAAGCCGGGAGACAGCCTGGAGCTGCGCGGACCGCTCGGCCATTTCACTCTGGACGAGGCCAGCCCGCGCCCGCGCTGGATGGTCGGCGGCGGCTGCGGCTTCGCGCCTTTGCTCTCGATGCTGCGGCAGATGGCGTCCTTCCAGGATTCCACCCCGGTGAAGCTGATCTACGGCGTGAACCGGGCGGCGGAGGCGGTGCCGGAGGCGCTGCTGGCGGAATTGCGCGCGGGCCTGCCGCAGCTGGAAACAACCCTCGCCGTCTGGCAGCCGGAGCCGGGCTGCACAGCCTTCCAGGGCAGCAGCGCCGAGGCTCTGGCGGTGGCGCTGAAGGCGGCGGCAACGACGCCGGATCTTTATGTCTGCGGCCCGCCAAAGATGCTGGACGCGGTGCTGGCGGTGGCGTCCGAGGCCGGTCTGCCGCCCGCGCAAATTTTCGCCGAGCGGCTTTAACCGGCCCGGCGGCGGGGGGTATAGTGCAACGATGCATCTCACCCGGTTCACCGATTACGGCTTGCGGACGCTGATCTACCTGGCCATGCGGCCCGACCGGCTGGCGCAGATCAGCGATATCGCCGCCGCCTACCGGGTTTCCGAAAACCATATGACGAAAGTGGTGCACCGGCTGGGCCAGGCCGGGCTGATCGAGACGCTGCGCGGCCGCCAGGGCGGCCTGCGGCTGGCGCATCCGCCGGCGCAGATCCGCATTGGCGATGTGGTGCGCAAGCTGGAGCCGGATTTCGCCCTGGTGGAATGCCAGGGCGATGGCAGCTGCGCGATCCGCGGTGCCTGCCGGCTGGAGAGCGTGCTGGACGAGGCGCTGGCGGCGATGCTGGCGGTGCTGGATCGCTACACGCTTGCGGATGTCATCGCGGGCAATATGGCATCCCTGCGCCGGCGCCTGGGCCTCGCGCTGCCGGACGGTGGGATGCCGGGCCGAATGACGTAAAAGCGGTCATTGAGAATGACGCGTGAGGTTTTCAGTAAATCCATAGAGGCGTTCAGCCGTTCCACCGCATTTGTCGTGCAGATGATTTTATGATCGCCGCATTGCAGGCAAAAAACGGGATCACCTCTCCGGCCTACATCGTCGTTAAAGCGGGCGATGAATTCAAAGCTAAAACTACGGCGCCAAATCAGCTCTGGCAGACAGACTTCACATATTTGAAAGTCATCCGCTGGGGCTGGATGTATCTCTCAACCGTCCTGGATGATTATTCCCGTTACGTCATCGCCTGGAAGCTGTGTACCATGATGCATGTCGAGGATGTTACCTACACGCTGACCCTGGCCCTCGAAGCTTCAGGCTGCGCCTCCGCTAGTGTCCTGATTCTGAAGTTTCCCTGATTTATTTGGTGGCGAGGCAAAAACGCCTGATAGACGCGAGTATGTCATCGGCGGATTTGGTCCATTTGAACGGCTTTGCATCGTTGTTTCGGGCATCGATGAAGGTGTGGATGGCGGTTTCGAGTTCCGTGGTTGAACGATGGACACCGCGCTGGATCTGCTTTTCGGTCAGCATTGCGAAGAACCGCTCGACCTGGTTGATCCACGAGGCGCTGGTCGGGGTGAAATGCACATGCCAGCGCGAGCGTTTGGCAAACCAATCACGGATAACCTGGGTCTTGTGCGTGGCATAATTGTCCATGACGATGTGGATGTCGAGATCGCTCGGTACGGCATCTTCGACACGGTCAAGGAACTTTCTGAATTCTGTAGAGCGGTGCCTGGGATAGCATTTGCCGATGATCTTGCCGGTTGCGATATTGAGTGCTGCGAACAACGATGTCGTGCCATGGCGCGTATAGTCATGGCTGCGCCGTTCGATCTGGCCGGGGCGCATCGGCAGCAGCGGTTGAGTGCGATCAAGTGCCTGTATCTGCGACTTTTCATCAACGCATAGAACCATGGCACGTTCGGGCGGCGCCATGTACAGCCCGACGATATCGCGCACCTTGTCAACAAACAGCGGATCGGTGGAGAGCTTGAAGGTCTCGGTACGATGAGGTTTCAGCGAAAACGCCTGCCAGATGCGGTGGATCGTCGAGGGGGCATAGTTGGTTCTGCGTGCCATCGATCTCAGCGACCAATGCGTGGCGCCTTCGGGCAGCGTTTCCAGCGTCAAACGGATCGTGTCTGCGATTGCTTCGTCACCAATCTTGCGCGGCGCGCCGGGACGGGGTTCATCATACAATCCATCAAGCCGATCGGTGGCAAAGCGTTTGCGCCAGACCGAGACCGTCATCTGGGTGCAGCCAAGCCGCGCTGCTATCTCCTTATTTTGCAAACCATCGGCAGCCAGAAGAACAATACTCGCGCGGCGAGACAACCCAGCCCAGACCTTGCGCCCTCGCTTCAGCCGCTCAAGTTCCGTGCGCTCCCCCTCATCAAGTTCAATTGCTACCGCGACCTTGCCCATTGATCATGCCCCTTCAATCCAGCATAATCATAGATATTTATCGATCATGACACTGGATGAAAATTTGGGGTCAAATTCTTGGGAAAATCAACACCCTCGCCCCCCTGGGCTGGAACAGCCTTTTACTGAAGCGTCTTCAGAAAACTTTTTTGATAGGAGAAGAACGCGACCAAGCACATCAGAACGACAACCGCTAAAGCCAGAATGAAAAGTTGAAATTCGGCGGCTTGAACCATGTACGCCGTAATAACGAGGAGCACACCGATAGGTATATCCAGTACCATCAGTGTCTTGAGAATCAGAACTGGGACCTTCCCATAGTTCCGCGCGCGGAGGCCCAGAACGTCAGCGGTATGGCCACGATCCAGAACAAAGGCTGAGCCTGGGGAAATGGGTTTGGTGGCGTCAATCCCAACAACATCAGGCAGAGCGCCAATGATGCCAAATAAACCGCCGCCGAACAGATGAAGGTCGGTACGTCGCGCCTTAGCCGTTCCCATTCCGGGCTGCCGTTGCGACCTTTTTTCACGCGTGCCTGCGGCATGTCACTTGTCCGGTGGAGACGAAATCCAGATAATCAAATCATGGGTAGAGCCCGTCAGCGCCGAGCCCGCCATGCCAATGCCGGCCGAAATGGCCGACAGGAGCCGCCGCTTGATCACGCTGCTGATCTTTGTGGCGCTTACCCGCTTCGCGCCCTACAACGCAAGTTGTTGCGTAACGCGCAATCTTTGCGGCCGGGACATTTGCTCCCCAAATACATTTTGCCACGTGACACCAGTTTCCTTCATGGTTGCGTCCGCTTCCATGATGTCGGTGATGGCCCCCTTTGCCCCAAGCAACGCGACAACGTCCAGGCCGCGCATCGTCCACACATATGTACCGCTTTTATCGAGGCTAGTATTGACGTTTTCATGCCCGTTGAGCATCGCCCCGACCCTAAACGCTGAAACGGAACAGGAAGCCGTCGACGCCACCGCGCCGCCCCAGAGAAATGCGGTACCCCAAAGCGATTGGCCGCCGGTGACAGGCGCGGTCGCGGAGGTCCCCACAACGCCAACCCAGGCGAGTGCGGCGCCACCGCAATTGAAGCCGAAGGACAGCCATTCCTGAGCCGGAGACGTGGTGGCGGTCCGCCGCTTTGCCGCAACGGTCGTAACAACGGGGCTTGGGCGGAATTCGAAAATGACCGTATCACCGCCGGCGGGGGTGGCACGCAAGGTGCGGGTCGTGGAGTTCGCAATCAAAACGATGCCCATGCCGCGTATTTCGGGCACGGAATCGACGGCTTTGACAAGCACGCTGCCCAAAGGGGGCATCACCAGTCCGAAGCTCAGTTGCGAGGGGGGCAGACTTGATAAGGAAGCGCTCATGATGATCATTCCCCTTGGTATTGGCCTGGAGGCAGTTTGTGTCACCATGAGATCCGTTGCAAGCACAGAGGGCTCCAGAATGGCTTTTTAACGCCTCAAGCACGGCTTGGTTCAGGTTCATCCCCGCGTGCGCGGGGAACGCCAAATCATGCCTCCGTCCGTGGTATAGGAAGCCGATAATCTGCCTGCCTTAACCACCGCCACGTTTTCGGGGTGTGAAACCTCAATGAAGACGCGTCTGAAAGGCTAGCCCCGCACCCGCATTTCGTGAGATGGCGCGCCGGCTATCTTCGGGAGCCCTCATGCCGCAACGCCGCGATCTACTCAAATCCTCCTTGGCTGCGACCGGCTTCTCCGCCGCATCGATTCGCCGTGCCTTGGCAATCCCGGCGGCGCGCACGCATCACAGCATTCAAGATGTGCAGCATATCGTCGTGCTGATGCAGGAAAACCGCGCCTTCGATCATTATTTCGGCACGCTGCGCGGCGTGCGCGGCCAGAATGACCGCTTCATTGTGCGCCGTGCAGATGGCAAGCCCGTCTGGTTTCAACCGCGCGAGGATGGCAACGGCGATCTGCTGCCCTTTCATCTGGACACCACGCGCAGCGGCGCGCAGGCGGTACAATGGCTGGATCATAGCTGGGGCAAAACCCAGGCGGCGATCAATGCCGGGCGGATGGATGCCTGGCCCGCGAACAAAACCGATATGACGATGGGCCATTACACGCGCCAGGATATTCCTTTTCATTTCGAACTGGCCGACGCCTTTACCGTTTGCGACCATTATTTCTGTGCGGTGCCAGGGCCGACCCACCCGAACCGCATGTTCCTGATGACCGGCACCAACGACCCTACCGGCCGGGGCGGCGGCCCGTTGCTGGACAATACCGACATCGTCGATGACGCAAAGCTGCTGCCTTTTACCTGGACCACCTACCCGGAGCGGCTGCAGCAGGCGGGAATTTCCTGGCAGGTTTATCAGCAGGGGCTGGATTGGAAGGATCCTTATAACGGTAATTACGGCCTCAACGTGCTGCAGAATTTCAAGCAGTTCATCGACGCACCTGAGGGTTCCCCCTTGCGCGAGCGCGGCTATTCGGTGCGCACGCTCAACCAGTTCGCTGAGGATGCGCGCACGAGCAAGCTGCCGCAGGTCTCCTGGCTAATGCCGCCCGCCGCCTTCTCTGAGCACCCTAAATACATGCCGGCCTACGGCGCCACCTACATTTCCGAAGTGCTGGACGCGCTGACCGCCGACCCGGCGGTGTGGGCGAAAACCGTGCTGCTGGTGATGTACGATGAAAATGACGGCTATTTCGACCATATGGTGCCGCCGCAACCGCCTACCCCGGTGCTGCCGGGCGAGAGCACGGTGAGCACCAAAGGCGAAATTCATCAGGTGGTGAACCGCACCCACAAGCCGCTTTATGAGCGCGACGATCTGCCCTACGGGCTCGGGCCGCGCGTGCCGATGTTCGTGATTTCGCCCTGGAGCAAAGGCGGCTATGTTGACAGCCAAGTGTTCGACCACACCTCCGTCATCCGCTTCATCGAGGCGCGCTTTGGCGTGGCGGAGCCAAACATCTCACCGTGGCGGCGCGCCGTCTGCGGCGATCTTACCAGCGCCTTCAATTTCACCAAGCCCGACCATGCGCCGGCCAGCCTGATCAACACGGCGGGCTTCCGCGCCAAAGCTGATGAGGAGGTAAAAACCCTCCCGGCGCCGGCAGCCCCTGCCACGCTCGGCACCCTCGTCGGACAAGAGCCCGGCACCCGCCCGGCCCGCGCTTTGCCCTACGAGCTGGCCTGCGATATTCAAGAAGAAGCCGGCGGCTTCACCTTGATCATGGAAAATACCGGCCGCGCCGGCGCGTGCTTCTATGCCTACCCGGCACAGCCAGGCCAGAAGCCGCGGCGCTATACCATCGGCGCGCGGCACGCCATGACGACCGCCCTGCCCGCCGCCTTCGGCGGCATCACCCTGCACGGCCCGAACGGTTTCTACCGCGCCTACACGCCCGGCGCGCCAGGCGTGCATCTGCAGGCCCGCACCAAGGCCGGGCAGTTACATCTGCGCCTCGAAAATCACAGCGCGGATACCACGCTGACCCTTACCGACATGGCCTACGGCGCGCCGGCAACCTCTCTGCCTTTGGCCGCCGGTACGGTGCATGAGACCGTTTTGGATCTCAGCGCCAGCCAGCATTGGTATGATCTACGGATCACCGCCGGTACTGCGGCCTGGCGTTTGGCGGGCCACGCGGAAACCGGCGCCGAGAGCGTCACCGACCCCGCCGCCACCGCGCCAATTCTTGCCTGATTCAACACATCACCCCAGAGACCAAAGTGAGCCTCGGCTATATTATCCATCTCGCCAATTATTCTGACGGTATCCTCTACATCCTCGCCGTGCTGCTGCTTCTGGCGATCGCGGTGATGCTGGACCGCCGCCTGTGGCTGCTGGATACACGCTAACCAGACAAATGAGCATCGTCGGCACGTATAGCCCTCCCCTTCAAATCAAACGGCGCTTTCACAGATGTCACCATCAAAACCGCCTCCTGCTCCGACAGCGCGCGGCCATAGCCAGCCCCGACCGATCCCCCTTCATGGCCAAAAACCTTGTTCGCGAGCTCATCGCCAACATTTGCGGCTCTCAGCATCTGCCTGAAACTATGCCGGAGCGAGTAAAGCACCAGATCCGGGCTCTCCAGCACGTGTTCCCCAATATAGCGATTCAAATATTTCGACCACGCCGCACCCGAGCGCGGGTTGTCAGCAAGCTCCAAAAGCCCTCGCCCCGCTTCAGCCTGCCGCTTCGCCCATCCCAATATCCCCATCTGGATCAATTCCGGGATCAACGGTACCAATCGCGCTGCAGCCCGCGTTTTCTTGCCGGATTGGCGCAAATCCAAACACCAAACCTCTCCAACTTGGACAAGCTTCGCCGGTGCCGTTGCAATTTCTTTGGTCCGCGCACCAGTGAAAGCCGCTAGCGCCAGGAACCAGGCTGCCGCCTCATCGCTCTGGCTTAAAGTCCGCTCCATAAACAGCGGGCTGCTGAACAACCGGCGCAACTCGTCAACCGTGAACGCCCGCCGATTATCAACACCCATCCGTTCCTCATGCGTCTTATCGCGCCCTTTCACCCCGCCAAAACGGTCATCCTCGACATGCCCCGCCTCAACCGCCCAGCTCATGAAAATCTTCACGTGATTCAGCATCCGCACGATACTGGCATGGCTCAGCTTACCGCCGCGCCCGCTATCCATATCTCGTAAATGATCGGCAAAAAGCTTCAGGTCGCCGCGCCGGATTTCGGCAATGGGCTTGTCGCCTATCAGCCTACGCCAGTGGTCAAACGCATGATTATAACTCCAGACCGTCTTGTCGGTGAGCCCAGGCTTGTCAGCCAGAAATTCATCCGTGAGGCTATGCCAGGGTGGCGAAACCTCCACCTCAGGCGCTGGAGGCACATGATCAGCCACGGTTTCGGCCCGCACTGACGTCATGAAGCTCCCCGGGTTTGCCACAAATCGCGGTACCTCCATCTCATTATAAGGAGTCATTGGCTCAGCCTCCTGAAAGGCCACCCCGGTCCGCCAACCTTTCTGCACCCCGCCGGTCAGCGCGCGCAGCTCGGCCTGATATTGCGCCTGCAGCGCCGCCATCTCCTTTTCATGTTGGAGGCGCAGCTGATCCAGACGCGCATGATAGTCACACCCCAGGCGAAACGCCGCATCCGCGAGAGCATCGGCTCCCGTGGGCGGCATCCCCAGACTGTGCAGTGTGTCTCTCATCCTGAGACACAGCATGTGGAGAAACGGTGAAACCACCAAATATATTTTTGCAGCGCGCAGCTTCGCCTGCGCGGCATCGCGGGTCAGCAGCGAGGCGACCACATGCTCCCGGCCCAAAACAGCCCCCGCCAGAGGCGGCACGCGCAGCCGGAAATAATACCTTTCTCGACGTCTTTCGACGTAGGAACACAACGCCATTTCTGTCGTCCCCAGGTGGCACAAGCGTGTGTCACAAACGGGGGACGACACCCAAAATATCTAGCAATATCAATGTCTTGGAAATTGTGGCGTGCCATTCGCCATGAATGTGATAACTGGAAGGCTTTGAATTCATTATGAAAATTTTTCTAGGAATACGCTAAACCTGATCGCTCCACAATGCGTTCGGACCTAAAACCCGAATAAACCAAGGACATATGTGCGGATTATAGAGCTTAACTGGATCTATCACTGCAGTTCATCCCGCGTGGGCGGGGAACGCGAGGTACTGCCGAGCGCGGTCAAGGCTACTCGGACAATGCCTTCCCTAGTAGATGAAAAATGCGGAGCGCTTCAGCTCCGCCCATAATTATCTTCCAGACGGACGATATCGTCCTCACCGAGATACGACCCGGACTGCACCTCGATCAACGTGAGCGGAATGCGGCCGGGATTATCCAGCCGGTGCACGCAGCCGAGCGGCAGATAGATGCTCTCATTCTCGCGGATCAGCAGTTGCTCGTCATCGCGCGTGACCAGAGCGGAGCCGGCGACCACCACCCAATGCTCGGCGCGGTGGAAATGTTTCTGCAGCGAAAGCCGGCGGCCCGGCCAGACGACGATGCGCTTCACTTGGAAGCGCTCGCCCTGGATCAGGCTTTCATAGAAGCCCCAGGGCCGGTAGCTGCGATATTGCGCCTCCGCCTCCGGCCGCTTCTGGGCCTTGAGCTTGTCGACGATTTTCTTGACGCTCTGCGCCTCGGATTTATGCGCCACCAGCACCGCATCCTGGGTGGTGACGACGACCAGGTCTTTCACCCCCAAGAGCGCGGTCAGCATGCCCTCGGAGCGGGCATAACAATTCTCGGCCGCTTCCAGCACCACATCGCCCTCGGCGAAATTGCCTGAGCCGTCCTTGGGCGCGATCTCAGCCAGGGCCGACCAGGAGCCGACATCCGACCAGCCGAGCGAGGCCGGGACCACGGCGGCTTTGTGGGTTTTCTCAGCGATGGCGTAGTCGATGGAGATGTCCGGCGCCTTGGCGAAGGCTTCTTCGTCCAGACGAATGAAATCCAGATCCGTATGCCGCCCGGTAATGGCGGCGCGGGCGGCGGCCAGCACCTCGGGGGCGAGGGCTTGCAGCTCCTCGATCATGATGTCCGCGCGGAAGACGAACATGCCGGAATTCCAGAGATAGCCGCCTTGGGCGAGCATGGTCTCGGCGGTGGCGAGGTCCGGCTTTTCCACGAAGCGGGCGAGCTGGTGCACACCGGGCAGGCCGGGCAGCGCCTCGCCCTGGGCGATGTAGCCATAGCCGGTTTCGGGTGCTGTCGGCTGCATGCCGAAGGTGACGATATGGCCGGCGCGCGCGGCGGCGGCGGCTTTCGCCAGGGCTTCATGCAGGGCCGGGACATCTTGGATCGCCGCATCGGCGGCCATGATCCAGAGCACGGCATGCGGGTCGGACTCGGCGGCGAGCAAGGCGGCGGCAGCGATGGCCGGCGCAGAATTGCGGCCCACCGGCTCCAGCACGATGCGCGGGGCTTTTACCCCGGCATCGCGTAGCTGCTCGGCGACGATAAAGCGGTGTTCCTGGTTGGCGACCACGATTGGCGTGGTGAAGCCGGAACCTGCTGCACGGAGAGCAGTTTCGGCAAGCATCGGTGTTTCGGAGATCAGCGGCCAGAATTGCTTGGGAAAGCTCTTGCGTGAGACCGGCCAAAGCCGTGTGCCCGACCCGCCACACAAAATTACAGGCGTCATTGTAGACACCTTTTTGCAAAACGCCGGTACAGCTGCACAATTAGTAACACTCATCGGAGCACATTCCAAAACAAATCTCAAAAAAATGATAAAGAGCAAAGATGAATGGAGTACGCAATTCGATCAAACCAGAAAATCAGGACATTAGGTCACAGTTTTGCCCTGCGCAACCGCTTCACGAGATTAATAAATCTATCTTACCCCGTAAAAACGAACTTCACATACAACACACCGGCCCTTAAAAGGCTATGGCTATCATTAAAAGCCAAATCGGCATGGAACTCAATGGTTGATCAATACTCGTTCACTCGTAGGCGGCGTCTGCTCCTTATTCACCATACTGAGGGACACTTCGAGGTAGCACTGAGCTTTGTGGCACAGCTGAAAGATAACTTTGATGTCCACCTGTGGTCAAACTCGTTGCACATTCGAGAGAGAAAAGATCTCGTCGATATCTTAGGGATATCCCTTTATCAAAGCAATCTTGAATATGACGCCGCGGTTTTTTTAACGCCAGACCACCCCTGGGATAATCTACCATCGTTTATCTGGCAGATTATTTGGTCAAGGCCGGTGGTCGCTGTTACGCACGACAAAACCGCCAACATTCCTTTCGATCATTTTTATCTGCACCCTCACGGCTACCCTTCAGGTGTAACGGCAGACATAGGACTTGATCTGTCTCACCTTCGTCCTCAGAAAGTCGCTGGCGAGGTGGTTCTGGTCGTTCAAGGAAATGTTTGGCCCGTTAGATCATATGGCCTACTCGAAAAAATTGCACGTCTAAACGACGGAATCGTCATTAAAATTGTTGGCTCTTACTCTGGAGATGCATCTGAACTGATCTCAGGCGACCTCATCGAGTCTGGAAAAGTATCTTTTTGCTTCAACCTACCAGAAGTCGCGTTTTATCGAGAATTAGCCACAGGGCACTTCATCCTGCCACTTATCGATCCGCAACGGTTTCCACGCTACTTCGAGTCGGCGTTAACGAGTTCTATTACCGCAGGGATAAGCCAATCAATTCCATTTATTGCGCACAAAGAATTGTTCGATCTTTATCCGTTACAAGGTATAGCATACGACAACGACTCGACGCTTTTAAAAGCTGTTGAAGAGGCTAGAATGATGGATACTACTACCTACAAACAGCATGTTACTCGACAACGGCAAGAACGAAGAGCGCTTTCAAATGATTTCGTTTTTAACTTTTCGCTGTCCGTAGCTAAATTAGGCGTTCTAAACAAGCGCTTTCCTCTCGGTCGGTTTTTCGACTTAGTTCAGCAAAACAATCTGTACTGGGACAAAACAACAGAAACTCTCCATTTGCCGGAATACTTCTTATCGCGGCTTTTAAAACCGCTTTTTGGCTGGTTCTCAGATACGCATGAAAAAAAAGGGGTAATTGAAATTGGTCGTCCAAAATTGGCTGCGTACTTGTTGCCGCTTTTGGCACGCATTCATGTGGATGAAGAATGGTATAGAGCCAATTACCTGCTCCCCGGTGAAGAAAGTATTGATCCAAGAGCGCATTTTATCGCGTGTGGATATTTCCGGAATAATTCTCCCACAGAACTTTTTTTCGACAAAAAATTCATCGAACAAAACTTCAGTTCAAGCGATGAAATCCCGACTGACCTTACTCACTATTTTACATCCTCACCTGAAGCTCTTGGGCTTCGTCCTCATGAGGGGTGGCTCAAAACTGATTTCTTTAAGCCTTCAAGCAAACCTTTAAGCGATCAAACGAAGAACAGTTTAAAAGTACTAACTAATGGCGAAATTTCTTTTTGAAAAGTAACTGGTGGCTCCGGAACGCCATCGCCCGCGCTTGGTGCTCAGTGCCCTTCACCGCCACGTAGTGTATGTTCGGGCGCAACGCGGCCTCGGCGATCGACGCCGCGTCGGCGGCGTCATTTTTCTGGCGTTTGACAAACGGCTTCACATAGATCGGCCGCAGCAGCGGTACCTAATGGCCACAGGTTGTGTAACTCGCCCCCAATAATGGCTGGTAGCGCAGGCTTCCATCGCCACAAAGCACGGGGGCTGCCCTGTCAGCATCTGCTCCAGCTTTGTGCGCGATACCGCTCGGTTGAATAGAACCGTCCCGCCCCGATCCACAGCACAGATCTGGAAACTTCTTTTGGCAAGGTCAATCGCCAAGACATGAACATCCGGCATATTCCCTCCTTCCAAGGTGTCACCATGGCACCAGATAGGCAGCACCATACAACTCAGGTAGGGGACATCCACCCCATCAGTTCATTTCTACAGATTCCCTCTAAGCCCTTAAGAGCTGGATGAGAACCGGACCAAGATCAGTTCTACACCCAGTTACAAAAGCGCAGTTCCTCCTTATGCGGAAATTCGCGAAACACCGCGTCCCAGCTTTGCAGATGCCCATCACCCTGATCATCATATTTCGCTAATCGACGCATATAGCGGTTATATACACCATCTATGCCCCAATCAGGCTCCATGCGGCTTTCATCCTGAATCACCACCAGCGCAAAGTTCAACTCGCCATGAGCCTCCGCAAGAAAATCCCGCACGCGTGTAACCGCATCACGAATATCGCCATCGTCCTCATTCCGATAAAAATAGGCGATCTTTTTACCACTCGCCGCATCTTTATAAAACTTTTCGATCAAATAAGCAGCTTTTTCCCGATGTCTTGCGACATCATCGGGGAAGGCAGGATGAGTTGCGGACTTCCGCCCCTCTCCTTGCAGATGGAAATAAAAGTCACCGCGGGTTTCGTGCACAAGCCACTCGTTCGGCTCAAGATTTTCGAGCTGAAACAAACCTTCAAACCGTGTCCCCAAAAGATGATTGAGCGATTTTAATGAGGTTACATTCCAACTGAAGAAGCTCGATGAATCACGGCCTAGTATTCTACGAAACTGGAAAGCTACTTCGCAGCGGTTCCCAAGCGATACATATTCATCAAACACAGAAATGTTCCTTTTTAAAACAAACTAAAACCCCGTAACTCTTAAATCTATAATGGCGTAAGCAAAAAAATCACCACTCGTTTCAAAATTATTGTTCCTTATTATTCACAACTTCCTTAATCAGCTCGAGAGTTGGCTTGACTAAGTGCTCCCAATTCAAATGAAAATTATTTCGGGTTACATGGTGCCGCTCGGAAGGCTCATCCACTACGAAACGTTCATCGAGATGGATAGTCGGAGTGATATCAGCACGAAAATTCTTATTATGCCAAACTTTCAAGGGCCAGCTATGAGTGCTTTCTTTTCCTAAAACCGAGAGATTTGAAAAAGCCAACCCAGGCATATTTGAGAGCCATTTATATAAAGCCATCCCGGAGCCCGAGGGGGCGACAAAAAGTTGCGCCGCGTCGTTGAGGACAATGCTTTCGAAAAAAGTCCGCCCGACCGAAAATTCTACTCTAACATTTTCAGGAACCGCAGCCTTAATAGAATTGGCCATTCGAAGCTCGGCATCCAAAGACATCCAGCCCGTCGTCCACCCCTTAGCAGTGTCGCTGCTAAGACCGTCAATTATAAATGCGGCATTAGGATAGGCGGCATGAATAGCACAGAATAATTTGGGAAGCCCATCCTCCTGCTCAAGCCACTCGCGGTTGTCAAGTCGTATCGTTGTAACAATTAATGGCTCTGCTTCGCTTTTTAGATCATCTACTAACCGCAAAAACTCATCATCGCAATTTTTCTTGGAATAAGCTAAAATTCGATTGGCGAACTCTCTAGTAAAAACTTCGTCTTTTACAGTGAAGAGCAACAAATTATAATCAAGCATTTCAAGAAACATCTGCTCTTCATTATGGATTTCGATCACGTCGCTTTTGTTTTTCACAAACTCTGGGTAGAGGTCATATAGAGAACCAAAAAAATTTTGTCCTGAAAAAACCAAAAACTTTTTAATTTTATCTGCATCACAGCGTTGAAATAAATTGGACCACGCCGTCTGTATGTTCCAAAGATTATGGGACATGTGCGGGCACCAAAAGTCTGTGACAGCAATCTGCCTACAGCCGTTAGTTTCTGATGGGTACAAATAACTATCGAGTTTAACTAAATGCCTAGCCCAAATGACAAACCATTTAGCGATTACACGCTTGATTGCATCTTCTTCTAAACCACTCCACACATAAAGAACCGTTTTTGATTCAGGAAAAACCCAGACTGTCTCTACAAAAAGCGAAACCATAGTAGCTGACATTTGGGATGCAAGACAAAACCTATTTCCGTATTTATGGAAATACCACTCTTGACCAAGCGAATTATCTGCATCTGTTAAATCACCTGAAAATGGGCTTAAAAGTCGATGCTTACCTGCCTCGATCGCTTTAGAAATTGATAAGGTACGACAGGAGGTTTCACCGACCGGCAAAGCATCAAGACCTAGCGACGCAAGCGCTATTGCTGCTTCGCCCTCGCTTGCTATTTGAAGAAATTTTTCATTTAGTCCCAAATAGCCGAGATCTAATGACTTATCCGAATCAACCCTAATAAACTGATAATTTTCTTCGAGCTGGGCCAGCCAAAACAGCTCTTCGGACCAATCCTGTCTAAACTCAACGACGCTACGGCGCAGGAAAAAGTCAGTCCAAATATCAGAGGCAACGCACAAATCAGTCACTCCAACCTCGTTCTAAAAACAGCAAGCTGCTTATACATTCTTAACTCTACCTGACGGTGATTGCGACGGCTAGTCCGGCGAGCTATATCAAGCCGCTTGTTTTTCGATAATTCTTTCTACCTTCTCCAGTAACCCCGCGGCGGTATTTTCCCAAGTCAAATTACTTGCCCGAGCGAGCGCGTTTATCCCTATTTTAGCGCGCAGAACCGGGCTATCTGCAAGCCGGGTCAACCTTGATAGACTTGTCGCAACCACCTCGTTCAACCCAGAGTTGGGAATGATATAGCCATCTTTTCCGTCATCGATCATCTCGCACACCCCCCGGTGTCGGTGGCAATCGGGATGGCGCCGAGGCTCTGCGCCTCGAGAATGATAAGCGGCGAGCCCTCCCAGCGTGACAGCAGGATGACAACATCCGCCCAAACCAACCGCTCCATGATGGCCGCGCGGTCGAATACAGGCGGCTCAAAGATCAGTCCCTCCTCACGCCCCTGCCCGTCATCCACGACCTGACCGCCAACGAAGCGCCATTCGATGGGCAAATCTGACGCCCGCGCGCAATCCACCAACGCCGTCAGCCGCTCCCCGCCTTTCTGCCGATCCCGCCGGCCAAGATAAAGCACTCTGAGCTTGCGTGGCGGCGCCGTGGGTAGGCTCATCGCGTCAAGCTGTTCCGCGCGTAAGGCACGAAAATTGTCAGAAACCGTGAAGCTCGGGGCGTTGGCCAGGTAAACCAGCTTTTCCTGCGGCATCCCCGCAGCGGAGCAAAAATCCAACAATGTACGCGCCGGCGCACAGACGATATCGAACGCGTGTTCGTAGGCCAGTGTAACGTAGGGGTGCCCGATGGGCGTGTTGAACGAGTCACGGTCCAGTAGATGCAGCGAGTTGATGATAACCGCTCCCTGGCGGCGCAGCCAGCCCATCACCTCATAGCCATGATTGGCCTGCAGGATCATGACCGCATCACAGCCGGTCAGCAGCCCACTCAGGCGCCCATGGTTTCCCCAGATCGGCCAAGTGTACAGATCCTGTCCGAAATATTTCAGATGCGTCGGCACCCACCCCGCGTAAGACGCATCGTTGAGGAATGTAATCGTATCGAAAACATCAAGCAGCCGTGCCGGAGCTCTTACCTCATTGCGTTCGGTCACCACCAAACGTGTGCGCCAGCCCGCGGCCTTGAAACGGGCCGCCACAGCGATACCCACCTGCTCCACACCACCAAAACTCACAATCGGCAGCAGAAAAGCGATCTCTTTCTGCTGGCTATGCGAAACCCTGGCAATGGGGGCAAAACCGCCGAGATAGTTGCGCACCCTTTGGTACAGATCGGTACTTACGATGACGCCGTCATTCACGCGCCATTCCCAACTTGGTTGTTGGTCGCGATGATGTGGAGAATTGCGGAGTTGATGAAAAAACTGGAAGAAGAACTCTACCTGCAATGCAACGCCATGGCGTTTCAGAATTGAGGATTGGAACGGCGCTGCCAGGCGAAGCGCAGCGGCGTTGGGCTCCGGCGCGTTGCTGCGAATGGTCTCGATCCAGGACGTATAGGGGTCTAGCACGCAAGCAGTGAGCAAGTTTTTCTGGATCGCCAGAATATGCACACCAGAGCCGATAACGTCTTCATACTGCTCCGGCGAAGCCGGCGAGAGGGATATCCCATCGGCAAGGCTTTCCAATGTTGCAATCAGAATCCCGTGCTGCTCCAACGCGTCCTCAATCTGCCAGAAGATCGCGTCGGCCAGCTTCAGACGCAGCAATTCCTGTAGAATTCGCTGGTCGATGAACACAACAAAGTTCGGAAAATGATAATGCGCGGGATAGTGATGATTGCCCCAAAAATGCGTATCCAGGTCCACCACGTCGCCGGCATTGCTTGCCTGCCCAGCAATGCTGGTAAACGCAAAACGGCGCTTGGCACTATCCACAACGCAGTAGCGCGGTGCCAACCTATGCTCCTCTCCCAGCAAGGCGCGGGGCGAAAATAATTTCTTATGCTTTTTCCGCATTTGCGCAATGATCGCTTCGCCATCGCGATCAGAATTACGCACCATGCTTTCACGCCGGGCCCGATATTGCAGCCCGAAATCCGCACAAGGCGCCCCACGGAAACCCGCTTCCAACCCTTGCAGCCAGAACTCCCAATCCTCATAACCTTGGCGCATGGTCTCGTCGAAAAACACCCCAGCGTCGAACACACGGCGATGCACTAAGCTGCCTGCCTCGCATATATTCTGAAACAGATGTTGCAAGGGATTGTAGGGGGCGGAGAAATCGACATTATGTTCGAGACCAAATTTATCGATATTCGGGTAAACCCAGTCGGCACCCGTTTCATCCATCTTGGCCAAAGCCCTGCGCATGGCTCCCGCCCCCAGGCGGTTATCAGCGTCCAGCAGGTAAATCGCCTCGATCGACGGGTAGCGCGCGAAGGCGAAACGGATTCCCCGGTTGCGCGCAGCCGACAATCCTCCGTTTGGTGTCTTGATGTAATCAACAATATCCGGCCGGCTCATTGAAAATGTCAGGCAGGTTTCGTCGGTCTCTGGGTAGGGGCAGCCATCATTCACGAGAATAATGACACCGTTACTGCGCTCTGCCTCACGAATCGCCGCGTTGATCGCCTCGCTCACCAGCACGGAGTGCTTGAAAATCGGAATCACCAAGGCCAAACGCGGGCGCCGGGCCGCCTCACCCCGTACGGCCAAGGGCTGCGAAAACTCTATGGTAACGGCCGACATCAATAAAACTGCCCCTTAAATGTCAGCTTAAGGAATTGAGCCCAACCAAAGGAAGAATTGCCTTCTTCCGGCAAGCGTGTCAGCAGCAGGAGGTCCATCTTTTCGTAGGTTTCGTTGGGCAGATCAAGCCTTACAAAGCCGCGGGTTAAGGGCGGTAGACGCGTCCAGTCCGAAATTAAAGCACTTGGCGGCAAGCTACCATCTGTTCCGATAGCAAGGAAATCCGCAGGTGGCAGAACGGCAACAGCGTATTCTATAATACTAGCTTGGTCGTTAGCGGTCTCCACTTCAGCAAGGATGGTATCCGTGCCTACCGGCACACCGGCCTGTACAACCGCTACCGCAATGAGATTTTCAAGTGGATGCACCTGCAGCCGCCCCTGGTCGGGCAACAAAGTCACAAGCTCAAAGCCACAGCTTTCCTGCTGACCCGGAACCTTTTTCACGTCCCACTCCCCGTTCACGGAGAGTTCGATTTGAGTTACACATTTCTGATCGACGCGAATGGTCGGCCACATCTGGCTGGTCACGGACAGGGGCGCACCAGGGATCGACTTCCATGTCTTGAAGGCCAGCGATCGCATTGCCTGCTTGTCGTTGATCGTAGCAGACTTGTCTGTACGTAGTTGCAAAGGGGCGAGGCTGAATAATGGCGGCGGTTCGACAGCAGTTTCAAAACGCAATTGTAGCTGTGGCGTGGTAGGCCAGAACCGTTCAGACTGCTCAAAAGCGAAGGTTACCCAACCTTGGGTCAATTTTTGATAATCTACGTGCCAAGTAAGGACGACATCTTCATCTTCGGCCGCGAGCAATTCAACATGAAGCGTGCCCTTGGAGAACAACGGAACCGGCGCAGACAGGAATAGAGCGAAGCCACACATTGACCGGAAATCCACAGGAAACGGCTGCATTACGCTCTGCACGTCCGACGGCAAAGTGACACCCCCGTCCGCATCGGGCAGATTCACGAAGCCCAGCGCCGGCGGCATCAGGCCGTTATCGCACACGAAATTCCGCAGGGAATTGTAGTTATTCTGGACTTCTTCGTGCACCGCGCGCAATTCTGCCAAACGCCGCATGAGATCGGCGTTCAACCGCGCCGCGCCGCGCAATTTTTTACTTAAATCCGCAAGAAGCTCAGGGGTCTTCGGACCGTGCCCAACAACAGGTATCGTAACTTTCTCGACGTTCAGCCAGTTCTGTAACGCCGCATCGGCTGTATCATCAGTAACAATCGCGACCGCGTCGTTCGAGGGATAATCAACCACATGACGGGTCTGGCAATCCGTAAGCTGGGCCAAATCCCCATTAAATGAAACCGCATCGATTTTGAAATATTTTGCGTAGTCAGAAAGAGCTAGAACTGCGTCACCGTGAAGAATGACACGCCCAAGGGAGGGCTCATCGAACTGCATCATCTAAAATACCCAAAAAGCTGTTAATCTATTTTAATACTTTTTGAAACAAAATGTCTACAACCTAGAGAGCCACCGGGGCCCATTGAAACAAAAAGTCTACAACTTAAAGACCCACCAAGTCATGTATCTTTTTTTGTATCATGGGAGCGTTAATAAACCACCCCGTTGTTCTTCGGAGCTGTCACAACTCCATGGCTTGGCGGCATCGGGATTGTAATTAACGTATCCACTTGCTTCGAAAGCCCGCTCAGGTCTGTGGATTTTGCGGCCTGGAGCGCATTAGTGTGACCTGCCTGAGCACTATGGCAACTGGGAGAGCGTACCCAAACGCTTCAGCGGCTGTGCCACGGAAAGTCTGGGAGACGGCATTTGAGACGCCGACGGCTGACCGTGACAACCAGCACCTGATGATCGACAGCGCCATTGTTCGCGCGCATCAGCAGACGGCGATTGGAAAATAGCGAACAAAATCAGGTACTAGGCCTTCCCGATGCGGCCCGGCAACCAAAATTTACAGCCAGCGATGCGCTGGGCTGCACAATATGGCGTAGCGTCGTCTGCGCCAAACTTCATCAACTTCGTCAAGCTCACGTGTATATATAGGACGTGGACCTGTCGCTGCGCCATCTTCCGCACCGCCCCCCTTCGCACCGCGAATCGCCCCCCATGATGCCTCGTTCACTTTCACGAGGTACCCATGACCAAGACCTTCCGTTCTTTTCTCCCGGCCCAAGCCAGCGCTGGGGCTGACCGGCCGCTGGAGAAGCTGATCAAGCTCTCAGCCGCAGCTGGCATCCTCGGCGTCTCGGCCGTCACAATCCGTCGCCGCGTTGCTGACGGCTCCCTCACACCGGTCCGCATCAATGAGCGGCTATATTTCGAACCCGCCGAACTGCGGTCGTACATCGCCCAGCACCGTAAGATTTGAACGCCATGCTCTGCCCGAGGGGATGTGCGCGTTTGATCACGTCTGAGCGCGTTCGACCAGACGCCCACAATAACACCCGCACTCTTCAACAAAGGAAAACCTCACAACCATTCTTGTGAGTGAGAAGGAATGATAATGTTTGATCACGTAAGTGATATTGCGCCGGCCCAAAATATTGGCCGGCAGGTTCCAAATTCGGCGCCCGCGGCTCACTTCACAGGCGTCCTCGCCGCAATCGAGTGCGCCCCGGACCTTTCGCCCAAAATCCGAGAGAACCTGCGCGGCGCCGTCAAGAAGGCAGCAAATCTGATCTCGGCCCAAGGGCTGAATGGCAAGGTCGATATCCCGAAGCTGCAACGGAAATTCGAACAGCTCACCCCGGCCATACTCGGCATGAGGACCGACAATGCCCTAGCTGCGTTCAAATCGAATCTCCGCCGGGCGCTGCGTCTAGCCGGCCATGATATCATGCCCGGCCGACATGTAACGCCGCTCAGTGCTGGCTGGACCAAGCTGATGGCCATGCTGAACGGCGGCCCAATGGCCATCAAGCTCAGCCGCTTCGCCCATGTCGCCTCCCAACAGGGGTGGGAGCCAGAAGACATTACCCAGGCTCACCTGGAACGGTTCGCGGCCATTTTACGCCAAACCAATCTTGGCTCAAAAGCCGAAAAAATCGTGCGTGGGACTGTCGCCGCCTGGGCTCACGGGCGCCGCAACTGCCCGCACTGGCCAGGCAACGACCTCGGCCTCCCACCCGCAGAGACACGGTTTTATGCGCTCCCCTGGGAAGCCTTCCCAGCCAGCTTCGCTGAAGACGTGGAAAACTGGCTTGCTCGCCCATCCTCCGACCTCCAGCATCTGCTTGCCTCCATCGCCGAGACTGGCGCGGTTCCTGCGCCACCCTCTCTGAAGGGACGCAACAATGGCACGCTTCGTGCTTGCACCGAACGCAACTATCGTGACGCCCTACGCCGTGCGGCTTCCATCCTGGTTACGACTGGCTATCGTCATGTAGGGGACATTAGCGGCCTTTCCGCCGTCGTCGGCGTGGCTGAGCTCCAATGTGTCCTGAAATTTCTCGCCGCCCGGACCAACCGCCAAGATGGCGGCCACCTGGGCTATATCGCCTTCCATTTCTATTTCATTGGGCGCGATTATCTCCACTTACCCGCGCATACACTGAAACAACTGGAATTTCTGTGGCGCAGGACGAGAGGCAAATACGGGGAAATGTCGCCGCGCAGCTTCGCGCGTCTCTGCCAATTCGATGATCATGCGAAAACCGTCAACATGGCGCGCCTGCCCCACGCCTTGGCCAAAGCCGCCCGCCAACGGAACCAAATCGATGCGCGCGCCATTAAACTCATGCGCACGGCGCTGTTTACGGCGATCGCATTGGATACCGGGCTGAGGGCTGGGAATATCGTCAATCTGCAACTCGACAAGCACATCACCTTCACCACCCGCAACAAACAGAGCATCGCGATCATTACCAACCCAGGCGAGGAGGTTAAAAACGGCGAGACGCTGATCTCCGAACTCAGTGCAGAGAGCACAAAGCTAATGGAACTTTGGCGTGATACGTATCGGCCAAGCGTTTGCGCGGCTGACAAACGACAAGCCCCCTATTTGTTTCCCAGTCAGTCGGGCATGCACCTGACCACGGCGCTGGCGCTGCAAAGCCTCAAAGACCTTGGCGCATATCACGCCGGCCTGGACGTGACGCCCCATGTCATCCGGGCGTTTCTCGGCAAGCTGATGCTTGATGATACCCCTGACGGCCACGCGGCGGTGCAGGCGGTTCTGGGCCACAACAGCATTGAGACGACCTTGCGCTATTACGCGCCGGTCCGGCCGATTCAGGCCAAGCGCAGGGCGCAACGCCTCCTGCTCGCCAAGCAAAAGCATCCGCTCGACCGGGTCGTCACCGCAAAGGGGGCAAATCATGGCTCCTGAGCCTCAACACCGCCGCGCCCTGCCGATGCAGGAATGGCCCGCCCAGGATCGCGCTCTATGGGATGCTGCGCAGGCAGAATGCCCGTTTACAGTCGAACGCCTACCGCTTTCAAAATGGTGCCTTCGACAGCGCCACGAGGCCGCGCATAATTACGGCATCTGGCTGCAATATCTTGCGCAAACTATGCCAGCGCTGTTGGCCGAGCCGCCAGATGCCAGGATAACGCCGACCCGCCTCGGGCAATTCCTGATGGAGCGACAAACGCAAATACAGATCAGCACCTTGGCCAAATCGGTGGCCGATTTATACGGAATCATGATCAGCCTCGCGCCCAGCGGTGACTGGAACTGGCTCAGACAAATGCGCCACCTGGTCTCCGCGCAAGCCAGGCGACAGCCCGCGAAAGCAAAGGCTTTGACCTACGCCACCGACCTGCTCAGCGTCGGCAAAAATCTCATCGAGGCTGCCTGTGCCGGTACCAGCAGCGCCCAAGACCCCGTCGCGTTCCGCGATGGGCTGATCCTGCTCATGTTGATCCTGGTCCCCGTGCGCATCACCCAATTCTCGATGATCCGGCTGGACGAGCATTTGCTTCAGAGCGCGGACGGGGAATGGCAACTCCGCTGGCAGGCGTCTGAGACCAAGACCCGGCGCGAGATAACCTACCCGCTGCCCCCCGAATTGGCCGAAATTCTTCACCTATATATAGAGCAGGTCCGGCCTCGGTTGCTCGCACGGGCAAGAGTGCCTGCTATAACCGCGCGTCTCTGGATCGGTGTCAGCGGTGCCGCGATCAGCGCCCAGGTGCTTCGCAAAATCATCGGCTCCCGGACCAAGGAGGCCCTGGGATATCCGGTAAATCCCCACGCCTTCCGCAGCTCTGCCGCCAGCAGCTATGCCATCGCGGCGCCTGAGTACGCCCGCGAAGCCGCCGCACTGCTCGATCACAACAGCTTCCAGACGACCGAGCGCTATTACCTGCTGGGTCAACGGCAGAAGAATTTGATAGCCGCGCAGAACGCCGTGAACCGGGCAAGACGGATCAAATTTTGACGCGCAGAGCGGTGCGCCAGGCGCACCGCTCGCAACACGCCAGGCGCCCTTGGCCAAGCCCGTTTTCCAAAATTAAGTCATTGTTTTCAATGATTTTATTTTTCTTTTTCGGGCTTATTTTTCTTGCCCTGGCATGGCAGGGGGCTAAGTTTCCGTTTCACCTTATTAAGGAGTTTTCGTTTTGAGCCTCGTTCTTTCCCTGCAAAGCGGCGATCAGATCACCGTGGCCGATCTGCTGCTGACGCTCCACGCCTCTCCGCCCCGCCTTGTCGCTGGGGACAAGATCTTTCCGCTCTCGGACGCGGACACAGCACTCCCATACGGCGTAACGATATCGCTCGCCCCGCCTATGACAAGCGCCAAGCCGTCCGCATTGAGCCTACGCTTCACAGCGCCTCGTCATGTCACGATCACCCGCATTCGGGGAAGCCACGCAGAATGACCCTCCTCACCGGCCGCACCTACGAATTTGAAGTCAGCGTCGAACTCAACGATGCTCTCTCTCTGGTGCCGGGGGAACTCGGCACCTACCTGACTGACGCGCTGTTTGACCTCGACCGCCTCGCCCTTCTCTTTCCCAGCCTGAAGGTTCCAGAACCGGGCGAGCGCATCCTCAGCGTCAGCTTCAAACAAATAGGCTATACCCGTCGCTCTGAGAGCGGCGCCGGCATTCCGCAGCCTGCCCAGACGCCCATTGTCGATTCCGAGCAGCGCGAACGTCTCTCGTCTATAGAAGACGTCACACTGCGGATCAGCGACATCATCCACGACCTTCGTCTCGTGAAGGCCAAGGCGATTGCGATGCACGAGCAAATGAGCGCCAACACGCAATGGACCCGGCCGCAAGCCCATAACGCGCAGCGCCTGCTCGACGCCCTGCACGCCATGCTCGAATCGCACGCCACGCATATCGAACCTTTGCTGTAACCGCGCGGCTGACCGCTCCTGCTGCCTTTTCAGGGGGCGGTCAGCCTACTCAACCTGCCCATTGCAGATCATTGCAATTGAGCCGGCTTCGACACAAATAATTCGTCAGCTAACGAATGACCCAACACAAATCCAGCCAATCCTCCGGCCTACACGCCGACAACGCTCGGCGAAGCCGGGAAAGGGTCGAACCAACAGGCCGTATTTTTTCGCTTGTTGCAATTGAGCCGGATACGTAATGGCTCAGCTGAGGTCCACTTGCCGCCCTTGCGCATGAATCGCGTTGACGATGCCCGATGCTCCCCGCCATGCGCAAGCGTGGGAACACTGAAACGGACCTACAAAGCCGCCGGGACCAAAAGCTCCCAGCGGTTGAATGTGCTCCCGCACCCGCATTGCCGATCACTGACCAGGAAAGAGCCTTGTTTGCCGCGCTCTTCGGCGCCTTAATCGATCAGATCCTGGCGGAACCAAATAAATGAAGCATCCTATTCCCGCTGCCGTCTCACCCTCGATGCTGCCTAAGCGCGTCGCCGTGTATGCCCGTGTTTCCACTGTGAAGCAGGCCGAGGCTGACCTTTCCATTCCCGACCAGATCGCCCAGGCTAAATCCTGGTGTGAGCGCCAGGGCTACGATCTGGTACAGCACTATGTCGAGCCAGGCGCCTCAGGCACAGATGAAAGCCGGCCGGTTTTCCAGCAGATGCTGACAGATGCCCGCTCACAGCCCCGGCCCTTCGACCTCATTGTCGTTCACAGCTTCAGCCGCTTCGCCCGCGATAATTTTGCCTACGCCGTGGCCAAGCGGACCTTGAACAAGGCCGACATCGCCGTGCAATCCATCACCCAGCCTCTCGCTGATGACCCTACCGGGCAGATGGTGGAAAGCATTCTGGTGGCGTTCGATGCCTACACCTCCAAGGAAATCGGCAAACATACGGCCCGGGCCATGAAGGAAAATGCCCGCCAGGGCTTCTGGAACGGCAGCCGCCCGCCGCTTGGCTATGATGTGATCGGTGCTGAACAACGCGGCCAGAAGGTCAAAAAACGGCTGGAGATTAACGCCACCGAAGCGGCCCTCGTCCGCCGCATTTTTGGCCTGTATCTCGGTACCGAGGGCGTACAGCTGGGCGTGAAAGCCATTGTCACGAAGCTGAACGCAGCTGGCGAGAGCTTTCGTGGCAAGCCGTTCATGATCTCCAGCATCCACCGTATCCTGACCAATGAAACCTACACCGGCCAGCATTGGTTCAATGTGCAGGATAGCCGCTCCGGCGCCATCCGGCCTCGGCAGGAGTGGATCGGCATCGAAGTACCCGTCATCATTCCCCGGCAGACCTGGGAAAACGTCCAGGAACAGCTGCGTGAGAGAGCACCACAGAAAATCCCGGCGCGCGTGGTGAATTGTCCGACGCTGCTGACCGGCATTGCCGTCTGTGCCCATTGCGGGGCCGGCATGACGCTGCGGACAGGCAAAGGCTATCGCTATTACACCTGTGCCGGACGCGCGCAGAAGGGCCCCACACGCTGCGGTGGCTGCGCGGTGTCCATGCCGAAGGTCGATCAAACTGTAATCGAGACACTCTCTGAGCGCATCTTCACGCCCGGCCGACTGATCGATCTTGTCTCCGGCTATTTGGACAAGGCCAAGGCGGACGCGCAGCAGCAGCGCAGCCAGCTGGGCCAGATCAAAGCCGACCTCACGGAAACGGAGGGCGCGCTCAAACGTCTGCTCGGCATGGTTGAGGCCGGGTTGATGGAGCTCGACGACCCTGCGCTGCGCGAACGCCTCTCCGCCCTAAAAACCAAACGAAAGACCCTGACCGCACAGCTTAAACAAGCCTCGGACCTGCAACCCGCCAACCGTCCACATCTGACCGAGGCCAAGCTCCACAGGCTCAGCGAAACCGTCCGCACCGCGCTACACACGGCACCGCCCGAAATGCGCAAGGCCTACATCAAATTATTCGTGGATAAGGTTGTCGTTAGTAAGCAGGAAGTGGAACTCAGCGGGCCGAAATCCCTGCTTGCCAGAGCCGCTCTCACCGACCTTCCGAACACGCCAGCCGAAGTTATTACTTTTGTTCGAGAATGGCGTCCCCAAGGGGAGAAGACGACAAAACCGAAACAAGATATTGATCAGGAATGTGTTTTTCCTGCTAAATATGGATGCGACCGCGTTGGTGGCACAGTCGTGTGTCACATGACTTCCGGCACAAGTCAATCTTCCTGCTAATGGCTTAGCCAATTTCAATTTGAGAGCGTGCACTGATTTGGTTGGCGCTGCCTCCTCTGAGAGCTTCTCAGGATGCTAAAGCCGTCATTTGTTCGAGCAAAAAGTTTTTTAGCCACCACAATCGCTTCTAGGGCGCCTAAAATACGGGTTTTTGAGCCGATTTAGGGCTTTTTGGCTTCGAATCTCTGACCCGGAGCCGCGCGCAAAACCCAAAGCATTGAAAACAAACAATTTTCTTGAAGCGTCCTTTTTCCAAATAAAACAGCCAATTTTCCTACGCTTACGTCGGCGATAGCGCATTCAGATCCGCCGATAGGATAGGTGACCGACCGGTTTGGGGGAGCAGTCGAGTTTATCGAATGCCGGCCAGAAATCGTTTTATCTAAAGACAGAAAACTACCTTTACATTTCACCTTCTAAGATTAGAGAAGAACGGTTCAGGTAAAAGTCTAAATCTTATCGATAAGCACCAGCTTCCGCCAAGAATCAACTCTCAAAAAATATCAAATTTTCGGTCGGCACTTATAATATATGATAGAATTAAAACCCTTAAATATGTAAAAGCAAAGGCATGTTCTGGTAAAAGTTGAAGTAGGTTTTAGTAAAAGCAAAGTATTATTGCCGATTAATGATGACGTCGGACATTTTTTTACTGAAAGTCGAATGAAAATATTTCGTGGTTTCAATCAGCGTCGATAAAATATCCTCATGACAACGAACCCTACGCGACATCAGACCGGGAGTATGCCTTTACACAAGAGAATAGACATACTTTTTTCAGTTATTGATGAGACGATCAAATCCGTAAACTTGTCACCTTCTGAAAAGACTATTACACAATATAAAGACGCGTCGGAGAGGATGGCGCGCCGGAACCTTGCTCCAGAACATATCGGAAAAAATTCCAGAAATTCATTCAATCTGTATAGGGCAGCGCTCATCTTTGAGTGCGCATCTTATTTGTCAGATATCAAACATAACTGGAATAAAATTACTAAACACGTACCGGACACGGCAAAACATAATCAGCTTGATCTCCTCGAACAGCATTTGGATTTGCTCTTCCGATACAGGACGAGAAACAAATCGGAGCCAAGCAAATGGTGCAAACCTCCTTCTGACGAAGTCGAAAAGAGCAAGCGAAGAAATCTACATCGCCTTCCTGTGCAGTGGCGTCAGGAAATTATTCATGCTTCCAACTTTACCGAGTATTATACGGCAGTGATCATTTTGGCTTTAACGGGCCTAAGGCCATCAGAGCTTCTAAATGGCGTCGCCATTCAAAAGACGAGGCATCATTTGCTTATTACAATCCAAGGTTCGAAAGTTACTTCATATTCTGGTCAAGCAACGAGGACCATAACAATTGAGAGACACGGAGAATTCACGGAAACGCTTGCTGATCACCTACCCCGCGAAAACGACGAATATATAATAGACATTTCAGATCCACGGCGGTTTAGCGATTTTATCCGAAATATATCTCGTCGACTTTTCAAAAACATCGACTATATCGCTGCGCCATATAGCTTCCGCCACGCACTCTCTTCGGATCTAAAACGCCGCAGGTTGGCTAAAGAAGATCTCGCAAAATTTCTAGGCCATTTATCTGAACGCTCGCAAACTGCTTACGGACGAAAATCGATGGGTGGAATTCCATTGGCACCGATCGCGTCTGTCGAAGCATCTGGGCATACGATATCCCGGCAGCCGATCTGGGCGATTACCCGAGTCAATGCAGCATCTTCAAATCACGATTCGGAAATGCAAAGCTTTGGGCCAGCCTCCTCACCTTAACTTATTTTCTTATTTGAACAGGCAGGCCAACAATAAGTTGGTTACTATTCGCCCTCAGTTCGTCGGATCGACATGAGGACAACAAAACTGGAGTTGCCCCGGTTTGGTGGACACTTTTAAGCTTTGTTTAGAGGTGTCTCATGCAACGATATCGAGCGGCGTATCCGCCTGAGTTTCGGCGGCAAATGGTTGAGCTGGTGCGGTCTGGCCGCACGCCGGAAGAGTTATCCCGTGAATTTGAGCCGACGGCGCAGTCGATCTGGTCCTGGGTGAAGCAGGCGGAGCGCGATGCGGGCAAGCGGGCAGATGGCCCGAGCAGTGCCGAGAAGGACGAGCTGGCCCGGTTGCGCCGGGAGAATCACCGTCTTCGTCAGGAGCGTGATATTTTGGCAAAGGCGGCGGCCTGGTTCGCGAAGGAGAGCAAGGCCGGCCCGAACGGGTCTTCCGGTTCATGAGCGCGCACCAGGCCCACTATCCCATCCGTACCATGGCGCGGGTTTTGAAGGTTTCCACGTCCGGCTATTACGCCTGGGCCAAACGCCCTGCACCGGCCCGCGCGGTTGCCGATATCGCCCTGACAGCGCGGATCCGCACGATCCATACAGCTTCCTGGAAAACCTATGGTGCGCCGCGGATCCATGCGGAACTCAAGGAAGGCGGCGCGGCCATTTCGCGCAAGCGCATCGCCAGGCTGATGCGCCGCGCTGGTTTGGCGGGTGTCAGCCGCCGCCGTCGCCCGGTTACGACGAAGCGTGAGCCAACACACCATCCCGCTTCCGATTTGGTCAGACGGAATTTTGCCGCGGCAGCGCCAAACCAGCTCTGGATTGCCGACATCACCTTCATCCCGACTTGTGCCGGGTTTCTGTATCTGGCGGTGGTGATCGACGCCTGGTCACGCCGCGTTGTCGGCTGGTCCTTCGCAACGGATCTCAAAACCCGGCTCGTTCTCAATGCTTTGGATATGGCTTTGGAACAACGCAAGCCAGATGACGTCATTCACCATTCGGACAAAGGCTCGCAATATACATCCCTGGCCTTCGGCGCCCGCTGCACCGAGGCGGGCGTGCGCCCCTCTACCGGCTCCGTCGGCGACGCTTATGACAACGCCATGTGCGAAAGCTTCTTCGCCACGCTGGAATGTGAACTGATCGATCGACGCCGGTTTCAGTCACAGACGGAAGCCAGAATGGCCGTTTTTCACTTCATCGAGGGTTTCTACAACCCAACAAGGCGGCATTCAGCACTCGGCTATCTCTCGCCAATCAACTATGAAAGGGCGCATGCAAAAGGACTATAAAAAACTGACCCCGTAACCGTCCACTAAAACGGGGCAACTCCAGTTTTGTCTCGCCTGCAGCGTTGGGGCATACCAGCCCAACCGGCTATGGCCGGCGTGGCTTATGATCTGATCGCCGACGTTGCGGGCATCGACATGCTTCGGATTCAAGTCAAAACCAAGAGTAAGCTCAAAGGCCAACGCTGCGCATTCGCGTTGACCCGCGGTTTTTATTACTCCCGTTCGGGAACCTTCCGTTATCACAAAGATGACTTCGATATCGCCGCTTTCGTATGCCTGGACGTCGGTTGCATTTTCTTTCGCGCCGCACCGGTCGACTGGATTAGTGTGCGAACGGCTTGGCTCCGCTCGCCTGGGATTGACCGCCAGACGTTCGAGATCGCTCTTCAGACCTATCAACGCCAGAAGAAAATCAACCAGCTCGCTTGGTTGGCCGCGATGTCGCCGGAGCCGCCACGTGCGGAAGCCATCCCGCCCAATGCACAAACCTCCTTCTCTTATTGAACGGGGACAATCAGCATGAAAATCGCGCGTGATACAGAAACGCCCCTCGACAATGCGCCCCTGCCTGACGCTCCCCCGGAGAACGATTGGCAGGCCCAGCTCAAAGACATTGATGATGATCTACACGAACAGGTCAAGGCGCCTGACGCTCCGCCGGACTGCGCGATCCTGTTTGGCCGGCAAATGGTCTATGCTGGCCTCAGCGCGGCGGATCGGCGTTTTCCTCTGGGAATTTACATCGTCCAGGCACCGTCTCAGGCATGGTGTGAAATCGTTGGAAAGGTCTTGCCTGAGATCTACCTGTGCCAGTTGATTAGGCCCCTCACCCGACGTCCGCCTGCATCCAACTTTCGGTACAAGCGGCCGCGCACCCACTTACTGGCAGGGCGCCCTGACATTGGCGTCTGCATGGCCCCAGCGTCGCAGGACCTCAACCAGCAACAGGCCATGATCGCTACGGCGACAGCGTGGCAGGCAGAGGGACGTTCGGTATTTATCGTGACGAGTGACCCCGCAACCATCCCTCAGCCGCTTCGCGCCCTATGTTCTCGTAATTTCATGTTGCCTGAACCCAACGCGGCGCTCCTGGCCTGCGCGGTCGAATCTTTGACGGGTGAACGGCATAAAGCCGCATTTTACTCTGGGATCCATTGTCAAACACTCTCCCCTGAGGTGCTGCGGCTGGCCTACCACCAAGGCATTTCTGCTCTTGAGTATGCGAAGCGCCTTGGGCTTTTGACGCAGTCCACTTTCGTCGCCTCCCCGAAAACAATGAAACCTGTCACCCCGCTGTCTCGGTTGCACGGAATTGGCGAGGTCACCGCCTGGGCGACAGACCTCCGGGCCGACCTGGCGCTTTGGCGGCAGGGAGCACTGCAATGGGCCGAAGTGTCGAGCGCAGCGCTGCTTGTCGGCCCACCGGGTACCGGCAAGACCACGATTGCGCAGGCAATTGCCGCCGATTGCGGCATAGACTTCATCTCCACCTCGTTTGCCGCCTGGCAAGCGACTGGCGAGGGCCATCTCGGCACCGTCACCAAAGCGATGCGCGCCGCTTTCACTGATGCACGCGCCAAAGCGCCGGTTGTTCTTTTCATCGACGAACTGGACAGCCTCGGGCAGCGAGGAGCATCTACCCGCGACAACTCATATTGGACGGCCGTCATTAATGCCTTCCTGGAACAGACCGACGGCACGACCAGCAATGAAGGGGTCGTCCTTATCGCTGCCACGAATCATATCGCGTCCCTCGACCCAGCAATCCTCAGATCAGGACGTCTGGAGCGCCATCTTGTCCTGATGCTGCCGCCCCCGAAGGCTCTCGCACTTATATATAAAGACGAACTCCACGCGACGCTGACAGAGACAACAGATGATCAGTATACTCGCTTGGGCCAGATGAGTGCAGGACGGAGCGGAGCCGATGTCATGACAATCTGTGCTACGGCGAAGCGCATGGCTCGGCGCGAGAAGCGGCAATTTGTTTTCGACGACGTCATCACTGCCATCATCGGCGCCCAGCTGGTGAACGATCCTGAGACCCGCAAACGCATCGCCCTTCACGAGGCAGGCCATGCCGTTGCTGTGCTGGTCTCGCCTCACCTGCAACTCGAACATGTTTCAATGATCGGCTCCGCCTCTTCCGGAGGGCGGGCTTTCTTCAAACCGTGTCAGACGCTGCTCACGCGTGAAGGCGTCGATGCTTGCCTCATCGCCATTCTCTCTGGCAGGGCCGCTGAAGATGTTTTGTTGGGATCCATCAGTTCAGGCTCAGGAGGGCCAAAAGACAGCGATCTTGCGTGCGCGACAGAGTTGGCCGCCCAGGCCGAGTTCGGCTTTGGCCTCGGCGACGGACGCCTCATCTGGCGGGACGTCTCCACCAACGAATTGGCCCAGAAGGTTTTCTCCGCCCGTCCGGATTTCGAACAACTCGTGCAAGAACGCCTTGCCGCAGCTTATGCAAGCGCGCGACAGTTGATGATGAAATATGCCGCGCAGGTACAAACATTAGCCAAAGAGCTGGCCTCTCAGTCCGTCCTCACAGGCGATCAAGCCCGAACATTGGTCAAACCCGCGATTAAAACGGTCACTCACTCCCGATCATTTGCTCTACATTAACCCACCGCCCGGCAGCGCCTTAACCCGCAATAGAATTCTCACGCCACCAAATCTATTACGGCGTGGGAATTCTCTGCTGTCCGGCAGCTTCCGACCCAATTATGCCTTTGAAGGTGAGGTCGGCGCTTCCAGAAAGCAGACGTAATTTAGTGGCTACACTTGAGCACACAATAAAAACCCATTTTTGCTCCTGCTCTAGGTTTTTTTACATATTGTGCGGAATGCAACCGTGTTTAGCCGGCGATTAGAATCCCTCGAGAACAATTTTACCCTTCGCTGTACCGCCTTCGATCTGGGAATGCGCCCGCTTTAAATTCGCTGCATTGATCGGCGAGAGCGTTTCGGTAAGTGTCGTTCGAATTTTTCCTGTATCGATAAGGTGCGCCACCCGGGCGAGCAACTCTCCCTGCTTATACATATCCGCCGTTTGATAGATTGGGCGCGTTGAGCTACTGCCGATTTGGTGGACAGCAAGTTAAGCTAGCACGGCCTTGGCCTCGAACTCCATGGGACTGAGATAGCCCAATTTCGAATGCCTCCGCCGTGGATTATAGAAACGCTCGATATAGTCGAATACATTGGCTCTGGCCTGGTCACGGGTGCGGTAGGTTTTGGCAGCCGTGCGCTCGGTTTTGAGCGATGAGAAGAAGCTCTCCATTGCCGAATTGTCCCAGACATTGCCGGCCCGGCTCATGGAGCAGGTGATGCCGTTGTCGGCCAGCAAGCGTTGGAATTTCTCGCTGGTATATTGCGAGCCCTGATCTGAATGATGAAGTAGCGCGTCGGCCTTGCCGCGGCGCCAGACGGCCATCATCAACGCATCCATGACCAGCGCCGCATCGCGTTCCGCCTTCATCGACCAACCGACGATGCGCCGGGAGAAGAGGTCAAGAACCACGGCCACATACAGCCAGCCTTCGGCGGTCCAGATATAGGTGAAGTCAGCCAGCCATTTCTGGTTTGGCCGGGCGGCGGCGAACTCCCGATCAAGGATATTATCGGCGATCACAGCACGTTCGCCCTCGTCCTTCGGCTTGGCCCGGCGCTTCGGGCGGGCCCGGAAGCCGTTCTCGCGCATCAGCCGCTCAACCCGGTGCAGACCGCAGGCCAGGCCCTCTTCGAGCACATCACGCCACACGCGGCGCGCGCCATAGGTTCTGTCACTGGCCTTGAAGCTCGTGTCGATCGCCAACGCCAGCTTCCCATCGTACACAGCCCGGTCACAGGCAGGCCGTTTGAGCCAGGCATGGAAGCCGGAACGCGATACCTCAAGAGCATTGCACATCCAGTTCACCGGCCAGATATGCCGGTGCTTCGCGATGAAAGCGAACTTCAAGTCGACTCTCTCGCGAAGAATGCCGCGGCCTTTTTTAGGATGTCACGCTCCGCCTTGAGCTTGGCGACCTCCTTCTTGAGGGCCGCAATCTCAGCCAGATCGGCCCGCTGCTGGCCATGGCCTGGGAAGGCCGTCGCAGGCGCCGCCGCCAATTCACGCATCCAGCGGCGCAACACGCTCTCCGCCAAATCCAGGTCACGGGCCGCCTGCGCCACTGATACGCCCCGCTCCGTAACCAGCTTTACAGCCTCGGTTTTGAACTCAGCTCCAAACTTTCGTCTCGTCATGAATACTCTCCGGTTCATGGGTCACGATCTTATCCTCGTGTCCACCAAACCGGCAGCAGCTCATATTTTGAAGGTATCTTTTTGATGTAAATCATGGTCGAAATATTTCAAAATAATTACCTCAAGTTAATGTTATGTAAATCTGACGATCCGTCCGTGCCATAACAGAAATCCTGAAGGATATGAGGGTGACGTTTAAATAGGAACAGGACTATGCAACAGAAAAAAACAAAAATTTCTTCCCCCAACAAAACAGCTGTTGCTCTTGAGAAACAATCGGCAAGACAAGATTTGGAAATGTGCATGACCGTAATCATTACTGAAATGGCTCAGCAGCTTAGATCAGATTATGTCTCCGCCTCATTTTTTCGGGGCTCTTCCTTCTTTATGGATAGCGTTGAAGTTGGTGATATTAAGATTTTTGAAGACAGTAAAATATATTCTGCAATCGTGGGTAGCGAAGGTGCTTTGCTTTCCTCTGCCGCCAATAAAGATAAGAGAATTCACGGAGAAAATTTTGTCGTAGACCGAGAGTACATCAAATCGTATATCGGAACTGTAATCAGAAACAGGGAGAACAATGCAATCGGAGTAATTTGTGCTTTTTTCTGTTCCGATTATCGTACTTCAACCGAAACTGGAAATATATTGAAATACTACGCCACCCGTGCGGCGGCAACTCTCGAAATAGTGAATACATCTCAGACGCTGAAGTGCGTAAAAACAATACAAGACGTAATTTCGGTTATCGATGGGTTAATAAAGCTCGGCTATAAGGAGTTGGCTGAGTACCTGTTGAATCAGATGCATGGTATTCAGAGCCTGAACAAAAAAGATAGTTGAGCGGTTTCATTTGGTTGTGATTCTGTTGGTTTGCCACAACCGACGGAAACAGGATCACGTGGGCTGAAACCGCCCGTGCGCGATTCTGCCTGTAACCGTCAGCCAATGACCGCGCTTAGGTGATTTTCTGCCGTGGCGGCCCATTTCCATGGCATGAGTTCTGCGATCCTGTTGGCGGGATGTCCCTTTGCCATACGGTCGATGACATTGGCGAGATAGGCTTCCGGGTCGAGGCCATTGAGCTTGGCGGTCTCCAGTACGGTGTAGATGATGGCGGCGCGTTCACCGCCGGCCTCGGAGCCGAGGAACAGGTAGTTTTTACGGGTGATGGCAATCGTGCGCAGGGCACGCTCGGCGGGGTTATTGTCGATGCCGATGCGGCCATCGGTGGTGTAGAGGCGCAGACTGTCCCAGCGGCCGAGCGCATAGCGCAGAACCTTGGCGAGGTTGTTCTTGGCCGAGAGCCTGGCATTCTGCTCCTTGAGATAGCGCCGGAGCTCATCCAAGAGCGGCCGCGCCTGCTCCTGCCGGGCCAGAGCACGCTGCTCGGCACTTTGGCCGTTGATCTCTGCCTCTAGCGCGTAGAGCTCACCGATCCGGCGCAGTGCCTCTTCGGCGATGGGTGACTTGGTGCGCTCGAACTCATCGAACAATTTTCGCCGGGCGTGCCCCTCCGCGGCCATTCCACGTGCTTCGCACGCGGAACCTTGGGCCACTCCGCCCAGCAGGCGGCGTGCTCGATGCGCGGCGCGTTGCGGCCCGGTGCCGCACTCTCACGGATCAGCCCCTCATAGCCGCCATAGGCGTCGGCCTGGATGGTGCCCTCGTATCCCGCCAGATGCTCGCGCGGGCGTTCACCTTTGCGGTCGGGGCTGAAGCGGTACCAGGCGGCCGGCGCACGTGGCCCCTGCCAACTTCGCTCGTCCACCAGATACACCCATAATCGTCCGGTACGAGTTTTGCCCAGGCCGGGAGCCAGCAGTGGCACCGGCGTGTCGTCCGTGTGCAGCACCGGCGCCATCCGCACATGTGCGCCAATCAGCACTGCCAGCGGCGCCAGCCACCAGGCGGTATGGCCGATCCAATCGGCCAGGGTGGCGCGCTCGATCTCCACACCCTCGCGCGCCAGGATGGCGGATTGCCGGTAGAGAGGCAGGCCGTCGAGATATTTGCTGACCGCCACATGCGCGAGCAGGCCGGGACCGGGGCCGCCCTTCTCGATCGGCAGATCGGGCGATGGCGCCTGGATAATCGTCTCGCAGGCCCGGCAGGAGAATTTGGGCCGGATGTGGCGGATCACCTTCAGCCGGGCAGGGATCTTCTCCAGCACCTCGGTGACGTCCTCGCCCAGCGCGGAGAGATGTGTGCAATCGCAAGCGGGACAGATATCGCCAGCCGGATGCACCACCTCCTCGCGCGGCAGGTGCGCCGGCAGGGGCTTGCGCACCGCGGGGGCTCGAACCGGCCGTGGCCGAGGCGATGCCGCAACCCGCGCGGCTTCGGTCTCCTCGAGGTCTTCGAGCTGTAATTCCAGCTGCTCGATCTGCGCGTCCAATACCTCGGAGGAGCGCCCGAACTGCATGCGCCGCAGCTTGTGCAATTGCGCCTTGTACTGCTCGATGAGCAGGTTCGCCGCCGTCAACTCTGCCTCGCGCTCGGCGAGTTGGGCACGCAGATGAATGATCTCGGCGGTGGCATCCATTGCCGCCGAGTCCAGTAAGATTCTCAGTGAAGATCGCGGGTTTTTGTGAATCAGCAGACCCGTTCGGGAACAAAACTGCGCATCGGCGCGCGCCAGTCTATGCCTTCCAGCAGCATGGAAAGTTGCGCCGCACTCAGCAGCACCGAGCCATCCCGCGCCTGCGGCCAGAGAAACTTGCCGCGCTCCAGTCGCTTGCAGAACAGGCACAAGCCTTGCCCATCCCACCACAGCACCTTGAGCAAATCGCCGCGCTTGCCGCGGAACACGTACAGCGCGCCGTCATGCGGATCGAGGCACAGCATGGTCTGCACCTGCGCCGCCAGCGTGTCGAAGCCCTTGCGCATGTCCGTCACCCCACAGGCCAGGTAGATATGGACATGGCTTGGCAGACCGATCATCGCAGCGCCGACAGAATGCGCCGCAACGCCACTGCCTCGACCTCACCGCTGATCCGCAGCCGAATGCCGCCCGGTAGCTCAACCTCGACAAGGCCAGGAACAGGCGCTGATGGCGGGGGCAAGGCGTCCTGTGCAGGAGCAGGTGTTGGCAGCGATGGTGGCTCCGCCGCCACCGACACCGGCACAAATCCCGTCAGCTCGCCGCTACGGAACTGCTTACGCCACGTGTAAAACTGCCCACTGCTGACCCCATGTCCCCGGCAAGCCAACTTGACCGATGATCCCGGCGCCGCAGCCTGTGCCAATATCCGGAGCTTCTCCTCCGCGCTCCAGCTCCGACGCTTCGAAACACCAGGGAGAACTTCGTAACCAAACTCCGGAGCACTCCCGAGCATAGTCTCAACTTCAACACCGTCCGCCAACGCTAACCCTCCGCCAATAATCAGAAGATCAGAGGCAGAACGTGCAAAACCCTACAAGGCGGGGGGCAGCTGACGGTTACTACTGCCTGAATGAGCTGCGCTATTCAAGCGACCTTACCGATGCCGAGTGGGCGTTGATTGCCGCATTCATGCCTGCGCCGGCGCCACGGGCCCGGCCATCTCTCCGTTGGCCCCTCCGCCCGCGAATGCTTATGACAGTACAATGCTGGAAGACCTTCTGCATGGTGATGAGACACGCGTCTGGGACGATCAGGCTTATCACGGCCAACGCGAGGCCATCCGCCACTGCGCGTCCCAGGCTAGGAATTTCACAAACCGTCGTTGCAAGGTCAAGGACGTGACCGACGAGGCTGAAAAAGCCAAAAAACGCCGCAAGTCGAAGGCCCGTGCCAGGGTCGAACGCTGTTTTGGCCTAGTGAAGCGCGTATTCTGATTCACCAAGGTCCGTTACCGGGTGATCAACAAGAACGCTGACCGTCTGTTCTGCAGGTACGCCCTGGTCAATTTGTTTATGGCTAGAAGACGCTCGTTACCCAGATAAACAGACCCAAAACACCCTTCGCCCCTCCCGCAGAGAGGCGAAAGGCCAGAAATCAGTCAGGCAAAAAAGCCAAAACCAGCGACACTACATAATCAGACAATGTGTCATTGATACCGAAAGCTTGCTTAGAGGCTCCTTAACAAGTGGATAAGAAGGTCATTTTTATAATGAACCAACCGTTAAGCATTTTTCGTTAACATTCATTCATCGAGAACACATCAGGTCGCAATACGCTGCCTCCACTTCTTTGGAGACCGGCGTTGACAACGATCTTCACATCCGAAGCAACGATTACTACAACAATCAATTTGGTCACGATTAGCTTTGGAGGCACACTCGATGTTATCGGATCGGGTACTGTCTCGTCCGCACTTATGGTCGACGACAGCAGCCAACTAAATGATCCGATATTAAATTTATCCGCCGGCGGTATCGCTGCCTACGTAACGGTGTCAGCAGGGTCGGGTGTTTTTGTGAACGCTCAAGGCGAAGTACGATATTCTATAATAGAGTACAACGGAATTCAGCAAGTTGATGCAGGGGGAACATCGGTAGGATCGACAATTCTGGCCGGGGGAGCTGAGCTAGTCTCTGACGGAGGGCTGTCTGTGTCCGCTCTCGTATCAGGTGGCGCGGGAGTTGGAACAAGCTCAAACGTAACGGCTTTCGCGCAAGGAAAGCAAATCGTTTCGTCTGGTGGAGAGGCTTACAATTCTACAATTTCCTCGGGGGGGATTTTAGAAATTTACGAACAAGGCATTTCAAAAAGCGCTGAAATCGACTCTTCAGGAAGAGCTGTGGTGTATAATGGCGGCTACGCACAAGGAATTACGGTAGATAATGGCGGCCAGCTATTTGTGGAAGCTGGAGGAACGATAAATGGAGCAACGATAGAATCTGGAGGAACAATTGTAGTGCTGCCTGGAGGTTGTGCGCTAAACGTCTCCGGCTCAGGAAAACTTATCGATAGTGGCGTTTTCGGCTTTTCGTCTTCAAATATCGAAAATGCCTCGACCGAATACTTCGGTAACGTTCTATCTGGCACGAGCATTGCTTTTGGAGCCTCTATCTACGCAACTGCTCAATCTACTGTGAGTAACGTAAATATTGCTGACTATTCGACTATCGTATGTGAAGCTGGTGCAACTCTTATATCAGACACGGTATCACAGTACGGTACCGTTTTGTTGTCGGGCGGTATATCGACAGATCTTCAAGTCGATTCGGGCACCATCATTATTCAACCTGCCGGATTTTCCGATAGTACGAATATTTCAAATGGAGGGATAGAGAATGTGACGAGCGGCGGATATGCCGAGCATACGAATATTTCGTCCTCCGGTATCGAAAACATCATGTCAGGAGGGTCAGCATTCTATTCTACAATACAGCAGGGGGGGCTTCAGATCATTTCCAATGGCGGCACGTCATCTAATCCATTGGTCAAAGAAGGAGGAATTGTTCTCGTATCGTCTGGAGGATCAATTATTAATCCAACTATTCAGACAGGCGGTGTGATTGTCGATCTTGCCCGAGGAGAAGTGATTGGTTCTAGTGTAACGCCTCTCGGACAAGGCATTATCGATATTAATGAATCTACCGGTGCCATTAATCAGGGATCGAATATCACAGAAATTTCCAATGGAAATTTGGGATTAATATCCGGGAGCATAGATAATATCGCGGTGGAAAGTGGAGCAACACTTTATGTTCTACCGGGATCGACGATTCACTCGATCGAATTAAACGGTGGAGAATTAAATATATCTCAGGGATCAAATGTAAATTCAGTGACAATTCAGATAGGAGAAGCTGGCAGCTATACAAACTCTCCGCTATCGGACATCTCTCGGCTATTGAACACGGAGTTACGATCAATTCCAGAAGGTACAACTATCACCATTTTATTCAACCCAGGCTGTTATGGCGCCAGTAGCACTGTATATCTTGGTAGCAACACTTCGGTCATCGGAAACAATGCGACTTTAGGTGCGATTGGGAGTTTTTCGGGAAACTCTCTCTTTGAAAATGTTGATCAACAAGTTACTGGCGAAAATTGGACTATTAATAACACTGACGGTAGCACAACTACCGTACAAGCTATGGATGGGGGCCAACTTAATCTTCTTACGATTACGAATAATGCGTACCTAAATCCAACTACGACGGTCGTCCCACAGTTACCACTTCTTGCGACTCAATATGCAGTTGGTGATACATCGACGCCGATAGTCGACAAGAACATCACTATATCAGGGATGAATTTTGTTGAGAACGGAACGTATGCAGAAGTTGGTGCCTCGTCACCATATGGATACGTATCTAGATCAATATGGTTTTCGGACGTTTCGAATATTTCTGTTGACAGAAATATAATGATAGGCGGCTATTCCGGACTTTCACTTATTGATACAAGCAATGCTGTTATTGCGCAAAATGTGATAATTGGCTCACCAGTCGCAATTGATAGTTGGAGCGGGCCGTCAAACTTAATCGAGGAAAACAACACTATTTGGGAGTATTCTAACGGAAATCCTTTAGGCTCAACGGGCGCTATCCAGTTAAATGCGAGTGCTAACGGATATGCGTCTGATCCAGGCGTTAATTCAAACGGCACTACAACAAATGACGGTCTGATTGGAAATGTCATCACTGGAAGTGGTCCAGCTACCTCTGCGATAGCAGCCGATCCACTTTATCCATATGGACACACATCAGAGCAAAACGTTACTCAGCAGGGAAATATAGATAACAGTCTGGGCAATCAAACCGGTGGATTTTACACTGCAAATGTTCAGAGCGCTACCTTAACTGACAATATCTATGCCGGCGGTAGTGCTTCTCTTTTTGATTCTGCTTCAGCGGACAATTCTTACGTAACGTCGATCACTACTGCGAACGGGAATGTATCCGGAAATTTGGTTTTGGTAGACGGAAGCGTAACCTCGTCTAATGAAATTTTTGATTGGAATATTGATCCGACTACGGTGGATAATGCGGTGCTGGGAAACGGAACGGCATCAGAAAATGCAATTTCGTCTTGGGGATTTACAGGCACCGCTACTGCCGGCGGAAATCTGGTTTCCGGGAATGATTCCGTAATAGGTTCTCCCATTGCTCCGCCTTTAGAAGTCGTATCAAGTCCATATATATCAATTTCTTCGACTGTAGAACTTTTAACCGGCACATCAGCGCCACAGATACTTGATTCCAATACTGCAGACGAAGCAAATTTTAGCGTCACTTTGACGTCAGTATTTGGAACGATTACCTCTTCCGACTCCGTTTGTGTCCAGTACTCAACCGTTTCTGGGGGGCAGTCGGCATACGTTTTAGACGGGAGCTTGTCAGAGGTAAATGATGTTCTTTCGCATCTGACCTATAGCACGAATGGCATTGGGGTTGACGATGCAATCGAGATTAATGCGAATGATGGAGTTGGCAACAATTTAAGCTGGTATATTCCAATTCTTTGGAATGCGAATAATCAGACGAGTTCTAGTTTAGTTCAGACAATTACCGCCGGCTTTATTGAAGCTCCGTCAGGCGGACTTTCTCTGTCAGGCGAAATGATAGTGTGCTCTGGTGGGCAAAATATAATTGCTATGGGATCTACAGTGAGTGCTGCTTTCGTCAACGGAGGAAGCAACACAGTACTTGGAGGTTCGACTAGCGAATACATTTCGGCAAACGCAGGTTTCTCAAATATCGTCCTTTCGCCCAATGGTGATATTACTGTCGCCGGTGGTACCGGATCATTTACGGTTAATGCACAGCTGACCAAATCTTCTAGCCAAACTCTCATTGAAGCTGGTGAGGCAACGTCGTCGATAACTGGCGGTGCGGGCGCGATGACGGTGGTAGGAGGACAAGGAAATTTATATTTTACTGGGGGGTCTGGTTCTAATTACATAACAACAGCAGCCGACAATGGAGGAATTTTTGATGCAAATTTAGGAGCAGGAAATTCGACTGTATTTTGCCTTTCAGGGGAATGCTTTGTTGAAACCAGTCTTCAAACACATAACGTCATAGTGCTTGGCTTCGGTAGTAGTACGGTATTCTCGTCCGGCGACGATCTGATCAAAGGTGGAGCGGGATCGCTTGATGTGCAGGTCTCTGGCGCAAGTACCTCAATTACAGGAGGGGCCGGGGCTTCAACCATAAATGCCGGTCAAGGATCTTTGACCTACCAAGGCGGAAGCGGAACGACTGTGCTGAATTGCGCAGCGAATAATGGCGGCAATCTTACCGCACTCCTTGGCTCGGGTAACTCGACGGTCGTTGCAGCATCTGGTAATGCACTCATCCAAAGCCAATCAGGAACAAATAACATCATTACCGCCGGGAAGGGCAGCGATACGGTGTTGTCGTTTGGCAATGATTCGATTGAAGGTGGAGCGGGATCGCTTGATGTGCAGGTCTCTGGCGCAAGTACCTCAATTACAGGAGGGGCTGGGGCTTCAACCATAAATGCCGGTCAAGGATCTTTGACCTACCAAGGCGGAAGCGGAACGACTGTGCTGAATTGCGCAGCGAATAATGGCGGTGATCTTACCGCACTGCTTGGCTCGGGTAACTCGACGGTCGTTGCAGCATCTGGTAATGCGCTCATCCAAAGCCAATCAGGAACAAATAATATCATTACCGCCGGGACGGGCAGCGATACGGTGTTGTCGTTTGGCAATGATTCGATTGAAGGTGGAGCGGGATCGCTTGATGTGCAGGTCTCTGGCGCAAGTACCTCAATTACAGGAGGGGCCGGGGCTTCAACCATAAATGCCGGTCAAGGATCTTTGACCTACCAAGGCGGAAGCGGAACGACTGTGCTGAATTGCGCAGCGAATAATGGCGGTGATCTTACCGCACTGCTTGGCTCGGGTAACTCGACGGTCGTTGCAGCATCTGGTAATGCGCTCATCCAAAGCCAACCAGGAACAAATAACATCATTACCGCCGGGACGGGCAGCGATACGGTGTTGTCGTTTGGAAATGATTCGATTGAAGGTGGAGCGGGATCGCTTAATGTGCAGGTCTCTGGCGCAAGCACCTCAATTACAGGAGGGGCTGGGGCTTCAACCATAAATGCCGGTCAAGGATCTTTGACCTACCAAGGCGGAAGCGGAACGACTGTGCTGAATTGCGCAGCGAATAATGGCGGCAATCTTACCGCACTCCTTGGCTCGGGTAACTCGACGGTCGTTGCAGCATCTGGTAATGCACTCATCCAAAGCCAATCAGGAACAAATAACATCATTACCGGCGGGACGGGCAGCGATACGGTGTTGTCATTTGGAAACGATTTAATTTTCGGTGGACAGGGGGAAGTGTTTGTTACGGCAGCGGCCAATGCGCAGGACACAGTAATAGCAGGTACCGGAGAAATAGTTGGAGAGAATTTGGGTGCCGCATCTAGTCTAAGCATTCGAGCCGATAGCGTTGGCGGCTTGATTAACGTGGGAAAAAATTCCTGTATAACTGTAACAAGCAGTAACAACACAGTACAAGCAGCGAGCGCAAGTCTTGTAAACAATGTCGCTTTTTCGGGAAACGCTTCTTCTAATGTAATTAATTTAGGGGGCAGTGATTATTTCGTAGAAAATGATCATTCTACCGGTTTCGGCAATGAATTAAACGTTGCCGGCGATACTAGCTCCGGTTTTATTTCGAGTAACTCCATAAATACAGTCTCCGTAAAAGGAGCTGGAAATATGTTCGTAATAAATACTAGAGCCTCGATATTACAGAGTAAAATCTCGGTTTACGGTGCGGATACAATATTAGCCGTTTCAAATAAAAATTTGATCAGTGCTGGAAGTGGTGCGGTATTGTATGTGACCTCCAGTGACAATACGATAAGTGGCGGCAATCTCAGCCTGACGCTACAGGGCCAAAATAATCTCGTCAATCTGAGCGGTAACGCTACCGTGTCGGACGCCAATCCCTGGAGCTACGCGACTGCCAATAGCGCTGGCATGGTCCAGAACCAGTTTACCGTTCAAAGTGGCCAGTTCAATCTAGGCGGTCAGGATCAGCTGATGCAGCTCGCGGGCAGTGCCGCACTGACATTGGCAGGCGGTAGCAATGCTACGCTGGGCGGTAGCCAGGACAGTATCACAGCCACCGACCAGGTCTATGGCGGTAACGCCATCCTGCTGAACGGCGCCAATGACAGCGTCAGCCTGATCAATGTCGAGGGGAGTGCCGCTACGATCTCCGCCGCCTTCAGCGCCTTCGTTCGCGCTACCGACGATACCGGTGCCAAGATCGGAGCCACTAACGACAACAGCAATGAGTCACTTACCTTCATCGCCGGTAGCAGCAGCTCGAACACGATCATGGCAGCAGGCAGCAACACCGCCGTCACGTTGTTCGGCGGCTTGAGCAACTACGACATCGTCTCCGGCGGCAACGCTGGAAATAATAGTTTGAATGGCGGCAGCGGCATAGGTGATCTCCTCAAGGCTGGTGGCAATAACGACGTTCTGATTGGAGGTGGTGGCGGATATAATACTCTTGTCTCCGCAGTCGGTAATGAAACCCTGACTGGTGCCGGACTTGGCAATGATCTGTACTCCGTCACCGGCGGCGGCGGCACCGACCTCATCGGGAATTTCAGCGGCCAGCTAGTGCTGGCTGCCGGCCTATCGGTCAGCAGCGAGGTTGTCTCAGGTGGTTCGATGAACCTGATCCTTAATGATGGCACGCGCCTGATCCTAGCCGGGATTGGCGCGATCCATCAGACTGGCAGCGGCACCATCATAACCTAGCCTTATTATGTCATAAAGTTCGATATTGACCAAGTTCTTGAGAAAGGTCGATCATAAGGTCTCCGCCTCAGACGGGCCGATGTGCAGGCCGACGATCTCACGCCGAACGTCGGTGTTGGAGTTTCGCTATCGCTCAAGATCCGGAGCTTCTCCTCCGTGCTCCAGCTCCGACGCTTCGAAACCCCAGAAAGAACCTCGTAACCCAGCTCCGGAGCGCTCCGGAGTATAGTCGCAACTTCAACACCGTCCGCCAACGCAATCTCTCCCATTGATCAAAAGGATCAGAGGCAGAGCTAAACAAACCCTACAAGGCGGGACTCAGCTGACGCATACCATGACCAAGACCTTCCGTTCTTTTCTCCCGGCCCAAGCCAGCGCTGGGGCTGACCGGCCGCTGGAGAAGCTGATCAAGCTCTCAGCCGCAGCTGGCATCCTCGGCGTCTCGGCCGTCACAATCCGTCGCGGCGTTGCTGACGGCTCCCTCACACCGGTCCGCATCAATGAGCGGCTATATTTCGAACCCGCCGAACTGCGGGCCTACATCGCCCAGCACCGTAAGATTTGAACGCCATGACAAGGCTTATGACGTGGCTGACTTCAGGGTGAATTGCGCGCGCGCAAGGTGACGCTGCATATCGCCCTCAATGGCACCATCTCCAAAACCGGCAAACGCCGCAAGACCGCCATCGACAACCGCAAGCTGCGCCATCCCGGCTATGAGATCAGCCAGAGCTGCCGAAAACGCATCGAGGAGGTCTTCGGATGGGCCAAGACCAGCGCCGGGCTGACCAAATTCAAAGTCAAGGTGTTACTATGTTTTATCGGATGCTCTTCGTCGTAGCGCAGTATGAAATACCTAACAATATTATAAAACTTGATTGCAACCTGAGGTTGATATATGTATCGATGTAGATATAATATGACCTCGCCCTTATGAGGTGACGCAGCCTGCCGCATCGTGGCCACAGCCGCAGCGTCCTGGGGAAGAAGGGGATGAATGTCGGTCATGAACCGTCTCCTTGTCTGATCTTTGGCCTGGCACTCAGCCCTGCGCCCACTGGGTCGCGGCATCTTTGGCAAAGTCTGCATAAGAGCGTGGGGCGCGACCAAGCAGCCTGGCAAGATGAGCAATGTCGGCAGCTGACGCGGTCGCACCATCCGCCTGATAGCGCGCGAACATCAGACGCAGGTCGAGCGCGTGCCACACGGGCAGCATGGCCTTCATCCGCCGCTCCATCACGGTGAGATCGTCGCCGCCATAGCGAATGGCGCGGCCAAGCGCGGTGCTCCAGATCGCCGCAACACCGTCTCCGGTCAAACTGTCCGGGCCAACCAGCTCATAGATCTCGCGGCCGATCGGTGCGGGCGCCTGCTCGCGGCGGAGCAGTTCGATGGCGGCGGCTTCGCCGATATCGCGGATATCGACCATTGAGACGCCCTTCGACCCGATCGGCGCGGCATAGGCGCCGAATTTGAGCAGCGGGTCTTTCTGGCGGAGATCGTTCTGGATGAAATAGGCCGGACGCAGGATTGTCGCCGGCAGATCCAGCGCCTCGATCATCCGTTCGACCGTGTGCTTGCCGGCAAAATGCGGCACGTCGGCATAGGTCTCGCCCTTGAACACCGACAGATAGACGATGCCCTTGACGCCGGCTTCGCGCGCGACCGTCAGTGTCAGCATGGCCTGGGTCAGTTCGTCGGCGACGTTGGGGACAAGCAAAAAGAGCGTGCTGACGCCATCGAGTGCCGCGCGCACCGAGTCGATATCGGCCAGGTCGCCGCGTACCGGTGTCACGCCGGAGGGGAGCGACGCCTTGCCGGGCGAGCGGGTGAGCGCCCGGACATCCACTCCCCGTCCCTGGAGATGGGTGAGGACCTGGGCGCCGATGGTGCCGGTGCTGCCTGTAACGAGAATGGCCATGATGGGTACTCCTCTTGTGGGGTGCGGAAAACCATCCGCGATAAGGAGCAAAATAGCCGTTCCATTTTTGGCCAGAAACCGCCATGACTGAAACAGATCGTCCCAAATTCGGAATACCCCATGGACCTGCAAACCCTGTCCGATTTCAATCTGGTGGCCACCCATGGCGGCATCGGCCGCGCCAGCCGGGTTTCCGGCCGGTCGAAGGCGACGCTGTCGCGCAAGGTCGCGGAACTGGAGCAGAGTCTCGGCGTGCGGCTGATCGAGCGCGGCTCGCAGAAACTGCGCCTGACCGAAGAGGGGCGCGCCCTGCATGAACGCACCTGTGGGCCGCTTGACGAGATCGCGGAAGCTGGCGAGGCGGTGGTGCTGGGCGCTTCCGCCCCGCGCGGTCGGCTCAGGGTCAGCATCCCGGTCGTCATCGCGCACATGGCATTCGGCCGGATCGGCGCGCGTTTCGCCCTGGCCTATCCGGCGGTTCAGCTCGAGATCGTCGCCGAGGATCGCAAGGTCGATCCGGTGGAGGACGGCTACGACCTGGTCATCAGGGTTGATCCGGCGCCGGACGACCGGCTGGTCGGCCGACGTTTTCTCTACGATGAGCGCTTGATCGTGGCGCCGCCGGATCTGCCGCGCGCCTCGTGCCATTCGGCGACGATGGGTGAGCCCACCGTGCGGGCGGTGGTGTTGACCACGACGCCGCCGGATATCACCTGGCGGCTCCGCGTCGCACAGGGACCCGACATCGCCGTCAGGCCGAAGCCGGTGCTGCGCCTGTCATCGCTGTTGATGGTGCGCGATGCGGTGCTGGCCGGCGCCGGCGCGGCGGTGCTGCCCAAAATGCTGGTCGCCGACGATATCGCGGCGGGGCGCCTCGCCCTTTGGGGACCAGTGTCCGAACCTCCAGTCGAGCTCTGGGCGCTGCAAAGTTCCCGCCGGCTTGTCGGGGCGAAGGTGCGCGCTTTCCTCGACGTCGTTGAGAAATCGTTTCCGGATGGGGCGTTTATGCCGCCCGCCTGACGCGGATGCCTCCGAAGGGTCAGCGCGCCAGAAGGCGTTCGACGTTGCTGCGGACGATAAGGCGATGGAACGGGGCGATCGCCATGAGGTACAAACGACCCGCCAGATTGTGGCAGCGCACGGCCGTGGTCATGATAAGGTCGCGCGTCTCGCCGTCCGCCGCGACCCTTACCAGGACTGAGGCCCTGAAATCGAGGTGCCGATCGTCTTCCCCCAGCACAAGCTCCCGCTCCGAACGCGACAGAACAGGAAAGAACGCCACGGTCGCGAGACCTTCGGACGCGGCATCCTTCCGTATCCGCCGGGAGGATTTTACGCCACCCACCGACACGACAGCGTCGCGAATGCCAAGCAACGCCCGAAACCAGGCCGGCGGATGTTCCAGTGCCTCGCGCGCCAGGGCGTCGATATCACGGGGCGCCCCATCGGGCAGCGTGATGGCATAGGCGTCGACCAGATCCGCATCGACAAACCAGTCCGCAATGGCACTCTCGGCGGGCGGCCTGACGAGATTTGCTCTCTTGCCAGGCGTTCGACGCGAACCGGGCGCGGAACACGGGCGCATGGAAGGCGGCACGGGAGTCTCCCGAGGAATGCTGAGGGAAACGGTCATATCAGCCGCGTCCCTGCTCGACCAGTTCGAGCGCGGGCACACCGACGAGCGGTGCCAGTCTTTGCTGGATGGCGACGATGCCGGCCAGCGGACGCCATTGCACTGTCATGCTGATGATGCGCCCATCCTCGCCGACAATCATATCATCGACCCCCGTGACCTGAGCCTCGCCGGCACGGATGCGAAGCATGACGGCCGTCCGGTTTTCCCCGGCGACGATCGCGGTGGTCTCGAATTCGTCGACCCCGGCGAGCAAAGCCGTCAAGACGCGGACAACCGCGTCCCTGCCGACGAACGGATCGGTGACGAACGGGCTGCTGAGCGTGACGTCTGGGTCGAGATGGTCTTCCAGCGCCGCCGGCGCCCTGGCATGCATCGCGTCGAGAAAGGGTTGCGCGTGGATCATGTTCATGACGGAAAACTCCTTGGAATGAACCGCAATATCGTCGGATTGCAGGGCGGCTTGAAGCGCCATCCGTGTCGAGATAGTGTTGACATCGTGTCCACACCGGCAGCCCTGACGATGATCCAGCTGACCTGTTTCCTGGCCGTCGCCGAGACAGGGTCCTTCGCGGCGGCGGGGCGCCGCCTAGGCATGACGACCTCTGGCGTGTCCAAGACGATCGGCAGGCTTGAGCAGGCGAGGACGATCCGTCTGCTCAACCGTTCCACCCACGCCGTCTCGCTCACCGATGATGGCGAACGCCTGCTGCCGCTGGCGCGGGAGGCCCTGCGGAGTATGGAGACGGCCGACGCGGCAATCAGTGCTGCGTCGGGGAATGGCGTCTCGGGTCGGGTGCGCATCACCGCTCCGACGGCTGTCCTCACAACCTGCCTGGTGCCGCTTCTGCCGCAGTTCCACGCGGCGTTGCCCCAGATCAAACTCGACTTGCGCGGAAGCGACCGGTTGGTCGATCTCGCGGACGAGGCTGTCGATCTGGCAATCCGCAGCGGGCCACTGGACGGTATTCCGGGGCATCGCGCGCAGATCTTGTGCGAGTTTCCCTGGGTCACCTGCGCCGCGCCGGACTATCTTGCCCGACGCGGCACCCCGTCGATACCCGACGATCTGGAGGGCCACGATCTCATCGGCTTTCGCAACCAGCGTACCGGTATCGTAGAGCCCTGGCGGTATGCGCACCCGCAAACAGGCGCGCCGAAAAACATCCGCGTCTCCGCTGGTCCCGCAGTGGTCCTGGACGATGCCTGCGCCGCAGCCGCCGCTGCGGTCTCCGGGATCGGCATCATCTGGGCGCCAAGCTGGCTCGTTTCGGAACCAGTTCGCGTCGGCGCACTGATGCCGCTGCTGCCCGAATGGGCCGGCAAACCCATGCGGATGTCGATCGTGCGGCGGGAAGGGCGCATCCCGGTGCGCACCAGGACGGTCATCGAATTCCTCAGGGCCCATCGCGCGGCCTTCGCATAGCCACGATTTAGCGCGGACGCGATCACAAGCGGGGTCGTATAGGCACGCCCCGCCGGAACGGAACACGGTAACGGCAAGCCCAGATGCAGGGCGGCAGCCTTTCGAGATCGGCATCCCGGCAGAGGTCGTTAGCCGACGCCATTGAGGTGAGCGCCCGTTTCTGGTGGAGAAGAAGGGGGGGTTAGGCCGAGGCTCGGCTGTCAGAAACCCACGAACGCCCGTCCCAAACCGGTCACCGGACAATATGCATTACGCAGCGTCTCCGTCAATGAGGCGGCCGAGGAATTGCTCAAATCGATCGGCCTGGAACTGGAGCGCATCGAAAACGCTGTGGGCCGCCTCCAGCTCAAGCGGAGCAGCATCTCGGGCGCCGTGCGCCTGACCGCCACGCGTCAGGCCTACGAGATGGTCATCCGGCCGATGCTAGCCGCCTTCTCGGCCGCGCACTCGGATGCGACCATCGAAGTCCTGATCGACTATGCCTTTCGTGACGTCATCGCCTGCCAGTTCGATGCCGGCATTCGCCTTGGCGAGAAGATCGAGCAGGACATGATCGCGCTGAAGGTCGGCCCCGACCTTCGGTTGGCGGTGGTGGCTGCGCCATCCTATCTTGCATGTCACGGGACACCCCGGCAGCCCCGGGATCTCGTGAAACACCGCTGTATCAACTACCGCATGGTAGCAAGCGGTGCCATCTACGCCTGGGAGTTTGAAGAGAACGGCCTCGCCTTCGAAGTGCGCGTGCCGGGACCACTGACATTCAACGAGCCGCAATTGATGCTCGACGCCGCGCTCGATGGGCTCGGCATCGCCTATCTGCTCGAGAGTGACGTGGCCCTGCACGTGGGGTCGGGTGGGCTGGTCAACCTGCTGGCTGAGTGGACGGCACCGTTCCCGGGGTTCTACCTCTACTATCCATCACGACTGCAGATGCGGCCGGTGTTCGGGGCTTTCCTGGATGTGCTGCGCGGCCCGTATCGATAAGAGCTAGCCTGCTTGAGGGCATTGGAAGGGGTTGGGCGGTCTTCGCAAACCAATCTTTTTGTAAGACCAAGGACTTGGCTTTCAATTCGCCCCACCACCAAGAAATGGCTTGCTCACGTCATCGGCGCCATGACGACAAGGTCGGCAGATTGATCTGGCATCGCGCCGCATGGCCGCTCTGGCTCGCTGCCTTCGGCAGCACGCCGCCGGGCGCGTCATGATCCGGCGCTAGATAAGGACAGCTCCACCATCCACGATCACGGATTGACCCGTCGCATAGGCGTTGCGCATGAACGACAGGTACGCTTCCGCGACATCCTCCGGTTCGCCGATGCGTTCGACAGGCAGCTTGGCCGCCATCGAACGGAAGATTTGGTCCCGCACATCGGACGGTACCCCCGACCACAGATCGGTGGCGACCATTCCGGGTATCACGACGTTGACCCGCAAGGGCGCGAACTCAAGCGCGAGCGCGCGGGTCAGGGATTCGATCGCCCCGCAAATGCTTGCCGCGAAGGCAAAACCAGCTGGCGGCCGGCGGGCCGAGGTTCCGCTCGTCAGCACGATGGACCCGCCGTCGCGCATCTGTGGCCGCGCTGCCTTCACGGCAGCGACCGCGCCCCAATAGCGCAATTCGAAAAAACCACGCGCCGTCGCCAGATCGATCTCAGCGATGGGCTTACCGAACGGCAGGGGTTCGCCGGCGGTGAAGATGAGATGGTCGAACGCACCGATTGCCGCGAAAAATGCCGAGACCGACTCCACCGATCTCACATCAATGACCGCACCCGTGGCGCTTCCTTCTGGTAAACGCCCGACGGCGCTCGCGACATTCGCTTCCTGGCTGGAGGCGATGACGACATGGGCCCTCTCGCGGACGGCTTCTTGAGCCACCGCAAAGCCGATGCCCCGCGATCCGCCGAGGATCACAACTCGCTTGTTTTGCAACATGATTTATCCCTTCGCAGAGGGGTTGAGCTGTCTGATCTCCCTCTTGAAGGCGCATGCTACTTTGATCTAATCATTCGATCGATAATCACAACGCCATTTATCTTTATCGATCGGCCAAAATGGACCCATTTTTCGATCTCATCCAGTTGCTTCGCCCGCGCGCCACGCTGTGGGGCGGAATCGAGGGCCATGGTCGGTGGGCAGTATCGTTCCGCAGCCGGGGCGACCTTCTGTTCTGCTGGCTGGAACGCGGCGCGTGCCAGTTGATCCGGCCGGGCGGTGCACCGCTCCTGCTAGACCAAGGCGACTTCGCGCTCATCCGGGCCGACCACGATTTTGTCCTCGCGTCAGACTCCCAGGTCGTCCCTCAGGACAGCGAGGCGATGGTCTCTGCGACCGGCAAAACGCTTCTAAGGGTCGGCACGGGCTCGGAAGCGCCGGTGATATTGCGGGGTGGACGCTTCGTCTTCGATACGGCGAATGAGGATCTGCTTGCAGGGCTGATACCTTCCTTCGTTCATATCGCGAATGATGACACCACCTCCTCCTGGCGTGTTCGTTGTCTGCTGAGCTTGAACCTGTCGGAATCGTCGCAACCAAGAGCCGCCAGCGACTTCGTCATCACGCGCCTGATGGAGCTGACATTTGTCGAAATTCTACGCGGCGTCGTCCCGGAAATGGCCGGAAAGCACAAAGGTCTCTTAGCTGGCTTGAACGATCCCATCATCGCCCGCGCGTTGGCAGCGATGCATGAGGACAGCGCAAAGAACTGGACGCTGGCTGACCTGGCGCGTATTTGCGGTGTTTCGCGATCCGGTCTCACGAGTCGGTTCCGGAGCATCGTCGGCATGGCGCCGATCGGGTATCTTCAGAAGTGGCGCATGGCCGTTGCGAAAGATGCCTTACGTCGCGGCCACAAAAGTATCGGCGAGATCGGCCTCGCCATCGGCTTCCAGTCGCCAAGCGCTTTCAGCACGGCCTTCACCCGATTCACCGGGATCTCACCCACGGCTTTCGCCGCGCTGGAGAGCCAAACCCCTTTATGAGCGCGCGGCGCAATTTCTCGCCTCTGTGCAAACCCATACGCAATAGCAATGGGAGTCGGCGCGTGTAGGTCCCCGGCCGGCGGCCGAACCATGAACGCGCGCTGGCGGTCGAGCGTCGTGGGTTTCGGCAATGCGCCGGCAACCCGCTGAGAAAGCGATAGACACCCCGCCAAGAACTCCGCGGCGCAAGGCGAAGCCGCGCGTCATTCAAGTTGATGCGCGGGCGGCGTAATCGGCGCGAGCCGCCTCGATACGGGCGGCGTTCTCAAGCACCCATTCTGCAAGTCCCCGGATCGGACGCAGGAAGTCGCGGCCGAGGTCGGTGAGCGCATATTCGACCTGGGGCGGGTTGACCGGCGTCACCGTCCGGGAGACGAGCCCGTTCTCCTCAAGATCGCGCAGAGTGGAGCGGCGAAGCGCATTGAAGCGGCATGGTCCGCGCCCGAGCACGCGGACGATCAATACCGTCCATTTGTCGGTGACCCGGCCCAGCATGCGACCGATGAACACGCATTGGGCGGTTTCTGCTTGGTAATCTGGTGCTTGCAAAGTGCCTCCTTGTCCGTTGACGCGAACCATTCGATAGCTGGTCTCAGAAAGTTACCACGCGGTCGCGCTGAAGGACAGAACGATGACTTTTGCAAGAATGCCGACCTACTTCCTCTCACATGGCGGCGGGCCGTGGCCCTGGCTGAAGGATCTTCGGCCGGGCATGTACGATCAGCTCGAAGCCTCGCTTCACGACGTTCGACATGAGTTGGGTGAAGCACCGCGCGCCGTGTTGATGATCTCTGGGCATTGGGAGGCGAGCCAGTTCCTTGTCTCATCCTCCGCCCGCCCGCCGATGGTCTATGACTATGGCGGCTTTCCCGAGTATACATATCGCATCCGCTACGACGCACCGGGCGACCCGGCGCTCGCGGAACGGGTTCGCGATCTCCTGGAGCGCGGGGGCTTGGCAGCCGACCTCGATCCGCAACGCGGCTTCGACCATGGCACGTTCAGCCTGATGCACACGATGTATCCGGAAGCGACCATGCCGCTGGTCCAGCTCGCGCTCAGGTCGGATTTCGATCCTGCTACCCACCTCCAGGCCGGGGAGATGCTTGCTCCGCTGCGCGACGAGGGAGTCGTGATCGTCGGCAGCGGCTTTAGCTTCCACGATACGGCGGCGATGCGCAGCGGCACGGGCGGCCCCGCTTCGGCGACGTTCGACTGCTGGCTCGACGAGACGCTGGTCGACGCCGCGCCCGACGAGCGGCGCAAGCGGATCATCGAATGGGCAAACGCCCCCTCAGCCCGAGCGGCGCATCCACGCGAGGATCACCTCCTGCCGTTGATGGTCGCCCTCGGCGCGGCCGGCGAGGACGCGGGAACGCGCATCTACCACCAGACCGACTTCATGGGCGCGATCACCGCATCGAGCTTTCGATTCGGCCTGCCCGTGACGCAGCCGAATAGACAGATTGCGGTCACCTGACTACGGCGCCCTGCGCATTCCCCCTTTTCTCAACTACGAAAGTGAGTCCGACATGCCCCCTAAGCCCCGCATCGCCCTCGTTATCGGCTCGACGCGGCCGACCCGCTTCGCCGACAAACCTGCGCAATGGATGTTCAAGCAGGCGCAAGCCCGCGAAGACATGGAGATCGAGTTGGTCGATCTGCGCGACCACCCGTTGCCTCTTTTCGCCGAGGTTGCCTCCAACCTGCACGCGCCCAGCAAGGATCCCGAGGCAATCCGCTGGCAGGAGCGCATAGCGGGGTTTGACGGCTTCATCTTCGCGGTCAGCGAGTACAACCATTCGATTACTGGCGCTCTAAAGAACGCGCTTGATCAAGCCTACAAGGAATGGAACCGTAAGCCGTTCACCGCTATCGCCTATGGCGGCGCCGGGGGCGCGCGTGCGCTGGAGCATCTGCGCGGAATTGGTGTCGAGCTTCACATGGTGTCGACCCGTTCGGCCGTCCATATCGGCGGCAGCGACTTCATGAAGGTGTTTCCGATGGGTGGCAACGAGCCCATCGAGGAGATCGAGCAAGCCCTGTTGCCCGCCGCCAAGAATGCCCTCGACGAATTGAGTTGGTGGGCGAACACAACGATGGCGGCACGCTCGGCCGCCACGTGATCGGCTGCAGTGCATTCGACATCCGGCGACTAGGCTGGGCCCTTGCGCCATCGTCCCAGATCGCGCGTCCGCGAGCACGATGACCCGCCACGCCCTCTCGCAGTGGACATACAACAACGAACGACCCAATATGGCTTTAGGTGGGATCACACCCGCCCAGAAACTGAAACTCGCCGCGTGAAGTTCTACAAATAAGCCCCGTTAAAAACGGCTATCTGATGCACACATCTCTTAGCGTCTTGAATTAGCGCAGAAGAGCTGATTCACTGGTCACTGATTTGCTCGGAAGGTTTGTATTGGCATCAGCGACATTGAAGTGAGACGGTTTTCGGTTGGCGGGTTCGGTGACTTGCGTCTGGAAAAAAGGGGCCTGGTGTCATGCGGCGCTGGTTGCCCATCCGGGCTCGTGTATTCTGGAATTGTCAGGCGGCCAGCGGCGAGGCGAGATAGGCTTTGGTCGGTTTTTGCGCAATCCGGCAGTAACTGTGGCTGCCTTGAGTGCGGCTGCGGCGGCGAGAACTGCGACGCGTGTCGCGGGCCGCGACATTCTGGCCATCCAAGACACCAGCGAGATTGTGCTGAGCGGGTCGAAGATCCGTCAGGCGGGCTTTGGCCCAGTTGGTCGTGGCGGCTTTCTGGGTGGGGTCCTGCTCCATCCCGTACTGGCGGTTGAAGCCATGAGCGGTGAACTTGTGGGGCTCGCAGATATTGCCGTGTGGAACCGCGACAAGCAAAATGAATTGCACCACGCCAGGCGGCCGCTGGAGCAAAAGGAATCCCGGAAATAGCTGAATGGCACAAGCCGCGCCAGCGATACGCTTGGCAAGGCTCGACGCATCACGGTCGTGTCAGACCGGGAAAGCGATCTCTATGAGGACTTCGCGCTCAAACCCGTGAATGTCCACGTGCTGATCCGGGCCAGTTCCAACCGCAATCTTGTGAACAGATATAAACTCTTTGACCATGCGGATGGCTTGCCAGAAGCGGAGCGCATGACTGTGAATATTCCGGCCAGCCCTGGCAAATCCGCCAGGCCAGCCCGTCTGGCGTTGCGCTTTGGCCCGGTAACAATCAAGCGGCCGGAACGCGGCATGCCTAGTCCTGATCTGAAACGTTTGCCCGAGACAGTTGGGCTTCATCTGGTTGATATCCGCGAAGTTGATACCCCAAAAGGCGTAGACCCCATCCACTGGCGTTTGCTTACAAGCCATGTCATCGAAGACTTTGGCGCGGCCCGTCTGATGCTGGATTTTTACCGCAAGCGCTGGATCATTGAGGACTATTTCCGTACCCTGAAATCGGCGGGCTTCAAGGTTGAGGATGCAAGGATGACCAATCCCGTCGGCTTCATGAACTTCGTTGCCCTGGCCGCCATAGCCGCCGTGACCGCCACCCAGATGCTGCGAGCCCGCAACAATCCTTCCGGCGAGCCATTGGCCGACGCCTTTGATCCCGATGATAAACCGTTACTTATGGCCCTTTATAAGGACTACGAAGGCGAAACTCCAACTGAACGTCAGAAAAATCCACATCCGCCCGATACACTGGCTTTCGCCTCATGGATAATCGCCCGCCTCGGTGCCTGGACCGGGTATTATGGCAAACCCGGCCCCGCCACACTCTCACGCGGTCTGCGGCGCTATCACGAAATCAAATACGGCGCGCGAGTAGCAGCAGGAATTGTGTGAATCGGATAGGTTAAAAAACGGGGGATTACCCAGGGGCCGGATGGGTACGGCGCAGAAGATGGCGCCGATCTCAGCCGCGCGGATTCCAGAGTGATCACCGCCCGTATTGGCGGCGGGGCGGAAGCTGAGATCGAACCCGAAGAGGAAGACGGGCTCAAGCCCTTGCCTGATCGGCTGCTAACCGAGCTGACGGCCTATCGCACGCTGGCGCTGCGCGAGGCGTCGGGTAACGAGCCCGGCATCGCCTATTTGGCGCTGCTGCACGCGCTGTGCTTGCGGCTGTTCTATCGTTATGGTGCCGAATCCTGCCTGGAGGTTGAGGCCAAGAGCGTGATGTTCGGCACCCAGGCGCCGGGCTTGGCCGACACGCCTTTGGCGGCACGGGTTGATGCGCGCGCACCCCGCGCCAGCGGGAACTTTATCGAAGGGTTGCGCTATGTGGGGGGGCGTCCAGACCTCAAGGCCATATTGGTGATGCTGTTCCTGGTGGGGACCTTCGGCCTGAACTTCCCGATCTTCATCTCGACCATGGCGGTCAGCGTCTTCCACGCTGACGCCCGCGGATACGGAATGTTGTCCTCGATCATGGCAATCGGAAACGTTGCCGGAGCATTGCTCAATGCCGGGCGACGTGAGGCACATTTCGGCAGATTGCTGCTGGGTTCGGGGGGCTTCGGAATCGGTTGCACGCTGGCGGCACTCACTCCAAATCATTGGCTATTCGCTGGTACGCTCGTGATCATCGGCGTGGACGCCCTGATATTGACCAATAGGAACAACAGCCTGATGCAGCTTTCGACAGAGCCTGCGATGCGCGGGCGGGTGATGGCACTGCGTGTCGGCATCACTCTTGGAGGCACGCCGATCGTCGGCTGGTTGGCGGATCATTGTGGGCCACGCTGGTCGCTCGGCGTCGGCGCGGCAGCGGGCTGCGCAGCGGCAATCGTGGGGGCTTACGCCTTAGCGCGCCTGGAGCCATGACCTCCAATTTGATATGCTGGCTTTTTCGGGGGTGGTTGCCAAGAGCGGCCCGTCCGCTTCAGCCCTCACGCGTCCTGATCGTAAAGCGGAGGTGCTGCCGGCAGGACATGTCAACCAAGAAACTTGAACCAGTTTGCAGAGTTTGATGCGCGCCAGAGCGCGCAGTATCCATTATGATGCCTGTTTATCGATGCTCTCCAGCTGGGCCAGCACATGGTCCGGTAGGGCCAACGAGGCAGCCGCCAAGTTCTCGCGCAGATGTGCACGCGAAGAGGTGCCAGGAATGAGCAGGATGTTGGACGAACGCGCCAGCAACCAAGCTAGTGCCACCTGCATCGGTTTTGCCTCTAGCTTAGCTGCCACGCGGTTCAATCTGTCCGACTGCAGGGGGGAGAATCCGCCGAGCGGAAAGAACGGCACGTAGGCGATGCCCGCCGCCGTAAGCTCATCCACCAGCGCGTCATCCTCACGATGAACCACGTTATAATTGTTCTGCACACAGACCACCGGCGCAATCGTACGCGCCTCCGCTACCTGGGCCGAAGTCACATTGCTTAACCCCAAATGCCGGATCAGCCCTTGGCGCTGAAGTTCCGCAAGCGCGGTGAACTGCGCTGCGATGGACCCTGAGCTCGGCGCGTGGATATTGCCCATCACTCGCAGATTGACAGCATCCAGCACATCGACGCCGAGATTGCGCAGGTTGTCATGAACCGCCCGCGTCAGCTCCGCCGGGCTCTGCGCCGGGTTCCACGACGCATCCGCGCCGCGTACCGCTCCCACCTTGGTCACGATCACCAGTTCATCCGGATACGGATGCAGCGCCTCGCGGATCAGCCGGTTGGTGACATGCGGCCCGTAAAAGTCACTCGTGTCGATGTGATTGACACCGAGCGCCACGGCCTCGCGCAATATTGCGAGCGCGCTGCCATGGTCCTTGGGTGGTCCGAACACCCCTGGGCCGGCAAGCTGCATGGTGCCATACCCCATGCGCCGGACGGGTTTGTCGCCAAGTCGAAAAATTCCTGTGCTGCCTTCGGTCATCACCATGCTCCAAATTCCAGAATGACCGGCATATAGACATCGCATGACTGTACGATAATGGCTATTAATCTGCACAAGCTGTATAGGATTGTGAACAATGGCGGAAGACTTAGCAGATTTATCAGCTTTTGTGGCTGTGGCGCAGGCCGGCGGCTTCCGCGACGGCGCGCGCTCAGCTGGCTCTTCTGCTTCCGGCTTGAGCCAGGCAGTGCGGCGGCTGGAAGAGCGGCTTGGCGTCAGGCTCTTCAACCGCACGACGCGCAGCATTGCTCTGACCGAGGCCGGCAAACGCCTTTTCGAGCTCCTAGCCCCGGCCCTGGACGAGGTGGCGCACGCGCTCGATGTCGTGAACGCCTTCCGGGACCGGCCAACCGGAACGCTCAGGCTCAACGTGCCCGCGACCGTTGCGCGCCTTGTGCTGCCGGCGATCGTCCCGTCATTCCTGAAGGCATATCCGGACATACGGATGGAAGTGATCGTCGATGACGCTTACGTGGACGTGCTGGCCAGCGGCTGTGACGCCGGAATCCGCTATGATGAGCGGCTGGAGCAGGACATGATCGCGGTGCCGATCGGCCCGCGCGTACAGCGCTTCGCCACAGCCGCGTCGCCCGCCTATTTCGCCACCCATGGCAGGCCGGAACACCCGCGCGACCTGCTGAGCCATGCCTGTTTGCGCGGCAGGTTCACGAGCGGTGCCATGCCGGTATGGGAATTCGAGCGTGATGGCATGATCGTAAAGATTGACCCCGCCGGCCCGCTGACGGTTCGGCTGGGCGCCGCGGTCGATCTCGCCGTGGATTCCGCCATCGCCGGGCTCGGCATCATTCACCTGTTCGAGGACTGGCTTCGCCCGTATCTCGACAGCGGTGCGCTGGAGCCCGTGTTGGAGCCATGGTGGCAAAGTTTCGCCGGACCTTTCCTGTATTATCCCGGCCGCCGCCATCTACCCGCGCCGCTCCGCGCCTTCGTGGATTTCATCAAGACGTAGCGGTGTGAGAACAATCTTGGAGTGGTCGCTTTGATGCGGCCATTCCGGCTTGGCCTCGCCAGTCGCCTTGACGCTGATTGGCGCCCACGGCGATCGATCCGGGGCCCACGAGGATCACCCGAGAGCGATGGGTGGACGCCCCCCTGGCGGCATCGATGTGCCAAAGTGGAGGTGTTGAAACACCACTGAAGAGGAGGCGTCCATGGATAAAGTTAGCACAGTTGGTCTTGATTTGGCGAAGTCCATTTTTCAGCTGCATGGAGCAGATGCCAAGGGAGCGGTTGTTTTCCGAAAGAAGCTTCGGCGAGATCGCTTGCTGGTCTTCTTCTCGGAGTTACCCCACTGCCTGGTTGCGATGGAAGCGTGCGCGAGCGCTCATTATTGGGCGCGGGAGATCGGCAAGTTTGGGCATGAGGTTCGGTTGATCCCTCCCGCCTACGTGAAGCCCTTCGTCAAGCGCCAGAAGAATGACATGGCCGATGCGGAAGCAATCTGTGAAACAGCTCAGCGGCCGACCATGCGTTTTGTGCAACCGAAAACCGCAGAAGCTCAGGGAGCTGCAGTGATCTTTCGAGCCCGTGATTTGCTAGTGCGTCAGAGAACTCAACTGATTAATGCCCTACGAGGGCATCTTGTTGAATTTGGCTTTGTCGTACGGAAGGGCGCAAACAATATTGGTCAGTTGATAAACCTTGTTGAGGATCCTTCATCCGTCATACCGCCCGACGCGCGGATGGTGTTGGCGGTAATTACCGACAATCTTCAAATGCTTCAGGCCAAGATCGCGGTTTTGGATCGTGAGATCGCAGCCCGGGCAAAAGCCAACCCTACGGCCAGGCGACTAATGACCATTCCTGGCGTTGGGCCGATAGCTGCCACCGCGCTGGTTGCTTTAGCACCTGCTGCCAGTAGCTTCCGCCGCGGGCGTGACTTCGCGGCCTGGCTGGGCCTGACACCGCGGCAGCATTCTAGTGGGGGCAAGGAGAAGCTCGGGCGAACAACGAAAATGGGTGAACGTAGTTTGCGTCGGCTACTCATCATTGGCGCCAGCGCGGCGGCTAATGCCGCATCTCGCAATCCCACGCGGGCCAATGACTGGTTGTCTGGAATGCTGGCACGAAAGCCCCGCATGCTGGTCACCGTCGCATTGGCAAACAAGACAGCTAGGATCGTCTGGGCGCTGATGGCGCACGGCGGATCCTACAGAACTCCAGCAGTGGCGGGGTAACCGCCAACTGGGGGCGTCGGGGAAGCAGGAGGGTCGAGAGCAAGGTATGGCGCAACGGTCAGAGACGCGGTCGGGAAAACCAGTGAATGTCCAGGCGCCTCGAGCGCGCGAAAGCGGTAAGGACCCGGCCCGCGATCTCCATACAGGCCAGCGGCAGTGACGGCCGCATCAAAAAGGCCGGACACACGGAAGCACCTGAACCTGCGCACCAAAATCTTTCTCAAAAAACTCTTGCTTTTTAAGGGGCGTCCACACACGGACATTTCCATGGCTAGAAGGTTCTGGAGGAGTTGGAACGGTTCTGCCCCGCAGTGACCGTTCTCAGCTTCTAGTTGTTATCCCTTATAGCGAATACTACTACCATTGAGAGGCTCTAGGTCCACTACCCTCCAACAATGCCGGCAACGCCAAGCAGCAGCATACTGGACGCGCTTAAAACAGACATTCACCACAATCAAAAATTCGATTACGGTTATTCAATATCGGATTACACGGACATTCTACTAAAATGGAAAAGAAAACCAGAAACTATTGGTTTGCCTGGGGATTTTGGGTCAGTTGAACTGAGACAAACTGGTTTGGTTGAGCCTGTCCCCGATCGTTGATCGTATCTTCTTTGTTGCTGTGCTTGTTTGAATAGTGATAAACGACCTCCAATAATTAGCTTCTCGCAAAAATAACACCAGGAATTTCATAGCGGTCAGTAAGGGAAGTTTTGTCATGTCCAAAAAGCTTTCTGTCGGTTATTCAAAGGGACGAAGGCAGTTTCTTGGAAGTGCCTCCGTATTTGGTGCGCTGATGATATCGCCTGCAGGGCTGGCGTGGGCAGAAAGTACAACAACGCTGCCCTTGCCCGGAGGCCCAGACACACGGCCGCTCACAACAGCCTTTCCTGAAAAAGGGGAGATGATCTTGCAGCGTATACGGCCGCCGCTGCTGGAAACCCCTTTCGAGGTGTTTGACCAGGGTGTGTTTACGCCGAACGAGCAATTTTTTGTGCGTTGGCATTTGGCGGCTGTCCCGCAGCAGGTCAATGTCTCGACGTTCCGTCTTACGGTCGGCGGCCATGTGAATCGCCCCCTGTCTCTCTCGCTCTCGGACTTGCTGGAATTGCCGCGTGTCGAACTTACCGCTGTCAACCAATGCTCGGGGAATTCGCGTGGCTTTTTTCAACCTCGCGTGGCAGGAGGCGAGTGGGGGAATGGCGCGATGGGTAACGCAAGATGGACCGGCTTTCGCCTGCGCGACCTGCTCGACCGCGCCGGTATGAAGTCGGGTGCTATCCAGGTACAATTCAACGGACTCGATGGCCCACCGCTTCCCGCTACACCCGATTTCAAGAAGTCACTCTCCATCGACCATGCCCGTGATGGAGAGGTCATGGTGGCCTATCTGATGAACGGCAGGCAGTTGCCGCTATTGAACGGCTTCCCGATCCGTTTGATCGTTCCCGGCTGGTACTCGACCTATTGGATGAAGATGTTGTCGAATATCGAAGTGCTCGATCAACCGGACGGCAATTTCTGGATGAAGACAGCCTATCGTATCCCCGACACGCCGGGTGCAAATGTCTCGCCAACCGAAACCGGCTTCAAGACTGTACCAATCAACCGCATGTTGCCCCGCTCCTTCGTCACCAATTTCAAGACAGGAGACAGTGTGAAGGCCGGGAGCACCGTGCTGGTACGCGGGATAGCGTTCGGTGGAGATTGCGGCGTCACCCGTGTTGGCCTCTCAAAAGATGGTGGCACGACGTGGCTTACGGCCAAGCTTGGGCCCGACGAAGGCAAATACAGTTTCCGCGGCTGGCAGGCCGAGGTTGCCGCGCCTGCCTCCGGGGTGCTCACACTCAGCGTGCGATGCACGAATACCAAAGGCGAAACGCAGCCGTGGACGCCAAACTGGAATCCTGGCGGCTATATGCGGAACTCTATCGAGACGACGACCCTCAACATTGCCTGATGGAGGCACCTTCATCGCTTCAGGAGGTTCCCATATGATCGCCTTGAACAGCCCTCTGTTTTCCCGAGCCGTCATTGGATTATGTCTTGCCCTTGCCGCCGGTATCATGCCCGCCCACGCCGCGGACACAGCGCCGACCACAGTCACCGCCGCCGGCGTCACTCTCACCTCGGAGAGCATTGTTTTGCCAAGTTCCTCTGAGCTTTTTCCCGGCGGTGACGCCGCTCAGGTTGTGAATGCCAATTGCCTCGCCTGTCATTCGGTCGGCATGGTCTTCAACCAACCGCCCTTAAGCAAGGCTGCATGGCAGGCGGAGGTAACGAAGATGATTAAACTCTACAAAGCACCAATCAACGAAGCCAGCATACCAGAGATTATTGATTATCTAACAAAAACCAAATTCTAATGATTGCGGTTGCTTGGGGAGGTGAACTACAAATACTTGGCTTAAAATAACCGCCGCGTACGATGCCCAGGTACCCCGAACTTTGGATTCATCGAGACGCCGTGAAGCGGTTGGGGCCTGTCGCGCGACATACGCGGCGCTGTTTTGTAGATGCAGGTCGTGATGGGAAAGTAAACCGAAACGCGCTCCCCGCGAATAGAGATATTGCTGGGGAGACGCCAAGACCACAGCAGACCAGCAACGAGCAATAGAGCGCCCACAAGAACGATGAAATGACTTATCCCGTTACCTTAGTATGGAAGCAGACCAAGAATAGCTCATGCGTCCTATTACCTACATCAAGTTCTCGCCCTATTTGCTTGGTGCCAGCCATCAAACTCGGCCAGCGTGAATTTCCGCTCCCTATGTCCCCCGTCAGCGCCCATGAGACAAACCTGGCATCGTGGATAAGGGAGGATTTCTGACTCATCGTAGCGACGAAGGAGCGTAGATGAGCCAGAAACCCTTGACTTCAAAACCGCAACGGCGTCCGCAAGGTGCCCCCACCTCTCACCCCGCCGCAAAAATCGTCAAAAAAACCGGGCATTTGACAAGCCCGTGCCAAGTCAGTGACGCAGAATGCGGCTGTTCCACTCTAGGAGGCAGGCATGACCGGTTTTAACAATCTACGCACGGCCCGGGGGCAGGCATGAAACTCTATCTGCTGTCTTTCGGTACCGGTCTGCTGGTCGGCCTTGTTTACGCGCTGCTGCATGTCCGTTCACCCGCGCCGCCCGTCATCGCCCTGGTCGGACTGCTTGGTATTCTGGCGGGCGAACAGATCATCCCTCTCACTCAGCAATTGCTGTCCGGCACCACCAAGCTAAGCCTCGCCTGGCGCCAGGCGGGCTGCGCCACGCATATGTTCGGCCGCCTGCCCTCCTGCCCCAAGCCCAGCGATACGGAAAGCGCCTCGTGAGCTTCGCCACCGCGAGGGGTTGATGACCCGCGCCGCCGGATCGGGCGGGCTTCTGTTGGGGCTCGGCCTTGCCACCTGGATGGAGTTCTACAGCTATGACGGCGTGAACTTGGTTCTACCGGACATGGCGGGCGGCTTCGGTTTGTCGCAGGATGAAGCCAGCTGGATTTTAACGTCCTATCTGGCCGGGCTGTTCTACGGCGTGCCAGTCTCCATCTGGTTGGCCGCGCATATTGGCTATAGGCGCTTTCTCATCCTCACTACGGCGTGCTTTGCCATTACCGCGCTGGGCTGCATGCTGGCGCCGGATTTCCCGACCCTTCTGCTCTGCCGCACCGTGCAGGGCTTTGCCGGAGCGGGGCTGGTGATGTGGTGGCGGGCCAGCGTGTATATGCTGTTCACCGGTCCTGTGCGCAGCGCCTCGCTCATGCGCATCTCCGTCATTCTCTATCTCGGCACCGCCGCCGGGCTGCTGTTCTGCGGCTGGATCACGGATCATTTCAGCTGGCGCCTGCTGTTTCTGCCAGATCTTCTCTGTGCGCCCTTCGCCATTGCGCTACTGCACCGGCATTTTCCCGACGTGGCGCCGCCCGAAGCCGCCCGCGCGACAGATTGGCCCGGCCTCGCCCTGCTCGCCATCGGGCTGGCGGCGTTGCAAGCCCTGCTCAGCCGCGGGGATATTGATGACTGGTTCGCCGCCCCGCATATCCAGCTGCTGGGCTGGGTGGCAGGCCTGGCGCTGGGGGCATTCACCATCTGGCAATTGCACCCGGCCAATGCGGCGCCGCTGCTGTGTCTGCGGCTGGTGGCCAACCGCAATCTGCAAGCCGCCATCTGCCTCGGCCTCTGCGCGGGGTTGATTCTTTCAGGTGCAATCTACGCCTTTCCGGAATTCCTGCGCACCACCTTCCCCACCCCGCTCAGTGCCACGCAAACCGGGCGCATCATGTGCATCTACGCGCTCACCGCCGCAGCCATTCGCCCGCTGGTCACCCCTGCCATCGCCCGGTTCGGCCCGCGCAAGGTCATCAGCTTCGCGTTTCTGGCGCTCATCGCCGCCATGTTCAGTGCCTGGCGCCTGCTCACCTTGCAAACGCCGCCCCTTTATTATGCCCTGCCCCTGGTGCTGTACGCCTTCTGTCTGGCGCCGATGCTCTCCGCCATCGGCAGCGGTGCTGTCTCCAAACTGCCCCCCGCCTCGCAGCTCGATGCCGTGGCCATCTATATGAGCTTCCGACAATTCGGCGCGGCGCTTGGCGTCACCTTCGTCACCACCCTGCTCAACTGGCGCGAGACGCTGCATTCCAGTCGCCTGCTGACCCTCCCGCCGCAGGCCGCAGCACCGTTGCAGGCCTGGCTCGCCACAATGGGCAACACTGCGCAAAGCCGCGTCGGGGCCATGCCGGGCGAGGCTCAGCATATCGCCATGGCGGCGCTCGCCCGCGCCGTTCAAGCCCAGGCGCAGACCCTCTCTTATGCCGATGCGTTCCTCTGCATGGCGGGTATCGGCGTGCTCGCCCTCTTCGCCGTGGGGCTGATGGCCCCGTTCAAGAAAGCTCCGTCATGACAACGCCTCCCCCTCCCGCCTCGCCCCCCACGGCACCGGCAAAACGCCGCCCGCCGCTCTGGCTGCTGGCCGGAGGCGCCTTGCTGATCCTGGCGCTCATTCTCTATGTGCCGGGCCTGTTCTTCGTAGAGACGGACGATGCCGCCATTGCGGCGGACACGGTCACCATCACTCCGAAGGTGGCCGCCTATGTCACAGTCCTGCATGTCACCGACAATTCCGCTTTCAAGAAAGGCGATCTGCTGGTGGAGCTTGACCCGCGTGACTTCATCACCGCACGGGACAATGCCAAGGCAGCGCTGGATGGCGCCTTGGCACTGCGGAATGCGGCAGAAGCCCAAATCGCCGCGCAACGCGAGACCATCGAAGCCAACATGACGAAGCTGGAAGGCGACGCCGCCAACCTCACCTACGCCCAGCAGGAGCTTTCACGCTTCGGCAAGCTGGCGCAAAACGGTGCCGGCACGCGGGAGGAATGGCAAAAAGCCCAAGCCGATGAAACGGTGCGGGAAGCCACCCTTACCGGCGACAAAGCGAATCTAGCCGCCGCCCGCGCACAGGCGGCCGTGCTGACGGCCAGTGCCCAGCAGGCCCTGGCCAGCGTGGCGGCCGCCCAGGCGGCCCTTGCCCAGGCCGAACTCAATCTTAGCTATACCCGCATCAGCGCGCCTGTCACCGGCACCGTCGCCAACCGCACGGTCAACCAGGGCGATTATGTGCAGCCTGGCCAATCTTTATTCAGCGCTGTGCCGGACAGCCTGTATGTCATAGCCAATTTCAAGGAAACGCAGCTGGCTAGGCTGCGCCCCGGCCTGCCCGTCACGATCACTGTGGATGCCATGCCCGGCCTCGTTCTGCATGGCCATCTGGATAGTTTCCAGCGCGGCACAGGCTCCTACTTCGCGCTGCTGCCGCCTGAAAACGCCACCGGTAATTTCGTGAAGATCATCCAGCGCGTGCCGGTGAAAATCCTACTCAACGGCCCTCTGCCCGCCGGGCTCGGGCCCGGCATGTCCGTGGAGGCCCGGGTGCGCATCCGGCAGCTACCCGCCTTCTAACGCGGTATGGCGCTTCAAGCGCGGAATTCATAAATAACCATCAGATTCGACAATCCATCCCGTGGCCATCGGGACAAGCTTGGGCAAGCGTCCTTTCAAGCAAGGCCAATGCATGACCGGTGCGGACTCGCTACAAAACTGGCCGCCTCAAGCCGAGGTTGGCGCCTACGGGCAATATCTCGCCCAAAGCTTCGGGGTAAGCGAGGCGCCCTGCCTGCTGCTGGCAGACCCGCCAAGGCCGCGCTTCGCCATCACTCGTCTTTGCTGCGCCAGCGCGGCCTTGAGCAGCCTTGCCCCCCTGCCCCGCAGCGCGGCCTACATGGTCATGCTCTATCTCAAGCCATGCGACATGTTGGACGTGATCAGGCAGGGCGAAAGGCTGGAGTATCCCCCCCCCAAGCCGGCAGCATAAGCATCGAGGACCTCAGCCAGCCCTTGGCCATTGGCAGCAATGGGGGGATTGATGCCTTGAGCTTCTATGTCGGCAGACCAGTGTTTGAGGCGGCCTGCGCTCCCTTCTGGCCACGCCGCCTTAGCTGCGCCTATGGCACGCCGGATGCGACCATCGCCGCCCTCGGCGCCGCCATGCTGCCGCTTTTCGCTACACGCGATGGGGCCAAGCCTTGGTTCCTCAGCCATATTGCCAGCGCGCTGGCAATCCATCTCGCCCTTACCTATGGTGCGCCGATTGAGTCACGAAACGAATAAAATGATTCAAATTGCCAAAATTTGTCTATAATCGCCAATCCGTCCCCCAATCCGCCGGGTTACACAAAACCAGATCGCGAAACACGACAAAATAGCTCAATTGGGGTTTGCCGTGACGATGCTTATGCATTCTGGAAAGGCTGTAAAACGGCCGTCACTCGGGACTTATCTGTCACGCCACTTCGGCGAGCAGGACGTGCATGTCTTGCGCACCAGCGCCCATTCAAAAATCGGGCTGGATATTTACCGCAAACGTAGTTCATTGCCGATCCTCGACGAAATCGCCGCGCCCGCCGTCGAGGAGGGTTTTTTGGTGGCGATCGCCCTCGCGCCCTATGTACAGGTGGGCGGCCAGGCTTGCCTCACCCGGCGCTTCTCGGCAGACAGTGTGCAGATCTTGGACCTCACCCAAGAATTCCGAGGCTATCTGCGCACCTCCTTCGATATCCTGTTCCTGCACGTCACCCGCGCCGCGCTGAGCGCCGTGGCGCAGGAGATGGGTGCCACGCGAGTGGCGGCGGGCCTCACCTGCCCAGCCGGCAGGATCGATCCCGTGGCCGCCAGCCTCGGCCGCGCTTTGCTCTGCTCACTAAGCAATCCGGATGAGGCGCAATGTCTGTTCGTCGACCAGGTGGGGTTGGCACTCAGCCTGCATCTCGCCCAGCATTATGGCGGGCTGAACGTGCCGGAAAAACGTGCCAAGGGCGGACTGTCCACGCTGCAGGCGCGCCGGGCCAAGGATTATCTGCTGGCCAACATCGGCGGCGACGTCTCCATCGCCGCCGCCGCCGAGGAATGCGGGCTTTCGCGCAGCCATTTCACCAAGGCGTTTAAGGAAACCACGGGACGCACGCCGCATCGCTGGCTGCTGGAACAAAGGCTGCAGGCGGTGAAGGACATGCTGCGCGCGGGCGGTGACTCTATCGCGGAAATCGCCCTTGCCTGCGGCTTTTCAGACCAAAGCCACCTCACCCGGCTATTCAGCCGCGAAGTCGGTATTCCGCCCGGGAACTGGCGGCGCGAACAGGGGGGCTAAGCTTCAGCCACGATTGCGTCCGCACGGCTGGGCATGGCATCACGCAGCGCATGAGCGAAATGCAGACCCAGCCGAGCGGGGCGTCTTCCTGGTATGCTGCCCTTTATCTCGGCTGCGGCTACGCGGTGGCATTCATCGACCGCGGTGTATTGGGCGTGGTGGCAGCGCCCATTCAGCATGCCCTGCATCTAACCGACAGCCAGTTCGGCCTGCTGCATGGTATCTCCTTCATTCTGCTATTCTGCCTCGCGGGCATTCCGCTCGGCTGGCTGGCTGACCGCTGGAGTCGCCGCGCCATCATCGCCATCGGCATGCTGGTCTGGACGGTCATGACCGCCGCCTGCGGGCTGACAAGCCATATTCTGCCCTTCTTCCTGGCTCGCATCGGCGTGGGGCTGGGCGAGGCCTGCTTGCTGCCCGCCGGCGCCTCCCTGCTCGCCTTGCTGCTGCCGCGCCAGCACATGGCCCGCGCCTCGGCGATCTTTCTCATCGGCGCCACCAGTGGCAATGCCATCGCGCTGCTGGGCGGCGGCTATTTGCTCAGTCAACTGAGCAAATCCGCCCCTCTGCACCTGCCGCTCGTGGGAGCCCTCGACCCGTGGCAAATGCTGTTCCTGCTGGCCGCCCTGCCGGGGCTGGTGGCCGCCCCCCTGGCCATGACATTGCCAAAGCTGCCCCGCGATGACACGCCACGCCCCTTTTGGCCGCATCTGCGTACAGCCTTTGCCCATATCGCCCGCCATGGCCGCGCTTATGGCTGCCTGGCGGGAGCCACAGCCTGCAGCAACGTCCTGACGCAAACCCAAGGCGCCTGGGTGCCGCTTTTCTATATGCGCCAGTTTGGCCTGCCGCCAGGCCAGGCGGCCATGCTGGTGGGCGGGATGTATCTGCTCTCGGCCCCTGCCGGGCAATTCGCCGGCGGCTATCTGACGGATCGGCTGCAGGCCCGCAATCTGCCGGGCCCGCAAAATCTCAGCCTCGCCGCCGGTCTGATCCTGTCCGTGGCCCCCGCGGCTTTGTTCTGCAGCGCCACCTCACTGCCGCTTTCCATGGCGGGCTATGTGCTGTTCAATTTCATCGCCTTCGCCACAACGCCGAACGGGCTGGCCGGGGTGCAGATCATCACCCCCGCACCCTTGCGCGGCTTGATAACGGCGCTGCTTGTCTCCTTCGTCAGCCTGGTCGGCATCGGCCTGGGGCCGGCATTGGTGGGGCTGCTGAGCGACCGCCTGTTCCACGGCGCCTCGCATCTTGGCAGCGCCATGCTCCTGGTCCTCTCCTTGGCTGGGCTAGCGGGCCCGGTCTTGGCGCTGACAGGCCGTCTAGCCTTCGCCCGTGCCGCTCGGGCCTGCCTTCCTACCCAAACCGCGCTGTTGTAAGCTCCGCATGCAGCACGGGGACGTTTCACGGATGGACACTCCCAACCGCCGCTACGGCGATGCCATAGCCCATAGCTTCGGCGCGCAGCGGGCACCCGCCTTCACGTCGCGCACCCTGCGCGCGGCACAGATCGGCGTCACTCATCTCATCGTGGGACCAGAGAAAATGGGTCGCACACCCATCGTCCCCGCTGAGGACAGCTTCATCGTTGCCGTCTATCTTAACGCCATGCGCCGTCACGAGCTTTGGAGCCGTGGCAAATGTTTTTTGGCCCAGGGCTATGCCGCGCACTCCATGCGCATCGTGAATCTGGAGGCGGAATTCTCCGCCCATGTCAGCGAGCCGCATCAGTCCGTCTATTTCTACATTCCGCGCGCGGCGCTGAATGGTTTCGCGGAAGATGAAGGGCTGAAGCGCCCCGGCACACTGGCCTGCGAGCCTGGGATGCTCGACCCCGTAATGGCCGGCTTCGTGCAAGCCTTACTATCCAGCTTTCATGCGGCGCATGAACCGAATGCGCTTTTCATCGATCATCTCACCCTCACTGTCTGCGCGCATCTGATGCAGCGCTATGGCGATTATGGACACCCGCCACCCCTTAAAAGCGGCGGCCTTTCCAACACGCAGGAAGGGCGGGCAAAAGCCTATCTCAGCGCGCATTTCGCCGAGAACATCTCCGTCGCCAGCGTGGCCGAGGCATGCGGCCTCTCGCGCGGGCATTTCACCCGCGCCTTCCGGGAGAGCATCGGCACCACCCCCTACAAATGGCTGCTGCACTACCGGCTGGACCAAGCCAAGGCCCGCCTTTCCCTCGGAAACACACCAATCGCGGACATCGCCCTGACTTGTGGCTTCTCAGACCAGGCACAATTCACCCGCGCCTTCACCAGGTCAACCGGCATGCCACCCGGCACCTGGCGGCGCGCTTTCCAAAAATAAAACCTGAATCATCTTAGAGCTATTTTCGAAACGCCCGTTACGCAAGGTCATCGCGCAATCGTTCAAAGCAGCGCGCCAACCGACAAGTCACCAACCCGTCTCGCGATAAAGAATAATGCCATCGTCCACCTCATTCAGGAGATCGACCATGGCCCTCACCGCAACCCCCACCCCGGGCAAGCTGCTTCTCAGCCCCACCGACCACACCCTCATCCTCATCGACTTCCAGTCGCAGATGTCTTTCGCGACCAAGTCGATCGACGCTGTCACGCTACGCAATAACGCGGCCCTGATCTCGCGCGCCGCCGCCGGGTTCAAAGCCTCCACCATCCTTACCACCGTAGCCGAGAAGAGCTTCTCCGGCCCGATGTTCGAAGAAATTACCTCGGCTTTTCCAGGTCAGAAACTTTTCGACCGCACCAGCATGAACACCTGGGAAGACGCTGCGGTTATCGAGGAAGTCAACCGCATTGGCAAGAAGCGCATCGTCCTTGCCGGACTCTGGACCTCCGTCTGCATCGTCGGCCCGGCCCTGTCCGCCATCGACCAGGGCTTTGAGGTTTACGTGATCGCCGACGCCTGCGGCGATGTGTCAGAGGAAGCACATGAGCGCGCGCTAGAGCGCATGATCCAGGCTGGCGCGCGGCCTGTAACCTCCCTGCAATATCTGCTGGAACTGCAGCGCGACTGGGCCCGCACCGAGACCTATGGCATGACCACCGGTATCGCCAAGGATTATGGCGGAGCCTACGGGCTTGGCCTAATCTACGCGAAAACAATGTTCAGCGCCTCCGAAGGGCACTGATAAGAGCGCCGCGTCGCCGCAGAGTATTCGCGCCAAGACAAGGGCAGCCATTCATCTGCCTTGTTTCATCGCAGAACCGCCCTTGGCTTTGTTGCCCCGGCGGCCGTCGCGGCAGCCAGCTTACCCGGCGCCGCCCTCGCAGGAAGCGCCAAGCAACTCACCGGAGATCGTATCATGTCGAGCGTAATCACGAAGGATGGCGTCGATATCTTCTATAAGGACTGGGGACCGAAGGAGGCACAGCCGATCATGTTCCATCATGGCTGGCCGCTCAGCTCCGATGATTGGGATACTCAGCTGCTGTTCTTCGTGCATCAGGGCTACCGCGTTGTGGCGCATGACCGCCGCGGACATGGCCGTTCAACGCAGGTGAGCGATGGGCACGACATGAACCATTACGCAGCGGACGCGAGCGCCGTGGTCGAGCATCTCAACCTGAACAATACAGTCCATATCGGCCATTCCACAGGCGGCGGCGAAGTTGCTCGCTATGTCGCGAAATATGGCCAGCCGCAGGGCCGTGTCGCCAAGGCTGTTCTGATCAGCGCGGTGCCACCGCTTATGGTCAAGACCGAGAACAACACGGCCGGCACGCCGATCGAAGTGTTCGACGGATTCCGCGCGGCCCTGGCCGCCAACCGCACGCAATTCTTCCTCGATGTCGCATCCGGCCCGTTCTACGGCTTCAACCGACCCGACGCAAAAATCTCCCAGGGCATAATCGAAAATTGGTGGCGCCAGGGCATGATGGGTGCGGCCAAGGCGCATTATGATGGCATCAAGGCCTTCTCTGAAACCGATCAGACCGAGGATCTGAAAGCCATCACCGTGCCGACCCTCGTGCTGCAGGGCGACGACGATCAGGTTGTACCCTACAAGGATGCGGCCCTGCTGCAAGCCAAACTGATCAAGACCAGCACGCTAAAGATCTATCCCGGCTTCCCGCACGGCATGTGCACGACCAATGCGGATGTCATCAACGAGGATATTCTGGCCTTCATCAAGGCCTGACCCCGCCTCCGGCCGGCGGGCCTGCCCGCCGGCCTACCTCTGGACATTGAAAATCTCCTGGAGATTGCACCATGAATGCCGCCCCCGCCGACCTCATCCTGTATAACGGCAAGATCACCACGCTCGACCGTTCCGCTCCCATCGTTGAAGCAGCGGCGGTGAAGGATGGCAAATTCATCGCCATCGGCGATACCAAGGATATTCTCCCGCTGGCGGGCGATCATACCAAGCGGATCGACCTGCAGGGGCGTGGCGTTCTGCCAGGGTTGATCGACAATCATCTCCATATCATCCGCGGCGGACTGAACTTCAACATGGAGCTGCGCTGGGATGGCGTGCGCTCCCTCGCGGATGCCATGGACATGCTCAAGCGCCAGGTGGCCATCACCCCGCCGCCGCAATGGGTGCGCGTGGTTGGCGGGTTCACCGAACATCAATTCGCCGAAAAGCGTCTGCCGACGATCGAGGAGCTCAACGCCGTCGCGCCGGAAACGCCTGTGTTCCTGCTGCATCTTTACGACCGCGCCTTCCTGAACGCGGCGGCTCTGCGCGCGGTCGGCTATACGAAAGACACTCCCGAGCCGCCCGGCGGCGAGATCACGCGCGACTCGGCGGGCAACCCCACCGGCCTACTGCTGGCCAAGCCCAATGCGGGCATTCTCTACGCCACATTGGCAAAAGGCCCGAAGCTGCCTTACGAATATCAGCTCAACTCCACCCGGCATTTCATGCGCGAACTGAACCGGCTCGGCGTTACCGGCGCCATCGATGCTGGCGGCGGTTTCCAAAATTACCCCGAGGATTACAAGGTAATCCAAGATCTCTCAGACGCTGGTCAGCTCACCGTGCGTATCGCCTACAACCTCTTCACGCAAAAGCCAAAGGAGGAAAAAGAAGACTTCCTAAACTGGACGAAATCCACGACCTATAAGCAGGGGACGGACTATTTCCGCCATAATGGCGCCGGTGAAATGCTGGTTTTCTCCGCCGCTGATTTCGAGGATTTCCGCCAGCCCCGCCCGGACATGGCGCCGGAGATGGAAGGCGAACTGGAAGAGGTTCTGCGCGTGCTGGCGCAAAACCGCTGGCCCTGGCGCATGCACGCCACCTATGACGAAACCATCTCCCGCGCTCTGGACGTGTTCGAGAAGGTCAATAAAGACACGCCGCTGGCCGGGCTCAACTGGTTCTTCGACCATGCAGAAACCATCTCTGAAAAATCTATCGACCGAATTGCCGCCCTGGGCGGCGGCGTCGCTATTCAGCACCGCATGGCCTATCAGGGGGAATATTTCGTCGAACGCTATGGCTTCCAGGCGGCGGAGGCTACCCCGCCAGTTGCCCGCATGTTAGCCAAGGGCGCTAAAGTCTCCGCCGGAACGGATGCCACGCGCGTCGCCTCCTACAACCCTTGGGTCTGCCTCTCCTGGCTGGTCACGGGCCGCACCGTCGGCGGCTTGCGCGTCACCCCGGCGCATAATTGCCTGGACCGTGAGACCGCCCTGCGCATGTGGACCGAGAATGTCGCCTGGTTCAATAACGAGGAAGGCCAGCGCGGCCGGATCGCGCCAGGCTATCTCGCGGATATGATCGTGCCCAGCGCCGATTATTTCGCCTGCGCGGAAGCGGAGATCGCGGATATCACCGCCGACCTCACCTTGGTCGGCGGCAAGGTGGTCTATGGCGCCGGCAGTTTCACCGCACTGGACGACACACCGCCCCCACCCGCCATGCCAGACTGGTCGCCCGTGCGGCGCTTCGGCGGCTACGCCGCCTGGGGCGAAAGGCCCGCCAGCCAGCTCTCCCGAACCAGCATGAATTTCTGCGGCTGCGCCAACTCCTGCGGCGTGCATGGGCATAACCACGCCCCTGCCTGGGGGGCGCGCCTTCCGGTGGGCGACCTTAAATCCTTTTGGGGCGCGCTGGGCTGCGCCTGCTGGGCCGTGTGAGCCCCATGGCGACGCCGCGTCTCATCCAATCCATCTTAAGTGCCCCGTTGCTCTGGCCGGCCGCCCGGCTTGCGCTGGTCTCGGCCTATCTGCTCGGCGGCGTGACCAAGCTGCTGAACGTCCCGGGTGCCGTGCAGGAGCAGGCGCATTTCGGCCTGCATCCGGCCTGGCTCTGGGCGGCCATGGCCATCATCGTCGAGCTGGGCGGCTCGGCGCTGGTGCTGGCCTACCGGGCGGTCTGGCTGGGAGCGGGCGGGCTTGGCTGCCTGACCTTCGTGGCCATGCTGACAGCCGACCGTTTCTGGGCCCTGCATGGGGCGGCGCAGATGATGGCCCTCAACACATTCTTCGAACATCTCGGGCTCATCGCGGGCCTCGTGCTGGTCGCAATGGCCCCCTACCTCCCCCGCACCAGCTTGCGGGCGTGAAGCTCAGGCCCGGTTAAAAATACAGGAACCTCAGAATGCGTCAGTTTCGTGCCTTTTCCCTCACCGCTAGCTTGGCTCTCGCCCTGCCCGCCAGTACTGCCCTGGCCCAAACCTCAGCAGTGCCCCCCTCTGTCGGCCCACAATACGACACCACCCATGTCTATGTGCCGCCGCAGGATTTCGACCGGTTCGTCGCCAGCGTCGTCGCCACGTTCGGGGGCCACACCTCGCCCCGGGGCGTGTTTCAGGTCACCCCCACGCCGAGCCAGACCATCTCCCAGCTCGTGCTGACGCCGGTCGGCACGATCTCGGTATTCGGCTTCAAAACCCCTACTCCCTATCCGTTCGGCAATGAGCGCACAGGCTATCTGGTGACGGATATGGACGAAGCCGTCGCCGCAGCCCGCCAGAATGGCGCGGCCGTCACCGTATCCACCTTCCCCGATCCGATCGGCCGGGATGCCATCATCCAGTGGCCGGGCGGGGTAAACATGCAGCTATACTGGCACGTTAAAGCGCCGCATTACGGGGCGCTGCAAACCGTCCCGGAAAACCGCGTCTATGTCTCCCCGGGCAAGGCGGATGAATTCGTGCACAGCTTCACCGCCTTCGCCCACGGCAAAATCGTCTCGGACAACCCCGACGCGCCGGGCGAGGAGATTGGCGAGCCGGGCGGGCATTTCCGGCTGGTGCGCATCGAATCCGGCTTCGGCCGCGTCGCCGTCTATGTCACGGACGGGCATCTGCCCTACCCATACGGCCGGGAAATGACCGGCTATGAGGTGAAGGATCTGCACGCCACCCTCGCCAAGGCGCAGGCGGCGGGGGTGAAGCTGCTCACCCCACCCGTCACCGCCGGTGGGCGGGAGAGCGCGATGCTGGACTTCCCGGGCGGCTATATCGCCGAAATTCATCAGCAGCTCGGCCGGTAACGCTCCCTCATGGCCCGTCTAGATTTCCTGCACGGCGGGATGCTCGCTCTGGCGGTGTGCGGAGGATGGCAGGCCAAGGCCCAGACGCAACCCGCCCCTCCCGCCCGGCCGGTGATCATGTTCAACCGCTGGCAGGAGGATTGGTCGGTCCTAGCGGATAAGCGCGTGCCCCCCGCCCCGCTCGACGGGCTGAAATATATCCCGCTCGCGCCGAAGGATCCTGACACCTATCTCTCCTTCGGCGTGAACATCCGCGAGCGATTTGAGAGCAACAACGCCGTGAATTTCGGCGTGAAGAACTATCCGGCGCAAAACTACCTGCTTAGCCGGATGGAGCTGCATGGCGACCTGCATGTCGCCCGGCAGCTGCAAGTGTTCATGCAGCTGCAAAGCGATTTCGCGCCTGGCAAAGCCCGCCTGACACCCGTGGATGAAAACCAGCTCGATGTCGAACAGGCCTTCGCCGCCCTGACCGAGCCGGTGGCGGGCGGCCTCCTGCGCCTGCGCCTGGGCCGCCAGCAATTCGCGTTCGATCTGCAGCGCTTCATCTCCGTGCGCGACGGGCCGAACATCCGCCAATCCTACGACGCCGCCTGGGCGGATTACGAGATTGGGACTTGGCGCATCATCAGCTTCTATAGCCGCCCCGTGCAGGACAGAAATGAGCGTGTATTCGACGATTACAGCTCCACCAAACTCACCCTCTCTGGCTTTCGTGTGGAGCGGCAGCTTAACGCCTCCACCAGCCTCGCCGCCTATTTCACCCATTATACCCAGGCGGGTAGCCACTATCTCACCGTCTCCGGTGATGAGCGGCGGGAGAATTTCGACGTTCATATGTCTGGTAAATCCGGCCCGGTCGATTGGGATGCGGAGACGATGATTCAGCTTGGCCAGGTAGGGCCGGATGGGGTTTTCGCCTGGGCGGTTGGTGCGTTGGCCGGCTATAGTTTTCAGAAGACGCCATGGAAGCCGCGGCTTGGCCTGCAGCTGGATGCCGCTTCGGGCAACTCAAACCCGCACGGCCATACGCTGGGCAGTTTCAACCCTATGTTCCCCAACGGCTCCTACCTCACCCTGGCGGGCTATTCCGGCTATGTGAATTTCGTGCAGGTCAAGCCCTCGATCACCCTGCACCCCACCAGCGCGCTCAAGCTCATGCTGGCGATCGCACCGCAATGGCGGCAGACCACGGCGGATGCGGTTTATACTCAGCCCGATATCGCCGTGGCCGGCACGGCGGGGCAACCCGGCACCTATACGGGCACATACGGCCAGATTCGGTTGGACTGGACCATCTGCCGTTCCGCCGCCTTCGCCATAGAGGCGGTGCATTTCCAGGTCGGCAACGTCATCCGCCGCGCCGGCGGACATAATGGCGATTATGTCGGGGTGCAGATCTCCTATGGCCTCTAAGCCGCGGGGTGGCCCTGGCGGCAGATTTGCATCAATTTAGCGTACTGATTGAATTTAAATTGCCGCTTCCTATCTCCCGTACCGAATAATGCCTCAAATATCTCTTTGAGATACATTAACACGCCGCGGGCCTCCAATCTCAGAGATAAAACTTTACAAGCCAGTCCTACCCCTGGCAGAGAAAGGGCATGGTGTGTTCCGGCTTGTCTTTGCTAACCATGTTTTTCCGCAGCGTCCTCACCCCGGCCTCACATCGTCTGTGGCCGCACAAAGCGGTATGACGTGAATGAAACGGGACCAAGCCGCCCCTCTCCCTTCCCTGGTCCCGGTAAAGCGTGACAGCCTTGGTTGTAATCTAGAAAAGCTGCTCTGCGATCAGAGCCTCGATAGCCAATATATACGCTTTTACCATAAGGTCAGCACCAGCATCCGCCTCGGCCAGATAGAAACGCCGCCCGCGGACAGGGGCTATCTCATCGGCGCCTCGATGACATCTGGCCATGAGCGGAAGATTTTCAAAAAGGGTCAGCCAACTCTTCATCATTTCACCCACAACGCGATCTATGTCCGCGACTTTGAAGATCGTTACAAAGCCGACCTTACTGGAGGATTTGATTTCGTTCTGATGGAACTCCCCAGCGCTGCCTCCCAGAAATTGCGGGCCGATCTTGATTTGAAAATCACTGCCCGCCTGAAAGATGTGCAGGCCAACAGTGACCCGGTGATCGGCAATTTGCTGCGCGCGATATTGCCGATGTTCGAACGCCCCGGAGAATACAGCACTCTCGTGCTAGACCAGCTTTCCCTTACCATCGCCGCGCATCTCTTCGAGCACTATACTCTGGAGCCTCAATCCTCCGGCATGCGCGTCAGCTACCTGTCCAAACGCCAGGAAGCCCTGGCGAAGGAGATGCTCCGCAACCATCTGAACGGCAACCTCTCCATTGCCGAGATCGCCAAGGCTTGCGGCGTCTCCGCCGGTCATTTTAACCGCTCTTTCCGCACCTCCACCGGGCAATCTCCGCATCAATGGCTAACTTGGCGGCGGCTCGAAAAAGCTAGAACGCTCCTACGTGAAACCACACTCTCCCTGGCGGAAATCTCTGTCGATTGCGGCTTCACCGACCAAAGCCATTTCACTCGCGTATTTTCAAAAATGTTCAGAACGCCACCCGGCCGCTGGCGGCGCGATGCACGGGCCTGAATCAACTGAAAGTTCCCAATTGTCCAATTTACTTATGGGATACCTGAGTGGTTGGAATTGCCAGATACCCTTGCAATAACTTCCATATACATGCCAAAAATTTTCCCTTATGATTTTATTAAGATTTGCGCGTATTGAATTTTATCGGTTTGAAAGTCCGACAAATCGTGCAGCATTTCTGTCGGAGATGGATGGGACAGCCCCGTAGCTGCTCCTGTACGATCCGATTGCGCTGTTCTACCCAAAACTCAGCAATCCTCGGACAGGTTTGCTTGAATGGGAGCTATGCATTTTTTCCTCTAGCACTGGTTTGGGTAGTCTGACCCGTCGGCGGAAGAGGCGCTTTATGATTCCATCGCGCTACCCTTGGTTGTTTGCATTGACCCGGGGCACGAGCATTTATAGCCTACTGGATTTTTTGTGTCGGGGCGCTTGAGACAGCTCGATCATGCGGCATAGTCGAGATGGATAATATTGAGCTGAGTGATTTAGGGTGCGGGGCATCTCCAACCGATATGTCAAGCGTCTTTTAAGCAAGCTATGTCCTTTTCTTTCAAGAGTTATCGGTTGATATGTCGATAAGATAATACGACAGTGATGGTCTTGATCGGGTATGTCTGGACACTAGGGATGTACCGGCAAGGCCTGACCCAATCGAGAAACTAGCCTCAAGTGATGAGAGTAGATTACTAGGATCGTGGAATTCGGCTAATCGGACTTGTGACTGGGCAGAGTGAACGCATCATCGGGAGACACAACATGCAGGCAAGCGCGGCTTCTTATATGGCGGCAACCCTGGCGGCGACGGGGGTACGGCGGGTTTATGGCGTGGTGGGGGATTCCCTGAACGGCTTTACCGATGCGCTGCGCGCGCAGGGGCACATCGAATGGAAACATATGCGCCATGAGGAAGGGGCGGCTTTCGCCGCCGGGGCAGAAGCGCAGCTCACCGGCCAACTCGCGGTATGCGCTGGCAGTTGCGGGCCGGGCAATTTGCACCTCATCAACGGGCTGTTTGACGCGCACCGTTCGCAGGCGCCGGTGCTGGCCATTGCCGCGCATATTCCCAGCACCGAGATCGGGATCGATTATTTCCAGGCCACGCACCCGGAGATTCTATTCAAGGAGTGCAGCCATTATTGTGAGCTGGTTTCCACCCCCCGCCAGCTGCCGCAGATTCTGGAACGCGCCATCCGCACCGCCGTGGCGCGCAAGGGGGTGGCGGTGGTGATCATCCCCGGCGACGTGGCGCTCGAGGAGCTGAAGGCGGAGGTGCCGGAATTCCTGCTGCCGGAGCCGCCGGTCGTTCGCCCGTCTGACACGGCTTTGGACGAAACCGCCGCGCTGCTGAACGCTGCCAGCCGCACCACTATTCTGTGCGGCGCGGGGTGCGAGGGTGCCCATGACGAGGTGATCGCCCTGGCCGCGAAGCTGCAGGCGCCGATTGTGCACGCGCTGCGCGGCAAGGAGCATGTGGAGCACGATAATCCCTACGACGTTGGCATGACCGGCTTCATCGGCTTCGCTTCCGGCTATAAGGCGCTGAAAAGCTCCGACACGCTGGTGATGCTGGGCACGGGCTTTCCCTACCGGCAATTCTACCCCGAAGCGGCCACGGTAGTGCAGATCGACATCCGGCCGGAGGCGCTGGGTAATCGCTGCCCCCTTACCAAGGGGCTGGTGGGCGATGTGAAGGAGACGCTGACCGCCCTGCTGCCGCGCCTGGCGCAGCAGCAGGATGAGAGTTTTCTGCGTGTGGCGGTGGCTGACTACCATGCCGCCCGGACGGAGCTGGACGAGCTGGCCAAGATTACCCCCACCAGCAAGCATGTGCACCCCCAGCAGCTCAACCGGCTGGTGAGCGAACTGGCGGCGCCCGATGCCATTTTCACCTGCGATGTCGGCACCCCCACCGTCTGGGCGGCGCGCTATTTGAAGCTGGGCGGGGGGCGGCGGCTGCTGGGTTCCTTCAACCATGGCTCCATGGCCAATGCGCTGCTCCAGGCCATCGGCGCGCAGGCGGCGTTTCCCGGGCGGCAGGTGGTTTCCCTCTCGGGCGATGGCGGGTTTGCGATGATGATGGGGGATTTCCTCACCCTCTCGCAGTTGAAGCTGCCGGTGAAGGTGATCGTGCTGAATAACGGCACGCTTGGCTTCGTGGAGCTGGAGATGAAGGCCAATGGCTTTCTGGACACCGGCACGGACCTGCAGAACCCGGATTTCGCCGCCATGGCCCGCGCCATGGGGGTGAAGGGCGTGCGGGTGGAAAAGCCGCAGGATCTGGAGGCCGGGGTGCGGGAGGTGCTGGCCCATCCCGGCCCGGCGCTGCTGGATGTGGTCTCCGCCCGGCAGGAGTTAGTGATGCCGCCAAAAACCACCGCGAAGGATGTTAAGGGCTTCGGCCTGTTCCTGTTGAAGGCCGTGATGAATGGGCGTGCCAGCCAAGTGGTGGATCTGACCAAAGTGAATCTATTCCGTTAAAACGCCAGAAGATTTGAAGCAATGCGCAAGGTCCAAGTCATCCCTAGCCGGCCAACAGCAAACCGGTCAGCTTCCGCGAAGAAATCCCGGGCCACATGATTATCGCGGTCAGGATGCGCCCAATCCAGCGGCAGGAAACCTTTGGTGCCAGACACAACCACCGGATCAATTTTGAAGTAATCATTGTTTTTATAACGTTCGATCCATTCAGACTCATAAGTCAGAACCAAGATCGGGTTGAAACTTTGAGCGCCCCGAAGATAAGCCGCGTGATATGCGATATTGGCGAGATGATATACTCCGCATATACCGACGGCCACCCTTTGCATTTCCGCAAAACTATTCGCTGTTCCAATCTGCGTCACGATCTCTTCGTAGCGATCATTGCACCGGCTATCATAACAAGCCTCCCGGTCGAGCGGAGACAACGCGAAATTGCATTACCGCGTTACGAATGGTTGCCTAAATTGAAACATCGGTAATGTCACGGGAACAAGAGCAGAATGCACTTTGGCCGTGAAATCGGGTTGCCTAACCCCGGGCATATTACCGCACCCGCATGCGCTAGCATTCCTTGGTCTGTTGTAGCCGCATAACCCACTACCACACCCGGCAGACGAGATTAGAGATGGTATATGAGGTGGTGAACGAGATGATGAACGGGGTATGGAAAGAGATATGAAATGAGATCGTCAATGAGCTGGGCAAAGAGATAGCCAGCTTGTCAAGATTCCGATTCGGAAGTTGAAAAGCTTGCTCCGAATATGAACAATGCGCGTCTGATTTTTCCAAGCAAAGACGCTGCTGATGCCACGTAAACGCAAACCCACAGAAGACGAGATTGAAATCCTGGCCGATCAATTCCGCCAGCTCTGGCGGCCGGGAGATGTGTTGCGCCCCTGGTTCCGTCAGCACCAAAACATGCTACTCGATCTTGTGCATGGCGCATGGTCCTGGGCATCCGTCGGGCAAGCCCTGACCAAGGCGGAGATCACCTATGGCACCGGCAAGCCTTGGACCGCCAAATGGCTACAAAGCGATTTCAGCCGGGCTCGGCAGCCGTTGAAGGGCTATGGACGTAACAAGCCTCCGCCGGATTCGGTGTCGACGCCTACACCCGTTGCGCCGGCGCCGCCCACGGCTTTGATCTCACAGGCCACGCCACCACCCTCGGCATCTGGCGTTCCACGTTTCAAACCAGCAACATTCCGCATCGCTGAGCCGCCACGTGTGCTGAGTGAGACCGAACGCGCAGAGATCGAACGTAACCGCCGCCTGACATTCGGGCCGCCTGAACCCAAGGAGTAGAGCCAATGTCCAAAGACAATTCCAAACCGGCCCCCGCGATGAACGGTGGCAAACCGTCGGGCGCCACCCCCTACCGCCCAAATATGACGAAATTCACTAGCCCACGCGCCGATATCGTCAGCCTGGCGCCGCCTCAGGAAACCGAGCCTGAGATCGGACAAGGGATCAATCTCACGGGCCAAGCCAAGATCATCTTCGCCGCCGGGCGGGGCAAGACGGGTAAAACCACCCTGCTGCGTTGGCTCACCGAAACCTCGATCCGTAATGGCGGCACGCCGATTTTGGCCGATGTCGATCCCAGCAATGCCACCTTCTCCGCCTATTTTGCCGATGTGGCCCGGCCAGAGACCGATAATCCGGCCGGGGTCACCGCTTGGCTGCAGGAGCTGATCGAATATTGCATCAATGAGCGGCAATCCGCCCTTGTCGATCTGGGCGGCGGGGATACCACCTTACGCTCCCTTGCCGCCGAGATGCCGGGCCTGGCGGCGCATATCGAGGCCGCCGGCATGGCGCCAATCATGTTCCACCTCACCGGCGCCCAGCCCGAGGATTTGCTCCCCGCCCTCACCCTGGCCGCACGTGGGTTCACCCCTGCGGCGCAAGCCTTGGTGTTCAACGAATATAGCATTGAGCCCGGCGCAACCCGTGAGCGGGCCTTTGCTCGTCTCACCGCGTCGGATGCGTATGCTCGTCTGGCGGCAGATTGTGTGAAGCTCTGGATGCCCCGGCTGCACGCCGCCGAGGCCGTGGAAAGCCGCCAATGCAGCTTCGCCGCCGCGCGCGATGGCACCGTCACGCCCTCGCTGGGGCTGTTCGATGCTGCCCGGGTCCGCGTTTGGCTTGATGCCATGGATCGCCGCTTCGCGGGGGTCAGATCATGGATCCCATAAGCCCCGCCGCGCGCCGGGAGGCCTTGCATGAGCAGATCAGCGACGCGCAGATGATCCTGCGCCGCGCCGCCGCGGCCGCCGCCCTGAAAAGCGACCCTCTGGCGGAGCAGCTCCAGGCCCTGGCCGTGTGTGTCGGCGCGCTGAGCGATCTCTACCAAGCCAGCGAAGCCACCCAGATCGACATCGCCAACACGCTGAAGACCCAGACCGGGGTGATCGCCGATGAAGCCATTGCCCGGGTACACGCCTCGGGCATGGACATCGTCAACCAGCTAGCGCCGCAACTGGCCGATGCCGCGGACCGCACCATGCGCATGAAAATCACCACGCTGCGTATCCGCAGCATCGTGGGTCTGGGTCTGGCATTGGCGCTGGCCATCCTGGTGCCCAGCCTGTTCACCTATGCCGCAGGGCTCAATGATGGCCGATTCCAGGCTGAAATCGCCGCGCATGTGATCCCCGCCGCCATGACCAGCCCTGCCGAGGCCCTCGCCTGGGGGCATCTGATGCAGGATAATGACGGCGTCACCGCCATGGCCGCCTGCCGCAAATCCATGCAGCAAGATGCCAGCGGACGGCATTATTGTTTCATGCCGGTATGGACCGACCCGATATCCCCCGCCGTGCCTTCAGCCCCCGTTCAATGACCTACAGCGCCGCCGCCTGGGAACATTACCCTTGCCCGTCCCAGCACATAGCCCTAAATATGACTACTGTAGTTCACCCCACCTCTCGGAGGCCGCCATGCGGGAAATTCAACTTCGCGACGCCAAGGCCAGCCTGTCGGCTGTGGTCGATGAGGCCTTACGCGGCGAGCCCGCCATTATCACCCGCCACGGAAAGCCCGAGGCGGTCATTCTCAGCTTCGAAGAATGGCAGCGGCTCTCGCATGTGCCCTCCTTCGGCCAATTGCTGATGGCTGCCCCGCTCGATGCGGACGATCTGCCGCTACGCAACCAATCCCCACTCCGTGATAGCGGCCTCTGATCCTTGTATCTCGTCGACACCAATGTCATCTCGGCGCGCGCGCCCTCGCGCGTCCCTCTGCCCGATTTGGCCGCCTGGATGGATGCCCACTCGGCCGATTTATTTCTCTCCACGGTCACAATCGCCGAGATTGAGGACGGCATCGCCAAGGCCAACCGTGAGGGGGCAACCCGCAAAGCCCGTGACCTAACCGCCTGGTTGGAGACCGTGTTGCACCTCTACGCGGCGCGCATCCTGCCATTCGACGTGGCCAGCGCCCGCCTGGCAGGGTGTCTATCAGACCGCGCCCGTGGCCAGGGTCATGCGCCCGGCCTCGCCGACATCATCATCGCCGCCACCGCCCAGCACCACGGGCTGACCATCCTGACCCGCAACCTGCGGCATTTTGAGCCGCTGGGTGTGGCAGTACATGATCCATTTATGCGCCTGCCCTGAGCATGGTCGTGGGCGGCAGGAATGTTCATACCTCCGACGGCCACTTCCGGCGCGATTGCGCCCTTGCGGGTCATTCCCGGGCTCTAATTGGATGCTCTGAAGCAGACCTTCCAAAGGTGTAAATGTTTTCTGCTGATAGCTTGGCCTGGCGGCTTTTGGGATTGTTTGCGTTCGCGTGGCCGACTTTCCATGCCACCAGGAGACGGTGCTTCGCGTGGCAAACACGACCTCGCCATCCAGCAATGTCGCGTAAATCCTAAGTTATGCGACACCTGTGATCGATCCTTGGCAGTTCTTCACTTCAGACTGCTCACAGGGAGTCTGCTCCGCAGGTCTTCAAGGGCAACGGCTATTGCTTCTCGATTAGGCCGGAAGAAGACCCAATTCTTGATCTGTCTAGCCTCAATCAGACCCGCCTCCATCAGAATCTTCATATGTGCTGTCCCGGTGGGCTGACTCACCGCCAGCTTCCGCACAATAGCTCCGAGGCAAACCCCATCCGCGACGAGATCACCATCCACCTGGGGCGGAAAGTTCGCTGTCGGGTTCAGCAGCCACTCCAGCACGTGAAGCCGCTTCTCGTTCGCCAGGGCGCGCAGAAAATCAGGAGCTGACGTCATCTCCACTTCCATATAGGAAAAATTCTATATAGGTAAGCTTCTATATGGCGCCCGTGAAGACGCCTCTTTCTTACGTTCGTTGGAGCGCATCATGGGTTCGTCACCGCACGCTTCTTACCCAATCGGCATCCTGGATAGCGGAGTTGGCGGGCTTAGCATCCTCCGCGCACTTCAACAGGTGATGCCCCAGGAGAGCTTCGTCTACTTTGGAGACTCGCAGAATGCGCCCTATGGGGCACGCGCCGAGGGGGACATCCTGCGCCTCATCCAGCAGGCCGCTGCCACGCTTCTACAACGACAGATCAAACTATTGGTGCTCGGGTCTTCCACAATCACCACGGTTGCCTTGACCGACCTGCGGGCGCGCTTCGCGCTCCCCATCATCGGCACCAATCCAGCAGTAAGCCTTGCCGTCGATGTCACGCGGTCGAAAGTCGTGGGCGTTCTCTGCACGCAGGCGACGGCGCACAGCCAACTGCTAGGCGATCTTGTTTCCCGCTTCGCTACTCCCAAGGGGGTGCGCGTCCTCCGGACCTGGCACAACGATCTGGTCCCTATGCTGGAGCGCGGGGAAACCGACACGCCTGCACTTCGAACCATCCTGCGCGAAGCCTTGAGCCCCCTTGCCGCAGCCGGTGCCGATCAACTCGTGCTTGCCTCGACCCATTTCACCTTCCTGAAGCCCACGATCCAGGCTGAGTTTGGCAATACCTTTGGATTTGTAGACAGCGCTGCGACCGTCACGGCAGAAGTCGCTTCGATCTTGAGGCGCGAGAGCGTAGATTTACCCGCAGGTGAAGGTGGTTCGACGACCTACCTGTTCACCGGGGATTTAAAACTGGCGCGTGCTGCGGTCGTGAAACTCTTCAACTCCGTTCCCTCAGCAGAGGTGACCATAGCCGAGAATTTGGTGGTCCAATCCCCCTCTACGTCAGTGCTATGATCGCTTTCCCCCTCCAGCACTGATTGTCGCATAAATTTTAAGTTGCGCGACAAATATTCAAATAGGAATGATGGCGCCCAAAGTCAGCTTGCATTGCCCCATATCTCGGTGGCCTTCACGACTGTGGTCTTCGAACGCAAGGCATTAAGGGCAATTCGATGAATCATCTCGGTTGGGGCAGTGCATAGGTCTTCTACAACACGGACGTGAAATGCATCTGCTGCCCGCGACAAGGCTGTGAATACAACACAGTTTTGCGTCATCATTCCGCAGATGAGCAACTCCCGCACACCACATAGATACTCGGTTAGGCGAGTATCCTGAAATGCATCCGCGACGTGCTTGATCACGATCGGCGCATCGCCCACGGTATCGAGAATCCCTGGACGGATATCTACGCCTGAGCTCGTTGCCGCGAAAAGACCCGTTGGGGCGGTCGAGACATGCTTGATCAGGATCACCCTGTCGCCGTTTTCTCGCGCGTGGTGGATGGCTGAGATAATACGAGCTTCGGTCTCTTCGGCCTGCCAAAGGGGGAAGACACCTCCCGGGAAGTAGTCGTTCTGAATGTCGATAACGATCAGGCTGCGAGCCATCTGCACTACCTTTCTGGTGATAATCAATAGTTTTTCCGGAAAACGCATCCGGCCATAAGTGGCCCGATGGACATTATCCGTATAAACTGGGCCAATGCGCCTCGCTGTCATTGCTTATGATCAAATCAGCCCCTTCATGCTGTCGACGCCACTGGCCGTCTTCGGTGAACCGTTCCTGTCCGCTGGCCATCGGGTTGATGTCTGTGCCGTTCAATCCCGTATTCTGGCTGCTGGTGGGCTGACGATCGAAGTTCCTCACCGGCTGGAGGCAACGCGCGATGCGGATGTGGTTTTCCTTCCAGGCTGGAGAGATCATGCCGAGCCCGTGCCGGCTGATATCATTGACGCACTACAGTGCGCGCAAGCGCGAGGGGCCATCGTGGTTGGTCTTTGCTTGGGTGCCTTTGGGCTTGCCCAAGCGCGCCTGCTGGACGGGCGGCGAGCGACGACACATTGGGCTCGGATCGACGCTTTTGCCGAAAGGTTTCCTAATGTATCCGTTGATGCTGGAGCAATCTTTGTCGATGAAGGGGCTATTCTAACGTCGGCTGGAATCGCATCCGGCCTGGATTGCTGTCTGCATGTCTTGGCGCGCATTGCGGGTGCGGGGGAAGCAAATCGCATTGCGCGTCATCTCGTTGTCGCCCCACAGCGATCCGGCAACCAACCGCAGCTTGTTGAACGGCCGGCAATCACCTCCTTAGCGGACATGCGGCTAGCGGTGGTTCTCGACGAAATTCGTCAAAACCCCAGGCGATCACCAACCCTCGATGAGTTGGCCGGTCGTTTGGGGATGAGCCGCCGTAGCCTAACTAGGCACATCCGCGTCCGTACCGGCGGCAGCCTCGGAGAATGGTTGCGGCGGTTGCGTTTGGCACGAGCGCAAGAGTTGCTCCTGGCTGGTATGAGAGGATTGGACAACGTCGCCGAGCACAGCGGCTTTCCAGACAATCATGCACTTCGGGCCGCGTTTCACGCGGAGCTAGGCATGTCGCCTCGCCAGTGGCTTGCACGACACAGGTTGGCCTGACCGCTCTCTCGGAAATGGGGGAATGCGTATGCCGCGTAACTTGTAAATTATGCGACAGGTAGGCGGCCTCCCGGCCAGCCTAGCATTTTCTTGTCGCGTATCTTTGTCGCAGCATTCGTATACTTACGACAAAAATACGCGACAACCGGTGACCGGGATGGGGGGGGGGAGCGGAATGGCGGGTTTTGGACGTTAACCCTAATAAGCGGTCATTGCCGAGGTGCCCACGAATTCGTAGGATGAATAAAGCTCTTCAATCGGGATGAGACATGAAGGCAATGGGTAACGTTACACTCATCCGTCTTTGTTGATTTCATGGAGTAAATACCGTGGAATGGAACGATATTCAGGGCAAAAAATATCCGGGATACGGACGGTGCATCTATTGTGGAAGCGATGGGGGCAAAAATGGTCTCCGGAGCGAACACATCATTCCTTTCTCGTTACAGGGCGAAACCGAGATTAAGAACGCAAACTGCGTGACCTGTCAGAATACTATAAATCCAGTTGATACACATTTAGCCCGTGCAGTTTTCTACGAATATCGGCGGCATGTTGGTTCTCCATCCCGGCGCCCGGAAAATCAGCCGAAGCTACCAGCCGTTAATTTCACCATCAAGGGCTCGGAGGTCGAACGTGATCTAACGGTCGATTGCCGCCCTTATTCCCTTGCTATGCCTGTTTGGGGCCTCCCTGGTTTTTACCGCCGGGCGTCAATCGACGATCCGTTTCCCGAAGTCTATTGCCATATGTACCACCACCTTCCGCCGAACATGCCCGAGATACTTGGTCTCGAGCAGGATGACGATTTTATGGTGAGGAGCAAGGCGGCAATAAATATCTCGCTATTTGCCCGGGCCATCGCCAAAATAGCCTATTGCCATGCCGTTTTACAGTATGGCTTAGACGGCTTTAGACCTCTTATATTACCCGATATTATCCTAGGCCGGTCACGCGCTATACCGTATTTTGTAGGCGCCCCACTAGATGATCCCCCTCCACCCCTTGAAAAAGGGCGTCGTCATTTGGTCGAGTTCACGAATCTTGACGCAAACCCGATGCACCCATCGAACACTCTGGGAGAATTACGAATGATCATCGCAAATATCCGCTTATTCGCTGACAGCGGGACAGCTCAGCATGGCTTGCCGATTTATCAGGTGATTTGCGGGGCACGCAGCCCAGCAAAAACAAGCAATCTTAAGCCAATTCTGCAGACTCCAAAAGTCATTGTCTTGTAGGCGGGCTAAGCAGAGTCTGCTCTTTGGTTGTTCGCTAATTTGAGCACGCGACCGTCATGGGTCGTCTGCTGACTTGCCTGCGAACCAAGTTGCATTCAATATTGTCTTGGCTAACCGGAAACGGAGCGATACGTGAAAGCTTCCTTAAGCGATGTTTTGGCTCGCCTTCCTGGGCCTTCAACCGAGGAATGGCCGACCGGTGAGCCCTTTGCAGCTGCGTTAAAACATGGATCAATGCTGCTAGAGGCGTTTGCTCCCCGTGGAGTAGATAGGCAATCACCGCATGACCAGGATGAGATATATCTAGTAATTTCTGGTACTGCCAATCTCATCGTTGAAGGCACAGTGACCCCTGCAAAGGTAGGCGACGCATTGTTCGTTGCAGCGCTTGCCGAACACAGATTTGAAAATATTTCCGATGATTTTGTGACGTGGGTGGTCTTGTGGGGGCCTATGGGCGGAGAGAGAGTTATCCCATAAGGACCTCTAACTGTGACTGCTTTTCGTGGAGAGTTTCGGGCGCCGCGGGCGTACGAAAGTCTCCACGGAGAACGAACCCGCTGCGCGGGATTGGTGCTTTCGGTGAGGCCGTAGCGTAGGGCCCGCGGCTTGGTTTCTGTTGAGAGCTGGGACGGCCCGGTCTGAGGATGTTGGCTTCTTTCATTGCAAAGGAGCCTTCCATGACCAAGCCAGTTGCCATGCCTGCGCCCAACGATCTGCGCCAGCGGATGATCGAGGACATGAACGTGCGTGGGTTTTGTGCCAAGACCCAGCACGATTACTTGCGCATCGTCTCGCGCTTTGCCGTCTTCCTGGGGCGCTCTCCCGGTACGGCTAGCGTTTCCAAGGGCGGCTAACCATTTTTCTGTTCCAAAGTGGCCAACCTCGCCAGCGCGGCCTCAAGGCGTTTTGCCTCGTTGGCGAAACTCTGCTCACGCTCGCGGTGTTCTTCCAAAACCGATTCCGGCGCGCGGGAGGTAAAATCCGTGTTCGCCAGCTTGGCCTGGACCTTTTTCAACTCTCCTTCGGCTTTGGAAAGAGCCGTGGCAAGGCGCTTCTTTTCTGCTTCAAGGTCAATCAGCCCTTCCAGCGGCAAAACGGCCGTTGCCCCGTCCAGCGATAACTGAGCAGCGTTTTTTGGAACTGGACCTTGCAGAAAAGCAACATTGCTGGCGCGAGCCATGCGGGAAATTGCTTCATCCCACCGCTGTGCAATCGTCATAGCGATGTCTGTCGCATCCAAAAACAGCACCGGCGATTTCTGTGAAGGCGGGACATTCATCTCCGAACGAACGGTACGAATTTCAGAAATAAGAAGCTTTAACCATTCTATTTCAGATTGTGCGCTTACCACATTGGTTACCGTCGCAACCTTGGGCCAAGATGCGGAAATCAGCGAGAACGCCTCGCCATAGCCGAAATGATCCCATAGTTCCTCAGTCACGTAAGGAATCAGCGGGTGCATCAACCGCAGCAGCACACCCAGAACATAGGCTGCCGTGTCGCGGATTTCCGGCGCATCGGCCTCGCTGGTGAAGCCAGGTTTGGCGAGTTCGATGAACCAGTCGCAGAAATCGCCCCAGGCGAAGCGGTAGCAGGCGGCGGCGTAATCACTCGGGCGAAAAGCATCCAACCCGACGGTGGCGGCGGTAATCGCCTCGTTGGCGCGGGCAAGAATCCAGCGGCACAGCGGCAGCTTCGCATTTTCAGGCTTGAACGCTGGGTTTGGCTTCACCCCGTTCATTTCCAGAAACCGCGCGGCATTCCATATCTTGGTGATGAAGGCGCGGTTGGTCTGGACGATCTTCTCGCCCAGCTTAACATCACGCCCTTGGCCCGCGGCGGCGGCTACGGAATAGCGCAAAGCATCCGTCCCGAATTTGTCGATGAGGGTGAGAGGGTCCAGCACATTGCCCTTGGACTTGGACATTTTCTGCCCCTTTTCGTCACGCACCAGCCCGTGAATATAGATGGTGCGGAACGGCACATCACCCATGAAATGCAGGCCCATCATCATCATCCGGGCAACCCAGAAGGGAATGATGTCAAACCCCGTCACCAGCGTATCGGTGGGGTAGTACTTTGCCAGCTCCGGCGTTTGTTCCGGCCAGCCGAGCGTGGAGAAGGGCCAGAGGGCGGAGGAAAACCAGGTATCCAGCACGTCCTCATCTTGCGTGAGCGCGATACCCGCCCCGGCCTTGGCCTGTGCCTCGGCCTCAGTGCGCACCACGTAAACCTTGCCGGCTTCGTCGTACCAGGCGGGAATCCGGTGGCCCCACCAAAGCTGGCGGGAAATGCACCAGGGCTGGATATCGCGCATCCAGGCGAAGAAGGTATTCTCCCACTGCTTGGGCACAAACTGGGTGCGGCCTTCCTCAACCGCCTTGATGGCCGGCTGTGCGAGCACATGCGCGTTGCAATACCATTGGGTGGTCAAATACGGCTCAATCACCGTGCCCGAGCGGTCGCCATAAGGCACCATGTTCTGGTGCGCCTTCACCTCCACCAGTTGTTCGCGCGCCTCCAACTCCGCCACGATAAGTTTACGCGCCGCGAACCGGTCCTGCCCTTCAAGCGAGCGCACAAACTCCGGCATCTCGCCCAGCTCGGCCAGCGTGATCCTGCCCTGCTTGTCGAGCATCGAGGGCATGGCCAGCCCATGCCGCTTGCCAACCTCAAAATCGTTAAAATCATGTGCGGGCGTTATCTTCACCGCCCCGGTGCCCTTCTCAGGGTCGGCATACTCGTCCGCGATGATGGGGATTTTCCGCTCCGTCAGCGGCAGCACCACATGTCTGCCGATGAGATGCTTGAACTTTTCATTCTCCGGGTGCACCGCCACGGCGGTATCCGCCAGCATTGTCTCCGGCCGGGTGGTGGCGACGATAATCTCTTCGCCGCCCTCAACGGGGTAGCGAATATACCACATATTCCCCTTGGTATCCCGACTCTCCACCTCAAGGTCGGAGATCGCGGTCTGCAGCTGGGTATCCCAGTTCACCAACCGCTTGTCCTGATAAATTAGCCCTTCCTCGAACAGCCGCACGAATACCTCGCGCACCGCCACGGAAAGCCCCTCATCCATGGTAAAGCGCTCGCGTGCCCAATCCGGCGAGGCGCCCAGGCGGCGCAGTTGCCGGGTGATATTGCCGCCGGACGCAGCCTTCCACTGCCACACGCGAGAGAGGAACGTTTCGCGCCCCAGATCTTTGCGGGACACGCCTTCCTTATCCAGCAGCCGCTCCACCACCATCTGCGTGGCGATGCCCGCATGGTCGGTGCCTGGCTGCCAGAGCACATCGCGCCCCTGCATGCGGCGGTAACGGACAAGAATATCCTGCAATGTCATGGTCAGCGCGTGGCCCACATGCAGGCTGCCGGTTACGTTTGGCGGCGGGATCATGATGGTGTAGGGCTGCGCGTTACTCTCCGGCTGCGCGGCAAACGCGCCCGAAGCTTCCCAACCGGCATAAAGCCGCGCCTCGGATGAGGCGAAGGTGAAATCGCTATTGAGATGCATTATGAACTCTGCCTGTATTCAACATGGTTGAATTCCACCTTGTTCCTGTAAAGAAGATGATGAAGCAACAAAAAAGGCCCCAAAGGGGCCGATTTTTCCGCGCACAGGTGCTTTCACGAGATGGCTATGCCATCCTACCCGTGCGCGATCTTACTACAAGGCCGAATACAATTATCATGAGTTCAAATATATCGTAAAATCGATAGTCGTCAAATAAAGCGGTTTTCGATCGGTCTGAAATGGGCTTTGCACGAATGCTGGGAATTGCGGTCGAACCGATGTGGTGAATTGCGACCAATGTGGACCCGATGGCATCTGAAAGATGCTCGCATCTCCACATCGGCCATTTCCGCCCAATGGGGGTCGTGCGGCAGAAGTTGAACCCTGATTGCTGGCGGCATATGAGTCCTACGGGTTAGGGCTTCAAGGACTCAGGATAGAGCGATCCTCGCGAGCTTCAATGGCAGCTTTCGGCGGACTCGCCCACGCGATCCTACGACCGGCAAGGGTCGTCACCTGTCGGTACGGCCTGTGCCTGCCGTTGGCGGCTAATCTCATTTTCTTCACCAAAGCGGCGGACGGTGCCCACCCTGGCCGTCTAAAATATGAGACGGTCGGTATGCGCCCATGTCCGCCATAGCCGGCTCCAAGCCCCGATCCTGATAGCGGACCATCCGGGCGGTCGCGCTAAAGTCCAGGTCGGGGACAAAGCGGCCGTTACCGCTGGGCAGCTCGAACGTCCGGTCCTCCCAGAACCCGACTTTCGCCAGCGTCGCCTCTCGCGTTCGTGAAAGAGCAGCCCCATCTTGATCTAGCCTTCCTCTTGCCGTCCAAACAGAACCACGACTAGGATGGCTCGAGGGGGCTTGAAGTGACCTACAAAACAGTCGAGTTGAGCAAGTTAAACGTGAATCGAGGCAACGATCGGCACGGTGAGCTGGAAAACGAAACCGCTGCGATTGCTTGGCTGTTTACGCACCACCAACCCCAAAAGAAAAAGCTCGCTCGCGATATCGCCGACTCAGGCGGCATCTATGAGCCGCCTCTGGTCTACCCCGAAGGCCAGTCATTCATCGTCTTTGACGGTAACCGCAGAATCACATGCATGAAGCTGCTGGCCAATCCGAAGCGCGCGCCATCATCCGAGCTACAAAAGTTTTTTGCTAGCTTGAAAGCTGAATGGAGCGGGTCATTTCCGACTAAAATTACATGCCGCGTTGAAACCGATCGCGACAAGATCGATGAGATATTGTTCCGTCGCCATACCGGGAGTCAGGGTGGAGTTGGACAGGCCAACTGGGATGGCCGGATGAAAACCACCTTCGTCAACCGGACAGGCAAGGGTGGTGGCCTAAACGTCGCGGACGAAATCGAGGAGCGCCTTGCACAGGCCAATCTTCTGCCAGATCGCAAGAAAGTGCCTCGCAGCAACCTCAACCGGCTGCTGTCCGCTGAGCCGTTCCGAAACAGAGTCGGCATTTCTGCGGCTAAGGGAAAATTCCAGTTTATCCGCAAGGAAGAAGTGGTCCTGCCCGCTCTCGCCCGGATCGTCGAGGACCTCGCAAATCGCCGGATCACACTCGACGATGTTTGGGATGTTGATCGCAAATCCGATTATCTCGATGCACTTGAGAAAGAGGGCATCCTTCCGACAGCGGCAGACGCAATCGACGCCGGTGGTAAGAAAGCCGCGAAAGGAAAGGCGGAGCCCACGACAAAGCCGAAAGCTCAAAAACCTCAGCGTCGCACCCGCCTCATTCCGGATGTGGATTACGGTGTAGCGTGGTCCGGGCGTTTGCAACGACACCGCGCTATCTGGGAGGAGCTTCAGTTCAACCTCGAACTTGAGTCACATCCTAACGCCATTGCTGTCCTTTGCCGTGTCCTCATCGAACTCTCGATCGATAATTACATCAGGCAGGCGAGCCTCACGACCGTCGCCGAGCCGGAAGCGCTGGTCAAAAAGCTTGTAGGCTGCGCAGAGGACTTAGGCGCAAAAGGAAAGGTAACGAAACGCTATCTGGAGGTGGTCCGAAAGGCCCGGAACATGGACGTCATCATCTCTATCGATACCCTGAACAAATACGTTCATTCGTCGAGCCTGGCCCCGGCCCCCGATCATCTGACAGCCATCTGGGACACGTTCGCCGAGCTTATCGTTCACTGCCTCAATGAGTGAAAGCCAGACTGAGTATGTCGGTGGTGGCGAGCAGAAACCTAAGAGAGCGCGAACCCGCTTTTTGAAACGCTTTATCATGTCGTCAGACATGCATGGCTTTATCGGCCGTGTATTTGATCTCAGCATCGTCGGCATGAACTTCGACAGCTATGACGAGTTGGCACAGTACCCGGATTGCAAATGTGCGATCGACACCAATTACTGGCTGACGGGTCTGGCGCGGCGCGTTGAGTCGCTCAACATGGTTGGCGACATGCTTTGGCTTGACCCTGTGCCGAAGAATTTTCGTGATCTTGCTCTAACCCGCTATCAGTGGCTCACCGTCACCACGGACGTATTTCTGACGCGCTATATCTCTGTCATCGACTGCGCGCTCCTCTTGGTGAACGAGGTTTACCGCCTCGGTCTAGAGCCTAAAAAATGCACAGTGCAGAACCTTAAAAAGAGAGGGCTTCCAGGCGCTGTCGCGGATCACCTGGAGTTGATGCTTGACGAACAGGAGGTGCTTCGCAACGAGCGGAACAGTCGGGTCATCACGGCGAAGAACGTGAGTTCACCGACGATGATGAGACCTTCAAAGCCGCCTCACTCTTCAACGACAAGTTTCACGGCATGAAGGGTACGGATCGATATGGAAGGCGCATAAATGTTGATCGCTCGTTCAAGGAAGGCTTGGTCAGCATCCAGCGTGATTTCAATCGGTCTACGCGCCTTCTCAAGAAGCAATTAGACAATCTCTACGACCTGCTGCGGGAAGAGTTTGAGGATCATTTTGGCCCTCTGATTGCCGCGGCGACCCACGGGTTGAATGCAGGGGCGCGGAGAGACCATACCTCAGCGACGCGCAGGCCCGCGCAATAGACAAACGCTGAATGTCGGCTCCTGCTAAGATCCAACGGCCGCCTTTCCTAGGACCGCCTCCGCTAGATGAACGAATGGCCGGTTCCCGGGCAGAAGCTGCCGCTCAAAGCCCGATCGGCGAACGGCGTATTTTTGGTCGTCACCTGCCAGTGCGTCCCTGGCTGCCAACGGCAGCTTATCTCATTTTCAGCTCCAAACCGGACTGTCAGCAATCGGCCCGATCCTGCCTATAATCGGAAACATTGATGGGAGCCGCGGAATGGCAGCTTCTGGCACGAGAGCGGCCATTTTTGGAGTCACTGCGAATAGATAAATCATTTACGACCGATACTGGGCATCAATATTCGTAAGCTCTGGCACACCATGGCCAAATTACCCTGATCATTCAAAAAGTTTTTGGTGCAGCTTTTTTCAAAAAGCTGCCTCTTCCTTGCCGAAACTTCTCCGGCAGATGTCGACATGCCCCAAAGGCCCCCGCCGATTTTCATAGCCTGCCCCGCCCGGCATCGCTGGGCGGGGTTCATCGCGGTTGTTACTCGCCGTTTTGCTTGCGGCTGCGGGACCAGATCAGGGTATAGCCCTCGCCGCTTTCATCGTCGAAGAGGTTGGCATAGATCGGCGCGCTAAAGCTCGGATCATCCAGCTTGACCGAGATATAATCGCGCCCTTCGGCGGAACGTTTGGACCAGCCAGCACCCAACTCAGCCTTATGCGGTGCACCGCATAAGGCTGAGTTCGGAGAAGGTTGGATAGGCGGCGATCCAGCTGCCAGTAGCGAGCAGATTGACAAAGGCGAAGCCCAGCATGATCGCCCCGGCGCCCAGCGAGGTCACGGCGGCAAATCCCACCAGCCCCAGGGCGGTGGCAAGGTAGAAGCCACCCACCGTCCAGCTGCGCCCCACACGGTCCAGCAGCCCGGCCGCTGCCAGCCCGCCAAGGGCCGCGCCCACGCTGCCCGCCAGATAGAACAGCGGCAGCGAAGCGGGCGGCAGATGCAGCGCCGGCAGCACGACGATGGGCAGGAACGCAAACAGCCCATAATAGCCCGTGGCCTCCGCGAAATCGAGTGCAGCGCCCAGCATGAGGCGCCCCGGATATTGTCGCACCAGGCGCGAAAACTGCCCGGCCTCGCGTTTTACGCGCGCAATCACCGGCGGTGCTGAGGCCGGAATAAAATTGGTCAGCCCAGCTTCTATGCCCTCGACGATGGCTCGCGCGTCGTCTCCCCGCCCGGCTTCTAATAGCCAGCGCGGGCTTTCGGGCAGATGGCGGCGGAACCAGGCGGCGGACAGCGCCACCAGGCCGCCAATCCCAAACACCACGCGCCAGCCAAACTCTGGCGGCAACGCTGAGAAGACCAGCCAAGCCAGCAGCGCCGCGACAAAACTGCCCAACGGCCAGAAATTCAGCACCAGGGCCGCCGCCCGCCCGCGTGAGCGGCTGGGCACCAACTCGGTGATGGCGGCATTGATGGCCGAATATTCCGCGCCCACGCCAATGCCAGCAATGAGCCGCAAGGCGAGCAGGCTGGCGAGGTTTGGCGCGAAGCCCGTGGCCAATGTCGCCAGCCCATACACCACCAGACTGACCAGAAACACGCGGCGGCGGCCGAACCTATCGGAGAGCACGCCAAAACCGGACGCGCCGAGCATAAGTCCCACAAACCAGGCAGCCAGCAGCATGGACATACCATCGCTCCCCAGATGAAAGCGGTCGCGTAGAGCGCCCATCACATTGCCGATCAGCGTGACCTCAAAGGCGTCCAGCGCCCAGCCGAGGCCAAACAGCAGCACGGCCATGGTGTGAAAGCGGTTCCAGCGCAGAGTGGAAAGTGTGTCGAGTAGGGCGGTGTTGTTGGGCGTTTCCATGCCGGCTCCAAAAGAATGGCTCAAACTGTTCTTCGTTCGCGTGGAGGCAAAGGTTACAGCCTCTCCGAGAAAAATCGTAAGGGCCGAAACGTCCCGGCCTGTTTGAGGCGGCATGCCAACGACACAGCTTGTTAAAAAACGGCGAGCCGCCTCTTTTAATATATCGATCGTTCTATTATTTATAGGCTGCCACCAGGAATCCATTATGTCCCGTCCACGTGTCCTCAATGATGATGAGTTGCTCGACCGCGCCCGTGATATTTTCTGGCGTCAGGGCTATGCCGCCACGTCTCTGCGCGACCTGACAGCAGCGACCGGCCTGAGCGCCGCGGCACTATATAACCGGTTTGGCGACAAGGCCGGCTTGTTCCGCGAAGTTCTGCGCCGCTACGCCGATACCGGGCTCAGCGCCGAACGCTTGCCGCGCTTGGCGGCCCTACCAAACCCCCGTGCCGCCATCACTGGGTTTTTTGAAGATCTGCTCGCTCTGTCCGAAGCGGCGAACACGCCGTCCGGCTGCCTGCTGATCAACACCGTCCTGGATGGCGGCGCCGAGGCGCCGGAAACCCGCGCGCTCGTGCGTGAGCGCCTGGGCGAGGTGGAGGTATTTCTGCGTGCACAGATTGAGCGCGCCAAGGCCAAGGGGCTGTTGCCCGCGAGGATCGACCCGCCGGTTGCCGCAGAGGGGCTGTTCGGCACGGTGCTGGCGCTGCGCGTGATGGCCCGGCTGGACCCCGACCCGGTTCGCCTGCGCCGCCTGATCGCGGCAGGGCTGAGCCCGCTTGGCCTGTCCGTGCCTGCCGCGACTTCACCATAAACGGAGAGATGGTTATGCCCGTCCCCCTGCATGGCATTCAAGCCTGTGTGTTCGACGCCTATGGGACGTTGTTCGATTTCGCATCGGCGGCCGCGCGCTGCCCGGATATTCCCGATGCCGCCCGCGCCCCTTTGAGCGCGCTTTGGCGGGACAAGCAGCTGCAATATACGTGGCTGCGCGCCTTGCAAGGTGCCTACGCCGATTTCCGGCAGGTGACGGCGGAGGCGCTGGATTTCGCGCTGGAGACGCTGGGCCTGGCCTCGCCCGCCAGGCATGCGGCCCTGATGGCGCTCTATGACACGCTGGACGCCTTTCCCGAAGTCCCTGCGCTGCTGAAAACTCTGCGCGCGGCAGGGTTGAAAACCGCCATTCTCTCCAACGGCAAGCCGGACATGCTCACCAGTGCCATCAGCAGCGCCGGGCTGGACGGGTTGTTCGATGAGGTACTCTCGGTGCATCCGCTGCGTACCTACAAGACCGACCGGCGCGTGTACCAGTACGCGTTGGACAAGTTGGACCTGCCCGCCGCCGCCATCAGCTTTCAATCCTCCAATGGCTGGGACGCTCACGCAGCAGCGGATTTCGGCATGCAGGTCGTCTGGTGCAACCGCTATGGCCAAAAGCCCGAGCGCCTGCCTGGCCGCCCCGCCCGTGAGATCACTTCCCTCGCCGCCTTGCCCGCCTGCCTGGGGCTGGACGCTTCTTAAACCGCGACAACATCAGGAGCCTTATAAATGACTGCCGAAGCCAAACTCTCTCTGCCCGCGCTCACGCTTGAAACCGCGCCCGTGCGCGCCCGCGCCGTACTGGACACCGCCAAAGCGCAGGTAGGGTTCATTCCCAACATGTATGCCAACATGGTCAATTCCCCCGGCCTGCTGCAAACCTACCTGGATGGCTATGCCCGCTTCCGCGCTGAGTCTGGCTTTTCCCCGGTCGAGCAGGAGGTCGTATTTCTGGTGATCAGCCGGGCCAACGGGTGCAATTACTGCACCGCCGCGCACAGCATGATCGCCGACAAAATGTCCAAAGTCTCCGCCGATGTTTTGGCGGCACTGCGCAGCGACACTGCTATCAACGATCAGAAACTGGCCGCGCTCGCGACTTTCACGCAGGTCATGTTCGACACGCGCGGGCTGCCAACTGAGAAAGATCTCGAAGCCTTCCACGCCGCCGGATATACCGACCGCCATGCGCTGGAGATCATTCTCGCCATGGCGGTGAAGACGCTCAGCAATTACGCCAACCATCTCTTCCATACCGAAGTGGATGAGATGTTTGCTGGCTACCGCGTGAGCTGATTTTTGTGTTTGGGCGTGCCATGTGCACGCCCAAACACACCCATGGCAGGGAAATGCAAGGAAGTCGTAACGATAACGATCACTCACGTACTCCGTTTGCAGAAACGGGCGATCAACGCATCAAGCGACAGTAGCCCGCCGCCTTGGGAAATCAGCACCAACATCATTGCCGCCCACTGGATATGGGTTGGCCAAGCTTGTGGGTAGACGAAGATTTCGATGACCGCCGTCATCCCCAGCAGCGCCAGCGCGGCGAAGCGCGTACCCAGGCCCAGGAGCAGCAAGGGCGGCATGACCACCTCCTGCGTTACCGCCATATAGGCTGCAGAGGTGGGTGGCAGTAGCGGCACCTGATAGGAATTGGCGAACATGTAGAGCGTGGTATCCCAGTTTGAGAGATGCGTCTGTGCCGAGCTCCAGAATACCTGCGCCAATGCCACGCGGGCGGTGAGCGCCACAAGCCAGTAGGGGATGCGTCTGAATAAACCGATGACCATATCAACCAACCGGAGTGGTTGCGTCATTATCGAGGCGGACATGGTAGCTCCTCTGTTGCTTTTGGGGTGATGCCGCTGAACAAGCCGTATGAGAGCAGCAGCCCCAGGGCTTGGGCAGCTTCTTCTTCGCCGATAACGGCAAGCGCTGGGTCAAGCGGAAAGCCGCTTGCCAGTGTCAGCGCGAGATCGAACATTGCAGGTGAAAGCTCGATGATCTCTAATGATCCGCGCGGACGGAGGATGATAAGCGGGGCAACGCTGTCGTCAGGTAGTATACCGGCCAAGCGGTTATCATCTTCCTCCAGAACTGCGGCCCAAATAGCTTGCGCGTCTCGGCGTAGCGCCAGCAGCGACAGCGACGGATGGCCGATAAAACTGAAACTCTCCGGCGCGTGAACCAAGGTTTGCGGGTCGAGCGGGGGAGTTTCTGCGGCATGCAGGGCGTGATGCACCGCCCAGTCCAACCATGCTACATCGGCAAGATAAGGTAACTGTCCTGCCAATGCGCTGGCGGCCAGATAGGCGGGAAAGGCCTCGCCATAGAGATGCAGATCGGCATTACGCGGCGGTTGAGCCAAGACAAATTGCTCAGCATAGGCATCGAAACAATCCTCGCCGATCAGTTTGAGCGTTGCGGGAAAGGCAAGTTTCAGCGTCAGAATAAGATTGCCGCGCACATTATTGCGATATACCGCCAGACCATTTGGCGTTTCGTTTGTGGATATAGCCAGCAACGCCGCTTGAAATTTCTTCTGCCGGTCACGCAATGAGTACACGGTCCGCGCTCCTTGCTTGGGCGTTGAGACGGGTCTGCGCCAGTGCGGCTTCTTCCAGCAGCACACTCAGCGCGGGCAGACGGGCGTCACGCTCGATCATTACCGGACGCGGGCCGATGATACGTAGCGCCTCATCAAATAGTGCCCACACAGCCGGGGAAATCGCGCAGTCATGCGTGTCTAGCAGCAACCCTGCTGATTCGGCCTCACCGGGCATGTGACCAGCGAGATGATACTCCGCCACCGCCTCACGCGGGAGTGCCCGCAGATAGGTTTGTGCATCCCAGCCGTGGTTATGAGCGGATACGAAAATGTTGTTGATGTCGCAGATCAAGCCACACCCGGTACGGCGTGAAACTTCCGCCAAAAAATCCGGCTCGGGAATTGTTGATTCTGGAAACTGCAGATAAGTCGTAGGGTTTTCAACAAGAATCTGGCGTTTAAGCACCTCCTGCGTATGTGCCACGTTACGGCAGAAAATCTCCAGACTTTCCTCATGCAACGGCAGCGGCAGCAAATCGGCCAGATGCGTTCCGTCCGCACCCGTCCAGGCCAAGTGCTCCGAGACCAGGAAGGGGGCGATACGATCGGCCAATACCCTAAGGCGTTCAAGATGCGTGTCGTCCACGCCTGTAGCACTGCCAAGCGAGAGCCCGACCCCGTGCAATGACACCGGATAATCAGCACGCACGCGCTCCAAAACAGCGAGCGCCGGGCCGCTGAAATAATTCTCGCTGTGCACCTCCACCCAGCCGGTTGAAGGTTGCATGGCAAGAAAATCGGCATGGTGCGGCAGGCGCAATCCGATTCCGGCGGAAGCTGACGCAGGCATCTTCATATCCTTTGAAATTACGGGTGGGCGGTCGCTTGATGGCGTAGTGCGCCGTACACCCAGCCCATCTGCGCGCCAAAGATCATGTGCAACATGAGCGTCGCCACGGGTGCCATCAGCCCAAGATTCAGGCCGAACAATCCGGCACCGGCCATTGGCATGAGCACGACCATCATCATCAGCCAGGCGCCGGTGGCGAATACGATCCCTTTCAGCCAATAAGGACCAGGCAGGGAGCGGGCGAGGAAGGCGAAGAGAACACCCCAAGCAACTGTGCCGATAAGAAAGTGGGCGCACCATGCCAAAACCGCGCCGCCCAGCATATCGCCTAGCATGGCAATGACATCCAGTTGCGGCATCACGCCCATCATCTGCTTCATGAGCATCAGCACGGAAAGCGTGATGGTGGCGGCAAAGCCGGCGATCAAGCCGCTCGATACTTTGTTCATGATAAACTCCTGTGTCCGGGTATTGGAGGCAATGGCGCCGCCTTTGGGGGCAGACGCCGTGCCAAAATTACGAGGCTTTGCCCGGTGTCAGGGAACCGCCGGCGATCTTCTCGCAATCGCCCTGCGGCAGCAGCACGAAGGAAGCAGGGTCGCGCGCCATCGTCGCCTGCCCCGCGCAGGAATGGGTGCCGGCGGCACAGTCATTTCGCCCAATGGCGTTCACGCCATAACATTTCTGCAAATGCTCGGCGGCCATCTTCGCCTTGTTGGCTTGCTGCTGGGGGGACATGGTCTGGGCGGAGGCAACAACCGGCGCTGCGGCGGCAATGCCGATAGCGGCGGTGAGAATTTTGGCGGTCAGGTTCCGGCGATCCATGAATTAACTCCTTGCTGAGGCGCAGCCGCAAACAGGCTGCATCTCATTGTTCGCGGGCAAGGAAGCAAAGGTTACAGGCTGCGCAAAAATATTATTCCGTATCAGCCGAAGATGCGGCGGGGGCATGGAATGGCTGCATCAACAGCGCCGTCAGCCGCGAATCTCCCGGCGCGCGGAATAGCTCTAATCCTATGTCCATGGCCCTATGCCCCAGCTTGGGTTGGGCGCGGTAGGTGCCGAACAGCCGGTCCCACCAGGGCAGATTGAAGCCGTAATTGCTGTTGGTCTCCGCGCGCAGCACGGAATGATGCACGCGGTGCATGTCCGGCGTCACGACCAGTAGGCGCAGCAGCCGGTCCAGCCGCACTGGCAAAGCCAGGTTGCTATGATTGAACAGAGCCGTGGCGTTGAGGATGATCTCAAACAGCAGCACCGCCAGAGGCGGCACCCCCAGCGCGAGCACCACAGCCATTTTAATCAGCATCGAGAGCATGATCTCAAAGGGATGGAACCGCGCTCCTGAGGTCACGTCCAGATCGAGATCGGCATGATGCATACGGTGCAGCCGCCAAAGGAGCGGTATTTTGTGGAACACCACATGCTGCGCATAAATCGCCAGATCCAGCGCCAGCAAAGCCAGGATGATTTTCATCCAGCCGGGTAGCGCCACCAGGTTCAACAGCCCCCAGCCACGTTGTGCAGCCCATAGCGCCACGCCCAGCGCCACCACGGGGAAGGCCAGCCGCACAGCCAGCGCATCCACCAACGCGATGCCGAGATTGCCGGGCCAGCGGCGTAACCTTGGCTGTGTGCGCACCCGGCGCGGCCAAGCTGTCTCTGCGCCCGCCAGCAGTGCCAGCAGACCGAGTGACAGCCCAATCCGAAGATGGGCTGCCTCAGCGAGAACCGAAGACATCGTACGCTTTCATGAGAGCAAATTCGGAGGCGATGAAAAAATATTCAAGTCACCCTGTAACCTTGCCGCGCCTGAACACGAACAGCTTCATAGCGGCATTCGGATGGTCCGGCGCCGCCCCACTGAAAAAGGATATCCGCAATGAAGTTCAAAGCCTCCATGCTCACCTTGGGTGCCGCTGTTTCACTCGGCGGGCTTGTCGCCGCCACCACACCGATGCTCGCCCGCGCGGCTTGCGCTGGACAAAGCACAGCGAGCTGTGCGGGCAAAACCGGCGCGTGTGCGGGTAAAACGGGCGCTTGCGCGGGCAAGACCGGCGCCTGCGCGGGTAAGTGCAAAGCCAATTAATGCCTCCCGGACGCGGGGCGACATCCCGCGTCCTTATCTTTTACCCGGAGAAAAACCATGACCAGCCAGGCTTTGCTTAGCGCCTTTTGTGGCATTGCCCTACTCGTAGCGCCGGCCGCCCGCGCCGCCACCATCAAGCCCTATACCCAGGCTGCTTACAACGCGGCGCTGCAGAACGGCACGCCGTTGGTGGTACATGTTGAGGCGAGCTGGTGTCCAACATGCAAGGCTCAGCAGGAGGTTTTGAAGAGCCTGGAAACCGACCCGCGCTATGCGAAGGTGGAAATCCTGGATGTGGATTTTGACGCGCAGAAGCCCGTGGTTCGGCAACTCCATGTGCAGATGCAGAGCACGCTGATTGCCTACCACGACGGCACGGAAGCCGCGCGCGTGACCGGTATCACCTCCAAGGCGGATATCGAGAGGCTGCTGAATTATGCTGTGAAGGGCTGAGCCATGTTCGCCGCCGCAAGTTTCGCATTGCTGGCAGGGTTGCTGTCCACGCTCTCGCCTTGCGTTGTCCCCGTACTGCCGTTGGTGTTGGGCGCGGCAGCTTCGGCGCACAAAGCTGGCCCCCTGGCATTGGCGGGCGGCGTGGCTCTGGCTTTTACCGCATTAGGGCTGTTTGCCGCGACACTGGGCTTCTCGCTGGGGCTGGATCTCAGCACCTTCCGGCTTCTGGCGGCGGTGCTGCTTCTGGCGCTCGGCCTGTTGCTGCTCATTCCCCGCGCGCAAACATGGCTCGCAACGGCGGCCGGACCGTTCGGCAACTGGATGAATAGCCGGTTTGGCGGCCGGACGGGCACAGGCTGGCGCGGGCAATTCGGCATCGGGCTGTTGCTCGGCAGCATCTGGACGCCCTGTGCCGGGCCAACCCTGGGCGCCGCGACCCTGCTCGCCGCTCAGGGAAGGGATTTCACGCAGGTGCTGGCCGTAATGCTGGCCTTTGGCATTGGCACGGCCCTGCCGCTGCTGGGGCTGGGCATCCTCTCCCGCGCCACGCTGCAGCGCCTGCGTGGCGGCATGATGGAGGCTGGCAAAACCGGAAAAGCTCTGCTCGGTGGCGGGCTGGTGGCGGTGTCATTGCTGATGCTCACAGGGCTTGATCATCCGCTCGAGACGCTGCTCACCAACGCCTCCCCCGTCTGGCTCACCTCCATCACGGCGAGGTTCTGATGGAGACCTTGAAGGAGCACGCGCAAGCCGCTGTCGAACTGGTCTCAGCTCTGGCTGAGATGGAAAATGCGGGGCGCAACATCGTCACTACCCTGCTAGACGGCGCGGACTTCCTCGCACTTGAGCATTACCCGCCCGACGATGTGCGCGACCCGGAAACGAATGCGCATTATTATTTCCACGCCCATCGCGGGAAGGTGGAAAGCGGGCATATTCATTGCTTCCTACGCGATGCTGAGAATAAATTGACCCATGTCGCCGCCATCGGGCTGGACCAGACCGGCCGTCCAGCCCGCATGTTCACCACCAATCTCTGGGTCACGGCGGACGTTTTCACGCCGGCTGAAACTTTGATCGAACAATTGCCTCGCATGAACTGGTCCGCCGCCCCTGGTCCCAAACCCGTGAACCGGGCGCTCGGCGCCTTATTCATGCTGTACCGCCGTGAGATCGCGGCACTTCTGCGCCGCCGCGATGCGCGTCTGGCGCGCTATGCCGCTACCATTGCGCCAGCCAATCCTTTGCAGGATGAGCGGCTCGAGATCCTCAGCACGGCGCGGATCAATCTGCCGGTCACGCTGGCACGGCTGCGCGCCACATTGGCACTGACCGATGAATAAAGCCCTCATCGATTGGCATCTGGCGGCTTACCCGGTAGCGTTGCCCGTGACGAGAGGGCGGATGGCAGAGGAAGACCCCAATTGGCGGATCTGGATGGCGGCGGCGCAAGCCGGGGATCAACGCGCCTATACCGCCCTTTTGACCGGAGCACTGCCCTGGCTGCGCCGCCGGGCACGGGCGCGCTGGCCGGACTCCAGCACCGCCGACATTGAAGACATGGTGCAGGAAACACTTCTAGCTCTGCACCAGAGCCGCCACCTCTATGATCCGGCGCGCCCTGTGCAGCCTTTTCTGTTCGGCATTCTCAAGCTGCGTGGCGCGGAAATTCGCCGCCGCCGCCATCGCCACACCGGCCGCGAGACGGCGCTTGAAGACATGCCCGCAGATACCAGCGCATTGATGACACATGGGACACAAGAGCATGACGCCGAGCAGGCGGGGCTGCAAAAAGCCCTGGCCAGCTTGGGCGAGCGTGATCGGCAGGTACTTGGCTTACTTAAAATCCGCCAGCTTTCACTGAAGGAGGCCACGACCGAAACCGGGATGAGCGTGGCGGCGTTGAAAGTGGCATCGTTTCGAGCCGTGCAGCGGCTGAAACAGGCCCTAAGAGGGGGCGCAGATGAAGAGTGAGGATTTAATCGCGCAGTTGGCGCGGGACGTGGCGCCGGTTCGCAGGTTGCCTTCACCAGGCGCGCTAATGGCGCGTTGGCTGTTGGTCACCCTGCCGGTTTTGGCGGCCGTCACGCTGATGATGGGGCTGCGTCCGGGCATTGTCGATCTGCTGATGCAACCGCGATTCATGCTAACCGAAGGGCTCGCCGCGGCCACGACCGTGATTTCCGCCTACGCCGCCTTCTGCGCCGGTCGCCCGGACCAACCAGCGTGGAAACTCTTCATGCCGGTGGCGGCGTTTGTCGTATGGCTGGCTGAGTTGGGGCGGCAGTGTTTCGTGCTCTCGGTGCAAACAAACGGCGCCGCGCTTGTGTTGCATGCTGACTGGCTGTGCGTGCCCGCCATCGCCATGACCGCGCTGGTCCCCGCCGCGGCTATGGTGTGGCTGCTGCGCCGTAGCGCCAAATTCCGGCCCGCTCATGCCTGCTTGTGCGGCACCATGGCGGCGGCGGCCGCCGCCGAACTCGTTCTCCCGCTGTTCCATGCGGCTGACACGATGATGATGGTGCTGGTCTGGCAGATGGGCAGCGTTGTGCTATTCACCATGCTCGGGGCGGCGGCGGCGAGGCTGGGGCTAAACACATTTGGATAGAGCATGTTCTACCTCTTGCGCCGAGGAGTTGCCGCTGGCCTTAGCGTTTTGAGAAGCTGATGAGTAGTCGGCCACATTCAAGCGGGGCCAAGCCCCTGATTGCGCCCCCGCAAGGGGTGCGCTTTTTGGCGATCCGCCGAGCGGATCGCTATCTGGCCGGGCCGTCGCCCGGCTTTCCGTCAGTTCCGTTCGCTAATCCGCCCCATCCCCATCCAGTTCCGCACTGCCCTCTCCCGCCTTCCTTGCGCCCTTACCCGCACCAGCTTTTGTCTTGGTTTTCCCGGCCCGCTTGCGCATGACATTGATGGCGGTGGCATCGAGCGTGTTCTTCAGATGAATCGCATAATGCTTCTCGATCATCTCGACCGAGGTGCGGCAGTTTTTGGCAACCTGATAAATATCAGCGCCCTCCATCAGCCGCATGCAGATATAGGTATGGCGCAAACTATAGGCGGTCCGGGCCTTGCCATCCCGGTCCAACTTCAATCCGGTGCGCGCCAGCAGATTATTGAACAGCTTGATGTGATTGCCCGGGAAGACGAGGTCGGTCGGCTTCGGATATTCAGGTGCGGGAGGAGCGGGCGCTTCCCCGCCAATCCTACGCCGCAACTGCCGCTCCCGCCGTGATTCGCCCAACGCCGGCTTAGGCCGCGCCAGCAGCCGCTGGTAAACCCGCACTGCTCCCGGCATGCTCTTGCAATGCCCGACACCGCGCTTACCGCGAACCTCAATCTCCAGAAGCTCCTGTTTGCCGTCGCCCTCAGCAATCGTCACATCCCGATGCTGCAGATTAAACGCCTCATCTGGCCGCAACCCGGTATTGGCCATGAACAGCACGAAGTCATAAACCTGCTCAGCATTCCACTTGAGGTGTGAGCGGAACGGTTCCTTCGCATAAGCCCGCGCCGCCTCGTAAAGCTGCTTATACTCCTCCGGGCTGAACCAGGGCCGGTGGGTGATCTTGCCCTGGCTCCGGTAAGGCGGCGTCAGATCCGGCAGATGCTCCAGCCAGCCATGCCGGATGGCGGTTTTCAGGACCATGCGCAGCGTCACCACCTCATCGTGCAGCGTGCTGCGGGCCGGCGGCTTGGCCTTGGGCTTATGCTGACTTTTGGAGTGAGGGTTGGGCGCGGCATAGCTCGTCATCCGGTGCACGCGATATTCCTGCACCTTACCAGGAGTCACCTTGTCCAACGGCAAGGCCCCAAAGAACGGCAGCAGATGCACCCGCAACCGGATGCCATGGCTCTCAGTCCATTTATCGGACCGCTCGCCCTCGGTAATCACGCCATATTCCTTCAGGAACTGCTCCGCCGCCTTCCTGAAGGTCGGACGGTCATTCAATACGCCCGCTTCGGCCTGGCCGTGCAGTTTGAAGTACCAGCTCTCCGCCGCCTTGGCGGCCAGCTCCTGGCCCTCCTGCTTGGTACTGAATTGCCGCTGCTTACCGCCGACAGACGCCCGCGCCTGCCAGAAGCGGCTATTGCCGCGCTGATAAATCTGAACCTTTCCACCCAACAGCTCGACGGTCGGCATGACACCCCCTTGCGCATAACGCGCTCCGGTTGAGGATCATTGGCAGACCACGACCATAGGCCATCAGGTTTGGGATTTCGAGTTAAATTACCCTAAGACTGCCCTAGGGCTTAGATACGCAAACGGCCCCATGAGAGGGGCCATTGAGCATTGATTTGATTGTAGGATTTGGTTGCGGGACCTGGATTTGAACCAGGGACCTTCAGGTTATGAGCCTGACGAGCTACCGGGCTGCTCCACCCCGCGTCACCGAGTAAAAAACCGCCCTTGGTGTCCCTTGGGCGGTTTTTGTTATTTGGTATTGATAGGCTGGAAGACCTGGCGGCGACCTACTCTCCCGTGCCTTAAGACACAGTACCATTGGCGCTGGGGATTTTCACGTCCGAGTTCGGGATGGGATCGGGTGTAGGCTCCCCGCCAAAGCCACCAGGTCGTCCAGCCTATCAATTTAAGCTGTCGTGGTTGAGGTTTTGGTGCTTTTTTGAGCTGGCTGCTTCAGACTTCGCTAACGCTTTGTCATCAGCAGCTTTGTGTGATCTCGTTTGCTTTTGTCCAAATCAGCTTTTCGTCCGGATGGATGATTGCTGCTTATGGGGTTGGTGAGACGATGTTGAACTCTATCGGGTGATTAGTACCGGTTAGCTTCGCACATTACTGCGCTTCCACACCCGGCCTATTAACGTGGTGGTCTACCACGACCCTCAGGGAGGCCTAGTTTTGAGGTAAGTTTCCCGCTTAGATGCTTTCAGCGGTTATCTTTTCCGTACTTAGCTACCCGGCTGTGCCGCTGGCGCGACAACCGGTACACCAGAGGTACGTCCATCCCGGTCCTCTCGTACTAGGGACAGATCCTCTCAAGCCTCCAACACCCACGGCAGATAGGGACCGAACTGTCTCACGACGTTCTAAACCCAGCTCACGTACCACTTTAATCGGCGAACAGCCGAACCCTTGGGACCTGCTCCAGCCCCAGGATGTGATGAGCCGACATCGAGGTGCCAAACCTCCCCGTCGATGTGGACTCTTGGGGGAGATCAGCCTGTTATCCCTAGAGTACCTTTTATCCGTTGAGCGATGGCCCTTCCATGCGGAACCACCGGATCACTATGGCCGACTTTCGTCTCTGCTCGAGCTGTCACTCTCGCAGTCAGGCGGGCTTATGCCATTGCACTCAACAGCCGATGTCCGACCGGCTTGAGCCCACCATCGCGCGCCTCCGTTACTTTTTGGGAGGCGACCGCCCCAGTCAAACTGCCCACCATGCAGGGTCCCGATCCCGGATAACGGGATTCGGTTAGATATCAGAAGAGTTCAGGGCGGTATTTCAAGGTTGGCTCCACCAGAGCTAGCGCCCCGGGTTCAATGCCTCCCGCCTATCCTACACAGCACTCTCCTAATACCACTGCAAAGTTGCAGTAAAGGTTCATAGGGTCTTTCCGTCTGACCGCGGGTACCCCGCATCTTCACGGGGAATTCAATTTCGCTGAGCCTACGCTGGAGACAGTGGGGAAGTCGTTACGCCATTCGTGCAGGTCGGAACTTACCCGACAAGGAATTTCGCTACCTTAGGACCGTTATAGTTACGGCCGCCGTTTACCGGGGCTTCAATTCAGTGCTTGCACACCTCCTCTTAACCTTCCGGCACCGGGCAGGCGTCAGACCGTATACGTCGTCTCTCGACTTCGCACAGCCCTGTGTTTTTACTAAACAGTCGCTACCCCCTCTTTTGTGCCACCCAATCATGGTTGCCCACAATTGGGTCTCGCTTATCCCGAAGTTACGCGAGTAATTTGCCTAGTTCCTTCAGCATAGTTCTCTCAAGCGCCTTGGTATACTCTACCAGTCCACCTGTGTCGGTTTAGGGTACGGTCTATATGCTAGAGCTATTTCCTGGAATGCTTAAAAAGCCAGATCAATCCAATAAGACCTGACAACATCTCGCATTCGTCACTTCTAGCAGGCACAGGAATATTCACCTGTTTCCCATCGACTACGGCTTTCGCCCTCGCCTTAGGAGCCGGCTCACCCTGCGCGGATTAACCTTGCGCAGGAACCCTTGGACTTACGGCGACAGAGTTTCTCACTCTGTTTGTCGCTACTCATGTCAGCATTCGCACTTCTGATACCTCCAGGACCGGTCACCCGTATCCCTTCGCAGGCCTACAGAACGCTCCGCTACCGCTTGGCTAATGCCAAGCCCACAGCTTCGGTATATGGCTTGAGCCCCGTTACATTTTCGGCGCAGGATTTCTATTAGACCAGTGAGCTATTACGCTTTCTTTAAAGGATGGCTGCTTCTAAGCCAACCTCCTGGTTGTTTTGGAATTCCCACATCCTTTCCCACTTAGCCATAATTTGGGGACCTTAGCTGGTGGTCTGGGCTGTTTCCCTCTCGACGATGGACCTTAGCACCCACCGTCTGTCTGCCGTACAAGTCTCCTGGGTATTCGGAGTTTGGTTAGGTTTGGTAAGTCTTTGGGACCCCCTAGCCCATCCAGTGCTCTACCCCCCAGGGCATACATACGACGATCTACCTCAATAGATTTCGCGGAGAACCAGCTATCTCCAAGTTTGATTGGCCTTTCACCCCTAGCCACAGCTCATCCCCGACTTTTTCAACAGGCGTGGGTTCGGCCCTCCAGTGGGTGTTACCCCACCTTCAGCCTGGCCATGGCTAGATCACTTGGTTTCGGGTCTTCTGCCCGCGACTGAATGCCCTATTCAGACTCGCTTTCGCTGCGCCTACGTCTAACGACTTAAGCTTGCCGCGAACAGAAACTCGCTGACCCATTATACAAAAGGTACGCCGTCACACCAAAAGGTGCTCCGACTGCTTGTAGGCATCCGGTTTCAGGTCTCTTTCACTCCCCTTGTCGGGGTGCTTTTCACCTTTCCCTCACGGTACTTGTCCACTATCGGTCACCAGGGAGTATTTAGGCTTGGAGGATGGTCCCCCCATGTTCAGACAGGGTTTCACGTGCCCCGCCTTACTCAAGTCCTCAAATGTTGCCTTCGCATACGGGGCTATCACCCATATTGCCGGACTTTCCAGACCGTTCTGCTAACGTCATTTGAGGCACTGGCCTGCTCCGCGTTCGCTCGCCACTACTAGCGGAATCTCAATTGATGTCTTTTCCTCCAGGTACTGAGATGTTTCAGTTCCCCGGGTTTGCCTCTCTACCCTATGAATTCAGATAGAGATCTCCTTGCGGAGGGGTTTCCCCATTCGGATATCTTTGGATCAAAACCTGCTCGCGGTTCCCCAAAGCTTTACGCAGCGTGCCACGTCCTTCATCGCCTCCTGGTGCCAAGGCATCCACCGAATGCCCTTTTGTCGTTCAATTCGTTCTCACCACACGCTATCGCATTGAACACACAATAACGCGCTACCCACCATAAACAGGAACCATCCATCGGCGTTCCGGCTCACCCTCCATCATCTCAACATCGCCGCTAGGTACAGCAATCGTCAAAACAACTTCACCAGGCAAACCCAACTTCCAACAGCGTTTGACTGTTAGGCAGATGAGATCACACATGCACTGAACACTCGAACCATCTTGTGTCTCGCTTCAAGCTTACGCTCTCCACGGGTCAGACAACCCAACACAAGAAGCCCGGACCGATCCTCAAGGCCGAAACCCCAAAAATCAATGCGCGCATCCAGATGCACCAAAACCTATTCACCATGACAAAGAACAAATTCGTTCCCGACATTGCAGCTGGGAACAAACATCCAAGCCTCTTCGCCTTGACCTTTTCAGGAACAAGGTAAATCAGCTCGAAACTCGTGCTTACCTGTAACAGACATCCGCGCAAGGCCGCCAAGCCCTGCTCACCACAACCAACCAAATCTGGTGGAGATGGACGGAATCGAACCGACGACCCCCTGCTTGCAAAGCAGGTGCTCTACCAATTGAGCTACATCCCCAGCATGGTATCTGGCCTGGCCGATCCAGACTTCGCAGCAAGCCGCTCCGTCATCGGCAGGCATGGCGTTCTTTCAAACACCACCACCAATCATGGTGGGCCAGGGAGGACTTGAACCTCCGACCCCACGCTTATCAAGCGTGTGCTCTAACCAACTGAGCTACTAGCCCGAGATCTAAAGTCCGCATCGGTTGGTATCGACAAAAACCGACACCGCCGCTGTTACAGGAAAGGGATACGTTGATGGCGCTTCATGACAACATCCGGACAGGATGTGTTGCCTAAATCATCCGATCTAGGTCTTTTTTTCAGGAAAATCCCAAATCAGCCAGCAAAAGCCAGCCAATGCTCAGGATCATATCCTTGAAAGGAGGTGATCCAGCCGCAGGTTCCCCTACGGCTACCTTGTTACGACTTCACCCCAGTCTCTGACCCGACCGTGGTAGGCTACCTCCTTGCGGTTAGCGCACCTACTTAAGGTCAAACCAAATCCCATGGTGTGACGGGCGGTGTGTACAAGGCCCGGGAACGTATTCACCGTGGCATGCTGATCCACGATTACTAGCGATTCCACCTTCATGTACTCGAGTTGCAGAGTACAATCTGAACTGAGATGGCTTTTAGAGATCAGCACGGTATCACTACCTAGCTTCCCACTGTCACCACCATTGTAGCACGTGTGTAGCCCAGGACATAAGGGCCATGAGGACTTGACGTCATCCCCACCTTCCTCCGGCTTGTCACCGGCAGTTCCTCTAGAGTGCCCAACTAAATGATGGCAACTAAAGGCGAGGGTTGCGCTCGTTGCGGGACTTAACCCAACATCTCACGACACGAGCTGACGACAGCCATGCAGCACCTGTGCGGAAGGTCCCTTGCGGGAAAAGTACATCTCTGTACCGGTCCTCCCCATGTCAAATCCTGGTAAGGTTCTGCGCGTTGCTTCGAATTAAACCACATGCTCCACCGCTTGTGCGGGCCCCCGTCAATTCCTTTGAGTTTCAACCTTGCGGCCGTACTCCCCAGGCGGTGTGCTTATCGCGTTAGCTACGACACTGAGAAACTAAGTTCCCCAACATCCAGCACACATCGTTTACAGCGTGGACTACCAGGGTATCTAATCCTGTTTGCTCCCCACGCTTTCGCGCCTCAGCGTCAGTTAAGGACCAGGTTGCCGCCTTCGCCACCGGTGTTCTTTCCAATATCTACGAATTTCACCTCTACACTGGAAATTCCACAACCCTCTTCCTCACTCTAGCTCGCACGTATCAAAAGCAGTCCCCAGGTTGAGCCCAGGAATTTCACTTCTGACTGTACATGCCGCCTACGCGCCCTTTACGCCCAGTCATTCCGAGCAACGCTAGCCCCCTTCGTATTACCGCGGCTGCTGGCACGAAGTTAGCCGGGGCTTATTCTGCAGGTACCGTCATCATCGTCCCTGCCAAAAGTGCTTTACAATCCGAAGACCTTCTTCACACACGCGGCATTGCTGGATCAGGGTTTCCCCCATTGTCCAATATTCCCCACTGCTGCCTCCCGTAGGAGTTTGGGCCGTGTCTCAGTCCCAATGTGGCTGATCATCCTCTCAGACCAGCTACTGATCGTCGCCTTGGTAGGCCTTTACCCCACCAACAAGCTAATCAGACGCAGGCTCCTCCCAAGGCGACTTGCGCCTTTGACCCTCAGGTATCATGCGGTATTAGCAGCAGTTTCCCGCTGTTGTCCCCCACCCCAGGATAGATTCCTACGTGTTACTCACCCGTCCGCCGCTGCCATTGCTGACCGCGCGACTTGCATGTGTTAAGCATGCCGCCAGCGTTCGCTCTGAGCCAGGATCAAACTCTCAAGTTCATCCTACCCAGCGCCTAACCGGCACTAAATATAAATGAAGAAAGCCCTGCTCAAACATGTCGTTCCTCAGTCTTTCAACCAAGAATATTCGAAGCGTTTCTGTACGTAATTTCAAAAGAAATACACAAGACAACGCTTCCAAACGACAGAGGTAAAAACAGAACTTAACCCGACCCTCATATCATCACCTGGATAGTCAAACCACCCAGCAGAGATCAGTAAAACCAATCCCCGGAAACGCCACCAGCGTATCCCTTCCCAGCCTATGCAATTGTCAAAGAGCTAAACCGGAAAATCTCAACCCACAAACCAAAAGGTTCGTAGCAAGGCCATCCAATCTACCCGCCCAAGCGCCTCAGATCAAGTCCGAAGCGCCCGTCGGTGGAGCGGCTTCTAACGCCGACCGACAGCAACTGTCAACGCAGCGTCATCGTCCCGTCATTAGCGGCGAAATCCAGGCTCTCCCTGGGATTGCGGCGGTTTAACCTTTCAAAACGCCGAATTTTGCATCGCAACAAAATAGTTATGCGTTTTTTGCATAGCTAAAAGAGGCTTAAAACCGCCCCACCAGCGCGCAAAACCCGGCCAATTCCGCCAGATTTTGCACCGCCCCCAGCACATCCCCGGTGAAGCCACCAATTTGCCGACGCGCCAGAACCGAAACTCCGGCACTCACCAGCGCCATCGTCAGCACCACCGCGCCCAGATGCGGCAACGCGCAAAGCCCCGCCAGCAGCAGGGCCAGCACCAAGCCCGCCAGCGCCGGCCAACGCCGCAACGCCCCGCCGGCCGCCTGGCCCAACCCGCTCTCCCGCGCGCTTGGCAAAGCCAGCATCACCATCGGCAGCGCGGCGCGGCTCAACGCCCCCAAAGCCGCGAGGCTCAGCCAGGCGCCCGCCGGCGGCAGAGCGGCCAGGCAAGCCGCTTTCACCCCGACCGCCAAAATCAACGCCAGCACGCCATAGCTGCCGATCCGGCTGTCGCGCATAATCTCCAGCTTGCGCACTTTCGTCGCCCCGCCGCCAAAGCCATCGGCCAGATCCGCCAGCCCATCCTCATGCATCGCCCCGGTGAGCAGCGCGCCTGCCCCCAACGCCAGCAGCGCCCCGGCCAGCGGCGGCAGCCCCAGCCGCGCCGCGACGGCGAAAACCAGCCCGGCCAGCCCGCCCACCACCGCCCCCACCAGCGGATAAGCCCAGACGCAATCCGAAAGCGCAGGTGCGCGCGCCAGCGTTCCCATCGGGATCCGGCTCAGCAGCATGAAGGCCAGCCGCAGCTCATCCAGGCGGGCGCGCGGCCTCATGCGTCGGAGACGCCGGCCTCGGCGAAGGTGGACATGCCATTATGCGCCTCCAGCGCCGCGCGCACCACGCCGAGCGCCACCGCCGCGCCGCTGCCCTCGCCCAGCCGCATCCCCAGCGCCAGCAGCGGCGCCTTGCCCAAAGCCGCGAGCAATTTCCGGTGCCCTGGTTCGGCGCCGACATGCCCGGCCAGACAATGATCCAGCGCCCCCTTGGCCTCCGCCTCCAGCACCCCGGCCGCCGCGGTGCAGATGAACCCGTCCAGCAGCACCGGAATCCGCAAGGCCCGCGCCTGCAAAATCGCCCCGCAGATCGCCGCCTGCTCGCGCCCGCCAAAGGCCATCAGCGCCGCCAGCCCCTTGGCCCCTTTGTGCCGCGCCAAGCCCGCCTCGATCGCGCCGATCTTGCGGCCCATCCCGGCAGGGTCCGAGCCCGTGCCCGGTCCCGCCCAATCCTGCGCCACGCCGCCGAAGCAAGAGGCCGCCAGCGCCGCCGCGACGGTGGAATTGCCGATCCCCATCTCCCCCAGCAGCAGAATATCCGCCGCCGGATCCACCGCCGCCGCGCCCCGCGCCATCGCCGCCAGCACCTCGGCCTCGCTCATCGCGGCCGCTTGGGTGAAATCCCCGGTCGGGCGCTCCAGCTCCAGCGCCACCACCGACAAATCCGCCCCCGCGGCCCGGCAGAGCTGGTTGATCGCCGCCCCGCCCGCCTGGAAATTCGCCACCATCTGCACGGTGACCTCCTGCGGATACGGATTCACGCCCTGCGCGCAGACACCGTGATTTCCCGCGAACACCACAGCCTGCGCCTTGGAAATCACCGGCCGCGCCGTCCCCCGCCATCCGGCCAGGAACATCGCCACCTCCTCCAGCCGCCCCAGCGCGCCGGGCGGCTTGGTCAGGCTGTTCTGCCGGGCCAGGGCAGCGGCGGCGGCGGCCTCGTCATAACGCGGCAACGCCGCCAGACGCGCGCGCAATTCAGCGAAGGAGGCAGCGGGAAACAGAGCGTGCGACATCATCATCCAATCAACTTCAAAACAGTCCGGAAAATCTCAGAGACTGTTTCAAAAGTCGCTATGGTGAGTCGTCAAGTGGTGATTTGCGAGCACCGGCGCGCAGCAAATCGCCGCTTGGCGGCCGCCAGAGTGGCTTTTGAAACAGTCTCTTACTTCACCCGCAGCGTATAGCCACACACTGCCAGCCGCACCTCGTCAGCCATTTGCGCCACGCGCTGGTTCAGCCGCCCCTGCGCATCGCGAAACCGCCGCGCCAGCGCATTCTCGGGCACGATGCCCTGCCCGACCTCATTGGTCACCAGCACAATCTCACCGCCGCGCGCCGCCAGCGCCGCCCCCAGCGCCTCGGTCTGCGCCTCGATATCCCGCTCGGCGAACATCAGATTGGAGAGCCACAGCGTCAGGCAATCCACCAGCACCGGCCCGGCAGGGGCCGCTTGCAGCGCCTGGGCCAGTTCCAGCGGCGCCTCCACATCCAGCCAGCCTGCCCCGCGCCTGGCCTTATGCACCGCGATCCGCGCCGCCATCTCCTCATCGAAGGCTTGCGCCGTGGCGATGTAAACCGGCCTGCCGGCGCAGCCGCGAATGCGGGTTTCGGCGTACAGGCTCTTGCCGGAGCGCGCCCCGCCAGTGACGAGTAGGATCATGCCGGGAATCCCAAACACCAAATGCCAGACTTGAAAAGCCCACCCGGCTTTGCGACACGCCAGACCATGCCGCGCCTGCTGCTGATCCGCCACGCCCCCAGCGCCACACCCGCCCTGCTCGCCGGGCGCACGGACGCACCCGCCCTGCTGCCCGGCCGCGACTCCATCGCCCGCGCCCAGGCACGTCTGGCCGCCCTGGCCCCCAACGCGGCGCTGATCTCCAGCCCGCTGCAACGCTGCACCCAGACCGCTGGCGCCCTCTTCCCCAACCGCGCCCCGCGGCTGGAACCCCGCCTGCAAGAGCAGAATTTCGGCGCCTGGGACGGCCAGCCCCTGGCCGAGCTGCCGGATCTCGGCCCCCTGCCCCGCGCCGCCCTTGCCGCGCACCGCCCACCCGGCGGCGAATCCTTCCTGGAGCTCGCCGCCCGCGCCCGCCCGGCGCTGCTGGACCTCACCCAGGATTGCGTCATCCTCACCCATGCCGGCATCATCCGCGCCGCGCTCGGCCTGGCGTTGGGCGATATTCCGCAGGGCCTCGCCTTTTCCATCGCCCCTTTCTCCCTCACCGTGCTGGAGGCGCTGCCCGGCGGCGATTTCGCCATCGCCTGCACCAATCTGGACCTGGGATCATGAGCTTGCACCCGCTCGCCATGGCGCTGGCGCTGGGGCTGGATGCCGCCATCGGCTGGCCGGATGCGGTGTTTCGCGCCATCGGCCACCCGGTCACCTGGTGCGGCGGGCTGATCTCGGCGCTGGAAACACAGCTGAATCACGGCCCGGCCCGGTGGCTGAGAGGTGTCGCCACGGCGCTGCTGGTCATCGCCATCGCCATCTTCTTCGGCGCCGCATTGCAGGCGCTCTCCGGCACGCTGCTCACCGCGCTGCTCGCCTGGCCGCTGCTCGCCGCCCGCTCGCTGCACGAGCATGTCGCCCGCGTCGCCAAACCACTCGCCGCAGGGGACCTGCCCGCCGCGCGCCAGGCCGTCTCGATGATCGTCGGGCGCGATCCGGAGCGGCTGAATGAACGCGGCATCGCCCGCGCCGCGCTGGAGAGCCTGGCGGAAAACAGCTCGGACGGCATCATCGCCCCGCTATTCTGGGGCGCCTTGTTCGGCCTGCCCGGCATCGCCGCCTATAAGGCGATCAACACGCTCGACTCCATGCTCGGCCACCGCACCCCCCGCTATGAAGCCTTCGGCTGGGCCTCGGCGCGCATCGATGATCTCGCCAATCTCCTCCCCGCCCGCCTCACCGCTTTGCTCTTCATCATCACCGCCCCCAACCGCGCCGCCGCCTGGATCGTCACCCGCAACGATGCCCGCCATCACCGCTCCCCCAATGGCGGCTGGCCGGAAGCGGCGATGGCAGGGGCGCTGGGCCTGCGCTTGTCCGGCCCGCGCATTTACGGCAACGAGGCGGCGAACGAACCCTGGATCAACGCCAATGGCCGCGATCCGGGCCCGGACGATATTTACGCGGCCCTCGCCCTCTACCGGCGGGCGCTGATCTTGGCGGCTTCCCTGCTGGGGCTCAGCGCCGCCTTATTGCGCTAGAGCAATGTGTGTTTAGGTTGACGCGCCAACGTCAAAATAAACACATGAAATTGCTCGCTAAAACAAAATTTAGAGCATCAAGCTAAAAGCTTGATGCTCTAGGGAGGATGAGATGAAACGTGACCATGGCGGCAATCTGGACTGGGCGGTGGGCCATTATGGCGGCGCCAAAGAAGAGTGGATCGATCTCTCCACCGGCATCAACCGCGTCCCCTACCCTGTCCCGGCGATCAGCCCGGCGGCCTGGAGCGCCCTGCCCACCGCCAGCGCCACCGCGAGGCTGATCACCGCCGCGCGCACGGCCTTCAACACCAACGGCGCGGTGCTGCCCTTGGCCGGGGCGCAGGCGGCGATCCAGCTGATGCCGCTGCTCTCCAAACCCGGCACCGCGAAAATCATGTCCCCCACCTATAATGAGCACGCGGCGGCGCTGCGCGCTCTGGGCTGGCAGGTGGTGGAAGCCGCCACCGCGGAGGACACCGAAGGCGCCGACCTCGCCGTGGTGGTCAATCCCAACAACCCGGATGGCCGCCATTACCAGCCCGCCGCTTTGCTGGCGCTGCTGCCCAAGGTCGGCCGGCTGGTGGTGGATGAAAGCTTCGGCGACCCCTACCCGGCAAATTCCCTCGCCCCGCAGGCCGGGCGCGAGGGTCTGGTGGTACTGCGCTCCTTCGGCAAATTCTACGGCCTGGCCGGCATGCGGCTCGGCTTCGCCTTGGGCGGCGAGGCGGACATCGCCACCCTCTCCCAGCTCGCCGGCCCCTGGCCGGTCTGCGGCCCGGCTTTGGAGCTGGGCGCGACAGCCCTGGCCGACAAAGCCTGGGCCGCGGCCACCACCGCCCGGCTGCTGGCCGAAATTCCCCGCATGGACGCGCTGGCCGCGCAAGCCGGCTGGAGCGTGGTCGGCGGCACCTGCCTGTTCCGGCTCTATGAGACGCCCGACGCCCAGGCCGCCCAGGCGAAGCTGGCGCGCACCCATATCTGGTCGCGCATCTTCCCCTATTCCGCGCGCTGGATCCGCCTCGGCATGCCCGGCAACGACGCCGAATGGGCACGCCTCGCAGCCGGCTTGCGCGGCTGATGGAATTCACCACCCAAGACGCGGCCATTCTGGAGCGCATCATGCTCTGGCGCCGCGATGTCCGGCATTTCCGCCCCGACCCGGTGCCGGAGGATGTGCTGGCCCGGCTGCGCACGGCCATGGACCATGCCCCTTCCGTCGGCAATGCCCGCCCCTGGCGGGTGATCCGGGTGGAAGACGCAGCCTTGCGCGCCGCCGTGCGCGCCGAATTCACCCGCTGCAATAACAACGCCGCCGCCACCTACGAGGGCGAGCAGGCGCAGGCCTACGGCAGGCTGAAACTGGCCGGGCTGGACGCCCCGGTGCAGCTCGCGGTGTTCACCGAGACCGACCCCAAGGCCGGCCACCGCCTCGGCCGCGCCACCATGGAACTCACCCTGCAGCAATCCACCGCGATGGCGATCTTCGCGCTCTGGCTGGCGGCGCGGGCGGAAAATCTCGGCCTCGGCGCGGTCTCCATCCTGGAGCCGGCGGTGATCGAACGGCTCTTCGCCGTCCCCGCCCATTGGGAGTTCGCCGGTTATCTCTGCCTCGGCCACCCCGCCTTCATGGACGACACCCCGCTGCTGCACCGTGCGGAGTGGCAACAAAATACGCCGACCCTCTGGGAGACCCGTTAAAACCACATAATCGCCTGCTTATATGCGTCTCGCGGTGTTCCGCCGCCTATAATCCAGGAGACCAGTCCCATGTTCATGCCCTCTCGCGCCAGCCTCGCCGGCGCCGCCGCCTTGCTGCTCGCCGCCGCCCCGCTCGCCCAGGCGAAAACCGTGTCCATCTCCGGCCAGTTCGCCGCCGAAGGCAGCGCCACCAGCCAGCCGAGCGGCCATGTCACCGGCAGCTTCGACACCGTCACCCGCAAGCTGACCTACAAGATCACCTATCACGGCCTCAGCGGCCCGGTGAAAGCCGCGCATTTCCACGGCCCCGCCGCCCCCGGCCAGAATGCCGGCGTGCTGCTGCCGATCCCCGGCCCCTACCATACCGGCATGCACGGCACCCTGACCGCGAACGACGCCACCACCAAGGCGCTGCTCGCCGGCCAGACCTATGTGAATCTGCACACCGCGAAATACCCGATGGGCGAAGCCCGCGCCCAGATCAGCGTCGGGCAGTAAGGCTACGAACGTCATGGGGGGAGTTTTTGAAAAAACTCCCCCCATGCCCCCAAAAACTTTTGCGCCTTTAGGTCCCAGCCAGGCCCAGCAGCCCGGGCACGTCCAGATGCGCCTCCAGATGCTCAGCCAAGCCATCCAAAGCCGCTTCCACCGCCGCGCCATGGTCGCGCAGCGTCACCTGCGCCCCCAGCCCGCGCAGAAACGCCGCCCTGAACGCATCCGCCTGAAACAGCCCGTGCAGATAGCTGCCCATCACCAGCCCATCTTCTGAAACCGCCCCCTCCGGCCGCCCGGCGATCCTTGCGAAGGGCCGCGCGCAATCCGCCCCCGCGCTGCGGCCGAGATGGATTTCATACCCCGCCACCGCCAGCCCGCTGCCCACATGCTCTGCCCGCACCAGCCCCAGCTGCTTGCGCGCATCCATCACCGTGGAAACCTCCAACAGCCCCAGCCCCGGCATCGTCCCCGCCGCGCCCTCCAGACCGTCCGGATCGGCAATCTCCCTCCCCAGCATCTGATAGCCGCCGCACAGCCCCAGAATCCGCCCGCCCCGCCGCCGATGCGCCGCCAGGTCGATCTCCCAGCCCTGAGCGCGCAAAAACGCCAGATCCCCGCGCGTGGATTTGCTCCCCGGAATGATCACCAGCGCCGCATCGCCAGGGATCGCCTGGCCCGGCTCCACCAGCACCAGCTCCACCCCCGGCTCGGCCCGCAGCGGATCGAGATCGTCGAAATTCGCAATCCGCGACAGCGCCAGACAGGCGATCTTCACCGCCCCCGCCCCCGCCGCCACCGGCCGCGTCCGGCGCAGATCCTGCGCATCCTCGCCCGGCAAAATCGCAGCGTTCGAAAACCAGGGAACCACCCCAAACCCCGGCCAGCCGGTATGATTCCGGATGAATTCATAACCGGAATCGAATAATCGCGGATCGCCCCGGAATTTGTTGACGATAAACCCCTTCACCAACGCCGCATCGTCCGGCGCCAGCACCGCCCGGGTGCCGACCAGCTGCGCGATCACCCCGCCCCGGTCGATATCCCCCACCAGCACCACCGGCACCCCGGCCGCCTGGGCGAAGCCCATATTGGCGATGTCGCCCTCGCGCAGATTGACCTCCGCCGGACTGCCCGCCCCTTCGACGATCACCACATCATAAGCCGCCCGCAGCCGCGCGAAACTCTCCAGCACCGCCGGCAGCAGCGTCGCCTTATAGGCCCCGTAATCGCGCGCCTTCAGCGTCGCCACACGCTGCCCGCACAAAATCACCTGCGACCCGCTCTCCGATTCCGGCTTCAACAACACCGGATTCATGTCGGTATGCGGGGCCAGCCCGCAGGCCAGCGCCTGCAAGGCCTGCGCCCGACCGATCTCGCCGCCATCCGCGCTCACCGCCGCGTTGTTGGACATGTTCTGCGGCTTGAAAGGCGCCACGCTGAGCCCCCGCCGCCGCACCGCCCGGCACAGCCCCGCCACCAGCAAGGATTTGCCGACATTCGAGCCGGTGCCCTGCAGCATCACCGCCGCCATCATGAGTTCCTTTCAAAATTCGCCAGGCCGAGCCGGATGGTGGTGGTTTGCGAGCACCGGAGCGGAGCGTACGTTAAGTACGTGAGCACCGGCGCGCAGCAAAGCGCCGCCAGCCGGCCGGCATCGCGGATTTGGGAAGGAACTCTAAAATTCCACACCTTTCTGCGCCTTGATCCCCTCCTTGAAGGGATGCTTCACCGCCGCGATCTCGCTGACCAGATCCGCCGCCTCGATCAGCCCTGGCGGCGCATTGCGCCCGGTCAGCACCACATGCGTCATCGCCGGCTTCTGCGTCAGCAGAAACGCCACCACCTCATCCGCATCCAGATAGCCGTAGCGCAGCGCGATATTGATCTCATCCAGCAGCACCAGCCGGATGCGCTCATCCACTATCAGCGCCTTCGCCTTTTCCCATCCGGCCCGTGCCGCCGCGATGTCGCGCGCCTTATCCTGCGTCTCCCAGGTGAAGCCCTCGCCCATCGCGTAAAACTGGCAGAGACCGGCGAAATGCGTGGTCAGCAGCCGCCGCTCCCCGGTATCCCAGGCGCCTTTGATGAACTGCACCACCGCGCAGGGCATTTCATGCGCGATGCAGCGCAGCACCATGCCGAATCCGGAGGAGGATTTGCCCTTGCCCGGCCCGGTATGGACGATGATCAGCCCTTTCTCGCCGGTCTTGCCCGCCATCATTTTCGCCCGCGCCGCCTTGATCCGCGCCATCTTCTCGGCATGGCGGGTGGCATCGTCTGGCGGGATGGACATGGCTGCTCTCCTTGACTCTGTCCCTCACATGCGGCCTCTTGCCGGGGATCGTACTGGTGCCTGGCTTATGTCAGGCCAAAAGGGAATGCGATAGGGGTTCGCCCCGAAGCGCAGCCGCCCCCGCGACCGTGACCGGAGAGGGCCACGATGCCACTGGCGCAAGCCGGGAAGGCGGTGGCCCGCAGGGTTTGCCCAAACCCCTATCCGCAAGCCGGGAGACCTGCCAGCACGGAAGTTTCACGAGCGGACGGGGTGTGCCGCGGCAGGTGATTTGCGCTCGCGCGCGTCCCTATGCCATCGCCCCGCCGCAGCTTTGAGGGTTGCATGGGCGTTATTCTGCATGTCTGCACCACCTGCCGGGCCGGGCAGCCTTTGGTCGAGGGCGCGCCCTGCGCCGGGGCGCGCATCGGGGCGGCGATCGGCGCGCTGCCCACGCCCGAAGGGGTGACGGTAAAGCCGGTGGAATGTCTCTCCGCCTGTAAATTCGGCCCCACCATCGCCCTCTCCGGGCCGGATCGCTGGTCCTATCTCTACGGCCCGGTCAGCGAAGCCGATGCCGGGTTGATCCTGGATTACGCCGCCGCCTTCGCCGCCACCCCGGATGGCATCGTGCCCTGGCGCGAGCGGCCCTCTCTGTTCCGCAAAAACGTCATCGCCCGCCTGCCCGCCCCGGAGACCCCCAAATGAGCGATCTCGCGAAAATCCCCGTCACCATCGTCACCGGCTTTCTCGGCGCCGGCAAAACCGCGCTGATCCGCCATCTCCTCGCCAATCCCGGCGGCAAACGCCTGGCGGTGCTGGTGAATGAGTTCGGCGCCCTGGGGGTGGATGGCGAGATTCTGCGCGGCTGCGCGGATGAGAACTGCCCGGAAGAGGCGATCCTGGAACTCGCCAATGGCTGCATCTGCTGCACCGTGGCGGATGAATTCATCCCGACCATGGAGCGTCTGCTGGCGCTGGAGAAAAAGCCCGACCATATCCTCATCGAAACCTCCGGCCTGGCGCTGCCCAAGCCGCTGTTGAAAGCCTTCGACTGGCCGGCGATCCGCTCGCGCGTCACCGTCGATGGGGTGGTGGCGATGGCGGATGCGGAAACCGTCGCCGCCGGGCAATTCGCGCCGGATGAAGGCCGCAATGGCCGCACCCACGACACCCCGCTCTCGGAAGTGTTCGGCGACCAGATGGCCTGCGCCGATCTGATCCTGCTCTCCAAGGCCGATCTGGCCGGGCCGGAAAAAATCGAAGCCGCCCGCGCGATGGTGGCGAAAACCCTGCCCCGGCCGGTGCCGATGCTCCCGATCACCGACGGCGTCATCGATGCGAAAATCCTGCTGGGCCTGGACGCCAAGGCGGAGGATGATGTCGATCAGCGCCCCTCCCATCATGACGGCCAGGCGGCGCATGAGCATGATGATTTCGCCACCATCGTCATCGATCTGCCCGAGCAGGAGGACGCCGCCCCCTTGCTGGCGAAAATCGAAGACCTGGCCCGGGCGCAGAAGATTTTGCGGATGAAGGGGCATGTCGCGATCAAGGGCAAGCCGATGCGGCTGCTGGTGCAGGCGGTCGGCGCACGGGTGCGCAGCCAGTTCGACAAGCCCTGGGGCAGCGCGCCCCGTGCCTCGCGGCTGGTGGTGATCGCCGAGCGCGGCGATCTGCGCGCGGCGGCATTGCGCGCCGCTCTGGGGGCGTAACGCGCCGCCATGCATATCGTCTTCCGCGAAAGCCACGGGCTGGAGGAGGCGGAGACCCCGCAGGATCTCGGGCAGTCGCCCGGCGAGATCGCGGTGCTCTCCTTCTCGGACAGCGATCTCGGCGCCTTCGCGGCGGGCTGGCGCGGGGCGCGGGCCAGAGGGCTGCGCCTGCCCAGCCTGCGCCTGGCCAATCTGGCCCGGCTTCGCCACCCGGTTTCGGTGGATGTGTATCTGGAACAGACCTTGTCCACGGCAAAGGCCGTGCTGGTCCGGCTGATCGGCGGCGAGGGCTATTGGGCTTACGGGCTGGAAGGGCTGCGGGAGCTGGCGGCCCGCACCGGCCTGAAACTGGCGGTACTGCCCGGCGATGGCCGGCCGGATGCGACACTGGCCGGGTTTTCCACGGTATCAGCCGAAGCCCTGGCCGCGCTGGGCCGGCTGTGCGAGGCCGGCGGGCCGGAAGCGGCACTCGGCGCGCTCACCCTGCTGGGGCGCGAGGCCGGGCTGAGCGCGCAGGACGCCCCCCCGCCCGCGCCGCTGCCGGAATGCGGCATCTACCATCCCGCAACCGGCATCGTCGCGGCGTTTGAACCGGGCGGCCCGCCGCGCGTGCCGGTGCTGTTCTACCGCTCTTATCTCGCCGCTTGGGACATGGCGGCGGTGGACGGGCTGATTCTGGCGCTGCATGATGCGGGCCTCGATTCCTACGGGATTTTCGTGCCCTCGCTGAAAGCCCCGGCGGCGGCGGGCTTTGTCGCCGCGCATCTGGCCGCCTGCCGCCCCGACGCCATCGTCAACGCCACCGCCTTTTCGGCGGCTGGCGAGGATGGCGCCACGGCGCTGGACGGGCCGGGCGTGCCGGTGTTCCAGGTGGCGCTCTCCACCGCACGGCAGGAGGATTGGGCGGCCTCGGCGCGCGGCCTCTCCCCGGCGGACCTCGCCATGCATGTCGCGCTGCCGGAGATTGACGGGCGGCTTTTCCTCGGCGTCATCAGTTTCAAAGCCGCCAGCGTCTATGACGAGGAATTGCAATTCGCCCGGATGCTGCATCAGCCGGATGCAGCGCGCCTCAAAGCCGCCGCCGCGCGGGTGGCCAGCTGGGTACAGCTTGGCAGCTCCATCCCCCAGACCGGCCTGTTCGCGCTGATCCTCTCCACCTATCCCGGCCGGCCGGACCAGATGGCGCATGCGGTGGGGCTGGACGCGCTGCAAAGTGCCAATGAAATTCTCGGGATTTTGCAGGAAGCCGGATATTATACCGCGCCGCTGGCGGAGCTGCCCCAGCGTCTCAAAACCAGCAGCATAAGCTGGCCCCTGGCGGCCTACAGAGACGCGTTGCAGACGCTTCCTGCCTCATTGCAAACCGCGCTGGAGGCAGGCTGGGGCGCGCCGGAGGCTGACGCGCTGGCGCAAAACGGCGATTTTCATTTTCCCGTGGTGCAGTCAGGCAGTGTTCTGATCGCCCTGCAACCCGAGCGTGGCCGGGCGCAAGGGCGCGAGGATGAATATCACGATCTCTCCGCCATCCCCTGCCATGCCTATGTCGCCTTCTATCTCTGGCTGCGCGCGCAAAATATCGACGCGCTGATCCATCTCGGCGCGCACGGCACGCTGGAATGGCTGCCGGGCAAGAGTGTGGCGCTTTCGGAGACGTGCTGGCCGGAAGCGCTGACCGGGGCGCTGCCGGTCATCTACCCGTTCATCGTCAATGACCCCGGCGAGGCCGCGCAGGCGAAGCGGCGCCTCGGCGCGGTGACGATCGGCCATCTCCCCCCGCCACTGGCGGACGCCGTGGTGCCGGAACATCTCACCCGGCTGGAGACGCTTTTGGACGAATACGCCACCGCCGAAGGGCTGGACCCGGCCAGGCGGACCCGGCTGATCACCGCCATCCGCGAAGAAGCCCAGGCGCGCGGGGTGGAGCGCGATCTCGGCCTGGCGCGGGACGCCTCCCTGGCCGAGGCGATCACCCGGATCGACCGGTTTGTCTGCGATCTGAAGGAAAGCCGCTTCGGCGACGGGCTGCATGTCTTCGCCACCGGCGCCTGCGGGGCGCAGGAGCGCGCCGGGCTGCTGGCCGCCCTGGCCGGGGCCCGGGTGGCGCCAGGCCCCTCCGGCTCGCCGGCGCGCGGCCGGACGGATGTGCTGCCCACCGGGCGCAACATGTTCGCGCTGGACCCGCGCGCCGTGCCCACCCGCGCGGCCCACGCGCAAGGGGTGAAGCTGGCCGAGGAAATCCTGCGCCGGCATCTGCAGGAGCAAGGCGACTGGCCGAAAAGCCTGCTGGTCGATCTCTGGGGCTCGGCGACGATGCGCACCGCCGGCGAGGAATTCGCCATGGCCCTGCACCTGGCCGGGCTCGCCCCGCTTTGGGAGGAGAGCGGCCGGGTCTCGGGCTTCGAGATCCTGCCCCCAGCACTGCTCGGCCGCCCGCGCATCGATGTGACGCTGCGCCTCTCCGGCCTGTTCCGGGACGTGTTCTCCCATCTCGCCCAGCTTTTCGCCGCCGGGGCGCAGGCGCTGGCCGCGCGCGAGGAAGCGCCGGGCGAAAACCCCTATATCCACGAAACCCCGCGCATCTTCGCCCCGCGCCCCGGCCAGTACGGGCTGCAAATGGGCGAGGCGCCGACGATCTTCACCGAAGAGGCCCGGGCCGCCGCCGGAGAGGCCTGGCTGGCGGGGGCGAGCTGGTCGATCGGCACGGATGGCATCGCCCAGGAAACCCCCGAGGCGCTGCGCGCGCGTCTGGCGGGCATGGATGGTTTCGTGCATGCCCAGGACCTGCCGGAGACGGATCTGCTGCTCGCCGCCGATTACGCGGCGCAGGAGGGCGGCATCGTCGCCGCGCTGGCACAGATGGGGCTGAACGCGCCGCCGCTCTATCATCTGGACAGCACCAGGCCGGAAGCCCCGCGCGCCCGGCTGCTGGGCGAGGAAATCGCCCGGGTGGTGCGCGCCCGTGCCGCCAACCCGGCCTGGGTGGCGGGGATGCTGCGCCACGGCTTTCGCGGCGGGGCGGAGCTGGCGGCGACCCTCGACCATCTCGCCGCCTTCGCCAACCTCACCCGCGACGTGCCCGGGCATCTGTTCGACCTCTATTTCGCCGCCACGCTGGGCCAGCCGGAGGTGGTGGCGTTCATGGAGGCGCAAAACCCCGCCGCCCTGGCGCGGCTGCGCGATGTCTTCACCCGGCTGCGCGACGCCGGGCTGTGGGCGACGCGCAATAACGAAATTCTGGCGGCTTTATGAGCGGGACGGTGAAAGGCTGGTGCCCCGGCGCGCATCGGCCGATGCAGGCGGCGGACGGGCTGATCCTGCGCATCCGCCCGCCTTTGGGGCGGCTGAGCGCGGCGCAGGCGCAAGGGCTGGCGGCGCTGGCGCGGGCCGAGGGGCAAAGCCATCTGGCGCTGACCTCGCGCGCCAATCTGCAATGGCGCGGGGTTAAATCGCAGCGCTACGAAATCGTCATGGCGGGTCTGGAGGCGCTGGGTCTGCTGGATGCGGACGCGGCCCAGGAACAGGCACGCAACATCCTGCTCACCCCCTTCTGGCGGGACGGCGACGGCACGCTGGAATGGGCCGAAGAGCTGACCGCCGCCTTGCCGGATTTCCCCCGCCTGCCGGGCAAGTTCGGCTTCGCCCTCGATACCGGCCCAGCCCCTGTCCTGACCGCCATCTCCGCCGATATCCGGCTGGAGCGCGACGAGGCGGGCGGGCTGCTGGTGCGTGCCGATGGCGCGGCGCTGGGCGAGGCGGTGACGGCGCAAACCGCGATTCCGGCGATGCGCCGCCTAGCGGCGTGGTTTCTCGCCCAAGGCGGCGCGCCGGGCGGGCGCGGGCGGATGCGCGGGCTGCTGCGCAGCGGCGCCCTGCCGCCAGGGCTGAACGCCGCCCCCGCCGCAACAACCAGCCAAATACCGCCCCTGGCCAGCTTTGCCTTTGGCGAGCTGCCGGTGGAAAGCCTCGCCGCGCTGGCCGGGCTCAGCCCGGAGCTGCGGCTCACCCCCTGGCGCGCCCTCTATCTGCCGGGTCTCACGGCCTTGCCCGCCCTGCCGGGGCTGATCGGCGCGGATGACCCGTTGCAGCTTATCTTCGCCTGCACCGGCGCGCCTTGCTGCGCCGAGGGCTTCGCCCCCACCCGCGCTCTGGCCAGCACCCTCGCCGCGCATCTGCCCCCGGGAAAAACCCTGCATGTCTCGGGCTGCGGCAAGCTGTGCGCGCATCCGGGAAAATGTGATTTCACCCTCATCGCCGGCCCTGACGGGTTTCACCTGAATGACGGGCCGGGGCTTGACCCGGCGGCGCTGCTCAGCCACCCCCGGCGGGTCTTTGGAACGCCGTAATGCCGCATCTCTATGAAACCGATGGCGCCGCCATCTACCGCCACTCCTTCGCCACCATCAGGGCGGAGGCGGATCTCGCCCGCTTCTCCGCCGCCGAGGAGAGCGTGGTGGTGCGGATGATCCATGCGCTGGGGCTGGTCGGGCTGGAGGCGCATGTGGGCTTCACCCCCGGTATGGTCGAGGCGGCGCGGGCCGCCTTGCGGCAGGGCGCGCCGATTCTCTGCGATGCGCGGATGGTCAGCGAGGGCATCACCCGCCCGCGTCTGCCCGCCAATAACCGCATCATCTGCACGCTGCAGGATGAGCGCGTGCCGGCGTTAGCCAAACAGATGGGCAATACCCGCAGCGCCGCTTCGCTCGAACTCTGGCGGCCGGAGCTGGCCGGCGCGGTGGTGGCGATCGGCAATGCGCCGACGGCTTTGTTCCATCTGCTCAACATGCTGGAAGACCCTGCCTGCCCGCGCCCGGCGGCGATCATCGGCTGCCCGGTCGGCTTCGTGGGCGCCGCCGAATCCAAGGCCGCCCTGATGGCGGCCCCGCCCTGCCCGGCGCTGAGTGTCGCCGGGCGGCTCGGCGGCTCGGCGGTGACGGTGGCGGCGATCAACGCCATCGCCAGCACGGCGGAATAGGATATGGGCAAGATCATCTGCGCCGGCCTGGGGCCGGGCGATCCGGATTTGATGAGCCTGCGCGCTGCCAAGGCGGTACAGGGCGCGGCCTATATCGCCTATTTCCGCAAGGCCGGGCGGCCAGGCCAGGCGCGGCGCATCGTGCAGGGCATGCTGGCCCCGGGCTGCGTGGAATATGCGATGGAATATCCCGTCACCACCGAGCTGCCCGCCGACAGCCCCGAATATATCGCCGCCCTGCACGGATTTTACGAGGATTGGGCGGCGCGGCTGGAAGCGCTGGCGCGCGACCGCGACATCGTCGTGCTGTGCGAGGGCGATCCGTTTTTCTACGGCTCCTTCATGCATCTGCATGTGCGGCTGCAGGGCAAACTCGAAATCGAGGTGATCCCCGGCATCACCGGCATGTCCGGCTGCTGGACTGCCACCGGCACGCCGATCACCTGGGGCAATGACATCCTCACCATCCTCCCCGGCACGCTCCCACAGGCGGAGCTGGCCCGGCGCATGGGCGAGAGCGATGCCTTCGTGGTGATGAAAACCGGCCGCAATCTGCCGAAAATCCGCGCCGCCCTGGCGGATGCCGGGCGGCTTGAGGAGGCGGTTCTGGTGGCGCACGGCACCAGCGCCCAGCAGCGCATCGCGCGGGTTGCGGAAATGCAGGAGGGGGACTGCCCGTATTTCGCGATCGTGCTCGCCCATGGCGGGCGCAACCGGGCATGAGCGGCTGGCTCGCCATTGCCGGGCTGGGGCCGGGGGATGCAGCGTTGATCACCCCGGAGGTGAGCGCCACGCTGGCGCAGGCGAGCGATGTGCTCGGCTATATCCCTTACGTGGCGCGCATCGCCCCGCGCCCGGGGCTGGCCCTGCACCCGTCCGATAATCGCGAGGAGCTGGCACGGGCCCGCCACGCGCTGCGCCTGGCGCAGGCGGGGGGAAGGGTGGTGATCGTCTCCTCCGGCGATCCCGGCGTGTTCGCGATGGCGGCGGCTGTGTTCGAGGTGCTGGAAGAGGAGCCGGGCTGGGCCGGGCTGGAGATCCGCGTGCTGCCCGGCATCACCGCCATGCTCGCCGCCGCCGCCAAAGCGGGCGCGCCTTTGGGGCATGATTTCTGCGCGATCAATCTCTCCGATAATCTGAAACCCTGGCCCGTGATCGAAAAACGTCTGCGGCTGGCGGCACAGGCGGATTTCGCCATGGGCTTCTATAATCCGCGCTCGAAATCCCGGCCCGAAGGGTTTGGCCGCGCGCTTTCGGTGCTGCGCGAGGAATGCGAGCCGGAAAGGCTGATGATTTTCGCCCGCGCGGTGAGCACGCCGGAAGAGCGGATCAGCGTGGTCACGCTGGCCGAGGCGACGCCGGAAATGGCGGATATGCGCAGCATCGTGCTGCTCGGCAACAGCCAGACGAAACGCGTTGGCCGCTTCGTCTACACCCCGCGTTCGGCGCCATGAGCGAGCCAGGCCAGCACCTCCTCCGGGCTTTGCACCGTCAAGCGCGCGGGCAGCGCCGGGCGCTCGACCATCAGGATTTTGATCCCCAGCGCCCGCGCCGCCTCCAGCTTGGCGGATGCCCCCGCCCCGCCGGCATTCTTGGCGACGAGATGGGTGATGCGATGGGTGCGCAGCAGCGCCAGATCATTCGCCAGGCTGAACGGGCCGCGATCGATCACGCAGGCGCAATCGGCGAAAGGCGGCGGGGTGATCGGCGCATCCACCAGCCGCAGCAGATAAAAATGCGCCTGGCGGGCGGCGAAGAGATCAAGATTTTGCTTGCCGATGGCCAGGAACACGCGCGCGGGGCTCATCGGCAGCGCGGCGGCGGCATCCTCCAGCGTGGCGAGGCTTTGCCACGTATCGCCGGGTGCCGCCTGCCAGGCCGGGCGTTCCAGGGCGATCAGCTTCACCCCGGTTGCCGCACAGGCTGCGATGGCGTTGCGGCTCATCCGCGCGGCGAAAGGGTGGGTGGCGTCGATCAGATGGGTGATGCCCTGGGCGCGCAGATAATCCGCCAGCCCCGCCACCCCGCCAAAGCCGCCAATGCGGGTGGGGATCGGCTGCGGCCGGGGTGCTTCGGTACGCCCGGCATAGGAGAAAATCGCGCGCAGCCCGGCCTCGGCCAAAGCCCGCGCCATCTGGCTGGCTTCACTGGTGCCGCCGAGCAGCAATATGGTCGGGCCTTGCATGGCGGCGCTTCTGCCGCGACCCAAGGTCAGGAGGCAAGGGGATGAGCGCCTGGCTGACGATCATCGGGCTGAACGAGGATGGCCCCTCCGCCGCCGCGCGCGAGGCGTTGGCACGCGCGGAGCTGATTTTCGGCGGGGCGCGGCATCTGGCGCTGGCGCAGGCCGGGGAGAGGGGGCGGCCCTGGCCGGTGCCATTTTGCATCGAGCCGCTGCTGGCATACCGGGGGATGCGCGTGGTGGCGTTGTGCTCGGGCGATCCGTTCTGGTTCGGCGCCGGCAGTTTGCTGGCGCAGGCGCTGCCGGCTGAGGACTGGGTGGCGCTGCCCGCCCCCTCGACCTTCGCGCTGGCCGCCGCGAAGCTGGGCTGGCGGCTGGAGGAAACAACCTGCCTCGGGCTGCATGCCGCCCCATTCGCATTGGCGCGGGCGCATCTGCAGCGTGGCGCCAAGCTGATCTGCCTGCTCCGGGACGGCGCTTCGGTGCCCGGCTTTGCCGCCTATCTGACCGATTTGGGGTTTGGAGAGTCGCGGCTTTGGCGGCTGCAGGCGCTGGGCGGGGCGCGCGAGCACATCACCCAGGCCAGCGCCGCCGAGATGGCGGGTATTGCGCCGGGGGCATCGCCGGTGGCCGTGGCCGTTGAGGTGGCCGGGGCGTTGGGCCTGCCGCGCGGCGCGGGGCTGGCGGATTCGCTCTTCGCCCATGACGGGCAGATCAGCAAGCGCCCGGTGCGCGCCCTGACGCTGTCCGCCCTGGCGCCACGGCCGGGCGAGCATCTCTGGGATATCGGGTTGGGGTCGGGCTCCATCGCCATCGAATGGCTGCTGGCCGCCCCGGCTTCGCGCGCCAGCGGGGTGGAGGCGGATGCCGCCCGCGCCGCCCGGGCAATGGAGAACGCCGCTGGCTTCGGCGTGGCGCAGCGCCTGCACCTGCTGCAACGCCGCGCCCCGGACGGGCTGGAGAGTCTGGCGCGGCCGGATGCCATCTTCATCGGCGGCGGCGCCAGCCAGGCGCTGCTGGAACGGCTCTGGGCGCTGGCCCCCGCCGGCACGCGGGTGGTGGCGAATGCGGTGACGCTGGAGAGCGAGGCGCTGCTCACCGCCTGGTCGGCGGCGAAAGGCGGTTCGCTGCTGCGGCTGGAGCTGGCCGAGGCGGCGCCTTTGGGGGGCAAGCGCGGCTGGGTGCCGGCCCGGCCGATCGTGCAATGGAGTGTCACGTTATGAGAGTGGCGGGGTTTGGCATGCGCGCCGCCGTGCGCACGGACTCGCTGCGCGCCGCGCTGGCGGCGGCGGGGGGCGAGGTGCAGGCCCTGGCCGGGATCCGGCCCGAGGCGCTGGCCGAGCTGGCGGCGGAGCTGGATGTGCCGGTGATCGCCCTCACCCCGGCGGCGCTGACCGGCATCGAGACGCTGAGCCGCTCCGCCCGGGCGCTGGCGCGCTACGGGGTGGGCAGCCTGGCGGAGGCCTGCGCGCTCTATGCCGCGGGGCCTGGGGCACGTCTGCTCGGCCCGCGCGTGGCCTCGCCGGACAGGCTGGCGATGGCGGCGATTGCGGAAAAGGACGAACCATGATCGTGCATTTCATCGGGGCCGGGCCGGGTTCGGCGGATCTGCTGACGCTGCGCGGGCGGGATCTGATCGCCGCCTCGCCGGTCTGCCTCTATGCCGGCTCGCTGGTTCCCGAAGGCGTGCTGGCGCATTGCCCGCCCGGGGCGCGGATCGTGAACACCGCCCGCCTCTCGCTGGACGAGATCATCGCCGAAATCCAGGAGGCCGCCGCCAAGGGGCTGGATGTGGCGCGGCTGCATTCGGGGGATCTCTCGGTCTGGTCCGCCATGAGCGAGCAGCTGCAAAGGCTACGGGCGCTGGGCATCGCCTATGATGTCACCCCGGGCGTGCCCGCCTTCGCCGCCGCCGCCGCCAGCCTGGGGGCGGAGCTGACCCTGCCGGGCATCGCGCAATCTCTGGTGCTGACGCGCCTGGGCGGCCGCGCCTCGCCGATGCCCGAAGGCGAGCGTCTGGCCGCCTTCGCCGCGACGGGGGCGACGCTGGCGCTGCATCTCTCCATCCATCGCCTGGCGGATATCGTGGCCGAGCTGACCCCGTTTTACGGGGCGGATTGCCCGGTGGCGGTGATCTGGCGCGCCTCCTGGCCGGATCAGATCGTGCTGCGCGGCACGTTGGCGGATATCGAGGCGAAGATGCAGCCGGAGATCGACCGCACGGCGCTGATCCTGGTCGGGCGGGTGCTGGGGGCGGAAACGTTCGCGCGCTCGCGGCTTTACGCCCCGGATTATGACCGCCGCTACCGCCCCACCGGCCCGGCGCCACGGTTTCCGGAATGAAAGGGCTGCTGATCGGCGCGAGCGCCTCCGGCGCGGGCAAGACCACGCTGAGCCTTGGCCTCGCCCGCGCCTTCACCAGGCTGGGCGTGGCGGTGCAGCCTTACAAATCCGGCCCGGATTATATCGACCCCGCCTTTCTCGCCGCCGCCACCGGACGCGCCTGCTTCAATCTGGATAGCTGGGCGATGGGGGCGGGGGAGATCGGCGCGCTGGTGGGACGCGCGGCCGGGGCGGAGCTGGCGCTGGCCGAGGGCTCGATGGGGCTGTTCGACGGGGTGGCGCTGAAAGGCGCCAGCGGCCATGGCGCATCGGCCGAGATCGCCGCGCTGACCGGCTGGCCGGTGCTGCTGGTGCTGGATGTGCGCGGCCAGGCGCAGACGGCGGCGGCCATCGCCGCCGGGCTGGCGCGCTTCCGGCCGGATATGCAGGTGGCCGGGGTGGTGCTCAACCGCGTCGCCAGCCCGCGCCATGAAAGGCTGCTGCGCGCCGGCATGGCGCAGGCCGGGTTGCGTGTGTTCGGCGCGCTGCCCAGGCAGGAGGATGTGCGGGTGCCGGAGCGCCATCTCGGGCTGGTGCAGGCGCAGGAGCTGCCGAAGCTGGAGGCTTTGCTGGAGAAAGCCGCCGATCTGGTGAGCCAATATTGCGATCTGGACGGGTTGCTGGACGCCGCCGCCGGGCAGGCTTTGCCGGCCAGCGCCCCCCTGCCCCGCCCGCCCGGCCAGCGCATCGCTCTGGCGCGGGATGCGGCGTTTTCCTTTCTCTACCCGCATCTGCTGGAAGGCTGGCGGGCGGCGGGGGCGGAAATTCTGCCCTTCTCGCCTTTGGCCGACGAGGCGCCGGACCCCAGCGCCGATATCTGTTGGCTGCCCGGCGGCTATCCGGAGCTGCATGCCGGGGCCCTGGCGGCGGCGGGGCGGTTTCGCGCCGGCTTGCGGGATTTCGCGCAGACCCGGCCGGTGCATGGCGAATGCGGCGGCTATATGGTGCTGGGCGAAACGCTGGAGGATGCGCAAGGCCAGCGCCACGCCATGGCCGGGCTGCTCGGCCTTGCCACCAGCTTCGCCAAACGCAAAATGCATCTCGGCTATCGCCGCGCCCGGCTGCTGGCGGCGATGCCTGGGCAGGAGGCGGGTGCACATCTGGCCGGGCATGAATTCCACTACGCCTCCATCCTCGTCCAGCCCGACGCGCCCTTGGCAGAGGTGCGCGATGCCGAAGCCAGCCCGGTGCCCGAAACCGGCTCCCGCCGGGGGCTGGTCAGCGGCAGCTTCTTCCATCTGATCTCGCGGCTGGAGGGCTGATGCACAGCCTGGTCTTAATCGGCATCGGCACCGGCAACCCGGATCATCTCACCTTGCAGGCGATCAAAGCGCTGAACGCCGCCGACATCGTGATGATCCCGCGCAAAGGCGCGCAGAAGGAAGATCTGGCGGCGCTGCGCCGGCGGATCTGCGCCGAGGTGATCACCAACCCGGCCTCCAGGCTGGTGGAGTTCGACCTGCCGGTGCGCGACGAGGCCACCCCTGATTACCGCGCCCGCGTCGAGGACTGGCATGACGAGATCGCGCAATGCTGGCGCGGCGTCCTGAACGCCGCCCTGCCGCAAGGCGGGCGGGCGGCGCTGCTGGTCTGGGGCGATCCGTCGCTGTACGATTCCACCTTGCGCATCGCCGGGCGGCTGGCGCTGCCGGTGGAGGTGATCCCCGGCATCACCTCGATCCAGGCGCTCACCGCCGCGCATGAAATTGTGCTGAATGAAATCGGCGCGCCCTTTCTCATCACCACCGGGCGGCAGCTGCGCGAACAGGGCTGGCCGCCCGGGGTGGATACGCTGGTGGTGATGCTCGATGGCGGCTGCGCCTTTCAGAGCCTGGACCCGGCGGGGATTTCGATCTGGTGGGGCGCTTATCTGGGCATGGCGGAGCAGATCATCCGCCAGGGCGCGCTGGCGCAAATCGGGCCAGAGATCATCGCCACCCGCGCCGCCGCCCGGGCGGCGCATGGCTGGATCATGGATGTGTATCTGCTGAAGAAGACGGCCGGGTAAAACAAACGGGGCGTTCCTTGCGGAAACGCCCCGTCTGGGATGGTCTGTCTGGGATGGTCTCGATGCGGCCGGCGCGCGGCCAATCGTCAGCCGCGCAGCGCCTTCGGCAGCGCGTTGATCGCATGGTCGATCAGCACCGCATCCGTATCGTTGCTGACGCTGTCGCGCAGCAAGGCGGTGGAGGCGGCGGTGGCGATGTCGATCGCGGCGGCGCGAACCTCCTTCACCGCGGCGGATTCGGCGGCCTGGATGCGTTCCAGCGCCATCTTCTCGCGCCGCTGCGCGGTGGCCTGCGCCTCGGCCGCCAGCTCGGCCGCCAGACGCTGCGCCTCGGCATGTGCCGTGGCCAGGATGTGGCGGGCATCTTCCTGGGCCTGGGCCTGCTTCTGCTTGGCTTCCGCCAGCATCGCCTCGGCCTCGGCCTTCAGCTGCGCGGCTTCGTCCAGCGCCGCCTGCACCGCCTTGGTGCGGGCGTCCAGCAGGCCGCCAATGCCCTGCAGCACCTTGCGGCCGGCAATGACCGCGAAGATGACAATGGCGATGAAGACCCAGAAGGTTCCGTGCGCCCAGAACTGGGCTTGGAGAGCGTCATACTGCATCGCTTAGGCCGCCTTGCGGGCCGCCAGCGCGTCTTCGACACGCTGCGACAGCTCGCTCTGTTCCGGCACGGCGCCGGTGAGTTTGAGCAGGATCTCGGAAGCCGCTTCCGCCGCGACCGGCTTGATCGCCGCCATGGCAGAGGCGCGGGCCGCCTCGATCCGGGCTTCGGACTCGGCGAGCTTGGCCTCCAGCTCCGCGTTCAGCGCCGCTGCCTTGGTGGCAGCCTGCGCCTTCGCGTCCGCGACCGCCTTCGCCACCTCGGCCTGGGCATTCGCCCGGGCGGAAGCCAGCGTGGCCGTCAACAGCGCCACCGCCCGGTCTGCATCCTGCTTGGCGGCACGGGCCGCCGCCAGGTCGCGGGCGATGATGGCGGCGCGGTTTTCCAGAACCTTGCCCATCTGCGGCAGGCCCCAGCGCGAAAGCAGGAGGTAAAGCACCACCAAGATGACCGCCATCCAGCCCACCTGATCAAGGGTGAGCGGGTTGGAGAAATCCATCTGCGGCATCTTGCCCTCGGCCAGCGCGGCGGAGGGGGCAAGGGCCAGCAGCAGAGCGGTGCTGATCCGGCGCATCTTAGGTGAACAGAATGACCAGCGCGATGACCAGCGCGTACAGCGCCACCGCTTCCGTCAGCGCGAAGCCGAGCAGAACGTCGCGGAACATCGCATCGCGGGCGGCCGGGTTGCGGCCGACGGAGGAGACGAACGAGCCGAACAGGTTACCGATACCGACACCGGCACCGGCGACACCGATGGTGGCGAGACCCGCGCCAACGTCCTTGGCGAGCAGAGCGGCAGACTGAGGATCCATGTAGATTTTTCCTTTTTTAGCAGAAACTTGGAGGCAAACCGAGGAAGACCGGACCGGCCTTAATGCATATGCACCGCATCATGCAGATAAAGGCAGGTCAGGATGGCGAAAACATAGGCCTGCAGCCCGGCCACCAGCAGCTCCAGAGCCGCCAGCGCCACGTTCAGGCCAAGCGGAACCACGGAGGCGATGGCGCCGAACACGCCGAACCCGGCGGTGAGCAGCAGCATGAAGCCGGCGAAGACTTCCCACATCACGTGCCCGGCGGTCATGTTCGCGAACAGACGCACGGAGAGCGACACCGGCCGGGAGAGATAGGAGATGATCTCGATCGGCACCAGCAGCGGCAGCAGCCAGCCCGGCACCCCGGCGGGGACAAAAAATTTCAGGAAGCCGAAGCCGTGAATATAGAAGCCCACCGCGGTCGAGAAGATGAACACGAACAGGGCCAGCGCCAGCGTCACCGCGATATGCGAGGTGAAGGCGAAGAAATAGGGGAACAGCCCGATCAGATTGCCGAGCAGGATGAAGCTGAAGATGGTGAAGACCAGCGGGAAGAATTTGCGGCCTTCCTCGCCGATCGTGTCCACGCACATATGGTGTACGAACTCATACAGCACCTCGACCAGCGCCTGGATGCGGCCGGGCACCAGCGCCTTGGCCTTCAGCCCGATGGCGAACATGCCGACGATGATGATGGCGGCCGCCAGCATCGCCTCGTTGGAGTTGGTGAAATTGACCGCGCGCCCGATGGCCCCCAGACCGGTGGTCAGGTCGAATTGTCCCAGCGCGTCGATCGATGGTCCCGCCATGTGTTCTACCCTGCCTGAAGCCGTACTTTTGCCGCTTGCGCGGAGGTTTATCCAACACGCCGCTCGCGCGGCGCCTAACCGACCCGCCGCTCACGCGGCGTTTAAACTGTTTTCGCCCCGATTGATACCGGCGCGACCTACCGCCCGCGATCGGCCCGCAAAAGATTGCGCATGCCGGCCGCCAGACCCACCGGGACCATGAGGATCATCAGCCAGGGCTTGGTATGGAAGAGCCGATCCAGCCCCCACCCGATCACCACGGCGATGACCATCGCGGCCACCATCTCAACCCCCAGCCGCATCGCCAGCTCGATGGCGCGTTGCGCCGAGCCGGCATCGCTCTGCCCTGGCGCCTTGCGCTTGGGACCCTGGGCCGCGTCTTCCGCCGCCGCCAGCCGGGCCTCAAACCCTGGTTTCTCCGGGCCGTCGCTCATGCACCTGCTCCTCGCGGATATCCGCCGGAAGGTTGGGCGGTTGCTATCCTTACCCCCCGGACTGTCAAGAATGAAGCGGCGTTATAGTGCATGTACGGCTTTTGTGCCAAAATCGCACAGACCAGACTGTTGACGCGGTTACGACCGGCCCGCCACTTATTCACGAGTCGATTAGTTTTGGGGTCCGCCTTGCCTGTGGAAATGCTGCGCGAATTGCCGCTGGATCAGATCTTGCTCGGTGATGCCGGGACGATGTTGCGCATGCTGCCGGATGCGTCGATCAACTGCGTCTTCGCCGATCCGCCTTATAATCTGCAGCTGCGCGGGGAATTGCGCCGCCCGGATGACAGCCTGGTCGACGGGGTGGATGACGATTGGGATAAATTCACCGATTTCGCCGCCTATGACGCCTTCACCCGGGACTGGCTCTCCGAATGCCACCGGGTGCTGAACAAGGACGGGACGATCTGGGTGATCGGCTCCTATCACAATATCTTCCGCATCGGGGCGATGATGCAGGATCTGGGCTTCTGGATCCTCAACGACGTGATCTGGCGCAAGACCAACCCGATGCCGAATTTCCGCGGCCGGCGCTTCACCAACGCGCATGAGACGATGATCTGGGCGGCGCGCAGCCAGCAGAGCCGGTATAAGTTCAATTACCAGTCGATGAAGGCGCTCAACGACGATCTGCAGATGCGCTCGGACTGGACGCTGCCGCTCTGCACCGGGACCGAGCGGCTGAAGAATAATCACGGGCTGAAGCTGCACCCGACCCAGAAGCCGGAAGCGCTGCTGCACCGGGTGATCATGGCCTCGACCAGCCCGGGCGATGTGATCGTGGACCCGTTTCTGGGCACCGGCACCACGGCGGCGGTGGCCAAGCGGCTGCACCGGCATTTCATCGGCATCGAGCGGCATCCGGCCTATGTGGAGGCCGCCTGGGGGCGGCTGGCGGCGGAGGCCCCGGCCTCGCGCATGGCGGTGGTGGCCCCGCCCTCCGGCCGGGCGGCGCCGCGAATCGCCTTTGGCAGCTTCGTCGAGCGCGGCATCATCCGCACCGGGACCAAGGTGATGGACAAGCAGCGCCGGGTGGAGGCGGAGGTGACGGCCGAGGGCGGGCTGGTGAGCGGGGCGCATCGCGGCTCGATCCATCAGGTCGGCGCCGCGGTGCAGAACGCGCCCTCCTGCAATGGCTGGACCTTCTGGCATTTCGAGCGCGACGGGCAGTTGCTGCCGCTGGACGCGCTGCGCAAGGAAACCCCAGAGGGGTAATTTGTTCCCGAAATGTTCCACGTGGAACATGAGTTTTAACGTCGCGTTAGATATGATCGCGCCGCCTGTATTTCAGGGTCAAGCCAGGCCGGCCGGGCGGCGCTATGCTCTTTGCAGTGTTCAAAGAGGAAGCCATGCCCGAATATCTGAAATTCTATATCGACGGCGCCTGGGTGGACCCGGTGGCGGCCAAGCGGATTGAGGTGATCGACCCCTCCACGGAAGCGGTGTTCACCGAGATTTCCGGCGGCGCCGAGGCGGATGTGAACAAGGCGGTGGCGGCGGCGAAGGCGGCGTTCAAGAGCTTTTCGCGCTTCAGCCAGACAGAGCGGCTGGAGCTGCTGGAGACCTGCCTCGCGGTCTATAACAAGCGCTTCGAGGATATCGCGCAGGCTTGCGCGCGCGAGATGGGGGCGCCGATCGGCTTTGCCAGGGAGGCGCAGGCCTGGGTGGGGCAGAAACATTTCGAGGCGACGATCGAGAAGCTGCGGACGTTCAGCTTCACCGAAAAGCGCGGCAGCACGATGGTGGTGAAGGAGCCGATCGGGGTGTGCGGGTTGATCACGCCCTGGAACTGGCCGCTGAACCAGATTGTCTGCAAGGTGGCGCCGGCTTTGGCGACGGGCTGCACGATGGTGCTGAAACCCTCCGAGATCGCGCCGGTGAATGCGCTGATCTTCGCCGAGGTGATGCATGAGGCCGGGGTGCCGGCGGGGGTGTTCAACCTGGTGAACGGCACCGGGCCGGAGGTGGGCCAAATTCTGGCGGCGCATCCGGATGTGGATATGATGAGCTTTACCGGCTCGACCCGGGCCGGGGTGATCGTGGCGCGGGAGGCGGCGGCGACGGTGAAGCGCGTCTGCCAGGAGCTGGGGGGCAAATCCGCCAATATCCTGCTGGAGGATGTGGATCTGGAGGATGCGGTGCGCCAGGGCATCGGCGCCTGCTTCATCAATACCGGGCAGAGCTGCGACGCGGCGACGCGCATGCTGGTGCCGGCACATCTGCATGACGCGGCGGTGGCGATCGCGGTGGATGAGGCGAACAAGCAGACCCCGGGCCCGGCCTTCGCCGAGGGCACGGTGCTGGGGCCGCTGGTGAGCCAGATGCAGTGGGACAAGGTGCAGAGGCTGATCCAGGCCGGGATCGAGGATGGGGCGACACTCGCCTGCGGCGGGCTGGGCAAGCCGGAGGGGCTGGAGCGGGGCTATTTCGTGAAACCGACGGTGTTCGCGAATGTGAAGCCGGGCATGACCATCGAGAAGGAGGAGATTTTCGGGCCGGTGCTCTCCATCATTCCCTATGAGAGCGTCGAGCAGGCGATCGAGATCGCCAATGACACGGTGTATGGGCTGGCGGCCTATGTGCAGGGCAAGGATATGGAGACAGTGCGCGCGGTGGCGGCGCAAATGCGGGCCGGCTCGGTTTATCTGAACTACCCGGATTCGGATTTTTACTCGTCGTTTGGCGGGTATAAGCAGAGCGGCAATGGGCGCGAATATGCCGATTGGGCGATGCACGATTTCCTGGAGATTAAGAGCGTGCTGGGGTATGGGGGGTAGTTTACGCCAAGGTCAGGGGCGAAGCTGAAAAATGAAATCAACCAGTGACGGAGGCACTCCATCACTGGTTGATAAATTGAATATAACGTTAGTTTTTGTTCGCTATATCAGGTAGTTTTTTGGGAGTTTTGATCGCTCGAAGTTTTTGATAAAGTTGGTGCGCATCTTGAAGCTTAAGCGCTGCTTTTTGGGGCTTTCGTTTCTGCGTCTCATTCCACGGATCACCACTTCCTTCAGAAGCAAGGAAAACAGCGGTCGCCGCCAACTCCAATGCTATTGCATCTGCTTTATTCGCCTCCTCAATAAGCTCCTTTCTTGCAACGTTTTGAGTTTCCCCCTGGGCATCTTGGGCTTCAAAAACTGAATAGCTGCCTCCCCAACTTGCCGGATGTTCAGTCTCAATCAACATACCTAACAAGCAGGCTTGCCAAGTAGCATTCGCAAGCTCTTCGCTATAAGGCCCAAAATTCCGATAAGAAAATTTAAAACCGTCACCTAAGCCGGTAGCCTCCAAAAGAAATCCTATCTTTTGAAATCTCGTTCGCCCGACGATGCGCCCGCCAGCATCTCGAACAATATCAGAAGCCTTTTCTATATCTTTTTTTTGTTCAGACATATTACGCATTTTCTATCTCCGACTGAACAACTGACCTAACGATTCGTCTGGCCTGATCGTCATTTTCCGGCACATATACGCGAAAAAGCCGAAAAACTTCAACAGCAGCAATGACCTTTGATTGTTTTGCAACATCCACCAACTCACCCGTGCTCTGCTTGATCATAATTTGATTTAGTGGCCCTTTATCATCTTGAAGAGGCTTATAGGGCGTCCTATTCGCTTGGTCCAAAAGAACCCTTGTCCTATTAGCCTCATCACTGTTTTGCCAATCCAAAATCTTTTGATTCACCGAGGCACAAGCCCTGTCTAATTTTTCGTCATCACCTCGAAATTTCGGCTCTTTTCGCAACAAATCTTCACGCACATCAATGCATTTGAATAGTTTTCTGTGAGCTAACCGTTCAGAAAACTCTTTGATCCGAACGTCGGTTGCATCCGCCATCATCGATAGCGCCCCCCAAACAACCGTGTCATCAAGAGCCATAAGATTTTCGATCTTTTCTGGGTTTTTCGAGAACACAACAATAGGGTGCTGCTTTGGAAGGCCAGTTTTGGCAACGCTACCGCTCCTTACCGCACGCATTACTAATAACAACAACTCCGTAAACAGCTTCTCCGCACCTCGCGTTGCTTTGTGGAAATAAATTGTTGGATAAAGCTGAAACAGACCTAAAACATAGGTCTCTGCAGCATAAACCGCTTTCGGACCAAGAACGAAAGTACTTACCTTTGGAAGTTCCGCCTCCTCAACACCCGTTGAAACCTCCCCCACCTCTAAATTAGAAATCAGCCAATCAAAATCGATCGCACCATGCTGCGTTCCCGCCATCAGCCTGTCTCGGCGCATATAATCGAGCCGGTCTGCATCAAATTGGCTTGAGACAACCGCACTATAAATATCACCTGGCCCCGAGGCACCAACTATGTCGGCCACATCATCGGCAAAGCCTGTTCCCAACGGCGCAAATGCCTTTTTCAACTCAGGAGACCTGATTAGCATGTCACTAACCTTTTCGTGGTTCGCGAGCGTCAAACCGAGTCTTTTCCCAACATCTTCAAAAGCATGACTAAAAGGCCCATGACCTAGATCATGCACTAAAGCCGCCGCCAACGCTTGCCGGGCTCGCGTTGGTTGGTACTCCCTCCCTAAAAAACCTTTAATCACCGACATCAAACGTCGAGCCGTATGAAACACGCCCACGCTATGCGCAAAACGAGTGTGGGTGGCGCCTGGATAGACAAGCTCCGAAAAGCCGAGTTGCTTTATGCGCCGCAATCTCTGAAAAGGCTTTGTTTGAATTGCTCTCCAAATCGCGTCATCAAACTCATCCGCCTGAAACTCGATTATGTTATGAAGAGGGTCACGAATCCTTTGCCGACGATACGTCATAGTTCTTGCTTTGTTCCAACAAAACTGTCAAGCACAAAAAAAGAATGTGTCAACAAAAAACGATTCGCACAACATTAATACGGTAATGCAACCGCTACCTTGCCCCCCACCCCCAACCCGGCCTAACCTCCCCCACGGGAAAACGCCGCCCATGGCATGGTCAGTGATGGGGGGGGATCAAAAATATGGGGTTGGAGTTGGGGGGGGTGCCGCAGGTGGCGTTATGTGCCACGGCGGGGCTGCTGCCGTTATTGCAGGGTTTGGGCACGGATGCGGAGCGGGTTTTCGGGCCTTCCGGGATCGATGCCGGGCGGTTGCGGGCGGATAGCGAGGGCGGGCTGGCGCTGGCCTCTTATGTGGAGGTGATGGAGCGCGCGGCGCGGCTCTCCGGCCGGGGGGATTTCGGGTTGCTGTATGGGCGGGATTTTCCGGCCTCCAGCCATGGGCTGGTGGGGGATCTGGCGCTGGCCGCCCCCAGCATCGGCACCGCCTTGCGGCAGCTGACGGATCTGTTTCCCCTGCACCAGCAGGCCAGCGAGGCGCGGCTGGTGGCCGAAGGCGGGCTGCTGCGGCTGGAATACCGGATTGTCGATTGGCGGATTTTCGAGCGCCGGCAGGATGCGGAGCTGACGCTGGCGATGTTCCAGAATATTCTGCGCGCCGCCTATGGGCCGGCCTTCCAGGCGGAGGAGGTGCAGTTCGAGCATCCGGCGCCGGGCGATGCAAGGGCGCATGAGGCGGCGTTCGGGGCGCCGGTGTTTTTCGGGCAGCGCACGAATGCGATTATTTTCCGGCCCGGGGATTTGTCCCGCCGGATGCCGGGGGCGGATGCGGGGCGGTTCGCGGCACTTTCGGCGCAGGCTTATCTGCGCCGGCTGCCGCGCAAGCTGGTGCCGCTGGAGGCCAGGGTGTGCGCGGAAATCCGCTCGCGCCTGCCGGAGGGGGCACCGCCGGTGGCGGAGGTGGCGGAGGCGCTGGGTCTGGCGCGCTGGACCTTGCAGCGGCGCCTGGCGGAGAGCGGGCTGACCTATGCGCAGGCGGTGCAGGATGTGCGCCGGGCGCTGGCGCAGAGCTATCTGGCGCAGCCGCATCTTTCCATCTCCGGCGTGGCGCAGCTGCTTGGCTATGCCGAGCTGAGCCCGTTCTCGCGCGCCTGCAAACGCTGGTTTGGCGCCGCACCCGAACGGATCCGGGCGCGGACGCTGAACCATTGAGGCTCAGGGCTGGGCGATGGTGATCTCCATCTCGTCATAGCGCTTGAATTTATAGACCAGGGTGGAGACGACCCAGCTGAGCCCGAAAATGCCGATGATGATGTAGCCGATGGCGCCGAACTGCTCGTTCAGCCGGGCGATGGCGTTCCAGAACCAGCCGCCGAGGGCGAATTCCGCGGCGATGAGGCCCAGCCCCTCGATGCCGCCAATGACCAGCGCCACCAAGGCGGAGACCAAAGTGATGGTGAGGTTGTAATAGAGCTTGCGCACCGGCTTGACGAAGGCCCAGCCATAGGCGCCGAGCATCAGGATGCCGTCAGTGGTGTCGATGAGGGACATGCCGGCGGCAAAGAGCAGCGGGAAGGTGAGCAGCGGCCAGAGCGACATGCCGTGCAGCGCCTGGGTGGAGGCGATGCCGAGCAGGGTGACCTCGGTGGTGGTGTCAAACCCCAGCCCGAACAGGAAGCCCAGCGCCAGCATGTGCCAGCTGCGGCTGACCAGCCTGAAGAGCGGCCGGAACAGGCGGGCGAGCAGGCCGCGCTGGTTGAGCAGCAGGTCGAAATCCTCCTCCACATAGGCGCCGCCGCGGCGGACATGGCGGAAGCTGCGATAGACGGCGCGCGCGATGAGCAGGTTCATCAGCGCGATCAGCAGCAGGAAGAAGCTGGAGACCAACGTGCCGATGGTGCCGGCGATGGCGTTGTAATTATTGAAACTGTCGGCGAGGGTGACGGTCATTGCCGCGATCACGACGACGCCGATGAGCAGCACGGCGGAATGGCCGATGGAGAAGCAAAAGCCGACGCCGACCGGGCGTTGGCCCTGCTGCATCAGCTTGCGGGTGACATTGTCGATGGCGGCGATATGGTCGGCATCCACCGCGTGGCGCAGGCCGAAGATATAGGCCAGCAGGGCGGTGCCGAGCAGCACCGGGTTATGGTGAAACGAGATCAACGCCCAGAGCCAGGCGCCGATATTGAGGGCGAAGAGGAAGAGATAGATCCCGATCACCTTGGCGCGCAGGCCGGATGCGGGGGCGAATAAAGACAGCATGGTTTGCCTCGTTCAACAGCGTTGCCACCGCGAACAAGGCGGGCCCGGCAAAAGACCCTCCCACCAGGACACCCCGCCCGATGCGTTCACGCTGACGCTCTCGATGGCAGGTCTCCTGGCTCACGCGTCTTTGCCGGGTGCGCCGCCTTCCCGGTTTCCCAGTGGCATATGGCGCGCGGCTCTGCGCTTACAGTTGCGGGGACAGCCGGGGATTTTCACCCACGTTCCCTTTTCATCCTCCGGGGAGGAACCATCGCCGCCAGGGTAACGCGGTTGCGCCGGGGTGGGAAGGTGGGGGGCTCAGCCCGGGGCGATTTCGATGAGATGGCCGTCAGGGTCGCGCTGCAAGGCGGGGTGGGGGCCTTTGAAAACCAGCCGGTCGGCGGCGAGATCGGCCGGGTGCGGCGGCGGGAAGGGGGCGACCTGGCTGTAGGCGAGCAGCTCCACTCCCGGCCCCTCGGCGCCGCGCAAGGTGAGGATGCGCGCGGTGGCGCCGGGCACACCGTCCAGCCGCGCCTGCGCGGGGCCCTGGTTAAGCTGTTCGGCCTGGAGGTGCAGGCCGAGCGCGGCATAGACCGGCAAGGCGGCGTCCGGCCGGGTGGCGACGATGCCGGAATGGTCGTAGCCGGGTGGGGCGTCGCGTTGCAGATATTCCAGCGGGTGCCCATCCGGGTCGCGGAATTTCCAGGCGAGCACGCCGCCGGATTCGGGTGGCAGCCGCACCGGGCCGCCTTGCGAGATGGGCCGCGCACCGGCGGAAAGGGCCCGGGTGGCGGCGGCGTGGATATCGGGCGTGAGCAGCGCGATATGCTGGAACAGGCTGGCATTGCCGGGGGCGTTGGCGGGGTAGCCCGCGCCGACCGGCAGGCAGGCGGTGAGATCCAGCGTCTGCGCACCCAGGCGCAGGCGCTGGCGGCGCACCGCCGCCACGCCGAGCAGGCTGGCCAGCGGCAGATCCGCCTCCGCGCCACCTTCCGGCGCGAAGCCCAGCGCGACGTAGAAGGCGTTGAGGCGGTCGAGATCCGAGACATTGCGGGCGACGCGCAGCAGGCTCATGCGATGCCTCGGCTGTTGGTGTGGATGGCGAGCAGCCTGGTGCCGGCGCAGATGAACAGGCGCGAGAGGTTGCGGCCGCCGAAACAGAGATTGGACACGGTGTCGCCGATGACGATCTTGCCCAGCACGTCGCCCGCGGGCGAGAGGCAATGCACGCCATCGCCGGCACTGCACCAGAGATTGCCGTCGACATCGCATTTGATGCCGTCCGCATAGCCAGGGCTGATCCGCGCGAAAATCCGGCCATTGGAGAGTTTGCCGTCCTGCACATCGAAAACGCGGATATGGCGGTCTGTGTGCGGGTCGAACTGGTCGCCGGTTTCGGTGACGTAGAGGCGGGTTTCGTCCGGCGAGAAGGCGAGCCCGTTGGGGCCGGTGAAATCATCCGAGGCGATGCTGAGCTGGCCGTTCGCATCCAGCCGGTAAAGGGCGGGCGGGCGTTCGGGGGCCTGCTTGCCGCCTTCATAATCGGTCATGATGCCATAGACCGGATCGCTGAACCAGATCGCGCCGGTGCCGCGCTGGAGGGTGACATCGTTCGGCGCATTCAGCCGCTGGCCGTCATATTTATCGGCAAGGATGCTGGTGCGGCCATCGAGTTCGCGCCTGGTGATGGCGCGGCCGTGATGCAGGCAGGAGATCAGCCGACCTGCATTGTCCCGCGCATGGCCGTTGGCGAAATCGGAGGGGTATTGGTAGGTGGTGACAACATTATCGCACCAGCGCAGCACGCGGTTATTGGGAATGTCCGAAAACAGCAGCAATTCCTGATCCGCGAACCAGACCGGGCCTTCGAGCCAGCGGCAGCCATCCGCCAAGGTTTCCAGCTGGGCGTTGCCGAGGATGAGATGGTTGAAGCGCGGGTCCTGGATGTCGTACAGGCTCACTTGAAATGTCCCGGTTGTTTTTGCGGCTTGGTGTCGATCTGCACGCACATCAGCACGCAGGGCACATCGCCGATGGTGCCGGAGCGGTGGCCGCGCTTATTGTTCCAGTCCCGGCAATTCTGGTCTTCGCCGAATTGCACATCGCCGGGGCCGAATTCGCGGCGCGTGCCGTCCATCGCTTCCACCCACCAGCGCCCGGAGATCGGCACGATCCATTGCGGCTTGGGGTTTTCGTGCCATTCGCCGATCCAGCCCACCGGCTGCTCGGTGAAGACGATGCTGCTCTGGCCGGTGAAGAGCTTGTTGTTCCATTGCGGGTCGGCATCGCCCACCCCTTCGAAGGTGAAATTCTCCAGCACGGCCTGGGAGAAATGGCTGATGCCATCGGCATCCGTCCAGAGATGCCAGTAGGGAACATGCGGCATGATCGCTCCTTTCAGGGAGATGGCGGGGCGCTGTAGGGCGCGTTGGAGAGAGGATGGCTGGCGAGGCCGCCCAGCCCCACCGGGCCGGCGCTGATCACCAGCAGACCCAGCCCGCCGGCGAGGCAGAGATTTTTGAAGAAATCCCAGAAATGCTGGCGGCCATCTCCGGCATCGCGCCAGAAATGCGGATATTTCCAGAAGGGATGGAAGAGGATGGCGGTGACGACGCAGAAACCGGCCAGGATGAAGGCGGCCAGCCGGTCATGCCAGCCGAAGACGATGCAGAGCGGGGTGAGCGCCTCGATGGCGATGGCGACCACCATCAAGGCTTCGGGGCAGGGCAAGGGCTCGGTTTCCTCCTGCGCCATCGCCTCCTGCCAATGCACGATCTTATCGTAGGCGGAGAGCGGGAACATGCAGACCAGCAGCAGCCGGGCGAGAAGATCGGGAGCGGTGTGGAGGAGGAAATTCATGCCAGCCGCGCCTCGACATGGGCGGCGACGCGCAGCGCGTTGGCGATGATGGTCAAGGTCGGGTTCACCGCGCCGATGGAGGGGAAGAAGCTGGCATCGGTGACGTAGAGATTATCCAGCTCATGCGCCTTGCAATTAATGTCCAGCACGGAGCTTGCGGGATCTGTGCCGAAGCGCATGGTGCCGGCCTGGTGCGAGGTGGCTTCCAGCCCCATCGGCAAAGAGAAATAGGCCAGACGCTCCGCACCCCATTTATAGCTCTTGCTCAAGACGCGCTTTAATTCCTGGCGCAGGCGGCGATGCTCATTGGCGTTGGTTTCGGTGAAATCCAGCTGCACCTTGCCGTTTTTGTAGGCGATGCGGTTTTCCGGCTTCGGGATATCCTCGCTGGAAAGCCAGAAATCGATGGCGTGGCGGGCCATCCAGTCGAAGGGGAGCTTCGGCAGCCAATGCAGCCAGGAGGGCACGGCCTCGCCGAGAATCTGCCCGGTATGGACCTTCGCGCACATCTGCACCAGCCCGAGCGGCGATGGCGTCTCCGGCGTGCCGAAATAGAAATCCGACAGGCCCAGCGTTTTCTGGAACACATCGTCATTCGGGGTGCGCATCAGCGCCATCAGGATCGACTGGTTATGGCGCATATAATTGCGACCGACCTGATCCGAACGGTTGGCGAGCCCGTTGGGATGCGCATCGCTGAAGGAGCGCAGGAACAAAAGTGCCGAGGAGAGCGCGCCGCAGGCGACGACGACGATATCCGCGCTGAGCTGATAGATTTCGCCATCCTGCTCGACCTCGACGGTGCTGATGGCGCGGCCATTCGCGCTGGCGTGCAGGCGCCTTACGTAGGTCTTGGTGCGCAGCTCAAGATTTGGGAATTTCGCCAGCGCCGGGTCGACGCACATCACCTGCGCATCCGCCTTGCCGTTGAGCAGGCAGGGGAAACCATCGAAGGCATCGCAGCGTATGCACACGCTCTCGGGCATTGGCCGTCCATGCGCCTCGGTCAGCTTGATGCCCAGCGGCATATGGAACGGATGCAGATTCTGCCTGGAGAGACGCGCGGCAATGTCGCCGATCACCGGCTCGTGCGAGACCGGCGGATGCGGGAAGACGCCCCGCGGCGGCTCGGTCGGGTCCTCGCCGGCCTGGCCGTGAACGCTGAACAAGGCCTCCGCCTCGTCATACCAGGGGGCGAAATCCTGATAGCTCAGCGGCCAGGCGGGGGATGGGCCGTCCTCATGCTGGAGCAGGCCGAAATCGCGCTCACGCAGGCGGAACAGCGCGGCGCCATAGACCTTGGAATTGCCGCCGACGAAATAGTGCAGGCCGGGATGGAAGATTTTGCCGTGCTTGTCCCGCCAATCCTCCCGCGCCTGGTAGGCGCCTTGCATGAACACGGTTTTCGCATCCCAGTTGGCGCGCGCGCGCGGCAGATAATCGCCCCGCTCCAGCATCAGGATTTTCTTGCCGGTGCGCGCCAGGCGCTGCGCGAAGCTGGCCCCGCCCGGCCCGCTGCCGATGACGATGACATCGTGATGCTCAGCCATGTCAGACCGCCTCCGACGATTTCACCGGCGCCGCCGCGCCCTCGCCATCAGCGCGCTTGGCCGCCGGGCCGTGGGCGCGGGTGAGGTTGTAGGCGGAATTGATCAGGCCGATATGCGAGAAAGCCTGCGGGAAATTGCCGACCTGACGCCTGGCCTTGGCATCATATTCCTCCGCCAGCAGCCCGAGATCGTTGCGCAGGGACAGGAGCTTTTCAAACAGCGCCTCCGCCTCCTCGAAGCGGCCGAGCAGCACGTAATTATCGACCAGCCAGAAGCTGCAGGCGAGGAAGGCGCCTTCATTGCCGGAGAGCCCGTCCGTCCCGGCTTCGGTGCGGTAGCGCAGCACGAAGCCATCGCTGAGCAGATCTTCCTCGATCGCCTTCACCGTGCCGGCGACGCGCGGATCATCCGCCGGCAGGAAGCCGGTGAGGGCGATCAGCAACAAGGACGCATCGACCTCCTTGGCGCCGTAATATTGCACGAAGCAATTGCGGGATGCATCGAAGCCCTTGGCACAGACCTCCTGGTGAATCGCCTTGCGGATGCGCCGCCATTCGCCGACCGGGCCTTCATGGCCATATTCCTCGACCAGGCGCACCGCGCGGTCGAACGCGACCCAGGCCATCACCTTGGAATGGGTGAAATGCCGGCGTCCGCCACGCATTTCCCAGATGCCGTCATCCGGCTGGTCCCAGATTTTCGCCAGCCGTTCCAGCAATTCCAGCACGAGATTCCACACGCCCTCTTCCTGCGGCAGATCCTGCTTGCGGGCGAAATAGAGCGCGTCCAGCACCTCGCCATAAATATCGAGCTGCACTTGGCCGGAGGCGGCGTTGCCGATGCGCACCGGTTTGGAATTTTCATAGCCGGGGAGCCAGTCCAACTCATATTCATCGAGCCGGCGCGCGCCATCCAGCCGGTACATGATCTGCAATTGCTCGGCGCTGCCGGCGATCGCGCGTGAGAGCCAATGGCGCCAGCGTTTCGCCTCCTCCACATAGTTGGATTCAAGCAAGGCGTAGAGCGTCAGCGTCGCATCGCGCAGCCAGCAGAAGCGGTAATCCCAGTTGCGCTCGCCGCCCAGCTGCTCGGGCAGCGAGGTGGTAACCGCCGCGACGATCCCGCCAGTTTCAAAATGCGCCAGCGATTTCAGCGTGATCAAAGAACGCTGCACGGCATCGCTATATTTGCCCGCACCGGGGAAGCGCGCGGCCCAGCCGGTCCAGAAATCCTCTGTCTCGGTCAGCGCCGCCTGCAAATCCACCGGCGGCGGCTCGTCGCGATAGGAGAGCGTCCAGCCCAAGGCGAAATCCACGATCTCGCCTTGCTTGACGGTGAAATTCAGCTGGTCGCGAATGGCGCCGTCGGGCGGGCGGACGCTGGCCTGCAGCACCAGCTGGTCCGGCCCGACGACGAATTTCAGCCGCCCGTCCCCCAGCCGCGTCACCCAGGGGATGGAGGCGCCGTAATCGAAACGCACGCACAGGGCGGCATTCATCTCGATTGTGCCGGAAATCCCTTGCACCCGCCGGCAGAGATAAGAGCGCCCTTCCTCACGCGCCATGAAATCGATGAGCTTGGCGCTGCCGCCATCGGTTTCATAGAGCGTCTCCAGGATCAGCGTCTTGCCCCGGTAGGCGCGGCGGGAACGATGCGCGCCGCTGGGGGCGATGCGCCAACGGCCGTTATTCTCATCACCCAGCAGAGCCGCGAAACAGGCCGCGCTGTCGAAGCGCGGCATGCACAGCCAGTCCACCGAACCGTCACGGCAGACCAGGGCCGCCGTCTCGCCATTGCCGATGACAGCATAATCCTCGATTTTCGCCGCCATGATGTTATCCCCCGTGCGCGAAGCCGGGATACAGCGTCATGCCGCCATCCACGAACAGGGTGGCGCCGGTGACGTAGTCTGAATCATCCGAAAGCAGCCAGGTGACGGCGCGGGAAATATCGTCCGGCTCGCCGATGCGCTCATAGGGCACCAGCTTCATCAGATTATCGTAGGCCTCCTGCGTGGCCCAGGCGTCATGGTTGATCGGGGTGCGGATCGCGCCCGGCGCCACCGCATTCACCCGCACCCGCATCGGCGCCACTTCCTGGGCGATGCTGCGCATCATCATATTGATGCCGCCTTTCGAGGCTGCGTAATTCACGTGGCCGGCCCAGGGGATTTGCTGATGCACCGAGCTCATGCAGACGATCTTGCCCAGCGCCACGGAAACATCCGGCTGCGGGCCGCGGCGCTTATATTCGCGCACCGCCGCGCGCACGGTGAGAAACTGGCCGGTGAGGTTGACGCCGATGACGTCATTCCACTGCTCCAGCGTCATATCCAGCAACGCCGCGTCGCGCTGGATGCCGGCATTGCTCAGCACCGCGTGCAGCGTGCCGAATTCCTTCACCCCGGCGGCGAACAACGCCTCCACATCCGCTTCCTTGGAGACATCCGCCTGCACGACGATGGCGCGCCGTCCCAGCGCCTCGATCTCGTGCGCCAGCTCATCCGCGGCCTCCGGGCTGCCATTATAATCGATCACCAGATCCGCCCCGGCGCGGGCCATGCCCAGGGCCGAGGCGCGGCCGAGGCCGGAACTGGCGCCCGTCACCAGGGCCTTGTGGCCCGCCATCGTCTGCGCGTAGGGCCGGTTGGCCAGCTGATCCGCAATCTGGCGTTGATCGTCGGACATGAAGTGCTCCTTTTCCGCAATGCTGAAACAGAGTTGGGACATGCCCCGGCAGGATCAACGCAAAAGCCGCCGCTGAAACCCAACGGAAACATGTAAACCCTGTCAGCTTACGGACATGCGGCGCGCCGGACCGGGTTTGACAAGCCGCCCCCCTCTGCCGGTAGGATCGCCGCGAATTCATGAGGCGGAGCGTTTTTATGAGCCATAATATGCAGTTCTTCATCGACGGCGCGTGGGTGGACCCGATCACGCCGCAGGCGATCGAGGTGATCGACCCGTCGACCGAAGAGGCCTTCACCCGCATTTCCGGCGGCAGCGCCGCCGATGTGGACAAGGCGGTGGCGGCGGCGAAGGCCGCCTTCGAGAGCTTCTCGCGCACCAGCCCGGCGGCGCGGCTGCAGCTGCTGGAGGCGGTGCTGGCGGAATATGACAAGCGCTATGAGGATATCGCCCAGGCCTGCAGCCGGGAGATGGGCGCGCCCTTGGCCTTCGCCCGCGACGCGCAGGCCTGGATCGGCCAGGCGCATCTGCGCGAGATCGTGCGGGTGATGAAAGAGTATAAATTCGCCTGGATGGAAGGCGACATGCAGATCGTGAAAGAGCCGATCGGCGTGGTGGGGATGATCACCCCGTGGAACTGGCCGCTGAACCAGATCACCTGCAAGGTCGGCCCGGCTCTGGCGGCGGGCTGCACCATGGTGCTGAAACCCTCCGAGGTGGCGCCGCTCACCGGCATCATCTTCGCCGAGGTGATGGAAAAAGCCGGCGTGCCCAAGGGCGTGTTCAACCTGGTGAATGGCGATGGCGCCAGCGTCGGGGCGGCGCTCTCCGCGCATCCGGATGTGGATATGATGAGCTTCACCGGCTCCACCCGGGCGGGCATTCTCGTCGCCAAGGCGGCGGCGGACACGGTGAAGCGCTTGCACCAGGAGCTGGGCGGCAAATCCCCCAATATCCTGCTGCCGGAGGCGGATTTTGCCAAGGCGGTGCCGCAGGGTGTGGCCAATCTGTTCTCCAATAGCGGCCAGAGCTGCAATGCGCCCTCGCGCATGCTGGTGCCGCGCGCCCGCCATGAGGAGGTGGTGGAGCTGGCCCGCGCCGCCGCGGCGAATTTCGTGGTCGGCGATCCGCGCTCGGAAAACTCCAATCTCGGCCCGGTGGTGAGCAAGATCCAGTTCGACAAGATCCAGGGGCTGATCGAGGCCGGGATCGCCGAGGGCGCCACGCTGGTGGCCGGCGGGCCGGGCCGGCCGGAGGGGCTGAGCAAGGGTTATTATGTGCGCCCGACCGTGTTCGCGGATGTGACGCCGCAGATGCGCATCGCCCGCGAGGAGATTTTCGGGCCGGTGCTCGCGATCATGCCCTATGACAGCGAGGAAGCGGCGATCGCCGAGGCGAACAACACGGTGTACGGGCTGGCGGCCTATATCCAGTCCGAGGATCTGGCCAAGGCCCGGGCGGTGGCCAGCCGGATGCGCGCCGGCACGGTCTATATCAACGCCCCGCCGACGAAGATTTCCGCCCCCTTCGGCGGCTTCAAGCAATCCGGCAATGGCCGCGAATGGTCGCATTGGGGCTGGATGAGTTCCTGGAGATCAAGGGCGTGGTTGGGTACGGGGCCTGAAGGAGATGTCGATGACGCTCGACGCCGCCAGCATCGCCACGCTGGAGAGCATTTCCACCGCGACCCTGACCACGGTGCTGCTGAAGAAAGGGCTGCGCAATGTCTGGCTGCGCGGCGCCAGGCCGTTGCGCCCGGGGCAGCGGCGGCTGGTCGGCCCGGCCTTCACGCTGCGCTTCGTGCCGGCGCGTGAGGATCTGGCCACCCCGGCCTCCTGGTCCTCGCCGATCTCCACCCGTGCCGCCATCGAGGCGATGCCGGAAGGCTGCATCGCCATCGTCGATGCGATGGGCGTCACCGATGCCGGGATTTTCGGAGACATACTCTGCCGGCGCATGCGCCTGCGCGGGGTCGCCGCCCTGGTGACGGACGGGGTGGTGCGCGATGCCGCCGGGGTGCTGGGGAGCGAGCTGCCGGTCTGGTGCGCCGGAATCGCCGCCCCGCCCTCGGTCGCCGGCCTCACCTTCGTCGGCTGGCAGGAGCCGGTGGGCTGCGGCGGCGTCGCGGTGTTCCCGAACGACGTCATCGTCGTGGATGATGACGGCGCGGTGGTGATCCCGCAGGCGCTGCTGGAGGAGGTGGTGGCCATCGCCGTCGAGCAGGAGCGCCAGGAAAGCTGGATCTATGCCCAGATCGAGGCCGGGATGGCGCTGCCGGGGCTGTACCCGCCGAATGAGGAAAACAAGGCGCGCTATGAGGCGTTCAAGGCCGCGCAGGGGACGTAAACCTCCAGCACCCGTCCAAGCACTGCCGGCGGCGGCGCGCGACGCCGCGCCGGCAGCCCTACATGACAAGTAGGCCATCCCGGCCCCGCCCAAACCGCCCTGAAACGCCAAGCCGGCGCCTGCGGTTTTCCACCCGCCGCGAAAACCTCCGAATTTTTTCAGGCCCCCTGAAAAAAATCCCTCACCGCCCCGGGCGCGGCCAAAAAACATATCGTTTTCAAACAGATAAAACATGCAGGCCGGGGCACTCCAGGTCCCGTGCCGGGGCTTATTTGTCCCGGGTCTTCACCGCGCCTCCACAGCCTTATCCACAATGTTATCCCGGAAGCTGTGGATAAATCATTGCCATTCCTTAAGAAATTCCCGGTAGGGTTGATGTAGGCGGTCTCATATTAAAAAATTAACCAAAAACTTAGACTTGCATGTCTTTATTTTTTTGCATACCCGTAAGACACGGATTTGCGGTTTCGATAAAGAACCTATATCGTTGTCAAAACATAACGGCTTCCGGCGCAGTCTGTCAGACCATGAGCCGGAGGAGAAGGACCCGGACTAGAAGGACCCGGACGAGAAGGACAAGGAAAGATGGCACGCAGACCCAGCTATGAGCGGCGGCCGACTCAAAAGGAGCGCCGGGATATTGTCGAACAGGCCCCCACCGTTCGGGACGTGATCGAAGCGTTCGGCGGGGTGAAGGATGTGGCGGATACGGTGGGCATCGCGCATCCGTCGGTCTGCCAATGGGTGCGCGAAAACCGCATCCCGCCAGGCCGGGTGAGCGAGCTGGCGCGGCATTACCGCGTCACCCGCACCGCCTTGTCGCGTTTCGTGGCGTTGCGCTGAGGATTTAGAGCAATATGTGTTTAGGTTGACGCGCCAGCGTCAAAATAAACACATGAAATTGCTCGCTAAAACAAAATTTAGAGCATCAAGCTAAAAGCTTGATGCTCTAAGCGGCCGGCTCAAAGCCGCTTCGTTTCAGTCCTCGGTCACGCGGCGCCGGCCGGGCACGGTGAGTTCGCCGCTGCCGGGTTTTGGCGGTTGCGGGCGCTCGCCGCCGCGCGCGCGCCAGGCCTGCAGGCGCCAGACATAGGCCAGCACCTCGGCGCAGGCGCGGTAGAGCGCCACCGGCACGTGCTCGTCTGGCTCCACATAGCGATAGACCGCGCGCGCCAGAGGCGGGGCCTGCACCAGCGGGATGCCTAAGGCGCGGCCGCGGGAGATGATCTCCTCCGCCTGCAGCCCGGCGCCTTTCGCCAGCAGCAAGGGCGCGCGGTCCGCGCCCTTCCGATAGCGTATGGCGCAGGCATAATGGGTCGGGTTGGTGACGATGACGCTGGCCTCGGGGATGCGCTGCATCTGCCGGGCGCGGGCCATCTTGCGGGCCAGCCGGCGCTGCTGGGATTTCACATGTGGATTGCCGGCGACATCCTTCATCTCCTCGCGCATCTCGCTGTCGGACATGCGCAGGGAACGGCGATGCAGCCAGATCTGTAAGGCCAGATCCCCCGCCCCCAGCACCAGCACCGCCAGGCCGGAGGCGCCCAGCACCTGCAGCACCAGCAGCAGCACGGTCTCAGGATCCGGCCGCAGCGGCCCGGCGAGGCCGGCGAATTCGTCGTGATGCAGCAGGATCATCAGCCCCCCTGCCCCGCCGATCACCGCGACTTTCAGCAAATTCTTGCCGTTCTCGATCAGGCCGGTGGTGGAGAAGATCTGCGAGAGACCGCGATCGGGCATCAGCGCCGCGAAATCCGGCAGCAGCGGGTTGAGGGTGAAGACGAAGCCGCCGGAGGCGAAGCTGGCCGCCACCGCGAGCAGCGCCAGCAACAGCAGCAAGGGGGCGACATCGCCCAGCATCGTCGCCTCCCAGCCGCTCGCCGCGCCCAGCGAGGCGGTGCCGGCCTGGGCCAGGCAACCCGCCATGTCCGCCGCCAGCCGCCCGCCCAGCCCGCCGGCGGCGGTCAGCCCGGCGATGATGATGGCGATGATGATGGCGGCGCGCGGGAAATCCTGCGAGCGGCGGATATTGCCCTTCTCCTGCGCCTGGGCCAGGCGGCGCGCGGTGGGGGCGTGTTTCTTGTCTTCCGAGCCGCCCTCAGCCATGGATCAGCCCGCCCAGTGTCTGCATCCCGGCCTGCAGCATGAAGCGCAGCGCGTGGCCGATATAGAACACCGATTCCGTCATCACCCAGAGCCCGCCCAGGATCAGCAGCGGAAAGCCGATGGAGAGTAGATTGAGCTGCGGCGCGAACACGGTGGTCAGGCCGATGGTGAGATTGATGCAGAGCGCGATGGCGATCACCGGCAGCGAGAGCGCCACCGCGCTGCCGATCAGCATATTGCCCAGCTGCGCATAGCCGCCCCAGACGCCGAGATTGGGCAGGCCGACCCCGTGATCGAAGGAGTGGAACAACGCGCTGAACAGCCACTCCACCCCGCCCGCCGCCATGAAGCCGACCAGACCGGCCCAGCTCATGATGTCATAGAGCACCGGCGTGTCGCCGCTCGCACCCAGCATTTGCAATTCGGCGAAGCTGAGGCTCATCGACAGCCCGGCGATCTCGCCGACACTGGCGACGGCCTGGACGATCAGCTGCATCACCATGCCGATGGCGGCGCCGAAGGCGATCTGGGTGAGGCCGATGCCAATCGCGGTGAACGGGTCCGCCGGGTAGGGCGGCAGATGCGGCAGCCAGCCGGCCAGGGCCAAAGCGAAGGCGGCGGCGATGATCGCCTTCACCATCGCCGGCATCATCGCCGAGCTGAGCAGCGGAGCGGTGAGCATCAGCCCGGTCAGGCGCAGGAAGGGCCAGAGGAACTGGCCCAGCCACTGCATCACCAGCGCCTGGCTCAGCGCCATCTCAGCCCCAGCTCAGCCGCACCAGCTGCGGCGCATGCGCGATCCAGCCGGTGGCGAAGCGCTCCAGCAGCGGCAAAATGCCGAAGGCGCCGGTCAGGCTGAGCCCGATCATCGCCAGCAGCTTGGGCATCAGCGAGAGGGTGGCATCCTCAAGCTGGGTTGCGGCCTGCAGATAGCCGATGACAAACCCCATCGCCAGGATGATGCCGATCACCGGCAGCAGCACCATCAGCTCGGTGGCCAGCGCATGGTGCAGCAGGCGCAGATAAAGCGGCGCCATCAATGCCCCGGCACCGCGAAACTATTCGCCAAAGTGCCCAATATCAGCACCCAGCCATGGATGGAGACGAACATCAGCAGCTTCAGCGGCAGCGAGATCAGCGTCGGCGAGACCATGATCATACCGAGCGACATCAGCACCGAGGCGACGGCGAGGTCGATCAGCACGAAGGGGATATAGATCAGAAAGCCGATCTGAAACGCCGTCTCCAGCTCCGAGGTGGCGAAGGCGGGGACCAGCACGGTGAAGGGCACATCCTGCGGGCTGGCATAATGATTGCCCGAGAGATCGACGAAGAGATGCAGCGGCTCGGTGCGGGTCTGGCCGAGCATGAAGGCCTGCAAGGGCGGCTGCGCGGCCTGCACCGCCTGCTCGAAGCTGAGCTTGCCGTCCAGATAAGGCTGCAAGGCGGCGCTTTGTTCCTGCTGGATCACCCCGCGCATCACGAACACGGTCAGCGCCAGAGAGAGCGCGATCAGCACCATGTTCGGCGGCGTCGTCTGCAGCCCCAGCGCCTGGCGCAGGATGGAGAGCACGATGATGATGCGGGTGAAGGCGGTCATCAGCAGGATGATGCCGGGCAGGAAGGCGAGCGCGGTGATGACCAGCAGCGCCTGGATATCCAGCGAGTAGGTGGCGCCCTGCTTGCCGTTGACCGACTGCACCAAGGCCAGCCCGGCGGCCGGGGTGGCGGCCGACGTGGCGGCATGGGCGAGGGCGACGCCGCCAATGGCCAGCAGCGCCAGCCCGGCGAGGAGCGGCTTAAGCCTCATCGTCGTCAACCCGATCCAGCCGGCCGATGCGATGCACCCCGTCCCGGCCGATGCCGATAAGAAAACGCTGCCCCTCGATCTCCGCCACCGCCAGCATGTTGCGCCCGCCCAGCGAGCGCACATGGCTGAGCGCGATCTTCTGCGCCGGGCTTGCACGCTTGCCAAAGCGCCCGCGTTGCAGCGCGCGCGCCCCCCACCAGGCCACGCCCAGCAGCGCGAAGATCACCAGCAGCGAGGTGAGCGAGGAGGCCCAGAGCGAGGCTGGCGGCATCAAAAGCTAATCCTGCACCACGAGATTGGTGATGAAGGCGGCGGTGAAGGGGGCGGTTTGCGCGTAATGGCGGCTTTGCAGCGCGGCATTCACCACATCCAGGCTCTGCTGCTCGATCTGCTGGCGCACCGCCGGGTCGCTCAGCGTCTTCGCCGTTTGGCGCATCAGGATGCCGATGAGCTGGGAGCGGATGATCGGCTCGATGGTGGAGAAATTCGCCAGCTGGTCTTCCTTGCCGGTCTGGAATTGCAGCGTCACATCGACGAAATCCGCCGGCGGGTCGCCCGCCTGGTCGGGGATGCTGACCACGAGATCCGCCAGCTGCGCGAAGAAGATCGGCGAGGGTTTGGGCGGACTGGCGGCCTGCTTGCCGGGCTTGGCGGTCAGGGTCAGGTAGGCATAGGCGCCCCCCCCGCCCAGCGCCAGCAGCACCACCGCGCCGAGCGCGAGGAAGACCGCCTTTTTCATGCGCCCACCGCCGTCATCAGCGAGGAGAACATGGTGCGGGCGACGCTGATCACCTGCGCCGAGGCCTGGTAGGCCTGCTCGTAATTGCTCAGCAGCACCGCCTGCTGGTCGGAATTCACCCCGCTCTGGGTCTGCAGATTGGCGGTGGCGGAGGTGACGAGGTCGGTATTGTCGGTGGCGCTGGTCTGCGCCGCCTGGGCGCTGACGCCGAGATTGGCGCTGAGATCGACCACGCTCTGCTCCAGCGTGCCGGAGGATGTGGTGCCGGCGGCGGTGAACAAAGCCGCCATGCGGGTGGCGTTCGAGCCGCTTTGGGCGCCGCCGGGTGTCAGGCTCAGCGTGTCGCCGGCGGCAGGGGTGCCGGTGATCGGCAATTGCCAGTAGCTGCCCGCGGCGGCGCTGGTCGACGGGTAGGCGACCGCGATGCTGCCGCCCGCCGTGCTGGAGAAGCTGCCGGAGGCGATCACTGTGTTCGGCGCGCTGGCGGTGGCGATGCTGTAGGCGGTGGCGGAGGTGAAGGTGACGATGAGGCTCTGCCCGTAATCCGCCGCCGGCACGATGGCGGCGTTGCTGTTGGGGGTGGTCACCACCGTATCGGTGCCCGGAGTGATGGTGCCGGCATTGTTATCGACGATGGCGCCGCTGGATTGCAGCGTGCCCGCGCTGGCCACGTAGGGGTCGGCGGCGGCGATGTCCTGCGGGGTGGTGGCGCTCACCGCGATGGCGCTGGCGGCGTCCGGGGCGGGGTTCAGCGTCCAGCTATCGCCGGTGGCGGGGGTGCCGGTGACAGCCAGCGTCATCCCCGCCACGCTGGGCGGGGTGCCGGTGACGCTGAGGCTCTGGCCGGTGGCCTGGTTGACCGCGCTCCAGCCGCTGCCGGTGTAGGTGAGGGTGAAGGGGCCGCCATTGGTGGGCAAAGCGGCGGCGTTCAGCGCGCTCACGCTCACCGTGGCGGCACCTTTATTGCTTTGCGACGCGGTGGCGGTGGCGGCGGGCACGGCGAACAGCGCCCCGCCCTGCGCGCCGCTGCTGGTCAGCCCTTGCGCCTGGGCGGTGTTGATGGCGCTGGCGAACACGCTGGCCAGCGCGTTCAGCCCCTGCTGCGCCTGGGCGCCGGCCTGGTAGCTGTAAAGCGCGCCGCCGATCGCGCCATCCTCCTCGCCAGCGGTTAGGGTGGTGCCGTCATTGCCGACCAGCACGGTCGGCCCGCCCTTCGCCGTGGTGCCGAGGCTCAGCGTTTTCGCCCCGGCCTGGGTGAGCAGCATGGTGCCGCCGGCACTCACCACCACCCCGCCATCCGCCTGCGCGGTGACGGTGATGCCGACCAGGCTGGAGAGCGAATTCAACGCCGCCTGCTGCTGGTCGAGCAGGCTGGACTCATTCGGCGCGCCCTGCAGGGATTTATTGATGGCGGCGAGCTGGGTGAGCAGCCCATTGGCGCTGGTGACATCGGTACTCAGGGTCGAGCTCGAATCCGCCATCACACTCTGGATCGAGCCGGCGGCGCTCTGGAAGGCGCTGCTCACCCCGCCCGCGGCCGAGAGCACGGTGGCGGCCTGGGCATCGCTGGTCGGCTCCGAGGCCAAAGTCGAGAGATCGCCGAACAAAGTGCTCATCGCGCTCTGCACATTGCCATTGCCGGTGAGCGCGTTGGAGAGCGCGGTGAGCTGGGTGGAGAGCAGGCTGGAGGCCCCGGCGCCGGTATTGGCGGTGCGCAGCTGCTGGGCGGCGAAGGCGCTGCTGGCGCGCGTCACGTTGGGGGCGAGCACGCCCGCCCCGGCCTGGCCGGCCCCGGCGACCGCCTCGGTGGCGCTGACACTCTCCACCGCATAGCCGGCGGTGGAGGCGTTGGTGAGGTTGTTGGAGACCGTCTCGATCCCGGCCTCGAACAAAGCCAGCCCGGAGACGGCGGTGGACAAAGCGCTGTTGATGCCGCTCATGGGGAGGCTGCCTTCTGGGTTGCGGTGACGCCCAGCGCATCAAGCACCTGCGCCATCATCGGGGATTGGGAAATGCTGACGATTTTCGCGGCGTAATGGCTGTCGGTGGCGTAGCCGCCCTGTTGCAGGGCGGTGGCGAAGCCATCCACGCTCTCCTGCCCGGCCGCGCCTGGAAACACATCCTGCACGCGGCGGACATAATCCTGCACGCTGGCGCCGGGATTGGCGTAATCCTTGAAGGCCGCACTGGTCTGGGTCAGCACGCCATCCACCATCTCGCTGGTGGCGCGGGTGGTGGCAGCATCGCCCGGGGCGGCTTTCATGCCGAAGAGATTATGGCCGGGGGCTGCCGCGCCCCAGCCGGTTTCCAGCGCCGCCTGGGCGAGAATACCGACCGGCGGCACCCCCAGAGTCTGCGCCGCCTGCTCCACCTCCGGCCAGATCTGTTTGGCGAAGCTCTTGGCCTGGCCGATGAGATCGGCGGCCGCGCCGGCCTCCTCCGGGGCCGCCAGCGGGCTTGCGCTCACCGGGCTCAATGTGGCCTCCGGCGCCGCGCTCAGCAGCGACTCCAGCGCCCCGGGGGGCAGCTGGGAGAGCGCCGGGGTGGCGCTCTGCGGCATCGCGCTGGCCTCGCCATATTGGCGCAACGCCGCCTGCACCATCTGCCCATCCAGCCCGCCAAAATCATTCTGCGCGATATTCCACAGGAACATGCTCTGAAATTCCGAACCGCCAGGGCCGAGGCTGGATGGGTCCATGCCGGTCTCGTTCATCGAGGACAGCACCTGGTACCACAGCATGCCGGTCATTTTCTCGACCTGCTGGGTGATCGCCTGGCGCGAGGGCGCGGCGTGGCCGGTGGGCGGGATCAGGCTCATCTCAGATCACCTTGATCCGGCCCTTGATCGCCCCGGCCTGCTTCAGCGCCTCGATGATGGCGATGAGATCCTGCGGGCTGGCCCCGACCGCGTTCAACGCCGCCGCCACCTGCTGCAGCGTCGCCGCGTGCGGCAGCATGATCACCTGCGCCTTGGATTGCTTCGCGCTGACCGCGGTGTTGCGCACGCCCACCGTCGTGCCGTTGGAGAACGGCCCGGGCTGGCTCACCGCATTCTGCGTCTGGATGCTCACCGTCAGATCGCCGTGGCTGACCACGGCGGGGCCGAGTGTGACCCCCTGATTCATCACGATGGTGCCGCTCTGCGCATCGACGATGATCAGCGGCTCGGGCTGCGGCGCGGTGATCGGCAGGGCGAGCAGATCCGCCATGAAGCCGACCGGGCTGGCGCCAGCGGCGGCGGTGACATCCACCTCACCCGGCGAGACCGCATTGGCGGTGTTGGGGCCGAAGGCGCGGTTGATGGTATCGGCAATGCGCTGCGCGGTTTCGAAGCTGGGATCGTCCACCAGCAGCGCGGACATGCCGTTGACGGCGAAATTCGCCGGGATGCTGCTGGCCAGAATGGCGCCGCCGGGCAGCGTGCCGGTGGTGGGCACATTCACTTTCGTGCTGGTGCCGCCTGCACTCGCGGCAAAACCGGAGACCAGCAGCGGGCCCTGCGCCTGGGCGTAGATATTGCCGTTGCCGCCGCGCAGCGGGGTGGGCAGCAGCACGCCGCCGGCGAGCGAGGCGGCATTGCCGACGGCGGAGACGGTGACATCGATCTTCTGGCCCTGATGCGCGAAGGCCGGCACTTCCGCGGTCACCATCACCGAGGCGACATCCTGCGGCATCATCGTGCTGACATTGTTCATCGCCACGCCCATATTGCGCAGCATGTTGAGGATCGCCTGCTGGGTGTAGGGCACCTGGGTGGTCTGATCCCCGGTGCCGGGCAGGCCGACGACGAGGCCGTAGCCGAAGAGCTGGTTGGGCGGCGCGCCCTGCACGCTGACCAGCTCGCCGATCGTCGTCTGCGCCGCCGCGGCCGGGGCCAGCGCCAAAAGCCCAAATAGGAGCAGAAGCTTTTTCAAAACGGCGAAACCTTGGAGAGCACGCGCTGCAGCCAGGGCACGGTATGCGCATCGTTGATCGGCCCGTTGCCGACATATTGCACATTCATGTTGGCGATATTGTCGGAGGAGATGGTGGCGTTGGCGGCGATATCGTCCGGGCTGGCATAGCCGGTGACGACGATGCTGGTGACATTGCCGTTGATATTGACATTGGTGCGGCCCTGGATGGCCAGCGTGCCGTTCGGGTCCACGCCGGTCACCACCGCCTCGACCGCGCCGGTGATGTCGTTGGCGGCAACATCCGAGCCGGTGCCGGTATATTGCTGATCCGAGCTGGCGCCGATGGAAGGCGAGAGGCTGCCGCCATTGATATGGCCGAAGCTCATCGGGATGCCCATGAAATTGGTCATCGAATCATTGATGGTGCCCTTGCGGGTCAGCCCGGCATTGTCGGTGTTGCTGGCGGTGGAGCTGGTGACGATGTCGATGGTGATCAGATCGCCGATCTTCCAGTCCCGGCGCGGCGCGTAGAGCGAGCCGGCGGTGCCGCCGGAAAACACCGAGCCATTCACCGCCTCGGGCTGCGGCTGCACATCCACCGGAAACGGCGCGGGCTTGACCAGCTGCGTCTGCGTCGGCGGATGGGTGGCGCAGCCGGCCAGCAGCGCCAGCAGCGCCAGAGATAGCCTACGATTCATGCGCCCTGCGCGGCATTGGCCAGATAGCCAAGCTCGGAGCCGACGGAGGTGGCGACCTGGGTGCCGAGCTGGTAGGTGCGCTCGGCCGAGATCATGCTCACCATCTGCTGCACGACATCGACATTCGAGCTTTCCAGATAATCCTGATTGATCGAGCCGAGCCCGTTGGTCTGCGGCGCGCCGACGGTGGGCGCTCCCGAAGACGTGGTCTGGGCGTAGAGATTATTGCCGAGCGGCTGCAGCCCCTGGGCATTGATGAAGTTGGCGAGCTGGATCTGGCCGACCTGGGTGGAGGTGCTGGAATTCGCCTCCGTCACCGAAACCGTGCCATCGGTGCCGACCGTGACCGAGGTGGCGTTGGAGGGGATGGTGATCGCCGGGATCAACTGGTCGCCATTGGCGGTGACCAGCTGGCCGCTCTGATTGACCTGGAAGGAGCCATCGCGCGTGTAGGCGGTCTGGCCGGAGGGCAGCTGCACCTGGAAATAACCCGAGCCGTTGATCGCCAGATCATACGGGTTGCTGGTGCTGGTCAGCGTGCCCTGGGTTTCGATCTGCTTGATCGAGGCGACCTTCACGCCCGTGCCTAGCTCCAGCCCCGAGGGATATTGCGTCTGCCCGGTGGCATCGGCACCCGGCTGGGTCTGGTTCTGGTAAAGCAGCGTCTGGAATTCCGGCGTCTCGGATTTGTAGGCGGTGGTGTTGGCGTTCGCCAGATTGTCGGCGATCGTGTCCATCATCGTCTGGCTGGCTTCGAGCCCGCTGGCGACAGTGTCGAGGGTCGGGTTCATGCTCTTATCCTTGCGCGAGGAGAGTGTTCAGATCGCTGCTCGCACTGCTCTGGCTTTTCGTCAGCTGTGCCTGCAACTCATAGGATTTGCTGTCATCGATCATCTGCATCATCGCCATCGTCGGATCGACATTGCTGCCGTTGAGATAGCCTTGATGCAACGCGCCATCGGCGGAGGGCAGCAGCGGGGCGCCGGGCTGCGCCTGGTAGAGGGAGTTGCCAAGCGGGGTCAGGCCGCCGCTCGGGCTCGCGACCATGGCGATCTGCCCGAAGGCCTGCGCCAGCGACCCGCCGGAGCCGGCAACGACACCGGAGATGGTGCCATCCGCGCCGATTTTGATGCTGGAGAGCTGCGGCAGGCTGATCGGCGTGCCGCCCAGGCCCAGCACCGGGTTGCCGGAACTGTCGGTGAGCAGCCCGGCATTGGAGATGGAGAGCGCGCCGTCGCGGGTCAGCGCGGTGCCGTTCGCGGTCTGCACCGTCAGCCAGCTATCGCCGGAGAGGCCGACATCGAGATCATCCCCGGTATGGGTCATGCTGCCCTGCTTGAGGTCCGGCCCCGGCAGGGTGGCGACCACCGCCCCGCCCGGCGGCGCGTTCGCCCCCGTGTAGGTCGCGGTTTCCGCCTGCGCCTGCACCGCCGCATAGCCTGGCGTGTTGGCGTTGGCGATGTTGGCCGAGACCGCCTGCAGCTGTGCGTCGATATCCTCAAGCCCGGACATCGCGGTGAAGAGCGAACTGGTCTGCATCGCGGCCTCTCTAACCTACCGTCAGATCTGCACGAGGCGCTGGGCGTCCTGCTGCTCGGTCTGCAGCACGGAGGTATCGGCCTGGTAGGCCTGCTGATACTGGATCAGCGAGACCAGGAGCGAGGAGGTGGAGGCGTTGGAGGCTTCCAGATAGCCGCCCTCGACCGTCCCGGACTGGCCGTTGCCCGGTGCGTTCACCACCGCCACACCGGAGCTGTTGGTGCTGGCGTAGAGATTGCCGGAGATATCCTGCAGCCCTTCGGGATTGATGAAATTGGCCAGCGCCAGGGTCCCGTTGGTGATGGTCTGGCCGTTGGAGTAGGTGGAGACCAGTTGGCCGGAGGAATTGACCGAGCTGCCGCTATAGGTGCCCGCGGCGTAGCCGTCATTGGTCAGCCCGGCCACGGCGAAACTCTGCGCCGCCAGGGTGGTGCCGGCGAAGTTGAAGCTCAACGCGGAATTGGCGGCGCCATTGCCCCAGTTCACATTCAGCGTCGCCGGGCTGCCGCTGGCCAGGGTACCATCGGTGTTGAAGTTCAGCGTGGTGAGCTGCTGCGCGCTGCCTACATTGGTGCCGGCCGAGGTCACCGGCTGGGCATAGACCGTCCAGCTCGGCGTGGCGCCGCCCGTGGCCTGGTTCTGCACCATATAGAGCTTCACCGTATTGGCGTTGCCCAGCGAATCGTAGGCGACGGTGGAGGTGCTCTCGCTGTAGGTGGTGGCATCCGCCGCGTTGAAGGCGGTGGTGGCGGGGATCTGGGTGTCGCCGGAATTCAGGTCGAGATCGACCCCGAGATTGGCGCTGGCGGTGGCCTTCATGGCGCCGGTTGAGACCGTCAGTGCGCTGAGCGTGCCGGAGGTGGCGGCCCCGGTATAGCCCATCACCGAAGACCCGGTGAGGGTTTGCAGCGTGCCGTCGCTGCTGAGCTTGAAGGCGCCATCGCGGGTATATTGCTGGGTGCCGTTATTGGAGACGACGAAATAGCCATTGCCCTGGATCGCCGCATCCAGCCCGTTGCCGGTGCTGGTCAGGCCGCCCTGGGAGATGTTGGTATCCATGCCCTCGGTCGCCGCGCCATAGCCGGGAACGCCGGTTTCGCCGGTCGGGTAGACATCCTCGAACAAGGAGGTCTGGCTCTTGAACGCCGTGGTGCTGGCATTGGCGAGATCGTTGGAGACGGTGTTGAGCCCGGTCTGGGCGGCATCGAGGCCGGAAAGGGCGGTCTGTAAGGACATCAGGAAGCTCCCAGAACGGTGGACACGGAGGAAACGGCCAGCGGCGTGGTGCTGCCGGCGACATTCAAGGTCGGCGAGGAGGAGGAGAGATTCACACCCTCGACCGTGTAGACCGCGTAGGTTGTCGCCTGCACCGCATTGTTCGTGCTGTCATGCGCGGAAATGCTGTAGGTATATTGCTTGCCGGCGGTGCCGCCGGTCCATTGGAAGCTCTGCTGACCAGCACCCAGCGCGCCCAGATCCATGGTGCCGGCGACCGAGCCATTGGCGTTCAGGATGGTGGCGGTGACATCGCTGGCGGCACTCGGCAGGGTGAAGGCGCCGGTGGCGGTGCCGCTGGCATTCGCGGTGATGCTATCCCCCGGCACCGCCACCTGCTTGCCGACCAGATCCGCCGCCTGGCCCATCTGGCTGGCGGCGGTGGCACTCTGCAGGCTGCTCACCTGGGTATTGAGCTTGTTCACCCCATCGACGGTGGCGATCTGCGCGAATTCCGAGGCCATCTGCGTCGGGTCGGCCGGGTTCATCGGGCTTTGATATTGCAATTGCGCTGTCAGCAGCTTGAGAAAATCGCCCTGCGTCAGCGCGCCGGCGGCCGAGCCGGAGCCGGAGGAGGCGCTGTTGCTGGCGGTGGAGGACGCCGCGACGGAGGCGGCGTTGACGCTGCCGGTGGGGTTGGTGGCGAGCGAGGTCATGATCAGGACACCTGAAAGGATTGGATCATTTGCTGGTCGATTCGGCTGGCCTGCTCCAGCACCGCGACCGAGGCGGAATAGCTGTTGGAGCTGTCGATCATGTTGACCATCTCCTGGGCGCGGTCGACATTCGAGCCGGTGACATAGCCTTGCGCATCCGCGTAGGGGCTGGAAGGATCGTAGGTCTGGTGCGGGGCGGCCGCACTCTGGTCGACACCGAGCACGCTCACGCCAAGCGCGGCGCTGCTCCCCGCATCCACCACCGGCGACGCCTCGAACACCGGCTCCTCGGCGCGGTAAGGCTGCGCGCCTGGCGCGGTGGCGGTATCGGCGTTGGCGAGGTTGGAGGCCACCGCCGACATGCGCAGATTCTGGGCATCCAGCGCGGAGCCGACGATGCTGAAAATTCCGGTCATGCGCGCTCTCCTTTAAAGCTCAAGTGCCGTTGGGGTTGGGCCGCAACGCGGTGATCAGATCGGCCGTGGATTGGCGCAGGAAGGTGGACGCGCCCTGCATCACCTCGCCATTCTGCGCATCCTCGACGCGCTCGGAATCGAGATCGACATCATTGCCGTTGAGGCCCACCGTGGCATCGGCGCGGTACTGCGCCTGCGGCGTGGCGCCGGGGCTCTCCAGCTGCTGCGCCAGCGAGGCGGTGAAGTCCACGTCCGCCGCCTTGAATCCGGGCGTGTCCGCGTTCGCGATATTATTCGCGATCAAGCTCTGGCGATCCTGCGCGACATTCAGGACGGCGCCGTAGAAGGAAAGAAATCCGGGCTGCATCTCGCCCGAAACCTTCACGAAATGTTAGAATTTAGCAAGACAAAAAGCTGTGAAAAATTCTGTATTTCGCAGAATTCTAATTGGTATGCTCACAAAGCTTTTTTACCGACCTACACGAGACCCAAAACACAATATCATTTATTCGACAAACCGGGCCGAAAAAACTAATAAATCTACAAACCAAATGTAGGCTGAATGATTTGTGTGGATATGGCCTACATTAATCCGTGAAGTCGGCAGATAATCCTTGCCCTGGGCACGCGGCTAAATTATCCAACACTGCGTTACCTAACGATTCAGTTAGTTTTGGGTAAGGATCGTTATCCATGAGTATCGGTGCCATTCTGCCTGTTACCGCCGGCCTCGCCACGGCCGGCTCCTCGCAGCCGGCGACGGGGGCGGATGGCAGCTTTCTCGACCTCGCCAATGCAGCGTTGAAGGAGGTTTCGGGCGCGCAGGCGCAGGCCGGCACCGCCGAGGCCAGCTATGCCGCGGGCGTGCCCGGGGCCAGCCTGGCGCAGGCGCTGGTGGCCAGCGACAAGGCGGAGACCGCCTGGAGTGCGACCGTCGCGGTGCGCAACGAAGCCGTCTCGGCCTACCAATCGATCATGAATATGCAGTTCTGAGCCGATGGCCGATTGGCGCACGCAGCTCGTTCGGGTGCGTACCCAGGCCGCGCAGGCGCCGCGCCTGCTGCTGGCGGGCGGGGCTGTCATCGCCGCCTCGGCGGCACTGGTCGGCTGGCTGGAATTCTCCTCGCCGCCCTACGCGGTGCTGGAAGAAGGCTTGAGCCCGGCCGAGGGCGGCAAGGTGATCGCGACGCTGCAGAAGCTCGGCATACCCTATCAATTGCGCGAGGCCGGGGATGTGATCCTGGTGCCGGCCCCGCAGCTGGCGCAGGCGCGGCTGCAGCTCGGCGCCGCCCAGGTGCCGGGCGATGATGTGAATAATGCCTGGACGCAGGTGGAAAACGCGCCGATGACCGCCTCCGACCAGGCGCAGCAGGCGATGGGCAACCAGGCGCTGGAACTCTCGCTGCAGCATTCCATCGAAGGGCTGCAGGGCGTGCGCGGCGCGCAGGTCTTTCTGGCGATTCCCGCACAGACGCCGTTCCTGGCGGACCAGCCCAAACCCTCCGCCTCGGTGGTGATCGACGCCTCGGCCGCCGCCGCGCAGGCGCAGGGCGTGGCGATTGCCGGGCTGGTCGCCGGCGCGGTGCCGGGCATGACGCCCGAGCAGATCACGGTGGAGACCACCGCCGGTGCGACGGTGTTTCCGCAGACCGGGGCGGCCGGCAACGCCGCCCAGCTCGCCACCACCGGCGATATCGAGGCGCAGGCCGCGGCGCGCGTGGCTGATATTCTAACTCCGCTGGTCGGCGCTGGGAATTTTCGCACCGGCATCAGCGCGGATGTGGATTTCACCCAGGTCCGCACGCATCAGACGCTCTATGGTCCCGGCCATGTGGTGCAGCATGCGGTGCAGGACAACTCCCAGCAGAGCGGCGCCACCCAGGCCGCCGCCATCGGCATTCCCGGCGCGCTCTCCAACCAGCCGCCGGCCGCCACCACCGCCAATCCGGCGCCGGTGCCAACGCAGCCCGGCGGCGCCCCGGCAACCGGCACCGCCGCCACCGCCAGCGGCCAGGGCGCGCAAGGCCCGCAGCAGGTCAGCAGCCAGCAGGACCAGACCTACCAGAACGATGTCAGCGACAGCGACATCACCCATCCGGATTGGGCGGTGAAGGGCATCGCGGTCTCGGTCGTGCTCAACCAGGCGGCGCTGGGCCAGCTTTCCACCGCGCAGGTGAAGAGCGCCATCGCCAGCGCCTTCTCCTATCCCAGCGTCAGCGTGAACGTGCTGGCCGCGCCCTTCCACGCGCAGCCGATCGGCAGCGGCGCGGTGCTGAGCGATTCCAGCGGCGCGCTCACCCATGCGGCGCTGGAGCTGCTGGCGGCCTTGTTCGTGCTGTTCGGCCTGGCCTTGCCGCTCTCGCGCCGGCTGAAAACGGTGGATCTGAAAGCGATCCTCACCCCGCCGCTGCCGCCACCGCCGCCAGCGCCGCCGCCGGTGCTGCGGCCGGAGATGATCACCCCGGCGGTGAATTTCACCCCGCTGCGCGAACAGGTGGCGCAGAATCCGCGCGGCGTCGCCAGCCTGCTGCAAAGCTGGGCCGACGATACGGAGGGGAAGGAGCGATGAGCGTTACCGCATCCAAACCTACCGTTAAACTGGCCCCGATGCCGCCGGCGGATCCGCTGAGCGGCGTCGAGCGTGTGGCGGTGGTGCTGCAGGAGCTGGGCGAGGAGGCCGCCGCGCTGGTGCTGCGGGAGATGGACGACGCGCTGGTGACCAAGATCTCCACCGCGATGACGGCGATGCGCAACGTGCCCTTTGGCCTGCGCAACCAGGTGATGCAGCGTTTCGTCGCGGATATGGGCGAGCAGGGCCTGAGCGGCCCGGCGCTGAAATTCCTGCACCGCACGCTGATCAACGCCTTCGGCGAGGCGCAGGCGCGCGAAATCCTACGCAGGCTGGCCCGCCAGAACGCCACCCGCGCCTTCCAGCTGCCGGCGCAATGCGACCCGCAGACCCTGGCGGTGCAGATGGCGAATGAGCGGCCGCAGACCATCGCCCTGCTGCTGGCGCATATTCCGCAGGAAATCGCCGCCGAGATGCTCACCTTCCTGCCGGAGGAGCTGGCGGCGGAGGCGCTGTATCGCTTCTCCATCCTGGACGTGGTCTCGCCCAACGCGGTGCTGGAATTGCAGCAGATGGTCGATGAGATGATGCAGGCGGCGGCCTCCGGCGGCAAGCGCGTGGCCAATCTCGGCGGGCCGAAGCTGGCGGCGGAAATCCTCAACCAGCTGCAGGCGGACAAGATGCAGCAGGTGCTGGGCGGCATCGAGGCGCATGACAGCCCGACGGCGGAGAAGATCCGCGAAAACCTGTTCACCTTCCCGGATCTGGTGCGCCTGCCGGATGCGGCGTTGCGGATGCTGCTGCGCGAGATCTCGCCGGAGCTGCTGGCCCCGGCGCTGCGCCTGGCGGATACGGAGCTGAAGGAGCGCTTCTTCGCCAATATCTCGGCGCGCCAGCGCGAGGTGCTGAACGAGGAGCTGACCGGCGGGCCGGGCCTGCGCCGCGCCGATGTGCTGGCGGCGCAAGCGGAGATCGTCGCGGTGGCGCTGCGGCTGGCGGAAGAAGGCAAGATCGCGGTGCGCGCCAGCGAGGAGCTGCTCTGATGCAGGCGCTCCCGCCCAGCAGCACTACGCTGCCAACCCCGGCGCAAAGCGCTGAGAGCTACATCGCGCAGAGCGCCACCCTGCAGAGCCCCACGGCCTACACGCAAAGCGCCTCGGCCGACGCCACGCAAACGCCCGCTGGCGCCAATGCCGCGTCCGACGACTGGACCAGCGCCTTGCAGACGGCGCAGCAGAGCAGCCCGCCCGCCGCCCAGAGCAGCGCCGCCCCACAGAGCAGCGACACAGCCCCGCCCCGCCCGGCCGACCAGGAAGCCGGGCCGCCTGCCGCCGACCAGCCACCGGCCAGCCCCCCGCTTCGCCGAAGGCTCAATCCGCCTCCACCGCCAGCGACGCCAGCCAGAGCGCCGGCCCGCATAAGCATGAGGATCACAGCGATGCCAGTTCGCTCGGCGCCCTCGCCGCTTTGGTGCTGGGCGTGGCGAGCGGCCAGAGCCAGCCCGCCGCCGCGCCAGAGCCGGCCAGCAAGGCGGAAGGCAAGAGCGAGAGCAAGACCGCCAGCGGCGCGAGCGGCAAAAGCACCGTAAGCGCACTCCCGGCCGACGGCGCGACCAGTACCGGCAGCGCCCAGCCCAGCCCGCCCCTCCCCGCCGCCGCGACCGATTCCGCAGCGCAAGCCAGCGATCAAGCCGCGGCGCAAGCCACGCCTGCCGCGGCGAAACACGCCGCCCCGCTCGTCACCCAGCCCGCAATCACCGCCACGGCCAGCGCCACGGCGACGGCAAGCCCCAGTGCGCCTGCCCCAACCACCACTGCCCCAGCCACCAGTGCCCCAGCCACCAGCCCGCCGCCAGCCCTGGCCAGCAGCGCGTCCGCCGCCACGACCCTAGCCGTCACCGCCAGCGTGAAGAGCAAGGGTAGCCCCCTGCCCGGCGCGGCCAGCCTGCCCGCCGCCAGCGCCGCCAGCAGCACCCCCCGCCGCCTGCCGCCGCCCTGGCCATGACCGCCCCCGGCACCGCGCAGGCCAATGGCGGCACCACCCAGCCCGTCACCAACACGCCCGTCAGCGCCAGCACCGGGCTGGAGGCGACCTCGCTCGCCCCCGCCGCCCTCGCCGCGACCATCTCGGCCCTGCACCAGAACGGCCAATCCCACGCGACGCTGCGGCTCGACCCGCCGGATCTCGGCCAGCTCACCGTCAATCTCGGCCTCAGCGCCGCCGGGCAACTCAACGTCACCTTCATCCCCAGCACCGCCCATGCCGCGCAGGCGCTGCATAACGGCATGGAGGGGTTCCGCCAGGCGGTGGGCAATGCCGGGCTCAGCCTTGGCCAGGCGGATGTGAGTTCCGGCGGCCAGGGCCAGCAGGCCCCCGCCCAGCCGCAAGCCCAGCGCCCGGCGCAGAGCGCCAGCGCCGCGCTGGCCCCCACGCCTGTAATCACCGATACCGGGGTGCGCGCCTATGCTTGACGCCCCCAGCGCCCTGCTGCGCGACCCGACCGACATCAAGCCGCTCGACCTGCTCAACCATGTCCGCGCCCCCGGGCTGCGGCCGGGGCTGATGGAGACGCTCTCGGCGCGCTTCATGCGCCAGATCGCGCTGGCTTTGTTCAAGACCACCCGCAGCCCGGTCTCGCTGCTGTCCAGCAAAACCGGCATCGCCCCGCATGAGGCGGTGCTGGAGCGGCTGCCGGATGTGCTGCTGGCCGGCCATGCGGACCTCGCCCCGCTGCGCGGGCGCGCGCTGCTGGCGCTGGACGGGGCGCTGCTGGGCGCCATCGTCGATGGCATGTGCGGCGCCTCCATCCCCTCCAGCGCCCCGGCGCATGATCTTTCGGCGATGGAGCTGCGCATCGGCCGGCAGCTGATCGAGGCGGTGTATAAATCCGCCTCCGACTCCCTCGCCCCGCTCGGCATCGCGCCGCTGCTCGCCTCCAGCTACGAGACCGCGCATGCGATGCTGGGCGTGGCCGAGGCGCAGGACTGGATGATCGAGATCACCGGCCAGTTCGAAACCGCGCTCGGCCAGGGGCGCATCACCATCGCCCTGCCCTTCGCCCCGCTGGATGCGCTGGAGCAGAAGCTGCTGGCGCAGAGCGGTGCGAATGCCCGCAACGCCGCCGATGACGGCTGGGCCGCGCGCCTGGCCGCCAGCAGCGAGGCGGTGAAGCTGCCGCTCTGTTTCGAAATAGCCCGCGGGCATATGCCGATGTCGCTGGTCAGCGCGTTGCGGCCGGGCGCGCTGCTGCCGCTCGGCCTGCTGCCGGAAGCCATCGCCGTCTCCGGCGGGGTGGATCTTTTCCGGGCCGAATATGGCCAGTTCGAAGGCGCCATCGCCTGCCGGGTGAGCCCCGGCCAGGACCTCCAGAAGGGACAGAGCATGACCGACACCCCCCCCGAGATCGCGCTTGAGCCGCTGAGCCCGTTGCCCGGCCAAGGCCACGCGCTGGATGGCAGCAAGCTGCTCGACCGCGTGCAGGTGGCCATCGCCGTGGAGCTGGGACGGGCGGCGCTCAGCGTGAAGGAGATGCGGGCCTTGCGCCAGGGCCAGGTGATCGCGCTGGATCAGCGTGTCGGCGAACCGTTGGTGATTTACGCCAACGGGCTGAAGCTGGCGCATGGCGAGGTTGTCGCCATCGGCGATGGCGAGCGCTATGGCATCCGCATCACCGGCCTGGCCGGCGAGGCCGAAGCCGAGACCGAGCCGCAGCAAGAGGCGGCCGAATGACCAATAGCGATGTCGATGCCGGCGCCTGGATCGCCTTTGCGGAGCTGGCGGGGCCGATCCTGCTGCTGCTGCTGGTGATCGGCGTCGCCACCGGCGCGCTGCAGACCGCGACCCAGATCAAGGAAGCCTCGGTGCCCTTCGTGTTGAAGCTGGCCGGGGTGGCGGTGCTCACCTCGCTCGCCGGGCCGATGATGCTGGGCGGGGTGGAGCATTACGCGTTGCATCTGTTCGGCGCGATTCCGGGGCTGGTGCATGGCTGAGGCCCTCCCGCTCTCCGGCTTTCCCAAGCTGAACGCGGCCCAGTTCGCGGGGCCGATTCTGGTCCTGCTGATCCTGGTGATGCTGGTGGTGCCGCTGCCGCCGGCGGCGATCTCGCTGCTCTTCGCCATCAATATCTCCGCCGGTCTGGTGATCCTCGGCGCCTCGCTTTATATCGCCTCGCCGGCTGAATTCTCGGCCTTCCCCTCGATTTTGCTGGCGACCACGCTGATGCGCCTGGCGCTGAATGTCGCCACCGCGCGCGCCATTCTGCTCAACGGCGCCACCGGACCGGGAGCGGCCGGGCATGTCATCGAGGCCTTCGGGCAATTCGCCGTGGGTGGCAACTACGTTGTCGGCGGCATCATCTTTGTCATTCTCATCATCATCAATTTCGTGGTGGTGACCAAGGGCGCCTCGCGCGTCGCCGAGGTTTCGGCCCGCTTCATGCTGGACAGCCTGCCGGGGCGGCAGATGGCGATCGACGCCGAGATCAATGCCGGCGTGCTCACCCCGCAGGCGGCGGAGCGCCGGCGCGAGATGCTGCGCCGGGAGGCGGATTTCTTCGGCGCCATGGATGGCGCTTCGAAATTCGTGCGCGGCGACGTGATCGCGGCGATGATCATTCTGGCGATCAACATGATCGGCGGGCTGATCATCGGCACGCTGCAGGCCGGGCTGCCGCTGGGCGATGCCGCGCGCACCTACACGCTGCTGACCGTGGGCGATGGCTTGGCGGCGCAGATCCCGTCTCTGACCATCTCGGTGGCGGCCGGCCTGGTGGTGACGCGGGTTGCCACCGGCGAGGATATCGGCGCGCAGATCAAATCCCAGCTCTGGAAATATCCGCAGGCGCTGGCGTTGGCCGCGGCGATCACCATCGCCATCGGGCTGATGCCGGACATGGCGCATCTGCCGTTTTTCGCGCTGGGCGGGGCGCTGGGCTTCGCCGCCTGGCGCGCCGCGCGCCAGGCGCGCGAGGCGCAGGCCCAGCCGGAAGCCGCCGGCGCCGCCAAGGCTGGGAAAGCCGAGGCGAAGCCGGACGCGCTGGCGGATGTCACCGGGGTCGATCCGCTGGGCATGAGCATCGGCTTTGCCCTGGCGCCTTTGGTGGCGGCTGGCGAGGGCAAGCTGCTCGGCCGCCTCACCGCCGTGCGCCAGCGTTATGGCCGCGCCATGGGATTTTTGATCCCCGCCGTGCATATCAGGGATTCTTCGGACCTACCGCCGAATGCCTACCGCTTCACCCTGCGCGGCGCGGCGATTGGCGGCGGCGAGGCCTGGCCCAATCAATGGCTGGCGATCGAGGGCAATCTGGTCATCGACAAGCTGAAAATCGGCCGGCATGTGAAAGACCCCGCCTTCGGCCAGCCGGCGGTGTGGATTCCGCAAACCGCCATCGCCCAGGCCGAGGAGCTGGGCTACACGGTGGTGGATGCCTCCTCCGCCATCGCCACGCATTTTGCCGAGGTGCTGAAACGCTACGGCGCCGAGCTGCTGGGCCGCCCGCAGGTGGAAGGCCTGCTCACCAAACTTGCTGAAACCACGCCGCGCCTGGCCGAGGACCTGCGCGCCGCGATGGCCGCCGGGCTGGTGCGCCAGGTGCTGCAGGGGCTGCTCGCGGAAGAGGTGCCGGTGCGCGATTTCGAACGCATCGCCGAGGCGATGGTGGAATCCGCCGATACCGGCATCAAGGATCCGGAGCGGCTGCTGGCCTCGGTGCGCATGCGCCTGGGCCGCTTCATCGTCGCACAGGCCGCCGGGCAGGAGAGCGTGCTGAAAGTGGCGGTGCTGCCGCAGCGGCTGGAGGAGCTGGTTTCGAAATCCCTGCGCGCCGGCAAGGACACTGCCGCCGCCGGCGAGATTGAGCCGGAAAGTGCTGCGCATCTGCGCCAGGCCGCCGAGGCCGCCAGTGCGGCGATGAAGGCCAAGGGGCTGCGCCCGGTGCTGGTGACGCAAGCCCCGCTGCGCCGCGCCGTGGCGCGGGTGATCGCCGGGACGCTGCCGGTGCTCTCGCTGGATGAAATTCCGCCCAGCATGCCGATGCAGGTGGTGCAGGTGGCCGAGCCGGGCGCCGCCCATGGCTGAACTCCGCGCCGCCGACATGCCAACCTACGGCAACTGGATCAAGCGCACCGCCCTGCTGCTGAAATCCCGCATGCCCTGGGCGGAGCTGGATGATCTGCTGCAATGGGGCGCCATCGGCCTGCTGGAGGCTCATGGCCGCTTCGAGGAAGCCTACGGCGTCACCTTCCAGACCTACGCGATGCGGCGCATCAAGGGCGCCATGCTGGACGGGCTGCGCCGCTCGAAAAGCTTCCGCTTCACGCAAGGCACTGATGAGACGATGATCGATCTGCATGCCGAGGAAAACGGCATGCTGCCGGAGGATCCGCTGAGCCTGATGCTGCAGAGCGAACGCCAGGGGGTGCTGGTGGAGGCGCTGCGCGAGCTGGAGCCTGAGGAATATCAGATGCTGGCGCTGCATTTTTTTGAAGAGTTGAATAACCGCGAAATCGCCCTGGTGCTGGATGTCAGCGACAGCTACGCCTCCAAGCTGCGCGCCAGGGCGCTGGCGCGGCTCTCCACCCTGGTGCGCGCCAAGCTTGAAGGAGTTCCCGCCACATGACCAGCGTTCTCGGCCTCATCTGCGGAATTCTCGTTGTCGTGCTCGGCGCGGTGTCGGATAACGACCCGCTCTCCTCGCTGTTCAGCCTCACCGCCTGCATCATCGTGCTGGGCGGCACGCTGGCGGCGTTGATGGTGCAGTTCGGGGTCGGCGGTCTGTTGAAAGGCATCAAGGGCGCGGGCTGGCTGGTGAAACCGCCGAAGGTGGATCTGCACGACTTCGTCGTGCGCATCACCGAATGGGCCGCCTTGTCGCGCCAGCAGGGCACGCTGGCGCTGGAGCCTTTCATCGAGCAGCAGAAAGACCCGCTGCAGGCCAAGGCTTTGCAGCTGATCGTCGATAACACCCCTGCCCCGGCCTTGCGCGAGAAGCTGACGGTGATGGTGGAAACGCTCGGCGCGGCGGAGCATCTGCCGGCAAAATTCTGGGAATCCGCTGGCGGGTTTTCGCCGACCATCGGGGTGATGGGCGCGGTGCTGGGGTTGATCCATGTGATGATGGAGCTGAACCATCCAGAATTGCTTGGGGCTGGCATCGCCACCGCCTTCATCGCCACCGTGTATGGCGTGGGCACCGCCAATCTGTTCTACCTACCGATGGGGGCGCGCCTGGCCGCCATCGCCGAGGAGACCGAACATGCCCGCTTCATCCTCGTCGATGGTTTCGTGATGCTGGCCCAGCAGAAACCAGCCTCGGTGATCCGCGACGAACTGCTCACAATCATCCCCGGCAAGCCGAAGGACATCGCCCCGGCCGCCGCGACCGCGGAGGCTGAGACGCCGGCGGCCGAGATGGAAGCCGCCTGATGTCCGACGCGCCCGCCCCACGCCGCAGAAAACGCAAGGAGAGTCACGGCAATCATGAACGCTGGGTCATCTCCTATGCGGATTTCATCACGCTGCTGCTGGCGTTTTTCGTGGTGCTCTATGCCTCCTCCGTGCGCGACAAGCATAAGATGGACGAGGAAGCGCAGAGCTTCCTGAAGGCCTTCCACGCTCCGCCGGGCATGATCAAAGCCGAAAGCTCGGCGGATCGCGGGGTAATGAACCACCAGCCCTCGCCTGTGCCCAAACCGGTGGAATCGCCCGCCTCCGCCAACACGCCGGTGCAGAAGCAGATGATCCATCAGCTGACGCAGGACATGCTGCAATTGCAGAATGCCCAGAACCAGCTCTCGAAAATGCTGCAGCCGATGATCGGCGCGCATCAGGTCGGCATGCAGAGCGACCCGCTGACATTGACCATCCGGCTGAATGATTCCGTGCTGTTCTCCTCCGGCCAGTCGACGCTCACCCCCTCCGCGCAGACGCTGCTGAAACAGATTGCCGCGAGCCTGACCAGCCTGCCGCCGAAATTCAAGATTTTCGTTGGCGGCTACACGGATAACCAGCCGATTCACGATGCGCAATTCTCCTCCAACTGGGCGCTCTCGGCGGCGCGCGCGGTGAGCGTGGTGGAGCTGTTCCAGAGTGCGGGCATCGGCGGCGAGCAACTGGCGGCGCAGGGTTATGGTGAGTTCGATCCCATCGCCAGCAACGACAATGCCGATGGGCGCGAGCAGAACCGGCGTGTCGTGATCGTCATTCACGCGCCGGACCCCGGCAGCAAGGCCGCGCCGGCGGCGGCGAAGTAGGGTAGTATCATGGCAAAAGCGAAGAAATCTTCAGCAAAATCCGGCGGCCTGCCGTTGAAGCCGGGGCTCGTCGTCATCGCCATCATGTGTCTGCGCGCCGCCGCCACCCAGCCTGCCTGGTTCAGTATTGCTTCCATCGCGGTGTGGCTGGCCGGGGCGCTGGCCACAGGCCTCGTCGCCTACGCGGCGCTGGCGCTGGCGCTGCCGGTCGGCGCCATTCTGCTCGCCTACATACGGCGCGGCCTCACACGTCTTAGCCAACAGGCGGGCGAGGGCTGATGGTGTTCCGCCGCATCAACACCAGCGCGCCTGCATCGCCGCCACCGCCCAGCCCGGCGGCACAGGAGGCGGAGATTGACGCGCGGGTGCGCGCGGAGATCGCGCGGCTGCGTGGCGAGGCGCAAGCACAAGGCCTGGCCAAGGGCGAAGCCGAAGGCCGCGCCGCCTACACGGCGAAAACCCAGGCGCTGGACGACGCGGCAAAAGCGTTGCGCGCCGCCGCCGCGCAGCTCGCCGCACCTCTGGCGCAGAAGGAAACCGAACTCGCGGAGCTCGCCACCAACCTCGCGATGATCATCGCCCGGCATGTGATCGGCGTGGAAGCCATCGCCCGGCCGGAGGGCCTGGCCCGGCTGGTGGCGCAATTGCTGGAGGAGGCCGCCGCCGAACGCGCCCCGCGGCAAAGCCTGGTGCTGACCCTGCATCCGGAAGATGCCAAGCCCGTACAGGATCTTCTCGATCTACAGACGGTCACGCTCCGCCATGACGTGGCAATGGAGCGCGGCGGCGCGCGCGTCGAGCTGCTCTGGCCCGATGGCGATCCGGTCAACCGCACCGAATGGGATGCAACGCTGCCCAGCCGGCTCGCTGCGGTGGCGGCTTCACTGGGCCTGCCGGAAACGCCTGCCCCGGCCGGTGAGTTTGCCGAGGAGGTGGCGTCATGAGCCTCAGCATGGCGAATGTGCAGGCGCAGGCGCGCGCTCGGCTCGACGGTCTGGGTGGCGTCGCCCAGGCAAGGCGCTATGGCCGTATCGTGCGCGCCAATGGCGAGATTTTGCATGTCAGCGGCGTCCGCGCGCCTGTGGGCGCGCGCTGTCTGATCGAAGGGGAAAGTGCCAGCCTACCGGCCGAGGTGGTCGGCTTCGAGGCTGACGGGCTGTTGGTGATGGCCGAACAGGGCACGCGCGGCATCGCCCGCGGCGCGCGGGTGCATGTGGATGCCACCGGCACCGCGCCTCTGGTTGGCGAGGCGCTGCTGGGCCGGGTGCTGGATGGGCACGGCGCGCCGCTGGACGGGCTGGCGCCGCCCGCGCTGACCACCAGCTGGCCCCTGCGCGGGCGCCCGGTGAATCCAATGCATCGCGCCCGCATCGAGGATGTTTTCGAATCCGGCGTGCGCGCCATCGATGCGCTGAACACGATGGGGCGGGGCATGCGCATCGGCCTGTTCGCGGGCTCGGGCGTTGGCAAGACCACGTTGCTCGGCATGATGGCGCGCAACGCCAAGGCCGATGTGGTGGTGGTAGCGATGATCGGCGAGCGCGGGCGCGAGATTCGCGAATTCATCGAGGATCATCTGGGCACGGCGCGGTCGCGCTGCGTCGTCGTCGCCTCGCCGGCGGATGATACCGCTTTGGGGCGGGTGCATGGCGCCTACCGGGCGGCGGCGATGGCGGAATATTTCCGCGCCCAGGGGCAGAATGTGCTGCTGGTGGTAGACAGCCTGACGCGCCTGGCGATGGCGCTGCGGGAGATCGGGCTTGCCGCCGGGGAGCCGCCGGCGGTGAAGGGGTATCCGCCCTCGGCCTTCGGCGCCCTTTCCGCCTACGTGGAGCGGGCCGGCAATGGCGCCCCCGGCCAGGGCTCGATCACCGCGATCTATACCGTTCTCGTCGAAGGCGACGACCATGTCGGCGATCCGATCGCCGATACCGCCCGCGCGGTGCTGGATGGGCATATCGTGCTGTCGCGAAAACTTGTGGAAGCCGCGATGTATCCGCCGATCGACATTTCCGCCTCGCTCTCCCGGGTGATGCCGGGGCTGATCGGCGAGGAGCACAAGGCGCTGGCGTCGCGCTATCGCGCGCTTTGGGCGCGCCGGGCGGAGAAGCAGGACATCATCGATCTCGGTGCCTACGCGCCGGGGCGCGACAAGCTGCTGGATGAGGCGTTGAAGCGCGCCCCGGCAATGGAGGATGTCATCCGCCAGGGTGTCACCGAAGCCGCCACCTACATCAACAGCCTGGCCGCGCTGCGCGCCGCGCTGATGGAGGCCGCCGCGTGAAATCCTCATTGCTGAGCAAGCTGGAAATGCTGGCCGCGGCCGAGGAGGCGAAACGCGCCGAGGCGTTGCGCCGCGCCCAGGCAGCGCTGGCGCAGGCGCAGGGCCAGCAGGAGGTGCTGCATGCCTACCGCGCCCGGCTCGCCGCCAGCGTGCAGACCGGCCAGACCGTGAGTGCCGCGCAGATCCGCAGCGCCGGGCTGTTCGCCGAGGCGGGGCTGAGCGCGCTGGAGCAGGTCGGCCAGAGCGCCGCGCGGGCGCAGACCAGCATCGCCACCGCCCGCGAACAATTGCTGGAAGCCCAGGCGCAGCGCCGCAAATTGGCCAGCGCCACCGACACCGCCCGGCGCCGCGACGCGCTGGAGGCCGAAACCCGCGCCGAGCGCGCCCTCACCCTCGCCCGCCGCAAGGAGCGTTGAAGATGGATCTCTCTCTCTACACCAATTTCAGCAATTCGCTGGCCAAGCAGGAATCGCAGATCAGTCTGCTGCAGCAGGAAATCTCCACCGGCCTCGCGGTGCAGACGCCCGACCAGAACCCGGCTGCCTACGCCGCCGCCGCCATCGGGCAGGACCAGGTGGCCTCGCTCGCCAGCGACAACACCAACCAGGCCGCAATCCAGTCCCAGCTTGGCACCGTTTCGGATACCTACGGCTCCGTCAGCACTTTGCTCAATTCCGTGCAATCGGTGGTCGAGCAAGCGCTGAACGCCACCACCAACCCGCAGGACATGGCCTCCCTTGCCACCCAGGTGCAGGTGGATCAGCAGCAGATGCTCTCGCTCGCCAACACGCAAGGCACCAGCGGCGCCTACATATTTGCCGGCACGCGCGGCTCCATCGAGCCCTTCCAGCGCGACCCGACCACCGGCCAGATCGTCTATCTCGGCGATGGCGGCAGCAGCCAGGCGGCGATTTCGCCGAGCGCCCAGGCCTCGGCGGTGACCAATGGCGAGGTCTTCGTCTCCGGCCTGTCGGGCGATGGCACCGCCAGCATCGCCGCCGCCAGCAGCAATACCGGCACCGCCACGCTGATCTCCGAAGGTGTGGCCAACAGCGCCCAGGCCAGCGCCTTCCAGCAGGGCAGCGGCAACATCACCATCGCCTTCGCGCAAGGCGCCAGCGGCATGACCTACAGCGCCACGGATGCCAGCGGCAATGTGGTGGCCAGCGGCAATGTCTCCAGCGCGGCTGACAGCACCACCAGCCTCCAGCTTGCCGGCTCCACCTACCAAATCCAGGGCAGCCCGGCGGCCGGCGACAGCTTCACCCTCTCCCCCGCCCGCCCGCAAAGCGTGTTCACGCTGCTGCAGAACCTCGTCAGTACACTGAGCACCGCGAGCAGCGGCAGCGCCGGTGCGGCACAGACCCGCCAGGCGCTGAACCAGAGCCTGGCCGGGCTGGCGCAATACCAGTCCGACGTACTAACCGCCCAGGCGCAGACCGGCGTGACGCTGCAGGCGGTGCAGACCGCCAGCACCAGCAACGCCACCGCCTCCGCCACCATCCAGACCGCCGACAATGCGGCAACGGCGGTTGATATGCCGACGGCCTTGACCAATCTGGATCAGAGCATGACGGCGATGGAGGCGGCGATGAAAAGCTTCGCCGCCGTGCAGGGCCTCAGCCTGTTCCAGTATCTCTAAGGATTTGCCAGCGTGTCTGATGTGATCTTCATTGTCGGCTATTATCGCAGCGGCACCTCGGGCCTGTCGGGCGCGCTCACCAAGCTCGGCGTCGAGATCCAGAGCGAAGCCGCCGCCAATGAGCATAATCCGCTCGGCTTCTACGAAGTTCCGGAGCTGATCCAGTTCGATGTGGAGCTGATGAACAGCCTCGGCATGCAATGGGGCGATGTCGCGGCGCTGCCGGTAGGCTGGCATATGCGGCCCGAGCTGGCGCGCTTCACCGCCCGGCTGGACCAGATTTTGCGCCGGCGCTTTCCGCCCGCGACCAAACTCTGGGGCATCAAGCATCCGCATCTCTGCCATCTGCTGCCGCTTTACGAAAACGCCGTGCGCCAGGCCGGGCATACGCCGCATGTGGTGCATATTTTCCGCGACCCCGCCACCTCCGCCGCCAGCCAGCTGCTGAAGAACGGGCTCTCACGCGCGCATGCGCTGCTGCTCTGGCTGGGCTACGCCACCGCGGCGGAGCGCAATGCCAGGCATCTGAAACGCAGCTGGCTCACTTATGGCAATTTGCTGGCGCACCCCGAGGCCTGCTTCAGGCAGATGGAGGCGGATCTCGGCCTGCCGCTGACCAGGCTGCGCCCGGATGGCATGGCGCAGGCGAAAGCCTATCTCACCGGCGAGCTGAACCGCAGCAAGGCACTGCCGGCGGAAGGGCTGTACCCGCCGCTGGAGCGGCTGGTGACACGGCTCTGGGACGCCATCGAAGCCGGCGATCACAGCCCGGCCCTGTGGGATGAAATCGGCACCCAGACCGCCGAAATCGCAGGCTTCCTGGCGGAAATCCGCGAGAGCCGGCTGCGCGTCCTGCCCGGCCTTGGCGGCCCGGTGGAGCAGCCTCTGGCCAACGTCCCCGCCCCGGCGGCGGCGCTGCGCCCGCCCGAGCGGCTGGACGATGCCGCCCAGGCCCGGCTGGCGCTGCTCTGCGCCGAACAGACCATCCTGCCGCGCATCGCCGTGGTCATCGCCGCCCCGGGCGGGCGGGCCAGCGCCATCGGCGAAACGCTGGCGACGCTGCAAGGCCAATGGCGCAAGGCGGATCTGATCCGGCTGGTCTCGGTCGATCCGGCAACGGTGGAGGGCATCGAGACCATCGAGGCCCCGGCCGCGCCGGGCGGGGTGAGCGCCATGCTCTGCGCCACGCTGAACGCGCTGGCCCGCGACTATGATTATGTCGCGGCGCTGAATGCCGGCGACAGGCTCGACCCCGACGCGCTGCAGCGCTTCGCCCTGGAGGCGGCACGCGCCGGGATGCCGGATCTACTCTATTGCGACGAGATCGTCCCTAGCGCGGATGCCCCCTGGGTGCGCTACAAGCCGGGCTGGGATGTCACCCGGCTGCGCCAATCCGCCTATCTGGGCGACTGGGTCTGGTACAAGGGCGCCACCCTGGCGCGGCTCGGCGGGTTCGATAGCAGCCGCGCCGGGGCTGAGGAATATGATTACCAGCTGCGTCTGAGCGAGACGACGCCGCGTATCCGCCGCCTGCCCGAGGCCCTGTTCGTGCGCGACAATGCGGCAAGGCGCGACGATATCGCGGTGGAGGATTTCGTCGCCGCGGCTGAAGCGGCGCTGGCCAGCCACCTCGCCCGGCTGGGCATGCCGGCCGCCATCGGCAAGCGACAATTTGTCGGGCTGTTCCAGCATGAGCGCGAGGTTGCCGATCCCGGCACCGCGATCATCCTGCTCTGCGACGGGGCGGATGTCGCCAGCGTCAATCAGCGCCTCACCGCGCTGCTGGCGCCGCCCGTGGCGCAACTGCCGGTGATCCTCGCCGCCTTCGCGCCGCGCGCCGATGTCGCCGATTATTTCGCGCAGATCGACGCGCAGCGCGCCAGCCTGGGGCAGAGCGTGCGCGCCATCACCGCCACCGGCGCGGCCGGCTTCGCCGCAGCGCTGGCGCTGGTGGAGGCGCCGCATCTCGCCATTCTGGATGCCCGCGCCACCCCCGCCACGCCGGACTGGCTTGCCGTGCTGCGCGCCAAGCTGGCGGACCCAGGGGTGGCGATGGCCGGCGGCCGCACGCTGGTGCCCGGCGCCGGCGGCACCAGCCAGCCAATGCTGCAGGGGCCCATCGTCATCGGCGCGCCGGTGCGGCTTGGCCATGGTTACGCACCGGAGTCCGGGCGCATGGGGGCCTGGCTGCTGGTGGACCAGGAAGCCAGCGCCATCACCCCGCCCGGCCTGCTGGCCCGCACCGCGCTGCTACGCGGTTGCGCCCTGGCCGATCTCTCCGGCGATGCGTTCTGGATCGATCTCTGCGCCCAACTGCGCGCTGCTGGCCATCGCCTGGTCTGGACCCCGGATGCGAGCTTTGAAGCGGCACAGCCGATCTTCGCAATCGACCAGGAGGGGCGCTTTCGCGCCGGCAGCCAGGCCGCCGCCGCGCTGCCCTGGCGCGATGACTACCACCACCCCGCCCTCTCGCTGCGCGACGATCTGCTGGTGCCGGAAACCCGCACCGGCTTCATCGCCGCCACGCCGGAGGATGCCGCCTCGGTGCTGTTCACCGGCCCGGGGCTGGGGGCGGAGCCGATCCTCGCCGCCGCCCGCGCCCTGCGCGCCGCCGCCCGGCTGGATGCCGGCTGGGGCCCGGAGCCGGTGACCGCCGCCGAGCTTGGCCGGCGCGATGCCGCCAGCTGGGTGCGGGTGAACCCGGACGGCACCCCGCCTTTGGCCGACGCCCCCTATACCGCCTTGTTCTCGGCCCCGCCGCGGCCAGGGGCGGAGCTGGCGGCTTCGCGCGCGCAGGCGGTCTATGCCACCTCGCCGGCGCTGGTCGGCGCGCTGCGCGCCCTGGGCGCGCCCGCCCCGCAGCTCTGGCGCCCGGCCCTGCGCCGCGCCAACTGGGAGAGCCTGACCCTGGGCACCGGCATGAACACCCGCCCGCGCGTGCTCTGGTTCGACGAGGGCGATACCCCGTCCTGGTTTACCGGGCTGGTCAACGAGACCGCCGAGGAGGTGAGCTGGATCATCGTCGAGCAGCCAGGCGCGAGCTATGAGGGCGAGGTGACGCGCCTGCCCCGGCATCTGGACGAAGCGCTCTGGGCGCGGGATCTGGCCGGGCTGGCCCCACATGTGCTGCTGCGCCCGGCCGGCAAGGCGGCTTTGGGGGATTGCTATTTCACCTTGCTCGCCGCCGCCGCCGGGGCGCATCTGATCCTCGATCAGCGGCTGGACACCCCCGCCAGCCTGCCCGCCGAGCGTCTGGGCCAGGCCGCCTCGCTCTGGAAGAGCCGGCTGCTCTGCGCGGTGAAGGATCTGCGCGGCACGCTGGCCTCCGGCAAAGCCACGAGGGAGGCGGCGCTGGCGCTGCCTTCGGTGGAGGAGCTGCCCACGCCCTGGGCGCAGGCGCAACCAATGCTGGAGGCCGCGCAATGAAGCGGATTTTGCGCCTGGCCCTGGCCCTGGCCGGCCCCGCGCTTGGCGTGATGGCGCCACCCGCCCTTGCCGACACCGCGCATGAAAACCCGGACGATGTGACGGCGGCGGCGAAGCAGGCCGCCCTCGCCCTCGCCCCGCCGGGGGCGCAGGTCACCATCTCGCAGGCGAAGGCGGCGTCCTACATGCCGGCCTGCACCGCGCCGCTCAGCGTCGCCATCACCGGCAACGCCCCCTACCAGGAAGCGGCGGTGCACTGCCCCGCCCCAGTCTGGGTGCTGTATCTCACCGCCACTGTCGCCGCGCAGCAGCTGGTGGAGGTTGCGGCCCGGCCCATCGAAGCCGGGCAGACGCTGAGCGAAGACGATATCAGCCTCGCCGAAAAACCCGTCAGCCTGTTCGCCGGGCGGCAGACCTTTGCCGGGGCGCAGCAGCTGATCGGCGCGCAGGCCAGGCTCTCCCTGCCGCCGGGGGCGGTGATCACCAGCGATGCGGTGGCCCAGCCGGTGGTGGTGAACACCGGGCAGACGGTGGCGGTGCAGGTGAAGGATGGCGGCGTGGTGGTCAGCGTCAACGCCATCGCCGACCAGAGCGGGCGCATCGGCGATACCGTGCTGATGACCAACCCCGCCTCCGGCCGGCGCTTCTCCGCGCTGCTGACCGCGAGCGGACCAGTTGTGGATCTCGGCTCGTGAACAGCCTACATCATGTAGGCTGTTTCATCCGGCACGGCGCGTTTTCCGGGTTTGCAGGCATTGATTCAAAAAAAATCACGCCAGCCTACATTTTTTTGGTAGGCTCCAGGAAATCTTCGCAACCTCGTGGCGATAATAGCGTACGGCAACCGCAACCATGGAGGTATTTATGTCGGCCGTAGGTTCCATTGTGACGAATACCGGCGCGCTCACCGCGCTGAATTCGCTGACCAACACCACCAGCACCACCAATAATCTCGAAAACCAGCTCTCCACCGGTCTGTCGATCAATTCCCCGGCCGACAATCCCGCGGGCTACATCACCGCGCAGGGCTTCACCTCGCAGATCAACGGCCTGACCCAGGCTGTCTCCAACGCCAACCAGGGCGTGTCCCTGCTGCAGACCGCCGATGGCGCGCTGACCCAGCAGGTCGGCATCGTGCAGCAGCTGAACACGATCGCCGTGCAGGCCGCCAACGGCACCCAGACCTCGGCGGAATCGCAGTCCCTGCAGTCCGAGACCAGCCAGCTGGTCAGCCAGGTCTCCACCATCGCCGGGCAGACCCAGTTCAACGACGTCAACCTGCTCAACGGCACCTTCCAGGGCGTGCAGCTGCAGGTCGGCGCGAATGAAGGCCAGACGATGAGCCTGTCCATCGGCAGCACGATGGCGAGCGCGATTGGCATGTACGCGACCAGTGCGGCCAGCGGCGTTTACAAGACCGGCAAGAGCGGCAGCGGCGTTGTCACCACCGGCACTGGCGGTACAACGCCCACGCCGCCGGCTGGCGCCTTCACCGCCGGCACACTGAACATCACCGGCGCCAACGGTACCACGAAATCCATCACCGTTGCCGGCACCGCCGGTGCGGCCAGCACCGAATCCGCCGCCAGCATCGCGGCCGCGGTCAACAACCAGTCGGCCTCTACCGGTGTGCAGGCCCAGGCGACGAACACGCTGACCCTGACCGGCTCCAAGACCGGCAACTATTCCTTCACGATCGGTGCCGGCACCGGCAGCGGCACGTCTTCCGCCGTCGGCAAGGCCGTGACCGTAAATGCCTCCAGCCTTTCCGAGCTGGTCTCCCAGATCAATGGCGGCACTACCTCTAATGGCATTTCCGCGACGCTGAGCTCCTCGGGCACCGCGATCACGCTGACCCAGGCGAATGGCGACAATATCTCCATCACCAACGCAAGCACGGCGGCCTCCGCTACCGCGCTGAAGACCAATGGTGCCACCACGGTCAGCATCGGCGGCACCGGCAACTCTGCCAGCGCCCTCGTTCAAGGCCAGGTGCAGCTGCAATCTTCCGGCGCTTTCTCGACCTCGGTTCCGGCGACTGGCGGTGCCAATATCGGCGAAAGCAACAATTCCACGCTGAACTCGCTGGCTGACATCAATGTCAGCACCACCGCCGGCGCCAACAAGGCGATGAACGTCATCAAATACGCGCTGGCCGGTCTGAACAACCAGGGTGGTCAGCTCGGCGCGGTGCAGCAGAGCCTCACCGCCAACATCAACAACATGAACACCACCAGCACCAATCTGAACTCGGCGCTGGGCGTGGTGCAGGATGCGAACATCCCGAGTGTCAGCACCAAGCTGACGGAAGCGCAGATCCAGGCGCAGTCCGGCGTGGCCGCGCTGAAATCCTCGACCCAGCTGCAACAGGCTTATGTGAGCCTGCTGCCGTAAACCAACCGGGCTGGCCGGTAACCCCGGCCAGCCGCCTTCCCTCCCTCACCTCCGAGAAGCGGTTCCGGCCCCATGACCTCGTCAATCTCCTCGCTCAGCTCAGCAACCATCCAGACGCAGGTGGCGAGCTATGAAAAGACGCTGGAGCTGCCGGTCACCGCGCTGAAAAACGAAATCACCACCGACAAGGCGGAAATTTCCGCCTGGGGGTCGATCCAGAGTTCGGTTTCCACTCTGTCGAGCGCCCTCTCCGGCATCAAGGATGTCGCCAGCATCAATAACCGCACAGCCACCAGCGCGCAGACGACCATCGCCACCGCCAGCGCCACCAACAGTGCCGCCACCGGCACCTACACGCTCTCCAACATCAAGCTCGCCACCGGGCAATCCATCTATTCCGCGCTGCAAGGCTCGGCCGGCGCCACGCTCTCCGGCGGTGCCGGCTCGATGACCTTCACGATGAAAGGCGGCACCACCGAAACCGTCGCGGTCAGCTCCGCCAGCATGACGCTGACCGGCATCGCCGCCGCCATCAACAAGCAAGCGGGCGGGGTGAAGGCCAACATCGTCACCGCCGCCTCCGGCACCCGGCTGGTGCTGCAGAGCAGCGCCACCGGCAGCGCCGGGGCCTTCTCCGTCACCGGCACCGGCGCGCTCTCGCGCTTCGCCTACAGCGCCTCCGCCGCCGGGTCCGAAACGCTGACGCAGAGCGCCAAGGATGCCAGCCTGTCGCTGAACGGCGTGCCGATCACCAGCGCCAGCAACACGCTCAGCAACGCGGTGAACGGGCTGACGGTGAAGCTCGCCGCCTCCGGCAGCACCAGCATCAGCGTCGCCTCCTCGCCCTCCAGCCTGTCGACGGCGCTCTCGCAGGTCTCCACCGATCTCAACAAGGCGATCTCGACCATCGCCAGCCAGACCAAATATGTCTCCTCCGCCTCGGCGGCGAAAGCCAGCGCCAGCAGCGCCTCCGCCTCGACAAAGAGCGGCCCGCTGCTTGGCAATTTCACCGCGACCGATCTCTCCAGCCAGCTGATGAGTTCGGTCAGCGCGGCCCAGGCCAGCGGCATCAGCGCCGCCTCGATCGGCTTGAAGGTCGGCACCTCCGGCGCCATCAGCTTCGATTCCACCAGCTTCGCCAGCGCCTACGCGAAGAACCCGAAAGCTGTGCAAACACTGGTTTCGCAGATCTACACAAGCCTTTCCACCGTGACCAAGGCCGCCATCGGCTCCGGCTCGGCCTCCACCGGCACCATCGGCGCGGCCACCAGCGGCTTGACCACCACCGATAATTCGATCACCACCCAGATTACCCAGATGACCAAGATCGATACCGCACTGATCAATAATTTGCTGAACCAGTATGCCACGGCGGAAAGCTCGCAGACCAGCGCCTCGATCTCGCAAGCCTACCTCTCTGTCTTCCTGAGCAGCAACAGCTCGAGCTCCGGTTAATCGATAGGACATGTCCATGAGCAGCTCCACCACCTACCGCACCAGCATGTTCGATGGTCCCGCCGCGATGGATTGGCTCGCCCCCGGCTGGCGCGCGCTGCGCCTCTATGGCAAGCGCGCCCGCCAGGCGATCGATGCCGGCGATGGCCCGACCAAGATCGACATGATCATGCGCGCGCAAACCCTGCTTAGCACCATGTCCGGCATCGCCCAGTCCGGCGAGGAGGCGCAGCTGGGCGCGGCGCTGCAAACCATCTATACCGCGCTGATGTTCTGCCTGCTGCGCGCCAATGCGCAAAACAATGCCGCCGCCTTGGAGGATTACGATCGTGCGCTGGCGCAGCTGGACCGCGACATGCGCAGCAACCTGCCGACACAGGATGCGGCATGACCAACTCGATCGGCTCCCTGCCCGGCCCGTCCGGTCCCGCCTACGCCGAACAGGCGAGCAGCACCGGCGCCAGCGGGGGTGCCAGCGCCAGCCCCCAGGGCGCTGAGACGGACGCCGTGACCCTGAGCGACGCCGCCGCCGGCGCCGGGCATCTGGTGAGCGCCGCCCAGGCCAGCGACGGGGTGGACGAGGCGGCGGTGGCGCAGATCAAAAACGCCCTGGCCGCCGGCACCTACAGTGTCGAGCCGGAGGATCTGGCGAAGGCCATCGCCACCGTGTTGAAGGGCACACGCTGATGGAAAACCCGCCCTTCCCGGATGCCGGACGGCTGGAGGCCATCGCCACCGCGCTCGGCGATGCGCTGGGGGTGGTGCGGGATTTGAACGAGCGGCTGAACCGGCTGGACCGGCTGATGCTGAGCGGCCAGCCGCACGAGATCCAGAGCGAAGCCGGCGAGATCGAGCAGCGCATGCAGGAGGCGCAGCCGGTCTTCTCCGCCATCACCGCGGCGATGACGCAGATGCAGGCCCGCTCCTTCGACGACGCCGCCGCCCGGCTGCGCGAGAACGAGGCCCTGCCCGCCGCCCGCCTGGCCGAGGAGCTGCGCGCCGCCCTGGCGCAATTCTCCCGCAAATCCGGCAGCGCCTCGCGCCGCGCCAGCCAGCTGCATCGCGGCCTCAACCTCTCGCTGCGGGCCTTGCAGAGCCTGGGCATGCATGAAAGCGGCCGGCTGATCGCCGAGGCCTGATTTATCCACAAGAGGCTTGATAAGCTTGTGGATATCTATGTGGATTGCAGTGCAACAACCGGGATAAGCCGCGCGCGAACAAGGGCGGCGCAACAAGCGGCACGCCCGCGGCAATAACGGCACAAGCCATTGACTTAAAACAAAAAATCACCCAACGGGCAGGTGATTTTGGTCTTAAAATCCCAAACCAAGCCCTTGATTCCACACCATAAGGCAGCGGTGGAAAACTTAAACCCGCCGCAGATGCGCTAACATTGTTCCGGCATCGGAGACGCTGACCCCCACCCCGTCCGGATTGTCGCGCAGGCCCGGTTCGGCGAACAAAGCGGTGATCGCGCCATCCTCCACCAGCATGGAATAGCGCCAGCTGCGCAGCCCCATGCCGTGGCTGCGCCGATCCACCAGCATGCCCATCAGCCGGGTGAAATCCGCATTGCCGTCGGGCAGCATGCGCAGCTTTTCGATATTGCGGCTCTTTGCCCAGTTGAACATCACAAAGGCATCATTGACCGAGAGACAAACCACCTCATCCACGCCCAGGGCGCGAAATTCCTCATAGGCCTGCTCATAGCCGGGCAGATGGCTGTCCGAGCAGGAGGGGGTGAAGGCGCCCGGCAGCGCGAACAGCACCACGCGCTTGCCGGCGAACACATCCTGGCTGCCGATCTCTTTCCACCCATACGGGTTGGGGCCACCCAGCGCCGCGTTGCGCACGCGGGTCTGGAACCGGGTCTCGGGCACACGGGTCGGGTTCATGCACGCCTCCTGATTTTTGCGGCGGGGCGCGCTGTTGCCGTACGGCACGGCGCCCCGTCCGAGATTGTCAGCCGTGAATGCTGGTCTTCACATCCACGCTGGCCTTGATGGCGTTGGAATAAGGGCAGATGCCGTGGGTGACGTCCACCAATTTCTGCGCCGCGTCCGCGTCCAGGCCAGGCAGCTTCACATCCAGCGCGGCGGTGATGCCAAAGCCGCCTTCCGAGCGCGGGCCGATGCCGATGGTGGCGGTGACCTCGCTGCCCTCGGGGATGGCGATCTTGGTCTGGCCGGCGGCAACGCGCATCGCCCCCAGGAAGCAGGCGGAATAGCCCAGCGCGAAGAGTTTTTCCGGGTTGGCGCCATCGCCGCCGGGGCCGCCCAGCTCTTTGGGCACGGTCAGCTGCAGCGCCATGGTGCCATCGGCCAGGCTGGTCTTGCCATCGCGCCCGCCGCCGGTCGCGGTGGCCGTGGTTTTATATTTCGCGTCAACGCTCATGGTCTGATCCCTTCAAGTTAATAAGTTAACGATTTAATCGTATACGACTTAAATATACCACGCGATACCTCCCGTCAAGCAAATTTAATCGCGCGCGATTTATTTTTTCGGCGCGGCGGGGAGCAGCCGGCCATAGACCAGCCCGAGGAAGGCCAGCAGCGTCGCGGTGCTGCCGAGATCGAGCCGGAACAAGGCGGCCTCCTGCGCCAGGCTGAAGCCGAGCAAACCCGCGCCATAGACAGGCGAGAGCGCCAGATGCGCCGCCATCGGCAGCCCGATCAGCCCCCAGCGCCAGAGCCTCTCCTCGGGGCGCAAGGAGAGGGCGGCGATGACGATGCAGGGCAGCAGCAGCAATTCCACGCCGGAGGCCGGGCCGATCAGCACCGCGCACCAGAGCGTGTTGAGCGTGCCAAAAAGCGGCAGCGCGATGCGCCCGGCCAGGCCGTTGCGCCGGGCCAAGGCCGGGATGGCGAGAAAGACTGGGCTGGCGGCCATGGTGATGAACAGCCAGGCCCCGGGCCGGCCGATCAGCGCCATCGCGTAAAGCGGATAAAACGGCCCATTCGCCCCGACTACGGCGGCGATCAGATTGACCGTCGCGGCCAGCGAGTCTTGATGGTCGAGATAGGCCTGCAGACGGGCGGAGAGGGTCATCCGCTTCATACGCAAGCGCGGCGGAATGGGATCAGGCGATGAGCACGGTGACACCCGGCAGGGCGTGAAACGGCTCCAGCTGCGCGGCGCTGGCGCGGGCATCGGTGATCAGCGTCCAGCGCGCCGGCAGCGGCGTCCAGCTGGGCGAGATGGCGCGGCCGAGCTTGTCGGCATCGGCCAGCACGTAAACCTCCTGGCCTTGCGCCACCATCAGCTCCTTCAGCGAGGATTGTGCATCCGTCGCCTCGCAGATACCGCGCCCGGCGACGACGCCGTCCGCCCCCAGAAAGGTGCGTCGGGCGGTGAGGCGGCGCAGCGCGTGCTCGGCGGCGGGGCCGACCGTGCCAAGGCTGATCTGGCGCAGCTGCCCGCCCAGCACGCTCAGCTCCACGCCCGGCTTGCCGGCCAGGGCGTTGAGGGCGGTGAGGCCGTTGGTGATGACATGCAGCCCTTGCATCCCGGCGAGCTCGGCGGCCAGGGCGCCGGTGGTGGTGCCGGCATCCAGCAGCAATGTTTCGCCGGGCTGCACGAAGCTGGCGGCAAGCCGGGCGATGGCGCGCTTCTGCTCCATATTCACCCCGGCGCGGACCTGCAGCGATTGTTCGGGCACGGCGGCGCCGCCATAGGTGCGCAGCACCTGGCCGCCGGCGGCCAGGCGGGCGAGATCACGCCGGATGGTGGAGGCGGAAACGCCGAGCTCAGCGCTCAGCGCCTCGACATCGAGGGCCCCGGCGCGCAACCGGGCGAGGATGGTCTGGCGGCGCTGGCCGGCGAGTCTCAACTATTTCGCTCCTTGGAGTTTCTGACCTAACGCGAGGCCAGCCAAGCGCCAACACCCCAGCCCCAAAGTCGCAAAAGTTTTTGCGGGGTGTGGGGGCTTTTTTTAAAAAGCCCCCCACCTCTTCGCCGCTTTTTTGAAAAAAAGCGGCACCAAAAAACTTTTGCGCTTCAGCGTGCCGCCAGATCGATGGCGGCGCGGATCGCTTCCAGCATCGAGCGTTCATCGACAATGCCCTTGCCGGCAATGTCAAAGGCGGTGCCGTGATCGACAGAGGTGCGGATCACCGGCAGGCCGACGGTGATGTTCACCCCGGCCTCCAGCCCCAGCACCTTCACCGGGCCGTGGCCCTGGTCGTGATACATCGCCACCACCATGTCGAAATCCCCGCGCCCGGCGCGGAAGAACAACGTGTCCGCCGGCAGCGGGCCTTCCACGTCCCAGCCCTTGGCGCGGCAGGCCTCCACGGCGGGAACGATTTTCTGCTCCTCCTCGCCATAGCCGAACAGCCCGTTCTCACCCGCATGCGGGTTGATGCCGCAAACGCCGATCTTTTTGCGCGGCAGCTTGGCTTTCTCCAGCACCTCATAGCCACGGGTGATGACGCGCTCGACCAGAGCCGGCTCGATCTTCCTGATCGCGTCGATGATGCCGATATGGGTGGTGACATGGATCACGCGCAGCTTCGGCGCGGTCAGCATCATCGAGACTTCCGGGGTGTTGGTCAGCGCCGCCAGCATCTCGGTATGGCCGGGATATTTATGCCCGCCGGCATGCAAAGCTTCCTTGTTCAGCGGCGCGGTGCAGATCGCCTGCACCTTGCCCGCCATCGCCAGCCCGGTCGCGATCTTGATGAACTGATAGGCGGCATCGCCGGCCACCGGGGAGAGCTTGCCCCAAGGCATGTCGGCCGGGATCAGCCCGAGATCGATGCAATCCACGCTGCCCGGGGCGTAGAGGGCCTTGTCCTCCTCACCCGGGGCGAGCCTGTTCACCTTCAGCGTGGCGCCGATGATCCTGCCCGCCACGTCCAGCCGCGCCGCATCGCCAATGACCAGCGGGCGGCACTTCGCCAGCAGGTCCGGGTGGGTGAAGCTCTTCATGATGATTTCCGGGCCGACGCCGGCGGCGTCCCCCATGGTGATGGCGATCACGGGCTTAGACATGGCGAGGCATCCTTTTCAGGCGTTACGATAAGAAGCGTGCAGCAGGTCCGGCCGGCGCAGCACGGCGCGGCAGCGGACCATGGTCTCCGGCTGCCCGAAGGCCCCGGCCTTGGTGATCACGGCGAGGCCGTGCGGGCCGGTGGCGCCGCCCTCGGTGACGGAAAGCGGCACACCGGGCTCGATTTCTCCGACCAGCCGCAGCCCGGCGGCGCCAAACGCCACCAGCACGGCCCGCGCGGTCTCGCCGCCGGTGGAGAACAGCCCGCCAATGCGCGCCGCGAACGGGGCGACCAGCCGGGCCAGAGCGTGGCAAAGCTGCAGCCCCTCGCCGACATTCACCTGCTCTTCGAGCCCGAGCTGCACCGCGACATCCTGCCCGGCATCCAAAGCCGCCGCCAGCGCCGCCAGCGCCGCCCGCCAGCCTTCGCTGCCCTCGCCCTCGCGCAGAATATGCGGGGCGATGGGCAGGTTGCGCACGCTCTCATCCTCGATCAGCCGCGCCACCTGCTGGTGGGAGACGCCGGACATGCTGCCGACGACGAACAAAATCGGCCCCTCCACCGGCGCCATCGCGGCCTCTTCCACCGCGCCGCTCAGGCCCAGCGCCAGCGGCAGCTGCCTGGCGAGCCCGGCGGCACCGGCCCACAAAGCCGGCCGGCCCAGCCCAGCGGTGGCCTGCGCGATGGCGCGCAGATCCTCATCGCTCTCCGCATCGCACACCACGGCGTCGTGGCGTTCGGCGGCTTTCGCCAGGGCGGCGCGCAGCGCCTGGGTGCCGGCGCGCACGCTCTCCAGCCCGACCACATCGGTCCTCAGCCCGGCCTCTTCCAACAGGCTCGGCATATGGGCGCGCCCGGTGATGCCTTCGCGCCTCCACACCTCGGTCTCTTCCACCTTCACCCCATGCAGATATTGCTGGCCGCCGCGCGTCTGCCGGCCTGTGGCCGGAAAGGCGGGGGCGATCAGGGCGAAGGCCTCGGGCGCGAAGCCGCGCTGCGCCGCCAGGGCGGCGGCCAGCTCGGCGCCGATATTGCCGCGCAGGGTGGAGTCGAATTTCTTGAACCAAAGCTGGCCCGCCGCGCCGAGATCGGCCAGCAGCGCGCTGGTCCGCGCCGCGGCCTCATGCGGGGCCAGGCGGCGCGTATCCGCATCCAGCGACAGCACCGCCGCCGCCGGCGCCGCGGCGGCGGTCTCACCCAGCGTCACCAGCGTCTTCAACCCGGCGGCGACGCAGGGAATGGCGCAGTCCGCCGCGCCGGAGAGATCATCGGCGACGATCAGCAGTTTGCGGCGGGGCAGGCTCATGCCTTCGCCGCCACGCGCCGCGCCCACCAGGCGGTCATTGGCGGGGTGAGGATGGAGGTGACGATCACCGCCGCCGCCACCAGCACCGTCGCCGGCGCCGCCGCCGCCGCATAGGCATGGTTGGCGCTGGCCACCAGGGTCGGCACCGCGGCGGCATTGCCGGCGGTGGAGGCCGCGGCCAGCCCGGCCGTGCCTTTGCCGCCGGTCGCCTTATCCGCCAGCAGCATGACGATGCCGGAGACCACCAGCACGAACAGCCCGAGGCAGAGCCCCAGCAGCCCCGCCGCCCAGACCTTGTGCAGATCCAGCGAGGCCCCGAGCGCAAAGGCGAAGAAGGGGATCATCACCGGGGTGGCGCGGCCAAGGAAATCGCGCATCTCGCGGTCGAGATTGCCGATGACGATGCCCGCCGCCAGCGGCAGGATGGCGCCCACCAGCGTCTGCCAGGGGAAGGCGGAGAGGCCGGCGGCGCCCAGCGTCACCATCGTCAGAAACGGGCCGGATTCCAGCGACATCACGGAATAGGCGGCGGCCTCGTCGGCGGTGCCGTACTGGCCCATCAGCGCCATATAGAGGCCGCCATTGGTGTCGTTGATGGCGGCGACCACGGCCAGGGTGGACAGACCGGCGAACCAGCCGGAGGTGATCGGCCCTTCACCCAGGAAATGCCCGAGCACGACACCGCAGACGATGCCGAGCAGGATTTTCGCCACCAGCAGCACGCCCCCCTTGCCGGCGACCATCGGCAGCGTGCGGACGCTGATCGAGCTGCCCATGCAGACATAGAACACCGCCAGAATCGGCAGCGCGCCGGAGAACAGCGCCCCGGTGAAGGAGCCGAAGAAATGCGGCGTGCCCGGCGCAAATGTGTTGAACAAGCAGCCAATGGCCAAGGGCACGATCATCATGCCGCCCGGCACGGCCTCGATCATTTTTTTCAGGGGCAATTGCATGGGCGTTCTCCAGCTTTCATTTTAATGACTGATTTGAGCGAATTAAGGGCGGGATAACAGCATACAACGCGCGCCTCAACCAAAAATTTGCGCAAAATGCGCAATTACGCATATAGCCAGCCGAAATCGCCCCGCTCACCGGCGGGCGACCTCATCGAAAATCAGGCCTTATCAACGCAATGAGAGGTCGAGCATCCGCCCATCGAACAGCCGGTCGCGCGAGGCGCGCAGATGCGCCGCCATCAGCGTGCGCGCCGCCTCCGGCTGGCGGGATCTGATCGCCTCGACGATGCGCCGATGCTCCTCCAGCACGTAATCCAGCCCTTGCTTGGGCCCCATCAGCGAGATGCCGTGAATATGCATCCCCACCGCGATATGCGGCTGCAGCGCCTGCAGCGACTGATGGTAGTAATGGTTGTTGGAGGCCTCGGCGATGGCGAGATGGAAGGCGAAATCCACATCGTCGCGGTGCTGCCCCTGGCGGGTGGCCTGCGCCATCGTCTCCAGCGCCGCCTCGATCTTCGCCATCGCGCTTTGGTTATAGCGCAGCGCGGCGAAGCTGGCGGCCTCGGGCTCCAGCGTCAGCCGGTATTCATAGCAGCGCTGAATATCCGCGATATTCTCCACCGGCGCGAAGCCCAGCGGCGGCTGCACGGCGGGCGGGCGCACGAAGCTGCCGGCCCCCTGGCGGGAGACGATGAATTTCTCCTGCTTGAGCCGCGCCAAGGCGGTGCGCACCACCGGCCGCGAGACATCGAACTGGCTGGCGAGCTGGTGCTCACTGGGCAGGCGGCTATGGGGCGCGTAGGCGCCGTTCTGAATGCCGGCGAGAATGCTGTGATAAACTTGGTCGGCCAGACCCGAGGTCTGGCTCTCTTGCGGCTTCATCGCGGCTTCGGGGTCCTCCAACACGCTCCGTTCCTAACAAATGTTAGCGCTATCGGCAAACCCGCCGCCACGCCTCACCCGCCCAGCGCGCCTTGGGTGTTGACGTAGACGGCGTACAGGCTGGTGCTGGCCGCGATGAACAGCCGGTTGCGATGCCGCCCGCCGAAGCAGAGATTGGCCGCGCGCTCCGGCAGATGGATATGGCCGATGGCATCGCCTGCCGGGTTATAAATCCGCACCCCATCCAGCCCCTCCCCCATGCCCCAGCCGCACCAGAGATTGCCCTCCACATCCACCCGGAACCCGTCCGGCCGCTCGCCTTCCTGGCAGGCGATGAAGATACGGCCCTTGGTCAGCGTCCTGCCATCGGCGGCCATCTCGTAAACCCGCATCCGCCTGGGCGCGATACCGGTTTCCGCGACGTAAAGCAGCTTTTCATCCGGCGAGAAGGCCAGACCGTTCGGGCCCTCGATATCGTCAGCGGCGATGGACAGCGCACCGGTCTGGCCGTCGATCCGGTAGAGACAGGTCGGCAGCTCCGGCGCCGCTTTCTCGCCCTCATAGAAGCCGCGAATGCCAAAGGTCGGATCGGAAAACCAGATCGAGCCGTCGGATTTCACCACGATATCGTTGGGCGAGTTCAGCCGCTTGCCGTTGAAGCTCTCCGCCAGCACGGTGGTGCTGCCATCATGCTCCAGCCGCATCACCCGGCGCTGCAGATGCTCGCACCACACCACCCTGCCCTCGCGGTCGCGGGTGGCGCCGTTGGTGAAGTCGGACGGGCGGCGGAACTCGTCCACGCTGCCGGTCGTCTCATGCCAGCGCAGCACCCGGTTATTCGGAATATCCGACCAGAGCAGATAGCGCCCCGCCGGCACCCAGACCGGCCCTTCCCCCCAGCGCGTCCCGGTATAAAGCCGCTCCACCGCCGCCGCATCCAGCCGGTAGCGGGCGAAGGATTGATCCAGGATCTCGAAAGCCGGATCGGGATAACGGGTCTGGCCGGGCCAGCGGGGATCGGTCTGCGTCAAACTCAGCTCTCCAGCCTATAGGCGGCGGCTTCGGCCTCACGCTCGCCCTGCACCAGCCATTTCCGGGTCGGGACGGCGGAGATGATGGCCGAGAGCACCGCACCGGCGATAATGAACACGCTCATCGCCACCGGCAAGCCCCAGCGCGCCTTGAAGCGCGCGATCAACGCGGCACCGATGCCAAACCGTTGCCGCTTGCATCCGCCCGCATGTTCAAAACTCTTCAGCCTTTCACGAACAGGCGCTGCGCCAGCACCTCACCATTCAGGAAGGCCATGACATTGCGCACACTCATCAGCGACACTTCGCGCCGCGCTTCCGGCGTCACCCCGCCGCAATGCGAGGAGACGATGACATTATCCAGCCCCCAGAGCGGGTTGTCGGCGGCGGGCGGCTCCTGGGCGAAACTGTCCAGCCCGGCCCCGGCGATGCGCCGGCCGGTCAGCGCCGCCCCGATCAGCCCCAGCACGCGGCCGCGCAGTTCCCGGCCGTTGTAGAATTTTTTATCCCAGCCGCCGCGCCGCACGAATTCGTCCTGGTTGCGCATATCCTTGGCCAGCCCAAGCATCAGCGCGATGGGATGTTCAGCGCGCTGGCGCGCGCTGGTCAGCAGTCAATGCGGCGGCGCCGGCCTGGGAGGGGGCGGAGTCTGTATCCATAGGACAGGTTCCCTTGTTGCAGCGCCACGCGACCGTAGAGCTCCATACTTGTTGTAAATTTGTAATTCGACCCATAATGGCCACCCAAAGCCTCGTCAAGCCCGCATCGCCATGCGAACAAGATGAAGTCAATGCGCACTGGTCATCTCCGCGCCGTCCGCCAGACTTGACGCTGCCCCACCCCACCGCTAGTGAATAAACAAATTTACAACAAGTGACGTCCAGCTTTGCCCTTCGGGGATTGACGGCCCGGCCAACCAGGCAGAGCCTGGCGCGCGCTTGCCACCGCAAAGGGATTGTTTGAGATGAAGCTTCAACCTGTCGCGCTGCACGCACCGATCGAGCTGCTGCAGCCCGCCGAAATCGCCTTCGGCGCCGGCGCCCTGGCGCGGCTGGCGCGCTTCGCGGCCCAGCACGGCCTCACCCGCACTTTGGTGGTGGCGGATGCCTTCAACGCCACCCGCATCAATCTGCTCGGCCTGGCCGGCGAGGTCGCGCTGTTCGGCGAGGTGAAGCCCGAGCCGGATGTCCCCAACCTCAATGCCGCGCTGAAGCTGGCGGAAGCGTTCAAGCCGGATTTCGTCATCGGCTTCGGCGGCGGCAGTGCGATGGATCTGGCCAAGCTGGTGGCGGTGCTGCCCGGCAGCGGCAAGGCGATTCACGATGTCGTCGGCCCGGACAAAGCCCCGCTGCGTAAGGTGAAGCTGGCACAGATCTCCACCACCTCGGGCACCGGCAGCGAAGCCGGCATCCGCGCTTTGGTGACCGACCCCGCCACCCGCAACAAGCTCGCGGTGCAGAGTGCCAACATGCTGGCGGACCTCGCCATCGTCGACCCTGAGCTGACGATGAGCGTGCCCGCCGCCATCACCGCCGCCACCGGGGTCGATGCGCTGGCCCATTGCGTGGAAGCCTATACCAGCCGCAAGGCGCATCCGCTGATCGACACTTACGCGCTCACCGGCGCTCAGCTCGTCGGCCGCTATCTGCCCCGCGCCGTCGCCGATGGCGCGGACAAGGAAGCCCGCGCCGGCCTGGCTCTGGCCTCGCTCTATGGCGGCTTCTGCCTCGGCCCGGTGAACACCACCGCCGGCCACGCTGTCGCCTACCCGCTGGGCAGCCGCCATAATCTGCCGCACGGCCTGGCCTGCGCGCTGATCTTCCCGCACACGCTGGCCTTCAACGCCCCCGCCTGCCCGGAAAAGACCAATGCCGTGCTGGAAGCCCTCGGCCTGCCCGCCAGCAGCGACCCGGAGAGCATCCGCCAGAGCACCACGGAATGGTGCGCCAGGCTCGGCATGGATATGCGCCTTTCCGCCAACCGCGTGCCGGAGGATGATCTGGAAGCGATGGCCCAGGAAGCCCATGCCATCCGCCGGCTGCTGGATAATAACCCCCGCGATATGAGTGTTGCCGATATCCTCAGCCTCTATCGCACCGCCTTCTGACCCCAAGGGAGATGACAAGCATTATGGCAACCCCGACCAAACCGCGCGGCGTATTCTGCGCGGCGCTGACCCCCGTCCATGACGATCTGAGCCCCAATCATGCGGCCTTCACCAAACATTGCCAGGCGCTGCTGAATGACGGGCTGACCGGCATCGCCCTGCTCGGCACCACCGGCGAGGCCAACTCCTTCTCCACGGGCGAGCGCCAGGGCCTGCTGGAAGCCGCGCTGAAAGCCGGCATCGCGCCGGCGCAGCTGCTGCCGGGCACCGGTGTCACCGCCCTCACCGAGACCGTCGCCCTCACCCGCCACGCCCTCTCCGTCGGCGTCACCAATGTCGTGATGCTGCCGCCTTTCTACTACAAGAATGTCAGCGATGAGGGGCTGTTCGCCGCCTATTCCGAGGTCGTCGAGCGCGTCGGCGATCCCCGCCTCGGCATCGTACTCTACCACATCCCGCAATTCTCCGCCGTGCCCATCCCGCATGACGTGATCGAGCGGCTGCTGCAGCGCTACCCCGGCAGCTTCGTCGGCATCAAGGATTCCGCTGGCGACATCAAGAACATGCTGGCCATGGTCGAGCGCTTCCCGGATTTCTCCGTGCTCGCCGGCGCCGACCCGTTGATGCTGCCGCTGCTGCAGCAAGGCGGTGCGGGCGCGATCACCGCCACCGCCAATCTGGTCGGCGCGGATCTCGCTTTCATCTACAAATATTTCAACGATGCGAGCCGCAAGGATGAGGTCGAGGCGGCGCAATCCCGCGTCGTCGCCGGCCGCAACCGCGCCTCCACCTACGCGCAGATGGCCTCGCTGAAGGCGCTGGTGGCTGAGCGCCATGGCGACCAGGGCTGGCTGAATATGCGCCCGCCTCTGGTGAAGCTGACCGAAGAAGAGCGCGCCGCGCTGCTGGCGAGCTAAAAAAGTTTTTTGGTGCAGCTTTTTTTCAAAAAAGCTGCAGAAACGCTCGGGGCTTTGACACGATGTTGCCAAAGCCCCCAACGTTTTGAAGCCCTTTTTGAAAAAAGGGCTTCACCCCAAAAACTTTTGCAACCTAAGTCCCAGAAACTGCGGCATAGGCCTCGGGCGTGTCGATGTCTTGCAGCACCGCCTTGGTACTTACCTCAATCCGCTTCAGCCGCTCGCGATTTGCTATCAGCAGGCTCCGCGCCCCCTCATCGCCCCGCAGCTCCGCCATCGCCGCGAAATGTGCCCGGCCCCACAGCACCGGATTCCCCGGCTGCCCCTCAAATACCGGCTGCACAATATCAAATGGCGGCACCAGCGCCGCGCCCAACGCCCGCAACAAATCCGGCGTCACAAACGGCATATCGCCCAAACAAATCAGCGCCCCGGCACAATCCGCCGGCACAGCCGCAACCCCCGCGCGCAGGCTGGCCGAAAGCCCCTGCGCATAATCCGCCGCCTCAACGCAGCGTACCGCCAGCCCCGCCGCCTGCGCCGCAACCGCCTGCGCCTCATGCCCCGTCACCAGCAGCACCGGCCCGATCTGCGCCGCCACCGCCGCCTCCAGCACGCTGCGCAGAATCGTCTGTCCCGAAGGCAGCGCCAGCAACAGCTTGTTGCGCGCCCCCATCCGGCGCGACCTGCCAGCCCCCAGCACCACCACCGCGATCATCAGGCCAACGCCACCCGCCGGCTCGCCCGCAGCGAGGCCAGCAGCACCAAAGCCGCCACCACCCCCATCGCCCCGGCGGCAACGAAGGCCGGGGTGTAGGTGCCGGTCTGCTGGCGGATCAGCCCGGCGCCAAACGCCGCCGTCGCCGCCCCCAGCTGGTGTCCGGCCAGCACCCAGCCGAATACGATCGGCGCATCCTGCTCGCCAAAGGCCTGGTTGCAGAGCTTCGCCGTCGGCGGCACCGTGGCGATCCAATCCAGCCCGTAAAATACCGCGAAGATGGTGAGATTGACCGTATCGAAGGACAGAAACGGCAGCGCCATCAGCGAGAGCCCGCGCAGCCCGTAATAAACGATCAGCAATGCCCGGCTGTCATGCCGGTCGGTCAGCCAGCCCGAGGCGGTGGTGCCGATCAGATCGAACACCCCCATCATCGAGAGCAAGCCCGCCGCCGCCACCGGCGCCACCCCATGGTCGCCGCAGAACGCGATCATATGCGTGCCGATCAACCCGTTCGTGGTCAGCCCGCAGACGAAGAAGGTGCCGAAGAGCAGCCAGAATACCGGCCGCTTCGCCGCCATCGCCAGCACGCTGAAGGCCAGCCCCACCGTGCGCCGCCGCGCGGGCTTCGCCGGCGCCGTGCCGTCAATTTCGCCAAAACGCTGGGTGCCGATATCGCCCGGATGCTCCGGCAGCACCAACGCCACAATCGGCACCAAAATCATGCAGGCAAGGCTCACCGTCAGCACCACCGGCCGCCAGGTATATTGCGCGGAAAGCCAGGCCAGGAAGGGCAGAAACACCAAAGCCCCGGTGGCGGTGCTGGCACTCAGCAGCCCCATCACCAGCCCCTGGCGCGTCGCGAACCAGCGATTCACCACCGCCGCCCCCAGCACCGAAGCCACCGCCCCGGTGCCGATGCCAGAGAACACGCCCCAGCTCAGAATATACTCCAGCGGGGTGCGCATCCACAGGCTGGCGAAGGTGGCCAGCGCCATCAGCCCCAACCCGCCCAGCATGGTCCGCCTAATGCCGAAACTCTGCATCAGCGCCGCCGCGAATGGCCCGACCAGCCCGTACAGAAAAATCCCGATGGCCGCACCCAGCGAAATCGTCGCCCGGTCCCAGCCAAATTGCAGCTGCAAAGGCAGCAGCAGCACCCCCGGCGTCGCCCGCACCCCGGCCGAGACCAGCAGCGACAGGAAGGTGACGGCCACCACTGCGAAAATATGCGCCTTCGCCGAAAGCAGTCCGGAACGATGCAATAACCGGCTCATGCGCCCCGCTCCCCGCTCAGCGTGACCAGCCTTGCCAGCCCGGCCTGCATCCGCGCCCATTCCGCCGCGCCATAACCGCCCAGCAGCCGGCTCTGGGCGTCGCGCCAGGACTCCGTCGCGGCCCGCAACGCCGCCTCTCCCGCCGGCGTCAGCGCCACATGCTTGGCCCGCCCCGCCGCATCGCTCAGCGCCACCCAGCCGCGCTGGTCCAGCGGCTTCAGCGCGCGGTAGAGCGTGGTGCGGTCCATCACCAGCGTCTCCGCCAGCCGCATCAGCTCCGGCTGTCCCTCCCGGGCGATATGGCGCAGCACGGAAAACTGCACGATGGACATGCCGCTTCCCGCCAGCGCCTCGTCATAAAGCCGGGTGACGGCGCGCGAGGCCTTGCGCAAAGCCGTGCAGGCGCAAACCGGGTCGAGGAGCAGCTCGTCTGTATGATGCATATACATCAAATAGCACGCCCCCTTCTCGCGTCAACGCCCCCGCGCCGGACATAAAAAAGGCGGCGGGCCCTGGAGGGAGCCTCGCCGCCCGCACCGCATGCGCGTGATTACGCGGAGCGGTAGAGCTTGGTCATCACGAATTCGCGGTGGCCCAGCGCCTCGGCCGCCGTCAGCCGCCCATTCGCCACCCGCCCGATCATCCCGATCAGCGCGTCGCCCGCCTGGTCGATGGTCATCTCCCGGCGCAGAATGCCCGACACATCGAGATCCACATGCTCGGACATGGTGCGCACCGTGCGCGGATTGCCGGTGATCTTGATGACCGGCACAATAGGATTACCGATCACATTGCCCTGCCCGGTCGGGAAGGTGTGGATCACGTAACCGCCCGCCGCCATCAGCGTGATGCATTCCGCCGCGGCCGAGGAAGTGTCCATGTAATACAGCCCCGGCCCTTTCGCCGGGGCTTCCGCCGGCTGCAGCGCATCGATGAATTTGCACTCATGGCCGATCTTTTCCAGATTGCCGAGCGCCTTTTCCTCGATGGTGGTGAGGCCGCCGAGAATATTGCCCTTCGTCGGCTGACTGTCGGAGAGATCGTCGGTCTTGTGCGCCTCGATCACCTCCTCCTGGTAGGCCTTCCACATCTTGTACCATTTCTCCTCGATCTCCGGGGAGATGGCCCGCTTGCGCGCCAGATGCTCCGCCCCGGTGATCTCCGAGGTTTCGCCGAACACGCCGTAAATCCCTTGCGGGATCAGCTTGTCATACATGTTGCCGACGGTCGGGCAGGAGGCGAGACCCGTGGTGGTGTCGCTCTCGCCGCATTTGGTGGAGACCCAGAGATCCTTTACCTCCACCGGCTCGCGCTGCAATTCCGAGGCCCATTGCACGAACTCCTTGGCCTTGCGGGAGACGGCGGCGATGGTGTTGATGTCGCCATGCTGCTCGATCCAGTAGCCTTCCACCGGCTTGCCGGTCTTGGCGATGCCATCGACTACCACCTTGGTCCAGGACGGCTCGATGCCGACCACGATCACCGCGGCGACATTCGGATTGCTGCCGGTGCCGATCAGCGTGCGGAAATGCACAGCCAGATCCTCGCCAAACTGCAAACGCCCATAAGCGTGCGGAATCGCCAGCGTGCCCTTGATGTTGTTCGCCACCGCCTCGCAGACGGCGTTGGAAAGATCATCCAGCGGCAGGATCACCACATGGTTGCGCACGCCCACGCGGCCATTCTCACGGCGCCAGCCGGTCAGTTTCATTTCGCTCATCATCCTGCTCCTCACCAGCGCTTGGTCTTCAGATTCTGCGTGTGCACATGCCCGCCCTTCTTGGCCGGGCCGACCATCTTGCCGATATCCTCGCCATATTTGATCGCGGTGTCGCCGGCATTGAGATCCTTCAGCGCCACCTTGTGGCCGATCGGCACATCGTCGATCGCGGTCAGATGAAAGGAGGAATTATCCAGCGTCACCACGCACAGCATCTGCGTGCCGGCCTTCAGATCCTCCACCACCACAACGCCGACATTATCCTCCGGATTGTGAACCAGTAACTGCGGTATGCTCATCAGCCTGTTTCCTCTTTTTTGGTAATTCTTCTATCTTATACAAGACTCAACCTGTCAAGCCTTTCCTCCCGCCGCCGCCCGCGCGCACCGGCCCCGCGCCGCCGGAATAATTGTATCTTTATACATATAGCTTTATCCTGCCCCCCTGACCCTCAAGCCCGACGGACCCCATGGCGACACTCCCGGCGAAGGCCGAACCCAGCACCTCCTTCCAGCCGCTCTACGCGCAGGTTTACGCGCTGATGACCGAGCGCATCGGCTCCGGCCAATGGCAGCCCGGCGCGCTGCTGCCCAACGAGTTCCAGCTCGCCGCCGAATTCAAGGTCAGCCAGGGCACGGTGCGCAAGGCGCTGATGGCGCTGGAGGCCAACAAGCTGATCGTCCGCCGCCAGGGCCACGGCACCTACGTAGCCCGGCACACCGCCCAGCAGGCCTTGTTCCAGTTCTTCCGCATCGTCGATCTCAACGGCACCCGCCTCACCCCGGCCAGCCGCGCCTTCGCGCAGAAAACCGCCAAGGCGACGCGCGCCCAGGCGCAGGCGCTGGGGCTGAAACCCGGCGCTTCCCTGCACAGCATCACCCGCGTGCGCTCCTTCGCCGAGGATTCGGCGATTTTCGAAACCATCATGGTGCCGGCGGCGTTGATGCCGGGGCTCTCGGTGATCCTGAACCAGGAAATGCCGGAGGAAATGTATGTGATCTACCAGCAGCATTTCGGCATCACCATCACCCGCGCGGATGAAACCCTGGCGGCGGTGGCGGCGAGCGCGGAGGATGCGGCGCATCTGCAGGTGCCGGAAGGCACGCCGCTGCTGGAAATCACCCGCATCGCCTCGGACCTCAACGGCAGGAAGGTGGAGCTGCGCGTCAGCCGCTGCAAAACCAGCGCCTACCGTTACGCGGCGGAGATCACCTGACGCCGACGCCGATCATTCTTGCTAAACCCCGGCCAGCTCCTTGCGGCGCCGCTCCAGCTCCTCGCTATAGCGGCGCAACGCATATTGCTCCGAGAGCACGCCGATGACCTTGCGGCTCGCCGTCGTCTCCAGCACCACCAGCGCATCGGCCTCCGCGCTCTCAAACAGCGCCAGCGCCTCCTTCACGCTCATCCCCGGCAGCAGATACACATCGCGGTGATGCAGAAACCCCTCCAGCCCCGCCCCGTCCAGATTGGCCGCATGCAGCTCCGCCGGCAGCACGATGCCGCTATATTTGCCCTGCCCATCCAGCACCACCAGCCGCTTCACCTCACCGGGTGCCGCCTCCCGCCGCAGCACCTCCGGCTCCGCCTCATGCACCATCCGCACATCCCCGCTGCGCATCAGCCGGCCGACGGTGAGGCTGGCGATCCAGCCAATATCCGCGCCGCTGCGGATCGGCGTGCCGCGCAGATGAAAGCGCCAGGTGGAGAAGGAATAGCCGAACACCCGCTTGACCGTGATCGAGGCCGCGATCGCCGCCGCCAGCACGCAGATGGTGATGGAAAACTGCCCGGTGCTCTCCAGCGCCAGAAAGGTCATCGTCATCGGCCCGCCGACGATGGCCACCGCCATCGCGCTCATCCCCACCACCGCGTAGAACCCCACCGGCATCGCCGCCAGCCCCGGCACCACCAGCGCCACATCCGCGAATAATTTCCCGAACAGCGTGCCCAGAAACAGCGAGGCGAAAAACAAGCCGCCGCGAAACCCGGCGCCGATGGAAATCGAGGAGGCCACCGCCTTGCCCAGAAACAGCACCAAAGCCGTCAGCAGCGGCAGCGACAGCCCGATCTGCGCATGCAGCGCCGCATGGCCGGAACTCAGCGTCGCCGGCGAGACCATGCCCAGCGGCCCGAGCAGCAGCCCGCCCACCACCGGGCGCAGCCAGAGCGGCATTTTCGAGCGCCGGAACCCGGCCTCGATCGCCGTCACCCCGCGCATGATCGCAATCGCCACCATCCCGGCGGAAATCCCGACCAGAATCGCCATCGGGTAGGCGGAGAGCGGCAGCACCTGCGGCAGCGCCACATTCAGCGGGGCCGAGCCGCTATGCAGCTGCCCGGTCACCAGCGTACCGGCCAGCGCCGCGATGATGATGAACGGCAGCGTCGCCAGCGAATAATTCGCCAGGATCAGCTCCACCCCGTAAAACACCCCGCAGAGCGGCGCGCTGAACGCCCCGCCGATCGCCGCCGCCGCCCCGCACCCGACCAGCAGCCGCAAATCCGAGCGCCGCAGCCGCAGCTTCGCCCCGCCCCAGGAGGCCAGACCGGCGCCAAGCTGCGCATAGCCCGCCTCCAGCCCCACCGAGCCGCCAATGCCGTTGGACCACACCGTCTGCACCGCGACGATGACGCTATCGCGCAACGACATCCGCCCGCCATAGAGCGCATTCGCCTCCACCGGATCTATGATGCCTTTCGGGCGGAATTTCGCCACCAGCCAGGCGCCCAACCCCAGCACCAGCCCGCCCAGCACCGGCACCGCCAGCAGCCGCGCCGTCTCCACGGAGGGCGCGTCGGACAGACCCTGCCCGGCCGGCAGATTGAACAGCAGGCGATGCAGCGTATGGGTGACGCCGTTCATCGCCGCCACCCCGGCCCCCGCCACCACGCCCACCAGCGCCGCGAACCCCGCCAGCCATAATTCATCCACCCGCACCAGCAGCCGCACACGCTGCCAGGCTGCATCCAGTTTGGGAAAATGGGCGGGCTTAACGTCCGTAATAGAGGGTTGCGACATGGGTGGCTTCGGCAAAGAACAGCCAGCGCTCTATGAACAGCCCCATGGCGGTCAGCAGCGTGGCGAGGATGATGAGCAGTGCCGGCACCAGCCCCAGCCCGGCCAGCAGCGCCAGCAAGGCCGGCAGCAGGAAGGCGGTGGCGAGGGTGATGCGGCGCAGCTTGGCGGCGTGTTTGCGGGCGATCTGATAGCCCATCTCACGCAGCACGTAGTTTTCGGTGAAATGCGGCGCATCCAGCGGCCGCACCGCGCCATACTCTTTCAGCCCGGTGGCGCTGGCGAGCGTGGCCAGCGGCTTTTGCGTGTCGATGAAGCGCCAGTAAGCCAGCTTGGCGGCCGCCGCGAGCAGCCCGGCCACCAGCACCAGCAGACCGGCGAGCCCGGCCTGCCCGGTCCAGCAGGCCAGCAGCAGCGCCAGCAGCATTGCGCCGGAGAACAAAGCCAGCAGCATATAATTCGGCGCGGTATGCTTGTTGTTCCACTGCCGGATCGGCTTCAGGCTGGCATAGATCATCGCCGTGCAATAGACCGTGACCAGCCCCAGCGCCGCGGCGATCAGGCCGACAATCACCGTCACCGGCGCCGGCCCCCTCACCCACCACAAAGCGGCAAAGCCCAGAGCCGGCGGAAAGGTGACCAGCGAGGCCACCCCTTCGCGCGAGAGCCAGGAGGAGCGCCATTGGCTGAAGGCCCGCCAGGCGCGCTCCGGCCGCCCCAGATGCAGCATGGAGGCGATGAGCCCCGACGCCGCGAAGCCGAGGGCCACCACCACCCCAACCGGCATGAACCAGCGCGAGCCCGGCAGCAGCCCGAGCAGCGCGAACAAGGCTAGCCAGGCCAGCAGCCCGTATCCAAAGCCGGTGAGCGTGGTGAGCAGCAGAACCGAAGCGGCAGGCTTCATCGGGAGAGCACCTTGTCCAGCAGCTTCAGCAGCTTGCTGCCGCCATCGGCAACACGCTCGCGCGGCGCGGTCGGGATCTGCGCCTTGCGCGGCGGCAAATATCTGTTCACCGGCTTATAGCCCAGCTCCGGCATCAGCTCGACGCCGCCGCGCTCGGCCACCAGCTTGGAAACCTTGCTCTCCGGGTCGTTGAAATCGCCAAAATGCCGGGCCCGCGACGGGCAGGTGGCGACACAGGCCGGCTCGCGCTCCGCCTCCGGCAGCGTCTCGTTATAAATGCGGTCGATGCAGAGCGTGCATTTCTTCATCACCCCGGCCAGCTCATCAAACTCCCGCGCCCCGTAAGGGCAGGCCCAGGAGCAGAGCTTGCAGCCGATGCATTTATCCATATCCACGAGCACGATGCCGTCCTCCACCCGCTTATAGGAGGCGCCGGTGGGGCAGACGGTGACGCATTGCGGATTTTCGCAATGCAGGCAGGAGCGCGGAAAATTCACCGTGCGGCTCGCCTCGCCGCAGCCGGCTTCGTAGGAATGGATGCGATTGAACCAGACGCCGTCAGGCTCCTTGCCATAGGGGTCGTAATCGGGCAGCGGCGCGACATGGCCGCCCGTGTTCCATTCCTTGCAGTTCACCGCGCAGGCATGGCAGCCCACGCAGGTATCCAGATCGATCACCAGGCCAAGCTTCTTCGCCCCCGGATTTTGGGTGGGCAGGCTGGTCATTTCGCTGTCTCCAATTTCGCGCCATATTGCAAGGTTTCAGGATGATGCACCGGAAAAGGCGCGTGCTGCTGTTCCGGGTGCGGCGCGGTCCGCCCGGCTTCGGCGGCGTTGGCCTTGCGCACCCGAACGGTGAGATCGAACCAGGCCGCCTGGCCGGTGACCGGGTCCGAATTGGAGGCGCGATGGCCCCCGCCATCCGCCGGCAGATATTCCGAGATCAGATGGTTGAGCAAAAATCCCCGCTCGGATTCAGGGGCTTTCTTATCCAGCGTCCAGGCGCCGGAGCGCTTGCCGATGGCATTCCAGGTCCACACGCTGTTCGGGTTCAGCCCCTCCATCAGCCGCGCCTGGCAGGTGAGCGTGCCGTTGCGGCTCTCCACCACCACCCAATCCTCATCCGCAATGCCCAACGCGCCGGCGGTTTCCCGGTTCATGTAAAGCCGGTTTTCGGACATGATCTGTCGCAGCCAGGCATTTTGCGAACCCCAGGAATGGTACATCGCCATCGGCCGCTGGGTGAGGGCGTGCAACGGATACTCTTCGCGGCTCACCATCGTCGCCTCAATTGGCTCATACCAGATCGGCAGCGGGTCCATCACTGTTTCCAGCCGGGCGCGCAGCCGTTCGGGGGGTTGATGCGCCCCGTGCCCCTGTGCGGCCAGACGGAATCTCTGCAGGATTTCGCTGTAGAGATGCAGCGTGATCGGCTCGTCCTTATCGATCAGCCCCATCGCCTTGGCGGTGCTGAGATAGGCCTGATTGGAATGTTTGAAGTAAAGCTGCTCATCGGGCAGATGATGTCGCCAGAAGCTGCCATTTTCGATATAACGCTTGAGCTGATCGCCATTCACCTCGCCCTTGCCGATGGCCTGCCCATCCGCGCCGCGGAACCCGGCCAGCGGGCCGACACCTGGCTTGCGCTGATGCTTCACCATGTAGTCAGCGTACGACGCATAAAGTGGCGCGCCGTCTTCATCGGTGAAATTCGGCAATTTCAGCCGCCCGGCAATCTCGATCAGCACATCCTGAAAGGGCCGCACATCGCGGTCGGGCTTGAGCACCGGAATCCGGATCGCATCCGCCGGCCCATGCGCCGAGCCGATCGGCCGGTCCAGCAGCGAGATGCAATCATAGCGCTCCAGATAGGTGGTGTCCGGCAGCACGATGTCCGCATAGGGCACGGTTTCCGAAAAGAACGCATCGGCCAGAATGAAAAACGGAATCCTGTAGCTGCCATCCGGGGTCTTGTCGGTGAGCATGCGCGTCGCCTCACCCGGATTCATCGCCGAGTTCCAGGCGACATTGGCCATATAGACCATCAGCGTGTCGATCGGATAGCGATCCTGCGCATACGCCTCGGCGATGGACATATGCATCATCCCGTGTACGCCCAAAGGCGCGTCCCAGGAAAAGGCCCGGTCCAGCCGCAGCGCCTCGCCCTTGTCATCCACCAGAAGATCCTGCGGCCCGGCGGGGAATCCCAAAGGCAGCCCGGCCAGCGCGCCATTTTCCAGAAACGCCTTGCCCCCCGGCGCCGGCCCGGCCGGAATCGGTTTCGGGTAGGGGGATTTATAGCGCCAGGAGCCTGGCGTATCGACCGCGCCCAGCAGCATCTGCAGCATATGGATGGCGCGGCAGGTCTGAAACCCGTTGGAATGGGCGGAGATGCCGCGCATCGCATGGATCGCCACAGGCCGTCCCAGCATCGTTTCATGCCGGCGGCCGGATGTATCCGTCCAGGGCACATCCAGCGTCACCGGCTGGTTGAAGGCGATCTCCGCCAGCTCCGCCGCCAGCCTACGTATCGTTGCAGCCGGCACCCCACAACGCGCCGCCACCGCCTCCGGCGCGTAGGCGGCATCGCTATAGCGCGCCGCCAGCAGCGCAAAGGCGGGGCGGGCAGCGCGCCCATCCGGCAGCGTCACGCTGCCCAGCAAGGCCGGGTCCGCCCCCAGCGTCGCCGCTTGTTTGATCTGATTGTCGGCCCGGTCCAGGCAGAGCGGCGCGCCGCTTTCATCACGCGCGAACAACCCATCCTCCGCCGTGCCCGGCGCGTCGATCACCAGATAATGCGCATTGGTATGGCGGATGAGAAACGCGGTATCGATCGCGCCCTCTTCCAGCAGGCAATGCACCAGAGCCAGCACGAACAGCCCATCCGTCCCCGGCGTGATGGCGACGAACTCATCGGCAATCGCCCCATAGCCGGTACGCACCGGATTGATGGCGACGATCTTCGCGCCCCGCTCCTTCAACTTGCCAAGCCCCAGCTTGATCGGGTTGGAATCGTGATCCTCGGCGACGCCGATCAGCAGGAACATCTTCGCATGCTCCCAATCCGGCTCGCCAAACTCCCAGAACGCGCCGCCGACGGAATAAAGCCCCGCCGCCGCCATGTTCACCGTGCAGAACCCGCCATGCGCAGCGAAATTCAGTGTGCCGAACATCTGCGCGAAATAGCCGGTGAGGGATTGCGACTGGTCGCGCCCGGTAAAAAACGCGAATTGCTTGGGGTCGGTGGCGCGGATTTTGGCCAGGCGCGCGGTGATGATGGAAAGCGCCTCTTCCCACTCGATCTCTTCAAACTCCCCCCCGCCACGCTCGCCAACACGCTTCAGCGGTTTGCGCAACCGCGCCGGGGAGAGCACATTCATGATCCCCGCCGAGCCCTTGGCGCAGAGCACGCCGCGATTGACCGGATGCGCGCGGTTGCCTTCAATATAACGAAGCTTGCCGTCCTTCAGATGCACTTTGATGCCGCAGCGGCAGGCGCACATATAGCAGGTCGTCTGCGCCACGCTGTCGCCAACCGGCGCGGAATACTCGATGGTTTCTTGCTTCGACACCACTCACTCCCCACGGCCTACCCAACAGGAAGGCCCGCCGCGCCCGGAGGCGCGGCCGATTCAATACGTGATGATAGGTCAGCTTCCATGTATTGAATAACAGATTATTTTTGCCAAACTCATAAATCGGATTTATGAATCAAGCCGCAAACCAGCCCTCCTGTACCACCAGCCCCTCAGCTTCGGCGCGGCGGCGGTTTGCGCTGCGCCGGGCGCCTGGCAGGCGCACCCCGTCCGTCAGCGCTTCGGCAAAAAGCCGCTCCATATGTGAGATATTGCCGCCAAAGCTGATCGGGTTCAGCGCGATCAGCAATTGCCCGGTGCCCGGCGGCGGGCCTTGCGCGTCCAGAAACGAACTGGCCTCATAGGCATAATGGCTGCCGGTCAGCCCGGCCGCCAGCGCCTCCACCATCAGCGCCAACGCCGCGCCCTTGGCCCCGCCCAAAGGCAGCATCGAGCCCGCCAGCGCGGCCTCCGGGTCCTCGGTCTCCTGGCCTTGCGCATCCAGCGCCCAATCATTCGGGATTTTCGTGCCCTTCTGCCTGGCCGCGACGATCTGACCGCGCGCGACCTTGGAGAGGGAGAGGTCGATCACCACCGGCGCGCCGCGCGGGCGCGGGAAGGCGCAGGCGATCGGGTTGGTGCCGAGCAGCGGGCGCCGCCCGCCCCACACCGCCATCGCCGCCGGGGTATTGGCAAACATCAAGGCCACAAGACCATGACCGGCCAAGCGCTCAACCACCAGCCCCATCGCCCCGCAATGGCTGGAGCGGGTGATCGAGGCCGCAGCGACGCCCTGACGGAAGGTGAGCGCCAATAACTCGTCGATCGCCATGTCGATCGCCGGGTAGGCAAAGCCGTTTGCGGCATCGAGGCTCACCCCGCTGCCGGTGCGCTGCTTCACCGCCGGGCGGGCCTGGCCGTCGATCTTGCCGCATTTCGCCTGCGCCGCGTAAAACGGCAAACGCATCAGCCCATGCCCGGCCAACCCGTCCGCCTCCGCCAGCACCAGCGCATTGGCGACAGAGGCGGCATTTTCCGGCGCGGTATCATTCGCCACCAGCACGGCCTCGGCCCTGGTCTTGGCCTCGGCGATCGAGAGTTTCAGCATGCTCTTATCCGATCTTCAAAGCATTCAAGACAATTTCGGCAATCTTGCCGGAGACGCGGACATTCGATTCCATCGTCACCCCAGCGATATGCGGCGTCAGGATCAGATTCGGCACGTCGGCGAACAAGGCGCCATGGGCGCGATCCAGCGGCTCATGCGCGAACACATCCAAGGCCGCGCCGCCCAGCGCGCCCGCCTTCAGCGCCGCCACCAGGGCCGCCTCATCCACCACCCCGCCGCGCGCGGCGTTGATCAGCACGGCATGGCGCTGCATCAGCGAAAGCTTGCCGGCGTCGATCATATGGCGCGTCTGCGGCGTCAACGGCACATGCAGGCTCACCACATCCGCGTTGGCGAGCAACGCCTCCAGGCTCATGCGCTGCGCCGTGCCCCAGGCCGCATGCCCCTCCGGCAATAACGGGTCGTAAGCGGCGATGCGCATGCCCAAAGCCGCCAGCCGCGCCGCCGCCTGGCGCGCCGTGCCGCCGAACCCCACCATGCCCGCAAGCCGGCCGGAAATCTCCCGGCCGATCATCGCCTCGCGCGGCCACAGCCCGGCCGCCACCTCGGCGCTGCGCAAAAAGCCGCGCCGCAACAGGCTCAACGTGGCGCAGGCGACATATTCGGCAACGGCATCGTCATTCGCCCCCGTCGCCGGATAGACCGCGATATTGCGCGCCTTGCAGGCCTCGAGATCGATATTATCGAGCCCGACGCCCAGCCGCCCGACCAGTTCCAGCTTCGGCGCGCCCTCTAACAGCGCGCCGCGCACCTGGGTGCGGTTTCTCACAATCAGCGCCTGGCAATCCGCCAACGCCGCCTGAAGTGCTTCGGGCTGGTCGACCAGATCCGGGCGATACAACACCTGCGCCCGCGCCGCCAAGGCGTTCACCGCCTCGTCATCCATGAATTCGGTTATGACAATCTGCGCCATGCCGCCTACACGCTCCGGTCCATGATCGATCTCCTCATTTAAGATGCGGGGTTTTTCAGGCTGTCCGGCAAATCACGGGCCAGCGCGCCGCGCGGCGCGGCGATGGTCTGGCGCCGGCGCCGATAGGCCGCGCCGAAGAATTCGTCCAGAAAGCTGGAGGGCACTGGCTGCGTCATCAGGCTGACGATGAAGAAGGTCACGCAATTGGCCAGCAAGGCGACAAACCCGGCATTATAGCCCAGCACGGGATCATGGTGGGAGAGCAGGAAATACAGGCTCAGCCCCCAACCGACCAGCAGCCCCGCCGCAACCCCCGCCCCGGTGGCGCGCCGCCAGAGCAGCCCGCCAATAATCACCGCCGGCACCAGCTGGGCGATGAAATCATACGCCACCAGCAGCACCGTGACGATCAGCGATTGCGCCACCACCGCCAGGATCAACGCCGCGAAGGTGACGACGAAGACCAGCCAGCGCGTCATGTTGAACATCTGCCGGTCGCTGGTCTGCGGCACCAGCTTGGCATAGACATTGCGCGAGAGCATCGTGCAGCTCATCATGATGATCGGCCCGGCCGGGACGATGGCGGACAGCACCGCCGCCAGCGCGAAGATGGCCAGCGCCCAGGGTGGGAAAATCTGCTGGGCCAGGCGCAGCACCACCTCATTGCCGCCCACCTTCTGTGTGGCGAAAATCAGCACCGCGGCAAAACCGACGGTGATCACCGCCACTTTCACCAGCTGATAGAAGGGCATGAACACCGCCTGCAGCTTCAGCGTGCGCGGCCCCTTGGCGGAGAAGGCGACGTTGAACCATTGCGGCCACATCCACTGGCCAAAGCCGGTCAGCAGCACCGTGGTCCAGAACCAGCTGAGGCTGAGCTTATGAGTGGGCCCGGGCATGGTGATATGCGCCGGAATCTTCTGCATCATCTGGCTGAACATGTCGCCGAAGCCACCGAAATAACGGTAGGGGATGGTGAAGAACAGCACCGCGATGGCGCCGAACATCAGCAGATCCTTGATCACCGACTGCCAGGCATTGCCCCTGATGCCGCCAAAGAACACCGCCAGCGACAGCACCGAGAAGCCGATGATATCGGCGGAGAGAATATTCAGCCGGTGATCGGTCAGCACGCTGAGCACGGCCCCCAGCCCCTCGATATTCAGATCGATATAGGCGATCATGATGATCGCGGCGCAGAAGGAGACGATGATGCCCAGCCACTCATTCTGGTAGCGCCCGGCGATGAAGTCCGACTGCGTGACATAGCCGAATTTGCGCCCCAGCAGGCCGATCGCCGGCAGCACCATGAAGCCGATCGCGTAGCCGACATCGTTGGTGGCGACATTGTAGAACACGCCGCCGCCTTTGCTGTAGGCGAAACCGGCGAGGCCGAGAAAGGTGAAGGCGGTGTAGATTTCCGTACCGAGCAGAAACCAGGTGAGCCAGGGGCCCATCTGCCGGTCATTGACCAGCCAGCCTTCCATGGTGGTGGAGGCCTGGCGCCCGCCGCGAATGCCAACCCAGGTGACCAGCAGCACGCCGAGCACGACGATGCCGAGGATGAAAACCATATCGGACATCGCCCTCACTCCGCCAGGCTGGAAAGTTCGTCGTCATCGCCAGGGTTTTCCGCCCGGTCGATCAGATAAAGCACGCCCAGGATCACCGGATTCAGCAGCGGCACCAGGACGAACCAGAAATAAAGCGGCGGCATCCCCAGAATGGCGGGTGACGCCGCGTTGAAGCCGAAGGCCGGGCCCAACGTATAGAGGCCGATAATCACCAGGACCGCAACAACCCATGCCAGCATCGACATTCGCATTGTTTCCCCCGAAATTTGTATTGGATTTTTATATCTTATATAAGACTATACGAAGCCCGCATCGCGCTTGTCAAGCGCGCGGCCGCGCGGCGGCAAATATGCAGGAAACAAGGGGGATGGGATGAAGCCTGGCCAATCTGGCGCGGATCTGCTGGTTCAAACATTACAGCTGGCCGGCGTGGACAAAATCGCCTCGCTCTCGGGCAATCACATCATGCCGGTCTATGATGCGCTGCGCGACAGCGCCATCACGCTCTACCATGTCCGCCATGAAGGCGCGGCGGTGCATATGGCGGAGGCTTATGCCCGGCTTTCCGGCAAGCTCGGCGTGGCGCTGGTCACGGGCGGGCCGGGCCATGCCAATGCCATCGGCGCGCTCTATAGCGCGCGGCAGAGCGAGACACCGCTGCTGCTGCTCTCCGGTCATGCGCCGCTGCGCGAACTGGGGCGCGGGGCGTTCCAGGAGATGGACCAGGCCGGACTTGCGGCGCCTTTATGCAAAGCCTCCTGGATGGTCGCCTCGCCAGCTTCACTGGCGCAGGATGTGGCGCGCGCCATCGTCCTCGCCCAATCCGGCCGGCCAGGGCCGGTGCATCTCAGCCTGCCCAGCGATATATTGGAGGCCCAAGCCGCCACCGCCCCGCGGGCGCCGGTTCTGTCCCCCCCAACCGGATTGAGCGACACCGCGCTGGCTTCATTGCGCGCGGCGCTGGGCCGTGCGCGCCGGTCGCTGTTTCTGCTGCCCCCTTCCCTCTGCACCCCGGCCGGGCAGGCCATGACGGCGCAGCTGCGCGCCCAGGGCTGCATCTGTCTGCCGATGGAAAGCCCGCGCGGCGTCAACGATCCCGCCCTGGGCGCGGTACAGGCCTTGCTGGCGGCTGCGGACTGCATCGTCTCGCTCGGAAAATCGGTCGATTTCACCTTGAAATTCGGCAATCTCGGCGCGGCGGACTGGATCGTGATCGACCCCGACAGCGCGATGCTGGCCCGCGCCCGCGCGGCGCTGCGGGAGCGGCTGCGTCTGGGCCTGGTCGCGGATATTCCGCCGGTACTGGGCCAGCTCGCGCAGATCAAGCCGCAAAGCGCGCCGGGCTGGGCCGAGAGCGCGCACGCCGCCCTCACCCGCCGCGCCGCGCCGCCGCCCGCCACCGCGCTCAACAGTTTTTCAATGTGCCAGGCGCTGGCGGCTTTCATGCGCGGCTTGGAAGATCCGGTTTTCATCTGCGATGGCGGTGAGATCGGCCAATGGGCGCAGGCCGCCATCCAGGCGCCGGCGCGGATCATCAACGGCGTCGCCGGGGCCATCGGCAGCGCCCTGCCCTTCGCCCTCGGCGCCAAGGCCGCCGCCCCGGCCCGCCCGGTGCTGGCGGTGATGGGGGATGGCACGTTCGGCTTTCACATGGCGGAGTTCGAGACCGCGCTGCGGCACAACCTGCCCTTCGTCGCGGTGATCGGCAATGATGCGCGCTGGAACGCCGAATATCAGATCCAGCTGCGCGATTACGGGGGGACGCGCACGCATGGCTGTGAGCTGCTGCCCGGCACGCGCTACGATGCGGCGGTGGCGGCTTTGGGCGGGCATGGGGAGCTGGTGACGCGGGAAGAGGAGATCGCCCCGGCGCTGGCGCGGGCCTTTGCCAGCAACAAGCCGGCTTGCGTGAATATCATCATCGCGGGGCTGGCGGCGCCGAGGCTGCAACAATCATAGCGCTATTATTTTTTCCTATACTCGCAGAAAGCCATCTAAAAAGCGCATGGCGTCATGTTGCGCCGCGACATTGACCGGCCAAAATCGTAACGCTACGAGGCGGCAGACCCTCACCCGCCTGGTTTCATGCCCGATCTGCAGCTTGCCCTTGTCGCGTTCTCCGCCTGTCTCGGCGCTACGACCCAGCGTGTCACCGGGCTGGGCTTTGCGCTGGTCGCCTCGCCGCTGCTGATTCTGGTGCTGGGGCCGTTCCAGGGGGTGCTGCTGGCCAATCTGCTGACGCTGGTGCTCAACGCCGTGGTGCTGGCCGGCACCTGGCGGGCGGCGGAGCCGCGGCGGCTGGCGCTGCTGGTGCCGGCGGCGCTGGTCGCCGTGCAGCTGGGCGCGCCGGTGGCGCGGCTGATCCCCGCCGCCTGGCTGCTCACCATCATCGGCACGCTGGTGTTTCTGGCGCTGCTGAGCGTGCTGCTGCTGAAGAATGTGGCGCTGTTCAAGGGCAAGGCCGGGGCGCTGGCGGCGGGGGCGCTCAGCGGCTTCATGAATGTCACCGCCGGGGTCGGCGGGCCGGCGATCACCCTCTACGCCGTCGGCACCGCCTGGGATCAGGCGAAATTCGTCGCCTCGATGCAGGTCTATTTCGGGGCGCTCAACCTGGCCTCGGTGGCGGAGAAAGGCCTGCCGCATCTGCCGCTGGCCGCCATACCGCTGCTGGGCGTGGCACTGCTCACCGGGCTGGGGCTCGGGCAACTGCTTAACCGGCGCATCCCCGCCCGGCAGGCGCGCCAGGGCGTGCTGTTCCTGGCCCTGGCCGGGTCCGGCGCCACCATCGTCAAAGGCGCGCTGCTGCTCGCCCACTAGAGCTTCCAACAACCATAAGGAAACGCCATGACCAGCGCCTATCCCGACACCAAGCTCTTCATCGCCGGACAATGGGAGGCGGGCACCGGCACGGCTTTGCCGGTGCTGAACCCGGCCACCGGCGCGCAGATCGGCGCTGTCGCGGTGGCGGACGAGGCCGCCCTCGCCCGTGCCGCGCAGGCCGCCGCCAGCGCCTTCGCCGACTGGTCGCAGCGCTCGGCCTATGAGCGCGCCCGGCTGCTGCGCCTGGCCGCCCAGCATCTGCGCGAGGATGCCGAGGACGCCGCCCGGCTGATGACGCTGGAGCAGGGCAAGCCCCTGGCCGAATCCCGCATGGAAATGGCGGCGGCGGCGGACACGCTGGCGTTCTTCGCCGAGGAAGGCCGGCGCGCCTATGGCCGCGTCATCCCGCCGCGCGCCGCCAATATCCGCCAGATGGCGCTGCGCGAGCCGGTGGGGGTGGTGGCCGCCTTCACCCCGTGGAACTTCCCGGTCAATCAGGCGATGCGCAAGCTGGCCGCCGCCCTGGCCGCCGGCTGCACGGTGATTTTGAAAGGCCCGGAGGAGACCCCGGCCAGCTGCGCCGCCATGGTCGCCGCCTTCGCCAAGGCCGGGCTGCCGGCCGGCGCGGTGAATCTGGTCTTCGGCAATCCGGCGCAGATCTCGTCCTATCTCATCGCCCACCCGGCGGTGCGGAAAATCTCCTTCACCGGCTCCACCCCGGTCGGCAAGCATCTCGCGGCTTTGGCCGGGCAGCATATGAAGCGCGCCACCATGGAGCTGGGCGGCCACGCCCCGGCGATCATCGCCGCCGATGCCGATCTCGACCAGGCGGCCAGCGTGCTGGCGGCGGCGAAATTCCGCAATGCCGGCCAGGTCTGCATCTCCCCCACCCGGCTGCTGGTGCAGCGCGAGGTTTTCACCCCGTTCCTGGAGCGCCTCACCGCCAAGGCCGAGGCGCTGACCGTCGGGGACGGGCTGGATGCCGCGACAACCATGGGCCCGATGGCCAATGCCCGCCGGGTGGAGGCGATGGAAGCACTGATCGGCGATGCCACCGCGCAAGGCGCGCGGCTGGTCACCGGCGGCAAGCGGCTGGGCAATGAGGGCTTTTTCTTCGCCCCCACCATCCTCGCCGAGGTGCCGGTAAGCGCCAAGGCGATGAATGAGGAGCCCTTCGGCCCGCTGGCTTTGGTCAACAGCTTCGAGAGGCTGGAGGAGGCGCTCACCGAGGCCAACCGCCTGCCCTTCGGCCTCGCCTCCTACGGTTTTGCCAAGAGCGAGGCGAATGTCGCGCGGATCGCGGCGGGCATCCAGGCGGGCATGGTCTCGATCAACCATGCCGGGCTCGGCCTGCCGGAAAATCCGTTCGGCGGGGTGAAGGAGAGCGGCTACGGGTCCGAGGGCGGGCCGGAGGCGTTGGAGGCTTATCTGGTCAGTAAGTTTGTGACGGTGGCGGCGTGACTCGCAGGGGGTGTTTTTGGAAAAACACCCCCTGCACCCCCCAAAAACTTTTTTAGCTGGTGCCGCGTCGCACCAGCTCGAAGCCGACATCCACGGTTTTCTGTGCTGGCGTCTCGCCATTCAGCGCCGCCAGCGCGAGGCGCGCCACCTCCTGGCCGATCCGCTCGCCCGGCGGGCGGATGGTGGAGAGCGCCGGATAGGTCGCCGCGGCAAAAGGCAGATCCCCGAAGCCGATGATCTTCAGCCGCTCCGGCACCGCGATGCCGCGCTTCTGGCACTCGAACAGCACGCCGAGCGCGATCCAGTCATTCGAGCACACCACCCCGTCGATTTTCGGGTCGCGCTCCAGCAGCTCCGCCAGCAGCGCCTCACCCAGCGCCACCGAGGCCGGCTGCGGCGCGATCGCCTGGCGGGCACTCGCCCCCTCCTGCTGCAAGGCGGCGATGACGCCGGTGCCGCGCTGGGCGGCGCGCCGGTCCTCCTGCAAGCGCGCGCCGATAAAGGCGACATTCCTGCACCCGGCCGCGCGCAGATGCCGCGCCGCCGCCGCGCCCACGGCGCGATGGTCGAACCCCACCAGCATATCCAGCGGGTTGGCGCCCAGCTCCCACATCTCGATCACCGGGGTGCCGCGCGAGAGCGCCATCTGCCGCGTGCCCCGGCTATGCTCCAGCCCGGTCAGCACCAAAGCCGCCGGCGACCAGGCGAGCGAGGCGCGCACCAGCGCCTCCTCCCGCGCCGGATCATATTCATTATGGCCGAGCAGCAGCTGCACCCCGGCCTGCGCCAGCGCCGCCTGCAGCGCATCCGCGGTGGCGGCGAAGAAGGCGTTGCGCAGCGAGGGCACGATCAGGCTGACCACCCGCGTCGCCGCCGCCGCCGCCAGCCCGCCGGCCATCATGTTCGGCACATAGCCCAAACGTTCGATGGCGGCGGTGATCTTCGCCCCGGTCTTGCCCTTCACCAGATCCGGCTTGCGCAGGAACAGCGAGACGGTGGAGGTGGCGCAACCCGCCAGCCTTGCCACATCCTGCATGGTGACGCTGTCGGTCTTGCGGCGGATCCGGGGGGCGGATTTGTCTGTCGGTGAGGCCATGACCGACACATATCATAGGATTCGAGATGGCAGGCAACCATGCGGGATGGTTGACAATCCCGGAATCGTAGCGCTACGATTTTGGCGAATGAGAGGATAACGCCAATATGACTTCCCCTTACGATCAGGCAACATACCGCTCCTTGCAGGGGGCGGGGGTGGTGATCACCGGTGGCGCTTCGGGCATTGGTGCCGCGATGGTCGAGGCTTTCACCGCGCAGGGGGCGCGGGTGGATTTTCTCGATATTGACGAGGCGGCCGGCGCGGCGCTGGCGCAGGCCCATCAGGGCAGCGCCTTCCACGCCGTCGATCTGACCGATATCGCAGCGCTACGGAATACGATCGATGCGATCGAGGCGCGGCGCGGGCCGATCGATGTGCTGATCAACAACGCTGCGCGCGACAAAAGGCAGGATTTCTGGAGCTACGAGCCGCAGGATTGGAAGGACGCGCTCGCGGTCAATCTGGACCATCAATTCTTCGCCACCCAGGCGGTCGCCCGGCATATGCGCGGGCGCGGCCAGGGGGCGGTGATCATGACCGGGTCGGTCTCCTGGATGCGCGGGCGGCCGGGGATGGCGGGCTATACCTCCTCTAAGGCGGCGATCAACGGCCTCACCCGCACCTTGGCGCGCGAGCTGGGGCCGGAGGGGATCCGGGTGAATTGCATCGTCCCTGGCGCCATTCTCACCGAGCGGCAAAAGGCGCTCTGGCTCACCCCGGAGATGGACCAGCAATTCAAGGATCTGCAGGCGCTGAAATTCCGGCTGGACGCGACCCATGTGGCGCGTATGGCGCTGTTCCTGGCCTCGGCCGAATCCGGCGGCTGCACGGGGGCGAATTTCCTGGTCGATGCCGGGCTGACGGCGAATTGAGGGGGCGCAGATGACCGAGACAAAATTGCGATCCGCCCGCTGGTATGAGGGCACCGACATACGCGGCTTCGCCCACCGCCAGCGCAGCCAGCAGATGGGGCTGCGCCGCGAGGAGTTTTTGGGCAAGCCGGTGATTGCCATCATCAACACCTGGAGCGAGCTGAGCCCCTGCCATATCCATCTGCGCGAGCGGGCCGAGGCGGTGAAGCGCGGCGTCTGGCAGGCCGGGGGCTATCCGGTGGAGCTGCCGGCCCTCTCTCTGGGCGAGGTGCTGGTGAAGCCGACCACCATGCTCTACCGCAACATGCTGGCGATGGAGGTGGAGGAGCTGCTGCGCTCGCTGCCGGTGGATGGCGCGGTGCTGATGGGCGGCTGCGACAAGACCACGCCGGGGCTGCTGATGGGAGCGATCTCGATGGATCTGCCGGCGATCTATTGCCCGGCCGGGTTCATGTCCAATGGTCGCTGGCGGGGGCAGAGTGTCGGCGCCGGCACCCATACCAAGACATTCTGGGACGAGAAGCGCGTCGGCAAGATCACCGAGGATGACTGGGTCGAGCTGGAATCGAAGATGACCCGTTCGATCGGCACCTGCAACACGATGGGCACGGCGAGCACGATGACCGCCATCGCCGAGGCGATGGGCATGACGCTGCCGGGCGCCTCCTCCCTCCCCGCCGCCGATTCCGGCCATACCCGCATGGCGGCCGAATGCGGGGCACGGGCGGTGGAGATGGTGCGCGAGGATCTGCGGCCCTCGAAGATCATCACCGCGGATGCGGTGATGAACGGGGTGAGCGCCTGCATGGCGCTGGGCGGCTCCACCAATGCGGCGATCCACACCATCGCCATCGCCAGGCGCGCCGGGGTGGCGCTGCGCCTGGATGATCTCGGCGCTGTGGCGGCGAAAATTCCTGTCTGCGCCAACATCTTTCCCTCGGGCGGCTATCTGATGGAGGATTTCTTCTTCGCCGGCGGGCTGCCGGCACTGCTGGCCAAGCTGGGCGATGCGATTATTCCCGGCTGCATGACGGTGAACGGGCGCACGCTGGATGAAAATATCGCAGGGGCGCGCTGCTGGGATGACGATGTGATCCGCGATCTGGACAAAGCGGTGGTGCCGCTTTCAAAAGGCTCCAGCCTGGCGGTGCTGCGCGGCAATCTCTGCCCGGATGGGGCGGTGATGAAAAGCTCCGCCGCCAGCCCGCATCTTTTGCAACATACCGGCCCGGCCGTGGTGTTCGACAACCCGGCCGAGATGGCGGCGAAGCTAGACGACCCGAGCCTGGAGATCACCAAGGATAGCGTGCTGGTGCTGCGCAATGCCGGGCCGATCGGCGCGCCGGGGATGCCGGAATGGGGCAATCTGCCGATGCCCAAGCGGCTGCTCGAGCAAGGGGTGAAGGATATGGTGCGCATCTGCGATGGGCGGATGAGCGGCACCCATTACGGTACCTGCGTGCTGCATGTGGCGCCGGAATCCGCCGTCGGCGGGCCGCTGGCGCTGCTGAAAACCGGCGACATGGTGGCGCTGGATGTGCCAGCCGGGACGCTGAACATGCTGGTGGATGAGGCCGAGATTGCCGCAAGGCGCGCGTCCTGGGTGAAACCGCCGGAGCGCTTCGCGCGCTCTTACGCCAAGCTGTACGAGCGCAGCGTCAGCCAGGCGCCGGATGGGTGCGATTTCGACTTTCTGAGCGGGACCGAGAAGGTTCCCGAACCGCCGATTTTCTGAAGGAGACATCTATGGAAAACCAGTTTCGCGCGGCGCTTTCCCGCGGCGTGCCGTTGGGAACCTGGCTGATGAGCGGCGCCCCCGCCACCGCCGAGGCGCTGGGCCATGCCGGGTTTGATTTTCTGGTGCTGGATCTGGAGCATGTGCCGGTGGATGCGCCGCAGGCGATCGAGCATTTGCGCGCCATCGGCAACACCAAGGCCGCCCCGGTGGTCCGGCTGCCCTGGAATGATCTTGTCTGGATCAAGCGGATTCTCGATGCGGGCGGGCAGACCATCATGGTGCCGTTCGTGCAGAATGCCGAGGAAGCGAAGCGGGCGGTGGCGGCTTCGCGCTATGCGCCGGAGGGGATACGCGGCGTGGCCGCCGTGCACCGCGCCAGCCAATATGGCGCGGATGGCGCCTATCTGCGCCATGCGAACGCGGAAACTTACGTGATCGTGCAGCTGGAAACACCGGAAGCGGTGGCGGCGGCGCCTGAGATTGCGGCGGTGAAGGGCGTGGATGCGCTGTTCCTGGGGCCGGGCGATCTCTCCGCCGCGATGGGGCATATGGGGCAGATTGGCCATGAGGCGGTGCAGGCGAAGATCGCCGAAGCGGCGCAGGCGGCAAAGCAGGCCGGCAAGCCGATTGGCATTGTCGGGCCGAATCCGGAGATGGTGCAGCGGTTTCTGGGTTATGGGTATGATTACGCCGCCATTGCCTCGGATATGGGGATGATGACCGGGCGGGCGAATGAGTTTCTGGGCGCGCTGCGCGGACAAGCCAAGCGCGTGGCGACGGGGCCTTATTAGCAATAAGTTTTTGGAGGTATAGGGTGTTTTTTCAAAAACACCCTATTTCTTTCGCCGCTTTTTTGAAAAAAAGCGGCACCAAAAAACTTTTATAAATTTGCGCAGCTGCCAAAGAGCGATTCGTGCGCACTGCCCGCGCGGTAATAGACGGGCGGCTTGCCGTAGGGTGTTTCGACGCTGACGGTTTGGCCGCCCGCATGGCGCGTACCGGACCAGAGATGCACCCAGTCCGCGCCCTTTGGCAGATACACCTCCATCGCGAAGGTCTGCGCGCTGATCACCGGCGCCACCAGCAAATCCTCACCCAGCAGATAGCAGGTCTGGCCTTCATAGCAGGCCGGGTCATCCTCGAAATGCAGGAAGAGCGGGCGTTGCATCGGCAGCCCCGCCTCGGCCGCGACAGCGCGGCGATAGGGCGCCAGCGCGGCGAAGATGCGCGTCATCCTGGCGAAATGCGCCAGCACCTCTGCGTCTTCGTCGAGCTGCAGATTTTCACGCGGGCGGTTGCCCTCATGGCTGCGCATCACCGCGGTGAAGGCCGCCATCTCGCTCCAGCGCATCAGCAGATCCGCATCGCGCACATTGCCGAACAGGCTGGTATAGCCGCCAATATCGCTGTGATGATACGGGTTGCCGAGCAGGCCGGAGGAGAGCGCGCCGCAGATCACCGTCTGCAGCCCGTCATGGCGGGAGAAATCCACGCATTGATCGCCCGCCCAGAGCAGCCGGTTATGTGCCTGGATGCCGGTGAAGCCGGCCCGCATGAAGAACAGCACCTCTTCGGTTTTGCCGCGCAGCGCCAAGGCTTTTTCATTCACCCGCGCCCACAGCACCGGCCAGAGATTATGTGCCTCCAGCCCCGGCATGCCGTTGGAGAGCACCGCATCGGTCGGCAGATATTCGCCGAAATCCGCCATCCAGCCGGAGAGGCCGAGATCCAGCATCTCCTGGCCGAGCACGCGCTCGGCGAACCAATCGATCGCGGCCGGGCTGGTGAAATCCAGAATCCCGCAATCAAATTCACCGAAATCCATCACATAGGTGCCGCCCTTGGCGTCGCGCACCAGATGGCCTTCTGCCTCGGCCAGCGGGAACAGCACGCCATCCACGGCGAGATAAGGGTTCACATAGCCCAGGAAGCGCACCCCCTCATCGCGCAGCTGCGCAATCTTTTCCCGCAGACCCGGATAGCGTTTTTCATTCGCCCGCCAATCCCAGAATAGCCGGCTGCCGAAGCTGGTTTCGCGCAGGCCGCACCAATCCTCGCACCAAAGCCCGACAATGCGCGCACCTTCATCGCGGATCGCCGCCATGCGGGTGAAGCTTTTCTCGCCTTCCTTCAGCCCGAGAATGGCGCCGTCATGCACCCAGTCCGGCAGCGCCGGCGGTTGGCCGAAGCGCTGCGCCATCTGCCGCACCAGCCCGGCATAGGTTGGGCTTTCAAAAAACTCCAACGCCTCCGGGATGGCCCAGGCTTCCAGCTCGTGGAAATCCGCGTGCCGGAAATCGAAGGCGCAATAGGCGGTGGTTTGCAGATGGGCGGCGTAGCGGCGCGAGGAGAGAAAGGTAGGCTGCGGGTAGTTGGTGTTATAATAATCCCCGCCCGCCTGGCCGCTGACATCGGCCTGGAAGGTGATCTCGGTGGTCTTGTCGCGGCCCACACCGGGTTCCGAGGTGAAGAGCGGGAAATGCCGGCCCTTCAGGTCGAAATAGGACATTTGCTCGCCGCCGCCCCAGAGCTTTTCGCCGCTTTGCGCGGGCAGGCGCAGCCAGATGCGGTTCAGCGTTTCGTCATGCGCGGTGAAGGCGATGCGGGCCTGATCCCCGGACAACTCGAAACGCAGCGAGAGCAGCGGCGCGGCGTGCGCGCTTGCCGCGAAATCCGCGACGATGCGCCCATCCTCTTCGCGCACGGCACAGCGGGTCAGGGCCTGACGTTCGCTGACATAATCCTCGATCTTGAAATTGCCGCGATAGCAGGCGATCTCCGGCTGGCCGCGCCCGGCGAACAGGCAGGGCGCGCCCGGCCGGTGGGCGAACAGCACACCCGCCGCGCCAGAAAGCGAAAATCCAGACGCGTCATGGTCAAGTTTCAGCAAAACAAATATCCTTCAGCCGTTCAATGATGCGCGATGCTGGGGATCGCCTCGCCCAGCGCCTCGTCCTCCATCTCGATCCGTTCGAGGCTCTTGCGGGCGGTCTCCTTCAGAATGCCGAGGGTGAACAGCAGGGCCAGCACGCAGCCGCCGATGAACACGCCGAACACCAGCAGCGAACTCGTCGCCAGCAGCAGCGGGAAGGAGAAAGAGACAGCGAAATTCGAGGCCCAGTTGCAGAGCGTGGAGACGCCCATGCCCGCCCCGCGGGCGCGCAGCGGCAGCACTTCCGGCATGATCACCCAGACCAGCGGGCCCCAGCTGAAGGAGAAGGCCATCTTGTACACCGCCAGCGCGGTGACGGCGATGATATGGCCGGCGAGCGTAAAGGCCAGAGCGGTTTGCATGATGATGCCGATGGCGGCGAGGCTCATCCCCATCACGATGGCGCCGGCGATCAGCAGCGGCCGCCGCCCGGCTTTGTCCACCAGGCGCGAGGCGGTGAGGGTTGCCAGGATCGCCAGAAATTGCAGGCAGGCGGTGGTGAGAATGGCGCTGGAGGCGCCGAAGCCGATATTCTTCAAAATCGTCGGGGCGTAATAGATCACGGTGTTGATGCCGACGATCTGCTGCAGCACCGCCAGCCCGCAGGCCACCGCCAGCGGGCCGAGCAATGCGCGGTCGGTGAACAAGGCCGCCAGCCCGACATGGCTGCTGGTATGGGCCACCTTGCGGATCTCGGCCAGCTCCTGCGCGGCGCGCTCGGGCGGGCGGGATTGGCGCAGCACCGCCAGCGCCTCCTCGAAGCGGCCGCGATGGGCGAGCCAGCGCGGCGAATCCGGCGCGAAGCACATGCCGATGATCAGCAGCACGGACGGGATCACCGCGACGCCGAACATCCAGCGCCAGGCGCCATCGGCGGAAAAGCCATAATCGACGAAATAGGAGATCAGGATGCCGGTGGTGCCGGTCATCGGCGCCAAAGTGGCGAGCTGGCCGCGCGCCTCGGCCGGGGCGATCTCGCTGACATAGAGCATCACCTGCGCCGAGGCCGCGCCGACCGCGAGGCCGATGAAAAACCGCGCCGCCACCAGCATTTCAAAGCCGGTGCTGAGCGCCGCCCCCAGCGCGCCGGCGGTGAACAGCACCCCGGCCGCGATCAGCAGCCGGCGATGGCCGAAGCGCTCCACCAGCATGCCGGAACCGATGGCCCCCAGCGTGGCGCCGGCGAGCAGGATGCTGACCACCCAGGCGGTCATCGCCGGGGTCAGCGCCATTTCCTTTTTGATGAACAGCAACGCCCCGGCGATGACGCCGGTATCGTAGCCGAACAGCAGGAATCCCAGCGCGCCGAGCGCGATGGAGTAGCGGATCATTTTCCGGTGCGATGCCGCCATGCCGGCGAAGTTTGATTGAGTCATGAATTTTCCCCCTCAGCCTGCCGGCATAGCCTGTCCCGGCCAGCAAGCCGTTTGTTCTGGACAACTTCGTAGCGCTATTATTTTCGCTCGTCAAACCAAATCGACGCCCGTTCAAAGCCGTAATACGACAGAGTCTTAGCTGTTTTTTTCATATATTTTGGCCATTCTTATCTGCTGGACACGCCGTTTTGAAAGTGATAGCCAATTTCGTAGCGCTACGAATTATGCGCCCGGCGCGGTGACGCGCCGAAAAACGATTCAAGGGAGCAGACAAGATGAAACGCGTTTCACGCAAAGCCTTGAAAGCGGGTACGCTGGCCGCCTGGGCGCTCACCGCCGCCGGCGCCGCGGCCCAGGTGCCCGGACCTGGCAATTTCACCCCCGCCAATCCAGACAGCGCGCTGGCGAAACTCGGGCAGAGATTGCTGGATAACGGCATCTATCTGCGTTCAAACTACACGGGCGATGCGGCGGGGAATGTCAGCGGCGGCCATAAGCAAGGGGCGGATTATGCCGATGAGCTCAATCTCGGCGCGGATCTCAATATGCAGACGCTGGCGGGGATTCCCGGCGGGGCGCTGCATGTCACCGTCACCGGGCGCACCGGGCGGGATATTTCCATCGACACGGTGGGCAACAACGTGCTCGCCAACCAGATTTATGGCGGCCAGGGCATCCGGCTTTCGGAGCTGACCTGGGATCAGAGCCTGCTGCATGGGCGGCTGGATATCATCGCCGGGCGGATGAATGACGCGATCTTCGGCACCTCGCCGATCAACTGCAATTTCATGACCAACGCCTTTTGCGGCCATGTCGATTCGATGTTCCGTGCCGTCGGGCTGGTCGCCTACCCGTACGCGACCTGGGGGCAGCGCACCACGATCAAGCTCAACCGCACGCTCAATCTGATGATCGGCACCTCCGAGGTGAATCCGAAACAATCCGCCTATGGCCGGAATGATCTGAATTTCACCTTGCAGAACGATACCGGCGTGGTGGTGCCGGTGGAGCTGGATTACACGACGAATTTCCAGCAGAGCGCCTACCCCACCGCGATTCAGCTGGGCGGCTATTGGGACAGCTCGAAATATAGCGACCCCGCCTACAACAGCGCCGGCCAGCCTCTGGCCAGCGCCGGCGGCAAGGCGGCGACGCATTGGGGCCGCACAGGGGTTTATGCCTTCTTCAACCAGGTGGTCTACCGGCCGGATCCCGCCTCCACCCGCAATCTGCGGATTTTCGGCGGCTTCACCCATAGCCTGGATACGCCTGAGGAAATCCAGTGGGGCGGGGATGTCGGCGCGCTCTATACCGGGCCCTTCGCCAGCCGGCCTTATGATACGATCGGCCTGCTTGGCACGGTGATGCATTTCGGCGGGCGCGAGCTGACCTATCTGAAGCAGGAGCGCGCTCTGGCCGGCGGCAGCGGCACGCCGGCGGCGAATGAATATATTTTCGAGGTCAATTACGGCATCCAGGCGAATGACTGGCTGCGGGTGCTGCCGAATGTGCAATATGTGCTAAACCCGGATAATCTCGCTCATCCGAAACAGGCCAGCGCCACACCCAATGCGTTGATTTTCGGTGTGCAGCTGTCTGTCAATCTGGTCCGGCTCGCCGGGCTGCCACAAAAGGTGTTCTCGCATTGATCTCACGCTTCGCCCCTCTGCCCGGCACACAAGGCACGCTCACGGAAAGCCCGGTCTGGGATGCGCGGCGCCAGGCGCTGCTCTGGTGCGACATTCCGGAAGGATTGATCCATGAGCTGACGCTGGGCAGCGGGGCGCGGCGGGTTTGGCAATTGCCGGGGCCGGTGGGGAGTTTCGGCCTGGCGCAAGGCGAGGCGCTGGTGGTGGCCTGCCGGCACGACATCATTCTGCTGGAGCGCGACAGCGGCGCGCAAAGCCTGCTGGCGCGGCTGCCGCCCGACCCGCGCACCCGCGCCAATGACGGCAAGATCGGCCCGGATGGCGCCTTCTGGGTCGGCACCATGGACGACACGCCGGCGAAAGAGCCGATCGGCGCGCTGTATCGCATCACGCCGGATGGGCGGGTGGAATGCCGGGTGGAGGGGCTCGTCACCTCCAACGGGCTGGCCTGGTCGGCCGATGGGCGGGTGCTGTTCCATTCCGATTCCCGCGCCCGCAAGCTGGATGTTTACGATTTCGACCCGGCGGGCGGGACGCTGCGCAATGGCGTCCGGCTGCGCGATTTCGACGACGAGACCGGCCGGCCGGATGGCGCGGCGATGGATGTGCAAGGCCGCTATTGGAGTGCCGGGGTTTCAGCCGGAAGGCTGAACCTGTTCACGCGCGCGGGCGGGCTGGTGCAGAGCCTGGCCGCGCCCACCCCCGCGCCCACCATGCCCTGCTTCGGCGGGCCGGATATGAAGACCTTGTTTCTCACCTCGCTGCGCCACGGATTGTCCGAGGCGCAGCTGGCGGCGGCACCGGGCGCGGGCGGGCTGTTCCAGGCCCAGGCGGAGGTGGCCGGGGTGCCGGTGGGGCGCCTCGGGGGCTAGCCCTCGACATACTCACCCGGAGTATATTAGGGTGGGGCGCCATGCCGCACCATCCCGAGGAAAAACGCAAAATTCTCGCCCGCATCCGCCGCGTTCAGGGGCAGATGGCGGCGCTAGAGGGCGCGCTGGAGGAGGGGGCGGACTGCGCCCCCATCCTGCAACAGCTCGCCGCCGTGCGCGGGGCGGTGAATGGCATCATGGTCAGCGTGCTGGAGAGCCATCTGCGCGAGGAATTCGCGGCCCTTGGCGACCCGCCGCCTGAACCGCCGGAGGCGGTGATGGCCCTGCTGCGCTCTTATCTTCGCTAAAAAAACCCGGAAGGATCCCCGCCGATGAAATCCCGCGCCGCCGTCGCCTTTGCCGCCGGACAGCCTCTGCAGATCGTGGAAATCGACGTCGCCCCGCCCAAGGCCGGCGAGGTGCTGGTGAAGATCACCCATACCGGCGTCTGCCATACCGATGCCTTCACCCTCTCCGGGGAAGATCCGGAGGGGCTGTTTCCGGCGGTGCTGGGGCATGAAGGGGCGGGTATCGTCATTGAGGTTGGCGAGGGTGTAACCAGCGTGGCGCCGGGGGACCATGTGATCCCGCTCTACACCGCCGAATGTGGTGAGTGCCTGTTCTGCAAGAGCGGCAAGACCAATCTCTGCACCGCGGTCCGCGCCACCCAGGGCAAGGGGGTGATGCCGGATGGCACCAGCCGCTTCAGCTATGAAGGCAAGCCGATCTATCATTATATGGGCTGCTCGACCTTCAGCGAATATACCGTCGTCGCCGAGGTTTCGCTGGCGAAGATCAATCCCGGCGCCAATCCGGAGCATGTCTGCCTGCTGGGCTGTGGTGTGACCACCGGGCTGGGGGCAGTGAAGAATACCGCCAAGGTGCAGGAAGGTGATTCTGTCGCCGTGTTCGGGCTGGGCGGCATCGGGCTGGCGGTGATCCAGGGCGCGAAGCTGGCCAAGGCCGGGCGGATCATCGCCATCGACATGAATCCCGGCAAGTTCGAGCTGGCCAAACAATTCGGCGCCACTGACTGCGTCAACCCGAAAGAGCATGACAAGCCGATCCAGCAGGTGATCATCGAGATGACCGGCTGGGGGGTGGATCACAGCTTCGAATGCATCGGCAATGTGAATGTGATGCGCGCGGCGCTGGAATGCGCGCATCGCGGCTGGGGGCAGTCGGTGATTATCGGCGTCGCCGGCGCGGGGCAGGAGATTTCCACCCGCCCCTTCCAGCTGGTCACCGGCCGGCGCTGGCTGGGCACGGCGTTTGGCGGGGTGAAGGGGCGCTCGCAGCTGCCAGGAATGGTGGAGGAGGCGATGGCGGGCAAGATCCAGCTGGCGCCGTTTGTGACGCATACGATGGGGCTGGCCGAGATCAATCAGGCGTTTGATCTCATGCATGAGGGGAAGTCGATACGGTCGGTGGTGCGCTTCGCGTGTGAAGCTGTTTGAAACGCAAGTCGTGGGGACTTTTTGAAAAAAGTCCCCACACCCCCAAAAACTTTTGCGATTTAGGCGGCGGTGAGGCCGGAGCCCATCATGCCGCCATCGATGGCCAGCACATGGCCGGTGACGTAGCCGGCATCGTCCGAGCACAGGAACACCGCACCGCCGGTCATTTCCTCCGGGCTGGCATAGCGCGCCATCGGGGTGCGCTCGATCCAGCGTTTGCGGATGAAGTCCGTGTGCATCTTGGCCACCAACGGGGTTTCCACCGGGCCGGGGGAGAGCACATTGACGCGCACATTCTGCGCCGCCAGATCCACCGCCATCACCTTGCTCAGCACCACCACGCCGCCTTTCGAGGCGCCGTAGGCGGAGCGGCCGACATTGCCGGTCATGCCCGAGACGCTGGCGATGTTGCAGATGGCGCCGCCGCCGGTTTTCACCATCGCCCGTGCCGCCGCCTGGCCGACGATGAAGGTGCCGCGCAGATTGACCGCGATGATCTTGTCGAACAGCTCCAGCGGTGTGTCGAGGAAGGGAATGTCATTGCCGATGCCGGCGGAATTCACCACGCAATCCAGCCGGCCATATTTGGCGATGATCTTGTCGATGCCGCTCTGCGTGCTGGCCGCATCCGCGACATTCATCTGCAGCGGCGCCATCTTCGAGTCATCGAGCGCGGTGGCCTCGGTGCTGAGATCGGCGGCGATGACCTGCGCGCCTTCGCGCACGAAGCGCTCGGCGATGGCAAGGCCGATGCCCGAGAGCCCGCCCGTGACCAAAGCGATTTTTCCTTGCAACATTCCAGCCATATTCAATTTGCTCCGATGAGACAGGTGGTCAGCCATGGCACCATGGCGACGATGACGATGCCGACGAGCAGCGCGCCCATATAGGGCCAGATGCGCCGCAGCCCGGCATCAGGGTTGATTTTTCCGATGGCGCAGGCGGCATAATAGCCAACGCCGAAGGGCGGCGAGAACAGCCCCAGACCCATCGCCAGCACGATGGTGATGGCGTAATGCACCTCATTGACGCCGATGGATTGCGCGACAGGAAACAGCAGCGGACCGAACAGCACCACGGCGGGAATCCCCTCCAGCACGCTGCCCAGCACCAGGAAGGCGAGGATGGAGACGACCATGAAGCCAACGCGCCCACCCGGCACCGCCTGCATCGCTGTCGTCAGGCTCTGCGAGAAACCCGATTGCGTCAGGGCCCAGCCCATCGCGCTGGCGGCGCCGATGATGAACAGGATGGCGCCGCTGAGCGAGGCGGTTTCGATCAGCAGCGGATAGATGCGCCGCCAATCGAAACTGCGATAGACGAACAGCCCGACCAGCACCGCGTAGGCGATGCCGATGGTGGAAACCTCCGTCGCCGTGGCCACCCCATCCACCACCGCGAAGCGGATGACGAAGGGCAAGGCGAGTGCCGGCAGCGCCACCCAGAAGCGGCGGAATTTTTCCTTGTTGGGGATTTTTTCGGCCATCTCGGTCTTGTCGCCGCCCGAGCGCCACCAGGCGATGACACCGAGCGCCAGGGCCAGCACGAGTGCCGGGATGAGGCCGCCGGCGAACAAGGCCGCGATGGAAACGCCCGTGGCGGAGCCGATGGCGATGAGAACGATGGAGGGCGGAACGGTTTCGCTCATCGCCGCAGCGCTGGCCAGAACCGAGACCATCTCGCCCTCATTCATGCCGCGCTTTTTCATCTCCGGAAACAGCACAGGCGCCACCGCCGCCATATCCGCCGCCTTGGCGCCGGAAATGCCGGAGACGAGATAGATCGCGCCCAGCAGCACATAGCTGAGCCCGCCGCGCACGGAGCCGAGAATGGCGGTGAGGAAGGCGATCATCGCCCGCGCCATGCCCGACATTTCCAAGAGTCCGCCCAGGAAAACGAACAAAGGCACCGCGAGCAGGATCAGCGAGCTCATGCCCTGATCCATGGTGCTGAGCATGACGCTGGGCGGGGCGGCGTTGGTGGTGAGCAGGAAACTGATCGTCGCCATGCCGAAGGAGAAGCCGACCGGCACGCCCGCCAGCACGCCAAGCCCGAGCAAGCCGACAAAGAACAAAACTAGATTCCAGTTGCCGATGCCGGCGATCAGCGATTGCCCGACCCAGAGCAGACCAGCGATGACGCCTAACAGCACCACCGCCAGCCCCAACGTGCGTAGGCTGCCGCGCCCCAGCCGGATGACCGCCTGCAGCAGCATCAATATCGCGGCAACGGGAATGGCGCTGGTGCGGATCATGTCCGAAAGGCCAAGCGCTGGCGAGAGAATCGGCGCCTGGTTGTTGGCATAGCTCCAGGAGGGCGGGATCATCAGCAACAGGAACAAGGCCGTGGCCGCCAGCGCGAAGCCTTCCAGGAAGGCGGCGACGCGGGGCGGGGCACGATTCACGATCGCGGTCATGCGCATATGCTGGCCGCGCTGCAGCGCGATGACCGCGCCCAGCATCGCCAGCCAGAGAAACAGAATGCCGGCCAGCTCGTCGGCCCAGACCAGCGGGCTATCGAGCACGAAGCGGCAAAAAACGCTGGCCGAGAGGATAAGAATCTCGACCAGGGCGAGGATGGCGGCGGGAATTTCCACCGCCACCCGCAGCCAGCGTTCCGCCATCTTCCAGACGGAATGCCCGCTTTCTTCCAACGCGCGAGCCTGCATATGCGACAGGCCGCTCATCCCAACGGTCCGGTGTAGCTCTCCAGCAGCGACCAGGGCTGAGCGCCGAACTGGCCTTTCCAGTATTTATAGAAGCCAGCCTGCGCCAACGCGTCGCGGAAGGCGGTGGGATCGGTGTTGTTGAAGACCAGCCCCTGCTTGGCGAGGCTGCTCTGCAGGCTGGAATTCAGCGCCGCCACATCCACGCGCTGGCGCAGGGCGGCCGCGTTCAGTTCCTTGCGCACGATCGCCTGGAAATCCGCCGGCAGCTTGTTGAAGGCCGCCGGATTGGCGAGCAGCCAGAAACCGTCCCACATATGATTGGTGAGGGAACAATATTTCTGCACCTCATACAATTTCGCGGAATTGATGATGGCGAGCGGGTTTTCCTGCGCATCGACAATCTTGGTCTGCAGCGAGGTATAGACCTCGTTGAAGCTGATCGTCGTCGGCGCGGCGTCGAAATCCTTGAACATCGAGGTCCAGAGCGCGGCGGGCGGAACCCGGATGCGCAGCGATTTCAGATCCGCCGGGGTGTTGATCGGGCGGTTGCTGGTGGTGATTTGGCGGAAACCGTTATCGAAGATGTTTTCGAAGGCGATCAGGCCGCGCTTGGAAATTTCACCGCGCACATATTCGCCCAGCTTGCCATCCATCGCGGCGAAGGCGGTTTTTTCATCCTTGAAGGCAAAGCCTACGCCGTTGATGGCGGAGGCGGGCACCAGCGTGGAGAGGATCAGCGGCGAGAGGGTGAAAAACTGGATGGCGCCGGAGCGCACTTCAGAGAGCATCACCGGATCGGTGCCCAGCGTGCTGTTGGGGAACAGATTGATTTCCAGCTTGCCGCCGGTCTGTTGCTTGATATTCGCCAGGGCTTCGCTGATTCGCAGATTCAGCGGATGGGTCGGCGGCAGATTGGTGGCGAGCTTATAGGAAAAATCCGCGGCGCGCGCCGGGCGCGACATCAACGAAACCAACGGCAAAGCGGCGGCACCGGCAACGGCGGCGCGGCGCGACAATTTTATCATTCTCATTTCCTCCATTTATTTTTTGAAAGATCGTGTCGTCAGATCACCATGACGAAATTTAATGCGCCAACCAACCCAGGCGCCGAGACATTTTCGCTCAAAGGTTCATATTATGAAACTCAAAATCTCCCGAGGACGTTATTTGCCGGAAACATAAGACATAGACATTATAAAAGCAAATATCTAAAATCAGAATCAGGGAAAGGTCCACAATATGGATTTGATTTTGCAACTCAATCGGGCGCGGCATTGCCGATGAGGCGCGCCAAGGAGCCTGGACCCGCGCGCCAGGAGGGGAGCGGGACGCAGAGTCTGCTGCGCGCGCTGGGGGTACTGCGGCTGGTGGCGAGCCATTCCGGACGGGGGATTCGGTTGGCGGATGTGGTCGAGCGATCGGGCCTGACCAAGCCGACGGCGCATCGTTTGCTGCAGGCGCTGGAGCAGGAAGGGTTTCTCGCCCAGGATGCGGCGAGCCGGCTTTATCATCTCGGGCCTGAAGCCTACGTGATTGGAACGCTTGCCGGTGATCGCTACGGGTTTCGTCGCGCGGCGCTGCCAAGCCTGGCACGGCTGGCGGCGGCTTCGGAGGATACAGCCTTTCTGACGGTGCGGCGGGATCTGCATGGTGTGTGCCTGCATCGCGAAGAGGGGAGCTTTCCTATCCGCTCCTACGTGTTGCAGGCGGGAGACCGGCATCCGCTTGGTGTGGGCGCCGGCAGCCTCGCCATTCTCGCTGCCCTGCCCTGCGACGAAGCCGAAGAGCTGATCGCGCGCAACAGCGAGGAGTTGCAGGCGCGCTATCCGGGCTTTCCGCCCTCGCTGCTGCGCCAACGTGTTGAGGAGGCCAGGGCGGATGGGCACGCCTTCAATCCCGGCCAGCTTTATGCCGGCAGCTGGGCGGTGGGCGTGGCGGTGCTGGGGCGCAATGGGCAATGCGAGGGCGCGCTCTCCATTGCCGCGATCGAGAACCGGCTGCAGCCGGACCGGCGCACCTACCTGGTGCGGCTGCTGCAGCAGGAGGTGGCGAAATTGACGGAATTGCAGGAACGCCCGGCGGGGGCGACCAATATCGTCGCGCAAGCCCGCAGATTGACGGCGAATTAGAAAACCCGAGGAGTGAACAAGATCATGTCAGACTCGTGCATTGTGGGCTGGGCCCATACGGAATTCGGAAAGCTGGCCGACCCCGATGTTGAAAGCCTGATCGAGCGTGTGGCCGCGGCGGCGATCGCGGATGCCGGGCTGGAGGCGCAGGAGATTGACGGCGTGTTTGTCGGTCTGTTCAATAACGGGTTTTCCAAACAGGATTTTCCCAGCTCGCTGAGCATGCAGAGCGTGCCGGGGCTGCGTTTCAAGCCTGCGTCGCGCTATGAGAATGCCTGCGCCTCGGGCTCCGCGGCACTTTATGCGGCGCGCGATTTCATCGCCGCCAGGCGCGGGCGCTTGGCGTTGGTGATTGGCGTGGAGAAAATGACCACCCTGCCCGGCCCGCAGATTGGCGACGTGCTTCTGGGCGCCTCCTACCGCAAGGAAGAGGGCGAGATTCCCGGCGGGTTTGCCGGCGTGTTCGGGCGCGTGGCGGAAAATTATTTCCAGCGTTTCGGCGACCAGTCCGACGCGTTGGCGATGATCGCGGCGAAGAACCACAAGAATGGTATGGATAATCCCTACGCGCAGATGCGCAAGGATCTCGGTTTTGAATTCTGCCGCCAGGAATCCGAGAAGAATCCGTATGTCGCGGGGCCGCTGAAGCGCACGGATTGTTCGCTGGTGAGCGATGGCGCCGCCGCGTTGATTCTGGCGGATGCAGAGACCGCCGCCGCCATGGCGAAAGCGGTGAAATTCCGGGCGGGTGTGCAGGTGAATGATTATCTGCCGCTCTCGCGCCGGGACCCGACGCGCTTTGAAGGCGGGGCCGCGGCCTGGAGCCGGGCTTTGGCCGATGCGAAGCTGGCGCTGAGCGATCTCTCTTTCGTGGAGACGCATGATTGTTTCACCATTGCCGAGCTGATCGAGTATGAGGCGATGGGTCTGGCCCCGCACGGGCAAGGCGCGCGTGTGATCAAGGACGGCTTGACCCAGCCCGGCGGTAGGCTGCCGGTGAACCGCTCCGGCGGGTTGAAGGCCAAGGGCCATCCGGTCGGCGCCACAGGGGTTTCCATGCATGTGATCAGCGCCATGCAGCTCACCGGCGAGGCCGGGGCGATGCAGCTGCCGAAAGCGGAACTGGCGGGTGTGTTCAATATGGGCGGCGCCGCCGTTGCCAATTACGTCTCAATCCTGGAGCGGCAGAAATGAATGTGCTGTCTTCCATCGAAGCCGCGCCGCGCGGGGGTGTGGCGCCGTGCAGCAAGCGGGTGATGAATCTCTCGCATTTTCTGCGTCAGGCCGGACGCCGGCATGGCGATGAAATCGGCTTCGTGCATGGGGAGCAGCATCTGACCTGGGCGCAGCTGGATGCGCGGGTGGATGCGATGGCGCTGGCACTTACCGCGCGCGGTGTGGTGAAGGGCGACCGGATTCTGGTACAGTCCAGGAACTGCAACCAGCTTCTCGAATCCATGTTTGCCTGTTTTCGCATCGGCGCGGTCTGGGTACCCACCAATTACCGGCAGAGCCCGGCGGAAGTGGCCTACCTGGCACAGGCCAGCGGCGCCAGCGTGATGATCTGCCAGGATGTCTTCCCCGCGCACGCGCAGGCGGTGCATGAGGCGGTGGGCGGGCTTGAGCATCTCATCACCATCGGCGAGGGTCGCGAGACCTACGACGCGCTGGTGGCTGAACATGCAGGCCAGAGCTGCGCGCTTATGGATGTAACCTATGATGATCCGTGCTGGTTCTTCTTCACCTCCGGCACCACCGGCCGGCCGAAGGCGGGGGTGCTGACGCATGGGCAGATGGGGTTTGTGATCACCAACCATCTTTGCGATCTGATGCCCGGCACCACGCATGAGGATGCCTCGCTGGTGGTGGCACCGCTTTCGCACGGGGCGGGGATTCATCAGCTGGTACAGGTGGCGCGGGCGGTGAAAACCGTATTGCCGGCCAGCGACAGGCTGGATCCGGACGAGGTGTGGGGGCTGGTGGCGCGCTGGAGGATCACCAACATGTTCACGGTGCCGACCATCGTGAAGCTGCTGACCGAGCATAAGGCGGTGGATGAGCATGATCATTCCTCGCTGCGCTATGTGATCTATGCCGGCGCGCCGATGTACCGGGAGGACCAGAAATTCGCCCTACGTAAACTGGGCCGTGTGCTGGTGCAGTATTTCGGGCTGGGCGAGGTCACCGGCAACATCACCGTGCTGCCGCCGTCCTTGCACGAGCCGGAGGACCATGCGGGGGCGCGCATCGGCACGTGCGGCATTGAGCGCACGGGCATGCAGGTTTCCATTCAGGACGAGCAGGGCAAGGAGATGCAGCCGGGCGAGACCGGGGAGATCTGCGTCTGCGGGCTTGCGGTGTTTGCCGGCTATTACAATAATCCCGAGGCGAATGCGAAAGCGTTCCGCAATGGCTGGTTCCGCACCGGAGATCTCGGCCATCTCGACCGGCAGGGATTTTTGTTCATCACCGGCCGCGCTTCGGACATGTATATTTCCGGCGGTTCCAATGTTTATCCGCGGGAGGTGGAGGAGTTGCTGCTGACCCATCCGGCGGTGGCGGAGGTGGCGATTGTCGGCGTGCCGGACCGGATCTGGGGTGAGGTTGGCGTGGCGGTGCTGGTGACGCGCCCAGGGACCAGCATCAGCGAAGCGGAGATGATGGCGTTTCTGGACGGCAAGATCGCCCGCTACAAGATGCCCAAGCAGGCTTTCTTCTGGGATGAGCTGCCGAAATCCGGCTATGGCAAGATCACCAAGAAGATCGTCCGTGACGCGCTTTATGCACGGGGGTGCCTGACGCAGGATGCCCCTTCTTCCGTTTCCGCATGAGGAGATGAGCATGGCCCCCGCGCGCCTCCATACCCCAGCGCCGCGTGCGCGCACGATGATCCATCCCGGGCCGTTCAACCCGGTGCGGATTCAAAGCCAGCACGCGACGCATGGGCGCCATATCCGGCTGGCCTTGGCGCCGGGGCAGAGCCTGTATGATGGGCTGGTGAAGCCTTTGGCCGCGCTTGGCATCACCAGCGCCTCGATGACCATTCTGGGCGGCTATGCGGAGCGGCTGGATTATTGCGTCGCCCCGCCGGACCCGAGCAAGCGCGCGCTGATTGCCTACTCGACGCCGATCCCGCTCGGGCGGACCTACATTATCTTCGGCAATGCGACGCTGGGGTTTGACCCGCAGGGCAAGCCGCTGGTGCATTGCCATGCGGCGATGCGCACCGACACGGGCGCGGTGCAAGGCGGGCATATCATCACCGAGGAGACGATCATCGGCCCCTGGCCGATTCCGGTGCTGGTGACCTCGCTGGAAGGCTTCGAGCTGCGCCAGACATTCGATCCAGAGATCAATATTTCCGTTCTCAAACCATTGAGGGAGCCAATGATATGAGCCAGGCCGTCGCTGAAAGCGGGGCGATGGGGCGGGTGGCCTATGCGCGCATCGCCCCGAATGAGGATCTGGTGCAGGGGGTGGAGAAGCTCTGCCTCGCCGAGGGCTTTCGCAATGCCTTCGTGCGCGGGGCGTTGGGGAGTTTGGTGGACGCGTGTCTGGGTCTGCGCGATGGCGGCACGCAGTTGATCAAGGGCCCGGCGGTGGAGATTGTCAGCCTCGCCGGAGAGGTGCGCAGCACGGAGGATGGCGGGCTGCAGGCGGCGCTGACCGGCGTGGTGGCGGACCCGCAAGGGCATGTCTTTGGCGGGCCATTCATCGCCGGCGGCAACCCGATCTGCATGACATTCGAGGTGACACTGGAAGAGTGGCTGCCTGAAGAGTAAAAGTTTTTGGGCGTAGGCGGCGAAGGTTCCGCCGCTGCGTAGCAGCGGTGGAATGCCGCCGGAGGGGTCGCTTTTTTTCAAAAAAGCGACGAAAACGTTCGGGGCTTTGGCACCTGCGTTGCCAAAACCCACCCCCCAAAAACTTTTGCTAGCCGCCCTTTGGGCGGTAGCCATCCGTCAGCGTTTTCAGGAAGGCGACGATGTCGTTCACCTCCGCCTCGCTCAGCGCCGGGGCATCGCCCAGCTTGCGGTTCAGCGGCGGGTCGGTCCTGTCGATATTCGCCTGATATTTCGCCGGCAGATCGTTGAATGTCTCGACCTTGCCGTCGGGGCCGGTCGGGTAGATCTTGCCGGGCTCGACATCGCGCAGATTATAGAATTCCACCACGTCATGCAGATTATGATAAAAGCCGTTATGGAAAAACACTTTCCGCGTGGCGCTGTTGCGTAGCGTTGGGGTGAGGAACATGCCGCAATATTGCGTCAGGCTTTTCAAATCCTCGCGGATCGGCCCGCACAGCCCCATATCGAAATAATCCGGGTTGGCGTTGGCCGGGATGTGCGGGTTGCGCGGCACGCCCAGCGCTTCGTACTGGGTATCGGTGAACAGAGGCGGGCGGTGGTCGGGGCTGGGCTGATCCAGATGGCAGGCGGCGCAATCGCCCTTGGCCGGGTCGTTGAACAGCTGGTAGCCGCGCATTTCCGCCTGGCTCATGCGGGCTTTGCCTTCCAGCCAATAATCATATTTGCTGGTGAAAGGATGGAAATCCTGGTCCTCCATCTCATAGCGCGCGATCGCGAACAGCGCCTCGGCGACCACGAAGCGGGGGTTCTGGAAAATATCATCGCCGAACAAGGCGGTGAATTGCGCGGCGTAGGGGCTGGCCTGCAGCTTGGCGGCGATGGTGGCGTCGCTGCCGCCATCCATCTCGAAGGGGCTGGTGAGCGGGCCCTTCGCCTGCGCCATCAACGTATCGGCGCGGCCATCCCAGAACAGCCCGCCCATCGGCACGAGGTTGGCGGCGGCGCTGGCGGTGCTTTGCGCGGTCTTGGTGGCGCGTTGGGCGGTGGCGGCGGCCGCGGCGAGCTGCGGCAAGGTGGGCGGCGTGTCGTTTTCGCCCTGCTCCGGGCCGATGGAGAAATTCGCCTGGGTGCTCAGATAATCCAGCGAGGGCACGGCGCGCAGGCCGGGGCTTTTCATCTCCGGGCCGCCATAGACCACCGGGGAGGCGGTCGGCGGGCCGTAATGGTTTTGCGGGTCGTGGCAGGAGGCGCAGGAGAGCTGGCCGGAGGCGGAGAGGGTTTTATCGAAGAACAGCGTCTGGCCGAGCTGCGCCATCGCCGAATAGGACGCCGGCGCCACCGGGCGGACGAGCTGAATGGGTGCTGGGTTCTTGCCCTGAGCCAGCGCGAGACTGGCCAGCGGGGCGGAAGCCCAGTCGCTCAGCGGGATGGGGCCGGAGAGGACCCATCCCGCGAAGATGCAGAGACAAAGCGCCGCGAGAAGCAGCAGGCTAGACCAGAGACGCATCTCGCGGGCACCCGGCCGTGGTTATTCGGCGTGCGCGGCGGTGCCGGTATCGGCATCCAGCAGCATCACATCACGGCCCTTCGGCGCGGTCTTGAAATCGAACATATCCATGATCGAGCCGGCATTGGCATCGAAGGAGCCGCCGCCCAGGCGCGCACCGCCCAGCCAGTTATCCTCGATGAATTTCACCACCGAAGCCTGGCTGATCAGCGTATGGGCGATGAAACCTTTCTTCGCGTAGGGCGAGATCACCATGAAGGGGATGCGCGTGCCGGGGCCGCAGAGCCCGTGCACCGGCTTGCCGGCCAAACCCATCGGCTCGGTGCCGGCCCCGCAGACCCCCTTGCCGTTCAGCGCGTCCATCGGGCTGAAGGAGGAGGTGGTCGGGGTCACGAAGGCATGGTCGTACCAGCCATCGGAATCATCATAGGTGATGATGATGGCGGTGTTCTTCCAATCCGGCTGCCGCATAAGGAAGTTGATGACCTTCACCACGCCTTCCTGCTCGTCCAGCGGGTCGGAATAGCCGGCATGGGCATCCTGGGCCGCGATCAGCTTCAGATAGGAGACGGCCGGGTACACACCCTTGCTCACCGCCGCCTCGAAATCCTTCAGATCATATTCATGGTTGGCCGGATCGGCGGCGCCGGATGGCGCGAAGCTGTAGCCGATATCGTCCAGCGCCGCCGGGCGGGCATGGGTGTAGTTGGCGGTGGAGGCGTAATACTGGAACCAGTTATGGTGCGGGATATAGTCGGCGGTGGGGGCATCGACCGCGGTGGCGAAGCTGGACCGCTTGCAGCCAGTGGTGCCGTTGGGGTTGGTGAGGCCGAGATCGAAGCCGCCCATGAAGCCGCCCCAGGTGATCTTCTTCTGGTTCAGCAGATCGCCGATATTCTGGCCCTCCATCTTGAAGGTAACCTTCTTGCTGGAGCAGACATCGTAGGCGGGGTCGATATCGCCGTCATCGGTGAAGCCGCCCTGGCCGTCCGGGTTCAGGTTGGGCGAGGTGCCGAGCACCGGCACGGCGCCGTTGGTCTGGCCGGAGACCACCGCCAGCGCGCCGGGGGTGGAGGGGCCGTAGGTGTCGGTCCAGGCATTGTCGCTCATCGCGTAGCCCTGGGCGTAGTTCCAGAGGGCGGTGACGGTGTTGCCGTCGAAATAGCCCATCACCTGGCCCTTGGTGCCAAAGGCGCCGGCGCCGCCGGCGCTGGCCTTGCCGGTATATTTGGGGAACAGGTCCATCTTGCCGTTATCATAGGCTTCCTGCTCGGGCTTGTAGGCATGGTTCTGGTCGGCGGTGGCGGCCTGGGTGCGGTCCAGCCGGAACGGGTTGGCGGCCCCGGCGCCGTTGGCGGTGTTGGTGAAGTTCGGGTTATTGCTCAGCAAATTGGCGGTGACCAGATTATCGATTTTCTGGCCATGCAGGCTGCCACGGAAGGCCGGCTCACCGGCCGGGTTGGTGGCCTTCGGGTAGGTGGCGAAATAATGGTCGAAGGAGACGTTTTCGCCATAGATGATGACCAGATGCTTGATCGGCGTCGCGGTCGGCAGCTGGTCCGTGTACCGCGTCGCGGCGCTGGCGGAGGCTGGCGCGGTGGCGCCGAGGCTGGCGGTCTGCGCCGCCGCGGGGGTGATCGACGAGACCATCATGGAGGCGCACAAAAGAGCCCGGCGGATATTCATGGTTCACCTGCTTTGCAATATGACGAACTTACGGACTGTTAATCCGAAGCGGCGTGGTAATCCCGGCGGGCAGGTCTGCGTGTGACGTATTTATGATTTGTGACAGCCGGGCCGCGTCATGGCCCGGTCTGTCACAATGGCCTCCGAGACTGTTTCAAAAGTCGCTTGGCGGCCGCCAGAGTGGCGTTTCAAACAGTCTCTCAGCTATGCAGGCCGGGGGCTTCCTGGCCGGTGCGGGCGACATATTCGCTATAGCCGCCATCGTAGAAATGCACGCCCTCCTCGGTCAGCTCCAGCACCCGGTTGGAGAGGGCGGAGAGGAAATGCCGGTCATGCGAGACGAAGAGCATGGTGCCCTCGTAATTCGCCAGAGCGGTAATCAGCATTTCCTTGGTGGCGAGGTCGAGATGGTTGGTGGGCTCGTCGAGCACCAGGAAATTCGGCGGGTCGAACAGCATCATCGCCATCACCAGCCGGGCTTTTTCGCCGCCGGAGAGCACGCGCACGCGCTTTTCCACCTCATCGCCCGAAAACCCGAAGGCACCCGCCAGGCTGCGCAGCACGCCCTGCCCGGCCTGCGGGAAGGCGGCATCCAGCGCCTCGAAAATGGTGGCACCGCCGTCCAGCAGATCCATCGCGTGCTGGGCGAAATAGCCCATCTTCACGCTGCCGCCGAGGGTAACGGTGCCGGCATCCGGCGCGGTGCTGCCGGTGACCAGCTTCAAGAGCGTGGATTTGCCGGCGCCATTGATGCCGAGCACGCAGCAGCGCTCCTTGCGGCGGATCAGCAGGTCCAGATTGTCGTAGATCACCTTGGAGCCATAAGTCTTTGAAACGCCGCGCAAATTAGCGACATCCTCGCCCGAGCGCGGGGCCGGCTTGAATTCGAACTCGATGGTCTGGCGGCGCTTGGGCGGCTCCACCCGGTCGATCTTGTCCAGCTTCTTCACCCGGCTCTGCACCTGGGCGGCGTGGGAGGCGCGGGCCTTGAAGCGCTCGATGAAGGCGATTTCCTTGGCCAGCATCGCCTGCTGGCGCTCAAACTGCGCCTGCTGGTGCTTCTCATTCAGCGCCGCCTGGCGGGCGTAGAACTCATAATCGCCGGAGAAGCTGGTCAGCGCCCCGGCATCGATTTCGATGACCTTGTTGATCACCCGGTTCATGAATTCGCGGTCGTGCGAGGTCATCAGCAAAGCGCCGTCATAGCCGGCGAGGAATTGCTCCAGCCAGATCAGGCTTTCCAGATCCAGATGGTTGGAGGGCTCGTCGAGCAGCATCACGTCCGGGCGCATCAGCAGGATGCGGGCCAAAGCGACGCGCATTTTCCAGCCGCCGGAAAGGCGGGCGACATCGCCTTCCATCATCTCCTGGGAGAAGCCGAGCCCGTGCAGCACCTCGCGCGCCTTGGCATCCAGCGCGTAGCCGCCCAGCTCCTCGAAGCGGGACTGCACCTCGCCGAAGCGCTCCAGGATTTCATCCATCTGCTCGAACTTGTCCGGGTCGGCGAGGTCGGCCTCCAACTGGGCGAGCTCGGCGGCGACGGCACTCACCGGCCCGGCGCCGTCCATCACCTCGGCCACGGCGCTGCGCCCGGCCATCTCGCCGACATCCTGGCTGAACAGCCCGATGGAGATGCCCTTATCGATCAGGATGTTACCTTCATCCGGCTGCTCCTGGCCGGTGATGAGGCGGAACAGGGTAGATTTGCCCGCCCCGTTGGGGCCGACCAGGCCGATCTTCTCGCCACGTTGCAGGGCGGCCGAGGCCTCGATGAAGATCAGGCGGGCGCCGTTCTGCTTGCTGATATTGTCCAGGCGGATCATGAAACCTCGATGGTGGTCGGATGGGCGGTGGTCGGATGGGCGGCTGGCTCTTACCCCAATGCTGCTCTGCCGCAAACCGCCCTTGCGCCGGCGCCGCTTATGCGCTTGAAGCCGGCTCCCTTCGCGTTCACCTCAAGGCTCCCGCATGTCCCGCATTTTCGGCATCGATTTCGGCACCACCAATTCCGTGGTGGCGGAGCTGGGGGCGGATGGGCAGGTGACGAGCCGGGTGTTCACCCAGGACGGGGTGAGCTTCGAGACCTTCCGCACCGTGCTGTGCTTCTGGCAGGAGGAGAGCAAGGGCCGCCCGGCTTTGCGCCATGCCGCCGGGCCGGCGGCGGTGGAGACCTATCTGGAAGATCCGCTGGAGGCCCGGCTGATCATGTCCATGAAAACCTATCTGGCGCAGAAGAGCTTTACCCAGACGCAGATTTTCGGGCGTTCCTTCACGCTGGAGGAGATGATCGCGCTGTTTTTGAAGGCGCTGCTGGGGGATGACCGGGAGGCGCGGATCGTCGCCGGGCGGCCGGTGCGCTTTGCCGGCGAGTTCGCCGATGACGCGTTCGGCGAGGCGCGGCTGCGCGCCGCCTTCGCCGCCGCCGGGCTGCCGGAGATCGAAACCGCTTATGAGCCGGAGGCGGCGGGGTATCGGTTTATCCGCGCGCTGCAGCGCCCGGCGCATGTGCTGGTGGGGGATTTCGGCGGCGGCACGTCCGATTTCTCGATTTTGCGCTTCACCCCGGGGGCTGAGGTGCCGATTGTCACCTTGGCCAATACCGGGGTGGGGATTGCCGGGGACAGTCTGGATTATCGGATCATCGATAACGCGATCTCGCCGCTTCTGGGCAAGGGCGATGAGTATCGGGTGCCGATGGGCAAGGATATGCCGATCCCGATCGAGTATTTCACCAGCTTCGCCAATTGGCACAAGCTCTCCTTGATGCGCAGCCCGCGTGTACTGCGCGATATCGAGGAGGTGGCGCGGCTGGCGCATAGGCCGGAGAAGCTGCGCAATCTGCTGAGCCTGATCAAGGATGAGAGCGGGTATCATCTCTACCAGGCGGTGAGCCGGGCGAAGGCGGAGCTGTCGCGCCAGGAGGGCACGCGGCTGCGCTTCGAGCATGAGGATTTCACCCTGGACCGTGAGATCGCGCGCGCAGAGTTTGAGGGCTGGATCGCGCCGGAGCTGGCAAAGCTGGATGGGTGCATCCAGGCGGTGCTGGATCGGGCGGGGATGCAGGCCAGCGGGATCGACCGGGTGTTTCTGACCGGGGGGACGTCTTTTGTGCCGGCGGTCAGGGGCTTGTTCGAGCGGCGCTTTGGGGCGGAGAGCCTGTCGGCGGGCGGGGAGTTTGTCTCGGTGGCGGAGGGGTTGGCGCTGATCGGGCGAGATAAAGGGTTATAAAAGTTTTGGGCGTGTGGGGAGTTTTTTCAAAAAGTCCCCACACGCCTTTGGGGCGTTGGCAACACTTTGCCAACGCCCCAAAGGTTTTGCAGCCCTTTTTGAAAAAAGGGCTGCACCCCAAAAACTTTTATTTATCTATGTAAATCGCCCGGAAATCGTTCACGTTGGTATGGGTGGGGCCGGTGACGATGGACGCATCCACCGCCTGAAAAAACCCGTGCCCATCATGCCGCTTCAGCGCCTTCGCCGCATCCTGGCCGCGCGCCAGCGTGCCCGGCCGCCAGATTGCCCCGGCGATTTCCTCGATGCCGTCAATCCCATCCGTGTCCGCCGCCAGGGCGGTGATCGCCGGATGATCCTGCACCGCCAGGCCGAAGGCCAACAGAAATTCCACATTGCGCCCGCCACGCCCGGTCTCTTCGCCCTTGCGCAGCGTCACCGTCGTCTCGCCGCCGGAGAGCAGCACGCAAGGCGGCGCGAAAGGCTGGCCATGCGCGGCCACCTGCAAGGCAATGGCCGCCAGCACCGCGCCGGTATCCTTGGCCTCGCCCTCGATGCGGTCGCTGAGAATATGCGCCTTCACCCCCAGCGCCTCGATCCGCTGCGCCGCCGCCTCCAGGGCCGCCTGCGGGGTGACGATCATGCGGGTTTGCACCCGCGCCAGCCGCGCATCGCCCGGCTTCACGCTTTCGGCCTCCGGGCTGTTCAGCGCCGCCTGGATGGAGGCGGGCAGGTCGAGCTTGTAATGCGCCAGAATCGCCTTGGCGTCGGCGATGCTGGAGGCATCCGCCACCACCGGGCCGGAGGCGATAGCCGGGGCGTCGTCCCCCGGCACGTCCGACATCAGCAGCCCCAGCACCGGGGCCGGATGCGCCGCCGCCGCCAGCCGCCCGCCCTGGCTGCGCGAGAGATGCCGGCGCACGCAGTTGAATTCGGCGATATTGGCGCCGCAGGCCAGAAGCTCCCGGTACAGCGCCTGGATCTCCGCCAGGCTGATGCCGGGCAGCGGTAAAGTCAGCAGCGCCGAGCCGCCGCCGGAGACCAAAGCCAGCAGCAGATCATCCGGCCCCAGCCCCGCGGCGATGTCCAGGCAGCGCTGGGCGGCGGCCAGACCGGCCGCGTCCGGCACCGGATGCGCGGCTTCCACCACCTCGATCCATTGCGTCGGCAAGGCGTGGCCGTAGCGTGTCACCACCAGCCCCTCCAGCGGGGCGCCGTAATGCGCTTCCACCGCCTGGGCCATGGAGGCGGCGGCCTTGCCCGCCCCCAGCACCACCAGCCGGCCGCGCGGGCGCGGCGGCAGATGCGCGGCCAGGCTCTGCTTCGGGTCGGCGGCGTCCAGGGCGGCCTGGAAGCCGGCGCGCAGCAGCTCCTCCGGGGCCATCACGCCACCAGGTTCCGCGGATTGCCGGCCAGGAAGGCCTCGATATTGCCGATCAGCTGCTCCGCCAGCGCCTGCATCGCCTCTTCCGAGGCCCAGGCGACATGCGGGGTGAGGATGAAATTCGGCAGATCCATCAGCCCGAGCAGCGCGTTATCCGGGTGCGGCGGCTCCGGGCTGGTGACGTCGAACCCGGCCCCGGCGATCTGGCCGCTGCGCAGCGCCACCGCCAAGGCCGCCTCATTCACCAGCCCGCCGCGGCCGGTATTGATCAGCAGCGGGCGACGGGCCATCCGCGCGAATTCCTCCGCCCCCAGCAAATTGCGGGTGAGCGGGGTGAGCGGGCAATGCAAACTGATCACATCCGCCTGGGCCAGGAAATCCGCGAAGGGGGTGTAGCCCGGCTTGGCCTCCGGCTCGCCCTTGCGGCCGGCATAGATGATCTTCATGCCGAAAGCCTCGCCCAGCTTCGCCACCGCGCCGCCCAGCGCGCCGCCGCCGATAATGCCAAGCGTCGAGCCGGCGAGATCGCGGATCGGGTAGTCGAAATAGCAGAACTGGCCGCTCTCCTGCCAGCGCCCGGCGGCGACCGAGTTGTGGTAGGCGAGCAGGCTGCGGCGCAGCGCCAGCAGCAGCGCGAATGTGTGCTCCGGCACCGTGTTCACCGCATAGCCGCGAATATTGGTGACGGCGATGTCGCGGGCCGCGCAGACGGGAAGATCGACAATATCCGTGCCCGTCGCCGCCACCGCGATCAGCCGCAGCTTCCTGGCGGTGGCCAGGCTCTCGGCGCGCACCGGCACCTTGTTGGTGATCACGATATCGGCGTCCTCGATGCGCGCCGCGACCGCGCTGGCCGGGGTGGCATCATAGCTCACCAGCTCATGCGGCTGGGTCAGGCCGGGCAGCTTCACGCTGGGCCCCAGCGTGCCGCGATCCAGAAACACCACCCGCAATTTATCGTTGGACAAGGCCACTCCCCTTTTTGATTGGCGCGCCCCTTAACGCACCAGCGCCAGAGTGATCCAGGGTACCGCCGCGATCAAGAGCAGCCCCAGGAACAGCGCGCCGACATAGGGCCAGATCCGCTTCAGCCCGGCATCGGGGCTGATCCGCGCGATCGAGCAGGCGGCGTAATAGCCGAGGCCGAAAGGCGGGGCGAACAGGCCGAGACCCATCGAGAGCACCACCACCATGGCATAATGCACCTCGCTGATGCCGAGCGACTTCGCCACCGGGAAGAGCAGCGGCCCGAACAGCACCATCGCGGGAATCCCCTCCAGCACGCTGCCCAGCACCACCATCACGATGATCGAGACCAGCAGGAAGCCATAGCGCCCGCCCGGCACGGACTGCATGAAATGCGCCACCGCCATGGAGAAATTGGACTGGGTCAGGGCCCAGCCCATCGCCGTGGCGGCGCCGATGATGAACATGATGGCGCCGGCCAGAGAGGCGGTCTGCACCAGCATCGGGAACAGACGGTGCCACTCGAAATGCCGGTAGATCAGCAGCCCCACCAGCACCGCATAGGCGATGCCGATGGTGGAGACCTCGGTGGCGGTGGCGATGCCGTCCACCACCGCGAAGCGGATGACGAAAGGCAGCGCCAAAGCCGGAATGGCGATGGCGAATTTGCGCCAGACCGCCCGCGCGGGCGGGCGCGCCGGCGAATTTGCCTGCGGCTTGGTGCGCAGGCGCGCCACCAAGGCCAGCGCCAGCGCCAGCACCACGCCCGGCAGCAGCCCGCCGGCGAACAGAGCCGAGATCGACACGCCGGTGACCGAGCCGATGATGATCAGCACGATCGAGGGCGGGATGGTCTCGGCCATGGCGCCGGAGGTGGCGAGCAGCGAGACGATCTCGCCCTCATCGATGCCGCGGCGTTTCATCTCCGGCACCAGCACCGGGGCGACGGCGGCGAGATCCGCCGTCTTTGCCCCGGAAATGCCGGAGACCAGCAGCACCGCGCCGAGCAGCACGTAATTCAGCCCGCCGCGTACATGGCCCAAGGCCGCCGCCAGGAATTCGACGATGACATGCGCCATGCGGGTGGTGACCAGCAGATGGCCGAGCAGGATGAAGAGCGGCACCGCGAGCAGGATCATCGCGCTCATGCCCTGATCCATCGAGCCCGGCACCACCGCCAGCGGGGCGCCGCCGGTGGTGAGCAGATAGGCCACGGTGCACAGCCCGAAACAGAAGGCGATGGGCACGCCCGCCAGCACGCAAAAGGCCAGCAGCCCGACGAAGAACACCAGCAGATTCCAGTTGCCGATGTCCCCCAGCAGCGGCGCGGCGGCGGCGAAGAGCAGCGCGCCGCAAACCAGCACGGCGGCGGCCACCACCAGCTCGCGCCAGCCATAACGCGCCAGGCGCAGCAGGCAGACCAGCAGCATCAGGCCCGCCCCCACCGGCATCGCCCCGGCGCGGAACGTATCCGGCAGGCCCAGCGCCGGGGTCTGCACATACCATTGATTGGCCGCGTACTGGCAGGCGGGGCCGATCAGCAGCGCCAGCATCAGCGCCGGGGCCGCCACCCCGATCGCGTTCAGCCGCGCCCGCCAGAGCGGCGGCAGGCGCGAGACCAAGGTGGTCATGCGCATATGGTCCTGCCGGCGCAGCGCATTGGCGGCGCCGAACATGGTCAGCCACAGGAACATCAGCCCGATGACCTCGTCGCTCCAGACCAGCGGGGTGTTGAAGACCGCGCGCGCGATGACGCTGACCAGGATCAGCGCCACTTCCGCCAGGACCAGCATTGCGCAGGGAATATCGATGACCCAGCCGAGCAGCCGGTCCGCCTTGCGCAGCAGATGATGGCCGATCTCGGCTTCGGCTTCGATATGGCTGGCCGGCGCGTGCTGTCCCATCTTCATGGCGCTGGCCGACATCAGCCCAGTTTCCCGGACACGCTCTCCAGCAAGGACCAGGCCTGGTCGCCGAACTTGGCCTTCCAGTGCGGGTAGAAATCGGTCTTGGCCAGGGCGGCGCGGAAATTCGCCTTGTCGACATCGACGAATTGCAGCCCCTTGGCGGTCATGTCGGCCTGCAGCGATTTGCTCAGCGCGGCGATGTCCGCGCGTTCATCCTTGCCGGCCTGGTCGAATTCATGGATCACCATCGCCTTCATATCCGCCGGTAGCCTGTTCAGCGCCGCCGGGTTGCCGAGGATGAGATAGCCATCCCAGACATGGCCGGTGAGGCTGCAATATTTCTGCACCTCATAGAGCTTGGCGGTGGCGATGATCGGCAGCGGGTTTTCCTGGCCATCGACCAGATGCGTCTGCAGCGCGGTATAGACCTCGGAGAAATCGATCGGCGTCGGGCTGGCGCCCAGGGCCGCGAACAGCGAGGTGAGGATCGGCGCGGGGGGCACGCGGATCTTGAAATTCTTCAGATCCTCTGGGGATTTGATCGGCTTGGTCGAGGTGGTGATCTGGCGGAAACCATTATCCCAGCTGCGGCCGATCATGGTCAGCCCGGCCCGGTCGATCGACTGGCCGATATATTTGCCCAGAGCCCCATCCATCGCCTGCCAGACCTGGTCATAGCCGTTGAAGGCGAAGCCGGTATTCACCACGCCGGCGGCGGGGACATAGGTGGCCAGCACGGAGGAGGCCATGTTGATGAACTGCACGCCGCCGATGCGCACCTGCGAGATCAGCTGCGCATCGGTGCCGAGCTGGGCGGCGGGGAAGAGGTCGATCTTGATGCGGCCATTGCTGTTCTTGGCGATGCGGTCGATCGCCTCCTGGGCGCGCTTGTTCACCGGGTGCGAGGGGGCCTGGCCGGTGGCCATCTTGTAGGTGAATTCGGCGGCCTGGGCGCGGCGGGTGAGAATGCCGAACAGCGGCAGCGCGGCGGCACCGGCCAGAGCGGTGCGGCGGGTGAGCTTGAGCGCGTTATTGGTCTTCGTCATGTCTGCGTCCTCCAGTGGTCGCTCGGTTTTTGTGTTTGTTGAGACTTGTGTTTTTTAAAACTCTTGGATCGAAAATCGAATTCTGCCAAGGCTGCGACAGCGCCCGGTTGGATGAAATCCGGGGCCTCCCGCCGAATGGGAGGCCCCGGCCAAGTGCGGCCGGTTGGACAGACCGGGCCGCGCGAGAGGGTTACAGCCAGCCCTTGATCTGCCGCGCCACCGCCTCGGCGGAAATGCCGTAGCGTTCATGCAGCGTCGGCAGCGCGCCGGCATCGAGGAATTCATCCGGCAACGCGATCTGGCGGAAGACCGGATTGATGCCATTGCGCAGCAACAGCCCCGCCACCGCCTCGCCCAGCCCGCCGACAATGCTGTGGTTTTCAGCAACAACCACGATACGGCCGGGCTTGGCGGCCTCTTCCAGAATTTTCGCCTCATCCAGCGGCTTGATCGTCGGCACATGCAGCACCGCCGCCCCCACCCGGTCCTTGGCCAGCAGATCGGCGGCTTCCAGCGCGCGCATGGTCAGGAAGCCCGAAGAGATCACCAGCGCCTCGGCGCCGTCGCGCAGCAAGGCCGCCTTGCCGATCTGGAATTTATAGCCGTACTCGTCCAGCACCAGCGGCACATTGCCGCGCAGCAGACGCATATAGACCGGGCCTTGATGTTCCGCGATCGCCGGCACCGCCTGCTCGATCTCATGCGCGTCGCACGGATCGATGATGGTGAGGTTGGGGCAGCCGCGGAAGATGGCGATGTCCTCCGTCGCCTGATGGCTCGGGCCATAGCCGGTGGTCAGGCCGGGCAGCGCGCAGACGATTTTGACGTTGAGCTTTTCCTCGGCAATGGCGAGGCAGATGAAATCATAGGCGCGGCGCGCGGCGAACACCGCATAGGTGGTGGCGAACGGGATCGCGCCTTCGCGCGCCAGCCCGGCGGCGGTGCTCATCAAGAGCTGCTCGGCCATGCCCATCTGGTAGAAACGCTCCGGATAGGCCTTCGCGAAAATATGCAGATCGGTGTATTTCGCGAGATCGGCGGAGAGGCCGACAATATCCTGGTTTTGTGCGGCCAGGGCGGTGAGCGCATTGCCGAACGGGGCCGGCTTGGTGCGCTGGCCGGGGGCGGCCAGCGAGGCGATCATCGCCGAGGTGGTGAGGCGCTTCTTCGGCGCTTCGGTGGTGCTGCTCATGCGGGCTTCCCCTGATCCAGAATTTCGAGCGCGAGTTGCCATTCATGCGCATCCACCCGCAGGAAATGGTTCATCTCGCGGTCTTCGAGGAATTTCACCCCTTTCGCCATCTTGGTGTCGCAGATGATGATACGCGGTTTCGGTTCGGCAAGATTGCGCGCCGCATCGAAGGCTTTCACCACCGCGTCGATATCGTTGCCATCCACGCGCTCGACATGCCAGCCAAAGGCGGTGAAGCGGTCATGCAGCGGCTCGCGGCTGGACATGGCGGAGGACGGGCCATCGGCCTGCTGGTCGTTCACATCGACGATGGCGATCAGATTATCCAGCTTCCAATGGCTGGCCGCCATCGCCGCCTCCCAGGTCGAGCCTTCATTCAGCTCGCCATCCGAGAACAGATTATAGACGAAGTTTTTGGAATTCTTCCGCTTCAGCCCAAGGCAGAAACCGACCGCGATGCCGAGCCCATGGCCCAGCGAGCCGCCGGTGATCTCCATCCCCGGCGTGTAGGCGGCCATGCCGGACATCGGCAGGCGGCTATCATCGGTGCCGTAGGTTTCCAGCTCATCCTCGGGGATCACCCCGGCCTCGATCAGCGCCGCGTAGAGGGCGATGGCGTAATGGCCGATGGAGAGCAGGAAACGGTCGCGCCCTTCCCAGTCCGGGTCTTCCGGGCGGTAGGTGAGGGCGTGGAAATAGGCCACCGCCAGCACATCGGCGATGCCGAGCGCCTGGGCGATATAGCCCTGGCCCTGCACCTCGCCCATCCGCAGCGCATTGCGCCGGATGCGCCAGGCGCGCGTGGGCAGGGAAACATTGGAGATCTGGTTCAATGGATGAGCATCCCGCCGTTAACGTCGATCACCGCCCCGGTGATGTAGGAAGAGATATCGGAAGCCAGGAACAGGAAGGCCCCGGCCACATCCTTGGCCTCGCCCAGACGGTTGAGCGGGATGCCTTTCAGAATGTCGGTGCGCATCTGATCCGTCAGCTTGCCGCCGGTGATCTCGGTCTGGATCAGGCCGGGGGTGACGCTGTTGACGCGGATGCCATCCGGCCCCAGCTCGCGCGCCATCGCCTTGGCCAGGCCGAGCACACCGGCCTTGGCGGCGGAATAATGCGGGCCGCCGAAAATGCCGCCGCCGCGCTGCGCGGAGACCGAGGACATGCAGGCGATGGAGCCCTGCTGGCGCTCACGCATATGCGGGATGAAGGCCTGGCTGAGATAGAGCACGCCGGTGAGGTTCACATCCATCACCTTCTGCCAATTCTCCCCGCCAATCTCCATCAGCTTCAAGGGCTGGGTGATGCCGGCATTATTGATGAGGATGTCGGCCTGGCCGAACACCTCCAGCACGCGCTTGGCGGCCGCCTGGCAGGCTTGCGCATCCGTCACGTCGCAGGCGACACCCAGATGCGCGCCTTGCGGCACGGCCGGCAGGCTGGCGGCCGCTTCGGCGGCGGCGGCCTCGTTGAGGTCGAGAATCGCGATCCGCGCGCCCTGGCTGGCGAAAAGCCGCGCCGTGGCCAGGCCGATGCCGGCCTTGCTGGCCGCGCCCGAGATGATCGCCGTCTTGCCGCTGAGCAGCATGGTTCCTCCAATTTGGTTTTGTAAGGCTGAAGCTGCGCCGATGCGGGGCCGCCGACAAACGCGAACTTTACATCCATGGATGAATTTGGTTCAACCATACCATGCTCAATAAAATCCCGCTTCCGGCGCTGCGTGCCTTCGAATCCGCCGGGCGGCTGGGCTCTTTCACCGCCGCGGCGGATGAGCTGGGCTTCACCCCCAGCGCGGTGAGCCACGCTATCCGCAATCTCGAAGCGGCGCTGGGGGTGAAGCTGTTCATCCGCCGCACCCGGGCGGTGGAGCTGAGCATGGAGGGGGCGGCGCTGATGCGCGCGGTGGAGCGCGGCTTCGAGGAGCTGCGCCGGGGGCTGGAGACGGTCTCGCGCCGTACCCCGGCCTCGCTGCGGCTGCATTGCGCGCCGAGCTTCGCCGCGCAGTTCCTGGCGCCGCGCCTGCCGCATTTCCTCAACGCGCATCCTGGCATCGAGGTGCGGCTGGCCGCCGGCACCGATTATACCCGCTTCACCGCCGATGAGTTCGACGCCGACATCACCTACGGCCCGGTGACGCTGCCGGGGGTGGAGATGATCCCGCTCGGGCCGGAGACGGTGACGCCGCTTTGCGCCCCGCATCTCGCCGGGCGGATCACCAGCATCGCGGATCTCGCGGAGCAGACGCTGATCCAGAGCGACAATAAGCAGGTGCGCTGGCCGGACTGGTTCGCCGGCAACGGCCTGCCCGCCCCGCCGCTGCGCGGCTTGCGCTTCGACCGCAGCTTCCTGGCGATCGCGGCGGCGGTGGAAGGGCATGGTGTGGCGCTGGAATCGACCTTGCTGGCGGGCAAGGAGCTGGCCACCGGCAAGCTGGTGGCGCCTTTGGCCGGATGTTCGCGCAGCATCACCTATGTCGGGCATCATTTCGTCTATCCGACGCGACGCAAAAGCGCGCCGATGATCAGGATTTTTCTGAACTGGCTGAATTCGGCGCTGGCGGAGGTTGAGACAGGCTGAAAATTTGAACCTGAATTTATAAAAGTTTTTGGTGCAGCTTTTTTCAAAAAGCTGCGAAAAACATTTCGGGGTGATGACGACGGCGTTGCCTATGCCCCAGCGTTTTCGCCGCTTTTTTGAAAAAAAGCGGCACCAAAAAACTTTTGCAAATTTAAGCGTGGATTTGCGCCAGACGCTTCACCGCCCGCAAATCCTGCAGGAATGCCGCCTGCGCATCAGGAAAACGCAGCAGATAAGAGGGGTGGGTGGTGACAAAAGCCGGCCAGTCGCCCAGTTGCGCCGGGCCGCGCGTCTGGGTGACGGAAACAGGCTTGCCGCCCACCGCCAGTGCCGCGCTCGCCCCCAGCGCCACCACCAGACGCGGCCGCACCAGTTCCAGCTCCTTCAGCAGCCACCAGCGATAATGCTTGATCTCGCCGGTGGTCGGCGATTGATGCAGGCGCCTTTTGCCACGTTGCTCGAACTTGAAATGCTTGACCGCGTTGGTGATGTAGCAATCGGCCCGGTTGATCCCGGCCTGCGCCAGCATCGCATCCAGAAGCTGCCCGGCCGGGCCGACGAAACAGCGCCCCTGCGCATCCTCCTCATCCCCCGGCTGCTCGCCGATGAAGGCGATGGCGGGGTCCAGCATCCCCTCGCCCAGCACCGCCCGCGTGCCGCCGGCCACGAAAGGCGGCGAGGCCATGATGATCTGGTTTAATGCCGATAAACTCGTCGGATTTTGCGCCGCCATCGCCGCCACCGCTTTTTGCGGGTCGCGCTTGGCGCTCATCGCCGCCTCGCGGGCGATCATCTCCTCCACCCGCGCCGGAGCTTGCGCCACCAGATCGGGGATCAGCCGCGCCTCGGGCAGATTGCGCCAATATTTGCGGGGCATCTCTTTCTGCATCATCGCGGTGTTCAGCCGCGCCGGGTTGAAGGTGCTTTGGTAATAATCCAGCCAGCCGGACTCGACCGCGTCCGTTTCCGGCACATCGCCGCGCTGACCTGGCGGGCCGATCTCCAGCCGCGTGCCGTCCCAGCGCAGCGTCCCCTCTGGGGTGAGGATGGACCAGACCAGGCTGCGGAAGCGATTGACGAAAAACCCTGAAGTTGCCTCCAGAATATAATGATCCGGCTCGAACCAGGCGAGGAAGCGCTCGCCCTGCTCATCCTCGATCCGGCGGAAGCGCACAAAAGCGTGCATCTTGTGCAGATCCCGCCGCACGGCTTTGGCCAGCATCTCCAGCCGGTGGGTCAGCTTGTCATGGCGCATTTCCAGCAGATGCGGCTCGCCATGGCGCAGCCGCCAGATCATCTCATAGAGCAGCGCATGGCGGGCCGGGTCGCGATGGCAGATCACCAGCCCGATCAGCGCCGCCGCCGCGCGGGGCAGGCTAAAGGCCGGGCCGTCCACGGGCGGCGCGTCACCGAACAGGCTGGCGCCCGTCTCCCAGAACACCTCGCGCGGCTTCACGCCCCGCGCCACCAGCCCGCGCACCGCGGCGCGAAAGCCGGGCAGATCCGCCCCTGGCGCCAGGGCGATGCGCGTCTGCATCAGAACAGGCTCGGCTGTACCGCGAGGCGCTGGCGCAGATCCAGCCGGTCGGTCTGCGCCGGGCGGTGATCCTCGGTGATCAGGAAGGGCAGCATGCGTTTCAGCCCGGAGGTGAGCCGCGCCACATCCGCCAGACGCAGCCGTGAGACGCGCCGCGCCGCGATGATCTTCTCCACCGCCCGCGCGCCCAGCCCCGGCACCCGCAGCAGCATCTCGCGCGGCGCCTTGTTCACATCCACCGGGAACTGGCCGCGATTTTTCAGCGCCCAGGCGAGCTTGGGGTCGATCTCCAGATCCAGCATCCCGCCCTCGCCGCCGGCGGCGATCTCGGTGGCGGTGAAGCCGTAATAGCGCAGCAGCCAATCCGCCTGGTAGAGCCGGTTCTCGCGTTGCAAGGGCGGCGGCTTTGCCGGCAGCGCGGCGCTGACCGCCTGGTGCGGGCTGTAGGCGGAATAATAGATCCGCCGCAGCTTGAAATCGCCGTACAGCGCGGCACTTTTCGCCAGCACCGCCGCATCGTCCGTGGTGTCCGCGCCGACGATGATCTGCGTGGATTGGCCGGAGGGGGAGAAGCGCCGCCGCTCCGCCTTGGCCTCGACGATGCGCTGCCGCATCTGCCCCATCGCGGCGCTGATCGCCGGGGCCTGCTTTTCCGGGGCGAGCCGCGCCAGGCTGGTTTCGTTGGGGAGTTCCAGATTGATCGAAAGCCGGTCCGCCCACAGCCCGGCCTGCTCGATCAGCCAGGGATTGGCCTCCGGGATCGCTTTCAGATGGATATAGCCGGCGAAGCCGTGATCCTGGCGCAGCGATTTCGCCACCAGCATCATCTGCTCCATCGTATAATCCGGCGAGCGGATGATGCCCGAGGAGAGAAACAGCCCCTCGATATAGTTGCGCTTATAGAAGGCCAAGGTGAGATCCACCACTTCCCGCACCGCGAAACGGGCGCGCGGCACGTTGGAGGAGCGGCGATTGATGCAATAGGCGCAATCGAACAGGCAGTAATTGGTCAGCAGGATTTTCAGCAGCGAGACGCAGCGCCCATCCGGCGTGTAGGAATGGCAGATGCCGGCCCCGGTGGTGGAGCCCAGCCCGCTTTTCCCCGCCGCGCGTTTCGGCGCCCCGGAGGAAGCGCAGGAGGCATCGTATTTCGCCGCATCGGCCAGAATCCGGAGTTTCGCGGTCAGGACTGGATCGAGAGAGGCTGTCATGGCGTCGTTCACGTTATGTTCTTAAGACGCCATTCGTCAAGTTCCGAATGAACCGGGACGCGGCGAGAGCCTCGCCTCATCCCAAACGCTCCGCGCCTGTCGCGCGGCGATTTGCCCGCCTCGCCCGATGGCGCTAACCACGCGTCATCCTCCGGGGGCTGACCACCCGGCGGCGGCGCGAGGAGCGGGCATTTGAGTTTCTACTGGGCCTGGATTGCCTTCCATTGGGTTTTCATCACGGTGACGCTGATCCTGTGCGTCGTCGCCTCGATGCCGACGCGCGCCTGGATGCGCCTTGGCGCCTGGGTGAAAGGCCGGCTGACCCAGCGCACCCAGTCCCGGCTGGACGCCGCCCTCGCCGCCGCGCCGCAGCCTTTCACCGCGCAGACCAGCTTTTTCGCCCGTGGCGGCGGGCTGGCGCTGGATGGCGGGCGGGGGTTGGTGTTTCTGGCCATGCCGGAGGGCAAGGTGCTGCGCAGCCTGGTGGTGCCGGCGGCGCGCGTGCAAGGCGGCACGGTGCGTACGCTGGTGGAGAACGGGTTTCAGCAGATCGTGCTGGAGCTGCAGGTGGCCGGCGAGGGCGTCTGGCGCCTGCCCTGCGCGGATATGACCCTGGCCAACGACATGCAAGCCGCCCTGGCCGGCTTTACCATGGCGGCGAAGCGCAGCGACCAGCCGGGCTGAGCCCATTGCGCCGCGTCGATCCGCGCGCATCTTGCGGCTTAAAGTCGTATGGTCTATAGGATGACCATATATCAAACGGGTTGCCGCCCCGCATCATGTTGGACGGCGCTCATACCATTATCGGGATGATGGGGGTATGTCCGCGCCGATGAATATTCTCTCCACCGACAATCCGCTGCCGCTCTACGCTCAACTCTCCGAATTATTGCGCCAGCGCATTCTGCGCGGCATCTTCAAGCCCGGCGACAGGCTGCCCTCGGCCGAGGAGCTGGCGAAGGAATTTTCCCTGGCCCGGGTGACGGTGCGCCAGGCGATCGAGCTGCTGCAGCGCGAAGGGCTGGTGGTGGCACGGCAAGGGCGCGGCACCTTCGTGCAGCGCAACCCGGCCGCCGAGACCAGGCTGAAAGTGCAGACCACGCTGCGCGACCTCGTCACCATGCTGAAGGGCGACGAGATCCAGCTGCTCAACATCTCCGAGGGCCAGGCGGCGCCGAACCTGACCGAGACGGACGGCAAGCCGGCCGCCAATTATGTGCATATGATGCGGGTGCATCTGCGCGAGGGCACGCCGTACTGCGTGATTTCCATCCATCTCGACGAGGCGATTTTCCGCCGCGCCCCGGAGCGGTTTCGCAGCGAGCTGATGATCCCGCTGCTCGCCGCCATGCCGGATATCGAGATCGCCCGCGCCCACCAGACCCTGACCATCGGCAGCGCCGATCCGGAGGCCGCCGCCTTGCTGAAATTGCGGGTGAATGCGCCGGTCGCGCATGTCCGCCGGGTTTTCGCGGCGCCGGATGGCACGGTGATCTATCTGGGCGAGGTGATCTATCGCGGCGATCTCGTGCAGCTGGAGATGGATCTGGTCTCGTGAGCGCAACGCCCCGCATCGCCGCGCTGCGGGCCTTCGTCTATCGCTGCCCGATCGAAACGCCGGTGACCACCTCCTTCGGGGTGATGTTTGACCGGCCGATGGTGGTCGTGGAGGTGGAGGATGAGGAGGGCGCCATCGGCTGGGGTGAGATCTGGTGCAATTTCCCCGCCATCGGCGCCGAGTATCGGGCGCGGATGGTGGAGCGGGTGCTGGCGCCGCTGGCGGTCGGCCAGGAGAGCGTGCCGGAGGCCGTCTTCGCGCATCTGAGCGCGCGGACCGCGGTGCTGGCGATCCAGTCCGGCGAGCCGGGGCCGATTGCCCAGGCCATCGCCGGGGTGGATATCGCGCTGTGGGATCTGCGGGCGCGGCGTGCCGGGCAGCCGCTCTGGCGGCTGCTGGGCGGCGGCGATCCGCGCCTTCCGGTCTATGCCAGCGGCATCAATCCGGACCAGGCGGTGGAGACGGCGCTGGCGCAGCGCCAGGCGGGCTTTACCGCCTTCAAGCTGAAGGTCGGGTTCGGCCAGGCGCGGGATCTGCGCAATCTGCGGGATCTGCGCGCCGCGCTGGGCGAGAGCGCGAAGCTGATGGTGGATGCCAACCAGGGCTGGAGCCTGGAGGAGGCGGCGCGGATGCTGCCGCATCTGGCCGGCTTCGGGCTGGGCTGGGTGGAGGAGCCGCTGCGCGCCGACCGGCCCTGGGCGGAGTGGCTGCGCCTGGCCGGGCTGGCCGGCATCCCCCTGGCGGCGGGGGAGAATCTGCTCGGGCAGGAGAGCTTCGCGGCCGCCCTCGCCTGCCGCGCCTTGCGGGTCATGCAGCCGGACATCGCCAAATGGGGCGGGTTTTCCGGTTGCCTGCCGGTGGCGCGCGCGGTGCTGGCGGCGGGGCTGATCTATTGCCCGCATTGGCTGGGCGGCGGGCTGGGGCTGCTGGCCTCGGCGCATCTGCTGGCGGCGGTGGGGGGTGAGGGAATGCTGGAGATCGATTCCAACTCGAATCCGTTGCGCGAGATGAGCTGCGGCCCGCTGGGGCGGATCACCGAGGGCCACGCCAGGCTGAGCGAGGCGCCGGGGCTGGGGATTGTCCCGGACCTGGCGGCGCTGGGCGCGTATCGGGTGGCGCACTGATTTATAAAGGTTTTTGGTGCCGCCTTTTCAAAAGAAACGGTCAGGACCAAAGCCGGACGCCCCCTGAAGGGGACGATCCGGCCTTGGTCACGAAGGGGCGTTTTTGTAAAAACGCCCCTTCAACCCCCAAAAACTTTTGCGACTTTTCAGATCGGGCGTTTCAGAGCTTCAGCACCACCCGGCCCTCGATGCCGCCCTGCTCCATCCGCTCGAAGATCTGGTTGATATTTTCCAGACTGTCCCAGGAGAAATGCGCCGCCACCTTGCCCTCGCCGGCGAACGCCAGCGCCTCTTCCAGATCCTGCCTGGTACCGACGATGGAGCCGCGCACGGTGATGCGTTTGAGCACCGTCTCGAAGATCGGCAGGCTGAAGCGCCCCGGCGGCAGCCCCACCAGCGCCATGGTGCCGTGGGCGCGCAACAGCCCGTAAGCCTGCTCGAACGCCACGGGCGAGACCGCGGTGACCAGCGCCCCGTGAACGCCGCCGCTGTTCCGCGTGAAGCTGGCCAGCGCCTGCGCATCGCGCGCATCCAGCGTCACATCCGCGCCGAGCTGCCGGGCCAGGGCCAGCTTGTCCGGATGGATATCCACCGCCGCCACATGCATGCCCATCGCCTTGGCATATTGCACGGCCATGTGGCCGAGCCCGCCGACGCCCGAGATCAGCACCCATTCGCCGGGCTTCACCTCGGTTTCCTTCAGCCCCTTATAGGTGGTCACCCCGGCGCAGAGCACCGGGGCCGCCGGGCCATCCTCCAGCCCGGCCGGAATCCGGCCGACATAATTCGGGTCCGCCAACGCGTATTCGGCGAAACTGCCATTCACCGAATAGCCGGAATTTTGCTGGTCGGCGCACAACGTCTCCCAGCCGGTGCGGCAATGCGGGCAATAGCCGCAGGCGCTGTGCAGCCAGGGAATGCCGACGCGATCGCCTTCCTTCACCCGCTTCACCCCGCGCCCGACCGCCGCCACCAGCCCCACCCCCTCATGGCCGGGGATGAAAGGCGGGCTCGGGCGCACCGGCCAGTCGCCCCGAGCGGCGTGCAGATCCGTATGGCACACCCCGGTTGCGGTCAGGCGCACCAGAATCTGCCCCTCCGCCGGGGTCGGCACCGGCCAGTCCTCGATCGTCAACGGTTTTGTGAAGTCCCGCACAATGGCGGCTTTCATCGTCTTCGCCACGCGCTCTCTCCTTTGCGGTTGCAGCGAACTTCACTGAATCCCTGCCCGCGCCGCGGCGCCATGACCCAGATCAAGTCCGGCTTTTCCACCCCTCCCGGCAAGCTCGTTCCTGAAGCGATATTGGCGCGTATCAAATTATTGGATAAATTCGATTACAGGTAGAATTGGGGCGGGTCTTGAGATAGCTTCCAACCCTACCGAGAAGGGCGAGAGGGCATTCGGCAAATGGGTTGTGAGCATGTAGAATTAATGCCGTGCCCCGGCCGCCAAACGCGTGTCTCGGTTCGCCTGACCCCATTGCGTGGGGCGCAACAGGCCTGGCACTGGACCGGTTGAGGCGATGCAGATTTCCCAGCCGACCATCCTGATCGTCGATGACAGCCCGACCAATCGCCGCATTTACGCCCGCCTGGCGCGCAATCTCGGGATGGAGGCGCATGTCCGCACCTTCGAGAACGCCCAGCAGGTGATCGACTGGCTGCCCGGCAACCAGGCGGATCTGCTGATCACCGACTATAAGATGCCCTTCATGACCGGCGACAAGCTGGTCGCGCATATACGCTCCTACGACCCCAACCTGCCGGTGATCGTCGTCACCGCCTATCACGACCGCAATTACCGCGTCGCCTGCCTGGAAGCCGGCGCGACGGACTTCCTGCTGAGCCCGGTCGACCATGTGGAATTCGTCACCCGCGCCCGCAACCTGTTGAAACTGCGCGCCCAGCAGCAGAACACCCTGCGCCGGGCGGAAATGCTGGAGCGGCGCCTCGCCGCCGGCGTGCCGATGCGCGAGGATTTCGCCATCGATAGCCGCGAGGCGCTGGCGCAGGTGATCGACAATGTGCCGGCGATGATCAGCGCCGCCGACCGGCATGGCAATTGCCTGTTCGTCAACGCCGCCCAGGCCGCCGCCGCCGGCGAGCTGCCGGGCGAGCTGGTCGGCCAGCCGGTGGATCTGCTGTTCGGCTGGGAGCGCGGCATTTCCAGCCGCCGGCTGGACAAGCTGGTGCTGGAAACCGGCCAGCCGCTGCCCGCCCGCGAGGAGGAGGTGATGACCGCCTCCGGCGACACGCTGGTTTACCTCACCAGCAAGGTACCGCTGCGCGATGCCAATGGCGTGGCGCGCGCGGTGCTGACCACCTCGGTCGACATCACCGAGCGGCGCAATGCCGAGAAGCGGCTGGAATATCTGGCCAATCACGACCCGCTGACCGGGCTGCCCAACCGCGCGCTGCTGCGCGACCGGATCCAGCGCGAATTCGCCCGCGGCCGCCGGGGGGACCAGCATTTCGCCCTGCATTTCATCGATCTCGACCGGTTCAAATCGATCAATGACAGCCAGGGCCACGCCATGGGCGACCGGCTGCTGCGGCGTATCGCCGAGATGCTGGTCGAGCTGATCGGCGAGGAGGATACGGTGGCGCGCATCGGCGGCGACGAGTTCGCGGTGCTGCAATCCAACATCGCCGGGCCGGAGGATACCGCGCGGCTGGCGGATTTGATCATTGCCCGGCTGAATGAGAGCGAGCACGCGCCGGAGGCGCTGAATGTGGGAGCGAGCATCGGCATCTCGATGGCGCCGCAGGACGCGCAGGACGCCGAGGCGCTGATGAAGAATGCCGACCAGGCGATGTATGCGGCGAAGCTGGCCGGCGGCAATATGTGGCGCGCCTTCGCCGCCGAGATGGGCACCAATTCCAGCCAGGTGGTCAATCTGGAGCGCGACCTGCTGAACGCCATCGCGCAGCGGGAATTCGTGCTGAACTACCAGCCGCAATTCGATCTGCGCACCGGCGCGCTGACCGGCGCGGAGGCGCTGCTGCGCTGGCGCCGGCCCGAGGCCGGGCTGGTGCCGCCGGGGCATTTCCTCAGCCTCGCCGAGGAAACCGGGCTGATCATGCCGATCAATGAATGGGTGATCCATGAGGCCTGCCGGCAGATCGGGGACTGGGCGCGCCAGGGCGTCACCGGCTTGCGGGTCGGCGTCAATCTCTCGCCGATCCAGTTCCGCCGCCGCGCCATCGCCAAGGTGGTTGCCGCCGCCCTGGCCGAGACCCGGATCGACCCGCGCACGCTCGATCTGGAACTGACCGAGGGCATTTTGCTGCGCGATGTCGACGACATCATCCCGCAGCTCAATGCCCTGCGCAGCCTGGGCGTGAGCCTGTCGCTGGATGATTTCGGCACCGGCTATTCCTCGCTCGCTTATATGCAGAAATTCCCGCTCGACCGGCTGAAGATCGACCGCTCCTTCATCCAGGGGCTGGCCGAGAACAAGAACGACCTCGCGATCGCGCGCACGATCATCGAGCTGGGGCATATCCTCAATCTGCGCGTCGTCGCCGAGGGGATCGAGACCAATGCCCAGCTCGCACTGCTGAAGGCCGAGGGCTGCGATGAGGGCCAGGGCTTCCTGCTCGGCCAGGCGCTGGCGCCGGATGTGTTCCTGAACGAGCTGGTCTGGCAGAAATCCCAGGCCTCCTTCCTCTGCGCGGCGCGGAGCGCGCGATGCGCTGCGCAGGCTGCTCGCCCCGCTGACCCAGCGCCTGCGCGGGCGCCCGGACAGCGAACATGAGATGAGCTTCAACCGGCTGGCGTTGACGGCCGTAATGCTGCTGATTTTCCTCGCTGATGGCCATGCCATGACAGGGAATAGCGAGCTTTGCGTCATGGCGCTGTACGCCGTGCTGACGCTCGGTGTGCTGGCGCATATTCTCTGGCGCCCCGACATCAATATTCCGCGACGGATCCTCGCCTTGCTACTGGATTGCGGCTTCCTCTCATGGGAGCTCTATCTCGGCGGTGAGAAGATGGCTCTGTTCTATCCGCTATATCTCTGGCTCATCTTCGGCAACGGCTTTCGTTTCGGGCAACGTTTCCTGCTCATCGCTGTGCCAATTGCGGTGCTCAGCTTTCTCACCGTTGTCCTCACCTCCGCGTTTTGGCGCAGCGTGCCGGAATTGTCGGCTGGCTTACTGGTCGGGCTGATTGTCCTCCCCGCCTATGCTGGCACCTTGATCCGGAAACTCTCCCAGGCAACCAAGGCGGCCGAGGAGGCGAGCAAGGCCAAGAGCATGTTCCTGGCCAGTGTCAGCCACGAGCTGCGCACGCCGCTGACCGCGATCATCGGCATGAACGAGCTGCTGCGCGCCAGCAGGCTCGATTCCGCCCAGGCGGAGATGGTCGAGACCGTCGGCGTCGCCAGCCATTCCTTGCAGACGCTGATCAACCAGCTGCTGGATTTCTCCCGCATCGAGGCGGGGCGGATGACCAGCACGGTGGAGGAGTTCGACCTGCTGGCGCTGCTCGTCGATGTGCGGCGCATCGTCGAGAGCCAGGTGCGGGAGAAATCCATCGCCTTCAACCTCCATGTCACCCCGCGCACCCCGGTGCGGATCAAGACCAGCCGGCTGCATCTGCAGGAAATCCTGATCAATCTCGTCGGCAACGCGGTGAAATTCACCTCCACCGGCGGCGTGGTGCTGGCGGTGGATACCCGCCCCGGTAGCGAGGGCGAGCTGATCCTGCAGGTCGAGGTCTCGGATACCGGTATCGGCATTCCCGTCGAGGCGCAGGCAAAGATTTTTGAGAGCTTCACCCAGGGCGATGCCTCAATTCTCAACCGGTTCGGCGGCACCGGGCTGGGTCTGGCCATCACCAAGCGGCTGGTCGGGCTGCTGGGCGGTGAAATCGCCGTGCAGAGCAAGCTTGGCGAGGGTAGCCAGTTCCGCTTTTTCATCAAGGCGCTGCGCGCCGAGCCGACAGAGGAAGTCTGGCAGGCGCCGCCTGGCAAGATCGGCCTGCGGGTGCGCAACCCGCTGAAGCGCGCGCTGATGCGTACCAACCTCGCCGCCATGGGCGCGGAGGTGGAGCTGGTCAATCCCGGCACCATCGTGCCGGCGGATGTGCGCATTCTGGTGGATTACAATAATGACGGCGAGCCGCCCTCCGCCCCGGTGAGCAGCCGCGGCGCCGCGCCGATGCTGATCCAGATCCAGCCCGTCGAGGGGCCGGGCCTGCCCGATCTTGCCACCCGCCAGCGCTGCACCACCTTGCTCTCTGACGATTTTTCCGACCAGGAATTGCAGCAGGCCTTGCTGATCGCCGGGCGCTTCTGCGGCGTCGCACAGCCGATCGCGACCAGCGGCGACCTGCCCGCCGCCGCGCCGCGCGCCCTGGAGGCCGAGCCCGAACCCGCACCGCTGCCGGTCTCGCTGATCCGCCGCAATGTGCTGCTGGTGGATGATAACCGGGTCAATCAGCGCGTCTTCACCCGCATTCTGGAAGCGGCCGGGCATAATGTGACGGTGGCCGATAACGGCAATCTGGCGGTGGATATTCTGGAGCGCGAGGATGAGCGCTTCGATATCGTGCTGATGGATTTCAACATGCCCGGGCTGGACGGGCTGGAAGCCACCAAGCTCTACCGGGTGATGGCGCTGGGCAAGGACCGCTTGCCGATTGTCGGGCTGACGGCGGATGCCTTTGCGCAGATGAGCGGCGAATGGCGCACTGCCGACATGGATGGCTGTCTGGTCAAGCCGGTGGCGCCGCAGGATCTGGTGGCGGCGGTGGAAAAGATGGCCCGCATGCGCGAGCCTTCATCGGTGATCGCCCGGCTGGAGGAATGGATCGAGCCGCCGGCGCCGGTGCTGGCCCGGCCGGCTCCCGAAGAGCCGCCTTTGGACGATGCGATCATCGCCAATCTGCGGCTGCTCGGCGATGCCCAGTTCCTCAACGAGCTGCTCTCGGATTTCCTCTCCGATGCGAAGGATCTGATCGATCTGCTCTCCGCCGATGCGGAAAGGGGCGATGGGCAGGAATTTCGCAACCATGCCCACGCGCTGCGCAGCTCGGCGGCGAATGTCGGCGCCAAGGCGCTGGGCAATCTCTGCACCCCCTGGGGCGGGTTGCGCGGCAGTGAGCTGAAGGCCCAGGCGGGCGCGTTCACCAGCCGCGCCCACGCTGAGTTGAAACGGACAAGACAAGCGGTGATGGCGCTTGGCACGATCCGCCGGGCGAATACGCAGTAACTGTTTCGCCCGGCATCATCCATGAGCGCTGCAATTATTCCGCGGCCATGACCATGGAGGTGGGCGCCTGCAGCGCCGCCAGACGGCGGTCCTGCGCGGCGCAGAGCTTGTCCATCTTGCGCAGATCCGCCTCGGTCAGGTTGATTGCGGCCTCGGCCCAGATATCGACGACATCGATCAGCTCTTCCAGCGTGATCGGGTTGACACGGCGGCGGGCGCGAATGGTTGCGAGATGCGCGTTGAACTTGCGGTTATGTTTGGCGATGTAGCCCTGCACACAATCCACGCCTTGACCATCCTCGGCCAGAACATCGACAACGCCCATCTCATACAGCTCTTCGGCGGTGTAGATGCGCCCCGAGAGGATCATTTCCTCCGCCTGCTTGCGGCTGACGCGGCGGCTCAGGAAGCTGTAGGCGCCCATGCCGGGGAACAGATTGAACAGGACTTCCGGCAGCCCCATCTTAGCGCTGCGCTCGGCAACGATGATGTCGCAGCAAAGCGCGTTCTCGAAACCACCGCCTAACGCATCGCCCTGCACGAGCGCCATGGTAATCACCGGCGCGTCAAAAGCCATATGATGACGATGCACGGCCTTCACCGCGACATGGCCGTAATGGCGCATCGCATCAAGATCGCTTTGGCGGATACGCTGGGCAAAATGCCCAAGATCACCACCAAGATTGTAGATGCCCTCAACGGCGGAGGCCATCACCATCCAGTTGAACGGGCTGTTTTCGCGGCGGGGCCCGCGCGGGAAGGAGGAAACGATCAAATCCTGCATTTCGCTGATATCCTGCATCAGCGCATGGGTATAAGACGGCCGACCGGTCGGCTTCATCATGCACCAAAAGGTGCTGGCCGGCGCATCAAGCTCAAGACGCAGATTATCAAACCGGCGATTGAGAAGGGTCTGCAGCGCCAGGCCCTGGAAATCCTCGTTCTGAGAGGAGGTGGCGCTGTCGTTCTGCAGGCGGGCGGTGGTGGCGAAATTGACAAAGTTCATCTCAACTCTCCGTAGGGTCCATAAAAAACCAACCGTGCGAAGCCCGAACTACGAGACTCCCTCTCCCGGCTGTGACCGCACTATGGACTGAAATTTTGAGTAGAGTTTAAAAAATTTTCCGATCTTTAAGTAGTTTTTATGGCGTGAAACGAAGTTTCGACGGGCATCATAGCTTTAGCGGAACAAACAGCCACCCTGAGATTATTGCAAAAACAACCCATTTCGGGCGCGGGCTGGAGTTGGAGACGCAAAACCGTGGAAAAATTTTCTAACTTATCAAAGCATTAAAAATGCACATAGCGGCCGTTTTCCCCCGCGCGGCCACCGCCGGGCGAACGCCGCGCCATGGAACGCGGCTGCCCCGGTCCGCCGCTAACGGCGATTCTGGCGCTTCACGCGGTTTTGGCACGGGCTGAGTCGCAAAAATCCGCACCAGCGCCATAAAATATTCACAGATGCCTCCCCGCCCGGCCGCGAAGCGGGCACAAAAAAGGGCGGCCGCAGCCGCCCTTTTCAGATGATCGGCGTCGGGCTCAGGCGACGCGGCGCACCGAGGCCAGCAGCCGGGCGCGGGTCGCGGCCGGAACCTGGCGGGCGGATTTCGCCCGCGGGTAGGGCAGCTCGGCGATCGCGGTCTCCGGCGCGCTGCGCTCATCCCAGTTATGGAAATGCATGCGCTCGATATTGTCGACGAAGCTTTCCGCCGCCACACCTTCGGCCAGCAGCAGCTCATGGCTCGCCAGCTCGACATGGTAGTAGGTGAACTGCGCCGCGACATCGTGCTCGCGGACGATGCTCTCGCCATTCACCAGCGCGCCGGCCTGGACCAGCACGCCATCGAGGAAGATCGCATGGTCGGGCGAGACGCAGAGGTCGCGCTTGGGCAGGTTCTCGCCCAGGGCGCCGGCCTTGATCCGCACCGGGTAGGAGCGAATGGGGTCGGCGAAGGCCTTGGCGACATGGCTCTGGCCCAGCCAGCGGATCGGCAGAGCGCGGCCATCCTGGGTCAGCACCAGGTCGCCCTCGCGCAGCGCCTCAACGGCAACCTCGCCGTCCGGCGTGGCAATGTTGGTGCCGGCGCAGAAGCAGAGGGTGATGACCAGCTGGCCGGAGGCGTCGCTCACCTTGAACCAGCTGGCGCTGTCGCCGGAGGTCAGGGAGAGCGCGATGGTCACCGCCGCGCCGTCGGTCAGGTCTTTCACCACCAGCGTGTTGTTGCTGTAGGTTTCGCTCAGCACATCGCTGCTGCTGTTCAGCCCGAAATTCGCGCTGGAGAGCGTGATCGCATCGGTGGTGCCGAAATTGGTCAGCGTGTTGTTCAGCACATGGTTGGTGACGTTGGCACCGGCGAAATCGACCGCGCTGCCGGCGCCATTGCCTTCCATGTTGATCGGCCCGGCGAGCGAACCCGCCGCGACGATGGTGCCGTGATCATAGATGGCGGCGACGTTGGAGCCGGAGGCAAGCGAGGCGGTTACACCGCTATCGACCGTCAGCGTGCCCGGACCGGTGATGGCCTTGCTGTCGCTGAAATTGGAGGCGATGGTGACCTGTGCGCCGCCGCCCAGCGAGATCGCCGCCGCATCATTGCCGCCCAGCACCAGCGTGCCGTTATCGGAGATCGCCCTCAGCGTGGTGTTGCCGGTCAGTGTCGCGGCCCCCGCGACCGCCAGCACGCCGGTGCCGATGAGCGAACCGGTATCGATGAAATTGGCGCCGGAGGCGACGGAAACCATGCCATTATCGGTCACCCCGCCGGAGGTGACGGAGGCGGTGTTGGCGGCGATGGTCACGGTCTCGTTGCCGGAGATCACGTCGCCAGGCGCGACGCCGCCGGAGAAGTTCGAGTAAAGCTCGAAATTCGAATTGGTGGCGCCGGTGAAGGTGAAGGCGGTGGTGACCGTCGGGGCCAGCTCGATGGTCACGCCATTGGCGCCGATCAGATCGACGAAGGAGCCGCTGGTCAGGGTGGTGCCGGCCACACCCGCCAGGGATACCGCGTTGGCGGAGACGGTTGCGCCGGAGCTGTTGGTGACGGCCTCGGTCAGCACGCCGCCGCTATAGCTCAGCGAAACGCCATCGCCGGTCGGGATGGCAACGCCGGAGACCACGACCTCGTCGGTGGTGCCGAAATTGGTCAGCACCGGGGCGGTGGTACCGGCATTGAAGACGACTTCGCTGCCCGCGCCATCACCTTCCATGTTGACCGGGCCGGAGAGCGAACCGGCGGCGACGATGGTGCCGTAATCATAGATCGCCGCGAAGCTTGAGCCGGAGGCGAGCGAGGCGGTCACACCCTTATCCACGGTCAGCGTACCGAGGCCGGTGATCGCCTTGCTGTCGCTGAAATTGGAGGCGATGGTCACCTGCGCGCCGGAAGCCAGCGAGATCGCCGCCGCGTCGGTGCCGCCGAGAACCAGCGTGCCGCTATCGGTGATCGCGCCCAGCGTGGTGTTGCCGGTCAGCGTCGCGGAACCCGCAACCGCCAGCGTGCCAGTGCCGCTCAGCGACCCGGAGTCGATGAATTTGGCACCGGAGGCGACGGAGATCACGCCGTTATCGGTCACGCCGCTGGAGGTGACGGACGCGGTGTTGGCCGCGATGGTCACGCTCTCCTTGGCGGAGAGCACATCGCCAGGGGCAACGCCGCCGGAGAAGTTGGAGTAAAGCTCGAAATTCGAATTGCTGGCGCCGGTGAAGGTGAAGGCGGTGGCGGCGCTCGGCGCGGTCTCGACCAGCTCGCCATTGGCGCTGGAGAGCACCACGAAAGAGGAGGTGGAGAGGCCGGTGCCGGAGATGGTCAGCTTGGTGCTGGCCACGGTGGCGCCGCTGCTGCTGGTCTCGGCGATTGTGAGCGCGCCGTTGGCGTAGCTGTAGGAGAGCCCCTCGCCGCTGGTCAGGGTGGGCAGCACGGAGGCGCCGAGATCGATCACATCATTGCCGGTGAAGCCGGAAATGGTACCGCCGAAGCCGGCGCTGTTGTCGTTGACGATCAGCTCGTTCGGGGAGCTGGCGGCGCCCAGCGTGCCAAAGACGACGCTCAGCGACCCGTCATTGCCGGCGGTGTTGTAGAGGCCGAAAGTGGCGCCGTTCTGGATGGTGATGGTGCCGGCGCCGGAGATCGACTCGTGGCTGTTCAGCTGGGTGCCGGGGCCGCTGACGACCATGGTGCTGGCCGCGGTGACGGTGCCGTTGGCGCCGACCAGAGTGTTGGTGCCGCTGGAAATGCTGCTGGGCGCGGCGGAGATATACTCGGCCCCGGCGCTGTTGGTGCCGATCACCACCGGGCTCGCCAGGCTGCCGGCCAGGGTCAGGGTGGTCGCGGTGCCGCCATTATTCGTGGTCAACAGCGTGTTGCCGCCGGCGCTGGCGAAGGTGATGTTGGAGGCGCTGGTGAAACCGTCGATCTCCAGCGTGTCACCTGAGGTGAAGCCGGCGATGGTGCCGCTATTCAGCGTGCCCTGGGCGACGGAGAGGGTGTTGCCGCTGCCGGAGAAGGTCACTTCCTCCTGCGTGGCGAAGCCCGCGGAGAGGGTGGCGTTGCCGCCATTTTCGATGACGATATAGCCATCGATGGTGGTGGAGGAGACGGCGGTGTTGGCGCCGTCCAGCACAGTGGCCTCGATGTTCAATTGGCCGCCATTATCGACGACCCAGCCGGCATTGTAGAAATTCGAGACGGTGACGGTCTGCCCGGCCATGGTCCCGGCGGTGATGTCGATGAGACCCGAGCCGCTGACCGAGATCAGGCCGTAATTGATCAGGCCGTGCAGCGCCTGGGCATTGCCGCCGATGGTGTTGGCAATGGTCAGCGTATCGCCGTTGGCGGCGTCGATCAGGCCGAAATTCTCGTTGATCGTCTCGACGGTCAGCGTGTCGGTGCCGACCGCGTAGACCGACATATGCGAATCATAGCGCGGCGTGGAGGAGCGCGCGCCATGCAGGCCGGTCATCGTGTAACCGGCGGCGGTGGTGCCGCTATTGTCGTAGAAAACGCCCAGCGCCTCGCCGCCGATGGTCAGATTGGCGCCGCTGGTCAGAGTGATGCTCTCGCCCGCGACCTGGTCCTCTTGCAGAACCGTGTAGGTGGAACCGTTGGTGACCACGGTCTGGTCCACCTCGATCGGGTTGGCGCCGTTATCCGTGGGGGCCAGGTAGGGCTGGGTGCTGTTGGTGCCGGAAATGACGATGGACTGGTTACCGGTCGCGGAAGAGGCCGGAGCATAACCGCTCCAGTTGTAGTCGTTGTACCAGTTGCCCGAGTATGACCCATTCCACGTGTCAGACATTCCCACCACTCCAAAAAAGCCAGCCCGGACGGCCCCGGCGCGCGCGAAAGTTAAATTTGAGCCACCTAAAACACCTAAAGACGAGTAAAAAAAGGCGTATCGACCAAAATTATCTACAAATTTCCGTGAGATGTGGTTAAAAAACGTATGTTACGTTTCTTTTTTTATACTACCCATTGTTAAAAGGGCTGACATTGCAGCATTCCGGCGGCGCTCCCGGGCCGGATGGCGCGTCTCACCTGGCGGCATTTTTTGCGGCCCTCGAAATTATTTTAACCGCGTGATGGGTCGATCAGACGCTTCGATGCATTGTTGAAACAAGCGAATCGCCGCCTGTTTGTCGCCGTCCCTGAGGACGGCGCCCGCAACCGCGCGGCGGCGGGCGAAGCCCCACGGTTGACCGATGAACAGCTAAGAGGCTGTTTGAAAAGCCACTCTGGCGGCCGCCAAGCGGCGATTTGCTGCGCTCCGGTGCTCGCAAATCACCACTTGACGACTCACCATAGCGACTTTTGAAACAGCCTCTGATACCGACCGGGCTGAAGAGGAAGCGGCTGAAGCGCCCCTTACCCCGCCCAGGCCACCCGCCGCGCGCGGGCGCCAGCCGGCTCAGCCGCGCAGGATTTCCGCCATGGCGCTGAGCAGCCGGTCGGCCTCGGCCGGGCCGAAGACCAGAGGCGGGCGGATTTTCAGCACATTCGCATCCGGCCCGGTGGCGCTGATCAGGATGCGCCGGTCGCGCAGCCCGTTGACGATCTTCGCCGCCATTTCCGCCGAGGGCGCGCCGGTCCGCGCATCGCGCAGCGCCAGCCCGATAAACAGCCCCGCCCCGCGCACCTCGCCGATTTCACCATGGCGGGCGCCGAGGCCGCGCAAACCCTCCATCAGTAGCGCGCCGGTGGTGCGGGCATTCTCGATCAGCCCGTCCCGCTCGATCACATCCAGCACCGCCATGCCCACCGCGCAGGAGACCGGGTTGCCGCCGAAAGTGTTGAAATAGCGCATCGCCTGGCCGAATGCGTCGGCCAAAGCCGGTTTCGCAAACAGCCCGGCCATCGGGTGGCCATTGCCCATCGGCTTGCCGCAGGTGACGATGTCCGGCACCACGCCATGCCGCGCGAAGCCCCACATGCCATGGCCGGTGCGCCCGAAGCCCGCCTGCACCTCATCGGCGATGAACAGCGCCCCCGCGGCGCGGGTGGCCGCCACCGCCGCTTCCAGGAAGCCCGGCGGGTCGGCATAGACGCCATCGGAGGAGAAGATCGTATCGACGATCAGCGCCGCCGGGCGGATGCCGTGGCGGGTGAGATCCGCGAAGGCGGCGGCGACATCGGCGGCGAAGCGCGGACCGGGATTTTCCCCGGAAGGTGCGGGCACGGTGCGCACATGCGCGCCCAGCGGCGAGGCCTTGCCGAGCGAGGGCGAAAACGCCGCCACCGCCTCGGTGACACCATGATAGGCCAGTTCGGTGACGACGATGCCGGTGCCGCCGGTGGCGTGGCGGGCGATGCGCAGCGCCAGATCATTCGCCTCGCTGCCGGTGCAGGTGAACATTGCCCGGCCGATCCCGGCGGGCAGCGTGGCAAGCAGCCGCTCGGCATAGGTGAGGATGGTCTCGTGCAGATAGCGCGTATGGGTGTTCAGCGTGGAGGCCTGGGCGGTGAGTGCGGCCACCACATGCGGATGGCAATGCCCGACCGAGGCGACATTATTATAGACATCCAGATACTCATTCCCTTCCGCGTCCCAGAGGCTGCAGCCCAGGCCGCGCACCGGATGCACCGGGGTGCGGTAGAACAGCCGGTAGGCCGCCCCCAGCACCGCCTGGCGGCGGGCGACCAGAGCCGCATCGCCGGCCGGCAGCAACGCGGCATCCCGCGCCGAGAAGGCGTTGACCATGCCGGCATTGGGGCCTGAGGCGGAGGGCGGAGCGTCGGTCATTGGAGGGTCCTCGGGTTACGGGGCGAAAAGCAGCTTCGTGGCCTCGTCCCCCGCCGCGTCCAGGCGGGCGAGGGCACGCGCGGCGCTGGGGGCGTTGCGCAGAATATAGCCGGACCGGTCCGGGTTGCGGGCGGCGCGCCAATTGGCAATCGTCAAGGTCAGTGCCGCCCGCGCGCCGATCAGCGCCGGGAGGATCTGTTGCTCCAGCGGCGTCAAGGTCAATATTGCGCTATAGGCCCGCACGCAGGCCGGGGCATGGCCCAGCGCGTCCTCGCCGCGCGGCACCAGATAGGCCAACGCCACCGCCAGATCCTGCACCAAAGGCGCAAGCAGCATATCCCCGAAATCGATCACCCCGAGCCGGCCGCCTGCATCGCGCATGATGTTGTAGGGGTTGAAATCATTATGCACGATCTGCTGGCGCAGCGTACCCAGATGCGGCAGCGCCGCCGCGCGGTAGCGGGCCAGAGCCCGCCGCGCCAGCGCCAGGTGCGCGGGGTCGGCGATCATCTCCATCATCCCGGTATAATCCGGCAGGCGCCGATGGTCCCAGAGCAAATTGCGCTGGGCGGCCGGGTGGGTGAAGCCGGCCAGGCCGCGATCGAGACCGGCCAGCATGCCGCCAATGGCCGCCGCATCCGCCGCGTTCAGCGCCTCGCCGCCGATCTGCGCGCCGGCGACATAGGAGACAACCAGCATGACATGCGCCGCCCCTTGATCGTCGCGGATGCGGGGAAACACCTCCCCCGTCAGCGTCCGGCGCACGCGCGCGGTGCCCAGATCCGGCGCGGTGACGGCGAGATGGTCGAGGGCCGCCACCTGCAGCGCCAGAACCTCCGGCGGCTCGGCGATATTGGCGATTTTCACCACCCACTCCCGCCCACGCGCGGTCTCCAGCCCAAAGGTGAGGTCTTTCTCGCTGGGCAGCCGCGTCAGCGTGCCGTGCAGCCCGTATTCACGCGCCAGAAACGCCAGGATCGGCGGCAAAGCGATGCAAGGCGGCGGAGTTTCCAGAAGGTCGAGCGCGGCTTGGTGGGACATGGTCTCGTACAGCTATGAGGGGTGACTGCAAGACGAGACTTCCCCCTTGTACAGTGCCAGAGCGGGGTAAAGCGGCCAGCCAGAGGGATCAATAGACATCGCGCAGATAGCGCTTTTCGGCCGCCAGCCGGTCCAGATAGGCAGACGCCGCATCGGCCTCCAGAGCGCCGTGCGCGGCGATGATCTGGCCGAGGGCCGCATGCACATCCTTGGCCATGCGCCCGGCATCGCCGCAGATATAGAGGCACGCCCCCTCCTGCAGCCAGGCCCATAGATGCGCCCCCTCCTCGCGCAGCCGGTCCTGAACATAGATTTTCCGCCCCTGGTCGCGCGAGAAGGCGGTGGAGAGGCGATGCAGAGACCCGGCCTGCGCCAGCCCCTGCAGCTCTTCGCGGTAATAGAAATCGCAAGCGGCGCGCTGCTCGCCGAAGACCAGCCAGTTGCGGCCGCGCGCGCCTCTTACCTGGCGCTCCTGCAGGAAGCCGCGAAACGGGGCGATGCCGGTGCCGGGGCCGATCATGATGATCGGCACATCGTCCGCCGGCAGGCGGAAATGCGGGTTGGGCTGGATGAAGAGCGCCGCCTCCCGCGCCCGGTCCGCCAGGAAGCGCGAGCAGAGCCCGCCGCTTTGCCGCCCGGCGGCCTCATAGCGCAGGATATTCACGGTCAGATGCACCTGATCCGGATGCGCGGCGAGGCTGGAGGCGATCGAGTAGAGCCGGGGGGTGAGCGGCTTGAGCAGCCCCAGCCATTCCTCCTTGCTGGCCTTCACCGGATGCGCGGCCAGCAGATCGCGCAGCTGCCAGCCTTTGTGCCAGGGCAAGGCCGGGTCCGGCGCCGGGCCGGTGGCCAGGGCCGGGGCGCGGGCAGCGCAGAATGCCAGGATCGCCGGGGTGAGGCGGGAGATGTCGCGCCCGGCCAGCTGTTCGGGCGCCAGCCCGGTGAGGCGCGCCAGCTCCTCCAGCGCCAGCGGGTCGTTTTCCGGCCAGACACCGAGCGCATCGCCGGGCTGATAGGCAATGCCGGCACCGGCGAGGTCGAAGATGATCTGCCTTGTGTCCTTCTGCGACCCGGCCTGGTTGAGGCGGTGATTGCCGATCAGCCGGGCACGGTACGGGGTGGCGCGGGTGACGCCGGACAAGGCGGGCGCGGCGGGGGCAGCGCTGGCCCCCAGCGCCGGCAGCGCGGCATCGATCCAGGCTTGCGCCGCCGCCTCTTCGCCCGGCTCGCAATTGCGCCGGGGCAGCAGGGCGCTGGCCCCCAGCGCCTGCAGCCGCGCCTCCAGCGCCGCCGCGAAGCCGCAGAAGCGCGTATAGGCGGAATCACCGAAGCCGAGAATGCCAAAGCGCAGCCCTTCCAGCCGGGGCGCGTCCTTCGCCGCCAGCGCCTGCCAGAAGCGGGCGGCATTGTCCGGCGCCTCGCCATCGCCGAAACTGGCGGCGAAGAGCAGCACGGTGCCGGCGAGGGTTGCGGGGCTGGCCTCGTTCATCGGCCGGGCGATGAGGCCCAGGCGCTGCGCCGCCGCCTGCGCCTGGGCCGCCGCGGTGCCGGTTTGCGAGGCATAGAGAATGCTGACCGCCGCTCCCGCCGGCGCCTGGGACGGCCGCCCGGCCAGCGTCTCTGGCAGCTCCACCGCCTGCCTCACCGCCGCGACAGCTTCCAGCGCCACCGCGCAGATCTTGAATTCCGGCTGCAGCGAGGCGGCGTCCACCGCCGGGCTGGTGAGCTGGTTGACCGCCAGATCATCCCCGAACACGTCGTTCCAATGGAAGGGCGCGAAGAGCTGGCCCGGCTGCACACGCGGGCTGAGCAAGGCCGGCAGCACGGCGCGGCCGCGGCGGGAGCGCAGCGCCAGGCTGTCGCCTTCCCGCAGCCCCAGCGCGGCGGCATCCCGCGCATGGATTTCGACGAACGGGCCGGGATTAAGCTTGTTCAAGGCCGGGACTTTCCCGGTCTTGGTCAGGGTGTGCCATTGATGCTGCACCCGGCCGGTATTGAGGATGAAGGGAAATGCCGCGTCCGGCAGCTCCGCCGGGGGCAAGCAGGGGCGCGGATGGAAGATCGCGCGGCCGGAGGCGGTGGGGAAAAAGGGCTCACCGCGTTCCATATAGCGCACCGGATTGCGGGGGCCGGATTGCGGGCCGACCGGCCATTGCAGCGGGGTATCCGCCAGCCGGGCATGGCTGGCGCCGGAGATGTCATAGCCGGTTTGCGGATTGGAGAAACGCTTGATCTCCTCGAAAATCTCCGCCGCATTGGCATAGGCGAAGCCGGGATAGCCCATCGCGGTGGCCACCTGCGCGATCCAGCGCCAATCCGCCATCGCCGCGCCGGGCGGGGGCACGGCCTGGGGGGCGAGGGTCATGTTGCGCTCGGAATTCACCATCACCCCGTCCGCCTCGGCCCAGAGCGCGCCGGGGAGGAGGATATCCGCGTACGGGGCGGTTTCGGTGTCCAGGAAGGCATCCTGGACGATCACCAGTTCGGCTGCTTTCAGCCCTTCGATGGTGCGCCCGCGCGCCGGCATGCTGGCGACGGGGTTGGTGCAGATGATCCAGCAGGCCTTGATCTCGCCTTGCGCCATCGAATCGAACATCGCCACCGCGCCGCTGGCCGGGGCATCGCGCAGGCTGCCGGCGGGAATGTTCCAGATGGTTTCGGTGAAGGCGCGGTCGGCCGGGCTCTGGGTGCTGCGCTGGCCGGGCAGGCCGGGGCCCATATAACCCATCTCGCGCCCGCCCATGGCGTTGGGCTGGCCGGTGAGGGAGAACGGCCCGGCGCCTGGCTGGCAGATGGCGCCCAGCGCCAGATGCAGATTGCACAGCGCATTGCTGTTCCAGGTGCCGCGCACGCTCTGGTTCAGCCCCATCGTCCACAGGCTGACGAATTTCTTGCTGCGCCCGATCCAGGCCGCCGCCTGGGTGATATCCGCCGCATCCAGCCCGGTAATGTCCGCCACCCGCGCCAGCCCGTAATCGGCCAGCAACGGCAGCATCGCCTCCCAGCCTTCGGTATGCGCGGCGATGAAGGCCGGGTCGGTCTGGCCGGCCTCGTGCAGCAGACGCAGCAGGCCGTTGATGAGGGCGATATCCGTGCCGGGCTTGAGCTGCAGGAACAGATCCGCCTTCTCCGCCGTGGCGCTGCGGCGCGGATCGACGACGATCAGCTTGGCCCCCTGCTTCACCCGGTCCAGCAGGCGCAGGAACAGGATCGGGTGGCAATCGGCCATGTTGGCGCCGATGACCAGAAATATATCGGCCTCGTCGAGATCATCATAAGAACCGGGCGGGGCGTCGGCGCCCAGAGACTGTTTGTAGCCGGTGGCGGCGCTGGCCATGCAGAGGCGGGAATTGGCCTCGATATGGCGGGTGCGGATGAAGCCTTTCGCCAGCTTGTTGGTGAGATATTGCGCCTCCAGCGACATCTGGCCGGAGATATGGAAGCTGATCGCATCCGGGCCGTGCGCGTCCCGTATGGCGCGCAGCCGGGCGGCGGTTTGCGCCACGGCGGCGGAAGCGGGCAGAGGCTGCTGCCCATCGGCGCGGGCCGGGCGGATATAGGCGCTGGCCAGCCGCCCCTGCTCCAACGGCAGATGGCAGCTTTGCCCCTTGGTGCAGAGCCGGCCGCGATTGGCGGGGTGGGATTTGTCCCCGCTGACCTTGGTGATGCGCCCCTGCTCCACCTGCATCACGATGCCGCACCCCACCCCGCAATAGGGGCAGACGGATTTGACCTGCTCTGCCACGCCAGCCCTCAGACGCAGGCGGCCAGAGCCAGGCGCGCCGGCACGCGGCCGGCCATTGCCTCACCGATCAGGATCAGCACCGGCCCCTCCCCCGCCTGGGCGCGCAGCAGCGCCGGCAGCGTGGCGATGCTGGCGGCGAGCAGGCGTTCATCCGGACGGGAGACGTTTTCGATGGCCAAGGCCGGGGTGGCGGGGTCCAGCCCTGCCTCCAGCAGATGCGCCGCGAAGCCGCCCAGAGTTTGCGCGCCCATATAGAGGGCGAGCGTGCCGCCGCGCTGCGCCAGCCCCGCGAAATCATGCGCCGGGATATCGCCATAAGCGGTGTGGCCGGCGACGAAATGCACCGCGCGCGAGACCATGCGCTGGGTCAGCGAGCGTTTCAGCGTGGCGGCGGCGGCCAGGGCGGCGGTGATGCCGGGGATGATCTCATATTCGATGCCGGCTGCCTCCAGCGCGTCCATCTCCTCGGTGGCGCGGCCGAAGATCATCGGGTCGCCGCCTTTCAGGCGCAGCACGATGCCGGGGGTGGCCCGCGCCTCGCGCACCAGCAGGGCGCAGATTTCCGCCTGGGTGGCGGAATGGCGAAAGCAGCGTTTGCCGACATCGATCCGCCGCGCCTGCGGGTTGGCCAGCGCCAGGATCTCCTCGCTGACCAATGAATCATGCAGCACCACGCTGGCGGTTTGCAGCAGGCGCAGGGTTTTCACGGTGAGCAGGTCCGGATCGCCCGGCCCTGCCCCGGCCAGCACCACCCGGCTCATGGCGCCACCGCCAGCAGGATGCGCCCGGCTTCCAGCTTCACCTGGAAGCGGCTGGTGCAGCCAGTATCCGGCCCCTGCGCCGCACCGGTTTCCAGCGAAATCACCCAGCCATGCAGCGGGCAGGTGACGGAGGTACCGTGCACGATGCCCTGGCTGAGCGGCCCCTGCTTGTGCGGGCATTGGTCGCGCAAGGCGAAGACGCGGTCGTCATTGGTGCGGAAGATCGCGATGTCGCCGAAGGCGGTTTTCACGCAGCGCGCGCCCAGGCGCGGAATCTCGGTGAGCGCGCCGACATCGGTGAAGAGAGGGATGTTCATATCCATTAGACCAGCTCCGCCAGCGGCAGATAGGAAGTTTGGTTGGTGGCGGCTTCCTGCGCCCAGGGGTCGATCTGCGCGAATCTCTGCGCGTAGAGGAATTTCTCGTAGAGGGCGGCACGGTTTTGCGCATCGTCCACGATGCGCTCCTGCACATATTTCAGGCCGACGCGTTCGATCCACGGCGCGGTGCGTTCCAGATAACGCGCTTCCTGGCGGTAGAGTTGCAGGAAGGCGCCGCAATATTCCAGAACCTCCGCCTCGGTGGTGACTTTGCAGAGCAGCTCGGTGGCGCGCACTTTGATGCCGCCATTGCCGCCGACATGCAGGTCCCACCCCGCTTCGGTGGCGACGACGCCGTAATCCTTGATCGTCGCTTCCGCGCAATTGCGCGGGCAGCCAGAGACGGCGAGCTTGACCTTATGCGGATGCCAGGAGCCCCAGGTCATTTTCTCCAGGGCGATGCCCATGGCGGTGGAATCCTGCGTGCCGAAGCGGCACCATTCCGAGCCGACGCAGGTTTTCACCGTGCGCAGTGCCTTGCCGTAAGCATGGCCGGAGACCATGCCGGCGGCGTTCAGATCCGCCCAGACGGCGGGCAAATCCTCCTTCTTCACCCCCAGCATATCGACGCGCTGGCCGCCGGTGATCTTCACCGTCGGGATGGCGAATTTGTCGCAGACATCGGCGATGGCGCGCAGCTCCTTGGCGGAGGTCACACCGCCCCACATGCGCGGGATGACCGAGTAGGTGCCGTCCTTCTGAATGTTGGCGTGCATGCGTTCATTGACGAAGCGCGATTGCGAATCATCCCTGTATTCGCCAGGCCATTCGCAGATCAGGTAGAAATTCAGCGCCGGGCGGCAGGCGGCACAGCCATCCGGCGTGGTCCATTCCAGCGCCTGCATCACGGCTTGGATGGTTTTCAGCGCCTGGCCGCGAATGCGGCGGCGGACCTCGTCATGCCCATGGGCCGTGCATTTGCACATCGGCTTGACGCCGGCGGGTTTGAAATCCGCGCCCAGCGTGAGTTTCAGCAGCCCTTCCACCAGCCCGGTGCAGGAGCCGCAGGAGGCGGAGGCCTTGGTGCAGGCGCGGACTTCGTCCAGCGAACCGCAGCCGCCTTCGATGGCGCCGATGATGGTGCCTTTCTTCACCCCGTTGCAGCCGCAGATTTCCGCATCCTCGCCCAGCAAAGCAAGGCTCTCCAGCGGATCACCGGCGGCGGCGAGCGGGCCATAGATCACGGTTTCACGCAGATCACCGAGATCCGCGCCATCCTTCAGCAGCTGGAAATACCAGCTGGCATCAGAGGCATCGCCGAAACAGACGACGCCGACCAGCCTGTCCCCGCGCAGCACCAGGCGTTTATAAATTCCGCGCGCGGCATCCCGCAGCACCACATCCTCGGTGCCGGCATCGCCCAGGAATTCGCCGGCGGAGAACATCTCGATGCCGGAGACTTTCAGCCGGGTGCCGGTGGCGATGGGCATGAATTCGGTGTGCGCCGTGCCGGTGAGATGGTCGGCGGCGACTTTTGCCATGTCCCAGATCGGCGCGACGAGACCGAAACATTGTGTCTCGAATTCCACGCATTCGCCGATGGCGAAGATGTTTTCGTCCGAGGTGCGCAATGACGCATCGACCTTGATGCCGCGATCGCAGTCCAGCCCGACGGCGCGGCCGAGCCCGGCATTGGGGCGAATGCCGACCGCCATCACCACCAGATCCGCCTCGATGCGGGTGCCGTCCTTCAGCAGCACGGCGCTCACCGGGCCATCCTCGCCCTCGCCGTCAAAAGCTTCGGTATTGGCGCTGGTGAAGATGCGCATGCCGCGCTGGCTGAGTTTCTGTTCCAGCAGATGCGCGGCGGAGGCATCGAGCTGGCGCTCCATCAGCGTCGGCATCAGATGCACGATGGCGACCTCCATGCCGCGCAGATTGAGCCCGTGCGCGGCTTCCAGCCCGAGCAGGCCGCCGCCGATGACCACGGCCTTCCTGCCCGGGGCGGCAATGGCCAGCATGTCGTCGACATCCGCCTTGGAGCGGAAAGTCATGACGCCGGGGCGGCCCACGCCGGGCAGCTTCAGGGTGAAGGGATTCGAGCCTGTCGCCAGCAGCAATTTATCGTAAGCGCGCGCGGTGCCATTGGCGCCGCGCACGATTTTCCGCGCGCGGTCGATCCAGTCCACATGCTCGCCGGCGATCAGCTCAATCTTGTTCTGCGCGTACCAGTCGAGGGAATTGATGACGATCTGCGCGAAGCTCTTCTCGCCCGCCAGCAGCGGGGAGAGCATGATGCGGTCATAATTCGGCTCCGGCTCGGCGCCGAACACGGTGATTTCATATTTGCCGCGATCACGCGCCAGGATTTCCTCCACGGTGCGCATGCCGGCCATGCCGTTGCCGATGACAACCAGTTTTTCCTTGCCCATCGCGTCACTCCTTTTCCTTGAATTGCGCCTTCAGATGCGAACGGAGCCTTCCGCGTAGCCGCGGGAGAAGCTGATGCGCCATTCATTGCGGACGATGTTGATGCCGATGAAGGCGACCAAGGCGAGGCCAGCGAAGATCAGAAATCCCGCCTGGTAGGAGCCGGTCCATTGCTTGGCGAAGCCGAGCGAGGAGGCGAGATAGAAGCCGCCTATGCCGCCGGCGCAGCCGACGATGCCGGTCATCACGCCGATCTCCTTGATGTAGCGTACCGGCACCAGCTGGAACACCGCGCCATTGCCCATGCCCAGCGCCAGCATGGCGATGACGAAGCCGGCCAGCGCCATCGGCATGGTCGGCAGGCCGAAGCTCACCGCCAGCAGCGCCAGGGCGGCGATCGGGTACATGAAGGAGAGCGCGTTGATGCCACCGAAGCGGTCCGCCAGCGCTCCGCCGAGCGGGCGCACCATGGAGCCGGCGAAAACGCAGGCGGCGCTGGCATAGCCGGCATCAACCGGCGCCAGACCGTACTGGGTGTGAAAATAGATCGGCAGCGAGGAGGCGAGCCCGACGAAACCGCCGAAGGTGACGCCATAGAACAGCATGAACCAGTAAGTGTCTTTCATGCCGAGCACGCTGAGATAATCCCGCGCCGAGATTTTCGGCCCCTGCCCTGGCGCGTCCTTGGCGAGGAGGATGAACAGCGCCAGCACCACGCTCATCAAAATCGCGGTGAGGCCGAAGACGTTGGTCCAGCCGAAGGCGAGGCCCAACGCCGGGGCGAAGAGCGCGGCCAGCACGGTGCCGGAATTGCCGGCCCCGGCAATGCCCATCGCCTTGCCCTTATGCTCGACCGGATACCAGCGCGAGGCCAGCGGCAGCGCGATGGCGAAGGAGGCGCCGGCCATGCCCAGCACCACGCCCAGACCGAGCAGCGCGGAGAAGCCGGGAATGCCGAAGAACCAGGCGGCGGCGAGACCGAGAATGACGATGCTCTGCGCGACGATGCCGGCTTTCTTGCCGCCGATGCGGTCCGCCATGGCGCCGTTGAACAGCCGCAGGATGGCGCCGGCCAGAACCGGGGTGGCGACCATCAGCCCTTTATGCGCGGGGTCGAGATGCAGGGCCTTGGCAATCTGGATGCCAAGCGGCCCCAGCAGCACCCAGCACATGAAGCTGAGATCGAAATACAGAAAGGCGGCCAGCAGCGTGGGGGTGTGGCCGGATTGCAGAAAGCTCTTGCCCTGGGCTTGAGACATCGAAAAACCTCGAGGCGGCGCTGTTGCTTCGCCGCACGCCGGCCGCCCTTGGCCCGCGAGATCAATGAACGGGGGCATCCCCATCCGCCTGCCTGATCCTCTTTGACCGGGCGGCCTGCGGGCATCGCGCCGCATGAGCCGTTAAACCAAATCGGCGCGCCAGGGTTCAATCGGGATTTTGATTAAAAATGCACTCTTGAAGCGATGATGGATTCAATTGTGGCAAAATATGTCTAGATAAACACCATGACGCCGATTTTTTATTCAAAATCGACACTCAGAGGCGGCAAGGCGATGTCGCGCGCCTCTCCGCCGGCGCGCAGGAACAAATCCGGACGGTAGAGCTGCGGGGCCAGCGCCTCCAGCCCGGCGGGGGCGCGGCCCCAGAGATGCATCTGGTGCGCATACCATTGGCCATAGGCCGGGGACGGGTAAGGGGCGGTGAAAGCGGGGCCGCCTTGCGCCGGGTCCAGCGCCGCCAGCAGCAGCGTCGCCGGAAGGTCCAGATATTCCGGACGGGCCAGCAGCTGGCTGAGGGCCTGGCGACCGTCCGGCGCGGCGCAGAGATGCTGGGCGCGCAGCAGCACGCGCAGCAGCGCCTCCAGCCGCGCCGCCTCGGCGCTGGCGAAATCGCCGCGCAGGGCCAGGCATTTCTCCGGGTGGTCGGGCCAGATCTCGCGGCTGAGGGCGGCGGTGAAGCCCAGCCCTGCCGTCGCCGCCACCAGCCCCCAGGGGGCGCCGGCGCAGAATCCGTCAATGGCGCCGGCGGCGAGCGCGCCGACCATCTCGGCCGGCGGCAGCACGGTGATGTCGGCATCGCGTTCCGGCGTGACGCCCTGCCCCGCGAGCCAATGGCGCAGCAGCAGATCATGCGAGGAAAACCCGTGCACCACCGCCAGGCGCGGCCGCTTCGCCGCCGCCACCGCCTTGATGCCGCCCGCCGCGAAGGCGCTCTGCATGGACGCCGCCAGAGTGATGGCGTTGCCGTTGCTGGACAGGCTCATCGGCACCGCCAGATCGATCCTCGCCCCGCGCAGCCCGCCGGCGCAGGCCAGCGCCAGCGGCGCCAGCATCACCGCCCCGTCCAGCAGGTTGAAGGCGAGCTTGTCGGCGATATTCGCCCAGGAGGGCTCGACCGAGAGCGCCACATTGAGCCCGGCGGCGGCGAACAGCCCCTCATGCGCGGCCAGGATCACCGGGGCGGCGTCGCAGAGCCGCAGCAGGCCCAGACGGATCACATCATTCATGGTTTCTGCCCTTGCCGCGTCTGCGCGGCCAAATAATCCGCCGCGACATCCGCCAGGCGTTTCTGCTGGTCCATGGCGCGGCGTTGCAGGAAGCGATGCGCCGCCGGCTCGCTCATGCGCTCTTCCTTCATCAGCAGGCGCTTGGCGGCGTCGATGGCACGGCGCTGCTCCGCCTGCTCCTCCACCTCCTGCAATTTCGCCGTCGCCTGCTGGTTGCGCTGAAAGAAGGCAACGGCGAGGCGCATCACCAGCTTGGCGGCATCCGGCGCCACGTCCTGGCCGTGATAGGAGCTGACGCCGGCACTGATCGCCTCCTGCATGAAGGCGGGATCGGCGCCGTCCAGGAACATCACCACCGGCGGGGTGCCGCCCTGGGCGGGCAGGGAATCCAGCATGTCGCGATCCGGCCTGGCCATGTCCACCAGCACCACATCCGGGCGAAGCCGCTCCACCTCGGCCAGCAGCGAGGCGTCGTTGGCCAGGGCGGTGATGGAAAATGCGGCATCGAGCTTGGTGAACTGGGCAGAGAGTGCCTCACGACGGGCCGCGTTGGAATCGGCGAGCAGGATTTTCATGGCGAGGCGCGGTCCATGATCTCCGGCTCAGCAACTTTCCTGCCAAAAGCGCGCGGGCCGCACCGTTGGCCTGTTAAGTCCGGGACTGGGGTCCGCCGGAGGGGTTACGGCCCCGAGCTGGGCTGGAATTCGGTCTTGGTCGCGGCGGGGAGTTGCAGGGCTGGCGAGGGCGGCTGGGGCGACGCGGCGGCCGGCGGCGGGCTGGATGCGGCCGGGGCCGGCTGAGCGGGCGCGGGCGCAGCGGGCGCGGGCATCGGCGGCACGGGGGCCGGGGGCGGCGTGAGAGGGGTGGGTTGCGCCGCGGCAGGGTGAGCCGGCGCGGCCGGGATGGCAGGCGCCGGGGCCGTTGCCGGGTGCGGCGCCGCCTGCGGCGCGGGCTGCGTAACGGCCTCATGCGGCGTCGAGGACGGCTTCGGGGCCGGCGCCGAGGCTGGCGGCTTGGCGGGATGGGACGGCGCGGTATGGGTTTTGAGAGCTGGCGCCGCGTGGTGCGCCGGCTTTGCCGCACGGGCCTTGGGGATGCGCGGATGCGCCGGACGATGGGGGGAGTATCTGGCCCGCGCGTGCGCCGGCGGCATCGGGACGGGCATGGACGCGGGCGCGGCGACGGGCGCGGGCAGCGGAATGGTCGATGCGGGCGGCGCGGCGGGGTGCGGGCTCACCGCCAGCATCGTCCAGTACACCGAAATCTGCGCATCCTTGGGCACGCCCTCGCCGTTCAGATAGGCCTGGCCCAGGCTGGTCTGCGCCTCCTGGTTGCCCTGCGCGGCGGCGCGCCGCCACCAATAGACCGCCTGGGCCGGGCTGCGGGCCAGGCCGGCCCCGGCCGCATAGGCATCGCCCAGTGCGTTCTGCGCGGCGGCGAGATTTTGCGCGGCGGCCTTGGCCCACCATTGCGCGGCCAGGCGCTGATCCTGGGTGACGCCGCGCCCCTGCGCGTAATCCTCGCCCAGCCGATATTCGGCCTGCGCGTCGCCCTGGGCGGCGGCGGCGGCGAAATAGGTTTGCGCCTTGGCATCGTCATGCGGCACGCCCTGGCCGGTGGCGTAATATTGTCCCAGCGCCGCCTGCGCCTGGGCGTTGCCGGCATCGGCGGCTTGTTCATACCAATGGCTGGCCTTGGCATCGTCTCGCGGTACGCCGATCCCTTGCGCATAGGCATTGCCGAGCGCCAGCGCCGCGCCGGTATCGCCCTGGGCGGCGGCCTTGGCGAACCAGTAGGCGGCGGCGCCCTCATCCTTCGGCACGCCCTGGCCCAGCGCATACATGCGGGCGAGCCGGTCCTGCGCCGCCATATCCCCCAGCTTCGCGGCGCGGCCATACCAGAAGGCGGCATTGGCGAAGCTCTGCGGCAGGCCGGTGCCGGAATCATAGGCATCGCCCAAGGCGCGGGCGGCGGCGGCGTTCAGCGGCGGCAGCGGCGCGGCTTGGGCGGGAGCGGCCGGCACCGCCGGTTGCGCCCGCGCCGCACCCCCCAGCAGGCCCAGCGCCAAAGCCAGGGGGGCAAGAAGCCGCGCGGTACGTCCATCAACCATCATCGTTCGACCTTCTCCGGCGCATCCGGCGGCAAGCGGTTACGCCATCATTACGGCGCGTTCATGCAATGAGTGTGTATTCAATTCCAGGCCCTGTTGTATAGCGCCGCCGGCCAGATTCAGCAGCGTTACGGGCCGGCGGGCAACTGCCCGGCGGCGGCCTGGGCCTGCGCGGCGGCGAGCGCGGCGGGCGCCATGCGCGCGGCCAGGGCATCGCGGGCGGTGGCCGCCTGCGCATTGCCATGCGCCGCGGCCAGCGCCAGCCACACATAGGCCTTGCTGAAATCGACATTCACCCCTTCGCCATTCTGGTAGAGCAGCCCCAGGCTCAACTGCGCCTCGGCCGCGCCCTGGCGGGCCGCCTTGGCGAACCAGCTGGCGGCCTGCGCGGCATCCCGGGGGACGCCACGACCGTAATAATACAGGATGGCGAGATTGGTCTGCGCCACCGGATCGCCCGCCTGCGCCGCCTTTTGCGACCAATAGGCGGCCTTGCCGTAATCCTGCTTCACGCCGCGCCCGGCATCGTACATCACCGCCAGATCGGTCTGCGCCACCTCATCGCCCTGGGCGGCGGCTTTTTCGTACCAATAGGCGGCCTGGGTGGGATCCTGGGTGACGCCCTGGCCGCTGCTATAGAGCCCGCCCAGCTGCTTCTCGGCATCCACCTCGCCCTGCGCCGCCGCCTTGGCGAACCAGCTGGCGGCCTCGGCCGCGTCCTTGGGCACGCCCTCGCCGGTTGCATAGAGAGTGCCCAGCTGGTCCTCGGTATAGGCATCGCCCTGATCGGCGGCCTTGCGGTACCATTGCGCCGCCAGCGCGGCATCGCGCGGCACGCCGTCGCCGGTGCGGTAATGGGTGCCCAGCCGGCTCTGCGCCACCGCATCGCCCTGGGCAGCGGCCTTGGCGTACCATTCCACCGCCGTCGCGGGGTCGCGGCGCACCCCGACCCCGGTATCGTAGAGCTGCGCCAGATTGGTCTGCCCGGCCTGGTCGCCCAGGGCGGCGGCTTTCGTGAACCAGAACGCGGCGCGGGCCGGGTCGCGCTTCACGCCGCGCCCATCCTTGTAATGAAACCCCAGATTATTCTGCGCCGGGGCGAAATTCTGCGCCGCCGCCTTTTCGTACCAGAAGACGGCTTCGTGCGGATCGGTCTTCACGCCCTGGCCGCGATCATAGGCCAGGCCAAGATAATATTGCGCCTGCTTGTTGTTCTGGCGGGCGGCGCGGCGCAGCCAGAGCAGCCCCTGGGCCTCGTCCTTCGGCATGTCCTGGCCGGTCAGCTCATCCAGCCCGAGCAGGGTTTGCGCCACCTGATTGCCGCGTTCGGCAAGCTGGCGGAGATCCTGCGGCGCCTCGCCCCAGGCGGGCTGCGAGAGGGTCATCCCCATCAAGGCGATCGCCAAACACCGTCCGCGGCCCTTCATCTTTCCTCCGATACCCTGTCTGCGCCCCGGCCCAGCCGCTTGGCCAAGAGCGTGTTCCGCTCACCTTGGGGCGCGGAACACGCTCTCGCTTTTTGTTTGAGCGAGCAACTTTATCCGATCAAACGATTCCATTTGGTCGAATGTTGCTCTAGGCCGGAAAGACCTCCTTGTTCAATAGCTTGGCGCGGCCGCTTGGGGCCGGCTTGATGGCGCCCGCCCCGGCGCCTAGCCTTAACGGCGAGCGGCGTGGTTGTAACGGTTTAAGTACGAATTCGGGGAGGACAATCAGTGAGCGCATCCATGCAGGGCCTGCTGCCCGAGGGCCTGAGGAAATGTCTGCGCCAGCCCGGGCCAGCGCGCCCGACGCGGATTGAAAGTTTTCGATGCGCGCAACGGATTTTCGATATCGACCTGCAACCGGGCCTGACGCTGGCCGAGGCTGTCGGCGCGCAGGCGGCGCGCCATGGCATCACCGCCGGCGCCGTCACGCTGCATGGCGCTTTGCTGGCGCCGATGCGCTTTGTGCTGCCGGCCCACGCCGAATCCGACCAGCACGTGGCCTATTATAGCGCCACGCACGCCCCTGAGGGGACGGTGCGGCTGGATGCGGCGACGGCGAGTTTCGGCTTCAAGGATGGCGCGGCCTTTCTGCATTGCCACGCGCTCTGGCGCGATGCGGCGGGGCGGGAGATGGCCGGGCATATTCTGCCAGGCGAGGCCCGCCTGGCGGCACCGCTGAAGGCCCGCCTGACCGGCACCGGCGCGGTGAGCCTGCAGGCGCGCTTCGACCCTGAGACCAATTTCACTTTGTTCCGGCCGGAAGCGGCGGACGGGGCTGGCGGAGCGGGCGGGCTGATCGTCGCGCGGATCGGCCCGAATGAGGATTTCATCAGCGCGATCGAAACGATCTGCCGGCGTCATGGGCTCCGGCAGGGGCGGATTTTGAGCGGGATTGGCAGCCTGATCGGGGTGCGGTTCACGGATGGCCGGGACGTCCCGGCGCAACCGACCGAGCTGCTGGTGCTGGAGGGCGAGATCCGTCCGGGGCCGGACGGGGCGGGCATGGCGGAGATCGAGATCGTGCTGGTCGATGTGGCGGGGCGGCTGCATCGGGGCCGGCCGGCGAAGGGGCTGAATCCGGTGCTGATCTGCGCCGAGCTGTTCATCGCGGATCGCGCCGGCGACCCGCCGGCGGAGATGGCGCGCAACCTCACCCCACCGCGCTGAGAATGGCGGCGGTGATCGCATCGGTCTTGTCCTGGCCCGGCCTGCTGCCGATACCGCGCGCCGTGACCGCCTCCACCGCCCGCATCACCCGTTTCGCCGCCGCTGGCTCGCCCAGATGCTCCAGCATCATCGCCCCGGACCAGATCGACGCGATCGGGTTGGCGATGCCCAGCGCCGCGATATCCGGCGCCGAGCCGTGCACGGGCTCGAACATCGAGGGCGAGCGGCGCGTCGGGTCGATATTGGCGGAGGCGGCAAAGCCCAGCCCGCCCTGAATCGCCGCGCCCAGATCGGTGAGGATGTCGCCGAACAGGTTGGAGGCGACAACCACATCCAGGCTCTGAGGCGCCATCACCATCCGCGCCGCCATCGCGTCGATATGATAACGCGTCACCTCGACATCCGGATACGCGGCCGCGACCAGGTCGGTGATCTCGTCCCAGAACACCATGCTGTATTTCTGCGCGTTGGATTTGGTGACGGAGGCGAGCTTGCCGCGCCGGGCACGGGCCTGCTCGAAGCCGAAGCGCAGGATGCGCTCCACCCCGGCGCGGGTGAAGATCGAGGTCTCCACCGCCACCTCATCCGCGCTGCCCTGATGCACCCGCCCGCCGGCCCCGGCATATTCGCCCTCGGTGTTTTCGCGGATGCAGAGAATATCGAACCCCTCGGCCCGCAGCGGCCCTTGCACCCCCGGCAGCAGCCGGTGCGGACGGATATTGGCGTATTGCACAAAGGCCTTGCGGATCGGCAGCAACAGCCCGTGCAGCGAGACCGAATCCGGCACGCTCTGCGGCCAGCCGACGGCGCCCAGCAAAATCGCATCGAAGCCGCGCAGCGTCTCGATCCCGTCGGCCGGCATCATCCGGCCGGTTTCGAGGTAGTAGGCGCAGGACCAGGGGAAGCTTTCCGCCGCCAGGGTGACGCCCTCCGCCCGCGCCGCCGCCTGCAGCACCGCCCAGGCCGCCGCGATCACCGGGCCGCCGATCCCGTCTCCGGGGATCAATGCAATGCGATAGGATGCCATCTCTCTGTCTCCTCACCTTCCGGGCGCGAGCTTAGACTCCGCGGCCCGGTGCAACCAGAGCCGGATGACAGGGCTGGCCCTATGCCGGCAGCGGGCGCGCCCCCGGCATTTGGCGGCCGAAACTCTATGCAGGCAAAAACCTGACCTGATTTCGAATTAGGCAAATGATGTGGGTTTTCGACCATACCAGCCCACAGGGGCGGCAGCCCAGAAACAGCGCGCCGGCAAAGCGATTGAAATGACTGATTTGCCCGGTTTGTGGATTCTTTGGCATTGGCTTTGCAACAGCTCTCGCATCAGGCGGGTCGGGCATTCCGGCTCATGCGGATCAAGGAGAGCCTTTCATGAAGACGAAGACCGTTAGCCGACGCAATGCCTTGAAGCTGGGGGCCGGCGCCGCCGGCGTGCTGGCGATGCCCTTCTATGCCCGCAATGCGCTGGCGGAGACACCGATCAAGCTCGGCAGCCTGCTGGATTCCACCGGCACCATCGGCCTCGAAGGCAGCCGTATGACGCAGACCACGCAATATGCCGTGGATGTGCTGAACAAGGCGGGCGGGCTGCTCGGCCGGCCGATCCAGCTGATCAGCTACGACACCCAATCCTCCATGCAGCTCTACTCGCAATATGCCCAGCAGCTGGTGCTGCAGGACAAGGTGGACGTGGTGCAGGGCGGCATCACCTCCGCCTCGCGCGAGGCCATCCGCCCGACGCTCGACCGTTTCAAGACGCTGTATTTCTACAACACCCAGTATGAAGGCGGCGTCTGCGACCATAATGTCTTCTGCACCGGCACCACCCCCTCGCAGACGGTGAGCCATGTGGTGGATTACGCCCTGAAGAACTGGGGCAAGAAATGCTACATCATCGCCGCCGATTATAATTACGGCCACATCACCGCGCAGTGGGTGCAGAAATATCTGAAGGATGGCGGCGCCGCCGCCGTCGCCACGGATTTCTTTCCGCTCGATGTCACCAATTTCGCCTCCGCGATCAGCCGCATCGAGCAGGCGAACCCGGATTTCGTCTTCTCCGCCCTGGTCGGCGCCAACCATTCCGGCTTCTACCGGCAGTGGGACGCGGCCGGGATGAAGAGCAAGATCCCGCTCGGCTCCTCGGTATTTGGCCTCGGCGACGAGCTGGTGAGCATGGATACCTCCACCACCAACGGCATCGTCACCAGCTTTGGCTATTACAACGATCTCGACAACCCGCAGAACGCCGCCTTCCTGAAAGGGATGGACGCGAAATTCCCCGGCAGCAGCAAGGATCTCTCCGAGCTGGACAGCGCCACCTATGACGGCATCATGCTCTGGGCGGAAGGCGTGAAGAAGGCCGGTTCGGTGGACCGCGCCAAGGTGATCAAGGCGCTGGAGAGCGGCATCTCGATCGACAGCCCGGCCGGGCATGTGACGCTGGACCCGCAGCTGCACGCCACCATCCGCACCGCCTATTTGGCCAAGCCGGTCGACCGCAAATGGGACATCATGGCGACCTTCCCGAACCAGACGCCGACCGATACCGGCACCCAGTGCGATCTGATCAAGAACCCGCGCATGGCCAAGCAGTTCACGCCGAGCCTGTAAGCGCCACATCGGCAGACTGAGCCCGGGACCGCGCGGTCCCGGGTGTTAACGCAAGCAAGGGGAGCGGGTGATGGACCTGACCGGGCTTCTGGCCTTTAACGTTCTGAGCGGCATCGCGACATTCGTGCTGATCACGCTGGGGCTTGGCGTGATCTACGGCATGATGCGGATCATCAATCTCGCCCATGGCGAATTCATGATGCTCGGCGCCTACACCACGGTGAGCGCGGTGGGGGCCGGGGTGAATATCTGGATCGCCATGCTGGTGCTGCCGCCGCTCGTGGTGGGGCTGGTCGGGCTGGTGCTGGAACGCGCCCTCATCCGCTTTCTCTATGGCCGCATGATGGACATGATGCTCGCCACCTGGGGCGTCAGCCTCGGGCTGATCGGCATCAGCTCGACCATCTATGGCAATGTGGTGCGTGGCGTCACGGCGCCGCTGGGCGGGTTCAATATCGGCCGCTACGGCGCCAGTCTCTATAGTTTCGTCATCATCCTGGTCGCCATCGCCTGCCTGGTCGGGCTGTATGCGCTGCTGCGGCTGACCAAGTTCGGGCTGATCCTGCGCGCGGCGATGCAGAATCCGCGCATGGCGGCGGCCTTGGGCATCAGCCCCTCCATCGTCTATATGGCCACCTTCACGCTTGGCGCGGCACTGGCGGGGCTGGCTGGCGGGGTGCTGGCGCCGATCTCGGGGATTTCCCCGAATATGGGCGCGGCCTACATCGCCAACGCCTTCATCACGGTGCTGGGCGGCGGCCCGGCGATCATCGCCGGCACCGGCATCGCCTCGGTGATCTTCGGCGCGATCAACCAGATCGTCTCCTTCGTCGCCAATCCCGTCCTGGGCACGGTCTCCCTGCTGGTGTTCGCGGTGATCATGATCCGCATCCTGCCGCAGGGCATCACCGGCCGCTTCTTCCGGAACAGCCTATGAGATTCAATTCAGCCTGGGCGGGCTTCATCGCCGTTCTCATCGCCGGCCTCATCGTGCTGTTCGCGGTGCCGCAGATCGTGAGTCTGTTCGGCATCGTGCAGATGACCGTGTTCGTCGCCATGGCGATGTATGCGCTGAGCCAGGGCTTTCTCTGGGGCTTTGGCGGCATCATGTGCTTTGGCCAGGCCAGCTTCCTGGGGCTGGGCGCCTATGCCTACGCGATCACCGCGATCAATCTCGGCGATACCAGCTGGGGGATGCTGGCCGGTATCGCGGTGCCGGCGATCTTCGCGCTGCTGCTTGGCTATTTCATGTTTTACGGGCGGATTTCCGATGCCTATATCGGCGTCATCACCCTCACCGTCAGCGTCATCCTGTTCCAGCTGATCAATTCCACCTCCGGCGCGCAATATCATATCGGCCAGGCGGAGCTGGGCGGGTTCAACGGCATCCCCTCGGTGCCGACGCTGAACATGCCGGGCGATGTCTCCAACGTGCTGAGCCCGACCGGCATCTGGTATGTCTCGATGGCGCTGCTGATCATCGTCTATGTGCTGCTGCGCCTGGCCCTGGCCAGCCGCTTCGGGCGGGTCGTGGTCGCCATTCGTGAAAACGAAACCCGCGCGATGCTGCTGGGCTATGATGCGCGGCTCTACAAGCTGCTGAGCTTCACCATCTCCGCCGCGATCGCCGGGCTGGCGGGCTGCATCTACGATAATTGGGGCGGCTTCATCAGCCCGACCATCTTCGGGCTGGCGATGTCGGCGGAGGTGATCATCTTCGTGCTGGTCGGCGGGCTGGGCACGCTGATCGGGCCGATCCTGGGCGGGGTCGGGCTGCAATATGTGATGAATCTGGCCGGCACGCAGCATAAGGTCGATCCCAATCTCGGGCTGGGCATCGTTCTCGTCGCCTTCGTGCTGCTGGTGCCGCAAGGGGTGGTGCCGGTGATCCGCGACAAGGCGATGCAGCTTTTCACCCGGCGCGGCGCCAAAGCCGCTCAGATCCAGGAGAGCAGCCCATGAGCGAGATCGTGCCGCTGCTCGAGGCCCGCAACGTGACGATGCGCTTTGGCGGTGTCACCGCGGTCGACGATGTCAGCCTGGTGCTGGGCGAGGTCGAGCTGCGCTGCCTGATTGGCCCGAACGGGGCCGGCAAGAGCACCTTTTTCAAAACCCTCACCGGCCAGTTGAACCCGACCGAAGGCAGGATCAAGCTGCGCGGCCAGGATGTGACCGGGCTGCTGCCCAACCAGATCGCCCGGCTGGGTGTTGGCATCAAGACGCAGATCCCCAACGTCTTCAACGGCCTCACCGCCTATGAGAATATCCTCGTCGCGGCCCAGCGCGGGCGCAGCGCGGCGATGGCCAAGGCGATGGTGGAACAGACCCTCGCCCGGTTGCGGCTGGAGCCTGTCGCCCGCCGCCAGGTCGGGCAGCTTGCCCATGGCCAGCGGCAATGGGTCGAAATCGCCACCGTGCTGGCGCAGGAGCCGGATCTGATCCTGCTCGACGAGCCGGCGGCGGGGATGACGCATGAGGAGGTCGAGCGCACCGCCGAGCTGATCAAGGAGATCAACCGCACCCAGGCGCTGGTGGTGGTCGAGCACGACATGCAGTTCATCCGCATGATCGCGCGGACGGTGACGGTGTTCAACCAGGGCAAGGTGCTGATGGAGGATCATGTCGACGCGGTGCTGGCGGATCAGCGTGTGCGCGATGTCTATATCGGAAAGGCGGCGGCATGAGCGTGGTTCTTGAGGTTTCGGGCCTGCGCGCCGGCTATGGCCGGGTGCCGATTCTGGGCGGCATCGGGCTGGCGGTGGAGGCGAACAGCTTCGTCGGCATTCTCGGCCATAACGGCATGGGCAAATCCACGCTGCTGCGCAGCTTGATGGGCTATCTGCCCGCCACCGGCGGCAAGGTGAGCTTTCAGGGCAGAGACATCACCCATCTCTCCACCACCGCCCGCGCCAAGGCCGGGCTCGGCTATGTGCCGCAGGGGCGCGAGATTTTCCCGGCCCTCTCGGTGATGGATAATCTGCGCATGGGCTGCCTTCTCGCCAAGGGCGAGGAGGCGCGGGTGATCGAGGACATCCTTGAGGATTTCCCGCGGCTGCGCCGCCTGCTGGACCGCCCGGGCGGCGCGCTCTCCGGCGGCGAGCAGCAATTGCTGGCGCTGGCCCGCTGCCTGTGCGGCAGCCCGAGCCTGATCCTGCTGGATGAGCCGACCGAAGGCATCCAGCCCTCGATCATAGAGGAAATGGCGGAGACTTTGCACGCGCTGCGCCGGCGCCGCCCCTTCGCAATGCTGCTGGTCGAGCAGAAGCTGAGCTTCATCCAGGCCTGCGCGGAGCGCATCCTGATTTTGCAGAAGGGCATGATCACCGGCGAAATTCCACCGGAGTCCATCGGCGATGCCAATGTCATCGCCGAATTCTCCGGCATGGCCTGAAAAAAACCGAAAGGAACAGAGGCATGTCAGCCACCATGGACGCGATCCTCACCGACGAGACGCTGATCGAGATGACGCTGGAGGATGCCGCCGCCGCCTTTGCGCGGGGCGTCACATCCGAAGCGCTGACCACGGCGTTTCTGCGGCGCATCGAAACCTATAACCCGCGCTACAACGCCATCATCACCATGAACCCGACCGCGCTGGAGGAGGCCCGCGCGATCGACCGGCGGCGCGCTGCCGGCGAGGCGCTGGGCCCGCTGGCCGGGGTGCCGGTGGTGGTGAAGGACACGATGGACATGCAAGGCCTGCCGACCACGGCGGGCTGGCATTTCCTCTCCGCCCAGGCGGGCGGGGTGGATCTGATCCCGGAGACCGACTCGCCGGTGGTGGCGCGGATGAAGGAAGCCGGCTGCGTCATTCTCGGCAAGACCAACGTGCCCATCCTCTCCGCCACCGGCACCCATGCCAGCAATAGCTGGGCCGGCCCCACCCTGAATGCCGCCGCGCCGGATTACATGCCAGGCGGCAGCACCGCCGGCACCGCGACGGCGGTGGCCGCCAGCATGGCCGTGCTCGGCCTGGCCGAGGAAACCGGCGGCTCCATCCAGAACCCCGCCTCCGCGCAAGGGCTGGTCGGCATCAAGCCGACCTTCGCGCTGGTACCCAATAGCGGCGTGGTGCCGCTGGCCGGCTCCACCCGCGATGTCGTCGGCCCGATCGCCCGCACGGTGCGCGACGCGGCGCTGACACTGGATGTCATCGCCGGCTATTGCGCGGAAGATCCGAAAACCGTCGCCGCCATCGGCAAGCTGCCGAAAGGCGGTTACGCGGCCAGGCTGAGCGCCACGGCGCTGCAGGGCAAGCGGATCGGGCTCTATGGCCCTGGCTGGCGCGCCAGCCCGCTTTCGCCGGAATGCACCAGCCTTTACGCCCGCGCCCAGCAGGAGCTGGCGGCGCGCGGTGCCACGCTGCTGGAGGACCCGTTCGCCGGCACCGGCTTCGCCGCCATCAGCAAACCGATTTCCGACAAATACCAGTTCGATGCGCGCGGCATGGAATGCTGCCCGTATGACATGGAGCTGTATCTGCGCCGGCTGGGGCCCAGCGCCGCGATCCGGGACTACAAGAGCCTGGCGGAACTGACCAAGGCGGAAGACCCGTACGCCGAAGGCGGGGTGATGGCGTATATGAGCTATCTCGCGGAGACCGCGTTCTCGCTGGAAAACCCGACCCTGCCGCCGCCGCTGCAAGATTTCCTGGGCGCGAAGGAGGCGTATCTGGAGGTCGTCGCCGAAATGTTCGCGCGGCACCGGCTGGACGCGCTGGTTTTCCCGCAGATGCGCGAGGAACTGCCGAAGCTGCATAGCGACGGGGTGATCAACGAGACCACCGTATGCGAGATCAACATCGCCGGGATGCCGGTGGTGACACTTCCCGCCGGCTATTACGCCTCCGGGGCGCCGTTCAATCTGGTCTTTGTCGGCCTGCCCTGGAGCGAGGCCGATTTGCTGGCCCTGGCGCATGATTATGAGCAGGCGACGAAACATCGCCGCGCGCCGGTGCTTTCCGTGTAAAGCCAGCCCTGCGCGCCGGCATACCGGCGGCGCCGGAGGAGCAAGATGCTGACCAATCATCGCCACCAGGAAATCATGACGTCCCTGCACCAGGCGGGGCGCGTGGAGGTTGCCGGCATCGCCAGGCTGCTGAATGTTTCCGAGGAGACCATCCGGCGCGACATGAAGCTGCTGGAGGAGCAAGGGCTGCTGCGGCGCATCTATGGCGGCGCGGTCCTGCCCCGGCTGGACCAGGACCGGCCGCTGCTGGAACGCGGCAAGCTCAACGCCCGGGAAAAGGCCCGGGTCGGGCATCTGGCGCAGAAGCTGGTGCGCGATGGCATGTCGATCTTCATCGATAGCGGCACCAGCACGCTGGCCCTGGCGCGGGGGCTGGCGGGGCGCCCGATCAATGTCACCACCAACTCGATCAATGTGGCGCTGCTGCTGGGCGATGGGCCGGGGCGGGTCAATCTCACCCCGGGCACCTTGCGGCCCAAGGACAATGCGCTGGTCGGGTACGAGACCGTGGATTACGCCAGACGGTTTTATTTCGACATCGCCTTCATGGGGATCAGCACCGTCGACATCAATCATGGCTGGATGGATTACGAGGAGCATGAATCCGTGCTGCGCCGGGCGCTGAAAAGCCAGGCGCGGCGGGGCGTGATTCTGGTCGATTCCAGCAAATTCGGCCGCCAGGCCAATCTTCACACATTCGGGCTGCACGAGGCGCTGACCATCGTCACCGACCGGAAGCCGCCGCCCGCTTTCATGGAAGTTTTCAAACAGCATGACATCGAGCTCATCGCCACACCCTGACGCCGCTTCCCTGCTGGCGCTGCTGGACCGGTTTGCGGCCATCGGCGCGACCCCGGCCGGCGGGGTGACGCGGCTTTGCGGCTCGGCCGAGGATGGCCAGGCGCGGGCGCTGTTCCGCGGTATCGCGCAGGCGGCGGGGGCGCGGGTGACGATTGATGAGGTCGGCAACCAGTTCGCGCTATTCCGCCTGGCGCGGGGCGTGGCGCCGGCGGTGATGATGGGCTCGCATCTGGACAGCCAGATCCGCGCCGGCCGGTTCGATGGCACGCTGGGCGTCGCCACCGCCTTGTGCGTGGGCGAGGCGCTGCTGCGAGCGCGCCGGCAGGGGGCTGCCTTCAACGCCGATTTCATCGCGGTGAACTGGACCAATGAGGAAGGGGCGCGCTTCCGGCCGAGCCTGCTGGGCAGCGGCACCTATGCCGGCAGCTTCACCCCGGATTACGCGCTGTCGCGCTGTGACGATCAGGGGGTGAGCCTGCGCGCGGCGCTGGGCGCGATCGGGTCTCTCGGCACCGACCTGCCGCCCCCTGCCCCGGCCTGCTATCTGGAGCTGCATATCGAGCAGGGCAGCGTGCTTGAGGAGGCGAAGGCGCGCATCGGCATCGTCACCGGCAATTGGAGCGCGCTGAAGCTGGAGGCGCTGTTTCTGGGCGAGCAGGCCCATACCGGCCCGACCCCGATGGCCAGGCGACGCGATGCGCTGCTCGGCGCGGCCTATGCCATCGCCGGCATTCGCGCGGTGGCGGAGCGCTGGCCGGGGGAGGTTCACACCGCCGTCGCCCGGGTGCTGGTGGAGCCGAATTCCGCCAATGTGGTGCCGGCACGGGTCAGCCTGGCGGTGGAAGTCCGGGCCCGCAGCAATGAGATTCTGGAACAGGCGGTGGCGGCGGCGGAAGCGGCGCTGCGCGCGGCCGCCACGCAGGCCGGGGTGGGCTACGAGGTGGCGGCGCGGGCGCAACGCCCGGTACAGCGCCTGCCGGAGGGCCCCGCCGCGCTGGTGCGGGCCTGCGCCCAGGCGGCGCGGCTGGAATGGCTGGAGATGAGCACGGTGGCCGGGCATGACGCGCTGAGCCTGCTCTCGATCTGCCCGGTGGGGTTGATTTTCGTGCCCAGCATTGGCGGCATCACCCATAACGAGGCCGAGAACACCGCCGCGCCGGATATCGCGGCCGGGTTCGAGGTGGCGCTGCGCGCCGCCACCGGGCTGTGCCAGGCGAAGGCGGTGCCGGAAGCGGCATTGGCGTTGCACGCATGAGCGCGGTGGAGGCGGGCTTGGAGGAGATGGCGGATTTGCGGGCGCGGTTGGCGCCCTGGTTCCCGGGTCAGGCGATCAGCCTGCGGCCGGCGGCGGCCCCGGTGGCCTCGCCGCTGCACCGGGCGGTCGCCTCCGCCTGCCTGCTGGCCGAACCGGACAGCGCGGCGCCGCTATTCCTGAAGCTGGCGCACCCGGACATTCAGGACGATCTGCTCGATGCGGATGGTGCCGCCGCCCGCCTGGCGGCGCGCGCCGGGGTGGCGCCGGAGCTTGTGCTGGCGCAGCCGGGGCTGCTCGGCTTTGCCTATCTCGCCCCGCCCTGGCGCTATGCCCGCACCGGCGATCTGCAGCCCCCCGCGATGCTTGCCGCCGTGCTCGCCGCCAAAAAGCGCCTGCATGATGGCGACGCTTTGGGGCGGCGCTTCTGCCCGTTCACGCGGATCGCGCAGCTGCATGCCCAGGCCGACGCGGCGCAGGTACCGCTGCCGGCGGAAACCGCGAAGCTGCTGCGCCATGCCGCGCTGATCCAGCAGGCGCTGACGGCGTCGGGGATGGATCTTCGCTTCTGCCATAACCATGCCTGCGCCTCGAACATCATGCTGAACGGCAGTGCGGTGATGCTGGTGGATTTCGACATCGGCGGCGATAACGACCCCTGGTACGATGTCGGCGCGCTGCTCAACGAGGCCTGCGACTTCGACGCGCCGCGCCGTGCCGCGATCGAGGCCTATGCCGGGCGCTGTGACGAGGCTTTGTTCGCCCGCTGCCGGCTCTACGGGGCGGTGGATGATCTGATGTGGGGGCTCTGGGGGCTCACCCGCGCCGTGACCGCGCCACGCGACGGGATCGAATTCTGGAAATACGGCACCTGGCGGTTGTTCCAGGCCCGCACGACGATGGCGATGCGGGATTTTGAGCTCTGGCTGCGGACAGTATGAGGTGCTGGTGATGTGGAAACAGACAGGCGAGGCCAGCACCGAGGACGAGCACCGCATCGAGGCGGTGCTGGCGCAGGTTGGCGCATGGCGCGGCCAGACGATGCGCTACCGGCCGGTGGCGGGCGGCATCAGCAACCATAATTGGCGCGTCGCCGACGCGGCGGGCGAGACATTTTTCCTGAAACTGCCCGGGCGCGGCACGGAGATGTTCGTCAGCCGCGAGGCCTCCAACGAGGCCAGCCGGCGCGCGCATGGCTGCGGCGTCGGGGTCGAGGTGGTCGATTTTCTGCCGGCGGAGGGGGCGGAGATCTTCGCCTTCGCGCATGGCTATCGGGCCAGCTCCAACCTGGATTTCATGCGCGGAACGGTTCGCCATAACGCAGTGCGGGCCTTGCGCGCCTTCAATGATTCCCCCCGCCTGACCCTGACCAAGACGGTATTCGAGGCGATCGATGAGCATCTGGCCCAGATCGCCCAGGTCGGGGCGCGGCTGCCCGAGGATATCGCGCAGATGCGCCGCTGCGTTGAGGATGCGCGGGCGGCGCTGGCGGCCGCCGGGTTGGATCTGGTGCCGTGCATGAATGACACATTGGCGGGAAATTTCATGATCAACGCCGCCGATGAACTGCTGCTGGTGGATTTCGAATACGCCACCAACAATGAGCGGGCCTATGAGCTGGCGCTGTGGTTCACGGAAATGGCGTTCCCGGTGGAAATCGAGCAGGAGATGATCGAAGCCTATTTCGGCCGGCTGGAGCGCGGCGTGCAGGCGCGGGTGAATGTGCTGAAGGGGCTGGCCGACATCAAATGGGCGAGCTGGGCGATGGTGCAGGAAGCGGTCTCGACGCTCGATTTCGATTTTCACAAATACGGCACCTGGAAATATCGCCGTGCGCGCACCCAGATCTATCATCCCGACTGGCCGGTCTGGCTGCGGCATATGTAAGCGACATCGTGAACCTGACTGGCTGAAGAGGATGGCATGAAAGAGCCTTATCTGCTCACCGCCGCCGCGCTGGCGGCGGCCTATCGGGCGCGCAGCCTCTCCCCCGTGGAGGCGGTGCAAAGCTGCCTGGGGCGGATCAAGGCGCTGGATGCGCATCTGCAGGCGTTTATCGCGTTGCATGAAACCGAAGCGCTGCTGGCCGCCGAGGCCGCGCACAAGGCGCTGCGGGCGGGATATGATCTCGGGCCGCTGCATGGCGTGCCGGTGGGGTTGAAGGATCTGGTGGCGGTGCAAGGCAAGATCTGGACGGCGGGATCGAAGATCCTTCTGCACCGGCGCGCGCCTTATACCGCCACGCTGGCGCAGAAGCTGATGGCGGCGGGCGCCATCTCGCTCGGCAAGCTGCACACGGTGGAATTCGCCTTCGGCGCCTGGGGCACCAACCATCATCTCGGTACCCCGAAAAACCCCTGGAAGCCGCAGGGCCATTACACGCCCGGCGGCTCCTCCTCCGGCTCCGGCGTGGCGGTGGCGGCGCGGATGCTGCCGCTGGCGCTGGGCACGGATACTGGCGGCTCGGTGCGAATCCCCGCCGCCTTCAACGGCATCACCGGGCTGAAGGTGAGCTATGGGCGGATCAGCACGCACGGGGTGGAAATGCTCTCGCCCTCGCTGGATACGCCCGGCCCGATGGCCCGCAGCGTCGAGGATGCGATGCTGATGTATCTCGCCATGCGCGGCCCGGACCCGCAGGACCCGGCGACGCTGGGCCTGCCGGCGGATGATCCGGCCGCCAGCCTGCATCTGGGGGTTCGCGATCTGCGGCTGGGCCGGATCGATCTGAGCGATTGCGGCTGCGCGGTCGATGCCGAAATAGCGGCCGCCTATGAGGACGCGCTGCTCAGCTTCGCCCGGCTGGGGGCGAAGATCATCACCGTGAAACTGCCGCAGACTCTGGCGGAGCTGGCCGCCTTGTCGCAGATCCTGGCCGGGGAGGCCTATGGCGCGCATGGCGACTTGGCGGAGGACCCGGACAGTCCGATGGGCCCGGCCACGCGCGCGCGGATTCTCTCAGGCCGCATATCGGTGAAGGATTATCTGCAGCTGGTCTGGCGCCGGCAGGAGCTGACCGAAGCCTATCTGGCGGCGATCGAGCCGGTGGAGGCGCTGATCCTGCCGACCACCCCGCACCCGGCGATCCCGCTCGCCGATGTCGATGAAAGCGGCGGGCCGAGCATCTTGACCCGGCCGATCAATCTCTTCGGCGGCTGCGCGCTGGCCCTGCCGAGCGGGATGAGCGGCGACGGGCTGCCGCTCTCGATCCAGATTTGCGGGCGGGCCTATGCGGAGGCGCTGGTGCTGCGCATCGGCCAGGCGTTTCAGCGCGCCACCAGCTGGCATGAGATGTCACCCCCGGAGCTGTGAGCGCCTTCGGGACCCCGCATCTCGACCCTGCCCGCGTTGATGTCGTCGGACTGCAATTCGGGCGGGGAGTCTGTGTTGGAGGAAGACCGCGGCACGGCGACAATGCCGCGCGTCAGCCCAACCCGACCGCGGCAAGGATTTTGCCGACCTGCCGGTCCGAGCCATAGCGATCATACACGCTGCTGGCCGCCTTTTCCGCAATCTCGGCATAGGATTCGGGCTTGCTGACAAGCTCGATGGCTTCCGCCAGCACGAAATCCCATTCATGCGTCCGCGCCAGGCGTCCGGTCACGCCATCCTGGATCGCCTGCCGGAAGGCCAGCGTCGGGGTGGCGATCGTCCACGTGCCGACCGCCGCCGCCTCGAAGAATTTCAGCTCGCTTTTGCAGTTTGTGAACAGATTATCCTGCAGCGGGGCGATGTTGATTTCGACCTCGGCGATGACGCGTTGCAGGTTCAACGGGTCCTGCAACGGCACGATTTCGACACGATCCATGAAGGGCTGCAACGCCTCCGAGGGCGGAGGAAAGCCGACGATGCGCAGCCGCACCGTGCTGTTTTCAGCCATCAGGCGCACCAAAGCGGGGACGGCGATGGCGAAATCCTTGTTGTGCGTCGGCGTGCCGCTGAAATATCCGATGGTGATGTCACCGGTTCCGTGAAACCCGCGCTTGCGCTTGGCCGCCAGCAAGGCGCGCGAGACCTCTTCCTGATCGGGCGCGAAATAATTGGGAACGATGTGCACCGGCAGATGCGGAAACGCTTGCGAAATGCGCGCCGCCAGAAACGCGTTCGTGGTGATCGCGCCTTCGCATAGACGTGCCGTCGCTGCCATGCGGCCGAAATAGGCGAACCAGAAATCCCAATGCACTTCGGCATCGGTCGGCTGGTCCAGCGTATCCATCACCAGATGGACCTGGTTGATGTCGAACACCATATCGTCGCAGTCGAACAGCAATCTCGTACCCGCACCGTTCGCCGCGACAATCAGCCGCGCCAACGCGGCGTCGTAGCGGAACCGGCAGATGACAAGCACGTCGATCCCGGACAGCTCCTTGATCAGGACCGGAATATCCTGCCGCTCGAACCAGGCAGCGCCAATATCCGGACGCATTTTTTCCAAAGTGGCGGCCGGGTTGAAACAGCGATAGCGAAAGGTGCTGGTATCGCGTTTTTCGTACAGCCAAGCGATCCTGGGGCGGCCGCGGCGCAGCGCATCGAGACGTGAGTCCAGGCTCTGTTCGTCCCAGAGCATCTCTTTGGGCAAGGTTACGTCAAGAAGATTATAGAACATCTCAGTTGGCGCGATTCAGTTTTTGATCGATCCGAGACACGACGGCTTCAAGCGCCAGCGTCCAATCGTGGTTGATATGGTCGGCCTTGCGGTTTGCCTGAATGGCCGCCTCATTCTCCGCCAGCGCCTCAAGCCGCTGCAACCCCGCCACCAAGCCCTCGACGCTGGGCGGCACGGTTAAGATATTCCCTGAATAATTCAGCAAATCCCGCTTTCCAGGATGGGTATTGGTCAGCACCGGCACGCTCGCCATGGCCATGTCCAATGGTGGATAAGAGGGATGCGGTGTATCCATGAGCACGAAGCCGGCACTCAGGCTCGCGACAAATTCCTGATAATCCCCCCAGGAGAGATGCGACACGATCTGCGGAACAACCCCCCGGGCCAGCTTGAATTTCGGAACATCCCGGCCAATCAGATGGATTTCCCAGCGATCCGGCGCGAAGCTGCCGGTGGCGACGGCTGCGTCCAACGCCTCGATGCCGCGCCAGAAGAGATTACGCAGATTATTGGGGCGCGCATAGAAAAACAGCCGTCGCTTCGCGGTGGATTTGCGCGCCTTGCCCCCGCCGGGAAAGGCCGGCTCGAACCACAGGCCGTTTTCCTTGAGATTTTCGAAAGGCTCCGCGCCGGAGCTGAGATGTTGGAACAGCCTCTCGGTGTTGACCACGGTCAGCAGCGCCGGATGGCCCATCGTCTCCGCGCAGAGCAGCTGCTCGTCGCCACGGGCATAGAACAGGCGTTCATCTTCCTGGATCAGCGCGATGATGCGTGACGCCGGCACGACCCCCAGCGTGGCCTTGGTCGTCCACCAGGAGGTGGTCAGAAAAATCTCATCCGCCGAAACCGGCAGTATCTTGCTTCCATCCAGCGGTGCCATCGCGGTTTCCAGCGAACCGTGCAAACTGACATTATTGCGGCGTAAAACCTCATTGACCGCGGAGGCATCCGGCTCTTCCGTACGGGTGACGATACGCAATGTCGCCTGGAATTTGTTGGCAAGCAACGCGCCCAGGATGATCGCCGTGCCGACACCGCCGAACAGCGATGACGGGCCGACGCTGTCCGTGACCAGGGAGATACGTTTCTGCGCCGTTGCCGCCGGAAAACAATCGAATGGCTGCAGGGACGGAAAGCGCGCCGCCAACAGGCTGGACACGCTCGGGAGCGACGCGGCGGGCTCGGGGGCCGGGGCCAGCGCCGGGGCAACACCGGGCTCCGCCAAGAATTCAATCGGCGCGGCGACAGACGCCACCGGCACCGGCTTGGCTTGCAGGAGGCTGTTTGGCCGGTAGAGGGCTTTTACGACCTGTTTTATCCGCTGCCGGGCCGGCGCCGGCAATTGCGTGGCGATCCGGCGCAAAGGATAGGTTGCACGCCAGCTCGTGGAATGAACGATCGCCTCTTTCTGCGTGACGGCGTCGGCCGCGATGGCGCGCAGCGCTTCAGCTTCTCCATGCTGGACCTGCAACGCATTCGCCCGCTCGGTCATTTGCTGAAGCGACGCCCGCAGAGCCTGCAATTCATGGTCCTGGCGCGCCCTGGCCCGCCGCTCCTCGGCCAGGCCGGCTTGGCTGCGCCGCTCATGCGCGCGCTGTTCAGCCAGGTCACGCTTGGCTTTTTCAAGGGCAAGCTCGCTGGCGGCCAGCGCCGCTTTGGCGTCGTCGCCGACCTGACGCGCATCCGAAAGCTGCCGGAATATGGCTTCGACCGATTGTTCGTGCGCGAACACGCTGTCCGGCAGGGCCGGCAGTTCGGCATCCGATGCGACACCGATCAGATAGACGGCGCGCGCCAGCCCGGTCGTCGCCTCGATCGTCGTGGCGTCTCGTTTCTCGTAGGTTCGCACCCCGGCGCGGCCTTCGAGAATGGCCGAGCCGATGAAGGTTCTTTGCGGTAGAATACGCATGGTCTTGAAATGCGCCGACAGCGTGGCTTCGAATTCGGCGCGCGACAGTTCACGGATATGAAACGGGTTGACCCCCATGCCAATACCGGAATGAACGAGCCTGTCCGGCGTGCTGACGAGCAGAATGCCACCAGGCCGCAACACCCGCCGGACTTCGGCGAAGAAGCTCTCGTGATCCCGCAGATGTTCCAATGTTTCGAACGAAACGACGACATCGAAGGATGCGTCATCGAGTGGCATGGCGGTGGCATCGCCGGAAATGAAGTTCAGATTGGCGGTCGAATATTCTCTTTGCGCGTGAAGCCTCGCCTCCTCGGCCAATTCGACGCCGACCACCTGGCGCGCCACCGTGGCCAGCATGGAACTGCCATAGCCCTCCCCGGAAGCGATATCCAGCACATCGCGGTCCACGCAGAAATCGCGCGCGAAGCAATAGCGATGGAGATGCTCAAGCTCAACCTGGCCACCGAAATCAGAGGTCAGGCGTTCACCTGAAAAGGGCAACGGGGAGGAAGGCTGCTTCAACCGAAACAAGCCATCGGGGCTACGTGCCAATTTAGAACTCCAATCACTCAGGCCGTCTCATTGGTATTGAGCAAACTAAACAATTAGTAAATAGGGCAGATAATCGGTCTAAATTTATCCGTTTTCCCAGCTTATGCTCAGGTTTGGTACGGGCAAAGGTCCCGGTTTTGCCGGTCTGGCCTAAGCTCCGGCCTGCTAGAGCAATATGCGTTTAGGTTGACCCGTCAGCGTCACCCTAAATGCATGAAATTGCTCGCCAAAATATAAACAGAGCGAGTGGGTATAAACCCATCTCGCTCTGGTGGCACCCGCCGAATCCGCGCTCCAAGCCGGAAATACGCTGAAGCGGGCGCCGCGGCCTGTTCGGCACAAACGCCGCCCGCGTCTACCAGTCGATGGACATGCCGCCGGGGCTGTCTCAGGCGGGCGACCATGCAGATGAAATCCGTTGTCGTCAGCTCAACCAACGCAACCCGCGGCGCCTGCGAGGCCGGCGCCGCGCCCCTGCGTCTCGAACCAGAACAGCCCCGCCTCATCGATGGCGATGTGGTGCAGCCCCGGGCTGACCGGGAGCGGACAATACCCGCTGAGGATCAGGCCTTCGCCGGGCAGGCGCCAGCGCACCAGGAAGCGGCCTGCCTCGAAGCTGGCGCTGAGCGCCTCCGCCGGGATGCCGGAGTCGGCCGGGGCCAGGCGCACCGCCTCGCCGCGCCAGAACAGCCTGGCCTGGGCACCGCGCGGCGCGGGGCCGCGGGGGGTGAAGGCGCGGCCGCCCAACACCAACCTGACCTGCTCAGCTTCGCGCCGGACCGGCACGCAGACCCCGCCCAGCGCGCCGGTGAAGCGCGCGATATAGGGGGAGGCCGGGCTGCGCCAGAGATCGATCGGCGTGCCGTGCTGGCGGATCACCCCGGCCTCCAGCACCGCCACCTGGTCGGCCAGCTTCCAGCAATCCTCGGGGTCGTGGCTCACCAGAACCGCGGCAATGCCGGCGGCGCGCACGCTCTCGCGCAGCTCCTCGCGCAGCATCTCCCGGCTTTCCAGATCCAGGCTGGAGAGCGGCTCGTCCAGCAGCAGCAAACGCGGCTGGCTGGCCAAGGCACGGGCAATGCCGACCCGTTGCTGCTGGCCGCCGGAGAGCTCCGCCGGGCGGCGATGCGCCACATGCTCCACCCGCAGCCGCGCCAGCAGCGCCTTCGCCGCGTCGTTGCGTTTGGCGGTGCCGGGCGGCAGCGCCAAAGCGACATTCTCCCGGCAGCTCAGATGCGGCCAGAGCGCGAAATCCTGGAACACCATGCCCAGCCCCCGGCGCTGCGCCGGCACGAAACCGTGTTTGCCATCCTCCACCAGCGCGCCATTCAGGCTGATCCGCCCGGAATCCGGCCGGTCCAGCCCGGCGATCAGCCGCAGCAGCGTGGTTTTGCCGGAGCCGGACTCGCCGGCCAGCACCAGGAACTGGCCTTCCTCCAAAGCCAGCTCGATGCCGCGCAGCACCTGCCGCCCGCCCAGCCGGCGGTTGAGCGCTTCGATGCTCAAACTCAGCATCTTGCGGCCTCCTGGCCGGATTTAGCCCGGCCCAGCCGCAGCGCGAGGTTCAGCCCCAGCGCCAGCAGCCCCAGCGTGCCCATGCCGAGCAGCGCCAGCTGCGCCGCCTCATTGTACTGCCCGCCCATATCGGCGGCGAGGATGGCGACGCTGAGCGGCATCTGCCCGGGCACGTAGAGCAGTTCGGAGACCGGCAGCTCGAACATCACCGTCGCCACCACCAGCAGCCAGGCCTGCAGGCCGGGGCGGGCCAGAAGCGCGGCTTCGATATCGATCAGCCTTGTCTGTGGTGACAGGGCGAAAATCCGCGCCGCCTCGTCCAGCCGCGCATCCAGCTGCGCCAGCGCCCCGCCGACCAGCCGGATCGCCATCGGCAGCGTCCCGGCGGCGTAGGCGATGACCAGCAGCAGCACCGTGCCGTAGAGCGGGAAAAAATCATTATTGAAGGCGACGACATAGCCCGCCCCGAGCACGAGCCCCGGCACCGCCATGTTGGCGCTCAACCCGGCCTGGAGCAGCCCGGCGAAAAGCGGATGCCGGCCGCGCTGCAGCTTCAGCAGCGCCATCGCCAGCCCCAGCGTCAGGCTGGCGGCGAGCGCGCCATAGCCGAGCGAGCGCGGGATCGCCGTGAACAGATCGGCCGGCGCCGCCGCGCCGAACAGCGCGACATCCGCCATCGCCAGCAGCGGCAGCGCCAGCCCCAGCCCCCAGAGCGCCAGCGCCGCCCCCACCAGCCCCGCGCACGCCGCACCGCGCGGCCTCTGACGCAGGCCATGGCGGGCCTTGCCATGCACCAGCACGGCCCGGTAGCGGCGCTGCACCGCCATCTGCAGCAGGCTCAGCATCGCCGCGGCGCCGATCAGCCACCAGCAGAGCCGCGCGGCGCCGGCGAAATCCGCCGGCGTGGTGTTGAGGCGTTGATAGATGCTGTAGGTGACCACGGGCAGCTGACCGGCGACGCCGAGCGTCGCGGGGATCGAGAAATCCTGCATCGTCTCGATCGCGGCGATGGTGAAGCCGGCCGCCATCGCCGGCAGCGCCAGACGCAGGCCCAGCCCCAGCCGGCGCCAACGCGGCAGCCGCAGCACCAGGGCCGCCTCCCGCAGCGAGGCCCCGGCCCCGGCATAGGTGGCGCGGGCGACGAACACCGAAAACGGCAGCGCCTTCACCAGATACAGGAAGGCCAGACCGCCAGCGCCCAGGAAGGCATGGCCAAAGGCAGAGTGGCGCATCTGCGGATGGCTGAACAGGATCAGCCAGCCCGTGGTCAGCACATAGCCGGGCATGATGAAGAGCAGCCACAAGGCCAGCCCCAGCAGGCTGACCAGCCGGCCGGAAAACCGCTCCAGCGCCAGCGCCAGCGCCGCCCCGGCGGGGGCCGCCAAAACCCCCGTCAGCAACGCCAGCCCGCCCGAGTTCAGCAGCGGCCGCCAGTTCAGCGATGCCCCCTGCCCCACCCCCATCGCCAGCAGCCGCGCCAGGGGATAGACCAGCAGCAGCACCAGGAGCGCGAGCAGCGCCCCGCGCAACAGCCTCATCGCGCCGACATCGTCTGGGCGAACCAGCTATTGACGGTGGTTTCCAGCTTGCCCCACCGCACCGGGTCCAGCGTCACGAGGTTCAGGCCGGAGAGCGCCGGCGCGCCCGGCAGCGGCGCCGGCGCGCCGGTGGTGATCGGCCAGAAATTGCCATCCGACCCGCCCTTGTCCTGCCGCAGCTTCTGGATGTCCGGGCGCATGGCGAAGGCCAGGAACCGGGCGATTTCCTTGCGCTTGGCGGCCGAGACGCCCTTGGCTTCCACCATCACGCTCGGCAGCACATAGGCGGGGCTGGGGACGGTGATCCGATAGCCGGGATTATGCGCGGCGAAATAGATCGCGGCGGAGGATTGCACGATGGCCAGGCTGATCGCCTGCGCCTTCAGCGCCGCCAGGGTGGCGCCGTTGGCGTCGAACATATGCAGCCCGTTGGCCTTCAGCGCCAACACATAAGCCTGGCCCTGGGGCCAGCCGCCGGCATGGTCGAGCATGCCGGCCAGCATCGGGTAGGTGGGGCCGGAAATCGAGGGATCGTTCATGCCGACCAGCCCTTGGCAGGGTGCGGCCAGCAGCGCGTCCCAGTTGCCGGGCGGGTTCGCCAGCCGCGCCGGGGCGGAGATGAACACACCGGCCAGGGTGAAGCCGGTGGGGGCGAAGGCAGCATCGGCGGAGAGCAGGCTCTGGCCGGTGGCGGTGAGGTTGGAAGGGGCCGGCATGTCATGCGCCAGCAGGCCTTTCGCATCCAGGGCGGCGGCGGCGGTGGCGCCGTCGAACCAGCCGATATCCCAATCCGGATGCCCGCCCTGCGCCACGATGCGCGCCAGCAGGCTGCCGGTGGAGAGCCTGATGGCGCTGACCTTGATGCCGGTCTGCTTGGTGAAGGCGGCGGCGACGGCGGGGCCGTAATCCAGCCCGGTATAGAGCACCAGGCCCGGGCTGGAGGCGGGCCATAGCAGCAGGCCGGCGATCACCAGGATGATGGCGGCAAAACCGGCCGCGATGAGCTTGCGCATGGCAGTGCTGTACCTTGAAAGAAACGGTCCGTCCGGTCAGTCGGCGTCGAAATCCTGGCTGGCGGCGGGACGGAAGATCACGAGCACGGTGACGTCATAGACCCGCCCGGCAAAGCCCGGCGGCGGGGCTGGATAATGCGCGATGCGCGCGGCCTGCAGCGCCGCCTGGTCGAGCAGCGGAAAGCCGCTGGAATGGGCCAGGGCGATGTCGCTCACCACGCCGTTGCGGTAGGTGAAGGTGATCTCCGGCGTGCCGCCTTCACGCGCCATCTGCGCGGCCTGCGGATAGACGCGGTTGGCCACACCCTGCACGGCATTGCGCATCGCCAGCCGGAACGCATCCACCTCACCCTGGGACGGGGCGGGCGGCAAAGCGGGTGCTGGCGGCGCCGGCGGCGTCACCGGTTGCGGCTTTGGCGGCGGGGCCGGCTGCGGGCGCGGCTGCGGCGGCACCACATGATGCGGGACCACGTGATGCACCGGGCGCGGCGGCGGCGGTTTGGGCACGCTGGGCGCCGGAACCGGCTTGGGCGGGGGCGGCGGCGGCGCGGGGGTGGGCACCGGCGGCGGCGGCACCGGCTTCGGCGGTTGCGGCACGGGCGGGGGCGGTTTGGGCGCGGGTGGCGGGGCGGCCTGGATGGTCACCTTCACCACCGCCGGCTGCTTGGCCGGCGGCGGTTGCTGATGCTGCATGGCCGGCAGCAGCAGCCCCAGCGCCCCGGCCTCGAGCAGCAGCCCAACGCCGATCGCCAGCAGGAAGCGGCGATTGGAATGCCCCTCCCCGCCCCATTCACCGGACATGCCAGCCATCATTGCGCGGCCTGCGGCTGCGCGGCGATGCCGATATCGGTCACACCGGCCTTCTTGGCGGCGTCGATCACCGTCATGAAATGCTGGAAGGCGCTGGCCTTATCAGCGGCGATGGTCACTTCCGTCTTGTCCGGCGCGCCATCGGCGGCGAACATGGCGCTGAGCTGGTCAGCGCTCATCACCTGGTCCTTCACCTTGATGGTGCCATCCGCCATGACATTCACGATGAATTTCGGATGCGGCAATTGCTGCGCCTGGGAGGCGTTGGGCAGCTGCATCGAAACCCCGGCGTCGGGGATCATCTGCATCGTCACGATGATGAAAAACACAAGCAGGAACAGCATCACATCGATCATCGGGATGATCTCGATGCGCGCCTTGCGGCGTTCGAAATAGCGCATGCGGGCGGGCTCCGCTCAGACCGTGGCGAATTTGGCGGCGGTGCTGGCACCCGCGCCGGCCTTGCCGGCCTGCACCACCGGCGCGCCGTCCATGCGGTTGACGATCAGCACCTTCAGCGAATCAAGCTGATGCACGACCAGCCGCACCTGGTTGGACAGCGCGTTGAAGGCGGCAAGCCCCAGCATGGCGATGAACAGACCGAAAGCGGTGGCCACCAGCGCATCCGCGACACCGCCAGTGACCTCCGCCGGGGCATGGCCGGGCGCGGCCAGAACGTTGAAGGCGTGGAACATGCCGATGATGGTGCCGAACAGACCCATCAGCGGCGCCAGGGTGATGATGGTGTCCAGCAGCCAGAGCCTGCGGTCCAGGCCGGGGGCGATCAGCATCACCGCCTCGTCGAGCCGGCTGTTCAGCGCCTCGGCATTGACCATGCCGGCATGGCGCAGGGCGGTATCCAGCAGCGCGGCTTCCGGCAGCTTGCCGGCGCGGTTGCGCAGCGCCACCAACTCGCCAGGACGCAAGGCCGTTTCCTGCGCGGTGGCGCGAATGATGCTCTCGCCACGCAGAATGGTGCTGCGCAGGAACCAGAAGCGGTCCAGGATCACCGCCAGCGCCAGCAGCAGCAGCACCGCCATCAGATAGAGAATCCCATCCGAATAGTTGGCCAGGTAGACGATATATTTGATGGACATGAGAAACTCTCCTTCTGCAGCGGCCGATACAACAAAGGCGGCGCCAGGACGTGTGACAAATTGGAGTCAAAACGGCGAAAGGCCCGCCGCCGCGCGGCGGGCCTTTCTTGTGGAACAATCTTACAGCGAGGAGCCGAACCCAACCGGCACGCTGACCGAGGCGAAGGCCGAGAAGCCGGTCAGGCGCAGATAGAGCAGGTCGCCGGCGCCGTTGGTGCCGTTATCGAAGATGATCTGCTTCTGGTTGGTGATGTTATCCAGGTTCAGCTTCACCTTGATCGGATCCTTGTGCGGATTGTCGTGGTTGAAGGTGTAGCCCAGCGTGACGTTCACGACATTGTACGGATCATACCAGCCGGTCGGGGATTTGCCGCCGCCGGCACTGCCCTCGGCCTGGCCGTTGGCGATGTTGGTGCCGTTATTGCCGCTATATTCACCGCCGGTCCACTGGTCGAGCACCGAGGCGTAGATGCCGTCATGATCGTAGATCACACCGAAATTCGCTGTGCCCTGCGGCGCCTGTTTGATCTTGATGTTGGTCGAGGTCTTAAAGGCCTGGTTGTAGCCGGCATTGCCAAACAGCGTGACGCCGTTGCCAAAGCTGTAGGCCAGCTCGCCTTCGATGCCGCGATAGATCACGCCGCCCTGGTTATAGTAGAACTTCTGCTTGTTGACCGTGGTCGAGGCGATGTAGTTCTGGAAATGGATGTTATAAACATCCCCGCCAACCGCCCAGTGCGCGTCCTGATAGGCCAGGCCGGTCTGGAAATTGATGGTGCTTTCCGGCTTCACGCTCTCGGTGGTCAGCGCCGTGGTGTAGAAGGTGTTCAGGTTCGGCGCCAGGAAGCCTTCCGCGCCCTGCACATAGCCGGTCAGGTTCGGGCTGAAAGCGTATTTCGCATCGAAGGAGGGCAGCAACTTCGTGTAATCATGCGTATAGCCGGTCGGCAGTTCGGTCTTCTGGTTCACCTGCGCGTTCAGCGCGCGGCGGAAATAGGCCCATTTCAGGCCGCCGGTGAGGGTCAGCTTGTCGGTGACATGCCAATCCACCTGGCCATAAGGCTGGAACGTGTAAAGCTGGTTATGCTGCAGCCGTTCGATCGACCCGTTGGCATTGTCATAGCCGGGCAACTGCGCGCCGGTGGTGGTGTTGATGCCCTTGCCGCCATTGCTGTCCAGCGGATCATAATTGACCGCGTTGGCGTTGGTCAGCGAGACATTCTGTACGAAGCGGCTATTGACCTGATGGTCGAACCAGAAGCCGGTCTTGATGTCGCCCCAGCCAAAATCCTTCTGCAGGCGCTGGATGGTGCCGACGGAGCGGTAATCCATCATGAAGGTCTGGCCCGGAATCCCGGCCACCGCGGCACCGCCGGGGGTCAGCACCACCTCATTGGGCACGGCCCCGGAGGAGACCGCCTGGGTGACGCCGTCGGCATTGGTGTCGTTGGTGTCGTCGCCGTTCAGATCGTGATGGTAGTAGGCATAGGTGTAGATCTTGCCGTCATACAGGAAGCCGTCGCCGAGCGCGGATTGCAGGTCGGCATATTCCATATCGGTGGTGATATGGTCGTTATTGAAGCGGTAATAATTCTGCGAGTTCGGATTGCCGCTGAGATTATAATTCCAGCCCTGGGTCGCCATCTCGGAGAGCGTCGCGCCATAGACCGGGTTCTGATAGAGCTGATTATGGTCGGCCATCAGCGTCAGGGTGGTGCGCGGGCTCAGCGGGATCACCACCTTGCCGAAGAAATTCGTGCGCTGCTGGCCGGAATAGCTCAACGCGCCATCGCTCTGCATATGCTCGGCCTCGAACACCGCCGAAGCGCCGTTGAGCGAGGAGATCGCGCCGGTATCCAGGCGCACGCTGTTATCGGAGGTGTTGTAGCTGCCATAGGAGCTGTTCAGCGTCGCGGTCGGGGTCGGCAGCGGGTTGATCGTGCGCAGCGAGATGGTGCCGCCGAAGGTGGCATCGCCCACCGTCTCCGCCTGGCCCGGGCCGCGATCGACAATGGTCTGGCCGATCAGCGAATTGGTGAAGAAGGAGGTGGAGTGGTGGGTAAAATCGTTGGAATCGCCGAAGGGGATGCCATCGAAGGTGACGTTGTACTCACCGTCCTGGAAGCCGCGGATGGTCGGGCCGGAGGTCTCCGAGAGGCCGGGACCGTTCGGGTCGATGTTGCTGACGGAAGGCGTCAGCCGGGCGATATCCGCGTAGCTTTCGGTGCCGGTGAGCAGGTTATCCACCGTGTGCTTATCCACCAGCGAGGTCGGCTGGGTGGAATTCAGCGGCGCCTTGGAGGGCGACTGATAGGGCGCGGTGCCCTTGGTGTTGACCAGATTGGCGGGGTTGTCGGTGCCGGTGGCGAGCACCGAGCCGAGATCGAGATTGACCGGCGTGCTGGCGCTCTGCGCCATCGCCGCCGGCGCGATCATGGCGCTCGCGGCAAGACCGATATAGAGGCTGCGCATGGAACAAAAGCCGCGCAGCGCCACGCGCGCCCGCGATCCCCAGAAGACAGACATCACAGAAACCTTCCTGTTGATTTTGATGTAGCGGCTACTACTAAATTTATTTATTTGGTTGTTTTACTACTTCGTGATTCTTTTATTGCAGTTCAGCGACTCTTCAGCCGGTCGGCGCGCAGCCGCTCGCGCTGGTCGGTGAGCCGGAATATGGCGGCGTAGACGGCGGTGAACGCCCCCAGGCAATTCCCGCCGACGATCAGGAACATCAGCAGAATCTGGTATTTCGCCGCGGAGATCGGGTCCATGCCGGCGAGCAGCTGGCCGGTCATGATGCCGGGCAGGGTGATGATACCGGCCGCGCTCATCACATTGATGGTGGGGATCAGCGCGGTGCGGATGGCGCGGCTGGAGGCGGCGTGCAGCGCCACGAACCGCCCCTCCCCCAGCGCCAGCCGGGCCTCGATGGAGGCGCGCTCGCGCCCCACCGTGCCATAGAAACTGTTCAGCGCCAGCGACACCGCATTCATCACATTGCCCAGCAGAATGCCGATCAGCGGCAAGGCCTCGCGCGCCACGTACCAGGGCGTGGGGCGCAGGGCGGTGGTGAGCGCCAGCACCGCGATGATCATCGAGGAGATGCCGATGGCGCTGCCGGTGGTGAGATATTGCCAGGGGCCGGGCAGCCGGTAATCCTGCCGCGCCCCCACCTCGTAACTGGCGGCGCAGGCCATCACCAGCGCCGCCAGCAAGGTCAGCCAGGGGTTGGAGCGCTCGAACAGCAGCCGCAGCACGAAGCCGACCAGCATCAGCTGCACCACCATGCGCAGCGCCGCGATCAGCAAGACGCGATGCACCCGCAAGGCGAGCAGCAGCGAGAGCAGGGCGCACATCAGGATCAGGCCGGAGGTGATGGCGAGGCTGGCCGGGGTCAGGTCGATCGGGTTCATAGCGGGCGCTCGCACAGGCCGGTATTGCTCATCTCATAGCGCCGATGGGCGATGCGCCCCGCCTGCGCCTCATTATGCGTCACCACCAGCAGCCCCATGCCGCCGGCCGTCAGCGCCGCGAACAAGGCTTCCATCTTCAGCGCCGTGGTTTCATCCAGCGCCGAGGAGGGCTCATCGAGCAGCAGCACCCGGGGCTGGCGGATGATGGCGCGGATCAGCGCCATGCGCTGGCGCTCGCCGGTGGAAAGCTGGGCAACCGGCGCCTCCAGCAGCGCCTCGGCCAGACCCAGGCGCGGCAGCAGCGCCAGGGCGGCCTCACGCGGGGCCATGTGCGCGCTCACCCGCTCCGCCCACCAGCCGGGCTCCGCCGGATTGTACATCACCTGGCGGCGCCAATGCGGGGCGGGCATCGCCTCGCGGTTGACACCGTCCAGGCTGAGCTGGCCCTCATTCGGGTCCAGATCCGCGATCATCCGCAAGAGCAGGCTTTTGCCGATCCCCGAGGCGCCCGAGATCACCACGCATTCCCCCCGCGCCAGGGTGAGCGCGAACGGCCCGCCAGCCAGGCCCCGCAACCCTTTGACGGCAAGCAAGGGGCCGCTCATGCCATCCCGCCTAACAAGGGGTGAGACAGAACTGTCACAGGAGCAAGGCTAGGAACCAGCCTGAATATGAGGTATGACATTGGTAGCATTTGCTACATAACCACCACCCGCCTTGCAACCACTACCGAATTGACGTTTTGATGAAAGCCTCCCGCCCCCCGCCGCCGCTGCCCTTAGATGCCACGCCGGCCGCCGATTTTTCCGCGCAGCTCGCCGCGCACGAGGCCGATATGCCGCCGGCGATGCAGCGCGTGGCCCACTACCTCGACCGCAACAAGGTCGCCGTCCTTGCCCATTCGGCGGCGGAGCTGGCGGCGATGATCGGCACCTCGGACGCCACCGTCATCCGCACCGTCCAGGCGCTGGGGTTTCAGGGCATGGCGGAGCTGCGCCAGAGCATCGCCGCTGGCATCGGCAAATCCGCCGCCCCTTTGCAGCATATGCGCCAGACCTTCGAGGATCTGGAGGGCAAGGGCTCCTCGGCCGCGGATCTGGTCATTGACACCCATATGGAATCACTGGCGCAGCTGCAGGAGCCGGCGGCGCGCGCGCAAATCCATGAGGCGATCGCGCTGCTGGGCGGGGTGGCGCGGATTGTCATCTACGCGGCCGGCCCGTCACGCCTGCTGGCGGACTATCTGCGCCTGCTGATGGGCCGCCATGGCCAGGCCTGCAAGACCATCGGCCAGGGCGGGCTGGGCCTGGCCGATGAGCTGCTGGATCTTTCGGAGCGGGATGGACTGCTGATCCTTTCTTACGGCAAGCCCTATAAGGAAGTGCTGCTGGCGGCGAGCGAGGCGAACAAGGCCGGCGCCAAGATCGTGCTGGTGACCGACACACCCAACACCAGGCTGGCGAAGCTGGCGCAAGGGCTGATCACCGCCCGGCGTGGCCGTACCGAACGCGTGGCGCTGCATGGCGCCACGCTGATCATTCTCGAAGCCCTGGTCATGGGGCTGGCGATTGCCAACCAGAACCGCACCATTCGAACCCTGGCCCGGCTTGGCATGCTGCGCGACGCGCTGGGATAGAGCGATATGCGTTTCGGTTGACGCCCCAGCGTCACCCTGAACGCATGCAATTGCGCGCCAAAACATGAATAGAGCGAGTGGGTGTCAACCCATCTCGCGCTGGCGGTTCTTGGTGCCGCTCTTTTTCAAAAATCGGCACCTGGGCAGAGTTTTTACGAAACCGGCTTATAAACCAGCAGCCGCAGCGTCCCCGGCGCGAAATTGTAGCGCGGCGCGAAGCCAGGATGTTTCACCTTGCCCTTGCCCTGCGGCGTGGCGGTCACCAGAAATACATCGCCATTCGTCTCATCCAGCGCCATCGTCCGCGCGCCGATCTGCGTCCTCACCGGCGCCAGAGCCTGGTAATGATCGGCGTCGATCTCGCGAATCACCGAGAGCGTGCCGGTGCTGTTGGCGCTGAACACCAGATGCCGCTTGGCATCGAAGGCGGCGCTGTCTGACCCTTTGCCGATATTCAGCAGCGCCACCTGGGCGCCGGTGGCGGCATTCACCACCGCCAGCTTGCCGTTCTGGCAGCTGGCGAAAACCCGCATCGTGGCGGTATCCATCGCCAAGCCGGTCGGCGCCGCGCAACCGGGCAGCGCGTCGCTGATGACGAGTTTTTTCGCCTTGGTGTCAACCACCGCGATCTGGTTCTTGTCATTCAGCGCCACGTAAAGCCGGCCCTGCCCATCGGCTACCAGATATTCCGGCTTGCCGGGCAGATCGATCCTGGTCTCCTGATCGGTGGCCGGGTCGAGTGCCAGCACCGCCTGGGAGTCGCCGGCCGCAACGAAAATATCATGGCTGGCGGCGTCGAACACCATGCCGTCAGTATCCTCGAGCGACGGCAGCGTCTTGATCAGCTTCAGCGTCGCGGGATCGAACTCCGACAGCGTCTTGGTGCCGGAACTGTCGGTATAGCCATCGCCGGTGGCGGGATCGAAGGCGATGCCATGGGTATCGTCCAGCCCGCTCACCTCGCCCTGCAGCTTGCCGGTGGCAATGTCCACCACGCTCACCGCCTTGCCATGGGCGATGAAAAGCTGCCCGGTGGCGGCGTGATAATGCAGATAATCCCAATGCGCGCCGCCGCCGAGCGGAATCGTCTTTGCCAGCACGTAGGCGGGCGCGGCGGCATGGGCGATGGGCGCGCAGGCGGTCGAGAGGCACAGCGCCGCAAGTCCGGCTTGCCAAAGATGTCGCATATCAAATCCTTTTGAGCGGTGGGGAAATTAGCGGGGTATCTGTTTATCCTGAGGCTGGGGCGTCAAGATAAACAGATGAGACGGCTCGCCAAACAAGAGCCCGAGCGAGCGGGTGTAAACCCACCTCGCTCTAATTTCATGGTTCTGAAATACTTCAGATTTCCGAACCACGACACTTATTGCGCTAGAGCCTTCAGCTTTTAGCTGAAGGCTCTAGCTTTCGCTTTGGCGAGCAATTTCTTGTGTTGATTTTGACGCTGGCGCGTCAACCTAAACACATATTGCTCTAGGCGCGGGGCTTGGTGAGTTTCAGCAGCAGCACCGGCAGCGCCAGCAGCACCAATGGAAACTGCACCAGCAGCCCGGCGATGATGGCAATCGCCAGCGGCTGCTGCATGCCGGCCCCCTGGCCGAGATCCAGCGCCAGCGGCAGCAGCGTCAGAATCGCCGCCAGCGTCGTCATCGCGATCGGCCGCAGCCGGTTCCCCGCCGCCGTGGCGAAGGCCTCGCGGGGCGGCAGCGTCTCCAGCAGATGCTGCGCCTCGGAGACGAAGAAGATCGCCATCTCGGTCGCGATGCCGACGATCATCACCATGCCCATCATCGCGGTGATGTTCAGCGGCACGCCGGTGAGAAACAGCCCGGTGAACACCGCGGTGGTGGAGAGCAGCGAGGTGCAGATGATCGCCGCCACCCAGGCGAAGCGCTCATAAAGCAGCAGCAACAGCACGAACTCCGCCAGCAAGGCGGCGATGAACACCCGCACCAGACCGGCAAAGGCGATCTGCTGCTGCTTGTAGAGCCCGCCCAGCGTGTAGGTTACGCCGTTGCCGAGAACCCCAGGCTGGGCCAGCGCCTTTTTCACTTCGGCGATGCCGGCGCCAAGCCCGGTGCCGTTGAGCCGGGCGGTGACATCCACCACCTGCTGCAAATCCTCGCGGGTGATCTCCGGCTGGCCGGAGGCGATGGAGAAGCTGGCGATGCTGGAGAGCGGCACCAGCGCGCCGGCCGGCGTCGGGATCGGTAACTGCCCCAGCTGCGTGGTGTTCAGCCCCGCCGCGCCTTGCGCCCGCACCCGGATGCCGGTGAGCTGATTGTTCCCCTCGAAGGTCGCGGCCACCGTGCCGGCCATGGCGGTCTGCAGCATCGCCGCCACCTTGCTTGGATCGAGCCCCAGAGCCGCCGCGCGGGCCTGGTTGACATGGATCTCGATGGCATCGCCGGCCGGCACCACGCCGTCATCGATGGAATCCACCCCCTGGATCTTGCCCAGAGCCGCCGCCACGCGCTGCGCCGCCCCTTCCAGCGCCGCCGGATCGGCCGCCGCCAGACGCACATCGATCGGCTGCGGCGTGCCGGTCATGTCGCCCAGCTCGTCGGACATCAGCTGGTGCGGATCGATCTGCACGCCCGGCACCTTCGCCGTGACCGCATTGGCGATGCGGTTCATCACCACATCCACATTGGCGCGCTGGCTGAGCGGGGTGAGGCGGATGACGAAATCGCCCTTGTTGGATTCCGCCAGATCGCCGCCGAAGCCGGCGCCGGCGCGCATCGAATAGCTGGCCACGGCGGGGTCCTTGTGCAGGATCGCCTCGATCTCGCGCATCTCGCGCTCGGTCTCGGCCAGCGAGGTGCCGGGGGCGGTGAGATAATCCATCACGAACCCGCCTTCATCCAGCGAGGGCATGAAGCCGGTCTGCACATGGCTGTAGGAGAGATAGCCCACCACCACCAGCCCCAGTACCGGCAGGCTCAGCAGGAGCGGCCGGGTGAAGAAGCGGTTCAGCAGCCGCTCATGCATGCGCCCGAGCCAGCCCTGGCCGTTCTGGCCGGGGTCGGTCCAGCGGTCGAAATCCACCAGGGTCGCGGCCAGCAGCGGCACCACCAAAGCGGTGAGCAGCCAGGAGGCGAGCAGCGTGGAGGCCACGGTGATCGACAGCGCCTTGAAGAAGGCGCCGGTGACGCCGGAGAGAAAGGCCAGCGGCACGAAGACGATCAGCGTCGCCGCGGAGGAGCCGGTCAGCGGCCGCAAAAACGCGCTCCCCGCCTGCAACACCCAGAACCGCCCGGCGCCGCGCGTGGGATGGCCGCTGCGATGCGCGATGAACTCGATCATCACGATCACGTCGTCGATCACCAGCCCGACCGAGGCCGCCAGCCCGCCCAGTGTCATGATGTTGAAGCTGAGCCCGGCCATCGAGAGCACCATCACCGCCGCCGCCAGCGAGGCCGGTACGATGGTGATGGCCAGCAGCGTGATCCGGCCATTGCGCAGGAACAGGTACAGCACCCCGGCGGCCAGCACGATGCCGATCAGGATCGCATCGCGCACGGAGCCTGCCGCGGCCAGCACCAACGTGCTCTGGTCGTACCATTTGCTCAAGCTGACACCGGGCGGAATCTGCCCCTTGAACCCGGCCAGCGCCTTATCGACGGCCTTGGCGGTGGCGACCATGTCCGAGCCGGTCTGTTGGTAGAGCAACAAGGTGACGGCCTGTTTGCCGTTGGCATCGACGCCGAGGAATTGCGGCACCACGCCCTGGCTCACCTGCGCCACGTCACCCACATGCAGCACCCCGCCAGGGCCGGCGCGCAGCACGATATTCTTCACATCCCGCACGCCGCTCACGCTGTTATTGGTGAGCAGCAGATAGAGCAGCTGGTGATCCTCGATCCGCCCGACCGATTGCAGGCTGGCCGCGCCGGAGATCGCATTGACCAGATCGGTGAGGGTGAGATGCGCCGCCGCCAGCCGCGCCGGATCGGCCGAGACCTCGACCTCGCCGGTATCGCCGCCTTGCACCTGGACATGGGCAATGCCCTTCACCCCGGAGAGCAGCGGCACCAGCTGGTATTTCGCGAGGTTGCGCATTTTCACCAGGCCGACGCTGGGGGAGGTCAGCGCATACGCCATGAACGGAAACACGTTCGGCAGCATCTGCAGAACATTGTAGCTCACCCCCGGCGGCAGGCTGGGCACGGTCTGCGCCAGGGCCGCGTTCACCCCCAGCATCGCGGTGGGCATGTTGGTGCCCCAGGCGAAATCCACCGTCAGCATCGCCGAGCCGCGCGAGGTGACGGATTTCACGTTGACCACGCCGGGCACCGCGCGCACCGCCTGCTCCACCGGTTGCGTCACCGCCAGCACCATCTGCGAGGCCGCCTGGCTGCCGGTATCGACAGTGACGCGCACGCGCGGGAAGGAGGCATCGGGATACAGCCCGATCGGCAAGGAGATGGCGGCGCTCAACCCCGCCAGCGCCAAGGCGGCGGCCAAAGTGAGAACGAAACGGCGATGCCGGTCCAGCCAAGCGCTGAACTTCACGAGCCGGCCCCCTGGGTGGCGGTCTGCATGCCGTCACTGAGCTGGTAGGCGCCCTGGGTGGCGATCTTCCAGGCGGGATTCAACCCCTTGGCCGCCAGCACGCTGGTCCGGGCCCCCTGCTGCAGCAGCTCGACATCCGCCCGATGCGCGATCCCCTTGGCATCGAGCTGATACACATACAGCCCTTTCTCATCGCGCAGCACGGCCTCGTTGGGCACCTGCACGCCCTCCAGCTGCCCCGCCTGGATCTGCACCCGCACCGGGGCGCCCAGCATCACCGGGGCGGCGGGGCGCAGCGTCACGTCGATCAGCCCGGTCTGCGCATCCAACCCGCCGGCAATGCCAACCACGCTGGCGGCAACCGGGGCGCCGCCATTCAGCGGGGTCAGCGTCGCGCCATCGCCGGTCTGCAGCTGGGCGGCCTGGCTCTGTTCGAGTCCGATCTGCGCCACCAGCCCGCTTTGCGGCACGAATTTCACCAGCACACTGCCCGCCGGCAGGCTGCCGCCCGGGGTTGCCGGCAGCGCGGTGACCAGGCCGGCCTCCGGCGCCTTCAGCGTATAGCTCTGCCCGGCGCCGGTGGCGCGCAGCGCCGCCAGGGCGCTGGCGGCTTCACGCTGCGCCTGAGTGGCGGCGGCGAGGTCGGAATTGGTGGCCAGATGCGCCGGCAGCAGCGCCGCGACATGCGCGCGCGCCGCGCTGGCGGCGGCGAGCGCATCCTGCGCCTTGGCCAGATTGGCGGCCTCGACCGGGTCCGGCCCCAGCTGCGCCAGCGCCTGGCCCGGCTGCACCGCCTCATTCGGCACCACCTGGTAGCCGACCAGCACCCCGGCCGCCTTCAGCGTCAGGCTCTGCTCCGCCGTGCCGGCGATGATGCTGCCGGGCGCGTCGATCAGCCGCGGCAGGCTCTGGCTGCGCACCGCAACCGTGCTCACCGTGGCCACCGGCGTGGGGGTATCGTCCGCCGACGCGGCGGGGCTCAGAGCATACCAGGCCGCAAGCCCGGCAACGAGGATGACGGCGGCAATCGGATAGATCGGTTTCATGATGCGGGATGTTCCGTAAGCGGCTGCGTCAGGCCAAAGCCGAGCAGCGTGGCCAGAGAGAGTTCAGCGGTTTGCAGCTGGGCGCGCAGAGCGATGGCGCTTCGCTGCCGCTCCCCGGCCACAGCCGCGAGATTGGCGAACACCGGCCCGGCCAGCTGCCCGGCGTGGTAGAGGGATTGTGCCGAATCCGCCATCGCCCGCGCCTGCGCCGCCTGGGTTCGCGCGGTCTGCAGCTCGCTCTGCAGCAGCGCGATCTGGGCCGGCAGCGCGGCGGCGGCTCCGGTGGCATTGTCCAGCGCGCTCTGATATTGCGCCCGCAGCGCCGCCCGGCTCGCCTCCGCTGCCTTGATCGCCGGACGGTTGCGGTTGAATAGCGGCAAGGTCAGGGTGAATTGCGGCCCGAAGCTCCAGACATTGGAGGTATCGCGCCCGCCCGACCCGCCCAGGCTGAGCGGCAGGAACTGGCTGAGGATGGCCGCGCGCAATTTCTGGTCCGCCTGTTCATAGCCATAGCGCAGGGCCAGCAGATCCGGCCGGCGCTGCGCCAGGCTGGCCAAAGCCGCCTTCACCGCCGCCGGGGACGGGGCGGCAATGGCGGGGGCGGCGATGGCGACCGGCGTATGCGGCTGCAGCCCCAGCAGCGCATCCAGCGCCACCTCGTCCTGCTGCGCCGCCTGGGCGGTGGTGTTTTCGCTGGATTGCACGCTCGCCAGCGCGCTCAGCGCCGTCACCCCCTCATTGCTGGTGAGGTTGCCGGCGCTGATCTGGGTCTGCGTCTCGTTGTTGATCCGGCTCAGCAGCGCATCATCCTGGCGCAGGCTGGCCAGCGTCTCACGGTCGCCCGCCAGCGTCACCGCCAGCTGCTCCGCCTTCGCCGCCACCTGCCATTCCTGCCAGAGAATATCCTCATTGGTCTGTTTCAGCCCGGCGCGGGCGGCGGCCCGGTCGGCCGGGCCGGTGATCAGCGCGCCCAGATCCTGGGTGAAGGCGCCGGTCAGCGCCGGCATGCTCCCCGGCCCGCTGAGCAGGGCCGCAAACCCGCCGGTGATGCTGGGATCGGGCGGGGTCCCGGCGGCCAGCAGATTGGCCTCGCTGACCCCGCGCTGGGCCCGGGCGGCGACCAGATCCGGGTCGTTCAGCACCGCCAGCTTGGCCAGGGTTTGCGGGCTGAGCGGCCCGCTCACATCCAGCGCCGTGCCATCCGGCAGGCGGGTCCGCAGCCCGGTCACCCCGGCCCGCAGATCCGGCGCGGTGGGCAGCGGGGCGGCGTGATAGCTGGCGCACTGGGCCAGGCCCAAAGCGAGCGGCAAACAGAGATATTGCAGCAGACGAGGCTTCATGACCGCGCTCATAACCATGTCAAATTGTCCGCCGTCTATCGCCAACTATGCAGGAATTTAATTTTTGCGCTGGCCCCCGGCCGAATTGCCAGTCAGGGCCGCGCGCGGCAGGCTGGGCGGCATGAAACTCCTGCTGATCGAGGATGACGCCCAGGCGGCGGCCAATCTGCGCGCCGGGCTGGCGCCGGAGGGCCACGAGATCGAGCTCGCCGCCGATGGCCGGGCCGGGCTGCTCGCCGCCGCCGCCGGCAGTTTCGACGTGCTGATCATCGACCGCATGCTCCCCGGGCTGGACGGGCTGGCCCTGCTGCAGACGCTGCGCGGGGCCGGCATCCACACCCCGGCTTTGTTTCTCACCGCCCTTGGCGGGCTGGATGACCGGCTGGAGGGGCTGCGCGCCGGCGGCGATGACTACATGGTCAAACCCTACGCCCTGCCGGAGCTTTCCGCCCGCCTCGGCGCCCTCGCCCGCCGCGCCCGTACCCCCGCGCCAACGACGCGGCTGCGGATCGCGGATCTGGAGCTGGAGCGCACCACCCGCAGCGTCTGGCGAGCGGGGCAGCGGATCACGCTGAAGCCGCGCGAATATGAGGTGCTGGAATATCTGTTCCGCCATCGCGGCCAGGTGGTCACCAAGACCATGTTGCTGGAAGATGTCTGGGGCTTTCACTTCACCCCGCAGACCAGCATCGTCGAGGCGCAGATCAGCCGGCTGCGCGGCAAGATCGACCAGGGCTTCTCACCGCCCTTGATCCATACTTATCGCGGCGCCGGGTACAGGCTGGATGTGGCTTAACCGGGTCTGGCGGGTTCCGGGGATCCGGCTCGCCTGGGGCGTGGTGCTGGTCTGCCTGGCCGGGGCGCTGCTGGTGTTCGCCATTGTCCACCACGCCACCGAATCCAGCTGGCGCGACCAGATCGATGCGCGCGTCGCCGCCGCGCAAGCCGACATCTCCGCCGACATCGCCGCCAATCAACGCGGTGTGGCCTGGAATGTCCGCGCCACGCTGGCCGAGGGCAGCGGCCTGCTCTATGCCGCGCTGGCGCCGGACGGCACCTGGCTGGCCGGAAATTTCCGCCCCGCCCCTGAGGTCGCGGCACACTGGACCGGGCCGAAGACGCTGCCCGGCGCGCCGGATCTCGGCCTGCCGCCGCATGTTCTGGCGATCCGCGGCAGCGTGCTGAACCTGCCGCATGGCGAGCGCCTGTTCATCGCCGCCGATGCCAGCGCGCTGATGACGCTGAAAAGCCTGATCGCCCGCTCCTTCCTCGGCGTGTTCGGCACCATCATGGCGCTGGGGCTGATCATCAGCCTGCTGATCGGCCGCGCCACCACCCGCCGCCTCGATGGGTTCACCCGCACGCTGCACGACATCGTCGCCGGCGACCTCACCCAGCGCATCGCGCTGAGCCGGCATGAGGATGAGTTCGACCGTCTGGCCAGGGAGGTGAACCAGGCGCTGGCGCGCATCCAGCAGCTGATGGAAAATCTGCGCCAGGTCACCAATGATATCAGCCATGATCTGCGCTCGCCTCTGGCCCGGCTGCGCGAGCATCTCGAACTTTCGCGCGCGCGGATGGAAGATGAGCGCTTCCGCGCCGTGTGCGACGAGGCGATCGCCCAGCTCGACCAGGCGCTGGCGATTTTCTCGGCGCTGCTGCGTCTGGCGGAAATCGAAGCCGGGGCGCGGCGGGCGCGGTTTCAAACGCTGGACCTGACGGCGTTGCTGGAAACCCTCGTCGAGAGCTATGAGCCCGCCATGGCGGATGGCGGGCTTGCGCTGCAGGCGCAGATCGAGCCGGGGCTGCAGCTACTGGGCGACCGCGATCTGATCAACCAGGCCATCGCCAATCTTCTCGACAATATCCTGATCCATGCCGAAGGCGCGAAGACGGCGCGGCTCTCGGCCCGGCGCCGCGAGGGGGAGATCGCCATCACCCTCAGCGATGATGGCCAGGGCATCCCGGCCGCGCAGCGCGAGCGCGTGATGCTGCGCTTCGTCCAGCTCGACCCGACCCGGCAAGCTGGCGGCTACGGCCTCGGCCTGCCCCTGGTCAATGCGGTGGTGGCGTTGCATGGCGGCACGATGATGGTCGGGGCATCGGAGGCGGGGGGCGTGAGGGTGAAGCTCAACCTTCCCGGCATTTAGAGCATCAAGCTTTTAGCTTGATGCTCTAAACTGTGTTTTAGCGAGCAATTTCATGTGTTTATTTTGACGCTGGCGCGTCAACCTAAACACATATTGCTCTAGCGATTGTTTAAACAAACAGGCTAAAGAATTTACAAAAGTTTTTGGCGGTAAGGGGGCTTTTTACAAACAGCCCCTGTCCATCCAGCACCTGTTTTTAAAAAGGCGGCACCCAGGGCGTTTCGGTTTTGTCACTCAGCCAGGCGATGCGTCACCTGACCGTCGCTCAATGTCACCCGGAACGGCGCCGTTCCCAGCTCATCGATACCGGCATTGAGCGGATCGACGGAAAATCCCGTCAGATCCGCGTCATAGCCCGGCAGCACCGCGCCCAGCCTGGTCTCCTCCTGCACCGCATAGGCGGTATGGCGGGTCAAACCGGCCAGCGCCGCGGCACGCGAGAGGGTTTGATCCGCGCCCACGGGCGGCAGCGCGCGCCCCGGCAGCCGGCGCGCCACCGCACAGGCCAGGATCTCACGCGCATCATACGGGGCGATCGGCCAGTCAGAGCCGAGCACCAGAGGCACATCTGTCGCGGCGATGTCGGCGGTGCGCCAGCCGCGCGCCGCGCGCACCGGCCCCAGACGCTGCGACCACGGATCGCTCAGATCAGCGCTGGCATAGCGCACCGCGTGAGAGGGCTGCATCGAAGGCAACACCTGCAACGAAGCGAACCGGCCGATATCCTCATCGGGCAGGGTTTCGATATGCTCCACCCGGTGGCGCGCCGCCGCTCTGATCGGCGCCGGCAGGCTGGCCAGCGTATCCAGCACGTGCCGCACCGCCTTGTCGCCGATCGCATGGGTGGCGGTGTGCACCCCCCGCTCGCCGAAAAACCGCACCGCCTCGCTATAGGCCTCCGGGGAAGGCCAATGCGGTCCGGTGGAGCCGCCCTGCGTGTCCGGCTCATGCAGCCAGGCGGTGCCGGCATCGATGGTGCCGTCGATGAAGAATTTCGCCCCGCAGACCCGCCAGAGCCGGCCGGCGCGGCTCTGCAGAGCCAGAACCGCCTCCAGCGCCGCGCGCGTGGCACCGGGATTCACCCAGGGAAGAATATGAAAGCGCAAGGGCAGCTTTGCTTGCGCCTCCAGCGCTTCAAAACAATCCAGACTGTCGCCATTGGCGTCCATCACATGCATGCCGGTCAGGCCGGCGGCGGCCATGCGCTCGAACAAGGTGCGCATCGAGGCCAGGCGCGCCGCCTGGTCCAGGCGCGGCAGCACGGCACGGACCAGCTCCACCGCCTCCGTCTCCAGCAAGCTGCCGGTGGGGCGGCCCGCCGCATCGCAGAGAATTTGCGCCCCGCTGGCAAAGCGGCGCGGCCCGGCGATGCCGGCCAGGGCCAGCGCCGCGCGGCTGACCATGGCGCCATGATAATCGAAGAACAGCAGAAACACCGGCCGGCCGCCGGCAGCCTCATCCAGCATATCCGCCGGATGCCCGGCTTGCGCCAGCAGCGAGGGGTCCAGCCCGTGGCCTTGCAGCCAGGCGTCCGGCGGCAGCGCGGCCGCTGCCCGCGCCAGGGCGGCACGCAGCTCCGCCGCGTCGCGGACCTCGGCCAGATCCAGCCCGATCTGCAGATCATGCCCCTGGATCGGGTGGGCATGGCCATCGACCAGGCCGGGGGTCAGATAGCCGCCGGCCAGATCGATCGTCTCGGTCCCCGGGCCGCGCCAGGCCGCCATCTCCGCCGCCCGTCCGAGCGCGCAAATCTTGCCGCCGGCCAGCGCCAGGCAATCCGCATCCTCGCGCCAGCCCAGCCCATCGGGGCGCAATATATGGCTATTACAAATTATGATATCTGCAAAGCTGGTCATTACGCTTCATCCTCCGGGACGACATAGCCAAGCCGGTCGATCGCGGCCCCTCGCGTGGCTAATTTGTAGATCGTGGCGGCGAGCGCGAGCACGAAAATGCCGCCGATATAAATCCAGAACCGGTTGGCCGGCGGGGGCTGGTAAGGCGAGACCGCCTGGTAGAGCCCGTTGCCAATGGTGACAACACCGATCAGGGCCGGCAGGACATGCCGAAACAACCCAAACCGCGCCCGGTCCGTCCGCCAGATGAACACGGGGCAGAGCAAGGCCATCAGGAAATAGCCAACCGTGATCGGCGCGGCGCCGATGCCGGCCAGATAGCCCGTGCCGGTGACCGCATCGCCGTTGAACAGGAAATAGGCGGCGATCACGAAAAAGCCGATCAGCAGGGTCCAGATCAAAATCGACATCACGGGGGCGCGGGAGATGGCGCTTACCCGCGCGAAGGGGGCGGGCAGCAAGCCGCCACGCGCGGCGGCATAGGTCCAGCGGGACACCGCGGTAACCGATGCGACATAGCAGCCGATGGCGCTGCTCAGGCCGATGAACACCATCACCCAATGGAACCAGGGCAGGTAATGGTCGGTGAGCTCAATGAAGGGCGCCGCATTGGTGGGGTCGGCAAGGCGGGTCATGCCGGGGCCGGCGCCATGCCAGGCGGCATAGCCAGACACCACCGCCCAGGTCACCAGAATATACAGCAAGCCGATGATGGCGATGGAGCCGATCACCGCGATCGGCACGTTGCGGCGGGGGTGGCGCAACTCCTCGCCCAGGCTGCCGGAATTCTCCCAGCCGACATAGCTGAACAAGGCGGCGGTGAAGACGATGCCGTTGAGCCCGGCGAACCCGCCGGGCATGCCCCCCGCCGGATGCAACGGCGCGGCCAGCGCCGGACCGGAATGCGCCAGCACGATGACGGAAAACAGGATCAGCCCCACCGCCTCGACTAGGAACAGCACGAAGGCGGCATGGGTGGAGGCGGCGATGCCGCGCAGCAAGACCGGCACGCTGAGGACGATCCCCGCCAAGGCGATGATCAGCCACCAGATGTTCGGCAAGCCCAGCGCGGTCTGCACCCAGGAGCCCAGAAACACCGAGACCGAGGCCAAGGTGATCGGCCCGCCGAGAATGCCGAGATAGAAGGTCAGGGCGCTGGTGAAGCGGCCATAGCCAGGGCGTATGGCGTTGCCGCCATGATAGATGAAGCCGATGAAGCTGCCGGCGCTCGGCACCCGCACGGCGAATTCCGAGAGATTCCAGCCCGTTGCGGCAATGGCGAAGCCGGTGATGAGGAAGGTCCAGGGCGTGAAGCTGCCCATGAAGGCGGCGATCAGCCCGATCAGCGAGAAAATCGCCTCCGCGGGCGCGATATTCGCCAAGGTCGAGGCGAAGGCTTCCGCCAGGCCGATAGCGCCGCGCTTCAGCCCGGCATCGGATGTTGCGATCAGAATGGAGGGAGCCCCCGGCTCAACCTGCTCGATTATTTCACTCATGAACCCCGCCTCATTGTTATGTTTCCACGGATCAGGGGCCAAGCCTAACGCCGCCCGGCGCCGGGGGGAGCGGGAGCCCGCGCCAAAAACTTGTCAAAACACGCCAGCCTCCCCAGCCCCCATATTGCGTTTGCGCGCCGGGGGGATAAGACGAAGAACCGGGAGAAAACACCATCCGCGGTTTACCGCAGGAAGGAATGATAAATTGTCCGTGCCAAAACCAGCCGAATCGCGGATCCGCGCGATCACGTTGCAACCTTTCATCGAACACCCGCAGGTGCCGCCTGATTTGCGCCGGGCGCTGCTCGACCGTTATGGCATCGATCCTGCCATGATCAGCGACCCTTATCGTTGGATCAGGCTGGAAACCGCCTCCTTATTGATCGAACAGGCGGCGGCGCTGAGTGGCGATCCCTGTCTGGGGGCGCGGATCGGGATGACCTATAAGGCGGACCAGGCCGGGCCGTTTGGCGCGCTGTTCAGCGCCAGCTCCAGCCTCGCGGATATTTTCGCCCATTATCCGAAATTCGCGCCGCTGATTCAGAGCCATACGCAGATGCGGGTGGAGCAGCGCGATGGGCTGTGCGTGCTCAGCTACCGGATTCACGACCCCGCGGTGCCGATGCGCTGCCAGGACACCGAAATGACCGCCGCCAGCGCGATCAGCTTCATCCGCGGCTTCCTGTCGCGCAACTGGAGCCCGCTGGAGGTGCAATTCGCCCATGCCGGCCAGGGGCGGGAGGCGGCGTTGCGGCAGATTTTCCGCGCGCCGGTGCATTTCGGCCTCTCGGAGAGCCGGATCATCATCGCCGCCGCCGATGTCACGCGCTCCAACCCTTTGGCCACCCCCTCCTTGCGGCCGGTGGTGCTGCGGCATCTGGAGGATTTGCTGGCGCGCGAAAGCCAGCCCTCCAGCCTGGGCGAGAGCCTGCGCGCGACGATCCGGCATTTGCTGGGGCGCGGGCCGGTGACGCTGCATGATGTTGCCCGGGAGCTGGGATTTTCCGTGCGCACGCTGCAAAGGCGGCTGCAGGATGAGCGGCTGAATTTCCGCCTGCTGCTGGAGGAGGAGCGGCGTGGACTCGCGGAAACCATGCTGGATAATCCCGGCTTGCCGATGAAGCAGATCGCCGCGCGGCTCGGCTATAGCGAACTTTCCGGCTTCTCGCGCGCCTGCCGCGGCTGGACCGGCAAATCGCCCCGCGCCATGCGCCAGGCGGCGCAACCTGGCCTGTAAGGCCCGCCTCTCGAAACGCGCAGCCTATACGGACGGCAGCGCCACACCGCCTACGCCGCGATGAACCCGGTGCTCATTGGACCCATATCGGTCGATCATGGCGCCGGATTCATGCGTTGATATCGGCGGTTGATGGCGTTTCGATGAGACTTTGCACCAACATTTGGCGTTCCTGAAACTCAAGACTTCATCAAAGAATTTCAAAAATCTTGATCAGGACGTGATCATGCCGGAAGGCGCCGCTGCCGATGAAGAGACGCTCGCTCAGCCAGCCATGCGGCCCTTCCGGCGCCTCGAACCGGGGCGCACAGCGGAAATAATAGGCGGCCTCGTCGACGCTCTCGCCCGCATCCAAACGCCGCAGCAGCGCCGCATCGGCGATGAACAGGCCTTGATTGCGGATATAGATCGGCGTGCCGTCCTCGGCCTGCAACACATAATGAGCATCCAGCACCGAACAGCCATTCGCGCGCACCCATTCATAATCCGCCCCGCCGGGCAGCACGCGCCCTTGCAGGCGCGGCCCCCGCACCCATCCGCCGGTGATCGGGTTGATGCGCCTGTGCCCGTGGCGGCCTGGGCCGCCATCCAGCGGCGGTGCAAGCGCGGCGTTGATCTCGAAAGCGAATTCCAGGCGTGGATCGTTCATAAGTCCAGGCATCCTTGTGGTGAAGTTTACAAAGAAATACGGCGGGCCGGCCTGCGGCCCGGCCGCTGTGGCCAGTGTGATTCAGCTTTGATTGAGCGCGCAGCTTTATCCGGTCAAACGATGGCGTTTGACCGGATGTTGCTCAAAACAAGACCCCCGCCTCAAGCAGGCCCTGCACCACATCGCGCCCCCCGGCTTGATTGCCGAAGGCGCCAACCTGCCCGTTGCCGGCATAGGAGCCGTTGAGCAGGTGCATGTAGCCGGCGGAGGCACGCACGAAGAGATCCTTATGCTGCCAGCTTGGGGTGATGGCAAAGCCCACCCCGCGCGCCCCCGGTGCGATGAACCAGGTATCCGGCCCGTTGCTGGTGAAATATTCCGCAAAACCACCGATCTCGTAAGGTGTGTTGGCGATTGGATAATCCGCGAACAGCGCGGCGCCGAACATGCTGGAGAATTTGCGCATCGCCGCGGCGCCGGGCTGGGCCAGCCGCGCATCCGCCTTGGCATATTGATACTGGATTTCCGGGGTGAGGCTCAGCGCGCCGTCACTAAATGTGTAATAGGCGCCGAACATCTGCGAATTGGCATAGTTTGGGCCGGCGGTGCCAACCGTGGCGAAATGCGCGGGATCTCCATAAGAACCGGTACCAGCATAGGTTTTGGCGTTCAGCCCAACCCGCCCGAGCGCCCCCGCATAATAGGCGGCGATGGATTGCCCGTGCGGCAACTGGTAGGTCGCCACCGCCTGCATCGTGTTGAACACCCCCGTCTCATAGCCATCGCCCCAGGCGATCGTGGCGTTCAGCGCCTTGCTGGCATAGTTGAGCTCGGCGCCGCGGAACATCGAACTCTGCGTGTAAAACAGCGCGCTGGTGAACAGGTTGAAATTATACCAGTCCGTGCCGGCTTCGAATCCTTCCAGTGAAATCAGCTGTCCGGCAGAGAGTGTCACCGGGCTGCCCGGCGGGGCGATGGTCAGATAGCCGTAATAAAGCGGCCCGGTCGCCAGGCTGTTGACACTGGCCTGAAGCGGCGCGCTGCCCAGCGGCATGGCGCCGGTATTGGCGCCGATGGCGAGGTTGAACTGCACCAGCCCCGCCGGTTTCTGCAGCTCGATCAACGCGTTCGCCAGCCTGGTGCCGGTGATGTTGTTGCCGTTAAAGGCCGCGTGGCTGGTGCCGCTCTGCACGAAGCCATACCCATCCGCGCCGCCGGAAAGAGTGAGTTTTCCCAGCCAGGCGCCGTCAATTTCGATGCCCGCCGGCGGGGTGAGCGCCATCGCGCTGCCGGCCACCGCCAGCCAGCCGCAAAGACCGGCCAAGCCAATCTTGTATAAATCCATTTTCGAGGCTCCCATTCTTTTCGCGCGCGAGATCCGTCCGCGCTTTGTTTCGCTCAGGGCGGTGGGAGGTTTCCCACTGCAGCCCGCAGAATGGCAGCTTCATGGCGCGGCGATGAACGCCGGCACATGCCAAAATCTTGTCAAACAGCGCCAAACGCGGCGATCCTCCGGCCGGCTTCTGTTTTGGCCAGAATTTTCATGTGTTTATCGTGACGCTGCCGCGCCCATCCAAACCTGCGCTGCGCGCGTCATCGCCCGGCCGCGCCACTGAGCGGCCGGGCGATGACGTCAGGGATTGCCGCCGGCTCAGGATTCGACAGGCAACAAGCCCATCGCTTGGCGTTCGAACAGCCGGCGATAGATGCCGCCCTCACGCGCCAACAACGCCTCATGCGGCCCTTCCTCCGCCAGCCGGCCGCGATCGAACACCAGGATCCGATCCAGCGCGCGCACGGTGGAGAGACGATGCGCGATGACGATCACGGTGCGGCCGGTCATCAGCCGTTCCATCGCTTCCTGAATCAAAGCCTCGGATTCGGAATCCAGGCTGGCCGTCGCCTCGTCGAGAATCAGGATCGGGGCATTCGCCAGGAAGGCGCGGGCGATGGCGACACGCTGGCGCTCACCGCCAGAGAGCTTCACCCCGCGCTCGCCGACCAGCGTCTGGTAGCCGCGCGGCAGCCGGGCGATGAACTCATGCGCGTTGGCGAGCCAGGCGGCCTGCTCGATCTCCGCCAGGCTGGCGCCGGGCCGGGCATAGGCGATGTTATCCGCCAGCGAGCGATGAAACAGGATCGGCTCCTGCGCCACGATGGCGAGATTGGCGCGCAGGCTGGCCTGGCGGACAGCGCGGATATCCTGCCCGTCGATCCTGATCGCGCCGGCGCTGACATCGTGCAGGCGCTGCAACAGCTTGACGAAACTGGTCTTGCCCGAGCCGGAATGGCCGACCAGCCCGACCCGCTCGCCCGCCGCGATGCGCAGTGAAAAATCCTCGAACAACGGCAAGGCGTGCGGCCCGTAGCGGAACCCGACCCGATCGAAGACGATCTCGCCATTGCCGATGCGGATTGGCCGCGCGTCGGGCGCATCCTCCACCCCCAGCCTTTGGCCGTGCAGCGCCACCAGCTCCTCCATATCGTTCACGCCGCGTTGCAGATTCGAGATGTGAAAGCCGATATCGCGCAGATAGCCGTGGATAACAAAGTAGGCGGTGAGCACGGTCGCGATGTCGCCGGGCGAGGCGCGGCCGCTCCACCAGAGCCAGACCGCGAGCGAGGTGACGCCGGTGCGCAGCAGCAGCAGCGCCACGCCCTGAATGGTGCCGGAATTGGTGCCGCGGATCCAGGTGCGGCGGGTACGCGCGGCCCATTTCGCCAGCACACCGCGCAGAATCTCGTCCTCACGGACTTCCGCGCCGAAGGCCTTCACCACCGCGTTGCAGGAGATCGCATCCGCGAGGGCGCCGCCGACCCTTGTATCCCAGCGATTGGAGAGCTGGGCCGCGGGCGCCACCCAGGCCACCGAGAGCACCGTGGCCAGCGTGATATAAAGCAGGGCACCACCAGCCAGCAGCCCGCCCATCACCGGCCAGCGCCAGCCCAGCACCGCCGCGGTGCCACCCAACACGCACAAGGCCGGCAGCAGCGCCACCAGCAGCGTGTCGTTCAGCATGTCGATCGCCCACATGCCGCGGGTGATCTTGCGCTGGACCGAGCCGGCGAAGCTGTTGGCGTGCCAGTCCGAAGAGAAACGCTGCACGCGGTTGAAGGCCTCCTGCGCGGATTCAGCCATGTTGCGCAGGCTGAGCGCGACCACGCCGCGAAACACGATATTGCGCAGCAGCGTCTGCGAGGCGCCGAGCCCGGCCATGATGCCGACCGTCACCAGCGCCGCGTGCGCTTCGCGCAGGCGCGGCCCGGTGGCAGAGACATCGGTGACCAGCTTGCCGGCGAAAAGCGGCATCAGCACATCCGTCAGCGTCGCGCCGATCATCGCCGCGACGATCATCGCGACGAGCCAGGCATGGCGGCGCCAAAGCCGCAGCAGAAATAACAGCACGCGGCCCATCGGGCCCGCGGAATTCTTATCGATGAGTGACACGGTTGCTCCCGGCCCTGAACGGGTCGGCCTTCCGGCTGAATGAAATGAAAAAGAAAAAGGGGCGGAGAAAAAGGCCGGCTATACGCCGGCGCGCGCGCCACAGGCGGAGGGATAGAGAATAAATGATTTCATCAGCCCCTCCTTTAAAAGATTGAAACGAGGCTGGTTGAGTAGCAGCGGGGCACAGGCTCTGTCCAGGATTTTTTTTGCACCGCAACCAAATTTTTCAGGAAGCTTTGGTTTCAAAAAAACCGAGACAAAAACTGCAATAAATCTGAGATATTCATTTGAATTAAAATGTCTCTCACAGGCCTGCCCACGACCGATGATTTTGCCTTACGGATGGTGGACGGAATGATCCTCAAAAAACGTCAATTGGCCATGGCGCTTTGCAGCGTCGCGATGGCGGCGAGCAGCGTGGTGCGGGCCTGGATTTGCGACAGCGCCGCCTGCGCCGCCTGGGTCTGGGCGGTCAGCACCGTGGTGTAATCCACCGCGCCCAGCCGGTATTGCGCGGCGGCGAGCTGGTAGGCGCGATCCGCGGTTTGCGCGGCGGCGCTGGCGCGGGCCAGGGCGTCCTGGCCATTCCGCACCGCGCTCAACGCATCCGCCGCCTGGGCAAAGGCGTTGAGCACGGCGCCATGATAGGCGCTGAGCGCCCCGGCCAGCTGCGCCTGCGCCGCCTGCTTATGGGCGCGCAGCGTGCCGCCTTCGTAAAGCGGTGCCAGCAAATTGCCGGCGAGCACCCAAAAGGCCGAGCTGGTGTTGAACAGCGCGCTGGTGAGTTCGGCGGCATAGCCGCCCGTGGCCGAGAGGCTCAGATCCGGGTACATATGCGCGACCGCGACGCCAAGTGCCGCGTGCTGGGCCGCCACCTGCGCCAGCGCGGCGCGGATATCCGGCCGGTTGCGCAGATAGGCGCTCGGCAGCACCACGGGAATATTGGCAGGCAACGCCAGCGCGGCGAGGCGCGGATCCGGCGCGATGAACGAGGCGGGCAGGCTCCCGGTGAGCACCGCCAGCCGGTCGCGCTGCTGCTGCGCCTGGGTGCGCAGAGCCGGCAGGCTCGCCTGGGTGGCGAGGATGGTGCTCTGCTGCTGCAGGACATCGAGTTGCGGAATCGCGCCATCCGCATATTCGCCCTGCAGCAGGGTGAGCAGACGCTGCTCGGTGGCGATGATGCGGCTGGTGGTCTCGATCTGGGCCTCGTCCCCCGCCAGGGCGATGGCGGCGGCGGCGATGTTGCCGGTGACGCTCTGGCGCGCCGCGTCCAGCTCCGCCGCCTGGTAGGCGGCCAGCGCGGCGCCGTTGGCGAAGGTGAAATGCCGCGCCCCGAACAGACCGGGATCGTAACTGATCTCGCCGGCCAGGGTGTAGATCGTATAAGGCGGGTAGCCGTTCGGCCCGGTCGGGTAGGATTGCCGGGAGACCGCCGGATAACCGGACGGCCCCAGCACAAGCTGCGGCAGAAAGGCGCCATCGGCCGCCCGTGCATTGTCCCGCGCCGCCGCCAGGGCGGCGCTGGCCTGGGCGATGTCGCTGTTGGCGCGCAGGCCGCTTTGCTCCAGCCGGTCCAAGGCGGGATTGTCGAAGATTTGCCACCAATCGGTAGGCAGCGCCGCCACCTGCCCGCCCTGCCCCGGCAGATAGGCGCTGGCCTTCACCGTCACGTCCGGCGCCGGCAGGTTCGGGGCGCACCCGGCCAGGGCCAAAGCGAGCAGCAGGAGGAGGCGCTCAGCCCGCATGGCGCCGCCGATGGAGCAGGCAATAGAGAGCCGGGACCGCGAACAAGGAGAGCAGGAAGCCCCCACCCATGCCGGTCGCCAGCACCGCGCCGAGATCGTAGCGGATGGTGGCTTGCGGGCCGGAGGCCAGCAGCAGCGGCACCGCCCCGCCCAGCAGCGCCAGCGTGATCATCAGGATCGGCCGGAAGCGCAGCCGCGCCGCGCGCAGCGCCGCGGCGCGGGTGGGCAAGCCGAGCGCCGAGCCTTCATGCGCCACCTGCACGAACAGGATCCCCTGACGCGCGATCAGCCCCCAGACCGTCAGCAGCGCGATCTCGGTGACGATGTTCAACGTCGCCCCGCCCGCCAGGCACAAAATCAGCGGCCCCAGACTGGCCAGCGGCACGGTGGCGATGACCACGAAGGGATCACGCAGGGACCGGAACTGCGCGGCCAGCAGGAAGAACAGCCCGGCCAGGCCGAACGCGAACAGCTTGGCATTCTGCGCATTCGCCTCGCGATAGGTTTCCGACGGGCCGCTATAGCCGAAGCTGAGATCGCGGGTGGGCTGCGCCGCGAAGGCGCGACGCAGCGTCGCCAGCGCCCGGCTCATCGCCACCCCGGCATGGGGCTGCGCCTGGATATTGACACTGGGCAGACCCTGCCAGGAGCCGAGCGCGTTGGGCAGCTCCTCCCCAACCAGCGACGCCACGGTGCCCAACGGCACGCTGCCGCCCGCCGCCGTGGGCACCAGCAAGGCCAGCAAGGTGGCGGGACGCAGCCGGTCGGGCAGCGCCAGGGTGACGTTCAACGCATCGCCCCTCACATCCACCTGGCCGAGCTGGGCATGTGAGAGCGCGGCGCTGACCACCTCGTCGATATCCGACTCACTGATGCCGAGCCGGGCGGCGAGCAGCCGGTTGATCCGCAGCCGGTACTGATATTGCGGCTGGCCGGGCGAGATCTGTACGAAATCGAAATCGCCGCTGGCATAGGCGGCGCTTTGCATTTTGGCGGCGATGGCGAGCAGCCGCGCGGCGCTGGCCTGGCCGGAGATGTTGACGGACACGGGGAGATCCTGCGCGCCGGGCAGGCCGGTATCCTGCGAGACATAGGCGGCGAGGCCCGGCAGGGCGGCGAGCGCGCCGGAGAGCCGGTCAACCGCCCGCGCCGCCTGCCCGGGTGTGGCGAAGGTGTAGCCGCCGAAAATCGCGTGCTGGGACTCCACCGCCACCAGCCAGTCCGGCAGGCCGGGATAGAGGCGGTGCAGCAGCGCCTCCATGGTGAGCGCCTGGGCGTTGAGATAAGCCTGCGAGGCGCCATTCGGCCCGGCGGCGTAGATATTCACATCCAGCCCATCGGGCGCGGGGTCGAGATTGCGCGGGGCGAGGGCCGCCAGCACCGCGCAGCCCGCCACCGCCAGCAGCACCAGCGCCGCGACCAGCCTGGTTCTGTCCAGCAATGGCGTGAGCCGCCGGACATAGCCATCGCGAATTTTATCCAGCAGCCCGGTGCCCGGCTTGTGCACGTAAGTCCGGCTCGCCCACATCGCGATGCTGGGCACGATGCCCAGCGCCACCGCCAGCGAGACCAGGAAGGCCGAGATCAGCACCAGCGCGAACGGCCGGAACAAGGCGGCGGTGAGGCCCGAGAGAAAGCCCAGCGGCAGAAAGGCGACCACCAGCGTCGAGGAGATCGCCGCCAGCACCGGCGCGAGGCGGGTGATGGCCAGTTCCGCCGCCTCACGCGCCGGCGCGCCCTCGGCGGTGCGACGAAAAATATCCTCGACGACGACGATCGCGTCATCCACCACCAGCCCGACCGCCAGCACCAACGCGATGATGGTGAAGAGATTGAAGCTCTGGCCGCAGACGCGCATCACCAGCCCGGCGCCGAGCAGGGACAGGAAAATGGCCAGGAACGGCGCCGCCGCCGCGCGCAGGCTGCCCAGCGCGGCGACGGTGATGGCGCCGACCAGCAGGATGGTGACCAGCAACGTCATCGCCAGATCGCGCAGCGATTCCGTGACGCCGATCGACTGATCGTAGCTGACAACGAGCTTCACCCCCGGCGGCATCATCGGCTGCAGCGTGCCGACCAGCCGGCGCAGCTGCGCCGCGACCGCGATGATGTTGCCGCCCGGCGCCACCCCGGCCGCGACATACACGCAAGGCACGCGGTTCCACCAGGCCATGCCGCCGCCATCGGTAAAGCCGATCGCGGCCTTGGCGACATCGCCCAGCCGGGTGGTGCCGCCCGCCCCGGCCCCCAGCGGCAACGCCGTCAGGGCGTCCTGGCTGGTCAGATCGCCACCGGTATTCACCGGCATCGCGGCGGCGCCATCGCGCAGCGTGCCGGCCGCGGCGACGGTGCTGGCCCCGGCGAGGCTGCGCGCGACCTGCGCCGTGGTCAGGCCCTGCGCCAGCAGCCGCAGCGGATCGGCCGTGACCAGCAGCGCCGGGGGGGAGGAATAGAGCGTCACCGGGCCGATGCCCGGCACCGTCTCCAGACGCGGCACGATATTGCTGATGGTAAAGGCGGTGACCGCCGCCGCGCTCAGGCTCGGCGGGAACAGTACCGAGATGTTGAGTTCCTGATTGGCATTGTCGTCACCGACGATTTTCAACGCCGATGGCTGCACCGCCGCCGGCAGATTATCCCGCGCGGCATTGGTGGCGGCGAGGATTTCCGCGAACACCGTATCCGGCACCGCGCCGGGGGCGAGGAAGGCGTTGATGTCGGCATTGCCCGGCTGGGTCGAGCCGGTGACATATTGCACCCCGGCGATCGCGGAGACCGCGTTTTCCAGCGGCAAGGTGACGAATTTATCCACCGTCGCCGCGTCGGCGCCCGGAAAATTGGTTGAGATATCGATATAGCGCGGCGGAATCACCGGGCTGGAGCGGACCGGCAGGCTGACCACAGAGGCCAGACCAAACAGCCCCAGCGCCGCCGCCGCCAGCCCGACAAGCACCGGCTGGCGCAGCAATTTCACCCAGATGCTCAAGGCGTTTGCGGGCTCACGCGCTGGCCATCGGTGAGGCGGAAGCCGCCGAGTGCGACGATGCTCTGCCCGGCGCCGAGGCCCGGCGCCTGAATGATGCTGTCATCCCCCACCCGGCCCAGGATTTTTACATAGAGGCTGTGCACCACGCTGCCGCCCTGGCCGGGCGAGAGCACGAGGACATAAGGCCCCAGCATGGAATCAGTCAGCGCCGTGCTGGGCACCTGGAGCGCCGGAACGGGCGCGCCGGTGGCGATCTCGACCACGCCATTCATGCCGGAGAGCAGTGAAGGGGTTTCGCCATCCAGCCGCCCCTCGGCGGGCCGCGCATCGCTCGCGCTGTCCAGCGCCGGGCCAAGGGCCACCAGCCGCCCTGGCACGCTGAGCTGGGCGCCGTCGCCCAGCGGGGCGGTGAAGCGCAGCGCCTCACCCGGCGCCAGCCCGGCCTGCTCGGCCTGAGGGACGCTGAAATAGAGCTTGAGCGGCCCCGGCGCCGCCAGCGTCACCACGCTCTGCCCGGCCTGCAGATAGTCGCCCGGGTCAATCTCGCGGATGCCGGCAATGCCCGCGAAGGGCGCGATGATCTCTCCCTGCGCCAGCGTCGCCTGGTCCAGCCGCAGCTGCGCCTGGTCCTCCGCCAGCACCGCCTGCGCCTGCTCCAGGGCGGATTGGCTGGCGCCGGAGATCGCCATCAGCTTTTCGGTGCGGGCGAGCGCGCGCGCCGCTTGCGCCAGCTTCGCCTGGTCCAGCGCCAGCTGCGCCTGCTCGGGCGCGACATCCAGGACCACCAGCACCGCGCCGGCGGCGACCGCCTGGCCGGAGTGGAAATTCACCTGGGTGACGACACCGCCGCGCCCTGGCGCCAAAACCGCCTGTTGCGCGGCCGCCAGATGCGCGGAAAACCTCGCCTGGTCGCGCCATTGCACCTTGATTGGCCGCGTGATGGGCACGCTTGTTTGCGCCCAGGCCGCGCCGGACAGCGCGGCGGCAAGAACCAGGCCGGAAAGAAAGCTCACACCGCGAATGGAAAGCACCCCTGTCTATCCATCGCCGCGTCGCAGACTCGGCGATGGTTTATATGTTTGTGCCGGACCGGTTGCGGACCGTGCAAGCCCGGACCGCAACCGCTTTATTCAAGATCCGTCGTGATTATCCGTGGCGATGCCGATATTGGTGATGCCGGCCTTGCGCACCAGATCCATCACGCTCATCAGCTGCTGCAGCTTGGTGCCCTTGTCCCCGGCGACGATCACATCGGTATCGTGCCCGGCCTTCTCGCCTTCGAGATAGGTTTCCAGCTGGGTATCGTCCATCACCTGGTCCTTCACATGCATCGCGCCTTGCTGGTCGATGATGATCACCACCTGGGTGTGCGGCAAGGGCTGCGCGGTGGAAGCGCCGGGCAGATGCAGCGTGACACCCGAATCCGGGATCATGCGCAGCACGATCATCACGAAGAACACCAGCAGGAACATCATGATGTCGATCATCGGCACGATTTCGAGCCGGGGCTTCTCCCGCTCCAGCGGGTCGTGGCGGCGTCTGCGGGCCATGCGCTTAGCCCCCCGCCGACAGGCGCACCGGACGCGCCGGCTCGACCCGGGTCTCGCGGCCCTGCATGCGGTTGATCAGCACCACCTTGATCAACTCCAGCTGATGCATGATCTCACGCGACAAAGTGCTGTAATAATTCACAAAATAAACCGCGATGATGGCGATGAGCAGGCCCGCGCCGGTGGAGACCAGCGCATCCGCGATGCCGCCCGTGACCTTCGAGGGGCCGCCATTGGAGGAGAGCACGTTGAAGGCCTGAATCATGCCGACGATGGTGCCGAACAGGCCGAGCAGCGGCGCGATGGTGACGGAGGTATCCAGCACCCAGAGCCGGCGCGTGATCTTCGGGCTGGCGGCGAGGATTTCCTCGTCCAGCCGCAGATCCATGTCCTCAGCGCTTTCGCCGCGAATGGCGATGGCTGTGCTGATCAGCCGGCTCTGCAGCGCATCGCTCGAAGCCTCGACGATCGCCTGCAGCCCGTCCACATCGTTATCCGGAACCTTGCGCAGATTGCTGTGCGCATAGCGACCCTGGCGCAGGATTTTCTTGAGGATATAAAACCGCTCCACCGCGACGGCGAGGGTGATGATCAGCAGCACCGGCATGATCGCCAGCAGGCCGCCGGTCAACATGACCAATCGAACAAATTCCAACATGATAAAAACTCCTAAGCTTGCATGGGTTGAAGTTGCGGGGCCGCGCCAATGAGCGCCCGCGTGTAGGCTGCGCGCGGCGCCGAGAGCAGCGCCGCGGTCTCGTTCATCTCGACGATCCGGCCGGCATTGAGCACGGCGATCCGGTCAGACATGTAGCTGACGACCGCGAAATCATGGCTGATGAGAATGTAGGAGAGAGCGTGCTTGAGGCTGAGATCCTTCAGCAGGTTCAGCAACATCGCCTGGGTGGAGACATCGAGCGCCGAGGTCGGCTCATCGAGCACGATCAATTCCGGTTCCGCCGCCAGGGCGCGGGCGATGGCGATGCGCTGCGCCTGGCCGCCGGAGACATCGCCAGGATGGCGCGCCGCCATCTCGGGATTCAGGCCGACCTGGCCCAGCAGCGCCTCCACCCGCGCGCGGCGCGCGGCGTTGTTCATGCCGCCGCGCAGCCGCAGCGGCTCGGCGATCACCTCGCCGATGGTCATGCGCGGATTCATGCTCTCCCGCGGGTCCTGGAAAACAACCTGAATTTTCCGGCGCAAATCCCGCTTCGCGCGGCCGGCCATGGCGTGGAAATCATGACCATCGAGCGTGACCTGACCGTCATACTCGATCATTTGCAGCACCGCGCGGCCGAGGCTGGATTTGCCAGAACCGCTCTCGCCGACCACGCCCAGACATTCGCCGCGCCCGAGCCGGAAGCTGACCTCGGCCAGCGAGGGGGGCAGACGGCGCGCCGCCCCGAACCAACCGCCGGCACCGCGATAGCGCACGCCGAGATCCGTCACATCGAGCAGCGGCGCGAAGTTTCGCGCGGGGCGCGGGGCCAGGCTCTCGGCAAAGGCCGGCCGGGACGGGCGCGGCAGCGGATAGAGGCAGGCGGCCAGCGTGGCGCCTTGCGCATTCGCCTGCGGGTAGGCGGCGCTACAGCCCTCGCCAGCATAGGCGCAGCGCGGCGCGAACCGGCAGCCGGGCGGGCGCTGTTCCGGCTCGGGCAAATTCCCCGGAATGTTGCGCAGCCGCGCCTGGCCCAGCCGCGCCACCGAGCCCAGCAAAGCCTCGGAATAAGGGTGACGCGGGTGCTGAAAAAACGACGCCGCCGCGCCCCATTCCACCGAGCGCCCGGCATACAGCACATGGATCGAATCCGCATGTTCCTGCACCACCGAGAGATCATGCGTGACAAAGAGCACCGCCATGTCGCGCTCGCGCCGCAGCCGCGCGATCAACGCCATGATCTGCTGCGCGATCAGCGGATCAAGACCGGTGGTAGGCTCATCGGCGATCAGCAAATGCGGCGAGCAGGCCAGCGACATCGCGATCATCACGCGTTGGCGCATGCCGCCAGAAAACTGGTGCGGATAATCATTGAGCCGGCTTTTCGCATCCGGAATGCCAACCTCGTCCAACAGCTCCAGCGCCCGGGCCCGGGCCTGCGCCGCGCCGCCGCCTTGATGCACCTGCCAGGCTTCGCCGATCTGTGCTGCGATGGTGCGGCTCGGATTCAGCGCCGCGAGCGGATTCTGAAAGACCATGGCAACCGATTTGCCGCGGACCTGGCGCATGCGCGGCTCCGCGACGGCGGCGAGATTTTCACCGTTCAGCAGAATCTCGCCGCTAATTTTCGCCCCTGGCGGCAACAGACGCATGATGGCCAGTGCCGCGATGGTTTTACCGGAGCCACTTTCGCCGACCAGCGCCTGCATTTCACCCGGTGCGATGCGGAGATTGAGCTGGTCGAGAATGGCCACATTGCTGCCGCCGCGATTCAGCGTGACGGATAAATTCTTGATCTCGAGCACGGCGTTCAACGCTTATTCCCCCAGATTTGCAACAGCCCCTGCCCCGTCAACGACGCCGCCAGGAGCGCGCCAAAAATCAACAGGCCGGGCGGCAGGATCAGCCACCACGGATCGAGTGCGGCGATATCCAGCGCGCCTTGCAGCAAGCTGCCCCAACTTTCCTGCGGCGGCTGCACGCCAAGCCCCAAAAAGGAGAGCGCGGATGTGGCCAGAACCGAATCGCCAATCATGAAGGTGCCGTTGACCACCAGGATCGGCGCGATCACGCGCAGCAGATGCACCCGTGCGAGGTAGGCTGACGAGGCACCGGATTGCCGGGCCGCCAGCATGAAATCACGGCCGCGCTGCGCCAGCACCTCGTTGCGGACGAGCCGCGCCAGGCTCGGCCAGGAGATCAGACCCAAGAGCAGGATGAGATTGAAATTGGATTGCGGCACCAGCGCCGCGAAGAACAGCAACACGATGAGGCTGGGCAGCGCCAGCACCACATCGAGCAGGCGCATCAGCAAACGGTCGAGCCAGGCGGGGCCGAGACCGGAGATGAAGCCGTAGGTGACACCTATGAAAAAAGCCAGGACCGCCGCCGGCAACGCCACGATCAAGGTGGTGAAGCCGCCGGAGAGCAGCAAGGCCAGCGCATCCCGCCCCAGCTCATCCGTACCGAACAGAAACTGCCCGTCCGGCGCTTGCAAGGCGTGCGAAGGGTGAATCGTGTAGGGGTTCACCGGATCCAAAAAGGGCGCCACGAAGCCGAGGAACAGGATCAACGCGCTCAGGACCAGGCCGGCCTTCAGCGTCGCGTTGCCGGCGAGCCGCCCGCCCAGCGACTTCGAAAGACTGAGCATCGCCGCCTCACTCATAGCTCGCCCTCGGATCCAGCAGGCCGTTGACCAGATCGGCCAGCAAATTGCCGAGCACGGTGAGCACGCCGATGACCAGGACAATCGCGATCAGGATCGGATAATCCTGCGACAAGGCCGAGCGCCACATGAGCCAGCCCAGGCCTGGATAGTTGAAAACGGATTCCACGATGACACCGCCAGTGAAAATGTAGGGAAAGGAGAGTCCCAGGATGGTAATGAGGGGCCGCAGGGCATTGCGCATCACGTGCCGGAACAGAATCGACGCGAAGCCCACCCCTTTCGCCCGCGCCGTACGGACATAATCCTTCCCCAGCTCCTCATGCACCGCCTCGCCAAAATAGCGCGACAGGGAAGAGACCGTGAGCAGCGATACCGTGGTGACCGGCAGCACCAGATGCGCGGCGAAGCTGGCGATACCGGCGTGCGGATCGCGAAGATCGATAATGCCGCTGGCGGGAAGCCAATGGACATCGACAGCGAACCAAAGGATCAGCATCGCGGCCACAAAAAAGGGCGGTAACGCGTAGAAGCCGAGCTGAAACGCGCCGATCAGCTTAGCCGGCCAACGGCCAAACCATACGCCCTGAATGAGCCCCAGCGCGATCGACAAGGCCGTACTGATGATAATGGAAACGGTATAGAAGATGAGAGTATTTCTCTCATATACCCAGAGCAGCTGTCCGACTGGACGGTTGAGCAAATAGGAATAGCCAAGCTCCCCATGCAGCAAGTGCCATATCCAGAGGCCGAATTGCTTGAGCAAAGGCTGGTCCAGCCCAAGGCGCTGGTTGAGCTGGGCGACCGATTCCGGCGTCGCTTTCTGCCCGAGAATCGAGTAGGCGGGACCGCCCGGCGTAAGATGCGCCAGAAAAAACACCAGCGCCACCAGGATAAAAAGAGACAGGCAAGATGAGGCAAGACGCCTGAGGATCATCTTCATCATTGCGCTTCCCTCCCCTGCGGCGATTCGCAATATAATTTTTCAGGATAGTAATTATAGAGCTGATCGACAAAGCCCGCGGCACCCTTGATCCGGTTATGGGCGAGCATGGCGACGCCTTCGCGTTCCATGAAGAGCACCGGCTGCTGCGCGCTGGCATAGGTCTCATAAGCGTACAGGCCGCTCAGTCCTGGTTGATTTGTGCTTTCATCGATCAGCTTATCCATGGTTGGATCTGAATATCCGCCGGAATTTTCAAAAGATCCCGTCTTGAAGTTGAGCTCGCCAGTAGGATAAGCGCCAACGTCACCGCCCAATCCGGTCGCTTCCCAATCTGCATGTGGATCGTTCAGCAACGCCATAACCTGATTGAATTCCATTTCCCTTACCCGCATATCAATCCCGATCCGACGCAGATAGGCCTGCGTCATCAGGGTGATCTGCTGCCCCAAGACACTCCCCGTGGTATCAAGGAAGGTGAATTCCAGCTTCTTTCCGTCTTTCTGCATGATTCCGTCAGCGCCTGGGCTGTATCCGGCCTGCTCCAAAAGCTGCCGCGCATGTGCGGGATCATAGCTCACCGGATAATGGCCAGCCTGCATCGCGGGTGTCAGGAATGTCGGTGGCTGCGTGGGAACGGGTCCCCAGTGCTCGGCACCTATGCCATGATCGATAAGTTGTATCATTTCCTGTTGATCAATCGCATCTTCCATAGCCTGGCGAACCCGTACATCGCGGAAGAACGCCACCTTTGGATTGCGGAAATTTAGAACTAAATCGTTGTAATCGAGTGGCATCGGAAGCTTGATCTTGTAGGCGCCAGAGAGATGCTGCACGGCATTCCAGAGACCGAAGGGTATGTTGATCATATCCAGCTCGCCATCTTCAAATTGCTGGACGGTCTGGCCATCGGTATCCACGAATTTAAAAATAAATCTGTTGAAATTGAGCTTCGCAAACGGCCATTTTTGATTTGGGACCATTATCAGATCCTGCCCGACATGCAATGCCAGCGGCTTCAAAGGTCCATCCACGACCTGGAAAAATTTCACGTCGCTCTGGTGCTGATAGATTTCATCAGAGGTGAAATGTTTCCAGACATGTTCTGGCAAGGGCGACAGCAGGAGCAAGCCGTTCATGATGAACCATTGCGGATTCACTTGCCGCTTCAGAACGACGCGGAATTCCTCGGGACCGATAATCTGCAACTGCTTGATGATATCTGGCATCCCGCCAGCGCCATAATACGCATATGTCGCGCCGAAGGACTGGATCAATTTCCAGGTATAGGCAACATCGGCACTTGTCACCGGCACACCGTCAGACCAAACCCAGGGGCGCATCTTCACATCGAAACTTGTCCCCTGGTCCGGCGTCGTTACCGAGCTGGCAATGCTACGTGACCAGTCAATCTGCAGGGTCGCGCCGCTTATCCATAATAGCGGCTGAAACATCAAAGATGAGGCTTCCGCATTGTAAAGCGAATTGGTGAGCAGAGGATTGAAGTTGGTGACATCAGCACCGGTACCAATGCCAATGCCGGTCGGTACGATGATGGTTCCACAATTTCCAGGAATGGGGCTTGATGTTCCGGCAATCGCCGGCGCATGCACGGCCAGCGCCACGGCGCCGGCGAGCAGATATTTCAATGCGCGGTGCAAAACAACTTCTCCGGCGCCCACATGCCTAGCGGGTTCATGAAATCTCGAACACCATGAACATTCTCTCTTGCAAGAACCGAATACTCCTCCTCTGGCAAAAAGATCACCGGCTGTTGCGCCGAAGCATAATCCTGGTAGGCAAACAAAGCCTGCATGCCAGGCAGGTTGGTGCTTTCGTCAATCAGTTGATCCATTGTTTTATCTGCATAACCATTATTGTTATAATAACCGCCCGTTTTGAAAAGATATTCTCCACTCGGGTACGGCGACAGATCCTCCGCGATCAGGATGGCCTGCCAGCTTTGCGGCATACTGACCATGGCTGTCAAAAGCTCGTTAAACTCGACCTGCTGCACCTTCATATCTATGCCTACCGCTTTCAGATCCTGCTGGATGAGCTCAGCGATTTCAATCCGCATGTCCTGCCCCGCCGGAATCTCCAAAGTAAATTCGAGCCTCTGCCCGTCTTTCTGAAGAATGCCATCCTTCCCCGGGGTGAAGCCGGCGGCTTTGAGCAGCATCCGAGCCTTCTGAGGGTTATAGCCGACCGGATAGTCGCCTTGCTTGGCCGATGGGGATAGAAAATTGGCGGGCACTGGCGGGACAGGATTATAGGTTTCAATACCGTGCCCATGGAAAGCGATCCGAATGATCTCTTTTTGGTTGATCGCGTCGGCCAGGGCCTGGCGTACACGGATATCCTTGAAAAAACCAGTCGATTTATTAAGGAGGTTTGGCACCAGTTCGTTCCAGGAATAGGCGGGCGGCATTGTCACCAGCCTTGTACCCCGCATTCCAGCGGCTTTGCTATAAAGATCGAACGGGACATTGCCCATATCTATATCGCCAGATTGAACGGCCTGCAGCTCTTCGCCCTCATTATTTTGAAACTTCATAAAAAACCGTTCAAAATGCATTTTGGCGCCGGGGTAAAGAGGATTCGGCACGAATTCAGCATATTGTCCGATCGCCAGTTTTCGGATTTTCAAAGGACCATCGACAACCGAAAAAAAAGCCGGGTTCGATTGCTCATCCCAAATCTGATTGGTTGTATATTTTCCCCATATATGTTGCGGCAGCGGCGTGAATTGGGAAATGCCGTTGAGAATGAACCATTGTGGATTAACCGCATGCTTGAGTACGATCCGCACATGCTCGGCATCGGGTGCGGTCATGCTCTGGATGAGCATCGGCACGCCACCGCCACCATATCTTGAATAGTTCTGGCCGTAGCTCTGTATGAGCTTGTAGGTATAGAGAATATCGGCGCTGGTAACCGGAACACCATCCGACCACACCCAAGGCCGCAGCGTGATATCGAACGTCTTGCCGTCATCGCCAATGGAAATGGAGCTCGCGAGCGAGCGCGTCCAGTCAATGTCGTGATTGCGATTGACCCATATGAGCTGCTCAAACATCATCCATATCGCCTCTTGATTATAAAGAGACGTTACGAATAGCGGGTTGAATGAGGTGACATCCGCCCCGGGGCCAATTCCCAGACCCGGCGGAATGACGATGGTGTGGCAATCATTCTGAATGGCACGCGCGGAAAAAGGCACAGCTTGAAACACGAGCATGCAGCCGAAAAGAAAGGCACGAAAATTCATCTTTAAGGTTTTTTGCTTCGGTCGACATGCCAGGAAACGCATAAGCTTCAACTTCAAATCAGGTAGAAGGAAATCCCGGCGGCGAACCGCCGGGATCCGTGGCTTAGAACCTGGCGACAAGATCCAGCTGCAAGGAGCGCGGCGGGCCGATCAAACCGGATTCATATTCCGGAAGGACCGAGTAGACGCCCTTATATGCAACTTCGGAGTTATATTTGTAGGTGTAATAATGCACGTCGAAAATATTCAGCGCCGTGAAGGTCAGCTTCAGGCTCTTGATCCGGTGGGTGTTCACCGGGATCTTGTAGCTGGCGTTGAAATTGAAGATCAAATTCGGATCATTGGTGTTTTGAAGATCCGTTGTCGTCGCGCCGGAGAGCATGCTTCCCGGATCGCTGGGCGTCAGAATATCGTAGGTTTGATTTTCCCGGCCCGTATATTGCGCGGATACTTCAGCGGTCCAAGGCCCTTTATCATAATCAAGGGCGACATTGGCCAGGTAGGTCGGGGTGTTCGAGAATGGCGTACCCTTAAAGGCATAGCCAAACTGATCGTTGGCCAGGGTCACGAACTCGAAGGCACTGTCCGTATAGTCGGTGTTATTATAGGAAAAATTCCCAGAGAGCGTAACCGCGGGTGTCAGGCGTGCCTTACCCGCAACCTCAACGCCGCGGACCAGGAAGCCGCCCTGGTTGGCGTAGTAGGAGGTGCCAGTGAGATAGTTTTCATAGAAAGAGAACGCGTCGTTCACCTTCTGATAGAAATAGTCGGCGCTTAAGTAAAGATCAGGCGTGTCATAACGCAACCCCGCCTCATACATATGCACGATTTCAGGTGTCGGCGCGGTTTCAGACCCCGAAAGCGGGTTGGATCCTGAGCCGTAATCCGAGACAGGCGAGAACAGCGAGCCCTTGCCGTAGGTCGCATAAGGCGTCAGATGCCATGGCAGATCATAGGAAATGCCGATATAGGGTTCGCCGACTTTGGTGAAATTCTGATATTTCCCGGTCGCCGCAGAGAAATTCTGCTGCACAATGTTGCTGGTATAGGCCGAGGTGACCCGAAAGGCCGGCTCGATATGCAGCTTGTTCTTGAGCAGATCGATCTTGTCCGAAATATAGCCGACATAGACGGAACGCTGATAGGCACCACCAAGAACGTCAGAATTATAGCCGTTGATCTGATTCTCCTGCGCCAAATCGCTGCCGTAAATATATTGCGTCTGGCTCGAAGTTTGCTTGGCGATCAAGCCACCGATTGCGATCGTGTTATGTGGCAGATGGATGTTCAGCTGCGGCGTGAAGCCGTAGGTGTTCCCCCATGTATGCCAGAACTCAGACGATTCGCCCGCTCCCGCGCTGCCGAATACGGCGGTCGGGTTGTAGGTGAAAGCCGAAGATGGTGTGATATCGCCGTAAAAAGTCTCCGGACACTGCGCATTGACCGCGTAGGGCAAGCTGCCATCGGTCGTGGAGGGGGCGCAATAAGAATCAACCTTCTGGTCCTGGTGGATATAGAATACCGAACCCTGGAAATCCAGATATTGGTTGATATAGCTCTTATCGCTGAGGATCGTGGTCAGGAATTTTCCGTACTGATTATAATAGCCCAGATTGGTCGGGAAATTATAGTTCCAGCCATATTTATCAATCAGCGCGGTCGGCGTTGGCGTGCTTTGAATCGTGCCGTTACCCTGGTTGAAGATCACCAGCAACCCGACCTGGGTCAAGCCATCGTCAAACGGCTTTACCGTATTCATCAGGAAATTATGATAATGCGCCGGGGTGTTGGCGACATAGCCGGCGGTTTCACTCTGGTCGTAAAGCAGCAAGGTCTTTGGCGCGTCAACGCCATTATACCATTTGCCGGTATTGATGGTGAAACCGAAATGGGAGGTGTCGAAAGAGCCATAGCCACCTTCAAGTTCCGCATAAGGCTTGTCGGTCGGCGCTTTGGCCGTGTAGGCAATGGTGCCGCCGACGGTGCCAAAGCCTTGGCGCTCCGGCGGCGCCACGCCAGGATAGACCGTGGCTGAGTCGATTTCCGGCAGCGTGATCGGCCCGCTGACATTGTTGGAGAGATAATCCCCGGCGCCGCCCAACAGGCTGGTGATCGGCACGCCGTCCAGCGTTTCCGCCAGCTCGTCATTTTTCACACCGCGAATGGCCAAAGTCGGCGCGCTCTGGCCCGGCCCCTGCGCGTAGGCGGTGACGGAAGGCGCTTGTTTAAGCAAGGTCTGGATGGACCCCATGGTGGGGTTCACGCGTGTCACGCTCTTGCTGTCGAGCTCGGTGATGGAGCTGGGGAGATCCTTCTCCTTCAGGAGATTTTTCTTATAGCGTATATGTACCTTTTGAATTTCGTAGGCGCTGGTGCCGCTGGCGCTGCCGAGGCCCGGCACGATCACCGGATCTTCCGTCGTGGCGGCGCTCTGCGCGTGAGCGACATGATTCATCGATACGGCGCCGACAAAGCTGCACGCCGTAAACAGCAATAAATGCTTTCGAAGGTTGCTTGCCTTATTCTTCATACGAAGCCTCTTGTTGTTGATCCCCATCTGCCCAGCCCATGTTTCAATGCGCCCAGCGAGACATTGGGGCCTAATGAGCAAGCATGATGCCAAGCCCAGGCTTTGATTCAGCTTCGCGACAAAAATTAACGAAATTAATTATAAGATTTCCAAAAGCGCGGTTGCGGCATTATGTTTATGTCTGCTGCATTACCTATTGAGTGGGAATATGTCTAAAACTGCAGTAGATTGCATGCACCTAAAAGAGGCGATCGGCGACACTCTCCTTAGCCAACAAAAAATGCCCGCCTTGAGAAGGGCGGGCATTTCATCGAGGCTCTAAAAAACAGGCTTTTGCTGTTTAGATTTTAGGCTTTCTTGTTCTCGCGACGAGAAACTTTAATCATTGCCGCCATCGCCAGGGCTGATCTCCACCGGCACCTCGAAAGTCAAGGCGGAACCTGGCATGTTGCTGTTGAAGGCGGGGAAATGCGCCTCGCGCGCATGGTCCAGCGCGGTCTTGTCGATCAGCGGATTACCGCTTGAGCGCACCAGGCTGACCGCGATGATCCGGCCGCTGGGATCAACCTCGATCTTGATCACCGCCGTTCCTGACAGCCCCATCTGAGAAATGCCCGGCGGCACGCTTTGGTTGGCCTGGATGATCGCGTGCATGGTGGCGCCGTAGGGGCCGATGCCGCTGGTCGGCGCCGCAGCCGGAGGGGCCGGGTGCGGCGGCGGCGGGGCCGGCGTGGCGCGCGCGGCTGGCTGCGGCGGCTGCGGCTTTGGCGGCGCCGGGGTATGATGCACCACCGGCCGCGGCGGCGGCGGCTTGATGACGTGATGCACCGGCGGGGGCGGTTTCGTCGCCACCACGATTTTGCTCGGCACCGGCGGCGGCTTCGGGATCACCGCCGGCACCGGCTTGGGCGGCGGCACGACTTTCGGCGGCGGCGGCGGTGGCGGCTTGGGTTGCGGCAAGCTGGTCAGGCTGGCCTGCGTCACCTGGATGGTTTGTGGAACGGTTTTCGGCTTTATGCCGAGCGTTACCCATAAAGCCGCCAGGGAGATCAAGGCCACCAGGAGGATGGCAATGATCGTTGCCTGGGGCAGGCCGAGTTCCGGCGCCTCCCAGTCTTGGCGGTGCCGATCAATCGCTGCGTGCAAGTCCGCGTCCTTATCTTTGTGAGACCCTCCAGAGAAGGGCCGGGATTGGCAATAGGCAGCAGCGCCCGGGAAGAGCGATGGCCCGCGGCATTACAATGCAAATTTTGTGCCGCGCCTGCGCCTGCGCCGACATGATATTGCCACGCCGCATCGCACAGCCCATCCTGGCCCCCGCCCAGCTGAAACAGGAGCCCTGAATGTCCGACCCGAAACCCGTTCTGCTGCTCACCGGCGCCAGCCGCGGCATCGGCCATGCCACGGTGAAGCTGTTTCAGGAGCGCGGCTGGCGCATCCTCACCGTCTCCCGCCAGCCTTTCTCGCCGGAATGCCGCTGGCCAAATGCCAGAGAGAGCCATCTGCAGGCGGATCTTGAGGATCTCGGCGGCATTGCCGGCTTGGCCGAGGCGGTCCGTGCCCGACTGGATGGCGGCAGGCTGCACGCTCTGGTGAATAATGCCGGCATCTCGCCGAAAGGCCCGGAGGGCGGGCGCATGGGGGTGATCGAGACGGATGCCGCGCTCTGGACCAAGGTGCTCAACGTCAATCTCGTCTCCACCGCCCTGCTCGCCCGGGCTTTGTTACCGGAGCTGGAGCGCGCCCGGGGCTCCATCGTCAATGTCACCTCCATCGCCGGGTCCCGGGTGCATCCGTTTGCCGGGGTCGCCTATGCCGCGTCCAAGGCGGCGCTGGCCGCGCTCACCCGCGAGATGGCGCACGAGTTCGGCAGCCGCGGGGTGCGCGCCAACGCCATCGCGCCCGGCGAGATCAGCACCGCCATCCTCTCCGAAGGCACTGACGAGCTGGTCGACGCGGAAGTGCCGATGAAGCGGCTGGGCACCCCCACGGAAGTGGCGCAGACCATCCATTTCCTCTGCACCGATGCCTCCTCCTACGTGAATGGGGCGGAAATCCACATCAATGGCGGCCAGCACGTGTAGGCGACACGGTGTCCACAAAAAACCCCGCCATTGGCGGGGTTTTTCAGGAGTTCAGCGCTGACTTTTTGTTGGAACGAGCAAGTTTGCCCGATCAAACGGGGCCGTTTGATCGGATGTCGCTCTCGTTCAGCCGCATTTCGACCAGCCGCATTGCACGCAGCTCAAACAGCCCGCCTCGCGCACCAGGCCGGGCTGGCTGCATTTCGGGCACAGGCTGCCCAGCGCGGTGCCGGTGGCTGGCGCCACCGCCTCAGCCCGCAGCTTGCCATAGGCCGGCTCATCATCCGGCAGGGTCAGGAAGCCGGTCTCGATCATATGCCGCTCGATCACATCGCCGATCGCCGCCACCAGAGACGGCACATAGCGCCCCTGCGCCCACTGGCCGCCGCGCGGGTCGAAGACCTGCTTCAGCTCCTCGGCCACGAACGCCACCTCGCCGCCGCGGCGGAACACCGCCGAGATCATCCGGGTCAGCGCCACCACCCAGGCATAATGCTCCAGATTCTTGGAGTTCACGAACACTTCGAAGGGCCGGCGCACGCCGTCTTGCTCGATGTCATTGATGGTGACATACATCGCATGCTCGCTGTCGGGCCAACGCAGCTTGTAGGTCGCCCCGACCAGACGGTCGGCGCGCGTCAGCAGCCCGAGCGGATCCTCCACCGGCTTCACCGGCGCGGGGGCCGCTTCAGGGGCCGGCGCAGGGGCGGAAACCGACAGCACAGAGCCGGTCACGTCATTCGGCCGGTAGGTGGTGCAGCCCTTGCAGCCGCTGCGATAGGCATCGAGATACACCTCCTGGAAGGCCTCGAAGCTGATATCGGCCGGCACGTTCACGGTCTTGGAAATCGCGCTGTCCACATGCTTCTGCACGGCGGCCTGCATGCGCACATGCTCGGCCGGCTCCAGATCCTGCGCGGTGACGAAATAATCGGGCAGCACCGCCTCGGCGCCGAATTTCTGGCGGTAAAGGCGCAGCGCGTAATCCGTCACCTCTTCCTCGCGGCGCGAGCCATCGCGCTGCAGCACCTTGCGGGTATAGGCCAGCGCAAAGACCGGCTCCACGCCGGAGGAGACGTTATCCGCCACCAGCGAGATCGTGCCCGTCGGCGCGATCGAGGTCAGCAGCGCGTTGCGGATGCCGTTCGCGGCGATGGTGTCGCGCACCTCTTCATCCAGCCCGGAAATGGTCTCGCCAGCCAGATATTTCGCCTCGTCATAAAGCGGGAAGGCGCCCTTTTCGGCGGCGAGATGGGCGGAGGCCAGATAGGCGGCGCGCTCCACCTGGCGGGCCCATTCGCTCGCCTGGGCGGCGGCTTTTTCGGTGCCGTAGCGCAGCCCGCACATCATCAGCGCGTCGGCCAGGCCGGTCATGCCCAGACCGATGCGCCGCTTCGCCTCGGCTTCCTTCGCCTGCGCCTCCAGCGGGAAGCCCGAGGCGTCGATGGTGTTGTCCATCATCCGGATGGCGGTGCCGACCAGCTTGGCCAGTTCCGCCTCGTCGATATGCGCGCCCTCTTCAAACGGGTTGCGCACCAGCTTGGCGAGGTTGATCGAGCCCAGCAGGCAGGCGCCGTAGGGCGGCAGCGGCTGCTCGCCGCACGGGTTGGTGGCGTTGATCGTCTCGCAATAATAGAGGTTATTGCGCTTATTGATCCGGTCGATGAAAATCACCCCCGGCTCGGCGTAATCATAGGTGGCGCGGGTGATCTTGTCCCACAGAGCGCGGGCCTGCACGGTGCGGTAGGTCTTGCCGTCGAATTTCAGGTCCCAGGGCGCATCCGCCTGCAATGCGGCCATGAAATCGTCGGTCACCAGCACGGAGCAGTTGAAATTGCGCAGCCGCCCGGGCTCGCGCTTGGCGGCGATGAAATCTTCCACATCCGGGTGGTCGCAGCGCATCACCGCCATCATCGCGCCACGGCGCGCGCCGGCGGACATGATGGTGCGGCACATCGAATCCCACACATCCATGAAGGAGAGCGGGCCGGAGGCATCGGCGCCAACCCCGCGCACCAGCGCGCCTTTCGGGCGCAGCGAGGAGAAATCATAGCCGATGCCGCCGCCCTGCTGCATGGTCAACGCCGCCTCGCGCAGATGCGAGAAGATCTGGCCCAGATCATCCTCGATCCGGCCCATCACGAAGCAGTTGAACAAGGTCACGCGGCGCGCGGTGCCGGCCCCGGAGAGGATGCGCCCGGCGGGAATGAAGCGGAAATCCTGCAGCGCCTCGAAGAAAGGCTGCTCCCAGCGGGCCGGCTCTTTCTCCACCTCGGCCAGCGCCCGGGCGACACGGCGCCACATATCCTCGACCGTCAGGTCGATCGGCGTGCCGGTCTCATCCTTCAGCCGGTATTTGGAATCCCAGATCTGCGCGGAAATCGGTGCCATGCTCTCCAATATGGAACGCTTGCTGGTTTCTGACACCGTAAAATCCGCCGGAATATCCATATTGCTTGCTCCCATCTGGCATATCCGCGCCGAGGGGCGGCGCGGAGACTCGCGTGAGGCCACACCATAGCTCGGCCTTTATCGCGTCGCCAACACTAGATGTTGATTTTGTGGCAGAATTATCTGCGCCCGAACGGCCTTTTTAACTTGACGGCGGCCACAGCGGGCAGGCTAGGATTTTGCCCCCAAAACTCTTGAGGCTTAGAGTCTTGACCGCCGGTCCAGCTCCGGCGCCGTCGCGTAAAAGGCCCGTTTATCGGCATACATGGCGCTATCCGCGCGCTGAATCGCCGCCTCCAGCTTTTCACCGGCCTTGCAAACCGCCATGCCGACGGAGAGAACCAGCCGAGTCTGGGTGGAATGGAACTGATTATTCAGCTCGGTCACCCGCGCCAGATCGCTCAGCACCGCCTGAGCCTCCAGCGCGCTCTTGCCCGGCAGCAGGATCACGAACTCATCCCCGCCAATGCGCGCCGCACAGCCCGGCTTCTCCACCACCTGCGTCAGAATCTCACCGATCCGGCGCAGCATCGCATCCCCGGCGGCATGGCCGGATTCGTCATTCACCTGCTTCATGCCGTTGAGGTCGATCAGGATCACCGAGACCGGGAACGGCCCCTTGCGCTCCAGCCGGTTCACCTCATCCATATAGAAGCTACGATTATAAAGCCCGGTCAGCACGTCATGCTTGCCGAGATATTCCAGGTAGGCCTCGGCCTTCTTGCGGGCGGTGATGTCGGTGAGCGAGACCAGCACTTTCGACCAGTCCTTCTCATGCCCCGGCATCACCGAGAATTGCAGGATCAGGTTCAGCGCTTCGCCATCCAGCCGGTAATTCAGCACCTCGCGCTCATGGCGCAGCCGGCCCTCCCACAACGCCACCAGCTGCTCGGCGAAAAACCCGCGCATCTCGTCGCGGAACACCTCATCCAGCCGCGCGAGCAGATCCGCCTTGTCGCGCGCCTGAAACAGCCTGAGCGTGTGAATATTCACATCCAGCACATGGATATCCATCATGCACATCTCAACGAAATCAGGATGCACATCGATGAAGGTGCGGAAATCGACGATGCCGCGATGGCGCAGCTCGTCCAGCCGGGTCTTGATCAGGCTGAAATTTTCAAACCAAAGCGAGACCGGCGAGTCATTGAACATCGCCCGCGCCTGCAGCTCGCTGGCCTCCAGCTCCCGGCGCGCATCCTCCTGGGCCGAGACATCCTCGATGGCGACGATCACCCGCGACCAGCTCTGCGTCTCATCCGGGAGAATCCGGCCATTCACGCGGATATCGATCCGTGTCCCATCCAGCCGGTAATTCATCGTGGTGGTGGTGAACCGCGTCTGGCCGCGCCAGATTTGCAGCAGCTCCTGGGCGTAGGGGGCCAACGCATCGTCACGAATGATCACGGCAAGATGCGCCGTCAGCTCCTCATGGGTTTTCGCCCCCAGCATATCCAGCGCGCTTTGATTGACCCGCAAAATCTTGATCGAATGGGCGCAGCGCTTGATCTCGTGAGGATGCGCGGCCAGGTAGGCTTCGAGATCCTCTATGCCCTCCCTGCGCCACGCCGCCATGATCAGCTTGAGGGCGCTGAGATCCTCCTCCCACAACGCGACGGGCATCAATTCGAAATAGTCGCCAGGATGGAGGTCGGGCAGCGCGGACATGGAAACTCATTCCCAAATTCCCGCGACGACGTCAAAGCCTGACCGCGACAGGAAGGCTACGTCAGCTCCGCAGCAGCCATTGGCAGATCATGCACGCCACCGTGGCGGCGGTCGCCGTTGCGAACGCCCCCCAGGCGAGGTCGGCCAGGGTGATCACCGTCGGCCAGCCCCGCATCGTCGCCTGATTGGTCAAATCGTAGGTGGCGTAGGCGATCAGCCCGAACACCGCCCCGCGCCACAGCGCCATCGCCGGGCGCGGCGCGGGCAGCACCGCGAAAATGACGATCCCGGCGACATAAAGCCCGTAGAAGATGATCGCCGGCGCCGGCCGGACCTGCTCCGCCAGCAGCCCGCGCAGCAGGGGCTTATAAAGCCTGGGACCCATCTGGCTCAGCCAGACCGCATCCAGCCCCAGAAACACCAACGCGCTCGTCAGATAAGCCAGACCGAAGAATTTCACCCGCGTCCCCCCTCAGCCTTGCAACTCATAAAGCCCGACATCGACGCTGCCGGTGAGAAACCCCGCCTCGCAATAGCAAAGGTAATAATCCCAGAGCCGGCGGAAGCGCTCATCGAAGCCCTGCCCCTCCAAGGCCGGCCAGGCGGCGGTAAAGCGCTCCCGCCACGCCGCCAGTGTACGGGCATAAGAGGCGCCGAAATGCCGCACCCGGCCCGGCACCAGGCCCGCCGCGCGCGCCTGCGCCGCAATCTCCGCCTTGGCCGGCAGCATCCCGCCGGGGAAAATATGGCTCTGGATGAAATCCGGGCTGCGCCGATAGGCCGCGAAGCGTTCGGCGGCGATGCTGATCACCTGCAACACTGCCTTGCCGCCCGGTTTCAGGCGCTGGCGCAGGGTCTGGAAATAGCCGGGCCAATAGGCCTCGCCCACGGCCTCGAACATCTCCACCGAGACGATGCGGTCATAGCGCCCGGCCTCGTCGCGATAATCGCGCAGCACCAGCTCCACCCGTTCCTCAAGCCCGGCATCGCGGATCACCTGCTGCCCCCAGGCCAGCTGCGCCGGGGAAATGGTCAGCCCGGTCACCTTCGCCCCCTGCTGGCCCAGATGCCGCGCCAGCGCGCCCCAGCCGCAGCCGATTTCCAGCACGCTCTGCCCCGGCTCAACCGCCAGCCACTCTGCGATCAGCGCCAGCTTCGCCGCCTGCGCCGCCTCCAGCGTCGCCGCGCCGCCCTCATACAGGCCGGATGAATAGAGCATGGTTTCATCCAGCCAGCGCGCGAAGAAGCCATTGCCGAGATCGTAATGCGCCATGATGTTGCGCCGGGCGCCGGCCCTGCTGTTGGCCCGGCGCTTATGGCGCAGCCCTTGCAGCGCCCGCAGCGGCGCGGAGAGCGCGCCTTCCGCCTGGCCGCTGAAATTCAGATTGCAGATCTGCAGCAGCGCGCTGAGATCCGGGCTGCTCCAGCCGCCGTCGATATAGGCGTTGGCGAAGCCGGTATCGCCCTCAAGCGCCAAAGCGCGCAGCAGCCGCCAATCATGCAGCACCAGCCGCGCCTGCGGCCCGGGCAGATCACCCTGCACCTCCAGCCTGTGGCCCTCAGGCGTCACGCAGACCAGCCCGCCATAGCGCAACCCCGCGATGGCGCGGCGCAACAAGGCGGTTCTCCAGCCGCGCCGGCCTTCGGCATGGATCATGGCGGGCTGAACGATGTCACTCATGCACGTCTCCTGGAACGGCTATAGCCCTGGCTGATCTCGTCACGGGGCGCGGCTGGACGCGGCCGCAGCCCGATCCCCTTGCGCCAGATCTTCAACGCTTCCCAATGGATGGCGGCCAGCACCTTCAGCCCGGCCCAGGGCTGGGCCAGCACCAGCCGCAGCAACGCGGCATCGGTCAGCGCCGTCCGGCGCCCGGCCATGGTGGCGCGCAGCATCACCCCTTGCGCATCGGCCACGGCGATATGCAGCCCCAGCGCGGCGCCGGGCGGCTGCAAGGTGAAGCTGTAGCGCAGCCCCATCTCCATGAAGGGCGAGACGTAAAATATCTTCTCCGCCCCTTGCCGGATGGCGCCGTCCTGCTCTGCGACCGGGCAGAGATAGCTGTGGCGCTGGCCGAAGGTATTATTGACCTCATACAGCACCGCGCGCAGCACACCGTCGGAATCATGGCACAGAAACAGGCTCAGCGGGTTGAAGCCCAGCCCGAGGATGCGCGGCATCGCGAGCAGGGTAATCCGCGCCGCTCCCGCCTGCAGCCCCGCCGCAGCGAGATGGTGCTCCACCCAGCCCCGCAACGGCGTGGTGCCGTCGCCATGGTCGGTGTCGCGAAAGCTCACCAGATTGAAGCCGCCGCGCGAAAACAGCCGCAGGCGCGGCATCGCATCGAGATCCAGCAGCAGATACGGCACCTGATAGGCCAGGCTGTGCTGGCGAGGCCGGGTGCGGGTATGGGTGACCCAGACCGGGTAGAGCGCGTTCACCCGGCCACCTCGAAGGCGGGCCGCGGCGCGATACGGGCTGATTCGCCCTCCACATTCCAGGGCCGGCGCGGCGCGCCCAGCGCTTCCGCCACCGCGAGCCCCGCCTGCAGCCCGTCCTCGTGAAACCCCGCCCCCCACCAGGCGCCGCAGAACCAGGTCCGGCGCAGCCCCTGCACCTCCCAGATCCGCGCCTGCGCGCGCAGCGCCGCGACGTCGAAAACCGGGTGGGTGAAAATTTGCCGCAGCGCCACGTCGCGTAACGCCCGGGTCGGGTTGAGGGTGACGAACCAGTCCCGCCCCGCCAGGCCCTGCAGCCGGTTCATCCAATAGGTCACCGCCACATGGGCATCGCCACCCGTGTAGTTCCAGGCGGCCCAGGCGGCGCGGCGCCGGGGCATCGCCGCCGCATCGCCATGCAGCACCACCTCGTTCGCCGTGGTGCGGAAACTGCCCAGAATCTGCGCCTCCGTGGCGCAGGGATCGGCCAGCAGGGCGAATGCCTCGTCCGCATGACAGGCCAGCACCACCTCGTCGAACCCCTCTTCCGCGCCATCCGCCAGGCGCAGCGCCACACCGCCAGGCAGGCGCCGCAGCCGCGCCACCTTCTGCCCCGCCCTTACCTCACCCGCGAACGCCGCCCGTAACTTGGCGACATAAGCCTGCGAGCCGCCCGCCACGCTGCGCCAGACCGGGCGGCCGGTGAGCTTCAACAGCCCATGATTTTCACAGAACCGGATGAAGGCAGCGGCCGGCAGATCCCCCGCCGCTCCCGCCGGGCAGGACCAGACCGCCGCGATCATCGGGTAAAGATGGTCCTGCAGAAACGCCTCGCTATAGCCGCCATGGCGCAGATAATCGCCCAGGCTTACCCCGGCCAGGGCGGCGGCGTCGCCCGGCGCGCGCTTATAGAAGCGCAAAATTCCCCGCAACATCGACCAGAATCGCGGCCGCAGGGCATTGGCCGGTTGTGCGAACAGACCGCGCAGATCCGTCCCCGCATATTCAAGCCCGCCTTCGCGCAGCGAAACCGAGAAGGACATATCCGTCGCCCGCGTCTCCACCCCCAGATGCGCGAACAAGGCGGTGAGATTGGGATAGGCCGGCTCATTATAGACGATGAAGCCGGTATCGATCTTCGTGCCCTCGACCTCGACCGTATGGCTGTGCCCGCCCAGCCGGGGCAACGCCTCGAACAAGGTGACATCATGCGCGCGCGACAGCGCCCAGGCACAGGACAGGCCAGAAATGCCAGCCCCGATCACAGCGATACGCCGGCGCCCGGCAGAAGAAACAATCGCGTCCATGTTTTAAATACGCGGTCCGCGGGGTTTCGGATCAACCGGCTTGATCCAATTTAGACAACGTATCGTATAGTGGTCTGTGAATGCTTTTGCTCCTCCTTCTGCCGCCCGCCGCGCCCCGCCGCAGGCCTTGCCGGTGAACCAGGCCGGCGGCCCCGCCCCGGATGCGGCGACCTTGGCGGCATTGATCCGCCGGGTCGCCACCGCGCGCGACAAGCAGGCCTTCGCGGCCTTGTTCAAGCATTTCGCCCCCCGGGTGAAATCCTTTCTGCGCCGCGCCGGCATGGAGCCCGGCGCCGCCGAGGAGGTGGCGCAGGAGGTGATGATCCTGCTCTGGCGCAAGGCGGAGCATTTCGACCCCAGCCGCGCCGGGGCCGCCACCTGGGTATTCGCGATTGCCCGCAATGCGCGCATCGACCATGCCAGGCGCGCCAAGGGTCTGCCCCCGCAACCCGAGCCGGAGCCCGAAGCGGCGCCTTCGGCCGAAACCCTCACCCTCGCCGCCGAGCAGGCCGCCCGCCTGCGCGGCGCCATCGCCGAACTCGGCCCTGAACAGAAACAGATCGTGCAGCTCTTCTTCTTCTCCGACACCCCCCACGCCGCCATCGCCAGCGCGCTCGATCTGCCGCTGGGCACGGTGAAATCCCGCATCCGCCTGGCCATGGCCAAGCTGCGCTCCAGCCTGGGAGAGGTACCGTGATCCTGCACCATCCCAGCCCGGAGACGCTGCTGGCTTACGCCGCCGGCACCCTGCCCGCCGGCCAGTCCCTCGTGGTGGCGGCCCATGCCGAGGGCTGCCCGCATTGCCGCGCCGAAATCGCCCGTCTGGAGGCCATCGGCGGCGACATGCTGGAGGACATGCCGCCGGAATCCCTGGCGCTGGATGCCTTCACCGATACGCTGGCGCGGCTTGACCAGCCAGCGCCGCGCAGCCCGGCCCTGCCCCGCCAGGCGGATCTGCGCCTGCCCGCCGGCACCCTGCCGCGGATTCTGGCGAGTGCCGAGATCAGCCGCTGGCTCTGGGTGGCGCCAGGCGTGCGCTATAGCCGCGTGCGCCTGCCCTGGGCGCCGAAGGATAATGTCATGCTGCTGCGCGTCGCGGCGAATAAGCGCGTGCTCGCCCACAGCCATGGCGGCGCCGAATTCACCCAGGTGCTGCATGGCGATTTTCATGACGAAGCCGACCGGTACACCGCCGGCGACCTCATTGAGGAAGACGAACACACAAACCACCAGCCCCATGCCGGGGACCAAGGCTGCCTTTGCCTCGCCTCGCTGGATGGGGGCTTGCGCCTGCCCTGGCTCACCCGGTTGATCAGGAGATCCGCATGACCGCTTTCGCCGCCCGCCTCTCCGCCCTCGCCGAGCGCGCGCCGCTGCCGGACGCGCTGATCGGTCTTGGCATCAACCGTCTGGTGGCGCGCACTAGGCGGGCCCTGGACCTGGCCCCGCCTTCCGGCGCCAGCTTCGCCGCCGGCATGGCCGCCTTCCCCATCGCCGCCCATGCCAGCACCGCCAATGCCCAGCATTACGAGATCCCGGCCGAATTCTTCGCCCTCTTCCTCGGCGAACGGCGCAAATATTCGAGCTGCCTCTACCCGACTGGTCGGGAAACGCTGGATCAGGCCGAGCTGCACGCGCTGGAGGAAACCATCGCCCATGCCGGCCTCGCCGACGGGCAGGAGATTCTAGAACTGGGCTGCGGCTGGGGCTCGCTCAGCCTGTTCATGGCGGCGCGCTTTCCCGGCGCCCGCATCGTCGCCGTCTCCAACTCTGGCTCGCAGCGCCAATATATCGAAGCCGAGGCCGCCGCCCGGGGCTTGGCCAATCTGCGCGTCATCACCGCCGACATGAACGAATTCTCCACCGATGCGCGCTTCGACCGCGTCGTTTCCGTGGAGATGTTCGAACATATGGCCAATTGGCGCGCCCTGCTCACCCGCGTGCGCGGTTGGCTGAAGCCAGAGGGACGGCTGTTCATCCATGTCTTCGCGCATGAGCGCCAGCCCTACCGCTTCGACCATGAGGACGAGGCCGACTGGATCGCCCAGCATTTCTTCACCGGCGGCATCATGCCCAGCCACGATCTGATCACCCAGTTCCCCGATCTGTTCACGCTGGAGCGGGACTGGCGCTGGAACGGCAGGCATTACGCCCGCACCGCGAAACACTGGCTGCAAAATTATGATGCGCGGATCGACGAGGTCCGGAAAATCCTCGCCGCCACCTACGGCGCCGAGGCGCCGCTATGGGAGCGCCGCTGGCGGCTCTTCTTCCTCGCCACCGCCGGGCTGTTCGGCCATGCCGGCGGCAAGCCCTGGGCGGTGAGCCATTATCTGCTGGCGCCCAGCGCATGATCCTCTGCCTCTATGCCGGGCTGGCGGTGACGCTGGCCATGGCGGCGGGGTCGTTTCTGCAGCGGGCTTTGAACAATGCCGGCTGGGTGGATGTGGTCTGGACTTTTTCCACCGGCCTCGCCCTGGCCGGCGTGGCCCTGGCCGCCCCCGGCGCGCTCTGGCGGCATGCGCTGCTGGCGGGGTTGATGCTGGTCTGGTCCTTACGGCTTGGGCTGCATGTGGCGCTGCGCGTCGCCAGCGGGCCCGAGGATGCGCGTTACGCGCAGATGCGCAAGGATGCAGGCGCTGGCTTCCAGAAACAGATGGCCTGGCTGATGTCCGGCCAGGGACCGGTCTCCGGCCTGCTCTCGATCAGCCTCTATCTCGCCGCCGCCCAGCCCGATCCAGGCCTGCGCCCTGGCGATGTGCTGGGCGTGCTGATCCTGCTGCTCTGCCTTAGCGGCGAAGCTTTGGCCGATGCACAGCTGCGCGCCTGGCGCGCCCGCCAGACCAGCCCTGGCGGCATCTGCGAGGACGGTCTCTGGCGCCTCTGCCGGCATCCGAATTATCTGTTTGAGGCTTTGCTCTGGCTGGCGTTTCCGGTGATGGCGATAAATGCCGAGCCGCTTTCCTGGCTGTCGCTCATCGCGCCAGTGTTGATGTTTCTGGTGTTGCGGTTCCTCACCGGCGTGCCGCCTTTGGAGGCGTCAATGCTACAGAAGCGCGGGGAGGCTTATAGGGCCTACCAAGCACGCAGCAACGCGATGTGGCCGCGTTTTTCATGAGGACTTTTTGAAAAAATGCCCCACCCCTCCGGCGACATTCCACCGCCGCCTTAGAGCATCAAGCTTTTAGCCTGATGCTCTAAATTTTGTTTTAGCGAGCAATTTCATGTGTTTATTTTGACGCTGTCGCGTCAACCTAAACACATATTGCTCTAGAGTCCTCTGCGAATAGCTTGAATCGTATCTCTTTACCGACGCGGGGCTGATGTGATTCATGATTTGGGCTGGTTGAGGAGGCCAGTGCTGATGCCTCGAGCCTATTCTTCTGATCTTCGTGAACGCGTGATTTCGGTTGTGGAGAGCGGTGAGGAGACTTGCCGGTCTGCGGCGCGGCGTTTTGGCGTGAGCGCATCGTCTGCCATCAAATGGGTTCAGCGCCTGCATCGGGTTGGTGACCGACGCAGCGCTGGCACTGGTGGCCACCGGCCCTCGAAGGTGAAGCCTGAGCGGGCCTGGCTTCTGGCGGTCATTGAGGAGCGGTCCGACATCACGCTGGCGGCGTTGAGCGTGCGCCTGTGGGAAGAGCGTGGCGTGCGCGCCGACACTGGCATGTTGTCGCGGTTCTTCCGCGCTGAGGGTAGCAGCTTTAAAAAAAACCGTGCTGCCCGCCGAGCAGGACCGGCCTGACATCGCCTTCAAGCGGGCGCGCTGGCGGCGGTATCAGGGAAAAATTGACGCGTCTCGCCTGGTGTTTATCGACGAGACCTGGGCCAAAACCAACATGACCCGCACCCATGGGCGCTGCCGGCGTGGGCAAAAGCTGCACGCCAAGGTGCCGCACGGGCATTGGAAAACCTTGACCTTCATCGCCGCCCTGCGGGCCGACAAGGTTACCGCGCCCTGTGTACTCGATGGACCCATCAACAGCCGCAGCTTCACTGCCTATGTCGAGCAATTTCTGGTGCCGACGCTGCGCCCCGGCGATGTCGTCATCCTCGACAATCTCGGCAGCCACAAGGCCAAGACAGCGCGCGATGCCATAAGAAAAGCCGGCGCCAAACTCTTCTTCCTGCCGCCCTACAGCCCAGACCTCAATCCCATCGAGCAGGTCTTCGCAAAGCTCAAAACCCTACTCAGAAAAGCCGCCGAGAGAACCGTCGAAGCCACATGGCGGCGCATCGGGTCACTGCTCGATCACTTCCCGCCAGAAGAATGCACAAATTACCTCAAACACGCAGGATATGCGTCAACCTAATCACAGAAGATTCTAGCGGCGGTGGAACCTTGGTCGCCTACGCCCCCAAAAACTTTTAAGACCTATAGGTGCCTACGGCGTCGCCGGCGTTCAGAAAGGCGCCTTCCTTGGCGACGCGCTGGAAGATGCCGTTGCGTGGCGCGGTGATCTGCACCTCCATCTTCATCGCCTCCATCACCGCCAGCAATTCGCCTTCCTTTACCTCGGCACCATCCTCAACCTTCCAGGCCTGCACACTGCCGGCAATCGGCGCCGGCACTTCGTTGGCGGCACGCCCCGCCGCCTGCGGCGCGCTCACCCCCGGCTGCGCCATACCGGCCAGGAAGCTGCGCGGTAGGCCGATCTGATGGCGCTTGCCATCGATCTCCAAGGGCAGCCTCACCAGCTCCTCCTCCACCGGCGCCGGACGCGGCGTGGGCTCGAAATCGCAGGCGAAATCCGTCTCGATCCAGCGTGTATGCACGGCAAACCCGTCATCGCCGGCAAAATCCGCATGCGCCACCACGGCGCGATGGAAGGGCAGCACCGTCGCCACCCCCTCGATCCTGAATTCCGCCAGCGCCCGCCTCGCCCGTTTCAACGCCTCAGCGCGGGTCTTGCCGGTGACGATCAGCTTCGCCACCAGCGAATCATACTGGCCGGGAATGATCGAGCCCGAGACCACGCCGCTATCCAGCCGCACGCCAGGGCCCGAAGGCGGCATGAAGGCGGTAATTTTCCCCGGTGTCGGCAAAAACCCCTTCGCCGGATCCTCGGCATTGATGCGGAACTCGAAGGCATGGCCCATCGGACGCGGCGTCTGTTTGATGGACAGCTCTTTGCCCTCCGCCACCCGGAACTGCTCGATCACCAGATCCACCCCGGCGGTTTCCTCCGTCACCGGATGCTCCACCTGCAGGCGTGTATTCACCTCCAGGAAGGAAATCATCCCGTCCTGCCCAAGCAGAAACTCAACCGTGCCGGCATTGGTGTAACCCGCCGCGGCGCAGACGCGCTTCGCCGCATCCTCGATGGTGGCGCGCTGCGCATCGCTGATGAAGGGGGCAGGCGCCTCTTCCACCAGCTTCTGGTTACGCCGCTGCAGCGAGCAATCGCGCGTGCCCAGCACCACCACATTGCCATACGTATCGGCGATGATCTGCGCCTCGATATGGCGCGGCTTATCCAGGAAGCGTTCCAGAAAACACTCGCCGCGCCCGAATGCCGCCACCGCCTCGCGCACGGCGGACTCGTAGAGCTCCTTCACCTCGTCCAGCTTACGCGCCACCTTCATGCCGCGCCCGCCACCGCCATAGGCGGCTTTAATCGCCATCGGCAGCCCGTGCTGCTTGGCAAAGGCCAAAGCCTCCTCGCCGCTTTCCACCGGCCCATCGCTGCCCGGCGCCAGCGGCGCGCCGACCGACTGCGCGATCCTGCGGGCCGAAACCTTGTCGCCCAGCGCGTCGATCACATCGGCATCCGGGCCAATCCAGATCAGCCCCGCCGCCTTCACCGCGCGCGCGAATTCCGCCCGCTCGGAGAGGAAGCCATAGCCAGGATGCACCGCATCCGCCCCGGCGCGCTTGGCCACCGCCAGCAGCTTCTCAATATCAAGGTAGGTCTCCGCCGGCTTCGCCCCGCCCAGCGCGTAGGCTTCATCGGCCAGGCTGACAAACAAAGCCTCCGCATCCGGGTCCGAATACACCGCAACCGAGCCCACACCATAATCCCGGCAGGCCCGGATGATGCGTACCGCGATCTCACCGCGATTGGCGATCAGGATTTTTTTCATGCGTTACTCTCCCCGCTGTTTCGGCGTGATCTCTGCAAAAGCCTTGAGCGGCCTGAAACGAATTTTCGCCCCTACCGGAACCTGCCCGGCGAGGTCGAGATGATATTCAGCCACCGCGCCGATGACCGGATAGCCGCCGGTCAGCGGATGATCGGCCAGGAACAAAAGCGGCTTGCCATTGGCCGGCACTTCCACCGCGCCGGTCACCGTGCCCTCGCTGGGCAGTTCCTCGGTGCGCGAGCGCTCCAGCACCCCCTCGCCATCCAGCCGGATGCCGACGCGGTTGGATTGCGGCGTCACCACCCAGGCCTCGGTGGCGAGCGTCTCCAGCGCCGCGGCCGTGAACCAATCCGGCCGCGGCCCCATCACCAGATCGAGCGTGACCTCATCCCCCGCCTTTGGAAATTCAAATTCTGGCGCTTCATCCAGCGAAACCGCCCGCAATCCGGACGCTGGTTTCACCTTCAGCGTCTGCCCCGCCTGCACGGGGGCGGGGCCGACAATCGCCAGCGTATCCGTCGCCGCACTGCCGAGGATGGTCTCCACCTCAAACCCGCCGCGCACGGCGAGATAATAGCGCATCCCCCGCGCCGGGGCGGCCAGGCTCACCACATCGCCCGGCTCCAGCGCGATCGGCGCGTAGGTTTGGCCCTGCAGCATCTGCCCGGTTTCGGTGCGAATGGAAATTCCGCACGGCGCGCCGGTCAGCGCGATCACCGCCGCCGCCTGCACGCGAAAGGAAAACCCGCCCCCCATCAGCTCCAGACAAACCGCAGCCTCATCATTGCCGACAACCCTGTTCGCCGCCTTGAACGCCCCGCGATCCAAGGCGCCTGAGGCCGACACACCCTGCCCGGTCTGTCCGAAGCGCCCGAGATCCTGAAACAAAGGCGGCAACGGCGCGGAGAGAATTTTGAAGGCACCGGCTTCATCAATCGCCACGGGCGGGGCCACGGCAACAGCCTGAAGCTGCGTCTTTACCTTCGCCAGATCGGTAAAGCGCACCTGATAGCCGGGCTGGAAATAGGCCGGCGGGTTACGCGTGATGTCCCACATCTTCACTGGCGTGGTGCCGATGATCTGCCAGCCGCCGGGGCTGTTCTGCGGATACACGCCGGTGAAAGCCCCCGCCAGCGCCACCGACCCCGCCGGAATCCGCGTGCGCGGGGTCTTGCGCCGGGGCACCTGCAAGGCGGGATCACCACCGACCAGATAGCCGAACCCCGGCGCGAACCCGCAAAACGCCACCATGTAGGTGGCCGCGCTATGGCGGCGGATCACCTCATCCACCGAAAGCCCGGTGATGGCGGCAACCTCTTCGAGATCCTCGCCATCGTAACGCACCGGCACCTCCACCAGCGTCGCCTCCCGCGCCAGCGGCGCCACCAGGTCGCGCGCCGCGACACCGGCGGCAATCGCCTCGGCGCTGGTCTCCTCCGGGGCAAAGCCGATCATCAGCGTGCGCGCCGCCGGCACCAGCTCCTTCATCCCCGGCAGCGGCACGGCCTGCAACGCGGCGAGCAGCGCCAGCGTCTCGTCCAGATCATTCAGCTCAACCAGCAATGTGCTGAGATTAACAGGGAGAAATCGGATCATGGTATCAGGCGTGGTAGGCTGCGTCGGGAATATCGGTGATGAACATGTGGCCGGGCGCGTGGGTGATGGCAAAGGGCACGCCAGAGGCCATCACCACCGCTTGCGGCGTAACCCCGCAAGCCCAGAACACCGGCACCTCCCCAGGCGCGATGCGCACCGCCTCTCCGAAATCAGGCTGCGCAAGATCCGCGATGCCGATTGCCTCTGGCATCCCCACATGCACCGGCGCGCCATGCACGGCGGGGAAACGTCCGGAAATGGTGGCGGCATCCGCGACCCGCCCCCCGGGATGGGCCGCATGGACACCACCATGTTCCCCCGCAACCGCCCGGCCGGGCGGCAGGGCTGATTGGTGAGGTACATCGGCACGTTGGTTTTGTCCGTCATGTGGCGGATCTCAATCCCCGCCTCCACCAGCTTCGTTTCAAAGGTGAAGCTGCACCCGATGAGAAACGCGACAAGATCGTCCCGCTCCGCCCATGCGCGGCTGGCATCCGGGGTTTCCTCGGCCAGCTTGCCGTCGCGCCAGATGCGGTAGAGCGGCAGGTCCGTGCGCAAATCGGCGCCGGGGGCGAGCGCGGTTGTCGGCGCCCCGGGATCGGATACATCCAGCACCGGGCAGGGCTTGGGGTTGCGCTGCGCGAAGAGCAGGAAGTCAAACGCCCAGTCACGCGGCAGCACGATCATATTCGCCTGCGTGAAACCAGGGGCGATGCCGGATGTCGGCGCCACCTGCCCGGTCCGGTAGGCGGCCCGGGCCTGGCGCGCGGCGGTTGCATCCGTATGCGACAAAAACGCGGCTGGCGTCATCATGGCGGTTCCTCAGACGGTGCCGGCGAAGGCGCGGATGTTAATCGCCTCGGCCTGGAAAAGGTCGCGGATCTCCCGCGCCATCGTCACGGCCCCCGGGCTGTCGCCATGGACGCAGATAGACTGCGCCTCGATGCGGATTTCAGTACCATCATGCGCGGCGATGAGGCCGGTGCGCACGAAATTGAGCATACGCCGCGCGACCTGTGCCGCATCATGCAACACCGCGCCAGGCTCCCGGCGGGAGACCAGCAGGCCCTCGCGCGTATAGCCGCGGTCCGCGAAAACTTCGCCGACAACCTGCACCCCTTCGGATTTCGCCAGTTCCAGAACCGGCGTGCCCGCCAGCCCCATCAGCACCAGCGACGGATCGATCAGCTTGATCGCCTTGATCACCGCCATCGCCTGGCGCTCATGGTTGGCGATATGGTTATAGAGCGCGCCATGCGGCTTCACATAGCGCACGCTGGTTCCTGACGCTTTCGCGATCCCCTGCAGCGCGCCGATCTGATAGATCACATCGCCGATCAGCTCCTCAGAGGTCACATCCATATCGCGCCGGCCGAAGCCGACGCGATCCGGGTAGGAGACATGCGCGCCGATCGCCACCTTCATCTCGGCGGCTTTCCGCACGGTCTTCAGCAGCCCCGCCGGATCGCCAGCGTGAAACCCGCAGGCGACGTTGGCGCTGGAGACGATTTCGAGCATCGCCTGGTCGTCACCCATCTTCCAGGCGCCATAGCTCTCGCCCAGATCACTGTTCAAATCGATGCTGACCATGCGTGTCTCCTGTAAGGTTCGTTACTTGCCGAGGAAGGCGAAGATCGGCCCGACCGATTTGTAGGCCATATACCAGGTCAGCAGGCAGACCAGCACGCCCAGCCCAAGCAGCCAGCGCGGATAGTGATAGCCGCCCATCAGCTTCTTGCAGGCCACGGCGGCGAACAGGAAGATGGAGAGGCCCACCGGCAGCACCAGCCCGTTCAACCCGCCGACGAACACCAGCATCGCCGCCGGCGTGGTCTTCATCAGCTCAAAGCAGAGCAGCGAGAACAGGATGAAGCCGACCGTGGCGAAATTGCGATGCCGCTCGGTCATGTCCTTCTTGAAGGCGGTGACGAAGGTGACGGAGGTGTAGCCCGCGCCGATGATGCTGGTCATCGCGGAAGCCAGGAACACCGCGCCGAAAATGCGGTAGCCGATCGGCCCGCAGGAGGCGAGGAAAGCCTGGCCGGCCGGGTTGGCATCCTTGCCGGAGAAGGTGATGACGGTGCCCGCCGCGACCACGCCCAGCACCGCCAGGAACAGGATATAGCGCATCACGCCAGTGACCAGAATGCCGGTGATGGCCGCCTTGTTCGCCTCGGCGATATGCTCGGGCCCGACAGTGCCTTTATCCAGCAGCCGATGCGCGCCGGCATAGGTGATATAGCCACCCACCGTGCCGCCGACGATGGTGGTGATGGTGGCGAAATTGATATGGTCCGGCATGACGCTCTGGCGCAGCGCCTCACCCACCGGTGGGGCGGCGGCGACGCAGGCATACAGCACCAGCGCCAGCTTCACCGCCCCCGCCACCAGCACCACGCGGTCCATGGCGATGCCGGCGCGCTTGGAAAGGAAGATGATAATCGCGACGATCGCCGCGGCCGCACCGCCGATCTTCGGGTCCATGTTCACCAGCGCGTTCAGGCCCAGCCCGGCGCCGGCGATATTGCCGATATTGAAGAACAGACCACCGACGATGATCAGCACCGCGAGCAGATAGCCGGAGCCGGGAATGGCGGCGTTGGCAATGTCGGCGGCGCGCATGCGGGTGATCGTCACCATGCGCCAGATATTCGCCTGAATGACGAAATCGATGATGATGGAAGCGAGGATGGCGAAGGCGAAGGCCGCGCCCATCTTCGCGGTGAAGGTCGCGGTCTGGGTGATGAAGCCGGGCCCCACCGCCGACATCGCCATGATCATGATCGCCGCAATATAGCCCTTGCGCCGCGCTGCCGGGCTCAAGCCCGATTGTGGAATTGTCACCTGCGCCATCACACTCTCCCTTTATTTACGCCGCCCAGCCCAATGCTGTCCTACAAAACCTGCCGCAGGAAAGATCAAACCGTCAACATTGTTCAACAATTTTATTTTGATCATCCTACGATATAGAGGAATAAATGGTCAACCATTGAATGTTTCTTGAACAAACCGCACGCGCTTGATGCAAATTCATGCTGCACCGCAAAATCCACACCGCGCCGGCGTCTGGCGAGGCGCTGTGGCATCGGCTAAGCACACCGCATGGAGAGGCGGCCAAATCGTCGTCGCCAAAGGATAAAAGACCGGAAATGGACCAGGATCTCGCGCTGCCGCTGCCCCAGAAACTCGCCAATCAATTGCGCGAGGGGTTGATCGGCGGCGCCTTCACCCCAGGCCAGCGCCTCTCCGAACAGGCGCTGTGCGACGAGCTCGATGTATCACGCAACACGCTGCGCGAGGCGTTCCGGCTGCTCACCAAGGAGGGCTTGCTGGAGCACAAGGCCAATCGCGGCGTCTTCGTCACCACCCCCAGCATTGCCGCGGTGATCGATATTTATCGCGTGCGCCGGATGATCGAATGCCCGGCTCTGGCGCAATCCTATCCCAACCATCCCGCCGCCGCGCGTATGCGCGCGGCCGTGCAAAGCGCCCGCGCCGCCCGCCAGCGTCTGGATTGGCGCGAGGTCGGCAGCGCCAATATGCGCTTTCACACCGCCATCGTTGAGCTGGCGGATAGCGAACGCCTCAGCGGCTTCTACGCCCAGGTCTCGGCTGAGCTGCGTCTGGCGTTTTTCCTGCTCGATGATCCCGAGCTGCTGCATGCGCCCTATGTCGATATGAACGAGGCGATCATATCCTTGCTGGAACAAGGCCGGCCTGCCGCCGCCGCCGCCTCGCTGGAAACCTATCTCAACCAGTCGGAGCGGACGATTCTGGCCGCCCTGGCCCGGCGCGCGGCCGCCTAGAGCCGGATGACATAAGATGGAATCGCTGCGCGATTGCATCTTATGTCTGAAGCGCCCTCTAAGCCGCTCTTGACCAGGGCGCGGCGCCGAAGGCCCGCGCCAGCTCCTCCAGCAGCACCCTTACCCGTGCCGGGCGCAGCGGCCCGGGCGGGGTGAGCAGGTTCAGCGCCACGGGCGCCATTTCCCACCCCGGCAGCATTTCTTCCAAGCGGCCCTGCGCGAGCTCCTGCCAGACCATGAAATCCGGCTGCAGCGCCATGCCCTGCCCGGCCAGCAGCGCGCCGCTCAGCACATCGGCATTATTCGCCCGCAACCGCCCCTGCACCGGCACCGCATATTCGCCCAGCCGCTCATGCTGAAACCGCCACAGCCCCGGCTGCGCGATATTCGTATAAAGCAGCGCCTGGTGCTGCTGCAGCTCACGCGGATGGCTGGGCCGGCCATAGCGGTCGAGATAGGCGGGGCTCGCCACCAATGGCCGGCGCACCGTGCAAAGCCTGCGTCCCAGCAGCGACGAGTCGGACAAAGCCGCAATTCGCAGCGCCACATCGAAGCGCTCCGCCACCAGATCCACCTGGCTGTCGCTGAGGGAAAGCTCGATCTCCAGCTGCGGATAGCGCGCCAGAATCTCCGGCAGCAACGGGGCGAGATGCCGCACCCCGAAGGACATCGGCGCCGCCAGCCGCACCAGCCCGCGCGGCTGTTCGCTCTGCGCCGCCGCCTCGGCCTCCGCCGCCTCGCCCTCGGCCAGAATCCGCTGTGCCCGCGCCAACGCCGCCTGCCCGGTCTGGGTGAGGGAGAGCCGGCGGGAGGTGCGGTGAAACAACCCCGCCCCCAGCCGCCGCTCCAACCGGGCTATGGCCTTGGAGACGGTCGGGTGGGACAGCCCCAGCTCCTGCGCCGCGCCGCTGAAGGAGCCCCGCGCCGCCACCTTCGCGAAAATCGCCCAGCCCTCGAAATCCGGCATCGTCATGTTTAAACTTTCGGAACAGATGATGTTCAATCATTTCTATTTTATCGAAACATGTCCAGCTCTATCTCTCGGTCATACCAAAGCGGGGCACGGCCCCGAGGAGCACAACATGATCGAACATCGTCCTTTCAAATCCCTCGGCGGCGCCAACCATGGCTGGCTGGACGCCAAGCACCATTTCTCTTTCGCCGGATATCACGACAGCGCACGCATGGGCTGGGGCCGGCTGCGCGTCTGGAATGACGACCATATCGCCGCCGGTGCCGGCTTTCCGCCGCATCCGCATGAGAACATGGAAATCATCACCTATGTCCGCAAAGGCGCCATCACCCATCGCGACAATCTCGGCAATCACGGCCGTACCGAGGCGGGGGATGTGCAGGTGATGTCAGCCGGCACCGGCATCACCCATAGCGAATTCAATCTGGAAAACCAGGCCACGGAACTGTTCCAGATCTGGATCCTCCCCTCCAGCCGCGGCCACGCGCCGAGCTGGGGCACCCGGCCTTTCCCGAAGGATGGGCGCGAGGGCAAATTCGTCACCCTGGCCTCGGGCTTTGCCGAGGAGGTGGAAGCGCTGAAAATCCACGCCGAGGCGCGGCTGCTGGGCGCCACGCTGAAGAAAGGCGAGCGGGTCAGCTATGATCTGACGCCGGAGCGGCACGCTTATCTGGTGCCGGCGACGGGTAAGGTGAGCGTGAATGGGCTGACGCTGAATGAGCGCGATGGCGCGGCGATCACCGGCGAGACTAGCATTACCATTGAGGCGCTGGAGGATGCGGAGCTGGTGTTGGTGGATGCCGCTTAAATGAGGTCGGGGCTTTGGCACCTCCTGCCAAAGCCCCGAACGTTTTGAAGCCCTTTTTGAAAAAAGGGCTTCACCCCAAAAACTTTTATTTCATGGTCGGCATGGCGTACTCGGCGCCTTTGCGGATGCCGGTCGGCCAGCGCGAGGTGATGGTCTTCAGCCGCGTATAGAACCGCACGCCTTCGCGACCATGGATCGCATGATCGCCGAACAGAGAGCGCTTCCAGCCGCCGAAGGAATGGAACGCCATCGGCACCGGGATCGGCACATTCACCCCCACCATCCCGGCGAGCACGCCAGTGGTGAAGGCCCGCGCGGTATCGCCATCGGAAGTATAGATGACCGCGCCATTGCCGAACTCATGCTTGTTCACCAGCTCCAGCGCCGCCGCGAAGCTGGGCTGACGCGCCACGCTGAGCACCGGGCCGAAAATCTCGTCCTTATAGACGCTCATCTCCGGGGTCACATGGTCCAGCAGCGTGGCGCCAGTGAAATAGCCCTGCTCATTGCCCTGCAGCGTCAGGCCGCGCCCATCCAGCACCGCCTTGGCGCCTTCCTCAAGACCCTTGGCGATATAGCCCTCGACCTTCTCCTTATGCTGCGCCGTGACCAGCGGGCCCATCTCGGCCTCCTTGTCGCTGCCCGGCCCGATCTTCAAGGCGCGTGCCCGCTCGGCGATCTTCTGCACCAGCGGTTCGGCCACGGGGCCCACCGGCACGGCAACCGACACCGCCATGCAGCGCTCGCCGGCGGAGCCATAGGCCGCGCCCATCAGCGCATCCACCGCCTGGTCCAGATCCGCATCCGGCATCACCACCAGATGGTTCTTGGCGCCGCCCAGCGCCTGCACGCGCTTTCCGGCCTTGGTGCCGGTGGCATAGACATATTCGGCAATCGGGGTAGAGCCGACAAAGCTCACCGCCGCGATGCGCGGATCATGCAGCAGCTGCTCCACTACATCCTTGTCGCCATTCACCACATTGAACACGCCATCCGGCACGCCCGCCTGCTGCAACAGCTCGGCCATGCGCAGCGCGGCGGAGGGCACTTTCTCGGATACTTTCAGCACAAACGTATTCCCGCAGGCGAGTGCGACCGGGAACATCCAGAGCGGCACCATGGCCGGGAAGTTGAAGGGGGTGATGCCCGCGCACACGCCCAGCGCCTGGCGCACGCTGTAGCTGTCGATATTGGTGCCGACATTCTCGGAAAATTCGCCCTTCAGCAGATCCGGAATGCCGCAGGCGAACTCGACCACCTCAACGCCGCGCGTCACCTCGCCCAGCGCGTCGGAAAACACTTTGCCATGCTCGGAGGAGATCAGCTCCGCCAGCTCCTTGGCGTGGGTCTCCAACAGATCCTTGAACTTGAACATGATCCGCGCCCGGCGCAGCGGCGGCGTCGCGGCCCAGGCCGGGAAGGCGGCGGCGGCGGCGGCGATGGCTTCATCCACCTCGTCCCTGGTGGCAACGGCGACCTGCTTGCTCTGCGCCCCGGTGGCGGGGTTGAAGACCGGCAGGCTGCGGGACCCGGCACCCGGAACGGACTTGCCGTTGATATAATGACCAAGCGTTTGCATCTGGCGCTCCTTTGTTGAGCCGGGGCTCATGCGCCACGGCCAATCTTGATTGACGGCGAATATGAAACACCAATTCCATTTAATCCGCAAGAACAGAATTTAAATTCTGTTTGTCGATAAGGATTTTGAGTGTTCGCTTCCAAAAATGGAATTTTCGTTCTACAAACCGACTTCCATTCCATAACCGAGTCCGATGTCCGCTTCCCCATCCGCCGCCCCGCGCAGCTTCTCCGCCCTGCGTGAAACCTTGCTTGCCCGCCAGCCCGGCCTGCCCAAGCGCCTGGCGCAGGTGGCCGCCTTTGCGCTGGAACGGCCGGATGAAATGGCGCTGGGCACGGTGGCCGAACTCGCCATTGCCGCCGGGGTGCAGCCCTCGGCGCTGATCCGGTTCGCGCAGACACTCGGCTATTCCGGCTTCTCGGAATTACAGCAGGTGCTGCGCGACCGGCTGCGCGAGCGCTGGCCGGATTACCAGGAGCGGCTGGTGAAATTGCAGGACGAAACCGGCCCCGGCTTCGATTCCGCGCCGATGCTTGGAAAGCTTGTCGAGACCTCCATACACTCGCTCAACCGCCTCTCTGGCTCGGTGGCGCCGGGCTCGTTCGACCAGGCGGTGGAGGGTCTGGCCAAGGCGCGGATGATCTATCTGCTCGCCCAGCGGCGCACCTTCCCGGTCGCGGCCTATCTCTCCTATATGCTCGGCAATCTCGGCGTGGCGCATATGCTGCTGGATAATGTCGGCGGCATGGTGGATGTGCAGGCCGCCAGCGCCGGCGCCGAGGATGTCATGCTGGCGATCAGCTTCACGCCCTACGCGCCAGCCACGGTGCAGATCGCCGCCCAGGCAGCGGGGCGCGGCGTGCCGATCGTCGCCATCACCGATTCCGCCTTCTCCCCCATCGCCGCCCTGGCGCAATCCTGGCTTGAAGTGGCGGAGGCCGATCTGGGCGCCTTCCGCACCCTCTCGGCGACGATGGCGCTCTCCATGGCGCTGGCCCTGGCCACGGCGGAGCGCAAGCGGGGTTAGCTGCTTTCGCGGATATTGAGGGTGAAGCCGAGATCCTCACAGCGCGTCGGCGGCTCGCGCCCGGCCATCAGCTCCAGCAGCATCGCCGCCGCCCGCCGCCCCACCTGCTCACGCGGTGTCGCCACGCTGGTCAGCGCCGGGCTGGTCCAGGCCGAAGCCGGCAGGTCGTTGAACCCGGCGATCGCCAGCCGCCCCGGCACCGCCAAACCGAGACGCTGCGCCTGAAACAACGCGCCCTGCGCCAGATCGTCATTGCAGAAAAACAGCGCGTCGAGCTCAGGGTGGGCCGCCAGCGCCTCCTGCAGCAGCTTTGCCCCCAACCCCACCGAGGAGCGCTCCGGCACCATCAATTCATAAGGCGCGGCCTGCCCTGCCCCCATCACCGCCTGGCGGAACCCTGCCCCGCGAGCGATGGTCCGCGGATCCAGCTGCGCCGCGACAAAGCCCAGCTTCCGATAGCCACGCGCGAGAAAATGCCGGGCGATCGCGGCACCGCCCTGTTCCTGCGAAAATCCGACCGAGTACGCGCCGGGCTGCCCGTTCAGCTCCATCATATGCACCGCCGGCAAGGCCTGGCTTTGCAGCAGCTGCAGCGTGGCGGGCTGATGATCGATGCCGGTCAGCAGCACCCCGTCCGGCCGGAAGGCCAGCAGGCCGCGCAACAGCCGCAGCTCCTCGGCGGCGGAATAGAGCGTCGTGGCCATGATCATCTGATAGCCCTGCGGGGAGAGCACCTCGTCGATCCCCGCCAGCATTTCGACGAAGACGGTGTTGGTGATCGAAGGGATCAGCACCGCCACATTCATCGACCGGGCCGAGGCCAGGGCGCTTGCCGCGCGGTCCGGTACATAGCCGAGCTTGGCCGCGGCGGCCTCGATTCGGGCCCGCAAGGCGGGGCTGACCTGGCCGCCACTGCGGAAGACCCGCGACACGCTGATCATGCTGGTGCCAGCCTGCGCCGCCACATCCTGCATCGTCACACGCCCCGTCATCGTGGTGCGCGGTTTACGCCCGGCCATTTTTTCGTCTCCTGATTCCGAAGCGCATGACAGATTCTGCTTTACGAAGCCAGATGTTAGCGCTAGCAGCGACACACAACAAACCTTCCTGGAGGAAGCATGACCACCATCATCCCCCGTCGCCGCTGGGTTATCGGCGGCCTGCTCGGCACCGGCGTGCTGATCAACTATATCGACCGGATCAATCTCTCCGTCGCCGCACCGCAGCTGAAGGCGGAGTTTCACCTCACCACCGCCGATATGGGGCTGCTGTTCAGCGCCTTCTTCTGGTCCTATGCGCTGACACAGATCCCGGTGGGGATGATCCTGGACCGGTTCGGCGTCACCCGGATCGGTCGCTGGGGCACGTTCCTTTGGGCCATCGCCTCCGGGGCAGTGGCCTTCACCGGCGGGTTTGGCGGCATCTTCGTCGCGCGCATGGTGCTGGGCATCGCCGAAGCGCCGGGCTTTCCCGCCAGCGCCAAGGCCACGGGCTACTGGTTCCCGCGCCAGGAACGCTCCGTCGCCACCGCCTTGTTTGACGCGGCGGCGAAATTCTCCAACGTCATCGGCGTGCCGCTGGTCGCCTTCGTTGTCGTCGGCTTCGGCTGGCGCTGGGGCTTTGGCCTCACCGCCGTTCTAAGCTTTCTGTATTTCGTCGCGTTCTATTTCATCTATCGCGACCCCTCGGCCGATCCGAGGCTGAGCCGCGAAGAACATGCCTACATGCTCGAAGGCGGCGCCACGCCGGAAGGCCAGGCCGACACCAATGCCGGCGCGATGCTGGCCTATCTGCTGCGGCAGCCGAAAGTCTGGGGCTTGAGCCTGGGTTTCGCGGCCTATGGCTACAGCTTCTATCTCTTCCTCACCTGGCTGCCGGGCTATCTGGTGCAGGCGATGCATATGAGCATCATCAAATCCGCCGGCTTTGCCGCCATTCCCTGGGCCTGCGCCACCGCCTCCGATATTCTCTTCGGCGGGTTGCTGGTCGATCGTCTGGTCGCCAAAGGCTATGACGAGACCAAGGTGCGCAAAAGCGTGCTGATCATCGGCATGTTGTTCGGCCTGGCGGTATTCGGCGCCACCCAGACCACCAATCCCGTCTGGGCGATTATCTGGATCTCCATCGCGCTGTCCGGCCTTGCCGCCTCCGCGCCGATCGGCTGGTCCATCCCCTCGCTGATCGCGCCCAAGGGCGGTACCGGCACCATTGGCGGCATCATGAATTTTCTCAACAACATGATGGGCGTTATCGCCCCCATCGTCACCGGCTTCATCGTCGGCGCCAGCAATAATTTCGAGCTGGCCTTCCTGGTGGCGGGGATTGTGCTGATCGTCGGCATCTTCTTCTATGTCGTGGTGCTGGGCCGCATCGAACCGATCAAGGCACCGGAGTCAGCGCTTTGACGTTCATCATCGTCATGGGTGTTTCGGGCTGCGGCAAATCCACTGTCGCGGCCATGCTGGCCGGAAGGCTGGGCTGGGATTTCACGGAAGGCGATGCGCTGCATCCGCCGGCCAATGTCGAGAAGATGCGCCAGGGCATTCCGCTGAGCGATGATGACCGCGAGCCCTGGCTGCGCGACATCGCCGCCACCATCGAGGGCTGGCGCCAGGCGGGGCAGAGCGGGATCATCGCCTGCTCGGCCCTGCGCCGGCGCTACCGGGAGATCATCGCGGCCGGGCATGAGGATGTGCACTTCGTCTATCTGCGCGGCAGCTTCACGCTGATCGAAAGCCGGCTGGCGGCGCGCCAGGGGCATTATATGCCTGTGAGCCTGCTGGACAGCCAGTTTGCCACACTGGAAGAACCGACAGCGGAGGAAAACGCCATCACCATCGATACCGGCGCGCCGGCGCCGGAGCTGGTGAACGAGGTGGTGGCACGGCTGCATCTGGCCGCCTGAACAGAGGAGAGTTCAAGCATGCTTCACCCTGTCATTGCCGAGGTTACGGCCCGGATCATTGAGCGAAGCCGTGGGCCGCGTTCGCGCTACCTGCAGCGCGTGGCGCAGGCGGCCAGCCACAAGCCCAAGCGCCAGGCTTTGGGCTGCGCCAACCAGGCGCATGGCTTCGCCGGCTGCGGCGCGCAGGACAAGGCCGTGCTGCGCGACGGCGATGGCGGTAGCCTTGCCATCGTCACCGCCTATAACGACATGCTCTCCGCCCACCGCCCCTACGAAACCTACCCGGAGCAGATCCGCGCGGCCGCGCGCAAGCTTGGCGGTGTGGCGATGGTGGCGGGCGGCGTGCCGGCGATGTGCGATGGGGTGACGCAGGGCGAGGCCGGCATGGAGCTCTCGCTATTCTCGCGCGACGTGATCGCGCTGGCAACCGGCGTGGCGCTCTCCCACAACACCTTCGATGCCGCTTGTTTCCTGGGGATTTGCGATAAGATCGTGCCCGGGCTGGTGATTGGCATGCTGAGCTTCGGGCATCTGCCCTCCGTGCTGATCCCCGCCGGGCCGATGCCCTCCGGCCTGCCCAATTCCGAAAAAGCCAAGATCCGCCAGCTTTATGCGGAAGGCAAGATCGACCGCGCGGCGCTGTTGAAGGCGGAAGGCGAAGCCTACCACGCGCCGGGCACCTGCACCTTCTACGGCACCGCCAACACCAACCAGATGCTGGTCGAGATCATGGGGCTGCATGTGCCCGGCTCGGCTTTTGTGAATCCCGGCACGCCCTTGCGCGATGCGCTGACCGCGTTCGCGGTTGAGCGGGTGATGAGCCAGACGGCTCTGGGCGAGAATTTCCAGCCGGTGGGCCGGATGATCGATGAGCGCAGCTTCGTGAATGCGATCGTCGCGCTGCACGCCACGGGCGGGTCGACCAACCATACCATCCATCTGCTGCCGATGGCGGCGGCGGCGGGGATCACCATCACCTGGCATGATCTTTCGGACCTGGCGGCGGTGACACCTTTGCTGTGCCGCATCTATCCCAACGGCCAGGCCGATGTGAATCACTTCCACGCCGCCGGCGGCACCGGATTTTTGATCCGCGAGCTGATCGAGGCCGGGCTGCTGCATGAGGATGTGGACACCATCATGGGCAAGGGGCTTTCCGCCTATATCAGGGAACCCTACCTGCAGGACGGCGCATTGGCCTGGCGCGACGCGCCTACATCCAGCGGCGATGAAAAAGTGCTGCGCCCTGCCGCCAACCCGTTCCAGCCGACCGGCGGGCTGAAACTGCTCAGCGGCAATCTCGGTCAGGCGGTGGTGAAAACCTCCGCCGTGGCGGAAGAACGGCATGTGCTCGAAGCCCCTTGCCTGGTGTTCCACAGCCAGGAAGCGGTGCAAGCGGCATTCAAGGCGGGTGAGCTGAACAAGGATGTCGTCGTGGTGGTCCGCTTCCAGGGGCCGAAAGCGAACGGCATGCCGGAATTGCACAAGCTGATGCCCCCACTTGGGGTGTTGCAGGATAAGGGCTTCAAGGTGGCTTTGGTCACTGATGGCCGCATGTCCGGTGCTTCCGGCAAGGTGCTCTCCGCCATCCACGCCACGCCGGAGGCGCTGGCCGGCGGGCCGCTCGCCAAGCTGAGGGATGGCGACATTGTCCGCGTCGATGCCAAGGCGGGCACGCTGAGCGCGCTGGTGGATGCGGCTGAGTGGGAGGCGCGCGCGGATGCGCTGGCGGATCTCGAGGCCAGCCATCACGGCACCGGGCGCGAGCTGTTCGCGCCCTTCCGCCATCTGGTCAGCCGCGCCGATCTTGGCGCATCCATTTTCGCCTACGAGGAGTCGCACGCATGATCCAGGAGGGTTTGGAAACCATCATGAAGCTCGCCCCGGTGATCCCGGTGGTGATCATCGATGATGTGGCGGATGCGGTGCCGCTGGCCCGCGCGCTGGTGCAAGGCGGGCTGAAGGCGATCGAGATCACGCTGCGCACGCCTGCGGCGTTGGAGGCGATCCGCGCGGTGGCGAATGAGGTGGAGGGGGCGGTGGCCGGTGTCGGCACCGTGCTGACGCCCAAGCAGTACAAGCAGGCGGCGAAGGCGGGCGCGCAATTCGCCGTCTCGCCTGGGGCCACGCGCAAACTTCTGGATGCGGCGGAGGATGCGGACTTAGCACCGCTGCCCGGCATCGCCAGCGCCTCGGAGGCGATGGTGCTGATCGAGCGCGGCTATCGCTTCGCGAAATTCTTTCCGGCCGAGGCGGCGGGCGGGGCGCCGTTCCTCTCCTCCATCGCCTCGCCGCTGCCGCAGCTGCAATTCTGCCCGACCGGCGGCATCACCCCGGAGATCGCCCCGCGCTATCTGAAGCTGCCCAACGTGCTGTGCGTCGGCGGCTCCTGGATGGTGAAGAAGGAGCTGGTCGCGGCCAAGGATTGGGACGCCATCACCAAGCTGGCGGCAGAGGCGGCGAAGCTGAAAGCTTAAAAAATGCGGCGAATGCCGCATTTTGCAAGAAGACGGCGCCGCACTCACGCGCCGCTGAAGAACCAGACGTTGAAACGGCCGAATGATCGAGCCGCCCTGGCGGCAGCTTCCCCCGATTCGGTGCCGAGGCGGGGCGGCAGATCAGGCATCATCCGCGCGCCCCTGCCGGGTTCACGCTGACAGGCCCGGCTTTCCGGTTGCCAGACTGGCTTTTTTACGTCATCGATTTGTCACAGAACTGTTATTGACCCGGCCGCCGGTTCAACTAACAGCAGACCCCGTTTAACCAGAAGGGTTGGATCGATGAAACGCCGTACACTCCTCGCCGCCGCGCCCGCGGGCGCCGTGCTCGCCTCCGCCGCCAACGCCGCCAGCGCCCCCACCAGCATCGCGCTGTGGCACGCCATGGGCGGCGCGCTGGGCGATACCCTCCAGGCCAGCGTCGACAAATTCAACGCCAGCCAGAGCGATTATCAGGTCCAGGCCACTTATAAGGGCACTTACGCTGACCTTCTCACCGCGTCCATCGCCGCCTGGCGCGGCGGCAAGGCGCCGAGCATCGCGCAGGTGTTCGATGTCGGCACCGCCGACATGATGGCGGCCGGCCGCGCCGTGGTCGATGTGTACAAGCTCTCCGAGATGACCGGCGTGGCGATCGACCCGGCCACCTATATCCCGGCGGTGCGCGGCTATTACAGCCTCAATAACGGCAAGATGGGCGCCGCCCCGTTCAACTCCTCCACTGCCGTGATGTGGATCAACAAGGACGCCTTCGCCAAGGCCGGGCTTGACCCCGAGGCGCCGCTCGCCACCTGGGACGACGTGATCAAGGCCGCGCGCGTGATCAAGGCGAAGAACGCCGCCGACATTCCGGTGATGACCTCCTGGCCAACCTGGAGCCAATTCGAGCAATTCGCCGCCATCCATAATGTCGAATATGCGACACTGAATGACGGCTTCGGCGGGCCGAAGCCGCAGCTGAAGATCGGCAGCGCGCCGTTCGTGAAGCAGCTGGACATGTTCCTCTCCATGCAAAAGGAAGGGCTGTTCTCCTATCAGGGCCGCGACGGCAAGCCGAGCCCGATCTTCTACGCCGGCAAGGCCGCGATCACCTTCGACAGCTCCTCGATCTATGGCCAGCTGGTGAAGAGCGCCGCGTTCAAGTTCGCCGCCGCCCCCCTCCCCTACCACCAGGACATCATCAAGAGCCCGATCAACTCCATCATCGGCGGCGCGGCATTCTGGGCGATGACCGCCCCCGGCCGCAGCCCGGCCGAGTACAAGGCGGCGGCCAGCTTCTTCAAGTTCATCTCGCAGCCCGAGAATGACAGCGCCTGGGCCGAAAAAACCGGCTATGTGCCGGTCACCGTCGCCGGCAACCAGATGATCGAAAGCCAGGGCTTCTATGCCCAGCATCCGGGCAGCGACGTGGCCGTGAAACAGCTTACCCGCACCCAGCCCACCCCGCTCTCGCGCGGCATCCGCCTCGGCGGCATGCCGGAGGTCCGCGTGATCATCGAAGAGGAATGGGAAAAGGCGATCCAGAACGGCACCCCGGCGGCCAGCGCCATGGAAACCGCGCAAAGCCGTGGCCAGGCCGTGATCAACCGTTTCGCGCAGACGCTCAAAGCCTGAGCGTGGAGCGGAAGACTCTCTTTCGCGGCTGGCTTCTGCCAGCCGCGCTTGTCGCCCCGCAATTGCTGATCACCTTCGTGTTCTTCTTCTGGCCCGCGGGCCAGGCGCTGGTGGAAAGCACACAGGCGACGGACGCCTTCGGGCTCAGCACCATATTTGTCGGGGCCTCGAACTTCCTCGCCCTGCTCGCCGACCCGAATTATCACGCCGCGATTCTGCGCACGGCGTTTTTCTGTGTCGCCGTCACCATCCTGGCCATGGCCGCGGGGCTGCTCTTCGCCAGCTTCGCCAACCGCGCCATCAAAGGCCGCTTTCTCTACCGCACCGCGCTGATCTGGCCTTACGCGATCGCGCCGGCGCTGAGCTCGGTGATCTTCGTCTTTCTGTTCCAGCCGCAAATCGGCATGATCACCAATGTGCTCGCCCGCTTCGGGGTGAATTTCAACTATACCGCCAACGGCACCCAGGCCCTGGGGCTGGTCATCCTCATCGCCGCCTGGAAGCAGGTGAGCTATAATTTCATCTTCTATCTGGCCGCCCTGCAATCGGTGCCGCGCTCGATGCTGGAAGCCGCGACGCTGGACGGCGCCCGCGGGTTGCATCGCTTCCGCACCATGATCTGGCCGATGCTGATGCCGACCACTTTGTTCCTCAGCGTCACCAACATCGTCTATGCGGCGTTCGACACGTTTGACGTGATCTTCGCCCTCACCGGCGGCGGCCCCGGCACCTCCACCGACATGCTGGTGGTGAAAGTCTATCGCGACGGTGTGATCAATCTCGATCTCGGCGGTTCGGCCGCGCAATCGGTGTTGCTGATGGCGGGCATCATTGCCCTCACCGCCTTGCAGATGCGCCTGACCAGGGGCCGCGCGATATGAAGAAACGTTCGGATTTTCTTGCCCATGCGGTTTTGCTGCTGGGCGTGTTGTTGTTCATGTTCCCGATCTGGGTGGCCTTTGCCGGCGCCACGCAATCCGCCGCGGCGATCAATCGCGGGGCGCTGTCACTGGTGCCGGATTTCAGCAAGCTCGGCGTGTTCGTGCAGGCGCTCAGCTTCAGCAACGCCAACGCGCCGGTCTGGCACATGCTGCTGGTCAGTTTTTTCATGGCGCTCGCCATCGCCATCGGCAAGATCGCGATCTCGGCCCTCTCCGCCTTCGCCATCGCGTTCTTCCGCTTTCCGCTGCGCATGGTGGCGTTCTGGCTGATCTTCATCACGCTGATGCTCCCGATCGTGGTGCGCATCGTTCCCACCTACGCGGTGATGTCCGACCTGCATCTCATCGACACCTTCCCCGGCCTGACCCTGCCGCTGATCGCCTCGGCGACGGCGACATTGCTGTTCCGGCAAATCTTCATCGCCGTGCCGGACGAGCTGGTGGAGGCCGCCAAGCTGGACGGCGCCGGGCCGATGCGGTTTTTCTGGGACGTGCTGCTGCCGGTCTCGCGCGCCAATATCGCGGCATTGTTCGTGATCGAATTCGTTTATGGCTGGAACCAGTATCTCTGGCCGCTGTTGGTGACAACTAAAGGCGGGCTGAATACCATCGTCATCGGCATCGTTCAGATGATCACCGGCGATCAGCTCATTCCCTGGAATCTTGTAATGGCCACCACGATCCTCGCTTTGCTGCCACCCATCCTGGTGGTGCTGGCGATGCAGCGCTGGTTCGTGGCCGGGCTGACGGAGGCGGATAAATAATGGCCACACTCGAACTGCAAGGCCTGGCCAAGAGCTTTGGCAACACCAAGGTGCTGCACGGGCTGGATGTGAAGCTGGACGATGGCGAGATGCTGGTGATCGTCGGCGGCTCGGGCTGCGGCAAATCCACGCTGCTGCGCCTGGTCGCGGGGCTGGAGAGCCCGACCGCCGGGCGCATCCTGCTGGATGGCAGGGACATCACGCATGTCGACCCTTCCAAGCGCGACGTGGCGATGGTGTTCCAGAACTACGCCCTCTATCCGCATATGAGCGTGTTCGAGAACATGGCCTACGGGCTGAAGCTGAAAGGCATGCCCAAGGCCGAAATCGCCAAGCGGGTGGAAGAGGCGGCGGACACACTCTCGCTTTCCCATCTCCTTGCCCGCAAGCCGGGGCAACTCTCCGGCGGCCAGCGCCAGCGCGTCGCCATGGGCCGCGCCATCGTGCGCGAACCGAAGCTGTTTTTGTTCGATGAGCCGCTGTCCAACCTGGACGCCAAGCTGCGCGTGCAGGTGCGCGCCGATATCCGCAAGCTGCAAAAACGCCTCAACGTCACCAGCCTCTATGTCACCCACGACCAGGTGGAGGCGATGACGCTGGCGGACCGGCTGGCGGTGATGGAGCAAGGTGTCGCCGCGCAGATCGCCACACCTTTGGAGGTGTTCACGCGCCCGGCGGACCAGTTCGTCGCCGGCTTTATCGGCGATCCGTCGATGAATTTCTGCAAGGCGGTGCTTTGCGCCGGCGGCCATGGCGCGAAGCTGGCGGCCGGGCCGGATGTGGCGCTGCCGGGCGAGGCGCCCTGGGGGCCGGAAGGCATGGCGGTGATGCTGGGAATCCGCCCGCAGCACGTGGTCATCGAGCCCGGTACCGGGCCGCTGGGCTTTGCCGTGGCGCTGGAGGAGCCGCTGGGCTCCGAGGCGCTGCTGCACGGCACGCTGCCGGATGGGGAAGCCTTCCGCATCCGCGTCTCTTACCCCGCCCCAAAAGCGACGGCGCTGACCATCAGCCTGCCGGCGGCGCATCTGCATCTGTTTGATGCGCAGACCGGCAAGCGCCTGGAAATCGCTTAAAAATCGGTGCGAATACGTGGGGGCTTTTTGTAAAAAGCCCCCAAGCCCCCAAAAACTTTTGAAATGTCAGCGCCGCAGCGCGCTCACGAATCCCGGCTGCGCCGGCTCCTCGCCGCGCGCAGCGAGGATCTCCAAAGCCAGGTCGGGAACATCGGTGATGATCCCATCCACGCCCAAATCCAGCATCCGCTCGAAATCCGCCGTCGCATTCACCGTCCAAGGAATCACCGCCAGCCCCAGTGCCTTCGCCTCGGCCAGCTGTGCGGCATCCAGCATCTCATGAAACGGCGCCCAGACCACCGCCCCGGTGCTCGCCACCGCGCGCGGTACGCTGTTGCCATGCGCGGCCAGGCTGGTGCCGCCAAACCATAGATCGGCCGCCGCCACACTGCCCGGCTCCGTCAGGCAGCAGCGGCGCAGATCCGGGGCCTGCTTCGCGGCTTCCTCCAGCACCCGCCAATCGAAGGAATAAAGCACGCTGCGCTCAACCGCCCCCGCCGCGCGCAAGCCGGCCAGCGTATGCGCCACCAGCGCGGCGGGCGGCAGCGTCGCCTCCGGGCGCTCCGGAAAGCTCTTGATTTCCACAAGAAGATCGAGCGGCTCGCAAACCTCAAGCACGGCATCGAAGCTTGGAATCCGGGTACCGTCACGCGCAATCTGCCCCGCGAACCGCGCCGCGTAGGCTGAGCCTTCCCGCAGCCGGCCGACATCGTAGCCTTGCAGCTCCGCGAAGCTTAAATCGCGCACCAAAGGCGCATCGGCGCCGACATAAGCGCCCTGCCTGTCCCGCGCCACATCCTGGTTCAGCCTTGGGTCATGATGCACCACCACCACGCCATCGCGGGTGACGCCGACATCGAACTCCACCCCGGTCAACTCCAGCGCATTCGCCAGCCCGAAGCCGGACAAGGCATTTTCCGGCAGCAGCCCGCGCGCCCCGCGATGGCCAAAAATCGCAACCATGGTCTCACTCTCGATCTTGTTTGCGGCGAGACTACCCCAACAGGGCGCGGCTCAAAAGCCACGCCTCAGCGACATCACGGCTCAGCCGGGGCGTGCGCGCTCCAGCCTGTCGCTTCGTCATAGAGCTGGCCCAGCCGCAGCACGCCCAGCTCATCGCGCGGACGGCCGATCAGCTGCATGCCCATCGGCAGGCCCCGCGCGTTGAAACCGACCGGCACGTTCAGCGCCGGCAGGCCGGCCAGCGTGACGGGTGTCACCACCTGCATCCAGCGATGATAGCTGTCCATCGTCACACCATTGATGGCGCGCGGCCAATGGGTCTCCACCGGGAAGGGAAAAACCTGCGCGCTGGGCAGCGCCAGATAGTCATGGCGCGCGAAAAGCTGCAGCGCCTGCTGCATCCAGAGCGTGCGCGTCTCAATATGCCGTGCCACATCCAGCCCGGAGAGGCGCAAGCCCTGCTCGACCTCCCATTGCGCTTCGGATTTCAGCAGATCCCGCCGATAAGGATCGCGGATCACATCGTTGAAGCGATGCGCGATGCTCCAGGCCCGCAACCCCGCCCAGCTCTCCCAGATGCGCTCCGCGTCAAAGCCGAGGGACGCCGCTTCCACCACCAGCCCGCGGGCCGGCAGCGCCTGCAAGCCGGCTTCGCATAGCGCCAGGATGCCGGGCTCCATCGGCAACACGCCGCCGAGATCGCCCAGCCAGCCGATCCGCGCCCCGGTCAGGTCGGCTTGTAAAACTTCATGATACGAACAAGGTTTTTCCGGCCAGGTCACCGGGATTGCGGGGTCTGCCCCGGCCTGCACGGAGAGCAGCAGAGCCAGATCCTGCACATTGCGCGCCATCGGCCCCAATGTCGCCAGAGAGAGGGTGAACGCATCCGGGCTGGGATCGGGGATCAACCCCGGGCTCGGGCGCAGGCCAAACACGTTGTTAAACGCGGCCGGGTTGCGCAGCGAGCCGCCATGGTCGCTGCCATCGGCCAAGGCCAGCATCCGCACCGCCAGCGCCACCGCCGCCCCGCCGCTGGAGCCACCCGCCGTCATCTCGGGCTGGTAGGCATTGCGGGTGGCGCCGAAGACCGGATTATAGGTTTGCGAGCCGAACCCGAATTCCGGCACGTTGGTCTTGCCGATAATCAACGCCCCGGCCTGGCGCAGCCTTGCCACCATCGGGCTGTCGGCGGCGGGGATATTATCCGCATAGAGCGGCGAGCCGTAGGTGGTGCGAATGCCGGCGGTCTCTTCCAGATCCTTCACCGCGAAAGGCAGACCGTGCAGCGCGCCGGGCAGCTCTCCCGCCGCCAGCTTCGCATCCGCCGCGCGCGCCAGCGCCAGCGCGTCCTCTTCCGGCAACAGGCTGACAACAGCGTTGAGGCGGGGATTGACCAGCGCCAGGCGCCGGTAGGTGGCCTTCATCACCTCAACGGCGGATACCCGTTTTTCAGCGATGGCGGCAAGCAACTCACGGGCGGTCAGGCCCAATAGATCCGGCATGGTCGGCGCAAACCTCGTTCAAACCTCGACAATGCTAGGCCAGGTCTTCGCATTTAATCAACCCGCCGAGCGACCGCTGAAAGGATCCACAGACAAACGAAAGATTGAGCCGTTTCTGGCCAAATTTCTACCAGGTGCGCGGAGCCCATGCGCAAATCGCAGGCATGACGAGGCACCCCTTGATGTACAGTCACCTACATTCCCTAACCTGTGAATTTTTACGGCGGATCGATGAGTTTTCTATTCAAGCATGAGAGCGCGCAGCGCGCGATCTGGGAAGCGGCCTTCGCCGCGGCACTGCCTGAACTCGAATTTCGCGCCTGGCCGGAATACGGCGCGCCGGATGAGATCCGCTATCTGCTCTTCTACAAGCCGATCGAAAATCTTCAGCCATTCACCAATCTCGAACTGGTCTTCACCACCAGCGCCGGCGCCGATCAGGCGCTCAAGCTGGACCTGCCCGCGCATGTGAAGCTGGTGCGGATGATCGAACCGGCGCTGACCGGCGGCATGGTCGAGTATGTCGTCGGCTCAGTGCTGATGCAGCACAGGCATATGCCGGCCTATCTCAACGCGCAGGCGCAGCTTCGTTGGGCGCCGCTGGACGTGCCCCTGCCCGGTGCCCGGCGCGTCGGCATCATGGGGGCGGGCGTGTTGGGTCTGGCCTGCCTGGAGGCGCTGCGCCCATTCGGTTTTCCGCTCTCCGTCTGGAGCCGTACGGCGAAGGCGCTGCCGGGTGTGAGCGCATTCGCCGGGCCGGACCAGCTGCCCAGCTTTCTGGCGCAGACGGATATATTGATCTGCCTGCTGCCGCTCACCCCAGCCACCACCGGTATCCTCAATCAATCCTTGTTCGCGGCCCTGCCGCGCGGCGCCAGCCTGATCCATGTCGGGCGCGGCGGCCATCTGGTGGAGGCCGATCTGCTGGCCGCCCTGGAAGATGGGCAACTCAGCCACGCCATTCTGGACGTGCTGCCGCGGGAGCCGCTGCCGGCGGCCTCGCCCCTCTGGGCGCATCCGCAAATCTGGATCACCCCGCATATCGCCAGCGACACCCAGGCGAAAAGCGGTGCTGTGGCGGTAATCGAGAACCTCAAGCGCCACTTCGCCGGGCAGGCGATGATCGGTGAGGTGGACCGCCAGACCGGCTATTGAGCTCAGCCCCGCCCCAGCGCATGCTTCATTCCGGAACCGGCGACAAGCCGGCCAGGAACGCACAGCAGCAAGACCAGGAGAGGCCGGCATGAGCCGCATTTTTGAAACCGATCTCGACCGCGATCCGGCGAATTTCGTGCCGCTCTCACCGCTCAGCTTTCTGCGCCGGGCGGTGCGGATTTTCCCGGACAAGATCGCCGTCACCCATCACGACCGCGCCTATAGCTACACCCAGTTCGCGGACCGCGCGCGGCGCTTCGCCAGCGCCATCATGGCCGCCGGGGTGCAGCCGGGCGAGGCGGTGGCGGTGCTCTCCCCCAACGGGCCGGTGGCGCTGGAAGCGCATTACGCGGTGCCGCTGGCGGGCTGCGTGCTCTCCATGATCAACACGCTGCTGGACGCGCCGGCCATCGCCTTCATCCTGGAGCATGCCGAGGCAAAACTGTTTCTCGTGGACCGGGAATGGGCGCCGAAGGCCAAGGCGGCGCTGGCCCTGCTGGCAAACCCGCCAATCCTGGTGGAAATCGCCGATGAGGCCGCCCCGCCTGGCCTCACCCTTGGCGCGCCGGAATATGAGGACTGGATCGCCCCGCATCCCCCCGCCCCCTGGCGGCTGCCGGCGGATGAGTGGGAGGCGATTGCGGTGAACTATACCTCCGGCACCACCGGCAACCCGAAGGGCGTGGTCTATCATCATCGCGGCGCCTATCTGGGCGCGCTCAGCGTCGCCTTCATGGTCAATCTGACGCAGGATAGCGCCTATCTCTGGACCTTGCCGATGTTCCATTGCTCGGGCTGGACCTACACATGGGCGGTCACCGCGCTGGGGGGCACGCATGTCTGCCTGCGCAAGATCGATCCGGCGGCGATTTTCGAGAAGATAGAGCGTCATCGCGTCACCCATATGTGCGGCGCGCCGATCGTACTGGGGATGCTGATCAATGCGCCGGAGGCGGTGAAGCGGGTGCTGGCGCGGCGGGTGATCGTCGCCATCGCCGGGGCGGCGCCGCCGAGCGCGATCATCGAAGGTACCGAACGGCTGGGATTTGCCGTGCGGCATGTCTATGGGCTGACGGAAGTCTACGGCCCCTCGGCGCTGTGCGAGCCGCAGCCGGACTGGCAGGAGCTGGACCTCACCGCCCGTGCCCGGCTTACCGCCCGCCAGGGCGTGCCCGGCATCACCCAGGAGGATTTGACCGTGCTGGACCCGCAAGGCGCGCCGGTGCCGGCTGATGGACGCAGCATCGGCGAGCTGGCCTTCAAGGGCAATGTGGTGATGAAGGGCTATCTGAAAAACCCGAAGGCAACGCGTGAGGCTTTCAGAAACGGCTGGTTCCTCACCGGGGATCTCGGCGTGCTACACCCGGATGGCTATGCCGAGATCAAGGACCGCGCCAAGGACATCATCATTTCCGGCGGCGAGAATATTTCATCGCTGGAGGTGGAGGAGGTGCTGTATCGCCACCCGGCGGTGCGCGAGGCGGCGGTGGTGGCGCTGCCGGATGAGAAATGGGGCGAGGTGCCGCTGGCGGTGATTGCGCTGAAGGAGGGTGCAGAGGTGAGCGAAACGGAGCTGACGGCGTTCTGCCGCGCGCATCTGGCGGGGTTCAAAATCCCGAAACGCTATTGCTTCGATGAGCTGCCGAAAACCTCAACCGGCAAGATCCAAAAACATATACTACGCGCAAAAGCGCTCACAGACTTAACCTAAATTCTCAAAAGTTTTTGGGGTGCGGCCCTTTTTTCAAAAAGGGCTGCAAAACGTTTGGGGCGTTGGCACGTAGTTGCCAACGCCCCAAACCTCCCCGCCCCTTTTTTGAAAAAAAGGGGCGGCCCCAAAAAACTTTTACCCCGTAATCCCCGCTGCCGCGAGCACCGCCAGCGTCATCAGCTCGCTGGCATTCGCACTCATCGAGGCAATCTGCACCGGCTGTTCCATATTGATCAGCAGCGGCCCGATGATCCGCTCCCCACCCAGCTCGCGCAGCAGCTTGGCGGAAATATTGGCCGATTGCAGCCCCGGCATCACCAGCACATTCGCCGGGCCGGAAAGCCGGCTGAACGGATATTTCTTCATCGAGGCCGCATTGAGCGCCACTTCCGGCGTCATCTCGCCCTCATATTCGAAATCCACCTGGCGCTGATCCAGCTCCAGCACCGCCTCGCGGATATGCTCGATCCATTTGCCCTGCGGATTGCCGAAATTCGAGTAGGACATAAACGCCACGCGCGGCTCATGCCCCATGCGCCGCGCCACCTCGGCGGTCTGGGTGGCAATGTCGGCCAGCTGAGACGCGGTCGGGCGCTCATTCACCGTGGTGTCCGCCAGGAACACCGTATGGTTGCGCCCAACCATCAGATGAATGCCGAACGGCGTATGGCCCGGCTTCGGGCCGATCACCTTCATCACGTCGATCATCGACTGGCGGAAGGGCCGGGTCAGGCCGGTCACCATCATATCCGCCTCGCCCAGCGCCACCAGCAGCGCGCCGAAGATGTTGCGGTCGCGGTTCACCAGCCGCTCCACGTCGCGGCGCAGGAAGCCCTTGCGCTGCAGCTTGGCGTAGAGATGATCCACCATTTGCGGCACCAGCTTGGAATGGCGGCTATTATGCAGCTCGAACCCGTCCGGATCGGCAACGCCGAGCTGGCTCAGCATCTCGCGCGTCTCATCCACCCCCACCAGCACCGGGGTGCCGTAGCCGCCTTCCTTGAAGGCGATGGCGGCGCGCAGCACCACATCCTCCTCCGCCTCGGCGAAGACCACGCGCTTGGGCTTGGCCCGCGCCTTCTCATAGGCCGAGGCCAGCACCGCATCGGTCGGGTTCAGCCGGGCGCGCAGGCTCTCGCGATAGGCCTGCATATCGGTGATCGGCTTGCGGGCGACACCGCTATCCATCGCCGCCTGCGCCACCGCCGGCGGCAGGGTTTCGATCAGACGCGGGTCGAAGGGGGTCGGGATGATGTAATCCGGGCCGAAATGATGCGTCACGCCATAGGCGGCGGCGACATCCTCATGCACCTGCTGACGGGCCAGGTCCGCCAAAGCGCGGGCGGCGGCCATTTTCATCTCCTCATTGATCGTGGTCGCGCGCACATCCAACGCGCCACGAAAGATGAAGGGGAAGCCCAGCACGTTATTCACCTGGTTGGCATAATCCGAGCGGCCGGTGGCGATGATCGCATCCGGGGCGGCTTCCAGCGCATCCTCCGGGGTGATCTCCGGGTCCGGGTTGGCCATGGCGAAGATGATCGGCTGCTTGGCCATCTTCTTCACCATCTCCTTGGTCAGCGCGCCGGCCACGGAGAGGCCGTAAAACACATCCGCCCCCTCGATCGCCTCATCCAGCGTGCGCGCATCCGTCTCCGCCGCATGGGCGGATTTCCACTGATTCATCCCCTCGGTGCGGCCCTTGTAGATCACCCCCTTGGAATCGCAGAGAATGACATTATTCGGCTTCACCCCCAGCGCCTTCGCCAGCTCGGTGCAGGAGATGGAGGCGGCACCGGCGCCGTTCACGACGATCTTGATGTCCTTAATATCGCGCCCGGTGAGGTGGCAGGCATTGATCAACCCGGCGGCGGAGATGATCGCGGTACCGTGCTGGTCGTCATGGAAGACCGGGATGTTCATCTTCTCGCGCAAAGTCTGCTCGATGACGAAGCATTCCGGCGCCTTGATGTCTTCCAGATTGATGCCGCCGAAGCTCGGCTCCATCAGCGCCACCGCGTCAATGATCCGGTCCACATCCTCGGAGGCCAGTTCAATATCGATGGAGTCGATATCGGCGAAGCGCTTGAACAGCACCGCCTTGCCTTCCATCACCGGCTTGGAGGCGAGCGCGCCGAGATTGCCCAAGCCCAGAATGGCGGTTCCGTTGGAGATCACCGCGACCAGATTGCCCTTGGCGGTGTAATCATAGGCGGTGTCGGGGTTGGCGGCGATGGCCTTCACCGGCACGGCCACACCCGGCGAGTAGGCCAGCGCCAGGTCGCGCTGGGTCGCCATCGGCTTGGAGGCGATGATCTCGATCTTGCCGGGGCGGCCGATCTCGTGGAAATCCAAGGCTTCGCGCTCGGAAATATGCGGCCGGTTTGCCATGTCAGGCTCTCCTCTTATCTATCTGGGCTTTTGCCCAGTCGGGTTTGATACCGGCGGCTCGCATCCGGCGCAACAGCGCCACCGCCCGGCGCTCAGCGACGCCGCGCCTTGGCTTGGTAAAGGGCGGTATCGGCCGGCGCCAAAGCGGCATCGCAGCTGCGCGCCCCGGGGTCGATCCCGGCGATGCCGATGCTCACCTGATAGGGTAGCTTGGTCTGCGCCAGGCTGGCGGGATTGGCGCTCACGGCCTGCTTCAGCCGCGCCGCCAGCATCACCGCCGCGGGCTCGTCCATCTCAGGCAGCAATACCGCGAATTCATCGCCGCCGAGACGGCCGATGACATCGTCGGCACGTAGGTTCTTGCGCAACAAATCGGCGAAATGCCGGATCACCGCATCCCCGGCGGCATGGCCGGCGCTGTCATTGATCGTCTTGAAGCGATCGATATCGATCATCATCACGCTGGCCTGCGTCAGCCGGCCCTGGCGCAGCTCGGCCAGCAGGGCGCTCATGCGGCTGCGGAAATGCCGGCGGTTGGGCAGCTGGGTCAGATCATCCAGATCCGCCAGCACCTGCAACTCCATCTCCACCTGCTTGCGGGCGGTGATGTCCGTCGTGGTGCCGACCATGCGCAGGGCGCGCCCGGTCGCATCCCGGCTGATCACCCGGCCACGGCTCAGCACCCATTTGAAGCTGCCATCCTTGCAACGCAGCCGGTGCTCCACCTCATAGAAAGCGGTGCGCGCCTCGAAATGCGCCTGCATCGTCGCCTGGACATAGGCCAGATCCTCAGGATGCACCCGTAAATAGGCGTTTTCGATCTGCCCGCTCAGCTCCCCTTGCGTATAGCCGAGAATGGCGTGCCAGCTGGCGGAGTACCAGATATCACCCGTGACGATGTTGCGGTCCCACACCCCGGTACCGCTACCCTCAATGGCGATTTCCCAGACATCCGGCGAGGGCGGCGTCATTGCCTGTCGATCACCCCCGCCCTCCGGCGAGGGAAGTGCGTCTGGGGTCTTAAACGCATGCGACAAGGCCGGCTCCTGCTCCTACTCACCCTTCACGCTCACCACCTGCCACCGACGGTCCTGGCGCAGCGCGAGAGTTGGAGCCTAGCGCATTGGTTTTCAATCAGGAAGCATGGAAATGCCGGCGGGGAGCGGCAAGCCGCCATTGGCCTCGGCATGGATGCGGATGGTCACGTCCACCGCCGCGCCATGGGTGGTCAGCAGGTCCTGCAGCAACGTCAGCAGCGTCTCGCGCGAAACATGCAGGTCCACGATCTGGCGGGGTGTGCATTCATAGATCAGATGCGAATGCGGCTGGGGGATCGTATCGTATACCGGCTCCGCCGCCGCACAGGGCACACGGCCGATCAGCCTATGGCGGGCGAGACGCTGAAGATGGTGTTCCAGTTCCCGCTTTGGTGTGGCATCGCCCTCGCGCGCCAACGTGGCGGCGGTGATATGCGTTTCCTCGCGGTTGCGCAGCGTCATCAAAAGCTGCGCCAGCGTGTCATCATCGGGCAAGCGGGCGCGACGCAGCGCGGCGCGGCAGTCGGATTTTGTAGTTGTTTTCAAGCAAGGCCCCTGCGCAGAGTTAGAGGCGATTTCAAAAGTCGCTCTGGCGACGCACGAGAGTGGCTTTTCAAACAGCCTCTCAGCGCCGGCCGCCAGCGCGCCTTGAATGGTCGGTCTGGCCCGGCAACGCACCGGGCCAGATCTGAAGTGAAGAAGGACGACATAAGCTTGGATCGACGCGCGCGCGTTGACACAAGCCCATGAACCCGCTCAGCGACTAGGCGACGTCGAAGCGGTCCGCGTTCATCACCTTGGTCCAGGCGGCGGCGAAGTCGCGCACGAAGGCCTCGGCGTTGTCGTCCTGAGCGTAGAGCTCGGCATAAGCGCGCAGGATGGCGTTGGAGCCGAAGACCAGATCAACCCGGGTTGCGGTGAACTTCACCGCGTTGCTGACACGGTCGCGCAGCTCATAAACCCCGGCCCCAGCCGGCACCCAGACATTGCCCATGTCGGTCAGGTTGACGAAGAAATCGGTCGTCAACGCGCCTTCGCGGCTGGTGAACACGCCATGCTTGGTGCCGCCATGATTGGCGCCGATGACACGCAGGCCGCCCAGCAAGGTGGTCATCTCCGGCGCGGTCAGGTTCATCAGCTGGGCGCGGTCGAGCAGCAGCTCCTCCGGCTTGGCGGCATAGTCGCGCTTGAGCCAGTTGCGGAAGCCGTCATGCACCGGCTCCAGCGGCGCGAAGCTGTCGGCATCCGTCTGCGCCTCGCTGGCGTCGCCGCGGCCCGGGGTGAAGGGCAGCTCGATGGCAACGCCGGCCGCCTTCGCCGCGCGCTCCACGCCGACATTGCCGGCCAGCACGATGACATCGGCGAGGCTGACATTCGCGGCCTGGGCGATCGGCGCCAGCACCCCCAGCGTCCTGGCCAGGCGGGCCGGCTCATTGCCCTCCCAATCCTTCTGCGGCGCCAGGCGGATGCGCGCGCCGTTGGCACCGCCGCGCAGATCCGAGCCGCGGAAGGTGCGGGCACTGTCCCAGGCCACCACCACCAGATCGCTGGTGGACAGCCCGCTGGCATCGATCTTCGCCTTCAGCGCCGCCACATCGTAATCCGTGCGGCCAGCGGGCACCGGATCCTGCCAGATCAGCTCCTCGGCCGGCACGTCCGGGCCGAAATAACGGGCCTTCGGTCCCATATCGCGATGGGTGAGCTTGAACCAGGCGCGCGCGAAGGTGTCCTGGAAATAGGCGGGGTCCTTCATGAATTTTTCGCAGATGCCGCGATAAATCGGGTCCACCTTCATCGCCATGTCGGCGTCGGTCATGATCGGGTTGCGCCGGATATTTGGGTCCGAGGCGTCGCGCGGCTTATTCTCTTCCTTGATGTTCACCGGCTCCCATTGCTGGGCGCCCGCCGGGCTGCGGCGCAGTTCCCATTCATGGCCGAACAGCATCTCGAAATAGCCCATGTCGAACTTCGTCGGGTCGCTGGTCCAGGCGCCCTCGATGCCGCTGCTCATCGCCTGGCTTGCCTTGCCGTGCTGATCCGGATTGCTCCAGCCCATGCCCTGAGCGGTGATGTCGGCCGCTTCCGGGGCCGGCCCCAGCCGCGCCGCATCGCCATTGCCGTGGCATTTGCCAACGGTATGGCCACCGGCGGTCAGCGCCGCCGTCTCCTCGTCATTCATCGCCATGCGCGCGAAGGTCTCGCGGATATGCAAGGCGGTGCGGGCCGGGTCGGGCTGACCGTTGACACCTTCCGGGTTCACATAGATCAGACCCATCTGCACCGCGGCGAGCGGGTTTTCCATGGTCTTCGGCGTGCTGACATCGGCGTAGCGCTCGTCGCTGGGGGCCAGCCATTCGGTCTCCGGGCCCCAATAGACATCGATTTGCGGATGCCAGATATCCTCGCGGCCGAAGGAGAAGCCGAACGTCTTCAGGCCCATCGATTCATAAGCGATGGTGCCGGCCAGAATGATCAGGTCGGCCCAGGAGACCTTGTTGCCGTATTTCTTCTTCAGCGGCCAAAGCAGCCGGCGCGCCTTGTCGAGGCTGACATTGTCGGGCCAGGAATTCAGCGGCGCGAAGCGCATATTGCCATGCCCGCCGCCGCCGCGCCCATCGGCGATGCGGTAGGAACCGGCGGAATGCCAGGCGAGACGGATCATCAGCCCGCCATAATGACCCCAATCGGCCGGCCACCAGCTCTGGCTGTCGGTCAGCAGCGCATGCATGTCGCGCTTCAACGCCTCGACATCGAGCTTTTTCAGCTCTTCGCGGTAATTAAAACCGCGCCCCAGCGGGTCGGTCTTGGTGTCGTGCTGGCTGAGAATGTCCAGATTGAGCGCCCCCGGCCACCAGCCGGTCACGGAATTGGAACTGGTCGCGGTGTTGCCGCCATGCATGACGGGGCACTTGCCCGCCCCTGCCGGTTGATTGCCGTCCATGGGTATCCTCCTATGTCAATCGAATTTGCCCGCTCGCGCGGAAAGCCTCATCAAAACCGCTGGCCAGCTTTGGTTATGCTGGTGGAGCAGCCACATGCACCGTATTTGGCAAGAAGAGTCTTACCAGCCTAAACCAATCAGATAAACTTTTATTTTCTGATTAAACTGATAAGATAATCTGATGAACAATATCACTCTGCGGCAGATGCGCTATGTCGACGCGCTGGCACGGCACGGCCATTACCGCCGCGCCGCCGAGGCCTGCGCCATCTCGCAACCGGCTTTGTCGATGCAGGTGAAGGAGCTGGAGGAGGGGCTGGGCATCGCGCTGTTCGAGCGCGGGCTGCGCCAGCTCCGGCTCACCGCCTATGGCGAGCAATTCGTGCAGCGGGCGCGGGCGATCCTGGAGGCGGTGGATGAGCTGGCGGCCCTGGCCCGCGCCGCCAAGGGCACGCTGCGCGGCACGCTGCGGCTGGGGCTGATCCCCACCCTCGCCCCGTATCTGCTGCCGGCCCTGATCGGCGATCTGCGCCAGAGCCACCCGGAACTCGACATCCAGCTGCGCGAGACGGTGACCACCCGGATTCTGGAAGAGCTGGAGGCAGGGCGGCTCGATGTCGCCATTGTGGCGCTGCCGGTCTCCGCCCCGGCGCTGGTCGAGCTGCCCTTATTCAGCGAGGATTTCGTGCTGGTCCGCCCTGAGGAGCAACGTGCGGCGCCGGTGCCGGACCAGGAGGGGCTGGCCAAGATGCGCCTGCTGCTCCTGGAAGAGGGGCATTGCCTGCGCGACCAGGCTCTGGCCTTCTGCACCCGCGCGCCACGGCCCGGCCAGGAGACGCTGGATGGCAGTTCGCTCTCCACGCTGGTCCAGATGGTGGCGGCCGGGCTGGGGGTGACGCTGATTCCCGAAATCGCGGTACCGGTGGAAACACGCTCGGCGCCGGTGGCCGTGCAGCATTTCCCCGCCCCGGCGCCGCAACGGCAGATCGGCATGGTCTGGCGCCGCTCCAACCCGCTGGGCCCCAGCTTCGAGGCGATGGCGCCGACCATCCGCACCGCCGCCCTGCGCTGCCGCGTCTAGAGCATCAAGATTTTGCTTTATCTAGCAATTTTAAATGCTTATCTTGACACGATCGCGTCAAGATAAGCACATATAGCTCTAGCCAGCCATCTGATAGACGCCCTTGGCCAGGGTCGCGGCGGCTCCGGCCAGGGCCAGACACACCGCTCCCTTGCGCGCCCAGTCCAGCGACACCAGGCGCGCCAGCCAATGCCCGCCGGCAAACCCCAGCGCCAGCGCCGCCACCACCACCAGCCCCACCGCCTGGCCGAGATGCGGCAGCCCCTTGGGCAGGAAGGAGGCCAGGTTGAGCACCGCCAGATAAACCTGCATCGAGGCGTAAAAGCTCGCCTGCTCCCAGGAGATATTCATCGCATAGAGCGTGATCGCCGCCCCGCCGACGCCGGAGGTGGCATTCATGAAACCGCTGATCGCCCCGGCCGCCAGCGCCCCGATGCGGCCGCGAAACAGCCTCACATGGCGCATCGTCATCACCAGAATCAGCGCCCCCAGCACCAGCGCGCCGCTGATGGTGAGCATCCAGGCGGACGGGATCAGCCGCCCCAGCGGCGCACCGGCCAGGGCGGCGAGGATGGCGGCGGGCACCAGCAGCGCCAGCCGCCGCGGCTCCGCCCGGCGCCAGGTGACGATGAACATGCCGAAGGTGAGCAGGAAGGTCAGGATATTCGCCAGCAGCACGCCTTCGAAAGGCCCCAGCACCAGCGTGAGCAGCGGCGCCGCCACCATCGCGAAGCCAAGCCCGGTGAGGCGCTGGATGACCGCGCCGGCGAAGACCGCCACACCGATCAGGCCAAGCTGCAGCATGGTCATGGTGCCAGCGCCGCGGCGAAGGCTGCGGTGAGCGCCTCGGGTGCCGGCATGTCCGGCGTGCCGAGCAGCACCAGGGCCGACGCCTCGCCCGCGAAAGCCTCCAGGCTCCAGCGCCGGCCGACCAGTTGCAGCAGCATCACCCTCCCATCCGCCAGTCGCAACGTCCCCTTGCCGCGCCAGACGCTGGCCGGCAACGCCTTGAGGCAGGCACGCAGCCGCATCTCGTCAAATCGCCCTGGGCTCTGCCAGCTCCAGCTGCTGATGCCATGCTCGGGCGCATCGGCGATCAGGGCGCTGGCGGTCTCCATGCGCGCCGGCAGCAGCAGCGCATTCGGCAGCGCGCCATGGGCGATCTGCAGAACGCTGACACCAGGGCGGATCGCCTGCAGCGTCGCCTGCGCCGCCGCCAGGGTTGGAGCATCAGCGAGATCACATTTATTCAGCGCCACCAGATCGGCGCGGGCGATCTGCCGGTCCAGCGTGTCGCTGAGCCAGCGATCCTTGTGCTGCGCCGTCACATTCAGCGCATCCGCCAGCACGATCACCGCCTCCAGCCTCGCCAGCCGGTTCAGCTTCACCAGCTGGGCGATGCGCCACGGGTCCGACACGCCGCTCGCCTCGACGACGATGCGTTCGGGCGCCAGCGCCACAACCTCGGACAAGGTGGCGCTGAAATCCAGACCGATCGAGCAGCAGACGCAGCCATTGGCCAGCGGCACCAGATTATCCGCCCCTTGCAGCAGCGTCGCATCGATGTTCAGCGCGCCGAAATCATTCACCAGCACGGCGATGCGCTGGGTGGCATGGCGGAGCATATGGTTGAGGGCGGTGGTCTTCCCCGCCCCCAGAAACCCGCCCAGAATCGTCACCGGGATGCTCATGCCGGGAAGAACACGCCCCCGCGCATTGTGCCCAGCACCTTGGTATCCTTCAGCGCCGCCGGCGGCGCCTCCAGCGGATCGCTCCCCAGCACCGCGAAATCCGCCAGCTTGCCGACCTCGACGCTGCCGACCAGATGGTCGAGCTTCAGCGTATAGGCGGCGCCAATGGTGATGGCGTAGAGCGCTTCGGCAATGCTGATGCGCTCATCCGGCCCCAGCACCCGGCCGGCCGAGGTTTCGCGCATCACCGCGCACCAGGCGGTGAAAAGCGGGTCCAGCGGGGTGATCGGCGCGTCGGAATGGATCGCCAGCGGGATCTGATTGCGCAGCACCGTACCGCAGGCATCCATGCGCTGCGCCCGCGCCAGCCCCATCGTCTCGGCGATATGCGCCTCGCCCCAGTAATAGATATGGTTGGCGAAGATGTTGCAGCAGAGCCCCAGCTTGGCGATGCGGCGGAACAGCGCCTGGTCCGGCATCTGGCAATGCTGCAGCGTGTGGCGATGGTCCGGCCTTGGATGCGCGGTGATCGCACGCTCCAGCATCTCCACCGTCAGCTCCGTCGCCTCGTCGCCATTGGTGTGCATATGCAGCACCGCGCCGGCGCGGTGATAGGCTTCGATGATGCCGCCCAACTCGCTCGGCGCGATATACCAGAGCCCATTCGGCGCGCCGTTATGATAGCCCGGCCAGCGCAGCCGCGCGGTGAAGCCCTGGATCGAACCATCGACATGCAATTTCACCGTGCCGATGAACAGCCGCTCGCTGCTGTGCGCGCGCAGCCGCTCCAGCCGGGCGATGCCCTCTTCGATGCTATAAAACCGCGCCGCCATCGCCGGGGCGATGCGCAGCGGAAATTCCTCGTCGGCGGTGACGGTCTTGTAAACCTCCAAGGTATCATCGGCGAGATCGCTGACCAGATCGGTCGCCGTGGTCACCCCCACGCGCCGCGCCAGCTGGCCGAAGCGCTTCAGCCCCGGCACATCCAGCTTGCGCGAAATCCCGCCGGCGGCGATGCGGTCGCGGATCAGCCCCATCAGCTCGAAGCCGAGCAGCTCGCCGGTCGGCTCACCGGCTTCGTCGCGCACCAGCCCATCCAGATCCGTATCGCGATCCACCCCGATGATGCGCAGCGCGACCGAATTCACATTCATGATATGGCCGGAAGCATGGGTGATGATCACCGGCAGCGTCGCGGAGACCTGATCCAGATCCCCGACATTCATCCGCCGGCCGTCCATATAGATCGGATCGAACCCCCAGGCGCAGAGGCTTTTCGCCCCCTCCGGCAGAAGATGGGCGCGCAGCGCCGCCACCACCGCCTCGATGGTTTTCAGCCCCGGCGCGATCTCGCCATCCGGACCGCGCCGGTCGAAATAGCCAACATAGGGGTCGCTCCAGATTGCGCCTTCGAACAGATGGCAATGGCCTTCGACGAAGCCCGGCATCAGCACCGCCGCGGCGAAACGTTCATCCAGCCTGGCATCGCCGAAGCCCTGCATCTCCGCCGCCCCGCCGACGGCGAGGATCTTGCCCTCCCGCACCGCGACATGGGTGGCGACCGGCTGGCCGGGATTCATGGTGAGAATCCGTTTGGCGCGGAAGATCGTGGTGGTGGCGTGCATCGGTCCATCCTCTCTGGTCACGGCGCGTCGGGCTTCTCGTCGCGGCGCTGATACAGCTCATAGAGCATGCGTTGGCCGAGCCGGCGGAAGGGCGCGAACATATGGCCCTTCAGCGTGCCGGTATAGATCGGCAGCGGATGCGCGCGCGGTTTGCCAGCCGCCAGCTCCGCCAGCCGCCAACCTGCCTGGGCGGAATAGCTGACCCCATTGCCGCCATAGCCGAGTCCGTAGAACAGCGGCTCGCCCGGATTAGGCTGCACGATGCGCGGCATCATGTCGTGGCTGACATCCACCCAGCCCCACCAGGAATAATCGATCTGGATGCTGGCCAGTGCGGGAAATTTGCGCGCCAGCCCCTCGGTGAGTACCTGCAGATGCTTCGGGTTGGCGGCATCGCGCCCGGTGATGGCGCTGCGGCTGCCGATCTGCAATCGGTTCTCCGGCAGCAGCCGGTAATAATAGCGCAGCACTCTTGTATCGGTGATCACCTGGCGGGTGCGAAAGCCGGTCACCTCGATCTCGTCCGGCGTCAAGGGCCGGGTGACCATGGAGTTGGAGAGGATCGGCATGATCTTGCTGCGCAGGCTCTTATGCAGACCCTGGCCGGTATAGCCGCCAGTGGCGATGACCACGGCGCGGGCGCGCACCGTGCCGCCGGGCGTGCGTACCCGAAACACACCGCCCTGACGTTCGATATTCAAAACCGGGCTGGCCGGATGCACCTTCGCCCCGGCGGCGCGGGCGGCGCGCAGATACCCGAAAGCGAGCTTGGCGGGATTGACCCCGGTGCCCAGCGGCTCATGCAGCGCCCCCACCGCCTCCGCCTCGCGCACCCACTCAGACTCCAGCGTGGCGCGGTCAAGGATCCTGGTCTTGTAGCCGAAGACTCGGTTGCTGAGCTCGCACTCCACCCGCAACCGCTCCAGCGTGCGCTGGCGATGCGCGATATAGAGATGCCCGCCGGCTTGCGCGTCGCAATCGATCTCCTGGGTCAGCGCGGTGAACCGCTCGAAGCCCTCGCGGATTTCCGCATGCAGCTTCAGCGCCGTCTCTTCCCCCCAGCGTGCGATCCACTGGCCGCGCGTCAGCCGGCCGGAGGCATTCTGCCCCTGCCCGCCATTGCGGGTGCTGCAGCCCCAGGCGACGCGATTGGCTTCCAGCACACTCGCCTTGATACCATGCTCGCGGGCCAGAAACAGCGCGCAGGTGAGCCCGGTGAAGCCTGATCCGACAATGACGACATCGGCATCGAGATCCTGGGTGACCGGCCCGTCATCGCCCGGCGGCTCACCGGCGGCGGCCAGCCAGAAGGTCGGCGCGTAACCGCGGCCAATGCCCGGATGCGCATCGCGCAGCGGGTCGTAGAGCGGATCATAGGCGTTGCGCGCCGGGGTGGAGAGGCTCTCCTGCATGGCGGACCTCACATGCCCTGGAGCGGACGATCCTTGCGGAAGGCGCTCTTGGAGACGATCAGCTCGCCCTCGAACCCGAACAGATCGACCCCTTCGACCTCGATGCGCCCGCCGGCCGGCGCGGTGGCGGTGAACAGCCATTCGGTGACGGCGCGGTCGGCGAATACGGCATGGCGGCGCACCTGCCATTGCACATCCGGCATGCTGGTCCAGGTGCCGACGAAGGCGGCGCGCACCGCGTCCAGCCCGGTGATGCGCTTGCCCACCGCCTCCGGCCCGGCCGCCGCATCGAACACGATGGCGGGGGCGAAGCAGGCCATCACCGCGTCGGCATCATGCGCGTTGAACGCCGCGAACAGGGTTTCCAACAAAGCGAGCCGGGTTTTTTCCATGATATCAGATGATCCGTTGTAAAGGAGGCAGACGCCGCAGCGTTGGCACCAGATTACGCCGGGTGCAGCGGTGAGAAAGGTCCAGTTGCGGCAAATCATACAGCCAGTTACATCTTTTCAAGTCGGGCCGGGCACGCCTATGTTAGCGCTTGTTGGAAAATCATTTGTGCCAAGGGGCGAAATCATGAACCACGCGCGAAAGACCGGGCCGCAGCCGCGCAAACAGGCGGCGGAGCGCGCATGGAACCAGCTGTTCCAGCTGGACCCAGAGGGCGGCATCTCCTTGCAGGTGCAGATCCGCAGCGCCTTCGTCGCCGCGATCCTGGACCAGCGCCTGGCCGCCGGCAGCAAGCTGCCCTCCAGCCGGGTGCTGGCGCAACAGCTCGGCGTGGCGCGCAACACGGTGAATGCCGCCTACCGGCAGCTGGCGGATGACGGGCTGATCCTGGCGCAGCCGCGCAGCGGCTATCAAGTCGCCGCCTTGCCGGAAGAGGCGACGCGCAGCAGCGCGCCTCTGGCTATACCGCCGGCCGCCAACGGCCCGCATTGGGCGGCGCGCATCGGCTCGCGCTATTCCACCATGCGCAATATCAGCAAGCCGGCGGACTGGCATCGCTACCCCTACCAGTTCATTTATGGCCAGCCCGACCCAGCGCTTTTCCCGATCGCGGATTGGCGCGCCTGCTCGCGCGCCGCTCTCGCGGTGCTGGCGATCCGCGACTGGGCGGCGGACATGATCGATGGCGACGATGTCGCGCTGATCGAGCAGCTGCAACGCCGGGTACTGCCACGGCGGGGCATTTTCGCCGCGGCCGAGCAGATCATGATCACCGTCGGCACCCAGCACGCCTTGTTCATGCTGGCCGAGTTGCTGGCCTCGGCGCATAGCGTGGTCGGAATCGAGGAACCGGGCTATCCGGATGCGCGCAACATCTTCGCGTTGCGCGGGGCGGCGCTGCGGCCGCTGCCGGTGCGCGAGGATGGCATCGACATAGCGGCGCTGCGCGGCTGCGACCTCGCCTATCTGACGCCCAGCCATCAATGCCCGAGCTCGACGACGATGAGCCTGGCCGCGCGCCAAGCGGTGCTGGCGTACGCCCAGCGCCATGATCAGCTGATCATCGAGGATGATTATGATTCGGAGATGAGCTTCGCCGAAACCGCGCTGCCGGCGATGAAGAGTTTCGATGTCGACGGCCGGGTGATCTATCTCGGCAGCCTCTCGAAAACCCTGGCGCCGGGCTTGCGTCTCGGTTTCATGGTGGCGGCACCTGAGCTGATCGCCGAGGCCAGGGTGCTGCGGCGGCTGATGCTGCGCCACCCGCCGGCGAACAACCAGCGCGCGGCGGCCTTGTTCATCTCGCTCGGGCATTATGATTCGCTGCTGGGGCGGGTGAAGAAAAGCCTGGCGGAGCGCGCGAAAATCCTGAATGCCGCGCTGCGGACCCACGCCCCGTCGCTCAGCTTCACCCCGCTGCGCGGCGGTTCCTCGGCCTGGGTGAAGGGGCCGGCGGGGATGGAGTCCGGCCTGCTGGCGAAACTTGCGGAAAAGCAGGGCATCTTGATTGAGCCGGGGGAGCTGTTCTTCCACCAGCCGCCGACGCCTTGCCCGTATTTCCGCCTGGGCTTCGCCTCCACCCCGACAGATAAAATCGCCGAAGGCATCAAACGCCTGGCCCCGCTGGTGAACCAGGCGCGATTTTGAAGGGACGAGGGCTTTTTTCAAACCCCCAGTGCCAGCCTCAGCCTTTCTGCAAAGCCCCGGAGAGCCTCGCGTAAATCACCGGCACCGGCGAGTCCACCCGGCGGCTGATCAGGCTGCCGACGGCGACGATGACGATATTCACGATCAGGCAGACAAAGCCGATATTCCAGCCCGCCAGGCTCACCTTGTCCACCACCATGGCGATGGCCATGACATCGGCGACGAGAATGCCGGCGATGATCGCATATGGGTTGATGCGGCGCAGGAACAGGATCGCGATGACGCCCGGGAAGAATTGGGTGATCCCGAAATAGGCGGTGTTGACCAGGGTCAGCATCAATGACGGCGTGACCAGGGTGAAGAAGATCGACAGCGCCAGGTAAATGACGATGGCGATCTGCGCCCCGCTGCGCTGGCGGGTCTCGGGCAGATGGCCAAGCAGGTTACGCGAGATCAGCGGTCCCATCGCCAGGCTGATGCCAGCCAGCACAACGAGGCCGGAGAGTGCCGCCCCCGCCGCCACCATGCCCAGCAGCCAATGCGGCAGCAGCGCCACGGCCGCGGCCATGAAGGCCTGATTCGGCGAAGACAGATGCAGATTCTGCCCCAGGCTGAAATAGGCCGCCACCACCAGGAACGGATACATCAGCATGTAAAGCGGCATGAAAATCTGCGCCTTGCGGATGGTCTGCTCGCTGCGCGCGGTAAACAGGTTGGGGATGGCGAAGGGGAAGAGATAGAAGCCCAACGACTGGAAGAAGATGGTGCTCATCGAGAATCGCTCTTCCGTCGGGCTCATCTGGCTGTGCACATGCTGGCTGGCTGCCTGGAAGATATGGCTCAGCCCGCCCGCCGAGGCGGCGGCAACACCGGTGACCACCAGCGCCAGCACCAGCAATAAATCCTTGATGATGGAGACCATCGCCGGGGCGCGGATGCCGGAGGCGGCGATGTAGGCGAAGGCGAGCACCGCGGCGATCAGCGACAGCGCCAGCGGATTCAGATTCCAGCCCAGCCCGTGCAGTGCCACGATCAAGCCGGTGAATTGCAGCTGCCCCCACGGGATCAAGAAGATGATCGCGGTGATGGTGACGGTCAGTTCCAGAGCGCGGCTGTTGAAATGCCCCTTGAACAGATCCGGCAGGGTGAGCGCGTTATAGAGCTGCCCGGCGCGCCAGATCAGCGGATTGAGGAAATAGCCGAGAGGATAACCAAGCAGAATATAACCCAGGAACCAGATGCCGTAGGTCGGCCCCTTGGCGTAGATGCCGCCGGGAAAGCCGATCATGGTGCCGATGGAGTAGATCTCCCCCACCGCCAGGAAAAACAGCAGCGGCCCGCCAAACTGTCGGGAGGCAACCAGATATTCCTTGAGGTCGGAGGTGTTGTGCCCGCGCATGGCCGAGAAGGCCACGATCAGGGAGAACAGAATGATCGCGATGAAAACGAAACTGGCCATATCTGTTCTCCTTATGCCGCGTCAGCGCGGTGACGGTCGAAACAGAACCAGCAAATCGCCAGGCATGCCGAGGTCAGGAAGAACCAGGCGAACACCCAGAGATACAGGAAGGGGATATTCCACAACGTCCAGGTGACGCTGTTGGCAAAGGGCAGCAGCCCGATCACGCCGAAATAGGGCACCACCAGCCCAATGAACACTCTCAACATCAACTCTATGCCCCAAAACAAGACGTTCATGGGCCACGTGACAGACGGCGTTATTGGGGGCGGTCGCGCATTGAAAGATGCAAGACCGCCCCGATCGGTTATCCGACGCTGCTTACCCTAACCGAACCGGCGCTGGTCCACCAGCACCAGATAGCGTTGGAGATAGGGCCAGTTCCCCGACCCGCCCCCGCGCCTCAGCCCTTGCGGATCTCAAAGCGCTTCAGCGGCCCGGCCAGCACCGCGAAGCAGAGCACCGCGACGAAGGCATGCGCGGCGATAAAGCCCAGCGCACCGTTGAAGGAGCCGGTATCCTTGACGATGTAGCCAATCACGATCGGGGTGACGATGCCCGAAGCGTTGCCGATCATGTTGAACACGCCGCCGGTGAGGCCGGTGATTTCGCGCGGTGCGATATCCGCCATCACCGCCCAGCCCAACGCGCCGACGCCCTTGCCGAAGAAGGCGATGGCCATCACCGCGATCACCACGGCGTTGATGTTGGTGTAGTTCGCCGCCAGGATCGACATTGAGAGCAGCATGCCGCCGATGATCGGGATTTTGCGCGACAGGCTCAGCGACAGCCCCATGCGCTGCAGCGCATCCGAGAGCACCCCGCCCAGCACGCCGCCGGCAAAGCCGCAAATGGCGGGAATGGCGGCGACGATGCCGACCTTCAGAATCGACATATGCCGCGCCTGCACCAGATAAACCGGAAACCAGGAAATGAAGAAATAGGTGAGCGCGTTAATGCAATATTGCGCCACGAACACGCTGACCATCATCCGCGAGGCGAACATCTGCTTCACCGCCTCGGCGCGAAAGCCGGGTGCCAGCGCGGCGCCGGGCTTCACCGTGTCGATCCGCACCAGCCCGCCGCCCTGCTCGATATACTCCAGCTCGGCCTTGTTGATGGACGGGTGCGCGTCCGGATTGTGGATCACCTTCAGCCAGAGCAAGGAGGCGAGGATGCCCGCCCCACCCATCACGAAAAACACTGACTGCCAGTTGATCGTATGGATCAGCCAGCCCATCAGCGGCGCGAACATCACCGTGGCGAAATATTGCGCGGAATTGAAGATGGCGGCGGCGGTGCCGCGCTCATTGGCGGGGAACCAGGCGGCGACGATGCGGCTATTGCCGGGAAAGCTCGGCGCCTCCGCCAGACCAACTAGGCAGCGCAGAAGCACCAGCGTGATGATGATCTCTGTCGTGCTGCTGAAAATGGTGACGAAGCCCTGCAGCGCCGTCACCACCGACCAGGAGAAGATGCTCCAGAAATAAACCCGGCGCGAGCCGAACCGGTCCAGAAGCCAGCCGCCGGGGATCTGTGCGACGACATAGGCCCAGGAGAAGGCGGAGAAGATATAGCCGAGCCCAACCGAGTCAATTCCCAGCTGCTTGGACATCGGCGCGCCGACCATCGACATGCTGGCGCGATCACCATAATTGATCGCCGTCACCAGGAACAGCATGGCGACGATCCCGTATCTCACTTTGCTTCGGCGCAGCGCCGCCGTTACCACCGACGAACTCATTGGGCTGGGTTCTCCTTCAATTCTTGGTCGTTCTTGTCATTCGGGAGCGTCCAAAGGGGGGCATCTCCACGGGATTTTTTGACGTATAAACACTAATATATTAGAATGTCAACGTCAGGGACGCCAGCCCGGCCTGATCGTCCAGCCTCTGCCAGGCAAAGCTATAATGACGATCAAGCTTGGTATATGAGAGCGCCGAGCCCATTTATCCGACCTACCGCCTTACGGGACCGCCATGATGCCGACCGACACCGCCCGCGCCTTCGTCTTCGACCGCACCCGCCAGGCGGCGCCGCAAATCGCCGATTTTCTGCGCGAGCAGATCCTCTCGCTGGAAATTGCGCCGGGCACGACCATGTCGCGCGCCGAGTTGCAGGTGCAGTTCGGCGTCAGCCAGACCCCGGTGCGCGACGCGTTGCTGAAGCTGGAGGAAGAAGGGCTGGTCACCGTCTATCCGCAATATGCGACACTGGTCTCGAAGGTGAATCTGGCGCAGGCGAAGCAGGCGCATTTCATGCGCCGCGCGCTTGAAGCGGATATTGTTGCCCTGCTCGCCACCCGCCCGACGCCGACCATGGTGAATGATCTGCGCAAAGCCAATGCGCGCGTGAAGGCCGAGGCGCAGGCGCAGGACCTCACCGCCTTTCTCGTCGCCGACCGGGATTTTCACCGGCTGCTCTATCACTATGCCGATATGATGCAGGTCTTCGCGGTCATGCGCGCCCATAGCGGCCATCTCGACCGGCTGCGCCGGCTGAACATCAAGAATGTCGGCACCGAGCGGATCATTCGCCAGCATGAGGAAATGATCGACGCGATCGAGGCCGGCAAGCCGGAGGAGGCCAACGCCAAGCTGCGTGAGCATTTGGCGAATACACTCGCGACATTGGAGCAGGTGGCGGCGGATTATCCGGCGTTTGTCGAGTAAGGATAAGGGAACTTTTTGGAAAAAGTTCCCTTAAACCCTCAAAAACCTTTTGCGATTTTAGAGCCGCGGGTTAGTGGCCGTTGGCCTTGCGCCAGGCTTCGTAGGCGGCTTGGTTTTCGTCCTTGGTGCACGGATAAAGCCCAATGATGCCAGCCCCCGCCTGGACCTGCTCCAGCACGAAATCCTCGAAGCTTTCCATGCCGGCGCATTCATCGGCGATCTCATCGGCCAGATGCGCGGGGATCACCATCACCCCATCCTTGTCGCCGACCAGCACATCGCCCGGAAATACCGGCGCATCGCCGCAGGAGATCGGCACATTGATGTCCATCGCCTCGTGCAAGGTCAGATTGGTCGGCGCCGAGGGCCTGGCGTAATAGGCCGGCATGTCCAGCTTGCCGATGCCCTCCGCATCGCGAAACCCGCCATCCGAGACCACCCCCGCCGCACCGCGCAGCGCCAGGCGAGTGATCAGAATGGAGCCCGCCGTGGCCGCCCGCGCATCCTTCCTGGCATCCATCACCAGCACATGGCCGGGCGGGCAGGTTTCGATCGCCACGCGTTGCGGATGCTCCGGGCTGCGGAACACCGTCATCGGGTTGCGGTCCTCCCGCGCCACGATATAGCGCAGCGTGAAGGCGGGGCCGACCATGTTGCCCTGCTTCGGCGCCACCGGCACCACGCCTTGGATGAACTGGTTGCGCAGGCCGCGCTTATAAAGCGCGCTGGCGATGGAGGCGGTAGAGACCTTACGCAGTTTCTCGCGCGTGGCGTCTGACAATGTCGGGTTGCTCATCATATCCTCAGAAAATATCGGGCTCGCCGGCGGCGGGGCCGAAATCGGATTGCAGGAAGTCGAAATCGCAGCCTTGGTCGGCCTGGGTCACATGGTTCTGGAACATATAGCCATAGCCACGGGAATAGCGCGGCGCCGGGGCCACCCAGGCGGCTTTGCGGCGCGCGATCTCGGCCTCGTCCACCAGCATATCCAACCGGCGATTGGGCAGATCCAGCCGTACGATATCCCCGGCCTGCAACAGCGCCAACGGCCCGCCGACAAAACTCTCAGGCGCCACATGCAGCACGCAGGCGCCGTAGGAGGTGCCGGACATGCGCGCATCGGAAATCCGCAGCATATCCCTGTGGCCTTGCTTAATCAGCGCTTTCGGAATCGGCAGCATGCCCCATTCGGGGAAGCCCGGTCCACCCTGCGGCCCGGCATTGCGCAGCACCAGCACATGGTCCGGCGTGATGTCGAGATTTTCATCCTCGACCGCCTTCTTCATCTCCGGATAGCTGTCAAACACCAAGGCCGGGCCTTGATGCACGTGATATTTCGGATCACACGCCGCGGGCTTGATCACCGCCCCGTCCGGGCAGAGATTGCCGCGCAGCACCGCCAGCGAGCCTTCCTCATAGACCGGATTGGAAAGCGGGCGGATCACATCGTCATTATAAACTTTCGCCCCTTCCAGATTCTCGCTGAGGCTCTTGCCGGTGACGGTGAGCGCGCTGCCATCCAGCCGCGCCTCGATCTGCTTCATCAGCGCGCGCAAGCCGCCCGCATAGAAGAAATCCTCCATCAGATAATCCTTGCCCGAGGGCCGGATATTGGCGATCAGCGGGGTCACACGGCCCAACGCGTCGAGATCATCCAGCGTCATATTCACCTTGGCGCGGCGCGCCATCGCGATCAGATGCACCACCGCATTGGTGGAACAGCCCGTGGCCATGGCAACAATCGCAGCGTTACGACAAGAGGCTTCGGTGATGATCTTCTCCGGGGTCAGATCCTCCCACACCATCTCGACAATCCGCCGGCCGCAGGCGGCGGACATGCGCTCATGCCCGGAATCCACCGCCGGGATGGAGGAGGCGCCGGGCAGGCACAGCCCCATCGCCTCGGCAATCGCGGTCATGGTGCTCGCCGTGCCCATAGTCATGCACACGCCCGGCGAGCGGGCGATGCCACCCTGAATGCCGCGCCATTCATCGTCCGAGATATTCCCGGCCCGGCGCTCATCCCAGTATTTCCAGGCATCGGAACCCGAGCCCAGCCGCTTGCCGGCGTAATTGCCGCTCAGCATCGGCCCGGCGGGCAGGAAGATCATCGGCACGCCAGCCGAAATCGCCCCCATCACCAGCCCCGGCGTGGTCTTGTCGCAACCGCCCATCAGCACCACGCCGTCCAGAGGGTGGCAGCGGATCATCTCCTCCGCCTCGATGGCGAGCAGATTGCGATAGAGCATCGAGGTCGGCTTGATATAGCTCTCATCCACCGAGAGCGAGGGCAGCTCCACCGGCAGACCGCCCGCCTGCAGCACGCCGCGCTTCACATCCTGTACCCGCTCGGGGAAATGCGAATGGCAGGTGTTCAGCTCCGACCAGGTGTTGAGGATGCCGATCACCGGCTTGTCCTTGAAGTCCGGCTCATCATAGCCGAGCTGCATCATCCGGGAGCGGTGCCCGAAGCTGCGCAGATCATCCGGCGCGAACCAGCGCGCGGAGCGGAGTTGAGCGGGGGTTTTACGGCTCATGGACAGGGGCCTCTACGATAATGCCAAACCAACAGCGCCAAGCCGCGCGGGCCCACGATGCCGGGGACACCCGGCATGACATGTTTCCTCCTGGCTCGTTTCACGCTTTAGACCGAAAAATGCACTAATATATTAGCCTGTCAAGCGCCCGACATCACCGGCGGCCATTTCGTCCCCCGGCACCGCGTTTTCCGGTTTTGGGCCTCAAACTTTTATTTTGGCGAGCAATTTCATGGGGCTTTCTCGGTCAACGCCTGGGCGATGAGGCCGAGCGGGTGACGCAAGCTTTTGCCGGCCAGGCGCGCCGCCTGGCAGCGGCAGGAAAAGCCGCTCGCGGCCATCTGCGCTCCGCCCTCCAGCTTCCCCCGCCAGGAGAGATCGAACAGACGCCGCGAGACGTCCTGGTGGCGCTCCTGGTGCCCGAACAGCCCGGCCATGCCGCAACAGCCGGTGGAGGGCGTCTCCACCGCCAGCCCCAGCGCCGCATAAACGCGTTGCCACAACGCCCCGGCGGCCGGCAAAGCGGTACTTTCCGTGCAATGGCTGAACAGCCGCATCCTCCCGTCGGCGTGGGCTTGCGGGAAAACCCGCCCCGCCTCCATCTCCCGCACCAGAAATTCCTGCGGCAAGGCCACAGGCGGAGGGGTAAAGCCAGCCTTCGGATAATCCTGACGCAGCTGCATCACCAAAGCCGGGTCGAGCCCGACCAAAGGCGCCCCCAGCCGCTCCAGCCCCGCGAGCGCCGCGCAGAGCCGCGCCGCCATCGCCTTGAAAGCGGGCAGCGCGCCGAATGTCTGCGCCACCTTGCCCGCCGGATGCAGCTTGAGCAGCCAGGGGCGATAGCCAAGCGCCTCCAGCCCGGCGATGGCATCACGCTGGGCGGCGCCGTCGAACAGGGCGCTGAACCAGTCCTGCACCAGCACCACCGGCCGCACGCCCAACGCCGAGACATCTTGCGGTAGCTGATCCAGCCGGTAGCGGCGCGGCGGCTTCGGCGCGAAATGCCCCGGCAGATCCTGCATCCCCAGTAGCCCGCCCAGCTTTGCCAGCATTGGCCAAACCGGACGCAGCACAGGGGCGCAGGCGGCCAAAACGGGGCTCAGCCGCTCGCCCAGCAGCGCCAGCCGGTCCGCCAGAGGGCGGGTGTGGCGGGCATAATAATCCGCATAGAAGGCGCTGCGCAGCCCAGGCACATCCACCTGCACCGGGCAGGTTGAGGCGCAGGCCTTGCAGCCCAGGCAGCCATCCAGAATCGCCAGCAGCCCGGCCTCCAGCGCCGCGTCCGCTGGCCCGCTCTGGCGCTGGCGATGCCATTCCCGTAGCGCGTCCGCCCGCCCCTTCGGGCTCTGCCGCAAATCCGCCGTCGCCTTGTAGGAGGGGCACATCGGCGTGCGCGCCTCATAGCTCAGACATTGCGCATTGCCGTTGCAGCGAAACGCCCCGGCCAGCGCATCGCCATCCGGCGCGTTGAAGGGCCGGAACGGGGTGGTGAGAATGCCCAACGCGCCGTCATCCCCAGTGACCAGCTTGCCGGGATTGAAGCGCCCTTGCGGGTCGAACGCCGCCTTCACTTGGCGCAGCGCCGCATAAGCCTCCTCGCCGATCCAGTCCCGCAGATAGGCGCCGCGCACCCCCTTGCCGTGCTCGCCCCAGAACACCCCGCCATATTTGCGGGTGAGCGCGAACACCGCATCGGAAACCGCACCCAGCGTCTGCCGGCCCTCTGCGCTGTCGATATTCAGCGCCGGGCGCACATGCAGGCAGCCGACATCCACATGCCCGTAAATGCCGAATTCCAGCCCATGCCCCTCCAGCACCGCCAGGAACTCATCCAGGAAGGCCGGGAGGTTTTCCGGCGGCACCACGCAATCCTCGACAAACGCCACCGGCCGCGCCGCGCCCTGGACCTTGCCCAACAGCCCGACCCCGGCGGAACGGATCGCCCAGAGCGCTTTAATCTCCGCCAGCCCCTGCGCCATATGCACCGCCCGCGCGCCCTCCAGCCCGTCCAGGCAGGCGCGGCAGGCTTCCAGCTGCGCCTCCAGCGCCAGCCCGTCGGTGCCGTTGAACTCGATGAACACATAGGCCAGGCGCTGGCCCGCCTCGGCGCGCAAGGTGGGCGGCAGCCGCTCCAATATCCCCGCCTCGCCGGCCAGGGCCTGGACCCGCTCATCCATCACCTCGATGGCGGTGGGCTCGAACGCCATCAGCGCCCCGGCAGCGGCCAAGGCCTGGCGAAACTGGTCGAACCCCACCACCAGCAGCCGCTTCTCCGGCTCGATCCGCCGCAGCTTCACCCGGATGCGCGAGATCAGCCCGAGCGTACCCTCCGCCCCCAGAAACAGCCGCCACCATTCAAACCCGCCCGCCTCAGGGCAGGCGCGCTCCAGATCATAGCCGGTGAAACGCCGGTTCAGCCGCGGCGTATGGGCGATGAAGGCCGCCCGCCCGGCCCGCGCCGCCGCCTCCGCCCGCGCCAGCATCCCGGTGGCCCAATCCGGCGGCGCGGCCAGGCTGGAGAGCAGCCCTTCCGGCCGCGCCAGCTCCAGCCCGATGATATTGTCGCTGGTCTTGCCATAAATCCGCGAGCCTTTGCCCGAGGCATCGGTGCTGACCATGCCGCCGATGGTGCAACGGGTGGAGGTCGAGGTTTCTGGCGCGAAGAACCAGCCGCTCGGGCGCAGCGCGTCGTTCAACGCGTCCAGCACCACGCCCGGCTCCACATCCGCCCAGCCTGCCTGCGCATCCACCGCCAGCACCCGGTTCATATGCCGCCTGGTATCGACGATGACGCCCCGGTTCAGGCTCTGCCCGTTGGTGCCGGTGCCGCCGCCGCGCGCCGTCACCCCCAGGCTGCGAAAGACCGGCTGGTCCAGCACCGCCGCCAGCCGCGCCATATCCTCGGCATCGCGCGGCGCCACGATGATGTCAGGCAGGATCTGATAAACGGAATTATCGGTGGACATCGCCACGCGCAGCGCCACCTCGGTCTCGATCTCGCCGCCAAACCCGGCTTTGCGCAGGGCAGAGGCGAAGCGCGTCACCTGATCCATCTCCGCACCCATACCGTCCATGCCTGCCTCCCGTTTATGGACCACTTGAAACACAGACGGCGCGTTCGTAAAAATAGAAAAATATGAAGCTAAATTCAAATAATCTGAACATCACACTACGGCATCTGCGGGCGCTGCACGCGATCTGGGCGCAGGGCAGTTTCACCCGCGCCGCGGCGGCGCTGGGCATCGTGCCCTCCGCCCTCACCGAAACCATCCGCCAGCTGGAAGCGGAAGCCGGCGCGCCTCTGTTCGACCGCACCACCCGCCCGCCTGCCCCCACCTTGCTCGGCCTCGCCTTCCTGCGCGAAACCGCGCCGCTGCTGGCCGGGCTCGATGATGCGGTGGAAAAGCTGTGCGATCAGGCCCGGCTGCGAACCGGGCAGCTGGCCATCGGCGCCTCACCCTCGGCCATCTCGCGCCGCGTCGCCCCCGCGCTGGCGCGGTTTCGCCAGCTCAACCCCGGCATCGCCTGCCAGCTGCATGACGATGTCGCCGAGGCGCTGGCGGATATGGTCTCCGATGGGCGGCTGGATCTGGCGATTGCCGGGCGGGCCAAATCATCGCCGGATCTGCGGCAGACGAAAATCGAACGCGACCGCTTCGGGCTGGTCTGTGCCGCCGGGCATAAGCTGGCCGGGCGCGCGCAGGTGCGGCTGCAGGAGATCGACCCTGCCAGCCTGATCTCGCTCTCCGCCGCAACCGGCACCCAGCAATTGCTGCTGCATTGCCGGCAACTGCCCGAAGCCTACCGGCAGACGACGCTGCTGGCCCATTCCACCATCGCCCAGCTCTGCATGATCCGCGCCGGGGTTGGGGTCTCGCTGATGCCAAAAAATGCCGCATCCCTGTTCGAGGATCGCTCGATCCGCTTCGTGCCGATCGAGGATCTGGAGCTGTGGCGCACGCTCTATCTTCTGGAACCGGCGCTACGCCTGCCCTCGCCGGCTGCCGCCCAGTTCGCCGCACTGCTCCTGCAGGATAGTAGCGCGGCGGACCGGCAGGCCCCTCACCCGTAACCGCGGCGGCGCATCTCCAAATCCCGTCAGGCCTGGCCGTGCTCGTCGCGCAGCCCCACCCCGGAGCGCCGGGCAGTGAAGGCGCTGACAATCCCCAGCGAGATCAGATTGACGATCAGCGCGACGATGCCGACATTCAGATCCCGAACCATTTCCGGCAAGGCGGGGAAGAGCGTGCCCATCGTCTGATGCGCGAGGGAGAGATAGACGACAGTGGCGACACCAGCGGCGATGCCGGCAAAGGCGCCCCATTTTGTCACCGGGCTGTTCGGCAGCAGGCTGCTGACCAGCGCGGGAAAGAGCTGGGTGACGAAACTATAGCCCATCAGCAGCAACGCCACGATCGTCGAGTTCCCGGCGATGGCGAAGCCGGCCCCGATCAGCGCAATCACCGGCACCAGGATTTTCGCCAGCAGCACGGTGGTCTCGTCGCTGATCTGCGGCCAGAGCGGCGCCACCACGTTACGCGCGCAAAGTGTCGCCGCGCTCATGATGATCAGCGAGCCCGGCACGAGCGCCGTCAACACCCCGGCGGCGCCGACAATGCCGACCACCGCCGGCGGAAAGCTGGCGACAACGATTTTCAGCAGCGCCGAATTCGTCGCCCCGCCTTTCAGGCCCGGCACCTGCAGAAACGCCGTAAATCCGACAAAGATGATGAACAGCATCACCAGCTGATAGAGCGGCAGCACGATCGCGTTCTTGCGGAACACATCAGCATCGCGCGCGGTGTAGCAGGCCCCCATGGCTTGCGGCCACATGAAAAAGCCAAGCGCTGTCAGCAACACTGTGGAGACGAACCAGGAGACACTCTGCCCGCTGGCGGCAAAGGCCAGGAAGCCCGGCCGCGCCTTGTCCACCGCCTCGAACATATGCGGGATGCTGCCGTAATAATGGATCGGCAGGTAGAAGCCGAGAAAGGCGGCGACAGAAAGGATCATCACATCCTTCACCACCGCCGTCCAGGCGGTGCCGCGTACGCCGGAGGTGATCACATACAGCACCACCACCGCCGCGCCGATCAGCACGGAGGCGGTCTTGTGGATTGAACCGTAACTTGCCGCCTCGACAATCACGCCGAGACCGACGAATTGCAGCACCAGATAGGGAATCAGCGCCACGATGCCGACCAGGGCGACAAAGATGCCAAGCGGCTTGCTCTTATATTTATGCGCGAAGAAATCCGGCTGCGAGACCAGATTATGCTCGCGCGCATAGGTCCAGACCGGCGGCAGGATGAAATACGAGATCACGTAGGCCAGCGTGCCGTAGGCGACGATGTAGTAGCAGGGCGCGCCGAACCCGTAGGCATAGCCGGCGGCGCCGAGGAAGGTGAAGGTGGTGTAGATCTCGCCCGCCAGCAGCAGGAAGACGAACAAGGTGCCAAGCCCGCGCCCGGCCACCGTCCATTGCTGCAGCCCCATCGCATGGCCGCTGCGCGCGGAAACACCAAGCCCCAGCGCCACCAGGGCGGCCAGGGCCAGCAAAAGCAGGGCGATGCTCATCGGCCAGCCCCCTCTTTGCGCGATTGCAGATGATGGATCAGCGCCATGATGCCAGAGGTGAGAAACACCCAGAGCACGATCCAGCCGAGGCTGAAGGGCATTCCCAAGATATAGGGGGTGACACTGTTATGGACCACCGGCCCAATTAACATGCCAATAAATGGAATAACGGCAAGCAGCCCGGGATGTTTCATCATCTCGCCCCGTTGAAAATTTTATTGAAGACGCGGGCCGTGTTGCCGAGCGCTCCCCGCTGAGTGGCTCACACCATCAGCCTTCGCCGGCAACTTCAGTCTGCGGCGATTAGGGATGCGATGCAAGCCTTATTTCAACGGGATAAAGGCAATTGCTTGGGCCGAACCACAGCAGGGCCACGCGCGGCGGCGGGGAAAGCAGCTCGGCCGGCGCCGCGATCCGACCAGAGCGAGCTCGGCAAAGATCGACCGATTGGAGGTGCTGCCCGGAATTGACCGTGCTGCGCTTGCCCCGCTCTGAAGTGAACCGCGCCAGATTTGCCGAAGGCGCCGCCGCTTGAGAGACTTGAGTGGGCTAGCTCCCCAGATATAGCCGGGGCGGCGGTTCAGCATTAAGGCACGCACAGAATATCGCCGCGCCCCACAGCGCCAAGGAGACAAACACGGCCCAGTGGCCCGTCCGGACTTCATCGTTGGAGGCAAGCTGGGGCGAAAGATATCGCCTGTTGAACCAGATTGCGTTCGCAACCCCAAGGGCAATGAATAGCAGCTTCGGCGTCAGCCAGTCATGGCTGCCAACCGCAACCGGGTCGTAAAAGAACAATGTGAAGCCGGTTAGCAAGGCAAGTCCAAATGCCGCGTACACAACCGGCAACACCAAACGCAGCAATGGCCGAACGGGCAGGTCAGGCGCAAAACCCAGCAAGCGCAGATCTAATATGCATAAGGCCCCGAAAAACACGCAAACAGCCGCCACATGCAGGGCACGAATGAGAAACTGCCACGGCTGAAGCGCCACCGTGATATCGCGATTATACAACGCCACCAGCCAGCCGGCCGGAATCCGGTAAGGATCGAGCGCGTTCGCGACCTCAACACCAAAAGTCATACTGCATTATCCCAGGATAATATTTGCTCAAGCCACTTGATAACGAGAATCGTTTTCAATAAGTAGCTCTTACAGCAATCGATAATTATTTGCAATTGACGGAGTGCGGCTCTCATGGCAAGTAAAGCCATTTATTTCAGGTATCTGGCCGTTGGGGTTGTAGCATCGCTGTTGCCCGTGGCCGGCATGGCAGCACCGCTCAGCTTGGTGCTGGAGGCTCACCATTTCACGCCGGACCATATCGTCGTGCCGGCCGGCAGCCGGTTTAAACTGCTGGTAACCAGCCATGACACCACACCGGATGAATTCGAAAGCCCGGATTTGCGGGTCGAGAAAATTCTCATGCCCGGCCAAACCATCTCTGTGATGGCTGGGCCGTTGAGCCCCGGGCGGTACAAATTCTACGATGATTACCACCCTGAAGCCGCGCACGGCATTGTGGAAGCCAAATAGATGCTGGCCAGCTTCATCATTGTGTTTCGTGAGGTCTTGGAAGCGGGGCTCATCGTTGGCATCGTCATGGCCGCGACAGCCGGCGTGCCGCGCCGGGGGCGCTATCTTTGGGGCGGATTGTTCGCTGGTCTCGCCGGAGCAGGATTGCTCGCAGCCCTTCTGGGCGAACTCACCCAGATGTTCGCCGGAAATGGGCAGGACGTATTCGACGCGGCGATTCTGATTTTTGCCGTGCTGATGTTGGCCTGGCATGCGGCCTGGATGGCCCGGCACGGCAGGGAGATGGCCGTGCAGATGCGCGACATGGGGGCTGAGGTGCTGGCCGGCCGGCGCACCATGATGGCCATGGCCGTGGTCATCGCCATCGCGATTTTACGGGAAGGCTCGGAGGTGGCGCTCTTTCTGTACGGCATTGCCACGGCGGCGAATCTCAGTGCCGCGTCGCTCATCAGCGGCGGCATTCTGGGCGTTCTGGCGGGCGGGGCGGTGTCCTGGACGCTTTACCGGGGGCTGCTGGCCATCCCGTTGCGGCATCTGTTCGGTGTCACCTCCTCGCTTATTTCTCTGCTCGCCGCGGGGATGGCGGGGCAGGCCGCCGCCCTCTTGGCCAATGACGATTATATTCCGGCGTTGGGCTATCAGCTGTGGAACAGTTCCGGCCTGCTCTCCACAGGCTCCATTGCCGGCAAGGCTGCCCAGGCTCTTCTTGGGTATTCAGACAGACCGATGGGCATACAGCTGCTGGCCTGGATTGTTACGCTTTGCGTGCTGCTCTGGCTGTCTCACCGGCCTTCAAAATCAAAACATTCTTCTACAGGAAATTTGAATCATGCGTAAGCTTATCCCACTTGTCTCGCTGTTCAGTCTCGTCGCCATGGCTGCCCAGGCCAAGGAATATTATATCGGCGGTCCTGACCACCAGGACGATATGGAAATCGTTTCATCCTATCTGCTCGGCGTGAAGATGGACCCGATGCCACCCGACATGCCGATGGGGCCGGATACGATTCATTTGGAAGTGGATCTGCACGCCACCGCGAATAATCGCTGGGGTTACGCTGATCAAGCTTGGATTCCCTACGTCAAGATAAGCTACACGCTGACAAAGGAGGGAACGAATTGGAGCCATAAGGGTGTGCTTCTGCCGATGTCCGCCGATGATGGGCCTCATTATGCGGATAGCCTGGCAATGGACGGCCCGGGAACATATCATGTTCTCTACAGCTTCGAGCCGCCCTCGGTGAACGGATATTACCGCCATACAGACGCCGCGACCGGTATTCCGCCCTGGTGGAAACCCTTCACGGAAAGCTTCAACTTTACTTATCCGGCCAAAGGCTGATCAGACCCAACGCCCCGCTTCGCCGGGGCGTTTTGGTATCGGTCCGACACCGGGCGAGACGTTCGTCATTCCTTCAGGAATAGGTTCCGACGTCTCCTAATCCTACACTTTCGGAAAAAACTCAGGCGTGATGCCTATCGGCCTCACCAGCCGTGGCCTTGAGGCGGTCAGTTGCCCAGAATATCGTGTTTTTTCTGCAGATATTCCTCGCGCTTGATTTCGTCGCGCGCGTAACGCTCATCGAGCGCGTGCAGGCCCGCCCACCCGGCGCTGGTGGGGCGCATTTGCTGATGCGGTGCATGCCCCGTCCATGAGAGTGCCCGAAAGATGTGTCCCCCGTCAGCGCCCATGAGACAGATTTGGCATCTTGAGTAAGGGAGGATTTCTGGCTCATCGTAGCGACGAAGGAGCGTAGATGAGCCAGAAATCCTCGACTTCAAAACCGCCTGCCGAGGCGGTGGTGCGTGACATTCGCCGGGCGACCCGGCGGCATTATTCGGCGGAAGATAAAATCCGCATTGTGTTGGAGGGCTGCGCGGCGAGCACAGCATCGCCGAGCTGTGCCGGCGTGAGGGTATTGCCGAGAGCATGTATTATTCCTGGTCCAAGGAATTCCTTGAAGCGGGCAAGCGCCGCCTGGCGGGCGATACAGCGCGGGAAGCGACCTCAGGCGAGGTAAAGGCGCTGCGCCATGAAGCCCAGGCCCTCAAGGAGGTGGTAGCCGAGCAGGCGCTCGAGCTGCGCCTACTTAAAAAAAGCATGATCGGGGCTGGGGACGGCCACGAATGAGGTATTCCGCCGCTGAGAAGTTGGAGATCATCCGGTTGGTTGAACAATCGCACCTACCGGTGCGCCGGACGCTGGAGCAGCTCGGCATCCCCCGCCCGACATTCTATCGCTGGTACGAGCACTATCGTGCCGGCGGGCCTGAGGCGTTGGCTGACCGCCCCTCAAAGCCAGACCGCGTGTGGAACCGCATAGGCGATGACGTGCGCGATAAAATCATCAATCTGGCTTTGGACAAGCCTGAGCTCAGCCCGCGGGAGTTGGCAGTGACGTTCACGGATACAGAAAGCTATTTCGTCTCCGAAGCATCGGTCTACCGGCTGCTCAAGGCGCACGATCTGATCACCTCGCCAGCCTTCATCGTCGTCAAAGCGGCTAATGAATTCAAAACCAAAACCACGGCGCCGAACCAGCTCTGGCAGACAGACTTCACGTATTTGAAAGTCATCGGCTGGGGGTGGATGTATCTCTCAACCATCCTCGATGATTATTCGCGTTACGTGATCGCCTGGAAGCTATGCACCACGATGCAGGTCGAGGATGTTACCGACACACTGACCCTGGCCCTCGAAGCTTCAGGCCGCGCCTCAGCTAAAGTCGCGCAAAGGCCGCGCCTGCTGTCCGATAACGGGCCGTGTTACATCGCCGACGATCTGGCCAAATGGCTCGGGCGGCGAAATATCGAGCACATCCGTGGTGCGCCGTGTCATCCGCAAACCCAGGGCAAGATCGAGCGCTGGCATCAGACGTTGAAAAACCGCATATTGCTCGAAAACTATTACCTGCCGGGTGATCTTGAACGCCAAATCGGCGCCTTCATCGAGCATTACAACCACCGCCGCTATCATGAGAGCCTCGGCAACGTTACGCCAGCCGATGCCTATCATGGCAGGGCCCAGGGCATCCTGCGTGAGCGGGAACAAATCAAGCGTCAAACCATCCAGCAAAGACGCTTGCGCCATAACCAAATAGCCGCTTAAACTTTTAACCCAATAGGTGAGCCAAAACCTCCGTTAAATCACGCTGCCAATTGTCCCAAATCATTCGACGACGGACAGCTCCACATGTGGTGCAACTGGGCCCAGTGGGCAGTCGAATGTCCGGAAAAGCGTCGGGCACTTGCGCGCTTGAGCGTATGGGACGAGATCACCGAAGAGAGTCGAAAAGCCAGTGGGCACGCGGTGATGGGCATAGCCGCGTTGCTGGAGCGCAGCCGCAAGAACGGTCCGTTGCGCGATGCGCCGATAGGGCTTGTTGCCGCGCTGATGAGCGCGATGGCGGACGCGACGATGGATTTCATGATCAACGATCCAGCCAATGCGGAGAAGCATTGCATGACCGCCTTTGATGGCCTTTGGCGAATGCTCAACTAAATTTTCCCCATATAATAAGTGACTAGGCAGTTATTAATTACGGAGGTAGGCATGGCGGCCGCGAATTCGAAACCCTCTCTGGCGAACCGAAAAGCGTACATCGTCACCGGTCCCACGTCCGGGATAGGTAGGGCCACAGCCCTGGAACTCTCCAAGCATGGAACGGTCGTGCTGGTCGGACGTGACCCCAACCGGCTCGGCGAAGTTCAAAAGCTCGTCGAGAAAAAAGGCATGAGTGCGGCTACAATCGTATGCGACCTGTCCGACATTGCAAACGTGCGGCGTGCGGCCGCTGAGATCGCGGCTCTTCGACTTCCGATCGCCGGCCTGCTCAACAACGCGGGGATTCATGGAGTGCCCGGAACACAGAACGCCCAGGGTTGGGACAAGACGTTTGCGACGAACCACCTCGGACCATTCGTGCTGACGGAGGCGCTGTTGCCTCATCTTCCCGACGGAGCAAACATTCTCTTCGTAGCCTCCGGGGTCGAAGACCCTGAGCGCAAACCCGCCGTGGCCGCCGGATATCGCGGCGGGCGCTTCATCTCCGTCGAGGCGAGCACGCGCGGCGAGTGGGAGGCTGGTGGGTCCACCATGGCGGGGGCGGATGGCTATGCCACCTCCAAGCAATGCGTCCTCGCCGCAGCGTTGGCGCTTGCCCGCGAGAACCCGCGGCTGCACATCAACGCGGTCGAGCCTGGCTTCACGCCGGCGACGAATCTGGCGCGCGAGGCTCCCGCTCCGGTTCGCTTTGTCTCGAAGTACATTCTTACTTTGTTCGCTCCCTTCGTTAAATACTGGAGCACACCAAAGAGAGCCGCACGCGTCATCACTTCGATATTGACCAGTAAATTAGACCAGACGGGCACTTATTACGATGATGGCGGCCAACCAATGCTTGGCTCCGTGCTCGCCCGCGATCCGAGTTTTGGGTTTCGCGTAGTCACCGAGACACGTGCCCTGCTGTCGACTGAGCAACTCGCATAGCTCAATGCAGGCTTCGGATAGACCAGAACTAACGATCGAAATGAGAGTCGTCGCAGCGCTTGCTTGCGCGCCGCTTCCCCCTTGATCGTATCCTTCAAGGCCACCATTGGCATAATGGCAGAGTCACTCGCTGCGAGTAGCAATATCGACGAACGCACGCAGACGCTGCAAGCGCCTCAGGTCACGGTGATAGCCCATCCAGATCTCGCGCGACGGAGGGTCCTCACCGAGATCGAGGCGCCTGATGCCGGCAGTCTGATCGCCGACTGGTCGGGGCAGAACGGCGATCCCGATTCCCCTTGCACACATATGGGCCTGGACATTCCGATTGTTGGACTTCAGGGCAAGGCTCGCCCGAGGGAAGCGGTCTTGCAACCAGGCGATATCGGGAAAGGCGCCGGTCGACGTGTCCATTACGATAAGTCGGGAGCCGCTACCGTCACCGACATAGGGATCCGGCGAGGATGTCGCAACATAGACGCCATACGGCATATGGCGTAGCCGCCTCTGCACAATGTCCGGCGCATCAAAGGGCACGATGCGAAAGGCAATATCCGCTTCGCGCTGCGCGAGATTGAACAGGCGCGTCCCCGTCAGTACCTCGATCTCGACATGGGGATAGGTACGCCCGTATTCCTCCAGTATCGGCGAAAGGACATAGGCGCCAAACCAATCCGCAGATGAAATTCTAAGGGTGCCTTCGAGCTTTTGCACCTGCCCCGCCAGCCGCCTTTCCATGGCAAGGGCGCTGTCCTCCATCTGTTCTGCAAGCGGCAGAATGGCTGCGCCCTCTTCGGTCAGGACAAACCCTTCTGCGGTTCTCTGGAACAGCACCTGGCCTGTTGCTTGCTCCATCGCCTGCAATCGCCTTCCCATGGTTGGATGGCTCAAGCCAAGCGTCCGGGCGGCCGCTCCCAAAGTGCCGTTGCGCGCTATGGCCAGAAAAATGCGCACGTCGCTCCAATCCATCAGCGCCCCACAAAACTGAACGGATATCGTTCATATCTGTTTATTGTAGAACATTTTTGGATGCCCAACATAGGCCCAAGCCCATCGGAGGACTTTATGTTGGAGCGCAAACCCTTTTGGGCCGGAACGCCCGTTCGGCAGACAAGGCGTGGCCATCTCTGGATACCTGGGGAACGCGTGCGTATCTCCGGCCTGACCTATCAGCGCGGGCCGCTCTTCGCGGAATGGGAAACGCCTGAGGCTGTAACCCAACCTTTCCCGATCGTGCTCCTGCATGGCGGCGGCTATCAAGCCACCGAATGGCTAGATACACCGGACGGCCGGCCCGGCTGGGCGCAGCGGCTCGTTGAGGCCGGATATGCCACCGTCCTGGTCGATCGACCCGGGCAAGGCCGCTCCCCGTTCCATGTGGAGACTATGGGGGCGATGGGACCGCCCTTCTCCTATGAAAACGGCCGTAAAATCTATTTCCCCCAGAAGGGCACGTCGAACCACACGCAATGGCCGTTCGATCCCGCCGACGAGGCGGCGATGGACGAATTCATTGCCGGATACGGGCCGCTGCCCGCGGATCTCGCCTTTTCCCAAAGCCTGGAGGCTGATGCCATCGGGCGACTGCTCGACCGGATCGGGCCCTCGATCTTGCTGACGCACTCGGCATCCGGCCCTGTCGGTTGGCTGGTGGCGGATCGCCGACCCGGCGAGGTCAAGGCCATCGTTGCGGTGGAGCCGATGGGTCCACCCTTCGCAGATATTCCCAATATTGGTCCCATGACCTGGGGGTTGACGGCACCACCGTTGACGTTCGAGCCGTCTCCGGCCTCACCGGACATGCTGCGCGCCGCCGCTCCAGGCGCGTTCAAGCTGCCGGCCTTGGCGAACCTGCCAATCGTCGCGGTCACCGGTGAAGCCTCGGCCTTTGCAGCCGCGAGCACGCCGATCATCGCGCAGCTGAAAGCCGCGGGCGCTGCTGCCGAGCTCCTGCACCTGCCGGATCACGGCGTGTTCGGAAATGGCCACGGACTGATCTACGAAAAGAATTCCGACGCCGCTTTGCAACCCGTTCTCGCCTGGCTCAGCAGCCAAACCGCATCGCGCGGCCACGATCACTGATCGCTCGGCACCGGCCCCGCCGTCGCTCAGCGGCGTACGACACATCCATCGACAGGAGATTTTGCCTTGAAAACATGGCTCATCACCGGCTGCTCGTCCGGCCTTGGCTATCAGCTTGCCGAAACGGTCGCATCCCGGGGAGATCAGGTCGTCGCCACGGCACGTGATATCCGCTCGCTCGATCAACTGGCATCGCGGTTCCCCAAGAACCTGCGCTCCTTCGCGCTGGACGTCACCCGGCCCGGGCAAGCAGCAGCGGCAGTGGCCTTCGCGGAAGATCAGTTCGGCGGCTTGAATATCCTGGTCAACAATGCCGGGTTCGGCTTCATGGGCGCGATCGAGGAAGCAGAGCCTTCCGAATATCGCCCTATGTTCGAGACCAATGTCTTCGGCCTGATCGAAACGACGAGAGCGGCTCTCCCCGCTCTGAGGCGTCAACCGGGTAGCCGGATCGTGAACATCTCCTCCGGCGCCGGCATCGCGGGTGCGGCGGGCTATGGCTACTACAATGCCACGAAATTCGCTGTCGAGGGGCTCTCGGAAGCCTTGGCGCAGGAGGTGGCGCCTCTCGGCCTGAAGGTCATCATCGTAGAACCCGGGCCGTTCCGCACCGACTTCCTGGGCCGCTCCATGGCCATCGCTGACCGCCAGATCGATGCCTACCAAGAAACCGCAGGCAAGCTGCGCCACTATCGCGACACGAACGATGGCAAACAGGCGGGCGATCCGGCTAAGGCGATTGCCGTCATGATCAGCGCAATCGACGCTGAAGAGCCGCCTTTGCACCTGCCGCTCGGTCCGATCGCCTATGGCATCGCGGAACGCAAGATTGCGGCGTTCCAAGAAGATATGGATCGCTGGCGCGCAACCGCGATCGAGACGAATTTCTGATTACCTCGCCCCGCAGTCAAGGACTTCGTAAAAATGGTAACAATGTATGTGACTTACGGCGGAACCACAGAAACGCCATTCGACCGAACACATTGGATCAACGTGCATCTTCCGTTGGTTCGCGATGCTTGGACGAAATACGGACTGGAAAGCGTAGCAGGTTTCTTCCCAGAAGGTGATGGCAGCGGGATTATCGCCATTGCCCCGTGTGTATTTCGGGATGAGGCGGCTATGCATGCCGCGCTCGCGTCCTCGGAGACGGTGCGCGTCATGGAAGACGTCGCGCGCGTCACGGCGGTCAGGCCACAGCGAAGCCTCGCATATCCGCTTTGAGCGCCTCGCCTGACCAACCGACTGACACACGATCATAGGAGAGAGGGCATGAATTTGGGATTCATTGGCCTTGGCGCCATGGGCTCGGCAATCGCCAAAAACCTCGCTGCAGCGGGGCACCAGATCAAAGCCTGGAACCGCTCGGGCGTGGAGCTTGATGGCATCACGCGGGTGGCGACAGTTGAGGATGTCTTCGACGCTGATGTCGTGTTCACCATGCTATCCGACGATGCCGCCATTCGTGCCGTCCTGCTTGACAAAGGCACTCTGACAAAAGCGAAGCCCGGCACGATTCACATTGTCTGCTCGACGATCTCGGTCGCATTTTCGCAGGAATTGATTGCGGTCCATGCGGAGGCCGGTTTGCGCTATATCGCAGCCCCGGTTCTGGGGCGGCCAGATGTAGCGGCCAGGGCGGAACTAAATATCCTCGTCGCGGGCGCGCAGGATGCGACGGAAGCCGTGGCGCCGCTGTTCGCGGCGATCGGGCGGCGCACCTGGAATCTTGGTGAAGAACCGCCGCGTGCCAATATCGCCAAGATCGCCTGCAACATGATGATCACCATGGCGATCGAGGCTATGGCAGAATCAACCGTTCTGGTGGAAGGAAGCGGCCTGCCGCGTGATCAGTTCTTTGAACTCATCCTCGGCACCCTGTTCGGCAGCCGACCCTATCAGAGCTACTCGGCAAATATATCGGCCGAACGATATGAGCCGGGATTCAAGGCGGTCCTTGGCCTCAAGGACCTACGCCTCGCGCGCGAAGCTTCCGCTGCAATCGGCAAGTCCCTTCCCATGCTGGATGCGGTGCATGGACGCATGGCACAGGCGGTTAAAGCCGGTATGGGCGGGAAGGATTGGTCTGCGATGGCGGATTACACAATCAACCAGGCGTGAATAATAAACTAAGGAACCCCTCAACAAGTCTTCGAATGCCCACCACGCTTGAGCCGCGACCAGGCCGGGTCAATCGAATGGTGCTTTGCCCTGGTGAATTCTAGCCCTTTCCGCCCGCCGGGCAACGGAGACCACGCGACGTGGCACGGTTATCCGGCCAACAGGCATCGTCTGACCATGAATAAATTGACCAGGGCGCAGCAGGCGAACAGCCAGTCGGCATTCTTGTTGAGAGTATGGCGTTGCGGTCGCGCCCGCCCTTGCTCTGCTTGACCCGGATAAGCATTCGCTTGCTGTCGATATCTGCGATCTTGAGCCGGGCAACCTCGGCCACGCGCAAACCGGCGCCATAAGCTACGGATAAAGCCGCGCGATGTTTGAGGCAGGTGGTGGCGACCAGCAACCGGACGACCTCGTCGGGGCTCAACACCATCGGCAGGTGCCGCGGGTACGCTACCCTGATGAGCCGGCGCGCCAGATCGGGACGATCCAGCGTGGTGGTGAAAAAGAACCGCAGCGCCCCGACATGACTGTTCATCGCCGGCGCCAGCATCCCCGCCTCGCGCGGGGCAACCTGGAACTGGCGGACATCTTCCGCACTCGCCGTACCGGGAGAGGGCCCCAGGAAGACGGCAAAGCGCGAGACGATGGCAAGTAATCGTGCTGGGTCTTGGCGCAAAATCCGCGCACGTTCATGTCCTCGATCATCCGCCGGCGCAGATGGCTGAGCGCAGGCATGGCAACTGGCTTGGTCATGGAAGGCTCCTTTGCAACGAAAAAGCCAAGACCCTCAGACAGGGCCGCCCCAACTCTCAACAAAAACCAAATCAGCGCCTGTGCTACGGCCGCACCACAAGCACCAATCCCGCGCAGCGGCTCGTCGTTCTTCGGGCCCTTCACGCCTTTTCCGTGAGATCCGCTCAATGGAAGCCGAGCGGTCCGGTTGAGGGGGGGGGCGAGCGGCCCGCCAAACGAAGAGCTGGCTCGGCGAATCTGAACAGCCTGGATAAGTGATTTTTCTGCGTCGAAGCGGTGTAGAACCGCGAGCAGGAGAGACGCATGGCCAAACGACCCCGCCGGAACCACAGCCCGGCGTTTAAGGCGAAAGTTGCGGTAGCGGCGATCAAGGGTGAGAAGACGCTGCTTGATCTGGCGCAGGAGTTTGACGTTCATCCGAACCAGATCAAGACGTGGCGTGACCAGCTTTTGGAAGGAGCCACGGCGGTGTTTGGCGATTTGCCCAAGGCCGAGGCGGCGCCGGCGGTGGACGTGAAGACGCTGCACGCCAAGATTGGTGAGCTGACACTGGAACGGGATTTTTTATCGGGCGCGCTCGGCAAGGCGGGTCTGTTGCCGAGCGCAAAAAAATGATCGACCGGAGCGCGAAGCTGAGCCTCAACCGCCAGGCAGCGGCTTTGGGCATCAGCCGGGGCAGCGTGTATTATCAGCCCCGGCCGGTCCCGGCTGCTGATCTCGCGCTGATGAACCGCATTGACCGGTTGCACATGGAGCATCCCTTCGCCGGCAGCCGGATGTTGCAAGGTCTGCTGGCTCAGGAGGGGTTCGCGGCGGGCCGGCTGCACGTCTCCACGCTGATGAAGCGCATGGGGATAGAGGCGATGTATCGCAAGCCCAACACCAGCAAACCGGCACCGGATCACAAAATCTACCCGTATTTGCTGCGTAATTTGCCCATCACCCGGCCCAACCACGTCTGGGCCATGGACATCACCTACATTCCCATGGCGCGGGGTTTCATCTATCTCGCCGCCGTGCTGGACTGGTTCACCCGCAAGGTGCTGGCCTGGCGGGTGTCCATTACCATGGAGGCGGATTTCTGTATCGAGGCGGTGCAGGAGGCGTTGGCAAAGCACGGCAAGCCAGAGATTTTCAATACCGACCAGGGCAGTCAATTCACCGGCACCGAGTTCATCAAGCTGCTCACCGCCCATAAAATCAAAATCTCCATGGACGGCAAAGGCTCCTGGCGCGACAATGTCTTCGTCGAACGCCTGTGGCGCAGCATCAAATACGAGGAGGTTTATCTGCACGCCTACGCCAATGTGCCCGAGGCCAGGGCCGGCTTCGGCCGGTATCTCAGCTTCTACAACACCCGCAGACCCCATTCCGCCCTTGACGGGAAAACACCCGATCAGGCTTACTTCAACACGCTGACGCCAATACCGGTGGCAGCTTAACCAAGGCAGAAAAACACTTATAGAACAGGGTAAAACTGTTCAAACAAACCGAGCCACCTCACGACGCTAAACGTGGAAAGCGGACATTTCGGTTGCCTTTCGGCTCCCCGCTTCCCAAGAGCGAGTGTCAGCTGCGCAACGTTGCCGATTTTTCCTTAAGGAGCCTTCAAGCCTAACACTAATCAGATCGGAGGGGGGCGGCAGGTGGGTTATCGCCCCACCGGTCTTTCACCATTGCGGTAGCGAAATACCACACCAACGCTCGAAGGTGCAGGTGCATCATCCTTTCATCCGCGCCATGCCCTCAAGAGCCAAGCCATATGCCAACAAACCGTGCATCCTACCGCGCAGCTCTTCCGTCAGCGAGATTTTTGTATACCGTCTGACCAAGACTGGCTGCTCCAACAATTTTCTTGCTAGCTCCCATGCCCTGGCATTCAAGGCCTCCCTGGGCATAACTTCATTGACAAGCCCCATCTCCTTCGCTTCTGGCGCTGATATCTTTTGCCCTGTAAGAAGAAAATATCGGCCCCGGTTTAGTCCCATCAACAAGGGCATCACAATATGCATGCCATCACCGGGCACCATCCCACCCGTGAAGTGAGCTGTGTCTTGGAAATATGTATCTTCTGCAGCAAGCACTATATCCCCTAAAAGTGGAATCTCCGCGTGCCGCACTGCCGGTCCATTGATCACAGAGATAACCGGAGCCTCGATGGACAAGAGATGCGGCAACAATTGCTTGCTTTCCCAAAAGATCGGATCGTAGATCTGTGGGGTCATGGAGTTTCTGTTGGGATGCATCCCCGGTTTTATGGCTGGGCCACAAAACTCGTCACCTGTTCCGGTCAAAATAACAACTTCATTCCCGCGATCACGGGATACTTCAAGAAACGCACGTTCCAGCTCGTTGTGGGCCAACAGACTCCAGCGAAGAGGGCCGCCATCTGTGTGAAGCTGCATCTCCAGAATACCGTCTTCACGGTGCATTCGAATCGTCTCGAAACAGTCCTTATAGCTTAGGAAATCTGTTTCGACGCGCTTGATTTGAGACATGGACATGAGTGTTTAATCCTTATCGTTGTTCGTCTTCAAAAATTGCAACTGCTCTTGTCCACCCGGCAGAGGCAGCATGCAATTTCACAGGCAAGCAAGAGATTTTAAAACCGTGATCAGGGAGTTGCTCGAGATGACGAAGTTTTTCTATTTGGCAATACTCCGCCTCCATTCCTGCTTTGTGACCTTCCCAAATAATCGAGCCGTCGCGGCCTTTCGCAAAGCGTTCAGCAACATACTTGAAAGGAGCATCCCAACTCCAAGCATCGGTGCCGACAACACGCACACCCATCTTCACTAAATGCAGCGTAGCATCACGCCCTATTCCGCACCCACTTTCAGTGTAGATAGGATCGCCAAAGCGGGCTCCAGCCGACGTATTAACCACCACAATATCAAAGGGGTTAATCTTATATTGAATTCTTCTCAACTCAGTATCGATATCGTTCGGCTGAACGATGTATCCATCATCGAAATGGCGAAAGTCTAGCTTCACTCCCGGACGGAAAAACCAGTCAAGGGGCATTTCGTCGATGGTTCTGCTACGAGTTCCATCAATCATCTTCGATGAATAATGCCAGGGTGCGTCAACATGTGTACCATTATGACTAGATAGATTGACTCGCTCCAACGCGAACGCTTCACCGCCAATCAGATCTCCCTTATGCAAATCATGATAACGGCGTTGGAGTACCTCTACCGTCTCCGAATGCTTTACGTAGTCTATTTGAAACTCATATCCTGGCGGGTCAGAAGGAACATTATTCTGAAGCGACATAGACAGATCGATAAATTTCATCTTTAGATCCTTTATCAGCGTGCGCGCTCAAGAGAGCTTCTTCTGTGGCGAGGGTCTGATTGCTAAAAGCAACATCACCGCGCCAGCGACCAGCAATGCAGCTATAATGCGATTTCCTAAGCTAAGATTACCTGTCAATTCCTTCGTCCATCCCATGACGATCGGGCTGACGAAACCGCCTAAAAGGCCAAGGCTATTTATAAGTGCGATTCCCGCTGCGGCAGAATTGGCTTTTAAATGCGATACTGGCAGAGTCCAGAGCAAGGGAACCGTTGTGAAGATTCCAAGAGATCCAGCCGAAAGAATGATCATAGAAACAAGAATATCGCCTTTGAAATTCTGTAGAAAAACCAAGCAAAGTGCTCCGACGATTGCAGAAATAGCACAATGCCAACGGCGCTCTTGTCTGTAATCTGAGTGTATGGAAATCACGATCATCCCAATCGTCGCGACGCAATAGGGAACTGCGATCAGAAGCCCTATATGAAGAGGATTCGACACTCCAAGTCCAGTGATCGTCGCCGGGAGCCAAAAACTGATCATGTAGATGCCGCAGATGAAACAGAACCAACTGAATGCGAGAGCGTACAGTTTCCAATCTAAGAATGTAGCTAAACTAAGATGTTTGGAGGTATCAGGTTTTTCGACTTCAATGTCGCGTTTAATGAGGGCTTTCTCATCCGAGTTTAGCCAGCTTGCAGCCTCAGGTTTATCATCCAGATAGAAATAAATAGCTCCCCCCATGAGCACCGCAGGAAGTCCTTCAATCAAGAACATCCATTGCCAGCCCATTAATGCCATGCCTCCAGACATATCTTTCAGTATCCACCCCGAGAGCGGGCCGCCGAGAATACCAGCGACTGAAAATGCGCTCGAGAACAATGCCGTCACACGCCCTCTATATTTTGAAGGATACCAATAGCTGAAATATAAGATTACCCCTGGAAAGAAGCCCGCTTCAAAGGCTCCAAGGAAAAACCTGAGTACGTAGAACGTTGTCGAATTATGGATGAATACCATCGAGATGGATGTTACTCCCCACAAAACCATAATTCTGGTAATGGTCTTTCGTGCTCCAATCTTTTGAAGCACAAGATTGCTTGGGATCTCAAAGAGGAAGTAACCTAGAAAGAATATCCCCGCACCTAAGCCGTATATGGCATCACTGAAGCCAAGCGCAGTTTTCATTTGCAGCTGAGCAAAGCCAACATTGATTCTGTCAAGGTATGCAATAACGTAGCAAAAAAACAGCATGGGAACTATCTTCCAAGTGACTTTACGATACGTTTCTTGCGACAACTTTCCTTCAGTCGAACGCGCCATCCCGTCTGTCAAAAACCTTTCCGACATCGTTTCCATCCGATCTTTTGTTTGATTTTATTTCAACTTGTCTAGAAGACCTTGCGATAAATCTAGATGTTTATCTTCAACGTGGGACCAGCCGCACGTGAGCAGCAAATCATCATTGTTCGTTGCGAATCATGCTTTTCTGGACTGGAAACCGTATCATTGTGAACAACCCGGCCTTCGAGGACCTCCACTTCGCAGGCACCACAAGTACCTTCTTCGCATGAATACTGGAGATCCAAGCCAGCTCTCAAGCATGCTCTCAAAATAGAGTCTTCTGGCAGTACTTCGACATCGACGCCAGATTTTTCGCAATGAACAACGAAGCTATCTTCAGATACGATTGGCAAATTCCCTGAAAATCTCTCCGTATGGAGTTTTTCAGGAGGCATGCCTACTGTCGCAACATCAAATTCGGACAGCATCGCGGTTGGACCACAACAGTAAAACTGCGCATCGGGTTCAGCGTTACGGAGAATTGCCGTCACGCTAGGTATCAATGATCTCCCACCTTCGGTTGAATACAGAAAGGCAGTGCTTTGCTGCTTGAGCCAGGATCGATAAAGGTGCTGACTTGACCGCTTTGCCCAGTAATGCAGTTCAACATTTGCGTTTTCAAGAAGGAGCTTCTTATACATCCCAAGCAATGGGGTGACGCCGATACCGCCTGCCAAAAGGACGGTTTTGCACTTTGTCTCTTGCAAACGAAAATTATTTCGAGGCGTCGATATATGGAAATTTTCTCCAACAATACTACTATCATGCAGAGCCACGGACCCCCCCCTTCCCGTAGGATCCCGCCGCACAGCGATTTTATATTCCTGAAGCGTAGCGCCGTAATTGATAAGGGAATACTGCCTCAGTACTCCACTTTGTACCTCAATATCTATGTGGGCCCCTGGGTCCGCTGCCGGCAAATCAGAACCATTCGCTCGACCAAAACTATAGATGTTGATGTCTTCGGCGCCGTATTCGATGCTATTTAACCGAACAACAATTTCGGGTGTTTGCGTCATCTCAGATCAAACCACTCCGTATGTTATGTTCTTTGTCCGTAACCATTGACGATAGCGCTGCCCCATCAGATCAGTACGATGGTGAAGTTCATATCTTAGATCAGAAGGAATACGCTCGGGGCGCTGCCTTTCAACAATTTCTTGGTCTTCGGTAAAAATTCTGTGCAGGCGAGAGCGAACCTCTTCTGCGCTGGGACCAGGCTGCATGGTGAATGCCGCGACGACACGCAAAATGCATTCGGTTTCGCCAATCGGCTGGAGGGTAAAGAAGTTGGTATAGAAGTTTTCTCCGTTGGCAACTGGTGTCCAATTGCTATCAACGTCATTCATTCGCTTTTTTAGGTGGCCAACAAAAGGCCGAAATACGCTATAAACGTAATGGCTGATAACGGGAACACCTCTCGCATCCCCCTTGGGCTGCCTCAGTGTTATCTCCGACGTCTCCAAGCCCGAAGCCGTTTTGAATACCTCGTAAGGTGCGATTACATCCGGGGAGTCAGCATCACCATTCGTGCCGTTGTGGACAAATGGGAAATGAGACGCATCTAGAAAGTTTTCCAGAGTCCGGAATCCATTTGCATGGAAATGCCAAGGCCCACACATGACCTTAGTATACCGGTCATCGTCCCACTCGTTCAAAACGGGAATTGATTCGGAAGGCGTACCCAAAGATGTCCACACTAAGCCATATTTTTCTTCGGCCAAATGCGGAAACGCTTGTGCTTTTTTCATGGGCGCTTCTGTGGGAGCAGCGGGCATAAGCGTGCATTTCCCTGCGCAGTCGTAGTGCCAGCCATGATAGGGACAAATTACCTGGTCGTCTTTGATCCAACCACGAGAAAGAGGCGCCCCACGATGGACGCACAAATCTTCCCAAACATGGATTCCACCATGGCTATCCCTCCAGGCCACTAGATCTCGCCCCAAGAGCCGAATTGGATAGAGTAGGCCCTGATCGAAATCGCTGGAGTACCCGACGACGTGCCAATCATTGAGTAGAACCGTATCCTGACACCCTACGTTTGCCGTCAAGGGTTTGTTGGGATCTATCGCCTGACTTGAATTCTTGTTCAGCATCAACCGTTTCTCCTGGTATTTTTAATTCTGACACGGCGCTCGATCAGCGAAATTAACGACCTCAAGTACGCCGAGCGCCGTAAGCTAGCGATAAAGTGGCCGTTGGCTGCCAAAAGATGACCCTAAAGCAGGTTGACAATCTGCTTTTTCGATCCTCATATGGGGGTATATTCTCTGATCGATCGATCAGTCAAGGGTTTGTTAAAAAGCGATTTGCGTTATATTCTTTTTGAGGTGGTGTATGGTGGAAAACGGGATAATCGCGGAAATGCCAATCGAGGCAACACCTGTTATCAAGAAGATGCCGGAGACCTCCCCTTCCGAGCCAATCGCGGCACGCGCGATTTCATGCATCTTGGACGCTTCCGAAAAAGTATTTGGATCACGCGGCTTTGAAGGGGCTGGAATGCGCGCTATCGCAGAAGAAGCCGGGATTTCACAATCGCTTCTGCATTACCATTTCAAAAATAAAGCCGCTTTATACGAAGCAACCTTTGAAAGACGGGCAAGTGTTATAAGCCGTGTCCGTCTCAACAAGCTCGATGAGCTTTGCGCCGCGCAAAGCGATATCGCGCTCGAGCAAGTGCTATCTATTTTATTTATGCCGTTGGACGAATTGCTCGGCGAGCCAAAAGGTAAGTTGCTGTTTTATATACAAATGCTGGCCGAAGTTACTACCTCACCCGACGATCGTTCCGTGGCGATCGTAAAAAAGTTTTACGATCCTTCCGCTCTTTATTTTATCCCCGCGTTCAGAAAAGCTCTCCCGAAGCTAACTCAAGACCAAGCTGCTTGGGCATACCTCTTTGCAATTGGAGCCCGTATGCAGGCTCACTCGCTAAATGGCCGCGCCGAACGCCTCGGCGCCAAATCTTTGGGAAAGCGCCCTTATTCAATGCTGGTTCGCTTCACCGCAGCAGGTATTAAGTCGCTCGTAAATACCTAGTGCATTGACGCTTTCATAAGATTCACGTTTTTGGCTGGACATGCGAATGTTGTGGCATGGCCCAAACCGTCAGTGTCCTCGTCCCTGTGGAAGATCGCGAGCGACTGCTCGCCATTATCGGCGACCGCAACCGTCCGATAAAGCATGTCCAGCGGGCGCAGATCGCTTTGTTTGTTGATTTCCACTGAGAAGTGACCCGGGGAGGCCGGATTTTTCCACTGAGAATTGACCCATGTTTGACTGTTTCCCCGTCTGGAAGAGGCGGGGGCGAACGGAGTGTTGGACATGGCGTTTTTGAGCATTATTCGCCGGTGGCATAAGCGTGAGCATGTGCCGATCCGGGAGATTTCCCGGCGGCTTGGGGTGTCGCGGAACACGATCCGCAAATATCTTCGGTCTGACCAGATTGAGCCGAAGTTTCAGGTTCCGGACCGTCCGAGCAATCTGGACCCATATGCCGAGAAGCTGGCGGCATGGCTGCGGCGTGAGGCGAGCCGGCCGCGCAAGCAGCGGCGGACGGTCAAGCAATTATACGGTGACCTTGTCAGCCTTGGCTATGACGGGTCCTACAACCGGGTGGCGGCCTTTGCCCGCGCCTGGAAGGAGGAGTGCAAACGTCTGCAGCAGACTGCCGGGCGTGGCACTTTCGTGCCCTTGGCCTTTGCGCCAGGTGAAGCGTTTCAGTTCGACTGGAGCGAGGACTTCGCGGTCATTGGCGGTATCCGCATGAAGCTGCAAGTAGCGCATACCAAGCTGTGTTACAGCCGCGCCTTCATTATTCGTGCCTATCTGCTGCAGACGCATGAGATGCTGTTCGATGCCCATAACCACGCCTTCCGGGTGCTCGGCGGCGTGTCGCGGCGGGGAATTTACGACAACATGAGCACGGCCGTGGACAAGGTCGGCCGCGGCAAGGAGCGCAGCATCAACCTGCGCTTCCAGGCGATGACCAGCCATTATCTCTTCGAGCCCGATTTCTGTAACCCGGCTTCAGGCTGGGAGAAGGGGCAGTTTGAGAAGAACGTTCAGGATGCCCGTCATCGCCTGTGGCAGTCCATGCCGCCCTTTGAAACCCTCGATGCCCTCAATGAGTGGCTGGAACAACGCTGCCAGGAGCTGTGGGCGCAAACGCAGCATGGCAGTGAGCCAGGGACGATCGCCGATGTCTGGGCGAGCGAAGTCGAGAACCTCATGCCCATGGGGCGGCCGTTCGATGGGTTCGTGGAACACACTAAGCGGGTCTCCTCGACCTGCCTGATCCATTTTGAGCGCAACCGCTACAGCGTGCCAGCATCATTCGCCAACCGGCCGATCAGCCTGCGCGTTTACCCCAACAGGCTGGTGGTGGCGGCGGAAGGCCAGATCATTTGCGAACACCTCCGCATTATTGAGCGGACACACGGTCCCGGCCGCACGATTTATGACTGGCGGCATTATCTGGCGGTGATTCAGCGCAAGCCAGGCGCATTGCGCAACGGCGCGCCATTCCTGGAATTGCCCGATGCGTTCCGGCGTTTGCAGCGGCATCTCCTGCAGCAGCCAGGCGGCGACCGTGACATGGTGGAGATCCTGGCCCTGGTGCTGCACCATGACGAGCAGGCGGTGCTGGCTGCGGTGGAACTGGCGCTGGAAGACGGCGTGCCGGCCAAGACGCATATCCTCAACTGGCTCCACAGGCTGATCGACGGCACGCCCGCCACCCCGCCAGCCGTGACGGCGCCGCAGGCGCTGAGCTTGGCCAATGAGCCCAGGGCCGACGTCGAACGCTACGACAGCTTGCGCTCCACCGGGGAGACCCGCCATGCGTCATGATCCCGCCGCCGGCGCACTCATCATCATGCTGCGCAGCCTGAAGATGCACGGCATGGCGCAGGCTGTCGACGAACTGGCCCAGCAGGGGGCGCCGGCCTTCGAGGCCGCCATCCCCGTGCTCTCTCAGCTGCTCAAGGCCGAGACCGCCGAGCGCGAGGTCCGCTCCATGGCCTACCAGCTCAAGGCGGCTCGCTTCCCGGCCTATCGCGACCTGGCCGGCTTTGACTTCGCCAGCAGTGAGGTCAATGAGGCCCTGGTCAGGCAGTTGCATCGCTGCGACTTCATCGAGCCCTCTGACAATGTTGTGCTCGTCGGCGGCCCAGGCACGGGCAAGACCCATATTGCCACCGCCCTCGGGGTGCAGGCCGTCGAGCACCACAAAAAGCGCGTCCGCTTCTTCTCCACCGTCGAGCTGGTCAATGCCTTGGAGCAGGAAAAAGCCCAGGGTCGGAGCGGTCAGATTGCTGGCCGCCTGATCCACGCCGATCTCATCATCCTTGATGAGCTCGGCTATCTGCCCTTCAGCGCCTCAGGTGGTGCTTTGCTGTTCCACCTGCTCAGCAAGCTCTACGAGCGCACCAGTGTCGTCATCACCACCAATTTGAGCTTCAGCGAATGGTCCGCCGTCTTCGGCGACGCCAAAATGACCACCGCTCTCCTCGATCGCCTGACGCACCATTGTCACATCCTGGAAACCGGAAATGACAGCTTCAGGTTCAAGAACAGCTCGGTGCAGAAATCCCAAAAACGAAAGGAAAAAATCAGCCCTTGACCCCATCATGAAACCCAAATCATAACCAAAGGGCGGGTCAATTCTCGATGGAATTCCCGGGTCACTTCTCAGTGGAAATCAACAGATCATCTCCTCAGACCGGATGCGGTCAAGGCTATCCGAGAGCATCTTGTGCCACTCTCCACCGTCATCACCCCTAATTTGCCGGAGGCCGCCGTTCTGCTTGATTCTGCGCTGGCCTGCACCTGCCAGGAAATGCAAGAGCAACTACGGGCTCTCAGAAAGCTGGGGTCCGACTGGGTGATACTCAAAGGTGGACACATGATGCACGATACTCAGAGTACCGATTTTCTTCTGGGTCCAGGCGAAGTGATTGAGTTGGGTGCGCCACGGGTGAAGACGCTCAATGACCACGGAACTGGCTGCACCCTTTCAGCAGCTATAACCGCATTACTTACAACCCGTTGCGTCGAGGATGCTGTCAGGCACGCCAAAAAATACGTCCAGCAGGCACTTGTCGCAAGCAGCTTGCTTAACGTCGGAAGAGGTCATGGGCCTCTACATCATTTTCATGAGATTTGGAAACAGGAAGCATAAATAATGGACATTGAGGAACAGATCGTTCTTGTTACTGGTGCAGGGCGCGGACTGGGCGCTGCTGTAGCAACCGCTTTCGCACGCGAGGGAGCGCGGGTGATCATCAACTACCACCGTAGCTCGGAATCTGCCCATAATCTCGCCCATAGCCTCGGGGACCGGGCCATCGCTCTGCAAGCGGATATCGCCGACAGGAAAGCGGTCGATCAGCTAATCAAGAAAGCAAGCGAGACTTTCGGCAAGCCGATCACAACCATTGTCCATAATGCGCTTAGCGATTTCCAATTCAACGGAGATGCAAGGCAACGCTTACAAACCATTCCATGGAATGATTTTTCAGCCCAACTTAACGTATCGCTTTGTGGCGCTCTCAATGTCATGCAAGCCGCCGCTCCCGTCATGGCGAAGAACGGTTTCGGGCGCATCGTGACTGTCGGTACGAATCTGTTTCAGAATCCCGTGGTGCCGTATCATGATTACACAGCAGCCAAGGCAGCCCTTCTAAGCCTCACACGCACGGCCGCTGCCGATCTTGGCCCTGACGGCATCACGGTGAATATGGTTTCCGGAGGTCTTCTGCGTACTACGGATGCCAGTGCAGCAACGCCGGAAGCTGTTTTTGATTTTATCGCGGGTCTAACTCCCTTACGTCGCGTCACAACGCCGGCAGAATTTGCAGATGCCGTTCTTTTCTTTGCATCCCACTGGAGCAGGGCAGTAACTGGGCAAAACCTGATCGTTGATGGCGGGTTAGTCCGGAACTAGACGTATCCAGAAGTTTGTGCCCGCTTTCTAAAACGGCGCCAACTAGCATGTGCGACCAACTTGGGTCGTTGGACGACGCTCCAATTATGAGCAGGAGTCAGAGACTTATTGTTCTGTGGAATCGACTGTCTTGGCCCTCGCTCGGAAGCTCAAGTAACTAGCACCGGCTAAGACCCAGGCAGTAACCAAACCATACAGCAACATTAATCCAAAACCGTCTACCAAGGCGGCATGCACCAATTTAGGCGGAAATTCAGTCATTTCTCCGCCCGCGATGGCTATGGCTTCTACTCGCGCGCCTGAAGAGGCAGGAAGAGCATGTTCGACACCCACCACAAAGATGGCCCCCATTATGGCAATATTAATGGCGAGTGAGATCATTCGCGCGCTCATATCAATTCCGGATGCCATTCCAACTCGATTGCTGGGCACTGAGGCGGTCGTTGTATTTGTGACTGGCGTGTTGGTGAGTCCAACGCCCATACCCGCGATGAGGCACCCAGAAATAAATATCCGCGGATCTACTTTAATAATATTACCCGACCACATAACCAGAAAACCCAACCCGATGATGAGAATTCCTAACGGAATGGCGGACTTTGCTTTCAGCCAAAGGAGCAGGCGCTCACCAAGAGGCGGAAAAATCAAAGAGGGCAGCGTGTAGGCAAGCAGTGCTAGCCCTATCTCAATGTCATGATATCCCAACACCCTTCGAAAATAGACAGGAAGATAAATCATGAACGGCCAGTAACTGAAGTTCATGCCTGCTGAGCCAAACAAAGCACCGGAAAATGCGGGAATACGCAGAACCGAGGCATCGAACATAGGAAAGGGTCTTCGTGATTCCACGAGAACAAACCATCCCAAGCTTATCGCCGCTAAGGCCAATACAGCTAACCCTTTGGCGCTGCTGAGCCCCAAGCGAGGCACTGCCGTGATGTAGAAAGCCAAGCAGAACACCGAGACAGAAAGTGTTGCAATGCCAATAATATCTAAACGTCCCGCATCAGCATCGTGGGATCCGTCTAGGCTGTAAGCAACAAGCAACAGCGCGATCACAGACAGTGCCCCGTGCACGAGAAACACCCAATGCCAGTTCAAAAATACGACAATGGATGAGCCAATGATTGGCCCAAATCCGAGCCCCGCGCCGAAAATTATGCCCCAAGCAGTAAAGGCATGGGTACGTATCGTGCCTGAGCGGAACTGATGTGAGAGGTTGGCTACCTGACAAATCAACATTGCGCCGCCGCTTAAACCTTGCAGGAAGCGGCAGAAAATGAGGGCACCAGGAGTGTCAGCTAATCCACATAACAAGGATGCCAGGCCAAAAAAAAGAATGGCGATCACAAATACTCGCTTTCGGCCAAAGCGATCAGCTAGCGCGCCCGTTCCCATCAGCACGGTCGTTACCGCTATAGTGTAAGCGTTCATAATCCATTGCAGTTGCTCGAAATTAGCGCGGAATACCTCGACGACGGTGGGAAGAATGGCTGGAACACTGGAAATCTCTAGCCCAAACATAAAAGACGTGAGGCATATGGCGAATATCGCGGTCATGTCCCGAAATCCCACCGATGCCCTCATGCGCTTTGTCCCAATTCCGTTCTGAGCGAACATAGAGCTTCTCATTCACAACAAAATAGGATTAATATGGATTTCAGTGACAACGATTTTGGATGATTCGATATGCCGACACTCGATGTGGATGCCGTTCGCGCGTTTGTCACTGTTATTGATGTCTTGAGCTTCACCGGTGCTGCCAAGCTTCTGGGCAGCACACAGGGAGCGGTGAGCGTGAAGATAAAGCGATTAGAGGATCATATTGGTCATCGACTTCTCGAACGTACCCCCCGCTCAGTGAGGCTTTCTGCGCAAGGAGCCGCTTTTCTTGAGGATGCCCGCGTGTTGGTGGCCGTGCATGATCGTGCTCTTGCCAGCCTATCAGCTCCTGCGCGGCGTTTCGCATTAGGCATCGCCGCTCATGCAGTCGGTCCAGAACTCCCCTCTTTGCTTGCTCGGTTGCACGGGCATGATTCGCATCTGACCATTGAGGTTCAGCTCGATAACTCTCAGGTCTTGATGGAACAGTTCGACAAAGGCTTGCTCGATGCCGCAATTCTTCAGCGAGAGGACGACAGGCGAGACGGAGAAATATTAGGTGATGAGCGATATGGCTGGTTCGCCGCGTGCAATTTCGAACACACGCAAGGCAAGCCTTTACGCATAGCCACACTATCCCGCACGTGCTGGACGCGCGAGCTCACGATTAAATTGTTGGATTCGGCAGGAATCGCATGGATCGAGGTCTTTCATGGTGGTGGCGCTTCGGCAGTTCTGGCTGCTGTATCTGCAGGGGTGGGTGTAGCAGTCCTACCCTATCGTATCGCACCGCCAGGGGCGGCCGAAGTAAGCAGAAGCCTTGGGTTGCCGCCGATACCTAGCGGTAAAGTCGTTTTACATTCTGCACTTACTGACGAACGTTCTCGCAAAGCACTAAAGGTAATTGCAGATGCATTTCGTGCCCACCGCACTTCAAATAGTGCCTGAAGAAGAAGGACTCATGACATGATGGGGGGCATGATCAGGTTTCCAGCCCGATAACATACTATGGCGATGAGTGTCCGCTTTTAAGCATGGATGAATCGGTCATCAATGTCCTTGTTGGGTCGATAGCCGAGATTGGCACCTCCGGCAGCAAAGTCCGCTCGTCCGTGGTGTCCATCCGAAACCCGATGGTCGGCTTCCGCCCTAACCGGAACCTCCGACACTGCCTCACTGCTTCTTGTTGAGTGTTTCGGAATTGACCATATGGATGGGGTGCCCTTGATCGAAGGCATTAATCTGATCAAAAATATCCATGAATTGCAGATCCCATTCCTCGTGGGTGACATAGCCGATATGTGGCGTTGCCGTGACATTCGGCAGGACGAGGAGAGAATGAGTCGGGTCCCGCACGGGCTCATTCTCGAACACATCCACGGCCGCCGACCCGGGCCTTCCCAGCCGTAGGGCTTTTTCCAAGGCGCCTTTCTCTATGAGGCCGGCACGGCTTGTGTTGACGAGCAGAGCGGAGGGCTTCATGCGGGCCAAATCGCCCGCGGTGACGATGCCGCGCGTGGCCGGGTAGAGACGCATATGGAGCGTGAGGACATCGCTTTCAGTGAAGAACGCTTCCTTACTGGATGCCACCTGATACCCTGCTTCCGTCGCCTTCTTACGTGACTCCTCACTGGCCCAGATCAGCACGTTCATTCCGAAGGCTTTGCCATAGCCGGCTACAACAGCGCCGATCCGTCCAAACCCATAGACGCCGAGTGTCTTGCCACGCAGCGTATGCCCTACGGCGGCCTGCCACTTGCCAGCGCGTAGTGACGCGGCGTTTTCGGGAATCCTCCGAGCAGCGGCCAGAATAAGCGCCCAGGTTAATTCAGCCGTGGAAAAAGAGGGAGTGTCCGCGTGCATATTCGAGCAGACGAGAACCCCGTTGCGCGTACAGGCATCGATATCAATATGAGGATAGACACTGCGCTGGCTAATAAGACGCAAGCGCGGCAGGCGTTCGACAAGGCCAGCCTGGATAGATGTTCGCTCACGGATCAGAACGATAGCTTCTATCTCGGCTAAGCGCCTTGCTAGTTCATCTTCATCCTCGACATGGTCCGTGTAAATATTCACTTCGTGACCGGCGAGCTTTGCAAAGCAAGGCAGCGTACGTAACGTGTCGAACCAATCGTCGAGAATGGCTATTTTCATGAACGATTTCGCCTAAGTAAATCACGTCCTGCATCGGTCAATTGAACCAATGTCTTTGATCCTATGCTGACCCGTTCTACCAACCCGAAATCTACGGCGTCTTCCCAAACAGGCAGTCGCGGGCAGCTCGTGCGCCAAGCATCCATGACTTCCCGATATTCCCGAGGTTCCGCGACGAGCCATTCTAGGAGGTCGATAACAAGAGGTAGAGGGGCCAGCATGTCTTCAACATAAACATTCATATTCATATCTTCAAATATATTGAAGAACCCCAATCCATATGCATTATATATGATATGGACCTGCGTCGACTGCGATATTTTGTAACCATTGCGAAGGTGCGTCATTTCACTCGCGCTGCCGCACAGCTCGGGATACAGCAGGCACCGCTAAGTCAGCAGATCAAGGTGCTGGAACAGGAAATAGGGGCCCAGCTTTTCATCCGCAAACCGCGTGGTGTAGAGTTGACTGAAGCCGGTCAAACACTGCTTGGATACGCGCAACGCATTCTTGAAGAGGTAGAACGCGCCGCTGCCGCGACACGGCAGGTAGGAGAAGGGGCGGCAGGGACGCTCCGTATCGGCCTCACTTCCTCAGCGTCTTTTCATCCGTTTCCCGCCGATGCAATTCGTGCCTACCGCTTGGCATATCCCGATGTGACATTGGAGCTTTATCACGGCAGCTCCCCAGACCTTCTTCAAAAGCTTCAGTCACTGGAGATACATCTTGCCTTTGCACGCACAACGCTTCGCGTGCCACCCGACCTCCGCGTCGAGCATCTTTTGGAAGAGCCGATGGTAGCCGCGCTTCCAGCAACCCATCGCCTTGCGCAGTCATCAAGCAGCGAAATGCTGCGGCTCAAAGACCTCGCGACGGATGTGTTTGTGGCTTACCTTCACGGGCCAGGTGCGGGCCTCTATGACGCATTGTTGTCTGCCTGCCGGGCCAACGGATTTACGCCGATTATTGGATACGAAGCTCCCCAAATGATCGGGACTCTGAGCTTGGTCGGTGCCGGCCTTGGAGTCACGATTGTCCCTCAATCCCTCAGGATGATTAGAATGGACAATGTCGTGTTTCGTGAAATCGCCGTCCCTCGAAAAGGGCGTGCCCATCTGAACCTCGTAATGCTGAAACGCGCCGACGAAGCAGCAATCACTGCATTCAGAGAGATTGTTTTAAACCTTTCCCAGAACCAGACGGATGGAGAACAGTAAGTTCAATTTCTGAAAATTGCGCTACGCTAATGTCTTCTGTGGATGGCTCCCGCGTTGTCAAGTACGATTTGATGTTTCGGCGCATTGGTCGGGTGCAGTCTTCTGTCCGGCCTGTTGATGCAGTCAGCATAGGACTGCTGGCCCTGATGGAGTCCGCGAACCGGGTCCCATTCTGCTTATCAGGCTATGACGCCTTCGACATTCGGTGGGTTGTCCCTGTTCCCGGCCTGACCGGTCTCGCCATCACTTCACATCGTCCCAACAACCTCCTGAAGCTGGCTTGCTTCAGTGAGTTCCTAACGCTTATCCTGCGAGCATTGGCGCATGGGATCGCTCGTACACCTCGCCTCTCGTCATGATTGCCCAAACGATCCGGGCCATCTTGTTTGCCATGGCGACGGTGGCAACCCGCACCGGCTTGCGGGCCAGAAGTCCGACCAAACGCGAGTCCGCGGTTTCCGGTTTGTGCCTTGCTCGCCGAACCAAGGACGTTGCGCCGATCACGAGCAGTCTTCGCAAATATTTGTCGCCCATCTTTGATATTCCGCCGAGCCGCTCTTTACCTCCGCTGGAATTCTGGAGCGGCGTCAATCCGAGCCAGGCTGCAAACTGTCTGCCGGAGCGGAATTGACCTGGATCGGTGACAGCGGCTGCTAACGCCGTTGCGCCAACAGGTCCGATGCCTGGGATTGTAGCTATGCGTTTGGCCATCTCGTCGGACTTTTGCAACGCGCCAAGCTTACGATCGATCTCCTGCAGCCGGGAGTGAGTATCGAGCGCTTGTTGTGCGAGCATACCCACCATCTCGATTGCCGCAGCTGGCACACTGGGCGATTCACCGGCGACAATCTGCCGCGCCAGCAATAATGCGCGCTCCAGTCCTTCTGGTATGTTGATTCCAAACTCAGCTAGCAACCCTCGCATCATGTTCGTCGACTGGGTCCGCTGCTTTACCAGCAAGCTTCGCGTACGGTGCATCGATAATATGGCCTGTTGGTCGGGAGATTTTACAGGTACAAACCTCATCATCGGCCGTGTGACAGCTTCGCAAATCGCCTCTGCATCGGCCGCATCCGTCTTCCCTCGTTTTACATAGGGCTTCACGTAAGCGGGTGGCATCAATCGTACTTCATGCCCCAATTGCATCAACTCCCGAGCCCAATAATGAGAAGTGCCGCACGCTTCAATGCCAATGAGGCAACGCGGAAGCTTCGCAAAAAAGGGATCATTTGCGCTCGTCGCAACGCTTTGCGCACGATTACGCGTCCCTCGGTGTCCACAGCGTGAACTTGAAAAACATGTTTGACCAGATCCAGGCCGATGGTAGTAATCTGCATACGGGCGGCTCCTTTGGCTCGGGTTTGCCTGACAGCAACCCCATCCTGGCACTTAGATGCCGTGAGCGGGAGCCATCCACCTCATCCGTTTAGTTGTGAAGTCTAGCGCTTCGGCGATCGCGCCGAGCTTCTCGGGATTGCGAATGATATAGACCGCCGCGATGCGCTCATCCCCTATCTCCAGGACAGTCACCTGGGGCAAGCCGTCCGGTTCTTTGGTGACGAACCCGGGCATGCCGTTGATGAGGCCGCAATATAGCGAGACCGGCGCATCCATCTTCTTCAACGCAAGCCTTGCGAGCATGCGCGCTGTTTTCTCGGCGCCATGGATGAGATTGAGAGCCGCCGGGCGGATACCACCCCCGTCAGTGTGGAGGACCACATCCTCGGCCAGCAGATCGCGCAGGGCCACCTCATCGCCGGTCTGGGTCGCGGCCAGAAAGGCTCTTGCCAATCGCGTACCGTCTGCCTCCGAAACCTTGTGGCGCGGCTTCGGTTCACCAAGGCGCTGGCGGGCGCGCACCGCCAATTGCCGGCAAGCCGATTCAGTTTTGTAGAGAATGGGGGCCAACTCGCTGAACGGCATTTCGAACAGATCGTGCAGGATGAAAATGGCCCGCTCGGCCGGCGAGAGCCTCTCGAGTGTGAGAAGAAAGGCGAGCGACACGCTCTCGGCCCGCGACCAGGCTTCCTCCTGCGGCGCGGCCTGATCTTCCAGAACGGGCTCCGGCAGCCAGGGGCCAACGTAGGTTTCTCGCCGAACCTGAGCCGACTTCAAATGATCAAGGGCCAGCCGCGCCGCCGCTTTCATCAGCCAGGCGCGGGGAAGCGCAATGTCTGCTCGTTCCGCCCTTTCCCAACGGAGGAAGACCTCTTGCGCGATGTCCTCGGCTGTGGCGCGTGAACCTGTCATCCGGTAGGCGAGACCAACCAGTGCCGCTCGATGCGGAAGAAAGTCCGCCGCCGCATCCATCGGCTATTTGCCCACGGGCACCGAGCGAAAGCCGATGGCCAGCCGGTTCCAGGCGTTGATGGTCGCGATGAGCAAAGATAGCTTCACGATCTCCGCCTCCGAAAATTCGGCCTTCAACGCGGCCCAATCCTCATCCGGCGCATGGGTTTCGGAAATCAGGGTCAAGGCTTCGGTCCAGGCCAGAGCCGCCCGTTCACGCGGGCTGTAAAACGGCGCCTCGCGCCAGGCGTCCAAAAGAAGCAGGCGGGTCGCCGTCTCGCCGCCCTTCATGGCGTCCCTTGTGTGCATGTCAATGCAAAAGGCGCAGCCATTGATTTGAGACGCGCGGGTCTTGACCAGTTCGATCAAGCTCTTTTCCAGCCCGGAGGTCACCACGGCTTTCTCAAGCGCCAGCATGGCTTTCATGACCTCGGGCGCGGCTGCATAGTAATCGATGCGGGATTCCATAGTATCGCTCCTATTTGCGGTTTGCGCAGATAAGACGAGGCAGCCCCGACGAATGTGACAAGGCTTTTTTATTCCATGCCCGCTTGTATCAATTTTACCCTTTTACCCCAACGCGGACTGTTCTCTGATCATTTCTTTTTATTTTATCTTAACGAAGCAGCTTGCACGAAATCCGACGCCCATGTGCTCTGGACGAGCTGACCAAAGGCTATCACTCATAGGGAGCTCATCGGGGCCAAGCCCCTGATTGCGCACCCGCAAGGGGTGCGCTTTTTGGCGATCCGCCAAGCGGCTCGCTGTCTGGCCGGGCCTTCGCCCGTCCCCAACCGGCGTAGCTTGCGCTACCCGCTATTTTCCTCTGTCAGCGCCCCCGGCGCCAGATCCACCTCCGTGACCCGCAGCCCGGTTTCCCGGGCCGCTCGCTCCTCAGGCACAGCCATTTCCCGCCGAGACTTGCCGTTTTCCTTACCATCCCTACCCTTCCCATTCGTCGTGGCCGTCGCCTGCTTCTCCGCCTGCCGGGCGGCCTTCGGCCGCATGACATTGATGGCGGCGGCATCGAGCGTATTCTTGATATGAGCAGCGTAATGCTTCTCGATCATCTCGACCGAGGTGCGGCAGTTCTTGGCAATCTGATAAATATCGGCACCTTCCATTAGCCGCAGACAGATATAGGTGTGCCGCAAACTGTAAGCCGTACGCGGCTTGCCATCCCGATCAGCCTTCAACTTGGCTTTGTCCAAAATCCGGTTGAACAGCTTCAACTGCCCGCCTTGCGGGAACACCTTGTCGGTCGGCTCCGGCAATTCCATCGGCAACGGTTCATTCGGGTGTTTCTTGCTCCGGTTGCGCTTCTGCAGCCCCCGCGTCGGCTTCGGCCGGTTCAGCAGCCGCTCATAAGGCCGCACCGCCCCCGGCGTGCTCTTGCAGAATCCCACACCGCGCTTGCCCCGCACCTCGATCTCCAAGATCGTCTGCCCGGTGGCATGATCCGTCACGATCGCCACATCCCGATGCTCCAGATTGCCCGCTTCATCCGGCCGCAACCCGGTATTGCCCATGAGCAGGATGTAGTCGTGCATCTGCTCGGCATTCCACCGATACTGTGGCTGCGGCGGATTGCGCGCCCACTCCCGCGACGCCGTGTAAAGCTGCTTATATTCCTCGGGGCTGAACCAGGGCCGATGCACGATCTTGCCCTGCGTCTTATAAGGCGGCGACAGATCCGGCAGATAGGTCAGCCAGCCATGGCGGATCGCCGCCTTCAGCACCAGGCGCAGCGTCACCACCTCATCATGCAGCGTACTACGCGCCGGCGTCTTCGCGCCCGCTTTCGTCGCGGTCTCAATCCGATGCACCCGGTAATCCTGCACGGCCCCGGGCGTCACCTCGGACAGGCCCATTTTCCCGAAGAAGGGGAGTAAGTGCAGGCGCAGCCGGATCTGATGGCCTTGCACCCATTTGGGCGACCGTTCACCTTCCGTGATGACCTCATATTCGCGGGAGAATTTCTCCGCCGCGTCCGCGACGGTCTTTTCCGTCACCAGCGTGCCGGCGGCCTGCTTGCCTTGCAGCGTGAGATACCAGTCCTCAGCTACCTTCTGAGCAATGGTGAGTTTTTCCTGTTTGGTGGTGGCCCGCCATTGCTTGCCGCCCACCGAGGCCGAGCACTGCCAGAAGCGGCTATTGCCGCGCCGGTAAAGCTGAAGCTTGCCACCCAACAAGGCGTGATGGTCGTCCATCGCACGCTCCCCAACGGGGCCGCGGACACGGGCAAAATCTCGATCAAGGCGCCCGGCGATCAGCGGCGGTTGCACTCAGTGAAGGTTTTACAACCGCGTAGCTTGTCAGGTTTTTACCAGAGGGTGACCATGTGTTAAACATGTGCTAGGCCGTTTCGGCCTATTTAGCGCCTTCTGCGGCGCTTTATCTCTTTGATTTTATTTAGAAACTTGGTTGCGGGACCTGGATTTGAACCAGGGACCTTCAGGTTATGAGACGGAACAACATTAAATTTAGTCAAGTATATTCTTCTATCTTTCAAAAGATCATGTGCACTACCCTAAATACTACACTTAAAAATCCTCGCTCGTTTCGATTTTTGGCTCAAAATGCCCTAATTGGCCAACCTAAACACAACGCCCGCACCGTTTAACGCGAGGCATACCCAAACTACCCATCGGCCTCCCAAAACCCTGGTGGACTGAAGGATGTCTCTTCGTAAATTGCGAACATATCTGGCTCTCGTTTGCTCCTGCCCCTTCAGCATTCCTTCACCCGAAAAACCTCCCGTGTCCCCGCATCGCGGACCAAATCAACGCGACCACCATCCCAGTGATAATCAAGATGGCGCCCTTGCAAAGGCGGCGTCGTAAGACAGCCCTGCCAAACGCCGTCAGGGTTGCGCCTGCTGGAGTAAACCAGCCCTTGGGACCCGACGCACCGCAAGGCCGCCACTAATTGTTGCGCCTTGGTGTAATTCCCGGTCCAGCGCAGGCAGGAATAAGGCGGGCCCGCACCGCAGGTCATGCAGCGAGTGAGCCTAAAAAGTGCACTTAAAATCTTTAGATCATTCCGGATTTTGCACAGTAATACACTGGTTGGTTGAACTAAGCAGGACACACGCACAGTTTTATAAGGCACACCTCAAAAGCCCATTTCTCGATTCACGAGGCACAAAAACCCTATGCAGGCTATAATTGCCAGTGCGTCGCCAGCAAAAGACTGCGCTCTATTCTGGGATTTTGTCCCGGCCTTGTCGCATCTCAGTGATTGAGCGCCTGGACGATCTCTTCGGTCATCTTCTTCGCATCGCCGAACAGCATCATGGTGTTGTCCTTGAAGAACAGCTCATTCTCCACGCCGGCATAGCCGGACGCCATTGAGCGCTTCACGAACAGCACGGTCTTGGCCTTGTCCACTTCCAGGATCGGCATGCCGAAAATCGGGCTGGCCGGGTTGGTCTTCGCCGCCGGGTTGGTCACGTCGTTGGCGCCGATCACATAGACGACATCCGCGGTGGCGAACTCGTTATTGATCTGCTCCAGCTCGAACACCTCGTCATACGGCACATTGGCTTCCGCCAGCAGCACGTTCATATGCCCCGGCATGCGCCCCGCCACCGGATGGATGGCGTATTTCACTTCCCCCCCTTCCTTCTTCAGCGTGTCGGCCATCTCGCGCAGCGCGTGCTGCGCCTGCGCCACCGCCATGCCATAGCCCGGCACCACGATCACCTTGGAGGCGTTCTTCATGATGAAGCCGGCATCGTCGGCGGAGCCATGCTTCACCGCCTTGTCGCCGGAGGAACCACCCGCCACCGCGCCGGCATCGCCGCTATTGCCGAAGCCGCCGGCGATGACGTTGATGATCGAGCGGTTCATGCCCTTGCACATGATGTAGGACAGAATCGCACCCGAGGAGCCGACCAGCGCGCCGGTGATGATCAGCGCCAGATTGCCGATGGTAAAGCCGATGCCTGAGGCCGCCCAGCCGGAATAGGAATTCAGCATCGAGACCACGACCGGCATGTCCGCCCCGCCGATCGGGATGATCAGCAGGAAGCCCAGCGCCAGCGCCACCAGCGCGATCAGCGCGAACAGCACCGTGCTGCCGCCGGAGGCGACGAAGGCGATGATCAGCAGCACGATCAACACCCCCAGCCCGCCATTGAGCTTATGCTGGCCGGGGAAGGTGATCGGCGTGCCCTTCATCAAAGCCTGCAGCTTGGCGAAGGCGATCAGCGAGCCGGTGAAGGTGATGGCGCCGATGGCCAGGCCGATCGACATTTCGATCAGGCTCTCGGTGTGGATATTATGCGGCGTGCCGATGCCAAAGCTCTGCGGCGCGTTCAGCGCCGAGGTGGCGACGAACACGGCGGCCAGACCCACCAGCGAGTGGAAGGCCGCGACCAGCTGCGGCAGCGCCGTCATCTTGATCTTCTGCGCCACCACCAGGCCGATGCCGCCGCCGATGGCGATGCCCAGGATGATGCTCAGCGCCCAGCCCCAATCCATCCCGCCATGCAGGAAGGTGGCGAGGATGGCGATGACCATGCCGATCATGCCAAAGCGGTTGCCTTGGCGCGAGGTGGTGGGGTGCGAGAGGCCGCGCAGCGCCAGGATGAACAGAACCGCCGCGACGAGATACGCAAACGAGGTGAGAGACTGGTTCATCTGGCGTTACTTCTTCTTGAACATGGCCAGCATGCGGTTGGTGACCGCGAAGCCGCCGAAAATATTGACGCTGACCAGCACCACCGCCAGGAAGCCGAACACATGCGCCACCATCGAGCCATGCAGCCCGGTGGCCAGCATCGCGCCGACGATGATGACGGAGGAGATGGCGTTGGTCACCGCCATCAAAGGCGAATGCAGCGCCGGGGTGACCGACCAGACCACGTAATAGCCGACGAACACGGCCATCACGAAAATGCTGAACAGGAACACGAAGGGTGCTGCCGGCGGCGCGTGCTGGGCGGCCACGGCGGCCACCCCGGCGGCGTTCTGCGCCAGGATCGAGGCCTGATGGGCGAGGTCCGCCGCCTGGGCGGCCAAGTCTGCGGGTGTCATGATGATGAAGCCTCCCTGCGAATTAAACGGCGGGCTTGAAGTTGGGGTGGACGATCTCGCCGCCCTTGGTGAGCAGCGCGCCCTTGATCAGATCATCCTCCGGCTTCAGGTTCGGCGCCTTGGCGTCCTTGTCCCAGAAATTGGTGAGGAAGGTGAGCAGATTGCGGGCATAAAGCTGGCTGGAGGCCACCGCGATGCGCGAGGGCCAGTTCTTGTGGCCGACGATCTTCACGCCGTTGGCGGTGGTGATGGTCTCGCCCGGCACCGTCTCGGCGCAATTGCCGCCGGCTTCCGCCGCGAGATCGACGATGATCGAGCCCGGCTTCATCGATGCCACCATTTCGGAGGTGACGATCACCGGCGCCTTGCGGCCCTGCACCAGAGCGGTGCAGATCACGATGTCATTCTTTGCCACGGTGGTGGCCATCAGCTCCGCCTGCTTCTTGCGGAACTCATCGGACATCTGTCCGGCATAAGGCCCGGTCTGCTTGGCCGATTCCTCGTCATCGACACCGATATAGCTGGCGCCGAGCGACTTGATCTCTTCCTTGGCCGCCGGGCGCACATCCGTACCCGAGACCACGCCGCCGAGGCGCCGCGCGGTGGCAATCGCCTGCAGCCCCGCCACACCGGCGCCGATCACGAACACCCGCGCCGGCGCCACGGTGCCGGCGGCGGTCATCATCAGCGGGAAGCCGCGGGAGAATTCATAAGCGCCCTCGATCACGGCGCGATAGCCGGCGAGGTTGGCCTGGGAGGAGAGCACATCCATGCTCTGCGCCCGGGTGATGCGCGGCAGCAGCTCCAGCCCCACCGCATCGATTTTCGCCGCCGCCAGCGCCGGCGCCAGCGCGGGGTCGGACGCCGCGCCGAGGGTGGCGATCAGCAGCGTGCCCGGCGCGATCAAAGCCCGCACCGCCTCATCCGGCGCGGCCACGGCGAAGAGAATCCCGGCCCCGGCCAGCGCGGAGGCCGCATCCGGCACAATCTCGGCGCCCGCCGCGACGAATTCCGCATCCGGAATCGCCGCCGCGATCCCCGCCCCGGTCTCAATCGCCACCGTCAGGCCCAGCCCGATCAGTTTCTTCACCGTGTCAGGCGTGGCCGCCACGCGGAATTCTCCCGCACGACGCTCCTTCAAAACCGCTAACCGCATCAATATATTTCCCAACGTTCAATAATTTACAAAAATTGATCTGAGGCCTTAAATAATCAGTTCACCTCCGATCTAATGCCGATCGAAATCAGCATCCAATTTTGTAGAACAAAAATTATTACGAAACATTAACTTCCCTCATAATTCATGTGACATTCCTTTGAGAAACTTTGGCACGTAATATTCTGGATATAGCTCTTAATGCTCTATCAGACGGCATAGTTAGCGCAACGTCTAGCGCCTTGGCCTCGCGGCGGCGGCGGGTGAGGATGAACTCGGTATAGCCGTTGGGCTGGCTCAGCCCCTCGAACACCAGATCCAGCGCCGCCTTGAAGGCCGGGCCGTCATAGCCGGGCGCCATCGGCTTATAGGCCGCATCGCCGGCATTCTGCTTGTCCACCACCAGCGCCATGCGCTTCAGCGTCTCCAGCACCTGGTCCTTGGAGACGATGCCGTGATGCAGCCAGTTGGCGATATGCTGGGAGGAAATCCGCAGCGTCGCACGATCTTCCATCAGCCCGACATCATGAATATCCGGCACTTTGGAGCAGCCGACCCCCTGGTCGATCCAGCGCACCACATAGCCCAGCAGCCCTTGCGCGTTATTATCCAGCTCCTGCTGGATCTCTTCCGGGCTCCAATTCACGCCCTGCGCCAGCGGCACCGTCAGCAAGTCCGAGAGCTTCGCCGGCGGGCGGCTCTTCAACTCGTTCTGCCGGGCCAGCACGTCCACATCATGGTAGTGCATGGCATGCAGCGTGGCGGCGGTGGGGGACGGCACCCAGGCGGTGTTGGCGCCGGCCTTCGGATGCGCGATCTTCTGCTCCAGCATCGCCGCCATCTGGTCCGGCGCGGCCCACATGCCCTTGCCGATCTGCGCCTTGCCCTGCAGCCCGCATTCCAGCCCGAAATCCACGTTGCGGTCCTCGTAGGATTTGATCCAGGGCTGCGCCTTGATGTCGTTCTTGCGCAGGAAGGGGCCCGCTTCCATCGAGGTGTGGATCTCATCCCCAGTGCGGTCCAGGAAGCCGGTATTGATGAACACCACCCGATGCTTCGCCGCCGCGATGCAGGCTTTCAGGTTGGCGCTGGTGCGGCGCTCCTCGTCCATGATGCCCATTTTCAGCGTGTTGGCGGGGATCTGCAGCAGCTCCTCCACCGCGCCGAACAGCGCATTGGCATTCGCCGCCTCTTCCGGCCCGTGCATTTTCGGCTTCACGATATAGACCGAACCCTGGCGGGAATTGCGGCGGGCGGTGAGGTCATGCTTGGCGATCAGCGAGGTGATGACGGCGTCGATCACCGTCTCCGGCACCTCCTGGCCATCAATGGTGATCATATCCGTCAGCATATGGTGGCCGACATTGCGCACCAGCAGCAGCGAGCGGCCATGCAAAGTCAGTGTCGAGCCATCCGGCGCGGTGTAGCTGCGGTCCGGGTTGAGCTTGCGCTCGAAAACCTTGCCGCCCTTCTCCACCGGGGCGCTCAGCGTACCCTGCATCAGCCCCAGCCAGTTGCGATAGACCAGCACCTTGTCATCGGCATCCACCGCCGCCACCGAATCCTCGGCATCCATGATCGTGCTGATCGCGGATTCCAGGATGATGTCGGCGATATGGGCGGTGTCGTTCTTGCCGATCGGGTGGGTCGCGTCGATGACGATTTCGGCGTGCAGATGATGATTCTTCAGCAGCACCGCGCTGGGGGATGCGGCATCGCCATTATAGCCGGCGAACTGGCCGGGATTTTTCAAGCCGACATCGCCGGAGGGCAGCAGCACCACCAGCCTGCCCGCCTCAACCTTGTAGCCCAACGCATCCGCGTGGCTGCCCTCCTCCAGCGGGAACGCCGCATCCAGGAAGGCGCGGGCACGGGCGATCACCGCATCCGCGCGCACCGGGTTGAAGCCCTTGCCGCGGGTGGCGCCATCCGTCTCCGGCAGCGCGTCGGTGCCGTAGAGCGCATCATACAGGCTGCCCCAGCGGGCATTGGCGGCGTTGAGCGCGTAACGGGCATTGGAGACCGGCACCACCAGCTGCGGCCCGGCGATCACCGCGATCTCGTCATCCACCTTCGAGGTTTCCACCGAAAACGCCGCCGGTTCGGGCAAAAGATAGCCGATCTCGCGCAGATAGGCCTCATAGGCCCCCTGGTCGTGCGGCTTTCCTTTCTGGGCGCGGTACCAGCCATCCAGCTTTTTCTGAATTTCGTCGCGCTTGCCGAGCAGCACCGCGTTGGTGGTGGCGAAATGCTTCAGCAGCTTGGCGAACCCGGCCCAGAAGGCCTCCTGCTCCAGCCCCGTGCCCGGCAGCGCCTCCCGGTTCACAAAATCATACAGAACCGTGGCGACAGAGAAGTCTTCAATTCGAGTGCGCCTAGAAATCATCTTAAGTTCCTTCTTTATAAGGGAGCAAGCCATCCGACACCGCTTTTGATTAAAAACGGAGTGGCCAAAACAAATAGTACATGGTCAACGCGCAACGCGGAAACTTTTTCCCAATTGACGCAAGACTTTCCGTCTGTTCGGAATTATCATTAGTCGCGACTTGCTTTCACGCCCGTACCGTGACACGGCCCTTCTTGTGGAAATGCACCGCTTGATAGGTTTGTAGAGAATACCAAAATCGACGATGATTTCAAAACGGCACATCATGTCTTGATAAGGTTTAAATTGGCTAAGTTTCTGGAACAATAGAACCCTTAAACGGACTCAAGTGCCGCCGACAAGCAGTCGACGGCACCTCGTGCGGCTCAAGAACCACAAGATAAGTATGGAACAGAAATCCGCACGCAAAATCAGATGCACCTATGCAATAGGAACCACAAAAGAGATTAGAATTTTACTATTATCCGTCACATTTCGATCATAAACGTCATGGACCCAATACATATTCAGAAGATAGCCCTTCGCATGGTAGGCGGCATCAACGCCCGCAGCTATAGCTTCTGGTGACCCACCATTAAGTGCCACGGGCCCCTCATCGGGAGTAATTTGCTTGTAAAAATAACCGACTGGTCCAAAACTAAATTTGCCAAAGGAACGCAATGCTGTGAAATCCCAGTCCATTGTCGTACCGTTTGTGTAATGCTTATTCTGGTTTTCAAAATTCTTATCGATCGTTAGATGTGCGGTGAATTGATACGGACCCGGCAGATACGAGACAGACATATCCGGCTCAATTGTCCAGTGATTTTGGCCAACGTTAACCGTTGCTGTCGAGCTGTATTGTCCATTTGGAATATAAAACGAGAATTCACCGTTGAGAAAAACACGATGACCCAGGTTCCAGCTCAACGAAACAGGCGTAAATTCGGTATCGACCATTCCTACACGGCTATAGGTCTTGCCGCCCGCAGCTGCCGGCTTAGTCAGAGCGACGTTAAGATATCCAAGCGATCGAATAAAAAATCCATATTGCGCGCCGAGTATCTTAATACCGGGGATATACCCTATTGAGCCAGTCGCTCCCCAAACGCTAGAATGCCCACCCGTATAGTGACCTTCCCCATTCACGCTCTTGCCCTGCGTGTAGCTTGGCTTGAACGTAACATATAGACCGGGCGGTGGTAGCATACCCGTTGGAATACCTAAGGTATTACCGGGAGGGTATTCGGCATTGCTACCTTGCATGGCCGCGTTGGCAACGCCGCTAAACGCCAGCGCCGCCAGGCAGGTGGAAAGCCTCAACATAATCTTATTCATGATTTTCTCCCTTTTTATTTGTTAGTATTCCTTTTTATCCAGCATTTCGGCTTGGAATTATCCGGAGCTGGCAATGTACTGCGCCAACTCATGGTAATCGTCTGGTTTTAGAGGCGAGCGATCAGAGAAGCTCAAACAGTTTTTTTTCGGTTTTGTGCAAACACTCGCTGACCCCGATCTCCGTCACGAAATAATTATCGCAAATCACTGCAAACATCGACTTTGTTTCGTAACCAGGATGCACTGCCAAACACATAGATTCCGCCAAATTCATGGTCTCATCTTGGCGAATCAAGGGCCGCTCTACCATATCGTACCCCTGACCATGCGCGTATAAACGCGCTTCTGGCGGCAATCCGTTGGATCTCATATAGTGGTTATGAGCCTCGAAGATGCTTGAACAAGAGGCTCCTGGCCGGATCAGTGAGAGCGTGTGAGCCTGCGCTTGCTTGACGGCCTCAAACCCTTCAAGCAGTTCGTTCGAAGCGCGCCCGAGCACTATCGTACGTGCGATTTCCGTATAGAATCCGCCTGGACCATTAATCTCGATCAATATCGAGATATGATCGTTTTTTTCTAAAGTCCGCCCCTGCAGATGGCTGCCCATGAAGACTGAGCGCATTCCTATCGGTGCGGAAGCGCCAAGTACTATACCTTGTTCGCTGCCACCTTGGCGCCCGACATTTTGCGCCAAGGCCGCCAGATCAGTATCCCGAAGCCCTGGTCTGATTTGTTTTAAAACCCGCGCAAACACATCATCTTGCAAAGCGGCAGCAGCGCGAATCATCACCTGTTCTTCATGACTTTTTACTGCCTTGACCGTATCTACCGCATCGGTAGAATCATGGAATTGCACTGCATCTTTGCTAATGCCACGCAAGGCTTTGACAAATCCGTGCGCCATTCCTCCTTCGCCCACCATGCCGACATTTCGTACTCCGTGCCGGTGTAGTTCGGCTGCAACCAATCCACCTTCATAACCTGACGTATAGTCAATCGAGAGGAAGGACGGCACCCCGATTAATTCTTTAACTCCACGATGAATCGGTTCATCGGACGCCAAAGTTCGTCGCAGCTCGAACGCTCCCATCTCCACTATTGTCATCGGCTCGTCTTGATAGAAAATAACGCTACGCGGATAGCCATTCTGCGCAGGAATATCGGTAAGCCACTTCACATAGCCTCCAAGCCAATCATTGTTGCTCTGAAAGACAAGGGCATCAAGATTTTCCGCTCGCATCAATTTGCGAAGCATTGCCCAGCGGCGTTCCAATTCTGTGATGGAGATCGGATGAAGGGATCTATCGGATGTCATCATTATTCACTCTTATTGTTTAGATAAAGCTTTAGCTTCGCATTGCATTATGCTGTGAATCCAGGATGGAATCTCCCGCCATGTTCTGCGCGTCGATACCATAAACATGAAAGCGCTTTTCCGTTTGCTCGGGAAACATCATGGTAAAGGCAAACAAAGAACCCAGCAGTAAAACCAATCCACCAAGCCCAAACGCGAGAGAAAAGCCGTAACGCTGGGCCTCCGGAAACCGCCCAACGATCCAACCATTTGCATAACTCGAGAAGAAAGCCGCGATAGATGTAGCCGCAATAATAACCACGATCAGCCGGTCTCGCTGCGCAGGCGGCGCTACGGCGGAGAGGATCACAGGGCCAAAAATAGTCGTGACGCTAGGCACCGAGAAGGCCGCGGCCAGAAGGACAGTCTGTTCCCAACCTACAGGCAAGATGACTGCTGCGACCAAAGCCAAGCCGCTAACCAACATGGCCAAGCCAGAACTTATGCCCAAGCAAGCCCGCGAGCTCCAGCCACGCAGGCGCATTGCCTGCGTGCACCACCCGCTAGCAAGCAAAAGCGGCGACTGTACAACATATATAGCTGAGATGATCCAACCAGCTTGCATCGGCGCATAGCCCAGGCCCAGGCGAAGGAATGGCGGCAACCAGACCGCTGCCATACCGATGACCCAGTAACTGCAGAGCGTCATTAGCAAAACGCCAAGGACCGTCCGATCCAACCATAGCACTCTGAAAGGAAGCTTGAAGCCAGCCACCGCAGGCGACACAGGACGATGCATAAACGGTCCATCCTTGGCGATTGCTGTATAAAGCAGCATCCAAACGAAGCTCAACAGACCGCAGAGCAAGAAGCTCGATCGCCAGCCAAATTTTATAACAAAAAATGACAACAGCGGCCCACCAATGAGGAATCCGGCGCTTATTCCCTGCAAAATTATTGAAGACGGTATGTTACGATGCGCGACAGGAAACCATTCAAAAGCCGCCGTCATTGCAGTGGCCAAGGCCGCACCTTCACCAATGCCAAGCAACATGCGGCAGGCAATGATGACGGCGAGCGAGTGGGTAAACGCCGTGGGCAACTGGCTAACCGTCCAAATCGCGGCAAGAGCCAAAAGTATTGTTTTGCTGCGGTACCTTCCCACGAAAAAGCTGCCTATGATCGTACCACCGACAGTAAAGAAGATAAAGAAGACCGCTCCAATCAAGCCAAACTGCTTTGGCGTGATGCCAAACTCCTGCATCATCGGTACGCCCGAGACGCCAAACGCCAATTTGTCAAAGAAGTTTAGCGTTTGAAATACGAATAGAAGCAATACGATTGCATAAGCCCTAACAGGAGCCCGTCCTAGAGGGTTTTGTTGCTGGACAGTCATTTTTTCTTCTCCATTTTTGTTTTATCTTTTTAAATTAAGTCAATTCTCTGCTCCTCCAATGCGCCAGCACATTAGGATTCTTTACATAAATTACAGGCTGCCAGGAGGACGCATTAACCAGACTATTCCAAGCGGTCTCCAGTATCGTCTGGTTTGTTTCGGCTGTGTGACCAACCATGTGTGGCGTGAGCATTACATTGGGCAATTCACGCAACGGGCTCTCCTCTGGCAGCGGTTCAACCTCGAACGTATCGAGCGCAGCATAACCAATGCGCTGTTCTTTCAGCGCAACCGCTAGAGCAGCTTCATCAACCAGCCCACCGCGAGCAGTGTTCACTAAAATTGCCTCGGGGCGAATCAAAGCAAGACGCTCCGCATTCAAAATATGCTTAGTTTGCTCGTTGAGACTACAATTCAGACTTATTATATCACTATCTTTCAGAAGCTCTTCGAGCGTTACGGCTTTTATGTTGAGCTTTTCCAGATTTGGATTGGCGCGATGCACATAGGCTTGCATCTCCACCCCCCAGGGCATCAGCCGCGCCGCCATTTCTTGAGCGATCTTGCCAAACCCTACAAAGCCAAGTTTTTTACGATACAGCGCGCGTGCGTTTAAAGGCGAAGGTCGAGGGAGATTGTCGCGCAAAATACGTCTCGTCTCATCAAGACGGTATAGGGCGGCAAGAACAAGAAGAATCGTAGATTCCGCCATGCAGGTATAATTCATCTGCGTCTGCCCGTTGCCCACGAGAATATTACGCGCAGTCGCGGCTTCGATATCGAATCCCTCGGTGCCGGTCACCGCCGACAACAAAACACGCAAACGCGGCATTAGATCAAGAATGTCCGCTGTAAAAGGTGTATTTCCTAGACACAAAATCGCATCAATTATGGTATAGTCTGATACCGAAGATTGGAATTCATTTTGAGATTTGTAGATTATAACTCGAAATCCTGCATTTAGGCAGCGCGCAGCCACTTCCGAAAACTCATAGCTTAGGAACTTGTTCTCGATTATAGCGACGGTAAACTGGTCAGACATTTTATTTCCCCATCGGAAATGCGGGCTTGCCCGCACCTAAAGCTTACGCAAGTAGCTCGACCACCAGCTTTGCTGGTGGAATTTTTCCTCTTTATGTTTATCCGGGCATTTAACGAATGAAATATCTTCTGCACAAATAATAAAACTGTGGTATGGTATCAGCAAAATGATAACTCCAGACGCCAGCCTCCTGTCGATATTTCACGCTATCGTTGAGCAAGGCTCTTTGAGTCGCGCCGCGTTGCATCTTAATATCTCGCAACCGGCATTATCGATGAAGATCTCCCAACTTGAGCATCAACTTGGGGTGCCTTTGCTTGAACGTGGTGCGCGGGGGTTACCCCAACCCATTACGGTTTAATTCTTAACCATTATTCGAAAACCATTGAGACTACGCGCCGGCGGGCGGCTGTTGAGCTCAACGCGCGAAGCGAAGGTAGCAGCGGAGAACTAATGATCGGTGCTTCGCCTATCGCCTTGGCCAGACTCATTCCACAGGCAATGAAGTCACTCATCGAGGAAGCCGGGATTTTGCGCGCCACTATTTTGGAAGGGCCCGATGATAAATTAGACGAGATGCTGCTCCAACATGAAATAGATGTGGTCGTTGGCGTTGTGGGATTGCAAGCCCCTTCCAATGACATTCGAGAGGTCAAGCTGAAGCGAGACCAACTCTGTATAGTATTTAAACCTTGTCAAAGCCTCAATCACTTCAATGCGACTGAACTATTAAATCTAAAGGAATATCCTTGGGCGATACCGATGCCGGGTTCGCTATTCCGGAAGCAGGTTGATGCTATTTTTATAGCTTCAGGAGTGCCAATCCCCTGCAACGCTATACGCTGCGATTCTTTTTTTGCGGTGAGGCAGCTTTGTATGGCCGGCAACATTTTCGGGATATTGCCAGATAAAGCGATCCAAACAGAGATCAATGCTGGAGAGTTGACGGCGGTCCCCATTGACGGACCGGCGACCACTCGCTGGATCGGTTACCGCGTGCGCCGTGACGAGCATATTCTGCCTCTGGCGGCGCGTTTCATCGAAATTCTTGAAACTTCTTCACTAAGAAAAGAAGATATTTCAATATCTGTGTAGAAGATCCCAGCCTCTAAGCAGCGATTTTCCGAGGCCGATTCATTTTACTTGTGGCACAAACAGCCACCGCGACACCAATCGCCAAAGCATAGATCGCTAATTTATACGAGCCTGTATGACTGAACGATAATCCCATAACCAGTGGCCCAAGCGAAGAGCCGGCCATAAACACAAAAAACAGATACCCGTAAATCTCCCCAAAGGCACGGCGACCAAAATATAAGCCCGTGAGAAAAGCGATCATATCCACTTCTGCACCTAGACCAAGCCCTACCAAGAAAGATCCCAAAAGTGCAAGACTGAGAGTGTGACACACGGAGATGATCATAATGCCGCATAACGGCAACAAAAAAAATCCGCTTACGACCAGCTTTGCCGGCAACCGATCAAGCAAAAATCCGGAGGTAAGGCGGCCAATGATCAATGCAATACCGCCTACGCTAATCGCACGCGAAGCTAACTCGGGTGAAACTCCCCGATCTATCATCATCGGAACCACATGTGTAAAAATACCTGAAGATGCCAATGCAACAAAGAAAACTGCGATTACCATTTGCCAAAAAACACTTTGCCGCAGCGCTTCATTCAATGAATATCCCGAAATGGGTTTGTCTTCGGAAACGGCTGTATCACGCTCCTGCACAAGAAAAATGACCGCCGGAAGAGCGATGACCAACAATAGGCCGGCAAGTACAAAATAAGCTGTACGCCAACCATACACGGCAATGGCATAGGCCGTCAGGGCTGGCAGTAGCAGTACACCTAAACCGACGCCTGTCATCGTAACTCCTAAAGCCAGGCCGCGTTTTTTCTTAAAAGAGCTTGCGACGGCTTTGGCATACGGTAGAGGGCTTTGTCCCGCGGCAAAAATGCCAGCTAGCGCATAGCCGAGTATATAGACCACGGCCGACTCAGAGGTCAGCCCGATAGCTATCAGAGATGATGCGAACAGCAAGATTGAGAGTACACAAACCAGACGAACCCCAAACCTGTCGATTAGGCGTCCCACAATCGGCGTACATACCGCAGTGCATGCCAAACTAACCGTCAATGCCAAGGAAATGACGCCCCGTCCGCACCCAAGCTCCTGGGCGACGGGCTTCACAAATAGGCCAAAGGTAAATTGTAGGACGGGACCAGTGCTGATGATGAGACTAATGGTCGATCCGACAACCACAGACCACGAGCCAAACCCTCTTTCGGTTTCTGCGCGATTCATTATTTTTCCTTAAAACGGACGCTTCCCGAAAACGCTTACGCATCTTTTCTAGATCCAGCTAGGCGGATCGTATTACAATACGGTTGTACCGTTTTTCGGTTTTTTGGTCAAGAATTTTGCTTCCTTTAGCGCGGCGCCGACCCGTCATGCATAAGCATGAAATCGACGCGGGCCATGACTTTTTCAACCTCTTGCCGCCCGACGCCGACTGCGCGCAAAATCATCGATATCGCCTCCTTACCTATATCGAGCGCATGCACGGGCGAGGCTAATTGTTCGCGGATCGCCACAGCGACAATGGCCAATAACATGGAAAGCGCCGGCTGCGTCAGGCTGATGTCAAACAGCCCCTGTTCGATACCAATCCGTACGTCTTTTTGAATCCCCTGGGATATTTGCTCCCTGAACTCGCCCAGCTCGGCCAAAGCATGAACGATCAATCCCCCCCAGCTTGGCGAGGATACGGCACGCTGAATGAATAATATCGTTGCCATGGCCACACGTTCAACGCCATTGTCGATCGAGGAAATCGCCTCGTCGACTTCCCGCACCATGATCATCGCCATAGCGCCGCCAACCGCGTCGAGCAGTTCTTTTTTGTCTCGAAAATGATAATAAAAGCTGCCATTTGAAAGGCCCGCACGCTGCGCGATCTCTAAAATCGAAGTTCGCTCGATGCCTTTCTCGGACATGATTTCAATCGCCGTATCAAGAATGAGCGCGCGGGTTCGCCGCCGCTTCGGCTCCCCGCTGCAGGCGTCCTGAAAAAATTTTGCTCTTGAAGTCAGATCTTGGGCTAGCTGCTTGTCCGGCATTCTTTTCTGTTCCACGTAACGGGATCCAACTCATAGATCACCTCCGTCACACTTTCAAAGACTGGACCAGCATTTCAGCATATTCGGATGCAGAAAAATGATAGCGAGCAGTAAGGTTGAAAGGCGAAGCCTGCGCCATCGCGGCAAGGCTGGTGATATTCTGCGCCTTATACCCAAGTTCACCAAGTGTGGCCGGCAGACCCATGCCGTACATCAGCCGGGCTATCGCGGCGGATAGCGCCTCTCCCTCCTCCGCGCCCAGCACCCTGCCCAAAGCCGCGGCGCGCGTGGGCGCGTAATGGCCAATCCGATCAAGCGTGCAAACCAACCCAATCCCACTCAACAAGCCGTGATGAAATCCCTGATCACCGCAACTAATGGCGATGGCATGGGCAGGGCCAAGACCCATCCCGATCCCAACGCCCCCCGCATAGGCGGCCAGCAGCAACTCCTCACGAGCTTCGAGTGCCGCTCCATTCCGGACAGCGATGGGAAGCGACCTTACCGCCTTGGCTATGCCGTCCAGCAGAATTGAATCGGTTAACGTGGTTTCCTGGTTCGCAAGGTAACCTTCAATGCAATGGGAAATAGCGTCGATCCCGGTCGCGGCGGTCAGGTGCGCGGGAAGGGTAACAGTCAGCTCGGGATCGAGGATCGCGATATCCGGAACAATATGGCGGGAGCGCAAGCCAACGGAAGGGCGCAAGGCTTCCGGATGAATCCCGGCATCGGGCGAAGCCTCACTGCCGGTCCCGGCCGTGGTCGGCAGCACGAAGAGAGGCACCCCTTTTCGAAAAGGCTTCGGGTTTTCTTCAAAATACTCGGCAATATGGCCGCCATTGCCTGCCAGCAGCGCGATATACTTCGCCGTATCGATCACCGAGCCGCCGCCCAAGGCAATGACCGCGTCGCAGCCCCTGGCGTGAAACAAGCCGGCGCCTCTATCCGCATCGCTAAACAGCGGATTTTCAGTGACATCCGCCATAACGGCAACGGCGCCGAGCCCCTCCAACGCCCCCAAAATGCGGTCCACAATCCCCGCTGCGGCAACCCCACGATCACTCACCAATAGCGGCTTTCTTAGCTGCAGATTCGCAAGCTCGTCAGGCAGGCAGCGATGGCTACCATGGCCAATAACGGTAAGGGGCAATTTCAAGGTCAGCAAGGTCATCGCCTTCCTCCTATTTTCCGAACAACATCCTGAGCCCGCGCCAGATCAACCCCAAGCTGAGAAATTTCCTGCCTGCTTGCAACTCACGTGGCGATATCAGCCCCTTGAGCGGCATCGCCCCCATAATCGTGCCGCCGATCACGATTCCCTGCGTCGTCGCTTCAACGCTCGTGATCGTCATCAATTCCGTGCCATCCGGCGTAAACACTCTCATCGGCCTATCCAATCAGCTTATCGAAATTGATCTTGAGATCCTGGCATGCTTTGATGGCTGTGGCGCGGCCCGCTCCGCTGACACTTGAGACGTTGATGGCCGTGCCGGTGAGATAGAGATTACTGATACCGGGAATTTTTAATTTCGCCAGCTCTGGGTTTGGCCGGTGCCCGCCAATCTGATGCAGATATTCCCCACAACCACTTACATCGCCCTTCTGGAACATGTCCGAGTGACGCGAAACTTCGAGCGGCGTGTCAAACCGCCGTCCGATGATATTGGCATCCGTGATATTGGTAGTATACTCACGGTAGCGTTCCAGTAGCCAATCGGCAATCTCCCACTGGCGCTCATCCCAGGATGCGGCACCACCGCGCAGATCATAGGGACCAAAGCCATATACCGTGATCGCCGCCTTACCTTCTGGACATTGCGTTGGATCGAACTGGCACTGCATATGCGACGCTAGAATAGAGTCGGTTGAGTGCGGAGCCCACATATCGCCATATTTGTAGTTGTCGAAGACGCGGAGAAAGCGCTCCAATGTCGGTGGTGCATAATTGGCGAGGATAACCTGACCGGCCTCTGCCCCGGCTTTGTATTGCGGCGGCTCGTTAAGCGCTAAATGCTGCGGCATGATTGAAAATGCACCGGTCCGCACGCGGCGCGCGCGAGCCGCGACGTCGGGCGCCACGCCCTCCACCATATCGCCGATCAACCAGGGGTGAATCTGCCCGACCACCGCCACACGCGCCTTGATCTCCTCTCCACCGGCCAGCCGCACACCAGTTGCCCGGCCGGCCTCAACCATCACTTTTTCGACCTTTGTTTGCATTCGAAAATCGGCGCCATGATCCTTAAGGCAGCGGATCAGAGCGTCGACTAGAGCCCCGCTACCGCCCACCGGAATGCCGATGGGATACCGGTGCACCATGCCCGGCATTGTGTAGAGGATGAAGCCGGTTCCCATCTCTTCTGGCGCTGTCAATGTTTCCGCCGCGAATTTTAGAAGATGGATGATGAGCTTATCGCTCTCGAACCACTCACGGCAGATATCGAGCTTGCTCATCTGCAAGGCGCGGAAAATTTCCTGACCCTCTGGGCTTTGATCGAGCAGGGCGTAGAATGGACCTTGCTGTGGAGCAGGTGTAAACAGGCTCTGCGTGACCATGGGAATGATTTTCATGCCCATATGCGCGAAGCGGCGATATGCATCGGCGTCCTTAGGCGAAATCCTCGCAATATTCTCGCATGTCTTTTCGACATCCTGATAAGTGATAAGCGAGGTTCCATCCTCGAACATCGTCGAATAGATTCCCTCAGGGTACAGATATTTCAGGCCATATTTACCCTGCAGCTTTAGCTCGTCATTGGTGATGAGCGGATTGGCCTGAATATTGACATGCAGCGATGAGTGCAGGTCGAATTTAAAGCCTGGCGCGAGGATTTCCTTGGTTACAACCCCACCGCCGTACCAATCATTCCGTTCCAGCACGAGCACGCTGAGGCCGGCCTTGGCGAGATAAGCGGCCGTGGTTAGCCCATTATGACCGGAGCCAACCACCACGATATCATACAGCTTGGACATGGACTCTTTTCTCTTTCAGAGTAATTTTTATAGAGCTTTCGCGAATCTAGCGATCCCGGTTCAGATCGGATAATGCTGGTGCGGGTCCTCGATGCTGACCCACTGCAGTTCGGTAAATTCATGAATACCGGGAGCACCGCCAAAGCGGCCATAGCCGCTAGCCTTCATGCCACCCAACGGCATCTGAGCCTCATCGTTCACAGTTGGCCCGTTGATATGGCAACAACCGAAATCAAGCCGCTGTGCCATCTTCAGAGCCTCACCGACGTCACGTGTGAAAATGGCGGAACTCAGCCCATATTCTGTATCGTTGGCAACCCGGATGGCTTCCTCCGCATCCTTCACCCGCACGATGGTGGTAACTGGGCCAAAAGATTCCTCGTAATAAATCTCCATGCCCGGCTTCACATGGTCGAGCAGCGCCGCATCCATGAATGCGCCGTCGACCTCGCCACCGGCTAACAGCAGAGCGCCCTTGCTGACGGCGTCGTCAATCAAGGCCTTGACCCGCTGCGCCGATGCCGGCGAGACCAACGCGCCAAGCGCACCATCGCTCTTGAGCGGGTCTGCGGCAACCAAAGAGGCCGCCTTGCGAGCCAACTTGTCCGCGAACTCATCGGCAACCGCATGATCGATTACCACGCGTTCGGTCGACATGCAGATCTGGCCCTGATGCATGTAAGCACCAAACGCCGTCGCGGCCACCGCGGCATCGATATCGGCGTCCTTAAGCACGATGATCGGCGCCTTACCTCCCAGCTCCAGTAGAGCCGGTTTGAGATATTTGGCGCAGGTTGACGCGACGATGCTGCCAGTTCGGGTAGACCCCGTGAAGTTGACCCTGCGTACGGCTGGATGCGCGATCATGGCTTCAACGACCTCACCCGCATCGGCCGGCGCGTTCATAATCAGGTTCAAAACGCCCGGCGGCAACCCCGCCTCACGCATCAGATCCACTAGAAGATATTGCGTCGCGGGGCTGACCTCGGACGCTTTGAGAACCACCGTGTTGCCGCAGGCCAGCGCGGTACAGAAAGCACGCACCGCGAGAATGATGGGGGCATTCCAGGGCGCAATGGAGAGGACTACGCCTGCGGGGCGACGCAGCGCCATGGAGAACATCCCCGGCTTATTGCTGGGAATGACCTCCCCCTTGATCTGCGTGGTTAGGCCAGCGGACTCGCGCAACATACCAGCTGCGAGGCGGGCATTGAAACTGGCCCACGGTGCGGAAGCCCCTGTCTCAGCGATCATCAGGCTCCGAAAATCCTCTGCCCGCGTCTCGAGCATGGCGGCGGCAGCAAGAAGGATGTCGCGTCTGGCCACGGGCGCCATGGCCGACCAGGCTGGCAATGCGGCCGCACAAGACTCCACGGCGCGCAGAGCATCCGCGACGGATGCCGCCGCCCCTTGCGAAACCTCCTGGCCAGTCACCGGATTTTCGCGTTTGAACCAACCGCGTTCGCCGCTTGTATCAGCGTTATCGATAATCAAATGAGCTTGCATTGTTCCCTCAATTCTATTGGGCGCATCCGTCCAGATCGTGCCGCCTTCGTTTTTAAGAGTACTCTCAAAAACATTGGACAATGTCAACTCAAATGTTTAAAAGCGCCTGGCGCCGGATCTGACTGGTGGAAGCAAGAAAAATCTATTTAAATCAGGAGAAACTTTCGATGGCACGGGTCATTACTGTTGAAGAGGCCTTCGTTACGGCCGACATTGCCGCCGCGTGGAAACCAGTACTGCAAAGCGGAAAATGCGAAGCTGGTTTCAAGGCCATGGGAAATTCCATCCTCGCCGAAACCCCACAGAACGCCGCACTGCACAATCGGCTGCTCGATATCGGACAAGGCCGTATCGATCACATGGATAAAATCGGTGTTGACCTACAGGTTTTATCTCTAACCTCTCCAGGCGTGCAGGTCTTCGAACCCGACTTAGCGACCGCCCTGGCCCGCGACTCAAACGACGTTCTGGCCGAGGCCGTGAAACGCTTCCCGACCCGTTTCGCCGGGCTTGGCGCCGTGGCCCCGCAGGCTCCCGAAGCCGCGGCCAAGGAAGTGAGCCGGTTCAAATCTCTCGGGCTGTGCGGGGTCATCATTAATTCGCATACATTTGGCGAGTATCTTGATTTGCCGAAATTTGCGGTGCTGCTGGAAGCGCTGGAGGCAGCACAATTACCGGTCTATCTGCATCCACGCGAACCTTCCTCCGCAATGATCGAACCTTATCTCGATTACGGGCTGTATTTCGCCGGCTGGGGATTTGCCGCGGAAACCAGCCTCCATGCCATGCGCCTGATCATGTCCGGGACATTCGAGCGCTTTCCCAAACTTAAAATAATCCTTGGCCACATGGGCGAGGGCATTCCATTCTGGCTGCAGCGGATCGACAACCGCTATTTGCTACAGGTCAAAATTGGCGCCGTAAAAAAACTACCGCTACTGCCAAGCGAATATTTTCTCAACAATTTCTATATCACGACGGCTGGCGTCACCTCGATGCCGGCCCTGCGGCTATCGCTTGATGTACTCGGCGCGGAACGCATCATGTTTGCCGCCGACTATCCTTACGAGGACGACGCTGAAGCTGTCGCGTTCTTGCATGCGGCCACGCTGCGTGAGGACGAACGCCGGCTGATCGCGCATGCAAATGCCGAACGCATCTTTGGGCTGGCCGGTGCGGCTTAAGGCGCATCCATTGGTTTAGATCGGCAAGCCACGCGCGGCTTGCATTAACAATTCAACGCCAGGAACATATCCCGCGCGATATTGTTGGTGAAAAGCTTCCCCCCCCGCAGCGCCGGTTTTAGGGTCGGCGCTGCGGCCAATTGGCTCTCTATGTCAAACGAAGTTACTGCCGCCGCCCGCAGGCGTACCGGCTCACATCAGCGGCAAAAACACCCGGGCATAGATATTGGTGCCGCTCGCGCCGCCGTCATTGGCCATGACGGTATGCGTAAAATAGGCTGTCAACGCGAGCGGGCCGAAATTATAGCCCAACAGCAGGCCTGGCGCGAATTGTCCCGGCTCACCAAAGGTGCTGCCGGCTGGACCATATGACGTGCCGGTGTTGCTGTCGGGGGTGACTTGCTTGTCGTAAAAACCAACCACACCCGCTGTCCATTTTCCGACACTCTTCGTGGCGGTTAGGTCAAGGAACAATTGATTACCGGACATATAGTCGGTCGCGGTGTTTTTCGTATTGATGTGATACAGAAAATGCGCCGTCAGGTTGTAGCCGCCGCCAAGATAGCTGAGCGAGGCCTCAGGCTGGAACGTCCAGAAATGATCGCCGACATTGATCTGTGCCCCCTTATTATACTGACCTATCGGAAAATACACAGCGAAACCGAGATCAGCGAACAGCCCAGGCGCAAGCGTCCAGGAGAGGCTGATCGGCTCAATGCCCGGATTGCCGAATGCCGTACGCGAATATGTGCCCGCGGGATTCGGCGCCGGCATGTTGGAAACATTGAGATGGACCATCGGTACAACGACAAACGCCATCTCGCTGGCCCCCAAGAGGGTCCATGGCGTGGTCCATAACAGACGCGGCGCCGTGGCCAGCGCCGTGATCTTGGTGCTGTTGGCGTCGCTGCTGCCCGGTGAGGTCGCCTGCACCTCCGAAATGCTCGAGGTATCCTCAAACCATAAGCCAGGTGGTACATTCGTCCCCGACGGAATCCCGATCGACGATCCCGGCGCATAGACATTGCCCGCCCCTGGCTCACGCGCCTGCGCCGTGCAGGTCATTAGCGCCGGGGCCGAAGCTACGCCAACCAACAAAAAATTGCGGCGCGCTATCTTCCAAAACTTCATGTCATCCTCCTTATTTTTTTTATCGGCATGACAGTCACGTAGGGCACATGAACCCCATCGGTTGGTCCGATGCCGAACGCCGGACCTTTCCACGAAGCCGAACGGACAAAGGCGGTCGCACCGCCGGCAATAGCTCGGTCTTTAAAACCCTGTGCGGTCAGAGCCCTTCAGGCGCAGCATGGCGCGTGCTTCGTCGGGGGTGGCGATCTCGTGGCCCAGCGCCTCCAAAACCGTCCGCACCTGACGCACTTGTTCAGCATTGGAGGTCGCAAGTTTGCCCTTGCCGATATAAAGATTATCCTCAAGTCCGACGCGGACATTGCCGCCCATCATCGCGGCCTGGGTGACAAAGGGCAGTTGGAAGCGTCCCGCCGCCAAAACCGACCAATGATAGTCCTTGCCAAACAGCTTGTCGGCGGTCTTCTTCATGAAGTGTAGGTTATCCCAGTCGGCGGCGATGCCCCCGAGGATACCAAAGATAGTCTGCACGAAAAATGGCGGTTCGATCAGCTTGCGGTCAACAAAATGCGCCAAGTTATAGAGATGCCCGACATCATAGCATTCGTGCTCAAAGCGCACGCCATGCTCCTGACCCAGCGTCTCGATGATGTATTTGATGTCGCGGAAAGTGTTGCGGAAAATGAAATCGTCGGTGCCGCGCAGATAGGGTTCCTCCCAATCATGTTTCCAATCCTTATAGCGGTCGGCGAGTGGGAAGATGGAGAAATTCATCGATCCCATATTGAGCGAGCACATCTCCGGCCGCGCCACCATAGGCGCCTGCAAACGGTCTTGCACGGTCATGTTCAACCCGCCGCCGGTGGTGACGTTCAACACGGCGCCACATTGCTGTTTGATCCGGGGCAGAAACTCCATGAACACCTTGGGGTCTGGCGTGGGCCTGCCGTCGAGCGGATCGCGCGCATGCAAGTGCAGAATGGCGGCTCCGGCGGCGGCGGCGTCGACTGACTGGCGGGTGATCTCCTCGGGCGTGAGCGGCAGCGCCGCCGACATGGTGGGGGTATGAATCCCTCCGGTGATGGCGCAGGTGATGATGATCTTGCTCATTTCGATTCTCCGGATGTCGTCTGAATGACGCGGCGCTGCAAAGGCAGAATTTCCCAGCCGGTACGCGCGGCGATGAGACCCCACAGGCCGCGGGGGGCGAACAGCATGACGCCGATAGCGGCCAGGCCAAGAACGATGAGATAAAGGCTGCCCAGATCGGCTAAAGCGTCACGCAACAGAAAGTAAACAATGGCGCCAAGAATGGGGCCCTCAATGGAGCCGATCCCGCCAATGACCGTCATGAAGATGATCAGTGCTGTCCAGTCATTCACGTCAAAAGCCGAATCCGGCGATATCCGCAGGCGCGAGAGGAAAATGACGGCACCCAACATACCCGTGCCGAAGGCGGAGACGACATAGACTATGAGTTTGGTGTGGCGCACGCTGACGCCATTGCTGCGCGCGGCCACCTCATCGTCACGGATGGCGGTGAGCGCTAGGCCAAAGCGCGAGCGCAGCACCAGCGCGACCAGTGCCAAGGTGAGCACGGTGAGCCCCAGAGCAAGCCAGTAGACGAGCTCCAGCCGCGCCTGGCGGTTCGGGGCCATCGCCAGGATGACTTTGGCGGGCAAGCTGGTGCCCGAGCCGCCGCCCATCGTCTGCCAATTGGCAACGGCCAGGCGGCAGATTTCGGCCAACACCCAGGAGCCGATGGCAAAATAGGCGCCTCGCAGCCTGAACAGCACAGCGGCGGCGGGCAACGACAACAAAGCCGCCGCCAGGCCACATAATGGAATAGCGGCCAGCGGGCTCACCCCCCAGAGCGTGGAGAGGGCAAACAGCCCATAGGCACCGACGCCGACATAGGCCTGCTGCCCCACCGAAACGAGCCCGGCATAACCGGCCAGCAGATTCCACAGACTGGCAAGACCGATATAGACCAGCACCTCAATCATGGCGCTGAGCGCGGCCGCGCCCCCCCACCAGGGGGCAGCCGCCAGCACCGGTACCGCCAGCAGGACCAAGACAAGACCAAGACGGCTAGCGCGGTTGGAACGCACCACTTTGAAATGGGCAAAATCTGGCATTTTCATCTCACGAATAATCCACGCGGCCGCAAGACCAAAACCAGTAGGAAAACCAGGTGGCCCGCCAGAATTTGCCAGCCGGGATTGATCTGCGCGGCCACGGCCTGCACCACGCCCAGCAGAATGCCGCCCGCCAGAGTGCCCCACAGGCTGGACAGCCCACCGATGATCACCGCCTCGAAGCCGAAGATCAGCCGCGCGGGGCCCGCGGACGGGTCAAAATTGCTGCGGATGGCCAACAATACACCGGCCAGCCCGACAATCGCCAATGACAGCGCCATGGCCAAACCGTAGACATGGCGATTATTCAGCCCCATCAGGCGCGCCACATCCTGGTCATCGGAGACGGCGCGAAAGGCCCGGCCAAGCGCGGTATGGTAGAATATAAAATGCTGCCCGCCGATGACCGCGACGGCCAAGCCGAATTGCAGCAAGGGCAAGACGCCCAGATACAGCCCACCGCCCAGTTGCAGGCTCGCCGTCTCGATGGCACCAGCGGCAAGCCGGTGGCTGTCGGCTGAGAAGCCGGCCAGCAGCGCGTTCTGAATAATGACCGAGAGCCCAAAAGTGACCAGAAGTGGCGGCAGAATATCGTTGCCCAACGTGCGATTGAGCAGGCCACGTTGCAGCGCGTAGCCAATGCCGGCCATCAGCGGCACCACCAGGAAAACGCATAATAACGGATTCAGCCCCGTGGCCGAGATGATGGCGTAGGCGATATAGGCCGCCAGAACGGTGAGATCTCCATGCGCGATGTTGACCAGACGCATAACACCGAAAATCAGCGAGAGCCCGGCCGCGAACATCGCATACAGCCCGCCGATCAGCAGCCCTTGCAAAATGCTGTTGATCCAGATCATCGCCCTACCCTCCGAAATAGACGGCGGCGATATCTTGCCGAGTGAGCCTGTCGCTCTCGCCAGAGAACACCAAGCGGCCGGTGCGCAACCCATATACCTTCCGGGCGATCTTCAAGGCCTGGCCGATATCCTGCTCGACAATGACCACCGACATCCCACGCCCCACGACGCGGCCAAGCTGCGCATAGATCTCCTTGACCATGATCGGCGCCAAACCGAGAGACAGCTCGTCGCACAGCAGAAGGCGCGGGTTGGACATCAACGCCCGGCCAATCGCCACCATCTGCTGCTGCCCCCCCGAGAGCGCGGTCGCGGGCTGCTTGCGCCGCTCGGCCAGCATCGGAAATGCGTCGTAGAGGCACTCCAGGGTCCATGGCCCGGGCCGGCGCAATTGGCCGCCGATGAGCAAATTTTCCTCCACACTCAGCGAGGCGAACAGCCGCCGCCCCTCGGGCACCAACGCCACGCCCAGTGCCGCGATCCGCTCGGCGGGCTGGCCCCCGATCGCCTGCCCAACGAAGCGCAACGCCTCCGGCCGCACCCGGATCAGCCCGGCGATGGATTTGAGCAGCGTGCTTTTGCCTGCGCCATTGGCACCGATAATTGCGACGATCTCACCATCATCGACGTCCAGCGACAGACCGAACAGAGCCTGGAAATCACCGTAGAACGCGTCCAGCGCGGCAATCTGCAGGAGCGGCTCAGACATCGGTTTCGATCCCCATGTAGATCTCCTGAACCTGGCGCTGCTGGATGACCTCTCCCGGCAACCCGTCGGCGATGAGACGCCCGCCATAAAGCACCACCAGACGGTCCACCGTGGCAGTAAGCGCGTGCACCACATGTTCGATCCAGAGGATGGTGATGCCACTCACGCGTAGGGTCCGAATTAACGCTACGAGCTCGCGGCACTCATGCTCAGTCAACCCGCCGGCCACCTCGTCCAGCAGAAGCAGCCGAGGCCGGCTGGCAAGGGCCCGGGCAAGTTCCAGGCGCTTGCGGTCGAGTAGGCGCAACCTGTGCGCCGGCTCGTTGGCCTTGGCTGCCAGACCGCAATTGGCGAGGATGCGCAGACATTCCGCATCGGCCGCGCGTTCGCCCATATGAGCGCCGAAACGAGCGGCGACCAGCAGGTTCTCAAACACCGTCATGCCGCCGAAAGGCTGCGGCACCTGGAAAGAACGGTTCAGTCCCGCCCGGCAGCGAGCCTCCGGCGGTAGGGTGGTGATGTCTCGTCCAGCGAATTCGATGCGCCCGGCATCTTGCCGCAACGTACCGGTGATCATCCCGAATAGAGAGGATTTCCCGGCACCGTTGGGGCCCAGAATGCCCAGCGCCTCGCCTTGCCGCACGCGCAGCTGCAAGCCGTCAGCAACGATCACCGCGCCAAAGCGCTTGGAGAGGCCGTCAATGTCAAGAATCGTCGTCATCAGCTCAGTAGGCTCAACTTGCCACCAATGGGGATTTCCGGTGCCGTTGCGTTTTCATCGATGACGAGGTCGAAGCCTTGCGCACCCTGATGCCATTGCCCCGCGACCAATGGCGTCTTCGTCACGTTCTTTACCGGGCCGTTGCCCCATTTCACCGGTCCGACGATGGATTGATAGTCGGTTGCAGTGATCGCGTTGAGAATATCCTTGGACTGCGTGGATCTCGCGCGCTTAAGCACATCAACCGCCACCTCGAATAGCGCATGCGCATAGCCTAGCGGCTGGGTCCAGGGTTTACCTGTAGTCTTGCTATAAGCGGCGCAGAGCTCCGCGCAGCTCTGCCCGGTAAGGCCCGACTTGAACGGATAGCGCGGCGTCCACCAAATTTCCGTTGACAGCCCATCCGCCCGAGGGCCAATCGCCTGCACCGCTGAGGGAAATAGCAGAGCCCTGGCGATGGTCACGATCTTCGGGTTTAAATTTTGCTGTCCCGCCTGGGTCCAGAACGCCGAGAAATCCGGCGGGGTTAGATTGCCGACAATTACATCGCAAGCAGCTTCTTTGAAGGCGTTTATTTGCGCGGTATAATCCGATGCGCCTGGTTGAAAACGGCCTGTGTCAATCACTTTATAGCCATGGCGCGGCAACACACCCGGCAAACCAGAGCGGGCGTCACCAAAGGCATTTCCATCCGTATCATTGGCGAATAGTCCACCGACAATCCTGTTGGTCGGCACGCTGTCCCACATCGCTATGTAGGCCGCTTCTAGATCCTCAAGACCAGCTGCAAAATGATACGTCCAAGTAAATCCTTTATTCGGATCGCCTTTGCGGCCAAAAAAATAGGTCTGCCAAGGCGTGAAGTTCGTAATACACGGAACTTGATTGGCTTCCGCCTGATCGGCCACTGGATTGACCGTATCCGGAGCCGAATAGGCCACGAGCATATCAACGCCCTGCGAATTAATCAGATCGGCTGTCACGTCCGCGGCACGGTTGGGATCTGACTCGCTATCACGCTCAATAATCTCGACTTGATACGTCTCTCCAGCAATTTTTATACCTTGCCCCAGCACGCTCCGGACTTGGCTGACGATAAACTGGCTGGGCTCACCAAAGGCCGCCAAAGGACCGGTCTTGGCAACCACGAAGCCAATCTTGACAAGATTTGCCGCACGGGCAGGGCGCGGCCGCAATAGCGCCGGCAACGCCAAGCCCGCGCCGGCCCCTTTGAACAAGTCACGGCGCTTGAAGTCAGATCTGTGTCCCTTCCTCATTATTATTCTCCGTTTTTTTCTTTTCTTGATTATTTTTTAGAGTCGCCAATAGCTTGGCGCGTATCGTCGCCTGCTGGGCCGCCGTCCAACGACAAAACCCTTCGCCGCTCTTCATACCGAGTTTGCCGGATGCCACGAGTGCTTCGAGGTAAGGCGAAGGTCCCGGGTGGGAGTTGATCGCGGGTAGCACAATCCGATGTATAGCCAGTGTCAGATCCGTACCAACCAGATCTGCATTCTCCAAGGGTCCGAGCACACCAAGACGCAAACCAAAGCTCGATTTCACAACGGTATCGACATTTTCCGCGTTGCAAATGCCCTCCTCAACCAACGCGATCGCCTCCCGCCAAAGCGCATGCTGCAAGCGGTTGCCGATAAAACCGGGAACGTCTTTTTGGACATGGACCGGCGTCTTGCCCGCCGCGGCCAACAGCGCCATCGTCTGCGTGACAACCTCTGGACTGGTCCATTCTGTAGCGATGACCTCGACGAGCGGAATTAGAAATGGCGGGTTCCACCAATGCGTGCCCACAGCACGTTCGCGTTGGGAGAGCTTTTCCATGATCGAGGTAATCGGCATAACCGATGTATTGCTCGCCAGGATCGCCCGGGGCGGTGCATGGGCCTCAACCTCGGCGAACAAGGCCTGCTTGACCGCAAGATCTTCCAGTGCCGCCTCGAACACCATGTCGGCGTCCCGCACGGCATCAGCCAGCACCGCGCAGCCGCGTACGCGCCCGAGCAGCGCCTCCTCAGGCTGATTGAGCGTCTGCAAGTTCGCCGCTATGCGTGCATGCAACGTGTCGAGGCTCCCGGGATACGGGTCGTAGACGCTGACTTCATGCCCGGCCTGGGCAAACACCTGGGCAATGCCATGGCCCATTAACCCAGCACCGAGCACCGCGATATGCGCTTTCCCGCTCATCCCGCAGTATACCCACCGTCGGCATAGAGGATATGGCCGGTATAGAAATCGGACGCGGCCGAAAGCAGGAACAGCAATGGTCCCGCAAGATCCGAGGGTTCGCCCAGCCGCCCCTTGGGCACCCGCGCGAGGAATCCCTTGCGCGCCGCGACGGCTTTCTCATTCTCCTCAAACATCCAGGCGGTGAGGGGGGAACGGAATACAGTCGGCGCGATGGCGTTGACCGTGATGCCACGCGGGCCCCATTCGCAGCCAAGCGCCTTGGTGATGCCATCCACCGCTGCCTTGGAAGCGCAATAGGCCGTATAACCGGCGGGGTGACCGAGCAATCCCCGCGCGGAAGACATCAAGACGATCTTGCCGCCATTATTCTGCTCCAGCATACGAGCCCCTGCGGCGCGGGCCATGAGCCACGAACCGGTTACATTCGCGTCCATCACCTTGCCGAAACGCGCGGGCGTCAACTCCGCAATCGGCGCCACGTCATTCATGCCCGAAGCAACCACCAACCCGTCCACGCTGCCAAAACCTGCCGCATGCGTCACCATGGCATTGGCGTTGGCTTCGCTATCGGGACGAAGGTTAACCCCCACTACAGACGCCCCCAAGGCCTCGCATTCTGTCGTGATCTTCTTTAGTTCGTCGGCATTCCCCGCAGCGAGCGTGAGCTTGGCGCCCGCAGCCGCGAGCACGCGAGCCGCCAAAGCGCCGAACGCACCTGTAGCGCCGGTGATGAGGATGGACTTACCGCGCACATCGAACAGCGAGAGCGGATCTTTCTGCCAATCTGACATTATTTCCCCCCCGGATATGGCATGACGACAAGCATCGACACGACCTCATTCGTCTTATTGATGATATGGCGTTCGACATTCGCGCCGATGGTGCAAGAATCCAGAGGCCCAAGTTCGACCTCCTGACCTTGCGCAATAACAGTGAGGTGGCCTGAGAGAATGACATAGACCTTTTCAAGCGGCGAGGCGTCAGGGCCAGCGCTCCCCCCAGGCAAAAAATGCGACAATCCAGTCCAAAACGCCTCTGGCCCGCCTGGCTCGAAGCCTTGCAGCCGCAGCGCCTTGCACTCGAAATGGTTGGGAGCGCTGTAAGGCTGCGCTTCGTGAAAACGCTTCACGAGCATGTTGGATATTCTTTCATTCCGTTGTTCTTGTTTAGTCTCGCGCCACAAATCGGAGCGAAGCGACGCCTACATCGCTCCATACGGATAGAGGCGCGGTTCGCACGGCACGATATGATCCTCATCGATCTCGGCAACGCAGCGCACCATGGACCCGTCGCCCATATGCCAACGGATCGGCAGAGCCAGAAAGCGGAAGCGTTGATTCGTGACCTTGTCCAGATCACCACCGAGATTTTCAACGCCGACGATGCCGTTGCCCAGTAGATATTTGTGGCACGGCTCCCAAGTGCCGGGATTTCCGGTGGCCTCGAGTTCACCGAACTTCTCGTCATACTTCGCCTTGCCGTGTACCTTGATGTAAGTATCACGGTCGAACTCGGCGTAAGCCTCTTCACCGAACTGTTCGATAAATTCCTCACAGACCGAGCGTCCAGAATAGCCCGGCAGCGCCATACGGGTGCCGTTATTGCCGATCGATGTATGTAGCGGATGGTCCAGAGCCTGCTGGTCGAGCGCAACGACCTTAACCTGGTGCTTGACGAACCATTTTCCTGCATCGATTCCGGTGCCAAGGGAATAATGGTAGTACTCTTTACTGTCGTCAAACCTTCTGTGCATGCCTGTATTCAGACAAACGACCATGCCCTTTAGATCGGCCGGCTTCATGCCCGCGCGCTCAACCGCCGCCTCGAGATCGGCAGGCATGATCAATTGCCAGCGCTCGACGCGCACATCAAGACACACCGCCTCGCCGCAATAGGCATCCACCGGCAGTTCGTGGGTGTAAAGCGCGCGGCTTCCATCGAACATGCGCTCCATGACATGCCTGGGTGCATCGCAATGCGTGCCCGTGTGCATCGTGCATTTGATCATCTGGGTTAGCACGCCAGCCTTGGCCATGCTGTGCATCGGGGCGATCTCAGGCTTCTGGAAGTAAGGCCAAAGCGGCATATCACCGTAAAAAGGATGGCTGAGATCAACGAAGACTTTTTTACCCACGTATGTTTCCTCGCAAAGTGATGAGACAAAAACAAACCGCCGCCAAGCGCTGGCGTTCAGGCTGTCGATGAAGAAAGCACTGTTCAAAACCTCAGCCATTGCGCTCCAACGGATACGCATGGGCGTCCAGACAGCACTAAAAGAGCAAGAAAATGACTTTCAACAGCAGGCTTCCTTCCTCGGCACGCCAGCCATCTTTGGGCCGGTCTACCCGTATTGTGGTTATATTGAACCGCAATACGGGTCATGTCAAGTTAAACCCTTCCCCCCCCCGCCGACGGGCCGATCAAGCCGTGGCAGTTCGCTTCGCCGCACGAATTTTCGGACTTGTTCGAAAACCGCCAACCAAGACGGGCTTATTGCGCGGCTGTATTACATTGCGGTACAATATTAAGATGAGCACCATCCCCTTGCCTCGCGCCAAAGAGACCACCCCGCCCAAAGACGCCCGCGCCAACCAGATTCAAGTCATTGCCCGCGCCGCCGCAGTGTTGCGCTCGTTGGAGGATGAGGAGCGCGGCTTAAGCTTGGGGCAAATCGCCACGCGTGTCGGCTTGGCGCGTTCGACCGTCCAACGCATCGTTGCCGCACTCGCAGCGGAGCAACTGGTTATCGTCTCCGCCGCTGCTGGCGGCATCCGGCTCGGACCGGCGCTGCTGCGTCTCGCGGCGTCCGTCAATACGAGCGCCACCGAAACCGCCAAACCGCTGATCGCCAATCTCTCCGCGGCCCTGATGGAAACAGTCGATCTCTCCGTGCCCAAGCGCGATCATCTCGTCTTTATCGACCAGGTCGTGGGATCGCAGCGCCTGCGGACCGTCTCCGCGGTCGGCGAAGCATTTCCGCTGTCATGCACAGCGAATGGCAAGGCTTTCCTCACGACATTATCCGACGAAGAGGTCATCCGGCGCATCGGCCAAAATTACGAGCCGCGCACCCCGAAGACCCTGACCAGCTTTACGGCATTGAAAGCTGACCTAGCCAAAGCCAGGGCTCGCGGATACGCCCTGGACGCCGAGGAACACGCGCTGGGCATCACCGCGGTGGGCATTCTCGTCTATGACATGTTAGGCAACCCGCTGATGATCTCCGTGCCCGTACCCACGGCGCGCTTTGAGCAACATCGCAACGACATCATCCGCCAATTACTGGAAACCAAGCAGCTACTGCAGGAACGGTTTGGCGAAGACCGATAGCTTCGCCACCCCCTCGTGATGCGACGGACAATTCAGTGAAATATCGTGGCCAAGATTTATATTGATAGTTGATCATGTTTGATGTAGAATCACATTAATTAATTCAGTCAATTCGGATGGCGCCAAAACAAGCCGTCTTCCTGGGAAGGAAATTTGCATGTTTGACCTCACCCTGACCGGGTGTGGCACGGTAGTGCCGCACTGATGCCCCCGTCATCAGAAACCCTCATCATCGTCGGCGCCGGACATGCCGGCACCGAATTAGCGTTCCGCGTCCGCCAAGGCGGATTTTCCGGCAGGATCGAATTGATCGGCGCCGAGCCACATGATCCCTACCAACGACCTCCCCTTTCGAAATCCGCCCTCGCGGGAAGCTGTCCCACCGACACGCTAATCCTACGCGACCCCGCAGCATTTGCCGCCGCAGCGATCAACTTGCGGCGCGGCACACGCGTTATCGGCATCGATCGCATAACACGGCGGGTGATCCTGGAAGGCGGTGAAGCACTGCCTTATACATGGCTGACTCTCGCCACTGGCGGACATGCTCGGCATCTTAATCTGCCGGGGAGTCAGCTGGAGGGTTTGCATGTGTTGCGCACACGCGACGATGCCGAGGCGCTACGCGCCTCGCTGGTTGCGGGCAAGCGGCTGGTAATCGTCGGGGGGGCTATATCGGGTTAGAGGTGGCTGCGATAGCCGTTAGGCTAGGCCTGAGCGTGACCGTGGCTGAGGCGGCGCCGCGGCTATTGGCACGCGTAGCCGGGCCTGGTCTTTCGGCATTCGTGGAAGCCGCGCACAGAAAGGCAGGCATTACATTCCGGCTCGGCTGGGGGGTGAAGGAATTCCTGACCGCCCCACATAATGCGCGCCATGTCGGCGCCGTGCTTTGTCATAATGGGGTAAGCCTACCCGCCGATCTCGTCTTGATTGCCGCTGGGCTAGTGCCCGAAACCAGCCTTGCACAGACAGCAGGCCTGGCCGTTGGCGATGGTGTGCAAGTAGACGCTTTTTGCAAAACGACCGACCCAAATATCCTCGCGATCGGCGACAATGCTGCCTTTCCATTGCCAGGTTGGGATGAAAAAGTCCGATTAGAATCGGTACCCAACGCCTGCGAGCAAGCTAGGGTTGCAGCATCCGTCATCAACGGCGCGCCCAGCCCTTATGGCGCGACCCCGTGGTTCTGGTCAGACCAGGGGAACCTGCGGCTGCAGTCGGTTGGGGTGGCCAGACGCGGCGATCAGGAAGTCCAGCGTCCGCTGCAAGAAAACGCTTATGCCGCCTTCTTCCTACGCGCCGGCCACGCCGTGGCGGCAGAGTGCGTCAACTCACCCACGATTTTCATCGCCGCCAAAAAAATAGTGGCTGCGCAAGCCCGCCTGTCCCCGGCGCAGCTATCCGACCCGCAGCATCCACTCAGCTATCCGATGCCGGCTTGATCTAAGCTAAAGTATAAAGTGGCTATGATGCCCCCGGCCCGTGTTGGCTCGGCTCACACCGCAGCTTTCATCCAATCAAGAATAACCCGTTGCAAAGCACCGATGGAGAAACATCCATGGCAAACCCGCCACTTTCGAAAATCGATCTGTTTACCGACGAAGCGTTGAACGATCCCTACCCCCTCTACAAGTCATTACGGGCTCAGAATGGCGCCGTGTGGATGGAAAAATACGAGCTGTTCGCCTACTCGCGCTATGATGACGTCAAGCGCGCCCTGGCCACGCCTGAAATCTATTCCTCGGCCTATGGCGTCACCTACAATGACAAGATGAATCATGTGCTACGCAATGGGTTGCTGTGCTCGGACTCCCCACACCACGACAGGTTACGGCGAATCATCGAACGGCCGCTCACGCCCAAAGCTCTCTCTATGTTACGCGAGCGCATTACCAGAACCGCCGAAACATTGGTGGAACGTCTTGTGGCCAAGCAGACATTCGACGCCGCAACCGACCTTGCTCAGCATCTGCCTGTGACAATCGTCTCCGAACTAGTTGGTCTGCCGGAGGAAGGACGCGAGAAGATGTTGGAGTGGGCCGCGGCCAATTTCAACTGCATCGGCCCTATCAATCCACGCACCGAGACCGCATTTCCGATCGTGGAGGAAATGGTGCATTATGCCTTCACCCAATGCATACCAGGCAAGTTAGCTCCGGATTCCTGGGCAGATCGCATCTGGCAGGCGGCTGATAATGGCGAGATCGACCGCGAACTCTGCCCCTATCTGATGAACGACTATATGGGTCCAGCCCTCGACACCACGATCTTCGCCACCACAAACGCCATCTGGCTATTTGCCCAACATCCCGAGCAATGGGACATCATTCGCGAAACCCCCACGCTGATCCCCCAAGCCGTAAATGAAGTCATCCGCCTAGAAAGCCCTATCCAGGGCTTCACCCGCTATGTCACGAAAGATGACGAGATCGACGGCACCCGCGTGCCAGCCGGTTCACGGGTGGCAGTACTCTACGCATCCGCTAACCGTGATGAACGCAAGTGGCACAATCCAGAAACGTTCAACGTGCTTCGCGAGGATGCTGGCGAACATCTCGGCTTTGGCTTTGGTGAGCATCAATGTGTGGGCAATAATCTCGCGCGTTTGGAGATCCGCGCACTGCTGACGGCGCTGGCCACGCGCGTAAAACGTTTCGAGTTGGGAGAGACTCAGCGCGTGATGAACAACGTACTGCGCGGCCTAAAAAAGTGCATCGTCACAGTAAACTAATTTACTAGAACGAGATGGATTCACACTCAAGCGCTCCACTTATGTTTTGGCGATCAATTTCATGCGTTGAGTGTGACACTGACTCGTCAGCCCAAACATATATTACTCTAAGCACTGAGAGGGGTGTCATAACATGGATGTACGCGCGGCCGTGGCCGATATGACGGGGGAGCCATTGGTAATCGACATAGTTCAGTTCGCTCGACCAAAGTTCGGTACAGTGCTCGTAGACGTGAAGGCCGCCGGCATCTGCCACACGGATAAGCTTAACCTCTCCGGGGCCGACCCAGCAGGGCTTTTTCCCGCCATTCTGGGCTAAGAAGAGGCCGGAATCGATGGATATCATTGCCTGGCACTGGGTAAAGCTTGCCCCAGGCCCCCAAGAGAGTAGGCAGCCTTAACTCTTATCCTCGAGCGTAAACGAGAAATCGATGGCAACAGACACAAAATCAGGAAGAGGAGTATTTGCGACCTGATGCGCCAGATCAAGCGGAACACCGAGCATGCGCATGACCGACTCCGCCATCACCGAGGCCGTTGTGGGCGGGCAATATTCGTCATTGATGTCTTTGATGTTTCCAGACAACAACCACATCATCAAGCTCCACGTTGTCTGAATGTCATCGCCTATGATGCGGCACTCCCCTTGCTCACGCGCCCTCTGAAGGTCACGCAGCCCAAACGGCCCAAATCCGGCGCGCATACGCTCAATCATCAGATCCGGCCGCTTTACCCACCAGCGCCAGATCGGATTGGTCATCATTTCCTGCGCCACCAATCGCAGCGAATTAGCTATGATCTGAACAGGGCTGCTAATCTTGTCAGCGTTATTGGCAAAATCATTCTGATGTCCGAGGGAGTTGATAACACAATCAAGTACTCCGGCGGCGATGTCATCTTTCGAGACAAAATAGTTGTAGAACGTTCCAAATCCTGTATCCGCATGCTCGGTAATCTCCTTGATCGTCGTCGCATCGACACCTTGCGTGGACATCAACGAATAAGCCGCTTGAAGAAGACGCGCACGCGTCTTCAAACGTCTCGCCTGCACACGACGCGGTTTGGGTAAAGAAGATGATACATTCGGATCCATTTACATAACTTACCATCTAAACGGCTTCTGCCAAGCGACGCGCAGCACACCAAACAAGGAGGACACGCATGACGAGGATCACTTATATTCTGCCATCTGGCCATGGTATGCGTAACTTAGATGTACCAGACGGTACATCATTAATGCAGGCGGCGGTTCGCGCTGGACTACCCGGTATCATCGGTGAATGCGGCGGTGCCGCCATGTGCGCAACGTGCCATGTCTATATCGAGGCTGGCCCCGTGGCTGCAATGACGCCGCCAACTGACGACGAAGCGGCGATGCTCGACGACGCGGCCAGCCAACGCGCGTCAAACAGCCGGCTCGCCTGCCAAATCAAGGTCAGCGGCGCGTTGGAGGGGCTAATCATCAGGATCGCAGATATAATGTAGTCCGTTCCAAAAATTAAAATCGGGGAAAGCATAATGATAACAAAACCCGTCTCGCACTCGCGGCGGCGTTTAAGCCAGACACTCGGCATTGGCGCTTTAGCGCCGCCGTTCATCGTGCGAAGCGCCCATGCTGCAGGTCGGGTTGTGAAAGTTGGCTTCTAGGACGAATCGACATTCAGCGCATCCAAATCATGCTGCTTGCCAGTTGAACATTGGCTAAGAAGTAGATTTCCCGGCGATCATAGCGTGTTGCGATGCGTCGGAAGTGTTTCAGCTTGTTGAAGAATCTCTCGATCCTATTTCTGAGTTTATAGGCTTGTTCGTCGTGTGGAATTTGGACTTTGCGGTTTCGCTTGGACGGGATGACCGCTTCGATTTCTGCCCGTTCGATGATTTCGCGCAGCTCATTGGTATCGTAAGCCTTGTCGGCAATCACGCCACCCACGGTTTGGCCGTCCAGCAGGTCAGCCGCGGTGGTACAGTCGTGGGCCTCGCCGCCAGTCAGGATGAAGCGCAACGGCCGGCCCTCAGCGTCCGTGAGGGTGTGGATTTTCGTGGTCAACCCTCCTCTGGAACGCCCCAAAGCCTGATTCTTTGCCCCCCTTTTCCCCTCGCTGCATGCTGATGGGCGCGAACCACGGTACTGTCTAACATGAGATACTGATTATCAGGATCACTTGTCAGATCCTCAAAGATACGCTCCCATACCCCGGCTTTGGCCCATCGGGTAAAGCGTTTATGGACGGTTTTGTATTTGCAATATCGTTCCGGCAGATCATGCCAATGCGCACCCGAGCGGATCACCCAAAGAACTCCATTCACAAACAACCGATTATCAGCCCCCGTCCGGCCAGGAGAGGTGGCTCGACGTGTTTCTGCCCCCCGACTTCGCGACCATCTGGCTTCAGGCCGCCCAACTAGATTTCCAACCCAAAATCGCTACTCCCGCCAAGGCTATTCTATTCCCCGCAGCGGTCAAGGCGCTAGAGGCGCGCGGATTGGGTTATCGTCAGAGCTTTGATAGTCTCCCCGCCATCCTTTCACCTCCGGCTTGGCGGGGCAGGGCGCGGCGGCTTTCTCGACCGGATATGGGCTTCAAACACGCACTGACCGAAGTGGCATACGATGTGTTGCGCCGGACCACCAACGTCGATGATCCGGCATCTATTCGGGATGCAATCGCCACAACGGATCACACTTCCATCGTCGGGCGCATAAATTGAAAAAATGAACCGATCAATAACGTGTCTTCCACTCCCCTGGGCGGTGAGCAATGGCAGAGGGGAACGGAATTCCCAACTGAAATCTTCGTGGTCGCTAATAAATTCGCACCTGAAAACCCCGTCAGAAAAATTTTTCGTCATATCGAAAAGGGATTCCGCGTGCCAGTGACACCAAATGAAAAATCAACCCCCTCCGTAGGAGGGCGTTGCGGGAAACAAAACCGGATTACTGGCCGCTCAACACGCGGAAGAGATGGCGCCGCTCTCTCCATCTCTCAAAGAACTGCGAATGCGCGGTATAGTTCTGGCAAAAACTGCGCGAGATGATGCATTTCCTCGGCACAGTGCCCTAGCAATTCCAGAGGCTTGGGGCCAGCATTAGCCGAAGCCGGCGGCAATGACGCACCGGTTATGCTGTTACGAGGGGATTCCCCAAGATAAAACCGGCTACGCATCTCAGCCCCCTCTGGGGTCTGGCGCACCTGGTGGATGATCCAGGTATGCTCTACTGGCACATGCACTTCGCCAGCGCGACCGCAAATCACTGTGCCTTGAAATGCCCCCGCTTCAAACCCCAAACTCTCAGGAGGCACAAAGTGCAGCGCGCCTTCCAGGTAAGTTTCACCGATAAACTCTTTAATGAGCGAAACCCTTCCGACATAACTGCGATGCCCAGGGCGTTCGCCATCGCCATCCTTCCAGACCGCGAATAAATGCTCATCCGGGTGCCATAACTTGTAGCGTGCAGCATCGCTGCCATGCCAAGAAAACCACCAATCCCACATTACCGGACTTACACCCGGCATCGGCGTATGGACCGCAACCACCGCCGGGCCATCAGGAAACACCGTCCAGCCTGTTTCAATCGGAAGATATCCCGGCGCCGATAGCGCCGCGGATACTTCGCTGAAAGGCTGGAACAACCTTGAATCAAGAGGCTCAGCATGCAGGGCTCGAAGCTCGGCACTGCGGGTACGATCGAGTGGAGCCAGAAAGCGCGAAAAAGGCTGGGCTTGATCTTCCTTGTTGTAGCCACGATGGGTGGCGGAAGCGGCGAATGCGGACAGCATAGCAGCGCTCATGACTCCACCTCGATAGCAGCCAGAAGTATCGATTTGTCACGGGCCGCTGACAGCCCGGTAAGAGCATAGATCAACGCACTTAGCCAAGCGAAACATGCCGCGACCAAACCGAGGGCCGCATAACCGCCCGCCTGCACAACCACGCCCGCCAACACCGGCCCAATGGCCGTTCCGGTCATCAGCATGGCAGGGGTAAGCGCGGGTAGGCGCCCGGAAGGATCAATTCTGGATATGAACCCGAACATAAAAATATGACCAAAGATTACGAGGAATACGAGTGAGCCACCAGCTATGGCAAACCAAACAAAGTCGCTGTTATCGCAAATAACCAACGATGCACAGCCATGCAGCAGCAAGGCCACGACCGCCACCCCTACCGCCGGGAGGCGATATTGCAACATCCTTGCCCCCAACGGCGCCAGCAAATTAAATATGGCTGAAACGGCGAGAACTTCACCGATAGCACTCGTGGAGAAGCCATGTGCTTGCCCAACTTTTTGCAAAAAGCTGAAAATCATCGACTGCGCGACGGTCATAAACGCCACCCCCGAGAAGGCAAAGATTCGAACTGGCCAGTTTAGCTGCAGGCCAGTCGACTCAGTCCGTTTCTGGCTGATTTCTATGGACGGAAATCCAATCAGGCTAGCCAGGACACTAAGGCCGGTGACTATGGATAGCAGCAAAAATAAAGCCTGAACGCCACGGCTCGCGATGAGCTGTGGCATGATCGCAAAAAATGCAATGCCAAAAATCCCTACACCGACATTGACGGCGGCAAATAGCCGGTGCGGATTTTTACTGCGCCCGATCGTTCCGTTGACGCAAGACAATGCCGCGCCCGCCCCCAATCCACCTACTAGATGAGCAAAAACATAGAAGGCAAAACCATGCACAACGCAAAGGGACAAAAAACTGATTGTGGTAATGCTAAACCCGATAGCGACGGTAAAGCGGCCAGACAAGCGCATGAAGATCGGGCCGAAAATAAAATTGGCGACTAACACGCCAAAGATATATGCGCTGACAGTCGCGCCAGCCTGTTGGGCGGAAAAGCCAGAACTGTTGATCAGTCCAGCAATCCATAATGGCAGCACCACCAGGTCGATCATTCCTGCGACAAAGGTAATCAGCAAAACGGTATGCCCAACCCGCGTATCCGAACGCAGGCATCTGAAATTTGGCATGTCCAACTCCCAAGGAAGTTTTTTATTTTTAGCGGGCACTTTTCCAGCCCAAGGATTACGACAGCAGAAAAATGGCACCTTCCCTATTGGGAACGGTGCCATATCCGTCAGGCCAAGGCCGTTTCAGGTATCCAGGTTCCGTGAAAACCTTCATGAATTCGGCAAGGCAGTTTTATGATCGCGACAGGACCAGCCGCCAGATTAAGAGAGTCGAGTATCACAACGTCTGAGCGGTTCTCGGCCCGGCGCCCGACGACGGCAATCAGCCAACCATCATTTTCCCGTGCATCCGGAGATTTTGGCACGAACAGCGGCTCTTCTGGTGCTGAGTCGGGGCCGGCGTAGTAAAAATCTCGTTTTTCAGTCTCCAGGTCGATCCGACAGATGCAGGTGAAGGGCGGCCCCTTGGGTCCCCACTCCAGCATCGGCCCCAGTGCAGGATTTGAAGAACCACAGAAAAAACTTTTGGTCTTCTTTCCAAGATAACGGGGATCGATGACCGGCATTTCGCCAATTTGATCGGCCAATCTGACAATCTCTACGTGATCAGCCGTAGAACCAAGGTCAACAGTCCAGCGTTCAGGAAAAGGCGGCAACTCGTGAGCATCGGAGGCGTTTATCTGGGGGAATTGGGACAACCAACCAGAATCCGTAATAAAATGTTCAAGGTGCAATAGCGAACCGTCTTCCCATGCATTGATCGTATGGGTTTCCATGCAGGTTTTAGGAACGCTAAACCTACGCAGTCCAGCGACCCCTTCCTTTCGTGGGATTACAACGAGCTGTACCGATCTGGTTGGATCCCAGGCGAAATACGGCAAACCCTGTTGCACCCTCTCCCAATCGCACACCATCGGACAGATCGTGAAGGCAATATAGTTTGGCGATACAAGACAATCATGCACCATAGATGAGTAGGGAACGGTGAAGCTTTCTTGGCGCGCCAGCTCGCCGTCTGCGGCAATCCAGAATATATCTATGTCGTTTGTGGCCTTTCCGGCCGAATTATACGCAAAGGCGATCAATTCCCCGGTATCGGGATCAATTTTAGGATGCGCCGTGAATGTTGCACCCTTAAGCTTTCCTGCAAAGTCCCAACTTCCAAACGTTTCCAGCGTATGAGGATCGAGATGCATGGGGCGCGCCGCTTCTTTCAGAGCGAACAGCCTTCCACCATGCCAGAGCGTGGAGGTGTTCGCGGTATTGCCGTCAGCTGCACGCACAGAAGGATCGCTCGTATACGGATTGCGATAGGCGCCAAACAACGCGCGCCGGGCAGCCCGTTCTCGCTTGAGCTTCTCGGTTTGAACATAGCGCATCTTCAGATCGGCATGACCGTTCTCGAACCGCAGCATATGAATCATGCCGTCGCCATTCAAAAAGATATCATCAGCATGCAGTGGCGGATAAGCGTGATCGGCAGCAGCTCTAATATACGCCCCTTGCAAGGAGGGCGGTATGCTACCCTCAACTTCCAGGTCATATACATCCCCTTCAATCCTTACCGGCGCTGCATAGCCTCGGAAAACGAGCGTGTCGGGGAAGCGCAACCCTTCTTTCTGGGGTGCAACTTGATCCATATTTTCCTCCTCGTATCGCGGCATTTGCGCCGCATCGCTTGATGCGAGGCAGCTTATCGTCAAGCCAAGCGGGACGTCAACAAAAACCGAACCTTTCGGTTCAGTTTTTTGATCATCCAGATCTGTAAGCAGCCAGGAACACATCCACCCCGACTTTCACCTCCTCGGGGGAGGCGCCATAGGGCTGGTTATCCAGGGTGATGACCTTCAGATGCCGGTCAGACGAGACAAGTGCGAGGAAATGCGCCGCGGCAACCTCTGGATCGGCGACACGCAACTCTCCCCGCGCCATTGCCTTAGCCAAAAAGGCCGCCAACGCTTGGTGCAAACGAGCGGGGCCAGCATCGTAGAAAATCCGCCCAAGCTCGGGAAATCTTGTAGATTCCGCGATAATAAGACGAAGCGTGGCCGTATTGGCTTGGGACAAAAGCAGGCCGGCAGCCTCCTCGCCGAAACGATACAACGCTTCGGCCAACCCCCCGCCCGTGTCGGCCTGCAACCTGCTTAATTGCCGACTCGATTGGTCGATAATGACGGCTGTGAATAACTCATCTTTACCAGAAAAATGCGCATAAACAGTGGCCTTGCCAACCCGAGCCGCGGCGGCGACCTCCGCCATGCTGGTCTGCCCATAGCCTTGGCTCAGAAATAATTTTTGCGCCGCGTCTAGGATATTTTTGATTTTGCGCTGAGAGTACCCGCTCGGCACCTTCCTTACAGGGCACGGCCGGCTTGCTGCGGGCAGCGTTTCTGCTGGCAGGCAATGCGCGAGCTGGCCCAGCAAAATAGCGGCCAGCTCCTTGCTCAAAGCCTGCCAGTCCTGTTCTGTCACCAGCCCGGCAGGCTGCGCCAATCGGCCCAGAAGGAGAGCTGCCATTACATCATGGGCTGCCGAAACCGCCATGCGGTCGGTCACGCCATGCACAGCCAGAACGCGCCAGAGTATATCGCTGATCACGGAATGCGTTACTGCAGCCCGCGCAGCCAGCCCCTCATTCTCATGTGCGCCAGAGGCGAGCACGCCCAGCAATTTAGCCCGTCCGCGAACCGCTCCGACTAACACCGCAGCGAATTCCCCCAAAACCTCCTGGACAGTGAGAGCGGGCCTCGCCAGGTCCTGAAACGCCTCTGTAACCTCAGCCTCAACACGATCAAGCGCGGCAGATTGTACAGCACAGATTAAATCCGGCACCCCACGAAAGCGGGCATAGAAGGTACCATTACTTACGTCAGCGGCCTTCAGCACTTCAGCTAAATTAAGCCCACTCACCCCGCGCGCAGCGATAATGTCCGCCGCCGCCGTTAAAATACGCGATAATGACTTACGGCTACGATCCTGTTTGGGCTGACGCCCAGGGGGGGCATTAAGAGCAAACATCTTTAACCTTTCATTCCCCTAATACCGGCCGTGCGGAATAAAGGTAAAGCGAGCGGGGCGAGCTTTCTTTGGCGCGCCAGCAACCGGCTAGATGAAATAAATTAATTTTTATTAATTATCTTGCCCACCCACTCTTTTTTTGTGTTATAAAATTGGAGCAAAAATACCAATAATACGCCACAAAATAAGCTATGGGGAACATAATCCAATGAAATCGTCCGTTTTTTTGATCGGCCTGGCTACTCTTTCCGCTTGTAAACCTGCGCTCGCCATCGAGAATCATGTTCAATCCACACCGACAGATCTATTTTTCTTTGGTGCAGGCTTCTCCCCGCCCCCCACGCCACTCGGCACTTGGGGCGTTCGGGAGTTTATCGATCAATCTGCAGGGATTGGGCCGGATGGTAAAAAGCCCGCCGTGCAATCGCATACCACCGTCACCACAACCACGCTAAGTTGGGTCTATATGACTCACCTTGATATTCTACATGGGGAGTATGGGTTCGCTGTGGTGCAACCTTTCTTTGACATGAATGGCGACATCAATGGCGTGGTCAACGTTTCCACCCCCATGGGCTCGCTCTCTTTCCCTGAGCATGAAAGCGGCCACAACACCGGCATTGGCAATACCGAGTTCTATCCGATCATCCTGCAGTGGATGGATATGCCGCATTTGGCGTTAAACACGAGTTTGGCCATCCAGTTTCCCGACGGAAAATACAATAAGGCTGACTTACTGAACCCAAGCACGAATTATTGGACGATCGCACCAACTCTAGGCTTCAGCTACATAACTGACCATGGGCAAGAATTCTCCTCTTACCAGGAAATTGACTTCGACAGCGCCAATACAGCAACACACTATAAAAATGGCACGGAATATAAATTAGATATCGCCATCGGACAGCATCTAGGAAACTTTACCGTAGGCCCAGCCGGATATTATTATCAGCAGTTGCAAAACGACACCGGATCGGGAACGCTCGCACAAGACGCTGAGCCTGGAGCGGCACGAGTCTTTGGCGCGGGTATAGCCTTCAACTATATCCCTCGTCATGGATCTTTTTCTATATTCGGCGATATCGTCAAAGAATTCGGCGCCGTCAACCATTCACAGGGCACGGTGGCATCGCTGCGCTTGAGTGTCTCGCTATGACAATAAAGGCAAAACTTGATCTCGATCTTGCACAGAAGATCGTTGCGTCCTGTCTCGCTACAGCTCGGAAAAATGCCCTCGCTCCAATCGCAGTAGCGTTACTTGACCTGCGCGGTGTTTTACAAGTTTTTGTCGCCGAGGACGGGATAGATCTCGGTCGTCCTGCATTGGCCATTGGGAAGGCCAATGCGGCCTTGCAGTTTGGCATTGGCACCAGGGGTTTGGCCGAACGAGCAAGGCAATTACCAGTCTTTTTTACTGCCGCTGGTCAGACATTGACCGGAGGCTTCATCCCTAATCCCGGCGGCGTTATTATACGCTCGTCAGAAGGATTACTTTTAGGCGCGCTTGGCGTCTCTGGCGACATTGGCGACCGGGATGAGGAAGCGGCCATCGCTGGCATTCTTGCCCATGGACTACAAACCGATATCGGCTAACCAAAGTACCTATAAACATAGAATTTATGGTTTATTTAAGTTGTACAGGCTCTGACATTTCGCCTGCAATCTCCACACCAATGAGCACCGCCTCGTCTGCCAGCTTGGCGGGTGCCGTCTCACGTAGCCAGAAGCTAGCAATAAGCGCACAGCACAGCCCGAACGCTCCGGCGGTCATGGCAGCCTGCAGTCCAAAATGATCGGCCATGGCGCCCAAGAGCGGCGGCGCTACGATGATTCCGGCGGCTTCGGCGATACAAGTTACCACCGCGACACCCAAAGCCACCCATTCCTTGGGCACAGATTCACTTGGTATTACTGAAAGAAAAATTACCCCTCCGCCCCAAGTGACGAAAGCGGTAACAAATAACACTACCCAGGTAAGAATGCTGGCTGCATTAGGCAAGTTGAGCGCAATCAATGTGCCTATGAATCCCGTTGCGGCGACGATATGGGTCATACGCTTGCGCCCGAACCGATCCGAGAGCGCGCTCATACCCATTGCGCCCAGAAACCCACCAAGCCCCATACTAGCCATATGCATCCCAGCCACCGGCGCGCTGTAGCCCTTCAACCGGATCATATAGAGGGTGCCGAAACTCAGCCAGCTCCACAGCCATGTCATCATGAACACCGAGATGAACGCCGAGAGCAGCACATTGCGCCGCTTGAGTACGGTAAACCACGATACGCCCGTGGGCGTCTTGAGCCCAGAAAACGTCGTACCCGTCGGCTCCCGAACGAATGCCCAGACCAACGGCAGCACGATCAGCCCAGGGATGATGGTAAAAAAGCACGCCATCCGCCAGCCGAACGCAGCGCCGACAGAGGTTGCAAACAGCGGCGCGACAACGCTTGCAAACAGCGGAAACGCCCCTGTATAAAATCCTATATAAAAGCCTCGTTTATCCGCAGGCGCTTGGCTGGTGATTTGCGCCGTGGCCGCCATGTTATATGCACCCTCTGCACCGCCTACGATAGTGCGCAGCGCGATCAGCTGGCTAAAATTGCGCGCGAACCCGGTCAGCGCTGAACCCAGCGAGAAGATCAAGACCATCGGCAGCGCGACCTTGCGCCGCCCGACCCGGTCCGAAATCACCCCGCCGATGATCGCACAGACCAAATACCCCACCGACATCGCCGCCATGATCACCCCAGCCATGGCGAAATTCAGTCCGAATTCCGGCAATATATACGGAAACATCATGGCGACGAGCAACCGGTCTGCGGCCGAAAAACCCCAGCCCAGAAAATATACCGCAACCATCACATGAAACGGAGTCCAAAATTTCTTTGGCATTTCCTTATCCTTTTATTTTGATTGTCTAGAATACCTTACTGTGAAGAGGAGGAGCGGATTTGAGAAAACGCTTCCAAAAAACTCTTATGAGTTTATGAAATCTTCAGACTGATCCTTGATGCCATGATTTTCGACATACAGATCTCTCAGGATCGCCGCGAGATTTTGGTATTCTTTGGCGCAATGCTTCGCCAGTGCCTTGGCGAGCCTAGCGACCTCCACCTGTGGTACCTGCGCGCCAGCGCGCTCATAGCGGCCATTCTCGACCGTCCAACCAAGCCAGAAACAAGAGCGCAGCTCGATCCCCCCGTTAACCGGCCGGGCATTATGCGAAAACGCGATCATCGGCGGCAACCCGTGAATCCCGGCGATCGCATTGATCGCCGAGAACCCTCCCGCCTCGAAGCGAGCCATGTCATAGCCAAAAAATTCCGGCGAACGGAAATTAATGTCTAGCATAACGGTCCCTGTGCCGACATCCTCGGTTACCACATCGGTGGTGTTCCAGTTGCGCTCCCGCCAGGAGAGCGATTGATCGAACCGCCTCGCGATGGTCTCCGGCGTGACCCGCACCGCATAGTGTTCTTCAGGATCCCATATAGCATAGCGCAACGATTCGAGCCCGTGCCACGCGAACCACCATTCAAGCATCTCCGTCGTCACGCCCGGCATATCGGTGCGCCCTGCGACAAAGCATGAGCCATCGTCCATCAGACACCAACCTCGCTCGAGCGCGCGCTCGCCGGGCTCGAGCAGCTCATTGATACGTGCGAGCGGTAGCGCCAACGCGGCATCGGCTGGCGCCTCGATCGCATCATAGATCTCATTATTCACAGGCGTCATCGGCCGGGTGTAATATTTGGCGTAGGGACGCGCGGCCTCGGCCGCGGTCAATGCCCGCAGTTCCGTCATGTGCTTCCTCCAGTACTGTCTTAGAAAATTGTCATTTCGCGTGGGCGCGCTCATACCTGCGTCGGTAATCGCCAGGTGTCATACCCTGTAACCGCTTGAAAGTCCGCGCAAACGAGGCAGATGAGGCATAGCCGAGCTGGCTCGCTATGACGTTGGCGGGCACCCCTCCGGCCAGATCGCGCGTCGCCGCAAACATCCGCCATTCAGTCAGATACTGGATCGGGGTTTGGCCCAGACAGTCGTGAAAGACCTCGGCGAAGGGCGTGCGCGACATGCCGGCCTCTGCGGCTAGCTGCGCGACAGTCCAGTCTCGCTCCGGCGCCCGGTGCATTGCCTGAAGTGCCCGTCCGATCTTGGGATGCAACAGCCCACATAACCATCCGGGTCCCATCTCGCTGGTATCATGCATGCGCGCCAGATAGGTCCGCACCGCCAGAATGAACATGAGCTCGATAATGCGCGACACCATCGCCGCATACCCCGGCAGTTCATAGCTATCGTCATGCATCAGCGTCTGCGTCAAAAATTTTAACCAGGAAGGCTGAAGCTCCTCCGCTTGCAGGTGGATAAAGGGCGGCAGCGCACGCAGCAACGGGTTATCCTTTGGATTATGGACGGTGCAGAGTAAATCAAATACCACCACACTCTGCCCGCCTTTCGAGCCTTCCCAGCACACGGGACGCAGACAATTGTGCTCTGGCACCCAGACTTTTAGTCCTAGTTTTTCAAGAATTTCCGCCACTGGTGTACCGCTTATCCCCGCGTGAGAACTCAGCACATGCGGAGTGCCATGCGGAAACGCGATAAAATCCCCCGCCTGGAGCTTCACCGGCTTGGCCTGCCCAGACGGCAGATAGAGGCACTCGCCCTCGGCTATAAAATGGCAGATCATGCCCGGTAGCTGCGGATGCGTGATTCCCCAAGGCGCCGCGAATTTGAACATACCGAGCCTCGGACTCTGCATATGCATGAGCAAAAGCAATTCACTCAGCGGATCGACAATAAATTTTTTCTCGCCCCGTCGCGATATCGTATCTCGTTCGCTTAATGTGCATACATTGAACGGCTGCTCAGCCCCCCATTCGGTCTCAGCCTCCAAAAACACGGCCCGGCATTTCCCAAATTTATCCATTTTTTCGCCCCGCATCATACGGTCAATGTCTACTGCCTCCCCCTCTGGCAGGTAGACGTTACTGCTCCCGTCCTGTCCCTAGTTCTTCTGGCGGAATCCGGACGACAAATCTTTCCCACCCGGTTAGCCTAGCGCATCCGCACCACATTGTGGACCAACAATACGACAAAATCTTTGCATACCGTACTTAAATTTATACCCAGCGTCCGCTCACACCAACAGTGCGCCTCCTATTCCACTCCATAATCACCTAGATGCCGTAATGGGCCGGCTGCCTGGAGATATGCAGGGAGGTGGCTGTCCCGCAGAGTGATGGTGTGTGGAACGGGGTCCGAATGGTTCGGCCCCGAGCATCATCGGGGGACAGCCGTGGAATACTATGCTGGAATTGACGTGTCTCTGAAAGAGAGCTGCGTGTGCGTGGTAGATAGCAAGTGGAGGCCTACTACCCTTCATATCCGCATGCGCTAGCATTCCTTGGTCTGTTGTAGCCGCATAACCCACTACCACACCCGGCAGACGAGATTAGAGATGGTATATGAGGTGGTGAACGAGATGATGAACGGGGTATGGAAAGAGATATGAAATGAGATCGTCAATGAGCTGGGCAAAGAGATAGCCAGCTTGTCAAGATTCCGATTCGGAAGTTGAAAAGCTTGCTCCGAATATGAACAATGCGCGTCTGATTTTTCCAAGCAAAGACGCTGCTGATGCCACGTAAACGCAAACCCACAGAAGACGAGATTGAAATCCTGGCCGATCAATTCCGCCAGCTCTGGCGGCCGGGAGATGTGTTGCGCCCCTGGTTCCGTCAGCACCAAAACATGCTACTCGATCTTGTGCATGGCGCATGGTCCTGGGCATCCGTCGGGCAAGCCCTGACCAAGGCGGAGATCACCTATGGCACCGGCAAGCCTTGGACCGCCAAATGGCTACAAAGCGATTTCAGCCGGGCTCGGCAGCCGTTGAAGGGCTATGGACGTAACAAGCCTCCGCCGGATTCGGTGTCGACGCCTACACCCGTTGCGCCGGCGCCGCCCACGGCTTTGATCTCACAGGCCACGCCACCACCCTCGGCATCTGGCGTTCCACGTTTCAAACCAGCAACATTCCGCATCGCTGAGCCGCCACGTGTGCTGAGTGAGACCGAACGCGCAGAGATCGAACGTAACCGCCGCCTGACATTCGGGCCGCCTGAACCCAAGGAGTAGAGCCAATGTCCAAAGACAATTCCAAACCGGCCCCCGCGATGAACGGTGGCAAACCGTCGGGCGCCACCCCCTACCGCCCAAATATGACGAAATTCACTAGCCCACGCGCCGATATCGTCAGCCTGGCGCCGCCTCAGGAAACCGAGCCTGAGATCGGACAAGGGATCAATCTCACGGGCCAAGCCAAGATCATCTTCGCCGCCGGGCGGGGCAAGACGGGTAAAACCACCCTGCTGCGTTGGCTCACCGAAACCTCGATCCGTAATGGCGGCACGCCGATTTTGGCCGATGTCGATCCCAGCAATGCCACCTTCTCCGCCTATTTTGCCGATGTGGCCCGGCCAGAGACCGATAATCCGGCCGGGGTCACCGCTTGGCTGCAGGAGCTGATCGAATATTGCATCAATGAGCGGCAATCCGCCCTTGTCGATCTGGGCGGCGGGGATACCACCTTACGCTCCCTTGCCGCCGAGATGCCGGGCCTGGCGGCGCATATCGAGGCCGCCGGCATGGCGCCAATCATGTTCCACCTCACCGGCGCCCAGCCCGAGGATTTGCTCCCCGCCCTCACCCTGGCCGCACGTGGGTTCACCCCTGCGGCGCAAGCCTTGGTGTTCAACGAATATAGCATTGAGCCCGGCGCAACCCGTGAGCGGGCCTTTGCTCGTCTCACCGCGTCGGATGCGTATGCTCGTCTGGCGGCAGATTGTGTGAAGCTCTGGATGCCCCGGCTGCACGCCGCCGAGGCCGTGGAAAGCCGCCAATGCAGCTTCGCCGCCGCGCGCGATGGCACCGTCACGCCCTCGCTGGGGCTGTTCGATGCTGCCCGGGTCCGCGTTTGGCTTGATGCCATGGATCGCCGCTTCGCGGGGGTCAGATCATGGATCCCATAAGCCCCGCCGCGCGCCGGGAGGCCTTGCATGAGCAGATCAGCGACGCGCAGATGATCCTGCGCCGCGCCGCCGCGGCCGCCGCCCTGAAAAGCGACCCTCTGGCGGAGCAGCTCCAGGCCCTGGCCGTGTGTGTCGGCGCGCTGAGCGATCTCTACCAAGCCAGCGAAGCCACCCAGATCGACATCGCCAACACGCTGAAGACCCAGACCGGGGTGATCGCCGATGAAGCCATTGCCCGGGTACACGCCTCGGGCATGGACATCGTCAACCAGCTAGCGCCGCAACTGGCCGATGCCGCGGACCGCACCATGCGCATGAAAATCACCACGCTGCGTATCCGCAGCATCGTGGGTCTGGGTCTGGCATTGGCGCTGGCCATCCTGGTGCCCAGCCTGTTCACCTATGCCGCAGGGCTCAATGATGGCCGATTCCAGGCTGAAATCGCCGCGCATGTGATCCCCGCCGCCATGACCAGCCCTGCCGAGGCCCTCGCCTGGGGGCATCTGATGCAGGATAATGACGGCGTCACCGCCATGGCCGCCTGCCGCAAATCCATGCAGCAAGATGCCAGCGGACGGCATTATTGTTTCATGCCGGTATGGACCGACCCGATATCCCCCGCCGTGCCTTCAGCCCCCGTTCAATGACCTACAGCGCCGCCGCCTGGGAACATTACCCTTGCCCGTCCCAGCACATAGCCCTAAATATGACTACTGTAGTTCACCCCACCTCTCGGAGGCCGCCATGCGGGAAATTCAACTTCGCGACGCCAAGGCCAGCCTGTCGGCTGTGGTCGATGAGGCCTTACGCGGCGAGCCCGCCATTATCACCCGCCACGGAAAGCCCGAGGCGGTCATTCTCAGCTTCGAAGAATGGCAGCGGCTCTCGCATGTGCCCTCCTTCGGCCAATTGCTGATGGCTGCCCCGCTCGATGCGGACGATCTGCCGCTACGCAACCAATCCCCACTCCGTGATAGCGGCCTCTGATCCTTGTATCTCGTCGACACCAATGTCATCTCGGCGCGCGCGCCCTCGCGCGTCCCTCTGCCCGATTTGGCCGCCTGGATGGATGCCCACTCGGCCGATTTATTTCTCTCCACGGTCACAATCGCCGAGATTGAGGACGGCATCGCCAAGGCCAACCGTGAGGGGGCAACCCGCAAAGCCCGTGACCTAACCGCCTGGTTGGAGACCGTGTTGCACCTCTACGCGGCGCGCATCCTGCCATTCGACGTGGCCAGCGCCCGCCTGGCAGGGTGTCTATCAGACCGCGCCCGTGGCCAGGGTCATGCGCCCGGCCTCGCCGACATCATCATCGCCGCCACCGCCCAGCACCACGGGCTGACCATCCTGACCCGCAACCTGCGGCATTTTGAGCCGCTGGGTGTGGCAGTACATGATCCATTTATGCGCCTGCCCTGAGCATGGTCGTGGGCGGCAGGAATGTTCATACCTCCGACGGCCACTTCCGGCGCGATTGCGCCCTTGCGGGTCATTCCCGGGCTCTAATTGGATGCTCTGAAGCAGACCTTCCAAAGGTGTAAATGTTTTCTGCTGATAGCTTGGCCTGGCGGCTTTTGGGATTGTTTGCGTTCGCGTGGCCGACTTTCCATGCCACCAGGAGACGGTGCTTCGCGTGGCAAACACGACCTCGCCATCCAGCAATGTCGCGTAAATCCTAAGTTATGCGACACCTGTGATCGATCCTTGGCAGTTCTTCACTTCAGACTGCTCACAGGGAGTCTGCTCCGCAGGTCTTCAAGGGCAACGGCTATTGCTTCTCGATTAGGCCGGAAGAAGACCCAATTCTTGATCTGTCTAGCCTCAATCAGACCCGCCTCCATCAGAATCTTCATATGTGCTGTCCCGGTGGGCTGACTCACCGCCAGCTTCCGCACAATAGCTCCGAGGCAAACCCCATCCGCGACGAGATCACCATCCACCTGGGGCGGAAAGTTCGCTGTCGGGTTCAGCAGCCACTCCAGCACGTGAAGCCGCTTCTCGTTCGCCAGGGCGCGCAGAAAATCAGGAGCTGACGTCATCTCCACTTCCATATAGGAAAAATTCTATATAGGTAAGCTTCTATATGGCGCCCGTGAAGACGCCTCTTTCTTACGTTCGTTGGAGCGCATCATGGGTTCGTCACCGCACGCTTCTTACCCAATCGGCATCCTGGATAGCGGAGTTGGCGGGCTTAGCATCCTCCGCGCACTTCAACAGGTGATGCCCCAGGAGAGCTTCGTCTACTTTGGAGACTCGCAGAATGCGCCCTATGGGGCACGCGCCGAGGGGGACATCCTGCGCCTCATCCAGCAGGCCGCTGCCACGCTTCTACAACGACAGATCAAACTATTGGTGCTCGGGTCTTCCACAATCACCACGGTTGCCTTGACCGACCTGCGGGCGCGCTTCGCGCTCCCCATCATCGGCACCAATCCAGCAGTAAGCCTTGCCGTCGATGTCACGCGGTCGAAAGTCGTGGGCGTTCTCTGCACGCAGGCGACGGCGCACAGCCAACTGCTAGGCGATCTTGTTTCCCGCTTCGCTACTCCCAAGGGGGTGCGCGTCCTCCGGACCTGGCACAACGATCTGGTCCCTATGCTGGAGCGCGGGGAAACCGACACGCCTGCACTTCGAACCATCCTGCGCGAAGCCTTGAGCCCCCTTGCCGCAGCCGGTGCCGATCAACTCGTGCTTGCCTCGACCCATTTCACCTTCCTGAAGCCCACGATCCAGGCTGAGTTTGGCAATACCTTTGGATTTGTAGACAGCGCTGCGACCGTCACGGCAGAAGTCGCTTCGATCTTGAGGCGCGAGAGCGTAGATTTACCCGCAGGTGAAGGTGGTTCGACGACCTACCTGTTCACCGGGGATTTAAAACTGGCGCGTGCTGCGGTCGTGAAACTCTTCAACTCCGTTCCCTCAGCAGAGGTGACCATAGCCGAGAATTTGGTGGTCCAATCCCCCTCTACGTCAGTGCTATGATCGCTTTCCCCCTCCAGCACTGATTGTCGCATAAATTTTAAGTTGCGCGACAAATATTCAAATAGGAATGATGGCGCCCAAAGTCAGCTTGCATTGCCCCATATCTCGGTGGCCTTCACGACTGTGGTCTTCGAACGCAAGGCATTAAGGGCAATTCGATGAATCATCTCGGTTGGGGCAGTGCATAGGTCTTCTACAACACGGACGTGAAATGCATCTGCTGCCCGCGACAAGGCTGTGAATACAACACAGTTTTGCGTCATCATTCCGCAGATGAGCAACTCCCGCACACCACATAGATACTCGGTTAGGCGAGTATCCTGAAATGCATCCGCGACGTGCTTGATCACGATCGGCGCATCGCCCACGGTATCGAGAATCCCTGGACGGATATCTACGCCTGAGCTCGTTGCCGCGAAAAGACCCGTTGGGGCGGTCGAGACATGCTTGATCAGGATCACCCTGTCGCCGTTTTCTCGCGCGTGGTGGATGGCTGAGATAATACGAGCTTCGGTCTCTTCGGCCTGCCAAAGGGGGAAGACACCTCCCGGGAAGTAGTCGTTCTGAATGTCGATAACGATCAGGCTGCGAGCCATCTGCACTACCTTTCTGGTGATAATCAATAGTTTTTCCGGAAAACGCATCCGGCCATAAGTGGCCCGATGGACATTATCCGTATAAACTGGGCCAATGCGCCTCGCTGTCATTGCTTATGATCAAATCAGCCCCTTCATGCTGTCGACGCCACTGGCCGTCTTCGGTGAACCGTTCCTGTCCGCTGGCCATCGGGTTGATGTCTGTGCCGTTCAATCCCGTATTCTGGCTGCTGGTGGGCTGACGATCGAAGTTCCTCACCGGCTGGAGGCAACGCGCGATGCGGATGTGGTTTTCCTTCCAGGCTGGAGAGATCATGCCGAGCCCGTGCCGGCTGATATCATTGACGCACTACAGTGCGCGCAAGCGCGAGGGGCCATCGTGGTTGGTCTTTGCTTGGGTGCCTTTGGGCTTGCCCAAGCGCGCCTGCTGGACGGGCGGCGAGCGACGACACATTGGGCTCGGATCGACGCTTTTGCCGAAAGGTTTCCTAATGTATCCGTTGATGCTGGAGCAATCTTTGTCGATGAAGGGGCTATTCTAACGTCGGCTGGAATCGCATCCGGCCTGGATTGCTGTCTGCATGTCTTGGCGCGCATTGCGGGTGCGGGGGAAGCAAATCGCATTGCGCGTCATCTCGTTGTCGCCCCACAGCGATCCGGCAACCAACCGCAGCTTGTTGAACGGCCGGCAATCACCTCCTTAGCGGACATGCGGCTAGCGGTGGTTCTCGACGAAATTCGTCAAAACCCCAGGCGATCACCAACCCTCGATGAGTTGGCCGGTCGTTTGGGGATGAGCCGCCGTAGCCTAACTAGGCACATCCGCGTCCGTACCGGCGGCAGCCTCGGAGAATGGTTGCGGCGGTTGCGTTTGGCACGAGCGCAAGAGTTGCTCCTGGCTGGTATGAGAGGATTGGACAACGTCGCCGAGCACAGCGGCTTTCCAGACAATCATGCACTTCGGGCCGCGTTTCACGCGGAGCTAGGCATGTCGCCTCGCCAGTGGCTTGCACGACACAGGTTGGCCTGACCGCTCTCTCGGAAATGGGGGAATGCGTATGCCGCGTAACTTGTAAATTATGCGACAGGTAGGCGGCCTCCCGGCCAGCCTAGCATTTTCTTGTCGCGTATCTTTGTCGCAGCATTCGTATACTTACGACAAAAATACGCGACAACCGGTGACCGGGATGGGGGGGGGGAGCGGAATGGCGGGTTTTGGACGTTAACCCTAATAAGCGGTCATTGCCGAGGTGCCCACGAATTCGTAGGATGAATAAAGCTCTTCAATCGGGATGAGACATGAAGGCAATGGGTAACGTTACACTCATCCGTCTTTGTTGATTTCATGGAGTAAATACCGTGGAATGGAACGATATTCAGGGCAAAAAATATCCGGGATACGGACGGTGCATCTGTCCATCGTCGAATGATTTGAGACAATTGGCAGCGTGATTTAACGGAGGTTTTGGCTCACCTATTGGGTTAAAAGTTTAAGCGGCTATTTGGTTATGGCGCAAGCGTCTTTGCTGGATGGTTTGACGCTTGATTTGTTCCCGCTCACGCAGGATGCCCTGGGCCCTGCCATGATAGGCATCGGCTGGCGTAACGTTGCCGAGGCTCTCATGATAGCGGCGGTGGTTGTAATGCTCGATGAAGGCGCCGATTTGGCGTTCAAGATCACCCGGCAGGTAATAGTTTTCGAGCAATATGCGGTTTTTCAACGTCTGATGCCAGCGCTCGATCTTGCCCTGGGTTTGCGGATGACACGGCGCACCACGGATGTGGCGGATGACACGGCGCACCACGGATGTGCTCGATATTTCGCCGCCCGAGCCATTTGGCCAGATCGTCGGCGATGTAACACGGCCCGTTATCGGACAGCAGGCGCGGCCTTTGCGCGACTTTAGCTGAGGCGCGGCCTGAAGCTTCGAGGGCCAGGGTCAGTGTGTCGGTAACATCCTCGACCTGCATGGTGGTGCATAGCTTCCAGGCGATGACATAACGGGAATAATCATCGAGGATGGTTGAGAGATACATCCCCCCCAGCCGATGACTTTCAAATACGTGAAGTCTGTCTGCCAGAGCTGGTTTGGCGCCGTGCTTTTGGTTTTGAATTCATTAGCCGCTTTGACGACGATGAAGGCTGGCGAGGTGATCAGATCGTGCGCCTTGAGCAGCCGGTAGACCGATGCTTCGGAGACGAAATAGCTTTCTGTATCCGTGAACGTCACTGCCAACTCCCGCGGGCTGAGCTCAGGCTTGTCCAAAGCCAGATTGATGATTTTATCGCGCACGTCATCGCCTATGCGGTTCCACACGCGGTCTGGCTTTGAGGGGCGGTCAGCCAACGCCTCAGGCCCGCCGGCACGATAGTGCTCGTACCAGCGATAGAATGTCGGGCGGGGGATGCCGAGCTGCTCCAGCGTCCGGCGCACCGGTAGGTGCGATTGTTCAACCAACCGGATGATCTCCAACTTCTCAGCGGCGGAATACCTCATTCGTGGCCGTCCCCAGCCCCGATCATGCTTTTTTTAAGTAGGCGCAGCTCGAGCGCCTGCTCGGCTACCACCTCCTTGAGGGCCTGGGCTTCATGGCGCAGCGCCTTTACCTCGCCTGAGGTCGCTTCCCGCGCTGTATCGCCCGCCAGGCGGCGCTTGCCCGCTTCAAGGAATTCCTTGGACCAGGAATAATACATGCTCTCGGCAATACCCTCACGCCGGCACAGCTCGGCGATGCTGTGCTCGCCGCGCAGCCCCTCCAACACAATGCGGATTTTATCTTCCGCCGAATAATGCCGCCGGGTCGCCCGGCGAATGTCACGCACCACCGCCTCGGCAGGCGGTTTTGAAGTCGAGGATTTCTGGCTCATCTACGCTCCTTCGTCGCTACGATGAGCCAGAAATCCTCCCTTACTCAAGATGCCAAATCTGTCTCATGGGCGCTGACGGGGGACAAAATCGGCGCCTTCATCGAGCATTACAACCACCGCCGCTATCATGAGAGCCTCGGCAACGTTACGCCAGCCGATGCCTATCATGGCAGGGCCCAGGGCATCCTGCGTGAGCGGGAACAAATCAAGCGTCAAACCATCCAGCAAAGACGCTTGCGCCATAACCAAATAGCCGCTTAAACTTTTAACCCAATAGGTGAGCCAAAACCTCCGTTAAATCACGCTGCCAATTGTCTCAAATCATTCGACGATGGACAAGCTTCCTCAACCGCCAGCGGTTCATCCTCGGGCCGGACATAGCCGCGCTCGACCCGCAGCTGGCCGCTGCCATCGATGCTGACAAAGACGCCCGCCATTGCGATCTCGGCGGGGTCGTAAACCGGCGGGCGTTGGGTCAGCGCGTCGATCTCCGCATCGATCTCATTAAGACGGGTATCAGCATCGTCGGAGATTTCATCCGCCGCGGCGGCTTCTTCCTCGATCCGCTCCGCCTCAGCCCGCAGCGCCTCGACCTGGGCGATCTCTGCCTCGGTGAGCGGACGGCGCGTGCCCGGAATGCGCCGAAGGCCGTAATTATGGCCATAGGGGAACTCGTTGGCCTGTTCGACCCATTTCCAGCCCTCGGCGCGGATGGCATCGGCATCGCGCTCCAGCTTCTCTGCCACCACGCGTGCCAGCAGACCGCTATCCTGCAGCCAGCCGCCATCATCCTGCTGGAACAGATCGCGCATGATCGGGCCACCCGCCGCGACATACTCTTCACCGGCATATTGCGCCCGCTTGTCCGAGGCGCGCACCGCGCCTTCGGTCAGCAGGCGGCGGATTTGGTAGGGTTCTTTGTTGTAGGAGCGCTGCATCGCCTCCCACACAGTTTCCTGGCGCTGATGGTCCGGGCTGACCGAGAAAGCCATCAGTTGCTCCAACGTCATCTCGTCCTCGGCATAGACTTCCAGCAGCCGGGGCGAGACAGCAGCCAGGCGCAGCCGCTGCTTCACCACCGAGACGGGGACGAAGAACACCGCTGCGATCTCCTCCTCGCTCTGCCCTTTCTCGCGCAGCGCTTGAAACGCCCGGAACTGATCCAGCGGATGTAAGGGCGCGCGCTGCACATTCTCCGCCAGGCTGTCTTCCTCGGCGATACCCTCGGTGCGGATGATGCAAGGGATTGGGGTATTCTTGGCCAGGCGCTTTTGCCGCACCAACAATTCCAGCGCCCGGTAGCGCCGCCCGCCGGCGGGGATCTCGAACAGGCCGGTCTCAGCCCCCTTATCATCGAGTACCGGCCGCACGGTGATGCTCTGCAGCAGCGTGCGGCGGGCGATATCCGCCGCCAGTTCTTCGATCGACTCGCCGGCCTTTACCCGGCGGACATTGGCCTGGCTCAGCACCAGCCGGTCGAAGGGAATGAGGTGGCTCGGTTTGTTTGAACAGTTTTACCCTGTTCTATAAGTGTTTTTCTGCCTTGGTTAAGCTGCCACCGGTATTGGCGTCAGCGTGTTGAAGTAAGCCTGATCGGGTGTTTTCCCGTCAAGGGCGGAATGGGGTCTGCGGGTGTTGTAGAAGCTGAGATACCGGCCGAAGCCGGCCCTGGCCTCGGGCACATTGGCGTAGGCGTGCAGATAAACCTCCTCGTATTTGATGCTGCGCCACAGGCGTTCGACGAAGACATTGTCGCGCCAGGAGCCTTTGCCGTCCATGGAGATTTTGATTTTATGGGCGGTGAGCAGCTTGATGAACTCGGTGCCGGTGAATTGACTGCCCTGGTCGGTATTGAAAATCTCTGGCTTGCCGTGCTTTGCCAACGCCTCCTGCACCGCCTCGATACAGAAATCCGCCTCCATGGTAATGGACACCCGCCAGGCCAGCACCTTGCGGGTGAACCAGTCCAGCACGGCGGCGAGATAGATGAAACCCCGCGCCATGGGAATGTAGGTGATGTCCATGGCCCAGACGTGGTTGGGCCGGGTGATGGGCAAATTACGCAGCAAATACGGGTAGATTTTGTGATCCGGTGCCGGTTTGCTGGTGTTGGGCTTGCGATACATCGCCTCTATCCCCATGCGCTTCATCAGCGTGGAGACGTGCAGCCGGCCCGCCGCGAACCCCTCCTGAGCCAGCAGACCTTGCAACATCCGGCTGCCGGCGAAGGGATGCTCCATGTGCAACCGGTCAATGCGGTTCATCAGCGCGAGATCAGCAGCCGGGACCGGCCGGGGCTGATAATACACGCTGCCCCGGCTGATGCCCAAAGCCGCTGCCTGGCGGTTGAGGCTCAGCTTCGCGCTCCGGTCGATCATTTTTTTGCGCTCGGCAACAGACCCGCCTTGCCGAGCGCGCCCGATAAAAAATCCCGTTCCAGTGTCAGCTCACCAATCTTGGCGTGCAGCGTCTTCACGTCCACCGCCGGCGCCGCCTCGGCCTTGGGCAAATCGCCAAACACCGCCGTGGCTCCTTCCAAAAGCTGGTCACGCCACGTCTTGATCTGGTTCGGATGAACGTCAAACTCCTGCGCCAGATCAAGCAGCGTCTTCTCACCCTTGATCGCCGCTACCGCAACTTTCGCCTTAAACGCCGGGCTGTGGTTCCGGCGGGGTCGTTTGGCCATGCGTCTCTCCTGCTCGCGGTTCTACACCGCTTCGACGCAGAAAAATCACTTATCCAGGCTGTTCAGATTCGCCGAGCCAGCTCTGAATATCGCGCGAGGCGCTCAGCGCAATCTTCTGAACGGGTTTCGTGGTTTTACCCATGGGACAAACTCCATGACGGGCGGCCCGGAGCCACTCTCCGCGCCCATCACCCGTCACCAAGCGCCCAGCCGCCCTCTGCCTCTCAACGCGGAAACCTGGTCACACCTAGCCATTCAATCCCGCTCCATAAGAAAAGCCGTGGACCGGAAACCCGTCCCACGGCTTGCACACATCCATGTCTCAACCCTCAAACGACCGAGCGTTGTTCACCCCACCCGGTCGAGCAGTTGCTTGGCTTTGCCCTCCAGTTCCAGCCTGGCATCCTGGTGCGGGCGCGAGCGCGCCAGAGCGGTGATGCCCTGCACAAAGTCGAACACGGATTCGGGCGGATGGCCTTCCTCCTCCAGAACTGTGGCGATGATCTTGGCTGTCTCGCCTTTGCTGAAACCGCGCTTGCGCAGAAAGCTCTCACGTTCATCGTCAGCACGCGCGACGATCTGTTCCCGGGCCGCCTTAATGCCCGCAACAAATGGCGCCGGCGAGGAATTGGCAAAACGCCGTAGCGCCGGGGCGGCTTCATGGGCAAAGCGCTGGGTGGCGAACTTGCTGTGGCGGATGCTGATCTCCTGAAAATTTTCTGTGCCCCAAACGTTCCGGTTGGCGCACACGGCGCGCAAATAGAACGAGGCGATGCCCAGGGTCTTCGAACCCACCTCGGAATTCCAGCAATAGAACCCGCGGAAGAACAGATCCGGCTCACCATTGGGCAGCCACCCCGCCTCGATCGGGTGGGTGTCATCGACCAAAAACAAGAACACATCCCTGTCGCTCGCATAAAGCGTGGTCGTCTCCTTCGTCACATCCACGTAAGGGTTGTGGGTCATGGTCGACCAATCCAACACGCCCGGCACCTTCCAATTCGTGTCACCGGTGCCGTTGCCTGCAATGCGCATCACCGCCACCACCAGTTCATGGTCCCAGATCCGGCCATAGTCCGGGCCGGTGACGGCGCGCAGTTCCACGCGCCCGTCATCAGTTTCCAAGGTCTTGACCAGTTCGGCGCGGTGGTTGAGCAGCCCGTGCTGCAGATTGATCCCGGCCAAGGGTGCGGGCAGATCGCGCAAATAGCCCGCGGGAGCGCCCACCAGCCCGCAGAGCTGGCCGAAGCTCCAATGGGTTGGCGCCACCGGCCGCTCCTGCCCCGGCACAATCAGGGCCAGGCGTTCGCCATTGTCGCGCCGGGCCTCTACCCGGATCGCCCGGCTCTCCACAGTCCGCGCCTCGGCACGGTCCGCCCGCGCGCGCACCGCGCCGTACAATTCCGGCAGAGATAGAAACCGCTCATCATCGGGGCGCGAGAACCATTCCGACGACACCCGGCCCAGCCGCTCCCCGCGGCTGACATCGACCTTGAACCCTACAGAACCAGCACGGCCGTCATTGGACCCTATAGCCGCCACAGCGGCAGATGCATTGATATCCATGGCAATTCTCCATGACAGGCTTCGGAAGACACTCTCCCGAACCCAAACCCGTCATGAAAAATCCGGCAAAACTCTGCCTCTCAACCCCCATCGATGCCGATGCCCGCCCCCCGCGCCTTCGGCGGCGCCGTTGGAACGATTATACAAATTGATCTCGAAACACGTACGACCGTGACTTTCCGCCTGTCCACCTCCCGATGATCAAAATCGCGTCAAAGCATTCTGCTTTCGGCAACGACGGGCCGGGAGCCGCTGGTCCGCTTCTGAGCACATAGGGTAGCAAAGCGGACGTTGATCAATTACGGTTTTGGAGCGAAAAAGACACGAATCAGCGGGATGAGATTAGACCCTCTGAGCTGGTTACCTAAACAGGACATCATGACAACCGATTTTTCGAATTCGAGCGCGATACTTGCAACAGTAACAAGCATTTTGGATGCTGAGGGGCTGTCTCAGGCGGCCACGGTCTTAAAGATGGCAGACGCTCGGTTCGAGAAGACAGGGTACGACAACTGGAACGGAGGAACAGACCTCTACACTCTGTTTCTCCAAATAGATGCCAGCAGCTTTGCACGCCTAGGGCAGACGCGCGACGAACTCGAACAGCAGATTACCGAGCGTCTGAAACCGGTTATCGATGGCTTTTCCGACGACTGGGTGTCCGCGCAAATTCGCCCTCGCGTCGAGAACCGGACCGGTTGGAAGTCAATGAAGCAGGGGGGCCTTACAGAGATCACTCGGCGTGACATCCGCGACTATTTCATTGTGTCGGAATACGGCTGGTGGGGTGACCTTGATGAAACCGAGTTCCTGAGCCGGTTGTACGATTTGGCCTCCCTTCCTTCGTATGATCACCGTTTTAAAGATGCAGCCGGCGATATATGGCAGCATCGGCATAACAATGATGATTGGCCCAACGACTGGGTGTTCGAAGACGGTCGCTTTGGATTGGCCGAGTCGGATGAGAAGCTGCTTCGCTTCCTTGCTGAAACTCTCCACCCGGCGGTGCGGCGAGACGGGAAGCAGATCGCTATCCTGGTCGGTGAATTAAACAAGCGCCTGAATCCCGATGGCTGGGAGCTGGCCGAGGCCGAGACGATCTCGGGGCGGCCGTGCTACGCCGCTCAGCGCCTGCTGTCGGGCGCGGTACGTGCCGTTACGCGTGCCCGCGCCGCCGCCGACGCCCTCGACGCCGGCTGGATGCAGCGCGAAATCCAGCGGCTCGAGAGGGCAATTGATATCGACCCGAGTCTGGCAGTTGGAACGGCGAAGGAACTAGTCGAAACCTGCTGTAAGACCATCTTGACGCGACAAAAGGTGGACTATCCGAAAGGCAGTGATCTTCCCAAATTGGTAAAACTCGTGGCGACAGAACTGAAGCTTGTACCTGAAAGCATTTCAGAGGCCGCCAAGGGCGCGGATGTCATCCGCGGCATACTGAGGAACTTGGCCACAATCACACAGGGGTTAGCGGAGCTGCGAGGCTTGTATGGTACCGGGCATGGTAGGGACGGCAAATATCGCGGGCTTGGGCCGCGCCATGCGAGGCTCGCCGTGGCATCCGCAGTGGCCTTTGTCGATTTTGTGACCGAGACTTACCATGACCGCCAGGGCTGATTGGAAGCTGCTAAATGAGCCACGATGGGAACGCCGATCTGTGTGTGCGGAATTTTCACTTCTGTGAAGCTGCTTGAGGCTGTTGATAGCCAAAACGGGCGCTAGCGGCCGGTGGGGGCCGACAGCGGCCCGTCCGCTTCCTAGGCGAACAATGACAAAAACGGACATTCCGCCGTTGAGGTCTCCACGACAGCTTTAGACCGAGGTGTGACGCCGGCGCCTCCGAAGTGCGATCCGGAGAGCCGACGTTCCGTAGGATTTAGGTTTGTTATTGGAAAGTCATCCGCCGCTGTTTCGGTGGCTCAGTGCGACCGTTTCGTGCAACGCGGCCTTAGCCTGCCGCCTCTCGCGTACCGACGCGGCAAGGCGATTAAGAATCGGGACCGTCTCAGCCCAGCTGATGCAACCGTCGGTTATACTCATGCCATAGATGAGTGTCCTGCCTGGCTCGAAATCCTGATTTCCTGACACGATGTGGCTCTCGATCATCACCCCGCGAATATGCCTATTGCCGGCCGCGACCTGCCCAGCAATGGATTCGGCCACACCGGGCTGGCTCTTCGGATCCTTGCGGCTATTCCCATGGCTTGCATCAATCACGATGCGCGGCTCAATCCCGGCCGCGTCGCACAGCCGAACGGTTTCAGCGACGCTTTCCGGATCATGATTGGGCGCTCTTCCGCCGCGAAGGATTATATGTCCGAATTCGTTGCCCCGCGTCGCCGCAATCGCAGCACGCCCTTCTTTGTCGAGGGCAAGAAAGCGGTGCGGATGGGCAGCAGCCTTCACGGCGTCGATCGCAATCCCGACATCGCCGTTCGTACCGTTCTTGAAGCCGATCGGGCATGACAGGCCCGACGCCATTTGCCGGTGCAGCTGGCTCTCGGTCGTCCGCGCCCCGATTGCCCCCCAGCTTACCAGGTCGGCTATGTATTGCGGCGTCATCACATCGAGGAACTCGCAACCGGTAGGCAGGCCAAGCTCGTTGATGCCCAGCAGGAGCTCTCGCGCCGTTCGAAGGCCCAGATTGATTTGGAAGCTGCCGTCCAGCAGTGGGTCATTGACCAAGCCTTTCCAGCCTATCGTTGTGCGCGGCTTCTCGAAATAGACGCGCATGACGATCTCCAGCGCATCCGCGTGCCGTGCCCGTTCTGCCGCGAGGCGCCCGGCATAATCGAGCGCCGCTTTCGGGTCATGGATCGAGCAGGGACCGACAACGACGAGAAGGCGGTCGTCGGTCCCGTCGAGGATGCGGTTCAGCCGTTCCCGCGCTTCGGTGATCGTGGACTCTGCAGCCTGACTTCGTCGTATCTCGGCGATCAGTTGTCGAGGTGGCGTTAGCGGTTCGATGGTCTGGATTCTGGTATCGTCGATCTTCATGGTCCTGGCTCCTGGTTCTGCCACGCCGGGACATGAAAAAAGCCACCAGCGGGACTGGCGGCTTTCGGAAGTGCGATGCTGGCTACTCGGTTACACGCGCGCTCCTACGATCCGCCAAATATGCGGCGGATAGTAAAATCGAGCAAAGCTGGACGTTGCGATCATCATCACGAGCGAAGCGTAGACGAGTCACGTCTTGCTGTCACCTCCCTATCTGGCAACCGCGTATGTTTGCCAGAAGCGGAGAAGCGGCTTTCCCCCAACAATAGGCCGCTTCTGGTATACAAGTACTGATCCAAAATTTAAGACAAAAAGGGTCGATGCATACCGACCGCCTACGGGTCAGAGGGAAAAACGAACATAGCCGGCTTTAGCCCCTGTCGACAGCCTGCGACCTAATCAAGCCGTTAAGTTTCACGACCCAGATCTCGAAACAAAGCGGATCGGGCCGCTGTTTGACAATGCCCGTCGTTTTGAAAAGACAATGCGCGAGACACTGCCGCTCCAAGCCCGGCAGCGGGATGCTACTCGAAGCGGACTAAATTGGTGAACAGCTAATCCGAACAAAAGCGTCCACGGCCCATGCTTTACCAGGAGCTAGGAAAGCGCGCGTCAACCGCAACCAATCTTCGAGAGGCAGTAAACGCAAGCCGCTTGGCTCAGCCCACCCTTGTGCCTCGGAGACAAACCGTGCTCCATCATGCGGGCGTTGAACAAGTTGAACAACATGTGTGATGCCTCGGGGGCGCACATGATTATTGGCCCATGCCCCTCCGCCTTGCTGCAGGCCAATAGTGCAAAATGGCGGAAGTGTATCGGCCGTGATTTCGTGCCCTTCTAGTATCCAGTTCGACTGCAGCCTAAGCGCTTCAATCATGTTATCTGACCAAGTGCTAACAGCCGCGATTTCATCTTTATCGTAAATGTCGGCACCTGCTGCCACCACTGCCGCTTTCATTCCCGATGCGAGGAGTAAGGCCGCCCAGCCTGAGCAATCAATGACAGGGGGCAAAAAATCCAGCCCTTCCAACTTGGTCCCGGCTTTGTAGAGAACATGACCCGTATAACGATCGACGAGAGTCCACATCGCTTCGCCAACCGCTTCGAGCTGAAACGATTTGCTCATTATCGCCTCATCAATATTGAGATCAGATTGGAGCTAAGGCAGTTCATGTCCGCTTATGTATCACTTACACTATTCGTCTGGTTACGGCAAAACCGAAAATTGTGATTTGAGCCGAATGCGGCCTGACCGCTTTTGGGTGAAATATGGGGGAGCTTCAAGGCCAGCGACAGAACCTATGGCGCGCGCCGCGTGTGGCGTGATGTACTCGAGGCGGGCTTGGCCTGTGGCCTGCACCGGGTTGAACGGCTGATGCGCGAGAACGGCTTCCGGGCCCGCCCGAAGCGACGGGTCAAGCCGAAGGACGAGGGCGAACGTGCTGTGATCGCCGATAATATCCTTGATCGGGAGTTCGCCGCCGCCCGGCCAAACCAGAAATGGCTGGCTGACTTCACCTATATCTGGACCGCCGAAGGCTGGCTGTATGTGGCCGTGGTTCTTGACCTCTTCTCCCGGCGCATCGTCGGTTGGTCGATGAAGGCGGAACGCGATGCGGCGCTAGTCATGGACGCGTTGATGATGGCCGTCTGGCGCCGCGGTAAGGCCGACGCGCTACTTCATCATTCAGATCAGGGCTCGCAATATACCAGCGAGAAATTCCAACGCTTGCTGACTGATAATGGCATTACCTGCTCAATGAGTCGGGCCGGCAATGTCTGGGACAATTCAGCAATGGAGAGCTTCTTCTCATCGCTCAAAACCGAGCGCACGGCTGCCAAAACCTACCGCACCCGTGACCAGGCCAGAGCCGATGTATTCGACTATATCGAGCGTTTCTATAATCCACGGCGGAGGCATTCGAAATTGGGCTATCTCAGTCCCATGGAGTTCGAGGCCAAGGCCGTGCTAGCTTAACTTGCTGTCCACCAAATCGGCAGCAGCTCAGAAGCGGACATTGCAGATCTTTGAACTTCGACGGCTGCTTCCGAGTCCAGTATTGCCCTTCTACGCTCTTTACGGCTCTTCAGAAACCGGACAGTCTTGGGCATGAAATTTATGCGGCACTTAATTTGGTTTTGGCTACCCCTTTTTTGCTCAGGCTGCACATCCGCGCAGCAAGAGCCTTCACCGAATTTTGCTGCTTACCTCTATCAATGGCCCGGAGATTCTCCTGCGATCAGTGGCGACGGCAGCACACTCGTTGCTGACATGAATGGTGTAATATGGCTCTGGCACCAAGGTGAAAGCGCCCAGATTTTAGTCAAAATCCCCAAATACTATCATGTTGGCACATTAGCGGTTAGCACCAACGGCCAGACAGTGGCTGGAAGTTTTGATCCGGATGGAGAGCGATTGTTTCCGCCAGTCTTTTATCCGGGTCGAAACAACAGAATGTTTTTGTGGCGTAAGGCAACTGGTCTCCAAATGCTGCCCGAGATTCCAGCAGCAGATCATATTAGCGGCGTACATGTAAACGACGCGGGAAACGAAATCGCCTTTGACTGCACAGATCGAAGATCTGTTCCAAACTTAGTAATAGCTTGCCGAGATGGTTCATTTAAAGGAAGCGAAAACCTGCGTTATCTCAAGTTGTGGACGTCGCTTCATGGCTATCAAAACGTGACTTTTCCCAAAGACGATGAAGAGATTATCGATAAGATTTCTGACAACTTGCAATCTTATCTTATAGAGTATGATTCGCCTGGAGCAGTCTGCAAGACTGCTTTGCTGAACGTTGATGGAAGGCAGACTCTCATGCCGTTGTCCGGCAGTTTCCGAGCTTGTCGATCTGAATATTCGAGCCCCAATAATAAGTATTTTGTGGAGCGGGCATCGCTGCCGAGTGACGCTTTGGTTGTATGGAATGATAAGGGGCAGGAGATTGGTCTGCGCAAACCTTTGCCCGGTTGTGGATTTGGTCTGATAGCAGCTATCGACGATTTCGGAAACATCTATGCCCAAGAAGGGTGCTTTAATGGCAAATCAATTTGGACTGAAGGAGTACGTGTAACAGCTGCTGGCACGGAAACTCTCAAACATTGGTTGGAAGCAGCGGGAGCGGGTTCGTCGTTACCGTTAGACCTTATTGTTAACCTTGTAAGCGCCAATGGTAAGACGCTCTACGGAACGGAGTTTAACGGTATTGCAATCGGAAACGCTGCGACCAGCCACTCCCCTGCATCGATTTATGTTCCAGGTGCTCCGCCTGGCACTGTCGCCGGCTTCGCACCGGGCATTCCGTTTATTGCGCATGTTCCGTAGGGCGCACCATCTTGGGTTGTGTCGATCAAGGCGGACATTTCGGGCCTACCTAATTCAATGGATTGTCCTGCGCCCTTGGAGGGCCGCTCCGGAGGCAGGAAACTGGTCAGGCGGGCGAATGTTATTGGCGCGGAGCCGTTGCATGCCGATATTGGCGAGTGACTAGTTTGAGCTTCATAGTTTCGTTGCATGGGGCCGAAAACGGTCTGACCGCTTTGGAGTAAAAAATAAGATAAGCTGCCATTGCCATCTGATGGCCACGCCGGATGATTGCGGCAGAACCGGAAACTCCTACGGGACTAAGCCCGGACGAGGCATGGAATCTCCAGCACCGGGACGTGTCGATCGTCACGGACTATGCGACGGGCGAAAAAATCCTGCAGATCGAAGTTCGCGGCAAGCGTGGTGTCGGCCACTGCAAAAGCATGCCTGGGGCGGTCCGGCCATATGAGCGCTTGCTCAACCTGCCGAAGCCGACACGCGGCAAACAGAAGCGGAACCGCAGTAAGAAGAACCCAAATCCGCTCCTGGAACTGGAATATCCGGAGCGGAAAGATAAAGTATTCCCGCAGAAGCATGCCAAGATGTTCAGAGAACTGCTGGTCGCGGTCAATTTGAAAATGGACCGTGACGGTAAGCCGCGTACCTTTTACAGTCTCCGGCACACTTATATCTGCCTGCGGCTGACGGAAGGGGCCGATATCTATCAGGTTGCCAAGAACTGCCGCACCAGTGTCGAGATGATCGAGAAGCATTACGCGGCGCATATCGCCGATCTGATCGACGCCGCCGCCGTGAATGTCATGCGCCCCAAGGCCGTGCGTGCGGCGGTGAAACAGGCAAATGGTGTTGCACGATAGGGTGAGCAGTGTGAGGAAGAAAAAAGCCGGCCGGAACGGTCGGCTCAGAAGACAAAACTTCGGGACGCGGAACGCGGCCCGGCCGATCTTCCTTTGAAGCAGGGACATCTGACGGCGGAGACTTAATTGCGTCTCCTCGAAATTCAGGGGAGCCCGAGCGGGCTCCCCCCCAAAGCGCGATCCGCTCGCCGGATCGCGCCAAGAGCGCGCCGTTCAGCGGCGCGCAATCAGGCCGAACGGCCAAGCACTACTAAGTTGCATGCCGGCATACTCGGAAATACGCGATTGATGACAAGCTCTTCTGCTCTCCAAAGATGTCAACATAATTTACAACGATTGGAAAACCATGCGACCTACAATTTATAATGGTCGTGGGAGTAGAAGTGTTTATTTGCGACAATAAATCATCGGAATTTGCAGATGTGGTGACATCATAGTTTGCGCTTGTATCGAAATATTCGATGTGCAGCCGACGAGCAATATCAAACATCGTACCAAGCGGGATAAGCATCTCTTCGTCGGGAGAGAGAACGAATGTTCGTGGAAAGCCAACATCATTTTTCATGAGTTCAGTGCGATTGTTGGCAACTAATTGATCAATATCCTGAACTTCAACGCTAACATGTCCGGTGTTTTTAATCATCATTGTAACATTATCGCGATATGCAGATACTGGCCATTCAACATCGCTTTTGACCCACTCGACCTGAATTTGGCTGCCATTTTGGTCGATTATGAGTCGATCTTGGGCACTTAAAATGCCGTTTGGTGCAGCGATTGGCGTTGCAAAATGTTTGCATGTTTCCGGTGCTTCAGGGACAAAGATAGCCGGATCACCGGGTTGACTGTGGTATAAAACGCCGTTCGTGCAGTTTGTATTCGGTATAGTTGAGAGTAGCTGTTGAGGGTTGACCGTGGTATAATTGCGAATGTTGTAATTCATCGTTCCAGTGTTAGTTGATACGGCCGGTGAATTTGGTCCCGTCGTACTGGCCGGTTGAGCAAGTGCTACAGATTTGCAGCCTATTATCGATAGGAAAACGGCAGGGGCGAGAAGTTTATTCATTTATTTTTAGAATCCTCCGTATTGTAATTGATAGTCCCTGAGTTGTTGCCAATGGCAGGAGAATTCTGGCCGCTAGTTGTTAGAGTATTATTACTATTTACTTTTGGCGCGGTGGACTTTGGAGCCGTCATCGAAATCTTCGCAATGACTCCCTTGAAGTCTCCGGATAGGCTTATGTTCCGCCCGGTGGCAAGCCCAATACAGACGAGAATTGCTACGACTAGCGCAATATAAGAGCATTTTTTGGAGCCGAGCCTCATTTGCCGTCATGCTTTCAAAAAGGGCAGCACCGCTAAAGCGCAGCTAGGTTTAGGGGAGAAGCGTCCAAGAAAAACAGTAGAGCCATATCGTGTCGCGATGCGCGCATATACCGTTACGCGCTCATAGATTCAATCCTAATCCCCGCTTTTCACGACCACAGGAATGTAGGGACAGTGTTCGGTCCGGCGTAGAGTGAGAGGCGGGCTGCTTGGACGTGGCAGGCTCCGGATCATGATTGGGTGTGCTTCCGCCGCTGGAGGCGAAGAGGCGGCCTTTTAGGCCCTCATGTCCTGGCTGCGGCGATCAATTCCGGGACGCCGACCAGGGTGATAGCCCTTCTGATATTGTAGGCGAGCGCGGTGAGACTGAACTCCCCGCGGACATTTCTCAGCCGGCGCATGAGGAACGCGCCCTGGTTCATCCACTGCTTGATGGTGCCGAATGGATGCTCGACTGTTTCCCGCCGCTGGTCCATCACCTCCGGCCGGGCTGCGAGCCGGGCCGCCATGCGGTCCATGACGCCCTCATTGTCCAGGCGCGACACACGGCGATAGGTGTTGGCAGTGCAGCGTTGCTTGAGCACGCAGTTCCGGCAGGCTTTGCGGTTGCAGTAATCGACCTTCCGGTTGCCCCGCAGCTTGGCTGCGTAGAGAGGCAACAAGGTGGCCCCGCCTGGACAAACGTAAACGTCTTTGTCCGGATCGTATAGGAACGCCTCCTTGGTGAAGAAACCTTCGCGGGCGGCTGTGCCTTTGGCCGGCTTGGGCACATAGGCTGTAATGCCCGTTTCCTCGCAAGCCTCGATATCCTCGATCTTGTAGTAACCCCGGTCGGCAACAACCTCGATGGTCTCCACGCCAAGAGCCTCCATGGCCGCCGCCGCCGTTGGGGCGAGCAGCCCAAGATCGATAACTTGGCTGCTGACCTCCTGCTCGGCGATCAGCTTGTGCTTCACGTCCACCGCAAGCTGGATGTTGTACCCCACGCCGACCTTGGTCATGCGGGCCATGGCACGGGCGTCCGGGTCGGTCAGCGATATCTGGTCCTCGCCCGTGCGCTCCAGCTCATCCATGAGGGCCTGGTGGCGGTCGCGCTTGCCGCGGATCGCCGCGATCTTCTCCGCCAACCCGCCGCTACCGCTGCCGCTGGCCCGGTCTTCATCGGCGTCGCCCTCATCCAGCCGCGCCATATAGGCAGATAGTTTTCCGTCCGCCTCGCGGATGAACGCCGCTAGCGCCGCACGGGTGAAGTTGCGGTCCTTGTTGTTCACCGCCTTGATACGGGTGCCGTCGACAGCCAGCAATTCACGCCCGAACAGGTCAAGCTTGCGGCACAACAGAACGAACTGGCGGAACACCAGCTTGAACGTCGCCCGGTTGTCGCGTCGGAAATCAGCGATGGTCTTGAAGTCCGGCTTCAGGTGCCGCAGCAGCCAGATCACCTCGATATTGCGATGGCTCTCGGTCTCAAGCCGGCGGCTGGACCGCACACGGTTGAGGTAGCCGTAAATGTAGAGCTTCAACAGGTCCGCCGGGTGGTAACCGGGGCGGCCCATCGCTTTAGCCGCGGCCCGGACAAACCCCAGAGCTTGCAGGTCAAGTTTGTCAACAAATGCATCAATGAACCGGACCGGGTTCTCCGGCCCCACGTAATCGTCAACCGCCTCGGGCAAAAGCAGAAGCTGCGAACGATCCGTCCTTCTGAGATGTGCCATGGCAAACCGTACCATCACGCATCAATTCAAGGAATCATAGCCCGGGAAGTTTCCACACGGTCTGTACAAGTTGCGCGACAATCGTGACCGAGAATAGAGGAGTAGGACCAATTACAATTGCTCGATCTTATAAAGGACATGACGGCAGAGAGGATCATCTGGAGCAAGTCGGGGATGATCGAAATCTCCGTCCTCGACCCTAACCATCCCAATACGTTTCATAACCGCTTGAGACCGAATGTTGCCCGTGGCTGTGAATGAGAAAATTTCATTGAGGCCCAAGGTATTGAAGCCGTATTGCAGGGCTGCGCGTGCGCCCTCGCTTGCATAACCCGCACCCCAATATTGTGGGGCAAGCCGCCAACCGATCTCATGGTCAGGTCCGAATGGCGGATTGAACATCATTTCCATTAAGCCAATAAAGCCAATTAAAGTTTTATCAGCCTTGAGTTCAGCCGCCATAAAGAAGGGCTTTCCAGCGTCTGCCATTGCGATCATTCGATCAATACCTGCGTCGCTCGCGGCTCGGTCGCGAGGGGGACCGAGAAATTCCATGACTAATGGGTTTGCATTTATTTCTGCCATTGGAGCCCGGTCTGTGTCACGCCAAGCTCGAAGTATTAAACGGTCAGTTTCAATCATTTTTCACTCTTATGGAAATAGGACAATGCTGACGCCGACCAGCCTGAAACCAGATGGGCAGGCCCAAGGAAGGGCGAAAACAAAAGATGGTTGATCTCGGCACGCGAGCGCAAATGCCATTTGGGTCCAGAGAAAGTTGCGTAAAGCAGTTCATGACCAGCGAACGATGATGATGTATCCCGGCTCCAATATGCGCCAGCCCATGCGATCAATCCGTCTTGGTCACTTTGAGCCATGCCCCGCCGCAGGCCACGGCGCAATAAAGCGTCTTTGCATTCGCTCCATGGTAAATCGAGCCAGATCAAACCGGTAGCACGAGGTAGCGCGATTTCCGCCAGCCAGCCATATACGCCTTCAATGATCCAATTATGGCCAGCGGCGAATTCAGCGACCAATGCCCTGGATTCATGCTCTTGTCGCTTCTGACCATTCGCTGACCAATGCAAAAGGTCGAGGTCATAAGCCGCGAGCACGTTGGCCGATCCGATGCCATCACTCCCCATGAATCACCTTATCCGAGCCGGGCAAGAGGTTTTGAAAGGGACTCTAAGTCGAAATAGGCGGGCAAGAATCTCGTCGTCTGTCAGTATCCCGTTGCGCCAGTCAGCGCTCCACCCATAGGCCTCGCACACGGCCGCATCGAGCGCGGCCTGCGCGTTCGCCAGCCATTGGGGCCGAGTATTGTAGAGATTAGTGAATATAAAAAGATAGTCGAGAACCGATGCGATGAGAATCGTACGATTATCTTACGCTTACATGAAGCTTCCGTATTCTCTACACGCAAATATACTACACAATTAAAGGTCCTTCCTAAAATCCTCGTTCGTCCAACTGCCCAATCGATTCATGAAGTTATTCCAACGTACCTCCGGACTCTGTTGAAACATTTCTGCGGTTTCCTCACATGGGATAATTCCCATTGTTTTTCCGAGGAAGACGATCCGACGACCTCGTTCGACGCTACGAACGACGTTTTCCCATAGTATACTTTCTTCCAAAAGGGAGAAGTTCAAAGTAAGCTGCGCCAGCGGATGCAAAGTGTGATTTTCCTCATTCTTTGCATGCTCCTTGAAATTTAGGCCATTAACAAACAGCGTAACCGTATGCGCCCCGGCCATAGCCGCATCTTTGAATGCGTCGCCTATTTGTTTGGGTAAAGACTCTCTTATTGCGCCTGTTATGATTGTAAAACGAACGAGCGGATGGGGGTAAAATCCATCACCCGGAGCATCGACAGATCGGTTTCGGAAATCAAACAGTGAGGTAATAATTGCAATGCCTATTGCACAATTGTTGAGGAAGCCATGAAGGCCCTCCAAATCTTCACGAGAGCTTCGTAGATAACCTACGATAAAATGTGCTATTGACCTAGCCGCTTCTTGATCCGCGTGCACCTCAAAGCCTTCATATATTTCCCTTTGGCTCATGCCCAAGGTCTCATCAGTAAAAACGCAATACGGAATCTGTTGTTCAATCAGACTTCGTTTTATTTCGAAATGATGGCCCAACAAGTGTGCCAATTCGTGGCGCATGAGGAAAACGGTGGCTATGGCGCACACATCTCGTAAAAAGACTGGCACTAGTTCGTTCGTACAATAATCAGAGATTAGCCCCTCGACATCCCGTTCAAAATATTCTTCATTTGGCGAGAATATTGCACGGAGACGACCTGGTAGAGCTTGGGTTATATTTCGACGATCTCTGATCGAATAGATATGGTTTATGCCAGGTACTTTGGTTCCAGCCATAAACAAGAAAGCAAAAAGAAACACTCGGTCAAAGCAACCGGTTGGGATATAAAGAGTGTATTCGCTTTCGGAGGATTTTCTAACAAATACATTGAGGCCAAGCGAGTGGAAATGGTTCAAAATCAGGGTTCGTTGCCCAGACTTTTCCTTTGCCGAGTCAATCTGCGCCGACATAAAAGTTTCTGGCAGGCCGTCCCACAGTTCCGTACATATTGACTTTATGTTTTGGTAAAACGGGACTCGCTGGAATATACTATGGGTCATCCCTGCAAACCTTGTTCACGCCATATTTAAATACCATCGCGGCTACGAGGCTAATAGACAGTCCCCCACGATCAACTGAGACTAAGTCTACCAATGCCGCTATGATTTGAGTCTCTTCGGCATTGGCTATTTTGAATATTGGTTTTCCCTTTTGGCATATTTTGGGTCTTAATTTAGCCAGCATCTCCTTAAATAGCGCTAGGCCTAGCTGTTTCTGTTCTTCCACGGATGGGTCATTTGATCCGAACTGTTCCGCTCCCGCTTCTCGGGCGAGTCGGAGCGCCAGTTCGTCAAACTCTAGCGAAACTAGAGTCTGAACCTCAGATACAATTGGCATGCATCCTCCTACTTCGAAATCTATGCGGTTGCCGACGATTACACCAATAAATCAATTATCATAATTTAATTGGCACGTCGTAGTCTCTGTCAAGTCCATTTCCGGAGTTTCTAGTTCTGTTTTCCGTTGCAAATCGAGGTATGTAGTTCAGCCTGAGTCTGCTTTATCTATTGCTAAATGGTTACATTAACGATCGACTGGATAGGAACTGCTGAATATTCGAAGAACGAACCCGCTGCGCGGGAATGGTGCTTGTGTTGATGGCGCCGGCTGGGGGTGGCGTGCAGGTTTTGTTTGAGGATTTGGGCGGCCTAGCTGAGGATGCGGGCTTCTTTCATTGCAAAGGAGCCTGCCATGACCAAGCCTGTTTTACCAACCTCGCCGATCGATCTGCGCCAGCGGATGATCGAGGATATGGAGATGCGCCGTTTCTCGCGGGCGACGCAGCGCAATTACCTCAGCGATGTCGGGCGGTTTGCCAAATTTCTCGGGCGTTCGCCCGATACGGCAACCGCGGATGATGTCCGGCGGTTCCAACTTGAGCAGCGCGATAGCGAGACGCCTGTGCCGACCATGAACAGCATCGTATCGGCATTGCGGTTTTTCTTCACCATCACGGTCGACCGGCCGGAGTTGGCGCGCAAGCTGGTCCGGGCCAAACACCCGCGCCATTTACCGGTGGTGCTGAGCCAGGAAGAGGTCGCCCGGCTGCTCGACGCCACGACCTGCCTCAAACACCGGGCGGCCCTGTCGGTCGCCTACGGCGCCGGCTTGCGGGTGGCGGAAGTGGCGGCGCTCAAGGTCAGTGACATTGACAGCGAGCGCATGCTGCTCCGGGTCGAGCGTGGCAAAGGCGGGCAATATCGCAACGCCATGCTGTCTCAGGATCTGCTGGCCGTACGGCGCGCCTGGTGGCAGGCCGGGCACCAGCAGGGTGTTGTGTACAAGACCGGCTGGCTGTTTCCGGGAGAGCACGCAACAAAGCCGATTTCCACCCGGCAGCTGCACCGGGTGGTTGTTGAGGCGGCAAAGGCTGCCGGGCTCAATAAACATGCCGGCCCGCATACGCTGCGGCACAGCTTCGCCACGCATCTGCTCGAAGACGGTGTCGATACCCAAAGGCAGACAGTCCGTTTTGGCCCATCTTTCCCACTCCGGAAGCGCGGTCTGCATGCTTCCTACGTCCTGAGTTGGCAGGATAACTGCCTTTCAAGGAAATGACCCGAAACGACAGATTCGTCCCAGACCTGGACTTCAGCGCTACCGCCCGGATGGTCCGCTATCAAGATCGCGGTTTGGAACCGGCTATGGCGCACTTGGGCGCTATGCCGTCATCACAAACCTCCCTGGGCATCACCTGCCCGCCCATTTCGGCATGGCCATGGCCCGTCTTCTGTCATGATACAGCCGCACAAAATCCGACTCGACTCTCAAGCCGAGTTGTGGATTCAATGTTCTTGTTATGTTCTCGTCCACTCACCCCGCTATCGCCACTGCATTTCCGGCCTTTCTGCGCGCCTGCCCGGCCGTGCATGAGTTCCGCGCGCCGATGGGCACGGCGGCACATGCCGGTCTGGTGGCATTGCTACTGGGGATGGTCTGGGGAGAGCGCCCGGCTCTGTGGGTGAGCGCGGCACCAGACTGGTATCCGCCAGGGCTGGCTTGGGCAGGGGTTGATCCGGCCTGTTGCCTGTTTGCCCAGGCGGAGGACGATGCCGAAGCCCTGGGTTCAGCGGAAGTGGCTTTGCGCGGCGGTATGGCGGGGGTCGTGGCATGCGAAGCCCTTTCGCGGCTGGCCGCCAAACGCCTGGCGCTGGCGGCAAAGCAAGGCGGCGGCTTGGGGCTGGTGCTGCGCCACGCCCCTGCCCAAACGCGGGAGGATTCCACCGCCTTTGCCTCGCGCTGGATGGTGCATCCAGCGCGAGGCAACCCCCATGCCCCGGTGTTGCGGGCGGAGCTGCTCTACGCCAAAGGGGCCATGCCGGGGACGTATCTGTTTACGCTGAAGGAGGGATGGGATGCAGAAGCGCCGCTTTCTCTCCCTGGCCTGCGCCGAGCCGGATGATCTGGCGAACCTGGCGCTGTGGTGCCAGGCTTTTACGCCCCTCACCGCGCCTGATCCGCCAGATGGGGTGATACTGGACATTACCGGCTGCGCGCATCTGTTTGGCGGGGAGACCGGGCTGATGGCCCGGCTGGCGGCACGGCTCCCCAGTGCCCGGATGGCGATTGCGGATACAGCCGCCGCCGCCTGGGGGCTGGCGCGCTACGGCAAGCCGGGCAACCCTGATATTTTGCTCCTGCCATTGGCGGCCTTGCGCCTGGCGCCAGAACCCATCGCCCGGCTGCGCCGCATCGGCATTCGCACCATCGGGCAGTTGGCACGCCTGCCACGGGCCGGGCTGGTGGCGGGCTATGGGCAAGCACCCGCCTTGCGGCTGACCCAGGCACTGGGTGAGGCGCCGGAGGTCATCCGCTTCATCACCGCGCCACCGGAATGGCGCGAAGCGGAACCGTTTATGGAGCCGCTACTGCTGCCCGCGCAGTTACAGGCGGTGCTGATCAAGCTGGCGGCCCGGCTCTGCGCACGGCTCACCGCAGCCACATTGGGCGCAACCGCACTCACCGCCCGGTTTTACCGGGTGGATCGCGCCTGCCCGGCGATCCACCTTGCCTTTGCCGCCCCCTGCCGGGATGAGGCGCAAATCGCCAAATTGCTGATCGAAAAATTGGCGCGAGAGATCGATCCGGGCTTTGGCATCGAGGCGGTTGCCCTCGAGGCCCCGCTCACCGAACCGTTGCCCCTGGAGCAACAGGACATGGGCGCAAAAGCCCCGGATTACGCCCGGCCGCTAAACACGCTGCTCAACCGTCTAGGTCCCGCTCGACTCTGGCGGGCGGCGCCGCATGCTTCGCATATCCCGGAATTCGCGGTACAAAGAATGGCCGTGAAGGCCCGGCCCGTGGAGTGGCCCACGCCGCATCACCCCCGCCCCATTCGTTTGCTCACCCCGCCTGTACCGATCACCGCCATCGCCCCGGTGCCCGATGATCCGCCAGTGCAATTTACCTGGGATGGGCAAGCCCACCGGCTGCGCTGGGCGACAGGGCCGGAGCGTATCGCGCGGGATTGGTGGGCGCACCCTTTTGACCCCGCCCGGCCGGAATTGGAGAAGATCCGGGATTATTATCAGGTGGAAGATATGGAAGGGGCCCGCTTCTGGCTGTTCCGCGCCGGGCTGCATGAAGGGGTGGCCACACCACGCTGGTATCTGCACGGGTTTTTCGCCTGATGTATGCGGAGTTGCTCTGCCAGAGCGCCTTCTCCTTCCTGGAAGGGGCATCGCATCCGCAAAGCCTGGTGGAGCAGGCCAAGGCGCTGGGGCATGAGGCGATCGGCATTGCCGATCGCAATAGCGTGGCCGGGGTGGTGCGCGCCTATGTCGCGGCGAAGGCCGCCGGGCTGCGCCTGCTGGCGGGTAGCCGGCTGGTGCTGGAGGATGCACCGGACCTGGTCTGCTACCCTTCTGATCGCGCGGCCTGGGCACGGCTCTGCCGGTTGCTGAGCCTGGGCAAGGCCCACGCGCCCAAGGGCGAATGCCGGCTCCGGTTCGAAGATGTTGTAGCCCATGCCGAGGGGCAGATTTTCATCGCCGTGCCGCCGCCGGTGTTGGATGATGCGTTCACCGCATGGCTACGCTTGGCCGGACAACAATTGCGCCGGCAGCTTTATGTGGCGGCGGTGCGCCGCTATGCGCCGGATGATCTGGCACGGCTCACCACCCTGCAAAACCTCGCGCAAGCCAACGGCCTACATCTCATCGCGGCGAATGACGTGCTCTATCACAGCGCCACCATCCGGGAATTGCAGGACGTGATGCGCTGCATCCGCCTGGGCTGCACCATCGAGCAAGCAGGGTTTCTGCTGGAGCCGCATGGCGAGCGGCATCTCAAATCCCCTGCCGAGATGGCCCGGCTGTTTTACAAATTTCCAGAGGCGCTCAGCCGCCAGCAGGAGATTTTGCAGCGGCTGAATTTCTCGCTGGATCAGATTTCCTATGAATACCCCGACGAGCCCGTACCGCCGGGCCTGACACCGGATGCGCATCTAGCCAATCTGGTGCGAAGCGGCGCGGCTTGGCGCTACCCCGCTGGCGTGCCGGAGAAGGTTCGAGCCTTGCTGGACAAGGAACTGTCCATCATCGCCCAGCTGAATTATGCGCGCTATTTCCTCACCGTGCATGACATCGTCCGCTATGCCCGGGCGCAAAAAATCCTCTGCCAGGGGCGCGGCTCAGCGGCCAATTCAGCGGTGTGCTACGCGCTGGGCATCACCGCCGTGGACCCAGCCGAGAGCGATCTGCTGTTCGAGCGTTTCGTCTCCGCCGAGCGGGGCGATCCGCCGGATATCGATGTGGATTTCGAGCATGAGCGGCGCGAGGAGGTCATCCAGTATCTTTATACCCGTTATGGCCGTCACCGGGCCGCCATCGCCGCCACGGTGATCCATTACCGCCCGCGCTCCGCCATCCGCGAGGTGGCGAAGGTGTTGGGCCTGCCTGACGCCACCGCCGCGATACTGGCGGCGCAGACCTGGAACCCCGGCGATGAGTTATGGGGCGCGGACACGCTGCGCGAGGCCGGGCTGGACCCGGACGAGCCGCGCCTCAAACGCGCGCTGATCATCGCGCGCGATCTGGTGGGGTTGCCGCGCCATCTCTCCCAGCATGTCGGCGGCTTTGTGCTTACCAAAGGGCGGTTGGATGAGAGCGTGCCCATCGGCCCCGCCGCCATGGCGGACCGCAGCTTCATCGAATGGGACAAGGATGACATCGACGCGCTCAAAATGATGAAGGTGGATGTGCTGGCGCTGGGCATGCTCACCTGCATCCGCAAATGCTTTGCGCTGCTCGGCATCCAGGATCTGGCGGACATCCCGCTCGAGGACAAAGCCACTTACGGCATGCTCTCCCGCGGCGATTCGATCGGCGTGTTCCAGGTGGAAAGCCGCGCGCAGATGAACATGCTGCCGCGCCTAAGACCAGAAAAATTCTACGATCTGGTCATCGAGGTCGCCATCGTCCGGCCCGGCCCGATCCAGGGGATATGGTGCATCCATATTTGCGCCGCCGCCAGGGGAAGGAGGCGGTAAGCTACCCGGCGCGCGCCGGCGGCTTGCCGAATGAGCTGGAAGAGATTCTAGCCAAAACCCTGGGTGTGCCGTTGTTCCAGGAGCAGGCCATGAAGATCGCCATGGTGGCGGCGGAATTTACACCTGAGGAAGCCAACGGCTTGCGCCGGGCCATGGCGACGTTCCGCAATCTCGGCACCATCGACAAATTCAGAACCATGATGGTCGGGCGCATGATACGGCGCGGCTATGAGCAAGGCTTTGCCGAGGCATGTTTCCGGCAGATCGAGGGGTTTGGCGCCTATGGATTTCCCGAGAGCCATGCAGCGAGTTTCGCCAAGCTGGTCTATGTCTCCGCCTGGCTCAAATGCCACCACCCGGCGGCTTTTGCAGCAGCACTGATCAATGCCCAGCCAATGGGCTTCTACGCCCCGGCGCAGATCATCCGCGATGCGCGCGAGCATGGGGTGGATGTGTTGCCGGTGGATGTGAATGCCTCCACCTGGGACTGCACGCTTGAGGGCGGCGCGTTGCGGCTGGGCTTGCGGCTGGTGGATGGCTTCCAGCAAGGCTGGGCGGAGAAGCTGGCCGGGCGGCATTTTACCAGCATCGAAGAGCTGGACATGCCCAAAGCCGCTTTGGAAGCCTTGGCCGCTTCCGAGGCGCTGGCCAGCCTGACCTCCGGCCGCCGCGACGCGCTCTGGCAGGTCGCAGTGCGTCAGACGGGTTCGACGCTCATCGCACCAAGCCCCACACCGCAAGCCGAACTGCCTTTAATGAGTGCAGGCGAAGAGGTGGTGGCGGATTATCGCGCCCTCGGCCTATCGCTGCGCGCCCACCCCTGCGCGCTGCTGCGCGACAAGCTGACGGCAGCCGGTGCCGTTACCTGCAGGCAAGCCACCCAGGCCCGGGATGGGACAAGGCTCCGCCTGGGTGGGGTGGTAATCGTCCGCCAGCGCCCCGGCACGGCCAAGGGCACGGTGTTCATCACCATCGAGGACGAGACCGGCATCGCCAACCTCATTGTCTGGCCGTCGCTGGTACAAAGCCTGCGGCAACAAATCCTCGGCGCCACGCTGCTCATCGCCGAGGGGCGGCTGCAACGCTCGGAGGAAGGTGTCACCCACATTACCGTCGAGCGTCTGGCTGACCGTTCCGGCTGGATCACCGGACTCGATGGCCCGGACGCGACCCAGCCCCCAAACCGGCGCCCCGGCCATCCACGCCAGGAACGAATTGTCGGCAAAAGCCGCGATTTTCATTGATTGGCAAAGACCAAATAACCAAGAGGGCCAAGCCCCTGGTTGCGCACCCGCAAGGGGTGCGCTTTTTGGCGATCCGCCAAGCGGATCGCTCTCTGGCCGGGCCTGCGCCCGTCCCCAACCGGCGTAGCTTATGCTACCCATTATTTTCCCGATAAACGCCACCGGCACACAATGACTGGGCCGGATTGCCGTATCGCAAGCCCATGCAGGGTGGCGTTGCCCGGCCTCGCCAGTCAGTCCTCATCCGCCTGCACCAGATCGGCCACGGTAACTTCGAGCACCCGCGCCAATTCATACAGCGTGATCACGGTCGGGTTCCGCCGCCCCCGCTCCAGACTACTCAGATATTGCTGGCTGACCCCGGAACGCGCCTCGATATCTTCCTGCGTCAGACCCCTAGCCTTGCGCAGCCGGGCAAAATTCCGTCCCACCAATTGCCGCATATCCATACGGCATGCTTGCCCGGTTACACACTTTAAGTTTATAAACTATAATATGTATTTCGCGCAGAATGTGGTAAGGGCCATGCGCGGGGATGATTTCCCCGAACAATGAACACCACCCCCGCTTGAATGCATCGATTTCCGTGCGCCCCCGCTCCACATGGCGCCGCCGGAACGGTACAGACCATCGGGTAGAACCACGCGGGCATAAGCCAATGCATGACACGGATCAGCCGGTCTGGGATGATATACACCGCTGGGAGATGGCCATGCGGGCCACGACCAGCCTGCTCAAGATTTTCTCTTTCCCCGAATTCTTCGCCGCCGCCGCTGAGCGCCTGGCCCAGCTCCTGGGCGCCGATGGCGTGGCGCTGATTGTCTACGATGAACCCGGGCAGCTACGCTACAAACTGTTCCACGGGCTGGAAAAGCTCAACCAAACCCCCATCGTCAAATTCAGCTTCCCTGCCAGCCAGGGCACGGTCGGGCGCGCGCTCGCCTCGGGCCAGGCGCTGTTTACACCCGATTATCCCAACAGCGCGGATGCCATGCCGGATTTCGTGGGGGCGGGGCTGCGCGCCAATCTGGTTGTGCCACTGCCCGATCCCGCCGGCTTCAGCGGCGCCATCGCAATTGCCTGGCTGCACCGGCACCCCGCGCCACCAAACGCCACAAGCCTTGCCATTGCCGAGATGTTCGCCGCCCTCATCGGCTCGGCCGTCTATCGTGAGGCTTTGGAGGCGCAACTCGAAACTCTTTCCCTCACGGACCCGCTGACGGGCTTGCCGAACCGGCGAACATTCATGCTGCGCCTCGTCAACGCGCAAAAGCGTGCCTGCCGTAATCAGTCCCTCATGGCGCTCGCCGTGATCGATCTGGATGGTTTCAAAACCATCAACGACGAACTCGGCCATGCCGCCGGAGATCAATGCTTGCTCTTGGCGGCCAATGCGATCCAAAATATCGTCCGTGACGTCGACATGGTCGCCCGGTTTGGCGGGGACGAGTTTGTCGTCATCCTCGAGGACCTACGCTCGTCCCAGGAAATTCTTTCCATCCTCAACCGTATCGTCGGCGCCGTCCTCGAAGGCTGCAATAGCAACGATGAACGATACAAAATAACCGCCAGCCTCGGCGCCACCATCTATCCCCTGGATTTTTCAGAACCAGAGATTTTGCTCAGGCATGCCGACGAGGCGATGTATCTCTCCAAGCGCAACGGCGGCAATCAGGTTACCCTGCGGCCACGCGATCTGGTTTCCCCTTCGCGGTAAGCCACCGTCGGCAAGATGCCCTTCGGCTCGATTGCTCAAGCGCTTTGAGAAGAGCAGCCTGCAAAATAGATTCAGTGGGGCCCAGCCCCTGGTTGCGCACCCGCGAGGGGTGCGCTTTTGGCGATCCGCCAAGCGGATCGCTATTTTGCCGGGCCTGCGCCCGTCCCCAACCGGCGTAGCTTGCGCTACCCGCTATTTTCCTCTGTCAGCGTCCCCGGCGCCAGATCCGCCTCCGTGACCCGCAGCCCGGCTTCCCGGGCCGCTCGCTCCTCAGGCACAGCCATTTCCCGCCGAGACTTGCCGCTTTCCTTACCCCCCCTGCCCTTCCCATTCGTCGTGGCCTTTGCCTGCTTCTCAGCTTGCCTGGCCGCCTTCGGCCGCATCACATTGATGGCGGCAGCGTCGAGGGTGTTCTTGATATGAGCAGCGTAATGCTTCTCAATCATCTCAACCGAAGTCCGGCAGTTCTTGGCGATCTGATAAATATCGGCACCTTCCATCAGCCGCAGACAGATATAGGTGTGCCGCAAACTGTAAGCCGTACGCGGCTTGCCATCCCGATCGGCTTTGAGCCTGGCTTTGTCCAAAATCCTGTTGAACAGCTTCAACTGCCCGCCTTGCGGAAACACCTTGTCCGTCGGCTCCGGCAATTCCATCGGCAACGGTTCATTCGGGTGTTTCTTGCTCCGGTTTCGCTTCTGCAGCCCCCGCGTCGGCTTCGGCCGGTTCAGCAAGCGCTCATAGGGCCGTACCGCCCCCGGCGTGCTCTTACAGAACCCCACACCGCGCTTGCCGCGCACCTCGATCTCCAGGATCCTCTGCCCCGTGGCATGATCCGTCACGACCGCCACATCCCGGTGCTCCAGATTGCCCGCCTCATCGGGTCTGAGCCCGGTATTGCCCATGAACAGGATATAGTCGTGCATCTGCTCGGCATTCCACCGATATTGCGGCTGCGGCGGATTGCGCGCCCAGTCCCGCGAAGCGGTATAAAGCTGCTTATATTCCTCGGGACTGAACCAAGGCCGGTGCACGATCTTGCCCTGCGTCTTATAAGGCGGCGACAGATCCGGCAGATAGGTCAGCCATCCATGGCGGATCGCCGCCTTCAGCACCAGGCGCAGCGTCACCACCTCATCATGCAACGTGCTGCGCGCCGGCGTCTTCGCGCCCGCCTTCGTCGCCGTCTCGATCCGGTGCACCCGGTAATCCTGCACGGCCCCCGGCGTCACCTCCGACAGGCCCATTTTCCCGAAGAAGGGCAACAGATGCAGGCGCAGCCGGATCTGATGCCCTTGCACCCATTTGGGCGACCGCTCGCCCTCGGTGATCACCTCATATTCGCGGGTGAATTTCTCCGCCGCGTCGGCGACGGTCTTTTCCGTCACCAGCGTGCCGGCGGCCTGCTTGCCTTGCAGCGTCAGATACCAGTCCTCAGCTACCTTCTGAGCAATGGTGAGTTTTTCCTGTTTGGTGGTGGCCCGCCATTGCTTGCCGCCCACCGAGGCCGAGCACTGCCAGAAGCGGCTATTGCCGCGCCGGTAAAGCTGAAGCTTGCCACCCAACAAGGCGTGATGGTCGTCCATCGCACGCTCCCCAACGGGGCCGCGGATACGGGCACAATCTCGATCAAGGCGCCCGGCGATCAGCGGCGGTTGCACTCGGTGAAAGTTTTACAACCGCGTAGCTTGTCAGGTTTTTACGGGCGGGTGACCATGTGTTAAACATGCGCTAGGCCGTTTCGGCCTATTTAGCGCCTTCTGCGGCGCTTTATCTATTTGATTTTCTTTAGAAACTTGGTTGCGGGACCTGGATTTGAACCAGGGACCTTCAGGTTAAGAGACGGAATAGCATTAAATTTAGTCAAATATATTCTTCTATCTTTCGAAACCGTGCGTGCACTACCCTAAATACTACACTTAGAAATCCTCGCTTGTTTCGATTTTTGGCTCAAAATGCCCTAGTTGGCCAACCTAAACACAACGCCCGCACCGCTTAACGCGAGGTGTACCCAAACTTCCCATTGGCCTCTCAAAAACTCCTGGCGGACTGAAGGATGTCACTTCGCAAGATAGGCGTGAACATATCTGGCCTCGTTTACTCCCGCCCCCTTCAGAACTCCCTCACCCGAAACACCTCCCCTGTCCCCGCATCGCGGACCAAATCGACGCGGACACCATCCCAGTGATAATCAAGATGGCGCCCTTGCACAGGCGGCGAGGCTAGATCCGGGTAAAACAGCCCTACACAAACACCGTCAGGGTCGCGCCTGCTGGGGTAGACCAGCCCCTCAGATCCGCTGTTTCGCAACGCCGCCGCCAGTTGTTGCGCCGTGGTGTAATCATTCCGGTCTAGTGCTGATGCGAATCCGTCAATCCCGCCCCGCAGGTCATGCAGCGAGGCCTGGATATCCAATACCAGCTCGCGGAATTGCGAGGTCCAGCCTGGCGGTTGGCCGGTCTGTGCCATGAAGAGGGCGTGGTGGTGAATGGTTTCAAACAGGGCCGTCTCATATGTCCGCGCGGCGTACAGCACGCCATAAGCCCCTGCGCTGAACCGGCTCGGCCGATCGGGGCTGACATGCGTGAAGGGGGCCATGAGGTAGCTCGCCCCCGGCCCGGAAACGCGCCGCGCCACGGGCACCAGATCAAGGGCGCCGATCGTTTCCATGAGGCGCGGATTGGTCTTCTGCTCGGCGGCGATCAATAAGGGCCAATCTTCTGGATCGGCGATATCCTCAAACAAATCGATCGGCGGATACAGGCTGCGGATGATCCGCCTGGCACCGACCCAATGAACCGGCGAGATGGGGACGATCGACGGATCGATCACCAGCCGCCACGCGCCGCATCCAGATAATGCCGCACCCGCATGAGATCGGTTAACTCACCGTGGAGCATGACATCCAAAGCCGAGCGACCGCTAAAAGCCGCATTCGGGGCTTTGATCCAGCCATAGCCGCGCGCCGGCTCCTTGAAAATGATCCGCAAGGCTTTGTGGATCCCCATGAGGTTGGAGAGCCTGGCCTTGCCGTCACGGCCAATCCGGCCAATCTCGCCTGTCTTCCAGCGGGCAAAGGTACGGCGGGGCAAGTCAAGGATGATCGCGGCCTGGTCGTCTGTCACCCCCCATAGGCGGAAGAGGTTCAAGGCCGCGCGGAACATGGCGCCTGCCTCTTCATCGGTGATCGGGTCAGGTGAAAAGGGCTTCGGCGCAACGGTGATCTGGCTAAGCACAGACATGAGCGACTCCTGTCATATGGCCGTATATACGAAATATATCGCCACATGGCAAACACAATTCCTGGACGGCCAGCGCCTGGGCCATGCGCACCATTCGATTCTCCCGAAGCTTGGATCCGTTCGCGTGGACTCACATACAGCCTCTTGTTCGGCTCACGCCCTTCGCTCAAGCTAGTCATATGCGGGTATTGCTGATCGAGGATGATGCGCTGATCGGCGCGGGTTTGCTCGCCGCGTTGAAATCAGCGGGTATGATGGTGGACTGGGTCCGTGATGGGGTGACGGGGGAGGCGGCGTTGCGCGACAATGCCTATGCCATCGCCTTGCTTGATCTGGGCCTGCCGGGCCTAGATGGTCTGAGCGTGTTAAAAGCCGCGCGGCAGAAAGGGGTGGAAACGCCTGTGCTGGTGATCACCGCCCGCGATGCGGTGGAGAGCCGCGTTGCGGGGTTGGATCTTGGAGCCGATGATTATCTGGTGAAGCCGTTTGCGCTGCCGGAGTTGCTCGCGCGCATGCGGGCCCTGATCCGCCGCCAGGCCGGGCGGGCAATCGCGCGGCTGGAAACCAGCGAGGCGGCGCTTGACATGGCAAGCCACGAATTTTCCCATGGCGGCCGCACCGAGCGCCTCTCCGCGCGGGAATATGCGCTGATGCAGGCGCTGATGAGCCGGCCGGGACGGATTTTATCCCGCGCCGAGATTGAGGAGCGCCTCTATGGCTGGGGCGACGAGGTGGAAAGTAATGCCGTGGAGGTATTGATCCATTCAATCCGGCGCAAATTCGGAAAGCAGGTCATTCTGAACATACGCGGCGCCGGATGGATGGTGGAAAAATGAACCTCGCCCCCTCATTGCGCAGAACCGCTTTGCTGTGGGTCACCTTCCTGCTGGTGGGGGCCGGGCTGATCGCGGCGGGTGCCGCGTATCTGTACAGCAAGAGCGAGACGGCGGATTTTCTGGATGGCCAACTTCGCCAGATTGCCCTTAACGCCGGGCCGGGTCCCGGCAGGGCCAACGCGCCCGCCGCGCCCGACCAGGATGCCGAGGACCGATTTGCCGTGACCATCTGGAATGCCCAAGGAAGCATGCTGCATCAAGCCATACCTGGCATATTTACGTCGCCTCCGCTCCGGGCCGGCTTTTCCACTGTGCGGATCGGCGATGAAGCTTGGCGGGTCTATGTATTGCGCGGCGCCGAGCGCACCGTGGCGGTTGCGCAGCGTGAGATCGTCCGCGACGAAATCGCCAGCAATGCCGCTATCGGCGCGGCCTTGCCGGTGGCGCTCCTGATCCCGTTCTCCTGGCTGCTTGTCTGGCTGACCCTGCATCGCACTTTGCGGCGGCTCGACCTCTTGGCCGCGGATCTCGCCACACGCGGCACAATGGCTACCGAGCCCCTGCCGCTGCATGGTATTCCTCAAGAATTGACGCCGCTGATCACCAGCATGAACGGTCTCATCGTAAGGCTTCAGACGGCGCTTTCCGCGCAGAAGCGCTTCCTGGCCGATGCCGCGCACACGCTGCGCACGCCGATCGCCGCGATGCAGATTGAGATCGATAATCTCGTCGCCGGGGCACCGCTGGCGTTGCCGCGCCTGGCCGCGCTCGCAGCGGGGGCGCGCCGCAGCGCGCAGCTGACCGACCGGCTCCTGCGCCTGGCCCGGCTCGACGAACCGCCGACGCTGCCCGCCACCCGTTTCGATGCCGCGCGGCTTCTGCTTGATTGCGTCGCGGATCACGCTGCACTCGCCGCGCGCAAACACATTGAGCTGAGCGCAGATATCTTGCCACGGTTCTTGGTGACCGGCGCCGAGGACGACGTGCGCACGCTTTTCAGCAGTTTGATCGAAAACGCCGTGACTTACACGCAGGCGGGCGGGACCGTGGACATTTCCTTGCGCCAAAGCCAGGCCGGCGGTTGCGCCGAAGTGTGCGATAACGGCCCCGGCCTTCCCGAAGGCGCGCAAGCGCGGATTTTCGAACGTTTCTTCCGCGCCGCACCGGAGGTGGCGGAGGGCACCGGGCTGGGGCTCGCCATCGCCCGCCGCATAGCCGAGCGCCAAGGCTTTGGGCTGGAGGTGGTAAACCGCACCGATACTGTCCGCGGTGTTGTGGCAAGGGTGACGATGCCTGGCAGTTGGTCCTAAGTTTCAGCTAAGTCTGCGTCGCTAAACCATGGTCAAGGCGCCCGGCGTAGCCGGCGCCGAACGTAGATGAAGCATGGAGTTTGACGATGAAATTTACGTATCCCGCCCGTACTCTGGGTGCTCTGGCGATCCTCGCCGGTTGCGCGACGCCGGGCCTGGCTTACACAGGCGAAAACCTCTCCGGAGGCGCCAAGATCAACCTCGAAGCAGCGCGAAACATCGCTCTGAAGGCGCAGCCTGGAAAAATCGCGGATGAAGAGCTGGAGAAGGAAGCTGGTGGCAGCGGCTTGCGCTATTCATTCGACATCAAATCCGGCGCGAAGACGCATGAGGTCGGCGTAGATGCCGTGACCGGTGCCGTTCTTGAGAACAGCGTGGAGGGGGCCAATCCCGATTAAGGCAAATTGATACCCGCCCCCCGCCCGGAGGATATATAGATGACCACCAGCCTCGCCACCGTGAGGATCGCAAGGCTGGTAGTTTATCCATGCGCCCCCCCACGGCGGCGAGGTTGACGCATCAGCTTAGATAATCATGCGACGATGAAAGCCGACGGGCCCGCGACAATAGCGTCGCGGAGGTCAAAAATGATAATGTACGCCGAACAGAAGACGCTGCCCATAATATTCGCGCTGAATCGGATAAAACCTGTTCGAGCCCTGAGTGATATATAGGCGGTAATTGGTCAGGTTGGCACCTTGGGCATAGAAGGTCCAATGCGGGGTCAACTGATAGGACGCGCTCACATCCAGCATGAAAGTCGGCTGGGTGTAAGTGCTGCTCCCCGGGTTGCTGCCGGCGGCAAAGAGATTGCGTGAAGTGTAGTTTTCGCTGATCTCGAAATCGAACCGGCCTTTTTTATAAGTTTCGGCGATATTGGCGGTCAGCGGATAGGTCTCCGGCAGAATGGAACGCCCCTGACCGGGAAAGATTTTACCCGTGCCGTCCACATAGGTCAGATTGGCATCGATCCCCAGACCATCAAGCGGGTGCGGCAGGAAATAAAAACGCTGAATGGCCTCAAGCTGGACGCCACGCACCTGGGCACCGCTGATATTCTTGAATGTCTGATAGGTGTTGCCGTTCGCATTATAGTTGGTCGCGATGATATAGTTGTCGATATTTTTAAGGAAGCCATCAACCATGTAAACGCCGTCATTATGCGTGTAATAGGCCAGCGCGACATCAAATGTTTTACCGGTTTGCGGCTTTAGATTCGGGTTGCCCGTGGAGATCAAAGAGCCGCTGCCACTGCCCAGGGCCGCATTCGCGGTCGTGGAAATCGCCGGGCTGACCTGCTGGAAGCCGGGACGCGCGATGCCTGTCGAATAGGCAAAGCGTCCCTGCAGCTCCGGCGTGAAGTCATATTTCAACTGTACTGTAGGGAAGATGTTGTTGTAACTCTGGGACTTCGTGTCCAGCCCCCGATCGTGGTATTGCCGTTGGCATCGGTGGTGGAGGCGTAGCCGGAATAAGCGGCATCTGTTGCCTCAAACCGAAGGCCGGCAAGAACCTCCAGCTTGTTCCATTGCAGATCTTCCTGTGCGAAACCCGCATATATGTTTTCACGATCATGCTGGTAGGACTGCGCGGCGGAAACCGGATCGGCCGAGGCCGTGTAGCCTTGGCCAAAGAGCTGACCGTAATTCAGATTTGGGCCGAGCGGATAGCGGCCATAGGTCGTCAGGCTGGGCATGCCCCCCGTAACGCTGGCCAGCGAATAGCCACCATTCACCGGCGTATAGGAAATGGTGGAAGCCATGCTGTTGCGCGAGCGCAGGCTGAAATCCGCGCCAACTTTGAACGTGCCCAGGGTATTAAGGAAGCTGGTCGGCACCGCGAAAGAGGCGCCGTTATCATAAATCCGGTCTGTAGCGCTGATCGGAAGATTGGTCAGATCGCTGAATGTGTAATTATTTGGGTTCGTTGGATCATACGCCGCGCCGGACGCGGTGGCGATGCTGTACGACCGGAAATTTCGGTTACTGGTATCGTAATTGATTGTCAAATTCTGATCATTGCTGCCGAAATTCGAGACAAAATCATGGTTGAAGCGATCGAACCCCTCGGCATAGCCACTGTGGAAGGTCACGTTCACCAGATTGGCGACCATGAAATTGCCGCCCGTCTTCAAAACCGTCATGCCGTCGGTTTCAGAGCTGTTCTCGTAATATTTGTTCAGATTAGCGCCGGTCGCTGTAAAATTGTTGTTGCCATTATCGATAGACGAAGCGTCGAGATTTTGAAGGTAGAGTTCATCTTTTTGGATCGTCTCGTTCATGGACGAGAACATGCCCAGCACATAGAGATGCGTTTGCGGATTCGGGTCGAAATCGATCTCGCCCGTATACCCCTTGGAGATGCGCTGGTTATTATAACGGCGCAGCTGCAGATTATTGATCTGAGCCGGCATGCCTGCTGTGGTGGTACCGTTCGTATAACCCTCTTCCATATCGAAAATGCCAGGGGACGTATTGATATACCCAAAGCTCCCAAGCACAGTGAAAGGCTTGGCATTTTCGAACTTCAGGCCCGGAATGGCGAAGCGCTTTCCAGCGGTAAGGCTAACCTGACCCATGGCATTGTGCTGCAAAAGTGTTGTCCCGCCGCCAGCGTTTACATCAAGCATGGTGTCCTTATCCGCGGGCATGCTCGGCGGCAGCAGATCGATCACACCACCAAGACCGGTGGCGGCGATATCGGGAGTGAGGGTGGGTATCACTTTCGCACCCCCGATAATGCCGGGGGGTAAGAAGTCCAATGCCACGGCGCGGCCGCCACCGGTCGGGCTGGCATTGGTATTGGTGCCGGGCAGCTCAAGCCCTGCATAGCGCGTGGAATTCAGATCCTCCGACAAACCGCGCACCATCACATAGCGGCTGAAACCAGAATCGGTTTCGGTGCTGACGCCTGGAACATGCTTCAAATTTTCGGCAACATTGGAATCCGGAAGCTTCTGCATCACCGATTCAGGCTGCACATAAACAATATTTGGAGCTAATTTCTGTTCTTTAACCGCTTGCTTTTGAGAGCCAGTCGAGCTCGGTGCCACGGCTGCACCGCCATTGGCATAATCAGAGCCCGTTGCGGTCACAGTCCCGAGATCGAGATTAATGGGAGATGTTTGCGCGCTCGATTGGGCATGTGCCCGTACGAGCGGCAACGCCGATAGCGCCGTCGAGGCAAAAAGAAAAATCACACGCGAGCGTCTCAAACCATGCATAATACGTCTCCAATTTCACGAGTTTCGAATATCGACAGCGGTCAGTCGGGATTCATATCCTGCGACGTCATCTCAAAAATCACTTCGACGGTGACGTCGTAGCTACGTCCTGCGAAGCCCGGCGGCGGGGCTGGATAATGCGCGATGCGCGCGGCCTGCAGCGCCGCCTGGTCGAGCAGCGGAAAACCGCTGGAATGGGCCAGGGCGATATCGCTCACCACGCCGTTGCGGTAGATGAAGGTGATCTCCGGCGTGCCGCCTTCACGCGCCATCTGCGCGGCCTGCGGATAGACGCGGTTGGCCACACCCTGCACGGCATTGCGCATCGCCAGCCGGAACGCATCCACCTCACCCTGGGACGGGGCGGGCGGCAAAGCGGGGGCTGGCGGCGCCGGCGGCGTCACCGGTTGCGGCTTTGGCGGCGGGGCCGGCTGCGGGCGCGGCGGCGGCGGCACCACATGATGCGGGACCACGTGATGCACCGGGCGCGGCGGCGGCGGTTTGGGCACGCTGGGCGCCGGAACCGGCTTGGGCGGGGGCGGCGGCGGCGCGGGGTGGGCACCGGCGGCGGCGGCACCGGCTTCGGCGGTTGCGGCACGGGCGGGGGCGGTTTGGGCGCGGGTGGCGGGGCGGCCTGGATGGTCACCTTCACCACCGCCGGCTGCTTGGCCGGCGGCGGTTGCTGATGCTGCATGGCCGGCAGCAGCAGCCCCAGCGCCCCGGCCTCGAGCAGCAGCCCAACGCCGATCGCCAGCAGGAAGCGGCGATTGGAATGCCCCTCCCCGCCCCATTCACCGGACATGCCAGCCATCATTGCGCGGCCTGCGGCTGCGCGGCGATGCCGATATCGGTCACACCGGCCTTCTTGGCGGCGTCGATCACCGTCATGAAATGCTGGAAGGCGCTGGCCTTATCAGCGGCGATGGTCACTTCCGTCTTGTCCGGCGCGCCATCGGCGGCGAACATGGCGCTGAGCTGGTCAGCGCTCATCACCTGGTCCTTCACCTTGATGGTGCCATCCGCCATGACATTCACGATGAATTTCGGATGCGGCAATTGCTGCGCCTGGGAGGCGTTGGGCAGTTGCATCGAAACCCCGGCATCGGGGATCATCTGCATCGTCACGATGATGAAAAACACAAGCAGGAACAGCATCACATCGATCATCGGGATGATCTCGATGCGCGCCTTGCGGCGTTCGAAATAGCGCATGCGGGCGGGCTCCGCTCAGACCGTGGCGAATTTGGCGGCGGTGCTGGCACCCGCGCCGGCCTTGCCGGCCTGCACCACCGGCGCGCCGTCCATGCGGTTGACGATCAGCACCTTCAGCGAATCAAGCTGATGCACGACCAGCCGCACCTGGTTGGACAGCGCGTTGAAGGCGGCAAGCCCCAGCATGGCGATGAACAGGCCGAAAGCGGTGGCCACCAGCGCATCCGCGACACCGCCAGTGACCTCCGCCGGGGCATGGCCGGGCGCGGCCAGCACGTTGAAGGCGTGGAACATGCCGATGATGGTGCCGAACAGACCCATCAGCGGCGCCAGGGTGATGATGGTGTCCAGCAGCCAGAGCCGGCGGTCCAGGCCGGGGGCGATCAGCATCACCGCCTCGTCGAGCCGGCTGTTCAGCGCCTCGGCATTGACCATGCCGGCATGGCGCAGGGCGGTATCCAGCAGCGCGGCTTCCGGCAGCTTGCCGGCGCGGTTGCGCAGCGCCACCAACTCGCCAGGACGCAAGGCCGTTTCCTGCGCGGTGGCGCGAATGATGCTCTCGCCACGCAGAATGGTGCTGCGCAGGAACCAGAAGCGGTCCAGGATCACCGCCAGCGCCAGCAGCAGCAGCACCGCCATCAGATAGAGAATCCCATCCGAATAGTTGGCCAGGTAGACGATATATTTGATGGACAAATTACAGCTCCTCGATTGGCTAAGAGACGCTCAACCGTAGCTTTGGAAGCCACAGGAATTGTCTCAGGGCGGACCAGTACGCCGCCACTAGCGCATGGCAAAAGGACTCGCCGCTGGTAGCGGCAAGAGGTCCATTTCCAGCAAACATGTAAAGTTACGGGGCTTAGCTAAAACACCCTAAATTAAACCGACATGATAACGATTTTGGATATTCTAGCTCAAACTCGCTGTCACTTATCATATCGGCCTCACAATAATAGTCTGATACACTCTGTGGCCGGCTTGTAACGAAATATGTGTTACATCTTTGATGATGGTTTGATTGCAAATTTATGACCGTACACCGGCAGTTATACAATCTGTTAATCTCGCCAAGCTTGTCGAAAAGTTTGAAATTTTAACTAATATCATTAGTCTTTTAAGTATTTAATACTTGCAGGGGGGGGCATTGCGGTTCCACGGAAGTGTGATCTCCACCCACAATCCAGGCTTCGCGTCTTTCAACGTTAATGTGCCGCCGTGAAGCTCTGCAATGGCGGCCGCAATCGGCAAGCCAAGGCCCGCGCCGGATACCGTGCGCGCCATATCTATCCGTCCGAAACGGCGAAGCGCCATGCTATGTAAGTGACTCGGTATGCCTGTACCATTATCGAAAATGTCTATCGCAACGTTCTGCGCTGCGCAGGCCGCATATATATGGATAATGGTTCCCGGCGGGGTATGTTTTATCGCATTCAAAATCAGATTACCAAAAAGCTGATTCAGCAAGACAACATCACCGCTTAAACTGAGTTCTGGTTGAATGTTGAAATTTAGCTTCCCTCCGACCTCCTCGACGGCGGGAGCAAAGGTATCGACCAGAGCGATCAGCAGATGGGAAAGATCAATCAAGGTAAATGCCTTCCGACGCGTTCCACTTTCAATCTCTGACAGCCGTAAAAGCGCTGAAAAAATTTCAAGAATTGAATCAGTCTGAGAAATCGCCCACGGGATTACGTTGCGGGACATCGTCTCTTCATCGGCAAGTTGAGCGAGTTCCAGCCCCTCGCGCAAACGGGCGAGCGGGGAGCGCAGGTCATGTGCTATCTCATTTCCTACCTGCCGTAGATTTTCCATGAGGAGTTCAATCCGATCCAGCATAAGATTGACGCTGACAGCCAGATCATCAAGCTCATTTCTGTAGATCGATCTCGTCAATCTTCGGCTAAAATCTCCGCCCATGATCGATTCGAGGGTTGTATTGATATCCTGTATCCGCGAAACAGCATTCCGCCCCAACGCGATACCGGCTCCAAGACCAAATATCACTAGAATCCCAAAGCCAACAAAAAATGTCTTCGCCAGGCGCTGCCGCAACTGCACAAGCGCGGTTGCGTCTTCACCAACGACTAACAAGCCGCCATCCGCCAGGCGGATTCCAAGATTGCGTGTCGTCACGATCCGAGAGGTGGGATGAGTAACGATAAGATTATGCCAACTCCAACCTTGTACTCGCGAAAAATCGGCAAGATTTGTTGCAACGACATGTCCTTGAGGGTCGATCAATGTGATAAAAGTGCCTCGTACCACTTCACTTTGCGCCTCGCGTACAGATTCAAGTGCGCCCGCCGTACGAAATGTTTTTCCGGGATCCTCAATTTCTCCAACTTCGTTCCTGATTTGACGGTCAAGCGTGCGGACCATTGCTCCAGCGGTGCCATAATAGATGATCACGAAAACAAGGCCCGCGCCGAGGGATGCCAAAATTGCACCACAAGCAGCAAGCCGGAAACTGGTTGTGCGGATTAGGCTTGGCGATCGCGCCTGCGCTACGCCCCCAGGGTGTCGTTCAATTCGCATTGATACCCAATCGGTATCCGACACCACGTAACGTATATAATATCTTAGTAGAAAAATTGGATTCGATCTTGACGCGCAGGCGCGATACGTGGCTCGCCACAACGCTCGTTCCTGGGTCAAAACTATAATCCCAAACTTTTTCGAGTAGCATTTTGTGGGTCGTTACTTTCCCCTGGTTGAGCAAAAGTGCTTCAAGAATTTTGAATTCGATCTGTGTTAGAGAAATTGCCTGGCCGGCACGTGTGACGATCTGCTTACGACGATCGAGCCATATATCAGCATACGACAAAGTAGAGCGCCTTGATGGTGCTGGGCAACGGCGAATCAGAGCCTCAACACGTGCGCAAAGTTCCGCAAAGGCGAAGGGCTTTATCAAGTAATCGTCGCCACCGGCACGCAGCCCCCCTACCCTGTCGTCGATACCATCGAGCGCGGTGAGAAACAGCACCGGCACCTCGACGCGGACTTTGCGTAAGGCCTGCACAAGCTTTAGACCATCATATCCCGGCAACATCCGGTCGACAATCAGCAAGTCCCAGGGGTCAACGCTCGCCCGCAACAGCCCGGCATGTGCCGTTGCAACCGTTGTCACCTGATACGCCTTAAGGGTGAGAGCTTGACAAACAAGCGCGGCAGCCTGGTGATCATCTTCTATAAGCAGGATTTTAAAGCCGGTCATTGTAGCTTAGCCTTAACGTCTGCTTATATGTTCGCAAGTGATCTTTTTATAACAGTGCGTATCGTATTTTCCGCGGCGGCGGTTAGTTTCAGGGGGGCCTGTATAACTGGCGTCCATCGATATGCTAGGACTAGGCTAACGCACTTATCTTAGCCAGCGCAAAAATATGATCGAGCTTAAAACCCAGGTTCAACCAACATTAAAATAGTCCTGGCGATGGCAGAGATAACCAAAAAATCTAGATTATGAAAGTTATTTATACCACTTGGCATCGCTATTTCCGCATGCGCTAGCATTCCTTGGTCTGTTGTAGCTGCATAAGATATTACCACACGGGACCAACGAGATTAGAGATAGCGATTGCACCAGCCATTGCGATGACAAATGCGCCAGCATTTGCGCCAGCCTTTGAGTTGGCGAAAGAGCTATGGATTGCGCTGACGATTGAGAAATCCAGTCTGTCAAGATTCCGATTCGGAAGATTGCGCGCCCTGTCAAAATTGGTGAAATTTTGCGCTGCTATTTTTGATGGTCGGTGCTCATGTCACTCAAGCGCAAGCCCACTGACGCAGAAATCGAAGTGCTGGCAGCGACCTTCCGCCCGCTCTGGCGGCCAGGCGATGTTGTACGGCCCTGGCTACGCCAGCACCAAGATATGCTTCTGGAGCTGGTGCATGGCGAATGGTCCTGGGCCGCGGTCGGTGTCGCGCTGAGCAAGGCCGGGATTACCTACCGCACTGGCGCACCCTGGACAGCCAAAACCCTGCGCAGCGAATTCTCGCGCGCGCAGACGCCGCTGAAAGGCTACCGGCGCAGGCCAGGACGCTCGGGAGATGCTGCTCCTGAGCAGCCGCCCGTAGAGACGCCGGTGACAATCGGAGCAGGGGCGGTCCCCCCAGCGGCGGCGGCCACAGCTTCTGTCATCTTGCCCTTACCGCCGGAGCCGGTGCCATCCGCTGCCGGCGCCCCCCGCTTCAAGCCCGCCTCGTTCCGCGTCCATGAACTGCCCCCGCCGCTGAGTGAGGCCGAGCGGGCGGAGACCGAGCGCAACCACCGCCTGACATTCGGGCCACCTGAACCCAAGGAGTAGAGCCAATGTCCGAAGACAAACCCAAATCAGCCCCCAAATTGAACGGCGGCAAGCCGTCCGGCGCTACCCCCTACCGCCCGAGCATGACGAAATTCACCGGCGCGCGTTCCGATATCGTCAGCCTGGCGCCGCCTCAGGAAACCGAGCCTGAGATCGGACAAGGCATCGACCTCACGGGCCAAGCCAAGATCATCTTCGCCGCCGGGCGGGGCAAGACGGGTAAAACCACCCTGCTCCGCTGGCTTACCGAGACCTCGATCCGCGATGGCGGCACGCCCATCCTGGCCGATGTCGACCCCAGCAACGCCACCTTCTCCGCCTATTTTGCCGACGTGGCCCGGCCAGAGACCGATAATCCGGCCGGGGTCACCGCCTGGCTGCAGGAACTGATTGAATATTGCATCAATGAGCGGCAATCCGCCTTCGTCGATCTGGGTGGCGGTGATACGACCTTACGCTCCCTTGCCGCCGAGATGCCGGGCCTGGCGGCGCATATCGAAGCCGCCGGCATGGCGCCAGTCATGTTCCACCTCACCGGCGCCCAGCCTGAGGATTTGCTTCCTGCCCTCACCCTGGCCGCGCGCGGGTTCACACCGGCAGCGCAAGCTCTGGTGTTCAACGAATATAGCGTCGAGCCCGGCGCAACCCGTGAACGGGCCTTTGCCCGCCTCATTGCGTCCGACGCCTATGCCCGTCTGGCAGCTTCCTGCATCAGGCTCTGGATGCCCCGGCTGCACGCCGCCGAGGCCGTGGAAAGCCGCCAATGCAGCTTCGCCGCCGCGCGCGATGGCACCGTCACGCCATCTCTGGGGCTATTCGATGCTGCCCGGGTCCGCGTCTGGCTGGACGCCATGGACCGCCGCTTTGCAGGGGTCAGATCATGGATCCCATAAGCCCCGCCGCGCGCCGGGAAGCCCTGCACGAACAGATCAGCGAGGCGCAGATGATCTTGCGCCGCGCCGCCGCGGCCGCCGCCCTGAAAAGCGACCCTCTGGCAGAGCAGCTCCAGGCCCTGGCCGTCTGTGTCGGCGCGCTGAGCGATCTCTACCAAGCCAGCGAGGCCACCCAGATCGACATCGCCAATACGCTGAAAACCCAGACCGGCGTAATCGCGGATGAAGCCATTTCACGGGTCCACGCCTCGGGCATGGACATCGTCAACCAGCTTGCGCCGCAACTGGCCAATGCCGCCGACCGCACCATGCGCATGAAAATCACCACTCTGCGTATTCGCAGTATCGTGGGCCTGGGGCTGGCATTGGCACTGGCCATTCTCATGCCCAGCCTGTTCACCTACGCCGCCGGGCTGAATGATGGCCGATTCCAGGCCGAAATCGCCGCACATGTTATCCCCGCCGCCATGAAGGCCGGTCCGGCCGAGGCCCTCGCCTGGGGGCAGCTGATGCAGGATAATGACGGCGTCACCGCCATGGCCGCCTGCCGCAAATCCATGCAGCAAGATGCCAGCGGACGGCATTATTGTTTCATGCCGGTATGGACCGACCCGATATCCCCCGCCGTGCCTTCAGCCCCCGTTCAATGACCTCCAGCGCCGCCGCCTGGGAACATTACCCTTGCCCGTCCCAGCACATAGTCCTAAATATGACTACTGTAGTTCCATCTTGTTCGGAGGCCATCATGCGGGAAATTCAACTTCGCGACGCCAAGGCCAGCCTGTCGGCTGTGGTCGATGAGGCCCTACGCGGCGAGCCCGCCATTATCACCCGCCACGGAAAGCCCGAGGCAGTCATTCTCAGCTTTGAGGAATGGCAGCGGCTGTCCCATGTGCCCTCCTTCGGCCAATTGCTGATGGCCGCACCTCTCGATGCGGACGATCTGCCGCCGCGCAACCAATCCCCACTCCGTGATAGCGGCCTCTGATCCTTGTATCTCGTCGACACCAATGTCATCTCGGCGCGCGCGCCCTCGCGCGTCCCTCTGCCCGATTTGGCCGCCTGGATGGATGCCCACTCGGCCGATTTATTTCTCTCCACGGTCACAATCGCCGAGATTGAGGACGGCATCGCCAAGGCCAACCGTGAGGGGGCAACCCGCAAAGCCCGTGACCTAACCGCCTGGTTGGAGACCGTGTTGCACCTCTACGCGGCGCGCATCCTGCCATTCGACGTGGCCAGCGCCCGCCTGGCAGGGTGTCTATCAGACCGCGCCCGTGGCCAGGGTCATGCGCCCGGCCTCGCCGACATCATCATCGCCGCCACCGCCCAGCACCACGGGCTGACCATCCTGACCCGCAACCTGCGGCATTTTGAGCCGCTGGGTGTGGCAGTACATGATCCATTTATGCGCCTGCCCTGAGCATGGTCGTGGGCGGCAGGAATGTTCATACCTCCGACGGCCACTTCCGGCGCGATTGCGCCCTTGCGGGTCATTCCCGGGCTCTAATTGGATGCTCTGAAGCAGACCTTCCAAAGGTGTAAATGTTTTCTGCTGATAGCTTGGCCTGGCGGCTTTTGGGATTGTTTGCGTTCGCGTGGCCGACTTTCCATGCCACCAGGAGACGGTGCTTCGCGTGGCAAACACGACCTCGCCATCCAGCAATGTCGCGTAAATCCTAAGTTATGCGACAGTCGGAATCGACCCACGGTATCGATGATCAGGCTGTCATTTACCTAAATTGTAGACATAATGCTCGGGTCAGCACCGGAAAAAATTGAATGACACTCAGCTTTGTGGAACCGACAGAAAGTTACGCCAAATCTTTTGCCGACGCTCTGCGCGAAGGATTATTCATTCAGCCGTGGCCCAAAAATGAAATTGATGAGGTGGAAAACAATTTTCGTGGTTGGCGCAGCAAAGCTCTCGACCTGTCAAAGCCGATTGTTTTACCTGATGGCAGTAAGGTTCCCCGTGTACCACAAACGACACGGTGGTTAGTCCGACCTGGACAATTTCTCGGGATTTGCGGCATTCGCCATTTCCTCACAGAATCACTAAAAAGCTATGGCGGGCATATAGGATATGCATTACGGGCTTCTGAAAGAAAAAAGGGGCTGGGTCGTTTGCTCCTCTTAGAAGGACTTCGAGTTGCAGGTGAACTCGCGCTAAAAGAAGTGATTTTGACTTGCAACGCTGATAATGAGCCTTCCATTCGTATTATAGAGTCGTGCGGTGGCAACTTGCTTCAAAGCGTAAACCTATCATTCCGCGAAGTCCCGCATAACATTTACCGGATCGTGTTGTCAGATGAGCACACTGTATGATGATTTGCAGGATGACGTGCACGCAATGGCTGAGAGGTGGGGGCTGGATACTCCCGGCCCCACCTCAGCCCTTGCGACCAACAACGGCGTCTGGCGGTGTGGCGATGTCTATCTGAAGGCGTTCGTGAGTGACCTGTCGCGCCGTAAACATGAAATCGTGCTTTTGAACAGGCTCATAGTCGCCGGCTTTGGACTGGTTCCGAACATCCTCCCAACAAAGGACGGTAGCCCGTCCATCGAGCGAAACGGTGTACTCTGGACGGCAGAGTCCAGATTGAAAGGCAGGCATCCTAATGCTGACAGCATCGACGACTATTCGCGCATCGGGCATGGAATCGTCATTCTCCACGCCGCAATGAGCAAAATCAAATTGGAGAATATCGCGGATGGCTGCGTGGCGGATCTGCACCGCAGCCTGCTGTATTCTCCTCCGTCCACGAATAGCCTTCCGGCTGTCACAAGAAAGGCAGCCGCACTCTTGCGTGATGCACTGCCGTGGATCGAAGCCTGGCCACGCACGATGACCCATGGCGACCTCACACACCCGAACATTATCATCACTGATAACGGATCATGCGGATTCCTGGATTTCGAGTTCACGTCAAACAATTCATACGCCTTCGATGTTGCCGCCGTGGCGACCACTCTATTTCTGCGCTCCACTTTGGACGGCGTGGCGCGTCGAGAGGCGTGGCACGGCCTATTAGCCGCATCAGATCGGTTTTGTGAAAGCCAGATTATCATTGCCACCTTGGCCCGGCGCTGGATTTCTTTCGTTTGGAACCTCCGTCAACCCAATTCGTCCGCCGATGTCTATCGAAAACACATTCGGCACCTTGACACGCTGGTACCCATGGCGACCGCGACATTGGCGTTAGACGGTTGGTAACCTCCCAGCCAAGGCATAAACTGTCGCATAACTTGTAAGTTATGCGACAGGCATATTCGGCCATCCACAATCGTGATGGGCGGTTGGCCAGCCTCCCCAAATGGATCATTATGAGGTTTATTCGGTAGCTCGACGGGGTGAAGTGACGTGGACAAACAGCATCATTATGCGGTTCGGGTGGTCTGGACCGGAAATGTGGGGACGGGCACCGAGTCCTATCGGGGTTACGAGCGCGCCCATGAAATCGGCGCACCTGGAAAGCCCAGGATTAATGGCTCGGCTGATCCAGCATTTCGTGGCGACCCGGAGCGATGGAACCCAGAAGAGCTTTTGGTTGCATCACTCTCGGCTTGTCATAAGCTCTGGTATCTAGGCCTTTGTTCACAGGCAGGGATTGTTGTTACGTCCTACGAGGATGACGCGGAAGGCATCATGATCGAGGAACCGAGTGGGGCGGGTCAGTTTACCTCCGTTACCCTGCGCCCGCGCATCATGATTTCATCAAACTCTGACGAAGCTGTTGCGCGTTCTCTTCACCATCGAGCTCACGAGATGTGCTTCATCGCACGTTCGATGAACTTTCCAGTCCACCACGAACCGACAATCATTTTGGAATCGTGAGCACGAATGATCGCACTTATTGTTATCGATGTGCAACGGGCTTTTGACGAATGGGAGGCTGCTGGCCAGAGGCGGAACAACCCTGACGCAGCAGTTCGGATTGCCGATTTGCTGGCGGCCTTCAGGGCCAAGGATGCGCCAATCTTCCACATCCGCCACGAGGGCACGAGCCCCAGCTCTTCCTTTGCTCCCGATCAAACGGGTTATCTTGTGAAGGATGAGGCCCAGGAGAGAGACGGGGAGCCTGTCATCGTGAAGAACGTAAACAGTGCTTTCATTGGAACTGACTTGGAAGCACGGCTGCATGCGGCTGGTCTCCAAACCGTCGTAATCTGCGGTGCTACCACAAACCATTGCGTCGAGACGACAACGCGGATGGCAGGTAATCTTGGTTTTGATACATGGCTGGTCCGTGACGCCACCTGGACTTTCGACCGGATAGGTCCAGACGGTGACAAACACTCGGCCGAGGATATCCATGCGATGACACTGGCAAATCTCAATGGTGAATTTGCCCGTATCGTATCAGCAGGTGAGGTAATTGCTGCCCTTTAGCTATTTGTGGCATAACCTCTAAGTTACGCGACAATCCTGATCCCGGTAAAACAGCCCGAAGTAGGTCTTCGAGACAGATTTCGCCGTATTCCGATGGCGGACATCTATGGATAGGATGCGGCATCCACAGCGACGAGCTTTAACCATGCGCATGTATCAGGTCGATGCCTTCACTGACCGGCTTTTCGCGGGGAATCCTGCCGCCGTTCTTGTAATCGATGAGTGGCTGCCGGATGACTTGATGCTGGCCATTGCACAGGAGAACAATCTAGCCGAAACAGCCTTTGTCAAATCCCGTTCTGATGGAACATGGGATTTACGTTGGTTTGCCCCGGCGCATGAAGTCAACTTCTGTGGCCATGCCACGCTTGCGACAGCACATATTTTATTCACAAGGGCAATGGTGGAGTCGCCAGTGGTCTTTCACACTCGGGTTGGAGAACTGCGGGTATCGAGGTGGCTAGATGGGTACCGCCTCGATCTTCCTCGCCTGTCGCCGGATATCATCAATGCTTTGCCGCAAGAGATCGAAGGGATTTTTGCGGTGCCACCCGTCCGCATCTTCCGCAACTTCGAGAACATCTTTGCCGATCTCGGCAGTGCAGATGCCGTGCGCGACTTTGTTCCAGACCTTACGGCTATTGCCCGTCTTGGACCTGTTGGTCTTGTAGTGACTGGACCGGAGAATGATGAGGCAAAGGCCCATTTTGTGTCTCGCTACTTCGCCCCCGGCGCAGGTATTCCCGAAGATCCGGTTACGGGGTCCATCCATGCCACCCTGGTGCCTTATTGGGCAGAACGGTTAGGCCATCATAAACTCATAGCCTATCAAGCTTCAGCTCGCGGGGGATGGCTCGAATGCGAATTAACCGATGATCGCGTCATCCTGGGGGGAAAAGCTGTTACCTTCATGGAGGCCACGATTTCCTTGCCTGAAGCGGCAGAGCTGACCGCGTGAGCTGGTGCGTATGATTTACGCGACAGCCATTCTGCCGGTTTTACAGGTTTGTAGGTGCAAAAGCAGAATGGCGGCATCGCCGCCTTCCCGGTCATTGGCCGTCGCACAACTTGTAAGTTATGTGACAATCGAGGTCACGGCAAAAAACGACCCTTTGCGGACATGTGCCGCATAAGGCATGGTCCGCATCATGCGCTCACTCAATTCAACCTGGCGGCAAGAAGAGTTTCACGCCCGCGTCGCCGCCCTGAGCGCGGCCCAGCCGGGCGGTAGGGTCCTCGACATAGGCTGCGGCCGGGGGCTCACCGTATCGCATCTGATGGCTCAGGTTGGTGAACTTGGCCAGGTCGTCGCGGCGGATCGGAGCACGCACAGCCTCCAGGCGTTGCGCCAAGCGCATCCTGACGCTTCTGTCGATGGGCGGCTCACGCTGGTTGAGTTGGATATCGCCGGACCACTTCCATTTGAGTCCGCCAGCTTCGACAACATCGTGTGTCAGAACGTCATTGAATGTGTGGCCGACAGGGACGGTCTGCTCGCCGAGATCGCCCGTGTGCTTAGGCCGGGAGGTACGGCCGTGATCGGCCACTACGACTTTGATGGCATCATGTTAGCCAGTGACGACACCGTACTGACCCGATGCATGGTCCATGGTTACGCGGATCACATACAGGCCTGGCAGGATGCCTCCGAGGGCCAAATGGGACGGCTCCTCCCCGGGTTAGTAGCGCGGAGTGCTTTGAACCATGTGGTCACAGAGACAGTGCTGTTCGTGGAACTCCGTCTGTCGATGGAGGGCTATGCGCAAGGTCACTTAGACGGGATGGTTGCCCTTTCGGATACGTTTGGAATTTCTAGGGACAGGGCGGTGGCGTGGATGAACGCTTTGCAAGTCAGGTCCGATGCGGGCGGCTTCTACTACGCTTTGCCTTGGACGTATGTGGTAGCTCGCGGGGCATAGGTCCACTTCTCCCAACCGAGACGATGGTTGTCGCGTTTGTCGTAAATTATGCGACAGGTAGGCGGCCTCCCGGCCAGCCTAGCATTTTCTTGTCGCGTATCTTTGTCGCAGCATTCGTATGCTTACGACAAAAATACGCGACAACCGGTGACCGGGATGGGGGGGGGGGAGCGGAATGGCGGGTTTTGGACGTTAACCCTAATAAGCGGTCATTGCCGAGGTGCCCACGAATTCGTAGGATGAATAAAGCTCTTCAATCGGGATGAGACATGAAGGCAATGGGTAACGTTACACTCATCCGTCTTTGTTGATTTCATGGAGTAAATACCGTGGAATGGAACGATATTCAGGGCAAAAAATATCCGGGATACGGACGGTGCATCTATTGTGGAAGCGATGGGGGCAAAAATGGTCTCCGGAGCGAACACATCATTCCTTTCTCGTTACAGGGCGAAACCGAGATTAAGAACGCAAACTGCGTGACCTGTCAGAATACTATAAATCCAGTTGATACACATTTAGCCCGTGCAGTTTTCTACGAATATCGGCGGCATGTTGGTTCTCCATCCCGGCGCCCGGAAAATCAGCCGAAGCTACCAGCCGTTAATTTCACCATCAAGGGCTCGGAGGTCGAACGTGATCTAACGGTCGATTGCCGCCCTTATTCCCTTGCTATGCCTGTTTGGGGCCTCCCTGGTTTTTACCGCCGGGCGTCAATCGACGATCCGTTTCCCGAAGTCTATTGCCATATGTACCACCACCTTCCGCCGAACATGCCCGAGATACTTGGTCTCGAGCAGGATGACGATTTTATGGTGAGGAGCAAGGCGGCAATAAATATCTCGCTATTTGCCCGGGCCATCGCCAAAATAGCCTATTGCCATGCCGTTTTACAGTATGGCTTAGACGGCTTTAGACCTCTTATATTACCCGATATTATCCTAGGCCGGTCACGCGCTATACCGTATTTTGTAGGCGCCCCACTAGATGATCCCCCTCCACCCCTTGAAAAAGGGCGTCGTCATTTGGTCGAGTTCACGAATCTTGACGCAAACCCGATGCACCCATCGAACACTCTGGGAGAATTACGAATGATCATCGCAAATATCCGCTTATTCGCTGACAGCGGGACAGCTCAGCATGGCTTGCCGATTTATCAGGTGATTTGCGGGGCACGCAGCCCAGCAAAAATAAGCAATCTTAAGCCAATTCTGCAGACTCCAAAAGTCATTGTCTTGTAGGCGGGCTAAGCAGAGTCTGCTCTTTGGTTGTTCGCTAATTTGAGCACGCGACCGTCATGGGTCGTCTGCTGACTTGCCTGCGAACCAAGTTGCATTCAATATTGTCTTGGCTAACCGGAAACGGAGCGATACGTGAAAGCTTCCTTAAGCGATGTTTTGGCTCGCCTTCCTGGGCCTTCAACCGAGGAATGGCCGACCGGTGAGCCCTTTGCAGCTGCGTTAAAACATGGATCAATGCTGCTAGAGGCGTTTGCTCCCCGTGGAGTAGATAGGCAATCACCGCATGACCAGGATGAGATATATCTAGTAATTTCTGGTACTGCCAATCTCATCGTTGAAGGCACAGTGACCCCTGCAAAGGTAGGCGACGCATTGTTCGTTGCAGCGCTTGCCGAACACAGATTTGAAAATATTTCCGATGATTTTGTGACGTGGGTGGTCTTGTGGGGGCCTATGGGCGGAGAGAGAGTTATCCCATAAGGACCTCTAACTGTGACTGCTTTTCGTGGAGAGTTTCGGGCGCCGCGGGCGTACGAAAGTCTCCACGGAGAACGAACCCGCTGCGCGGGATTGGTGCTTTCGGTGAGGCCGTAGCGTAGGGCCCGCGGCTTGGTTTCTGTTGAGAGCTGGGACGGCCCGGTCTGAGGATGTTGGCTTCTTTCATTGCAAAGGAGCCTTCCATGACCAAGCCAGTTGCCATGCCTGCGCCCAACGATCTGCGCCAGCGGATGATCGAGGACATGAACGTGCGTGGGTTTTGTGCCAAGACCCAGCACGATTACTTGCGCATCGTCTCGCGCTTTGCCGTCTTCCTGGGGCGCTCTCCCGGTACGGCTAGCGTTTCCAAGGGCGGCTAACCATTTTTCTGTTCCAAAGTGGCCAACCTCGCCAGCGCGGCCTCAAGGCGTTTTGCCTCGTTGGCGAAACTCTGCTCACGCTCGCGGTGTTCTTCCAAAACCGATTCCGGCGCGCGGGAGGTAAAATCCGTGTTCGCCAGCTTGGCCTGGACCTTTTTCAACTCTCCTTCGGCTTTGGAAAGAGCCGTGGCAAGGCGCTTCTTTTCCGCTTCAAGGTCAATCAGCCCTTCCAGCGGCAAAACGGCCGTTGCCCCGTCCAGCGATAACTGAGCAGCGTTTTTTGGAACTGGACCTTGCAGCAAAGCAACATTGCTGGCGCGAGCCATGCGGGAAATTGCTTCATCCCACCGCTGTGCAATCGTCATAGCGATGTCTGTCGCATCCAAAAACAGCACCGGCGATTTCTGTGAAGGCGGGACATTCATCTCCGAACGAACGGTACGAATTTCAGAAATAAGAAGCTTTAACCATTCTATTTCAGATTGTGCGCTTACCACATTGGTTACCGTCGCAACCTTGGGCCAAGATGCGGAAATCAGCGAGAACGCCTCGCCATAGCCGAAATGATCCCATAGTTCCTCAGTCACGTAAGGAATCAGCGGGTGCATCAACCGCAGCAGCACACCCAGAACATAGGCTGCCGTGTCGCGGATTTCCGGCGCATCGGCCTCGCTGGTGAAGCCAGGTTTGGCGAGTTCGATGAACCAGTCGCAGAAATCGCCCCAGGCGAAGCGGTAGCAGGCGGCGGCGTAATCACTCGGGCGAAAAGCATCCAACCCGACGGTGGCGGCGGTAATCGCCTCGTTGGCGCGGGCAAGAATCCAGCGGCACAGCGGCAGCTTCGCATTTTCAGGCTTGAACGCTGGGTTTGGCTTCACCCCGTTCATTTCCAGAAACCGCGCGGCATTCCATATCTTGGTGATGAAGGCGCGGTTGGTCTGGACGATCTTCTCGCCCAGCTTAACATCACGCCCTTGGCCCGCGGCGGCGGCTACGGAATAGCGCAAAGCATCCGTCCCGAATTTGTCGATGAGGGTGAGAGGGTCCAGCACATTGCCCTTGGACTTGGACATTTTCTGCCCCTTTTCGTCACGCACCAGCCCGTGAATATAGATGGTGCGGAACGGCACATCACCCATGAAATGCAGGCCCATCATCATCATCCGGGCAACCCAGAAGGGAATGATGTCAAACCCCGTCACCAGCGTATCGGTGGGGTAGTACTTTGCCAGCTCCGGCGTTTGTTCCGGCCAGCCGAGCGTGGAGAAGGGCCAGAGGGCGGAGGAAAACCAGGTATCCAGCACGTCCTCATCTTGCGTGAGCGCGATACCCGCCCCGGCCTTGGCCTGTGCCTCGGCCTCAGTGCGCACCACGTAAACCTTGCCGGCTTCGTCGTACCAGGCGGGAATCCGGTGGCCCCACCAAAGCTGGCGGGAAATGCACCAGGGCTGGATATCGCGCATCCAGGCGAAGAAGGTATTCTCCCACTGCTTGGGCACAAACTGGGTGCGGCCTTCCTCAACCGCCTTGATGGCCGGCTGTGCGAGCACATGCGCGTTGCAATACCATTGGGTGGTCAAATACGGCTCAATCACCGTGCCCGAGCGGTCGCCATAAGGCACCATGTTCTGGTGCGCCTTCACCTCCACCAGTTGTTCGCGCGCCTCCAACTCCGCCACGATAAGTTTACGCGCCGCGAACCGGTCCTGCCCTTCAAGCGAGCGCACAAACTCCGGCATCTCGCCCAGCTCGGCCAGCGTGATCCTGCCCTGCTTGTCGAGCATCGAGGGCATGGCCAGCCCATGCCGCTTGCCAACCTCAAAATCGTTAAAATCATGTGCGGGCGTTATCTTCACCGCCCCGGTGCCCTTCTCAGGGTCGGCATACTCGTCCGCGATGATGGGGATTTTCCGCTCCGTCAGCGGCAGCACCACATGTCTGCCGATGAGATGCTTGAACTTTTCATTCTCCGGGTGCACCGCCACGGCGGTATCCGCCAGCATTGTCTCCGGCCGGGTGGTGGCGACGATAATCTCTTCGCCGCCCTCAACGGGGTAGCGAATATACCACATATTCCCCTTGGTATCCCGACTCTCCACCTCAAGGTCGGAGATCGCGGTCTGCAGCTGGGTATCCCAGTTCACCAACCGCTTGTCCTGATAAATTAGCCCTTCCTCGAACAGCCGCACGAATACCTCGCGCACCGCCACGGAAAGCCCCTCATCCATGGTAAAGCGCTCGCGTGCCCAATCCGGCGAGGCGCCCAGGCGGCGCAGTTGCCGGGTGATATTGCCGCCGGACGCAGCCTTCCACTGCCACACGCGAGAGAGGAACGTTTCGCGCCCCAGATCTTTGCGGAACACGCCTTCCTTATCCAGCAGCCGCTCCACCACCATCTGCGTGGCGATGCCCGCATGGTCGGTGCCTGGCTGCCAGAGCACATCGCGCCCCTGCATGCGGCGGTAACGGACAAGAATATCCTGCAATGTCATGGTCAGCGCGTGGCCCACATGCAGGCTGCCGGTTACGTTTGGCGGCGGGATCATGATGGTGTAGGGCTGCGCGTTACTCTCCGGCTGCGCGGCAAACGCGCCCGAAGCTTCCCAACCGGCATAAAGCCGCGCCTCGGATGAGGCGAAGGTGAAATCGCTATTGAGATGCATTATGAACTCTGCCTGTATTCAACATGGTTGAATTCCACCTTGTTCCTGTAAAGAAGATGATGAAGCAACAAAAAAGGCCCCAAAGGGGCCGATTTTTCCGCGCACAGGTGCTTTCACGAGATGGCTATGCCATCCTACCCGTGTGCGATCTTACTACAAGGCCGAATACAATTATCATGAGTTCAAATATATCGTAAAATCGATAGTCGTCAAATAAAGCGGTTTTCGATCGGTCTGAAATGGGCTTTGCACGAATGCTGGGAATTGCGGTCGAACCGATGTGGTGAATTGCGACCAATGTGGACCCGATGGCATCTGAAAGATGCTCGCATCTCCACATCGGCCATTTCCGCCCAATGGGGGTCGTGCGGCAGAAGTTGAACCCTGATTGCTGGCGGCATATGAGTCCTACGGGTTAGGGCTTCAAGGACTCAGGATAGAGCGATCCTCGCGAGCTTCAATGGCAGCTTTCGGCCCTTCCTGCCTATAATCGAAAACATTGATGGGAGCCGCGGAATGGCAGATGTTGGTAAGAGAGCAGCCCTTTTTGGAGTCACCGCGAATAGATAAATCATTTCGACCGATACTGGGCATCAACATTCGTGAGTTCTGATCCACCACGGCCAAATTAACCTGATCATTCAAAAAGTTTTTGGTGCAGCTTTTTTCAAAAAGCTGCGTTTTCTATGTCAAAACTTTTTTCGTGCTGACATCGATATTCCCCAAAGCCCCCGCCAATTTTCATAGCATGCCCCGCCCGGCATCGCCGGGCGGGGTTCATCGCGGTTGTTACTCGCCGTTTTGCTTGCGGCTGCGGGACCAGATCAGGGTGTAGCCCTCGCCGCTTTCATCGTCGAAGAGGTTGGCATAGATCGGGGCGCTGAAGCTTGGATCGTCCAGCTTGACCGAGATATAATCGCGCCCTTCGGCGGAGCGCCGTGACCAGCCAGCCCCGATCTCAGCCCTTGAAACATACACGCGATGGCTGGGGGCGTTGTCGTTGCCACGGTTGGCTTCAGGCACGATACGCACGTTCTTCGTCTGCACGCTCAGGGTCACAATCTCGCCGTGGATTTCATTGCCGACTTTCTTGAAGGTTCCGATGGTAGCCACGTCAATTCTCCTATGCTGTTTCGAGCCCGCGACCATCGCAGCCTCGATGGCGATCACTTGACCGAAGGCACGATCGGCCTGCACCGCCCGCGGCCGTAGCGTCAGCGGAGGATGGCGGCTTTTGGCTTTTTTGGAGCGAAGCGTCCGCGAGGAGGCAGCATCGCTGCCGGGGACAAAAGCCAGAAGCCGCCATTGCAGGAAGGCGATCGTCCTTCGGTCAGATCAGCCAGGGAGAGGCCGCGTGGCGCGGCTTGGGGCAGGCAGTCGGGAGATATCTGGCGACACTCGGGCCGTTCATCAAAGCGGCGCCATCCACGGTACGGGAACAAGGCCGGTCTTGCAGACGTCGCCGCGTCATCATTCCGCATATAACCGGTTGCTCCAACGCCGCCCCTGCCCTCGCATCAATGGACAAACGGATTGGGTGGCACATGGTCCTGCCCTTCGCTGTGGAGCGATCTTTCTGGCCAAGCGACACGTCGAGAGACCCACCTGATCCTGCCCACCCACGACAATGCTGCTCGAGGATAGCGCCTTTTGCGTCCGATTCAACAAGTAAAGCGGGACACACGCCGCGACGAATTCCGCTGGCGCTGCCGGGCGGGGCCTTGGCGGGGGCTTGTCCGGCAAATAAATTTGCCGCCGTTGAGCCGCTTCAGCCGGTCGTTGGGATACGGTGATACGGCATGGGTGGGCGCAGATTGTGGGGGCTATGCGCCCCCACTCCCAAAGCTCCATACCGGAATGCCGAGCTTCTTGGCCTTGTCGGCGAGATTCTCCTGGATGCCGGTGCCGGGGAATACCATGATGCCAATCGGCAGTGCCTCCAACATGGCGTCATTGCGCCGGAACGGGGCGGCCTTGGCGTGCCGGGTCCAGTCCGGGCGATAGGCAATCTGGGTAACCTTGCGGGCATCGGCCCAGGCTGCGGCGATGCGCTCGGCTCCCTTCGGGCTGCCGCCGTGCAGCAGCACCATGTCCGGATGTTTGGCGTGTACTTTGTCCAGCTTGTCCCAGATCAGAATGTGATCATTGCACTCCATCCCGCCGGTGAATGCGATTTTCGGGCCGGTGGGCAGAAGAGGTGCGATCTGTACCTGGCGCTTGGCGGCGATGAAGTCACGGCTATCGATGAGGGACGCGGTCAATGCCCGGTGGTTAACCATCGAGCCTGAGCGCGGGCGCCAAGCGGTGCGCGTGTGGCGCTCGAACCGCTCGGCGGCCTGGTCACGGAAGAATTCCAGGCAATCCCGGCGTTCCAGTAAGGTCTGCCCTTCCGCCGTCAGCCGTTCCAGCTCGACTGAGCGGATCTCGGAGCCGTCCTGCTCCTTATGGCTGCGCTTTTGCGCCTGCTCGTTATCGTCGAGCTGCCGTTCGATTCGCCCGGTGGCGCGGTGGAATAGATTAACCGTGGCCCAGAGCAACTCCTCGAGATCAGGCTCCAGGCGGGTGTCGCTCAGGGTGGCGGTGAAAGCGTCGAAGATATCCGCGATCGCCCTGGCAATCAGCGTGGCTTCGGGCAAGGGCCGTGGGTCAGGCTCTTCCTGACCGGGATGATAGCCATAGAGTTGCAGTTCGCTGAGGATATAAGCGGTGGGTGAAGCGGCGTGGGGTGGCTCATAGCCGGTATCGTCATAGTCGCGGGTCATGGAATGCTCCTGTTTGCCGGAAGCCCGCGCCCATCGCGGCCTTCCATGGCGATCCCAGCCGGGGGCGGCGGCGGCCCGCACCCGCCAGCGCTCTCCGTGACGCCGTGGGCTGGATTTGCGGGCCGGAGCGTCAGCGGAGGATGGCGGCGGGGCCGCTATTTTGCTTCGCGCTGCAAAGCCCCGGAATTGCTCAACGTGCCCAGCGCCGCTGATAACTCCCCGGGGCGGCGGAAAATAGCGGCCTCGCCGCCATTGCGGGCCGCCGCCGCCGCCGGCACAGAACGCCCTCTCGGAAGGCCGCCGGCGCGCCGCCCCCGGCAGACAGGGGTATGCAGTGTCCGGCAGTGGCGATGATCCCGGCGTTGGCGGGCCGTCATCCGCTTATCCGCCAGACTAAGTCTCAGCCGGACACCAAGAAGCGCTGCGCATCCTCCGGCGCCAATTGCACCCGCAGATGTGCACGCAATTCAGCTGCGCCAAGCTCGCGTAGATCGTCGTTGAAATCGCTTAAGGAGGGCGAGAGGGTGATCGCCTCGACCCCGGCGGCAATAGCGCGTTCGGTCAAGCGTGCCACGGCGCGGTCACCGGCCGCATCGGCGTCACGGACGATATAAAGCCGGCGCAGCCCAGCGGGGAGCAGGAGGGCGGCCAGATGCCCGGCCGAGAGTGCGGCCGCCATCGGCATGGTGGACAGCACGCAGCGCAGGGACAGCACGGTTTCGATGCCCTCGCCAGCCACGAGCAACCCGTTCACCGGTCCGTCGTGCAGCCCTGCCATGGTGCCAAACCGCACGGCATGGCCCAACAGCAATCCGATCGCCCGGCGTGGCGTTGCCAGTGGTGCCTTACCCAACCGGATGCGATCGAGGGGATCAAACCCGTCTGGATCAAGCCAAGTGCGCTGGATGCCGGTGATACGGCCTTCGAGGTCCGTGACCGCTGCGATCAGTGCTGGCCAAGGTTCCGGCTGTGCCTCGGGCGTCGCGCGGTAGTAGCAGCACGGATGGAACCGCAAGGCGTCGATTCCGGTAAGTGCCGCTGCCGTGATGCCGCGCCGGTGCAAATAGGTCTCGCCAAGCGTGCCCGGGAGGGGCTGCGCCATGCCGAACAACCGCCGTGCGGCGTGTTGGGCCTGGGCGGCCTCAGGAGCAGAATCACAGTCAGCATCCGTCTGTGTTTCCGGAACCGCACCGCGCCCCGGCAAACGCACCCCATGGCCCTGAGGCTGCTGGCTGCGGTGTTTGTCGCCTGCAGCATCATCAAATCCCGTCAGCCCCAGAAACCGCCGTGCCTCCTCGGCCACCTCTCGGAATTCCGTCAGGCCGCGGCATTCGCGGATCAAATCCAGCAAATCGCCATGCGTGCCCTCCGCCGCATCCTGCCAGCGCCCCGCCGCGCCCTTGCCCATGCCGCCGCCGGTCAGGCGGACAAACAAGGACCGCCCCGGCGTGTTATGAACGTCTCCCACCAGCCAATAACGCCCCTCACGCCGCCCGGCGGGCAGATAATACCGGCACACCGCTTCGGCCTGCCGTGCCAGCATCTGTGCCAGCTCGGCCGCCGGCATGGAAAAATCAGGCTTGGGCATCGTTGCCCCTCCATCGCTACAGATTGCCGCAAATCCGGCCTGTCCTCGGTGTTGGATCGAACAGCACAGCCTATCGCCCCGCCCTGCCCACGCGCTACTTCCGAATCGGAAGTGCGCCTTCGCCCTCTCACCGGCACGGGTGACAAGTGGCTGATGGCATCGGCTCTCCGGGGAACTGCGGACATTCATTCCCTTCGGCGCCCGCAGAAAATCGTCCCACGCAAAATGGGCCGTCCTGCTGCCAGGTCCGGCCCATCCGCATTGGTCACGGTTGTTCGTGGATCGTTCCGGGCATCCTTCTACCCGCCCTCCTGCCCGGCGATGTCGGCAAGACAATCCGACAGAAACTCCGTGGTCGAGCAGGCTTTGATGGCATCGGCGGTGATGAACAGCGCCATGCCGCCAAACCCGTCGGCGCGCATCTTTGAACAGGTGAACGCCGTCGTCACGGTGATATAACGCAGTTTGGCGGACCGCCGCACGATGTCCTGAAGAATCACCTCCCACGACACACCGCTCATATCCAGTTCAACGGATGTATCATCCGCAGCAGCGTTTTTGAGTTTCTCCTCCACATAGTCCCGCACTTGGCTGGCTCTGCCGTAAGCCGCGTGCAGCGCCGCGCTGAGTTCGGCGCGATCGACCAAGATCAGATCCGATGGTCCCTGCCAGGAATGGAAATAGGTTCCATCGCCATCCGAATCCGCATCGAACATGTGCGAGAGCAACAACAACTCCAGCTTCGTCATGTCCGCGTTGGGGATGATCTCCGGGATCACGGTCGGTGAAAAATAATCCGCCATGTCAGCCTCCAGAAATGCAAAACCCGGCACGGGGCCGGGTTTGATGGGTTGGGGGTGGGATAAAGACGTTGAAGGAAGAGAGACGAGACGGCCCGTGGCCGCCTCGGGGTTCCGGAGTCACTCCGCCGCGATCTCATGCGGCTCGAGCTGTTCGTGGTCTTCGGTGGATGAAAGATCTGCCGCCTCTGCATCCTCACCAGCCGCATTCGCGCTGACATTGGCGGCGGCACTCTGCGCGGCCGGCGTCACTGGATCTATCGGCATCGCCATGGTCTCCACGCCTTTCGTGCGCAGCGCCTCGGGCAACCAGCCGGTGCCTTCCAACGCCTGCGCGGCGGCTTCCGCCATGTCGGTCTTCTTGAGGTGTTCCAGCCGTTGCGCAGCTTGCTCGCCCTTGGCTTCGCGCACAGCCTCAAGGATGCGCGCTTTGGTCACCCGGCCGAGATAATTCTCCACATTCGGCGCCCACCCAGCGGCGGTCAGATCAAGCGCCAATAGCTCGGCCAGCCGCCCGGCATGCGCCAACGCGCGGGGGCGCCGGTTATAGGCATCATGCGTGGCATTTAGCGTCAGCGCGACGCAATGCGCGAACAGGGCCTCGCGGCTATCGCTGTCGAACCCGGACAGAATATCCCACAACTCAGCCGCATCCTCCGGCAACTGCGCCGCCCAGCCCTGGTGCCGGGCGTCAACGCGTTCGGCCAAAGCCGTATCGCCCAAACCCGGCGCCTGGGCCCCGAACATCACGCTCTTGGCCTCAACCTCCAGGCAGGATTCGGTGCCATAGCGATAGAACAGCCGCAAGCACAGCGCGTGCAGCAGCGCCAGATAGGCGATGCCGGGCTCGTTGCCCAACGCCTCGCGCAGCGCCAGCGTGCGATAGGCCGTCAGCTCGGTCAGCAGCCGATCAGGCAAGGGCTTGAGCCCGTCTTCCTCTTCGGGTTCGACCTCAGCTTCCGCCCCGCCGCCAATATGGGCGGTGATCACTCTAGAATCCGCGCGGCTGGGATCGGCGCCATCTTCTGCGCCGTACCCATCCTGCCCCTGCGCGCCGCCCTCACCTGCCAAGGCCGCCTCATCGGCTTCTTCAACCGCCAGCGGTTCATCCTCGGGCCGGACATAACCGCGTTCCACCCGCAGCTGGCCGCTGCCATCGATGCTGACAAAGACGCCCGCCATGGCGATCTCGGCGGGGTCGTACACCGGCGGGCGTTGTGTCAGCGCGTCAATCTCCGCTTCGATCTCATTAAGACGGGCATCAGCATCGTCGGAGACTTCATCCGTCGCGGCGGCTTCTTCCTCGATCTGCTCCGCCTCGGTCCGCAGTGCCTCGACCTGGGCGATCTCGTCTTCCGTTAGCGGACGGCGAGCACCCGGAATGCGCCGCAGGCCGTAATTATGGCCATAAGGAAACTCACTTGCCTGCTCGACCCATTTCCAGCCCTCGGCACGGATGGCGTCGGCATCGCGCTCAAGCTTTTCCGCCACCACGCGGGCCAGCAGACCGCTATCCTGCAACCAGCCGCCATCATCCTGCTGGAACAGATCGCGCATGATCGCCCCGCCTGCCGCGACATAGTCTTCGCCAGCATACTGGGCGCGCTTGTCCGAGGCGCGCACCGCGCCTTCGGTCAGCAAGCGGCGGATTTGGTAAGTCTCTTTGTTATAAGAGCGCTGCACCGCCTCCCAGACCTGCTCCTGGCGCTGATGGTCGGGGCTGACCGAGAAAGCCATCAGTTGCTCAAGCGTCATCTCGTCCTCGGCGTAAACCTCGAGCAGCCGGGGCGAGACAGCGGCCAAGCGCAGGCGCTGCTTCACCACCGAGACGGCGACAAAAAACACTGCCGCGATCTCCTCCTCGCTCTGCCCCTTCTCGCGCAGCGCCTGGAATGCCCGGAACTGATCCAGCGGATGTAAGGGCGCGCGCTGCACATTCTCCGCCAGGCTGTCTTCCTCGGCGATACCCTCGGTGCGGATAATGCAAGGGATCGGGGTATTCTTGGCCAGACGCTTTTGCCGCACCAGCAATTCCAGCGCCCGGTAGCGCCGCCCACCGGCGGGGATTTCGAACAGGCCGGTCTCGGTGCCCTTATCGTCGAGCACTGGGCGCACGGTGATGCTCTGCAGCAGCGTGCGCCGGGCGATATCCGCCGCCAGCTCCTCAATCGACACGCCGGCCTTCACCCGGCGGACATTGGCCTGACTCAGCACCAGCCGGTCAAACGGAATATCGCGCGAGGCGCTCAGCGTGATTTTCTGAACGGGTTTCGTGGTTTTACCCATGGGACAAGCTCCATGACGGGCGGCCCGGAGCCACTCTCCGCGCCCATCACCCGTCGTGAAGCGGCCCGCCGCCCTCTGCCTCTCTGCCCGCGTCCCACAAAAAAAGCCGTGGACCGGAACCTGGCCCACGGCTTTCCCCAAACCACAAAGCACCAAGCGTGCTTATCCCACGCGGTCGAGCAACAGCTTCGCCTTGCCCTCCAGCTCCAACCTGGCATCTTGGTGCGGTCGGCTACGCGCCAGGGCAGTGATGCCCTGCACGAAATCGAACACGGACTCCGGCGGATGGCCTTCCTCCTCCAGCACCGTGGCGACGATCTTCGCCGTCTCGCCCTTGCTGAAGCCGCGCTTGCGCAGAAACCCTTCGCGCTCGTCATCCTGGCGGGCGACGATCTGTTCCCGCGCCGCCTTGATCCCCGCGACAAATGGCGCCGGCGAGGAGTTCGCAAAGCGCCGCAACGCGGGTGCGGCCTCATGGGCAAAACGCTGGGTGGCGAATTTGCTGTGGCGGATGCTGATCTGCTGGAACTCCTCGGCGCCCCAAATGTTGCGGTTGGCGCACACCGCGCGCAAATAAAAGGAGGCGATGCCCAGCGTCTTCGAGCCCACTTCGCTGTTCCAGCAATAAAACCCCCTGAAAAACAGATCGGGATCGCCATTGGACAGCCGCCCCGCCTCGATGGGATGCGTATCATCGACCAAAAACAAGAACACATCCCTGTCGCTGGCATAAAGCGTGGTCGTCTCCTTCGTCACATCTACATAGGGGTTATGGGTCATGGTCGACCAATCCAGCACGCCCGGCACTTTCCAATTCGTATCGCCCGTGCCGTTGCCCGCGATCCTCATCACCGCCGCCACCAGTTCATGGTCCCAGATGCGCCCATAATCCGGCCCGGTGACCGCGCGCAGTTCCACGCGCCCGTCATTGGTTTCCAGGGTTTTGACCAGTTCGGCGCGGTGGTTGAGCAGCCCGTGCTGGAGATTGATTCCCGCCAACGGGGCGGGGAGATCCCGCAAATACCCCGCCGGCGCGCCCACCAGCCCGCAGAGCTGGCCAAAGCTCCAATGGGTCGGCGCCACTGGCCGGTCTTGCCCCGGCACGATCAGCCCCAGCCGCTCGCCATCGTCACGCCTGGCCTCTACCCGGATCGCCCGGCTTTCCACCGTCCTAGCCTCAGCCTGGTCGGCCCGGCCACGTACCGCCTGGTAAAGCTCCGGCAGCGACAGAAACCGTTCATCACCGGGGCGCGAGAACCATTCCGACGACACCCGGCCCAGCCGCTCCCCGCGGCTGACATCGACCTTGAACCCTACAGAACCAGCACGGCCGTCATTGGACCCTATAGCCGCCACAGCGGCAGATGCATTGATATCCATGGCAATTCTCCATGACAGGCTTCGGAAGACACTCTCCCGAACCAAAACCCGTCATGAAAAATCCGGCAAAACTCTGCCTCTCAGCCCTATCGTTGCCGATGCCCGCCACCCGCGTCTTCGGCCGCGCACTGGAGCGATTATACGAATGGTATTGAAACACATCCGAGTGTGACTCTCCGCCTGCCCACTTCCCGACGCTCAAAAATCAAATCAAAGCATTCTGCTTTCAGCGACGACGGGCCGGAAGCTGCCCGACCGCTCTGGAGTGGAAGACAAGCCATTAGCTGCCGGCGGTTGCATCGGAAGATGACGACCTAGTAATATTTGACCATGAGATACGACCCAGCTGATGGCCCTCCAACTCTTCTACTAACATGCTGGGTGCCTGACCTCTTTCAGCGCATCGAAGGGTTCAAGGAGCCGAGTGCGATATTTGGCAAACGCCGCCAGCGCTCAGTTAGCCGGTTGATAGCAGCTGCGGCGCCGAAAACATTCGAAAATTTCAACATCGCCGACCATCACCCTCGTCCAGAGACTATTGAAAAGCTCAGAAAATGGCGCTTGGAAGAAATCGAGGCGCGAGGCACGCGCCCCTATGACGAGCCACTCGAGACTACCACCACGCGCGTGAAAAATCTCGATATCCCACCGGGGTTCGCCGCGGCGTTTTTCATGGGCCTCCCTGACCTACCTGGCACCGCCTTGCCCCACACGCGCAATATGGCGGCGGCGCTGGACGAACTTGCCTCAGCCCTTTTGGAGCAGCAATGTGACGGCAAGGGCGGCTCGCTGGAAGGTTATAAACAAACCCTTCTCAACTCTCCGCTCGCTCCGCCCCTCTACTGGATAAATCCAGACAGCGGCCTCAATGTTCGGCCCTACTTCGAACAGGCAGCAGATTGGCCGAGCGCATGGGCGCTCACCCATCTCGTCATCTTCCAGCAGCTTCTTTCCTTGCTTGCACTCTGGGACGTAGAATATTGCGCCGATATTTTTGGCAGATTGAAGCCAATTCCACTCTTCCTGCAGCTTGCGCCACGCCTGCGCTCTCGTGCCAGTGACTACCCCACGGGCGGATTGAGGCGGCTCAATCTTCGGCAAAAAGAGGTCGTTGCCACACCCGTTGCTCAGCTTATAGACTTAGTGTGGTGCCTGCTCAAACGCATTCAGGATGACAAATGGCCCGACAGCTTCCCGAAAGATACGGAAATCTGCACTACTCTGAACGATTCTAAAGACAATCTGGCCTGCCTGCGTATCGGGCGGCCGAACCTGACACGCTCGAAATTTACCTCCCTTTGGCCCGACAATATTCAAGGCGCCGAAGGCAGCATAATCGGTCCGCCCATTACGCTTCTGGCCGTCGCGCATTTATGGGATTTGATATATCTAGATATGTTAAAATCCATAGCGCCGCTCACGCTTGTGGACGCGCCATATATGCGCGCCTGGCACCACCACAGGCGCGAGCTTGGCCTCGATGTATCCCATCACAAACAGCCAAATGAGGCATGGCCCACTTGGCTTGACCGGGGGCTGGACTATCCAGCCCCCGAATAGACTTATTTTCCTTTGGGCGGATTGTTTCCGCGTCCGCCGCCAGATTCATTGCCCGTTTTGCTGGGCCAGTTAGGATTTTCGTTTGCCATATTAAATCTCCAAAGTTTCCCCGAACCGACACGATGTCGCCCGTATCCACCATCTGAGTGCGATTGACACAAGAAGATATGATTTTAACCTGACAGATTGGAGCCTAGTTGGTGGGCTCGATAGCCCGAGACACCGCATCTCACCCGGCACCGACGTCGTCTCAAAATATAGACAAAGGCGTTGAATAGCCAATACGAGAAGGGCCGATTGCCATCCGACCGCTTTGCAGCAGAGAGTAGGACAAGCTGCCATCAGCGACTGGCGGTCGCGCCATCAGGTGACGTTCCTAATCAGTCTTTCCTGGTTGGCGGCGCCCTGGGCTAGTCCGTCGATGATGTTGTTGAGGTAGCGATTCTCGTACGTCGTCATTTTCGTTGGGCGGTTTGTTATCCTATTGACAGTGCCGCTGGACAGGCAAATCCATCATCTGCAACAAGCATGAGACTAAGAGATTGCACCATGGCCTGCGCCATTTGCAGCGCATAAGAAGGACCAGAATGATCAAGGTCGAAAAGGATCATTTTTTTCGGGCTGCTCTTGAGATCGGTAATAGTGGTGACAACGACACTCTACCTTACGATCTCGATGCGGCTTTCGTTAAGGACAGGGCCACCAACCTTGCGGCGCTCTGTTTGGCTTTGTTTCAAGGCGTCGAAACGGGCGCGTTTGGGAAATCTGTCCATTTCATGAACGGGCTCGTGATCGGCTCGGAGCGCCTACTTGTTCCTTCCGGGCCGCATGGATTCCGCATCACCACCAAAATACACCCTTTCTGGAACCTCTATCTGAATGGCCTGGGTCTGGCGATTGCGGAGGCGAATGAACGCCATCGAAGCGCTCGGGCGCACTCCTACCGGCTCGCGGCGCAGGGGCCGGGGTTTTTCGACCGAACTAGATCCTGGCGCGCATATAAGCTCGCGACGCTGAACGAGCCCGGTCTGGGAGATGAGCGGGCAATTGTCATCCAGACCGATGTCGCAAGCTTCTACGAGCATATTTACCACCATCGGCTCGAAAATGTGGTCAAGGACTTGGCACCGGGATCAACCTTGGCGATGCAAATCGATCGCATCTTGAGCAAGCTCGCGGCAGGCCGTTCCTTCGGCCTACCGGTTGGCGGCCAGTGCGCACGCGTTCTCGCGGAAGTGATGATGACGCCCATTGATCGGTCTCTGAGCGACGCCGGGCTCGTCTGGCACCGTTATGTCGACGATTACACATTGATTTGCCGTTCGCAGCAGGACGCCTATATGGCGCTGTCGACGCTATCGCACGCATTGGCGGACTATGGCCTGTCGCTCAATCGCAGTAAGACAACTTTCTTGAGCGCTAAGCATTACAGGGATTTCGTTTCAGCGCAGTTAGGAGAGGGCGAGGATTCAAGCCTTGCGCTGCGAGAACTCGATCTTCATTTCGATCCTTATTCTGACGATGCAAGCGCCGAATATGAGAAGCTCAAACAGTCGTTTGAAAAGATCGACATCTCATTTCTGCTCGATCTCGAACGAGAAAAATCGCAGCCTGACGCCTTCGTGCTTGCGCAGATCGGTCGCGCGCTTAAATTCCAGGAGCCGGCTGTCGCGGTTCAACTATGTGCCACGCTCCTAGATCCAAACAACCTGGACACGTTCCGCGCCTCCTGGTCAAAAATCATGCGAGGCGTCTATGCTGTTCGGTCGAACGATCAATTTGCCTCGATCTTCGTGGCCCTTGACGCTCTGCTCGACCGCATACCGTCCGCTGGCGCCCATTTGCTAATTCCTGAAGCCAATATGCTGCATTTCCTGAGGGCGATCCGGTTCACCAGAACCGATGTTCGTGGTGCGTTCGTGCGGCAGACCTACGATATGACGGCATCCGCCTCGGTCCGACGCGCCTGCATCGATTGCTGGAGACATTGGGCCGACCGGTCGAACTTCACGCGCCTACGAAACCAATGGCCGAATCTCGGTGCCGGCGAGCAGCGAATGCTCTGGGTGGCGGCAGGCGCGTTCGGCGATGAAGGCATAAAGGCAAGGGACCAACTACGAGGCTCCCTCGGACAGACCTGGCAACTTGGTATCGAGGCCGGCGCACCGGGTAGCTTTGCGGCATGCTACGAGGAGTGGGCAAGACATGCCGTATAATCGACTGCCTGTACGGGATCCAAGGACCGTCGCGCGCGATATCCCCGGTGTTCTGGACGTTCTGTTCCCGCGACTGACCGGCGGCCTTGTCAACGCCTTGAACGCGAGGATGTTTTCCTTTCCCAGCATCAGCCCGATATCAAATGAAATAATCGAAAAAAGCCGACTGCAAAAGGCTATGATATTCGAGCTTTCGATGGCACGGGCCGAAAGCCAACTGCAGGACGGTGAGGTGGCATCATGGGACGCGTGCTTGGCTATCGCATCCAAACGGCAGCAGCGCCATTTTGACGCGAGGATCCCGGAAGGCTTAGAACCAGGCGACATCCTGGTAGCCGATCATGCCGCTCGCAATCTAGTGGCAATGCTGAACAGCGTTCGGGGGCAACGACCTTCGGCTGTTTTGGAATATGCCCCTCTTATTCCGGGCTTGGGCTGGGTAGCGTCCGGGAATGGGGATTTTGCGCTCGGATCGACACTCATCGAGGTCAAACATACAGAGCGCAACTTCGGCGCAGCCGATTTTCGTCAAGTTCTGATGTATTGGCTTTTGCGCTATGCGCGGATCGTCGAGAACGACGGCGATATGTGGTCGGACGTTCTGCTGCTGAACCCGAGACGCAATGCAGCACTCCTCGTCAATTACGATCACCTTCTTCGGTCCGCATCCGCTTCGTCGAACCGGGTCGAGCTAGTCGAACTGCTGCGCTCTGCCGTTGGACAGGAATTTGATCGGCGCTGATGGCAGGTGAATAAAGGTCAGCTTTTCTGTAATCGGGGCCGAAAGCGGAGTGGCCGCTTTCGGTTAGACGGGTGCAAAAAGCAGCCATTCGTTCGAATGCCTGACCTACACCTCCGTGTGCTCTGCAAGAGCCAGAGCGTCTTCGACGTCGACCCCCAGATATCTCACTGTGCTTTCAATTTTGGTGTGGCCGAGCAGGATCTGCACTGCGCGTAGGTTACCTGTCTGTTTGTAGATGATGGATGCCTTGGTCCGCCGCAGGGAATGTGTCCCGTAATCCTCTTGGCGCAGGCCGATGCCAGTGACCCATTCATCCAAAAGCCGTGCATATTGCCTTGTACTCAAATGATCATCGTGATCGATCCTGCTTGGGAACACGAAGTCATCCAACGTACCGCCGCGCCTCTCCAACCAAGCCAACAGGCTGGTCCGGGCAGTATCGAGCAACTCAAACTGCACCGGGCTGCCAGTTTTCTTCTGCACTATAACGGCGCGAGACCTGATACGCCCGCCGCTTACGATATCACCGATCTTGATTTTCACCACGTCGCAGCCGCGCAACTTACTGTCGATGGCAAAATCGAACAGCGCCCGGTCGCGCACCCGCCCTTGATGGTCGAGCCAGAAACGGATAGCCCATACCTGCTGTGGCTTTAAGGCGCGCTTGGCGCCGGGCTTACGCCCAGCGTTCCACGGGCGACGATCCTTAAAGCCGGGATCAAATTCTGAATTTCCCATTGTCTCCTCCATTTGGCCAAATCGGCCGAGGACTATATTGGGTGCCACTACTTTATTGACTTCAGCCAGCGGCGTGCTGACAAAGTCTGATGACCCATAGAATTCTGTTGGTTGGGGCGGGGGGCACGTTTGGGCTGCGTCTGGCGCGGCGGGCGGCGGCTTCCGTGCCTTGTACGCTGTTGGTGGCGGGGCGTTCGCTCTCGCGCGCCCAAGCCGTGGCGGATGCGTTGCGCCAGGCCAACCCGGCAGCCGACATAAAAGCGATCGCGCTTGATCGCGAGACAGTCACAACGGAAGAATTGCGCGCTCTGGGCGCTTTCATCGTCATCGATGCGGCCGGGCCGTTTCAGGGGCACGCGCCGCATTTAGCCCAGATCGCCATTGCAGCCGGCAGCCATTTTATCGATATCGCCGATGCCCGTGACTATGTGGCCAATTTCCCAGCACTCGATGAAACTGCCCGCGCTGCGCAGGTGCTCGCCGTAACCGGCGCTAGTTCCACGCCAGCTTTGTCGAACGCCGTACTCGATGCGCTGACCAAAGGCTGGCAGCAAGTGGAGGCGGTGAGTGTGGCGATCTCACCCGGCAATCGCGCGCCGCGCGGTCTGGCCGTGGTGGAGGCCATTCTCTCTTATGCCGGCAAGCCTGTGCGGGTGCTGGAGGATCGCGTCTGGCGCACCCGCCCGGGCTGGGGGCAGTTGCGGCGGCAGGAGATGCCGGGGCTGGGGCGGCGCTGGCTCTCACTTTGCGAAACGCCGGATCTCGACATTATCCCGGCACGGTTTCCCGGCCTGCAGCGTGTCAGCTTCCTGGCGGGGTTGGAGCTTGCCGTGCTGCATCTCGGATTATGGGCGTTGTCATTGCCCGTGCGTGCGGGGCTGCTGCGATCGCTTGCACCGTCGGCAGCGTTTCTCACCCGGGCCGCCACCTGGTTTGAGCCGCTCGGGTCGGATCGCGGCGGCATGATGGTGGACGTCACCGGGCGGGACGCGCAAGGGCGCGCCGTGGCGGCAAAATGGTGGCTGGTGGCACAGGCCGGGGACGGCCCGAATATTCCCGTGCTTCCTGCGCTGGCACTGGTGCGGCGCTTGGTCTCAGGGGTTGAAACCCGGACGGGGGCTCAGGCCTGTACCGGGCTGCTGACCTTGGCCGAGATCGAAGCGGAATTTTCAGCGTTCCAGATCACCTCCGGGTCAACAAACACGCCGCGCTGAGACACTGTCAGCCCCCAAACTCTGTGCCGCATCTCCATGGTGAAACGGAACAGCCCGTCACCGAGATCAGTATGGGTTACGCGGCAGGTGCCGGGGGTGGCCCAGCCGGGCAGCTTCATCCGCCAGCGGCCACATGCCAGAAAATAGCTCTGGCTTTGAAACACCAGCGCCCCGTGCTCGGCGCGCAGGGTCAGCGCCATGCCCAGCCCGGCATCGGTGCATTCTTCCAGCCCGGTTGGGCCTAGCCGCTTGGTGGAGCGCACGCAGGCGGCCTGGCGGCCCGGCGCTAGCAACCAGCGCTCCCACACCACGCCGCCATGGCCGTCAGGGAACACGCGGACCTCTGCCGGAACGTCCTTGGCCCCATGCAGGGGCAGCGGCTGGCCAAACGGCGCGGCACACCAGGCAGATAAAGCGCCCAACCAGGAGCGCTGGATGCTGAGCACACCGCGATAAAGGATCGGTGCGTCGTGCCGGGCGAAGCGGCGGGCGATGGCGGGGTGTAGGCAGGCCCAATCTTCCGCGGGCAACAGGCGCTGTAGATGCATGACACTCTCCGTGGCGAATGCCAAAGACGGAGCGAAGCGCGTGCCAGATTTTTGGGTCTTGTTTTTCAACAGCTTGACTGGCCAACCTGCTTACGCCGTACACACAAAAACGGCGGTGGCGTAAACTTTGTTTACAGCCCTTGGGAAATGGCGCAGCCTCCACTCATGCTCTTCCACGTCACCAACGCCGTCACGCTGTGCGAGTGCCTGGCTCTGGCGGCTGTGCTGGCGCTCTGGGCGGAGAAGGTGGCGGGCACATGGCTGCTGGTGCTGTTTCTCGGTGGCGTTTCACTATGGATCGCCGGCAATGAGCTGCCGGCCTGGTTCGGGCCGGGCGCCATACCGGCCGGGTTATTGCTGCTCTGTACGGCGCCGGTCTCGTCGGCGGTGTTCTTCTGCTTTGCCGCTCGGTTCGGGCGCGTCAATGTCGGGCGTACGGCGCAATGGAGCGTCTGCGTCGTGTCGGTTTTGCTGGGACTGGTCGCGGCCGTGCTGGGGCCGGGGCGGTTCAGCCTCGTGCCGGGACTGGGGCTGGTGGCGTTTCCCAATGTGGTTGGCTGGTGCGCCACGCTCATCTGGATGGGGCTCGCGGGGGCGGGCTATGCGTTGCTTGCTTTGGCCTGGTGGCGGGAGAGGGCGGGCGAGCGGCTGCAGATTGTCGCAATCGGCCTGACGAGTTTGTTCGGCGCCTTATGCATGACGGGCTACGGCGTCGTGGTTCTCGGGCTGAAACTGGCCCCCTGGCCGCTGGCCTTGCTGCCGCTGTACCCGCTGCTGCTGGTCTACGCCATTCTGCGCTATCGGGTTTTCGCCGCCAATGACTGGGCGCAGCGCGCGCTGGCCTGGGGGCTGCTGAGTGCCGCAGGCGTGGCAATGATCGCCAGCGTGGCTGCGCTGCCGCTGGGGCTGCGCGGGGTGCTGGTCGCGGCCCTTGTGCTGGTCCTGGCCGGGCCGGCGCGGCAATTGGCTGAGCGGCTGATCTATCCCGGCGGTTCTGCAGGAGCGGATGATCTGCGCCACTGGCGTGCCGCCTTGCGTGCCGCGCAAAACCTGGATGATCTAGCTACGCGCGCCGCGGCTTTGCTCTCCCAGCGCCTAAATATGGCTGTGGCGGTACGGTTTGGCGGCGATGGTCCGGAGCCGGCGCTGGTCTGCACCGCCACGCCAGAGGGCTACCACACCAATCTGCGCGGCTGGGAGGCCGCACCGCCGGGGCTGCGCCGCCTGGCCGGGATGTTTGGCACCGTGCTGGCGGATGAAGCCGAGCGGCTGGCCCAGGCCCAGGAAGCCGCCGCCCGAGAGCGAGACCGCCAATCCGAAGCCCGGCTGGCAGAGCTGGGCGCACTCGCCGCCACCATCGCCCATGACGTGCGCAACCCGTTGAACATCATCGCCATGGCATCGGCGGGGGCAGCACCTGAGCTGCGCAGCGAGATTTCGGTTCAGGTCGGGCGCATCTCCCGCTTGGCGGCGGAGCTGCTCGATTACGCCAAGCCCTGGAATGTTGCGGTGGCAGAGATCGATTTGGCACCCTTGCTGCACACACTGGCCCGGCATTATCCGCAGCTCGCACATGAGGCCGCCCCCGGCACGTTGCGCGCAGACCCTGTCCGGCTCGAGCAGGCGCTAACCAATCTGCTCGACAATGCGTCCACAGCGCCGCGCCTGCATATCGGCGCCGAACGCGCTGACGGTGTGGTGCGGCTGGTGATATCAGATGATGGCCCAGGTATTCCTGACGACATACGCGACCGGCTGTTCGAACCGTTTGTCTCGCGCAGCCCGGGGGGCACGGGGCTGGGGCTGGCGATCGTCTCCCGGATCATGGCGGCTCATGGCGGGCGGGCGATGCTGGGCGCGCGGCCCGGCTGGGCCACCAGCTTCATCCTGGAGTTTCCCGCATGAACGAGACAGGGCGCATCCTGCTGGCCGATGACGAGCCGGCCTTCCAGCGCCTGGGGGCGGCATGGCTGCGCGGGCTGGGCCATGAGGTGGTGCTGGCAGGCAGTGCCGACGAGGCTGTCGCCCGCTTTGCCGAAACCTCACCCGACATTGTGCTGCTCGACCTCGCAATGCCGCCGCGCCTGACACCCGAGGCGGGCATTGCCCTCATCCCCAGCTTCGCGCCGGCACCGGTCATCGTGCTCACCGGCCATGCCGGGCACGACTACGCTTTGCGCGCAACAGCCGCCGGGGCCTGGGATTTTCTGGCCAAGCCCATAGACCCTGACATGCTGCGCTTCGTTGTAGACCGGGCCATTCGCCAGGCCCAACTGGAGCGAGAATTAAGGGCGCTGAAACAAGCCGAGACACGGGCTGATTTGGGCCTGGTCGGCACCAGCGCCCCCATGGTTCGGCTGCGAGAGATGATCAGCCGCGTCGGCCCGGCGGAGGTGAGTGTGGTCATACTGGGGCCGACCGGCACCGGCAAGGAGCTGGTCGCACGCGCTCTGCACGGGGTCAGCCCGCGGGCGCAGAAGCCGTTTCTGGCCGTGCATTGCGGCGCGCTGGCCGGCGAGTTGCTGGAGAGCGAGCTGTTTGGCCATGTGCGCGGGGCCTTCACCGGCGCCCATAAGGACCGGGTAGGGCTGATCGAGACCGCCCACCGGGGCACATTATTCCTCGATGAAGTCGGGGAGATGCCGCCCAACCTGCAAGTGAAGCTGCTGCGCGTTCTGCAGGACGGCGCTTTTACCCCCGCAGGCAGCTCAGTTGAAAAACGCGCCGATATACGCATCATCGCCGCCACCAACCGCGATCTCGCCGCCATGGTGACGGCGGGGAATTTTCGCGAGGATCTCTATTATCGCCTGAAGGGGGTGGTGCTGCAGACGCCGCCTCTGGCTGATCGGCGTGAGGATATTCCGCTCCTGGCTACAGGATTTCTATGCGCCAAAGCGCCAAAGCTGCGCCTGATGCCTGACACCATAGCCTGGCTGTGCGCACGCGACTGGCCGGGCAATGTGCGCGAACTAAAAGCCGTGGTGGAAGCCGCCGCCGTGCTCGCCGGGCCGGAGCTTGACCTCGCCACGCTCGCCTTGGCGGCAGGAGAAGCCCCCATAGCGGCCTTGCCGAGCGGCTCTCTCCCCGACGCTGTGGCGGCGTTGGAAACCCGCATGATCAGCGCCACACTGGCAGGCTGTGGCGGCAACCAGTCTGAAGCCGCACGGCAGCTCGGGCTTTCGCGCCTCGGGCTGATTAAGAAAATTTCGAGGCTCGGCCTTAAAGGGGGATAGAGGGGTGTAGTTAGCAAGGTGGGCCGAGAGCTGCCAGTCCGTTGGGGCCCCAAATCGCGCAGAAGTAGACATGAAAGCCTTACTAGCCATCCCATTTAAATTACCAGATAGCCGCCTTTAGAGGTTCGGAGTGCACAAAACCATTGGATTTTGGCGGTTTGGCTGCTATATCTGGTGTATGAGAAAGGCAGTGACCGCAACCACCCGCAATGGTAAAGGCGCAACCCAAGATCACGGCAAGGTTTTGGAGATATCGAGGCCGCCCAACTCTGGCGACCGCGTCGTCAAGATCAAATTCGGTGACGTCATAGTGCGTGCGGTTATACCTGATAAAGCGGACGTAAAGGCGAATGTCGAGTTCAGCACTGATGGACTCAGGCGCGCCAAAACAAAATTGGCTAGATCAGGCGTCTTCATTCGAGCCAAGAAGGACGTTCCCTTGTATCACCTCGACGAGGATAATTCGAACCTCGTTATCCGCAAGTTGAACGGGCGAGTCGAAAGAGGTGTTTTGAAAGACGGAGTTTTTCAGGTTACCGAGTGACTACTCTCCCTAAAGCGGTCGAAGAAGTTCGAAAAGCACAGGAGGCGACCGAGAAGCCCATTGCAATAGTCCTGGCCGGACACAATGGCTCGGGAAAGTCAACTTTGTGGCACAGCCGTTTGGCAGACACATTCCAAATCCCTCTTATTAATGCAGACAGGATGATGATGTCCATTCTTCCGGAGCCGAAGGAGGATGGACATCTAATCTCTTGGGCCCAGACGTTACGTGATAGTCACTTAGGCTGGATGTCTGTCGCGCAACAAGGTGTGCAAAGTTTTGTTGCGCAAGCGATTGGACAAAAAGTCCCGTTTGCCATGGAGACCGTCTTCTCACATTGGCAGCCTCGTGATGCTTCAACATTCGCTTCCAAGATCGACCTAATCAAAGATATGCAGAACGCAGGATACTTTGTGATTCTGTTCTTTGTCGGTTTGGCGAATGTAGAATTGTCGGTGTTACGTGTCCAAACACGTGTCTCCCGAGGTGGGCATGACGTTGAGGAGGCAAGACTTCGTGCGAGGTTTCCACGCACTCAGAAAGCGATTTCTGAAGCGATTAAGGTGGCCGATGCAGCCATCCTAGTTGACAATAGCTTGGAAGAGAAAAGGGCTTTCACGGTCTGCCGGGTACAGCTTCAATCGCAAATTGTGATCGATATCCGCAATACCAAGAGTTCCGTCCCGCAGCCTATCTCAGAATGGATGTCTATAGTCGCACCTTGAGCGTCTGCTTTCGGATGATGTCGAAGATGGTATGAATGACCATATTGGGCGCTATGCCGCCATCACAAACCTCTCTGGGCATCACCTGCCCGCCCCCCTTCGGCATGGCCATGGCCCGTCTTCTGTCATGATACAGCCGCACAAAATCCGACTCGACTCTCAAGCCGAGTTGTGGATTCAATGTTCTTGTTATGTTCTCGTCCACTCACCCCGCTATCGCCACTGCATTTCCGGCCTTTCTGCGCGCCTGCCCGGCCGTGCATGAGTTCCGCGCGCCGATGGGCACGGCGGCACATGCCGGTCTGGTGGCATTGCTACTGGGGATGGTCTGGGGAGAGCGCCCGGCTCTGTGGGTGAGCGCGGCACCAGACTGGTATCCGCCAGGGCTGGCTTGGGCAGGGGTTGATCCGGCCTGTTGCCTGTTTGCCCAGGCGGAGGACGATGCCGAAGCCCTGGGTTCAGCGGAAGTGGCTTTGCGCGGCGGTATGGCGGGGGTCGTGGCATGCGAAGCCCTTTCGCGGCTGGCCGCCAAACGCCTGGCGCTGGCGGCAAAGCAAGGCGGCGGCTTGGGGCTGGTGCTGCGCCACGCCCCTGCCCAAACGCGGGAGGATTCCACCGCCTTTGCCTCGCGCTGGATGGTGCATCCAGCGCGAGGCAACCCCCATGCCCCGGTGTTGCGGGCGGAGCTGCTCTACGCCAAAGGGGCCATGCCGGGGACGTATCTGTTTACGCTGAAGGAGGGATGGGATGCAGAAGCGCCGCTTTCTCTCCCTGGCCTGCGCCGAGCCGGATGATCTGGCGAACCTGGCGCTGTGGTGCCAGGCTTTTACGCCCCTCACCGCGCCTGATCCGCCAGATGGGGTGATACTGGACATTACCGGCTGCGCGCATCTGTTTGGCGGGGAGACCGGGCTGATGGCCCGGCTGGCGGCACGGCTCCCCAGTGCCCGGATGGCGATTGCGGATACAGCCGCCGCCGCCTGGGGGCTGGCGCGCTACGGCAAGCCGGGCAACCCTGATATTTTGCTCCTGCCATTGGCGGCCTTGCGCCTGGCGCCAGAACCCATCGCCCGGCTGCGCCGCATCGGCATTCGCACCATCGGGCAGTTGGCACGCCTGCCACGGGCCGGGCTGGTGGCGGGCTATGGGCAAGCACCCGCCTTGCGGCTGACCCAGGCACTGGGTGAGGCGCCGGAGGTCATCCGCTTCATCACCGCGCCACCGGAATGGCGCGAAGCGGAACCGTTTATGGAGCCGCTACTGCTGCCCGCGCAGTTACAGGCGGTGCTGATCAAGCTGGCGGCCCGGCTCTGCGCACGGCTCACCGCAGCCACATTGGGCGCAACCGCACTCACCGCCCGGTTTTACCGGGTGGATCGCGCCTGCCCGGCGATCCACCTTGCCTTTGCCGCCCCCTGCCGGGATGAGGCGCAAATCGCCAAATTGCTGATCGAAAAATTGGCGCGAGAGATCGATCCGGGCTTTGGCATCGAGGCGGTTGCCCTCGAGGCCCCGCTCACCGAACCGTTGCCCCTGGAGCAACAGGACATGGGCGCAAAAGCCCCGGATTACGCCCGGCCGCTAAACACGCTGCTCAACCGTCTAGGTCCCGCTCGACTCTGGCGGGCGGCGCCGCATGCTTCGCATATCCCGGAATTCGCGGTACAAAGAATGGCCGTGAAGGCCCGGCCCGTGGAGTGGCCCACGCCGCATCACCCCCGCCCCATTCGTTTGCTCACCCCGCCTGTACCGATCACCGCCATCGCCCCGGTGCCCGATGATCCGCCAGTGCAATTTACCTGGGATGGGCAAGCCCACCGGCTGCGCTGGGCGACAGGGCCGGAGCGTATCGCGCGGGATTGGTGGGCGCACCCTTTTGACCCCGCCCGGCCGGAATTGGAGAAGATCCGGGATTATTATCAGGTGGAAGATATGGAAGGGGCCCGCTTCTGGCTGTTCCGCGCCGGGCTGCATGAAGGGGTGGCCACACCACGCTGGTATCTGCACGGGTTTTTCGCCTGATGTATGCGGAGTTGCTCTGCCAGAGCGCCTTCTCCTTCCTGGAAGGGGCATCGCATCCGCAAAGCCTGGTGGAGCAGGCCAAGGCGCTGGGGCATGAGGCGATCGGCATTGCCGATCGCAATAGCGTGGCCGGGGTGGTGCGCGCCTATGTCGCGGCGAAGGCCGCCGGGCTGCGCCTGCTGGCGGGTAGCCGGCTGGTGCTGGAGGATGCACCGGACCTGGTCTGCTACCCTTCTGATCGCGCGGCCTGGGCACGGCTCTGCCGGTTGCTGAGCCTGGGCAAGGCCCACGCGCCCAAGGGCGAATGCCGGCTCCGGTTCGAAGATGTTGTAGCCCATGCCGAGGGGCAGATTTTCATCGCCGTGCCGCCGCCGGTGTTGGATGATGCGTTCACCGCATGGCTACGCTTGGCCGGACAACAATTGCGCCGGCAGCTTTATGTGGCGGCGGTGCGCCGCTATGCGCCGGATGATCTGGCACGGCTCACCACCCTGCAAAACCTCGCGCAAGCCAACGGCCTACATCTCATCGCGGCGAATGACGTGCTCTATCACAGCGCCACCATCCGGGAATTGCAGGACGTGATGCGCTGCATCCGCCTGGGCTGCACCATCGAGCAAGCAGGGTTTCTGCTGGAGCCGCATGGCGAGCGGCATCTTAAATCCCCCGCTGAGATGGCCCGGCTGTTTTACAGATTTCCAGAGGCGCTCAGCCGCCAGCAGGAGATTTTGCAGCGCCTGGATTTCTCGCTGGGCCAGATTTCCTATGAATACCCCGACGAGCCCGTACCGCCGGGCCTGACACCGGATACGCATCTGGCCAATCTGGTGCGAAGCGGCGCGGCTTGGCGCTACCCCGCTGGCGTGCCGGAGAAGGTACGAGCCTTACTGGACAAGGAACTGTTCATCATCGCCCAGCTGAATTATGCGCGCTATTTCCTCACCGTGCATGACATCGTCCGCTATGCGCGGGCGCAAAAAATCCTCTGCCAGGGGCGCGGCTCGGCGGCCAATTCGGCGGTGTGCTACGCGCTGGGCATCACCGCCGTGGACCCTGCCGAGAGCGATCTGCTGTTCGAGCGTTTCGTTTCCGCCGAGCGGGGCGACCCGCCGGATATCGATGTAGATTTCGAGCATGAGCGGCGCGAGGAGGTCATCCAGTATCTTTATGCCCGTTATGGCCGCAACCGGGCCGCCATCGCCGCCACGGTGATCCATTACCGCCCGCGTTCCGCCATCCGCGAGGTGGCAAAGGTGCTGGGCCTGCCTGACACCACCGCCGCGATACTGGCGGCGCAGAGCTGGAACCCCGGCGACGAGTTATGGGGCGCGGACACGCTGCGCGAGGCCGGGCTGGACCCGGAGGAACCGCGCCTTAAGCGCGCGCTGATCATCGCGCGCGGTCTGGTGGGGCTACCGCGTCATCTCTCCCAGCATGTCGGCGGTTTTGTGCTCACCAAAGGGCGGCTGGATGAGAGCGTGCCCATCGGCCCCGCCGCCATGGCGGACCGCAGCTTCATCGAATGGGACAAGGATGACATCGACGCGCTCAAAATGATGAAGGTGGATGTGCTGGCGCTGGGGATGCTCACCTGCATCCGCAAATGCTTTGCGCTGCTCGGCATCCAGGATCTGGCGGACATCCCGCCTGAGGACAAAGCCACTTACGACATGCTCTCACGCGGCGATTCGATCGGCGTGTTCCAGGTGGAAAGCCGGGCGCAGATGAACATGCTGCCGCGCTTGCGGCCGCAAAAATTCTACGACCTCGTCATCGAGGTTGCCATCGTCCGGCCCGGCCCAATCCAGGGGGATATGGTGCATCCATATTTGCGCCGCCGCCAGGGCAAGGAGGCGGTAAGCTACCCGGCGCGCGCCGGGGGCTTGCCGAATGAGCTGGAAGAGATTCTGGCCAAAACCCTGGGCGTGCCGTTGTTCCAGGAACAGGCGATGAAGATCGCCATGGTGGCGGCGGAATTTACGCCTGAGGAAGCCAACGGGCTGCGCCGGGCCATGGCAACTTTCCGCAATCTCGGCACCATCGACAAATTCAGAACCATGATGGTTGGGCGCATGGTGCGGCGCGGCTATGAGCAAGGCTTTGCCGAGGCATGTTTCCGGCAGATCGAGGGGTTTGGCGCCTATGGATTTCCCGAGAGCCATGCGGCGAGTTTCGCCAAGCTGGTTTATGTCTCCGCCTGGCTCAAATGCCACCACCCGGCAGCCTTTGCGGCGGCACTCATCAATGCCCAGCCAATGGGGTTCTATGCCCCGGCGCAGATTATCCGCGATGCGCGCGAGCACGGGGTGGATGTGTTGCCGGTGGATGTGAATGCCTCCACCTGGGACTGCACATTGGAAGGCGGCGCGTTACGGCTGGGCTTGCGGCTGGTGGATGGCTTCCAGCAAGGATGGGCGGAGAAGCTGGCCGGGCGGCATTTTACCCGTATCGAAGAGCTGGACCTGCCCAAAGCCGCTTTGGAAACCTTGGCCGCCTCCGGCGCGCTGGCCAGCCTGACCTCCGGCCGCCGCGACGCGCTCTGGCAGGTGGCCGTGCGTCAGACAGGTTCGGCGCTCATCGCACCAGGCCCAGCACCGCAAGCCGAACTGCCTTTAATGAGTGCTGGCGAAGAGGTGGTGGCGGATTATCGCACCCTCGGCCTATCACTGCGCGCCCACCCCTGCGCGCTGCTGCGCGATAAGCTGGCGGCAGCCGGTGCCGTGACCTGCATGCAAGCCACCCAGGCCCGGAACGGAACAAAGCTCCGCCTGGCTGGGGTGGTGATCGTCCGCCAGCGCCCCGGCACGGCCAAGGGCACGGTGTTCATCACCATCGAGGATGAGACCGGCATCGCCAACCTCATTGTCTGGCCGTCGCTGGTGCAAAGCCTGCGGCAACAAATCCTCGGCGCCACGCTACTCATCGCCGAGGGGCGGCTGCAACGCTCGGAGGAAGGTGTGACCCACATTACCGTCGCGCGTCTGGCTGACCGTTCCGGCTGGATCACCAGACTCGATGGCCCGGACGCCACCCAGCCCCCAAACCGGCGCCCCGGCCATCCACGCCAGGAACGGATTGTTGGCAAAAGCCGTGATTTTCATTGAGACGACAGAAGTCAAATAATCAAGCGGGGCCAAGCCCCTGATTGCGCACCCGCAAGGGGTGCGCTTCTTGGCGATCCGCCAAGCGGATCGCTATTTCGCCGGGCCTGCACCCGGCTTTCCGTCAGTTCCGCCCAGTTCTAATCCGCCCCATCCCCATCCAATTCCGCACTGCCCTCTCCCGCCTTCCGCGCGCCTTTCCGCGCACCGGTTTTCGTTTTCCCACTCCAGGCCCGCTTGCGCATGACATTGATGGCGGTGGCATCCAGCGTGTTCTTCAGATGGATCGCATAATGCTTCTCGATCATCTCAACCGAGGTGCGGCAATTCTTCGCCACCTGATAAATATCGGCGCCCTCCATCAGCCGCATGCAGATATAGGTATGGCGCAAACTATAGGCGGTCCGAGCCTTGCCATCCCGGTCCAGCTTCAATCCGGTGCGCGCCAGCAGATTATTGAACAGCTTGATGTGATTGCCCGGGAAGACGAGGTCGGTCGGCTTCGGATATTCAGGTGCGGGAGGAGCGGGCGCGTCCCCGCCAGTCCTGCGCCGGTGCTGCCGCTCCCGGCGGGATTCCGCCTGCACCGGCTTAGCCCGCGCCAGTAGCCGCTGATAAACCCGCACAGCCCCTGGCATACTCTTGCAATGCCCGACACCGCGCTTACCGCGAACCTCGATCTCCAGAAGCTCCTGTTTGCCGTCACCCTCAGCAATCGTCACATCCCGATGCTGCAGATTAAACGCCTCATCTGGCCGCAACCCGGTATTGGCCATGAACAGCACGAAGTCATAAACCTGCTCGGCATTCCACTTAAGGTGTGAGCGGAACGGTTCCTTCGCATAAGCCCGCGCCGCCTCGTAAAGCTGCTTATATTCCTCGGGGCTGAACCAGGGCCGGTGGGTGATTTTGCCCTGGGTCCGATAAGGCGGCGTCAGGTCCGGCAGATGCTCCAGCCAGCCATGGCGAATGGCGGTTTTGAGGACCATGCGCAGCGTCACCACCTCATCGTGCAGCGTGCTGCGGGCCGGCGGCTTGGCCTTGGGCTTATGCTGACTTTTGGAGTGAGGGTTGGGCGCGGCATAGCTCGTCATCCGGTGCACGCGATATTCCTGCACCTTGCCGGGCGTGACCTTGTCCAACGGCAACGCCCCAAAGAACGGCAACAGGTGCACCCGCAACCGGATCCCATGGCTCTCGGTCCATTTCTCCGAGCGCTCGCCCTCGGTGATGACGCCATATTCCTTGAGGAACTGCTCCGCCGCCTTCCTAAAAGTCGGACGGTCATTCAACACACCCGCTTCGGCCTGGCCGTGCAGTTTGAAGTACCAGCTCTCCGCCGCCTTGGCGGCCAGCTCCTGGCCCTCCTGCTTGGTACTGAATTGTCGCTGCCGGCCAGCCACAGACGCCCGCGCCTGCCAGAAGCGGCTATTGCCGCGCTGATAAATCTGAACCTTTCCACCCAACAGCTCGACGGTCGGCATGACACCCCCTTGCGCATAACGCGCTCCGGTTGAGGATCATTGGCAGACCACGACCATAGGCCATCAGGTTTGGGATTTCGAGTTAAATTACCCTAAGACTGCCCTAGGGCTTAGATACGCAAACGGCCCCATGAGAGGGGCCATTGAGCATTGATTTGATTGTAGGATTTGGTTGCGGGACCTGGATTTGAACCAGGGACCTTCAGGTTATGAGCCTGACGAGCTACCGGGCTGCTCCACCCCGCGTCACCGAGTAAAAAACCGCCCTTGGTGTCCCTTGGGCGGTTTTTGTTATTTGGTATTGATAGGCTGGAAGACCTGGCGGCGACCTACTCTCCCGTGCCTTAAGACACAGTACCATTGGCGCTGGGGATTTTCACGTCCGAGTTCGGGATGGGATCGGGTGTAGGCTCCCCGCCAAAGCCACCAGGTCGTCCAGCCTATCAATTTAAGCTGTCGTGGTTGAGGTTTTGGTGCTTTTTTGAGCTGGCTGCTTCAGACTTCGCTAACGCTTTGTCATCAGCAGCTTTGTGTGATCTCGTTTGCTTTTGTCCAAATCAGCTTTTCGTCCGGATGGATGATTGCTGCTTATGGGGTTGGTGAGACGATGTTGAACTCTATCGGGTGATTAGTACCGGTTAGCTTCGCACATTACTGCGCTTCCACACCCGGCCTATTAACGTGGTGGTCTACCACGACCCTCAGGGAGGCCTAGTTTTGAGGTAAGTTTCCCGCTTAGATGCTTTCAGCGGTTATCTTTTCCGTACTTAGCTACCCGGCTGTGCCGCTGGCGCGACAACCGGTACACCAGAGGTACGTCCATCCCGGTCCTCTCGTACTAGGGACAGATCCTCTCAAGCCTCCAACACCCACGGCAGATAGGGACCGAACTGTCTCACGACGTTCTAAACCCAGCTCACGTACCACTTTAATCGGCGAACAGCCGAACCCTTGGGACCTGCTCCAGCCCCAGGATGTGATGAGCCGACATCGAGGTGCCAAACCTCCCCGTCGATGTGGACTCTTGGGGGAGATCAGCCTGTTATCCCTAGAGTACCTTTTATCCGTTGAGCGATGGCCCTTCCATGCGGAACCACCGGATCACTATGGCCGACTTTCGTCTCTGCTCGAGCTGTCACTCTCGCAGTCAGGCGGGCTTATGCCATTGCACTCAACAGCCGATGTCCGACCGGCTTGAGCCCACCATCGCGCGCCTCCGTTACTTTTTGGGAGGCGACCGCCCCAGTCAAACTGCCCACCATGCAGGGTCCCGATCCCGGATAACGGGATTCGGTTAGATATCAGAAGAGTTCAGGGCGGTATTTCAAGGTTGGCTCCACCAGAGCTAGCGCCCCGGGTTCAATGCCTCCCGCCTATCCTACACAGCACTCTCCTAATACCACTGCAAAGTTGCAGTAAAGGTTCATAGGGTCTTTCCGTCTGACCGCGGGTACCCCGCATCTTCACGGGGAATTCAATTTCGCTGAGCCTACGCTGGAGACAGTGGGGAAGTCGTTACGCCATTCGTGCAGGTCGGAACTTACCCGACAAGGAATTTCGCTACCTTAGGACCGTTATAGTTACGGCCGCCGTTTACCGGGGCTTCAATTCAGTGCTTGCACACCTCCTCTTAACCTTCCGGCACCGGGCAGGCGTCAGACCGTATACGTCGTCTCTCGACTTCGCACAGCCCTGTGTTTTTACTAAACAGTCGCTACCCCCTCTTTTGTGCCACCCAATCATGGTTGCCCACAATTGGGTCTCGCTTATCCCGAAGTTACGCGAGTAATTTGCCTAGTTCCTTCAGCATAGTTCTCTCAAGCGCCTTGGTATACTCTACCAGTCCACCTGTGTCGGTTTAGGGTACGGTCTATATGCTAGAGCTATTTCCTGGAATGCTTAAAAAGCCAGATCAATCCAATAAGACCTGACAACATCTCGCATTCGTCACTTCTAGCAGGCACAGGAATATTCACCTGTTTCCCATCGACTACGGCTTTCGCCCTCGCCTTAGGAGCCGGCTCACCCTGCGCGGATTAACCTTGCGCAGGAACCCTTGGACTTACGGCGACAGAGTTTCTCACTCTGTTTGTCGCTACTCATGTCAGCATTCGCACTTCTGATACCTCCAGGACCGGTCACCCGTATCCCTTCGCAGGCCTACAGAACGCTCCGCTACCGCTTGGCTAATGCCAAGCCCACAGCTTCGGTATATGGCTTGAGCCCCGTTACATTTTCGGCGCAGGATTTCTATTAGACCAGTGAGCTATTACGCTTTCTTTAAAGGATGGCTGCTTCTAAGCCAACCTCCTGGTTGTTTTGGAATTCCCACATCCTTTCCCACTTAGCCATAATTTGGGGACCTTAGCTGGTGGTCTGGGCTGTTTCCCTCTCGACGATGGACCTTAGCACCCACCGTCTGTCTGCCGTACAAGTCTCCTGGGTATTCGGAGTTTGGTTAGGTTTGGTAAGTCTTTGGGACCCCCTAGCCCATCCAGTGCTCTACCCCCCAGGGCATACATACGACGATCTACCTCAATAGATTTCGCGGAGAACCAGCTATCTCCAAGTTTGATTGGCCTTTCACCCCTAGCCACAGCTCATCCCCGACTTTTTCAACAGGCGTGGGTTCGGCCCTCCAGTGGGTGTTACCCCACCTTCAGCCTGGCCATGGCTAGATCACTTGGTTTCGGGTCTTCTGCCCGCGACTGAATGCCCTATTCAGACTCGCTTTCGCTGCGCCTACGTCTAACGACTTAAGCTTGCCGCGAACAGAAACTCGCTGACCCATTATACAAAAGGTACGCCGTCACACCAAAAGGTGCTCCGACTGCTTGTAGGCATCCGGTTTCAGGTCTCTTTCACTCCCCTTGTCGGGGTGCTTTTCACCTTTCCCTCACGGTACTTGTCCACTATCGGTCACCAGGGAGTATTTAGGCTTGGAGGATGGTCCCCCCATGTTCAGACAGGGTTTCACGTGCCCCGCCTTACTCAAGTCCTCAAATGTTGCCTTCGCATACGGGGCTATCACCCATATTGCCGGACTTTCCAGACCGTTCTGCTAACGTCATTTGAGGCACTGGCCTGCTCCGCGTTCGCTCGCCACTACTAGCGGAATCTCAATTGATGTCTTTTCCTCCAGGTACTGAGATGTTTCAGTTCCCCGGGTTTGCCTCTCTACCCTATGAATTCAGATAGAGATCTCCTTGCGGAGGGGTTTCCCCATTCGGATATCTTTGGATCAAAACCTGCTCGCGGTTCCCCAAAGCTTTACGCAGCGTGCCACGTCCTTCATCGCCTCCTGGTGCCAAGGCATCCACCGAATGCCCTTTTGTCGTTCAATTCGTTCTCACCACACGCTATCGCATTGAACACACAATAACGCGCTACCCACCATAAACAGGAACCATCCATCGGCGTTCCGGCTCACCCTCCATCATCTCAACATCGCCGCTAGGTACAGCAATCGTCAAAACAACTTCACCAGGCAAACCCAACTTCCAACAGCGTTTGACTGTTAGGCAGATGAGATCACACATGCACTGAACACTCGAACCATCTTGTGTCTCGCTTCAAGCTTACGCTCTCCACGGGTCAGACAACCCAACACAAGAAGCCCGGACCGATCCTCAAGGCCGAAACCCCAAAAATCAATGCGCGCATCCAGATGCACCAAAACCTATTCACCATGACAAAGAACAAATTCGTTCCCGACATTGCAGCTGGGAACAAACATCCAAGCCTCTTCGCCTTGACCTTTTCAGGAACAAGGTAAATCAGCTCGAAACTCGTGCTTACCTGTAACAGACATCCGCGCAAGGCCGCCAAGCCCTGCTCACCACAACCAACCAAATCTGGTGGAGATGGACGGAATCGAACCGACGACCCCCTGCTTGCAAAGCAGGTGCTCTACCAATTGAGCTACATCCCCAGCATGGTATCTGGCCTGGCCGATCCAGACTTCGCAGCAAGCCGCTCCGTCATCGGCAGGCATGGCGTTCTTTCAAACACCACCACCAATCATGGTGGGCCAGGGAGGACTTGAACCTCCGACCCCACGCTTATCAAGCGTGTGCTCTAACCAACTGAGCTACTAGCCCGAGATCTAAAGTCCGCATCGGTTGGTATCGACAAAAACCGACACCGCCGCTGTTACAGGAAAGGGATACGTTGATGGCGCTTCATGACAACATCCGGACAGGATGTGTTGCCTAAATCATCCGATCTAGGTCTTTTTTTCAGGAAAATCCCAAATCAGCCAGCAAAAGCCAGCCAATGCTCAGGATCATATCCTTGAAAGGAGGTGATCCAGCCGCAGGTTCCCCTACGGCTACCTTGTTACGACTTCACCCCAGTCTCTGACCCGACCGTGGTAGGCTACCTCCTTGCGGTTAGCGCACCTACTTAAGGTCAAACCAAATCCCATGGTGTGACGGGCGGTGTGTACAAGGCCCGGGAACGTATTCACCGTGGCATGCTGATCCACGATTACTAGCGATTCCACCTTCATGTACTCGAGTTGCAGAGTACAATCTGAACTGAGATGGCTTTTAGAGATCAGCACGGTATCACTACCTAGCTTCCCACTGTCACCACCATTGTAGCACGTGTGTAGCCCAGGACATAAGGGCCATGAGGACTTGACGTCATCCCCACCTTCCTCCGGCTTGTCACCGGCAGTTCCTCTAGAGTGCCCAACTAAATGATGGCAACTAAAGGCGAGGGTTGCGCTCGTTGCGGGACTTAACCCAACATCTCACGACACGAGCTGACGACAGCCATGCAGCACCTGTGCGGAAGGTCCCTTGCGGGAAAAGTACATCTCTGTACCGGTCCTCCCCATGTCAAATCCTGGTAAGGTTCTGCGCGTTGCTTCGAATTAAACCACATGCTCCACCGCTTGTGCGGGCCCCCGTCAATTCCTTTGAGTTTCAACCTTGCGGCCGTACTCCCCAGGCGGTGTGCTTATCGCGTTAGCTACGACACTGAGAAACTAAGTTCCCCAACATCCAGCACACATCGTTTACAGCGTGGACTACCAGGGTATCTAATCCTGTTTGCTCCCCACGCTTTCGCGCCTCAGCGTCAGTTAAGGACCAGGTTGCCGCCTTCGCCACCGGTGTTCTTTCCAATATCTACGAATTTCACCTCTACACTGGAAATTCCACAACCCTCTTCCTCACTCTAGCTCGCACGTATCAAAAGCAGTCCCCAGGTTGAGCCCAGGAATTTCACTTCTGACTGTACATGCCGCCTACGCGCCCTTTACGCCCAGTCATTCCGAGCAACGCTAGCCCCCTTCGTATTACCGCGGCTGCTGGCACGAAGTTAGCCGGGGCTTATTCTGCAGGTACCGTCATCATCGTCCCTGCCAAAAGTGCTTTACAATCCGAAGACCTTCTTCACACACGCGGCATTGCTGGATCAGGGTTTCCCCCATTGTCCAATATTCCCCACTGCTGCCTCCCGTAGGAGTTTGGGCCGTGTCTCAGTCCCAATGTGGCTGATCATCCTCTCAGACCAGCTACTGATCGTCGCCTTGGTAGGCCTTTACCCCACCAACAAGCTAATCAGACGCAGGCTCCTCCCAAGGCGACTTGCGCCTTTGACCCTCAGGTATCATGCGGTATTAGCAGCAGTTTCCCGCTGTTGTCCCCCACCCCAGGATAGATTCCTACGTGTTACTCACCCGTCCGCCGCTGCCATTGCTGACCGCGCGACTTGCATGTGTTAAGCATGCCGCCAGCGTTCGCTCTGAGCCAGGATCAAACTCTCAAGTTCATCCTACCCAGCGCCTAACCGGCACTAAATATAAATGAAGAAAGCCCTGCTCAAACATGTCGTTCCTCAGTCTTTCAACCAAGAATATTCGAAGCGTTTCTGTACGTAATTTCAAAAGAAATACACAAGACAACGCTTCCAAACGACAGAGGTAAAAACAGAACTTAACCCGACCCTCATATCATCACCTGGATAGTCAAACCACCCAGCAGAGATCAGTAAAACCAATCCCCGGAAACGCCACCAGCGTATCCCTTCCCAGCCTATGCAATTGTCAAAGAGCTAAACCGGAAAATCTCAACCCACAAACCAAAAGGTTCGTAGCAAGGCCATCCAATCTACCCGCCCAAGCGCCTCAGATCAAGTCCGAAGCGCCCGTCGGTGGAGCGGCTTCTAACGCCGACCGACAGCAACTGTCAACGCAGCGTCATCGTCAGTAAAAACCGACAAAATCCGAGGCAAACCCTCATCTCCTCCTCGACCCGCGGCAAAATCCGCCGGAAAATCTTTCAAAAAAATAGCTATGCACTCAACGCATAGCTTCAAGATAGTCCCGGGTCGTGAAAATCCGAGCAAAACCGGCCCCCAGCGTTGCGCTCACCGCCTGAATGATCGCTTCCTGCCGGTAATCAGCGCCCAGGTCCGGCGCCCCCGTCGCGTCGGCGATGAAATCCACGAAGTAATCCTTGTCATGCGCGGCGCGTGCCGTGGTCTCGCAGCAGAAATTGGTCATATAGCCACAGATTGCCAACCGGCTGACGCCCAGACTGCGCAGAATTGGCTCCAGCGCGGTGCCCTCGAAGCATGAATAGCGGTGCTTGGTGATATGCAGTGCCGCCGGCAACTGCATCAACCCATCCACATAATCCGCCTCGGCGGTGCCTTCGACAAAACTGACCGGCTCCGCTGTACCGGCGAAATCGAACATCCGCCCGGCGTCACGCCCATCCGCGCGGTGCACATGGCGTACATAGATCACCGGCTTGCCGGCCGCGCCGAACGCCTCGATCAGCTGGTTGATCCGGCCAAGCGACGCCTGGATGCCCGGCACACAGAGCGGCGAGTCAGGCAGGGCGTAAATATTTTGAACGTCAATGACGAGCAGCGCGGTGTCGGACATAAAAACTCCCCGGAAGTGCGACCTTCCGGGGAGCCTAGCACTTAAGCGGCCTCGGCGAGATGACCGCCGATCACTAAACCATCCGGCGAGCCGGACACTTTCACGTTCTCGCCATCCTTCACCGCCCCTTCCAGGATCAGCCCCGCCAGCGGGTTCTGCAGGTTGCGTTGGATCACGCGCTTCAGCGGCCGCGCGCCATAGACCGGGTCATATCCCGCCTCGGCCAGCCAATCCCGCGCGGACTGGTCCAGCTCCAGCCGGATATTACGATCCGCCAGCAACGCCTCCAGCCGCTTCAGCTGGATGGAGACAATCGCCCCCATATCCGCCCGCTGCAGCCGGCCGAACAGCACGATCTCATCCAGCCGGTTGAGGAATTCCGGCCGGAAATGCTCGCGCACCCGCGCCATCACCCCGGCCTCGGCCAGGCGTACATCCTCGCCCTCGGTCTGCGCGGCCAGAATGTCCGAGCCGAGATTGGAGGTGAGCACGATGATCGTGTTCTTGAAATCCACCGTGCGGCCCTGGCCGTCCGTCAGCCGGCCATCATCGAGCACCTGCAGCAGCACGTTGAACACATCCTCATGCGCCTTCTCCACCTCGTCGAACAGCACGACCTGGTAAGGCCGCCGCCGCACCGCCTCGGTCAGCACGCCGCCCTCGTCATAACCGACATAGCCCGGCGGCGCGCCGATCAGCCGCGAGACCGCATGCTTCTCCATGAACTCACTCATGTCGATGCGCACCATCGCCCGCTCATCATCGAACAGGAACTCCGCCAGCGCCTTGGTCAATTCGGTCTTGCCGACACCGGTGGGCCCCAGGAACAGGAACGATCCAATCGGCCGGTTCGGATCCTGCAGCCCCGCGCGCGCCCGGCGCACGGCGTTGGAGACCGCGACCAGAGCCGCCTCCTGCCCCACCACCCGGCGGCGCAGATCATCCTCCATGCGCAGGAGCTTGGCGCGCTCGCCCTCCAGCATCTTTTCCACCGGTACGCCGGTCCAGCGGGAGACGACGGCGGCGATGGAATCCTCGGTCACCGCGTCATTCACCATCTGCCCGTCCTGCTGGGCGGCGAGCTGTTTCTCCAGTTCCGGAATCCGGCCATACAGCAGCTCGGATGCCTTGCCGAGATCACCCTTGCGCTGCGCCAGCTCCACCTCGTTGCGGGCCTGCTCAAGCTGCTCTTTCACCTTCTGCACGTCGGTGAGCTGCGCCTTCTCGGCCTGCCATTTGGCGGTCATCTCGGCGGAGCGCTCTTCCAGCTCGCCCAGCTCGACCTCCAGCTTCTCCAGCCGCTCGCGCGAAGCCGGGTCGGTCTCCTTCTTCAACGCCTCACGCTCGATTTTTAACTGGATCAGCCGGCGGTCCAGCTCGTCCAGCGCCTCGGGCTTGCTGTCCACCTGCATGCGCAGCCGCGAGGCCGCCTCATCCACCAGGTCGATCGCCTTGTCCGGCAGGAACCGGTCGGTGATGTAGCGGTTGGAGAGTGTGGCGGCGGCGACCAGCGCGTTATCCGCGATCCGCACGCCGTGATGCAGCTCGTATTTCTCCTTGATGCCGCGCAGGATGGAGATGGTATCCGCGACACTCGGCTCGTTCACGAAAACCGGCTGGAAGCGCCGCGCCAGGGCGGCATCCTTCTCCACATATTTGCGATATTCATCGAGCGTGGTGGCGCCGACGCAATGCAGCGCGCCACGGGCCAGCTCGGGCTTGAGCAGGTTGGAGGCATCCATCGCGCCGTCGGACTTGCCGGCACCGACCAGCGTATGCATCTCATCGATGAACAGGATGATCTCGCCCTCGGCGGATTCGATCTCCTTCAGCACGGCCTTCAGCCGCTCCTCGAACTCGCCGCGGAATTTCGCCCCCGCCACCAGCGCGCCGAGATCCAGCGCCAGCACGCGCTTATTGCGCAGGCTCTCCGGCACATCGCCATTGACGATGCGCAGCGCCAACCCCTCGACGATGGCGGTCTTGCCCACGCCAGGCTCGCCGATCAGCACCGGGTTATTCTTGGTGCGCCGTGCCAGCACCTGGATGGCACGGCGTATCTCCTCGTCGCGGCCGATCACCGGGTCGAGCTTCTGGTCGCGCGCCAGCTGGGTCACATCCTTGGCGTATTTTTTCAGGGCATCGAATTGCTGCTCGGCCGTGGCGCTGTCCACCTTGCGGCCCTTGCGCATGTCGGCCACCGCCTTCTCCAACGCCTGGGCGGAAACGCCAGCCGCCTTCAGGGCGCGGGCAGCGGCATTATCGCCACCAGCCAGCGCCACCAGCATCCGGTCCTGCGCCACGAAACTATCGCCGGCCTTCTGCGCCGCCTGCTGGGCGGCATCGAGCACGCGCACCAGATCCGGTGTCACGCTCGGCTGGCCGGCCCCGGCCCCCTGCACTTTCGGCAATTTCGCCACAGCGCTATCCACGGCCTGCTTCGCCGCCTGCGGATCCCCCCCGGCAATACGGATCAGCCCGCTGGCTGCTCCTTCCTCATCATCCAGAAACGCCTTCAGCAAATGCTCCGGCGTGATCTGCTGGTTATATTCACGCATCGCGATGGTCTGCGCCGCTTGTATGAAGCCCCGCGCCCGCTCGGTGAATTTCTCAAAATCCATATTCTTGCTCCTTCATCGTCCCTGCATCCCAGGCAACGTTCAGGTCCCGCCCCTCAATAGGCAACGTAACCTTGCCAACCCAATATGGGCAAAGCCATGATCTGTCTCAAGTGGATTTTTGGGGTCGTTCAATGCACATCGCCGCGCTCTATCGCTACCCGGTCAAGGGCCTGACCCCGGAGCTTCTGACCGCCACCCAGCTCTCGCCAGGGCGCTGCATCCCCTGGGACCGGGCCTTCGCGCTGAAACAGGGCGACGCCGTGCTGGACGAGGCGAACCCGGCCTGGATCTCCAAGATGAATTTCATGTGCCTGGCCAAGACCCCCAAAGCCGCCCTGCTGCGTACAAGGTTCGATGACGCCACCCGGATGCTGCATATCGAAGGCCCGGACGGCCCGCTCATCGCCTCGCCGCTCACCCCGGAGGGCCAGGCCGCGCTCACCGCCTATTTCACCGCCTTCCTGGGCGAGGAGGCGCGCTATGGCAGCGAGGGGCAGGCACCGCGCTTCCATTTCTTCCCCGGCCATAGTTTCTGTGACCACAAGACCCAGGTGATCAGCCTGATCGGCAGGGCCTCGCTGGCCGCATTGGAAGACGCTGTCGGCGCCCCGCGCGATGCCCGCCGCTTCCGCGCCAATCTCTATCTGGAGGGCACGAAGCCCTGGGAGGAATTCACCTGGCTCGGCCGCACCCTGGCCATCGGCGAAGTGGAGATGGTGGTGCGCGAGCGCATCGATCGCTGCGCCGCCACCATGGTCAACCCGGACACCGCCGCGCGGGACGCCAACCCGGTGAAAGAGCTGCGCACCCATTTCGGCCATATCGAGCTGGGGATTTTCGCGGAAGTGACCAAAGGCGGCGAAATCCGCACCGGCGACACGCTCAGGCTGATTTGAGCCGGGTTTCGTTCGGCGGGTAGAGGCGCAAAATCACCAGCAGCAGCGCGATGCCGGGTAGCGCCGCGAAGGCGCAGATGACGAAGAAGCTCACCAGCCCGGTGCGCGCCGCCAGGAAGCCGGAAGCGCCGGCGATGGTGTGCAGCGCCAGCGGCGCCAGCGAGGAGAGCAGCGCATATTGCGTGGCGGTATGCTCCGGATGGCACAGCCCTGACAGATAAGAGAGGAAGGCGGTATCCGAAAACGCGTCGGTGAACGCCTCCACCGCCGAGATGATCAGCAGAATATAGGGCAGATGCGGATAGAGTCCGAGCACCGGGTAGAGGCAGAGCGCGGCCACCTGCAGCAAGGCGGTGAACAGCAGCGCCCGCCCCACGCCGATCCGCATCACCAGCAAGCCACCCAACCCCGTTCCCGCAATGCCGCAGATGAGCGAAAGCGGCCCATTCGCCACCGCGATATGGGCGCGGTCGAACCCCAAAGCGGTATAATAAGGTGCCAGCATCGTCCCGCCCAGCGCGCCGCCGAGCCGGAACAGCACGATAAAGCCGATGATCACCGCAATCCCGCGCCGGCCGAGAAACTCCTGCAAGGGCTCGCGCACCGCCTGGGAGAAGCGCGCCGCCAGCCCTGCCGGATGCGCCTCCCGCGCCACCTCCGGCTCCGGCGCAAACAGCACCGCCAACGGCCCCAGCAGCGCCAGCACCGCCATCAGCCCGAACGCCCCATGCCAGCCGAGCCCGATGGAGAGCGCGATCACCCCGGCATTGGAGACCTGATAAGCCACCCGCCAGCCCCAAACCTCGCAGGCCAACGCCGCACCTTGCAAATTCGGCGCAAACGCCTCGATGCGCCAGGCATCGATGATGATGTCCTGGCTGGCGGAGAGAAACGCCACCAGCGCCCCCAGCCCCAGCGTCAGCCAGACATCCTGGCCAGGGTCGCTCAGCGCCAACGCCGCGATGGCCAGCGCCAGCGCGATCTGCACCGGGATCAACCAGCCGCGCCGCCGCCCGAAGAAAAACGGCTTCGCCTCATCGAAAAACGGCGCCCAGACGAATTTCAGCAGATAAGCGAGGCCGATATTCGCCGTCAGCCCGATCATGCCTAGCGGCACGTGCTCGCCGGACATCCAATAGCGCAAGGTCGGCCCGGAGAGCGCCCAAGGCAGGCCGGAAGAAAACCCCAGCACCGCCATGATGCCGAGCCGCCCGAACGCCAAGCGGCTGAACGAGCCCCGGCCGGCCTGTCCGCTCAAGGCGCGTGGTCGTTGATATTGCCCGCCTTGACGAAGACGCCGTCGCGCATGCTGCCTTCATCCCCCGGCGCCATCCCGGCCGGGCACGGGCCCTGCCATTGCAGGTCGGAGACCATCGACATCTCGCCTGAGCTGGTGCTGAAATCCGCTTTCAGCTGCACGGATTTATTACTGGCATAATCCAGCGTCTCATGAATCTTCACAGTCCCGGCCGGCTGCACGCAGGTGCCCGAAATCGTGTAGGTGGCGCCGGAACCGGTAATGCTGAGCTGGCTGCAGCGGCTCTGGCCGGAAAGCAGGAATTTCCGGTCGGTCGCCGGGTCCACGCAGGTCAGCGTCACCACCCCCTGGGCATTCGCCATTGGCGCGCCGCCCGGGCCGGTCACGTTGGTTGTGCTCTGCCACAGCCCCGCCGCGCGGGACGGCAGCTCCGCCGCCTGCGCCAGGCCGCCCAAGGAAAACGCCAGAACCAAGCCAAACGCCAGATTTTTCGTCATGGCCGGCAAATTACCGGGCCGCGCTGGCCGGCGCAATGGTCGGATGGAGCAGGGCTCACGACAAGCTGGGATAGATAATTTACCAAAACGATACTAATGTGAAACCAAATCTAAGGGGCGGAACAATGACCATCTGGTTCGATGTCGAAGATCTGATCAATTTCTTCCAAACCGCGCGCCGCCCCACCGGGATCCAGCGTTTCAGCTTCGAAACCTGCGCCGCCGCCGCCCAACTCCGAGGCAGCACTTTCGATATCGGCTTCTGCCGCCGCAATGAGCGCGGCACCCGCCTGCTGGCCGTGGATTTCGGCGCTTTGGAGGCACGTATCCGCGCCACTGCGGACCAGGAACCATCCGTCCCGGAAACCGCACCGCCCCCGCCCACCGTCAAGGCACCGAGACCCGGACGCCTATACCAGGCGGCGCGCCGCCTGCCGCCCGCCTACCGGCTCCCGCTTGGCGAACTCTACCGGGCTGGCCTGGCCGGTGCCAAAGCACTCAAAGCCCTCGCCCGGGCTGGCTTGGCGACACTCAGCCCGCCGGCGCAGACACCCCCAACGACGACACCCTCGCCTGCCCCGGACACACCGCCAATCACCCTTGGCGCTGGCGATTGGCTGATCCATCTCGGCGCCTCCTGGGAGCGCCCCTACGCACCTGGCTTTCTCAACAGCCTGACCGCCGCCGGGGCGCGCCTTGGCCTGTTCGCGCATGATATGATCCCGGACCTGTTTCCGGAATGGTGCACCCAATCGATGGTGCGGGATTTTTCCCTCTGGCTGGACGAGCAGGTTCCCCGTGCCGACGCCGTCTTCGCGATTTCCCAGAACACGCTGACGGATCTGCAATCCAGCCTGGAGCGCCGCAATCGCCGTGTTCCACCGCAATCACGCCTGCCACCCGGCGGCGCCGGCAAGATCATCGGCACGAGGCTGGCGCGCCCGCTGCCGGACCCATACATTCTGATGGTCGGCACCATCGAGGCGCGCAAAAATCATGGCGGCATGCTGCGGGTCTGGCGGCAATTGCTGCACACCCCCCCGGCCAATGGCGTGCCCCGCCTGGTGTTTGCCGGCAAGGAAGGCTGGTTGACCAAGGATCTGATGCAGCAGCTGGAGAATTCCGCCTATCTGGACGGCCGCATCCTGTTCGTCGATCAACCCAGCGAAACCCAGCTCGCGGCGCTCTATCAGCATTGCCTGTTCACCCTCTACCCATCTTTCTACGAGGGGTGGGGCCTGCCGGTGACGGAATCCCTTTGTTACGGCAAACCGGTCCTGGCCTCCGGCAGCTCGGCCATTCCGGAAGCCGGCGGCCCTTTCTGCGGCTATTTCGATCCCGACGATCTTGCCGCGGCGGAAGCGCTCATCCGCTCCTGGATCGATCACCCTGAACTCGTCGCCCAGGCACAGGCGCAGATTGAAGCGGACTTCATCCCGCCCGCCTGGCAGAACACGGCGGCGGCCTTATTGGCACGATGCCAGCCGCAACAGACTCCTGCCAGCGCGCAGATCCACATCCTCAACCGCCGCGGCGCCCCCACCGAGAGCAACATCCGATAAACGGCATCGTTTGATCGGATAACGTTGCTTGCCCAAACAAAAAGCTGGAGCATGTTCCGCCCGCCGATGGAAACGGAATAGGCTCTGGCGTCATGATTTCAGAGCGTCGGTGCAACTTGAACGCTCCGGCTTTGTTTCAGGCGCGCCTTTCCAGCCCTCATGCTGACGCCGGCACGTCGGACAGACAAATCTCTCGCCGGATTTTATCAGCCATTCTTATAACGGCCGCCACAAAGCGGACGCTTCGTCTTGGCACCGGTATCGCTAAGCAGCCGGCCGCAAACCTCTGATAAACCATATCCTCGCTATAACCCTCCACGAGCCGCAACCTGAGATTAATAATTTTATAAACTATGTCTTACTTTTTACACCCTGTGCGGGATTATTAAATAAATTTATTGACGATTACCCCTCTTGGTTGTATTCGTTCGGCGAACATAACGGAGGCAGCCATGAAGATACTCTCTTTTGAGACGATATCGAATAAAAAAGATCTTTTTACTGCCTTTCTCCGCTCGCGCATGGCCATCGTCGACGAGACCAGCGATCCGGAGGAGGCTCTCGATCTGGTCAAGTTTTATGATTACGACGCCATTCTGCTGCGCTTGTCGGAAACCAGGCTGGGTGACCTGGAATTGGTTCGCAAGCTGCGTCTGGCACGCGTGCGCGCACCGGTCATCGCGGTCGCCCGCGGCATGAGCGAGGCCGTGCGGCTGCGGGTGCTGCAAACAGGCGCGGATGATTTGATCGTCGATGCGCTGTCGCACGAGGAGGTTTTTATCAAGGTGCAAAATCTCGTGCGCCGTTCCCGTGGGTTCCAGGAAAACGCGCTGCGCATCGGCCAGGTCGAGATCAACATGAACGCGAAAAAAATCTACGCCAACGGCAAGCCGGTGACGCTGACCAAGAAGGAATATCAGATCGCCGAGATCCTCGCTCTGCGCAAAGGCGTGGTGCTGAGCAAGGAAGCCATTCTCGATCATCTCTATGGTGGGCTGGACGAGCCGAACCCGAAAATTATCGATGTATTCATCTGCAAGATTCGCAAAAAGCTGCAGGCGTTGGGGGTGGATGATTTCATCGAAACCAACTGGGGCCGCGGCTATATGGCGATCGACCACCGCCAGAGCGCATCCGTACAGGAGACCCTGCCAACCTCACCCAACCCGATGCAGCCGCGCGTTGTGGCCTGAGTCCCTTGGCCGGCAAAATGCCGCCAGTCTTTTCTAGTTCGCATGCAAAAATAGCATAACTCGCGCCGAGCCTAATGGCTTAGAGCATTGTTTGTTCAACCCCACTTGGGTTTGTCCGATGCATCGCACGTGCCGCGAACCTGGCAAGCCAGGTACAGTAACGACGAGACGCATCCTGGTAGGTCGAGAGTCGGTTTCCCCGGAAGCCGGGATCAATTGGGAGAGTTTTGATGTTGCTTTTAGAGCGGAATATCGTGATGCGAAGTCCTCAGACCAGCATCTGATCGAACCGTCTGAATTCAGGCGCTGACGGCTTTTAACCACTGCCGCTCCCTGGATTTTCTTTCGCTTCAATTTTTGGCGGGCCTATAATGCCTGCCGTCGCATGCCGGGGACTTTCCATAATGAGCCTAATCGAAAACCGCGCGGCCGTGGGCCCGCTGCACCGCCACATCTCGCTGCGTGGCGACGTGAAAATCCTGCCGACCGTCAGTGAGATGGTCAAAACGCTGCGCCCCGAGGAGCCGCTGCATTGCGTGCGCCCGAATGTGATCAGCGCCACCACCCGCTCCTTCGCCACCGCCTTCAATGGCGACGTGCTCTATGCCGTGAAGTGCAACCCGGAACCGGCCGTTCTGCGCGCCGTATGGGATGGCGGCGTCCGCCATTTCGACTGCGCCTCCATCTCCGAGGTGCAACTGGTCCGCCGCCTCTTCCCCGGTGCGGAGATTCATTTCATGCACCCGGTGAAATCCCGCACCGCCATCCGTGAAGCCTGGATGCTGCACAGCGTGCGCGATTTCGTGCTGGATTCGGAAAGCGAGCTCACCAAGATCATGGATGAGCTGAACCGCCCGGAGACCGCTAAGCCCGAGACCAAACCCGGCCTGTTCATTCGCCTCGGCCTGCCCGAGACCGGTGCCGCCATCAATCTGTCAAAGAAATTCGGAGCGGATGCTGACGCCGCAATCAACCTCCTGCGCGCCGCCCGGCCGCTGGCCGGCAAGCTCGGTCTGGCCTTCCATGTCGGCTCGCAATGCCTGGACCCGCTGGCCTGGCGCGATGCCATGCAGCTGGCCGGCGAGGTGATCCGCGCCTCTGGCGTGCTTGTGGATGTACTCGATGTCGGCGGCGGCTTCCCGGTCGCCTATCCGGACATGGACCCGCCGCCGCTTGGCGCCTTCATGGCCGAGATCGACGCCGCCTATGACGCGTTGGAGATGCCCTGGCTGAAGCTTTGGGCCGAGCCAGGCCGCGCGCTGGTGGGCGGGGGCGCCTCCGTGGTTGTGCAGGTGCAGCTGCGCCGTGGCGAGATGCTCTATATCAACGATGGCGTCTATGGCGCCCTTGCGGATGCCGGGGCGTTGCGCTTTCGCTTCCCTACACGCCTGCTGCGCGCCCGCGCCAGCCACGGCGCGCCGGACATGGCCTTCGGCTTCTTCGGCCCAAGCTGCGATTCGCTGGATGTGATGCATGGCCCCTTCCTGCTGCCCGGCGACGTGGCGGAGGGCGACTGGATCGAAATCGGCCAGCTCGGCGCCTATGGGGCCTGCCTGCGCACCGCTTTCAATGGCTTCGACCGCGCCGCGCTGGTCGAGGTCTGCGACCGCGCGATGCTGGAAACCGCAGGCTACGAGCCGCCGGAGGAGTAACCTCTCGCGCCTACGGCGGCTTGGCACCCATCTGTCAAGCCTTTCGCGTCTGCCCAAACTTTGCCACAGTCGCGTTACCATGCTTTGGCACGCCTCCTGTGCCGCCCGGCAAAGCCAGCCGGGTGGCGACGCTTTGCTGCTCCTCGGGCCATCCGGCGCGGGGAAATCCGACCTGTTGCTGCGTCTGATTGACCAGGGCTTTACCTTGGTCGCGGATGATCAGGTCATTGTGGAGGACGGCATGGCAAGCCCCGCACCGGGCCTGGCCGGTCTGCTGGAAGTTCGCGGCCTCGGCCTGTTTCATTTCCCCTTCGTCGCGCCGGCAAAGCTGCGGCTGGCGGTGACACTCGGCGCGGCACCGGCGGAGCGCCTGCCGGCGCCGCGCCGCCATGCCCAGCTGGACCTGCCGGAAATCACGCTGGATGCCTCCTTTCCCTCTGCCGCCGCGCGCGCCGCCTTGGCGCTGGAAGCGGCCTGCGGGCGCGTGAGCCAGCATAAAGGCGCCTTCGCGGCATGAGCACGGCGCCCGACAAGCTGCAGGTGGTGCTGGTCACCGGCCTTTCGGGCGCAGGCAAGAACTCTCTGCTGAGAACGCTGGAAGATCTTGGCTTCGAGACGGTGGACAACCCGCCGCTCGACACGCTGGAAACCCTCACCGGCCAGGCCCAACAGAATCTCGCCATCGGCGTGGATGCGCGCTCGCGCGGCTTTTCGGCCGAAAACGTGCTGGAGGCGTTGAAACAGCTACGCCAGCATGACCGGCTGGACCCATCACTCGTCTATACAACTGCCGGCGACAACATATTACTGCGCCGCTATTCCGAAACCCGCCGCCGCCACCCGCTGGCGCAGACCGGGGCCATCGCCGATGGCATCGCGCTGGAGCGCGAACTCACCGCCCCGCTGGCCCGCGCCGCCGACTGGCTGCTGGATACCTCAGCCCTGCCGCTGCCCAAGCTGCGCAATCTGGTGGAAGCTCGCTACGGCGCCACCAATCCCGGCCTTACCGTGGCGCTGGTCTCCTTCTCCTACGCCGCCGGCCTGCCGCCGGAAGCAGATCTGATCTTCGATGCGCGCTTCTTAAAGAATCCGCATTACATCCCACATCTGAAACCACTTTCAGGGCTGGACCCGGAAGTTGGCAGCTTCATCGAAGAAGACGCTGATTTTGCGGAATACTTCGAGAAAGTTCTGAACCTCATCGAATTTTTACTGCCGAGATTCGTGCAGGAAGGAAAGAAATATGCAACAATATGTGTCGGATGCACCGGTGGACAGCATAGATCGGTTTATATGGTCGAAAAATTGAATATTCCTTTGGCCCAGGCGGGCTGGCGGATCGGTGTCACGCACCGGGAAGCGCCGAAATTTCTCAGCCTGCGCGAAGGCTCGGTTGATCCGGGGAAGGGCTGAGCGAGAACCTATGATCGGTCTTGTTATCGTTACCCATGGCACATTGGCCCTGGCCATGCGCGACGCCATGGAGCATGTCGTCGGCAAACAGGCACAGCTGGCGACCGTCTGCATCGAATCCGATGCGGCGTTTGAGGGCCAGAAGGCGGAAATCGCCAAACGCATCGCCGAGGTGGATAATGGCGACGGCGTCATCCTGCTTACCGACATGTTCGGCGGCACCCCCTCCAACCTCGCCATGTCGATGTGCGCGCAGCCCAATATTGAAATCCTCGGTGGGGTGAATCTGCCGATGCTGGTCAAGCTGGCCAAGATCCGCGGCCAGATGACCCTGGCCGAGACGGTGCAGATCGCCGAGGCGGCCGGCAAGAAATATATTTGCAACGGCCATGATCTGCAGCCCCAGGCCCCGGCGGCCACCTGCAACGCGGCGGAGTAACAACAAAATGGACGGCTCCGTGATCACCGCCGAAATCGGCATCGTCAACCGGCGCGGCCTGCATGCGCGCGCCGCCGCCAAGCTGGTGACGCTGGCCGAGCAATATTCCGCCAATGTGGAAGTCGCGAAGGACGGGCAATCCGTATCCGCCCGCTCGATCATGGGGCTGATGATGCTGGGGGCTGGAATCGGCAGCAGCGTCACCCTCTCCGCCGAGGGTTTCGACGCACGGGAAGCGCTCGACGCCATTACGGCGCTGATCGAGGCCGGCTTCCATGAAAGCGACTAAGAAACCCGCCGCGCCCAAGGAAAAGCGGCTGCACGGCAAGCCGGTTTCAGCCGGCATCGCCATTGGCCCGCTGCATGAGGCGGCGGAACCGGCGCTGAATATCAGCCGCGACAAGCCCGCCCCGGAATCGATCCCGTCCGAGCTGGAGCGGCTGGACGAGGCCGTGGCGCGCTCGCGCAAGCAGCTGCAGAAGCTGAAATCCCGCCTGTCGGCGATGCCGAAGGACAGCCAGGCCGAAATCGCCCCGCTGCTGGACGTCTATCTGCACATGCTGGGCGCCTCGCGGCTGATGCGTGGCATCAAGGCCCGTATCCAGGAGGGCGAACTTGGCGCTGAGGCCGCTACCCATGAGGAAGCGGAGGCGCAGGCGGCATTGATCATGAGCCAGGCCGGCGGCGACAAGGCCAGCCGCACCCGCCGCGCCGACGAGGTGCAGGAGCTGGCCCGCCGGCTGATCCGCAACCTCACCCGCCAGCCTTTCCGGTCTTTCGAAGGGTTGCCGCAGGGCAGCATCCTCACCGCCCAGGATCTGCGCCCGGCCGAGGCGGCCTTGATCCAGCCGACGCGCTTCGCCGGTATCGTCACGTCCGAAGGCGGGCTGGACGGGCACACAGCGGTCATGTTGCGCGCGCTGGGCCTGCCCGCCGTGCTCGGCGTTGAAGGGCTGCTGGAAAAGGCCGCCCCCGGCTGCTTTGCCATCATCGACGGCGAGAGCGGCGATGTCATTCTCAACCCCAGCAAGGCCAGCTTCGATGCCGCGCGCAAAAAGCTCGCGGCGCAGACCCGTGCGCGGCGCAGCCTGGCCCGGCTGCAGCATCTGCCCGCGCAGACGCGTTGTGGCGTGCAGATCGAGCTGCAGGCCAATCTGGAACTGCCCTTCGAGCTGAAAATGATCGCCGAATCCGGCGCGCGCGGCATCGGGCTGCTGCGCTCCGAATTCCTGTTCATGAACCGCGAGAGCGCCCCGGACGAGGAGACGCAGTTTCGCATCTATCGCGACATCATCGAGGCGATGGATGGCGAGCCGGTGACCATCCGGCTGCTGGATTGGGGTTCGGACAAAGAGATCGACGTGCTCTCCCGCCTGCTGCCCGAGCATCCCGAGCCGAATCCGGCCTTGGGGCTGCGCGGGGTACGGGCCCTGCTACAATTCGAGGATCTGCTGGAAACCCAGCTCGCCGCCATAATGCGCGCCGCCATTGCCGGGCCGGTAAGGATCATGCTGCCGATGGTGACGGTCGCCCAGGAAATCATCGAGACGCGCGAGGTGATGCGCCGGGTCTGGCGGCGGCTGAAGCGGCGCAAGGCGGTGGCGTTGCCCGAGGCGATGCCGCCGCTCGGCATCATGGTGGAAACCCCCGCCGCCGCCCTGGCAGCCCCCTTGCTGGCCAAACATGCGGAATTCTTCGCCATCGGCAGCAACGACCTCACCATGTACACGCTGGCGGCGGACCGCTCCTCGCCTGGCGCGGTGAAGCTTTATGACCCGCTGGAGCCGGCGGTGCTGCGGCTGCTGCATCTCACCGCCAGCTTCGCCGCCGCCAGCAGCATTCCGGTCTCGCTCTGCGGCGAGTTGGCAGCCCGCCCGGCATTCACCCCCTTGTTGCTGGGGCTGGGGCTGCGCCAGCTTTCCATGCATGGCAACGCCGTACCGCTGGTAAAACAGGCCATCCGCGCCACCACCCTGCTCGCCTGCGAGGAACTGGCCAACCAGGCGCTGGCGGCGCCCGATGCCAAGTCGGTGCGCGAAATCCTCTCCCGCGCCCAAGGCGGCTGACCGGCCCCCGCTTGCAAAGCCGCCCCCACACGGTCATTTGAATCTCATGTCCGGCTTCCAACCCCGGGTGAAGGCCGTGCTCGGCCCCACCAACACCGGCAAGACGCATCTCGCCATCGAGCGTCTGCTCAGCCACGCCACCGGCATCATCGGCTTCCCGCTGCGCCTGCTCGCCCGCGAGAATTACGACCGCATGGTGAAAGCCAAGGGCATCAAAGCCGTGGCGCTGATCACCGGCGAGGAAAAGATCGTGCCACCCGGGGCGCGCTGGTTCTCCTGCACGGTGGAAGCGATGCCGCTGGACCGCAAGGTGGAATTCCTGGCGGTGGACGAGATCCAGCTCTGCGCCGACCCTGACCGCGGCCATGTTTTCACCGACCGTCTGCTGAACGCGCGCGGCCTGGTGGAGACGATGTTCCTGGGCGCCGACACCATCGCGCCGCTGATGCGCAAGCTGGTCCCCGGCGTTGAAATCGAAACCCGCCCGCGCCTGTCTCAGCTCACCTTCGCCGGGGCGGCCAAGCTCTCCCGGCTGCCGCCGCGCTCGGCCATCGTCGCCTTCTCCGCGGCCGAGGTTTACGCTATCGCCGAGGCGGTGCGCCGCCGGCGCGGCGGCTGCGCGGTGGTGATGGGGCGGCTTTCGCCCCGCACCCGCAACGCCCAGGTGGCGCTGTATCAGGATAAAGAGGTGGATTTCCTGGTCGCCACCGATGCGATCGGCATGGGGCTGAACATGGATGTGAACCATGTCGCCTTCGCCGGCATCCGCAAATTCGATGGCCGCCAGCCCCGCCTGCTCACCCCCTCAGAGGTCGCCCAGATCGCCGGGCGGGCCGGGCGCGGCATGCGCGACGGCAGCTTCGGCACCACCGCAGAGTGCCCGCCCCTCTCGGAAGAGGTGGCCGAACAGGTGGAATCGCATGAGTTCGAGAAGCTGGAGCAGATTTTCTGGCGCAACAGCGCGCTGGATTTCGCTTCCCCGCAGGCGCTGCTGGCCAGCCTCACTTTGCCCTCCAACCGCCAGGGGCTGGTGCGCGGCAACGAGGCGGCGGATGTGCAGACGCTGGACGCGCTGACCCGCGATGGCGACATCCAGCGCCGCGCCCAGGGCCGCGCCGCCACCCGTCTGCTCTGGGAAGCCTGCCAGATCCCGGATTTCCGCAAGCTCGCCACCGATACCCATGTCAAACTCGTCGCCAAGGTGTTCACCCACCTGCTGGCCAAGGAAAATCTGCCGGAGGATTGGGTTGCCCGCGAGATCGAAAATCTCGATCGTCTGGACGGCGATATCGATACGCTGATGCAGAGGCTGACGGACGTGCGCGTTTGGGCCTATATAACGGCGCGGGCGGATTGGATGAAGGATGCTGACACATGGGCCATGCGGGCCCGGGCGGTCGAGGATCGGTTATCCGATACGCTGCATGTGAAATTGATGACCCGGTTTGTTGATAAGAGGGCGGCACATTTGACGAGACGTTTGGAAGAGGCTGAGGCGGAGGAGCTGCAGGCCATCGTGGCACCGGATGGTCTGGTGAGCGTGGAAGGCCATGAGGTCGGCCGCATCGAAGGCTTTCTGTTCCATCCCGATCCCGCGACGCAGGGGCCTGAGAAGAAAATCCTGCTGCGCGCCGCCCGGCGGGTGCTGGCCCAAGAGATGCCCAGGCGCATCCTGGCGGCCGAGACCGCCGCCGACGAGGCGATCAGCCTCTCGGATGACCGGCATTTCGTCTGGGACGGGGTGAAGATCGCCCGGTTGAAAAAGACCGAGATCTTCCTCAAGCCCGGCGTCGAAGTGCTGCATTCGGAATTCCTGGACGGTCTGGCGCGCGAGCGCATCCGGACCCGTCTGGCCGCTTGGCTGGCGGCGGAGACTGAAAAGCGCCTCGGCGCGCTGCTGAAGGCCATGGAAAACCCGCCCGCCCCGCTGCGCGGCATCGTCCATCGCCTCTCGGAATCCGGCGGCGTGCTGCCGCCCGAGCCCTTCACCCCGGAGCTGCGCCAGGAGGCGAAGAAATTCGGCATCGATATGGGCCGCTTCGCCATGTATCTGCCGGCTGCGCTGAAGCCCGGCGCGGCGCGCCTGCGCGCCCTCTTCTGGGGTGTGTGGTACGACCGCAATCCGCCCGAGCTGCCCACACCCGGCCTGGTCTGCGCGCCGATGCCGGAGAATTGGAGCAATGAATTCGCCCTGGCCATGGGCTGGGTCCGTGCCGGGGACATCATGATCCGTCTGGACGTGGTCGAGCGTGTCACCCGCGAGCTGCATTATCTGATGCGCAAGAGCCAGATTTTGCTGCCGCCCAATCTGGGCAGCCGCATGGGGCTGAAGCCGGAGCAGCTGGGCCCGACCCTGAACGTACTGGGCTTCCGCCTCTTCCCCGCCGCCGAGGCGAACGAGAAATTCTACGGCCCGCCCGCCCCGGCAATGCTGGGCCGGCGCAAGCAGGACCATCACCAGGCCGCCCCGCAGCGCAACGCCCAAGCCGCACCGGCCGCGCGCCCGAACCGCGAGCCCAAGCGCGACGCCAAGCCGGAGAAACCAATGGAGATCGACGCCGACAACCCCTTCGCCGCCCTGGCGGCGTTGAAACTGGCCCGGCGCTGATTTGACGGACCCAGGAACAGACTGGCTGCGGCTGGACAAGTTCCTGGTTTTCGCGCGCTTCTGCAAAACCCGTTCGGTGGCGGAGGCGCTGGTGGACCAAGGCGGGGTGCGCATCAACCGCCAGCCCACCGACAAACCCCATGCCAAGCTCCGCCCCGGCGACGTGCTGACCCTGGCGTTGCCGCAAGGGGTAAAAGTGGTGGAAATTCTGTTCCTGCCTGAACGCAGAGGCCCCGCGACGCTGGCGCAGGCGCTGTATCGGGAGATTGGCTAATCCGCCGCCTTGACCACCCTCCCCTCCCACGCGCATAGGGGATCAAAATTCTTACGCGAGCTTTCAGGAGTACCCGATGACCTACGTGGTCACAGAGAACTGCATCAAGTGCAAATTCATGGATTGCGTCGAAGTCTGCCCGGTCGACTGTTTCTATGTCGGCGAGAACTTCCTGGCCATCAACCCGGATGAATGCATCGATTGTGGCGTCTGCGAGCCGGAATGCCCAGCCGAGGCGATCCTGCCCGACAGCGACGACCGCGCGATGGCCTGGCTGGAGCGCAACCGCGAGCTCTCCAAGAGCTGGCCGAACATCACCCGCAAGGGTACCCCGCCGGCCGATGCGAATGAGTGGAAGGACAAGCCGGGTAAAGAGGCGCTGCTTTCGCTGGAGCCGGGCACGCCCTGATCCGTTCCGCCCGGCGGGTGACGGGCGGCTGAATTTATGGTATGGATGTTCCATGTCAGCCGGGTGCGGGCGGCCGCGCCCGGCCTTCATATTTTGGCGGCGCCCCGTGGCGGGTGCCTCCCAGCGGAGTGGTGATGACGGATAAGCAGAAGAGCGGCGCTTCCAGGAAGGCCGCGAAACCCGACCAGGACGAAGCCGTGGCCGCGGCGCCCACCCCCGAAACCCCGAAAGCAGAGACCCAGCCCCCCGTGGTGATGCATGGCGGCGTGCCAGCCGGGCCGATCCGCCCGCTCGCCCCGCCCCGCGCCCCGGCCAAGGCGGAAATCTTCAAGGAAGGCGATTATGTCGTCTACCCGACCCATGGCGTGGGCAAGGTGGACCGGATCGCGGTGGAAGAGATCGCCGGCCATACGCTGGAGCTGATCTGCATCACCTTCGATGAAAACCGCATGACCCTGCGCGTGCCTACCACCAAGGCCCGCACCGCCGGCCTTCGCAAACTCACCTCCAAGAAGAGCTTTGACGAGGTCCTGGCGGTGCTGAAGGGCCGGGCGCGCATCAAGCGCACCATGTGGTCACGCCGGGCGCAGGAATATGAGGCGAAGATCAATTCCGGCGACCCGTCGGCCATCGCCGAAGTGGTGCGCGACCTGCACCGCAATGCCGGCCAGCCGGACCAGTCCTTCTCCGAGCGGCAGATCTATGAATCCGCGCTGGACCGCCTGGCCGCCGAATATGCGGCGCTCGAGCAGGTGGATAAGCCCACCGCGATCGAGAAGCTGCTGGCGCATCTGAAATCGGAATAAGAAAACAGGGCCGCGAGGCCCTTTTTTCTTGGCTCAGCGCGCGCCATCCAGGAATAACCTGACGATTTCCTTCACGCGGTCCTCAATCTCCTCGGGGCCAGGGGTTTCGCGCAAGCCCAGCACGCATTCAGTGTGCAAATTGCCGATCAGCATGCCGGCAAAGGCGGAGGCCGCGTAATCCGGCCGCGTCAGGCGCAGCGTGCCGCGTTTCACCTGCCCGGCGAAATAGCCTGTCAGCAGCCTGCGCAGCGCTTGCGGCCCGGCCCGCCAGAACGCCTCGCCCACCTCCTTCATCGCCGCGCTCTCAGCGAACACCAGCCGGTACATGCCCAAAGCCGCAGGGCAGGTGATGGTGGTCAGAAACCTCACCCCCAATGGTGGCAACACGTCTTCTGGTGGCCGCCCGTCCAGCTCATCGCCTTCGAAATCCCCGAAAATGGCGCGCACCCGCTCCGTCACCAGCGCCTCGAACAGCCCCTGCTTGCCGCCGAACAGCTGATACAGCGTCTGCCGCGAGCCGCCGGAGCGGGCGATCACATCATCGAGCGTGGTGCCGGCATAGCCTTTTTCCAGAAAGGTTTGGGCCGCGGCGTCCAGAAAAGCCCGCCGCCGCGCCTCCAGCCGGGGCCGCGCCGCCGCATCGTGAGGGTCTTTTTCAACGCGTTCGTCCTGCATCATCATCCCATAAACAGCGCATTACAGCATCGTAAAACCAGGCGGGGTTTCATGCAGGCCAGGGCTGCATATGTCTCATGCAGATCGCCACCAAGGCGGCTTCCCTTCATCGACAAGAAATGTACTGTCTGATACAGTACATTATTGTCAAAAGCTAGTGTCAAAGACCGTCTCGAAATTACGGAGCAGCAGGTGGCGAACGAAAATGGGCAGACGGATCAGGGCCAGGACAAACCGGCCCCCACGCAGCAGAATGACGCCAACACCGAGCAGAAGCCGCGCAGCAAACTGCCGCTGATCATCGCCGGCATCCTGCTGGTGGTGGTGATCATCGCCGGCATCATCTATTGGCTGGCGACGATGGGCGAGGTTTCCACCGACGACGCCTATACTGACGGCAACGCCGTCTCCATGGCCACCAACACCTCCGGCTACGTCACAGCGCTCTATGTCAACGACAACAGCTATGTGCATAAAGGTGATTTGCTGGCGGTGGTGGACCCGCGCGCGAACGAGGCGCAGCTGGCTCAGGCGCAAGCCAATCTGCAGCTCGCCAATGCCAACCTCACCGCCGCCCAGGTCAATCTAAGGGAAGAACAGGTTCGCGCCCCGGCGCAGCTTGAAACCGCGCAGGCGCAGCTGGCCCAGGCCAAGGCGCAGCTCTTGGACGCGCAGCGCAATTACCGCCGCCAGCTCTCGGTGGATCAGCGCGCCACCGCCCAGACCGATATCGACCAGAGCAACACCCAGCTCGCCAGCGCCGAGGCGCAGGTGAAGCAGGCCGACGCCAATTTGAAAACCGCCTCTCTGGTGCAGGACAATATCGACACCGCCCAACAGCAGGTGGCGCAGCGCGAGGCCGATGTGGCGCAGGCGCAGGCCAATCTGCGCGCCGCCAAAACCGCATTGTCCTACAATTATATCCGCGCCCCGCAGGATGGCTGGATCACCAAACGCAACGTCCAGCTCGGCACCTATCTGCAGGCGGGGACGCAGATTTTCTACATCGTGACCAAGGATTTCTGGGTCACCGCGAATTTCAAGGAAACCCAGCTCGCCCACATGAAAATCGGCGACAAGGTGACCATGGGCATCGATGCCTACCCGTCGATCACCCTGCACGGCCATGTGCAAAGCATCCAGCAGGGATCGGGGGCCGTGTTCACCGCCTTCCCGGCCGAAAACGCCACCGGCAATTTCGTGAAGATCGTGCGCCGGGTCCCGGTGAAGATCGTCATCGATAGCGGCCTGCCTGCCAACATGCCGGTGCTGCCCTACGGCATTTCTGTGACCCCCACGGTGCATGAATAATGCCCGCGGCCGCGCAGACGCGCCCGGCCAATCCGTGGGCGATCGCGCTCATCGTGACATTGGCGGCTTTCATGGAGGTGCTGGACACCACCATCGTCAATGTCTCGCTCACCCACATCGCCGGCTCGCTCTCCGTCTCCAACGATGACAGCGCCTGGGCGTTGACGACCTATCTGGTCGCCAACGCCATCGTACTCACTTTGTCCGGCTCGCTCTCACGCCGCGTCGGGCGCAAGCGCTTCTTTCTCATCTGCATCGGCGTGTTCACCCTCGCCTCGCTCGGCTGCGGGCTGGCGGTCAGCTTCACCCAACTACTGCTGTTTCGCGCCATCCAGGGATTTTTCGGCGGCGGCCTGCAACCTTTGCAACAGGCCATCATCCTCGATGCCTTCCCGCCGGAAAAACGCGCCGCCGCTTTCTCGCTCTCCGCTATCGCCATCGTCGTCGCCCCGGTGCTGGGCCCGCTGCTCGGCGGCTGGCTGACCGACACCTATAGCTGGCATCTGATCTTCCTCATCAATGTTCCCGTCGGCATCTTCACCTTTCTCGGCGTGATGAATTTCGTGCAGGATTCAGACGATGTGAAGCGCGACAAGGAAACCGCGCCACCCTTCGACTATATCGGCGCCATCTTCATCGCCTTGGCGCTGGGCTGCTTGGAAATCGCGGTCGATCGCGGCGAGGATTATGATTGGTTCGGCTCGCACTTCATCGCCATCATGCTGGGCATCTCCGCCCTCGCCTTCATCTTCGGCAGCCTCTATCTGCTTTATACAAAACATCCGGCAGTGGATCTGCGGGTGCTGAAGGATCGTAATTTCGCCTTCGGCTTCACCCAAATCGGCATCATGGGCCTGGTGCTCTATTCCTCCGCCGTGGTCATTCCGCAATTCGCGCAGATCGAGCTTGGCTACACCGCCACCCTCTCCGGACTGGTACTTGCCCCCGGCGCTGTCGTCATCATCATGCTGATCCCTTTGGTGCAGCGTTTAATGAAGGTGATTCCGGTAAAGTTCATCATCGCCTTTGGCGGGCTGGTGCTGGCGAGTTCGCTGTTCTACTCGATGCATCTGATCCCGCAGGAGAGCTTCGACCGGCTGGTGGAAATGCGCGCCGCGCAAACCGCCGGGCTTGCCTTCCTGTTCGTGCCTATCAGCACCGTCGCCTACTACACCTTGCCGCGTGAGGTGAATGGCGACGCCGCGGCCTTGTTCTCGATGAGCCGCAACGTCTTCGGTGGCATCGGCATTTCCATCTCAACCGCCATCGTCAGCGAACGCGAGCAGATCCATCAGAGCTATCTGGTCGATCATCTCAGCGGCGCTTCCACGCCCTACAACAATCTGCTCCGCCAGATCGCGCAATCGATGCAGAATCACGGCACCGCCTTCGCCCAGGCGCTGGCCGCCGCGCCGGGGCAGGTGGACCGGATGCTGGCCACCCAACGCGCCGTGCTCGCCTATAACGATTTGTTCTGGTATACTGGCCTGCTGGCCCTGCTGCTGATCCCCACGGCGCTGCTGATGTCCTCCCGTCAAGTCCGCAAGAAGAAGGCCTCATGAAACAGACCAAACGCCTCCCTCTGAGCCTCGCCTTGCTGCTCGGTGGCTGCACGCTGGGGCCGAATTTCAAGCCGCCGGCGCCGCCCGCCGGCACCGCCTACAATAATAGCGCCCCCGGCGTGGCGCAGAACGCCCCCAACCCGAACTGGTGGGCCGGCTTCAACGATCCTGTTCTCACCAGCCTGATGCGCGAGGCCATCGCCGGCAGCCCTTCCTTGCAGGAGTCGCTGCTGCGCGTCGAACAGGCGCATGAAAATGTCGTCACCAGCCGCGCCGCCGGCCTGCCGACTCTGGGCGCCACCGGCTCCTTCAAGCGCGAGCAGGAAGGGCTGAAAGGTCTGGCGGAATCTGGTGGCGCCTACAGCCAGCTGAACCAGCTCGCGCAGCAGGCCAACAGTATCTCGCCCGGCAGCGGCGCCACACTCAGCAATGGCGCCAGCAGCGCGCTGGATTCACTGGGCCAGCCGATCAATCTCTATTCCTACAGCCTCTCCTCGAGCTGGGAGCTGGATCTGTTCGGCAAGGTCCGCCGCCAGGTGGAAGCCGCCAAAGCCAATGCTGACGAGGCGACGGATGCGGCGCGGGAATCTCTGGTGATGCTGGAATCCCAAATCGCCCAGGCCTATTTCCAGCTGCGCGCCGCCCAGGCCGCGCTGGCGCAGCAGCAGCAGAACGTCCGGGCGACAGCGCTCACCTTGCAGCTCACCCAGAGCCAGGCCGCCCATGGTCTCGCGCCGCAAAGCGATGTCGAGCAGGCCCGCACCGCCTATCTCGGCCAGCAGGCGAAACTGCCCACCTACATCAAACAGGTGGCGCAGGATATGACGCAGATCGACATTCTCACCGGCAAGCCGCCCGGCGCGCTGGATGCACAGCTGGCGCAGGCAACGCCCTTGCCGACTCCACCCGCCTTGATCGGCACCGGCGTGCCCGCCAGCCTTGCCCGCCGCCGCCCGGATATTCGCGAGGCCGAAGACAATCTCCACGGCGCCACCGCGCAGATCGGCGTTGCCGTCGCCAGCTTCTATCCGGATATCTCGCTGACCGGCAGCGTCGGCTTCCATGCACTGGATGCCTCCTACCTCACCAACTGGGCCAATCTTTTCTACGCTTTCGGCCCCTCGATCTCGCTGCCGATTTTCGAGGGCGGCAAGCTCTCCTCCAATCTGCGGCTGGCGCGCATCTCCCAGGCCAACGCGGCGCTGCAATATCGCGCCACGGTGCTGAACGCCCTGGCGGAGGTGGAAAACGCCCTGGTCGCCTACCGGGAGGACCAGCAGGCCCTGGCGGATGCGCAAGGCACCGCCCAGGCCGCGCAAATTTCCTTCAACCTGGCGCAAAGCCGTTACCAGCACGGGCTCGCCAGCCTGCTGCCGGCCCTGCAGGCGCAGGACAGCCTGGTGTCCGCCAACCAGCAGGAAATCCAGGCCCAGGCGCAGCTCGATGTCGATGCCGCCACGCTCTACACCGCTCTCGGCGGTGGCTGGCAGGAGAGCGAGCAGGCGGTGACGCCGCCGCCGATCAACCCTGCCCCGCCGATCGCACCGGGTGCGGCGGATACGCTGGCAGACCCGCGCTAAAGCGATAGGGGTTTAGATTGACGCGCCAGCGTCAAGATAAACACCAGAAATTGCTCGCCAAAACAAAATTCAGAGCCTCAAGCTAAAAGCTTGAGGCGCTAAGCCTCCGGCACCGAGCCTGCCGGCGGCGCCGGTTGGCGCTGCGGTGACGTGCCTGCCTGCTGGGCCGCGGCGTTCAGCGCCAGCACCTCACCCAGCGCCTGGGTCATCGTCGTCGGCACCAGAATCGTCGCGCCGCGATCCTTGTTCATGTCGTAAATCAACCCCATCTGCCGGATCTGCAAAGCCACAGGATTTTCCTGATAGATTTGCGCCGCGTCGACAATCTGCTGGGCGATGGCGATCTCCGCACTCGCCAGCGTCACCCGCGCCTGTTTCTCTTTCTCCGCCTGGGCGTTGCGGCTCATCGCATCGTTCAGCTCACGCGGGATTTTCACATCCCGGATCTCCACCGCGATATCCCCCAGCCCCCAGCCATCGGATTTGCGGCGGATCAGCGCCTGCAGCCTCTCATCCATCGCCTCGCGGTTGGAGAGAATATCGCTCATCGTGGTGGCGGAGATCACCTCGCGCAGCGAGGTCTGCGCCACCTGGGCGATCATGTTCTGATAATCCGTCAGCTCGGTGGCGGCGCGTTTCACATCCACTACCCGCCAGAACAGGATGGAATCCATCGTCACGGACACCGCATCGGCGGTCAGCGTATCCTCGGCGGAAATGCGCGTGCTCTGCCGGCGCGTATCCACCACGGCATAGACGGTCTCGATCGCCGGGATCAGGAAATACAGCCCCGGCCCGCGCACCCCGGCAAAGCGGCCCAGCCGCAGCACCACCGCGCGCTCCCATTCCGCCGCCGTGCGCAGGGTCAGCGCCAGAATGACGGCAATGACGATGAAGACAGCGCCGATGCTGTAGGCATGCGAAACATAGCTGATGGCCACGCCAATCAGCGCGACGATAACGGCAATGACGGTCACGGCATTATTCATGTCCAGCTCCTCCAGCCTGGCCCCAGCCTAGCAGATATCGCCCTGGCCTGCGACTCGGCCGGCTTTGGTGCTAGCCTGCGCGCATGGATACCTTGCTTCCCGCCCTCGCTCTGCTCGCCGCCCTTGGCGCCCTGGTTTTCGCTGGCCTCGCCTGGCGCGCCGCGCATGGCGCGCCACTTCGTTTGAAGCTGGAGCTGGACAAGCTCCTCGCCGGCAGCCGTGCCGAGGCGGAATTCACCCGCTCGGCGCTGGCCGCCATGGAAGGCCGGCTGGCCCAGGCGATCCAGAGCGGCACCACCGACGCGCTGGCGAAATCCTTCGAGCAGATTTCGGTCGCCACCCAGAATGTCGCCGCCACCATCGATGGCTTGCGCCGCCAGGCGGGCGAAGAGGCGCAGAAGACCATCCAGACCATCGAAACCCGCCTCGCCGCCATCCAGACCAGCGTGAATGAAAAGCTGCATGAGGCGGTGGAGCAGCAAATGACCGCCTCCTTCGCCCGCGTGCTGGAGCAGTTCGCCCAGGTGCAGCAGGCGATGGGCGAGGTGCAATCCGCCGCCAAGCAGGTCGGCGACCTCAAGCGGCTATTCTCCAACGTGAAAACCCGTGGCGGCTGGGGCGAGGCGCAGCTGGCTGCCCTGCTGGAGCAGATTTTGCCCCCCGGCACCTACCAGCCGAATTTCGCGCTGAAGGATACCTCCCGCGAGCGGGTGGATTTCGCCTTGCGCATGCCCTCGCGCGAGCTGCTTTGGCTGCCGATCGACGCGAAATTCCCGACCGAGGATTATGACCGGCTGCTCACCGCCGCCGATGGCGCGGATGCCGAGGCCGAGCGCGCCGCCCGCGACGGGCTGGCCCTGCGCATCCGCGGCGAGGCCCGCAAGATCCGCGAGAAATATATCTGCCCGCCGGAGACCGTGGATTTCGGCGTGCTCTATCTGCCGTCGGACGGGCTTTTCGCCGAGGTGGCGCGCATTCCCGGCCTCATCGACGATGTCCGCGCCCGCGAGCGCGTCATCGTGCTCGGCCCGTCTCTGCTGCCGGCTTTGCTGCAGACCATCCATCTCGGCCATGTTACGCTCGACCTTGAAAAGCGCGCCGGCGAGATCGGCCAGATCCTCGGCGCCACCAAGACCGAGATGGTGAAGATGGACGACGCCCTGGCCAAGCTTGCCGCCAATGCCAGCACGATGAGCAATAATATCGAGAAGGTCCGCACCCGCACCCGGGTGATGCACCGGGTTCTGAAAACCGTGGAAGTGGTGGAGGCCGGCAGCGCCCAGGCGCTGCTTGGTCTCTCCGAAGAGAGCGAGGATTGAGCATGAAATTTTCAGATATTGAGGCGACAACCCCAACCCGCGAGAGCCTCGCCGCCACCTATGCGGCGCTGAATGCGCGGCTGGATGCCGGGGATCTCGCCGCCGCCATCGGCGATTGGGAAAATGCCCGCCGCGCGGCCGAGCAATGGAGCGCGCTCACCCATCTGCGCTTCGAGCAGGACACCCAGGACGAAGCCCGCAAGGCCGCCCAGGATTATCGCGACGAAATCGCCCCGGTCATCACCAACCACGAAACCGCCTTCAAAACCCGGCTGCTGGCGCATCCCGACCGGGCCAGCGTGGAAAAACTGGCCGGCGCGCATGCGCTGCGGCTCTGGGAGACGGATATCACCACCTTCTCCCCCGCGATCGAGGCCGATCTGCAGGCGGAAGCGAAATTGCAGGCCCGCTATGTGGCGCTGCTCGCCTCGGCGAAGATCGAGATCGACGGCAAGACCACCAACCTCTCCGGCCTCGCCCCCTACCAGCAAAGCCTGAACCGGGAGATGCGCCACGCGGCGGAGGCAGCGCGCTGGCGCTTCTTCGCCGAAAATGCCGCCGCCTTCGACGAAATTTACGACGAGCTGGTCAAGCTGCGCACCCAGATGGCGCAAAAGCTCGGCTTTTCCAGCTTCACCGAACTCGGCTATCGGCGTATGCGCCGGGTGGATTACAGCGCCGCCGATGTCGCCACCTACCGCGACCAGGTACGCCAGCATGTCACCCCGCTGGTCGCCCGGTTTTTCGAGCACCGCCGCGCGCAGGAAGGCTGGGAGCGGCTCTTCGCCTGGGACGAGCCGCTGGTGGACCCGCAAGGCAATGTCGAACCCGCCGGCGATGAAGCCTTCCTGCGCACCCAGGCACAGGCGATGTTCGAGGCGATGAACCCGGAGCTGGCCGCCTTCTATCGGCTGATGAACGAGAACGGCTTTCTCGACCTCGATAACCGGCCAGCGAAAGCCCCTGGCGGCTTCTGCACCTCGTTCCCCGTCGCCGGGCTGCCCTTCATCTTCGCGAATTTCAACGGCACCCATCACGATATCGACGTGTTCACCCACGAGATGGGCCACGCCTTCCAGAATTACCGCTCCCGCACCCAGCCCAGCTTCGACTATCTCTGGCCGACCTGCGAATCCGCCGAGATCCATTCGATGAGCCTGGAGCATCTCGCCTACCCCTATATCGGGCTGATGGTGGGGGAGGAAAATGCCGCGCGCTACCGGCGCATGCATCTGATCCAGTCAATCGCCTTCCTGCCCTACGGTGTCTGCGTCGATCATTTCCAGCACGAGATCTACGCCAACCCGCAAGCCACCCCCGCCGAACGCCATGCCATGTGGAAGCGGCTGGAAGCGCTCTACATGCCCTGGCGCGACTGGGGGGACCTCGCCTATCCGGCGCAAGGCGGGCGCTGGCAGGCGCAGGGCCATATTTTCGGCTCGCCGTTTTACTATATCGACTACACGCTGGCGGAATGCTGCGCCCTGCAATTCTGGGTGAAAGCAAGGGCGGATTATGAAGCCGCCTTGCAGGATTATGTCACACTCTGCGGGCGCGGCGGCTCGGAACCGTTTCTGGGGCTGACGGCCTCGGCCGGGCTCACCTCGCCCTTCCAGCCCGGCGCGCTGGAAGAAGCGGTGCGGGCGGCGCAGATGGTTCTCGATCTGTAGAGCGAGATGGGTTCACACCCACTCGCTCTACTCATCCTTTGGCGAGCAATTTCATGTGTTTATCTTGACGCTAACGCATCAAGATAAACACATATTGCTCTAAGCCTTGCCACTCGGCAGGGGCTGGCGCAGAACATGAGCATGCTGCGCCGGTCCCTGCTTCTCAGCCCCTTGGCCCTTGCCGCCTGCCATCATCAGCTCTCCGCCCAGGATGTGAATGTGCGCGGGCTGGTGCCCGACCTCGCCTTCACCATGACCGACACGAAAACCGGCAAAACCGTGACCGCGGCCGATTTCGCGGGCGATGTCGTGCTGCTTTATTTCGGCTACACCAACTGCCCGGATGTCTGCCCGACCACGCTCTACAACCTGCAACGTGTGCAGAAGGCGATGGGCGCATCGGCCGCGAAGGTGAAAATCCTGTTCGTCACCGTCGATCCGGACCGCGACACGCCGGGCGTGCTCAACCAATATGCGGCCTTGTTCGGTGATAACGTCATCGGGCTGCGCGGCAATGCGGACCAGCTCTATGATCTGGCGCGGCGCTATCGGGTGGTGTTCTCGGTGGTCAAGACGCCGGTCTATACCGTCACCCACTCCGCCGCCATCTATGTGTTCAACGCCAAGGGCGCGCCGGAATTCATCATCGCCGGGCTGGACACGGCGAAGCCGGATATCGAGGGTGTGGCGCGGGATCTGCGCGCGGTCGCGCAGGCTTAGTGCTGCGGCGTCATGCCAAGCTGGCCGCTCTCTGTTAGCTTGCCTTCATGGATGAAGATTGGCGCAAGATCAGCCTCTGGTGGGACGGGCTGGATGACCCCCTCACCCCGCGCCCGGCGCTGTCGGGTGACCTCACGGTCGACATCGCCATCATCGGCGCCGGCTATACCGGGCTCTGGACCGCCTATTACCTGAAAACCCGCGCCCCGCATCTCAACATCGCGGTGCTGGAGGCCAAGCGGACCGGCTTCGGCGCCTCGGGCCGCAATGGCGGCTGGGTGATGGGGGCGGTACTAGGCGAGGACCGGCTGGTCGGGCATCTGCCCGAACCGCAGCGGCGCGAAAGCTGGGCGCTGCTGCACGCGATCCCGGACGAGGTTGGCCGCGTCACCACCCAGGAAGCCATTGGCTGCGATTTCCGCAAAGGCGGCACGCTCTATTGCGCGGCGCGCTATCCAGAGCAGGAAACCCGGCTGCGCGGCTGGCTGAACGAGCTTTACGCCGAAGGCTATCAGGAGTCGGACGCCTGGTGGCTGCCGCCTGAGGAATTGTCCCAGCAGCTTCGGCTGCAAGGTGCGCTGGGCGCGCTCTACACCCCGCATTGCGCCACCATCCAGCCGGCCAAGCTGGCGCGCGGCCTGGCCGTGGCGGTGGAGCGGCTGGGGGTACGGATCTATGAGCATACGCCCGCCACCGGCTGGGCCCCCGGGCAGGTACAAACGGCGCAGGGCAAGGTGAGCGCCGATTGGGTGATCCCGGCGGTGGAAGGCTATGCCGCCAGCCTGCCGCCTCTGGGCGAGTATCAGCTACCGGTGCAAAGCCTGCTCATCGCCACCGAACCGCTGCCCGCCGATATCTGGGCCGGCATCGGCCTGTCCCACGGCCAATCCTTCAGCGAATTCTCCCGGCAAGTGACCTATGGCCAGCGCACGGCAGATGACCGGCTGGTCTTTGGCGCACGCGGCGGCTACCGCTTCGGCGGCAGGCTGCGCACGGATTTCACCCTCACCGAAGCCGAGGAAGGTTTGCGCCGGCATCTCCTCACCGATTTGTTCCCGCAGCTGCGCGATGTCAAAATCACCCATCGCTGGGGCGGCAATCTCGGCATGTCCCGCCGGTTTCAGCCGCATATGCTGCTGGACCGGCGCAACCGCATCGCACTCTCCGGCGGCTATGGCGGGGAAGGTGTCGGCGCCGCCAATCTCGGCGGCCGTACTTTGGCCGATCTGATCCTGGGGCGGGATACACCGCAGACGCGCCAGCCCTGGGTGATCCAGGACCGCCCCCTGCGCCAGGCCTTGCGCCGCTGGGAGCCGGAGCCGCTGCGCTGGCTCGGCTATAACGCCATCATCGTCAGCTTCACCCATGAGGACCAGGTGCTGGCCAACCCCTCCAGCCCGCCTTGGCGCCGCCAGCTGGCCCAGGCCCTGGCCGCGCGCATGGAAGCGCTGATGCGCTGAGCCGGTTACAACATCTCACAAAAAAGGCCCCTTCCGGGGCCCTTTTTCAGCTCCGGTAGGAGCCGTTAATGTCGATATAGCCGTGGGTGAGATCGCAGGTCCACACCGTGGCATGGCCCTCGCCCAGCCCGATATCGACCACCAGCTCGATCTCGCGGCCTTTCATATGCGCCACCACCGGGGTCTCGTCATAGCCCGGCACCACGCCGCCAGCCTTGGCCATCCAGACACCGCCAACCGCAACACCCAATTTGTCCCGGTCCGCCGGCTCGCCGGCCTTGCCGACCGCCATGACAATCCGGCCCCAATTCGCGTCCTCACCGGCGATGGCGGTTTTCACCAGCGGCGAGTTGGCGATGGCGAGCGCGATCTTCTTCGCCGAGGCATGGCTCACCGCGCCTTCGACCTTGATTGTCACCAGCTTCTGCGCCCCCTCGCCGTCGCGCACCACCAGCATCGCCAGCTCATGCAGCACCTCGTGCAGCGCCCGGCGGAAATCCGCCAGCTGGCCAGGGTCTTCGGTCGGCTTGTTGCCGGCGGCACCGGTCGCGAACAGCAGCACCGTGTCCGAGGTCGAGGTATCGGAATCGATGGTCACGCAATTGAACGTGCTGTCCACGCTCTTGCTCAGCATCGCCTGCAGGGCGCCGGCGGGAATGGCGGCATCGGTGAAGATGAAGCTCAGCATCGTCGCCATGTCCGGGGCGATCATCCCCGACCCCTTGGCGATGCCGTTGATCCGCACCTCCACCCCGCCCAGTTTCGCGGTGCGTGTGGCCCCTTTCGGGAAGGTATCGGTGGTCATGATCGCCTTCGCCGCGTCGGCAAAGCGATCCTCGGCCAGATCCGCCTTCAGCTGATCCATCACCGCGACGATCCGCTCCGCCGGCAGAGGCTCGCCGATCACCCCAGTGGACGCCAGGAAGACCTCGCCGGTCCGCGCCCCCAGCGTGGCGGCGGCGGCCTTCGCCGTCGCCTCCACCGCGCGGGCGCCGGCGGCGCCGGTGAACACGTTAGCATTGCCGGCATTCACCACCAAAGCCCGGGCGGTGCCGCCGGGCAGGACTTCCCGGCACCAGGTGACCGGCGCGCCGGGGCAGAGATTTTTGGTGAATACCCCGGCGACGGCCGTACCTTCCGCCAGCTCGGCCAGCAGCACGTCGGTTCGCCCTTTATAACGAACCCCCGCCTCCGCGGTCGCCAAACGCACACCGGCGATCGGCGGCAGCACAGGCATAGGGAGCGCCAAGGGCGAGACGGGCAGCTGGCCGGCCATCTCGGCTTACTTGCTCTTGTCGGCGCCGGCGGCGGGGGCGGCCGGGGTCTGCGGCACCGGCTTTCCATCCGGCCCGAAGACCTGGATCTTCACCTGGCCGCGCACCTGATCCAGCACGTTCTGCACCGCCTGGTCGGTCAGCTTCTGGCGGATATCCTGCTGCACATCGGCGAGCGCCGGGGTCGGCGCGGTGCGGTGGCCTTCATTCAGGATCACGTGCCAGCCGAACTGGGTCTGCACCGGGGTCTTGGTGTATTCGCCCTTCTTCAGCGCAAAGGCGGCATCGGCGAAGGCCGGCACCATCTCATCCTTGGAGAACCAGCCGAGCTCCCCGCCATTCTTGGCGCCGGGGTCGATGCTGTCCTTCTCCGCCAGCTTGGCGAAATCCGCGCCCTTGTTGAGCTGCTTGATGATGTCCTCGGCCTCGGCCTTGGTCTTCACCAGGATATGGCGGGCATCCACCTGCTCCGGGCCGGGCTTGTTGGCGTAATGCTGGTCGTAATAGGCCTGCACGGCGGTGTCGGTCACCTGCGCGGCGACGGCCTTCTGCACATAGGCGTTTTCCAGCTGGATATTGGCGGCATCCTGCATGCGCTTGGCCACCTCGGGGTCCTTCTGCAGGTCCTCCTTCTGGGCGGCGATCAGCAGGGCCTTGCGGTCGATTTCCTGGTTGACGAGCATCGGCAGCAGCTGCTCGGGCGGCAGTTGCTGGGCTTGCGGCGGCAGGCTCTGCGCGTCGGCCTGGATTTCGCTCATATGGATCGGCGCGCCGTTCACGGTGGCGACCACCGGGTTGGCATCGGCCGGCGCGGCGGGGGCGGCAGCCGGCGCGGCGGGCGCGGTGGTTTGCGCGTGCGCGGCCGGCGCGGCCAAGGCCAGCGCAAGAGCCAGAGCGGAGAGCGTGGACGAATGGCGCATCTATAAAAACCTTATTTTGCGATGTCGCTCCTATGAGCCAAAGCCCCGCGCCCGGCAAGACTGGCCCCGGCCAGGCGTCCGGTGTAGGAGGCCGGCCATGATTGTCCGCCCCCGGCCCACCGGCTTTGGCCTGATCTTCCTGCTGCGCGGCTCGGTGCTGCCGACCATCGCCCCCCGGCTCATCTTCGTCGGGCTGATCGCCATCCTCGCTGTGGGGCTGCACCATCTCTGGCCTGGCCTGATCGGCGTCCCCAGCCCGGCGCCGTTCACCATGCTGGGCATCACCGTGCCGATCTTCCTCGGCTTCAGGAACAATGCCTGCTACGATCGCTGGTGGGAGGGGCGCAAACAATGGGGGGCGCTGATCGCCGCCGCGCGCAATTTCCTGCGCGACCTCACCGCCTTGTTGCCGGAAGAAGACCCGCTCCACCGCCAGGGCGCGCGCCTGACCGCCGCCTTCGCCAGCCAGCTCCGCCACGAGCTGCGCGGCACCGCCCCGGCCAGGCCCGGCCGCCTGCTGACCGAACTGGCGCATAATTTCGGCGCCCGCCAGCGCGACGGGCGGATCTCCGACATCACCTACCGGCTGTTTTCCGACCATCTCGGCACCATGGCCGGCATCCAGAGCGCCTGCGAGCGGCTGCGCGGGGCGCCGATGCCCTTCGCCTATTCGCTGATGCTGCACCGTATGGTCTGGCTGTTCTGCATCCTGCTGCCCTTCGGCATGGTGGATACGCTGGGCATCTGCACCCCGATCCTCAGCCTGACCCTGGCCTATTCCTTCCTGGGGCTGGATGCGCTGGGCGAGGAGCTGGAAGCCCCGTTCTCCGACACCGCCAACGGCCTGCCGCTGGATGCGATGGTCCGCGCCATCGAGATTGCCGTCGCCGAGGCGCTGGGCGAAACCCCGCCGGAGCCCTTGGCGGCCAAGGATTTCGTGCTGCTCTGAGGCGCGGTTATTTGACCCTGCCAGCCCCCGCGACTATGTCAACGCTCGTCCTTTATCATCAGCCGTGCGGATTTTCTGTCCATCATGCTCTCCAGCCTCGCCCGCGCCGTTTTCGGCTCCAGCAATGACCGCGCCCTGAAAAGCTTCAAGCGCCGGGTCGCCGCCATCAATGCGCTGGAGCCCGCCCTGCAGGCGCTGGACGACGCCGCCCTGGCCGCCAAAACCGCCGAATTCAAAGCCCGGATCGAAGCCGGCGAGAGCCTGGACGATCTGCTGGAGGAAGCCTTCGCCGTGGTCCGCGAGGCCTCGCGCCGGGTGCTCGGCATGCGCCATTTCGATGTGCAGCTGATCGGCGGCATGGTGCTGCATGAAGGCCGCATCGCCGAAATGAAGACCGGCGAGGGCAAGACGCTGGTCGCCACGCTGGCGGTCTATCTGAACGCGCTCGCCGGCAAGGGCGTGCATGTCGTCACCGTGAATGACTACCTCGCCAGCCGCGACGCCCAGCAGATGGGCCAGCTCTACGGCTTCCTCGGCCTGTCCACCGGCGTCATCATCCCCGCCGTCGAGGAGCAGCACCGCCGCGCCGCCTACGCCGCGGACATCACCTACGGCACCAACAACGAATTCGGCTTCGATTATCTGCGCGACAACATGAAGTACCGGCTGGAGGACATGGTCCAGCGGCCCTTCTTCTACGCCATCGTCGATGAGGTCGATTCGATTCTGATCGACGAGGCCCGCACCCCGCTGATCATCTCCGGCCCCTCCGATGAGCCCACCGGCCTCTACGCCCAGGTGGATGCGGTGGTCGAGGCCTTCCTCGCCCGCGGCCAGCTCGCCGAGGACGGCAAGCACGAATATTACGAGAAGGACGAGAAAGCCCGCACGGTGAACATGACCGAGCTGGGGGCCGAGACGGTCGAAGAGATGCTCCAGCAGACCGGCCTGCTCACCGGCGGGCTGTATGACCGCAGCAATGTCGCCCTGGTCCATCACGTCCAACAAAGCTTGCGCGCCCGCACCTTGTTCGCCCGCGATGTCGATTACATCGTCCGCGACGGCAAAATCGTCATCATCGACGAATTCACCGGCCGCATGCTCGAAGGCCGCCGCTATTCGGATGGCCTGCACCAGGCGCTGGAAGCCAAGGAGCGGGTGGAGGTTCAGCAGGAGAACCAAACCCTGGCCTCCATCACCTTCCAGAATTATTTCCGCCTCTACCCCAAGCTCTCCGGCATGACCGGCACGGCGATGACCGAAGCGGACGAGTTCGAGCAGATCTACAAGCTCAGCGTCGTCGAAATCCCCACCAACGTACCGGTGGCGCGCGACGACCAGCATGACGAAGTCTATCGCTCGGCGGCCGAGAAATATGAGGCGGTTGCCAGCCTGATCCAGGAATGCCGGGAGCGCGGCCAGCCGGTGCTGGTCGGTACCACCTCGATCGAGAAGAGCGAGATCATCTCCAACCTGCTCACCGCCAAGGGCATCCAGCACAGCGTTCTGAACGCCCGCTTCCACGAGCAGGAAGCCAAGATCGTCGCCCAGGCCGGCGCGCCGGGCGCCATCACCATCGCCACCAACATGGCCGGGCGCGGCACCGACATCAAACTCGGCGGCAATTACGAGATGCGCCTGGCGCTGGAGCCGAATATCGACCCCGCCGCCCTGCGCGCCGAGATCGAGGCCAACCATGCGTTGGTGAAGGCCGCCGGCGGCCTCTTCGTCATCGGCACCGAGCGCCATGAGAGCCGGCGCATCGACAACCAGCTGCGCGGCCGCTCCGGCCGCCAGGGCGACCCCGGCGCCTCACGCTTCTTCCTCTCCCTGGAAGACGACCTGATGCGCATCTTCGGCTCCGACCGGATGGGCGGCATGCTGCAGAAGCTGGGGCTGAAGGATGGCGAGGCGATCATCCATCCCTGGATCAACAAGGCATTGGAGAAGGCGCAGAAGAAGGTCGAAATCCGCAATTTCGACATGCGCAAGAACGTGCTGAAATATGATGACGTAATGAACGACCAGCGCAAGGAGGTCTACGCCCAGCGCCGGGAGTTCATGCGCGCCGAGGATGTCTCGGACATCGTCACCGAGATGCGCAACGATGTCATTGCCGCGATGGTGGAAAACCGCGTGCCGGAAAAGGCGTTCGCCGAGCAATGGCAGACGGCGGAGCTGGCGGCGGACATTGCCCGCGTGCTGGGGCTGGATCTGCCGGTTGCCGACTGGGCGGCGGAAGAGGGCATCGACGAGGTGCATCTGCGCGAGCGCATCGAGCAGGCCGCCGCCGAGGCCGCCGCCGCCAAGGCCGCCGGTTTCGGCCCGCAGCTCACCGCCTATATCGAGAAATCCGTGCTGCTGCAGACGCTGGATACGGTCTGGAAGGAGCATCTGCTGGGCTTGGATTATCTGCGCCAGGGCATCGGCCTGCGTGGCTATGGCCAACGCGACCCGCTGAATGAATATAAGCGCGAAGCCTTCTCGATGTTCGCCGCCATGCTGGATGACCTGAAGGAACGCGTCACGGTGGCGATGGCGCATGTGAGCGTGCAGATGCCGGCCGAGCCGCAGGCCGAGGCGACGCAGGAGCTGCACCCGGCCCCCGGCGCCCCGGCGCTAAGCGACCCGGTGGTGGAAGGCTTCTCCTCGGACGAGGTGGACCCTGCCCGCCCCGAAACCTGGAACGCCACCCCGCGCAACGCCTTCTGCCCCTGCGGCTCCGGCAAGAAATACAAGCACTGCCACGGGCGCCTTTAAAACTAGCGCTTATCAATAGCTTACGTCGTAGGAAACGCTTCCGCTTGCCTATACAGTGCTTAGACAGTCCCTAAACTTATCAACGGGTTGTCTAGGCACTTCTAGGCAAAAGCTAGGCAAAATTGAACGAGAAAATACGTTTGGAAGGCGGCAGGCTTGTGCTGTCGCTGCGTGGACGAAATTATGAGGCGCGTATCAGCCTCGGTTCTGGTGAATATCTCTGGCGTGGCCTGAAGACGGGCGACCTTGATAAAGCCAAGCAAATTGCTCTGAAGTTGCTGCATGAGGTCGAGTTTAAGCAGCAGCATGGGTTGGTGATTCAGGATCGCACCCTCAACGAGGTCATTGATGAATATGTAGCGCTGCGCCAACGGCAACATGACGGTGCAGGGCTGAAGCAGAAAGACGAGCATTACACCTCCCCTGCTATGCTTAGGCAGATCAAGCGCGTGGTGAAGTTCTGGCGTGCCTATGCTGGCGATAAGCCCGTCAGCAGTATCGGAGATGCACAGCTCAAAGGCTACATTGATTGGCGTCGCGCCTATTATTCGAAGATGAAGGTGCTACCAAAGAACGCCAGGCTTCATCCAACAGATAAAACCATTCTTTGGGAAAGCACACTTGGGCGTACACTTTTGAGATTTGCGACTGAACGTGGTTATCGGGGCAAAGAGCCGATGCCATCATATCGCTTCAAGATGAAAACGCATCGTGTCAGGCCAGCATTTACACCTCATGAAATTGATATCTTGTTGAATAAACTGGAGTACTGGATTGAAGAGTGCAAAAACGATCAGTGGCGATACTCGAGGATATTGCTTCGTAACTATGTTCAAGTTTTGCTCAACAGCGGCATGCGAGTTGGTGAAGCGAACAATTTAAGGCGGCGCGACGTTTCGTCATTCATAGATGCAAATGGGCGGCTCAATTATCGCTTTCTTGTAAGGGGAAAGACGGGCGAACGAGAAGCCATTCTGCGGAGCATTGCTAGCCAGTACGTCGAAAGCTGCCCGACGGCTATCTAGATGGCAGCGGCAAAAGCAGGCTTTCTTCCTGGTAACCCCGAATTGCAATCCCCCCTCAAGCATAATATTATCATTTGACTAGATTGCCGATGCGGTAGGAATACTGATCATGCCCGAATGGACGTCGTACGGATGCAAAATTTCTTTATCGAATCGTCTACGCCCCGGTGATTGCGCTGCTTTAGAAGATGTGTGCCATGTTGCGCACGTTTCTGACGCTCGTAGGATCATTGAAGATAGGAAAGTCAAGGCTAGATTAGTATATGATGAAAGCAGGCTCAACAAAACACGGATGCATGTTTCTTGGGTCTCTGCCAATTATTGGGCTACGGGATCGATTTATGGCACGGTTTCGTTCAACTTCCGATGGGCCGATCTCGTAAAGGATAAGCAGATTTATTGGGTGGAAGCCATGGCCGCTTACCGCCCGCATGCATATCGTTTTCTTGTTACAAATCGCGACCCCAGCACTCTCAAACACGTCATCGCATATGATCCAGAGACCGAAGACGGCCCGTTGAGAAAACAGGGAAATGTTTGGCTTTGGAGAAGACGGCCCGTTGAGAAAACAGGGAAATGTTTGGCTTTGGAATGGCGATTACACTGCCGAATTTATGATAGACGACGACATACCACTAAAGCTTTGTAAGAATTTGGAATTTATTGCCCATAATAGGAATATATGCAGGCTTTTTAAATCGTCATGTGGAGAGCGAAGCCAAGATTGGACAGAGACTTCGGCTCAGCTGTTGGGATACCTAATCGGTACGGATAATAGAAGTATCAATGATGCTCTAATGCCAGACGTTGGGCTCCCCAACGGTAAACGCGCTATGACAATGGTAGAAGGAGGGTTAAATAGGTTGTGGTTGAAGCTGTCGAAAAATAAAGCCCACTTATTTTGCGGCCCTGTGAAATCAGTGGAATCCGCATTGCTTATTGTTCGGTCAGCGGTCCTGCAATATGGATTTGGAAATATTGCAGGTGCACACGATCTAGCGTGCATGTTAAGCAACATTCAACTATTCGAGACTGCTCTGGAGCGGATTGTCCAAGAGCATTTTAATATACCGGATTATAAATTTAACTAATGCAATTCAAAAAGCGACATGAGGAATTGAGATTTTTAGTTATATAGTTGACTTAACAATTTTTTGTAGCGGGTTTTTGTTGTTATAGTTTCGTGTTTTCGTAACAAATATCACTTCAAAATTCAGAAGGTAGTACATTCATGAGAATGTCTAAGTGAGACAAATCCGCCCAGCTTTGTGACCAGGAAGGGCGTAAATCTGCTACACTAGTAGCCCGCATCTTCCCATGATTAGAATGTCCGGTTTCGTGTATTTGACGAGAGCTCCGGAGCGGTGACGGCGCGTACCGTCCGTCTAATACTTTGGACGATTCGGACCTAGAACTGCCCGGCGGCTTTGAAGTAACCAGCGTTCACAAGCGGACATTCGTTCGGATCAGCTGAGAAGAACTGGAATGACGTCAAAATTATCGGGCAGGACACCGTTTGGTACGTTTCGGTCATATCTTATGAAAGAGAATAATCCTCTGAACTGCCCGGGCCAGCGAAGTTTGCAAAACTGTTGTGTCAAATAGGGGCTGGCGAGACTTATGTTTTCGTTATGTTGGTTTTCACCAGATCACGAACAAGCGTGAAGTCGGGTGCTTCTGGCCCCAACCCAGGATTAGGTGCTGCCAAGAGAGGCTTTTGGGCTACGTAAGGACGCCAGGCTGAAAATAGAGGAAGTTGCAAAAAATGTGATTGTTTCCAATACTCATGTGGGTTTGGTGGCTGTGGGAGTACATTTTCTAGCCGTTTGGCGTGCATCAAAGCCAACCTCAGAGGGTGAATACCTTTTGGCACGGTCAGGGGAGGAACAATTTGACCGGATCGAATCCCTTTGGCGGTGTCTTCTAAATCCGCGACCAACTTTATTTCATCCGGTGTCAGCGGATCTCCAAATAGATGAATATCAGCCACCAGATCGTCGATCTGCGCCGCGATAACCGGGAAATGCCGAGGCTTGAGCAAGCCAGGGCCTTGCAAGATACGCTTTAACTCCCCCAAGGCTTTGGCGATTTCCTTGGTGTCATCTACTTCGCAAGAGCCGAGAACATAGCAGAGCGTACTGATCCAGCTCTTATGCACGGGAACAGGCAAGCGCTGCGCGTCGATCTCCTGCTTGAGCCAGCGGAGCTGATAGACCACGCGGCCATGCGCAGTTTCGTTCGAGGCGGGGTAGTCCTTGAAGGCGTCGAGCAGGAAGGCGATGCGCTCCATGGCGTCGGCATATTCTTCTTCAATGCCAGGGCAAATGGCTTCTGGTCCTTTCAAAGCCCTCAAAGTGAGGTGTTTTTCTTTGGAGTCGGCCATAAATTCTCTGCGTCAATAATGCCTTCTGCTATTTTTTTTATATCCGTGATCGCGGTATCCACTTTCGGATAGTTATACCAATCAACGGTATCATATAGACCACGCGCCATTTGAACGATGCTCATCAAGGCACCAAATCTAGTGTTGGGCCCAGAAGCTTCGTAAAGGTTTTTTAGCTTGTTCTCAATGACATCAAGGTATTCCACGCAGTTCGTAACCGGCTTGTAGGGTTTTTCGAAATCAAATGTGGCAAGCATGAGTTTTTTAAGATTTTCGATTTTTATGCAAAGCTCTTGATATTGCAAGTTTTAGTTTCCCGCATCGTTCCAAGGCGTTGGAATCGGACTTGACGGAGAAGCCGAATCCCTTGGTATCCATATTTGTTGTCCATTGCCAAGCAGGACACTCGATCCATCACTTGACATTTGTGGCGCTGCTGGTCCTATCCATCCTCTCAAACCTTTAGTTGACGATATCACATATCCCCCATCGCCGTTCCAATCGTTCTTGACGGCAAAATCTGAGCGCCACTCAGCCTCGGTATTAGGCGCATCAATACCTTCTGCCCAGTAAGACCCATTGGCCGACTCTTCATCACCAATAACTCGATTAATAATATCATATCCGTTTTCTGGATCATCACCATTCCAAGGAACCGCGTCCGAGAAGGTCTGAGAAACGTTAGTGGGCAAGTCTGGATAGCCAGGTGCGGACTCTCTTGGTGGTCTTGAAGCTGTCCTCGATCTCCCCCGGTCGCATTCCACCTTCTGCGTAGGCAGAACCTTGACGACCTCCGCCCAACCCTGGTCTTCGACTTTGACCAGTGTCTCGATTGATGTGCCGACGGGACAGCAAGCCGCGTGTCCAGGGGCCGTGATTAGCGTCATTAAATTCTTCAGCGTCCAGCGTCGCCAACTCGAGATAGCACCAGTCAAAAAGGCCCGGCCCTTTGGTGGCGCCGCCACGGGCCGGAATCATCCGCCGCCTCCGTACGCATCCACCCCGTCTTGCGCGGCTCGCCATCCAGCAGCCTAGCCAAAAACAGCCCCCATTCTCCGCCGTCCGCGATTGCGCGAACAGCGGGCTAATACGAGCCTTCACATCTCGCAACGACGACGCCAGCAATTTCCACCTCGTCTCAACAGGCGCAAAACCGCTCTATGAAACCTCAAGCGGGGTAACAGGTGTGCAGCGCCTGAACCTTTCCGATAACCGCACGGGCCACATCAGATAAACAGCCTTTCAGACCCTCCAGGCTCTTCGTTTCACCCTTGATCGCCACCAGAAACCGGCAGCACACTGCCGGTGATATAGGCGGCTTCATCCGAGGCAAGAAACAAAATTGGTCCGGCCTGCTCCTCCAGCGTGCCGTAACGTTTCATGTAAGTGGAGGCCGTAACCTGCGCCACGGCTTCGGCCATCCAGCCCTGTTCCTGGTCGTTGTCACCATCCGGGTTGCGCGGCACGCGGCGCGACGGGGCCTGCGTGCCCCCCGGCGCTGCCGCCACAACGCGGATACCCAGCGGCCCATATTCCATGGCCAGAGAGGCCGTCATCGCGTTAATCCCCCCTTGGCCGCCGAATATGGCACACGCCTTATGCCGCAAGTCGCGGTGGACGATATATTCACAATGGTCCCACGCCTTTGCGCCAGCATCACCGGCAGCGCGGCATGGCAACACCAGAGCGTGGGCATTAAAGACCGCCGGATCTCCGCCTCAATCTGCCCGGGCTCAAACGCGTGGAAAGGCCGCATACGGATCGCGCCGCCAACATTATTGATCAGCACATCAACACCGCCCAACAAGGTTCGTGCCTTGTCCATAGCCGCTTCGGCCCCGCATAGCCTTCCAAGTCCGCGACCAGGCCATAGGCCTCGCCATCCGCCTCCGCTGCGGTTTCGCTCACAAATGGCGCGCGGTCCACCAGCAGCACCCGCGCGCCCTCTGAAGCGGCGCGCAGCGCCACCATTTTGCCAATGCCCTGCGCGGCGCCCGTCACCACCATGGCCTTGCCCGCGAAGCGTCCCGAAAAAATCATGCCGCCGCACTCACCGCAAATTTCTCATATAGGAACCGGGAGGGCGTGAAGCCGCGTACCGCGAAGCTCTGGCGTACCGCCTCCACCATCGGCGGCGGCCCGCAGAGATACACATCGCAATCTCCTGCCTCCACCGGTGTTCCGGCGAGATGCTCGGTGACATACCCCTTGCGCGAGTGCGTGCTCTGCGGGTCCGCAACGCAGCTTGTCCAGCTGAAGCTCGGCAGCCGTGCCGCCAGATCATCCAGCCGGTCGGTTTCCACCAAGTCTCCGTCGCGTGTTACGCCATAGATCAGATGCAGTTTCTGGTCGGTGCCGTTTTCGGCCAGCAGCTCCAGCATGGACAGCAGCGGCGCCAACCCGGTGCCGCCCGCCAGCATCAAAACCGGGCGCTCCACCGCGCGCAGGTAAAAGCTACCGAACGGACCGGTAAAGCTCATTTTATCGCCCCGCTTCGCCCCCGCGCTCAGCCAGCCACTCATCCTCCCGCCCGGCACATTGCGGATCAAAAACCCCGCCTCCTTGGTGCCAGGCTTCGTGCTGAAGGAATAAGCACGGCTCTGCGCCGTGCCGGGGATGTCCAGCTGCACATATTGCCCGGCCAGAAACTCAGCCGGCTGCTCGAGGGCCAGCTTCAGCAGAATGGTGCTGGGCGAAAGTTGCGCCACCTCCATAATGCTGCCGTGCTGCTGCGCGGGTTTGATCTTGCAGGCGCTGGAGGCCATCGGCACCGCGACCGTGCAATCGCTTTTCAGCACCATCTGACAAGTGAGCACCATACCCTGCGCCGCTTCATCCGCTGTCAGCGCCTCGTCAAGATACTCATCGCCCAGCTCGTACGCGCCGGTCTCGCATCGGCATTTACACGTGCCGCAGACACCATCTGAACAATCCATCGGCAGATTGATCTTATTCCGGTAGGCGGCATCGAGCAGTTTTTCATCATCTTTCACGTCGATAAATCGCGTGATGCCATCCTCAAAGTTCAATGCGACACGGTAGCTCATGGTTCGTTTCCTGAATTCTGGCTCTAAATATGATAGATATCTATGACCTGATGAATATAGTCGTTCTTCAGAACCACTTTCTTGTTTGCAATCTTTGGCGTGCCATCGCGCAGGGTCAGCGTGTAATAGCTGGCGCCAAAAAACTGATCGGTCTTTTTGTAGCGGTGGCTGAGCGTGTGCCAGTTGAAGCGCAGCTTAACCTCATCCTGCTGCAGGCTCAGAATTTCGATGTTGCTGATATTGTGGCTGGTGCGCGGCTCTGGGCTGGTGGCGCCGGAGCGCTCGGTCTTGATGCGGAACACGCGATCCTCCAGCCCCTCCCGGTTCGGGTAATAGATCAAGGAAATCTGGCTTTGCGGGTCGTCCACAAGCGTATCATCATCATCCCAAGCCGGCATCCAGTACACCGCATCCGGCGCATAGCATTGCAGCCACTCCTCCCAGGCGCGATCATCCAGCAGCCGCGCCTCACGGTAGAGAAACGCCGTCACCTCATCCTGGCTCATAATCTTGTCCAGCACCGCGCTCATGCCACCGCCTCCATCGCCGCGGCGCCGGTTTCAACGACCGCCTGGCGCAGCACGTGCGCCCAATATTCGTGCTGACGGACAAACAACCCCTCATCTTCGCTGCGTTCACCGCTCAATATTGGCTTTAGCCCCATGGCCAGGGCATTTTCATCCGCCCCGTCGATCCAGCGCGTCGCCCCGCGGCTCAGATCATTCCACAGCGCCCCGGCGCCTTCATAAGCACCCTGGCACGCACGGAATTCTTCCAGATCGTCCGGCGTCCCCATGCCGCTGACATTGAAGAAATCCTCATATTGCCGGATCCGCAACGCCCGGTCCTTGGCGTTTTCACCCTTGGGCGCGAAGCAGTAAATCGTCACCTCGGTCTGATCGACACTGAGCGGCCGCACCACGCGGATCTGCGTGGAGAACTGATCCATCAGATAGACATTCGGATACAGCCCCAGATTGCGGGTTTGCGAGACGATAAACTCAGCCTCCTTATCCCCCACACGTTCGGCAAGGGCCTGACGCTGCGCATAAATCGGCCTGACCTCAGGATTCAGCAATTTGGTCCAAAGCAGAATATGTCCGTGCTCAAACGCATAGACGCCGCCAACACTCTTCGACCAGCCATTCGCATCGACCGTCCGCGTGCCCTCCGCCTCATAATTCCGCCGCCCCATGGTCGCGGAATAATTCCAGTGCACGGAACTGACATGATAGCCATCCGCCCCGTTCTCCATCTGCAGCTTCCAATTCCCATCGTAGATATACGAGGAACTGCCGCGCAAAACTTCGATCCCTTCCGGGGCCTGTGCAACAATCTGGTCGATAATGCGCTTCGCCCCGCCCAGATGTTCCTCAATCGGCAACACAGTCTCGTTAAAGCTGCCGAACAGGAAGCCGCGATAATTGGCAAAGCGCGGCACGCGCGCCAGATCATGTGAACCATTCTGGTTAAAGCTGGCCGGATATTCCCCCGTCTTGCCGTCTTTTACCTTCAACAGCCTGCCGGTATTGCTGAACGTCCAACCGTGGAAAGGACAGGTGAAGCTGCCTTTCTGGCCATGCTTGCGGCGACACAGCGTGGCACCGCGATGCGCGCAGGCATTCACCATGGCGTGCAGCGCACCAGTTTTATCCCGCGTGATGACAACCGGCTTGCGCCCGATCCAGGTCGTGAAATAATCGTCGTTTTCCGGGATCTGGCTTTCATGCGCCAGATACACCCAGTTGCCTTCGAAGATATGTTTCATCTCCAGCTCGAACAGAGCCGGCTCGGTAAAGACATCCCGACGGCAACGGAACACACCGTTCTGCCTGTCGTCGACGATTGCATTGTCGAGATAGTCTAGAATTGCGTTGCCCATTGCCGCGCTCCTATATGATCAGGCTGCCTGGGCGCGGGCGCGGGATGAGAATTCCTCATCATCCTCGGATTTCGCCAGCGTCAGGGTAAAGTCGAACTCGATTTCCGCGAAAGGCTCGTTCAGCCCGGCTTTATGGATCGTCGCCGGGTCAGAATGACGCGTCACCGGCGGGATCAGCCCGTCGCGGGTCGCGAAGGCGAAATCGTCATGCACCAGCGGATCACCTTCGATATTAATCTGCGTGGTCAGCTGACGATGCCCATGCGCGGTGACGAAAAAATGGATATGGGCGGGACGTTTGCCATGGCGTCCAAGCGCCGCCAGGAACCGCTCAATGCCAGAACCTTCCGGGCAGCCATAGCCGGAGGGCATGATGCTCTGGAACCAATAGCGGCCATCCGCATCGGTCCGGATCCGGCGACGCATATTATAATCGCTCTGCGTCTTGTCAAAGTAAGAGTAATTGCCGAGCGTATTCGCGTGCCACACATCAACGATGGCATCCGGCACCGGCTTGCCATCTGTGTCGCGTACCTGGCCGCGCATCATCAGCACCTCTCCTTTGTCGGTGCCGTCATCCAGCCGGCCACCGCCTTCCAGCAGCGGCGCGCCGGCGACATAGAGCGGGCCTTCAATCGTGCGCGGCGTGCCTTCGGGAATCCCGGCAGCGCGGTCGCGGTTGTCCATCTCCACATCCAGGAAATGCTCAAGCCCGACGCCTGCCGCCCAAAGTCCGAATTCCGGCGCCGACGCGGCCATATAATTCAGCGCCTTCCAAAACTCATCCTCGGTGACTTGGAATTCGTGAATCGTATCGAACAGATCCCCAATGATCTTGGCCACGATCTTGTTCAAGCGGGCATCGGCATGCCCCTTGAGATTGGCGATCTTGCCGATGAAAGCTTCCATATCTGGCGTTTTTGAAATCTTGGTCATTCTGTTCCTCTTTTCAAGTTTTAACGTTCATTTTGCGGAAATTCAGCGGTCGTCAGCATAGGCTGAGGATGGGTGCCGACAGAGCGGCGTCACCCGCACCGTCATGAAAGGATAAAGCGGAAGCGTGGTCAGCAATTCATGTAAGGTCGCGTTATCGGGTACATCGAAAATGCTGAGATTGGCGTAGCGCCCCACAACCCGCCAGATATGCCGCCAGGCTCCGGACTTTTGCAGTTCCTGAAACCGCGCCTTTTCCGCCGCCTTCAATTTCGCGGCTTCCTCCGGATTAAACCCCAGAGGAATATTCACATCCATCTCAACCTGAAACAGCATTTGCCTCCCCTTTCTTGGCAACGGCATGCAGAAGCGGCGCCGTACGGTCACGGCGGAAATGCGCGACCTTTGCTTCGTCGAGTTGCACGCCCAGCCCCGGGCCGTCCGGCACCTGCAAGCTGAAATCCGCATAGCGGAGCGGCTCCGCGAGAATATCCTCCCGTACCAGCAGCGACCCAAAAAGCTCCGTGCCCCATTCAAGGCTTGGAAAGGTGGCGCAAAGCTGCGCGGAGGCGGCCGTCCCAACGCCTGCTTCCAGCATCGTGCCGCCATACAGCCCCAGCCCCGCCGCGTGGCCCATCCGCGCCACATCACTCGCCGGGAACAACCCGCCAGACTGGGCGATTTTAATCGCGAACACCCGCGCCTGCGCGCCTGCCGCCACCGCGAATCCGTCCCGCGCCCCGTGCAGGGATTCATCCGCCATAATCGGCACGTCATGCCGCGCGGAAAGCCGCGCCAGCGCGCCTGAGCCGCGCATAACCGGCTGCTCCACCAAATCCACACCGGCTTGCGCCAATAACCGCATCCCTAATTCCGCCTGCGTCTCGCTCCAGCCCTGGTTCACATCCACGCGCACGCTGGCCCGCTCACCCAGGGCTTTTTTTATCGCCTCCACATGCGCCGCGTCCGCGCGCACATCGCGCTTGCCAATCTTCAGTTTGAAAACATTATGCCGCCGGGCGGCCAGCATGGCTTCGGCTTCCTCAATGTCGCGTGCGGTCTCGCCGCTGGCCAATGTCCAGGCGACCGGCAGATGCGACCGCACCCGCCCCCAGCAATCAGCTCCGAAGCCGCCACGCCCAGCCGCCGCGCCTGCGCGTCCAGCAAGGCCGTCTCCACCGCGCATTTAGCGGTATTATTGCCCGCGACGTGTTTATTGATCTTCGCCATTACCGCGCCCACGCGGGTGAGATCCTCGCCTTCCAGCAGCGGGGCAATATAGCGGTCGATGACCAGCTTGATACCTTCCGGGCTTTCCGGCCCATAGCTCGCCCCGCCAATCGTGGTGCCTTCGCCAATCCCCTCCACGCCATCGCTGTTGGTCAGCCGGACCAGCACGATGCTCTGCACACGCATCGTCGCCATCGCCAGCACATGCGGGCGGATTGTCGGCAGGTCCAATAAGACCGTTTCAAGTCTGGCAAGTGTGAGCGCCACATCGTTTCCAATCATGCTTTCTTGCTATGACGAGACGGCTAAACCTCTCAAAAACCTTTTGCCAACACTAAATATATCTAATATTCATACCCAAGAGGTATAGTCATGGATTTGCGCCAGCTTCGCTATTTCATCACCGTCGCCACCGAGCGGAATTTCACTTCTGCCGCGCAAAAACTGCGGATCGCGCAGCCACCCCTCAGCCGGCAGATCCAGCAAATGGAAGAGGAGATCGGCGCCCCGCTGTTCGACCGCTCAAGCCGCCCCCTGCGCCTCACCCCGGCCGGAAAGCTGCTTTACGACCAAGCCAAACAGGTCCTCAACCGGGTTGAGGAAATGCAGGAGATGCTCAAGCGCGCTCTGGCGATGGAAAAACGCCGTTTCCGCATCGGCTTCGTTGCCTCCACAATCTATGCCCGCCTCCCGCCGTTGATCCGGGCTTTCCGCGCCGCTGCGCCGCATATCGAGATCACCTTGCAGGAACTCACCAGCCTGGAGCAGATCAACGCCCTGAAGGAGGGAAGGATTGATATCGGGTTTGGGCGCATCCGCTTCGATGACGACGCTGTGCGCCGCATCATCCTGCGGGAGGAGCCGCTCGTGGCCGCCATTCCCTCAGCCAGCCCGCTAAACGGTGACGGACCCGTATCGTTGCAGGATTTAGCCACTGTTCCGCAAATTCTCTATCCGCGCAGCCCCCGCCCCAGCTATGCCGACCAGGTTCTCGGCCTGTTTCAGGACCATGGCCTCAGCCCCGCCGTCGCGCACGAAGCCCGCGAACTGCAAATTGCCATCGGCCTTGTCGCGGCTGAGGAAGGCGTGTGCATCGTGCCGGAATCCGTCCAGAAATCGCAGGTTGATGGTGTGAGCTACAAAGAGCTTGTCGAGACCATCACCTCCCCCATTATTCTCAGCCACCGCACCGGCGATCATTCTCCGGAACTGGCCCTCATGGCGCAAATTATCGCGGAACGTTATGCGGAATGGGGCTATGGCGTGCCTGAAGGGCTCGAACGCCTCTGACCCAGATTATCACGCGGCCACGGAACAAACCTGCACGGTCTCACAAAAATACTTTAAAGGTATCAAGTGTGGCGCTTTTGCCGCAACCCGTAGCAACATCGCTCGGTTCAGTGGCTTTTCGGCTGCGTTTGGCTTTTCATCACTTGCGCTTCATCCTTAAAAAATCATAATCTTTTTAAGCATCGGGCAGATGTTAAAACCTCTGCCCCCATTCTGGAGCGCCCACAACAAAAGCTCCATACTTAAAACGGGGGAACAACTATACCTTGGTGAAATAGTAGATTTCGCTCGCCGCGCCGGCGTGCTGCTTCATCGGCGCCACAGCCAGGCCGGTAAGGCGCGGCTGATTTCATGGCGGCGAGCCTCCTACCCGCATCCGCCCGACACCACCGCGCCTCGGCCCCACGCCGGAGAGGCGCCGGCGCGCGGCGACGTCACAACATATTCAAAATTGGGGAGTATAAATGCGATATAATAAAAAACTGTCCGTTCTGTTTGGCATGACCGCACTCTATAGCTGCATGAATTTCGTCAGCGCGAAAGCCGAGGAATTATGGGACCCTTATCTGCGCGGCGTGTTTGAAGGCCTTCCCGCCGGCGCTCTGCCCCCGCCGGGTCTCTATGGCGAACTTGACAATTATTACACCAGCTACAGCAGCTTCGATAATAACGGCAACAAAATCTCCGGCACCAATCTCAGCGCGCTGGTGGAAGTGCCCATCCTACTCTGGGTTCCCGGCATTAAAATTCTCGGTGGCAACTACGCGGCGGGCATCGGCCAGCCTTTCGACTATAACAGCTATCAGCCTCTGCAACGCGATTTCGGCGGCGGCGGTGGCAATTTCGGAATCTACAACACCATCCTCATGCCAGGCGCCCTCTCCTGGTCGCTGCCGCATCATCTCTTTGTCCGCGCCGGCCTGACCATTTTGCTGGACGACGCCACAAATAAAATGTCTGACCTGGTACAAGGGAAACTCACCAATGGCGGCGCGCCGTCAGGCAATGGCTACACCACCATCCAGCCGGATTTCGGCGTCAGCTGGCTCTATCGCGATTGGAATATCAGCATCGGCACCCATTACGCCATACCTGTTACCAGCGAAACCGCGCCAAATTATAGTTACCGCTCCGCCCCTGAATTTTCCGCCGACTATACCTTCATGAAGGAAATCGGTGACTGGGGCCTGGGTCTAGGCGGCGAGCAGGAAATCCAGATCGGCAATGATACAATAAACGGGAAAAACAAGCCCGGTACGCGCAGCATCAATTACGGAATCGGCCCTATCGCATCTTATGAATTCCATAATGGCCTCAAACTAACGGCGCTATGGAATCACAATTTCGCTGTCAGAAACGACGTCGCCGGAGATTTTTTTGACCTCCGTCTGACCACGCGTTTCTAGCCTGAAGATTTTGATCCTTGCCGTGCTGGCCAGCGTGAATTCAGGTTGAGGTTTGCCGGCGTTATATTGAGCGGCAGGGCTGGGTGCTGATCTCTTCCAACACACCCAGCGGTGCCGTCGAACTGCCCTACCAGAGTGCGGTGACGTTGGGTTGATCCGCCTTGCGGGTAAATTCAACGTCTGAATCGCCCTCTCACTTATGATTTAAATATGATTTAAAGGTGGATTCAGCCATAAGATGCAATCACGCAGCGTTTCCATCTTATGCCATCCGGCTCCAGGGACCGCACAAAAAACCCTACCCCGGCGGTTGAGGTTTTGGTGCGTTCGAAATCGTCATTCTTCATGCCCCTCTCAGGACAATCAGCCCTCGAGATAATCCCGCACATAAATCTCCCGCACCAGCAAAATCACCGCCGCCGCCAAAGGGGTGGCCAATAACAGGCCCATGAAGCCGAACAGCTCGCCCAGTACCGCCATCGCGAGGATGGTCACGGCGGGCGGCAGCGCCACTGTTCGGCGTGAAACCAGCGGGGCGACCAAATAGCCTTCCACCAAATGGCAGCCGGTATAAAGCAGCACCACCCAGAGCATCGCCAGCTTCCCGACGGTGGAGGCGAGGATGACCGCCGGTATGCCGGCGAGGATGGCGCCGACATAAGGCACGAAGGTCAACAGTCCCGCCAGCACCCCCAACGCCAACGGCAGTGGAATGCCGAGCAGCGCCAAGCCGGTCATCGACAGGACGCCGACCACGCCCATGTCCACCAACTGCCCGAGCATCCAATAGCGCAGCGTCTGGCAGAGCTGGAAGGCGATGTCTTCCGCCCGGCGGCGGCGGGGCACAGGCAGCAGGCGGATGATGCCGTGCAGATAGAGATCCGGCGAAATCGCCAAATACAGCGTCGTGGCCAGCAGCAGCAGGATGCCGCCGCCAGTGCCGAACGTCATCGTCAGTACTTTCGGTGCCAGCGGTGCGATGGCGAAATCCCCCTTGGCCGCCATCGCCCGGCGCGCCAGCTGCCCCCAGAAGCCCTGATCCTGTTGCAAATGCCCGGCATAATGCTGGATCTGGAGGAGCAATTGCTGACCCTCGCTGACAAAGCGCGGCCCGAAATACCAACCGAACCCGCCGCACACGGAAACCAGCAGCAGGATGATCACCGCCAACGCGCCGCCAACCGGCAGGCGGGTGTAGCGGGCCAGAAGCAGCGCCGCGCCGCGCAGCAACACCGCGAGCAGGATCGCGGCAAAGACCAGCATCACCACACCCGACAACGTCCAGAGCAGCGCCGCGGTCGCGACGGCCGCCAGCAGCCATCCCAGCCCTCGCATGTCGGTGGCGGGCATCGGCTCAGGCCTCCTTCGTCCGCTGGCGCAAACGCCGCGCCTCCAACCCCTGCCAGATCGCCAATGCCGGCGCGCCGATCAGAATATCCCGCGCGCGGCGGATGAAGGAGAGGGCGAGGGAGAGATGCGGCGGCACGCCAAAGGCGCCGCCAATGGCGATATAGGCCAGTTCCTGCACCCCCAGCGCCGCCGGTACCAGAAAGGCCACCGCCAGGACGCTGCTCAGCAGGCTCTCAATACCCAGCGCCGCCACCGGGCTCACCGCTGCGCCAAGAAAATGATAAGCCAGCCAGATATTGCCGGCCCCGGCGCACCAGGCCAGGAAATGGATCAAGGCGGCCAGCGCCAGGCGCGGCCGGTCATGCAGCAGCTTGGTGGTCTGCGCTTGCATCGCCTCGGCCTCGCGCGGCGCGCTCTTGGTCCAGGGGCGCAGCAGCCGCGTCACCGCGCCGCGCGCCAGCCGCGCCAGCCGGCGACGGGCGAGATAGCCGCCCCCCGCCCCGGCCAGCAGCAGCACCAGCCCGCCCGCCAGCGGCCAGATCAGCCCGTCATGCGGGGCGCGCGCCAGCAGCAACCCGAGCCCGATCAGGATAAACGGCACCAGCCCCGCCGCTTCGCAGATCATGTCCGCGAGGCTGGAAGCAGCGGCGCGCGGCAGGCTGGCGCCGCCCAGCATCACCGCACGGGTGCCAAATACCAGCCCGCCAATCTCCGAGAATGGCAGGCACGTCTCGCCGCCCTCGCGCACCAGCCGGCCCCAGACCGTTAGCCAGAACGGCGCGCCGGGAAGAAGCACCCGCCAGGCGCCGGCCAGGATGATGAACACCGCCAGCTGCCAGAGCAGGATCGCCGCCAGCCCGCCCGGGCCGAGCGTGGACAAGGCATGCAGCACCTTACCGGCCCCCAGCCAAAGCACCGCCGCCGTGGCCAGCCCCAGCCCGGCGAGAAACAAGGCGATGACCAGGGCCCGCCTCATGCCCGCCCCGCCAGCCGGAGGGCAATCTGGTCGGCGAGGGCGCCGAGGGCCTGGCTCATGCACCGCGCCTCGTCAGCCGCCACCTGGCCGCTATCGAAGCGCTGCGAAAACCGGCCTTGCGCCAGTACCCGCTGCCCGTCAGGCGCCAGCGCGGTCCAGTCCGCGCGCAAGCGCACCTGGCCCGTCGCATCGGGCATGAAATCCTGCACCGTCACCTGCAGGCTGGCGGCGCCCTCTGGCGGCAGCGGGTCACCGGGCATCAGCACATCCGTGCGTGTCAGCCGTGCCGCCAGATCCTGCGCCAGCACGATCCGCGCCATCGGTCCCAGCGGCCCGGCCCATTGGGTATTGCCCGCGACATGCAGCACCCCAGGCGCCGCACCGGTGGTCAGATGCAGCCTGTCGATGGCCGGAGGAATGTCGATGGCGCTGACCGCGAGCGCTTGCAGCCCGAAGGCCGGCCGCGCCACGCCCGGCACCGGGACGAGTGTCAGATAGGTGGTCGGCTTGCCGGCGCAGGCGGAAAGCAGGAGCAGCAGAAGCAGTACGGTTCGTCGCATCGTCAATCCCTCCGCCCGGTCAACAGCGCGCCGGGATGGCTGGTGAGAAAATCAGACAGCGCGCGCAGCGAACGCGCCGCCTCGGACAGCTGGTAGAGCGTCTGCGGCAGGTCGCCGCTATCCGCCGCCGCATTGCCCTGGCGCTGCGCCGCCAGCAGGTTCCGCGCATCGCGCAGCGCGTGCTGGGCCTGATCGGCGCTTTGTTGAACCGCGCTGAGAAGGGCCGGCAGTTGCGCATCGGCCCGGCGGGTGATGTCGTCGATATGGCGCATCGTCTGGTCAAGATGGCGCAGCGTGCGCCGGGTCTGCGCCGAACCGGTGAGGCTGGCGATATGGCGGGTGGCGCTCTGCACATTGGCGGCGATCTGGTCCAGCCGCATGCCGTTGACGCTGGCCAGCACCTGGTTGAGCTGGGTGATGACGCCGCTGACATCGCCGCCGCCGGCACCGAAGCTGGGGATCAAAGGCGGCGTGCCGGGCTGGATGGCGGCCGGGGGTGCATCTTTGGCCATCTCCAGCTGGATAATCTTGCCGCCGACCACCGGCACGCTGCTGCCCATCTCAGCCCTCAGCCCCTTGCCCACCAATGTCGCCAGCATGGCGTTGAGCCCGGCCGCATCCGCCACCCCGGCGCGCTCGGGGGAGAGGCTGAAGGTCACTCGGGTCCGCAGCGCGCCCTGCCCCGCGTCATACTGCAAGGCGACATCGCTGACGCTGCCGGCCGACGCCCCCTCGATCTGCACCGGCGCGCCGGGCTTGAGCCCGTGCGGCCCGCCAGGAAAAATTGCCGCGTAGCGCACCGCGTCCTGCCCCGGGGCATCCTGCGCCTGCGTCTTGCTGGCATACAGCGTGAAGGTGGCGCCGCTTTTTGCCGGCGCGGCGCCCGGGACAGGCGGCGTCTCGAACGCCACCGCCCCCATCAGCAGCGCCGGAACGGATTGTAATTGCACCCCCGGCCCGCCGCCGCCCGTGGAGAGTCGCACGGCGCCAGCGTTCCAGAAGCGCGTCCGCGCGGTGACCAGCCCTTCCCAAGGCGCCTTGATGAACAGGGCAATGTTGAAATGCCCGCCATCCGGCGCCATCGCCACGCTGGTCACCTGGCCGACATGATAGCCTTTGAAGAAAACCGGCGAGCCGGCGGAAAGATTGTCCAGCCGCGCGGCGGTGAGGGTGAGGGGTAGGCCGGGCGGCGAGCCGCTCAATGCCGGGGGCGCCCCCAGCCCTTGGGCATGCGTGACCGTGGCGCCGGCATGCGGGTCCAGCATCACCACCGGGCCTGAGATCATATCCTTGATATTGCTGAGATGCGCCAGGCTGAAACGGGTACCGGCCAGCCAGTAACGCGTGCCCGGGCCCAGATGCCCGGCCATGCGATTGTCGAAATCCAGCGTCACCTGCAGCTTTTGCAGATCTTTCCCGAGCCGCACGGCACTGACATGGCCGACCACATAGCCCTGATACTCAACCTTTGTGGTGCCGGCCCGCAAGCCGCCAGTCACCGGAAATGCCACCCGCACACGCGGCCCGTGATGCACGAAGGCGCTGAGGCTCAGCCAGCCGATGATGCCCACCGCCGCCAGCGGCACCGCCCAAATCAGCCCTGGCCATTTCGAGGGGCGGAAGGCGGCCTGTTCGGGCGGCGGCGGTGGGGTTTCGCTCATGCCCGCCGCTCCGCGGCCAGCCACATCGCCCGCGGGTCGAACAGCGAGGCGGCCAACATGGTCAGCACCACCACCGCCAGGAAAGCGGGCAGCGCCTTGCCGACGAGAACGGCCAGCAATCCGGAAAGATGCATCAGCGGCAGGAACACCGAGACGGTGAAGACATCGATATGCGACCAGCGGCCGATCGTGTCGATCAGCCGGTAGAGCCGGGTTTTCAGCCGCAGCCGGGCACGGGAGCGGCGCTGGATGGAGAGCCCGAACCAGGCGAAGGCGAAGAGTTTCAGCAGCGGGATCAGCACGCTGGCGCTGAAGATGATCACGGCGAAGATCCACAAATGAGCCTGCACCAGCTTGAATACGCCGGTGAGAATGGAATAGCCGGTGAGGTCCCCCAGCACGTCGCTTGATTCCATCGGGTAGAGATAAGCGACCGGATAGAAGGCGAAGCCGGCCAGAGTGAGGGCCATGGCGCGCATCGGCGCATAGGGCCGGCAGCGCCACATCGTGGCGCCGCAGCGCGGGCAAGGTCGGCCTTCGGCCACCGGCGGCGCCGGATGGTCGCAACTGGTGCAGCAGATCATGTCCGGTGCGGCCTCGCGAGCGACGGGGCCGATGCGCCGCCAGATCTGCCGGCGCTCGAGCGCGGCGCGCGTTACCAGAGACAGGAAGGCCGCAGCAATAACGCAATAACCGCCGGGAAGAATCCGCACCGGCAGTTCCTGCACCACACGCTCATAGCCGATGAAGCCGCCAAAGACGAAAACATCCATCATCGCCCAGTTATCCAGCCACTCGGCCCAGCGAAACCCACGCCCGAGCCACGCCGCTGGCCGGCCAAGCCAAAGCATGCCCAGCACCAGGCTGAGCAGACCAAAGCGCAGAAAGGGCAGAGCGATGATCTCCAGCCCGATGACGATGGCGGCCACTGGCCAGTCCTGCGCCCAGATCCCGACTACGCCGGAAGCAATATAACTATGGTTGGTTGCGGCGAGAATATTGACCTGCAGGATCGGCAGCAGATTGGCAGGAAATAGCAGCAGTAAGGTCGCCAGGCTACAGGCGAAGGCCAAAGTGAGGCTGCGCCCGTTCAATCGTTCCAGAGTGTAGCCGCATCGGACACAACGCAGTGAGCCGCCATAAGCCGCAGCGGCAATTGACTGGATTTGTCCGCAATCGCGGCAGCCAACGAACTCCAATTCGGATTTGCGCGCAGCAAATGACGACATGTTAGCATATTCCGTTAGACTTCCAGAGATTTTGGTGCTTTGGCGGCAATAAGAATGGCGCTAAAATTTAATTTTATGACACCCAACAAGCCATAGGTGCGAACTGGAAGGCATCGTCGACAAGAGCTGTGAGAAGCGGGACTATTCAGTGCTCTCCATAAGCAGAGAAGAGCCCGATGACCGTCCGAGGACCTAAAAGACAGGGTGAAGACCGTAACCGGAATCAACAAGAATTTGTTCCCTGAATATTCGAATTCATGAAATTTCTTTAAAATTCTCGGTTGCAAATAAACCAAAAGCAAAGGAAAATATCATACCCAAAGAGTTACCTTTGCTCGGAGGCGGATATGGCTATCGTATATGAACTGATAGACGTCCACGGCAACGTAATCATCCGGGAAGAATTCGACAAAATCTGCGACCTTAAGCACGTCAATCGCCGCTTCCGGCAAGCCAAGGCCACGGGAGCAGAGACGATACCGCTACGGATGGTTTGGTACGAGACGCCGCCAAAAGGCTAATATTTTACGTCTCGCATAGCTTTGGAGGCAGCAGAAAATTCCAAGGACGCATCGACAGTTCCAATTAAAGCCAGCCACCACGGGCCGGATATCCAACTCGCTTTTAAAGAGGCAGGACCGCAAACGATCATCAAGCCGAAATTGCCGGGTTAGGAGCGGTGGAAAAAATTCTTCATCATGCTCCAGCTACATGTGATTGAGCGGATCACTCGCTGGAAAACTGTCTTCACCAGCTTTCTCAACCATATGGTCCTGATTTTGCTTCGAAACGCGGCGGCTATATTCCGCTTCCGCCTGCTGCCAGAACTCAACGTCCCTGCCCGCAGGGCGGCCCGCGTCATTCCAAAAATGATAAGCGATTTGCTTGATGTCCGTCTCGCGGTCATTTCGATCATTTGACAAGACATATTCCTTTCAAGAGTGAGATATGGTATAATTATGTAGCTTGTGCCACCGAAAGACAAAGGCCGTGGTCCGGTCCCTACATAATGCGCCAAATATGATTTAGCGAAACATTCGTACAGAAAAAAGTTAATAGCGGGTCACGCGTTAAATAAAATAACCATCATGCTTTTAACAGGAGTAACAGATGTATGCCGATGAATTGATCCTTCGTCTGGACGGCCATTTTGGAACAAAATGGCGCCAGGGAATGCAAGAGGAAACGCTGGAATCACTTATCAATAAATGGGCAAGCGAATTGGTTGGAGCTGCTTTGGACCGCGCCATGGAAGATCTTCCGGAAGAAAAATAGCCGAAATGCATAGGCCCTTTCTGTGATCTTCCGCTTCGTTGATGCATGGCGGTTCACTGGCTTCAGTGTAAATGATTGAAGCGATACCCTCCCCTTCCAGGTGCCGTTGATGACTAGGATTGGTATGTTAAACGCCGCACGACCAGCCATGAACGAAGATAACGGATTGGCCGAATCTCCGTGATGGCAATAAAGCTGTGTTCCGCCTTCGGCTCGTTCTTCCTTTTCGTGTGAGTTCAGTTGGAGGGCTTGATGACCCTGATCGGAATTGATTTTGCCGCTGGCGTGAAACTTCCCACGGCATAATGTGACAAGGGTAACAACGCATTGGATTCTGGATAGTAAGTGGCGCAGCAGCCCGGCGGAATATCGTAACCGGTGGCACGAAATCCGCCCTTTTTACGCTCAAGCCCGTCATCCCAAACCGTCTCAAGCATCAATATGTTGCCTTTTTCGATGCCAATCCGGATCATGTCGTCACGGTTCAATAGCACCACCATGCGGGTACCCTTGATGCCGCGAAGCCTGTCATTATAGCCATATATGGTCGTATTGAATTGATCATTGCTGCGTAACGTCATCATCCGAAATACGTCACGGCGTTCATCCTGCGGATGAGGATCTTCCTTAAGGCTCTCGGGCGTGATGAAATTCGCCCGTTGACTCTCGGTCTGCCAAATACGTTCGCGGGCCTTGATCGGCCTCGGAAAACCACCTGGCAGCCACATACGCCGCTCCATGTCGTGAAAAATCTCCGGGTAGGTTTCGCCAAGTGCTCTGCGGATTCTGGAATAATCGTCGGCCCAGCCCTCCCAGTCCATAAGTGGATTGGGCGCCAGGGTGGCTTTCGCCAAAGCGGCAATAATCCTTGTTTCGGAAAGCAAGGTTGGGCTCGCCGGCAGTTGGCGCCAGCGCGAGCCATGGATGCAGGCGGTACTGTCCTCGACAGATACAGCCTGCGGGCCAGAAGGCTGGATATCCTCCTCGCTCCGACCGAGGCAGGGCAGAATATATCCAAGCTTGCCATGAATGAGATGATTGCGGTTGAGCTTGGTGGCAATACTGACACTGAGGGGCAATTCCCGCCAGGCGGTTTCAATTCGTATGCGGTCTGGTACGGAGCGGACAAGATTGCCGCCAAGTTGAAATACAGCCTGCAGCTTACCGTTCACCAATGCCTCGCATGCCTCAACAATATTCAAGCCTTTTCCTCGTGGCGGCGCAAATCCATATTGAGCTTCGAGCCGGTCTAGCGGGACCAGTTCCGGCTTCTCGCTAATGCCGACAGTGCGTTGGCCTTGCACATTGGAATGGCCCCGCACCGGACAGATTCCCGTACCCCGCCGGCCGATATTGCCACGCAAAAGCAGCAGATTGACAAGAAGCTGAATTGTCTCCACGCCGTTTTTGTGTTGGGTGAGGCCCGTGCCATAGCACGCCATGGCGCGCGGGGCGCGCGTGTACACTGCTGCGGCAGCCTCGATGGCGGTGCGCGACAAGCCGGATCGGCGGACGATATCGTACCAATCATGTCCACGCGCCGCAGCGGCAAACTCCTCAAAGCCTGCGCAATGCTCTTCAACAAACGCACGATCGATCACGCCAGCATGGCCCATAGCCTGCGCATTATCATCCATCTCAATGACCGCCTTGCATAATCCCATAAGTGTGGCGGCATCTCCACCGACCATCAACTGGTGATACTGTGTACTGATTTCTGTAGCGGGCTTTATCAGCATCTCCGCAGGAGATTGTGGATTGACGAAGCGCTCCAGCCCACGTTCGCGCAGCGGGTTGAAGGTTATGATCTGTACGCCGCGCCGGCGCGCATCCTGGAGCTGATGCAGCATACGCGGGCTGTTCGAGCCTGTGTTCTGCCCGAAGAAAAAAATCAAGTCGGTATGATCATAATCTTCAAGCGTAACAGTACCGACGGGTACGCCAATAGACTTGGGCAGAGCCACAGATGTCGTTTCGTGACACATGTTCGAGCTGTCAGGCAAATTATTTGTGCCGTAAGCACGGGCAAACAGGCTGTATAGATATGAGGTCTCGAGTGAGGCGCGACCCGATGTGTAAAATACAACGGAATCCGCATTATAGCCTTTCAAAAGACGGCCGATTTCCGCGAACGCCGTCTCCCAGGAGACCGCTTCATAATGATTCTGCCCTTCCCGGATACGCATGGGATGGGTGAGACGGCCGTCTTGTTCCAACTCGAAATCGTTCCACTCCATCAATTCTGTTACTGAATATTTCTGGAAAAATTCGGGCTCAACACGGTTACGTGTGATCTCCCATGAAGTCGCCTTGGCTCCGTTCTCGCAGAACTCAAACAGATGAGGCTTCGCCGGCTTCGCCCAGGCGCAGCTAACGCAGGCAAAACCATCTGGCTTATTCTGGCGGCTGAGAACAGGCAGTGCTTTTAGGGGAACATGCTCGCGTAGCAAAATATTGCCAAGAGAATGAACCGAACCCCAGCCACCAGACGCATTCTTATAGGCTTTGATACGCGCGCGCCGTCTCATGGAAAACCTCCATTTGATGTCTGCTCAGTTTCGGTTTTTCCGCAGAAGTTCGAGATTTGAGCGTAGCGCTGGGAGCTCTGAATCAGCGAACCGCCTGAGCATATGGCTATGCCCTGCCGCAGCCTCTTTATAGAAAAGCGTGATGTCCTTCCGCTTTCCTTCCCGCGCTGCCGCGATGTAGGCGCGGTCAAACAGCGCTCCGCTCTTGCCTCGCAAGGCGTCCGTTGCTGGATGCTGGCCACTCAGCGGCACCGCGATGGCGCTTCCCACTTTCCTGCGCGCCAAGCCTCTTAAAGTGGTGTCGATTTTTCTATGCTCGGGTGCGATCTTGTCCGCCAGGAAACGGGATTTTTCACCTCCCGCTTTTTCCGCCCTATCAGCCAAAATGAATTTGATCGAGGCTGAGATTGTAAGCCGCCGTGATGAAATCCAAATCCTCCTGAGAAAAGGGAGGATTATCTTCGGATTCCCCCCAGGCGGGCAATGTGAACTTCGCCAACAAAGCCATCGACAGCAGCATTGGCAATCTGATCATGTTTTAGTCTGACCCTGGCGCTCATAATCCGTGCGGGGCGGCTTGTTTTTCATGGCATTGCGGTCCCCCGTCTCGGTATGCTGTTCTTCGGGGGCCCTGGCAGGCGATCTGACAGGTTTTGTCGGGTGCGTGCCACCAGGATCGATATCGCCTACCGGCTCATTGGCCGTCGTCCGGTTCTGGGCCATAACGCAGTTCCTTTCGACTACGGTAAGTGGCCGCCACCGGTGACACCATAAATTTCTCCCGTGACGAAGCTCGATTCCTGTGAAGCCAGCAATACGTAAATCGGCGCAAGTTCCGCCGGCTGACCCGGCCGCTTCATGGGCACTTCGGCGCCAAATGCCTCCACTTTTTCCTGTGGCTGGCCGCCGCTTGGCTGCAGCGGTGTCCAGATGGGGCCCGGCGCCACGGCATTTACCCGAATCCCTTTCTCCACCACCTGTTTGGCCAGACCGTGGGTAAACGCTGCAATCGCCGCTTTTGTCGAGGCATAGTCCAAAAGCCCCGGCGACGGCTTGTAGGCTTGGATCGAGGTTGTATTAATGATTGTGCTGCCAGGCGGCATGGCGGGAAGAGCGGCCTTGCAGAGCCAGAACATTGCATAGACATTGGTCCTGAAGGTCTTATCGAATTGCTCCGTGGTCAAATCCGAAATCTGCTCGACATAGACTTGCTTACCGGCAACATTGACCAGAATATCCAGCCCGCCCAATGCGTGGGTGGCATCTGCCACGAGGTTTACGCAAAAAGCCTCTTCCGATAAATCGCCTGGTAAAAGCGTGACATTCCGTCCCTCCTCGGTGAGGATACGGCTTACTTCCGCTGCGTCCTCATCCTCGGCAGAGAGGTAGTTGATCGCGATATCAGCGCCTTCGCGTGCAAAGGCAATTGCGATTGCCCGCCCGATGCCGCTATCGCCGCCGGTAATCAGCGCCCTTCGACCTCTCAGTCTCCCGAACCCCTTATAGCTGCGCTCGCCATGATCCGGCTTTGGCACCATATCGGCGGCGAGCCCAGGCGGAGATTGGGGCTGCCGCTCAAACTCGGGCTTCGGATATTGGGTGGTCGGGTCTTGCATGTCGTACTGATTCACGGCGCTTCCTTTCTCTTTTCAGAGTCCATGTAGGTTTACCCGCTTGCAGGACGGGACTCTCGGACCGAATCCACGGTTCTCACGCCGCCTTTTTGTTGACCTCGCGCTCGGCGACTTCGGTCAGCTTGTGATCGGCATGTTTTTCTTCCTGCAACGTGGCCTCCAGCAGGCCGACACATTCATCGCGGTTCAGGCGTTTCGCCATGGCGATCAATGTGCCATAGCGGCTAATCTCGTAATGCTCCACGGCCTGCGCCGCCGAGGCGATCGCCGCGTCGAGAACGTCGAGGTCGCCAACATCGCTCATAACCTGCTTGGCTTCGGCGATAATGCCTTCGATGGCTTCGCAGGTCACACCCTTCGCCTCGGTATTGAGATGCTGGAACACTGCCTCAAGCCGTTTGATCTGTTCCTGCGTTTCGGTGAAATGTGTCGATAGCGCAGTTTTCAACGCCTCGTTGCTGGATTTTTCGATCATCCTCGGCAATGCCTTGATGATTTGGAGCTCCGCATAATAGATATCGCGCAGTGTATGCAGATACAGATCATCGAGCGTTTTGATCGGGGTGGTGAAAAGGCCCATTGTCGTTCTCCTGGTGGCGATTAGGGATCGGGAGCGCGCGACACGCTCCCGATCGGTCCTGGGTCAGTGCGAGCCGCCCTTGCGGCCGGCTTCGGACGCACGCTCGCGGTCATTGGCGAAGTTGCCGCCGCTATGCTGACCACCTTTATGACCCGCCTCCGCGGCACGTTCCCGGTCATTGGCAAAATTGCCGCTACTATGCTGGCCGCCCTTGTGGCCGGCCTCCGCGGCGCGCTCAGGGTCGTTGGCGAAATTGCCGCTGCTGTGCTGGCCGCCTTTATGGCCTGCCTGCGCGGCTTTTTCACGGTCATTCGCGAAATTTCCAGGATTTGAATTATGTTTTTCAGCCATAGCGTTTCTCCGTGCTGTTGTCGTCAGAGGCAGCATGCCGCCTGACAAGCGGGAGGTTGGAGGTCTTCTAGGTGATTGCAACAGAGTTTTGAATTAACATACGGCTTTTAACCATTCCCAGAAAAACCTCCTCTATAAGCCTATGAAAAGTCCGGTCACGTTAGTCCAGCTCTCATGAAATCAATGATTCCGAGGCAGCTTTCAAGGCGGTGCTGGACGATGTGATGTTCATGTGATTCTGGACATTCCATTTTTACTCGTTAGGCGCGCAGTTTTTTCCTATGCTCGGCTTCGGCATCGCGAAGGAGGTTCGATCATGATAAAATCCATATTTGCTGCGTCTCTGGCGCTGCTAGCGGCGAGCTGCGGTCCGGCTATTGCGCAGCCCCTCACCTCGCCCAACCAGGACGCCACCAGCACCACAACGAAGGTGCCGCATCCTGGAACGACAAAAAAGCCGCATGAAATGCGGCAAGCTGGGAAGCCTCAGGATACAGCACCGCCCTCCGGCGGGGTGGATTCCGGCTCTTCAAATGGCATGACCGGAAATAATGGCGGCGACGGCACTGCCAGCAGCGGCCAAAAATAGCCTGCCTTAACCGTCGGGCGTGCCTCCATTGGTGGTGTAGGAGGTCGCTAACCTGAAGGTCATATGTTCAATTCGTACTCCCGAAACCAGAAACCCGTTCTTTAAATTAAAGATCTAGCGGGCTTCTTGAGTCCAAAAGGCACCCCCCAAACCATCTCCGGAATCATACAGGAATTACCTTTAAGAAAACCAAGGCCTGCTCAGGCATATCTGCAAACGCGGCGCATAGCCTGCGGCGGCTGGCCGAAATTTCGAACGAATGCCCGGCGCATTCGCTCGGGGTCGTGAAATCCCGTTGATACCGCGATCTGTTCGATCGGCTCGCGGGAGGACTCGACGCGCTCCCGGGCGACTTCAAGCCTTAACCGTTCCACGGCCCTGGCCGGGCTGATCCCCATCTCGCGCGTGAAGGCGCGGGCAAAGTTACGCGGGCTCATCGCCATATATGCCGCGAGCCGCTCCACGGTCAGGCGCTCGGAGAGATGGGCGCGCATGTAATCCAACAATGGCGCGAAGGGCGTGGCATCGCTGCCCAGTTCGGCCAGCGCGGAAAATTGTGATTGCCCGCCTGGCCTGCGGTAATAGACGACCATCTGTTGCGCTACACGTTTTGCGACCGCTTCCCCCAGATCCTCCGCGACCAGCGCGAGGGCCAGATCGATTCCAGCGCTGATGCCGGCGGACGTCCAGATCCTGCCGTCGCGGACATGGATGCGATCGGCTTCGACGCGTATTGAAGGAAACAAGCGCTGCAATTCTTCCGCCCGATGCCAGTGGGTCGTTGCCCGCTTGCCGTCAAGCAGCCCCGCCGCGGCCAGCAGAAAGGCACCTGAACAGACGCTGCAGAGACGCCGCGTATCCCGGGCGCGGCTGCGAAGATAGGCGGTGCTCTCATGATGGTGCATCGCCCGTCGGCTGCCATTGCCGCCGACCACGATCAGCGTGTCCATGGCCGGCACGCCATCAGCCCGGAGGCTGTCGAGGGCGAGGCCGGACGAACTGCGGATCGTGCCGCCCTGTATCGAAAGGACCTGGAGACGGTAGGAGCCGGGCGCGAGCCGCTCGGCGATCTCGAACACGGTGGTTGGGCCGGCGGCGTCGAGGATCTGGAAATCCTCGAAGAGGAAGAGCGCAACATTCTTCATCGCCGTCAGAAAATGAGGGATCATTGTCATTTGGTCAACCGGCCGGTTCGGGCATGGTTTTGTCAGCATCAGGAGCCTGTCATGAACAACGCGCCATTCCGCATCGTCTTCGCCATCTATCCCGGCATGACCCAGCTCGATTTCACTGGGCCGCATCAGTTTTTCGTGCGCTGGCCCGATAGCGAGGTGATCATCGCCAGCCCCGCCGGGGGCGACGTGCCGAGCGAGGGGCTGGTTTTTGCCGGAACCAGGCGGCTGGCGGAGATTGACGCCTGCGATCTGATTTGTGTGCCGGGCGGCCGCGCTACGACCGCCACGGCACTGGATATAGCCTTCATTGCCGAGATCCGGCGGTTGGGATTGGCGGCGCGCTATGTCACCTCGGTATGTACCGGCTCGCTGATCCTCGGCGCTGCCGGTCTGTTGGTTGGCCGGCGGGCCGCCTGTCACTGGGCCTGGCGGCATCTTCTGCCGCTGTTTGGCGCGATCGCCGATGACGGACGCGTCGTGCGCGATGGAAACATCATAACCGGTGGCGGGGTTACGGCGGGCATTGATTTCGCTCTGGCGGTGCTGGCCGAGATCGGGGGCGTGGAGCAGGCGCAGACCATTCAGCTCGGGCTTGAATATGCCCCCGCGCCGCCGTTCGACGCGGGGCGCCCGGAAGCCGCCCCGGCCGCGATCCTGGCGGCGTATCGGGAACAGATGGCGGATAGTCTGCCGCGCCGCGAGGCGGAAGCGCGTGAAGCCGCCAACCGCCTTGGTATCGGGCGGGCCTGAGAGAGCGTCGCTTACGCCGCACGCCTCAATAAACAGGAAAGCTTGCAAGTTTAACTGTTTTTATGTAAGAGTGAGGGCATGGATCGATCTTCCGGCATGCCCGCGCCTCTCGAAATGGCCGTTACCGAGCTTTCGCTGGCGATCGGCCAACTCTTGCGGCGCCTGCGTGCCGACACCAACCCGGACGGGCTGACATGGTCCCAGACCATGGTGCTGGCACGGCTCGATAAAGCCGGCCCGATGACGACAGCCGATCTCGCGCGGGCAGAGGGGGTTAAGCCGCAATCCATGGGTGCCACTCTCGCGGAATTGGAAGGTGAGGGGCTGGTCTCGCGCCAACCGCATCCAACCGATGGCCGGCAGATTCTGTTCGCTTTGACGGAGGCTGGCATTCAGGCGCGGCACCGGCGCAGTGCCGCGAAACAGAAATGGCTGCTCGAAGCCATGGCCAAACTCACCCCTTCAGAGCGAGAGACGCTCATGTCCGCGGTCGTGCTGATCAAACGTCTGGGTGAAGCGGAATAGGTCGCAGCACGGGCCCAGCCGCAGGTTGGCGCCCAGCCTTTATCTTCTGACAAGGAGCCCTTAATCATGAATTGGCTTCATGACGTGTCTTATCTGTTCGGCGGGGTTTTTCTCGCCAATGCCGTTCCGCATTTCGTCAGCGGCATGATGGGGCAGGCCTTTCAAAGCCCGTTCGCCAAGCCGCCGGGGCAGGGGCTTTCCTCTTCCACCGTCAATGTGCTTTGGGGATTTGCGAACCTTGTCTTGGCCTATCTGCTGCTTATTCGCGTCGGTAATTTCAATCTGCATGCCGCCGATCAGGTCATCGCCGCTGGCGCGGGCGTGCTGCTGATCGGCCTGTTTTCCGCCCGCACATTCGGGCGTTTCCACGGTGGCCATTCGCCGAAGCATTCATAACGCATGCCCCAAGGCCCGGCCCCGGAAGATGTCGCGAAGGATACGCAGCTCGATCCCGCGGTATGGAGAATTGCCGCCGTCGCCTTGTTTGGCGGTCTGCTGGCGCAACTCGATGCCACCATCGTCAATGTCTCCCTGTCGAGCCTGGCTGCGGATCTGCACGTAAGTTTCTCAATCATTCAGTGGGTCACCAGCGGCTATCTTCTGGCGTTGGCCCTGGCTCTGCCGTTGAACGGATGGCTGGTCGGCCGCATCGGCGCAAAATCGCTTTATCTTTGGTGTTTCGCGGGTTTCACCTTGTCCTCGGCGCTGTGCGGGCTGGCCTGGTCGGCGGATGGCTTGATCGCGTTCCGCGTTTTTCAGGGCATCAGCGGCGGGCTGCTCGCCCCCATGGCGCAGATGATGATCGCCAAGGCGGCCGGCAGGCACATGGCGCGCGTGGCTGGTTACATGGCGCTGCCGGTTCTGCTGGCGCCGGTCTTTGGTCCGATCATTGCCGGCGCCATCCTGCAATATGCGTCATGGCGCTGGCTTTTCCTGGTCAATTTGCCAGTCGGCGCGCTCGCCTTCCTGTTGGCCATTCGGTTCCTGCCGCGAGACCGGGAAGAGCTCACCCGCAAGAAGCTGGACTGGCTTGGCCTTGCATTGCTGTCGCCCGGATTGGCGTTGTGCCTCTACGGCGCGGACAAGATCGGGCGGATGACCGGTCGTGCGGCCCTCGCTGCCGGGATCATCATGATTGCCGGTTTTCTTTGGACGGCACGGCGCAAAGGCGATGCGGCGTTGGTTGATCTGCGGTTGTTCAAGATCCGGGTGTTTTCGGCTGCCGTTGTGACGCAGTCCCTCTCGAACGGCGTGCAGTTCGCGGGGCAGATGCTCATCCCCGCCTTTCTGATTCAGGCATGCGGCCGCGCGCCCGCCGAGATGGGCTGGATGCTGGCGCCACTCGGGCTGGGCATGATGGTGACCTATCCGCAGATGGGTGCGCTGACCGACAGGTTTGGCATCCGTGCCCTATCGGCGGGCGGTGCGCTGCTGGGTTGCATGGCCACGCTGGCGTTTCTTTATCTGGCGCTCCATGGGCTCAACCTGTTCTTCCTCATCCCCGCCCTGTTCCTGCGGGGCTTGGGCATGAGCGCCGTCGGCTTGCCATCCATGACCGCTGCATATGCCGCTATCCCCAAGCAAGATCTGCCCATGGCAACCACCTCGCTAAACATCGCTCAGCGTCTCGGCGGGCCGATCATGACAACGCTTTGCGCGACTTTCCTCGCCTGGCGGCTGGGGGCGCATGGTTCCGGCCCGGCGGTGGCGACCGCTTACGCCTGGGCCTTTCTGCTTCTTTGCATATTTCAGGTCGCGGTTTTCCTCGCCGCACGCCGGTTGCCGCGCCATTTGGACGATGTGAGGCGTGCTGAATGATCGAGCAGACGCTTACGAGCATTTCGCCTGCTACCACGGCTCAGCCTTAAATCTGCGAGACACCGCCATCCACGACCAGCTCCGCGCCGACGACGTAGCTGGACTCGTCGCGCGATCTTGACCTGACCCTGAACACATCGATGTGCCTCGCCCCCCACGGCCTGCTCCCGCAGTTGACGCGAGGATTTGATGCCAAACAGGCGGACTATCTGGTCGCGGATCGACAGCAGAGCCCGCAACCACGGGGCCGGGTGGCCGAGCGCGCCGCGGGCGAGAGCCTCGATGCCCCACACCTGACGCTGCCGCGTCAATCTAAACACCTATTGCGCTGGGGCTTTGCCGCAGCGGGGCAGGGTTTCGCATAAGCGGCATTGCCATGCGCGCCGCCCGGCTATAATCCCCACGCCGCAGCCATGGCCTACAGCGTTAAAGAGATCTTCTACACCTTGCAGGGCGAGGGCCGGAATGCCGGCCGCGCGGCGGTGTTCTGCCGTTTCGCCGGCTGCAATCTCTGGTCGGGCCGCGAGGAAGACCGCGCCACGGCGATCTGCCGCTTCTGCGACACCGACTTCATCGGCACGGACGGCACCGGCGGGGGCCGCTTCGCCGATGCCGCCGGTCTCAGCGCCGCCATCGCCGCCGCCTGGCCGCAGGGCCAGCCGGAGGACAGGCTGGTCGTGCTCACCGGCGGCGAGCCGCTGCTGCAGCTCGATAAATCTCTGGTCGATGCCCTGCATGCGGCGGGGTTCGAGATCGCGGTGGAAACCAACGGCACCATCGCCCCGCCGGCCGGGGTGGACTGGCTCTGCGTCAGCCCCAAAGCCGGCGCCGCGCTGGCGGTTACGGGCGGAGACGAGCTGAAGCTGGTTTTCCCGCAGCCGGACGCCCTCCCGGCGCGCTTCGAGGGGCTGGCCTTCCAGCATTTCCTGCTGCAACCGATGGACGGCCCCGACCAGGCCGCCAATACCGCCGCCGCCGTGGCGTATTGCATGGCGCATCCGCGCTGGCGCCTGTCCCTGCAGACGCATAAATTTTTGGGAATCCGCTGATGTACGAGCTCAGCAAGCAATTCATCTTCGATGCCGCGCACACGCTGGAGCGCAAGATCGAGACCGACCCGAGCCGGCGCATCCACGGCCATACCTATCTCGCCGAGGTCACTTTGCGCGGCAAGGCGGACCCGGCGAGCGGCATGGTGATGGATGTCGGCCTGCTGGCCCGGCTGCTGGAAGAGGTGCGCGACGGGCTGGACCATCGTTTCCTCGACGAGGTGCCCGATCTCGGCCCCGCCACCATGGAAAATCTCTGCGCCTGGATCTGGCGGCACCTCGCCGCCCCCTGCCCGGCCTTGTACCGTGTGACCATCTCGCGCGCCTCCAACCAGGATCGCTGCGCCTATTACGGCCCGGAGGCGGCATGATGGACCAGAACGCCGCCCTGGTGCTGTTCTCCGGCGGGCAGGATTCCGCCACCTGCCTGGCCTGGGCGCTGGCCCGCTATGGCCGGGTTGAGACGCTGGGCTTCGATTACGGCCAGCGCCACCGGGTGGAGCTGGATGTCCGTCTGCCGCTGCGCGAGGCGATGGCCAGGCTCGTCCCTGGCTGGGCGGCGCGGCTGGGCGAGGATCATCTGGTAGATTTCTCCGTGCTCGGCCAGATCAGCGACACCGCGCTGACCCAGGACTCGGCGATCACCATGCAGGAAAACGGCCTGCCCAGCACCTTCGTGCCGGGCCGCAACCTGATGTTCCTCACCTTCGCCGCCGCCATCGCTTATCGGCGCGGGATCAAGCATATCGTCACCGGCGTCTGCGAGACGGATTATTCCGGCTACCCGGATTGCCGGGACGATACGGTGAAGGCGCTGCAGGCCGCCATCAATCTCGGCATGGAAAGCCGCTTCGTGCTGCACACCCCGCTGATGTGGCTGGATAAGGCGCGGACCTGGCAGCTCACCCAGGAGCTGGGCGGGGACGGGCTGGTGGAGACCATCCGCACCGGCTCGCATAGCTGCTATAATGGCGACCGCTCGACTCTGCATCGCTGGGGCTATGGCTGCGGCAAATGCCCGGCCTGCGACCTGCGCGCCCAGGGCTGGGAAAAATTCTGGGCCGAGGCGGTCTAGAGCCTTCAGCTTTTAGCTGAATGCTCTAGCTTTCATTTTGACGAGCAATTTCATGTGTTTATTTTGACGCTGGCGCGTCAACCTAAACACATATTGCTCTAAGACTCCGCTCAGTCCTTCGCCGGGCGGGTGCGGCGTGGCTTGTGCGCCGGCGGCTCATCCGGCAGCGCCCGCGCCGCATCCAGCCGCAGCAACTGCAGCGCCCGAAACCGGTCCGCCAGCGCCCCCATGAAGCCGTAAACAACCAAAGCCCGCACCGGGACGATGATGGAAAATACCAGCGCCACCAGGCAGAGCGGCAGCATCAACGCAAACCAGCCCCAGCGATGCAGCCGGGCCGCGACATAAGGCGGAACCACGTAACATAGCCAGCGGCGCGGCGGCTCGCCTATCGCCAAGGTTCTGGCCCGCTGTTCGGCGGGCAGACGGCCGGACATATCCAGCCCGGCGGCGCGCAACGCCTCCTGCGGCGCGCCCAGCGAGGGGCCGATCTGCTCCGGGGTCGCCGCGGGATCAAACCAGGGCTCGCGCCGCAACGCCCGCGCCAGCAGCCAGAAGCAAATACCGAGCGGGAAGAAAAACCCCAGAAGCGCCCACAGGCACATCCGGTTGTCCGGCGCTTTCACCTGGAAATAAAGCACAAAGTCCCAGACCAGCGTGCAGATATAAGCCGCCATGGCCCCATAAGACATTACGCGCATAACCCGTATCGCCCAGACTTTGCCGTATCTGGCCGGGCCAAGCACCGCGCCGACAGCAAGCAGAATCCAGACGACAGCAGCCCCAAGTAGGCCATTTAGCCATGCCACAATGAAATGAGATGAGAATATGATCGCTGGGATCATCATCATGTACATGGCAGGCGCGAAAATCGCCAAAAAGCCAAACCCGACTAAGCCAGGCAACGCCGAAGGCGGTGCTCCAGCCGAACGTTTTATGGGAGCGTCCTGCATGTTTGCCTCCTAACGCGGCCGGATACGGGTGATGGCCAAGTGAATGGACAAATAAGATTGCATATCTGTCCAGGGATCGGCGCCCCGCGGTCTGAAGATCGTGCGCTGACCGACATGCTGTGCCACTATCTCATTCGCATCCGGCATCACCGGATAGGCCGGCGGCTGCGGAGTGAATCTGGCCCCAAGATCATGCCAACCCGCCTCAATCTCCCCCCAAGCCCAGCGCATCCCATGCACCGCCTGACGGGCATGGGTGACTACATCAAGGCCCGCGCCAATGACCGTGCCTGGCGCATTGATGATCCCAATCGCCTCGTCGATTTTTGATTTACGGAGCTTTGCCAGGGTATCATCAAGTTTCGACTTCAACTCCGTTTCGGCGCGCTTCGCGGCGTTGATCGCCCGCTGATAACGCTGTTCAGTAGCCTGCAATGCGGGTTTGGCACCGTCAGCGCCGCGCTTTTAGATATAGTTCGAAAGCCGCTGCTCCGCCTTATCCACAAGCTGCGCTCCTTTCTCTAGGTTCTCAACCGCTTCTTTTCCTTCACGTATACCCACCCCAACTTCTCTTATTGCTTTTGGCAGGTTAAAGGCCAAATCCGGTAGGCATAGCAACGGCGCGATCCACTCAATACCTTGATAAATATTCGATTTTTCCATGCCTTTTGCCATTCTTGCGCCAAATTCGGAATGGTCTTCTGCCGCCATCATCTCAAAGGCAAAATGTGCGCTATCGGCAGCTAGCAGGACAATAGCTGCTCCTGTCGCGATCATACCCAAGGTTCCAACTGCCGCTACACCTAAAAAGCCAATGGCAATCACACCACCGATTGCAGCCACAGCATCGAACCCAACGACAACGCCATCCGTCTTCAAAGGATGTCGCTCTATCCACTCATCCGCTGCCTTCACCTCTTCTTTTGTCTTACCCCAGGCCTCCGAGAGGAGCGACGCAGCCGCATCTTCAAAACGCAGCAATCCGCCCTTCGAGGCAGGTCTGGTGGCTCGGGGCTTTGCGGGGCCGTGGGCATGCGCGATCAGAACCGGCACATCCCCATCTCTATCCGCCACACCCGGGCGTAATATTTTGGCTCCCCCAAGAGAAACCCAGATGATCGCTGCATGGGGCTGGTCGATATGCTGCGCATACGCTGCCAAAGCCAACAGCGCCGGCCCTTCACCGCTGAAGGGCAACCAAGTACTCACCCGTCCTGTCTCGCGTTGCCCGGCTCCCATTGCGTCCCTTCCCTCGGCTCCTGCGGCCCGCTCCAGCCTACCCGGGTTGCCGCCAGGCGAATAGCCGCCTGCAAAACGAACCCACACCCGGCCACCCCCCGCGAATCTCCTCTTGCCCTTTCTCCCCCCGGGCGTACATAAGCGCCAACAAAACCCGCTGTTTCACAGGGTGGCCCTAACCGGCCGCCTTTTTTATTGGATTTTACGTGTCAGATAACCGCCCGACCCATACCGGCCTGGAAGGCCGCATTGCCGACATGATCGTCGAGCCGCTGGAAGCCCAGGGCTATGAGCTGGTGCGTGTGCAGGTGATGGGCACCGAGACCCCCACCGTGCAGATCATGGCCGACCGCGCCGACGGCACCGGCTTCACGGTCGAGGATTGCGAGAAAATCTCCCGCCTGCTCTCCGCCGTGCTGGACGTGGAAGACCCGATCGACAGCGCCTGGACGCTGGAGGTCTCCTCCGCCGGCATCGACCGGCCGCTGACCCGCACCAAGGATTTCAACGCCTATGCCGGGTTCGATGCGCGCATCGAGCTGAATTTCCCGGACGCGGCGAACCGCAAGCGCTATACCGGCAAGCTGGCCGGCGCGGATGCCGCCACCGCGAAACTCACCCTGGAAAATGGCGAGACCGTCGAGATCGCCCGTGATAATATCCGCAAGGCCAAGCTCGTCCTCACCGACGCGCTGATCGCCTTCACCACCCACCCCAAAGTGACAAACTAGAGGATCGCATGGACACCTCCGTCAACCGCCCGGAATTGCTGCTCGTCGCGGACGCCGTGGCACGGGAAAAGCAGATCGAACGCGAGGACGTTCTGGAAGCGATGGAGCAGGCCATCCAGAAGGCCGGCCGCGCCAAATACGGGCATGAGAAGGACATCCGCGCCGTCATCGACCGCAAGACCGGCGATGTCCGCCTCTCCCGCTGGACCGAGATCGTCGAGACGGTGGAGAATGAGGAAACCCAGATCCCCGTCGCCATCGCCAAGAAATTCGCGCCCGAGAAGGAAATCGGCGACTTTCTGATCGATCCGCTGCCGCCGATCGATTTCGGCCGCATCGCCGCCCAGACCGCCAAGCAGGTGATCGTGCAGCGTGTGCGCGAATATGAGCGCTCCAAGCAGTTCAACGAGTTCAAGGACCGTGTCGGCGAGATCATCAACGGCGTGGTCAAGCGCACCGAGTACGGCAATCTGATGGTCGATCTCGGCCGCGCCGAGGCGCTGCTGCGCCGCGACGAGTGCATCCCGCGCGAGAACCTGAAGAATGGCGACCGTGTGCGCGCTTATATCTATGACGTGCGCGAGGAGCCGCGCGGCCCGCAGATCTTCCTCTCGCGCACCCATCCCGGCTTCCTGGCGAAGCTGTTCGCGCAGGAAGTGCCGGAAATCTACGACGGCATCATCGAGATCAAGGCGGTCTCCCGCGACCCCGGTTCGCGCGCGAAAATGGCGGTGATCTCCCGCGACGCCTCGATCGACCCGGTCGGCGCCTGCGTGGGTATGCGCGGCTCGCGCGTGCAGGCGGTGGTGGCCGAACTGCAGGGCGAGAAGATCGACATCATCCCCTGGTCCCCCAACGTCGCCACCTTCGTGGTGAACGCGCTGGCCCCGGCCGAGGTCTCCAAGGTGGTGATGGATGAGGAAGCCGGCCGCGTGGAAGTGGTGGTGCCGGACAGCCAGCTCTCGCTGGCCATCGGCCGCCGCGGCCAGAATGTGCGCCTGGCCTCGCAGCTCACCCGCTGGGATATCGACATCCTGACGGAAGCCGAGGAATCCGAGCGCCGCCAGGAAGAGTTCCGCCGCAAGACCGGCCTGTTCGTGGCCGGGCTGGATGTGGATGACATGATCGCCGGCCTGCTGGTGCAGGAAGGTTTCGAGACGATCGAGGATCTGGTCACCACCCCGCTGGAGGAGGTCGCCACCATCGAGGGCTTTGACGAGAGCGTCGCCAGCGAGCTGGTGCGCCGCGCCACCACCCATCTGGAGCGCCAGGCCGCCGAGCTGGAAGAGAAGCGCGTTGAGCTCGGTGTCACCGACGACATCGCCGCCATCGAGATTTTCTCCGCCAAGGATCTGATCGCGCTGGGCGAGAAAGGCGTGAAGACGCTGGATGATCTGGCCGATCTGGCCGGCGACGAGCTGGTGGAGATCCTCGGCGAGGATGTCATGAGCGAGGAGCAGGCCAACGAGATCATCATGGCCGCCCGCGCCCATTGGTTCGAAGGGGAGGATGGCGACGCAGCCTGACCCCCAAACCGCGCCGGAAGAGATCTTGGCCGACGAGCCGGAGCGCGGGCCGCTCCGGCGTTGTCTGGTCACCCGCATCCAGGGGCCGCGCGAGGCGCTGCTGCGTTTCGTGGCAGCACCTGACGCAACCCTGGTGTTCGACCCCGGCGCAACCCTGCCCGGACGCGGACTCTGGTTGAGCGCGGACGCGGATGTGCTAGATCTGGCGGTCCGGCGTGGTGTATTCTCCCGCGCCGCACGCTGCGCGGTGAAAGCCCCGCCGGATTTGCGCGCCCAGGTGGAAGCCGCGCTGACACGGCGCCTCACCGATCTGCTGGGCCTGGCCCGGCGCAGCGGTGCCGCGATCTCCGGCTTTGAGAAGGCCCGCGAGTGGCTACAGACAGGCCGGGCCGGGATCATCGTCCAGGCCGCCGATGGCAGCGCCGAGGAGCGCGCCCGTTTCGCGGGCGGGCGCCCCATTCCCCAGCTGGCGGTTCTTTCCGCCGCCGCGCTGGGCCGGATCTTTGGCCGGGAGCACACGGTGCACGTCGTCGTCGCGCCGGGGCGCCTGGCGAAGATGATCGAAATCGAGGCGCAGCGCCTGCGAGGTGTTGCGAAGGAAAGCGTAAGCGGGCAGTAGAGCCCAACCAACAAGGCCGGGGTCAAATCCGGCCGCGATGTGAAGATTGGACCGGATTAGGCATGAGTGACGGCAACGACCAGAATGAAACCAAGGGCAGGCTCTCGCTGCGCCCCGCCGCGCGCGCGGATGCCGGGCATACGGTCGATGCCGGATCGGTGCGGCAGAGCTTTTCCCATGGCCGCACCAAGGTTGTGCAGGTAGAAGTTCGCAAGAAGCGCGGCGGCGCCCCGGCGCCCGCCGGTGCGCCGCCCGCCAGCACGGCACCGGCCGCGCCGCTCTCGCTGCGCCCGCAGAATAATGACCGCCCGGCCCCGTCCGGCAACGCGCCCTCGCGCCCCCGCCAAGGTGGCGGTGGCGGCACGCCTGGCCAGCGCGCGCTGACCGCGGCCGAGCTCGCCAACCGCCAGCGCGTTCTGGCCGCCGCCGCGAAGGCCGAGGCCGAGCGCCGCGAGCAGGAGAAGATCTCCATCCTCTCCGCCGCCGAGGAAGCTCGCCGCAAGGCCGAGGAAGACGCGAAGCGCGAGGCTGAGGAAGCCGCCGCCCGCGAGAAGGAAGCCGCCGAGGCCGCGATCCGCGCCAAGGAAGAGGCCGAGGCCGCCAAGGCCCAGGCCGCTGCCGCGCCCGCACCTGCCGCAGCCCCGGCGCAGCCGGCCGCGCGCCAGCCCGCCGCCACCCCGGCCCGCCCCGGCGCGCCGGCCCCGGCGCGTCCCGGCACCCCGGCCGCGCCGCGCACCACGCTGCAGCTCAAGCCCGGTGGCCGCGACGAGGAAGACGACGCCCCGCGTGGCCCGCGCCGCCCGGTCGTCACCGCGCCCAAGCGCGGCACTCCGGTCGCCCCAGCGAAGAAGATTGGCGACGGCAACCGCCGCTCTGGCCGTATCGATGTGCAGGCCGCAATCGCGGGCGAGGACGAGAAGACCCGTTCGCTCGCCTCCGTGCGCCGCCAGCGCGAGCGTGAGCGCCGCCAGGCGGAGCTTGAGAAGCTGCGCTCCGATGGCGTGAAGGTGGTGCGCGAGGTCGTGCTGCCCGAGACCATCACCGTGCAGGAGCTGGCCAACCGTATGGCCGCCCCCGGCCGCGACGTGGTCCGCGCCTTGATGAAGATGGGCGTGATGGCGACCATCACCCAGGTGATCGATGCCGACACCGCCGAGCTGGTGGTGCAGGAATTCGGCCATAAGGTCCGCCGTGTCTCCGATTCCGATGTCGAGCTGGGCCTGGCCGGCGAAGCCGATAGCGATGACGAGCTGCTGCCGCGTCCGCCGGTCGTCACCATCATGGGCCATGTCGATCACGGCAAGACCAGCCTCTTGGACGCGCTGCGCCATACCGATGTCGCGGCCCGCGAGGCCGGCGGCATCACCCAGCATATCGGCGCCTATCAGGTGACCCTGCCCTCCGGTCAGGCGATCACCTTCCTCGATACGCCGGGCCATGAAGCCTTCACCGCCATGCGCGCCCGTGGTGCCGCCTCCACCGACATCGTCGTGCTGGTCGTCGCCGCCGATGACGGCGTGATGCCGCAGACCATCGAGGCGATCAAACACGCCAAGGCGGCGAACGTGCCCATCATCGTGGCGATCAACAAGATCGACCGCCCGGGTGCCGATGCCAACCGCGTGCGCAACGAGCTGCTGCAATACGAGATCGTGACCGAAAGCATGGGTGGCGACACCATCGATGTTGAGGTCTCCGCGCTGAAAAAGACCAACCTGGACAAGCTGGAGGAAGCCATCCTCCTGCAGGCCGAGGTGCTGGAGCTGCGCGCCAACCCGCACCGCTCCGCCGAGGGGGCGATCATCGAGTCCCGCCTGGATAAGGGCCGGGGCCCGGTGGCCACCGTGCTGGTCCAGAAGGGCACGCTGCGCCAGGGCGAGATCGTCGTGGCCGGCGCCCAGTGGGGCCGCATCCGCGCGATGATCAACGACAAGGGCGCCCAGCTGAAGGAGGCTCTGCCCTCCCTGCCGGTCGAAATCCTCGGCCTCTCCGGCGCGCCCACCGCGGGCGAACCCTTCGTGGTCGTCGAGAACGAGCAGCGCGCCCGCGAGATCACCGAGTATCGCGCCGCCAAGCTGCGCGAACGCCAGGTGGCCGCCCAGACCGCGCTGCGCGGCACGATGGAAGAGATGCTCGCCCGCATTCAGGCCGGCGCGCAGAAGGAAGTCGCGGTCGTCATCAAGGCGGATGTGCAGGGTTCGGCGGAAGCCATCGGCGTGGTGCTGGGCAAGCTCGGCAACGAGGAGGTCCGCGTGCGCGTGATCTATTCGGGTGTCGGCCAGATCACCGAGAGCGATGTGCAGCTGGCGAAGGCCTCCGACGGCCTGATCATCGCCTTCAATGTCCGCGCCAATGTCCAGGCCCGCGAGCTCTCGCAGCGCGAAGCCGTGGATATCCGCTACTACTCGATCATCTACGAGGTGGCCGACGATGTGGAGAAGCTGGTCAAGGGCAAGCTCTCCCCGGTGCATCGCGAGAAGTTCCTGGGCTACGCGGAAATCCGCCAGGTGTTCAACATCACCAAGACCGGAAAGGTCGCGGGTTGTTACATCACCGAGGGCGTGGTCAAGCGCGGCTGCGGCGTGCGCCTGCTGCGCGACAACGTGGTCATCCATCAGGGCGAGCTCTCGCAGCTCAAACGCTTCAAGGACGATGTCAAGGAAGTGGCGCGCGGCTATGAGTGCGGCCTCTCCTTCGCCGGCTACCAGGATCTGCGTGAAGGCGACGTGGTGGAGTGCTATGAAACCGAAATCGTGGCGCCCTGATCGTCCCGGAGCGGTTTCATGAAGCGTAGCAACGACTCAAAAGCTGCCGCTGGCCCCAGCCAGCGTCAGCTGCGCGTGGGCGAGGAGATCCGGCATCTCCTCGCCGAAATTCTCATGCGCACGGAATTCCACGACCCGATCCTGGCGCGTGAGCATCTCACCGTCTCGGAAGTGCGGATGTCGCCGGACCTCAAGCATGCGCTGGTCTTCGCCACCGTGCTCGGCCAGAAGGATATCCGCCCGCTACTCCCGGCTTTGAAGCGTGTTGCCCCGTATCTGCGCGCCCAAATGGCCCCGCGCCTTGGCCTGCGCGTGGCGCCGGAGCTGAAATTCGTCGCCGATGAGGCGCTGGATGAGGCGACGCGGATCAACAAGCTCCTGCACAGCCCGGAAGTGACGCGCGATCTCGGGCCCGACAAAAAAGACTGACAAAAGTTTTTTGGCAAAAGTTTTTTGGTGCCGCTTTTTTTCAAAAAAGCGGCAAAGACGTCCGGGGTAGTGACGACGACGATACAACGCCCCAGACTTTCATGGGGACTTTTTGAAAAAAGTCCCCATACCCCGAAAAAACTTTTGATAATTTTCCGGCAGAGCCTTGGAACAGACCTCTCAGACAGACGACAAACCAACCAAAATTCTGCGCAGCCCCGCCTGCGCGGCAAAGCTGCTGCAAGCCGGCAAGCTGGTCGCCTTCGGTACCGAGACGGTCTATGGCCTCGGCGCGGACGCCACCAACGCCCAGGCCGTCGCCGGCATCTACAGCGCCAAGGGCCGCCCCAGCTTCAACCCGCTGATCTGCCATTACCCGGATGCCGAAGCCGCCTTCGCGCATGTCCAGCCCACCAGGCTTGCGGAGACAATCGCCGCCGCCTGCTGGCCCGGCCCGCTCACCATGGTGCTCAAGCGCCGGGCCGATTGCCCGGTTGCGCTGCTCGCCGGCGCCGGGCTGCCCACCCTGGCGGTGCGCATCCCCGCCCAGCCCCTGGCCCGCGAAATGCTGAAACAGGCCGGCCTGCCCATCGCCGGGCCGTCCGCCAACCGCTCCGGCCGCATCTCCCCCACCAGTGCCGCGCATGTTCTGGCGGACCTGAACGGGCGCATCGCCGGCATTCTGGATACCGGCCCCTGCCCGGTCGGGGTGGAATCCACCGTCATCGATCTCTCCGGCGATCGCCCGGTGCTGCTGCGCCCCGGCGGCGTCACCCGCGAAGCCCTGGAAGCCCTGGCCGGCCCGCTCGGCGCGGCGCCCACCCCCGGCGCGGCCCTGGCCTCGCCCGGCATGCTCGCCTCCCATTACGCCCCCGCTTTGCCCGTGCGCCTCAACGTCACCGCGCCGCTGGCCGATGAAGCCTATCTCGCCTTCGGCCCCGCCCCCGCTGACCGGCTCTGCTTCCAGCTCTCCGCCACGCGCGACCTCACCGAGGCCGCCGCCAATCTGTTCGAGGGGCTGCATTGGCTGGACGCCCACGCTGAAGGGTCGGCCGGCATCGCCGTCGCCCCGATTCCGGACACCGGGCTGGGGCTCGCGATCAATGACCGCCTCGCCCGCGCCGCCGCCCCGCGCGCTTAACCTCCCGCCCCTCTTGGCAAATTCGTTTCTTCGCAATATCGGATGAACGCGGCACCCTTCCGGCGCCGCGCCTCGCGCGACAACCACGGATAGGCGTTTCATTGCTTCCTCGTCTCAGGCCAGCCCGCCAGACGCCGCATTTGTGGCTATTTTGTCACAATCCGTCTGTTACCTTGTCCCGATTTCTGTCGCATTTAGAGCGCAAACCCTCGTCCGCTGCCCCGTCCGGGGCGTGGCATCTCATTAAAGACCGCAGTTCAGGAGGAATTTCCTTTGGTTAAACCGTTGCGCAAGGCCGTGCTCCCTGTCGCTGGCCTCGGCACACGCTTTCTGCCGGCCACCAAGGCCATGCCGAAGGAGATGCTCCCCGTCGTCGACAAACCGCTGATCCAGTACGCCGTCGATGAAGCCCGCGCCGCCGGCATCGACCAGTTCTGCATGGTCACCGGCCGCGGCAAAACCGCCCTCATCGACCATTTCGACATCGCCTTCGAGCTGGAAGCCACTTTGGCCGAGCGCGCCAAGCGCGAGGCGCTGGCGCTGCTGCGCGAGGAGGCGATGCCGCCCGGCGCCATCACCACCGTCCGCCAGCAAGTGCCGCTGGGCCTTGGCCACGCCATCTGGTGCGCGCGCACCTTCATCGGCGACGATCCGTTCGCCATCCTGCTGCCGGATGATCTGGTGCTGAGCCAGACTCCCTGCATCGGCCAGTTGGCGCAGGTCTATAACGAGACCGGCGGCAATGTCGTCGCCATCTCCGAAGTGCCCAAGGAGCACACCGCCCGCTACGGCATCCTGAAAACCGGCGCCATCGAGGGCGACCGCGTCGAGGTCACCGGCCTGGTCGAGAAACCCAAGCCGGAGAACGCCCCCTCCAACCTCTCCATCATCGGCCGCTACGTGCTGCTGCCGGAGGTGATCGGCTATCTCTCCCGCATGGAGGCCGGCGCCGGCAACGAGGTGCAGCTGACCGACGCGATGGCCAAGATGATCGGCGAAAAGCCCTTCCACGGGCTGAAATTCGAAGGCAAGCGCTTCGATTGCGGCGACAAGGTCGGCTTCCTGGAAGCCCAGATCGCCTTTTCCCTCGCCCGGCCGGACCTCGGGCCCGCCGTGCGCGAATTCCTGAAGACCTACGTCAACGCCTGAGACAAGAGGAAGCGATGAGCTTTTCCCATAAATTCCCCGCCAGCAGCCTGCGCGAGTACGATATTCGCGGCATCGTCGGCGAAACCCTCGGCGAGGCGGATGCCTTCGCCATCGGCCGTGTTTTCGGCTCCATCGTCGCCGAGGCCGGCGGCAAAAAGGTCGCGGTCGGGCGCGATGGCCGCCTCTCCTCGCCGAAACTCGCCGCCGCCCTCATCGAAGGGCTGGTCGCCTCCGGCATGGAGGTGATCGATATCGGCCAGGGCCCGACCCCGATGCTGTATTTCGCCTCCTTCACCCAGCCGGCGGACGGCGCGGTGATGGTCACCGGCAGCCACAACCCGCCGAACTATAACGGCTTCAAGATGATGCTGAAGAACAAGCCGTTCTTCGGCGCGCAGATCCAGGATCTCGGCGCCCGCGCCGCGGACGGCAAGGTCGTGGCAGAAGCCAAGGGCGGCGTTGTCGAGACGGACATTTCCGAGGCCTATATCGCCCGCCTGCTGCAGGATTGGGACGGCAAGAAGGCGCTCAAGATCGTCTGGGACAACGGCAATGGTGCTGCCGGCGACGTGCTGACCAAGCTGGTCGAGAAGCTTCCCGGCAAGCATATCGTGCTCAACGGCAAGGTGGACGGCAATTTCCCCGCCCATCACCCGGACCCGACCGTGCCGAAAAACCTGGAGCAGCTGATCGCCGCCGTGAAGAAGGAAGGTGCCGATGTCGGCGTCGCCTTCGACGGCGATGCGGACCGCATCGGCCTCGTCGACAATGAAGGCCACATCCTGTTCGGCGACCAGTTCCTGATCCTGATGGCCCGCGACGTGCTGAAAGCCCATCCTGGCGGCACCATCATCGCCGATGTGAAGGCGAGCCAGGTGCTGTTCGACGAGGTGGCGAAAGCCGGCGGCACCCCGCTGATGTGGAAAACCGGCCACTCGCTGATCAAGTCCAAAATGGCCGAGACCAAGGCGCCGCTCGCCGGCGAAATGTCCGGCCATATCTTCTATAATGACAAATGGTACGGGTTTGACGACGCGCTCTATGCCGGCGTGCGCGTGCTGGGCGTCATCGCCCGCATGGAGGAAACGCTGGGCGCCTTCCGCGCCTCGCTGCCGCAGGTGCTCAACACCCCCGAGCTGCGCTTCGACTGCCCGGAAGACCGCAAATTCCAGGTGGTGACGGAAGTCGCCGCGCGGCTGAAGGAAAACGGCGCGAAAGTGTCGGACACCGACGGCGTGCGCGTGAACACCGAGGATGGCTGGTGGCTGCTGCGCGCCTCCAACACCCAGGCGGTGCTGGTCGCCCGCGCGGAAGCCAGTTCCGAGGCCGGGCTGGTGCGGCTGAAATCCGCGCTGGCGGTGCAGCTTTCAGCGTCTGGGTTGACGCCGGATTTTGATGCGCCTTCGGCAGGGCACTAAGGAAGTCGTGGGGTGTTTTTGAAAAAACACCCCACACCCCCAAAAACTTTTGGGACTTTCGGTAAACGCCGCGTCTCCTTCGGAGCGCGGCGTTTCTGTTTCAGGCGTGTTGCGGGAAAGGCAAGCGTGGCAGCCGCGCTTTCAGCTTGCCAAAGCGCCCCACCCCCGCCAGGCGGCGATCCAGGAAGGCCAGCGTGTTTTCCGAGTCCATCGAACTGTCGCTGAGCCAGTACAGCAGCGTCGCCGAAAGCACCGCCGCCAGAATCGCCCGCTTGCTGTACCAGGACATGTCAGCGCTCTTATCCCCCGCCGCAAACCAGACCGCATCCGCCATCCGCGCGACGATCCTCGCCAGGCGCGGCGCATTCACCGGCAGCACCAGCCAGGCCATCGCCCGGCGCACCGCCTCCTTCTCGCCCGCCATCAGCTCCAGCCTGGCCGCCACCGCCGCCCGCACCCGGGCGGTCATCCCGCCTTCAGCCCCCTGGCCATGCCGGGCGCGGATCATCCGCTCATCGCCCAGCTCGAAATAGGCCGCGATCATCTCCGCGCGCCCGCCAGGGAAGGCCAGATCCGCCTCCGCCGCATCCCGCCCCAGCCCGCTCAGCGCCATGCGCAGGGATTTTCCCGTCCAGCCGTCAAACCCGGCATTCTGCGCCAGCGCGTCGATCAGCGCGGCCTTCTGTTCATCGATCTGCATCACAACAGCTCCTGAGGATATCGATCCAGCTCCTCATTATAGCCGAACCGGCTGAAATCCTCCATCCGCATCGGGTAGAGCACCCCGTCCAGATGGTCCGCCTCATGCTGCACCACCCGTGCGGCAAAGCCGGTCAGCGCCTCCTCGAAGACCTTGCCATCCTCATCCAGCCCACTCAGCCGGACCTCCCGCCAGCGCGGCACCGCCGCCCGCAGGCCGGGAATGGAAAGGCAGCCCTCCCAGCCCAGCTCCCGCCCCGCCGCCTCATTGGGCGTGATCACCGGGTTCACCACCGCCCGCAACGGAATCTCCAGCCCCTCTCCCCGGCTGGCTGGCACGCGGAACACGAACAGCCGCAGCCCCACATGCACCTGCGGTGCCGCCAGCCCGACTCCGCCGGCATCGAACATCGTCTCGGCCATGGCCGCGATCAGCGCCTGGATTTCCGGCGCCGAAACATCCTCAACCAAGCCCGCCTTGGCGAGCAAAACCGGGTGCCCCATGCGGGCGATCTTCAGAATCGACATATTTGCATGATTGCCCCAGCAGAAATGGTTTGGCGAGCGGATGTTTTGTGCTATAGGGCCGCCCAGCAGTTCTCGGACCGCGGCCCCCATTGGTCGCGCGCCGCGTTTGTCCGTTTAAATTTTTTGTTTGGAGCACACAGCCCAGTGCAAGTTCTCGTTCGTGACAACAATGTCGACCAAGCGCTGAAGGCGCTCAAGAAGAAGCTGCAGCGCGAGGGCGTGTTCCGCGAGATGAAGCTGCGCCGCCATTATGAGAAGCCCTCCGAGCGCCGCGCCCGCGAAGCCGCCGAGGCTGTTCGCCGCGCCCGCAAGATGGAGCGCAAGCGGATCGAGCGCGAAGGCTTCTAAAGCCTTCTCCCGCCTCCAGGCGGGTCGCTTAGCAGTGTCAGATCAGCCGCACGCGGTCACGCGTCGCGGCTTTTTTGATATTTACCCCTTCTGGATCACCAGCACATGGCTGCCATCCGCCTGTTCAAGCAGGTCCAGCGGCTCATGCCCCTGGTCGGCGGCGGCACGCGGCACGTTGCGCAGCGGGTCTTCGCCTTTCAACTTCACCAGCAATATCTGCCCGCTCTCCATGGCGTCCAGCGCCAGCCTGGTCCGCACGAAGGTCATCGGGCAGATTTCGGCGGTAATATCGATGGCTTTGTCGTGTTTCGGCAGGTCGGCAATCAGCATGGCGGTCTCCCTTAAGGCTGGACCGGATGACAAAGTTAGGCCACAAGGCTTACCGATGAATATAAGCATCGAGCGCCTGTGCATAGAGAACGGGCTGAAGATGACAGGTCCGCGCAGGGTGATTGCGCGGGTGTTGTCGGAGGCGACCGACCACCCGGATGTGGAAGAGCTGCATCGGCGGGCGAATCGTATCGATAATCATATTTCCCTGGCCACGGTCTACCGCACGGTGCGGCTGCTGGAGGCCAAGGGCATTCTCTCCCGCCGCGATCTGGGAAGCCGCCGCGCGCGTTACGAGGCCAGCGGCGATGGCAACCATTTCCATATGGTCGACAAGCTCAGCGGCAATGTCATCGAGTTCGAGGCGCCGGCGGTCGAGGCGGCGCTGCGCGAGATCGCCCTGAAACACGGGCTGGAGGTGGATTTGATCAAGATCGAGCTGTTCGGCAATCCGGTCGCGCCATGAACGAAACCAGCCTGCCGCATCTGCCGCGCTTTACCATCGGCAACGCCGCTCCCGGCTTCGCGGAGCTGCGCGCCGGCAATCTCGGCGTGCGCCTGGCCACCACCGCGGCCGAGCTGAGGGCCGCGCAATCGCTGCGTTACAAGATTTTTTACGAGCAGATGGGCGCCAGGGCGGATGCAGCCACCCTGGCCAGCCAGCTCGACCAGGACGAGTTCGACGCCATCGCCGACCATCTGCTGGTGGTGGATCACGATCTCGGCGAAGGCGCGGAAAGCGTGGTCGGCACCTATCGGCTGATCCGCCAGGAGGCGGCCGAGGCCTTCGGGCGCTATTACTCGGAAAGCGAATACGACATCTCTGCCCTGCGCGCCTTCCCTGGCCGCAAGCTGGAGCTGGGCCGCAGCTGCACCGCCGAGGCCTATCGCAGCCGCATGGTCATGCAGCTGCTCTGGCGCGGCATCGCGGCGTATGTCTTCCATTATGGCATCGATTTGATGTTCGGCTGCGCCTCGCTCTCCGGCACCGACCCGGATGCGTTGGCCGCCGAGCTGACCTATCTCAGCCTGCACCACCGCGCCCCGGAGGCGATCCGCCCGCGCGCCCTGCCGGACCTCTATGTCGAGATGGCAAGGCTGCCGGCCGAGGCGATCGACCCGAAAGGGGCATTGATGCGCCTGCCGCCGCTGATTAAAGGCTATCTGAGGCTCGGCGGCTTTGTCGGCGATGGCGCGGTGATCGACAGCCAGTTCAACACCACCGACATCGCCATCATCGTGCAGACCGATCTGGTGACTGAGAAATATTACCGCCATTATGAGCGGGATACGCGCTGATCCGGCCCCGGCCGCGATCCGCGCGCGAAGGGATTGACCTATGGCTGAAGACGATCTGAACACACCCGAATCCCTGCTGCCCTATGATGATTGGACGCAGGACGCGCTGCGCCAGGTGGTGGTCAGCGCGCTGCGCCATGCCGCCGCGCAAGGGCTGCCGGGAGAGCATCATTTCTACATCACTTTCAAAACCGGCTATCCCGGCGCGCTGGTGCCGGACCGGCTGAAGGCGCAATACCCGGATGAAATGACCATCGTGCTGCAGCACCAGTTTCACGGCCTCACCGTGGAGCCGGATGGCAGCGCTGTCTCCGTGGGCTTGAGCTTCTCCGGCATTCCCACCACCCTGGTCATCCCCATCGCCGCCATCACCAGCTTCGCCGACCCGGAAGTGCGCTTCGGCCTGCAATTCGAGGTCGAGCTGCCCGAAGCCGCACAGATCGCCGAACTGCCCGCCCCGCAGAGCGAGGAAACACCGGCCCCGCCCAACGACCAGCCCGCCGATGTGGTGAGCCTGGACGCATTCCGCCGCCGTCAGAAAGACTAAAAATCATGAACGCACCCCTGAAACGCAGCCCTGGTTTCGCCTTTTCGCCCATGTTCCCGCTCGGGCATGACGATACCCCCTATCGCAAGCTCGATATCGAGGGCGTCTCGACCATCGAGGTCGAGGGCAAGACCGTGCTGAAGATCAGCGAGGGGGCGCTCTCCGAACTGGCCTTCCAGGCTTATCACGATGTCTCGCACCTGCTGCGCCCGGCGCATCTGGCGCAGCTCGCCAACATCCTGAAAGACCCCGAGGCCAGCGAGAATGACCGCTACGTGGCCATGGAGTTCCTGAAAAACGCCGCCATCGCCGCCAAGGGCGTGCTGCCGATGTGCCAGGACACCGGCACGGCGCTGATCTTCGGCAAGAAGGGCCAGCGCGTCTGGGTCGAGGGCAATGAGGAGGAAGCGCTCTCCTGGGGTGTCGCCCGCACCTATACCGAGACCAATCTGCGCTATTCGCAGATGGCCCCGCTCTCGATGTTCGAGGAGAAGAACACCGGCACCAACCTGCCGGTGCAGTTCGATTTGATGGCCTCCCCCGGCGGCTATCACGACGATGAATTCAGCCTGCAATTCATCGCCAAGGGCGGCGGATCGGCGAACAAGACCTATCTGTACCAGGAGACCCGCGCGGTCCTGACCCCTGAGAAGATCTACGCCTTCATCGAGGCCAAGATCAAAACGCTGGGCACCTCCGCCTGCCCGCCTTACCATCTGGCCATCGTCATCGGCGGCACCTCGGCCGAGCTTTGCCTGAAAACCGTGAAGCTCGCCTCCACCAAATATTACGATAACCTCCCCACCACGGGCGATGCCACCGGCCATGCCTTCCGCGACCTGGAGATGGAGCAGAAGGTTCTGGAGATCAGCCGCAAGATCGGCATCGGCGCGCAGTTCGGTGGCAAATATTTCTGCCACGATGTCCGCGTCATCCGCCTGCCCCGCCACGGCGCCAGCTTGCCCATCGGCATCGGCGTCTCCTGCTCGGCGGATCGCCAGATCAAGGCCAAGATCACCAAGGAGGGCGTGTTCCTCGAACAGCTGGAGACCAACCCGGCCAAATATCTGCCGGAGATCGAGGGCGAGCATCTCGGCGGCGAGGTCGTAGCGATCGATCTGAACCGCCCGATGTCCGAAATCCTGGCCGAGCTCTCCAAGCACCCGGTGAAAACCCGCGTGGCGCTCACCGGCACCATCGTGGTAGCGCGCGACATCGCCCATGCCAAGCTGCAGGAGCGGCTGGACCGTGGCGAAGGCATGCCGGACTATATGAAGAACCACCCGGTCTATTATGCGGGCCCGGCGAAAACCCCGGACGGCATGCCCACCGGCAGCTTCGGCCCCACCACCGCCGGGCGTATGGATAGCTACGTGGATGCCTTCCAGGCCGCCGGCGGCTCCATGGTGATGCTCGCAAAGGGCAACCGCTCGAAGGCCGTCACCGAGGCCTGCGCCAAGCATGGCGGCTTCTATCTCGGCTCCATCGGCGGCCCGGCCGCGGTGCTAGCCCAGAACAACATCACCAAGGTGGAAGTTCTGGAATATCCCGAGCTCGGCATGGAAGCGGTGTGGAAGATCGAGGTGAAGGACTTCCCGGCCTTCATCGTGGTCGACGACAAGGGCAATGATTTCTTCGCGGACCTCGCGTAGACGGCCATGAAATTCACCGTTGACCGGGTCGATCACATCGTCATGGTCTGCCGTGATCTGAAGGTCACGGCGGGCTGGTATCAGCGCGTGCTCGGCATGGAGCGCGAGGAATATGGTGGTAAAAACCGCACGGCTTTGCGCTTTGGCGGCCAAAAAATCAATCTGCACGAGGTCGGGCATGAGGTGATCCCCCATGCCCTCACCGCGCAGCCCGGCACGCTGGACCTTTGCCTGGTCGTCGCGGTCGGGCCGGATGATGTGATGGCGCATCTGAAGGCCTGCGGGGTGGAGATCGAACGCGGCCCGGTGACGCGCATCGGCGCGCTGGGGGATATCATGTCCGTCTATTGCCGCGATCCGGATGGCAACCTCATCGAGCTCGCCTCCTATCTCGGCGCCTGATGCAGCTCTCTGATTTCGGCTATGATTTGCCCCCGGCGCGGATCGCCACCGCCCCGGCCCGGCCCCGCGATTCCGCCCGGCTGCTGCACGTCACGCAAGCTGCCCTGCACGACCACATCGTGCGCGACCTGCCCAGCCTGCTGCGTCCGGACGATCTGCTGGTGGTCAACGACACCAAGGTCATCCCCGCCCAGCTCTCCGCCAGACGCGGCGAGGCGAAAATCGGCATCACGCTGGACCGCAGGCTGGATGACGGCGCCTGGCGCGTGCTGCTGCGCAACGCCAAGCGGGTGAAGCAGGGCGACCTTTTGGAGATCGACCCGGACTTCTCCGCCCGGGTGGAGGCGATGCTGGAGGGCGGCGCCGCCCTGCTGCGCTTCACGGCGGATGATTTCTACGCCGCCCTGGCCCGCTCCGGCGCCCTGGCCTTGCCGCCTTACATCGCCAGGCCGGACGGCATCACCGAGCAGGACAAGGCGGATTACCAAACCCTGTTCGCCGCCCATGAAGGCGCCGTCGCCGCCCCCACCGCCGGGCTGCATTTCACCCCTGAGTTGCTCGCCGCCCTGGAAGCGCGCGGCATCGAAATGGCCAAGGTCACGCTGCATGTCGGCGCCGGCACCTTCCTGCCGGTGCGGGTCGAAGTGGTGGAAGAGCATAAAATGCACGCCGAGCGGGGTTTCATCACTGAAGCCACCGCCGCGCGCATCAACGAAGCCAAGGCGGCGGGACGGCGCATCATCCCCATCGGCACCACCGCCCTGCGCCTGCTGGAATCCGCCGCCACCGATGAGGGCGTGCTGACCCCCTTCGATTCCGAGACCGATATTTTCATCTATCCCGGCTATCGCTTCAAAATCGCGGATGCGCTGTTCACCAATTTCCACCTGCCGCATTCCACGCTGCTGATGCTGGTCTCCGCCTTCGCCGGGCTGGAGCGGATCAAGTCAGCCTATGACCACGCGATTGCCAACGAGTATCGTTTTTACTCCTACGGCGATGCCTGCCTGCTGGAGCGAGGCTGAGCTGCCGGCAAATTCCAGACATCCCTGATCGCCAGCACGCCGAGCGTGGTGGCGATCGTAATAAAGCAGGCAAACCATAGCGCCCCCTCACGGGTGAAGGCCGCTTGCATCGGCGCGGCGAGTACATAACCCACCGGCAGCAGGCAGACCGAGCCCACCGTATCGTAGGCCGTCACGCGCGAAAGCCGGTCTTCGGGGATCTGGGTCTGCATAATTGTCGACCACAATACCGAGAAGCCGGCAATGGAGATGCCGCTGAGCACAAACAGCGTGCCGGTAACCGGATAGGGCAAGCCCGCCGCGAGGCTGCCGGGCATCGCCGCAAAACCCAGCACCATCAGCATCGCGGCCCGTGCCGGGTAGCGCGGCCGCAGCCGCATCGTCAGAACCGCTCCAATGATCGTACCCAGGCTGAACAGGGATAATAGCCCGCCCCAGCCCAGCGCCCCGTTCGCCGCATGCGCAAAGCCGGCCGATCCCAATATGATCACCGGCGCGATCACCAGCAGATGCAACACCGAGAATTGCAACACGATGCTCCACAGCCAGGTCCGGCTGCGAAATTCCCGCCAGCCTTCATACAGCAGATGCAGCGGGTTGGCTCCGGCGGCTGGCTTGTCAGCCCCTCCAGAGAGGCTGAACAACAAAGCCGCGCAGATGCCATAGCTGAGACTATCCAGCGCAATCGCCAAACCACCCCCGGCAACGGCGACCAGCAGCCCGCCCAGAGCCGGCCCGGCAATACCACCTACAGACTGCGCCACGCCGACCAGCGCGTTGGCGGATTGCAACTGATCAGACGTGACCATTTCCGGAATCAACCCCTGCAACCCAGGCGAAAAAAAAGCGGTACCGGTGCCGATGCAGGCCATCAACCCCATCAGCCCCCATAACGGGTCGTGGTGCGTGATCAGCAGCAGCGCCAGCAAAGCCTGGCTGCACAAGCACAATAAATTCGCCGCCGCCATCACCCGGCGGCGCGGAAACCGGTCCGCGGCAACGCCGCCGAATAGCGTCAGCACAACCACGGGCACCATCTCCGCCGCCAAAATCTGCGAAACAGCGGACACACCGCGCCCTTGTTCGTATAAAGTGAAGCTCATCGCCACCGGGACCATGGCGCTACCAATGAGAGAGAGCGAGTAGCCCGCGATGAAACGCCGGAATTCGCTTTGATGCAGTGCAGCGGGAACAAATCGCTTCATAAAGGACAGGATTGGCGCTCTATTTTGGCGTGTCAATGCAAGGCTGCGGCCCTGCCCCTGGCGCGGGGCCGCCAATGAAGCTAATTCCCCCTCTCATGACGACCCCTGATTTCTCCTTCACCCTGGCGGCCCAGCATGGCCAGGCGCGTGCCGGCACGCTGACCACCGCCCATGGCGAGGTGCCCACCCCCACCTTCATGGCCGTCGGCACCGCCGGCACGGTGAAGGCGATGACGGCGGATGCGGTGCGCGCCACCGGCGCCAAAATCGTCCTTGGCAACACCTATCACCTGATGCTACGCCCCACCGCCGAGCGCGTGGCACGCCTCGGCGGCCTGCATAAAATGATGGACTGGCCCGGCCCCATCCTCACCGATAGTGGCGGCTTTCAGATCATGTCGCTCGCCAAGCTGCGCAAGCTGGAGGAAAAGGGCGTCACCTTCCGCTCGCATATCGACGGCACCGCCTATGAGCTCACCCCGGAGCGCTCCACCGAGATCCAGCATCTGCTGGATGCCACCATCACCATGCAGCTGGATGAATGCACCAAATTCCCCGCCACCCATAAGGAGGCGAAGGAGTCGATGGAGCTGTCCATCCGCTGGGCGAAACGCTCGCGCGAGGCCTTCATCAAGCGCACCGGCTATGGCCAGTTCGGCATCATGCAAGGCAATGTCTATGAGGATCTGCGCCGCATCTCTGCCGAAGCGCTGCAGGAAAATGATTTCGAAGGCTACGCCATTGGCGGCCTCGCTGTCGGCGAAGGCCAGGAGACGATGTTCTCCGTGCTGGATTACTGCACGGATTTCCTCCCCGCCACCAAGCCGCGCTATCTGATGGGTGTCGGCACGCCGGACGATCTGCTGGGGGCGGTCGCCCGCGGCGTGGATATGTTCGACTGCGTGATGCCCACCCGCGCCGGCCGCACCGCCCGCGCCTTCACTGGCTTCGGCATCTTCAACATGCGCAATGCCCGCTTCCAGGACGATACCCGCACGCTGGATGCAAACTGCGCCTGCCTCTGCTGCACCCGCCATACGCGGGCTTATCTGCACCATCTTTTCCGCTGCGAGGAAATGCTGGGGCCGATGCTGCTCACCATCCACAACCTCACCTATTATCAAACCGTGATGCAGGGGGCGCGCAAAGCCATTCTGGATCATGATTACGATTCCTACTGCGCGGATGTGCGCGGCCAATGGCAGAGAGGACCAGACGCATGAGTGATGATCGCTACGCCGGGCTGCAGCAGCTCGGCACCAAAACCGAACAGCCGCGCAGCCCCGAAGAGGCCGTGCTGGAGCGCGTGCCCGCCAAAACCGGCGGCAAACACGCCATGGTGCGCTTCGTCTGCCCGGAATTCACCTCGCTCTGCCCGATGACCGGCCAGCCGGATTTCGGCCATATCGTCATCGACTACATCCCCGATGAATGGCTGGTGGAAAGCAAGAGCCTAAAACTCTTCCTGCAATCCTTCCGCAACCATGGCGGCTTTCATGAAGCCTGCTCCTTGATGATCGCCGATCGGCTGGTGGAACTCCTATCCCCGAAATGGCTGCGCCTGGGCGCCTACTGGTATCCGCGCGGCGGCATCCCCATCGACGTGTTCTGGCAAACCGGCAAACCGCCCGAAGATGCCTGGATCCCCGACCAAGGCGTGCCCCCCTATCGTGGCCGCGGCTGAAAACGCCCCCTGGCGGCCGTCAGCCGGCGCATTTCTGCGCGCCGGTGCTCACGTACTGATGTACGCTGCGCGCCGGTGCTCGAAATCCACCGCCTGACGACAAACCATGGGACGTTTTCAAAACTCTGATTTAAAAACCCTCATCCGTGACAAGGCGGCCGCGTTGGGCTTCGCCGCCACCGGCTTCACCCGCGCATCCTTGCCGCCGGAGCGCTTGGCCTACCTGCAGGATTTCTTGGCCGCCGGCCGGCATGGCAGCATGGGCTGGATGGCCGCGCGCGTGGACCAGCGCGCCCAGCCGCAAACGCTCTGGCCAGAGGCGCTCAGCGTCATTTCTCTTGGCTTTTCCTACGCCCCGGAAGATGACGCCCTGGCCAACCTCGCCCGGCCGGAGATCGGCAATATCTCCGTCTATGCCCGCAACCGCGACTATCACGATGTCATCAAGGGCAAACTCAAACATCTCGCCCAGTTCATCGCCGCGCGCGGGGCGGAGGTGAAAGTGTTCGTGGACACCGCCCCGGTGATGGAAAAGCCGCTGGCCCAGCAAGCGGGTTTGGGCTGGCAGGGCAAACACACCAACCTGGTCTCGCGCGCCCATGGCTCCTGGCTGTTCCTGGGCGAAATCTATACAACGCTGGACATTGCACCGGATTCACCAGGGCGCGACCTCTGCGGCTCCTGCACCGCCTGCCAGGATGCCTGCCCCACCGCCGCCTTCCCCGCCCCCTACCAACTCGATGCCAGGCGCTGCATCTCCTACCTCACCATCGAACATGCCGGCCCGATCCCGGAAGAATTCCGCACCGCCATCGGCAACCGCATCTATGGCTGCGATGATTGCCTGGCCGTCTGCCCCTGGAACAAATTCGCGCAAGCCGGCCAGGAGCTGAAACTCGCCGCCCGTGAGGATTTAACCGCCCCGCATCTGGCGGCGCTCGCCCTGCTGGACGATGCCGGCTTCCGCGCCAAATTCACCGGCTCGCCGATCAAGCGCATCGGCCGCAACAGATTTCTGCGCAATGTCGCGATTGCGATCGGGAATAGTGGAGAGACCGGGCTGTTGCCCACGGCGAAACATCTGGCGGCGGATGACGACCCGGTGGTGGCTGAGGCCGGGGAGTGGGCGACGGGAAGGCTGCGCGGTTAGCCGCCGCCCTTGCAGAACCCCGCCCCAGGTTCAAAAAACGCTATACCGCCCTTATCATGCGTCGCGTATTTCTGTCGCAAAAGATCACATCAGGCGACAAAAAAGCACGACATGAGGGGCTGTGTTTTTTCTGAGCAAGGGCGGAGTCGCGTAAATTACAAGTTATGCGACAGCCGGTATCCGGGTTGGGGGGAAAGCTCACGGTCTGCTTTCGGACGAACCGGCCAGAAACCTGACATTTATCCCACTCTGATCGCGGCCAACGGCTTGGCCATCGACAGGCCGGCTAATCCACCGGTGATGCAATCCACCCGACTTCGTAAGAAACGCCATATCACCGGCTGCCATTTTGAAGCTCGGCCAGGACGGAATCATTTTCCGCGATAAGGTTGGGAAGGTTGGCCACATCGTTCGACGGCAGGAAGCCGCCCGAATCCTTTTGCACTTGCAGAATCAGGTCGGCGGCGTGAATCCCGGCCTTTGCCGCGAGCCAGAGATCGAGCTTCACCACTTCATCGTCTTCGAAATCGAAATATGATGTAATGATCTCAGCTCGTTTACCGGGAACAAAATCGAAGTTGTGCTGGCTGTTTACAACGTGAGCGTGCGCCGTTTGTTCGTTAATCATGGACTTCAGGTCCTTAATGAAGTCGGAATGTCCTTTGTAAGTTGTCTCCAACCATTTGTATGCTTTTCGGGACGCTTGCTGAGCATCACCAATGCGCTGGTTCTGATAATCAAAATAATTCTGAGTGTTGGTGTGGGCCAATGAAAAGGCTGCGTTTGCGGTGGACTCTAGGAAGTACCGGAGGTCCATCTTAGCTTGGACACGGTGCATCCTCACGGTCGAAATTACCGACAGTGAGTGATATTTCTTCATTTGTGAATAAAACCGGATGAACAGATCGCAGTCTATGACGGGCCACATCATCAGATTCGAGACAAGAATCGTCGTGTTGTAGGCGTTGATAAATGCGTTGCCATACTTCTGCTCCGCATCAAGTAGCTTCTGATGCTCTTCGGCGGAGAACTGCTCCAAACTCATTGCATACATATCCAGAGACTGGTTCGACAACCGACTTAAGGTGCGTGGAGCGTAACCTAAACCATAGCTTTGCGCCACGTTTTGGCCGGTCGCTGGATTCCGCAGGCGAATGGCGGCTCTCAGGATTGACCCCACGGCAGTCCAACGTCTGCAATGGGTCGTTTTTTGCCGGGACCAGGGTTGTCGCATAACTTAGGATTTACGCAACACGCTGAGCCCCTGGAATTAGCTCCGCTCCGCCTGCCCCCTTCCTCAGCGAACCGACGCCCCCAAAACCCAAAAACCTTCACCTTCAACCCCAAACACCCCGTTCTTCTCCAAATTCCCCACCCCGGTTCCACGTGGAACACAACAAGAACACGCACTCCACGCCCCACCCCCGCCCCCAAAAACTTCCCTTCCCCCCCCAAACCAGCTAAATCCCTGCCCCATGAGCTGGCTCACCGAATTCGTCCGCCCCAAAATCCGCACCCTGCTTGGCCGCAAGGAGGCGCCGGACAATCTCTGGCACCAATGCCCCTCCTGCCAGCAGATGATCTTCCATACCGAGCTGGAGGCCACCAAGAAGGTCTGCCCGCATTGCGGCTTCCATATGCGCGCCAGCGCGGCGGAGCGTCTGGCCTGGACCTTCGATGACGGCGCCTTCACCAAGATCGAGCTGCCGAAAGCCCTGCCGGACCCGCTGAAATTCCGCGACCAGAAGCGCTATACCGACCGTCTGAAGGATGCCCGCGACAAGACCAAGCAGGATGACGCCATCCTGGTCGCGCACGGCACCCTCGGCGGCAAGAACGCCGTCGTCGCGGCGATGTCGTTTGAATTCATGGGCGGCTCCATGGGGGCGGCCGTCGGCGAGGGGCTGGTCGCCGCCGCGCGCCTGGCGGTGCTGCAGAACGCCCCACTCATCGTCTACACCGCCTCCGGCGGGGCCCGCATGCAGGAGGGCGCCATCAGCCTGATGCAGCTGCCGCGCTCCATCATCGCCAGCCAGATGGTGAAGGAGGCCGGCCTGCCTTATATCGTGGTGCTGACTGACCCGACCACCGGCGGCGTCACCGCCGCCTTCGCCATGGTCGGCGACATCCATATCGCCGAGCCGGGGACGCTGATCGGCTTCGCCGGGGCGCGCGTGATCGAGCAGACCGTGCGCGAGAAACTGCCCGAGGGTTTCCAGCGCGCCGAATATCTGCATCAGCACGGCATTATCGACATGGTGGTGAAGCGCGAGGAGCTGACCGCGACCCTGGCCCGCATCATCTCCCTCGCCACGGCCAACAAAAAGGCCGCGTGAGCAACGAGCTGCAGAGCCCGGCCGGGGCCACCGGCGCCCGGCTCAAGGTCAGCGCGGCGCTGGAGCGGCTGCATAAGCTCTATCCGCGCATGATCGACCTCAAGATCGACCGGCTGCAAAGGCTGCTGGCCGATCTCGGCGATCCGCAAACCAAACTCCCGCCGGTGATTCACGTCGCCGGCACCAACGGCAAGGGCTCGGTCTGCGCCATCGCCCGCGCCGTGGCGGAAGCGGCGGGGCTGAAGGTGCATGTCTTCACCTCCCCGCATCTGGTGCGCTTCAATGAGCGCATCCGCCTGGCCGGAACGCTGGCCACCGATGAACAGCTGGCGGAGGCGCTGGATGCGATCGAGGCCGCCAACCAGGCCAAGCAGATCACCGTGTTCGAGGCGATCACCGCCGCCGCCTTCTGGCTCTTCGCCCGCACCAAGGCGGATCTCTGTATCGTCGAGGTGGGCTTGGGCGGGCGGATGGATGCCACCAACCTCGTCTCTCCCGCCGCCTGCGCCATCACCGCGATCTCGCTCGATCATCAGGATTTTCTGGGCAACACGCTGGAGCTGATCGCGGGTGAGAAGGCCGGCATCATCAAGCCGGGCGTACCGGTGGTCACTGGCTATCAGCCGGCCGAAGTGATGGCCCGCATCGCCGCCGAGGCCGCGCAGAAAGGTGCGAAGCAACTGCGCCGCGGGCTGGATTGGTCGGCCGAGCCCAGCGCCGCGGGCATGGTTTATGACGGTCTGGCCCTGCCCAAACCCGCCCTCGCCGGCCTGCACCAGATCGAAAATGCCGGCATCGCGCTCACCGCCTTGCGCGCCGCCGGGTTCAGGATGTCACCGGAGGCGATGGCCCAGGGCCTGCGCAACGCCAGCTGGCCGGCCCGCATGCAGCGCCTCACCGGCCGCCTGGCGCAGGCCCTGCCCGCCGGTTCCGCGCTCTGGCTGGACGGGGCGCATAACCCCGGCGGCGCCGAGATCATCGCCCAACAATTGCAGGACTGGAACGGCCCGACCACGCTGGTGCTCGGCATGAAGCAATCCAAGGATGTGGCGGAATTCATCCGCATCGTCGCCCCGCACGCGGCGCGGATTTTCGCCGTGGCGGAGGCCGGGCAGCATCTCGCCTTGCCGGTGGAGGCCATCATCGAAGCCTCGGGTGGCCAGGCGCTGCCCGGGCCGGACATCGCCGGCGCCTTCCGCCAGATCACCGCCCCCACGCGGGTGCTGATCTGCGGCAGCCTCTATCTCGCCGGCGAGGTGCTGAAGCAGGATGAAACGGTTCTGGCCTGACACGGAAATGTCGCATGCCGGTCACTGCGTGCTTTGCTAATAGACCGCCAAAGGAGCCGCCAATGACACTCACCCGCCGCCAATTCGCCACCACCAGCGCCATTCTGGGCGCCAGCGCCGCCTTGGCTCCCGCCGCCAACGCCGCCGAGGAAGCCCTGAACATCGTGCTGATCGGCGATTGGGGCCGCAAAGGCCATCACCACCAGCGCGCCGTCGCCGCGCAGATGGGCCGCACCGCGGAAGCCATCAATAGCCGCTTTGTCGTCTCGGTCGGCGATAATTTCTATGAAAACGGCGTCGACTCGCTGGAGGACCCGCAATGGCGGACATCCTATCTGGATGTCTACACCCAGCCGGCGCTGCAGACGCCCTGGAAAGTGCTCCTCGGCAATCATGATTATCGCGGCAATGTGCAGGCGCAGCTGGATTACGCCAAGCAGAATCCGCGCTGGCAGATGCCCGCGCGCTATTCGCTGGAAACCATCGCCCTGCCCGATGGCGCCCACGCCACCTTCTATTATCTGGACACCTCGCCCTTCATCAAAAAATATTACGGCACCAGGGTCGCGGTGGACGGGCAGGACCCGCAGGCCCAGCTCGCCTGGCTGGATGCCAAACTCGCCGCCTCGACCAGCGAATGGAACATCGTCATCGGCCATCACCCGATCTATGGCGCGCATGAATCGGACCCGGGCTATGAGGGGGCGGACATGCCGGACATGATCGCCGCCGTCGACCCGATCCTGCGCAAGCATCACGTGCCGATCTATATTTGCGGGCATGACCATATTTTGCAGGCGGTGAAGATGAATGGCATCTCCTATGTCTGCACCGGCGCCGGCTCCGAGACCTATAATCCCGGCCCGGCCATCCGCGGCGGTTTTGCCGCCGGCGCGCATGGCTTCATGGTGATGAAGCTGACCGGCAAGCAAATGGATTGGTCGTTCGTGGATGAGCACGGCAATGCGCTGTATGCGCAGAGCATTGTGCGGGTCTGAGTGCTGTTCGTGGGAACTTTTTAGAAAAACTTCCCACCCCTCCGGCGGCTTTCCACCGCCCAAAAACTTTTGCGCCTATAAATCAACGCCTGAATAAGAGGCGTTGACGGATTTATTGATCAGCGGGAAATCCGCCAGAATCGCCGTGGTCGCGGCATGTTCAAGCAGCGGCCAATGCGCGGCGCTGGCATCCGCCACGAAGGCCTCCTGGATCTGGCCATTATCCAGCTTCAGCCAATGCCAGACCGGGCCGCGAAAACTCTCCGCCACCCCCAGCCCCATGCCGCTCTCTGGCGGCGGCGCGAAGGCCAGCGGCCCCGCCGGCAGCGTCTCCAGCAGCACCCGCACCAGCCGCACGCTCTCCGGAATTTCCTGCAGCCGGATCTTGATCCGCGCCGCCACATCGCCTTCCTGGGCGCGCGGCACGCTCAGCCCCAGCTCCGCATAAGGCGGATAGCCCGGCTCCATCCGCGCATCCCGATGCTGGCCGGAGGCCCGGCCGACAAAGCCGCCGGCATTGTAAGCGGCGGCCAGCGCCGGCGGGATGATGCCCGTCCCCATCACCCGGTCCTGCAGGCTGGCATAATCCTCGAACACGCGGGTCAGGCTGGGCAGCTCATCCTCCAGCGCGTCCAGCATCTCCTCGATCATCCCGCCCGCCCCCTCGGCCAGATCCCCCGCAACGCCCCCCGGCACCACCACATCCATCATCAGCCGATGCCCGAAGGCGAGCTTGGCGACAGCGCAGAAGCGCTCCCGCGCCAGGGCGAAGCGGGACTCCAGAAAGGCGAAGCCGGCATCCGCCGCGATCGTGCCGATATCGCTGACATGATTGGCCAGCCGCTCGATCTCGGCCATCAGCGCGCGCAGATACACCGCCCGCTCCGGCGCCTGAATCCCCAACGCCGCCTCCGCCGCGCGGGCAAAGGCGATGGAATGCGCCACCGTGGCATCGCCCGAAATCCTTGCCGCATAACGCGCCGCCTGGCGGGGGGATTTGCCGCGCATCAGCCCCAGCGTGCCCTTATGCGCATAGCCAAAGCGGCCTTGCAGCCGCAGCACCTGCTCACCCAGCACCGAGAAGCGGAAATGCGCCGGCTCGATGATCCCGGCATGAATCGGCCCGACCGCGACCTGATGCACCCCCTCGATCTCCGGCATCGGAAACTCCGGCCAGGGGCCGCGCCCGTCCGGCTCGCGGAAATGCTCCACCGCCGTACGAGGATCGGTGAAACCGACGGCCTTATGCCCGTTCAGATCCCTGGCCAGACGCTGAAACCAGCCCGCTCCCGGATGCGGCAGCGCCGGATAGGCGCCCTCGACCAGCGCCACCGCCACCAGCTCGCCCGGCTCATACAATGCATAGGCATGGCCGGCATCGGTCCAGAGCGCGATGAAATGCCCTTGATGCGCCACCCAGGCTTCGGGCGAAAGCAGCCTCATTGCAGCGCCCCCGCCGCCTGCCCCAGCAGCCGCACCAAGGCCGGTGGGGTGAGAAAGGCCAGCCCGACCACCAGCAGCAGATGCAACGTCACCAGATGCGCCTCCCACCCGGCCTTGCGGTAAGTCTCACGCGGCGCCGGGGCGAACAGCAGCGGGCCGATCTGCCGCAATATCGCCACCGCGCAGAGCAGCATGCCCAGCCCCAAAGGCAGCGACATCCAGGGATTGATCTGGATGGTCTGGCTGACGATGATGAATTCGCTGGCGAACAGCCCGGAGGGCGGCAGCCCGGCCAGGGCGAAGATGCACAAAGCCAGCAGCCAGCCAGTATATTTATTCACATGCAACAGCCCGCGCAGATGCGAGAAGGCATAAAATCCCGGCGCCGCCGCCCCGCGCAGCTGGGCGGCGCGAATCAGCGCCAGAAACAGGCCGGGCTTCAACAGGCTGTGCAGCAACATATGCAGCAACCCGCCAAACAAGGCCGCCGGCCCGCCAATCCCGAAGGCAAACGCCACCAGCCCGGATTGCTCGATGGAGGAGAAGCCGAAAAACCGCCGCGCATCGCGCCGCCGCGAAAACGAGAACGCCGCCAGAAACAAGGAGGCCACACCCAGCGTCAACAGAAACGGCCCCGGATGCATGGCGCTGCCCCCGGCCGCCGCATTCGCCTGCATCAGATGCCGGAAGCGCAGGATCGCCAGCAGCGCGACATTGATCAGCAGGCCGGAAAGGGCGGTGGTCAGCGGCGCCGGGCCTTCCGCATAGGCATCCGGCAGCCAGCCATGCAGCGGCACCAGGGCCGCCTTGGTGCCATAGCCGAACAGGATGAACAGAAAGGCCAGGGTCAGCAGCGCCCCATCCATATGCGCCGCCTGCCCGGCGAGGGCGGCAAAGCTCATCGCCCGCAGCCCCGGCCCCAGAGCCGGCTGCGCCGCCAGATAGACCAGCATGGTGCCGAACAGAGCGAGCCCGATCCCCACCCCGCCCAGGATGAAATATTTCCAGGCCGCCTCCAGCCCGGTGGGGCTGCGATACAGGCTCACCCCCAGCGTCATCGCGATGGTGCCGCCCTCCATCGCCGCCCAGAGCAGGCCGATATTATCCGCATAGAGCCCGAGCAGGCTGGCGCCGAGCACGATCTGAAACAGCGCATGATAGAGCCGCCAGCGTCGCACCGGCATCCGCGCCGCATCGCCCATCACGTAGGAGATGTTCACCAGCGACGCGGTGAGGCCGACAAAGCCGCTGACCGTGCCGAACAGCCTGGCCAGCGCATCCGTCGCCACCAGCCCGTCCCCGCCATAAGCGAACAGCGCCAGCGACAAGGCGAACGATACCGCGCAGGCGACAGCATTGCCGATCGCCCCGGCGCGCGGCCCGCCCGCCAGCCCCAAAGCCAGCGCCGCCAGAAACGGCCAGGCGATGACGATCCAGGCGAAGCTCATCGGCCGCGCCTTTCAATATCCTCAAGCCCGGAGAGGTCCAGCGTGTCGAAATGCTCGCGGATGCGCAGCAGGAACACCCCCACCACCAGAAATGCCAGCAGCACCAGCAGCGCCACCGAGAACTCCGCGACGAACGGCATCCCCGGCATGCCGATCGCCGCCAGCACCAGCCCGTTTTCCATCGACAGGAACCCGATAATCTGCGCCAGCGCATTGCGCCGCACGATCATCAGCAGCAGCCCGAGCAGCACCACCGAAAGCGCGATCGCCAGATCCTCGCGGGTGAGGGAGAGCGAGGCCTCGGTGCTGGGCAGCACCACCAGCACCGCGATGCCGATCAAGGCCAGGCCGAGGATCATCGACACCGCCATCGGCAGCGCCGTCTCCACCGCGCGGATCATGCCGAAACGCTGCACGATCTCGCGCAGCCCCCAAGGCAGCAACACGCCCTTCAGCGCGAAGGTGATCAGCCCGGTGAGGTAGAGGGCCAGCTCATGCTGGGCGAAGCCCTGCCAGAGCGCGGCGGCGGACAGCACCAGCGCCTCGCTCTGATAGAGCGTGATCATCGCCGAAAGCCGGCGCTGGGAGAGCTGCAGGAAGCCGCAGAGCAGGATGATCCCGCCCATCAGATGCGCCAGTGAGAAGGTCAGGCTCATGCGCCGATCCTCGCCGCGACGAACAGGAACACGCTGGCCAGCATGCCGAGCAGCAGCGCCGCCCCCAGGAATTCCGGCACCCGGAACACCCGCATCTTCGCCCGCGAGACCTCGAACAGGCAGAGTGCCGCCCCCATCATCGCCAGCTTCACCGCCCACAGCGCCAACCCGCCGGGCCAGGAGAGAATATCCCCGGCGCGGGCCATGCCGAAGGGCAGGAAGATGGTGCCGATCAGGTTCATCCAGGCCAGCAGCCGCAGCGCCCCGGCATAATCCAGCAGCGCCAGCAGCCGGCCGGAATAATCCAGCGCCATCGCCTCATGCACCATCGCGAGTTCGAGATGGCCGGCGGGGTTATCGGTGGGGATGCGCCCGGCCTCGGTCAGCGCCACCGCCAACATCGCCGCCAGCGCGAAGCCGAGCGAGACCGAGATGCCCAGATGCGCGGCGCGGAAATCATTGGCGATGCCGTCGATATTGGTGGTTCCGGCCAGCAGCGCGAAGGCCAGCAGCAGCACCAGCAGCGCGCCCTCGGCGAAGATGCCGAACAGCGCCTCGCGCGCCGCCCCGGCCCCGCCGAATCCGGCCCCGGTCTCCAGCCCGCCCAGCATGGTCGCGGCCCGGGCCAGGGCGAACAGCCCGACAATGGTGATCGCATCCGCGGCCGGGCCGGTGAGCAGCCCGGTGGCGAAGCCAGGGATCAGCATGACGCTGACCGCCATGGCCAGCATCGCCCCCAGCGGCCAGAAGGTGAACAGATCGGTCGCGGTATCCGGCAGAACCGTGCTTTTGCGCAGCAGCTTGGCGAGGTGCCAATAGGGCAGCAGCAAAGGCGGCCCGCGCCGCCCGAGCAGCCAGGCGCGTAATTTGTTGGTATAGCCGATCAGCAAGGGTGCAACGGCAAAGCAGAGCGCCACATGCAGGCAGGTGGCGATGAGGGCGAGGGCGAAACCGAGCATCAGCCCCCCTGCCCCAGGCCCAGCGCCAGCAGGAACAGCACCAAAGCCGCGAACACAAAGGCCAGACGCTCCCGGATGGTGGCGCGGCGCACCCGCTCCGCCAGCCGCACCGCCCGGCGCTGGCCGCGCAGCACTGGGCCGAGCAGGAAGCGCTCCGCCGGATCCTGCCCCTGGTCCTGCCCCTGGGCGCCGAGCAGCCCGCGCCCGAGCACCCGCGCCACCGGCTCGGCAAAGCCGGCGCCGCTGGGCTGGGTGTGCGGGTCGCCAAAGGGCAGCCAGGCCGGCGGGCGGCCGAAGCCGCCATGCCAGGCCGGCACCTCACGCAGGCCGCGCACGCCAAAGCGCGTCTGGATGAAGCCGGCGGCCAGCGCCGCCAGCAGCGCCAGCAGCAACAGGCTCAGCGGCGCGTAGGTCAGCGGCGGCGCATCCGCCTCCGGGGCCAGCAGCCGGATCACCGGCGTCATCACCCCCAGCAGCAGCCCGGGCAGCAGCGCCACCGGCACGCACAACGCCCCCAGCAGCGCCATGGCGATGAAGGGGCCACGCCTTGCATCCTCCGCCGCCGCCGCATGCAGGCTGCGCGGCCGGCCGAGAAAGCCGATGCCGATGATCCGCACCGCAGCCGCCAGCGCCAGGGCCGCGCCCAGCCCCAGCACCGCGAGCAAGGCGGAAAACCCGATCCGCGCCAGAATCCCGCCGCCCGAGGCCGCCTGGATCACCGCATGCAGCAGCAGAAACTCCGGCGCGAAGCCCGGCCCCAGCGGCAGCGCCGCCATGCCCGCCGCCCCCAGCAGCATCAGCGCGCCCAGCCTTGGCATGCCGCGCATCAGCCCGCCCAGCCAGTTCAGCGACAGCGTGCCGGTGGCGTGCTTCACCTCCCCGGCGCCGATGAACAAAAGCGGCTTGAACAGCCCATGCGCCACCGCGCAGAGCAACGCCGCCTCCAGCCCCAGCCCGGTCAAGGCGCCATCGCCCAGCGCCTTCGCCCGCAGCGCGACGCCCAGCCCGACCGCGATCAGCCCGACATGCTCGACCGTCGAACAGGCCAGGGCGGTTTTCAGCTCCACCTCCAGCACCGCCCGCAGCGCGCCGATCAGCACCGAGGCCGCCCCCGCCACCATCAGCATTGTGCCCCACCAGGGCTCTTGCGCCGGCGCCAGCACCACGAAGCCGTAGCGGATCAGCACATAGAGCGCGATTTTCACCATGCCGCCGGACATCAGCGCCGAAACCCCGGCCGGCGGGGCGGGATGGGCGCGCGGCAGCCAGCTATGCAAGGGTGCGAGCCCGGCCTTCGCCCCGGCCCCCAGCGCCACCAGCACGAAAGCGAGCGAGGAGGCGGGCAAGAAGATCGCCGGGATCAGACAGGCGCCGGAAAAGATCGCCACCCCGGCATAAAATGTGGCCGGCTTCACATCGCCCTGCATCACCAGCAGCCAGGAGGCCGCACTCATCAGCTCGAAGCCGAAAATCAGGGTGAACCCGTCCCCCGCCGCCAGGGTCAGCGCCATGCCGAGCACGAATACCCAGAAGGCGACGGAGCCGCGCATCCCCGCCAGCGCCGCCGCCACCGTCTGGGGCAGCAGAATACAGGCGAACAGGATGGAGAGCGCATCGAGATGCAGCTGCATCCCATGCCCTGGCAGGCCGAACATCAGGCTGAAGGAGGATCCCACATCTCCCCCCTACCAAACCAAGCCCCGCGCCGCCAACGGGTCCGGCGCAAAGAAAAAGGCCCTCCCGTCGCCGGGAGAGCCCTTTTTCGAAATCAGACTTTCACGGCTTACTTCAGCAGGTCGGCCACCGCGGCCTGTTCTTCCAGCAGCTCATTCAGCGTGTGCTGGATGCGGCCCTTGGCGAACTCGTCCATGGCGATGCCCTTCACGCGGGTATATTTACCGCCCTCGCAGGTGCAGGGCACGCCGAACATCACATCCTCGGGCACGCCGTAATCACCGTCGGACGGGATGCCCATGGACACCCATTTGCCGTTGGTGCCCAGCACCCAGTCGCGCACATGGTCGATGGCGGCATTGGCGGCGGAGGCGGCGGAGGAGAGGCCACGCGCCTCGATGATCGCCGCACCGCGCTTGCCGACGGCGGAGAGATAGGTGTCCTTGTACCAGGCCTCGTCGTTCACGACCTCCGGCATCGGCTTACCGGCAGCGGTGGCGTTGCGGTAATCGGCGAACATGGTCGGCGAATGGTTGCCCCACACCGCCACCTTCTCAATGTCCTTCACCGGGGTGCCGGTCTTCTCGGCCAGCATGGAGACGGCGCGGTTATGGTCCAGGCGCAGCATCGCGGTGAAGTTTTCCTTCGGCAGATCCGGGGCGGACTTCATGGCGATGTAAGCATTGGTGTTGGCCGGGTTGCCGACCACCAGCACCTTCACGTCGCGCTTGGCGACATCGTTCAGCGCCTTGCCCTGCACCTTGAAGATCTCGGCATTGGCGGCCAGCAGGTCGCGGCGCTCCATGCCGGGGCCGCGCGGGCGCGAGCCGATCAGGATGGCGATGTCGGCGTCCTTGAAGGCCACGCGCGGGTCATCGGAAGGGGTGACGGAGTTGAGCAGCGGGAAGGCGCAGTCATTCAGCTCCATGATGACGCCGTTCAGCGCCTTCTGCGCCTGCGGCAGATCGAGAAGATTAAGGTCGACCGGCGTATCCTTGCCGAGCAGGTCGCCATTGGCGATACGGAACAGGATGGCATAACCGATCTGGCCAGCCGCGCCGGTGACGGCAACGCGCACGGGGGTCTTCATCTCTTGTGTCTCCTTGCTTAAGGCTGGTTTCCCATAGACCCTCGGCCCGCCCCGTCAAGCCCTTCCCGGCTCAACCCACAATCAGCGAAATCGGGGCTTGCGCGCTCACCACGCCGCGCGGGAGGGCGGGCAGCGTATCGCCATCCGCCTGGGTGGAAATGCGCCCATTTGGAGCAGAAAATTCCACATGGCTGCCGGCCAGCACGCGCACCCCCGGACAGCGCGGCAGCAGCCCCAGCGGCAGCGCCGCCCCGGAGAGCAAAGCCGGCAGCGTGCCCGGCTTCTCAAACAGCACCACCTGGAAGCCAGGCTGCCCCGGCTGCGCTTGCGGCGCCAGCAGGTACGGCCCGCCATAAAGCCGCCCCTTGCTGACCACGACGCTGGCGGCCTGGTGCGTCACCCCATCCACGCTGAGCTGCACCGGCGGAAAATCATAGGCCACGGATTCCCAGACCGACTGCCAGACATAGGCCCCCTTGCCGATGGCGCGCTTGAGCAGCGGCCGCACCCCCTTCACCACCGCGCCATCGAAGCCCAGCCCCAGCATCTGCACGAACACATGCCCCTGCCCCGGCAGCTGCGCCACACCCGGCCAGAGCGGTTTGCAGCGTTTATAGGCGAGCGTGTTGGCGATGCCGCGCGGATGGGTGGAGAGCCCGTATTCCTTGGCCAGCACATTGGCGGTGCCGAGCGGAATGATGCCCAGCGCCGTATCGGTGCCGATCAACCCGTTCGCCACCTCGGCGATGGTGCCATCCCCGCCGGCGGCGACGACCATGAACGCCCCCTCGCGCGCCGCCTGGCGGGCCAGATCCGTCGCATGGCCGGCATGCTGGGTCTCCGCGACCTCGATCTTCACCCCGTTCTCAACGAGCAGATCCAGCACCCGCCACAGCGCCGCGGCCCGCCTGCGGCCCGCTACCGGATTGAAAATAACCAACATCAGGCGCCGCTCCGGGATCGTTTCGCAAAATTCCGTGATAGCGGCGTTCGATGACGCCCCCATGTCAGGAGCATGACATGAAAATGACAGTGTGATTTCGAAAATCCTTTGATTCCGTCATGGAAACTTCACTGTCTCCGGCGCCGTGCAACAGACTATTGCAACCGCCATGAACGCATCCAGCCCGATCCGTCCGACGCAGACGGCCTATCGCAGCGTCTTCATCTCCGACGTGCATATGGGCACGCGCGGCTGCCGGGCGGAGTTCCTGGCGGATTTTCTCAAGCAGACGAGTTGCGAAAACCTGTTTCTGGTCGGTGACATCATCGATGGCTGGCGGCTCAAGCGCAGCTGGTTCTGGGACAAGCATCATGACGAGGTGCTGCGGCTGATCCTGAAAGCCGCGCGCTCGGGCACCAACGTGGTCTACGTGCCCGGCAATCACGATGAGATGCTGCGCAAATATATCAGCCTCAATATCGAGATCTGCGGCGTGAAGCTGCAGATGGAAGCCGAACACACCACCGCCGACGGCAAGAAGCTGCTGATCACCCATGGCGACAGTTTCGACAGCGTGGTCCGCCATGCCAAGCTGCTCGCCTTGCTGGGCGACTGGGCCTACACCACGGCGCTGGTGGTCAACCGCTATTTCAACATGGTCCGCACCCGCTTCGGCTATCCGTACTGGTCGCTCTCCGCTTGGCTGAAGCTGCAGGTGAAGGAAGCGGTGAAGGCGATCGACAGGTTCGAGACCGCGCTGGCGGACGACGCCAAATCCCGTGGCTTCGATGGCGTGGTGTGCGGCCATATCCACCATGCCGAGATGCGCCAGGTGAATGGCGTGATGTATCTGAACGATGGCGACTGGGTGGAAAGCTGCACCGCCCTGGTCGAGCATTTCGATGGACGGCTGGAGCTGGTGGACTGGGTGGCGCGCAACAAGCTCTCCATGCTCGCCCGCCCGGCCCCAAAACTCAGCGTTGCCCCGGCGGCGGCGCTGCAGGCGGTTGTCGCCGAATTCACCGCCCCGCAGAGCGAGACCCCGGCGACGCATGTTGTATCAGCCAGCACCTGAAGCCGGGCTCGCTTATCCGGGCCTGAACAAAATCATGATCATCTCCGACGCCTGGGAACCCCAGGTGAACGGGGTGGTCCGCACGCTGCGCACCATCACCGCCGAAATGCGGGCGATGGGAAAAACCGTGGACATCGTCGGGCCGGACCGTTTCCGCACCATGCCGATGCCCTCCTACCCCGAGATCAAGCTGGCCTTGTTCCCGGGCGGCAAGCTGGCGCGGATCATCGAGGCTTTTCAGCCGGATGCGCTGCATGTCGCCACCGAAGGCCCGCTGGGCATGGCGGCGCGGGCTTACGCGAAACGGCGCGGGCTGCATTTCACCACCGCCTTTCACACCCGCTTCGCCGAATATCTGGAAGCGCGCACCCGCATTCCCTCGGCGCTGACCTATCGCTGGCTGCGGCATTTCCACCAACCCGGCTCCGGCGTGATGATGGCGACACAGTCGCTGCGTGAGGAACTCGCTGGCCGCGGCTTCAAAAATCTCCGCCCCTGGTCGCGCGGCGTGGATCTGGAGGCGTTCCATCCGGCGCCGCGTGAGGCGTGGGATCTGCCGCGGCCGATCTTCGCCTATGTCGGCCGGGTGGCGGTGGAGAAAAACCTGAAAGCGTTTTTGTCGCTGGATCTGCCAGGCTCGAAGCTGATCGTGGGAGACGGCCCGCAGCGCAAGGCGCTGGAAGCGGAATTCCCCGATGTGCATTTCGCCGGGGCCCGCCACGGCGCGGCGTTGGCGCAGGCCTATGCCGGGGCGGATGTGTTCGTGTTTCCCTCCAAGACCGACACGTTCGGGCTGGTGGTGCTGGAAGCCCTGGCCTCCGGCCTTGCCGTTGCCGCCTATCCGGTGACAGGGCCAAAGGATATTCTCGGCGAGGCGCCCGTGCCCGTCGGCGCGCTTGATGAGGATTTGCGCAAGGCCTGCCTGAAGGCCTTGGAAATCGACCGAGCGAATTGCCGGCCTTATGCGGAGCGGTTTTCGTGGCGGGCTTGTGCTGAGCGATTCATGGATAATCTAGTGCCGATGCGCGAGACCGCGCGGTAAAGTCGTGGGGACTTTTTGAAAAAAGTCCCCACACCCCCAAAAACTTTTGCAAATAAAAAAGGCCCCTTGCGGGGCCTTTTCTTTTAGATCGCCAGCAGCAGGCGGCGGGGATCTTCGATGCTCTCCTTGACGCGCACCAGGAACGACACCGCCTCGCGGCCATCGACAATCCGGTGATCGTAGGACAGCGCCAGATACATCATCGGGCGGATCTCGATCTTGCCGTCGACCACAACCGGACGATCCTGGATCTTGTGCATGCCAAGAATGCCGGATTGCGGCGGGTTGATGATCGGGGTGCTCATCAGCGAGCCATACACGCCGCCATTGGTGATCGAGAAGGACCCGCCGGAAAGCTGGTCCAGCTTCAGCGTGCCTTCCTTCGCACTCTTGGCGAAACCGGCGATCTCCGCTTCGATCTCGGAGATGCTCTTGGTCTCCGCATCGCGGATCACCGGCACCACCAGCCCATTGGCGCCACCGACGGCGATGCCCATGTTGACGAAGTTCTTATAGACGATCTCGTCGCCGTCGATTTCGGCATTCACCGCCGGGAACTCGGCCAGCGCCGCGCACACCGCCTTCACGAAGAAGCCGTTAAAGCCCAGGCGGATGCCCTTATGCTTCTTCTCGAACACCTCACGGTAAGAGGAGCGCAGCGCCATCACCGCGCTCATATCCACCTCGTTGAAGGTGGTGAGCATGGCGGCGGTGTTCTGCGCTTCCTTCAGCCGGTTGGCGATGGTCTTGCGCAGGCGGGTCATCTTCACCCGCTCCTCGCGCACATCATTGGCGCGCGGCGCCTTCGGCGTGGCGGCCGCCGGCGCGGCGGCCGGCTTGTTCAGGAACTCCTGCACATCGCCCTTGGAAACGCGGCCGCCCTTGGCGGTGCCGGTCACGTCGGCGGTGTTCACGCCCTTCTCGGCGGCCAGCTTGGCGGCGGCGGGCAGCGCGCCCACGCCGGGGCGGGCCACCGGGCCAGGGGCTTCCTGCTGCGGGCTGACGCCGGTCTTGGGTGCGGCGGCCTCGGCCGGCTCCTTCTTCGGCGCCGGGGCGGCGGAGCCCTTGGCGTCGATCATGCCCAGCACGTCGCCCGGGGCAACCTCGGCCCCCTCCTCAGCGGCGATCTCGGCGATCACACCGGCTTCCGGGGCGTTCACCTCAACGGTAACCTTGTCCGTCTCCAGCTCAACAATGGGCTCGTCCGCGGCAACGGCCTCGCCAACCTTCTTGATCCAGCGGGCGATGGTGGCTGTGGCAACACTTTCGCCCAGCGTGGGAACCTTGATCTCGGCCGACATGGAAACTCCTGCTCTCTTTTGTCGTAAACGGGGATTGGATCATTCAGGCTGATCCAATTTTTATGGAACGAGCAAATTCATGCGCCTGCCCCGGCGGGTTACGCCAGGGCAGGCGCCTCTTGCTCTAAACGCTCAGCGCCTCATTGACCAGGGCGGCCTGCTCGGCGGCGAAGGCCTTGGCCAGACCAGCGGCCGGGGAGGCCATGGCGCGGCGGCCGACATAGCGCGGGCGCCGGGCGGCATTGCCCAGGCATTCCAGCACCGTCTCGATCCGGCGATCCACGAAGAACCAAGCGCCGTTATTCTCCGGCTCTTCCTGGCACCACACCACTTCGGCGTTCTTGTACCCCTCGATCGCCGCTTTCAGCGCCTTGGCCGGGAACGGATAGAACTGCTCCAGCCGGACGATGGCGACATCCTTGATCCCACGCTCGCGGCGCTCGGCCAGCAAATCGTAATAGACCTTGCCGGAGCACAGCACGACGCGCTTCACCTGCTCGGGCGCCACCAGCTCGTCGGTCTCCGGCAGCACGAACTTGAAGCCCGTGCCCTCGGCGAAATCCGCCAGCGGCGAGACGCAGAGCTTGTGGCGCAGCAGGGATTTCGGCGTCATCAGAATCAGCGGCTTGCGGTAGTTGCGCTTCATCTGGCGGCGCAGCGCATGGTAGTAGTTCGCCGGGGTCGAGATATTGCCGACGATGATGTTGTTCTCGGCGCAAAGCTGCAGATAGCGCTCCAGACGGGCGGAGGAATGCTCCGGCCCCTGGCCTTCCTGGCCGTGCGGGAGCAGCATCACCAGCCCGGACATGCGCAGCCACTTGGTCTCACCGGCGGCGATGAACTGGTCGATGATCACCTGCGCGCCATTGGCGAAATCGCCGAACTGCGCTTCCCAGAGCACCAGGGTCGAGGGGTCGGCGACGGTGTAGCCATATTCGAAGCCCAGCACGCCGACCTCGGAGAGCAGCGAGTTGAAGATCTCGATGCGCGCCTGGCCCTCGGCGATGTTGTTCAGCGGCACATATTCATTCTGGTTGACCTGATCGACCAGCACCGCATGGCGCTGGGAGAAGGTGCCGCGCTGCACATCCTCACCGGAGAGGCGCACACGGTGCCCATCCAGCTGCAGCGTGCCGAAGGCCAAAGCCTCGCCGGTCGCCCAGTCCAGCCCTTCGCCGCTCTCGAACATCTGCTTCTTGGCGTCGAGCTGACGCGCGATCTTCGGGTTCAGCTCGAAATTCTGCGGCGGGGTGTAGAGCGCCTTGCCCACCTGCTGCAGTTGCGCCAGCGGCGCGGCGGTCACGCCATCCTGCTGCTCGGCATCGTCACCGGCCTGTTTCAGCCCGGCCCAATGGCCCTCCAGCCAATCCGCCTTGTTGACCTTGTAATCCTTGGCCCCCTCGAAGGCGGCTTCCAGCTCCTGGCCATACTCATCCATGATCGCCTTGGCCTCGGCCTCGGAGACCGAGCCTTCCTTGGCCAGACGCTCGGCATACAGAGCGCGGGTGGTCTTCAGCGCCTTGATCGCCTTGTACATGATCGGCTGGGTGAAGGCCGGCTCGTCATTCTCGTTATGACCATGGCGGCGATAGCAGACCAGGTCGATCACCACGTCGGTGGCGAACTCGCAGCGGAACTCGGCGGCGATCTGCGCGGCATAGACCACGGCTTCCGGGTTGTCGCCATTCACATGCAGGATCGGCGCCTGCACGGATTTGGCGACGTCGGTGCAATACATGCCGGAGAAGGCATGCGCCGGGACGGTGGTGAAGCCGATCTGGTTATTGACCACCAGATGCACCGAGCCGCCGGTGCGGTAGCCGATCAGCTGGCTCATCGCCAGGGTCTCATACACCAGCCCCTGGCCGGCGAAGGCGGCATCGCCATGCATCTGGATCGCCATCGCGGATTTGCGGCTGGTGTCGCCCATCATGTCCATGCGCGCGCGGATCTTGCCGACCACCACCGGGTCCACCGCTTCCAGATGCGAGGGGTTCGGCTGCAGGGACAGATGCACCTGGTTGCCGTTGATCACCACGTCGGTCGAGGTGCCGAGATGGTATTTCACGTCGCCGGAGCCCTGCACATCGTCCGGCTTGAAGGAGTTGCCGCCGAACTCGGAGAACAACGCCACCAGCGGCTTCTTGACGATATTGACCAACGTGTTGAGGCGGCCGCGATGCGGCATGCCGATGGCGATCTCGCGCACCCCCTTGCCGGCGGCGGCCTCGATGATCGCGTGCAGCGCCGGGATGGTGCTCTCACCGCCCTCAAGCCCGAAGCGCTTGGTGCCGACGAAGCGCTTCTGGCAGAAGGTCTCGAAGGAATCGGCTTCCGTCAGCTGCTTCAGGATCTTCGCCTTGCCCTTCTTGTCATAGGCGGAGAGCCAGGGCGCGCCTTCGATCTTGCGCTGGATCCAGCTCTTCTGGGCCGGGTCCTGAATATGCATGAATTCCACGCCGATCTCGCCGCAATAGCTGGCGCGCAGCGCCGCCATCACCTCTTTCAGCGTCGCCGTCTCGAAGCCGAGCACGCCGTCGAGGAAGATCGGGCGCTCGAAATCGGCGGCTTCGGTGAAACCGTAAGAGGCGGGGTCGAGCTCGGAATGATAGGCTTTCGGCTTCAGCCCCAGCGGGTCGAGCTTGGATTCCAGATGCCCGCGCACGCGATAGGCGCGGATCAGCATCAGGGCGCGGATGGAATCCAGCGTCGCGGCGCGGGTCTCGGCCGGGTTGCCGGTGGGGGCCTTGTTGGTCTTCGGCGCGGCTTCCGCGCTCACCGTCTCGAACACGCAGGGGCGCGGCGCCCAGGAGGCGCCGGATGCGTCGGTGAGGATGGCTTTGGTGTCGTCGTCCAGCGCGGCGAACAAGGCCGCGAAATCGGGATCGACAGAATTGGGGGCTTCCACCCATTTCGCATAAAGCTGCGCGATGAACTGGGCATTGGCGCCATTCATCGCGGTCGCAATCACGTCCACACCGGCCATAAACCTATCCTCTCCTAATACGCATCCAGCCGCGGCCTGTTTCTCGCTTCACCGCCGGAGGCAATCTCTGCAGCACTATCCTCGCCGGGCGTATAAGGCACTGGCGTTATTGTGCCGTTACCCGGAACCATGGGGCTGGGTTGCCAAATCCGCATGGTTGCCGCGATGTTGCCCCCATCCCGGCACGGGGATGAAAAAAACCCCATGGCGTGACCGCCATGGGGCAATGAAATCAGGCCTTCAGGGCCTTCAGCATCGTGCTGCCCAGCGAGGCCGGGCTGTCCGCGACGAAGATACCCGCTTCCTTCATGGCAGCGATCTTCGCCTGGGCGGTGTCCTTGCCGCCGGAGATCACGGCACCGGCATGGCCCATGCGGCGGCCCGGAGGGGCGGTGGCGCCGGCGATGAAGCCGACAACCGGCTTCTTGATCTTGTGCTTGGCGAGGAATTCCGCGCCGTCGATCTCGGAGGGGCCGCCGATCTCGCCGATCATGATGATCGCCTGGGTCTCATCATCATGCAGGAACATGTCCAGCACCTCGATGAAATCGGTGCCCTTCACCGGGTCGCCGCCGATGCCGACACAGGTGGACTGGCCAAGCCCGGCCGCCGTGGTCTGCGCCACCGCCTCATAGGTCAGCGTGCCAGAGCGCGAGACGATGCCGATGGAGCCGCGCTTATGGATATGGCCGGGCATGATGCCGATCTTGCACTCATCCGGGGTGATCACGCCGGGGCAGTTCGGGCCGACCAGGCGGGACTTGGAACCGGACAGGGCGCGCTTGACCTTGACCATGTCCAGCACCGGGATGCCCTCGGTGATGCAGACGATCAGCTCAACCCCGGCATCGATCGCTTCCAGGATCGAGTCGGCCGCGAACGGCGGCGGCACATAGATGGCGGAGGCGTTGGCGCCGGTCTTGGCCACGGCCTCTTCCACGGTGTTGAACACCGGCAGGTCGAGATGGGTCTGGCCGCCCTTGCCGGGGGTCACGCCGCCGACAACCTTGGTGCCATAGGCCAAAGCCTGCTCGGAGTGGAAGGTGCCCTGGGCGCCGGTGAAGCCCTGGGTGATGACCTTGGTGTTTTTATTGACGAGAACGGCCATTACGCGGCTTCCTTCACGGCTTTGACGATTTTCTCGGCCGCATCGGCCAGATTGTCGGCGGGGATGATCGGCAGGCCGGACTTGGCCATGATGTCCTTGCCGAGCTGCACATTGGTGCCTTCCAGGCGCACCACCAGCGGCACGGAGAGCGAAACCTCGCGGGCGGCGGCAATCACGCCTTCGGCGATCACGTCGCAGCGCATGATGCCACCGAAGATGTTGACCAGGATGCCTTCCACGTTCGGGTCGGACAGGATGATCTTGAAGGCCGCGGTCACGCGCTCCTTGGTGGCACCACCGCCGACATCCAGGAAGTTCGCCGGCTCGGCGCCGTAGAGCTTGATGATGTCCATGGTCGCCATGGCCAGGCCCGCACCGTTCACCATGCAGCCGATGGAGCCATCGAGCGCCACATAAGAGAGCGAGTATTTGTTGGCTTCCAGCTCCTTCGGGTCTTCCTCACCCTCGTCGCGCAGCGCCTCGATCTCGGGATGGCGGTAGAGGGAGTTGTCGTCGAAGGTCACTTTCGCGTCGAGCGCGTAGATCTCGCCGGAACCGGTGACGACCAGCGGGTTGATCTCGATGATCGCGATGTCCAGCGCCACGAAGGCGTTGTACATGGCGGTGACGAATTTGGCGAAGGTGCCGACCTGCTTGCCCTCAAGGCCGAGGCCGAAAGCCAGCTTGCGGGCATGGAAGCCGGAAATGCCGGAGGCCGGGTCGATCGGCGCGCGCAGGATCTTCTCCGGGTGATGCTCGGCGACTTCCTCAATCTCCATGCCGCCCTCGGTGGAGGCCATGATCACCACTTCGGAGACCGAACGGTCGATCAGCAGGGAGAGATACAGCTCGCGCTTGATGTCGCAGCCGGATTCCACATAGACGCGGCGGACCAGACGGCCGGCCGGGCCGGTCTGCTTGGTGATCAGCGTGTTGCCGATCATCGCCGCGGCGGCCTCACGGACCTCATCCAGGCTCTTGGCCAGGCGGACACCGCCCTTGCCGTTCGGGTCGTCCTTGAACTTGCCGGCACCGCGGCCACCAGCATGGATCTGCGACTTCACGACGTAAATGGGGCCGGGGAGTTTCTTGGCGGCATCCACCGCTTCCTCGGGCGTCCAGGCCACATAGCCGTCCAGAACCGCGACGCCATAGGCCTTCAGCAGTTCCTTGCCCTGATATTCATGTATGTTCATGTGGAGTTCAGCCTACCTGTCTTAAAAGGTTACAAAGGGGGCGTCCGCGGGGGGGTGCTAGCCCACATCCCCCGCCCTGGCAAGCAGCATTGTGCATCGCGAAAGGCCTTCGGCAGAAATTTCATGCCGTTTTGATGCACATTCGTGCCGATGGCCTTGCGCAATGCCCAGCTCATGTCAGGTGCGGCAGAGCGAGATAGGTTTCGCTCTGCATCTCCTCGAGCCGCGAGGCGGTTCGCTCGAAGATCGAAGCGCCCTCGCCGGACCGGTAGAGATCGTCCGGATAGGCGGCCGCCGAAGCGTAGAGCTTGCAGCGATGCTCATAGAGCGCGTCGATGAGGGTAACGAAGCGCCTGGCCTCGTCGAAATTATCGGGCGAAAGCCGGGGAATCCCGTCGATCAGCACGGTATGGTAGTGGGTGGCGATGGCGAGGTAATCGCCCGCCCCCAGCGCCGCCTTGCACAGCGCCTCGAAATCGAACCGCGCCACGCCGTTCGCCGCCAGCGGCACCTCCAGGCGGCGGCTCTGGATCACCAGCGTCTCGGACCTGGCGGGCTGGCCCTCGGTGAGATGCGCGAACACCCGGTCGATCGCGGCATCGGCCCGGCTATCGGCCGGCACCACCCAGGCCTTCAGCCCATGCTCGCGCCCGCGCCGGTAATCCTGGGCGGAATCGAGCACCAGCACATCCAGGCGCTTCTTCAGCAGCTCGATGAAGGGCAGGAACGCGTCGCGCCCCGGTTTACCTTTATAGAGATCGTCCGGCAGCGTGTTGGAGGTGGCCACCACAACCACCTGACGGGCAAACAAAGCCTCGAACAGCCGGCCCAGGATCATCGCATCGACGATGTCATGCACCTGGAATTCGTCGAAACAGAGCAAGGCCGCCTCGCCGGCGATGAGATCCGCCAAAGCCGGCACCGGATCGTCCACCTCCGGGTGCTCGCGCTTGATCTTATGGAAGCTTTTATGCGCCTGCTGCATGAAGTCATGGAAATGGATGCGCTTCTTGCGCGGCACCTGTGCCGCCTCGAAGAACAGATCCATCAGCATGGATTTGCCCCGCCCGACCTCGCCGACAATATAAAGCCCGTTCGGATGGTCCTGCACCTCATCCACCGGCTTGCGCCGCAACATGCGGGAGAACCAGCCATTCGGCGGCTGTTTCGGGTTGGGGTCATAGCCGCGCAATTTGGCCCAGAGGCCCTGCAGCTGCTCCGCCGCCACCGCCTGCGCGGCATCATGCTTCAACAGCCCGGCGGCGATTCGGGCGCGATACGCCGCCATCACGCCCGGCTCGGCTTGTGTTAACTTGGACATACGGGAGCGCACATTGCGCCTGTTGATGCGGCGCAGCAACCCGCATGCGCGCATGGCGCCTTGCACGGGGGGCGGGAAGCGCCTACCTAAAAGCGCATTGCCCCACACGAAATGTTAATGGAAATAGCCATGGAAGTCGCGGATTTCAGCGCCTTGAGCGCGACCCCGGTCTCGGCGGACCCGTTCCCCCATATTCTGCTGGAACGCTTCATCAAGCCAGAGGCGCTGCCCGCCGTGGTCGCGGATCTGCCGACGATGAAGGCGCGCGGCAGCTTTCCCATCGGCGCGCTGAAGCTGGGCCCGGCGGCGAAGGCCGCCATCGCGGCGCTGGAAGGCCCGCAATTCCGCGCCATCGTGGCGGAGAAATTCGGGCTGGACTTGGCGGACGCGCCGCTGATGACGACCTTGCGCGGCAATTCCGGCGAGCAGGACGGGCGCATCCATACCGACAGCTCGGCCAAGCGCGTCACCATCCTGCTTTACCTCAACCCCGCCTCGGGCGAGGCCTGGGCCCGCCACCAAGGCTGTTTGCGGCTGCTGCGCGATGGCGAGAACCTGGAAAACTACGCCAAGGAAGTGCCGCCGGTGGAGGGCACGCTGCTGGTCTTCCCCAACGGCCCGACCACCTGGCACGGCCATAAGCAATTCATCGGCCAGCGCTATGTCGTGCAGATGAACTACATGACCACCAGCACCAAAGCCAAAGCTGAGATGCGCCGGCATCACCTCTCCGCCTTCATCAAGCGGCTGACCAAGGCCGCCTAGAGCCTTCAGCTTTTAGCTGAACGCTCTGGCATTCGTTTTGGCGAGCAATTTCATGTGTTTATTTTGACTCTGGCGCGTCAACCTAGACACATATTGCTCTAAACCCCCAGCAGCGCCGCCGCCTCCGGGCTCACCGGGGCGGCGAACAGTTCAACCGTCGGCCCGTGCTGGATGATCCGCCCGCCCGCCAGCAGCGCCAGCGCGTCCGCCTGCGCCGCGATGTCGTAATCATGCGTCGCCGCCAGCACCGGAATGCCCCAGGCAGCGGCGGTCTGCTTCAACCAGCCCAGCGTCTCATCGCGCGTCTGCCGGTCCAGCCCGGCGGAGGGCTCGTCCAGCAGCAGCAGATCCGGGCGGTGCGCCAAAGCCCGCGCCAGCGCCACCCGCTTGGCCTGGCCGCCGGAGAGCTGCGCCGGCCGGCGCTGGGCCAGCGCCTCCAGCCCCAGCGCCGCCAGCAGACGCCGCGCCTCCTCCAGCCGCCCGCGCCCTCTCAGCGCATAGGCGGTGTTTTCCAACACGCTCAGATGCGGGAACAACAGCGTCTCCTGCGGCAGATACCCCACCGGCCGGCGCTCCGGCGCCAGCCCGGCCCAGGGCGCGCCCTCAGACGGCAGCAGCCCGGCCAAGGCCCGCAGCAGCGAGCTCTTGCCCGCGCCGGAGCGCCCCAGCAGCGCGGTAAAGCCCTGCACCGGAAAGGCCGCATGCAGCGCCACCGGGGCGCGCAGCCGCAGATCGATCGCGATCACGCCCGCGCCCGCAGCGAGAGCCAGAGCGGTACCGGCAGGGTGGCCAGCAGGAACATCGCCACCAGCGGAAACACCGCCTGCAGCCCTAAATCCTGCACATCCGTCCAGAGCTGCACCGGCATCCCGGCCGGATAATAAGCGACGATCAGGATGATGCCGAATTCCCCCAATGCCCGCACCCAGGCCAAAGAGAGCGCCGCAGCCAGCCCCTTGCGCGCCATCGGCAAGGTCACCCGCAGCCGTGCCGTCCACAGCCCGTCCCCCAGCGTGCGCGCCAGCCCCTCATATTCATCCGGCACCTGGGCGATGGCACCGCGCGCCGCGATCACATAGGTCGGCAATGCGGCGTAGATGGTGGCGAGCAGGAAGGCGGCGGGGGTGTTGGTGAGGGTGATGCCGATGGCGGCGAAAGCCCGGCCCAGCGGAGCCGCCGGCCCGTAGGTGACAGCGAGCAATATGCCCAGCGCCAAGGTCGGCATCAGCATCGGCATCAGTACCGCCGCCTCGGCCAGCAGCGCCAGCCGGCCATGGGCGCGGGCCAGATAAAAGGCCAGCGGCGTGCCGGTCAGCACGATGATGCAAAGCGCCATTGCGCCGCCGAGCAGCGAGGTGGCGATGGAGGCCCAATCCTGGGCGCTGAGCGCGACATCCCGCCAGAACGCATCATGGCCGATGAGCGCGCTCAGCGGCGCCAGCAAAAACGCCAGGATGAAGAGCAGAAACCCGGCGCGTAGGCGTTTCAGATGGACGCTCCCTTGCCCGGGCCATAGCCATAGCGCTTGAAGATCGCCTGCCCATCCGGCCCGGCCAGGAATTTCACATAATCCGCCGCCGCCTTCGGGTTCGCCGCTTCCTTCAGCGCCATCGCATAGAACACCAACGGGCTGGGATGGATGGTCTTGCTCTGACCGCTCTTCTCCTTCAGCGTCAGGCGCGCCTTGTCATAGACGCTCTTGGCCAGCGCCGGGTTGGACAGGTTGATCGCGTCCGGCAGCTCGATGAAGGGCAGTTTCTGAGAGACCACGGCACTCTTATAGCCCAGAGTCGCGTCGATCTGACCAGCCTCAAGCCGCGCCAGCAGCGAGGGCTCGGCGAAAATCTGCGCCGGGTTGAGCATCGGCCCCGCGACTTTCTGCGCAAAGCCCGGCAGCTTGTAATAAGCCTCGGCCAGTTGCAGCGCGAACAGCACATACTGGCCCTGCGGGTCGGCTGTCGGGTCGGTGCGGCCGAGATGAAAATCCGGGTTCAGGAAAATCTTGGTCCAGCCATCGCCCTTGGCGGCGGCGAACTGGCCGGCGAATTTCGAAGCCGGGGAATAGGCCAGAACCATCGAGGTGCTGGCCACCGGCACCGCTGTCTCCGCCAGGCCGGCCTCACGCACAATCTTCGCCGGCCCGGCGGACACCGGCACGAACACGTCCGGCTTCATCGCCCCGCCGGTGATCAGATGCGCCAGCGCCACCGCGCCCTGGCCGATGCCATGCACATCCACGCCCGAGGCCGCGGTGAAGGCGGGGTTCAGCCCCTGATCCATCAGCTTGCCCATGGACCCGGCAAAGGCGACGGCGATGGCCTGCGCGGCAAAGGCGCGTTGGGCGGCGGCCAGGGCCAGAGGGGCGGCCAACAGCAGGCGGCGTGAAACGGACATGTGAGACTCCGAAGCGATATGTTCATTTGAACATATCGACTGGAATGCGCCCTGGTCAATTCCAGGGCCATTTCACTGGCGCGAAAACCCCGCTAGAGCGCTATCGGTTCAGCTTGATCGCTTCGCGATTCAAGTTGAACCGATCAGGCTCTGAAGCCTCGTTCACATTGGGCCCCGAACGAGGCTCCAGCTTTTTGTTTGAACGAGCAACTTTATCCGATCAAACGATTACGTTCGACCGAATGTTGCTCTAGGGTGCGCGACAATGCTGACCGATCTGCCCAATATGCTCACAATGTCGCGTATTTTCGCGATCCCGCTGCTGGTGCTGCTGGAGGCGATCGGCGCGCCTTGGGCGGATTTCTGCGCGGCCCTGCTCTTCACCCTCGCCGGGATCACCGATTATCTGGACGGCAAGCTGGCCCGCGAGCTGGCCCAGCTCTCGAATTTCGGCCGCATGCTGGACCCGATCGCCGATAAGCTGCTGATCGGCGCGACGCTGATGTGCCTGGTCGGCTTCAAGCATATGCCCGGCTTTGGCATCTATCCGGCCATCGTGATCATGCTGCGCGAGATCCTGGTCTCCGGGCTTCGTGAATATTTGGCGGAAATTCGCATCGGCCTGCCGGTGACCAAGCTGGCGAAATGGAAGACCGGCGTGCAGATGGTCGCCCTTGGCCTGCTGCTGCTGGGCGATAGCGGGGCGCATTTCATCGGGCTGGGCGCGCTGCCGATCAGCGCCCTCGGCTTCGTGCTGCTCTGGCTGGCGGCGGCGCTGACGCTGATCACCGGCTGGGACTATCTCACCGCCGGGCTGCGCCATGCCAGCGCCCCGCGCGCCTGACAGGGTTTGGACGTTCTCTGCGTCTCCGGCTGGTCCGGGTCCGGCAAAACCACGCTGATCGCGGGGCTGATCCCCTGCTTCACGGCCCAGGGGCTGAGCGTCTCCAGCGTCAAGCACGCCCACCATAATGTCACGCTGGACAAGCCGGGCAAGGATAGTTTCGTGCATGCGCAGGCCGGGGCGCGGGAGGTCATCCTCACCACCGAAGCCGGTTTCGCCCTGTTTTCGCGCACCCCGGCAACGTTGGAAGACCTGCTGGCACGGCTGAACCCGGTCGATCTGGTGCTGATCGAAGGCTTCAAGGCCGAGCCTCTGCCGCGCCTGGCGGTCTACCGCCCGGCTTTGGGCAAGCCCGCCCCCTGGCCGGATACGCATCTGCTGGCCGTCGCCAGCGATGCGGCCCTGCCGGATTGCCCGGTGCCGGTGCTGCCCCTGGACAAACCGGCGCTGATCGCGGATTTCCTGATCGGAGCGCTTGGTCTAAACCGGACAAGCCAACGCTGAAGGAGCATCGTCTTTGCGCACCCCCCTTGCCCTGATGGCGGCGTTTTGCCTCACCGGCTGCGCGGGCGGCGGCACCTTTCTGGAGCACGCCTCCTGGCCCTTCGGCAACCCGAACGCGCCGCCGGTGGTGAGCGAGACCGGCGCGCGCGCCGTCGGCAAACATCCCGCCATCACCCCGCTGGCCACCCAGGCCGGCGATGTCTGGCCAGGCCCGGTGAAGCAGATGCCCACACTCAGCGAGGTGGAAGCCAATTCCAACCGGCCGCTGGGCCAGGCTTTCATGCCCTCGCTGCCCTCGCCCTACCCGCCCGGCCAGGGGCCGCAGGTGAATGGCGCCGAAGGCGTCACCGCCGGCGGCCCGCTTTACGACCAGCAGGGCGGCCAGCCGATGATCCCCCCCGCCGCCCCTGGCGATGCGCGCTAGCGCCATGCGGGTGCTGTATTTCGCCTGGCTGCGCGAGCGCATCGGCAAAAGCGCCGAAGAGCTGGAGCTGCCCCAAGGCATCACCACCCCGGCCGGGCTGATCGCGTGGCTGCGCACACGCGGCCCCGGCTATGAAGCCGCCTTCATCGAGGAGGCGCGGATCCGCTGCGCCATCGACCAGGAATTCCAGCCCCTCGACGCGACGCTGGAGGGTGCCAGCGAAATCGCCTTCTTCCCGCCGATGACCGGCGGCTGAGCGGATGTTCCTCGTCAGCGTCCAGGAGGCGGATTTCAACAGCGGCGCCCTGCTGGCGCAACTGGGCGGCGACGCCATCGGCGGCATCGCCAGCTTCACCGGGCTGGTCCGCCAGAACGCCACCGGCGATCTCGCGGCGTTGCGGCTCGAACATTATCCCGGCATGACGCAAGCCGCGCTGACCCGCCTGCTGGACGAGGCCCGCGCGCGCTGGGATCTCGCCGGCGGCATCGTCATTCACCGCATCGGCCGGCTGGAAGTGGGCGAAAACATCGTCTTCGTCGCCACCGCCAGTGCGCATCGCGCGGCAGCGCTGGACTCCACCGCCTTTCTGATCGACTGCTTGAAAACCGGCGCCCCCTTCTGGAAGGCCGAGGAGCGGCTGAACGGCGAGACCGCCTGGGTGGAAGCCCGGGCGGCGGACGATGAAGCTGCCGCATCCTGGCATAATCGCGCCAAAAATTTGCCGCAGGGCAAGGGTCGTTTATAGGAACCCCATCATGGACCTCAAAGATCACATTCGCGGCATCCCGGATTTCCCCAAGCCGGGCATTCTCTTCTACGACATCTCGACGCTGCTGCGCGATGCCGATGCCTGGCAGGTGGCCATGGGCCGTCTCGCCAACCGCGTGCGCGCCTATCACCCGACCGTGCTGGCCGGGGTCGAGAGCCGCGGCTTTCTGCTCGCAGCACCGCTGGCGCTCAAGCTCGGCTGCGGCTTTGTGATGATCCGCAAGCCCGGCAAGCTGCCCGGCGCCACCGTCGGGCTGGATTACGCGCTCGAATACGGCACTGACCGCGTCGAGATTCAGGCGGATGCGGTTGAGCCGGGGGCGCGCGTCGTCGTCGTCGACGATCTGCTGGCCACCGGCGGCACTATGGCGGCCGGGATCGAGCTGCTGCGCAAGGTGGGCGCGGAGGTCGTCGCCGCCGCGGCGGTGATCGAGCTCTCCTTCCTGAATGGCCGCGCCAGGCTGGATGTGCCGGTGGAAACACTGGTCCAGTACGACGATTGACGAAATGAGCGGCGCGCGTAATCTCCCGGACTTCGAGGAAACCGGAGTCCAAACCAGATGAAACGCCGGCAACTGCTCGGTGCCCTGGCCGCTTCCGCGTTGCTGCCAGGTGCCGCCCGCGCCCAGGCGATGGCGCAGGCCGCGCTCGGCCCGATGAATCTGCTGGTGGCCGGCCCGAATGGCGGCGCCACCAGCCGCTGGGGCAGCGCCTTCGCGCTCGCCATCGCCGACCATTTCCCCGGCAGCCCGAACATCGTCGCCGAGCCGGTGGGCGGGCTGGATGGCGTGACCGGCGCCAACCGGCTGGATGCGCTGATGGTGCCCGATGGCCGCAGCGCCGCCATCCTGCCCGGCGCCGCTTTGATCGCCTTCCTCACCGGCGATTCGCGGGTGCATTTCAACCCGACGCAATGGACCCCGCTGCTCGCCGGCTTCAATTCCGGCGTGCTGATGCTGCGCGCCCCGAAAGGCAGCGTGCCGAGCCTGGAGACGCTGCGCCAACACAGCCCGCTGCGCCTCGGCGCCGCCCAGACGCAAAGCGATGATCTGGCCGCTTTGCTCGCGCTGGCCCGGCTGGGCGTGCCCACCGTTCCGGTCTTCGGCCTGCACACCAATGAAGAGAAAACCCGCGCCTTCATCGCCGGCACGGTGGATGCGGTGTTCATCTGCGGCGAAGGCGTGCCGGAGGATATCACCCCGCTCACCGCCTCCGGCGCGGTGCCGGCTTTTTGCATCGGCGCCCCCGGCCCGGGCGGCAGCGTGGGGCCGGACCCGCTCTTCCCCGGCCTCGCTTTGCCCGGCACGCTGGGCCCTGCGGTCAGCCCGCTGCTCGCCACCGCCTATGAGGCCGCCGCCGCCGCCGCGCGGCTGGATTTCCTGATGGTGCTGCCGCGTCTGACCGACCCAGGCGCGGTCTCCATCTGGCGTAGTGCGGCCATGGAGGCCGCCGGCAGCGAGGCGGTGGCCGCCGCCGCCCAGGCCAGCTCCATCTCCTTGCAGCCCGCCACCGTGCTGGCCAACGCGCTCACCGCGCTGGCCATCGTCCCGGCCGAGCAGCCGCAGCTTCTGGCCTTCCTGGCCAAGAATTACGGCTGGCAGCCCGGCTAGTATTTTGGCTAAAGCTGCAAAAACCTTCGCCTGCACCGCCTGCGGGGCGGTGTTTCCAAAATGGGCCGGGCGCTGCGAGGCCTGCGGCGAATGGAACACGCTGGAAGAGCAGGTCGCCCCCAAGGCACTGCCCGGCGGCATCAAGGACGGCGCCCGGCGCGCCGGCGCCAAAATCGAATTTGTCGGGCTGGAGGGCATCTCGCCGCCGCCGCCGCGCATCCCCACCACCATCGCCGAGTTCGACCGCGTGCTCGGCGGCGGCCTGGTCCCGGCCTCCGTGGTGCTGGTCGGCGGCGATCCTGGCATCGGCAAATCCACCCTGCTGCTGCAGGCGAGCGCCGCCCTGGGCCGGGCCGGGCAGGAGGTGCTCTATATCTCCGGCGAGGAATCGATCGACCAGATCCGCCTGCGCGCCTTGCGCCTGGGCCTCTCGGACGCGCCTTTGCGCCTCGCCGCCGCCACCCAGCTCGGCGACATTCTGGCCAGCCTCAGCCAATATCCCAACGCGGCTTTGGTGGTGATCGATTCCATCCAGACCATGTGGGCGGAAGGGATCGATTCCGCCCCCGGCTCCGTCACCCAGGTCCGCGCCTCCGCCTTCGAGCTGATCCGCGCCGCCAAAACCCAGGGCTTCTCGCTGCTGCTGGTCGGCCATGTGACCAAGGAAGGCGCCCTCGCCGGGCCGCGCGTGGTCGAGCATATGGTCGATGTCGTGCTGCATTTTGAAGGCGATCGCGGCCACCAGTTCCGCATTTTGCGCGGCATGAAAAACCGCTTCGGCGCCACTGACGAGATCGGCGTGTTCGAGATGACCGGCCGCGGCCTCTCCGAGGTCGCCAACCCCTCGGCTTTGTTCCTGGCGGAGCGGCGCGGCAATGTCGCGGGAAGTGCCGTGCTGGCCGGGCTTGAGGGCTCGCGCCCGGTGCTGGTGGAAATCCAGTGCCTGCTCTCCCCCAACCCTGGCGGCTCGCCCCGGCGCTCGGTCATCGGCTGGGATTCCGGCCGGCTCTCGATGCTGCTGGCGGTGCTGGAGACGCGCTGCGGGCTGAAGCTTTCGATGAATGATGTCTATCTCAACGTCGCCGGCGGCTTGCGGGTGAACGAACCCGCCGCCGATCTCGCGGTGGCCGCCGCCTTGATCTCAGCCGCCTCGGACGTGCCGACCGACCCGGAAATGGTGTTCTGCGGTGAAATCGGCCTCTCCGGCGAGTTGCGCCAGGTGGCGCAGACCGAGTTGCGGCTGAAGGAGGCGGCGAAGCTCGGCTTCGCCCGCGCCGCCGGGCCCAAGCGCGTGGCTGGCGGCACGGGCAAGCTCAGCGTGCCCAAAACACTTTCCCTGATTGAAATCGGGCATCTGACGGACCTAGTTGGCATCATCGCCACCGGCCAGAAGCCCGGCGCGAAACGCAAGGAGGCTGAATGACCTGGGTCGATGCGGTGGTGCTTGGGGTTGTGGCGCTGTCCGCCCTGTTCTCGATGGTCCGTGGCTTTGTGCGCGAGGTGCTTGGGGTCGGCGCCTGGATTGGCGCGCTGCTCGCCTGCCTGAAATTCTATGCCCCGGTGCAGCCTTACATCGCCTCGCTGCTGCCCAAAGGGCTGCAGCATTTCGCCATTTACGGCGCGATGGCGGCGGTGTTCCTGGTGGTGCTGATCGTGCTCAGCCTGGTCAGCGGGCTGATCGGCGGGCTGGTGCGCGAATCGCCGCTTTCCGGGCTGGATCATTCGCTCGGCATCGTCTTCGGCATCGCCCGCGGCGCCATCATCCTGTTCATCGCCTATATCGCGCTGGGCATGGCCGAGCCCTCGACTGAATGGCCAAAGCCGATCGTCGATGCCCGCTCTCTGCCCATCGCCTATCAGGGCGCCACCTGGCTGGTCGGCTTCCTGCCGCCGCAATATCAGCCGAAAGTGCAGAAACTCCCCAGCCCGCAAGCCCCCAGCGCGGATACGCTGATGCAGCAGCCGGTCGCCGGCAGCGCGCTGGGCAAATAGCGGGCGGGCCTCGGCCCCGACATCATCAGTAAGCCGTTCAAATTGAACGCATAAACCAAGCTAGACGGTCGGCTGCCCCTGCCACAAGGCCAGCAGCAAGGCCACAACCAGCGCGGAAATCGCGCATCGCAAGGCGAGATAACGCCCCGCGACGAGCCCGGCCCGCCATCCCAGCGCCTCGCCCAGCAAGGTGGCGAGGAACCCCAAGGCCAGCAGCAACAAGGCCGCGCGCGGCGCCTGCGCCAGCAGCAGCACCAGCAGGGCCAGCCAGCCGACCAGCGAGGGCAGCACGCCCAGCGTTAAAATCCGTCCCGCCCCCTTCGTCGCCTCAGGCTGCTTCCCCGCGCCGCCCACCAGCGCGCCCCAATGCACCGCCCCTAAAAAGGACAGGATCACGGCGCCATAGGCGATCACCGCCGCCGTGCCGGATGCCGCGAAGCGCGGAAACAGAAGTGCCAGCCCGGTTCCAGCCAGAAACGGCAGCCCACCCAGGGCAGTCAGCAGCACGGCGATGGCGAAGGGAGAGCGCGGCAAGGAGGGCAAGGGTTTTGGCCTTTTCCAGAGAGAGACGCAGGGGGCAACCGGGGCGGCCCGGCGGCTTGGGCAGTCTAGAGCGAGATCTCCGCCTCTGCCCAGAGGCCGCGCTGCAAGAGCGGTCCAAAGCCCATCCGGTGATGCGGCGTCGGCCCATGCGCGATGATCGCCTCGCGATGGATCGCCGCCGCATAGCCCGCATTCTTCGCCCAGCCATAATGCGGATAGCGCGCATCCAGCTGCCGCATCAGCCGGTCGCGGATCTCCTTGGCCACAATCGAGGCGGCGGCGATGGACAGCGAAATCCCATCCCCTCCCACCAGCAGCGTGCAGGGCAGCGCGATGCCCGGCGCCTTATTCCCATCCACCAAAAGATGCTCGGGTGCCGCCGGCAGCGCCGCCACCGCCCGGCGCATCGCCAGAAACGAGGCGTGCAGAATATTCAGCCGGGCGATCTCCTTCACCGAGGCCGCGCCCACGCCAATCTCCGCGCCAGAGGCCCGCAGCGCCAGCAACGCCGCCGCGCGCTTCTTCGGGCTCAGCTTCTTCGAATCATCCAAAAGCGCGTCCAGCCCCGGCGGCAGCACGGGGGGCAGCACCACGGCGGCGGCCAGCACCGGCCCCGCCAGCGGCCCGCGCCCCACCTCATCCAGCCCCGCCACCCGGCCACCAATGCGCGTCTCATGGCTCAGATCAGGCATCGCGCCTGGCCTGGAAAAAATCCGTCAACAGCGCCGCGCATTCCTGCTCGCGCACCCCGCCGATCACCTCCGGCTTATGGTGCGTCGTCGGCTGGGTGAAGAGACGCGGCCCATGCTCCACCGCCCCGGTCTTGGGGTCATAAGCCCCAAACACCAGCTTGCCGACGCGCAACGCCGCGATCGCCCCGGCGCAGAAGGCGCAGGGCTCCAACGTCACGTTCAAGGTGCAATCGGCCAGATATTTGCCCCCGCGCGCCGCGCGCGCCGCTGTCAGCGCCAGATATTCCGCATGGGCGAGCGGGTTCTGCCCGGCCTCCACCGCATTGCGCGCCACCGCCAGCACTTGCCCCTGCGCATCGGTCACCACCGCGCCCACCGGCACCTCGCCGGCCTCTTGCGCCTGCCGCGCCGCATCCAGCGCCAATTGCATCGGGGAGGTCATGGCTTGGGATTTGCCTCAACCCCGCCGGAAGGTCTAGCTAGCGCCATGAAGAAACGCCCCTTGATCGGCCTCACTCTGGATGCGGAACCCGCCGGCGGCTGGTCCAAATATCCCTGGTACGCGCTGCGCCAGAATTATACCCAGGCGCTGGCCGCCCATGGCGGGCTGGCGGTGGCGCTGCCGCACGATCCGGGCCTGGCGGAGGATTATCTGGACCGTCTGGACGGGCTGATCGTCACCGGCGGCGCCTTCGATGTCGATCCCGCCCTCTATGGCGACAGCGAAACCCACCCCACCGTCGAGCTGAAGGCCGACCGCACCACCGCCGAGCTGGCCTTCCTGCGCGGCGCCATGGCCCGCAACATGCCGGTGCTGGGCATTTGCGGCGGGCAGCAGCTGCTCGCCGTGGCGCTGGGCGGCACGCTGCACCAGCATATCCCGGATGCGATTCCCGGCGCGCTGGAGCATGAGCAGAAAACCAGCCATTACGAGCCCGGCCACAAGGTCGAGATCCTCGCCGGCACCAAACTCTTCGCCATCGCCGGGCCGGTGATGCAGGTCAATAGCTCCCACCACCAGGCGGTGAAATCCGCCGGGCGCGGGGTGGTGAACGCCATCGCCCCGGACGGGGTGATCGAAGGCATCGAGGATCCTTCCCGGAAATTCTGCATCGGTGTGCAATGGCACCCGGAATATCTCGTGGATGCGGGCGATGCCGCCCTCTATCGCGCTTTCATCGAGGCCTGCCAATGACCGAAGCGACCACGCCCCCCGAAGACGAAGCACGCGGCGAGCGCATCGCCAAATTTCTCTCCCGCGCCGGCGTGGCCAGTAGGCGGGATGCGGAGGCGATGATCGAAGCCGGCCGGGTGCGGATGAATAACGAGCCGGTCACCCAGCCCGCCACCTTCGTCAAACCCGGCGACATGGTGCTGGTGGATGGCAAGCCGGTGGGCGAGCCCGAGCGCACCCGCCTGTTCCGCTACCACAAGCCGGACGGTCTGGTGACCACCCATAAGGACCCCGAAGGCCGACCGACCGTGTTCGAGCGCCTGCCGCAAGGCCTGCCGCGGCTGATCTCCGTCGGCCGGCTGGATCTCACCTCCGAAGGCCTGCTGCTGCTCACCAATGATGGCGCCCTCTCCCGCCAGCTGGAGCTGCCCTCAACCGGCTGGCTGCGCCGCTACCGGGTGCGCGTGCATGGCGGTGTCTCGCCTGACAAGCTCAAGCGCCTGGCCGATGGCATGGTGGTGGAGCGGGTAAAATACGGCCCGATCGAAGCCGCCATCGACAGCCAGCAGCGCTCCAACACCTGGCTCTCGATGAGCCTGCGCGAAGGCAAGAACCGCGAAATCCGCCGGGTGATGCAGGCGCTGGAATTGCCGGTGACACGGCTGATCCGCGTCGCCTACGGCCCCTTCCAGCTCGGCCAGCTGCCGCGCGGGGCGGCGGAGGAGGTGCCGGGCAAGATCCTGCGCGAACAGGTGCCGGGCCTGGTGAAATGAGCGGCCCGCGCATCATCGCCGGGCGCTGGAAAGGCCGCGTGCTCGCCGCCCCGAGGGCCGCGAAACCCGCCCCACCAATATCCGCGCCCGCCAGGCGGTGTTCGACATCCTGGCCCACGCCCCCTGGTGCGAGCTGCAAGAGGCGAATGTGCTGGACGTCTTCGCCGGCACCGGCGCCTATGGTCTGGAAGCGCTCTCACGCGGCGCCGCCAGTGCCAGCTTCATCGAACAATCGCGCGAGGCCGGTGCGGCGCTGCGCGCCAACATCGCCGCCTTGAAGCCAGAGCGCGCAAAACTCTACGCCGCCGACGCGCTGCACCCGCCCGCCGGCACCCCGCATGACCTGGTCTTCCTCGACCCGCCTTATGGCGAGGCGCTGATCACCCCGGCCTTGGCGGCGCTGACGGCGAAAGGCTGGATCGCGCCAGGCGCGATCATCGTCGCGGAAATGGGACCGGGCGAGACGCTGGAAATTGCGGAGCCTTTGGCCGAGCGCGCGCATGGCAAGGCGCATCTGAAAATCTGGCGTGTTTAAGCGGGATTTCCGCAAGCGCCACGGATATCGCCAACACCCCCTCAGGCTCTAATAAAGATCGAAATACTCCGCCACCTCCGCCGCCGGAATTTCATCGCGCAGACGGTTGATCTCGGCGGTCTTCACAATGGTGTAAACCTTCACAAACTCCGCGCCGAGCATTTCCGTGAAGGCCGCATCCGCCCGCAACGCCGCCAGCGATTCATGAATCTCCGTCGGCAGCTTCGCAAAAGATCCATCCGCCTCCTTCAACCCCTTGCGCTCCGGTGCCAGCACCGCCTCGCCCTTCACCCCCAACAGCCCCGCCGCCAACGTCGCCGCCGCGGTCAGATACGGGTTGGACAAAGCCGACGGCACCCGAACCTCCAGATGCTGCCGCTTATCTTTGGATGCCTTGATCCGTACCGAGGCCGAGCGATCCTCCACCCCCAGGAAATATTCGAGGGCGCAAACGTCCCCGGCCGGATCCGCCGATAGCAATTGGGCGTCGGATTCCAGATCGCCTGCGCCGCCGGCGCATGGTCGAGAATCCCTTGCGTGAAGCTCTTCATCAGCCCGCTCATTCCATCGGGATCGTCCTTGTCCAGAAACAAACTCTCCCCGCTCTTCAAATCATACAGCGAGAGATGAAAATGCGAGCAGGAGCCTGAAAGATGCGCATAAGGCTTGGTCATGAAGGTGGCCAGCAGCCCTTGGCCGCGCAGATATTCCTTCACCGTATTCTTGAACACAAACGCCCTGTCCGCCGCCGCAACCCCATCCAGTGCGGCGAAATTCAGCTCCCACTGCCCCGGCCCGAATTCGCCATTGGCGGTGATCATATCCACACCGCTTTCCGCCAACACCCGCATCAACCCGTCCAGCGCCGGGTGGCGATGGGTGATCGCGGTCACGAAAATCGGATTGCCCGTATAAAGCGGCCGCCTGGTTTCCAGATCGACCACATAGAACTCGAACTCATGCCCCATCTTCACGCCGAACCCCATATCGGCGGCTTTCTGCAGCATCCTCTTCAACACGGTACGCGGCGCCGCATATTGCGGGGTGCCGTCATACCATTTGGTATCGCAGATCACCCGCGCGGTATTGGCGATCCAGGGCACATCGCTGACCGTGTCCGGGTCCGGCACCATCAGGCAATCGGCGAAATTGATATCCTCATTATAGCCCGTCCCGGCGATCGGGTTGGACGCGCTATCCAGCGTCACCGTGCCGCCATAGAGATTGAGCCCGTCCCGCGCATAGGATTCCACATGCGCGATCGGCACCGTCTTGCCCCGGGAAAGCCCGGCCAGGTCCGGCAGCTCGAAGCGCAGCTGCGTGATCTGGCGCTCCCGCAGGCTCTGCGCCAGAGCGGCGGCGGTCTGTTTCGTATGCTCGAAATACAGGGACATTCCGGCTCCTTTCGCGGCGTTGGTCGCGGTAACCGATGCAAAATCCGCGCCGCGCTTAGAGCGCTATGATTGAGAGCTTTGTTTTAGCGAGCAATTTCATGTGTTTATTTTGACGCTAGCGCGTCAACCTAAACACATATTGCTCTAAGGCGGATGGGCGCGGGTGAAGAAGGCCAGCCAGGGCGGGCGGCGGGTGCCGCTGCCGGGCTGCCAATCGGCGATGGCAAGGCCCGAGGCGGTGGCCAGCAGCCAGTAGCGGGTGGTGCCATCCGGCTGGCGCGTCTGCACCGCCACCTGACGGCCGCCGGCGAGAAACTGCCAGCTCTCGATCACCCCATGATGCGCCACAAAGCGCAGCACCGGCCGCCCCTGATGCCAGACCACTAGCGCCAGCGGGCAAGGTTGCGCCTGGCCGCAGCCATAGGAAGCCAGCCAGCCGATGCTGTGCCGGTCCGGCGCGATGCGGATCTGGCTGAACTCCAGCTGCTGCCCCTGCTCGTCGAGATCCAGCTGCACCCGCACGCTCTTGCCGCCGCGATAGCGGATCACCAGCGGGCCGGAGCCGCCGCCCCGCGCGAAGCGGCTCTGCGGCGGCACCGCGTAAGGATCATCCGGCCCGGCCATCGCCCCGGCGCTGGCGATGGCCGGCGCCGCACAGGCCGGGGCGGCCAGCCCCAGCAGCGCCACCAGCACGGCCCAGCTTGCGCGCCTCACCGCCGCGCCAGCGCCTGCGCGGCGATGTCCAGAAAATTGCCGAAAACGATCTGCGCCGCCGCATGCAGCTCAGGGAATTGCGCATCCACCTCGGCCACCATCGCCGCCAGCCCGCCAGGGCCGCGAACCCGTTCAAGCGCTGCCTTATATTCCGGCAGGCTGCCCCATTCCGCGGTGGTGCTATGGGTCAGCTCCAGATGGAATTGCAGCCCATAGGCGGCCTGCCCGTAACGCTGCGTCTGGATGGCGCAGCCCGGCGAGCCGGCCAGCGCCACCGCCCCCTCCGGCAGCCGCGTCACCTCCGCCCCGTGCCATTGCATGCAGGGCCAGAGCGGCGGCAGGCCGGCGAAAATCGGGTCCGGCCGGGTCTCAACACAGCTCATCCCCACCTCCGGCACCGCCATCCGCCCCACCGCGCCGCCCAGCGCCTCGGCCAGGAGCTGGTGCCCCAGACACATGCCAAGATAAGGCCGCCCGGCGCGCACCCAGTCGCGGATCACCGCCATCTCCTCGATCAGCCAGGGGAATTGATCGGTCTCCCAGACATCCTGCGGCCCGCCCATCACCAGCAGCGCGTCGAAGCCCGAAAGATCGGCGGGAATCGCCTCACCCTCATCCAGCTCCACCGCCTGCATCTCGCAGCCGCGCGCCGCCATCACATCGCGAAAACTGCCAGGATGCTCCGAGGCGACATGCTGGAAGACGAGGATTTTCATCGGCGGCTCCTTTCCGGGTCGAGGCATCATTATTACAGGGCGGGGTTTTTTCGTGAAGCCGCGCGGCGCCGGACTCGGGCATTCATGCTATCAGGCCCCATGCCCATCCGCCGCCTCGCCGAAACCACCATCAACCGCATCGCCGCCGGCGAGGTGATCGAACGCCCCGCCGCCGCGGTGAAGGAGCTGGTGGAAAACGCCCTGGATGCCGGCGCGACGCGCATCGAGGTCATCCTCGCCGGGGGCGGCATCGAGCGGATCGAGATCATCGACGATGGGTGCGGCATTCCGGCGGAGGAGCTGCCGCTCGCCATCGAACGCCACGCCACCTCCAAGCTGCAGGACGAGGCGCTGGTGCGGATCTCAACGCTGGGCTTTCGCGGCGAGGCCCTGCCCTCGATCGGCGCGGCGGCGAAGCTCACCTTGATCAGCCGCCCCGCCGGGCAGGATGGCGCCTGGCGGATCGACGTCGCCGGGGGGGCGATCACCGCCGCCCGCCCCGCCGCCGGCCTCAAGGGCACCCGCGCCATTGTCGAGGATCTGTTCTACGCCACCCCGGCGCGGCGCAAATTCCTGCGCTCGCCCCGGGCCGAGGCGGAGGCGGCGGAGCGCACCGTCTGGCGCCTCGCCCTCGGCGCCCCGCATGTCGCCTTCCGGCTGGTCTCGGATGAGCGGGTGCTGTTCGACCTGCCGGCCCAGGACGAAAAAGCCCGCGTCGCCGCTTTGTTCGGGCGCGAGGCGGCGGCGAACATGATGGCGCTGGAGGCGCAGCGTGACGAGGTCAGGCTCTCCGGCCTGATCGGCCCGGCCAGCCTCAACCGCGCCACCACGCAATTGCAGAGCTTCGTCGTCAATGGCCGCCCGGTGCAGGATTCGCTGCTGAAGCTGGCGCTGCGCCTGGCCTACCGGGACGTGATCCCGGCTGGGCGCCACGCCGTGGCGGCGCTGCGGCTGGAGCTGCCGGACGAGGCGCTGGATGTGAATGTGCATCCGGCCAAATCCGAGCTGCGATTTGCCGACCAGAATGGCGTGCGCAGCCTGGTGATCGGCGCCATCAACCGCGCCTTGGCACAGCCGGTCAGCCTCGGCACCGCGCCCAGCGCCACCTTGCCCAGCCTGGCGCTGCGCCCGCCGCCTTCCGCCGCGCCGCGCTACAGCCTGCCGCCGGCCCCCAGCCGCGCCGCGCGCGGCTTCGCCGAGGCGGAGCTGGCTCTCGCCGGCTTGCCCGCCGCCCGCCCGATTTTCGACCTGCCCGCCCCCGCCGCCCCGGCGCCCATGGCCGAGCACCCGCTCGGCGCGCCGCTGGCGCAGATTCTCGATACCTATGTGCTGGCCCAGGCGCCGGACGGCGCGCTGGTGATCGTCGACCAGCACGCCGCCCATGAACGCCTGACCGAGGAACGGTTGCGCGCCCAGTTCCAGGAAGGCCGCATCGCCACCCAGCCTTTGCTGGTGCCGGTGGTGGTGGACCTGCCCGCGATGGAGGCGGCGCGGCTGCTGGCGGAGGCCGAAACGCTGGCCAGGCTGGGGCTGGAGATCGAAGCGTTCGGCCCCGGCGCGATTCTGGTGCGCGCCGTGCCGGCGGCGCTGAAAGACCCGGACGCCGCCGGGCTGCTGCGCGATCTGGCGGAGGAATTCGCCGAGACCGGCGCGCCCTTGGCGCTGGAGGCGAAGCTGGATTCCGCCTTGGCGCGGCTGGCCTGCCACCGCTCCATCCGCGCCGGACGACGGCTGCAGCGCGAGGAGATCGACGCGCTCTTGCGCGAGATGGAGGCCACACCGCGCGCCGCCACCTGCTCGCATGGCCGCCCGACCTTCCTCAAACTCACCCGTGCCGATCTGGAAAAACTCTTCGGCCGCAGCGGCTGAGCGCCTTGCCAGCCGCACCGGCGCGCTTTCTTGTAGGCAAGCCAACAAGGAGTGCAGGATGCGAGACGAGACCGAGGCGCTGATCGAAGCCTATTACGCCGCTTTCAACAAGGCCGACTGGGAGGCGATGCTGGCGCTGCTGAGCGAGGATGTCCGCCACGACATCAACCAGTCCGAAACCCAGACCGGCAAGCCCGCCTTCCGCGCCTTCATGGCGCAGATGCAGCGCTGCTACGCTGAACGCCTGGAAAATATCCATATCCTGTCCGACAAATCGGCAACCCGCGCGGCCGCGGACTATGTCGTGCACGGGCGCTATATCGCCACCGCCGAAGGGCTGCCGGAGGCCAAGGGCCAAAGCTATGTGCTGCCCGGCGGCGCCTTTTTCGAGGTGGCGGGCGGCCGGATCACCCGTGTCACCAATTACTATAATCTGCAGGATTGGCTGGGCCAGGTTTCCGCCTGACACCACCGGCCATAACGCAAAAAGGCCGGCGCAAGCGCCGGCCTTTCCGTTTGGTCCGAAACGGTTCGGCTTAGAACAGCACACCGCCCTCGAGGGTGCCAACGAACTGGAACTTGTCCGTGCCGCTGGTGCCGTAGCCGTAGGAAACGCCCTGGTATTTGTTGTTCAGCAGGTAGAAGCCACCGGCGTTCACACGGGCATAGAGATCCTTGTACTGCCAGGTCGGGGCCAGCGCGAAGCCGACGCCCTCGGACTTCGGACCGACAAACCAGCTGCCCGCACCCTGGGAGTTCTCATACTCGACCCAGCCGCCCAGCGAGTAGGGGCTCTTGCCGAAGGTGTAGTTGCCAAACAAAGCCGCGCCCAGATTGGCGGTGGTCTTGTCGATGCCCAGCTGGTGGTTGGTGTGGGCGTACACATACTGCACTTCCGGCACCAGGTTCAGATTGCCGGCGGTGAAGCTGTAATAGGCGCCGAACATCTGCGAGTTCATGAAGTACGGGCCGTAGCTCGCAACGCTGGTGTTGCTGTAGGTCTTGGCGGTCAGACCCTGGCGGCCAACATTGCCGGCGTAATACACGTTCAGCACGTTATTGGGGTCGATCGTGTAGGTGCCCAGCGCCTGCACGAAGTTGAACACGCCGGTATCCCAGCCATCGCCATATTCGACGGTCGCGGAGAACGGCCCCTTGGTGTAGTTGGCCTCGACGCCGCGCGCGGAGGAGTTCTGCACGTAGAAGATCGAGGTGACCAGCTGCGACGGGTTGAACCAGGGCAGCGAGGCCTCATAGCCTTCCAGAGACCCCAGCTGGCCGGCGGAGATGGTGAAGGGCATGTCCTTCGGCGCCAAGGTCACGTAACCCTCGTAAAGCGGGCCGGTGACATAGTTGCTGACCGAGGTCTGGCCCGGGCGGGAGGTGACGGTGCCGGGCGCGATGCTGCCGCCGACGGAACCGATTTCGATATTGAACTGCAGCTCACCGGTGGTCTTCTGCAGCTGGATGATGGCGGAGCCGACATTGGTGCCGACATTGGTGGTGTTGCTGCCATTGCCGCCGGCGGGCATGCCGGACACGGCGAAGCCATAGGCATCGAAGCCGCCGCTCAGGCTCAGCGAACCGAGCGGGCCGCCATCGATATTGATCGCGGTGGGGCCATTCAGCGCGTGCGCCGCATTCATCGCCAGAAGAGAGGACCCGGCGACAAAGCCAAGACCCAGAAGTTGCCGACGCATCGTAATCATTATGCCTCCTGATTGCGCAATCATCCGCGCGTTGTGCCTAAACTTTAACCCGACAACATTCTTAGCGCAGAAACCGCCCCAACAAACGCCATCGTCGGTAATGAATTCGCAATCTACATGCCAACCCCCAAAAATTGCCAGACGAAACAAGCCGGCCTTCCGCTTTGCCCCGACCATGTTGCTGAAATGACACATTCCGCCATCTAGATGGTTGAGTTTGTGGATTTTCATGCCGCGCAGCGGCGCAGCATGGCGGCACCAGAAAAAACGCCCCGCACGAAGCGGGGCGTTTTTTCTGGTTTCCTGAGCGGGAAAGTTTAGCTGGAAGCTGCAAACGTCTCTGAGCGGATGCGTTTTCTGAAAGTCCCGCCGTGATTTGAAAGGCGGTGGTTCCATCCAGCCCCTTGACTGTGTTGATCAATCTGGCGCTGCCTTTGGCGCGCAATTTCACGTTTTTATCGTGACGCTGGCGCGGCAGTCCAAGCCCCTATCGCGCTAGAGCATCAAGCTTTTAGCTTGATGCTCTAGCTTTTATTTTAGCTAGCAATTTCATGTGTTTATTTTGACGCTGGCGCGTCAACCTAAACACATATTGCGCTAGCTGCGCACCGCCACATAAGACCCAGGGGCCGCCTCCAGCGCCTTGAAGCCGCGCACCTTGCCCGGCTCGCGCGCCGGGACTGTCTCAGCACTCTGGGCGGTGACCCAGCGCTGCCAATCCGGCCACCAGGACCCGGCGATCTCGGTGGCCTCCTTGAACCATTCATCCGGGCTCTCGGGCAGCGCCTCATTGATGAAATGGTTATATTTGCCGCCCTCCGGCGGATTGACCACCCCGGCAATATGGCCCGAGGCCGCCAGCACGAAGCGCACCGGACCGCCGAAATTGCGCGCCCCCTTATAGGTGCTGGTCCAGGGCGCGATGTGATCCTCCCGGCAGGAGAGGAAATAGCAGGGGATCTTCACCTGGGAGAGATCCACCCCCACCCCCTTCATCGAAATCCCGCCCGGCTGGCAGAGCAGGTTCTTCTGGTACATGTTGCGCAGATAGAAAGAGTGCATCGCCGCCGGCATGCGGGTGGAATCGGAGTTCCAATAGAGCAGATCGAACGGGAACGGCTCCTGCCCGAGCAGGTAGTTATTCACCACGAAGCTCCAGATCAGATCATTGGCGCGCAGCATGTTGAAGGTTGTGGCCATCTCGCTGCCTTCGAGATAGCCGCGCTTGGCCATCTTCTCCTCGATCTGGGTGAGCTGCTCCTCATCGATGAACACCCCCAGCTCCCCGGCATCGGCGAAATCCGTCAGCGTCACGAAGAAGGTGGCGGAGGCGATGCGCTCATCCCCCTTCGCCGCCATATAGCCCAATGTGGAGGCCAGCAGCGTGCCGCCCAGGCAATAGCCGATGGCGTTGACCTGCGGCTGCTTGGTGATCTTCTCGATCGCATCCAGCGCCGCCAGCACGCCTTCCTGCATGTAATCGTCGAAATTCTTCGCCGCCAGCGTCTCGTCCGGATTGACCCAGCTCACCATGAACACGGTATGGCCCTGCGAGACCAGCCAGCGCACCAGCGAGTTCTTCGGCCGCAGATCGAGAATATAGAATTTATTGATCCAGGGCGGCAGGATCAGCAGCGGCCGGGCCAGCACATTTTCGGTGCTGGGGCTGTACTGGATCAGCTGCATCAGCTCATTTTGGTACACCACCTGGCCAGGCGAGACGGCGATGTTCTCGCCGATCTTGAAGGCATCCGTATCAGTCATGCGAATGCGCAGATTGCCCCGCCCATGCTCCAGATCATTGAGCAGGTTGTTCAGGCCCCGCATCAGATTCTCGCCGCCGGTCTCGCGGGTTTTGCGCAGCACTTCCGGGTTGGTGAGGGCGAAATTGCTGGGGCTCAGCGCATTGATGAACTGGCGGGCGTAGAAATCCACCTTCTGCGCGGTCTTCGGCTCCAGCCCGTCGACCTGGGTGACGACATCGTTGATATAGCGCGCCGAAAGCAGATAGCTCTGCTTGATGAAATCGAACACCTCATTCTGCCGCCAGGCCGGGTCGGCGAAGCGCTTGTCGCGCGGGTCATGCGCGATCACCGGGTCCGGCTCCTCCCCCACCCAGATCCGCCGCGCGGTGTTCTGCCAGAGCGTCATGTAATCGCGCCACAGCCCCATCTGCGCCTCCATCAGCTGGGACGGGTTGGAGAGCAGCTTGGCGGTCATTTCCAGAAAGGCGCTGCCGACATTCAGCGGATCCAGCGCCATCCCCTCCGCCGCCTGGCGCTTTATCCACTCATTCACCAGCTTCTGGCTACGGGCCGCGATATCCGCCATCGAGCGGCCCAGCGCCTGGGCGTCGGGCAGCTTGATGTCATTCTCCTGGGGCGGCATGGGCGCGTTCATGGCGGGGGCATCCTTTCCGTGGCGTCTGTTCTCAGGCTAACAAGGGGCAGGTTCGGCACGGGCAGGGCCCGGGCACGGCAAGCAAAGAGGGGTTAGAAATGGTCGGGCGGCGTTTCGCGGCTTCATGGATGTTCTTGGCGGCGACCTCTCTTAGTGGTTGTTCTCAGGCGATTAATTTGTACCACAAGGAGGAAGGTGGCGCGATTGCGCAAAACCGGCAACCCCCGCCGGGGACGAGCCTGCCCTACCCCAACCTCGCGGATGTACCAGCCCCGCAAGCTCCCGCCGCCCCCGGCGCGCAGGCCGCCATCACCAGCCAGGCGCGCAACGGCGTCTCCGCCCCCGCGCCCGGCGCCCTGGCAGGGCTGAGCCTGCCGGAAGCGCCGCCCCCGTGCCCAGCGTGCCGGGCATGACCATCAACACCCCGAATGTGAACGCCCCGGCGCCCAAGCCAGCCACGACACCTCCCCCCGCCCCGGCGCCCAAGCCCCCCGGCCCGGCGGTTGGCGTCGCCTTCGCCCCCGGCTCGGCGCTGCTGCCGGCCGCACAGCAAAGCGTCATTCAAGGCGTCGCCGCAAACCGGCAGGATGCGAGCATCCGCGCCGTCGGCTTTGGCGATGGCTCGATGGCCCTCGCCCTCGCCCGCGCCCAGCGCATCGCCGATGCGCTGACCGCCGCCGGCGTGCCTGCCGACAAGATTAAGCTGGACGCCTTCGCCGCCGGTTCTGGCGGCTTCGTGCAATTGGTGTATTGAGCACCGCGTCACCCTCTATCAACCGAGTCAGAAAAATGTCCGAAGAATTTCACCGCATACGCCGCCTGCCCCCTTACGTCTTCGCGGAAGTGAACGCCGCCAAGGCCAAGGCACGCGCCGCCGCGGAGGACATTATCGATCTCGGCATGGGCAACCCGGACAGCCCCACCCCGCCCCATATCGTGGCGAAGCTGGTGGAAACCGTGCAGGACCCGCGCAGCCACCGCTATTCCACCTCCAAGGGCATCCCCGGCCTGCGCCGCGCCCAGGCGGCCTATTATGAGCGCCGCTTCGGGGTGAAGCTGGACCCGGAGACCGAAGTGATCGCAACACTCGGCTCCAAGGAGGGCCTGGCCAACCTCGCCGCCGCCATCACCTCCCCAGGCGACACAATTCTGGTGCCCAACCCGTCTTACCCGATCCATCAGTTCGGCTTCATCATCGCCGGCGCCTCGGTGCGCTCGATCCCGGCAACCCCGGATGATGATATGCTGCAGGCGATTGACCGCGCCGTGCGCCATTCCGTGCCCAAGCCGACCGCCTTGATCGTGAATTTCCCCTCGAACCCGACCGCCTATATGGCGACGCTGGATTTCTACAAGGCGCTGGTGAAGCTGGCCAAGCAGCACGAGATTTTCATCATCTCGGACATCGCCTATTCCGAGATCTATTTCGACGGCAACCCGCCGCCTTCCGTGCTGCAGGTCGAGGGGGCGAAGGACATCACCATCGAGTTCACCTCGATGTCCAAAACCTATTCCATGCCCGGCTGGCGCATGGGCTTTGGCGTCGGCAACCCGCATCTCATCAAGGCGCTGACCCGGATGAAATCCTATCTGGATTACGGCGCCTTCACCCCGATCCAGGTGGCGGCGACGGCAGCGCTGAACGGCCCGCAAGATTGCGTGGAAGAGATGCGCAACCTCTACCGCGAGCGCCGGGATATTCTCATCAAGGGCCTGCACGCCGCCGGCTGGGAGGTGCCCAGCCCCGAAGGCTCGATGTTCGCCTGGGCGCCGATCCCGCCGAAATATGCCCATCTCGGCAGCCTGGAATTCTCCAAGCTGCTGATGGCCAAGGCCAAGGTGGCGGTGGCGCCGGGCATCGGCTTTGGCGAATATGGCGATGGCCATGTCCGCATCGCTTTGGTGGAAAACCAGCACCGGCTGCGCCAGGCGCTGCGCAACATCAAGCATTTCCTGGCGACCGACAACGCGGCGCCGGCTGAATCAGAGGTCAAATCGTGAAACCGCTCAAAATCGGCATCGCCGGGCTCGGCACGGTGGGTGCTGGCGTCGTCAAGCTGCTCGCCGCCCAGAAGGAACTGATCGCGGCGCGCGCCGGTCGTCCGGTGATGGTCACCGCCGTCTCCGCGCGCGACAAAAACCGCGAGCGCGGGGTGAAGCTGGATGGGCTGACCTGGCATGACGATGCCATCGCCCTCGCCCATGATCCCGAGGTCGAGGTGGTGGTGGAGCTGATCGGCGGCTCCGACGGCAAGGCGAAAGCCCTGGCCGAGGCCGCGATTGCCGCCGGCAAGCATTTCGTCACCGCCAACAAGGCGCTGCTCGCCGTGCATGGCGTGGCTTTGGCCCGGGCGGCGGAAGCCAATAATGTCACCATCGCCTATGAGGCGGCGGTGGCGGGCGGCATTCCCGTCATCAAGGCGCTGCGCGAAGGGCTGGCCGCCAACAAGGTCAGCCGTGTCGCCGGTATCCTCAACGGCACCTGCAACTACATCCTCACCACCATGCGCGAGGCAGGCCGGGATTTCGCCGATGTGCTGGCCGACGCCCAGAAGCTGGGCTATGCCGAGGCCGATCCCAGCTTCGACATCGATGGCGTGGACGCCGCGCATAAGCTCGCCATCCTGGCTGGCCTCGCCTTCGGCGCGCGGATCGATTTCGCCAAGCTGCATATCGAGGGCATCCGCCGGATTTCGGCCATCGACATCGCCTTCGCCGAGGAGCTGGGCTACCGCATCAAGCTGCTGGGCATCGCCGAGCAGACGCAGGCCGGCATTTCCCTGCGCGTGCACCCGACCATGGTGCCGGTGGAAAAACCGATTGCCACCGTCGATGGCGTGTTCAACGCGGTGCTGCTGGAAGGCGATTTCTCCGGCCCGGTATTCCTGCGCGGGCGCGGCGCCGGCGAAGGCCCGACCGCGAGCGCGGTGGTGGCGGACCTGATCGATCTCGCCCGCAATATCCGCATCCCGCTCTGGGGCATGGAGGAAAGCGCGCTGGAGGATCTGCCGATCATGCCAACCGCCGCGCTGGCCAGCGCCTATTTCGTGCGGCTCTCGGTGGTGGACGAACCCGGCGTGCTCGCCGATGTCACCGCGATTCTGCGCGATCATGGCATCTCGCTCGAATCCATGATCCAGCATGGCCGCGCCCCTGGCGAGGCGGTGCCCATCGTGCTGGTGACGCACGACACCAAGGAAGCCGCGGTGAACGCCGCGCTGGCGGGGATTGCCGCCTTGCCGGCGGTGCTGGAGCCGCCGGCCTTGATCCGCATCGAACCGAAATAAGGGAGTTTGCCCATGACCGAACGCCGCCTTGAAGACGTCTCTGATCGCAACCTGGCGCTGGAGCTGGTGCGTGTGACCGAAGCGGCGGCGATCGCCGCCTCGCGCTGGATCGGCCGCGGCCAGAAGAACGACGCCGATGGCGCCGCCGTGGAAGCCATGCGGAAAGCCTTCGACACGGTGGCCATCGACGGCACCGTGGTCATCGGCGAGGGCGAGATGGATGAGGCGCCGATGCTTTATATCGGCGAGAAGGTCGGCTGCGGCGGCCCGGCGATGGACATCGCCGTCGACCCGCTGGAAGGCACCACCATCACCGCCAAGGGCGGCCCCAACGCCATCACCACCGTGGCCCTGGCCGAGCACGGCAATTTCCTCAACGCGCCGGACGTGTACATGGAGAAAATCGCCGTCGGCCCCGGGCTGCCGGAAGGGGTGATCTCGCTCGACGCGCCGGTGAAGGAAAATCTGAAAAACCTGGCGCGGGCCAAGGGCATCGAGATCTCCGAGCTGATGGTGTGCATGCTGGACCGCGACCGCCACCAGGAGTCGATCGCCAAGATCCGCGAAGCCGGCGCGCGCATTCTGCTGCTGGGCGATGGCGATGTGGCCGGCGTGATCGCCGCTTCGCTGCCGGGCGGCGGGGTGGATATGTATCTGGGCTCCGGCGGCGCCCCGGAAGGCGTGCTGGCCGCCGCCGCGCTGCGCTGCACCGGCGGCCAGATGCAGGGAAGGCTGATGTTCGAGGATGATTCGCAGATCGAGCGCGCCCGGGGCATGGGCATCACCGACCCGAGCCGCATCTATACCCTGACCGAAATGGCCAAGGGCGATGTGATGTTCGCCGCCTCCGGTGTCACCACCGGCGCGATGCTGAACGGGGTGCGGCGTGTGGGCCATGGCGCGGTGACGCATTCCATCGTCATGCGCTCCAAATCCGGCACGGTGCGCTATGTCGAAGGCCACCATAATTTCGCGAAAAAGGGCTTCTCGCTCTAATCACGCGCTTGTGTGTGGGGGGAACGCCCCCCACACACTCCCTTCACATCACGCTGACCTGCAGCGCCTCCTTCGCCCGCATCGAGGTGACGCCGGCCACCGGATGCGGCACATAAGGCGCCTCCAGCGCCGCGATTTCGTCCTCGCTCAGCCTCACCTCCAGCGCCGCCACCGCATCCGCCAGATGCGACGCCTTGGTCGCCCCGATGATCGGCGCGGTGATGCCTGGCTTCTGCAGCAGCCAGGCCATCGCCACCTGCGCCTTGCCCACACCCTTGGCCGCGGCGATGCGCGCCACCGCTTCCACCACCTCGCGATCCTGCGCCTCGGTCTTGGTGTAGATGGATTTGATCACCAGATCCGTCTCCGATCTCTTGGTGGTCTCGCCCCAGGGTCGGGTCAGCCGTCCCCGCGCCAACGGGCTCCAGGGGATCACCCCCACCCCCATATCCGCGCAGAGCGGCAGCATCTCGCGCTCCTCCTCCCGGTAGATCAGATTGACCTGATTCTGCATCGAGATGAATTTCGTCCAGCCATTCATCTGCGCGGTATATTGCGCCTTGGAAAACTGCCAGGCGGACATTGAGGAGGCGCCGATATACCGCACCCGCCCTGATTTCACGATGTCATGCAGCGCTTCCATCGTCTCCTCGATCGGCGTCACCTCGTCCCAGCGATGGATCTGGTAGAGATCGAGATACTCCATGCCAAGGCGCTTGAGGCTGTCATCCACCGCCTGGAACAAAGCCTTGCGCGACAGCCCGCCGGTATTCGGCGCCCCGCGCCAAGCGAAATAAGCTTTCGAGGCGACCACGACCTCATCGCGCGCGGCAAAATCCTTCAAGGCCCGGCCGACAAACTCCTCGGATGAGCCGTTGGAATACATGTTCGCGGTGTCGAAAAAATTGATGCCGGCCTCCAGCGCCTGGCGGATGAGCGGGCGGCTGGACTCCTCATCCAGCGTCCATTCATGGGTGCCGCGCTGCGCCTCGCCGAAGCTCATGCAGCCCAGGCACAGGCGCGAAACCAGCAGCCCGGTCGGGCCGAGTGTACGATATTCCATGGCGTTGCTCCTTTGCTCAGCGGAAACATAGGCAACCAAGCCGCGCAATCCCAGGGGCATTTGACGCGCCCCCACCCCGCATGTCAGGCTCCTGACATGCGAAAAATCGGTTTTGCCTTGCTCGTGCTGTGTCTTTTTGTCCTGGCGCACCAGGCCCGCGCGGCCGCCTTCTGCGCGCCCGGTCAGATCGACACCGCCGCCCGCCCGCTCCCCGCCGCTTTGGTGCCACAGGCGGTAAAAGCCTTCAAACTGCACGGCCCACCCCCGGCGATGGTGCAAAGGATGACGCTGATGCGCTGCATGAATGGCAAGCCCTATGGCTGCTTCATCGGCGCCAATTTGCCCTGCGGGCCGGCCAACAAGGCCACCATTTTGCCGGCGGCCAAGCCCTGGTGCGACAAAAACCCGAATGCGGATTTCGTGCCCGCCTATATCTCAGGGCATGACAGCCTGTATCGCTGGCGCTGCCGCAATGGCGATCCGGTCCATGTCGGCGCCCCCGCCGCGCTGGATGCGCAAGGGTTTTTCAAAGCCTATTGGCGGCGGCTTTAGCAGGCTGCTGTAAAACTCACCGGGCCGGCGCGCTCGGTCCACTGCCCTGGCGTGCACCCCCGCAATATCAAACCCTGGCTTGCGCGGTGCTGCTTCGATCAGGAGAGCTTCGCCAGGAACATTGCCCCGGCATCCTGGGGCAGCCCGTCATTGATGATGGTCACATCTGCTTCGATCTGCGCGCCTTCGCGGCGCAGCCGTTCGGCGATGTCCGACGCATCCTCGCGTCCACGCGCGGCGAGACGTTGTGCCAGCACCTCCGGCGGCGCGGTGATTTCCACCACCATGCACGGAAAGCGCGCCCGCGCCTCGGCGATCACCGCCCGCGAAACATTGATGATAACAATCCGCTGCGCGGCAAGATCCCGTTCTATATCAGCCGGAATGCCATAACGCAGACCATGCGCCTCCCATGCCAGGGCGAAACGCGCGGAGGCAAATTCCGCCTCGGTGACGCAGACATGATCCTCCCCCGGCCCTGGCGGGCGGGTGATGACGCGGCGGGGAAACACCACCGCCTCATAGCCCGCCAAATGCGCCTTGGCATAGGCGAGAACAGTATCCTTACCCGCGCCGGAAGGGCCGGCAACCAGCACCAGCATCGGCCCCTTCATGCGCCGAACGCCAGGCGCTGAAACAACTTGAAAGGTACACCCTGAGACTCTTCAATGAACACCGCCAGGCTGCGCGCCATGCGCGGTTGCGCCAAGGACGCCGCGAAATGGGCGCGGGCTGCCGGCAGGTAGGGATTATCTTGCATCTTCCCACTCAGTGTCATGTGAAACTCGAAATCCTCGAACACCAGCGGATAGCCCCATCGGGCGATATTTTCAGCCTGGCGTGACGTGCGTCCTTGCGCCCGCCTGGCCTGGGCTGCCGGACTTTCCGGGCGGCGATGCGCGTCGAAAGCCTCCACACAGCCATTCGCCAGCTGGTAAAGTGAAGCCGCCGGTTCGGCTGGGCATAATGCCAGGAAACCGTGCAACGGCACGACCTCAAGCCGCGGCATCGCAAATGGCTTTTGCCGCGCAGCGAAATCCTTTGCGGCCGAGAGAAAACTCTCAAATCCGTGCCTTGGCAGCATCGGCGCCTTCAACGTCGAATGAAAGCCGTAACGGCGCGGGTCTTCGGTATTTTCATGCAGGCCCGCGACCACCGGCTGCGCCAGCGCCGTCCCGCGTTCCGGATCCCGCCCCAGCCATTCACAACCGGCGCGCCAGAGCGGATCGTCCGCCTCCGGCGCGTAATAGACCGCGACGCGATACGGCTCAGGCAACGCGCGCGCCTCCCCGCCAGACGGAGCGGATCACCGGCAACCCGTCATAAAGCCGGATCTGCAGCAGATCCGCGCGCTGGCCAGCCTCGATACGGCCGCGATCCGCGAGCCCCGCCACATCCGCCGGGCCAGAGCTCACCAACGCAACCGCTTCGGGCAGCGCCAGCGTCTTTTGCGCGACGATACCAAACACCGCCTCCAGCATCGAGGGCGGCACATAATCCGAGGCCAGCGCATCCAGCAAATTCTGCCGCACCAGATCCATCACCGAAACATTGCCGGAATGCGAGCCGCCGCGCACAATGTTGGGCGCCCCGGCGATCACCTTCATCCCCCGCGCCTTCGCCGCCCGTGCCGCGACCAGCGAGACCGGAAATTCCGCGATGGAAATGCCATCCGCTTCGTTCTGGATCACATCCTCTTCGCTGTGGTCATCATGCGAGGCCAGCTTAATGCCGCGCGCAAGCGTCTGCTTCACAATCCGGCCGCGATTTTTCCTGTGGTTTTCATGATGCGCGGCTTTCAGCGCGGTGATCACGTGTTCGATCTCATCCGGGCTGAAGCCTTCGGCGGCGCGCATGCGGCGATAGCGGGCCTCATCCTTATACTGCCCGCCAATGCCGGGGCTGTGATCCATCACCGAGATCAGCTTCACCAGCGGATCATCGATCACCTCGTCCAGCATGTCCGGCATCTCGGCGGCGGGAAGTTCGCAACGCAAATGTAGAAGATGTTCAACCTTCAACGCCCCGGTCGGCCGCAGCGCGCAGAGATCCGCATAGCCATCGAGGAAGGTCCGGTTGCGCTCTTTCTCAAAGCCGATATCGCCAAGGCAAAGCGCATCGAACACCGTGGTGATGCCGGCGGCGGCACATTGCGCGTCATGGATCAGCAACGCCGAGCGCGAGGGCCAGCGCGCGGAAGAGCGCGGCTGCGCCTGGCGCTCCAGATTATCCGTATGCAAATCGATCATCCCCGGCATCAGGAGATCGCCTTCGCAATCATGTCCCTCTGCCGCGCCGATGGCGGCGATCAGCCCGTCCTCAACGCGCAAGCCGCCTTCCACCACCTCATGCGGCAGCACCAGCCGGGCATTCTTGAAATCCGTCATGCGTTTTCCCTCAGCGACTTAATGTGCAACTCCACATCCGCCGCCGCGCCGCGGAATTTCGCATCATTCATCAGCCCGATCATCGTATCACGGTTGGCGGGGTCGGGCGAGGCGGCCGGTTCATCCAGAGCGGCGCGGATCGATCACGGCGCGCGCCGCAAATCCACGTACGGGCATAAAAAAACCGGCCAGAAGGCCGGTTTTTTGGAACGCGCGCGGCTCAGCCCATCGCCCAGGTGAGGATGGCCTTCTGCGCGTGCAGCCGGTTCTCCGCCTCGTCGAACACCACGGAGGCCGGACCGTCGATCACCTCGGCGGTCACTTCCTCACCGCGATGGGCGGGCAGGCAGTGCTGGAAGATCGCGCCGGGCGCGGCCTTGCCCATCAGCGCGTTGGTCACCTGATAAGGCGCGAAGATTTTCGCCCGGGCGGCGGCCTCGTCCTCGGAGTCGGACATTGAGAGCCAGGTATCGGTGACCACGCAGGCGGCGTTTTCCACCGCCCAGGCCGGGTCCTGCCCCAGCGCCACATCCGCCCCCTCGGCCTTCGCCCAGGCCAGAACCTCCGGGCGCGGCAAATAACCCTCCGGACAGGCCAGGCGGAGCTTGAAATTGAAGCGGGCGGCCGCCTCGATGAAGGATGCGGCGACATTGTTGCCATCTCCCACCCAGGCGATGCTCTGCCCGGCCACCGGCCCCTTATGCTCCTCGAAGGTCAGCAGATCCGCCAGAATCTGGCAGGGATGCGAAAGCTCGGTGAGGCCGTTGATCACCGGCACGCTGGCATGGGCCGCCAGCTCATGCATCTTGGCGGCGCGGTCCGTGCGCAGCAGGATGCCATGCACGAAGCGCGAGAGCACATTGGCGGTGTCAGGAATGGTCTCGCCACGGCCGATCTGCATGTCCTTCGAGGACAGCACCACGGTATCGCCCCCCAGCTCCTTGGCCGCGACCTCGAAGGAGACGCGGGTGCGGGTGGAGGGTTTCTCGAAGATCATCGCCAGGGTTTTGCCGGCGAGCGGCTTGCGCGTGGGGGCGGCGCGGCTGCGCTTGAAGGCGGCGGCATCGTCCAACATGGCGCGCAGCTGGGCGGCGGAGAAATCCTTCAGGTCCAGGAAATGCCGGGGGCCGTTATCCTGGAGGGAAAGCACGGCGCTCATTTGCTCATCTCCTTCATGGAGCTGAGCAAATGGTTTTGCTCCGGCGCGCGGCCGCCCCACCATCCCCGCGCGCTCATTTGCTCCGGCGCGCGGCCGCCCCACCATCCCCGCGCGCTCATTTCGCCACCTGCGGGGCTAGGGCGGCGGCGGTTTTTTCCAGCATCGCCAAGGCTTCGTCGCAATCCGCGCGGGTGATGACCAAGGGCGGCAGCAGACGCAGCACATTGTCCCCGGCGGCGACCGTCAGCAGACCCTGGCGCAGCGCCTGTACCTGCGCCTCGCCATTCGGCACCGCGCATTTCAGCCCGATCAGCAGCCCCTGACCGCGCAGTTCGGTGAACACGTCGCCATGGCGCGCGATCAGCCGCTCCAGCCCGGCGCGCAGATAGGAGGCTGTCTCGTTCATCTGGTCGAGGAAGCCATCGGCCAGGATCACGTCCAGCACCGCATTGCCGACGGCGCAGGCCAGCGGGCTGCCGCCGAAGGTGGTGCCGTGGCTGCCCGGCTTCAGCGCCTTGGCCACATGCTCCTTCGCCAGCACCGCCGCCATCGGGAAGCCGCCGCCAATGCCCTTGGCCAGGCTCATGATATCCGGCTCGACATCGCCCCATTGATGCGCGAACAGCCTGCCGGTGCGCCCCATCCCGGTCTGCACCTCATCGAAACCCAGGATCAGCCCGAACTCGTCGCAGGCGGCGCGCAGGCCACGCAGGAAGCCAGGATCGGCGGCGCGGATGCCGCCTTCCCCCTGCAGCGGCTCCACCAGAATGCCCGCCGTCTCAGCGGTGATGGCGGCGCGCAACGCGTTGAGATTGTTGAAGGGCACATGGTCGAACCCCTCCACCGGCGTGCCGAACCCTTCCAGATATTTCGGGTTCCCGGTGGCCGAGATCGTGGCCAGGGTGCGGCCATGGAAGGCGCCCTCAAAACAGATGACGCGGGTGCGCTCCGGGTGCCCGGCATCGAACTGCGCCTTGCGCATCGCCTTGATCAGCCCCTCATTCGCCTCGGCGCCGGAATTGCAGAAGAACACGCTGTCAGCAAAGCACGCCTCCACGAAGCGCGCCGCCAGCTGCTCCGCCTGCGGCACACGGTAGAGGTTGGAGACGTGAATCACCTTCGCCGCCTGCTCGGCAATCGTCTTCACCAGATGCGGGTGGTTATGGCCCAGCGAATTGGTGGCGATGCCCGCCGCGAAATCCAGATAGCGTCGCCCCTGCGCGTCGAACAGCCAGCTGCCCTGGCCGTGCGCGAAGGCAACGTCGAGTCTGGAGAAATTCGGCATTAGCGCGGAGATCATGAATATGCTTTCAAGGCAACGGAAAGCCCGGACTAAAGCGCATATGTCGGAAAAAAATCAAGCCTTCAGCCGGTTAAGACTGGTGTTGATTGTCGCCTTCTGCACCTTGCCCTCGCTCGGCGAGGGGGCGGCGATCCTGTGGGGGCAGCTGCATGGCTTCCACGGCAAGGCCTTGCGCGACGGGCTGGATTTCTGGGCCGGCGGGTTTCTGTACCTGCACGGGCAGCTGGGAATGCTGTTCGACCATCAGGCCTATCAGAGCTTTTTGCAGGGCATGTATGGGAAATTGCCCTATCATCTGTGGAGCTATCCGCCGAGCTACGGGCTGATCGCGGCGGCCTTTGGCTGGCTGCCGCCCTGGCCGGCGGTGCTGGCCTTCGATGCGCTCTCACTGGCGCTGCTGGCGTTGGTGCTGCGGCTGGCGGGCAAGAGCCTCTGGTTCATCGCCGCCGTGCTGCTGGCCCCCGCCAGCCTGGAAAACGCCATGGAGCACCAGAACGCGGCGCTGCTGACGGCGCTGATCGGCGGCGGGCTGCTGCTGGCGCAGGCGCGGCCCCGGCTGGCGGGCGCGTTGACCGGGCTGGCCAGCTTCAAGCCGCAGCTTGGGCTGGTGCTGCCGCTTTATCTGCTGCGCCGGGCACCGCTGGCCTTCTTCTACGCGGCTTTGGCGGCGGTGGTGCTGGCGGCGGCCTCGCTGTGGGCGTTCGGCCCGGCGGCCTGGGTGGGGTTCCTGCATTATACCAGCCCGATGATGAGCAATGTGCTGCTCACCGGCCAGCCGAAGGAATTTGCCGGCGGGCTGATCAGCGCCTTCGCCACCGCCAAGCCGTTGGGGGTGATGCCAGCTCTGGCGGTGCAGGCGGGGGTGAGCGTGCTGTGCGTGCTGGCCGGGCTGTTCACCCGCTCGGTGCCGGCAATGCTGATCCTCTCCGCCCTCGCCAGCCCCTATCTGCATGTTTACGACCTGCTCGGCGTCAGCCTGGCGGTGGCGCTGCTGGTGGAGGCGCGGCTGGCGGCGGGGGGCTTCAAGCCCGGCGAGCCGATATTGTTCTTCCTGGCCTGGTTCGGGCCGGGGCTGCTGCCCTGGCACCCGGCTTTCGCGCATCTGGCGCCGGTGCTGCTGCTTCTGCTCTTGGCAAGCGCGTGGCGGCATGGTGGTGTCCGCCCATGTTGCGACTCCTCTCCGGCTCCGCCCGGCTCGCCGGTGTCTCCGGCTGGCCGGTCGCCCACTCACGCTCGCCGCGGATCCACGGCACCTGGCTGACCCGCCACGGGATCGACGGTGCCTATCTGCCGCTGCCGATCCGCCCGGAGGATTTTTTGACCGTGGTGCCGGCTTTGGCGAAGGCCGGGTTCGCCGGAATGAACGTGACCATCCCGCATAAGGAAGCCGCCTTTGCGGTGTGCGACCATGTGGATGAGTTCGCCCGCCGTGCCGGGGCGGTGAATACTCTGGTGTTCAGCGAACGCGGGATCGAGGGGCGCAATACTGACGGGTACGGCTTCATCGCCAATCTGCGCGCGCATGGGGTGGACCCGGCGGCGGGGCCGGTGCTGATTCTGGGTGCGGGCGGGGCGGCGCGCGGCATCGGCGCGGCGCTGCAGGATGAAGGCGCCAAGATCACCTTCGCCAACCGCACGCCCGAGCGCGCCGCCGCTTTGGCGATGGCGATGGCCGGCGCGGTGCTGCCCTGGGAGCGCCGGGCCGAGGCGCTGGGCGATTACGCGCTGCTGATCAACACCACCTCGCTCGGCATGGTGCACCAACCGCCCTTGGAGATGGACCTCTCCCGCGCCGATGCCAGGCTGGCGGTGTCCGACATCGTCTTCGCGCCGCTGGAGACCGCCTTGCTGCGCGATGCCCGCGCGCGCGGGCTGCGGCCGGTGGAAGGGCTGGGCATGTTGCTGCACCAAGCGGTGCCGGGCTTTGCCGCCTGGTTCGGGGTGACGCCGGCGGTGGATGAGGAGCTGTACCGGATCGTCGCCGCATGATGCGTCTGGGCCTCACCGGCGGCATCGGCATGGGCAAATCCACCGTGGCCGGGATGTTCGCGGCGCGCGGCGTGCCGGGCTTCAACGCCGATGAAGAAGTGCGCCGGCTGCAGGCCCCCGGCGGGGCGGCGATTCCGGCGATTGCGGCTTCCTTTCCCTCTACGGTCCAAGACGGGGTGCTCTCGCGGGATTTGCTACGCGCCTTGGTGCTCAGCGATGCCGCCGCGATGAAAAGGCTCGAGGGCATCATGCATCCGATGGTCCGCGCCGCGGAGGCAAGGTTTTTGGACAAGTCAGACCGCGAGGGACGCGAGGCGGTTTTGTTGGATATTCCGTTGCTCTTCGAAAGCAAGGACAGGACATCCTTCGACAAAGTGATCGTCGTGTCGTGTCCGAAGGCGCTGCAGCTCGAAAGGGTCATGAAGCGCGGCCTGCCATTGCCGGACATTGAGGCGATCATTGCGCGGCAACTGCCCGATGCGCAGAAGCGCGCCCTGGCGGATTTCGTGATTGATACAAGCGGCTCGATTATCGAGACTGCGGCCGAGGTGGACAAAATCATGCAGAAACTTGGTTTAAAGGTGCCCCCGTCATGAGCCGGTCGGTTTTGTTCGACACCGAGACCACCGGCTTCGAGCCGCTGACCGGGGACAGGGTGATCGAAATCGCCGCGATCGAGCTGGAGAACGACCTGCCCACCGGCAACACGTTTTACGCGCTGCTGGACCCGGAGCGGGATATTCCGGCGGACAGCACCCGCATCCACGCCATCACCAACGCGCATGTCGAGGGCAAGCCGAAATTCGCCGAGGTGGCGGATGAGATGCTGGCATTTTTCGCAGACTCGCCGCTGGTCGCGCATAATGCGCCGTTCGATTTCGGCTTCATCTCAGCGGAATTGCAGCGCATCGGCCGTCCGCCGCTGGACAAGGCGCGGATGATCGACACGCTGGTACTGGCCAAGCAGCGCTTCCCCGGCATGCCGAACAGCCTGGACGCGCTGTGCCGGCGCTTCGAGATCGACCTCTCTGCCCGCACCACCCATAACGCGCTGCTGGACTGCAAGCTGCTGGCGGAGGTGTATGTGGAGCTGACCGGCGGGCGCCAGCGCGGGCTGGTGCTGGACCAGGAGGCCGGGCTGTCCTTCGCGCAATACACGGCACCGGTGGCGCGCACGCCAAGGCGGATTGTGGTGAGCGAGGCGCAGAAGGAGGCGCATGCTGGATTTGTGGGGAAGATCAAAGACGCAATCTGGACCCGCCCCGACAAAACCGACTGAAAAATCTGCAAAAGTTTTTGGGGCGCGACCCTTTTTTCAAAAAGGATCGCAAAACTTTTGCAAATTAAGGAATCGGCGGTTCCAGCGGGCCCGGGGCGCGCAGCTCGGCCAGGGCCTTGCGCCGGGTCGCGTACCAGAAGCTCCAGAGCAAAAGCAGGCCGAAAATTCCGTACCCGATGAACGGGCTCAACAGCAGATAGCGGTCGATCTTCCAGATGCTGGCCAGCGTGCACATCACGCAGGTCTGCGCGATCAGCCCCAGCCCCCAGACCAAAGTCAGCACCCGAAAGCTGCGTCTGGTGCCGGGCTGCGTCCATATCGCCTCAAACCGCGCCGCGCCCTCCGGCGTGTTGCGGGCCGAGGTGGCGCGGGCCAGATAGAAGATCAGCGGCTTTTCCAGCGCCAGCGAGGCCAGGAACAGCCCCCCGACCGCGCCGGTGACCAGCGCGTCGCGGATCTGGATCAGCCGGGGCGAGCCGCCCATGGCGGTGGCGGCGAGGGTGAACAGAATGCTGGCCACCACCAGGAACGACACCGCATCCAGCCTCCTGGTCTTGGCCAGCTCATAGCCGCTCCACAGCAAAGGCGGCAGGGCGGAGGCGATCAGCGCATCGGTATCGCCAAGCCGCCCGTCCAGCGCCTCATAGACGAGATAGGGGGCGATGAAATTGGCGAAAATCTCCGGGCCGGCGCGGCGCAGCAGCTTCAGCGGATCAGCCCGGTCATCGGCGAGGAGGCGGAGGCGTAGGATTTGCGCGGAATCCGCCCGGCCTCGAACGCCAGCCGCCCGGCGATGACGCCGTGCTTCATGGCGACGGCCATCTTCACCGGATCATCCGCCATGGCGATGGCGGAATTCACCAGCACCGCGTCGCAGCCCAGCTCCATCGCATAGGCGGCATCCCAGGCGGTGCCGACCCCGGCATCCACCAGCACCGGCACCTTGGCGTTCTCGATGATGGTCTGGATCATCACCGGGTTCTGCACGCCAAGGCCGGAGCCGATCGGCGCGCCGAGCGGCATGATGGCGACACAGCCCATATCCTCCAGCCGCTTGGCGGCCACCGGGTCGTCGGCGCAATAGACCATGACCTCGAACCCGTCCTTGATCAGCGCCTCGGCGGCGAGCAGGGTGGCGGCCATGTCCGGGTACAGGGTGGGGGGCGGGCCGAGCACTTCCAGCTTCACCAGATTCCAGCCGCCGGCCTCGCGCGCCAGGCGCAGCGTGCGCACCGCCTCGTCGGCGGTGAAGCAGCCGGCGGTGTTGGGCAGATAGGTGTAGCGCTTCGGATCGACGAAATCCTGCAGCATCGGGGCCTTGCGGTCATGCACATTCACCCGGCGCAGCGCCACGGTGACCATTTCCGCGCCGGACTGGGCGATGGCTTCGGCCGTCGTCTCCAGATCCTTATATTTGCCGGTGCCGACCACGAGGCGGGACGAAAAATGCCGCCCCGCGACGGTCCAGCCCTCGGCCTTTTGAGTGATGCCGTCCATAGACCTAACCCCCTCCGACAAAATGCACGATTTCCAGCGCATCGCCGTGCTGCAGCACGGTGGCGCCATATTGAGAGCGGGGCACGATCTCCAGATTGCGTTCGACCGCCAGCTTGCGCGTATCCAGCTCCATCAGGGCCACCAGCCCGGTCAGGCTGGTGCCGGCCGGGACCTGCATCGATTCGCCGTTCACGCTGAGCGTGATCTGTTCAATGGTTTGGCTCATGGCGCTTATTATCGGGCGCGGGCGGGACGCAGGCAAGGCAAGCCTGCCCGCGATGCCGACATGGCCGCCTGCGCACTGCCGGGGAGCGGATTTAAGCCATTGATAAATATTGCGAGTTTTGTGGGGGCGGGGAAAGCATTGCGCAAAAATTTGGCGGCGCGGAGGCACTATGCTACCGCAAGCGGCACCATGGCAGCACCCCTCATTCTGGTCCTGAACGGACCGAACCTGAATCTCCTCGGCACCCGGGAGCCGGACATTTACGGTCACGGCACGCTGGACGATCTGGAAACACTCTGCGCCGAGGTGGCGGAAGGGGCCGGACTCGCCATCGATTTCCGGCAAAGCAACCATGAGGGTGAGCTGATCACCTGGGTGCAGGAGGCGCGCCACAGCGCCGCCGGGCTCATCATCAACCCCGCCGGCTATTCCCATACCTCGGTGGCGCTGATGGATGCGCTGAAGAGCCTCGATATCCCGATCATCGAGGTGCATCTCTCCAATATCCACCAGCGCGAAGCCTTCCGGCACCATTCCTATGTCTCCCACGCCGCCACCGGCGTGATTTGCGGGCTCGGCTTTGCCGGCTATAGGCTCGCTCTGTTGGCCCTCTCTGAAATTCTGGAAGAAGACGAACAATGAGCCTTTCTTTCGACCCCAAGGCGCTCGCCGAGCTGGCGGCGCTGCTGAAAGACACCGGTCTGACCGAGATCGAGCTGGAAGAGGGGGACCGCAAGGTTCGCCTGGCCGCCAAGCCGGCGCCGGTGACGATGACCGCCGCCGCCCCGATGGCGATGGCCCCTGCCCCCGCCGCCGCGCCGGTTGCGGCTGCCCCGGCTGCCGCCCCCGCCGCCGCCGAGCCGGCCAAGCATCCCGGCGCGGTGAAGAGCCCGATGGTGGGTGTCGCCTATCTCTCCGCCGAACCCGGTGCCGCGCCTTATGTCTCCGTCGGCCAGCAGGTTGAGGCCGGGGCCACGCTGCTGCTGATCGAGGCGATGAAGACCTTCAACCAGATCAAGGCGCCGCGCGCCGGTGTGGTGAAGCAGGTGCTGGTGACCAGCGGCGCGCCCGTCGAATATGACGAGCCGCTGCTGATCATCGAGTAACGGACCGCCAGATGTTCAAAAAGATCCTGATCGCCAACCGCGGCGAGATCGCGCTGCGGGTGCTGCGCGCCTGCCGCGAAATGGGCATTGCCTCCGTCGCGGTGCACTCCACCGCCGATACGGATGCCATGCATGTGCGCCTCGCCGATGAGAGCGTGTGCATCGGCCCGCCTCTGGGGCGCGATTCCTATCTCAACATGCCAGCGATCATTTCCGCCGCCCTGGTGACCGGGGCGGAGGCGATCCATCCGGGTTATGGCTTCCTCTCCGAGAACGCCAAATTCGCCGAGATGGTGGAGGCGCACGGGCTGGTCTTCATCGGCCCGACCGCCGAGCATATCCGCATGATGGGCGACAAGATCACCGCCAAGACCACCATGGCCGCGCTGGGCGTGCCGCTGGTGCCGGGCTCGCCGGGTGAGCTGGCCTCGCTGGAGGAAGCGCATGAGGTGGCGGACCGGATCATGTATCCGGTGCTGATCAAGGCCGCCGCCGGCGGTGGCGGGCGCGGCATGAAGGTGGCGAAATCCAAGGACGAGCTGGACGCCGCCTGGCGCGAGGCCCGCGCCGAGGCGCTGGCCGCCTTCGGCAATAACGCGGTTTATATGGAGAAATATCTCGATAAGCCGCGCCATATCGAGCTGCAGATCCTGGCCGATAATCATGGTGAAGTGGTGCATATCGGCGAACGCGATTGCTCGCTGCAGCGCCGCCACCAGAAGGTGCTGGAAGAGGCGGGCAGCCCGGTGATCACCGCGCAGGCGCGCGATGCGCTGGGCAAAACCGCCACGGATGCGCTGAAGAAATTCGGCTACCGCAATGCCGGCACGCTGGAATTCCTGTACCAGGACGGGCAGTTCGCCTTCATCGAGATGAATACCCGCCTGCAGGTGGAGCATCCCGTCTCTGAGGCGATCTCCGGCATCGATCTGGTGCGCGAGCAGATCCGAATCGCGGCGGGTGAACCTCTGGGCTACACCCAGGCGGATATTCGCTTCGAGGGCCATGCCATCGAATGCCGCATCACCGCCGAGGATCCCGAGACTTTCGCCCCCTCGCCGGGCAAGGTGGAGGTGTTCCACGCGCCGGGTGGGCTGGGGGTGCGTGTCGATAGCGCGCTCTATGCCGGCTACCGGGTGCCGCCGCATTATGACAGCCTGATCGCCAAGCTGATCACCTATGGCCGCACCCGCGACGAGGCGATCGCACGGATGCGCCGGGCGTTGACGGAATTCGTGATCACCGGGATCAAGACGACGATCCCGCTGCATCAGCGGATTCTGGAGAATGAGGAGTTCCAGTCTGGTGAATACACGATTCACTGGTTGGAAAAATTCGTAGCCGAAGGCTCTTAAATTTATAAAAGTTTTTTGGTGCCGCTTTTTTTCAAAAAAGCGGCAAAAGGCGCCGGGACATAGGCAACGGCGTTGCCAAAGCCCCAAACGTTTATGGGGACTTTTTGAAAAAAGTCCCCATCCCTCCGGCGCCTTTCCAACGCTGCTACGCAGCGTCGGAACCTTGGGCGCCTCCGCCCTCCAAAAACTTCCGCAACAGGCCGCCCTTTCAGGGCGGCCTTTGTGTTTTAAAGTCTGGCATGCGAGCGCCAGCTTTGCGTATCTGCGGCCATGACCGACCCGAAAACCTTGCTCGCTTTGGAAACCAGCCCGCCTTGCTTCAGCCTGGAGGCGGCGACGGGCTTTGCCCGTGATCTGTTCGGGATCGAAGGCAGCGCCAAACAGCTTTACGGCGAGCGGGACCAGAATTTCCGCATCACCCCCGCGCAAGGGCCGGGGATCATCCTGAAAATCCTGAGTCCGACCGAGCTTGAAAATGCTGTGGAATTCCAGATTGCCGCGCTGGAGCATATCCGCGCCATGGACCCGGCGCTTCCGGTGCCGCGCGTGTGCCGGACGGTATCCGGTGCGGCCTACGATTTCGTGCGGGATGGTGCAGGCGTGGCGCATATGGTGCGCGCGCTGGAATTTCAGCCCGGGCGGGTGATGGACGATGTGGAGCCGACGCCTGGCCTGCTGCGCGATGTAGGCGGGCAATTGGCGCGGCTGGACCGGGCGCTGGCGAATTTCTTTCACCCCGGCATGGGGCAGAAGATCGTCTGGGATCTGCGCGCCATCGAAATCCTGCGCCCCTCTGCGGCGTTGATCGAGCCGGCCGGGGATCGTGCCTTGGTTGAATCCGTGCTGGAACGCTTCCTGGCCTTCCGCCCGCTTCTGGACCGGCTGCGCCACCAGCCCGTGCATAACGACCTGCACCCCGGCAACATGCTGGTGGATGCGGATGCCACCCGCCTGACCGGCATGCTGGATTTCGGCGACATGATCCACGGGCCGCTGATCTTTGATATCGCCGTCACCGCCGCCGAAACCGTCGGCAGCAGCCTGGATCCGATCGCCTACGCCACCGAGATCGTCGCCGGCTATGATGCGATGAATCCATTGCAGCCGGAGGAGTTCGGGGCGCTGTTCGAGGCGATCATCGCCCGGCACGCGCTGGCCGCCACCATCATGGCCTGGCGCAAGCAGAACGATCCGGCGGGGGCGGAAAAGCTGGCGGCCTTGGCCGGCATCGGCATCGCCGCCATCCAGGCCTTTCTGGCGGCGGGCAAGCAGCGGGTGGTGGCGCGCTTCCGCGCCGCCTGCGCATCCCGCCCCGCCGCCAGCCTGCCGGCGCGGCGCTTCGCGGTGCTGGGCAAGGGGCTGGAGCTGTCCTACGAGGAGCCGGTGCATCTGGTATACGGCCAGGGCGCGCACCTCTTCGCCCCGGACGGCACGGATTATCTGGACGCCTATAACAACGTCCCTTCCGTCGGCCATGGCAACCAGCGCGTGGCGGATGCGATCTCACGCCAGATGCACTGGATGTGCACCAACACGCGCTACCTGCACGAGACGGTGGTTGAGTATGCAGAGCGCCTGACCGCGACCATGCCGGACGGGCTGAGCCAGGTGCTCTTCGTCAATTCCGGCTCCGAGGCGAATGACACCGCCTATCGCATCGCCAAGGCGGTGACGGGCAAGAGTGGGGCCATCGTCATCTCCGGCGCCTATCACGGCATCACCGAAATCTCCGCCGCGCTCTCGCCCTATCACGGCCCGCAGGCGCAACCGCTGGAGCCTTATATCGAGGTGCTGGAGGTGCCGGACCCGTTCCGCGGCCGCTTTACCGAGGCTGCTTCTTACGCGGCGGATGCGGACCGGGCGATCGCGGCGCTGCAAGCCAAGGGGCTGGGTGTGGCGATGCTGCTGGTGGACAGCGCCTTCACCGCCCACGGCATCACCGCCGCGCCGGAGGGGTATTTCGCCGCCATCGCCGCCAAGGTGCGCGCCGCCGGCGGGCTGGTGGTGGGCGATGAGGTGCAGTCCGGCTTCGGGCGGATGGGCGAGGCCTTCTGGGGCTTTGCCCGCCATGGCGTGGTGCCGGACATGGTCACGCTGGGCAAGCCGATGGCCAATGGCCACCCGACCGGGGCGGTGGTGACGCGGCCTGAGATTCTGGAGATTTTCCAACGCAAGATCGAGTTCTTCTCCACCTTCGGCGGCAATCCGGTCTCGGCGGCGGCGGCGCTGGCGACGCTGAACGTGCTGCAAGAGGAGGATTTGCAGGGCAACGCCCAGCACACCGGCATGGCACTGCGGGCCGGGATCGCCAGCCTGCAAGCCCGTTTCCCGCTGCTGGCGGATGTGCGCGGCGCCGGGCTGATGACCGGGGTCGAGATTTACGAAAACGGCCAGCCGTCCCGCGCTTTGGCCAAGCGCATCGCCAACGGCATGCGCCGGGCCCAGGTGCTGATCGGCACCGAGGGGCCGGATGGGAATGTGCTGAAAATCCGCCCGCCTTTGCCCTTCAACAACGCCGACGCAATGCGCTTCCTGGCGACGCTGGAGCGGGTTCTGGCCGCACTCTGATACGCTTTGTAAAAATTTTCAGGGCCGGGATTTCCGATATCCGGCCCTGAAATGCCGGTTCAGGGCATCGCGCTCGGATGCGCCCGGGCATAGGCCAGCTGGTCCGGCGTCATCTCAAACCCGACCAGCACCTGCACATCCGCACTCTGCTCATCCTGCGGCAGCACGATCTTGATCGGTTTGCTGGTCAGCGCCGTGGTGCTCATATTGCCGTCGAATTTGAGCGTAGCGGTGTAGTCCTGCTTCTGGATGATCTGATCGCCCTTGGTGATCGCCACGAACCAGGGCAGGCTCACCGGCTGGCCGTGATTGGCCGGGCCGTTATCGGTGAGGAAGCTGGCGGTGAATTTCACCTGCAGCAGCTTCTGCCGCTTCTTCGTCATGGTGGTGCAGGCCCCGGAGACGCCGGTGATCCGCCCGGTGGAGATCTGCCCCGCCACGTCGCTGCGGCCGGGCTCGAACAGGGTCACGGTCTGGGCCTGTTGCAGCACCGCCACTTGCGGGCAGAATTTGGTCGGGTCCGGGGCCGCGCCGTCGGCCGGGGTGGCGTCGGCCGAGGCGGTGTCGGGGTGCTTGTCGCCACCACCGCCGCACGCGGCGAGGGCCAGCAAGGAGAGCAGCGCCGCGGCGGGCGCGAGGACGGGCCGGAAATTCTTCATGGCCCCTCCCTTGCCAGAATTTTTGTCCCCGGTCATCTAGCTCCCCATGGCAGTTTACACGGAAGTCACCGACGAGGCGCTGAGCGCGTTTCTGACGCTTTATGACATCGGCACCCTCACCGCCTTCCGTGGCATCGCCGAAGGGGTGGAGAACAGCAATTACGCGCTGAAGACCAGCACCGGGGATTTCATCCTCACCCTGTACGAGAAGCGGGTGAACAAGGAGGATCTGCCCTATTTCCTCGGGCTGATGGAGCATCTGCGCGAACGCGGCCTCTCCTGCCCGCTGCCGGTGCGCGGGCGCGACGGGCGCAATCTGCAGGAGCTGGCCGGCAAGATGGCCGCCATCACCACCTTCCTGCCCGGCGTCTGGCCGCGCCAGATCCGCCTGGAGCATTGCGCCCCGCTGGGCGCGGCGCTGGCCCGGCTGCATCTGGCCGGCGAGGGCTTCGGCATGACCCGGCGCAACGGACTCGGCCCGGAGGCCTGGGGGCCGCTTCTGGAGAAAAGCCTGCCCCAGGCCGATAGCGTGCTGGGCGGGCTGGGGGCTGAGCTGCAAGGCTGGCTGGCGCGCATCCAGGCCGAATGGCCGCAGGGCCTGCCGACCGGGCAGATCCATGCCGATCTGTTCCCCGACAATGTCTTCTTCCTCAATGGCGAAATTTCCGGGCTGATCGATTTCTACTTCGCCTGCACGGACATCCTCGCTTACGACATCGCGATCTGCCTCAACGCCTGGTGCTTCGAGACGCCGGGCGAGCTGAACGTGACCCGCTCGCGGGCGCTGCTGCGGGGCTATCAATCGGTGCGGCCACTCTCCCAGGCGGAGATCGAGGCGCTGCCGGTGCTGGCACGCGGCGGGGCGATCCGTTTCCTGCTCACCCGGCTCTATGACTGGCTGAACCGCGCCCCGGCGGCCCTGGTGACACCGAAGGACCCGCTGGATTATTACCGGCGGCTGCGCTTCCATTTCGCGGTATCGGGGGCGGGCGCCTATGGGCTCTGAGGAGGAGGCACGGATTGTCGAAATCTGGACCGATGGCGGCTGCAAGCCCAATCCGGGCCCGGGCGGCTGGGCGGCGATCCTGAAATTCGGCGAGGTGGTGAAGGAGCTCTCCGGCGGGGATGCGGACACCACCAATAACCGCATGGAGCTGACCGCGGCGGCGCAGGCGCTGGCCGCGCTCAAGCGCCCCTGCACGGTGAAGCTGCATACCGATTCCGAATATCTGAAAAACGGCATCACACGCTGGCACCAGGGCTGGGTGCGCAAGAACTGGCGCTCCTCCACCGGCGATCCGGTGAAAAACATGGATCTCTGGAAGCTGATCCTGGAGGCGGCGAAGCCGCATCAGATCGAATGGCTCTGGGTGCGCGGCCATTCCGGCAATGAGATGAATGAGCGCGCCGATGTGCTGGCCACCCAGGCCCGCGAGGCCTTGAGCAAAAGCTAATTTGCGCGCCGCATCTTGACGGCGCGGCGTGCAATCCCCATTAGACGGGTAGACGAACACGTCTCTGCGCCGGTCCTCGGCCGCATGTAAATCTCATTTTGACCATAAAGCCGTGGCTTTCTGCCATGGCGCCTCCTGTCACTGGATCTCTGGTTCCCCATGCATCTCGCCGAATTGAAGGCAAAATCCCCGACCGACCTCCTGGCCCTGGCCGAGGAGCTGGAGGTGGAAAACGCCTCCTCCCTGCGCAAGCAGGACATCATGTTCGCCATCCTGAAAGCCCATGCCGAGAACGACCAGGCCATTCACGGTGACGGCACGCTGGAAATCCTGCCCGACGGGTTCGGCTTTCTGCGCAACCCGGAGGCCAACTTCCTCCCCGGCCCGGACGATATTTACGTCTCCCCGCAGCAGGTGCGCCGCTATGGCTTGCGCACCGGCGACACGGTGGATGGCGAGATCCGTGCGCCGAAGGAAGGCGAGCGTTATTTCTCCCTGGTGAATGTCGAAAAGATCAATTTCGAGTCGCCCGAGGCGGTGAAGCACCGCATCAATTTCGACAATCTCACCCCGCTCTACCCGACCTCGCGGCTGCGCATGGAAGTGGAAGCGCCGGAGCCGACGACCAAGGGCCAGCAGAAAGAGATCACCGGCCGGGTGATCGATCTGGTGGCGCCGATCGGCAAGGGCCAGCGCGCCCTGGTGGTGGCCCCGCCGCGCACGGGTAAGACCGTGATGCTGCAGAACATCGCCGCCTCGATCACCGCCAACCATCCGGAAGTGTTCCTGATCGTGCTGCTCATCGATGAGCGGCCGGAGGAAGTGACCGACATGGCGCGTTCGGTGCGCGGCGAAGTGGTGGCCTCCACCTTCGACGAGCCGGCCGCCCGCCATGTGCAGGTGACGGAGATGGTGCTGGAGAAGGCCAAGCGCCTGGTCGAGCATAAGCGCGACGTGGTGATTTTGCTGGATAGCATCACCCGTCTGGCGCGTGCCTACAACACCGTGGTGCCCTCATCCGGCAAGGTGCTGACCGGCGGTGTGGACGCCAACGCCCTGCAACGCCCGAAGCGCTTCTTCGGTGCGGCGCGTAACATCGAGGAAGGCGGCTCGCTGACCATCATCGCCACCGCCTTGATCGATACCGGCTCGCGCATGGACGAGGTGATTTTCGAGGAGTTCAAGGGCACCGGCAATGCCGAGCTGATCCTGGACCGCAAGCTCTCCGACAAGCGCACCTTCCCGGCGATCGACATCACCAAGTCCGGCACCCGTAAGGAAGAGCTGCTGGTGGAGAAGGCGGTACTGTCCAAGATGTGGGTACTGCGCCGCATTCTGAACCCGATGGGGACGACGGATGCGATGGAGTTCCTGCTCGACAAGCTGAAATACTCGAAGACCAACAACGATTTCTTCGAGGCGATGAATACCTGATGCGAAAAAAGGCCGGTTTCAACCGGCCTTTTTTATCGGCGGCCTGGCCGGCGCTGTGCAATAGAGCGCATCCGGGGCCAGCACTCCGCCATCCTCGAACGCATTCACCCCATGCACCCGCGACGCGATCAGCTCGACATGATCCTGCGTGCCGAGGAAGATCATCGGCTGCTGCGCGGCGACATAGGTTTCATAATCATACAGCCCCGAGAGGCCAGGCTGGGAAATGCTGCGGGCGATCAGCCGGTCCATCTCGGGGTCTGAATAGCCGCTGTCATTCTGCCCGGCGCCGGTCGCGAACAACGCCTCGCCGCTTGGATAGGGCGCGACATAGGTGCCGTGGATCGTCGCGTCCCAGCGGCCGGGCGGCCCTTGCGTGGTTTGCATCATCTGGTTGAAGGAGATGTTACGAAGCCGCATCAGGATGCCCACCGCCCGCAGCTGCGCCTGCACCTGAAGAACCATCTCGCTGGCATCGCCACTGGTCAGCACGGTGAAGGCGAGAGGGTGCCCGGCCTTGCGCATGATCCCGTCGGGCCCGGGATGGTAGCCGGCGGCGGCGAGCAAAGCACGGGCCTTGGCCGGGTTATAGCCCACGGGCCAATCGCCCCGGGCCAGAGCCGGAGCAAGGAAATTCGCATCCACCGGGGGGATCGCGGTGTAAACAGGCTGGCCGAAGCCGTGAAAGGCCAGCGCGATGATGCTTTGCTGGTTGATCGCATCCTGCATCGCCTGACGCACCCGCACATCGCGCAGGAAGGGCAGATTCGGGTTACGCAGATTGAGGTCCAGATAATACCAGAAGGACACCGGCGCGAGCCGCGCCAGCCGGACGCCGCGCAGATGCGCGCTGGCCGCGTAGAGATCCAGCGGCAGCGGGGCGAAATCCAGGTCCCCGGCCTGAACCTGCTGCAGCGCGCTGTCCTCGCTGTTGGGAAAGGTGAAGACCAGCCGGCTCACATGCAGCTTCGGCCCGTCAAAGCTCGGATTGGCGGTAAACACCGCATCCATGCCGAGATCCAGACGCTGGATGCGCATCGGCCCGTCCACCACGGTGAAGAAGCGCGGGTCGCTCTGGCGCTGGAAAAGCTGGGAAGGCGTCAGCCCCGCCCATTCGCGCGCGGGCAAGGGGGTGAGCTGGGACAGGCCGTTATCGATAAACCATTGCGGGTTGGCGGGCGCATCCAGCGTCACCTGCACATGGGTGGCATCCAAAGCGACGATGGATTTGATGCCTTGCGGCACGTCCCCCTCGCCAAAATCGACATAGCTCTGTCCGAGAGCCTGGATCAGCCGCCATCCATAGAGCACATCCGCCGCATCCACAATGCGGCCATTGGACCAATGCCAGGGGCGCAAACTGAGGGTGTAGGTTTTGTCGTCAGCGGACACCGCGATCGACCCGGCGATGCTGCGCGCGGGATTCACCTGGCCATGGCGATCCACCCAGACCAGCGGCTGGAACAGTAATTGCGCCGCCCGGGAATCGCCGAGATTATCGGCAAAAACCGGGTTGAAGGAGGTGATCGGGTTGTTGCCTTCGGTGATAAGGGTGCCGCAAGCCTGCGGCGCTGCGGCCAGCACAGGGAGCGGCCCCAAGGCAATGGCCAGACAGGCAATGGCCAGGCAGACAAAGGTGGCGCGGCGCTGGGGCGGAAGGGGCGGCACGTGGCAAAAGATGCCGCCTGTGTCCCGATTCTGAAATCCGTTGGATTTCAGAATCTTGGATTTCCGAATCATGGTGAACACTAGAAAAATCAATAATCTAGTGTGATTCAGCTTCTGAAATTCACGATATTTCATATCACGAATTTCAGAACCATCACACTAGTGCCGCGATGTTGCAACCGCGAACGCCGTATTATTGCGCCCGGCGGTACGGGTCCATCTTGTACGTCCCCAGAATTTTGAACTCGGTGCAGAAGAAGCCCAGCTCCTCGAACGCGTGTTTCAGCCCCGGCTGGTCCGGGTGGCCCTCCACCTCGGCCAGAAACTGGGTGGCGGTGAAACTGCCATTCACCATGTAGCTCTCCAGCCGCGTCATGTTCACCCCGTTGGTCGCGAACCCGCCCAGCGCCTTGTAGAGCGCCGCTGGCACGTTGCGGACATTGAACACGAACGTCGTCATCAGCCCCGGCGTTTCAGGTGCTACCGCCAGCGGCTCGCGCGCCATGATGTAGAAGCGCGTGGTGTTATGTGCCTCGTCCTCGACATTGCGGCGCAGGATTTCCAGCCCGTACATCTCCCCGGCCAGCGAGGAGGCAATGGCGGCATCCGCCTTGCTGTCCAGCTTGGCGATGATCTCCGCCGCCCCGGCTGTGTCATATTCCACCACCGCCGTCGCCCCCAGCTCGGCGATCAGCCGCTTCACCTGGCCCAGCGCCACCGGGTGGGAATGAATGCGCTTGATATCCGCAAGCTGCGTGCCCTTGGGCGCCAGCAGGCAATGCTCGACCCGCAAAAACGTCTCGCCGATGATCGAGAGACCGGAATCGGGCAGCAGCAAATGCATGTCCCCCACCCGGCCGACGATGGAGTTTTCCGGCGGCAGCATGGCGAGATCCGCCCGGCCCTCGCGCACCGCCGCCATCGCCGCCTGGAAGCTCTCGCAGGGCAGGGTGGCGGCACCCGGAAAGGCGGTGCGGCAGGCGAGGTCGGAATAGGCGCCAGGCATGCCCTGGAAAGCGATCAGGCTCATTTGGTCAGCGCCTCCCTGGCGCGCTCTAAATCTTCCGGGGTGTCGACGCCGAACGGCGCCTGCGCCACGCGCGCGGCGCCGATGCGCAGGCCGGCTTCCAGGGCGCGCAGCTGCTCAAGCTTCTCGCGGCGTTCCAGCGGCGAGGGCGGCAGCGTGACGAAGCGCTCAAGGGCGGCGCGGCGATAGGCGTAGATGCCGATATGGTGCCAATGCGGCCCCTCGCCGGAGGGGATCAGATGGCGGGAGAAATACAAAGCCGGGCTGATCTCGGCATCCTCCGGAAAGGCGCAGGCGCATTTGACCACGGAGGGGGCGTCACGCTCGGCCCCGGTGGTGATCGGCGCGACCAGGGTGCCGATATCGAACCCCTGGGCCAGCGGCTTGACCACTGTTGCAAGATAGGACGGGTCGATCGAGGGCAGATCGCCCTGCAGATTAACGATGACATCATGCGCGCCCGCGGGGTCGAGGCGGCGCAGCGCCGCCCAGATGCGGTCCGAGCCGGAGGGCAGATCCGGGTCCGTCATCACCGCGATGCCCCCGGCTTTCTCAACCGCTTCAGCCACTTGCGCCTCGCCGCAGGCCACCGCGACAGGGCCGAGCCCGGCGCGCAGCGCGCGGTCCAGCACATGCGCGATCATCGGTTTGCCGCCAATATCGGCCAGCACCTTGCCCGGCAGCCGGGTGGAGCCGAGACGCGCGGGGATCAAAACGATGGGATTCAAAAGCCTGGCCCTCTTGTCTGCTTGCCGCCCTGCCTAATTCCCTCTACGCCTAAGGGCAATACGCCACGGCAACGCGACAGGGAGCGCCGGGGCAACAACGTCCAGACTAGAAGTCCAAAACACGAACCTGGGGAAAACCATGCAGAATTCGGGCAAGGATGGTTTGTTTTTCAATAAAATCGCCGCCGGCGTGCTGACGGCCGGGCTGGTGCTGTGGGGGGCGAACCGGATCGCCCATATCCTCATCCCGGATGAGGCGCCGGAGCATGCGGCCCTCAAGCTGGCGGCCCTGCCCAGCGCCGCCCCGGCCACCGCGCCAGCGCCCAGCGGGCCGGAGAGCGTGCTGCCGCTGCTGGCCAGTGCGGATGTGGCCAAGGGCCAGGCTTTCGTCGCCCAGCAATGCGCCGCCTGCCATACGCTGACAGCGGGCGGGGCGAACGGGGTGGGACCGAATCTTTATGGCGTGCTCGGCGGGCCGATGTTCGCCCATGCCGGCTTCACCTATTCCGCCGCCGTCAAGAGCAAGGCCAAGGGCGACTGGGATTACGACAAGATGAACCAATGGCTGTACGCGCCGAATGATTTCGCGCCCGGCACCGGCATGTCCTATAGCGGCATCCACAGCACCCAGACGCGGGCGGACGTGATCGCTTATCTGCGCACCCTCGCCGCGCAGCCGGTGGCGCTGCCCAGCGCGGCTGAAATCAAGGCCGCCAGCGCCGCTGGGGCGCCTGCCGCCGCTCCCCCCGCCGCCGCCCCGGCCGCCCCGGCGGAGGATCTGAACAGCCTGCTGGCCAAGGCGGACCCGGCCAAGGGCAAGGCCCTCTTCGCCCAGCAATGCGCCGCCTGCCACGCCATCGCCAGCGGCGGCCCGAACGGGGTGGGGCCGGATCTGTATGGCATCGTCGGCGCCAAGGCGTTCTCCGCGCCCGGCTTTGCCTATTCCGACGCGGTGAAACCCCATGCCGGCAAGCCCTGGACCCCCGCCATGCTGGATGACTGGCTGAAAGCCCCGATGAGCTTTGCACCCGGCACGCATATGGCCTATCCCGGCATCAAGAACGACCAGATGCGAGCGGATATGATTGCCTATCTGAACCAGAACGCGGCCAGCCCGGCCAAACTGCCCTGATCCATGCAGGAGCTGATTGCGATTGCCAATGCGGCGCTCGATGCCAGCGGGGCGGCCATTCGCCCCTATTTCCGGACCGGCTTGAGCGCCGACGATAAATCCGACGAAAGCCCCGTCACCGCCGCCGACCGCAAGGCCGAGCAGGTGCTGCGCGCCGCCCTGGCGGAAGCGACGCCGGATTTCGGCATCATCGGCGAGGAGTTTCCCGCGCATAACCCGGACGCCAAATATGTGTGGGTGACCGACCCGATCGACGGCACCCGCGCCTTCATCACCGGGCGCACCAGCTTCACCACCTTGCTGGGGCTGCTGGAGGACGGGGTGCCGGTGCTGGGCTTCATCGATCAGCCGATCACCCGTGAGCGCTGGTGGGGCGGGCGCGGCATTCCGGCCGGGTTTTCCGGCGATCTCGGCGGCGTGCCGGGCACCCGCCAGGCGGTGAACCTGGCCCAGGCCGAACTCTCCGCCACCTCGCCGGAGATGATCGCCGGCGCCGGAGACAATGCGGTGCGCCGCTTCAACCAGCTGCGCCATGCCGCGAAGCGGATCTATTGGGGCGGGGACGCCTATTCCTACGGGCTGCTGGCGCTGGGGCAGATCGACGTGATCGCCGAGCATGATCTCAAGCCCTGGGATTGGGCGGCTTTGGGCCCGGTGATCGAAGCCGCCGGCGGGGTGGTGAGCGACTGGGCCGGCGCGCCGCTGAAGCTGGGCTGCGACGGCTCGGTGCTGGCCAGCGCCAATGCGGCGCTGCACGCGGAAGCACTGGCGCAACTCAACCGCTAAGAGGCTGTTTCAAAAGCCACTCTGGCGGCCGCCAAGCGGCGATTTGCTGCGCTCCGGTGCTCACGTACCTCAAGTACGCTGCGCGCCGGTGCTCACAAATCACCACTTGACGACTCACCATAGCGACTTTTGAAACAGCCTCTGAATCATCCAACCGGGCGGCCCTCAGGGCCGCCCGGCATGGGTCGCGGCGGGTTACGCCGCTTTCGCCTCGCGGCGGCGGCGGGTGAGGATGAACTCGGTATAGCCGTTGGGCTGGCTCAACCCCTCGAACACCAGATCCAGCGCCGCCTTGAAGGCCGGGCCGTCATAGCCGGGCGCCATCGGCTTATAGGCCGCATCGCCGGCATTCTGCTTGTCCACCACCAGCGCCATGCGCTTCAGCGTCTCCAGCACCTGGTCCTTGGAGACGATGCCGTGATGCAGCCAGTTGGCGATATGCTGGGAGGAAATCCGCAGCGTCGCACGATCTTCCATCAGCCCGACATCGTGAATATCCGGCACTTTGGAGCAGCCGACCCCCTGGTCGATCCAGCGCACCACATAGCCCAGCAGCCCTTGCGCATTATTATCCAGCTCCTGCTGGATCTCTTCCGGGCTCCAATTCACGCCCTGCGCCAGCGGCACCGTCAGCAAATCCGAGAGCTTCGCCGGCGGGCGGCTCTTCAGCTCGTTCTGCCGGGCCAGCACGTCCACATCATGGTAGTGCATGGCATGCAGCGTGGCTGCGGTGGGGCTGGGCACCCAGGCGGTATTGGCGCCGGCCTTCGGATGCGCGATCTTCTGCTCCAGCATCGCCGCCATCTGGTCCGGCGCGGCCCACATGCCCTTGCCGATCTGCGCCTTGCCCTGCAGCCCGCATTCCAGCCCGAAATCCACGTTGCGGTCCTCGTAGGATTTGATCCAGGGCTGCGCCTTGATGTCGTTCTTGCGCAGGAAGGGACCGGCCTCCATCGAGGTGTGGATCTCATCCCCAGTGCGGTCCAGGAAGCCGGTATTGATGAACACCACCCGATGCTTCGCCGCCGCGATACAGGCTTTCAGGTTGGCGCTGGTGCGGCGCTCCTCGTCCATGATGCCCATTTTCAGCGTGTTGGCGGGGATCTGCAGCAGCTCCTCCACCGCGCCGAACAGCGCATTGGCATTCGCCGCCTCTTCCGGCCCGTGCATTTTCGGCTTCACGATATAGACCGAACCCTGGCGGGAATTGCGGCGGGCGGTGAGGTCATGCTTAGCGATCAGCGAGGTGATGACGGCGTCGATCACCGTCTCCGGCACCTCCTGGCCATCGATGGTGATCATATCCGTCAGCATATGGTGGCCGACATTGCGCACCAGCAGCAGCGAGCGGCCATGCAAAGTCAGTGTCGCGCCATCCGGCGCGGTGTAGCTGCGGTCCGGGTTGAGCTTGCGCTCGAAAACCTTGCCGCCCTTCTCCACCGGGGCGCTCAGCGTGCCCTGCATCAGCCCCAGCCAGTTGCGATAGACCAGCACCTTGTCATCGGCATCCACCGCCGCCACCGAATCCTCGGCATCCATGATCGTGCTGATCGCGGATTCCAGGATGATGTCGGCGATATGGGCGGTGTCGTTCTTGCCGATCGGGTGGGTCGCGTCGATGACGATTTCGGCGTGCAGATGATGATTCTTCAGCAGCACCGCGCTGGGGGATGCGGCATCGCCGTTAGAACCGGCGAACTGGCCGGGATTTTTCAAGCCGACATCGCCGGAGGGCAGCAGCACCACCAGCCTGCCCGCCTCAACCTTGTAGCCCAACGCATCCGCGTGGCTGCCTTCCTCCAGCGGAAACGCCGCATCCAGGAAGGCGCGGGCACGGGCGATCACCGCATCCGCGCGCACCGGGTTGAAGCCCTTGCCGCGGGTGGCGCCATCCGTCTCCGGCAGCGCATCGGTGCCGTAGAGCGCATCATACAGGCTGCCCCAGCGGGCATTGGCGGCGTTGAGCGCGTAGCGGGCATTGGAGACCGGCACCACCAGCTGCGGCCCGGCGATCACCGCGATCTCGTCATCCACCTTCGAGGTTTCCACCGAAAACGCGGCGGGTTCGGGCAGCAGATAGCCGATCTCGCGCAGATAGGCCTCATAGGCCCCCTGGTCGTGCTTCTTGCCCTTCTGGGCGCGGTACCAGCCATCCAGCTTTTTCTGAATTTCGTCGCGCTTGCCCAGCAGCACCGCGTTGGTGGTGGCGAAATGCTTCAGCAGCTTGGCGAACCCGGCCCAGAAGGCCTCCTGCTCCAGCCCCGTGCCCGGCAGCGCCTCCCGGTTCACAAAATCATACAGAACCGTGGCGACTGACAGGCCCGAAATGGATGTTCTGGCGTCCGGCATTACCAACTCCTTGCTTTCATTGTTCTTTGCACCTTCCCGGCAAAACCTTGCCGCAAAGACCCGGCCGGGTGCAAGGCCATACCGGCCTGACCAATTTTGGCGCGTTCAGCGCGGCACCGGACCAAATCCCGGCACCTCGCCGCCGAGATAAACGCGGCTGGGATTGCCATGCTTGGCCACCAGCTCCTCCCAGCTGATCGTCGCCACCGGATAAGCCCGCCCGCCATCGGCCGGGGTGAGCATCGCGATCTCGCCGCCGCGCGGCGCCGGGGCGAAATTCTCCACCACCAGCCGGCCTTCGGCGATTTCGGCGGCGAACTCTTCGGCGAGGGCGTAATAAAGCCGCGCCTCAGGTTCGACGATGACAATTTTTCCCGTCTGCGCCAGCGCCTGCGCAACCTCGCCGAACTGCCGCGCCCCGACAAACAGCGTGACATCCTCCGCCGCGCGCCCCAGCTCTCCCGGCGGCGCCGCCAGCCACGCATCGACCGCCGATGCCAGCGCCTCCAGATCCACCCGCCAGGCGGAATGCGGCCCCGCCTGCTCCGCCACCTCGCCGACAAAATAGCCAAACCGGACCGGGCGCCCGCCGCACATGAATTGTTCCGTGGTCTGCACGAATTCGTTGGAACCGAGCACGAAGGCTTTCTCCAGATCGCGCTGGAAGGCCAGTTGAAACATGTTGCTGCCCGCCGGCCCGGCGATCATGCGCGCATTCGCGGCCAGGGCAATCTGCTGGCGCAGCGGCAATGTCTCCGGCGCGACCACGACAAAGCCGCGTGCCATGAACAGCTTGGCAACATCGTCCTCATTCAGCAGCCGGCGTGCCGGGTTGGTCTGGCGAGAGAGATAAATGCGCTCCGGCAGCGCCGGAATGCGGGCGGTTCCAGCCATGGCGTCGCGGATCGTCCGGTACGTCGCCAAGGCTGCATCGTTGACATAGCCCTGGATCTGAAAGGCCTTGCCGGGCAGGATCAGCTCGTCCAGCAACACCGGATGGTCGAAGGACACCAGCCGCTCCCGCGCTATGCCGGCCGCCTCCAGCAACTCCGCCAGCACCTTGTCGGCACGGTCATGGACCAGCACCGCGACATCCTCACGGCCAAGCGCCCGCAAGCTTTCATAGGCCCAGGCCATGCCCAGCACATCGCACAGCGTATGGCCGAAATGTCCACGATGCTGGCTATCGAGCAAAAGATAGCTGCCTGCCTGGCGAACCGCCGGCGGGTGCTCATGTGTCAGGCTGAACAAATCGCCTTCATGCTGGCGCAGATCGTGATGAAACTGATGCCCGTGCGGCGCATTGAAGGATGAGCGCAGCACCACGGAATAGGCTTGCAACGAAACTGGCGGCCGTTCCTGCGGCGTCGGCGCCGCGATGGCGACCTGTTTGGGTATGTACAGAACATAGGACAGGCGGCTGAGGGTGATATCGGGGGCGGTGCTGCGGGCGGGAAACTCGCCCCTGTGCTGATCCTGCGAAAAAGGCGGATAGGTCGGCCCGCAGAATTTCAGTGCGGCCGCGCCGGGGCCGTAACAATCAACCGCCGGCAGCGCGATGGTGGCGGCCGGAAGGGGCGTGTAGCTACTGCAGCGCCGGGCCAGAAAGCCCGCCGCATCGGTCGCCTCGCAAAGCGCCGCGGCGTCGCGCGCCTCCAGCCCCTCGCGCCGGAGAAGGGGCAACGGGCCGCTCAAAGCCCGCCTGATCTCGCCCGCCCGCGCCGCCAGCCGCTCATCGGGCACCTCGTTGCGGTCATACGCCTCGAACTCGCCCTCCGGGCGGGTGAGGTCGTGATAGCCGCGCGCCATCTTCTCGCGCCAATGGGCGCGGGAGCGGACGAAATAATGGTTGAGGCTACCGCCCCGATGGTCCGGCGTGGCCGCCAGCACCCCCGGCCCGCCGCCCCAGACGATCGACCGCCCGAGCAGATCCACATAATCGCCCCGCATCGCAAAGGCGTGCGGGTTGAGGCAGCTTTCCATCAGCGCCGGGCGGATGATGGATTTCACATGATGGTTGGGCCCGAATTGCGGCTCGGCCCGGCGGGTGAAGGTTTCCACCAACAGCCCGTCGGGAAACTCATCATGCCCGTTGGAGCCGAAAATCGCCCAGGGCAGCGCCACCGCCGCCTCCGGCCGCGCCGCCAGCAGCCCTTTCAGCGTCAGCCCGTCATCCAGCCGCAGAAACTCATCCGCGTCGAAAAACCCCAGCCATTCAAACTCTTCCGCCATCGCGCGGGCGATATGTTCATAGCCGCGCATCTGATAATCCGGCGCGGTGCTGGGCCAGCGCACCACCCGCACATCGCGCGCCGGCGCAAAATCCTGAGCGATGGCGATGGTGGCGTCCGTGGAGCCGTTATCGAGCAGGATGACAGTGTCAAACCCGACGATGAACTGCCAGGCCAGCCACTCCGCGATATGGCGCGCCTCGTTCTTCACGATCGCCACACAACCGATCTTCCCCACCTCGCCTCCCTTCGCCAGCCAGGGCAAGTCTGGCGGCAAAGCCCGGGGCCGACAACCCCGCTGGCAAACCCTACCCCCTTGCAGGGGCGGGTTTTTTGGGTCATCTACGATTACAGGATGCGTGCGGCGCGGCGTTTGGCCCTGACCGGTTGGCCGCCAGTGTCGCATCCAGAATAAAAATGCCGCAATCCGGTGCCCAGGCGCCGGCGAGTTTATGGAACCGATGACCGCTCTGACGACCGAGACCCTTTTTTCCTTCAAGGCTTTAGCCTGGTTCGGCGTTGCGTCCTCCGGTTTTTACACGTCCTCCCTTCATCCCTATTTCGCGCCCAGCGCGCAGGGCCGGCAGATCCATGCCGCCCCGCTCGGCGCACGCCGGAGTTTTATCCTTAATGTCAAAGAAAATGCTGATCGATGCCAGCCACGCGGAAGAAACCCGCGTGGTGGTTCTGGACGGTAACCGCCTCGAAGATTTCGACGTCGAGACCGTCAGCCGCAAGCAGATCAAAGGCAATATCTACCTCGCCAAGGTGATTCGCGTCGAGCCGAGCCTGCAGGCCGCCTTCGTCGAATATGGCGGCAACCGCCATGGCTTCCTGGCCTTCGGTGAAATCCACCCGGATTATTACCAGATCCCCGTCGCCGACCGGCAGAAGCTGCTGGACCTCCAGGCCGAAGCCGCCGCCGAGGCCGAGGACGAGCCCGAAGACGAGGCCCCGGTTGAAGCCCAGGCGCTTGAGATCAAGCCGATCGAGATCCACGCCGCCCCGCCCCCGGAAGACGGCGGCGCCCTGCCCCAAGACGCTCTGACCGGCGCCGATGAGACCGAGATCGCCCCGGACCCGGAAGCCCCGGCCGATGCCAGCGCCGAAGAGGCGATGCCGGCCGAAATCTCCGCCGAGGCCGGCGAGAGCGACAGCGTTGAGCAGATCGAGCCCGAGGGCCCGGCCCCCGAGCAGATCGGCGGTGACGGCGACGACGCGGCGGAAGCCCGCGAGCGCCGGCTGCGCCAGCGTTTCCTGCGCAATTACAAGATCCAGGACGTGATCCACCGCCGCCAGATCATGCTGGTGCAGGTGGTCAAGGAAGAGCGCGGCAATAAGGGCGCGGCGCTCACCACCTACCTGTCACTGGCCGGCCGCTTCTCGGTGCTGATGCCCAATTCGCCCACCGGCGGCGGTGTGTCGCGCAAGATCACCTCGCAGACCGACCGCCGCCGCCTGAAGGAGACGATGGCGGAGCTAGATATCCCGCCCGGCATGGGCATGATCGTGCGCACCGCCGGCGCCAACCGGCCGAAGCCCGAGATCAAGCGCGACTGCGAATATCTGCTGCGTCTGTGGGACGATATCCGCGACAAGACGATGGAATCCTCCGCCCCGGCGCTGATCTATGAGGAAGCCAGCCTGATCAAGCGGGCGATCCGCGATGTCTATACCAAGGATGTCGAGGATATTCTGGTGGACGGCGTGGAAGGCTTCAAGGCGGCGCGGGACTTCATGCGTATGCTGATGCCGGCCAATGCCCGCAAGGTGCAGCTCTGGCAGGAAGGCCAGCCGCTCTTTTCGCGCCATCAGGTGGAAGCCCAGCTGGATGCGATGCTCAACCCGGTCGTGCAGCTGCGCTCGGGCGGCTATATCGTCATCAACCAGACGGAAGCTTTGGTCGCCATCGACGTCAACTCCGGCCGCGCCACCCGCGAGCGCTCGATTGAGGACACCGCCCTGCGCACCAATATGGAGGCCGCGGAAGAGGTCGCCAAGCAGCTGCGCATGCGCGATCTGGCCGGGCTGATCGTGATCGATTTCATCGACATGGAAAGCCGGCGCAACAATGCCGCCGTCGAGCGCAAGCTCAAGGATGCGCTGAAGCATGACCGCGCGCGCATCCAGGTGGGCAGCATCAGCCATTTCGGGCTGATGGAAATGTCGCGCCAGCGTCTGCGCCCCTCCCTGACCGAGGCTTCGCTGATCACCTGCCCGCATTGCGCCGGCATGGGCCATGTGCGCAGCCCGGAAAGTGCCGCGTTGCATATCCTGCGCGCCATCGAGGATGAGGGGGCGAAGTTCAAATCCGCCGAAATCTGCATCTATCTGCCGCCGGAAATCGCCTTCTACCTGTTCAACCATAAGCGCGAGCGGCTCTCGGCGATCGAGGAGCGCTATTCGATGCGGGTGGTGTTCGAGGCGGACGCGCGGCTGACCGGCACCAATTTCCGGCTGGAGCGGACCAGGGCGCACACCGCGCCGCCGCCGGCCCCGGCGCCGATGAAGGCCGAGCGCGTGCTGGAAGCCGTGGCGGCGGAAGCCGATGAGGCGGATGCCGAGCTGGACGAGGCCGAGACCACCGAAACCGCCGAGGCCGCACCTTCCGAACGGGGCGAGCGCAAGCGTCGCCGCCGCCGCCGTGGCCGCCGCCGTGGCGAAAACGGCCAGGGCAATGGCGCGGACGCCGCCGCCGAAGCCGGGGGCGATACCGGCAGCGAGGGCGAGAGCGCCGAGGACGAGCCGCCGAGCGAGCTGGATCTGGCCCTGGAAGCCGCCTTCCGCGATGCCGAAGCGGTGAGCCCGGCCGAAGCCGAGCTGGCGGAAACCCCGGTTGAGGCGGCTCCGGAAGCGGCGGTGATCCTCGCCGCCGAAACCGGCGCCGATGCCGCGCCGGACGCCGCCCCGGCCAAGCCCAAGCGCGCCCCGCGCAAGCGCAAGCCCACCGCCAAGGCGGAGTCCGAAGCCGCCCCGGCGGAGGCGATCGAAGCCGCCCCTGTGGAGGTGGCCGCCGTGCCGGAGCTGGAAGCCGCCCCGGCCAAGCCCAAGCGCGCCCCGCGCAAGCGCAAGCCGGCCGCCAAGGCAGAGCCCGAGGCCCCGGCTGAGACCGCCGCACCGGTTGAGGCCATCGAGGCCGCGCCGGTGGAGGTGACGGCGGCGCCGGAGCTGGAAGCGCCCGCGCCGGAGACCGCGGAAGCGATGGCGGAGCCGGCGGTGAAGCCGATCCTGGTCGGCGCCACGCAAGCCCCGGCCGCCAAGAAAACCGGCTGGTGGCGGCGCTAAACCGCACCAACCCGCCAAAAACGGCCGGGTGATTTACAGTTCGTAGCGAAATGGGGGCGGTTTTCGCCCCCATTTTACTTGAAAACCCGGCCAATCCGGCGAATCATAAGAACGTGCCGCGTGAAGCGGTGCATTTCAGGAGTAAACAACCTCATGGCCTTCAACCCGAATCAATCCTACCGCACTGTGCAGGCTGGCTATGCCGGCTACGGCAGCGCCGCGCTGGATGCGGGACTGCGCGCCTATATGCTGCGCGTGTATAACTGGATGGCGTCCGGCCTGGTGCTGACCGGGCTGATCGCGTTCGCCATCGCCCATACCTCGCTGCTCAACCTGTTCTACCAGCCGGTGCAGACCGCCACCGGCATGGCGATCCACCCGACCATCCTCGCTTATGCCGCCATCTTCGCGCCCCTGGTGTTCGTGATGGTGCTCAGCTTCGGCGTGAACAAGCTTTCCACCACCGGCGCCCAGGCTCTGTTCTGGGTGTTCTGCGCCGCCATGGGCGCCTCGATGGTGAATATCTTCATGGTCTATACCCAGACCTCGATCGCGGAAGTGTTCTTCATCACCGCCTCGATGTTCGCCGCCACCAGCCTCTATGGCTACGTCACCGGGCGGGACCTCACCAGCCTGGGCAGCTTCATGTTCATGGGGCTGATCGGCATCATCGTCGCCTCGCTGGTGAATATCTTCCTGCATTCCCCGGCCATCGCCTTCGCGGTGTCGATCCTGGGCGTGTTCATCTTCCTCGGCCTCACCGCCTATGACACGCAGCGCATCAAGACCGATTATCTGCGCTTCGGCGGCGCCTATGGCGCGGAGATGGCGGGCAAGCGCTCCGTCTATGACGCCCTGCAGCTGTATCTGAACTTCATCAACCTGTTCATGTTCCTGCTGCAGCTCTTCGGCCAGCGCAACCAGCGCTGATCGATGGCCTCTCTGGTTGTCAGCCTGGCCGGTCCCGACCGGCCGGGTCTCGTCAATGCCCTCTCGGCGCGCATCGCGGCCGCGGGGGCAGCTGGCTGGATAGCCGGCTGGCGCATCTGGCCGGGCAGTTCGCCGGCATCGTGCTGGTGCGGCTGGCGGATGAGCAGGTGGCCGGGCTGGAAGCCAGCCTCGCCGGGCTTGCCGCCGAAGGGCTGAACGTGACGGTGCTGGCCGGCACCGAAACCGCCCCGCCGATCGAGCAGGTCACCTTCGCCCTCACCGGCAATGACCGCCCCGGCATCGTGCGCGACGTGACCGAGACCCTGCGGGGCTTGGGCGTCAATATCGAGGATTTCTCCTCCCATATCGAAAGCGCGCCCTTCACCGGCGCGGAGATGTTCCACGCCACCGCGCGCCTGGGCCTGCCCCAAGGCGTCACCGCCGAGACGGTGAGCGCGGCGCTGGAACGGCTGACCGCCGAATTCATGGTGGACATCAAAGCCCCCGAACTGGCCTGAGCCATGGCGGGCGCGCCTGAGGACATTGTCTGGCCCGCTTTGGTGCCGGAGCTTGAGGTTAGCGATCTCGCCGCCTCGCTGCGCACCTATCTCGGGCCACTCGGCTTTACCCTGCTTTATGGCCGCCCGGAGGAGGGCTTTGCCTATCTCATCCGCGACGGCGCGCATCTGATGCTCGGCGAGATCGGCGCCAGCCGGCGCTTTTCCGATGCGCCGATGGCACGGCCCTTCGGACGGGGAGTCAGTCTGCAGATCGAGATCCCGGATGTGGATCAGCTTTACCAAACCGTTCTTGCCGCTGGGCTGGAGATGCCCATTCCGCTCGAGGATAAATGGTACCGGCAGGACGAGCAGGAGGCCGGCAACCGGCAATTCGTGATTGCCGACCCTGACGGCTATCTTTTGCGCTTTTTCAGCGATCTAGGGCTGCGCCCGCACCGGGCCTAAGCCACTGCGTCTTACAACCGTCACCCGAATTTTCTTGACACGACGCGCCCCCGCATAGCCGAATAGCCTCATGCTCAGGAGGATTCTCAGGCTTTGCGCTTGACCTGCAAGCCCACCCCGCGTTTCTCCATCCGGACGAACCGGATGGATTTGAGCGCATGAGTACCCAACGCCCCCCTCGCAAGCTGCATGTCGTAACGCACGGCTGCCAGATGAATGTCTATGACAGCGCGCGGATGACCGACCTGCTGCGCCCGCTCGGCTATGAGAGCGTGGACGCGCCGGAAGGGGCGGACATGCTCATTCTCAACACCTGCCATATTCGGGAACGGGCGGAGGAGAAGGTGTTCTCCCAGCTCGGCCGCTGGCGGGTGATGAAGGAGGCCAAGGGCGGCGAGATGATGATCGCCGTCACTGGCTGCGTGGCGCAGGCGGAGGGCGAGGTGCTGGCCAAGCGCGCCCCGTTCGTGGATCTGGTGGTCGGCCCGCAAGCCTATCACCGGCTGCCGGAGCTGATCGCCCAGGCGCATCGCAAAACCGGCACGGTGATCGATACCGATTTCCCGGTCGAGCAGAAATTCGACTTCCTGCCGGACGACGCCGCCCCGCAAGGCGTGGTCTCCTTCCTCTCCATCCAGGAAGGCTGCGACAAATTCTGCTCCTTCTGCGTCGTCCCCTATACGCGCGGGGCGGAAGCCTCCCGCCCGGTCGCCAGCGTCATCGCCGAGGCGAAGCGCATGGTGGCCAAGGGGGCGAAGGAGCTGGCCTTGCTCGGGCAGAACGTGAATGCCTATCACGGCGAAGGGCCGGATGGGAAAATCTGGTCCCTCACCCGGCTGATGCAAACCCTCTCGGAGATCGAGGGGCTGGAGCGCATCCGCTACACCACCTCGCATCCCAACGACATGGCCGATGAGCTGATCCTGGCACACCGGGACAATGAAAAGCTGATGCCTTTCCTGCATCTGCCGGTGCAGTCCGGCTCGGACAAGATCCTCCGGGCGATGAACCGCAAGCACAAGGCCGATGAGTTCCGCCGCATCGTCGCAAAGCTGAAAGAGATCCGCCCGGATATGGCCTTCTCCTCGGATTTCATCGTCGGCCATCCCGGCGAAACCGATGCGGATTTCGAGGCGACGATGGCGCTGATCCGCGAGACCGGCTTCGCCTTGGCCTATTCCTTCACCTACTCGCCCCGCCCCGGCACCCCGGCGGCCGGGCTGCCGCAGGTGGAAACGGCGGTGAAGGATGCGCGGCTGCAGGAGCTGCAAGCCCTGCTGCGCCGCCAGCAGGATGAGTTCAACGCCGCGACGGTCGGGCTGGAGACGCCCGTGCTGTTTACCGGCAAGGGGCGCTATCCCGGGCAGATCGCCGGGCGCTCCCTCTGGCTGCAGCCGGTGGTGGTCGAGCATGGGCAAGACCTCACCGGGCAGGTGCGCATGGTGAAAATCCACCATGCCAACCCCAACTCTCTCTTAGGCACGCTTTTGGAACAGGAGACCATCGCCGCTTGAGCCAGATCATCACCAGCCAGCCCCGCCCTTCCCTGGTGCCGCCGCGCACCATCACCATGACCTTCGGCAATAACGTGCTTTTGTCGATGCTGCTCGGAGATCATGACCGCCATTTGGCCCGGATCGAACAGAAGCTGGGCGTGCGCCTGGCCTGCCGGGGCAACAGGATCTCGGTTTCGGGCACGGCGGAGCAGGTGGCGGCGGCGGAGGCGGCGCTGAGCACGCTCTACGGCAAGCTGGAAAAGGGTGAGACGATCGACGGCCCGCAGGTGGATGGGGTGTTGCGCATGACCGACCCGGCGAACGAGCCGCGCTTGCCGCTCTCGGACCTGCCGGCGATCCGCACCCGCAAGGGCCCGATCGGCCCGCGCAGCCAGGGCCAGGCGGAATATATCGACACGCTCGCCCGCCATGAGATGGTCTTCGGCCTCGGCCCGGCCGGCACCGGCAAGACCTATCTGGCGGTGGCGCAGGCGGTGGCGATGCTGACCTCCGGCAAGGTGGACCGCATCGTGCTCTCCCGCCCGGCGGTGGAGGCCGGCGAGCGTCTGGGCTTCCTGCCTGGCGACATGAAGGAGAAGGTGGACCCCTATCTGCGCCCGCTCTACGACGCGCTGAACGACCTGCTGCCCGGCGACCAGCTGACCCGGCGCATGGCCACCGGCGAAATCGAAATCGCCCCGCTGGCCTTCATGCGCGGCCGCACGCTGGCGCATTCCTTCGTGATCCTGGACGAGGCGCAGAATACCACGGCGGTGCAGATGAAGATGTTCCTCACCCGCATGGGCGAGGGCACGCGCATGGTGATCACCGGGGATCTCTCGCAGATCGATCTGCCGCCCAATACCCGCTCGGGCCTGGCGGATGCGCTGGAGACGCTGGAAGGCATCCAGGGCATCGGCGTCACCCGCTTCTCCAACGCCGATGTGGTCCGCCATCCGCTGGTGGCGCGCATCGTCGATGCCTATGACCAGCGCTACAAGGCGGTGAAGGAGTATTCGCGCGAGCGTCAGGGTTAACCATCCCGCGGTTGACCAATTGCGCCTCGTTTGCAACAGACATTAGGCAAATGGACGACCCTGGAAGTACCAGCCCCCTCGGGGGCGTTGAGATCGTGGTCACGGACCGGCGCTGGCGCGCCTTTGTGCCGGACGCCTTGCGCCGGGTTTCCCGTGCTCTGGCCGCCACTGGCTGCGCCGCCAGCGTGGCACTGACCGATGACCGCACGGTGAAAGCCTTGAACTACCGCGACCGCGGCAAGAACAAGCCCACCAATGTGCTCACTTATGAAGCGCCGCCGGAAATATTGCTGGCCTTCGGCGTGGTGGCGAAGGAGGCGCAAGCGCAGGGCAAAAGCATCGGCGCGCATCTGAGCCATCTGATCGTGCATGGGGCGCTGCATCTGCAGGGCTATGACCATCACCATCCCGGCGAGGCGCGGGAGATGGAGGCGGCGGAAACCCGCATCCTGGCCCGGCTCGGCGAGCCCAACCCCTGGAAAAACCGATGAGCAACGCGCTCAGCCGATTATTGGGCAAGCTGCGCAGCCCCGAGCAATCGGTGCGCGAATCGATCGCCGAGCTGATGCTCCAGCAGGAGACCAGCACGGAGGACAAGGAGGGGGAGAGCGAATCCCTCGACCTCAACGCCCAGGAACGCGCGCTGATCGGCAATGTGCTGCGGCTGCGCGACATCACCGCCGATGATGTGATGGTGCCGCGCCCGGATATCGTGGCGATGAAGGCGGATCTGTCGCTGGATGAGGCGCTGGCGCTGATCCGCAAGGAAGGCCATTCGCGTCTGCCGGTCTATCGCGACCATCTCGATGACGTTGCCGGCATGGTGCATATCAAGGATGTGTTCGGCTTCACCGGCGCGCCGGAAGAGTTCGCGCTGGAGAAAATCCTGCGCAAGCCGCTGATGGTGGCGCCGCAAGTGCCGGTGCTGGATCTGCTGCTGCAGATGCGCCTGACCCATATCCATCTGGCTTTGGTGGTGGATGAATATGGCGGCATCGACGGGCTGGTGACGATTGAGGATCTGGTCGAGACCATCGTCGGCGATATTTCGGACGAGCATGACGAGATCGAGGGGCCGATGCTGACCGAGCGCGCCGATGGCGCCTTCGACCTCAATGCAAGGCTGCCGGTGGAGGAGTTCGAGGAAAAGATCGGCCCGATCCTGTCGGAGGATGAGCGCGATGCGGATATCGAAACCGTCGGCGGGCTGGTGTTCAACCTGGCGGAACGGGTGCCGGCGCGGGGCGAGCTGATCACGCACCCGTCGGGGGTGGAGTTTCTGGTGCTGGATGCGGATGCCAGGCGCATCCGGCGGCTGCGGGCGAAGCGGCTGCACCCGGCGGAACCAGCCCCGGACGAAAGTTAAAAAGTTTTTTGGTGCCGCTTTTTTTCAAAAAAGCGGCAAAAACGCCGGGGCGTGTGCACCGGCGTTGCCAAAACCCCCAAATTTTTACAGCCCTTTTTGGAAAACTTTCAGGCCGCCGCGCGGTTTTGCGTATCGCCCCCCAACAGCGCCCCGTCACTCGCCCGCCGCACGCTGATCGCGCCGCTCACCCCGTCCGGCAGCGCCACCGAAAACCCGTAAATCCCCTTGCCGATCCCCGCCACCCGCAAATCCTGCCGGTAGCTGTTCGCCACCACCCGCGCCAGCACCGTGCCGCCCGCCAGCACCAGCAGCTCCACCGGCAGCTCCGGGGTTTGCGGGCACCAGGCCCAGCCGCGGCAAAGCGCCGGCCCGGCCTCGTCCAGCACACCCTGCATCGCCCCCTCCGCCATCCCGCCGGCCAGACCGGCGCGCCGGTTCACCCAATCCCGAACCGCCTCCAGCATCCAGCCATCATCATGGCGCGGCGCGCAGCTCTCGTAGGGCTCGTCCGGTGCGCACGGATAGAGTGCCGCATATTCCGCCGCATTCTGGAACCAGCTGCGCGGCGTGCCGTTGAGATAGCTCTCGCTCAGCGCCCCGTCCGCGCGCAGCAGATCATGCCGCTCCAGCTGGATATGCCGATATTCGACCTTCCCCTTGCAGGGCGTCTGCAACACGTTCACCCCGTTCACCAGCCGCCAGGCCGGCACCAGCACGCCGTGCAGGAAAATCCCGTGCCCGGGCGAGACCCGCATCGCGCAGCGCGGCATCCCCTCGCCCAGCGACCCCGGCAGAAAGGTCACCGGCAGCATCAGCGGATTCTGCGCCAGGAAGCGCCCCTCATACGCGCTCTTGCCGATCCATCTGATCCGCGCCGGGCCATTTGGCGTCCAGACCTCATCGCCGATGCGCAGCTTTTCCACCTTCCTGTCGCCAAGCGGGGTTTCGATCATCGTGCCGGGACAGAAACAGGCAATGTCGAAGCCCAGCACGCTCATCAGCGTGGTATCCAGCGCGGTGATGCTGGTCGCGTAACCGGGATAGGCATAGGCCCCGAAGGCATCATTGCGATATTGCGGCTGATCCGCCCAGTCGCTGTTGTCGCTGGTGGTGTCGAAGCTGGCGAGGCTGGTCTTGCCGCCATCCAGGGAAAAGAAGGTCGGCGCGTAAGGCGTGCTCTGCAGCGTGCCGGCCGAGGCATAGGCGTAGAGATCCATGAGGGCGTAATTCGCGCCATCGTTGAAATCGATCCGCCCCAGCGCATGTGTCAGCTCATGCTCGGCGGTGCCGATAAAGCTGACCTCCCCCGCCACCGCCGCCGTGCCGAAGCTCAGCACCCCGCCGCCCGTGCCAAAGGTGGCGCTGCCATCGATCCCGGCAAATTCGCTGGACAAGGCGGCATCGCCAAGGCCCAGCGCCTGGGCCTGCGCCATGGTCAGATAAAGCCCGGCGCCATGAGTCGGATCCGTGCTCGGCAAGGCATCGACAGCGGCAATCTGCGTCGCGGTCTGCGCATGGGCGCGCAACGCCGCCACCACGCTGGCATAGCTGTAGAGACCATTGGTGCTGAGATCGGGCGTCGCCTCCCCCAGCACCTGGCCGCTGCTGTCCCAGCCGATATCGATGCTGACGGTGATATTATTGCTAATCAGCGCATCCAGCTGATTGGCGGCATACTGCATCGCCGAGTCGAACCCGGACGGCGCCAGAGACGTACTGCCTTCGTAAATCAGCTGAATGTCCATGAAATCCTCCCGGGAGAGTTTCTTGGCCTCAGGTTAACATTCAGTAAGCAGAAACGCAGCTGGAAATGACCATTCAGAAACCTTAACTGCCGGCCGGCGTGGCGAGGGCGGCGCGCAGCATCTGCGCGTCGTCCGGCGCGAACAGGCCCTGGCGCAGCAGCAGGTCGGTCAGCACCAGCACGACGTTGAATTTGAAGGCATCGCTGGTCAGCAGCGTCTCACGCACCTGTTCCAGCGGCCAGAGCGCGAAGCTCTCCACCTCGCCATCCAGGGCGCGCGGGGTGAAATCCTCGGGTAGCTCCAGGTCGTAAGCGTAGAGAAAATCCCGCCGCAGCCCTTCCGGGCGCTCCATGTCATAGCGAAACCGGGCCACCTCCACCGCCCTTGCCGCCAGCGTCTCCTCCAGCCCGGCCTCTTCCTCGGCTTCCTTCAGCAGCGTCGCAAACGGCGAGAGCCCGGCCGGCACCCCGCCGGCGACCAGATGGTCCAGCTTGCCCGGGTCCAGCTTCTTGTTCGCCGCGCGTTTGGCGACCCAGAGATGCAGCCCGTCGGCGCGGCGCACCAGCCCGTTCAGATGCACCCCGACCCCGATCACCCCAAAGCTGGGCAGCGCCCCGCGGTCCAAAACACCGAGCACGTCCCCTTCCGGCGCCGCCCGCACATCGAAATCCTCGGCCCGGGTGGGAATGCCGATGGCGCGCGCCAGCTCGTTCAGCCGGGGCAGCAATGCCGGCGGCAGCACCACCGCGCCCGATGAAATTTCAATGGCGGGTTCGATGCCGCGCAGCTGCTCGGCCAGCGCCGGTTTCACAAAGCCGAAACGCCGCGCCCCGCTGCGCAGGACCAGCCGTTCCCCCGGCAGCATGGCTGAGTGGCAGGATCGGATATCAGCTAAAAGCTTTGCAATTTGCGAGTCAGATGCCATGTGCAGGCTCATGACCCGATCCCGCGCCCGTGCCAACCCCCATCTGGCACCCAATGCGACCGCCAAGACCGCCAAAGGCTCGCTGAAAACCATCCTCTCGCTCTTCCCCTATCTCTGGCCGCAGGGCGAGACCGGGTTGCGGGTGAAGCTCGTCTTCGCCGCCGCCTGCTTGCTGCTGGCGAAAATCGGCACGGTCTATGTGCCGGTGGTCTATGGCCATCTGGTCGACCGGCTGACCCATCTGGATAACGCCATCGCGGTGCCGCTGGCGATGATCGGCGGCTATGTCGCGGTGCGCATCGCCAGTGCCGCCTTTGGCGAGCTGCGCGATGCGCTCTTCGCCGGGGTGCAGATGCGCGCCTCGCGCGTCGTCGCCCGGCGCACCTTCGAGCATCTGCACGCGCTCTCGATGCGCTTTCACCTGGACCGGCAGACCGGCGGGCTCTCCAACATCATCCTGCGCGGCACGCTGGGCATCCAGTCCGTGCTGCGCCTGGCCGCGTTCAATCTGGTGCCGACGCTGATCGAGCTGCTGCTCACCACCTTCATGCTCTGGCATCTGTTCAATGCCTGGTATGCGCTGATCGCCTTCTTCGCCATCGGCCTCTACATCTTCTTCACCCTCTCCTTCACCACCTGGCGCACCAAATTCCGCCGCACGATGAACGAGACCGATAACGAGGCGCAGACCAAAGCGATCGACAGCCTGCTGAATTTCGAGACGGTGAAATATTTCGGCAATGAGGCGCATGAGGCGGCGCGGTTCGATGAAAGCCTGGCCCGGTTCGAAAAAGCCTCGGTGAAATCGCAGGTTTCGCTGAACATGCTGAATATCGGCCAGGCGGTGATCATCTCGCTGGCCCTGGGCGCGATGATGGTGATGGCCGCTTTCGGCGTGGCGCATCACACGATGAGCGTCGGCAGCTTCGTGCTGGTCAACACCTATCTGCTGCAGCTTTACGTGCCGCTGAATTTCCTCGGCTTCTCCTACCTCACCCTCAATCAGGGGCTGGTGGATATGGAGCAGATGTTCCGGCTTTTGAACGTCAACCAGGAGGTGCAGGACGCCCCCGACGCCGCCGCCATCCCCCACCAGGGCGCCCCGGCCGAAATCCGCTTCGAGGATGTGCAGTTCGCCTACAATCCGGACCGGCAGATCCTCAAAGGGGTCAGCTTCACCGCCGCGCCGGGGCAGAAGATCGCCATTGTCGGCCCCACCGGCTCGGGCAAATCCACCATCTCGCGCCTGCTCTTCCGGTTTTACGACGCCACTGGCGGCCGGGTGCTGGTGGATGGGCAGGATGTGCGTGACATCCGCCAGCATGATCTGCGCGCCGCCATCGGCGTGGTGCCGCAGGATACGGTGCTGTTCAATGACAGCATCTATTACAACATTGCCTATGGCCGCCCCGGCTGCTCGCGCGCCGAGGTGGAGGAGGCCGCGCGCCTCGCCCAGATCCATGATTTCATCACCTCGCTGCCGCAGGGCTACGAGACCAAGGTGGGCGAACGCGGGCTGAAGCTCTCCGGCGGCGAGAAGCAGCGTGTCGCCATCGCCCGCACCATCCTGAAAAACCCCCGCATCCTGATCCTGGACGAGGCGACCAGCGCGCTGGATACCGCGACCGAGCAGGGCATCTCCGCCGCCCTGCGCTCCGTGGCGCAGCACCGCACCACGCTGGTCATCGCGCATCGCCTCTCCACCGTCACCGACTCGGACGAGATTTTGGTGCTGCAGCAGGGCGTGGTGGCCGAGCGCGGAACCCATGCGGCGCTGCTCGCCGCCGGCGGGCTCTATGCCGCGATGTGGGCGGCACAGGCGGTGATGGACGACGAAAATGCCACGCCGGCGGAAAAAACCGCCCCGAGCCCCGCGGAATAAACCTTCCCTTGGTGGCGGCACCCGCCGCCACCAGATAAGAGAGCCGGAAATTTTTGAACGGATGACCATGACCGACGATCGACAAGCCCCGCCCGAACAAGAGCTCAGCCACGCCGGTTCCGTCGTGGACAAAGCGATTGAGTATATGGTCGGCAAGGATATCTCGGAGCTGGCCATCGCCTCCGCCCTGCTCGGCGGCGCCATGGGGTTGCTGACCCGCGTGCTGCCGGATGCGGTGGTGGTGCAGATCCTGGAAAACGCCATCGAGAGCGTCGAGTCCGGTGAGATGCGCGGCACCGCGGGCAAGGATCACGCCGGCGAGGCGTAAAGATTCAAGCCCCGCGCTGAATCAACGGCCAGCCTTGCGCGAACCCGCTTGACGATGCCCCCCGCTTGCGCCATAAGCCGCCCCGAATTTCCGGGCTGGCCCCTGCCAGCCCGCTTTGCGTTTTATTGAGGAAAAGTATCATGGCCCGCCGTTGCGACCTGACCGGAAAGACCGTGCAAGCTGGCAATAACGTCAGCCACGCGAACAATAAGAGCCGCCGCCGGTTCCTGCCCAACCTGCAGGTCACCACGTTGCTCTCCGACACGCTCGGTGCCGTTCGCCTGCGCCTGTCCACCCGCGCGATCCGCACGATCGAGCATAATGGCGGCCTGGACGCCTATCTGCTCGCCCATTCCGACGCGAAGCTGACCACCGAAGGCCTGGCGCTGAAGCGCCGCCTCGAGCGCGCCACGGCGAAGAAAGAAGCCAAGGCCGCCTGATTTCGCGCCGGGGCCGTTTATTGAGAGGCTCCGATGCTGATACCGGTTACAGATCACCTCCAGATCAGCGATACTGATCTGGAGGAATTTTTTACCCCGGCCTCCGGACCTGGCGGACAGAACGTCAACAAGGTCTCGACCGCGGTGCAGCTGCGCTTCAACCTCGTCGGCAACACCACCTTGCCCGGCCATGTCAAAGCCCGCCTTGCCCGCCTCGCCGGCAAGCGCCTGACGCTGAGCGGGCATATCCTGATCGATTCCGAAGAGCATCGCTCCCAGCTGCGCAACCGCGAGGAGGCGCGCGAGAAGCTGTTCGCCTTGATCCAGGAGGCCGCCATCATCCCGAAGGCACGGCGCGCCACCAAGCCCACCAAGGCCTCGAAAACCCGGCGGCTGGATGCGAAATCGCGCCGCGGGGACATCAAGCGGATGCGCCAGAGCAAGGATTACTGAGTAAAATTTTTCGGGTGGCGACACTGACATTGCCGCCGCCCCAAACATTTTCCGCCGTTTTTTGAAAAAAGCGGCACCAAAAACTTTTACGCCTCTTCCGCCAAAGCCAAGGCGTCCGCGATGCCAAACTCGCCCGGCAGCGCGCCTTTGGGAAAGAGCCGGTTGAAATGCGCCATCTTGCGGCCGGGACGGGCCTCCGTCTTGCCGTAATGATGTGGGATCAGCCCCGGGGTCGCCAGCACGCGCGGCCAGGTCGCCATGTCCTCCGGGCCGATCAGATTCTTCATCACCGCGTCCGAATGCCGCACCGCCGGCGGCAGAGGCAGCCCCGCCACGGCGCGGATGTGCATCTCGAACTGCCCGCAGGGGCAGGCATCCATCGTCCAATGGCCGGAATTATGCGGCCGGGGGGCGATCTCATTCACCAGCAGCGCGCCGGTGGCGGTGACGAACATCTCCACCCCCAGCAGCCCGACCAGTTCCAGCCTCTCGGCGATCAGCCGGGCAATGCTTTGCGCCTCCTCCAGAATCTCCGGCCCGAACGGCGCCGGGGCGATGGTGAGGTCGAGAATATGATGCTTGTGGCGGTTCTCCACCGCGTCGAAACAGACGATGGTCCCGTCCACCCCGCGCGCCACCATCACCGAAATCTCGGCGGCGAAATCCACGAACCCTTCCAGAACCAGCGGCTTCGGCGCCAGTCTCTCGAAGGCGGGCGCCAGATCCTCCGGCGCGCGCAGCATCGCCTGGCCTTTGCCGTCATAGCCCAGACGGGTGGTTTTCAGCACCGCAGGCAGGCCAAGCTCCGCCACCGCCGCCTCCAGCGCCGCCAGGCTCTCCACCTTGGCCCAGGGCGCGGTGGCGATGCCGGCATCGTTCAGGAACTGCTTTTCCAGCAGCCGGTCCTGGCTGATGGCGAGGATTTTCGCCCCCGGCCGCACCGGCTTCAGGCTTTCCAGCAGCGCCAGCGAGGCGGCGGGCAGGTTTTCAAATTCGAAGGTGACCACATCCACCGCCTCGGCGAAGGATCGTAGCGCTTCGAGATCATCATACGCTGCGATGATGTTGCGCGCCGCCACCTGCGCCGCCGGGCCATCGCGCTCCGGCGAGAACACATGCACGAGGAACCCCAGCCGCGCCGCCGCCTGGGCGGACATCCGCCCGAGCTGGCCGCCGCCGATCATGCCGATCACCGATCCGGGCGGCAGCATCAGACCGGGTCCTCCGGCACGCTGGCCGTCTGCGCGGATCGCAGCGCTGCGATCCGCGAAGCCAGCTCCGGGTCGGAGAGGGCGAGAATCGAGGCGGCGAGAATGCCGGCATTGATCGCGCCCGGCTTGCCGATGGCGAGCGTGCCGACGGGAATCCCGCCTGGCATCTGCACAATGGAGAGCAAGGCATCCTGCCCGTTCAGCGCGGTCACCGCCACCGGCACGCCCAGCACCGGCAGATTGGTCATCGAGGCCGCCATGCCCGGCAGATGCGCCGCCCCGCCAGCCCCGGCGATGATGATTTTAAGCCCCCGTGCCTGCGCGCCGCCGGCATATTCCACCAGACGATGCGGGGTGCGATGCGCGGAGACCACCTTGGCCTCATAAGGCACGCCAAGCTTTTCAAGCATTTGCGCGGCATGTTCCATCACCGGCCAGTCCGAACGGCTGCCCATGATAATCCCGACCAGAGGCTGGCTCATGCCGTGCGGTCCGGGATCAACCGGCTTTCCAGCCGGGAAATCTCATCTTTCAAACCGAGTTTCCGCTTCTTCAATCTTTGCAGATGCAGCTGATCCACCGGACCTAGGTCGGTAATCCGCGTGATGACGGTATCGAGGTCCCGGTGCTCGCTGCGCAACGCATGCAGCCGGCGCAGCAGATTGTCTTTGTCGGTCAGCATGGGCGAGCAATAGAGAAATTCCCGCGCCGCGCATACGGGAATTTTGCAGTCCCCGTGCGATTTCCGCGGGCCGGAGCCGGCCGCGCTTGTGCCGTTATTTCAGCACCTTCTGCAGGATCTGTCGGCGGCAGCGCTCGATCGGGCTGGGATTCTGCACCACCCGCGCGATCAGGATCGCGCCTTGCAGCGAGCTGTAGATGAAGCCGGCGGTATCCAGGCAATCCAGATCCGGCGCCAGCTCGCCAGAGGCGACACCCTCCTCCAGCGCCTGCGCCAGCGCATCCCGGATATCCTGGAAAATTTTCGCCAAACGCAGCCGCAGCACCTCGGACTGGTCCGCCACTTCGGCGCAGAAATTCCCGACCAGGCAGCCGCCACGCATGTTGCTGGCGGTGAGGTTTTCGATCACATGGTCGAAATAGGACGCCACACGCTCGCGCACCGGACGGGAGCGGTCATGGAAGGTCTTGCCGATCACCTCCTGCACGCGCTCATGATAGCGCTCCAGAATTTCCAGCCCGAACATCCCCTTTGAGGGGAAATGATTGGTGAAGGAGCCCAGCGGGACGCTGGCGGCACTGGCGATGTCGCGCACCGAGGCCCCGGAAAAGCCCCGCTCATGAACGACGCGCAGGCCTTCAGTGAGGATTTTTTCGCGGTTAGAGGGTCTAGCCATGGGTTTGATCGCATCTGTTGCAGGACATGATGCCCATTAAGTACGTTCGTACGTCTTAATACGCAAGAAAAAAGCGCCAAAACCAAAAGAAAGCCGCTCTCGATTGCGATCAACGCATGACTAAAAGATTTTCATGCAAAAAACGCATGTCTGAGTTTACGTACGTCCGTTCTAATTTTTCTTGCAAGCGTACGTACGTCCATCTAAATCAGGCTCATCGAAAGGGCGACCTGCCCAGCCGAAATCGAAAAGGAAAACTTCTCATGTCTCGTTTCACCGCTGTCGCCTCCGCCGCTCTGATCGCCGCCTCCCTGGCTCCGATCGCCGCCAACGCGCAGTCCTACCGTCCGGCCACCAGCGTTGCCTCTTATAATCAGCAGTCCAACCAGAATATCCCGGCCTTCCCGTCCGCCAGCAGCCACCGCATGCCGGTCGCCGATCGCCAGGTTGGCGCCCCGATCTCCGACAGCACGGCTGGCTAGAGCAATATGTGTTTAGGTTGGCGCGCCAGCGTCAAAATAAACACATGAAATTGCTCGTCAAAATGAAAGCTAGAGCGTTCAGCTAAAAGCTGAAGGCTCTAAGCCGGCCCGGCTCAATCCGCAGCAAAGCGGAACCCCTTTGGACATCTAACTCAATTCAGGAGTGTATCATGAACCGCATCTCTCAAATCGCTTCCGCCGCCCTGCTGGCCGCATCCCTGGCCCCTGTCGCCGCGATCGCCGCACCCAGCAATTTCCATGTGAACACCAGCGTCGCCCAGTATAACCCGCAGGCGAACCAGGCCGCCCAGAATGGCTTTGCTGGCAAGCAGACCCCGGTTGCCCTGCGCCATATCGGCGGCGCCGCGTCCGACAGCACCGGCGGCTAATCCGCCTTTGTGAGATCAACGGCCGCCTTGCGGATCAGACCGGCGAAAGCCGAACCGCCTGGATAGCGGCCTCTCTCGCCTCCCAGACGCAATGGCTCGACATACCGAAGCGGCGGCGCCCCGCCGCCCGCTCCGGGCCTTGCTCCGAGAATTTCATTTCAAAAAAAGAGTGTATCATGCCTCGTATGTCTCGTTTCGCGGCCGCCGCGTTTCTGGCCGTTTCCCTAACCCCCTTCGCCGCCCAGGCCCGCACCGGCGATATCCACCCCACCGCCCCGCGCCATCTGGTGCGTATTGCCCCGGCCCCGCAGATCAACCAGCTTCATGGTCGCAGCGCTGAGAACGGCCAGGTGCCGGTTCAGTTCGGCACCGCGCCGGGTGGTGTCGATTATGCCAATAATGCTGGCCAGAACGACATTTCCGGCTAACACGGCCGCCCACGGCCCGGCGGTGCCATAAACCAGCCCTTCCAGACCTCCCGCCTGGCCGCGCCCGCGGCGACGGGAAGGCTCTGCAACCCCAAGGAATTTTGTGATGTCGAGCGAACGTTTCGCGGCCCTGCTCTCCTGGGCGGGCATGGCGACCGTGCTTGTGCTCTGCCTTGGACTCTCCGTCCTCCCGGCCCGCGCTGCAACGCCTGGCCCCGTAGGAAGCTGGGTCACCGCCAGCCATGACGCGGTCATTCAAATCTCCCCCTGCGGCGACAAATTATGTGGCGCCATCGAGGGCATGGTGCTCAACCAGACCGAGCCCACCCCGACCGATTGGGCCGGCCAGAGCCAATGCGGGCTGGTCATTCTGCAGGCCGACGCCACCGCGCGCAGCCAGGATGATGGCAGCCGCGCCTGGTATGGCCATATCACCAATCCCCGCAACGGGTCGGTTTATCAGATCAAGCTGACGCTGGACCGGCGGGGCGATCTGCGGCTGCGCGGCTATGTCGGGTTGCCGCTTTTTGGTGCGACCCAGATCTGGAGCGCTTTTCAGGGCCAGCTTGCCGCCAAGGATTGCCGGTTGAGCGGCATCTCCAGCTAACTGAAGCCGGTCGAGTTATCGCACGATGAAAATGATAATTATTCTCATTGACTCGTACCGCCGATCTGCTAATCTGCCTTCGTGGCTCCATCTCGATCTGGACATCCGGATGGCGGCATGGCCGGGCGGCGCTCTTGGGCGCCTCTCCCGGGGATCGCGTTAAACTTGGCAAAGCCATTGGGGCGTTCACACGGTGGACGCCCCCTTTTTCATGCTCTGACCAGCATGCGCTGGGCGCGCAGCCAGTTTTCATACCAGGACGGCCATTCCATTGTCGGGGTGCCAGGGCGGCCCATGCCGAAGCCGTGGCCGCCGCTGGGGAGCTGGTGAAAATCCACCGGGACCCCGGCCTGTTTGCAGGCCCGCGCCATGATGATGGTGTTGGCGGGGTTGGAAATTGGGTCGTCCTTGGCCTGCACCAGAAAGAAAGACGGGGCGCCGGGGCGCAGATGCGTCTGCACCGACCATTCCGCCCGCGCCTGCGGGCTGGCATCCTGGCCGACCAGGATTTTCGCGGTGGAGGTGTGCTGGTAAGGCGGCTCCAGCGTGATGATCGGATAGGCCAAGGCCGCATTATCCGGCCGGGCGGAGAGGAAATCCGCCCCGTCCACCGGCGCGTAAGAGTGAAAATCCGACCAATCCGCCGCCAGCCCCAGCAAGTGCCCGCCGGCGGAGAAGCCCAGCACGCCGAGCCTTTGTGCATCCAGCCCATAGCGCTTGGCACGGGCGCGGATGAGGCGGATGGCGCGTTGCGCATCCTGAAGCGGCGCCTGCGGTCCGGCGGCCCAGCCCTCATCCGGCAGCCGATAGGCCAAGGTAAAAGCGGTGATGCCGCGCGCATTCAGCCAAAGCGCGGCCGGGTCGGCCTCCATGCCCATCTCGATATGCCGGTAGCCGCCGCCGCCCGCCACCAGCACCGCCGCGCCATTGGGCGCCTGCGGGCGGTAGAGGGTGAGATAAGGGGCGGGAATATCGCGCACGCTGCCCTTGGCGCTGACCCGTTCCGGCCCTTGCGGCCCACCCCCGCCCGGCGGCGTGCCCGGCCAGAGCGGGATGCGCTCCGGTGCGGGGCCGGCCAGGGCGGCTTGGGCGACCAGGGCGGCACCGGCGGCGGCGAGAAGGGGGCGGCGGCCGATCATCTGCGTCTCCATAGGCTGTTCATGACAGAGCTAATCCTGCCGATGATGCGCGTCCGCGGCAATTTGCAACGGAGCGTGACAGGCGGGCTTATTGATCCCGCACGGGGTTACCGGGTAGGTATCCGCGCCGGGTTCCCGGCCTGTTTCTGATCGCCGGGACCATATGAAAATCCTCTTCGCCTTTGAAAACCCCCTGCCCAGCGCCGAGGCGGATGCGGAAGTCTTCACCACCACCGCGCGCTATCTGGCCCCGCATCTGCAGGCGGCCTGGCTGCATGTGCCGATGGCGCCTGACAATCTGCCGGCGCTGACCACGCGGCTGGGCATGCCGCTGATCAGCGCCTTCGCGCCGCTGAAGCCGGCCGCCTGGCGGCATATTCTGTGCGGGCTGACGATCGGGCTGCGCAGCGCCTTCAGGGCCGCGGATCTGGTTTATACCCGCAATCTCTGGGTGGCGTGGATGGCGCTGCGCTGCGGGCAGCGCGTGGTGTTCGACCATTATCGCCCCTGGCCGGACCAGATTCCGCCGCTGCAATATTGGCTCTACCGGCTGTTCAGCCATAAAAACTTCCTCGGCTCGGTCTGCCATTCCGAATATACGCGCCAGAAATATATCGAGCTGGGCGTGCCGCCGGAGAAGCTGCGCTGCATCCATAACGGCTTCGAGCCGCAGCGTTTCGCCGCGCCGGTTCCTCTGGCCGAGGCGAAAGCGCGCATTGGCATCGATCCGGCGGCGAAAACCGTGATCTATACTGGGCGGGTGAATCATAAGAAGGGGCTGGAGCTGGTGATCGAGGCGGCGAAGCGTCTGCCGCAGCTCACCTTCCTGTTTGTCGGCTCCTATGGCGAAGGCTCGGTGGAGGCGCTGGCAAAGAGCGTGCCGAATGTGGTGATCGTGCCCTGGCAGACCGAGGCGACTCTGGGCAACTACATCCATGCCGCCGATGTGCTGCTGATCCCGCCCTCATTCCAGCCGCTGGCGAAGTTCGGCTCCACCGTGCTGCCGCTCAAACTGTTTTTCTATCTCGGCTCCGGGCGGCCGATTCTAGCGGGGAATACGCCGGATGTGGCCGAGGTGCTGAAGCATGACGAGAATGCGCTGCTGGTGCAGCCGGATGATCTGGAGGCGCTGGTGGCGGGGCTTTCGGCGCTGACCACCGACGACGCGCTGGCGGCCAGGCTGGCGGCCGGGGCGGCGACGGATAGTCTTGGCTATACCTGGGCGGCGCGGGCGGAGAAGATCATCGCGCAGGTGAAAGACTGGGCGGCGGAAACAACGCCACGCCCCGGGCTGTGGGGAGCAGCGCAGAGTGCGCGCTGGCGCCAGGGCTCGGCGCGCTGGCTGCTTCATTTCATCCGCACCCGGGCGCCGGTTTTGCCGCCGGACGCATGAGCGAAAGCGAGCATCAGCGCCATCTCGGGCGCGGCTTCAACTGGCTGGGCGGGGCCGCCATCGTCGCCAAGGTGACGGATTTCGCCACCATCGTCGCGGTGCTGGTGTTTTTGACCAAGACTCAGGTTGGCATCGGCTCGCTGGTGCTGGCGGTGGGCATGGTGGTGGAGGCGTTCGATGGGCTGGGCACCGGCGATGCGCTGGTGCAGGCGAAGGACGTGAGCCAGGCGGCGCTCTCCTCGCTGTTCTGGTTCATTCTGGTGCTGGCGGTGATTGTGGGCAGCGCGGCGGTGGCGCTCTCACCGGCCATTGGCTGGCTTTATGGCGTCTCCGGCGTGCCACTTTATTTTCTGGCGCTGGCGGCCAAGCAGCCGCTGGTGGGGGCGGCGGTGATTCCGCTGGCCTTGCTGAATCGCGCGCTGGCTTATGAGAAAATCGCGATGGTGAATGTCGGCGCGACCTTCGGCGCGGCGCTGGTGCGGTTGGGCATTGCGGTGGCGGGCGGCGGGGCCTGGGCGCTGGTGGGCGGGTATTTTGCCTCCGGCGTGTTCATTCTGGCGGGCGCGCTGATGGCGAACCGCTTTGTGCCGCGCTGGCATTTTGCCTTTGGCGAGATCAGGGCGCTGGTGGATTTCGGCTGGCGCTCGGCCAGCGCGAACATCTTCGAGCAGATTTTCAAGAATATCGATTTCCTGCTGGTCGGCTGGTTTTACGGGCCGGCGATGCTGGCGGTGTACCGGGTGGCGTTTGACGTGGCGATGGAGCCGGCAATGGCGGTGGGCACCATCGTCAACCGCGCCGCACAGCCGGTGTTCGCGAAAGTGGCGGCGGCGCCTGCGGAGTTGCGGGCGGCTTTGTTATGGTCGCTGCAGCGTCTGGCGAGTCTGGTGGCGCCGTGCATGGCGGGGCTGGGGCTGATGGCGGTGCCGCTGATGGGGCTGCTGCATGATTCTCAAGGCCACAGCTATGCGGATGCGGCGCGGCCCTTGCAGATTCTGGCGGCTGCGGCGGTGCTGCGCATCGCCTCGCAATTGATCACACCGCTGCTGCTAGGCACCGGGCAGCCGGGCAAGGCGGCGACGATTTCATTCGCAACCTTGGCTATGCTGGGCGGGTTTATTCTCACGGCGGGAATTTTCGTGCATGGCGAGGCAGGGCTGCTGGCGGTCTCGGCGGCGTGGCTGGCGGTGTATCCGTTTTTGCTGAGCTGGAGTGTGGGGTATTTGCGGCGGGAATGGGATATTTCCGCGCTGGCGCTGGCGAAACCGTTTTTACGGCCGGGGCTGGCGGTGGCGGGGATGGTGGGGCTGTGCCTGGCGGCGCGGGCGCTGCCGTTTGGGGAGTTGCCGGTGGTACGGATTGCGGTGGCGCTGGTGGCGACGGGGCTTGGGTATGGGGGGCTAATTTGGGGGCGGGAGAAAACTTGAAGTAAGCTTACAACGAGTTGCTGAGTCTATTTCTCAATAGATTTTCGATTTCCTGTAAATTTTGCATTCCGCTCGTCAGAAGTTCAAGTGACGCTGGCTCTTGAATTTTTGATTGCTCTGAGAAGTTCATCCATTTCTCGACACGCGCACGATGATAGAGGTCAATTTCTTGGGTTATACGTTTTCTCACCTCCTCATTAAGAAAAATCGATTCTTCCATAAGACAAATCCGCATCTCATAAATTGAGTTTTGGGCGGAGTTTATTTCTCTCCAATGCATTTGCTTTGAATACTCACTGTTTCGATTGGGGGAAGTCTTTATTGAGGCCTTGGCTCGGTCAGTTAAATCTTCCCTCGAAAGAAACGCTTCCAAATCCTCCTCGGACAAACTCTTCAAATCTGGAATTTGTCTAAAACCCACCAGACATTGGTTGATCTCGACAAACGCCGAAATTAGCTTTTTCCAAACAAGTATTGTTGCGTTAAATTCCTTTTCATTTGCCCTAATTCCACGATCTTTCAATCGATCGAGATCAGATTTTAGCTTATCTATCTGCATTTGATGGGTCGAATTAATCGCTGCAATTTTCTGTTGAAAGATGTGTTCAACGTATTTTTTCCCGAAGATTACCGGTAAAGACGTTACAAAAAAAACACCTGAACCAATAAAACCAAAACCGATGGATTCGACCGCTGCCCAAAACATTTAAAACCGCCATGTCATTTTTGTTATTATATCATAACATCAAAAGCGTTCAATAAATTCTAATGCGGCTATCTACCCGCCAAACCCCGCCGCCTCCATCAGCCTCTCCTTATCCGCCTCCAGCGGCAGCGCTGGCAGCGCGCGCCCCAGGGCCAAACGGCTTTGCGCCAGGGCGGCGGCCTGGAATTCCGGATCGCCAAGGCGGCGCAGGGCAAACAGGTTTTTCTGCAGGCGCAGCTGTACTTCGATCATCGTCGCGCCGTCGCGGGCGATGAGCATGAAGGCGTCCTCGAACAGATCCGCGCTGCGTAGCGGCGGGACATGGATGCGCGGGTGGGTGATTTCAGCGTCCGGTTTTTCCGCGCGGCCTTGTGCCCACAGGCTCATCAACCTTGCTTGGCGGCCGATAACATCGATGGCGGTGCCTGGATCATTCACCGCCGGGGACATGGCGCGCAGGGCAATTTCGGTGAGCACGGCGAGACCGAAACGCGGGTCCTGGTCGAAGCTGCGCAGATCCTCGATGCTGTAGGCGCGGCGGATTTGTGCGCAGGCCTCCTCATGCTGTTCGGGCGGCAGCGGGCCGAGGGCAGCGAGGATGTCGCCGATATGCACGAAGCTGCCCGGCAGCGCGGCGACGAAAATCTCCGTGTCGAACTCTTCAGCACAGCGCGAAAGGCCGGACATGTCGATGAACTGGATATAGCCGATCTCGCGTGCCTCCACCCTGGCACAGCCTTCCGGCAATCTGCCGGGAAAGCGCCGGCCGCCGAGAAACGGTTGCTTCAGCCGCGCGGTGAGCGCCTGCGCCGTGACCTCTTCGACGCGCCGCGTCGTCTCGGCGGTGCGGCCGAGCCGGGTGAGATAATCGATCCAGTGCAACAGCGCGATGACGATCAGCACGATGACGAAGATGGTGACCAGGAACAGCACCACCCGCCCATTCTTGCCGTAGGCGCCGGTATTGAGCACCACCAGCCCGACGATGCTGAACAGGAACGAGCCGATGAAGGTGGAGAGCACGTTTTGCGCCACCGTGTCCGAAATCAAAATTCGCGCGGCGCGAGGGGTGACGTTGCTGGAGGCGGAACCGTAGGCGGAGGTCATCGTGCTCAGCGAGAAGGTGGCGACCGTCAGCATCGAGGAGGCGATGATGGTGAGCAGATTGCCGATTGCATCCGCGCTGATGGCGCCAGGGAGTTTCCAGGGGATGAAAGCCTCCGCCCCGGCGGCGAGAATGGCGGCGAGCACGCCGAGGGCGCCGATGAGGCTGGCGCGCAGCCAGAGCCGGCGGGTCATTTGCCGCAAAATCCAGCGCCAGCGTGTCATTGTCTTGCCCCTCCCCCGATGCGCCGTGCGGCACGTTGATGGGTAATATATGGAGGCGGGCGGGGATTAAAAAGCGGGGACGTGCCGCCGCGCCGCCGCGGGCAGGCGCCACCAGCGCAGTTTGGTCACGTCGATCAGCGTTTCGCCGTGCAGGCTGCGCCAGCCCTGGCGCCCGCCCGGCGGTTGCGCGTAAAGCAGCTCCGTCGCCGGCCAGCTATGGAAGACGGACCAGGTCCAGACGCGGTGGCGCAGATAGATGCCGCGCAGGCGCCTTGCCAGGCGCATATCCGGCACGGCCAGGCGTTTCTCCGCAAACAGCGGCGCGGCGCCGAGGCGGCGGGCGAGCGGCCAGCTCAGCGGAGCAACGTAGTTTGAAAAGACGACGGTGAAGCCAAGCTCTTTCTGCAGCGTCTCGGCCACGCGAAAAAGCTGGATATGTTCCGGGTGGCCATATTCGCCCCAGGGATTATGGGTGAAGACCTCATCAACACCGGCCAGCAGCGGACGCAGACGCTCCAGCAGCGTGGCGAAATTCGCATCATAGCGGGCCTGGCCGGCGGCGTCGTTGATCGCCATGCCGGTCGGCGTCATCCGCACATCTTCCCATTCCACCTGCAGCCTTGTGCCGCTTTCGGGAATGGCGAGATTGACAAGGTTGGGCAGGCCCAGCGCGGCAACGGCGCGGGCGCGGGCAATGGCTTTCTCTGGCTTGCCGAAGGGCGCGCCGTAGCACAGCACGACCTTGTCGGCCTCGCGCAAAGCCGAACTCATCCAGAGGATTTCATCGTCAGGATGGGCAGCGACGACGACGCGGCGCATCAGGCCAGCAGCTCGTCATAGATATCTTCCAGCGCGGCGCTCTGGCGGCGGATGTCGAACTGGCGCTCGATGCGCCGGCGCGCCGCATCGCCCATGCGCAGCCGCAGCACCGGGTTGGCGAGCAGGGTCGCCATCGCCAGCGCCAGCGCCTCCGGGTCTTGCGGGGGACGAGAAAGCCAGTTTCGCCCTCGGCGATGCCCTCGGGGATACCGCCGACCCGGGAGCCGATACCCGGCACGCCGCAGGCGGCGGCTTCCAGCATCACCATGCCGAGCCCCTCCTCCCGGCCGGACTCGGTTTTGATGCTGGGCAGCACCAGCATGGCGGCGCGGCGCATCCAGCCCAGCACCTGCGCGTGCTTCATGCCGCCGAGAAAGTCGATCCGCTCGGCAAAGCCGGTTTCATGGGCGAGCTTTTCCAGGCTCTTGCGCAATTTGCCGTCGCCGATCAGTACCAGCCGCGCGGCAGGGTGCTGCGGGGCGATGCGGGCGAAGGCGCGGATGAGGAATTGCGTGCCCTTCACCTCTTCCAGCCGGGCGACATGCAGGATGACCGGCTCCTCCTGGGCGGCCAGACGCGGGGCGATGGCGGAGGGGTCGACGCCGATATAATGCACCCGCACCCGGTCCTCCGGGAACTCCATCGCCAAAAGTTTTTCGCGCAGAAACTGCGAGGCGGCGAGGAACAAGCTGCCCTGGCGGGCGAGCTTGCCCCGGCGCAGCGCGTAGCGCGCCCAGGCCGGGTTGGCGAGCAGGCCGAGCGGGTTCAGCGTCGCGTCAAACCCATGGAAGGTGGTGACCAGCGGCACCCGCAGCCGGGCGGCGAGCGGCAGGGCGTAGACGCCCTCGACGCCGAAATGGGCGTGGATGAGATCCGGCCGCTGGCCTTCCAGCCGGTAGAGATAAGGGTGCGGGCTGGCGGAGAGCAGATGCCAGGCGGCGGGCAGGAAGCGCAGCTTGGGCGCCAGATCCTCCAGCGCCATCGCCTCCGCCCCCGGGGGCGGCGCGCCATAGCGCAGCCGTCCCAGATAAAGCGGGCGGTAGCGGCGAAACCGCCCCGCCTGCTGGGTGATGAAAGGCTCAGAGAGGCGGAACAGATTATGCCGGAAGATCGCAACCTGGCGCATGCGGCCTCGCCTCGGGGATGGTTATTTGGCGCTGACCAGAGCCGGCGCGCCGAGCAGCCCCAGGCTTTGGCCGACTTGCGCGAACAGGGCGATGGCCTGGTCGATCTGGTCGGGGCTGTGCGCGGCACTGACGCTGGAGCGCAGCAAGGCGAGGCCCTTGGGCGTGGCCGGCGGCAGGCTGACATTGGTGTAGAGCCCGGCCTTGAGCAGCGCCGCCCAGAAGCCGAAGGCGGCCTCCGGCGAGGGCATGATGGCGGAGACCACCGGGCTCGGTTCCGGCCCCAGCTCAAAGCCCAAGCCCGCCAGGCCGCGATAGAGCCGCAGCGCGTTCTCGTTCAGGCGCTGGCGCAGCGCCGGACGGGTGCGCAGCTGGTGCAAAGCCGCTTCCGTGGCGGCGATGACGCCGGGGGGCAGCGAGGCGGTGAACATATAAGGCCGCGAGACCACGCGCAGAATCTCCGCGCCCGGCATGTCCGTCACCGCGAAGCCACCGACTCCGCCGAGGCTCTTGGAGAAGGTGCCGACGATGAAATCCACATCCGCCTCAACCCCGGCCTGTTCGGCGAGGCCGCGCCCGGTGGCACCCAGCACGCCCAGGGAATGCGCCTCGTCCACCACCAGGCAGCCGCCATATTCGCGCTTCACCGCGGCGAATTCGGCCAGAGGCGCGGTATCGCCCAGCATCGAATAGATGCCCTCGACGATGATCACCTTCTCGCCCGGCTCATCGGCCAGGCGGCGCAGCCGGTTGGCGAGGTCGTCCGGGCTGTTATGGCGAAAGCGTGTGACCTGGGCGTAGCCGAGGCGCGAGCCGTCATAGATGGAGGCGTGGGAATCAGCGTCCAGCAGCAGATGGTCGCCCTTGCCGGCCAGGGCGGAGATAATACCGAGATTGGCCTGATAGCCGGTGGAGAACACCATGCCGTGCTTGCGGCCATAGAAATCCGCGAGGGCGGCTTCCAGCTGCTGATGGCTGCCATAGCTGCCATTGGCGATGCGCGAGCCGGTGGTGCCGGTGCCGGCCGCCTGGGTGGCCGCGTTGGCCGCCGCGACCACCGCCGGGTCGTAGGTCAGGCCGAGATAATTATTGGTGCCGAGCAGCAGCGTCTCGCGCCCGCCGATGATGGCGGCGGTGGGGGAGAGCACGCGCTCGAAGGGCACGTTGAACGGGTTCGCACCGGCCGCCTCCAGCCCAGCATATTGCTGCGCCAGAGCGGCGTATTTATCCAGCACGGCCATGGTCGGTCAGGCGGCCTGTTTCAGGCGCTGCACGGTGGCGATGAGATCGCCCAGCGTCTCAACCTCGGCGATCTTGTCCAGCGGCACGGAAATGTCGAGCTTGTCCTCGATCTCCATGACGAAATCCATCACCGCGACGGAATCGAGCCCGAGATCCTCGATGATATGGGTGCTATCGGAAAGCGGGCGGTCCTGCGGCAGGGCGGCGCGCAATGTGTCGAAAATGATTTCGCGGATCTCGTTGGCCTGATCAGACATATCGCTGCGCGCAGCTCCTGTGCTATGGCCCGCACGGCAGGGCCGCACGGGCGGTCCATGACAAACGTGCAGGAAAAACTATACTTCTTACCAGCCCCTCTATTAAAGAGCGGGCACCGCCTTGTCACGGGCCTTTCGGGCGGCATCGCGCGCCGGGCCCCATGCTGCTTTGAGAGAGTTGGTCGAGCGCTTTGAAGACGGATCGCTATTTAACCGGTGAGATCATCCGCCCTTTTGCCGTGGTGCTGGGGATTCTGGCGCTGCTCTTCGCCGGCTACAGCCTGGCGAACATCCTCTCGGATGCGGTGAACGGGCTGCTGCCGGTGGGCGCCATCGCCGCGCTGACCGGGCTGAAACTGCTGATCTCGCTCGAAGTGCTGATCCCGATTTCGCTGTTCATCGCGGTTGTGGCCGGGTTCGGGCGGCTGCAATCGGATGGTGAGATCACCGCCATGCTGGCCCTGGGGCTGGGGCCGCGCCAGCTTTTGCGCCCGGTGATGCGCCTGGCGCTGGCGCTGGGGCTGGGCGTGGCCGGGCTGTCGCTCTTCGCCCGGCCCTGGGCCTATGCCACCTCGCATGAGATCACCCGGCGGGCCGCGGTGACGCTGAATGTGAATGCGATGGAGGCCGGCACCTTTTATGCCAGCCCCAAGGGCGACCAGGTGGTGTTTCTGGGCAACCGCGCCGGGCCGCACGCCGCCGCGCGGAACCTGTTCGTGGCGCGTGAGCAGAACGGGCATCTGGAGATCATCACCGCCGCCAACGCCGCCCCTGCCACCATGGGCGAGGACGGGCGGCGCAGCGTGCATCTCTCGGATGCGCATATCTATCAGCTCGACCCCGGCACCCCGGCGAATGACCAGGTGCTGGACGCGCAAGGGCTGAATATCGACCCGGACGGCACGCTGCCCGGCAAGCCCGGCTACAGCCCGGTGGCGGCGAGCAGTGCGAGGCTGTTCACCTCCTCCACCCCCGGCGACGTGGCGGAGCGGCAATGGCGGCTCTCCACCGGCATTTCCACCTTGCTGCTGGCGCTGCTGGGGGCGATTTTGAGCCGTGGCAAGCCGCGGCAGAACCGCTATGCCAAGTTCGGCCCGGCGATTCTGGCCTATTCCGCTTATTACCTGCTTTGCACCATCGCCCGCACCTGGGTGCAGCATGGCGATGTCGGCGCGTTTCCGGGGCTGTGGTGGGCGCCCTGCCTGCTCGCGCTGTTCATCGCGCTGATCTGGTACGGGCCGGCTCTGCGCCGGCGGCTGCACCGGCCGGCCGAGACGCCGCGCCACCCCCACCCCGCCAACACCAACTGGCACGCCGCCACCAGCCACGATGCAGCTTGACCGTTATGTCGGCTGGGTGGTCGGCCGCGCCTTTCTGCTGTTCATCGTCGGGCTGACGGCTCTGTTCAGCCTGCTCGGCTTCGTCGAACAGCTGGGGCTGGTCGGGCAGGGTCATTACACGCTGGGCGACGCGCTGAGCTACACGGCGCTCACCGCCCCGGACCGGCTGCTGCAGCTGGCCCCGGTTTCGATGCTGCTGGCCAGCCTGCTGGGGCTGGGCAGCCTGGCGAAATCCTCAGAACTCACGGCGTTTCGCAGCTTCGGCGTGTCGCAGGCCAGGATTGTCGGCGCCGTGGCCAAGCTCTGCGTGCCGATCATCCTGGCGCTGTTTCTGCTGGCGCAATTCGTCATCCCGCCGGCCCAGCAGGCGGCGCAGCGCAACCAGGCGGCGGCCTTGGGCGATGCCCTGCCCGGGCTGGTGAATGGCGGCTTCTGGGCGCAGAAGAACGGGGTGTTCCTGAACGTGCAGAGCTTCGCCGATGGGCACACGCTGCACGGCGTTTCCATCTACACGCTGGCGCCCGACGGCACGCTGCGGGATGTGGTGCAGGCCGACGACGCCACCCCGCAGCCCGATGGCAGCTGGGCGCTGAGCGGGGTGCATCATGAGGTGATCACCCATGGCCAGGTGGAGAGCGCACCGGCGCAAAGCCTGAGCTGGAAGCCCTTTCTTTCCACAAGGCAGCTGCAATTGCTGGCGATCCCGCCGGAGACGATGCCGCCTTTGGCGCTCTACGCCTATCTGCGGCAATTGCAGGCGCAGCATCAACAGGCGCTGCGCTATCAGCAGACCTTCTGGAGCATGGTGGCGGTGCCGCTCTCGCTGTTCGGCATGGCGCTGATCGCGGCGCCCTTCGTGTTCGGGCCGCAGCGGGCCGGTGGGGCGGGACGGCAGATCGTCATCGGGGCGCTGCTGGGCATGGTGTATCTGCTGGTGCAGCAGATTACCGGCTTTCTCGGGCTGTTGCTGGCGGTGCACCCGGCGATCGCGGCGCTGGCGCCATCTTTGGTATTGCTAGGGGTGGGCGGCTGGCTGCTGGAGCGCAGCCATAGCCGGCTGGGGCGGGGCGGCTGAGCGGCAAGGGCTTGGGCGGCCGCGCAATCCTGGCTTGCCTGATCCGTTTCGATACATCATTATGGTTGTATAACGAAAACAGGACGCCCCCATGCTCGACATCAGGCCGAACTGCGAATGCTGCGATATCGATCTGCCGCCGGAGAGTGCGAGCGCGCGCATCTGCAGCTTCGAATGCACATTCTGCGCGGCCTGCGCCGAGGATCTGGGCGGGCTCTGCCCGAATTGCAGCGGCAATCTGGTGGCGCGGCCGATCCGCCCGGCGCGGATGCTGGCGAAATACCCGGCCTCTTCCCGCCGGGTGGTCAAGCTCTCAGGCTGCGCCTGACCCGGTCCGCTGGCCGATCTGCTCCAGGAAGGCGTGGTACTGCACCTTCTGCGCCTCCAGCAGGACGATCAGGATGGCGCTGAAACCGATGATCTCAAAGACGAAATACAGCACCGGCAGCTTCACCAGCGCGGCGAGGAACAGGCCCAGCGTGCGGTAATTGGCGCAGAGCACGCCCCAGCGGCGGGTCACCGGCGCGAAGCGGGCGCGATAGGCCTCGCGCAAGGCGGCCTCCTGCCGGGGCTTTGAGGTCAGGATGGCGGCGAAAACGCGGTGAAATTCCGCCGCCCCGCCAGAGGCCCAGAGCTGCACCCGGGCATAGAGATGATGCAGATGCTGAGCGATGCCTTTCGGCTTCGCATCCAGAAGCGGCAGCGCCGCCGAGGCCCGGCCCCAGCCCCAGAAATTATAATCCTGTCGCTGCATCTCATACGCGGCCGACTGCACCGCATGCGCGACACCGGAGAAGGCTACCAGCGCCCAGGCCCAGCCGCCCATGAACCGGCTCATCGCCAGCGCCAGCCCGACATAGACGGCGGTGAAGGTGACATAGTCGCAGATGCCGTCGAGGATTTTGCCGAGTTCGGAATAACGCTTGGTCAGCCGCGCCAGTTGGCCATCGGCGCCATCCATCACATGCCAGGCCAGCATCAGCAGGAAGCCGAGCACGGCGCAGGCGGTGCTGGTGTAGAAATGGTAGGCGACCCCCGCCAGAATCCCGCAGCCCATGCCGAGCAGCGAGACCATGTTCGGCGAGATCCCCGATTTCGCGAAAAGCGGCACCAGGGCGGCGGAGATCGGATGGATCAGATAGAGGTTGGTCGGATCCTCGATCTCATAGGTGCGCCGGATCGGGTCCGCAGCGCCGGCACGGTTGGCATCGCTCACGATATTCGAACCTTCTTACAGCCGGCCTTCATCCAGCAGCGCCTCGGCCTTGCCGAAGGCGATGGGATCATCGACATCCACCCAGAGCCGGTCGCCGATATCCAGCACCCGCGCCTTGCCCCAACCGGCGAGCACGTTCATCGCCCCGGAAATACTGTCATCGCCGCGGGTCTGGGAGGCTTCCAGCGCGTCGAACATCACCGGGTTGCAGCGGAACACGCCGGTATCGAAACAGTTGAAGTCGCGGATCACCTTGCCGATATGCAACAGCCTGTCGCCCTCGCACTTCACACGGGTGACGTCTTCCGGGTCGTTCAGCGGGTTTTCGATGTTGAAATCCACGCCCAGAGTCACCGTATCCGGTTCCACCTTGGCCTCGATCAGCCGGCGCAGGATCTGCGGGTCAACCAGATGGTCGCACATCGTCAGCAGAAACGGCTCGTCCAGATATTGCTTGGCCGCGAGCACGGAGACGCCGTTGGCGCGGTCCCAGGCGCGGTTATGGATGCGGGTGATATGGATGCCGGAGCGGCGGGAGAACTCCCCCAGCCGCGCCTGCAATGCCTCGGAGCGATAGCCGGTGACGACGAGAAACTCCTCGATCCCGGCTTCGCGCCCGTTGCTGATGACGCGTTCGATCAGCGGCACGCCGCGAATCGGGATGAGCGGCTTCAGCTCACCCTTTTCGCGCAGCCGCGTGCCCTGGCCGGCGGCGACGATCAGCGCCTTCATTCGGCGGCGGTGACGGCCAGCAGCGGACGGCAGGTGCGGATGAATTCTTCGGTCATCTCATGCGCGATGTCGTCAGTGTACTGCACCGGCGGGTGCTTGCAGAAATAGGCCGATGGGCCGGCCAGCACGCCGCCGACACCGGCTTCCAGCGCCAGCTTGCAACAACGCACCATGTCGATGACGACACCGGCGGAGTTCGGGCTGTCCTGCACCGAGAGGCGCAGTTCCAGATCCATCGGCACGTCGCCGAACTGCAGCCCTTCCATGCGGATGAAGGCGATCTTGTTATCGTTCTGCCAGGGCACATAGTCGGACGGGCCGATATGGATATGCTCTTTCTGCATCCGCTCCTTGGCCACTGCCTGCACGGCTTCGGTCTTGGACTTCTTCTTGGAGACCAGGCGCTGCTGGTTCTTCATGTTCAGGAAGTCCGTGTTGCCGCCGGTGTTGAGCTGATAGGTGTTGATCAGCTTCACCCCGCGCTTGGCGAACAGATCCGTCAGCACGCGGTGGGTGATGGTGGCGCCGACCTGGGATTTGATATCGTCGCCGATGATCGGCAGGTTGGCGGCCTCGAATTTGTCCGCATAGGCCTTATCGCTGGCGATGAAGACCGGCATGTTGTTGACGAAGGCGCAGCCAGCTTCCAGGGCGCAATCCGCATAGAAGCGGGCCGCGGCTTCGGAGCCCACCGGCATGTAGTTCAGAAGCACGTCGGCCTTGCTGGCCTTCAGCTCCGCGACGATCTCGTCCTTGGTCAGCTCTTTCGCGTCGGAACGCACAAAGGTGCGGTCCTCGTCGTAATCGGCCATGTGGGCGGAGATGCCGTCCAGCACCTGGCCCATCTTCACGATGGTGCCGGTGGCGGGGATGTTCGGCTCGAACACCTTGGTGCAGTTCGGCTTGGCGAAGATCGCGGTGGCGACATCCTGGCCGACCTTGCGGGCATCGACATCGAACGCCGCGACCACGCGGATATCGTTGGGCTGGTAGCCGCCGATCTCGGTGTGCATGAGCCCGACCACGCCTTCGGCGCAACGCTCCGGCGTGTAGTAATAGATGCCCTGAATCAGGGAGCTGGCACAATTGCCGATGCCAGCGATCGCGATGCGGATGCCGCCGTTCTTCGCCATAATCAACCTCGTCTCTCGCTAAATTCCGCCGACGGGCAGGACGCCGCCAGCTTGACCAGACGCCAGGACGCACGCCGGCCGCGCCAGCAAGGCTGGCGGGGACTGTAAACAGAACCGGGTACGCGCTCGTCTCTCAACCTTGTAACCAAAGGCCTCCTGCCACTCGCAGCCCTGCCGGGGATTGGCACCGGGCCTCCCGCCTCTTGCGGAAAACCCTGGACGGACTGCAGGCACTTGCGGGATGAGTCCGAACTCTGCGCGGTAAGTAAGTCAGTCTCGTAGCTGTTTCCGTCATGTGTCGCAAGTATGACAAGCGCGTAAGACGCCTGGACGGGCTCAATCTTGTGGGGCGAGGGCGGGGAGAAGCCGGTCCGCCAGGGCGCTGAAAAGCTGGGTGGTGCGGTGGGCGCGGATATATTCCGGGCTGATTTCAGCGACATAGGGCTTGGTGCGAACCGAGCCATACCAATGCGCGACCCTGGTTTGCGGGCTGAGCACGCGCCCCAGCGCGGCCTGGGCGTGGCGGGTGGGGCGGAACCAATGTTCCGAGATTTCCGGCGTAAGGGGGTAGAAAACCGCCGGTTCATGAATGGTCAGGTCCGGCACCGGCGCGGCGGCCAGCAGGGATTGGTAGAGATCCGGCCCCAGCGCATAGGCGCCGGGGGCAGCCTCGCCGGGCAGGGCCGCCATCGCGCGCAGCACAAGGGCGAAGAAGGCCCCGCCGGGCATGGCGCCCATCACCGCATTATTCACCGCCGGGACGTACCAGCCTTCAACCAGCCGGAAGAGCCGCCAGCCGCCGGGCAGCAGGCGCAGGGTTTTGCGCAGCACATCCAGCCCCAGATGCTTGGCCCAGACGCGCGGCGCGCGCGAGGCGCGCACCCATTCCGGCCAGACGATCCGCTCCGCGCCGAGAAACTGGGGGACGTTCAGCAACGGCGTGAGCGGCGCCACGGTGAGAGTGTCGACATCCAGATAGACCCCGCCTTCCTCGAACAGGATGGCGGCGCGCAGCATATCCGCGCGCTGCACCGGGCTGGTCAGGCGGGCATAGAGCCGGGTCAGGCCGGGGGCGATGCCCAGGCCCGCCTCGACGCGGGCGAGGCGGGCTGGCGCATCCTCGCGCACCAGCTGGATGCCGGCCGCCCGCAGGGCCTGGAGCACCGGGCCGGGCGCCAGATCATCCGTGTGATGCAGGCACACCGCGTCCATCCCCCCGTGCGCGGCGGCGGAGAGCGGCGCCAGACCGTGCGCCCAGGCCAGATTCGGGCCGATCCAGCAGAATCGCGCAATCGCGGGGATGGACATGGAGATTTGGTAATCCAGCAAGCAAAATGAAGCGGTTAGCCAAGGCTGGCTAGGCGGCGGCGGGGCGCTCTGTCAACCGTGCCAGACGCCAAAGCCATTGCCATTCCCTTGTGAGTCTGTTAGCGCCAAGCGATGGCACCAACGGTAAATTCCAGGCAATATGACTGAGCCGACCCCGACTCACCATCCCGGGCAGCCCAAGCGTATCGCCGATTTCGGCACTTTGGCCGAGGCTCTGGACTATGCCGCTCTGGGCCCGACCGGGCTGAATTTCTATTCCGGCAAAGGGGGCCTCACCGAATCCCTGCCTTATGCCAGCTTGCGTATGCAGGCGCTGGAGCTGGCCCGCAAGCTTCTGGGCACCGGGTTGCGGCCCGGGGATCGCGTCGGGCTGCTGGCCGAGAGCGATGGGGATTTCGCCCGCGCCTTTTTTGCCTGCCAATATGCCGGGCTGGTGCCAGCACCGCTGCCCTTGCCTGCGGCTTTTGGTGGCAAGGAGGGTTATATTTCCTTCCTGCGCCGGATGATCCAGGCAGCCGACGCGCATGCCGTGTTCGGCCCCGCCGTGCTCTCGGACTGGCTGGCCGAGGCCGTTGACGGGCTGGGGCTGAAATGCGCCGGCCTGATCGCGGATCTGGCCGAGGCGCGGATGGTGCCGCAGGAGCGCCTGCCCGCCCCGGAAGCACTGGCCTATTTGCAATTCTCCTCCGGCTCCACCCGGTTTCCGCTCGGCGTGGCGGTGACGCAGGCGGCCTTCATGGCCAATGCGCATTACATGGCCAAATACGGGCTGCAGGTGAATGAGGATGATCGCTGCACCAGCTGGCTACCTTATTACCATGATATGGGGCTGGTCGGCTTCCTGCTGATGCCGATGGCCTGCCAGCTTTCGGTCGATATTCTGCCCACCCGTGAATTTGCCCGCCGGCCGCTGCTCTGGCTGCAGCTGATCACCCGCAACAAGGGCAGCATCTCCTTCAGCCCCTCTTTCGGCTATGAGCTCTGCGCCAGGCGCGCCCAGACCGCCTCGACCGCGGATCTCGACCTCTCCTCCTGGCGGCGCGCCGGGATTGGCGGAGACATGATCCGCCCGGCGGTGCTCACCCGTTTTGCGGCGCGCTTTGACGCGCATGGCTTCGCCCCCACCGCCTTCATCCCCTGCTACGGCATGGCCGAGGCGACGCTGGCGCTGAGCTTCAGCCCGGATGGACAGGGCGCGCGCGAGGATGCGGTGGACCAGCTGGTGCTGGAGCAGGAACATCGCGCGGTGCCGGCGAATGAGAACAGCGCCCGCACCCGGCATTTCGTGGTCTGCGGGCAGATGCTGCCCGAACATGAGGTCGAGGTGCGCGGCGAGGATGGCGGGCTGCTCGCCGAGCGTGAGGTCGGGCGCATCTATGTGCGCGGGCCGAGCCTGATGCTGGGCTATTTCGGCGCCCCGGAGGAGACCGCGCGCGTGCTCTCCGCCGAGGGCTGGCTGGATACCGGGGATCTTGGCTATCTCACCGGCGGGCAGATCGTCATCACCGGGCGGGCCAAGGATCTGGTCATCGTCAATGGCCGCAATGTCTGGCCGCAGGATCTGGAATGGGCCGCCGAGGCGGAGATCGCCTCTCTGCGCAGCGGCGATGTGGCGGTGTTCTCGGTGGATCATGGCGAGGATGAGGAGGTGATCGTCCTCGTGCAGTGCCGCGCCACGGAGGATGCGGCCCGCCAGGCGCTGGTGGAGGATCTCACCCGCTTCTTCCGTGGCCGCCAGGGGCTGGAAACCCGCGTGGTGCTGGTGCCGCCGCACAGCCTGCCACAGACCTCGTCCGGCAAGCTCAGCCGCTCCCGGGCGCGGGCGATGTATCTGGACGGCGCCTTTCAGCCCCGCGCCACCGCCACCGCGGCGGAGTAAGCGCGATGCGCTGGCTCGCTCTGCTGGCCTGGCTGCTGCCGGGCTTCGCCTGGGCGGGCGGGGCGGCGCCGTTTTACCACGAATATAAAAGCTGGATCATCGCCTGCGATAACGGGCTGGGCTGCGAGGCCAAGGGGCTCAACACCGACGATTCCGACCAGCAGGCGACCATCGATCTCACCCGCGCCGGTGGGGCGGACGGCAAGGCCGAGCTGGACATTGTCTATACCGCCGCGCTGGGGCTGGATGGGCTGAGCCTGGATGGCGGCCCGCTGAAGCTGGGGGCCGGCTGGACCAGCGCCACGCAGGACGGCATCACCACGTTGCGCACCACGGATCTGGCCGCCATCCGCGCCTTCGTGCAGGCCGTGCGCAATGGCCATGAGATCGAATTTCCCGGTCAGACGGCGGTGAAGCTCGATGGGTTTTCGGCGGCGATGCTGAAGATGGATGCCATCCAGGGGCGTGTCGGCACCGTGACCGCGCTGCTGAACCCCGGTGCGAAGCCGGCCAGCGAGATGCCGGCCCCGCCCGCCTTGCCGCTGCTGCCGGCACGCAGGATCACCGCCACGCTGACGCCCGGCGAGGCCGCCAAGCTGATCGCCCTGGCCAATGGCAAGGCGGCGGCGGCACTGCGGGCGGATGAGTGCGAGGCGGATGCCGCCCAGGCCATGCCACCCGAGGCTCACGCGCTCACCGCGGGCGAGGCACTGGTGCTGCTGCCCTGCATCATGGGTGCGTATCAGGGCAGCGCGCTGGGCTTCATCGTCGGGCGGGAGGATGGCAGCCTCACCGCCTTGCATCTACCCTTGCCCCTCCCCGATGACAGCGACGATACCGACCTGACCAGCCCGGATTTCGATCCGGCGACAGGCCGGCTGTCGATATTCGCGAAAGGCCGGGGCATCGGCGATTGCGGGGTGGCGGCGAGCTGGATCTGGGATGGGAGCCGCTTCGTGCTGGCCAGCCTGAGTTTCCAGGATACATGCGGCGGCGCCACGGCGGACTGGCCAGCGCTCTATCAGACCCGTGGCAACTGAGGCACCGCTTCTGGCGCTGACCGGCGGGACGGGGTTTCTGGGGCTGCATCTGGCCCCTGCCCTGGCAAGCGCCGGCTTCCGGCTGCGGCTTCTGAGCCGGCGGGAAGTCGCGCATCCGGCTCTGGACGGGCTGGACTTCGAGACCGTGCACGGCGCGCTGGAGGATGAGGCGGCGCTGGCAGCCCTGGTGCGCGGCGCGGATGTGGTGGTGCACGCGGCCGGGCTGATCAAGGCGCGCAGCCGGGCTGAATTCCTGCGCGGCAACCGGGATGGCACGGCGGCGCTGGCGCGGGCGGCGCGGTTTCACGCGCCGGGGGCGCGGTTTATTTTCATCTCCTCGCTGGCAGCGCGCGCGCCGGGGCTTTCACCCTATGCTTTCAGCAAGCGCGCCGCGGAAGAGGCGGCCAGGGCCGCCTATGCCGAGGCGCCGGAGCAGCTCGCCCTCATTCGCCCGCCGGCGGTCTATGGGCCGTGGGATCGTGAGAGCCTGGCGATGTTCAAGGCGGCGCAGGGATGGGTGGCGCCGGTGCTTGGCGATAGCAAGGTGGCGGTGATCCATGCCGATGACGCGGCCGGGGCGATCGCGGCGGTGGCCGGGGCTGGGTTTCGCCCGGGCTGCTTCGCGCTGGCGGATGCCCAGGCGCAAGGCTACACGCTGCGCTTTGTCGCGATGCAGGCCGGGGCGGCAATGGGCGGGGCGCCGCGTCTGGTGAAACTGCCGGCGGCTTTGGTGCTGGCGGCGGGGGCGCTATCTGGCGCTGCCGGGCGGCTGCGGGCGGCACCGCCGATCTTCACGCTGGGCAAGGCGCGGGAGATATTGCATCCGGATTGGTCGGTGCCGGTGCAGGAGCTGCTGCCGCGCGAGATCTACGCGCCGCGTATCGGGCTGGCTGAGGGCTTTGCACAGACAGCCGCCTGGTACCGGCAGGCCGGCTGGGTTTAAGGAAAATTTGCAAAAGTTTTTGGGGGCGGAGGCGGCCAAGGTTCCGCCGCCGCAACGCGGCGGTGGAATGCCGCCGGAGGGGTGGGGACTTTTTTCAAAAAGTCCCCACAAACGTTCGGGGTGGTGGCAACGCCATCGTCAACACCTCGAACCTCTCTTGGCCCTTTTTGAAAAAAGCGCCAAACCCCAAAAACTTTTATAAATTCAAGTCTCCAATGTCGGCGGCGGCGGGGTTGCCGGCGCGGTCAGCGCGCTGCCGGCGGAGGCCACCATGATGCACAGCATCGCCCCCCATTGCAGCCAGGTGAGGCGTTCGCCCAGCACCAGGAAGCCGGCGAAGGCGGCGATCGCCGGGGCGGCGCTGAGCAGGATGGAAAACACCCGGGCGGAGAGACGCTTCATCGCCTCCATTTCCAGCGAATAGGGCACCGCGCTGGAGAGCAGCCCAACCGCGAGCGCAGTGCCGAGCTGCCAGGGGCGCAGCTGGCCGAAATTCAGCACCGCGGCGCCGAGCGGGGCGATGAGAAGGGCGGCGACGATCATCCCCCAGGTGACCGCATTCGCCCCCAGGCTGGCGGCGACACGCTTGCCGGCGACAATATAAAGCGCCCAGGCCGAAGCCGCCGCGAGGGCAAAGGCGATGCCGAGCGGGTTCAGCCTGTCCTTCACATGCAAGGGCAGCAGCATGGCCAAACCAAGGGCCACCACCAGCAGCCAGAGAAAATCCCGTGGCCGGCGCGAGGACAGCAGCACAATGGCGAGCGGCCCCGTGACCTCGATGCCAACCGCGATGCCGATGGGGATGCGCTGAAAAGCCTGATAGATGGCGAGGTTCATCGCCGCCAGCATGGCGCCGTAGAGCAGCAGCGCCGGGCGGGTGGAGGGCGGCGGCACCCGGCGCCAGGGCGCGCGCAGCGCCACCAGCAGCAAGGCCGCGAAGGCGACGCGCAGGCAGGTGACACCGGCCGGGCTGATCACCAAAAACAGCGATTTGGCAAAGGCCGCGCCGAGATTGACGGAGCTTTGCGAGCCGAGCACGGCCAACAACCCGACCAGCCGCTGATCCTGCTGTGGCTTCACCGCGCGCTCCAGGTTCGAAATTTTGGCGCTTACAGCCCCGCCTCGAACACCCGGTAGGTCTTGTACGGCGCCGCCTTCAGCCCCTCGATCATCCGGCGCATCGGCAGATTATCCTCCAGGATCCAGGACAGCTCGATATGGGTGTAGCCGAGCTGCCGGCCTTCGCGGCGGACCATGTCGATCATCAGATAGGGCAGCAGGCTGCCCAGCATGTCCTTCGCCGCCGAGCGGCGCACGCCCATTAGCGGCACGCGCGCGGTCTTCACCCCCGCGACCTTCAGCCGCCAGAGCAGCTTGGCCCAGCCGAAGGGCAGGATCTTGCCGTTCAGCCCCTCAATCGCCTCGTTCAGATTGGGCAGCGCGATCATGAAGGCCACCGGCTCGCCGTCGCGCTCGACCAGGCTGGTCAGGCGCGGATGCAAAAGCGGCTTCAGCGATTTGGAGAGGTAATCCGTCTCCGCCTCGGTCAGCGGCACGAAGCCCCAGTTCTGCGACCAGGCATCGTTGAAGATGGAGGTGACGTTCTTGATCTCGGCGGCGAGGTTTTTCATGTCCATCCGCCGCACGGTGATGCCCGGCGGCAAGGGGCGGCCCAGCAAACGCCGCACCGATTCCGGCAGCTCCTCGCGGATATCGTAGAGATAGGCGATGACATCCTTGGCCTTGGCGAAGCCGAGCTTTTCCAGATTGCGCGCCACATAGGGCAGGTCGTGCGGCATCAGCAGCATCGGCTTGCTGGCGAAACCGTCGATCAGCGCGCCGGTTTCCTCATTGATGTTGAGGTTGAACGGCCCCTGCATCACCTTCATGCCACGCGCGCGCAGCCAGCCAGCCGCGGTTTCCAGCAGCGTCTGGAACAGGCCCAGATCATCCTCCGCCGCCAGCATCCCGAACAGGCCCGGCGCCTCCGGATTCAGGGACTGGGCCAGCGTGTCGATCTGCGCGGAGATGCGGCCGACATCGCGCCCATCCTTCACCGCCAGCCAGAACTGCACCTCGGCATGGCCGAAAAACGGGTTCTTCGGGCCCAGCGCTTCCTCGCGCTCCATATGCAGCGGGGCAATATAGGCGGGGTCGTTCCCGTGCAGCCGCTCGGGCAGCAGGATGAAGCGTTTGAGGAGCTTTTTGTCCGTCACCGGGACAATTTGAATATCCTGCATCAGGCGGGGCGCTTTCCTTGTTCGTCCGTGGCACCAGGGGGCGGTCGCGCGGGGGGCTGCCGGTCAGCTCCATCACCCAGGGGTAACGCTTCGCCTGCTCGAGATCATAGCCGAGATTGAACACGGTCGGGCTGCGGCCGCGCTCCTGGTAATAGGAGCCGAAGAGCTTGTCCGGCAGGAAGGAAACGATGCCATAATTGCCGTTTTCGTCCTGGAAATGATGCAGCAGATGGTCGCGCTTGAGCATCTGCACGAAACGGTTTTTCGGCTTGTAGTTCAAATGCTGGATGCAGTGGAAAAACTCATAGACGCAGGTGGTCACCAGCGCCGTGCAGATCCCCGTCGCCGCCCCGCTCCAGCCGCCCAGCACGAAGCCGATCGGCAGGGTGATGATCGCCATGGTCGGGATGGTGTTCAGCGGATCGCCGAACAGCACTTCCAGCTTATGCGGGTCCTGGTGATGGTCGAAATGGATGCGCTTCCAGAGCGCGGCACTCCAGCGCATCCGGTAGAGCCAGCGCCCATGCAGCACGAACCGGTGCAGCCCATACCAGACCAGAGGATAGACGATCAGCACGGCGATGATCGGCAGCGCGATCTGCGTCCAGTGCCGTGCGGTGAAACCGGCATAGAGCCCGGCGGCGAGCGCGATGGCCGCGTAGAGATTGATCGCCGGATAGGTGATGTAGGCGGCCCAGAGCTCGGGCAGTGTCATTTTGCCGAGATCATAGGAACGGCCATGCCAGGCCCGGCCCCAAACGAGTTTCTTTGCCATGCCTTGGTCCGATCATCTCCGGAAAGATTGCAAGGAACGGGCAAGCGCCCTGCCCCGTCAGGGCAAAGCGCTTACCATGCGGGGTTTGGCCCTGGCAAACCGGGGGGCAAACTGCACGGCTAGCGCGGCACCCAGAGCGAGAGCGTGCGGCCCTGCTGAAGCGGGCGATAATCCTGGTGCAGGGTATCCAGAAAGTCAGGGGTGAATTGCGGGCGATGGATGGGCCGGTCGGTGGCGCCGATCTGCACCGCGGCGAGGCTATGGCTGCTCAGCAGCGTGTCGATCTGCGCCGCCGAGAGCTTGCCGTCGCGGATGCGGCTGGCGACGAAATAGGGCGAGAAGGACGATTGATGCCCGGCGGCGGTGCAGAGCAGCAGGTTTTCGCAGACCACAGGGCCCTTGATGGCCTGCAGCGCGTCGCGCGCGGCGGCGAACTCCGCCTGCGCCTGGGGCAGGGCGCCCAGCTCGCGCCAGGCTTCGAGGCTGGCCATCGGCAGGAACAAAAGCGGCCAGAGCAGGGCGAAGCGCCGCCAGCCACCCTGCGCCGCCCCCGCCAGCACCGCCATCAGCGTGCACAGCCAGAGCGCTTCGAAAAACACGTTCAGCCCGACGCCATCGCCGCCGGAGAAGACGATGCCGAGGATCAGCGCCGCGATCAGCGCCAGCAGGCAGGCTTGGCGCGCCGGCTGGCGCCGCCCCTGCCAGCCCCAGCCGATGGCCAGCGCCAGTAGCGGCCAGAAACGGACGAGGAAACTGCCGGTCTGGGAGGCCATGTCCCGCCAGGAAAAGGCGCGCGGGGCGAGCAGATGCGCGAAGAAATAAGGGCCGTCGAACCGGAAGCTGAGCCAGAGCAGCACATCCGCCAGCGCTGCGCCGGCGGCCAGGAAGAGACCCAGCTCGGCCCAGCGCCGCTGCCAGAGCAGGCTCAGCCCCACCCCGATCGGCAGCGCCAGCAAGGAGTGTTTGGTGAATATCGCCAGCACGAACAGGCAGGCGACCAGCCAGAGCGGGCCGCGCCGCAGAAACAGCACAAACCCCGCCATCTCAGCCAGCATGCCGAGCAGTTGCGGGTCGTCCACCGCAACGCGCACCGGCATGAACAAGGCCAGGAAAAGGATGAAGCCCAGCCCGGCGCAGGCGGCTTGCCAGGCCTGGCCGCACAGCCGCGCCACCGCCACACCCGCCAGCGCGCCCAGCCCCAGCAGGGACAGCAGCGCCAGCGCCCGGCCGGTGAAAAGCGGGTCCAGCCCCAGCCCGCTGAGCGCGCCGATCAGATGGAAGGAAAGCGGCGGATAATTGGTGAAATCCAGCCCTGGCGGCCGCGCGTAGAGCTGCACATGCACCGCCGCGCGCAGCGCCCGCACGACATTCCAGCCTTCATCCGAATCGATCTCCACATAGGCCAGCCCGCGCCGCAGCAGCGGCGGCAGCAGCGCCAGCGCGCTGAGGCCGAGCAGGGTGAAATAGAGCGTCCAGAAATGCCGGATGATGCGGGACATGCGGGGCTCTTATGGGCTGCGACGGGCTTTGCCCAGCGCCGGGCGATAAAAAACGGCCCGGAAAGCCGGGCCGTTGGGAAGTTCAAAATCGTGCGATTCTCGCGCCGCACCTGAAAGGCCTGCCCGTCATCACACCGGGCAGGCCCAGGAAGGTGCGGTTCAGGCCGCGAACTGGTTCATCGTGTTATGCGCGCCGCCGGCCTTCAGCGCGGCCTCGCCGGCGAAATATTCCTTGTGGTCGTCGCCGAGATCGGAGCCGGCCATGTTCTGGTGCTTCACGCAGGCGATGCCTTGGCGGATCTCCTTGCGCTGCACGCCGGCAACATAGCCCAGCATACCCTGCTCGCCGAAATATTCCTTGGCCAGATTATCGGTGGAGAGGGCCGCGGTGTGGTAGGTCGGCAGGGTGATCAGATGATGGAAGATGCCGGCGCGCTTGGCCGCATCGCGCTGGAAGGTGCGGATCTTCTCATCGGCTTCCAGGCCCAACGGGGTCGCGTCATACTCCGCACTCATCAGCTTCGCACGATCATAGCCGGAGACATCCTGGCCGGCCGCCTTCATCGCATCGAAGACTTGCTGGCGGAAATTCAGCGTCCAGTTGAAGGACGGGGAATTATTGTAGGCCAGCTTGGCGTTCGGGATGACCTCGCGGATACGGTCAACCATCGAGGCGATCTGCTCGATATGCGGCTTCTCGGTCTCGATCCAGAGCAGGTCGGCGCCGTTCTGCAGGGCGTTGATGCAATCCAGCACGCAACGGTCAGCGCCGGTGCCGGCACGGAACTGGTACAGGTTGGAGGGCAGACGCTTCGGACGCAGCAGCTTGCCGTTGCGGGTGATCAGCACATCGCCATTGCCGATAGTGGCGGTGTCGACCTCTTCGCAATCCAGGAAGGCATTATACTGGTCGCCGATATCGCCGGGCTCCTTGGAGAAGGCGATCTGCTTGGTCAGGCCCGCCCCCAGGCTGTCCGTCCGGGCGACGATGACACCGTCCTCGACGCCCATTTCCATGAAGGCGTAACGCAGCGCGCGGATCTTGGCGACGAAATCCTCATGCGGCACCGTCACCTTGCCGTCCTGATGGCCGCACTGCTTTTCGTCGGAAACCTGGTTTTCGATCTGCAGCGCGCAGGCGCCGGCCTCGATCATCTTCTTCGCCAGCAGATAGGTGGCTTCCGCATTGCCGAAGCCCGCATCGATATCCGCGATGATGGGCACGACATGGGTCTCGAAATGATCGATCTTGCTCTGGATCTCTTTCTGCTTGGCGAGATCGCCGGCTTCGCGCGCCGCGTCCAGCTCGCGGAACAGGCCGCCCAGCTCACGCGCATCGGCCTGACGCAGGAAGGTGTAGATTTCCTCGATCAGCGCCGGGACGGAGGTTTTCTCGTGCATGGACTGGTCGGGCAGCGGCCCGAATTCGGAGCGCAGGGCGGCGATCATCCAGCCAGAGAGGTAGATGTAGCGGCGCTTGGTGGTGCCGAAATGCTTCTTGATGGAGATCATCTTCTGCTGCGCGATGAAGCCGTGCCAGCAGCCGAGCGACTGCGTGTAGTTCGCCGGGTCGGCGTCATACGCCGCCATGTCCTCGCGCATCACCTTGGCGGTGTAGCGGGCAATGTCCAGCCCGGTGCGGAAGCGGTTCTGCAGCCGCATGCGGGCCACGGCCTCTGGGGAAATACCATCCCAGGCGCCGCCCTTGGCGGCGATCAGTTCGCTGGTGGTACGGATGCTATCTTGGTACGACATTTGGGTCTCCGCTGAACGTCCGGAATGGATGGTTGCGGCAGCTCAAATACACCCGGTTTTGCGGCGCGTCAGAAGGTTTTGTGAAAAAACCAGGTAAATATGTGAAAACCTGCACTCGCTTCGCATATGCAGCGTAAATCTTTTACAGACCGTTAAAATTCAGCCGAAATCTGAGAGATCCTCAGGCCTGTTGAGGTTGGCAAAGGGGTCGGCTTGGGCTGTAAAATGCACCTGGCGGGCCTGACACAGCGCCAGCGCGTCGCGGACTTTGAATTTGCTGTCCTGGCGCAGGAAATTTTCCAAAGCGGGGCGGAAGGCGACCGGCCAGAGGGCGGCGAGATGGTGCTGGCGCCCGGCATAGACTGCGACGGAGGGGCCGGGGGCGAGGTCGGCGGCCAGGGTGGTGGGGAAAAAGGGCGTGTCCACCGGGATGGTGAGCAGGAAATCCGCGCCCTGCGCCGCGGCCCAGGCGAGCCCGGCCTGCACCCCGGCGAGCGGGCCGCAATGGGCAAAATCCGGCGCGTCGGGCAGCACCGGCACGCCAAAGGCCGCGAAGCGGGCAGGATCGCCATTGGCGGAGAGGGCGATGGGGGCGGCCTGCGGTGCCAGGCGCGCCAGCACATGCGCCAAAAGCGGGCGCCCATGCAGCGGGATCAACGCCTTATCAGCGCCCCCCATCCGCGTCGCCTTGCCCCCAGCCAGAATCAGCGCGGCAACGGTCATGAAACACCCGGGTGCAAAGGCGCAGAGATTTTTGAGGGCGGCTTTATGAGGGAAACCTGGGGCGAACGACGGGGATTGAACCCGCGACAACCGGTACCACAAACCGGCGCTCTACCAACTGAGCTACGTCCGCCATCCAGGGTGGGGCCAAGTAGCGCGGTCAAGCCAGCGCCGTCAATGGCCTTGTTGCGACCCAGCGCTCCAGGCGGCGCAAGGCCTCCTCCAGCACCGCCGGCTGCTTGCAGAAGGCGAAGCGCGCATAATGGCGCGGCGCCGCGCCGACATAGAAGGCGGAGACCGGAATCGCGGCCACCCCGGCCTCCTCGGTGATGGCGCGGCAGAAGGCGACATCGTCCCCCTCGAAGCCGAGCGGCGAGAAATCCGCGGTGATGAAATAGCTGCCTTGGGCCGGCAGGGTGCGAAAGCCCAGGCGGGTGAGCCCGGCATCCAGCAGATCGCGCTGCGCCTGCAGCCCACCGGCCAGGCTGTCGAAATACGCATCCGGTTTGCCCAGCCCGTAGGCGACGGCGCGCTGCAGATTGGGCGGGGTGGTGAAGGTGAGGTTCTGGTGGGCTTTCGCCACCACGCTCATCAGCGCATTGGGGCCGGAGATATAACCGACCTTCCAGCCGGTGAGGGAGAAGGTTTTGCCGGCGCTGCCGATGCGCAAGGTCCGTTCGGCCATGCCTGGCAGGGTGGCCAGCGGCACATGCTTGGTGCCGGCGAAGACCAGATGCTCATAGACCTCGTCACAGACCGCATAGGCATCGTGCCGGCGCAGCAAGGCGGCGATAAAAGCCAGCTCATCGGGGGTGAAAACCTTGCCGGTCGGGTTCATCGGCGAGTTCAGCAGCAGCGCCTTGGTCTTCGGCCCGAACGCGGCCTCCAGTTCGGCGCGCGGCAGCTCCCAGTTCGGCGGTTCCAGCCGCACCAGCTTCGGCACCGCGCCCAGCAATTTCACCACCGGCAAATAGGTATCGTAGAGCGGTTCGATCAGCACCACCTCGTCACCGGGGTTGAGCAGCGCCATCAGGCTGGCGGTGATCGCCTCGGTGGCGCCGGAGGTGACGACGACGCCCTGCGCCGGGTCGATCTCCAGCCCGTAAAAACGCTGATTGGCGGCGGCGACGGCGGCACGCAGCTCCGGCAGGCCGGTCAGCGGCGGATATTGGTTGCGCTGATCCAACAGCGCCTCGGCCGCCGCCCGCACGATATCCTCCGGGCCCTCGCTATCGGGAAAGCCCTGGCCGAGATTGATCGCCCGATGCTCGACCGCCAGCGCGGACATCACGGTGAAGATGGTGGTGCCGGTGGCGGCAAGCAGCGCATTCACAGGTTTCACGTCGCAAAAATCCTAACTCGGGCAGCAGGATTTAACCGCCCAAAGCGCGGGCGGCAAGATTGCCCAAAATTTAGGCCAAAATCGCCGCCGCTTGAGCAAAACCGCGTTTTCGCCTTTGATAGGATTGCCGCAATCGCGGCACCGCGCGGAAAATCGTTCTGGCATGGCTTGTGCAAAGCGTAATTTCGTCAGCCCGTTGGCTGGCGTGCGCTTGCCCACCTGATGCCGGGGCGGGGTTCCAAGCGTGCTGTCCGACGAAACCAGAGGAGGACGCAGGGGCCCCGGGCCCGGCGTAAACCAGATGAAGAAGATCGAAGCGATCATCAAGCCGTTCAAGCTGGATGAAGTGAAGGAAGCGCTGCACGAGGTTGGCCTGCAGGGCATCACTGTCGTCGAAGCCAAGGGATTTGGGCGTCAGAAGGGCCATACCGAGCTCTATCGCGGCGCCGAGTATGTTGTGGACTTCCTGCCGAAGGTGAAGATCGAAGTGGTGTGCGACGACGCGGTCGTCGAGCGCGCCGTCGAGGCGATCACCAACGCCGCCCGCACCGGGCGCATCGGCGATGGCAAGATCTTCATCTCCTCCATCGAAGAGGCCATCCGCATCCGGACCGGCGAAAAGGGCGAGGCAGCGGTCTAACCACCATTGCCAAGCAGCCCGGCATGTTTAACATGCCGGGCGCTACGCGTTTCAAGGGCGGTCCGCATGGTGCGCGCCGCTTGGCCTCAACGGGTAACAATTATTAACGGGGTAAAGTCTATGGCTAAGAAGGCCGAGGGCGGCGATGGCGTCGCCAAAGTTCTGAACATGATCAAGGAGAACGGGGTCGAGTATGTCGATCTGCGGTTCACCGATCCCAAGGGCAAGTGGCAGCACACCGCGCAGTACGTTTCCACCGTGGACGAGGACAGCCTGAAAGACGGCTTCATGTTCGACGGCTCCTCCATCGCCGGCTGGAAGGCGATCAACGAGTCTGACATGATCCTGAAGCCGGACCTGGACAGCGCCGTGCTGGACCCGTTCTCGGCCAAGCCGAGCCTGATCCTGTTCTGCGACATCGTCGAGCCCTCCACCGGCCAGGGCTATGCCCGCGACCCGCGCTCCACCGCGAAGAAGGCCGAGGCCTATCTGAAGTCCACCGGCATCGGCGATTCCGCCTTCATCGGCGCGGAAGCCGAGTTCTTCATCTTCGACAACGTGAAGTTCGGCACCGGCGGCAATTACGGCATCTACCAGCTCGACTCCATCGAGGGCCCCGGCTCCTCGCTGAAGGATTATCCCGAGGGCAATATGGGCCACCGCCCGGTCGTCAAGGGTGGCTATTTCCCGGTCCCGCCGGTGGATAGCGAATCCGACCTGCGCGCCGAGATGCTCTCCGCCATGGGCGAGATGGGCCTGCCGATCGAGAAGCACCACCATGAGGTGGCACAGTCTCAGCACGAGCTGGGCACCAAGTTCGCGTCCCTGACCACCATGGCCGACCAGATGCAGATCTATAAGTACTGCGTCCACAACGTCGCCCATTCCTATGGCAAGACCGCGACCTTCATGCCGAAGCCGATCTATGGCGATAACGGCTCGGGCATGCACACCCATCTGTCCATCTGGAAGGCCGGCAAGCCGCTCTTCGCGGGCAATGGCTATGCGGACCTGTCCGAGACCTGCCTGTACGCCATCGGCGGCATCATCAAGCACGCCAAGGCGATCAACGCGTTCTCCAACCCGTCGACCAACTCCTATAAGCGCCTGATCCCGGGCTTCGAGGCGCCGGTGCTGCTGGCCTATTCCGCCCGCAACCGCTCCGCCTCCTGCCGTATTCCGTACACGACCAGCCCGAAGGCGAAGCGCGTCGAAGTGCGGTTCCCGGATCCGACCTGCAACCCCTACCTCTCCTTCTCCGCCATCATGATGGCGGCGATCGACGGCATCAAGAACAAGATCCACCCGGGCGACCCGATGGACAAGGATCTGTACGACCTGCCGCCGGAAGAGCTGAAGGACATCCCGACCGTCTGCGGCTCTCTGCGCGAAGCCCTGGGCGCCCTGGAAGCCGACCACGAGTTCCTGCTCGCCGGCGACGTGTTCTCCAAGGAGCAGATCGAGAGCTATATCGAGCTGAAGTGGAAGGAAGTGTACAAGTTCGAACACACGCCGCACCCGGTCGAGTTCGAAATGTACTACTCCGCCTAATCAGCGGTTGGACGAAGGAAACGGCGCCGCGAGGCGCCGTTTTTTTGGACGAAACAAGGGGGGATTTTTTGAAAAAAATCCCCCTTACCCCCCTCAAAACTTTTGACACTTGGGGGCTGGGGCGCGGCAAGGCACAGGCAAATAAAAAGGCCCCGGAGTGGGGCCCTTTTTTATTTGCCGGCGAGTACGGCTTCGATTTGTTCGAAGGCTCTGGCCCTGTGGCTGATGCTCTCTTTTTCATCGCCCAGCTCGGCATAGGTCTGCTCATAGCCGTTGGGAATGAAGATCGCGTCATAGCCGAACCCGGCCTCGCCGCGCGCTTCCGGGGCGATGCGCCCCGGCGCCTCGCCGATATAGGTGGCGGTGCTGCCATCGGGCTGCGCCAGGCACAGCGCGCAGGTGAACCAGGCGTCCCAGACATCCTTGGACTTGGCGGCGGCGATGATCTTGGCGAAGGCGCCGGGATAATCATCCCCCGCATAGCGGGCGGAGAACACACCGGGCTGGCCGTTCAGCGCCAGCACCGAAAGCCCGGAATCATCCGCCAGCGCCGGCAGGCCGGAGGCCTTGGCGGCGGTCAGCGCCTTGATCCGCGCATTGCCGGCGAAATCCCGCGCCGTTTCCGAAGGGCTGGGCAGGCCCAACTCCCCCGACGAGGTCACGGTGAAGCCGAACGGCGCCAGCAGCGTGATGAATTCCTTCAGCTTACCGGGATTATGGGTGGCGATGACGATCTGTTTCATGCCTGGCCCGCATCGCCCGAAAGCATCCCGGGGTCAATCTTTAGCTTCGCCAGGCCGCGCTGCCATTTGCTCTGATAATTCGCATCGAACAAAATCGCGTCGTCCGCCGGCACGTTCAGCCAGCTATTCTGGCGGATCTCATCCTCCAGCTGCCCCGCCCCCCAACCGGAATAGCCCAGCAGCAGCCGGGCTTTTTCCGGACCTTCGCCACGGGCGATCGCCTGCAGCACATCCATGCTGGCGCTGAGCACATGCGCGCCATCCACATTCAAACTGCCCTCGCCGATCCAGTCCGCCGAATGCAGCACGAAGCCGCGATGATCCTCAACTGGCCCGCCCTGCCCCATCGGCAATTCGCGCTGAGGTGGATTCGGCTCGACATTCAATTGCTGCATCAAATCGCCGAATTTCGGCTTGCGCAGCTGGCGGTTGAGCATCAGCCCCATCGCGCCCTCTTCGTTATGCGCGCAGATAAAGATCACGCCTTGCGCAAAGCGTGGATCGCGCAGGGATGGCATCGCCAGCAGCACCTGCCCGGTCAGCCAGGAAGGCGGCGGTGAGGGGGAAATCTCTCGCTCCGTCATCATCTTACTATAGGCGGCCCGCCTCGCCTCGGCCAGCCCGGGCGGGATCGGCTTCACGCCAGCCATCAGTTGGCTTACAACGTGTTTATTCATTCACCGTAAACAGGCAGACAATGATCAATATCGGGGACAAGATTCCGGCCATGAAGCTCATGCTGGCCACGCCGGACGGGCCGCGCGAGACGGATACGGCGGAGCTGCTGGGCACCGGCAAGGTCGTGCTGTTCGCCGTTCCCGGCGCCTTCACCCCCACCTGCAGCGCCAAGCACGTGCCCGGCTTCGTCAAGCTGGCGCCGGAGCTGAAGGAGAAGGGCGTGGACCGGATCGTCTGCATGGCCGTCAACGACGCCTTCGTGCTCGGCGCCTGGGCCAAGGACCAGAAGGCCGGCGAGGCCGTGCAGTTCCTGGCCGACGGTTCCGCCGCCTTCACCAAGGCGCTGGGGCTGGAGCTGGATCTGGTCGCGCGCGGCATGGGCATCCGCAGCCAGCGTTTCGCGCTGGTGCTGGAGGATGGCGTCGTCACCAAGGTCGCGGTCGAGGAGCCGGGTGGCTTCGAGGTCAGCCGCGCCGAGGCCATTCTCGAATCCCTCTGATCCCGTGTCGCTCGCCCTCACGGTCGTCGTACCGTGCTATAATGAGCGTGCGAACGTAGCACCCATGGTGGCCGCCCTGGACCAGGCCCTGACCGGGCTGGACTGGGAGGTGGTGTTCGTCGACGATGACAGCCCCGATGGCACCAGCGCCGAGGCCAAGCGCCTGGCGCAGGGCGATACGCGGGTGCGCTGCATCCGGCGCATCGGCCGGCGCGGCCTGTCCTCGGCGGTGATCGAAGGCGCACTGTCTTCCTCCGCCGATTATGTCGCCGTCATCGATGGCGATATGCAGCATGACGAAACCCGCCTGCCTTTGATGCTGGAGGCGGTACGCGCCGGGGCGGATATGGCGGTGGGCAGCCGGCATGTGGAAGGCGGGGATTCCGCCGGCCTCTCCTCGCCGCTGCGGGTGAAGCTCTCGGAGACCGGCATCCGCATCGCCCAGGCGGTCACCCACACCTCGATCTCGGACCCGATGAGCGGGTTTTTCCTGCTGCGCCGGGAGCTGTTCGAGGCCCTGGCTTCGCGCCTGACCGGGCAGGGCTTCAAGATTTTGCTGGATCTGATCCTGGCCTCGCCGCGTGTGCTGAACATCGCCGAAATCCCATATAAATTCCGCCCGCGCCTGGCCGGCGAGAGCAAGCTGGACGTGCTGGTGCTGGCGCAATTCGCCGGGCTGCTGCTGGACAAGGCGCTGCGCGGCACGGTGCCGCTGCGCTTCATTTCCTTCGCGCTGGTCGGCATTGTCGGGGTGCTGGTCAATCTGGCGGTGGCGCAGATCGCCGCCGCCGCCGGGGCGGATTTCGGCACCGCGCAGACCATCGGCACCATCATCGCCATGGTGGCGAATTTCCAGCTCAACAACCAGCTCACCTACCGCGCGCAGCGGCTGAAGCGGGCGAAGGCCTGGCGCGGCCTGGCCTTGTTCATGCTCGTCTGCGGGCTGGGGGCGATCGCCAATATCGGCATCGCCAAGGCGCTCTATGCCGAAAACGGGCATATATTATTCTCCGGGGCGGCGGGGGCGGCGGTTGGCGTGGTGTGGAATTACGCGGTCTCCGCCACTTTGGTCTGGCGCGTGCGCTAGCATGGGGTTTGCCCTCGCGGCGCTGGCGGCGCTCACCGTCCTGCGCCTCGTCCTGGCCGCCTGGCTGCCGCTGACCCCTGACGAAGCCTATTATTTCAGCTGGGCGCGGCCGTTGCAGGCCGGCTATCTGGACCATCCGCCGATGGTGGCGCTGTGGATCCGTCTCGGCACCGCGCTCTTGGGCAATGATCCGCTCGGCATCCGGCTGCTCGGGCCGGTTTCGGCGGCGTTGGGGTCGCTGGCGCTCTATGATGCCGGCAACCGCATCCTGCCCGGCCAGCGCTGCGGGCTGCTGGCCGCTGGCTTCCTGAATGCGACGCTGATGCTGGGTGCCGGCAGCATTTTAATGACGCCGGACACGCCGCTGATCTTCTTCTGGACGCTCACCCTCTGGGCGCTGGCCCGGCTGGTGCAGAGCGGGGATGCGCGCTGGTGGCTGGCCGCGGGCGCCCTGGCCGGGGCGGCCTTGTTTTCCAAATATACCGCCGCCCTGCTGCTGGCCGGCACCGGGCTGTGGGCGCTCAGCGTCCCATCCATCCGCGCCACGCTGCGCACGGCCTGGCCGTGGCTGGGCATCGCCCTGGCGCTGCTGGTGTTCGCGCCGGATTTCGCCTGGAACGCCACCCATGGCTGGGCCAGCTATCTGAAGCAAGGTGGCCGGGTGGATGGGTTCGACCCCGCCCGCGCCGCGCAGTTTTTCGGCGAGTTGATCGGCGGGCAGGCGCTGTTTTTCACCCCGCTGATCGCCATTCTGGCGGTGCGCGGGCTCTGGCATTTGCGGGCCGATCCCTCCCCCGGGGCGCGGCTGCTGCTCTGGCTCAGCCTGCTGCCGGCGGCGGTGTTTCTGGAACATGTGCTGACCGACCGGGTGCAGGGCAACTGGGTCGCCATTCTCTACCCCTCCGCCTGCCTCGCCGCCGCCGCCGCGCCGCCGCGCTTCACGCGCAGCGCGCTGGCGCTGGGCTTCGGGCTGACCGGGCTGGTCTATGTGCAGGTGCTGCACCCGTTCCTGCCCGTGCCCGCCGCGCGCGACACCGCCGCCGTGCAGATGGCCGGCTGGCCCGGACTCGCGGCGCAGGCCAGCGCCACCCACCCCGCCTTCATCACCTCGGACGATTACGCCACCGCCTCCGAACTGGCGTTTTATGCCCCGAAAGCCATGCCGGTTCTGGGGATCGGCCCGCGCTGGGCGTATCTGGACTGGCGCAACGCGAAATTGCAGGGTGCCAACGGGGTGCTGATCACGCGGCGCGATAGCACGCCCTGCCCGGACCCGCTCGGCACGATCAGCCGCAAGCAGGGCCAGGCGGTGGTGATGAGCTATCGCGTCTGCCGGATCACGGCACCCGCCACGGCCAAGGAGTTTCCGCGCCCATGATGCTGCCGACCCCCCAGGATGTTCACGCCGCCGCCGCGCGGCTGCAGGGCCATATCGTGCGCACCCCGATGCTGCGCAGCGCCAGTCTCGATAAAACGCTGGGCGCGACCGTGCTGGTCAAGCCGGAGGTTCTGCAGCGCACCGGCACCTTCAAGCTGCGCGGCGCCACCAACGCCATGCTGCGCCTGCCGGCCGACATCCGGGCGCGCGGCGTCGTCGCCTATTCCTCCGGCAACCATGCCCAGGGTGTCGCCTGCGCCGCCGCCATGCTGGGCGTGCCCGCGACCATCGTGATGCCCGCCGACGCGCCGGCGATCAAACGCGAATCCACCGAATTCTGGGGGGCGCGGGTGGTCAGCTATGACCGCTTTACCGAGGACCGCGCCGCCATCGCGGCCAGCATCGCCGCCGAGACCGGCGCCAGCCTGATCCCGCCTTATGACCATCCGGACGTGATCGCCGGCCAGGGCACGGCGGCGCTGGAGCTGCTGGAGGATGCCAAGGCGGCCGGGCTGACGATGGATGATTACATCACCCCGGCCGGCGGCGGCGGGCTGGCGGCGGGGACGGCCCTGGCCTTCTCCGACCTCTCGCCGGCCACGCATCTGCACACCGCCGAACCGGAAGGCTGGGACGACACCGCCCGCTCCCTGGCGGCCGGCGCGCGGCTGAGTAACGACATGAAAAGCTCGCCGTTCTGCGACGCGCTGCTCTCCCCGGCGCCGGGCGAGCTGACCTTCGCCATCAATCAGCGCTTCTACGCCGCCGGCGTGGCGGTGAGCGATGACGAGGTCCGCGCCGCGCAGAAGCTGGCGGCACGGACGCTGAAGCTGGTGGTGGAGCCGGGCGGCGCGGTGGCGCTGGCGGCGCTGCTGGCGGGCAAGATCGACGCCAGGGGCAAGGTGGTCGGCGTGATGCTCTCAGGCGGCAACGCCGATCTGTGAGCCGCTAGAGCCTGATCGGTTCAGATTGAATCGCGAAGCGATCAAGCTGAAGCGTGAATCAGCCTCTTAATCAAAGTGTTAGAGCGCGTTCAGGGTGACGCAACCGCGTCAACCTGAACCAATAGCGCTCTAAAAATCAAAAGCTATTAGGGATGTGGGGTTCATTTCAAAACCCCCCCATGCTCCTTCTGCAACAAACCTTCATCAGCGCGCCAACGCGTTTTTTAAGATCGATAGGCTGGGCAGACGCTTTTGCGCAACCAACGCGGCCTTGAAGCGCGCGGACGACCCATAAGCGGCACTGAAGCGGCGAACCGCATCCCGCGCCAAGGCGACGAACACGGCCCCACCAATCGCCGGGCTGTCTGTTTCATAGGATTGGTAATAAGCAAACACTTGGTCCAGCGGATCGATCAAGCTGCAGCCGGCGGCACTGCGCCGCAGGAATACGCCTTGCGTATCTGCTTGCCACGGCGCGCCTGAGGATGGCTTCACCAGCCCGTCAAGCATGACATAATCCATGTTGCCGTTGCTGGTTTCGGCCAGCACCCAATAGCGATAAGAGGCATCCGCCCGCACCACCACACCGCAGGACTTGAGCTGGGCAGCGGGAAATTCCTCAAAGCCGTGGGTATAGATCGCAGCCGGGAGAGTCAGGTGAAACACCGGATCAACCATAGCGGGCAAGGCCCTCGCCAAGGCAGGGGTAAACCAGGCCCAAAAGCAAAAAAGGGCGATCAAACCTTTATTGCGCATGGCGATAAATCACATAAGCTGGCTTCTGTGCACGATAGGCCGGACCGGGCCAGATTTCACGCTGCACGAAATCCGAAACCCAATTTTTGCCGTCATAGCCCTCGATATGGCCGTAAGGCTTTTCGCCCTTGGGTGGTTGCATCACGATCACATCACCAAGCTGCGGCACGTACCCAACAGCGGAAACCGGCTTGAAGCCCAGAGCCAGCAAGGTGCCGCCCCAATCCTTCGCGGGAACCGGCCAAGTAATCGGCTTCAGCCCCCCAGCCGCCAGCGCCAACCGCACATGTTTCGCGCAAGCGCCTTCTCCAAACGGATTTGCCGAGACGTGCTGGACCAAGTAGGTTGCAAAGAGCTTGGCGTTGAAAATCGGCATCGGCGGTGCGGCTCTCCGAAAAATTATCCCGCAACCTAGCAATGAAACGCCGCAACAAAAAGCCTGTCCGGCGCGATATCATCACACCGAAATGTATGGCCTACAGCCCCGCCGTCTCCAGCATCGCGGCCGGCTTTCGCGCGCTGTGCCGGGTGAGGGGCTTGGTCAGGCGCGAGAGCAGGCGCGTCCAGATCTGGTCCACCCAGGCCAGCGGCACCGCGCAGATCAAGGTGAGCACGATCGAGCAGAACGCCGCCACCAGCGCCGCCCCGGCCACCCCCAGCTGGCCCACCCCGGCCATGAAGGCGATGGCGCCGGCGGAGAGCAAAATCGGCCCGTGCAGCAGATAGATCGGGAAGGAGAGCAGCCCCAGCCACACCGCCCAGCCGCCGGAGAACACCCGGCGCATCGTCGGGTTGCCGAGCAGCACGACGATGATCAGCGCCGCCCCGGCATCCCAGACATAATGGCTGCAGGCGCCGGGCAGGATCGCCTTCAGCGGCGCGTGCATCAACAGCGTCTGCTCATAGGTGAAGCTGAACAGATAGAGCCCGAGCAGCCCCAGCGCGCAGGCGGATTTATTGCCCAGCGCCGGTAGGCGGTTTTCCGCGAACAGCATCGCCAGCAGCGTGCCGCAGAGGAAATCGGTGAAAAAGGTGAACGGGTAGGAGGTCCCGGCGAGCCAGGCCGCCAGCGCCATCAGCCCCAGCCGCAACACCCAGCTACGCAGCGCGAACAGGACCGGCGCGAACAGGAAGATGGCAAAGGAGCCGAACAGCTCGATGCGCATGGTCCAAAGCGGCGAATCGAACTTCACCTCGCCCAGCATGAACACATTCACCAGCCCTTCGCGCAGCGCCTCGTACCAGGTGAGATGCGCCGGGCGGATCGGCGAATTGCCGTGCGTGGCCAGCCATTGCGCGCCGATCACATGCGCCGCCTGCTTATATTCCAGCCCCGACCAGCTGATCAGCAGAAAGGCGAACAGGCAGGCGATGACGGTAAGGCAGGCCAGGCGCGGCCAGCGCTTGAGCATCGCCACCGCGACGCGCACCGGCCGCCGGTCCCGCGCGAAGGGCAGGCTGAGAATGAAGCCGGAGAGCACGAAAAACACCGCCACCGCGGCGCCGCCATTGAGCATGCCGAGGATAAACTGGGTGAGCAAATCCAGCACCCCATGGCCATGCGGCACCGCCCCCACCCCGTGCGGCGTGTAGGCCAGCACCAGATGGTACAGCACGACGATGGCGGCGGCGATGCCGCGCAAGCCTTCGAGAGGGATCAGTTTTCGCCCAGCATCCGGCATGTGGCTTAAGTGGCGTAGTTGACTAAAAAGTCAGCTTTCCAGCCGATGGCGTTTTTTTTAGCCCTTTCGCCGCCGCATTGGCTGGTATGTGCCGGACCTGGAACCTCCCGCGTCTGTTCTGTTCCGGGACAGCGTTGCGCAGGCTGGCTTGATCGGGGCGAGACAATGCGTGACGACGCAGGCAGCCCCCGACACGCCATGGCCAAACCCATCCGATTGGGGTACGATTTGATGACAATAAAGCTTTGCGTAAAAGACAGTCGCATTACCACGAACGGCCCAACGAACGGTTCAAAACACTGCCATGCCCGAAACAACGCTTCCCTCTTTCCCGCCCGGCAAACGTGAAACCCAGACGGGCGCGTCGCACCCGGCGCCGGGCAACAGCCTGCTGTTTTTGCGTGAAGACGAGCTGCGCACGGCGCAGGACATGGTGTTTTTCGCCCTGCGCGACCTCAACGCCCCCCCGGATGCCATCCTCGCCGGCATGGATTTCGGCCGCGCCCATCATCGCTGCCTGCACTGGATCGGCCGCAAGCCGGGGCTGAAGGTGGGCGAGCTGCTCTCCATCCTCGGCATCACCAAGCAGAGCCTTACCCGGGTGCTGGGGCCGCTGATCCGGGACGGCTATGTCGACCAGGTGCCCGGTGCCAAGGACCGGCGCCAGCGCCTGCTCAGCCTCACCGAAAAGGGCGCGGCGCTGGAGCGCAAGCTCTTCGAAGCCCAGCGCGAGCGTCTGCTCAACGCCTATCGCGAGGCCGGCGGCCCGGCGGTGGAAGGCTTCAAGCGGGTGATGCGCGGGCTGATCAACGAGCAGGGCCGCGCCCATCTGGACGCGCTGGAGGCGCCGCGCCCCGCCAAGGCGCCGCGCAGCCCGTAGCCACGCATGAGCCACAGCGCCAGCCCCCCGCCCGAGGACGCGCCGCATATCCTGCTGGTGGATGACGATGCGCGGCTGGCGCAGCTGGCCGGGCGCTACCTCACCGAGAACGGGTTTCGCGTCACCCGCGCCGGCTCCGCCGCCGAGGCCCGTGAGCGGCTGCGGGCGATGGAATTCGACCTGATGGTGCTGGATGTGATGATGCCCGGCGAAACCGGGCTGGACCTCACCAACAGCCTGCGCGCCGAGCGGGCGCCTTCGATGCCGATCCTGCTGCTCACCGCCCGGGATACGCCCGAGGATGTCGTCGCCGGGTTCGAGGCCGGGGCGGATGATTATCTCGGCAAGCCGTTCGACCCGCGGGTGCTGGTGGCCCGGCTGCGCGCCATGCTGCGCCGCGCCCAGCCGCCGACGCTCACCTCCGGCCCGCTGCCTTTGGGCGAGGCCAGCTTCGATGCCGCGCGCGGCGAGCTGATCAGCCCGCAGGCGCGGGTGCGCCTCACCGGGGCGGAGCTGGCGCTGCTGACCACGCTGGCGGCCCGCCCGCACGAAACCTTCTCGCGCGAGGCGCTGGCCGCGGCGATGGGGCTGGACGATGTGAATGAGCGCGCCATCGATGTGCAGGTGACGCGGCTGCGCCGCAAGATCGAGCCGGACCCGCGCGAGCCGCGCTTTCTGCAGACGGTGCGCGGCAAGGGCTATGTGCTTAAGCCGGGGCCGTGAGCCGGGCATGAAGCTGCGGCTTGGCCCGCTGCAGCCGGACCGGCTGTTTCGCAAAATTCTGCCGCGCGGGCTGTTCGGGCGCTCGCTGCTGATCGTGCTGATCCCGATGGTGGTGCTGCAGGCGGTGGCGCTGCAGATTTTCTACGGCTCGCATCTGGATGAGCTCTCCCGGCGCCTGGCCGATGCGGTGGGCGGCGAGATCGGCTTCATGATCGACCAGATCGAGCGCGATCCCTCGCACCGCACGCTGGTGCTGCAGGAGGGACAAAAACATTTCAACTTCGATTCCGTTTTTCTGAGCGGCGAGACGCTGGAACATCTGCCGCCGCCCGACGCTCCCGGCCCGGTGGATAACGACCTCGCCAATGCGCTCGCCCAGGATGTGCACCGGCCCTTCAATGTCTCCTGGCACAAAACCCCCGGCATATTGCGGGTGAATATCCAGATGGCGGACGGGGTGATCCGCATCGACGTGCCGCGCAAACGGCTTTTCATCGGCACCTTCTACATCTTTCTGGTCTGGCTGATCGGCTCCGCGCTGCTGCTGGTGATTTTGGCGGCGCTGTTCCTGCGCACCCAGGTGCGCGGCATCCGCCGGCTGGCGGAGGCGGCGGAGAATTTCGGCATGGGCCGCGATAACGGGCCGATCCGCCCGGAAGGGGCGAGCGAGGTGCGCCGCGCCGGCGCCGCCTTCAACCGCATGCAGGAGCGGCTGCTGCGTTTCCTCACCCAGCGCACCACCATGCTGGCCGGGGTGAGCCACGATCTGCGCACGCCGCTGACCCGGCTGCGCCTGGCGCTGGCGATGCAGCCGGGCGTAACGGCTGAGGATATGCGGGACATGGAAGACGATATCGAGGAGATGGAGAAGCTGATCGGCATCTATCTCAGCTTCGCCCGCGGCGAAGGCGCGGAGCAGGCGCTGCCGTCCGATCTGCCGATTCTGCTCGCCGATCTCTGCACCGATGCCAGGCGCGCGGGGGCGGCGGTGAGCCTTTCCGTGCCTGAGGACTTGACCGTGACGCTGCGCCCGGAAGCGATGCGCCGCGCGCTGATGAATTTGATCGATAACGGCCAGCGCCATGCCAGCCAGATCTGGGTGAGCGCGGCGCGCAGCGGCACCAGCGTGCAGATCCTCATTGACGATAACGGCCCTGGCATTCCCGCGCCAAAACGCGAAACGCTGCTGCGCGCCTTCGAGAGCGACCAGCCGGGCGGAACCGGGCTGGGGCTGGCGATCGCGCATGACATCATCATCGCCCATGGCGGACGGATTCTGCTGCTGGACCGGCCGGGGGGCGGGTTAAGGGTGATGGTGGAGTTGCCGGGGTAGGCAGGCGGGTGCTTGGGTCGAGCCACGCGACATTGGGTGGACCGCACCTTAGGTCTGACTTGGGCCTGAGGCGGAATGGCGGGTTTCCGTCGAGCACCGTGCAAAAGCAGACATCAAGGTCGAATTGCACCACCATAGCCGAAATGGCGAGCAAGCCGCCTTCGGTACCGTCGTTGAAGTGTTTGTGTTGCCGCTACGCCAAATTACCTAAGGACGTAGCGACGCAATGTACGAAAGCTGTGCAACCCTATTTGCTAATGCGTTTCCGGCTGCCAATCCGGTAGGTCAGATATCGACTTTAAGATGGGCGCCCCGAGACCAAAGACAACGGAGCCAACCGGTACCAGCTTTGTCCCTTCGAGACGCCAAAACGCTATATTCCAATTTGTGTCCACGCGCCAACCAATTTCGCCATGGCCGATGCGTCCCAGCACAAGCGTACCATTCAAGCGCGCTGGAAAGATGACCGAATCAGGTCCAAACGCCGGACAGCCGATATAGCGCAACTGTTTGCCAAGAGTGGGCAAAATCATCGTATCGCCAAAGTTGGCAGCGGACTGCATTGCGTTGAATTGAACCAACTCTGATTGGTTTAATGGCATTGAAATCGATGCGGCAGTGTGAGCGCGACTGAATTTTCTAGCAATCTCATAGCCGAGCTTTGTCACGGCGCTACAAGTCTCAGACGGGCACGCTGAAACTACGGGTGTCGGATTCAGAGGATAAGAAAGATCGATAGTGAAAGCTGCTGTCTTACTCCAATCTGAACCGTCCCAAACCTGCAATGCGACCTCCACCCGTCCGATAGAAGCGCCAGAAATACTTGCCGCCGGGTCGCTTTCATAAATCGCAACGGCTCGGTCACCAAAAGCGCCGAGATACGCAAAATGCCCGTCAGTTGCGCAGAGATCCGTCGTGAATGTGCCGGGAAGAGGCGCAGAGGTTAAATGTTTACCGTCGGACGCGAAGACGATCCAACTGTAGCATGCTGCATTACCACCGGATTGAGCAGCGCCTCCTACCTTCGCCGAGGGCAACCATAGAAACGCAAATGGGTTGATGATGCCTCCCGCTTGCGTGAAGCGCTGCCAATCTTCCTGCACATCACCATTGGGCGACATGGGGAAGTTTGGCATCAAATCATTTACCGAATGGAATGGAAATTCGATTGGAGGTGTTAGCATTTTCCACTTTTTTATCGAATCTATGATCGTTCCGTTGCCATTAAGGAGAAGCGGTAATGCATTTTGTATCGAATTAGCTACTAGATGTGCGTCAGCATCATTCAACGCTTGCGCGGAGGACGCTTGTGGTCCCACAGTCTTCAGATAAGAAATTCTGTATGCATAGGTTCTCATTAGACACGTCACTGAGAAGTCACGGTTGTTTGCCGCCATGATGGGACAGAATTTGCCTACACCTTTTATCCAGTTACGCTCATCCATGCGTAAGAGTGCCCTGTCTCCCGCCGGGAGCCGTCCAAGTGCTTCTGTAAAGGCGGCTCCCAATTGGTAATCGGCCGCAGACAAGGCTGCATTGGAACAGATTAGCCTCTCTTTGGGTGTTGCGGCCTCAGAACAGTTAAAGCTAGCCGCTTGGGCAGCTCCGCAATAGAATGCAGAACAAAAAAGAAGACAAAGCGCGAGACGAAGCATTCTTCATCCTTGAAATGAGATGCATTGGCCTACGCAAGATACTGCTGTACTTTAAGACAAGCAAAGGTGGATTAGAGGTGTCGAGTGTTCGCGCTCTAAGACGTGCGCCACAAGTCATGGCTTCGTTCCCCCGCCCTCCCGCCTTCACCACCGCCCATCCTGGAGCGAAGTCCGCTTTCAAGATGTTGCACTGAGGCTTTGAAAGACTACTTAGGGCGCCCAGCGGACACGCGGCAGTTTCCGCGCTATCCCCCAGCCTACCCCACAACCTCCCTCACCCCCTCCCCATGCGCCTCCAGCAGCGCCAGCAGCCCCTGGATGATCTGCGTCGGGGTTGGCGCGCATCCGGCGATGACGAGGTCCACCGGCAGGAACGCATCCGCGCCGCCGGCCACGGCGGGGGAGCCCTTGAACACGCCGCCATCCACCGCGCAATCGCCAAGCGCGACCACAAAGGCCGGGTCCGGCATGGCGGCGCGGGCCTGCAGCACCGCCTCGCGCATATTCACCCCGGCGACGCCGGTGATCAGCAATATATCCGCATGGCGCGGGCTGGGGGTGAAGCTGAGCCCGTATTGGGTGAGGTCGTGGATCAGGTTCTGGGTGGCGCGCAGCTCCAGCTCGCAGCCATTGCAGCTGCCGGCCGGCACATGGCGGATGGCCAAAGCCCGGCCCAGCTTTTTCTGCCCCGCCGCTTCCAGCCGGGCGCGCAGGGTTTTGGCCAGCGCCGGATCCGCCGCCAAAGCGGGGGCGGCGCGGGAGATCACATGCCGGGCGAGGGTTTTCCAGACCATGCCGGCATCATACCCAAATCATCCCGCGCTGGGCAAAAATCCGACAATGCGCTCCGCCTCGGCGGCGATCGGCTGAGCGATGGCGGCGGCTTTCGCGGCCCCTTTCTGCAAAATCCGGTCCAGCTCCGCCTTGTCGGCCAAATACTCTTTGGCGCGGGCGCCGATGGGGGCGACATGCGCCACCAGCGCCTCGGCCAAGGCGTTCTTGAACGGGCCGAAGCCGCCGCCGGCGAAGCGCGCCAGGATAGCCTCCTGGCTTTCGCCGGACACCGCCGCGAAGATGCCGAGCAAATTGCGCGCCTCCGGCCGTTCCGCCAAGGCCGCCAGATTGTCCGGCAGCGCCTCCGTATCGGTCTTCGCCTTGCGGATCTTCTGGGCGATCGCATCCGCATCGTCGGTCATGTTGATGCGGGACTGATCGGACGGGTCGGATTTCGACATTTTCTTGGTGCCGTCGCGCAGGGACATGACCCGCGCGGTCTCCTTCACAATCAACGGCGCGATGCGCGGGAAGAAATCCACCCCGAAATCATGGTTGAATTTTTCCCCGATATCGTTGGCCAGCTCGATATGCTGGAGCTGGTCATCCCCCACCGGCACTTTCGTGGCGTGGTAGGCATGGATGTCGGCCGCCATCAGGTTCGGATACATGAACAGCCCGGTGGAGACCTCTTCCTGATTCTTGCCGGCCTTGTCCTTGAACTGGGTCATGCGCTTGAGCCAGCCCATGCGGGCGACGCAGTTGAAAATCCAGCCCAGCCGCGCATGGGCGGAGACGGCGGATTGGTGGAACAGGATGGAGCGCTCAGGATCGATGCCGCAGGCCAGCACCAGCGCCGCCATGCCATAGGTCTGTTCGCGCAGGGACGCCGGCTCCTGGAAGGTGGTGATGGCATGCAGATCCACCAGGCAATAGATGCACTCATCCTCGCCCTGCTGCAGCGCCACCCAGTTGCGCAGCGCCCCCAGATAATTGCCGAGCGTCGCGATGCCGGTAGGCTGGATGCCGGAAAATATGCGGGCCATAAGCGTCTCTACTCCTTGCTCGCTGCTGGGTTAACCGGCAAACGGGAACCAGACAATAGGGATTGAGTTCCCCACGCGCCGTTGCCACCTCACGTTCCTATCATCTGAATTAATTCCCCCATAAGTTTTTCGAGAGATCGTCTTTTCATGCTGGGTATCATTCCTCATACGGTGGACGGATATATCCGCGCCAACCATTCACCGCAGACCCGCGCTTCATTGCTGGAAAAAATCGGGCTGCCGGCAACGCAGAGCTTCCGGCTGGATACCGAATATGATGATGAAACCTGCTGCCGGCTGATCCAAGCGCTGGCAGAGGAAGCCGGCATGGACAATGAGGCGGTTTTCGACGCGCTGGCGGTGTTTTTTCTGGACTGGGCGGAAACCACATTCCCCGGCTTTTTCGCCGCCGCGCCGGATACGCGCGGCTTCCTGCTCATCCAGCCGGAAATCCATGCCAGCCTCGCCTGTGGCCTGCGGGCCGGGGCGCAGCAGAAGGTCAATGATAAATTCCGCGTGGTGCCGCTGCCCGATGGGGTCAGGGTGCATTATCGCTCGCATAACCGGCTGGGCGTGTTCTATTGCGCCCTGGCCCGCCGGCTGGCGCAGCGGCGCGGCGAGGTGGCCAGTTTCAATATCGTCGAGGGCGATCTCGGCGCCAGCGAAACCGTGATCGACGTTCGCCTGCAGCCGGCCTGACATGGCGGACCATCAATTTCCCACCGAGATGGCGGATCAGGGGATCGAACGCAGCGCCATCGAAGCGCTGTGCCAGTCCATGTGCGGCGTCATTGGCGGCAATTTCAGCGTCCGACTAAGTACCGGCAGCGACGATCTGACGGTGCAGAAAACCGCGCTGCTGACCAATTTCATGCTGGAATCGGCGCAGCGTGCCGTGGCCCGCAGCCGCTCGTACGCCGATGCGCTCAGCAATGTGCAACGCATCATGAAGCTTTCCGCCTGGCGGATCAGCCATCCGGACGGGCTGGTGCAGCATATCGAGGCGGATGCGGCCGTCGCGCGCGCGCCGGCGCAGCGCGGGCTGGGCTGGTTTCTCGAACAGATCGCCCCGGATTACCGCAACAGCGTAGAGGCGCTGTTCGTGCAGGAGGGCGGCGCGGTGGAGTGGCCCAATCCTGACCAGAGCGCCTGGTTCCGCACCGAGGTTCTGCCGGAGCACGAGGCCGGGCTGGTGGCCGGGTTCCTGGTCATCACCCAGGATATTTCCGAAAACCGCCGCGCCGCCGAGCGCATCCATTATCTCGCCAACCACGACCCGCTGACCGGGCTGGCTAATCGCCGCCGCCTGCAGGAGCAGTTGACCGCTTCCCTGGCGCTGAGCCGGCGCTATGGCTCCCAATTCGCCGTGCATGTGCTCGATCTCGACCGCTTCAAGACCGTCAACGATCTTTACGGCCACGCCGCCGGGGACCGGCTGCTGATCGACCTCGCCGCCTGCCTGACCGGTGAGGTGCGCGATTGCGACATGGTGGCGCGCATGGGCGGGGATGAATTCGTGATCCTGCAAACCGATATCGCCAGCGCCGCCGATGCCAGCAGCCTTGCCGAGCGGCTGACCGGCAAGGTGCGCAATCTGCTGGAACATACCGATTACGACACGCTGATGCCCACGGTCTCGATTGGCATCGCCCTCGCCCCAGCCGATGGCGACACCGCCGAGGCGCTGATTTCCCATGCCGACATGGCGCTCTATCAGGTGAAATCCGCCAGCCGCAACGGCTTCGCCTTTTTCAACACCACGATCAACAACACCCAGCTGGCGCGCGACCGGATGACCGCTGATCTACGTCGGGCGCGCGAGCGCGGGGAGTTCGAGGTGGTCTACCAGCCGTTGCTCGATGTCGCGCGCAACGAGGTGCTCGGCTTCGAGGCGCTGCTGCGCTGGCACCGGGCCGGGGGCGATGTGCCGCCCGACATCTTCATCCCGCTCGCCGAGGAGTCCGGCCATATATTGGACATTGGCACTTATGTGCTGAGAGAAGCCTGCCGCGCCGCGGTGAGCTGGGCGGTGCCGCTGCATGTCGCGGTGAACATCTCGACGGTGCAGGTGCAAAAGGGCCGGCTGCCGGAGCTGGTGGCGCAGATTCTGGCGGAGACCGGGCTGGCGGCGCAGCGGCTGGAGCTGGAGGTGACGGAGAGCATGCTGCTGGCGGATGTCGACGCGGCCATCGATGTTCTGAACCAGCTCCGCGCGCTTGGCGTGCGTGTGTCCCTGGATGATTTCGGCACCGGCTACTCCTCGCTGGCGACCCTGCGCAGCTTCCCGTTCGACAAGCTCAAGCTCGACCGCCGCTTCGTTCAGGATCTTGGCGCGGATGCACGCACCGAGGCGGTGATCGCTGCGGTGTTGGATCTGGGACGGGCGCTGGGGCTGAATGTCGTCGCCGAGGGGGTGGAGACCGAGATCCAGGCCGCCTCCTTGCGCGAAGCGGGCTGCCAGGTGCTGCAGGGCTATCTCATCGGCAGGCCACGGCCGATCGCGCATTACGGCAACCTCACCAGCGGCATCCGCCCGGATTGAGGCCGGGTTGCCCCGGTATGACCTAGGGGCCGGGTTGCCCCGGCTTGGGGCTCCGGTTAGCCTCGCCGGCTCAGGAGGCAGCGCATGAGCGAGCAGGCGAAACGAATTTTGTGCTTCGGCGATTCCCTCACCTGGGGCTGGATGCCGCGAGCGGAAGCGCCCCCCTCGCCGCGCTACCCATTTGCCCAGCGCTGGCCCGGGGTGATGGCGGCGGCGCTGGGAGCGGGATATGAGATCATCGAGGAAGGGCTGAACGGGCGCACCACCTGCATCGCCGACCCGCTGGACCCGAAGCTGGACGGCTCCGCCTATCTGCCCGCCGCGCTGGCCAGCCATATGCCGCTCGATCTGGTCATCATCATGCTTGGCACCAATGACTGCAAACGGCTTTATAACCGCAGCGCCTTCGAGATCGCGGTTGGCATGCAGAAGCTGGTGCTGCAGGTGCGCGCCAGCGGGGTGGGCTCGGCCTATCCGGCACCGCGGACGCTGGTGGTGGCACCGCCCCCCTCGCCGCCTCCGCCGTGCCCTGGTTCGCGCAGATGATGGAGGGCGGGCAGGCGAAATCCTTGGCGCTGGCGGCGTTGTACAAGGACATGGCGGATTTCATGAAGGTTGCGTTCTTCGATGCCGGCGGCGTCACCGCAACTGGCGGGGTGGATGGCATCCATCTCACCGCCGAGAATAATGCAGCCCTTGGCCAGGCTCTGGCCGGCGAGGTGCGGCGGCTGAACCTTATCTAACCCTTCCTGGCGCCAAACCCTTGCCGCTGCGCAGCGGCGGAGCATTCAGCCGCGCTTGCGCCGGCGCAGCAGCCCGAGAAAGGCCGCCAGGTCGAATGCCTTCAGCGCCAGACCCGGGCCGAAATAGAACAATGCCCCCACCAGCACCAGCAACAGGAAATACGGCAGGCTGGCGATGCTCTGCGGCAGCAGGCGCTGCACCCCCACAGGGCGGCGGCCATCACCACGCCCGCGAGCAGAATGCGCGGAATCCGCCGGCGGGAAAGCGCATCGAAGCTGAAATGCCCGCGCTGGCGCAGCAGCCAGAACAGCAGCAACGCGTTGCAGGCGGAAGAAAGCGAGGTCGCCAAAGCCGGCCCCACCGCCTTCAGCGGGTGCATGAACAGCAGATTGAGCCCGAGATTCAGCAGCACCGCGAAAATGCCGATTTTCAGCGGCGTCACCGTATCGCCGCGCGCGTAAAAGCCGGGGGTGAAAATCTTGATCAGCGCGAAGACCGGCAGGCCGAGCGCGAAGGCGGCCAGAGAGCGCCCGGCCAGAACCGCGTCATGCGCCGAGAAGGCGCCGCGCACGAAGGCCACATCCATCACCGCTTTCGCCGCCACCGAAAGCCCGATCGCCGCCGGCAAGGTCAGCATCAGCACGGATTCGAAGGCGCGGTTGAGCGCGGTATTCGCCTCCCCTTCCTCGCCCAGCGCGATATTGCGCGTCACCGCCGGCAGCAGAGCGGTGCCGGCGGCGGTGGCGATGACGCCCAGCGGCAGCTGGTTCACCCGGTCCGCGTAATAGAGGATGGAAACCGAGCCCGCCGGCAGCAGTGTGCCGATGATGATGTCGATGGAAACGTTCAGCTGCGTCACCCCCGCCCCCACTAAAGCCGGGGCCATGCGCCGGAACATCTGGCGGATATGCGGGGAGAAACGCAGCTTCGGCCGGGTGAAGCGCATCCCCGCCCGGCGGATGGCCCATAGCACCAGCACCAGCTGCGCGACGCCCGATACCGTCACACCCCAAGCCAGCGCGTAGCCGGGATTGCGCATGTAGGGGGCGAGCCAGAGCATCGCCGCGATCATGAACAGGTTGAACAGCACCGGGGCGGCGGCGGCGGCGGCGAAGCGGCTCATCGCGTTCAGCACGCCGGAGAACAGCGCGGTGAGGCAGATGAAGAACAGATAGGGGAACATCACCCGCGACATCCCCACCGCCAGATCGAACCGCCCGCCACGCCCGGCAAAGCCAGGTGCCAGCACATAGAGCAGCCAGGGCATGAAAATTTCACCGATGATGGTGACGCCGCCGAGCCAGAAGGCCATCACCGCCGTCGCTTCCTCGGCGAAGTCCGTGGCGGCGCGCAGCCCCTGTTTGTGCAGGATGGTGGAGATGGCGGGCACGAAGGCGGCGTTGAAGGCGCCCTCGCCGAACAGCCGGCGGAAGAGGTTGGGCAATCGAAGTGCCACGAAAAACGCATCCGCCACCGGGCCGGTGCCGAGCACGGCGGCGATAAGGATGTCGCGGACAAAGCCGAGCACGCGGCTCGCCATCGTCCAGGCTCCGACGGTGAAAGCGCCGCGTATCATGGCCGCCTCTTAGCTAGTTCGGCAGGATGAAGCCATAGGCGGGATAGCGGGTGATGCCCAAGGCATGCGCCGGCTCGTACCAGACCCGCACCTGGGTCCAGTTATTTTCCGGCGAGACATCCACCACCGACTGGTCATGCTCGATGCGCCCCGGCAGCCAGTTGGACTGGGTCACGAGAATTTCACGGCGCGATTCCAGCCCGGTGACCACCGCCAGATGGCCGACATCCATGGCGCCATGAGGTTTGAGCACCAGCACCGCGCCCAGGCGCGGTTCATGCGCGCGCGGATAGCGCCCTTGCGCCTCGCCCCACCATTCATAGGCGTCGCCGCTGAGCTGAATGCCAGAGACATCGCGGGCATAAGGCACACAGGAGAGATGCGTGGCGGTGCCAAAATGCGAGGCGGATTCCAGCCTTGGCCCGCCCGCGCAGGCCGCCAGCGCCAAAGCGAAGCCAAGTGCGGCGAGGCGCGAAACGGGACGCAGGAGGGAGCGCATCTTCACGCTGGGTAATCTGCCGGATCCCGCCCCCGCGCCGCAACCCCGCTTGAAACCCGGATGCGCTGCGTCTAGCCTCCGCCCATGGCTTCGCTTTCCCTGCACACCCCGGTGGGTGACCTGACCTTGTTTGAGGAGGATGGCGCCATCGTCGCCCTTGAATGGGGCTGGGGCAGCCTGCAGGAGCCCTCACCCCTGCTGGCCCGCGCCAAGGCGGCTTTGGATGCGTATTTCGACGGCGAGGCGCCGCTGCCGGCGGATCTGCCGCTCAACCCGATGGGCAGCGCCTATCGCCAGCGGGTCTGGGCGGCGCTGCGGGCGATTCCGCATGGGCAGACCCGCTCTTATACCGAAATCGCCCAGGCGGCGGGCGGCTCGGCGCGCTCCGTCGGCGGGGCGAACGCCGCCAACCCGATCCCTATTCTCATTCCCTGCCACCGTGTGCTCGCAAGCGCCGGCCTTGGCGGCTATTCCGGCGGCGAGGGGCTGGAGACCAAGCGCCTGCTGCTCGCACTCGAAACCCGCACCAAGGCGCTGTCCGCATGAGCAAGGCCATCCGCATCCATGCCCATGGCGGGCCTGAGGTTCTGAAATGGGAGCAGGTGCCCACCCCGCAGCCCGGCCCGAACGAGGTGCTGGTGAAGCATGAGGCGGTCGGGCTGAATTTCATCGACGTGTATTTCCGCACCGGCCTGTACAAGGCGGCACTGCCGACCACGCTGGGCATGGAAGGCGCCGGCGTGGTGCGGGCGGTGGGGGAGAAGGTAAAGGGCTTCGCCCCCGGCGAGCGCGTGGCCTATGCCGGCGGGGCGCTGGGCGCCTATGCCACGGAACGCGTGATCAATGCCGAGAAGCTGGTGAAGTTGCCGGATCATATCGATTCGAAGACCGCCGCGGCGATGATGCTGCAGGGTCTCACCGCCTATTTCCTCCTGCACCGCACCTATAAGCTGCAGCCGGGCCAGACCATTCTGGTCCACGCCGCCGCCGGCGGGGTGGGGCTGATTTTGTGCCAATGGGCGAAGGCGCTGGGGGCGGAGGTGATCGGTGTGGTCTCCTCCGAAGCCAAGGCCGAGATCGCCCGCGCCCATGGCGCCACCCACACCATTATCGGCTATGCCAACCTGCCCGCCGAGGTGAAGGCGATCACCGGCGGGGCGATGGTGCCTGTGGTGTATGACAGTGTCGGCAAGGACAGCTTCAATGCCAGCCTGGACTGCCTGGCCCCGTTGGGGCTGATGGCCTGTTTCGGCAACGCCTCCGGCCCGGTGCCGCCGGTGGAGCTCTCCACTCTGGCGGCCAAGGGCAGCCTGTTCCTCACACGGCCGAGCTTTGCCAGCTATATGTCGGCGCAGGCGGATATTCTCACCGGCGCCGCGGCTCTGTTCGATGTGGTCGGCTCCGGCGCGGTGAAGATCAGCGTCAACCAGACCTTCCCGCTGGAGCAGGCCGCCGCCGCCCATACCGCGCTGGAAGCCCGCCAGACCACCGGCAGCACCGTGCTGATCCCCTGAGGCAAAGAGCGTCCCCGTCTGTGCTCTGGGGTGCGGCGGCGGGGGGCGTCGCGGCTTTGGCGGTCATCTGCATATTCACATTGGACCAAAGCGTGGCTCAGTTCTGGGCGCAGCATAAAGCGGCCCGGCCGCTGTTCCAGGCGATGGCGGCCCCCTCCCTGCTCAGCCTGCCGATGGCCGGGCTGGTGCTGCTGGCGGCATTATGGCGGCGGCTGCGCGGCCAGGCAGGCCCTTCGCGGCTCTGGCTGGCGATGGCGCTGGCCACCCTGGCCGCCACCGCCGCCAAGGATGAGCTGAAATGGATGTTCGGCCGCGCCTGGCCCGGCACTTTCCTGAAATTCGGCGATGCCGGCTTTCATCCCTTCGCGCAAAGCGTCTGGTATGGCGCCTTCCCCTCCGGCCACACCTCTTATGCCGCCGCCCCTCTGGCGGTGCTGTGGGCGCTGCGGCCAGGATGGCGGCCGCTCTACGCCGCACTCCTGCTGGCGGTGATGGCCGGGCTGGTCTGTGCCGATTATCATTTCGTCTCGGACGTGCTGGCCGGGCTGCTCACCGGGGCGTTCTGCGCCTGGGGCGCCTTGGTGCTGACAGCGCCGCGCCAGGGCCCGGCGCCCCGCCATGAATAAGCGCGCCGGCTTCTGGCCGATCTTCATCACCCAGGCGCTGGGCGCGCTGAACGATAATCTGTTCAAGACCGCTCTGGTCGTGCTCGCCCTCTATAAGCTGCCGGCCGGGATGGCGGGCGCGCTCTCCGCCCTCTCCGGCGGGGTGTTTCTGCTGCCTTACATCCTCGTCTCCGCCCCGGCCGGGCAACTGGCCGATGCGCATGACAAGGCGCGGCTGATGCTGCTCACCAAATATTGGGAGCTGGGGCTGATGCTCCTGGCGCTGGCCGGGTTTCTCACCGGCAGCTTCGCGCTGCTGTTGGCCGTGCTGCTTGGGCTGGGGCTGCAGGCTTCGTTCTTCTCGCCGCTGAAATACGGCATCCTGCCCGAGCGCTTCACCGGCGATGCGCTGGTGCGGGCGAATGGCGGCATCGAGGCCGGAACCTTTGCCGGCATCGTGCTCGGCACGCTGGGCGGCGGCGCCTTGATCACCGCGCCGCACGGCGTCTGGCTCGCCCCTGGCGTGGCGATCGCGCTGGCGCTGGCCGGCATTGCCAGCGCGCGCGCCATCCCGCGCGGGCGTGCCAGCGCGCCGGGGCTGCGCACGCAGTGGCGGCTCTGGCGCGCCGGCTCGGCCCTGCTGCGCGAGGCCGCGCGCATCCGCCCGGTCTGGTTTGCCTGCTGGGGCATTTCCTGGTTCTGGGCGCTGGGGGCGAGCGTGCTGGCGGCCTTCCCGGTGCTGGCCCGCACCCGGCTGCTGGCCGATGCGCATGTGGTGACGCTGCTGCTGGGCATTTTCGCCATCGGGGTGGGGGTGGGCGCACTGCTGGCGGCGCGCTTCGTGCACACAACGCGGCCGCTGCGGCTGGTGCTGCCGGCAGGGCTGGGGTTGAGCCTGTTCATCGCGGATTTCGCCAATAGCAGCTTGCATATCGTCGCACCGGACATCGCCGCCCTGCTGGGGCAGTTGGCCGGCTGGCATCTGCTGGCGGATCTGGCCGCCCTTTCCCTCTGTGGCGGGCTATTTTCCGTGCCCTTCTACGTGCTGCTGCAAACCGCCAGCCCAGCGGCGGCGCGCGCACGGATGGTCAGCGCCAATAATATGCTGAACGCGGCGGCAACGTTGCTGGCGGGCGGGGCGGAGGCGCTGGCTTATGCGAAGGGGGTGGGGTCGGGCACAATTCTGCTCGTGACCGCTATTCTCAACCTGCTGGTCATGGTCTGGATTTGGCGGAAAAACGCAGGAACTTTTTGAAAAAAGTTCCTGCACCTCAAAAACTTTTGAAACTTTAGGCTAACGCAACGGCGAAGTTCGCTTCGGTTTTGCTCTTGATCTCTTCGACCGTGACATCCGGTGCATGCTCGACCAGCACCAGGCCGGGCGTCTCGCCCTTCTTCACCTCGAACACGCCGAGATCGGTGATGATCTTGGACACCACCCCCTTGCCGGTCAAAGGCAGAGAACATTCCTTGAGAATCTTCGCCTCGCCCTTGGCGGTGTGCTCCATCAGCACCACCACGCGCGGCACGCCGGCGACGAGATCCATCGCCCCGCCCATGCCCTTCACCATCTTGCCCGGCACCATCCAGTTGGCGAGATCGCCAGTCTCCGCCACCTGCAAGGCGCCGAGAATCGAAATATCGATGTGCCCGCCACGGATCATGCCGAAGCTCTGGGCGGAATCGAAAAAGCTGGTGGTCGGCAGCGCGGTCACGGTCTGCTTGCCGGCATTGATCAGGTCCGCATCCTCCTCGCCCTCATAAGGGAACGGCCCCATGCCCAGCATGCCGTTCTCGGATTGCAGCTGGATGGTCATGCCCTCCGGAATATGGTTGGCGACCAGCGTGGGAATGCCGATGCCGAGATTCACATAGAACCCGTCTTCAAGTTCGGCGGCGGCCTTGGCGGCCATTTCGTCGCGGCTCCAGGGCATGGATCAACCCTCCTTCTTGCGCACGGTGCGCTGTTCGATACGTTTCTCGATGGTCGCGGGCTTGACGATCTTCTTCACGAAAATGCCCGGCGTGATGATGTGATCCGGGTCGATCTGCCCCGACTCGACGATCTCCTCCACCTCAGCCACGGTGAATTTCGACGCCGTGGCCATGATTGGATTAAAATTGCGGGCGGTCTTGCGATAGACGAGATTGCCCTCGGTATCGGCCTTCCAGGCGTGCACGATGGAGAGATCCGCGAACAGCCCGGTTTCCATCACATAATGGCGGCCGTTGAATTCGCGGGTTTCCTTGCCTTCCGCGATCTGCGTGCCATAGCCGGTGGCGGTGAAGAAGGCCGGAATGCCCGCGCCGCCGGCACGGATGCGCTCCGCCAGCGTGCCTTGCGGATTGAACTCGATCTCCAGTTCGCCAGCGAGGAACTGCTTGGCGAAGGTGGCGTTCTCACCCACGTAAGAGGAGATCATCTTCTTGATCTGCCGCGTCTCCAACAGAATGCCGAGCCCCGCGCCATCGATGCCGGCATTGTTGGAAATCACGGTTAGATCCTTCACCCCAGACTCCCGGATCGCCTCGATCAGGCTCTGCGGTATCCCGCATAGGCCGAACCCGCCGGACATGATCGTCATGCCATCGAACAATTTGCCCTTCAGGGCCTCCACGGCATTGGGAGAGATTTTGCTGACCGCCATGTTTCCTCGCTTCGCTTACGTGCCACGCAGAAGGTAAGGTGGCACAAGACATTAAAAAACCCCAGGCCTTCGCCTGGGGTTTGATATTTTCGAAGAGCCTAGCGCTCCACGCACATGGCGACACCCATGCCGCCGCCAATGCACAGCGTCGCCAGACCCTTCTTGGCGTCGCGGCGCTTCATCTCATGCAGCAGGGTGGTGAGGATGCGCGCGCCGGACGCGCCGATCGGATGGCCGATGGCAATCGCCCCGCCATTCACATTCACTTTCGCCGGGTCCAGACCCAGCTCCTTATTCACCGCCGCCGCCTGCGCCGCGAAAGCCTCGTTGGCTTCGATCAGATCGAGATCGCCGACCTTCCAACCGGCGCGCTCCAGCGCTTTCTTGGAAGAGGGGATCGGCCCGGAGCCCATCAGCGCGGGGTCGACGCCGGCAGTGGCGAAGCTGGCGATGCGCGCCAGCGGGGTGAGGCCGCGCGCCGCGGCGTCCTTGGCACTCATCACCACCAGGGCGGCGGCGCCGTCATTGATGCCGGAGGCATTGCCGGCGGTGACCGTACCGTCCTTGGTGAAGGCGGGGCGCAGCTTGGCCATGGTCTCGGCGGAGGCATCGTGACGGATATATTCGTCATTCTCGACCACGACCTCGCCCTTGCGCGAGGTCAGCGTCACCGGGGCGATCTCGTCCTTGAACTTGCCGGCCTTCTGCGCCGCGGCGGCCTTCTGCTGCGAGCCCAAAGCCAGCGCATCCTGCTCGTCGCGGGTGATCTGCCAATGCTTGGCGACATTCTCGGCGGTGATGCCCATGTGATAGCCGTTGAAGGCGTCCCAGAGCCCGTCCTTGATCATCGTGTCGATGAAGCTCATATCGCCCATTTTCTGCCCGGCGCGCAGATAGGCGGCATGGGTGGAGAGGCTCATGCTCTCCTGGCCGCCGGCGATGACGATCTTGCTCTCGCCGGAGGCGATCTGCTGGGCGGCCAGCGCGACGGCGCGCAGCCCCGAGCCGCAGACCTGGTTGATGCCGAAGGCGGTCTTGCTGTCCGGAATGCCGGCGGCGCGGGCGGCCTGGCGGGCGGGGTTCTGGCCCTGTGCCGCGGTCAGCACCTGACCCAGGATCGCCTCATCGATATCTTCAGGCGAGAGACCGGCCTGGGCGATGGCGGCTTTCAGCGCGACGGTACCCAGCACATGCGCCGGGGTGGTGGCGAAGGCGCCGTTGAAGCTGCCGACCGGGGTACGGGCCGCGGAGACGATGACGATATCTTCCATGTCCTGGTTTCCTTTTGTCTCACTCGTAGTCGTTGCACTCACGATAGACCGAGCACCCAATCCGCGAAAGGCCGCCAAAGTGACGTTTGCGCATGGGTGCCCGCGACCATGCCGATATGCCCGGCCTGCGGCTCGATGACCGTGACATGGCGCAAAAGCGCCGCCAAAGCCCGGGCTGAGCCGGCCGGCACCAGCCGGTCGCGCGCTGGGATGGCGCAGAAGGCGGGCATCTCCAGCCGGGCCGGGTCCACCGCCAGCCCGGCCACGCGCCATTGCCCGCGCGCCGTACTATTGGCGCCGTACCAGCCGGAGAGCGCCTCGCGCGCCACCGGGGCGGCCAGCGGCACGCCATCGGCCAGCCAATCCTCCATCGCCACGAAGCGCCGTGCGCGCGCGCTGGCTTTGTCCTGCCCGGCAAAATCCCGGTATTTCTCGCCGACCCCGAACGGATCGACCATGGCGAACATCGTGTTCAGCGCGTCGATCGGCAAGGTGCCGGAAAACTGCATCGTCGCTTCCATGAACGGCACCATCTCGGCGACACGCCGCGCCGTATCCGCATCCTCGGCATGGAAATCCCAGGGTGTGGCGAGCAGCGCCAGCGCCTTCACCCTGGCCGGGGCGCGCAAGGCGGCCGCCAGCGCCAGCAGCCCGCCCATGCAATAGCCGGCCAGCACCACCGGGCCCTCCAGCGCCGCCAGCGCCCGCTCCAGCCGGCCGGCGATATAATCGGTGAGCGAGAAGCGCCGCTCCACCTCGCCGGGCCAGCCCCAATCCAGCAGATAAGGGTGCAGCCTTTGCCCGCTCAGCCAGCGCAGCATCGAGGCGCTTTCCATCAGATCGAGAATATAGGCGCGGTTGATCAGGCTGGGGACGAACAGCACCTTGGTGCCATCGCCGCCATAATCCAGCACCCGGCTCTCGCCTTCTTCCCAGATCGCGGGCGGATCGCGCATCTCGCGCACATAGCCATCGCGGCGATAGGCGGCGATGCCGGCGATCAGCGCCTTGTCCTGGCGCAGCATCTCCTTGAACAAGGCCTCCGCGGCCTGCGGGTCAGGCGGGGTCTCGCCGGTCGAGAAGCTGGGCCAGACGCTGTTCAAGTTCAGCGACGCGGCGGCTGAGCCGCTCGACCTCATCCAGGCCAGGCCCAGATGCAGCAGCAGCGGGCGCGGGCCGCGCCGGCTGAGCGGGGCGGGGGCTTCCGGGCGCAGGCTCATGCGGCATCAGCGCCGCGGCGGCGTTGGCCGCCTGCGCCCAGAGGGCGAGTGTGGCAACCCAGCACTCGCGCAGCTCGCGGTCGGCCGCCATCGCGGTCAGCTCGCTCTGCCAGACGGCCACGAAATCCTTGGCCAGCTTTTCGTCCATGCGCCATGCGGTCCCTGCGGTCTTGCGCCCTACCCTAACCCGCCCCCGCAGTTTCGCCAGGAATGCCATGCAAGGCCAGCCTGTGCAGCGCACAAATTTCGTGTTTTTATGGTCTGGTACATTGTCTCATCACGAATCGGGATGGAAGAACAACCATGAATGAAACGGTCCAGTCCACGCCGCAGCCCGTCATCGTCAAGAAATACGCCAACCGCCGGCTCTACAACACCGAGAGCTCCAGCTACATCACGCTGGAAAACCTTGCCGAAATGGTGCGCAACAACCGCGATTTCGTGGTCTATGACGCGAAATCCGGGGACGACATCACCCGCTCGGTGCTGACCCAGATCATCGTCGAGGAGGAGGGCAAGGGCAACGCGCTGCTGCCCACCACCTTCCTGCGCCAGCTGATCGGCGTGTACGGCACCGAGATGCCGGGGCTGATGCCGAAATATTTGGAACAGGCGATGGCCAATTTCATGCGCCAGCAGGAAAGCGTGCGCGAAACCGTGAGCAAGACCTTCGGCCCGTTCATGCCGCCGGGGGTGGAGGATATGGGCCGGCGCAACATGGCGATGATGGAACGGGCGATGACCCTGTTCTCACCCTTCTACGGCAACGAGCCCAAGACAGAGACGCCGCAGGACAGCCAGGAAGAGATTGCCAGCCTGCGCGCCGAGGTGGAGCGGCTGCAGGCGGAGCTGGCGGCGCTGAAGGGCAAGCAGAAGTAACCAAGCGCGGTTTGCATGCGCATGGACGCCATCCTGCGCATGCAGTACAGAGCATGGCCATGAGAAACGTTCATTCCCTTGCCCTGGGCGTCGCCCTTTGTGCTTTTGCCGCGCCCGCCTTTGCGCAGATGGCCGGTGGCATGGGCTCTGGCTTGGGCATGGGCGGGGTGGCCGGCTCACCGGCGCCAAAAATGCAGCCGCGCCAGCCGAATATCGCCCCCTCCGGCCTGCCGGGGGTGGGCAATATGGCCCCGCCCTCCACCGGGCCGCAGCTGAAGGCGCCCATCGGCGGCGACCCGACGCAGGAGCTGTTCACCGCCATCAGCAAAAACGATTACGGCTCGGCGCAGGACGCGATCAGCCGGGGTGCGCAGCTCTCCGCCAAGAACCAGTTTGGGGAGACGCCGATCGACATGTCGATCGCGCTGAACCGCAACGCCATCACCTTCCTGCTGCTGGGCAGCCGCAACGAGATCGCGGCACAAGGCGGCGGCGGCACGATGGGCCAGCCCTGGACGCTGAACAACACCCCAGCGGCCCCGGCAAAGAGCAGCAAGCAGGCCAAATCTCACAAGCAAGCCCCGCCACCGGCGATGCAGCCGGCCAAGGCCAGTCCCGCGCCGCATTACGGCAATGCCGGCACCGGCACGCCTGACCCGCAGGCCGGGTTCCTGGGCTTCGGGCCGAAGGGCTGACCGCACAAAAAGCGGCTTTAGAGCAATATGTGTTTAGGTTGACGCGCCAGCGTCAAAATAAACACATGAAATTGCTCGCTAAAACAAAATTTAGAGCATCAAGCTAAAAGCTTGATGCTCTAGGGCAGCTGTTTTCTTGCGGCGGCGCGGTTTTTGCAAAAGCACCCTGGTGTTTCGCCGCTTTTTTGAAAAAAAGCGGCACCAAAAAACTTTTGCGAATTTTAGCGCAATATGCGTTTGATTTGATGCTTTAACGCTTCTGGTTCCAGAGATGCTGGATGTTCTCCAGCTGCTGTTTCAGTCCGGTGGCGAAGACCGAACGATGGCTGCCATCCTTGGCGGCGATGAAATAGAGCGCGTCGCTCTGCGCCGGATGCAGCACCGCCCGCAGCGCCGCCTCCCCCGGATTGCAAATCGGCCCTGGCGGCAGACCCTGGACGATATAGGTATTGTAAGGCGAGGCCAGCGCCAGATCCGCCTTGGTGATGCCGGTGCCACCTGATTGCTTGCCGTCGGTGGCGGCGTAGATCACGGTGGGGTCCGCCTGCAGCTTCATCCCCGCCTTCAGCCGGTTTTCATACACCGCCGCGATCATCGGCATGTCGCTCTCCAGCGGCGTCTCCTGCTGGACGATGGAGGCCAGGATCACCGCCTGGGCCGGGCTGTCCAGCGGCACGCCAGGGTCGCGCCCCACCCACAGGCTGGCGAGCTTGCTCTGCATCGCCGCCTCGGCCCGGGCCAGAATGGCGCGGCGGGCGGTGTCATAGACATAATCATAGGTCTGCGGCAGCACCGCCCCTTCGGCCGGCGGCGCCACATGGCCCGTGGCCACCGGCAGAGTATTGAGAATATCGGCGATCTGGCTGCCGGTCAGCCCTTCCGGGATGGTAACCTGGTGCTGCACCTCGGCGCCATGGCGCAGAATATCCAGAATCTGGTGCAGGCTGGCATGCTGGGGGAAGAGATATTCGCCCGTCCGCAATGGCCCTTGGCCGCGGGTAAACCAGGCGGCGGCGCGGAAGATCAGCTTATATTCGATCACCCCGGCTTTCGCCAGGGTGGAGGCGACCTGCTGGGTGCCGCCGGGCGGCACCACCAGGATCAGGTCCGAACGCCCGGCACCAGGGCCGTCATAGCTTTCATGAACCGCCATCCGCCCCGCATTGATCACGGTGAGCAGGACGAGCAGGACGAGAAAGAGACGACCCCGCCAGCGCAAGATGAATCAGCTGGCCCGCTTGAACAGGATGGAGGCGTTGGTGCCGCCAAAGCCGAAGCTGTTGGACAAAGCCACGTCGATCTTGCGCTCCTGCGCGGTCAGCGGCACGCGGTTGACCACGGACTCACGGCTCGGATTATGCAGATTCAGCGTCGGCGGGGCGACATTGTCGCGGATCGCCAGGATCGAGAAGATCGTCTCCACCGCCCCGGCGGCGCCGAGCAGATGCCCGATCGCGGATTTGGTGGAGGACATGGCGACCTTCTTGCCATGCTCGCCGAACATGTTCTCGACCGCTTCCAGCTCCAGATCGTCGCCCATCGGGGTCGAGGTGCCGTGCGCGTTGATATAGTCGACATCTTCCGGAGACAGGCCGCCATTCTTGAAGGCCGCCTTCATCGCGCGGAAAGCGCCGTCATGATGCTCGGCCGGGGCGGTGATGTGATGCGCATCGCCGGACATGCCATAGCCGCCGATCTCAGCGTAAATTTTCGCGCCGCGCGCCTTGGCGTGCTCGTACTCTTCGAGCACCACCACACCCGCACCCTCGCCCATCACGAAGCCGTCGCGCTCCTTGTCCCAGGGGCGGGAGCCTTCGGTCGGGCGATCGTTGAAGCCGGTGGACAGCGCGCGCGAGGCGCAGAACCCGGCGATGCCGAGCGGGTTCACCGCGGCTTCGGCGCCGCCGGCCACCATCACATCCGCATCGCCGTAAGCGATCAGACGCGAGGCATCGCCGATGGCATGCACGCCGGTGGCGCAGGCCGTCACCGCCGAATGGTTCGGGCCCTTGAGCCCGTAGCGGATGGAGACCTGGCCGGAGATCAAATTGATCAAAGCGGCCGGGATGAAGAAGGGGGAAACGCGCTTGGCGCGGCCTTCATGCACCATCACCGAGGTCTCATAGATGGTCTGCAGACCACCGATACCGGAGCCGATCATCACGCCGGCGCGGTATTTCTGCTCCTCGGTCTCCGGCACATAGCCGGAATCGGCCATCGCCTGGGCAGCCGCCACCATGCCATGGTGGATGAAGCGGTCCATCTTCTTCACTTCCTTGGCCGGAATCCATTCCGCCAAATCGAGACCGCCCTCGGCGCTCGGCCCCGCCGGGACCTGCCCGGCGATTTTCGCCGTCAGCTCCGTGGTGTCGAAGGATTGGATGGCTGAAATGCCGGATTCCCCGTTAATCAACCTCTTCCAGACATGTTCGACCCCCACCCCAAGCGGGCAGACGATCCCCATACCTGTTACGACAACACGGCGCATGCGAACTCCTTGGACGGCTTTAGGGAAGCGAAAAGGGCCTTATTCGGCCTTCTGCTTCTCGATATAGTCGATCGCGTCCTTGACGGTGGTGATCTTCTCGGCGGCATCCTCGGGGATTTCCACGCCGAAGGCTTCCTCGAACGCCATCACCAGCTCGACCGTGTCCAGCGAGTCAGCGCCCAGATCGTCGATGAAGGAAGCTTCCGGGGTCACCTTGGCTTCGTCCACGCCGAGATGCTCGACAACAATCTTCTTAACCTTGTCGGCGATTTCGCTCATCGAAATATCACTTTCCTGCTGGTTTGGCTTTGCCCCGGAACGGATTGAAGGCCGCCACCGGGTCAGATTTGTTAAAAACGTCAGACAAGGCGGCGCTTAGCATGGTTTTTCACGCGCCGCCAAGCCAGGGGATCAGGACATTGCCATGCCGCCATTCACATGCAGCGTGGTGCCGGTCACCCAACCTGCCTCTTCGGAGGCCAGATAGAGCACGGCAGCGGCAATATCCTTGGGCGCGCCGAGCCGGCCGAGCGGGATTTTGCCAGAAAGATCAGCGCGCTGGGCCTCGTTCAGCGCGTCGGTCATCGGGGTTTCGATGAAGCCGGGGGCGACGAGGTTCACGGTGATGCCGCGCGAGGCCACTTCCTGCGCCAGGGACTTGGTCAGCCCGATCAGACCGGCCTTGGCGGAGCAGTAATTCGCCTGGCCGGGATTGCCGGTGGTGCCGACGATCGAGCCGATATTGATGACGCGCCCGGCCTTGCGGCGGAGCATGAATTTCAGCGCGGCGCGGGAGAGGCGGAAGGGGGCGGCGAGATCGACATTGATCACCTTCTCCCAATCCGCGTCGGACATGCGCAGCACCAGCCCATCCTTGGTCAGCCCGGCATTGTTCACCAGAATATCGACCTTGCCCATCGCGGCTTCCGCGTCGGCGATCAGCCGGGCGGCTTCCTCGGCAACGGAGAGATCCGCCGGGAGCACATGCACGCGCTCGGCCAGCTCGGCGGCCAGCGTGTCCAGCGCCTCGCGGCGGGTGCCGGAGAGGCCGACAACAGCGCCCCGCGCATGCAGCGCCCGGGCGATTTCCGCGCCGATGCCGCCGGAGGCGCCGGTGACAAGGGCGGTTTTACCAGTCAGATCAAACATTTACAGAACCTTCAACACGGCTTCGATATCGGCGGGGCTGCCCACCGGGGTGGCGCTGGCCTCCGGGGCGATGCGCTTCACCAGCCCGGAGAGCACCTTGCCGGCGCCGATTTCGTAGAAATTGGTGACGCCGAGCTTCACCATCTCCTCCACGCTTTCGCGCCAGCGCACGGTGGCGGTGACCTGCTCGACCAGCAGATCGCGGATCTGGCCGGGGTCGGTCGCCTTGGCAGCGGTGACGTTGGCGATGATCGGCAGCACCGGCGCATGCGGCGGGGCGTTGGCGAAGGCTTCGGCCATCGCGTCCGCGGCCGGGGCCATCAGCGCGCAATGGAAGGGGGCGGAGACCGGCAGCAGCATGGCGCGCTTCACGCCCTTGCCTTTGGCGATCTCGATGGCGCGTTCCACCGCCGCCTTATGGCCGGAAATCACCACCTGGCCGCCGCCATTATCATTCGCGCAGGCAACGGTTTCGCGGCCATTCGGGCCGGCTTCGGCCTCGGCGCAGATCTCGCGGGCGAGCTCCATCTCCACCCCCAGCAGCGCCGCCATCGCGCCCAGCCCGGGGCCGACCGCCTTCTGCATCGCCTGACCGCGCAGCTTGAGCAAGCGCGCCGCCTCGGCAACCGAGAACGCGTCCACCGCCGCCAGGGCGCTGTATTCACCCAGGCTGTGGCCGGCGGTGACGATGACCTTGTCGTTGAGCTTCAGCCCACCTTCCTGCTGCAGCACCCGCAGCACCGCGAGCGAGACCGCCATCAAGGCCGGCTGCGCATTCTCGGTCAGGGTCAGCTCATCGGCGGGGCCTTCGAACATCAGCTTGGAGAGCTTCTGCTTCAGCACCTCGTCCACTTCCTCGAACACATGCCGGGCGGGGGCGAAGGATGCGGCCAGGTCCCGGCCCATGCCGACAGCCTGGCTCCCCTGGCCGGGGAAGATAAAGGCGTTTACCGCCATTCGTCAGACTCCTTTGGTTCCCGCCGCACCTAGCATGGGTGCGGCGAGACGCAAAATTTCGCCGTCACCTGCGCGCCCCCAGGGCGGCGTTTTTGTCTACAGCAGCGCCAGGGCGGCCAACGCCCGGCGCATCGAATCCGGCATCTCCTCCGCCCCCTTGCCCATGGCGCCGAGATCGGCCGGGGCGTCCTTGGGGTCGAGATAGCGCCAGCCTTGGAAGGCGCGCATCGCCCGGCCTTCGACGCGGATCAGTTCAGGGTCCAGCACCAGGGCGGCGCAGGCGCTGCCATCGGGCTCCTTGTCCGGGCGGATATCCAGCACGCGCTGGCGCACCATGATGACGCCGTTGACCACCCAATAGAGCGAGCCGCCATCCAGAATTTCGTCGCGCCGCTTGGGCGCGTGGCGCGTCAAATGACGCAAGGGCGGCATCTCTGCCGCCCTTTTTTCCTGCCAGGCGGCCAGGTGCGAAACATCCTTCGCCCCCACCGCCAGCTTGATCAGATGAACCGTGATTAGTTCTTCGCCTTATCGACCAGCGCGCCCTTGGAGATCCAGGGCATCATGCCGCGCAGCTTCGCACCCACTTCCTCGATCGGGTGGGCGGCGTTGCGGGCGCGCACGGCCTTGAAGCTGGCCTGGTGCACCTTGTTCTCCAGCATCCAGTCGCGGGTGAAGCGGCCGGTCTGGATGTCTTCCAGCACCTTCTTCATCTCAGCCTTGGTCTCGGCGGTGATGATGCGCGGACCGGTGACATATTCACCATACTCGGCGGTGTTGGAGATCGAGTAGTTCATGTTGGCGATGCCGCCCTCATAGATCAGGTCGACGATCAGCTTCACCTCGTGCAGGCACTCGAAATAGGCCATCTCGGGGGCATAGCCGGCCTCGACCAGCGTCTCGAACCCGGCGCGGATCAGCTCGACCAGGCCACCGCAAAGCACGGCCTGCTCGCCGAACAGGTCGGTCTCGCACTCTTCCTTGAAGGTGGTCTCGATGATGCCGCCCTTGCCGCCGCCATTCGCAGAGGCATAGGACAAAGCGATCTCGAAGGCGTTGCCGGACGGGTTCTGCGCCACCGCCACCAGGGTCGGCACGCCGCCGCCCTTCAGATATTCACCGCGCACGGTATGGCCGGGGCCCTTCGGGGCGACCATGAACACGTCGATATCCTTGCGCGGGTCGATCAGGTTGAAATGCACGTTCAGGCCGTGGGCGAAGGCAATGGCGGCACCCTCGCGCAGGTTCGGGGCCAGATCCTTGTAATACAGGTCGGCCTGGCCCTCATCCGGGGTCAGCACCATCACCACATCGGCCCATTTCGCGCACTCGGCCGGGCTCATCACCTTCAGCCCCGCACCTTCCGCCTTGGCAATGCCGGCGGACCCGGCGCGCAGACCGATGGCGAGTTCCTTGACGCCGGAATCCTTCAGGTTCAGCGCATGGGCATGGCCCTGGCTGCCATAGCCGATGATGGCGACCTTCTTGCTCTTGATCAGATTAACGTCGGCATCCCGGTCGTAATAAACGCGCATGTCTAGGGTTCCTGGTTGGTCTTGGAAAATACTGGCGGCTCACCTAGCGCGTTATGGCGGCCCTGTCACCCGCCCCCCGGCTGATTTCCGGCATGCCAGCCTCCCGCTGCGCGCAATGTTATTTCCACAAAAGGCCATATTGTGGAATTTTCGGATCAATGCGGGCTGCGCTACCCGCTATTGCGCAACGCCGCCGCGGCCCCATTGATGGAGATATGCACGCCCCTGCGGATGCGCTCGGAGGCTTCGCCATCCTCGCTCTGCTCGCGATAGCGGCGCATCATCTCCACCTGCACATGGTTCAGCGGGTCCAGATAAGGGAAGCGGTTGAGCACCGAGCGGCGCATCACCGGGTTGCGGTCGAGCAGTTCGGCCTGGCCGGTGATCTCCAGCAGATAGGCGCGGGTGCGCTCATATTCGGCGATGATGCGCGGGAAGATGCGCGCCCGCAGCTCTTCATCCTGCACCAGGGCCGCATAGCGCGCGGCAATGCCCATATCCGCCTTCGCCAGCACCATGTCCATGTTGGAGAGCAGCGTGGAAAACACCGGCCAGTCACGGAACATGGCCTGCAGCAGCGCCATCCCGGCCTCGCGCCCGCGCGCCGCCAGCAGCCGCTCCACCGCGCTGCCGAACCCGTACCAGCCGGGCAGCATGATGCGGCATTGCGCCCAGGAAAACACCCAGGGAATCGCCCGCAGATCCTCGATCGAGCGGCTCTTGCTGCGGCTCGCCGGACGGCTGCCGAGATTGAGCGCGGCGATTTCCGAAATCACCGTCGATTGCCAGAAATAATCCTCAAAGCCTTCGGTCTCGTAGACCAGGTTGCGGTAGGCGGCGAAGGCATTGTCGGAAAGATCGCCGAGTGCGCCGACGAAATCCTCCTCGGGCGGCGCCGCCACGGCCTGGTCGGCGGTGGCCACCAGCGTCGCCGCCACGATCACCTCCAGATTTCGCCGGCCAACTTCCGCGTTGCCGTATTTGGCGGCGATCACCTCGCCCTGCTCGGTCAGGCGGATCTGCCCCTGCACCGCGCCGGAAGGCTGCGCCAGAATCGCCTGGTAGGACGGCCCGCCGCCGCGCCCGACAGAGCCGCCGCGGCCATGAAACAGCCTGATCCGCACACCATGTTTGGCAAACACCTCAACCAGCCCGACCTCGGCGCGATAGAGCTCCCAGCCGGAGGTGACAAAGCCGCCATCCTTGTTGCTGTCCGAATAGCCGAGCATCACCTCCTGCACATCGCCGCGCCCGGCCAGCAATTTCCGATAGGCCGGGGCGGCGAACAGCGTCTCCATGATCGCCGGGGCGGCGCGCAGATCCTCGATGGTTTCAAACAGCGGCACCAGATTCACATCCAGCGCGCCTTCCGCCGGGCGCAGCAGCCCCGCCTCCTTCAGCAGCACCGCCAGCTCCAGCATGTCCGACAGACCATCGGTCTTGGAGATGATCATGGTGCGGATGCAGCGCTTGCCATAACGCAGATGCGCGGCCCGCGCCTCGTCGAAAATCGCCAGCTCCTTGGCGGTGAGCGCGCTGTAGGCGACATGGCGGGAGACCAGCGGCCGGGCGGTTTCCAGCTCCTTCAGCAAAATCTCGATCCGGCCCTGCTCATCCAGCGCCAGATAATCGGTGCCGGGCTGGGCGATGGCCAGCAGCTCCGCCACCACTTTCTCATGCACATCGGAATTCTGCCGCAGATCCACCGGCGCCAGCGTCCAGCCAAAGGCCTTCGCCGCGCGCAGCAACGCGCCGAGCCGGCCTTGCGTCGCCAGCACCCCGGCGCCATGGCGCTCCAGCGAGCGCGCCACCACCAGCAGATCGGCGATGAAATCCTCCACCTGCGGGTAGGGCTGCGCCTGCACCCCGCGCACGGAGGCGGAGATGGAGCCGGTATGCTCGCGGCCCAGCAGCGTTTCATAAGTAGCGGCCAGCCGCGCCTGCACATTCGCCAGCGCCAGCCGGTAGGGCTCATCGGCACGATGCTCGGATTTATCCGGGGAGTTGTCCGCCAGCGCGCGCAGCTCCGGGGTCACGTCGACCAGCAGCATGGCGAAGGAGAGTTCCTGGCGCAAACTCCGCGCCTCGGCGATGTAATGGGTCAGCGCCTTGTCCGCCTGGGTGGCCAAAGTCTGGCGCAGCACCTGCGCATCCACGAACGGGTTGCCATCGCGGTCGCCGCCGATCCAGGTGCCGACTTCCAGGAAGGCCGGCAGCTCCGCCAGCCCAGCGCCGGTGGCGCGCTCCACCGCCGCATAGAGCTTCGGCACCTCGGCGAAGAAGGTGGCATCGAAGAAAGTCAGCGCGTTGGCGACCTCGTCCAGCACCGAGAGCTTGGACATGCGCAGCATCCGCGTCTGCCAGAGTGTCAGCACCCGGGCGCGCAAGGCGGCCTCGATCTCGGCGCGCTCGCCCAGCGTATCGGCCAGCCGGTCGCGCCGGGTCAGCAGCCCGGCAATGGCGTCCAGACAATCCAGGATGGAGCGGCGCTGCACTTCCGTCGGGTGCGCGGTGAGCACCGGAACGATATAGGCGTTGCCGAAGAACTCCTTCAGCCGCGCTTCGTCATAGCCATGCGCGCGAGCCTGGTTGAGGCTGCCGGCCAGTGAATCCTCACGCGGGCCGGCCCCGGCGATCAGATGCGCGCGCCAGCGGCGGGTATGGTGATGATCCTCGGCGATATTGGCGAGGATGGAGAAATAGCCGAAGGCGCGGGTGACGCGGTTGATTTCCGCATCGGACAGCCCGGCCAGAATCTGCTCCAGCTCCGCCTGGGCGGATTTGTCCTCGTCGCGATGATAGCGCACGGCAAGCTGGCGGATGGTCTCGATCAGCCCGTAGCTCGCCGGGCCGTCAATGGCGCGGATGGTATCGCCGAGAATGCGCCCCAGCAGGCGAATATCCTCACGCAGGGCCTCATCGAGTGACTCAGAACGGTGCTTTTGCACTTCAGACGTATCCATGCGCGTATCAAACGCGCTTATCGCGATCGCGCAAGCGTTTTTTGCAGCGCAACAAAAAAGCCGCTCCCAAGGGGAGCGGCCTCTTTCATGCCGAACCATATGTATACTGATTAAAACATCCGTATACCGGTCAGGCGGCACTCTTCTGCGCGCGGTTTTCCACCAAATCCGCGACCACGCCGGGGTCGGCGAGGGTCGAGGTGTCGCCCAGGCTCTCAGTCTCGTCGGCGGCGATCTTGCGCAGGATACGGCGCATGATCTTGCCCGAGCGGGTCTTCGGCAGGCCCGGCGCCCACTGGATCACATCCGGCGCGGCGATCGGGCCGATCTCCTTGCGCACCCAGGCGATGAGATCCTTGCGCAGCGTCTCGGTCGGCTCCACATCCGCCACCAGCGTGACATAAGCGTAAATGCCCTGACCCTTGATGTCGTGCGGGTAGCCGACCACGGCGGCCTCGGCCACCGCCTCATGCGCCACCAGCGCGGATTCAACCTCCGCCGTGCCCATGCGGTGCCCGGAGACGTTGATCACGTCATCGACGCGCCCGGTGATCCAGTAATAGCCGTCCGCATCGCGCCGGGCGCCGTCGCCGGTGAAATACAGGCCTTTGAAGGTGGAGAAATAGGTCTGCACGAAGCGCTCATGATCGCCATAGACGCTGCGCATCTGCCCCGGCCAGCTATCGGCGATGCAGAGATTGCCCTCGGTGGCCCCCTCCAAAGCCTTGCCCTCGCCATCGACGATCAGCGGCTTCACCCCGGGCAGCGGCCGGGCGGCGGAGCCGGGCTTCAGGGCGATCGCCCCTTCCAGCGGCGTCATCAGCACGCCGCCGGTCTCGGTCTGCCACCAGGTATCGACGATCGGGCAGCGATCCTCGCCGACCACGTGATAATACCAGCGCCAGGCCTCCGGGTTGATCGGCTCGCCGACCGAGCCCAGCAGACGCAGCGATTTGCGGGAGGATTTCTTCACCGGCTCATCGCCGTCGCGCATCAGCGCGCGGATGGCGGTGGGGGCGGTGTAGAAGATGTTGACCTGGTGCTTGTCGATCACCTCCCAGAAGCGCGAAACGCTCGGGTAATTCGGCACGCCCTCGAACATCAGCGTGGTCGCGCCATTCGCCAGCGGGCCATAGACGATATAGGTGTGGCCGGTGACCCAGCCGACATCGGCGGTGCACCAGAACACTTCGCCGGGGCGGTAATCGAACACATATTGGTGGGTGTAGCTGGCCCAGACCATATAGCCGCCGGTGGTGTGCAACACGCCTTTCGGCTTGCCGGTGGAGCCGGAGGTATAGAGGATGAAAAGCGGGTCTTCCGCGTTCATCTCCACCGCCTGATGGGTGGGCGAAGCCTTGGCGGTTTCCTCCTCATAGGAGACATCGCGGCCCGGCTGCATCGCCACCTCGGCCCCGGTGATCTTCACCACCACGACGCTCTTCACGCTCGGGCAGCTCTTCAGCGCCTCGTCCGCATTCACCTTCAGCGCCACCTTGCGGCCCCCGCGCCGGCCCTCATCGGCGGTGATCAGCGCCACCGAGCCGCAATCCTGGATGCGGCTGGCCAGGCTGTCCGGCGAGAAGCCGCCAAACACCACGGAATGGATGGCGCCGATGCGCGCGCAGGCGAGCAGCGCCACCGCCGCCTCCACCACCATCGGCAGGTAAATCGTAACGACATCGCCCTTCTTGATGCCCTGGGCGGTGAGCACATTGGCCAGCCGGCAGACCTGCTCATGCAGCTCGCGGTACGTGACCTTCTTGGACTGGGACGGGTCGTCGCCCTCCCAGATGATCGCCACCGCATCGCCGCGCTCGGCCAGATGCCGGTCCAGGCAGTTGGCGCTGGCGTTCAGCGTGCCGTCCTCGAACCATTTGATCGAGACATTGCCTTCAAAGCTGGTGTTCTTGATCTTGCTCGGCGGCTTCATCCAGGAGATGCGCTTGCATTCCTCGGCCCAGAACGCATCCGGGTTGCTGGCGGCCGCATGGGTCATCTGCTCGAAACGAGCGGCATTGATAAGGGTTTTGGCTTCGACTTCCGGCTTGACCGGAATGATATCGGCATCGGACATGTCGGCGGTCCTCCTCTTTGTTTTTGTATGCGCGTCTTATCACAAAATTCCGGAGACCGCGCCATCCATGATCCGTTCTGGCGCATTCCGTTACAACCAGGCGTCGCGGCGCCCCATGGTTTACGCAACGCTGCCCCGCAAGATCGTTGACAAAACTTCATGTTTCTGTGCCTGCTTGGCGCGGCAATCGACTTTGGACTTGACTTCGGCTCCCGCGCTCCCGCTGCTGGACGCAGACAAGGCAGACCACGGTTGTCCCGGCCAGTTTGGCCGGGCTGGTGAAACGTTTGAGGAGCGACGAAGACTATGCCGATCGGTACCGTGAAATGGTTCAATACGACCAAGGGTTTTGGGTTCATCGTGCCGCAGGATGGCGGCAAGGACGTGTTCGTGCACATCACCGCCGTGCAGTCCGCCGGCCTGCGTGGCCTGAATGAAGGCCAGAAGGTCAGCTTTGACATCACCAAGGAGCGCGGCAAGGATGCCGCCGTGAACATCAAGGCGGTCTAAGCCAGCCTGGTTCGCGTCAACGCCGCCCCTCCGGGCGGCGTTTTTGTATCAATTTCCCGTGTTCGGCCGGTAGGCGGTGGCGAACTGGTCCTGTGCGTCCTGGATCTCCTGATCCGAGAGCAGCACCGGCCCGCCCGCCTGCAGGGACAGCAGATATTGCTGCGCCAGCACCTCCAGCTCGCTCGCCGCCGCCAGCGCCGCATCCACATCCTGGCCCACCGCCAGCGCGCCGTGATTGGCCATCAGGCAGGCCCGCCGTCCCTCCAGCGCGCGCAGCACCGCCGCCGACAATGCCGCCGTGCCGAACAGCGCGTAATCCGCGCAGCGCACATCGCCGCCGCCAAAGCGGGTGACCATGTAATGGCAGGGCGGAATCGCGCGCCGCGCCATGGAAAGCGCGGTGCAATAGGGCGCGTGATGATGCACCACCCCGCCCACCTCCGGGCGGGAGAGATAGATGTCCAGATGAAAGCGCCATTCGGATGAGGGGCGGAAGCGGCCTTCAAAACTGCCATCCGGGCGCAGCAGCGGGATCATCTCCGGGGTCAGCGCCTCATAAGGCACCGCCGAGGGGGTGATGAGAATGCCGCCCTGCGTGCGCAGCGAGACATTGCCGGAGGTCCCCGCCGCCAGCCCGCGCGCCGCCATCTCCCGCGCCGCACGGATCAGCGCCTGCGCCTGCGCGCTCACGAGGCGGGAGCGAGATGCAGGTTGGGCGAGATTTTCAGCGCCGTGCCGGTCCAGCGCAGCGCCAGCGTGGTCTTGCTGACCGGCGCGGTGGCGAACTGCCCGGCGGCACAAGCACGCTTGGCATCCTTGGCACTGACATAGCTCAGCGTGGCGCTGGCGCCGTCTTCGGCCGGGGTGAGGCCGTCGATCCCCAGCGCCACCGCCTCGCCGTCCTCAAGCCCCTGGCAATTGGCGTTGGGGGTCATGGTGCCGCGCAGATCGCGCGCCGCCAGCACCGCCGGCTTCTCGCCGCCCGGCGGCGGCAGGGAGAGCAGAGAAAGCCGGCTATCCGCCTCGCCCTGCGCCTCGTCGCTATAGAGACAGACGAATTTCGCCCGCCCGGTCGGGACCAGCGAGACGCAATGCTCCGCCTGCCCGCCCGGATACCAGCCTTTCAGTTGCCAATGATCCGCCGCGCGGACGAACAGAATGCCGCCACCGAAATTATTCACATGCGGCTCGAAGCTGCCGGCATAGGTCACATAGGCCTCGTCCGCCGTGGCGCTGGTGAGATGGCCGATGACCACGCTCTTCAGCGTGATGCCCAGCCCCAGCCCGGCGCCGCCATAATCCTGGGTGGGATAGCCCCGCAGGCTGGCGCATTGATGCGCATAGCCGCCCCCGGCCCCGCTGGCGCCGCCGCAGACCAAGGGCAGGAACGCCGCCTGCTCGGCAGCGCTCATGGCGCGCGGATCGTGATTTTCCGCTGCCGCCGGGGTGGGCGGTGCCTGGGTGGAGCCGCCCTGCCCGGCGCTGCCACCGGGCTGGTTTTGGTGCGGCAGGAACAGGAACAGCCCTGCCGCAATGATCACGACCAGGGAAAACAGAGCGGCGAGGCGCTTCATCAAAAACTCCGGATTCGGTCCAATCACCGCTTTGCCGGGTTTCCCGGCTTCGGTAAACAGGAGGCAATTTAAGCTTTTGGAAAGGAAGCCAGATGGTGCTTCGGCGTGGCCTGCTTGCTGCGTTCCCCGCCCTGCTCTCCGGCTGTGCCAGCTGGCAGGCGCCGGGCTTTCATCTGCCCCCGCTCCCCCCGCCCCGCCGGGCCCCTATCGGCTTGGCCCCGGCGATGCGCTGAATCTGCGTGTGTTCGACCAGGAGCAGATGTCCGGCAGCTATCATGTCGATGATGGCGGCAATATCGACTTGCCTTTGCTGGGTCTGGTGCAGGCGGGAGGCTTGAGCACCGACGCGCTGGCCAAGGCCATCGCCAGCCAGCTGCAGGCCCGCCAGCTTATACTGCACCCCTCCGTGGCGGTGGAGATTGCCACCTACCGGCCCTTCTACACGCTGGGCGAGGTCACCACCCCCGGCCCCTACCCATACCGCCCGGGCATGACAGTCCTGACCGCGATTTCCATTGCCGGCGGGTTCACTTACCGGGCTGAGACAGCCTATGTGGGAGTGACGCGTACGATCGGCAGCAAGGCTGCCCAATATCGGGCGCCGACCACAGCAATGGTTCTGCCGGGTGATGTCATCACAGTCTTTGAGCGCCGCTTCTGAGCCGACCAGCGGGAACATTCCCCGCACCACCGCGCTCGCTTTGGTCGTCGCCGGCTATGTGACCTTCGTGAATATGTGGTGCACCCAGGCAATCCTGCCGGTGCTGGCGCAAAGCCTGCACGTTTCGCCGGCGCTGACCGGCTATACCGTCACCGCGCCGCTGATCGCCACCGCCGCGATGGCGCCGCTGATCGGCATGCTCTCGGACCGGTTCGGCCGGCGCGTCTTCATTCGCGGCGCGGCGCTGCTGCTGATCATCCCCACTTTGCTCGCCGCCATGGCCAGCTCGCTGCCGATGCTGATCGCCTGCCGGTTCCTGCAAGGGCTGCTGCTGCCCTTCATCTTCACCGTCACCATCGCCTATATCAGCGACGAGATGAGCCCGGCCAACGCGATGAAGATGGTGGGCATCTATACCTCCGGCACCATCACCGGCGGGTTTTCCGGGCGGCTGATCGTCGGCTTCGTCACCGCGCTGACGCATAATTGGCGGATCGGGTTTCTGGTGATCGGGCTGATCACGCTGGCGGCGGCGCTGATCATCACCTTCATGCTGCCACGCGAGGCGCGCTTCAAACCCACCACGGGCGTCGCCGGGGCGCTGGCCTCCTTTCCCAACCATCTCTCCAACAAGCGGCTGCTCGGCACCTATGCGGTGGGGTTCGGGGTGCTGTTCTCGCTGGTCAGCGTCTTCACCTTCATCAATTTCCGCCTGGCCGAGGCGCCCTATAATATGGGCCCGGCGGCGCTGGGGGCGATTTTCGTGGTCTATCTCGGCGGCGTGGCGGCAAGCCCGGTGGCCGGACGGCTGGGCGCGAAAATGAACCGGCAATGGCTGATGGCGGGCTGCACCGGGCTGATCCTGCTCGGTCTGGCGCTGACCCTGGCCAGCCCGCTCTGGATGATCGCGCTCGGGCTGCTGCTGATCTGCTTCGGGGTATTCCCGCAGCAGACGCTGGCGACCGGCTTCATCGGCATCGCCGCGCGCGGGGCGAAATCCACCGCCGTCGGGCTGTATGTCACCGCCTATTATATCGGCGGCAGCTTCGGCGGCATCATCCCCGCCGCCGCCTGGCACAGCGCCGGCTGGATCGGCTGTGCCGCGATCACCGCTTTGGTGCAGCTGCTGATGCTGGGCTTCGCCTGGAAGAGCTGGAAAACCGCCTGATCAGCCCGGGGCCTCCGGCATGGGGCGCTCCTCTCGCCGGACGGAATCTCTGGGGGTGTTTTTGGAAAAACACCCCCAGACCCCCCAAAAACTTTTATGACCTGAAGCGCACGGCCTGGCCCTGCGGTTCGCCGGTCACCTGGCCTTCATACATCACCACCTGGCCACGGATGATCGTGGCCATCGGCCAGCCGGTGCAGGCCACGCCGTCGAACGGCGTCCAGCCGCATGGGCTGGCGATCCAGCTATTCTCGATGGTGCGCCTGGCCTTGAGATCGACCACCGAGAAATCCGCGTCATTCCCGGTCACGATCCGGCCCTTGCCGATGGCGCCATAGATCCGCGCCGGACCCTCGGACATCAGCTGGGCGAGGCGCAGCAGCGAAAGCCGGCCCTCATTCACCTGGGAGAGCATCAGCGGCAGGCTGGTCTGCACGCCGGTCAGCCCGGCGGCGGTGGCGGGCCAGGGCTTTTCCTTGGCCGCGCGCGGATGCGGCGCGTGGTCGGAGCCGATATTATCCACCGTGCCATCGGCGACAGCGGCCCAGGCGGCATCCATATGGCGCTTGTCGCGCAAAGGCGGGTTCATCACCGCATAGGGGCCAAGGCGCTCATACACATCCGGCGCGCATTGCAGCAGATGGTTCACCAGCACCTCGCAGCCCACCAGATCCTTATGCGCCTTCAGGAAGGCGAACTCCTCGGCGGTGGAGACGTGCAGAATATGCGCCGGGCGGCCGGTGCGCGCGGCAATCGCGGTGATGCGGCGCGTGCCCTTGAAGGCGCATTCCTCATCGCGCCAGACGAAATGGTCGCTATACGGGCCGCCACCCTCGAACTGCGCCTTGCGCGCCTGCAGCCGCTCCTCATCCTCGGAGTGGAAAGACACACGGCGGCGCCCCGAGCGCATCAGCCGCTCGATGCTCGCATCGTCGGCAACCAGCAGATTGCCGGTGGAGGAGCCAGCGAAGACCTTCATCGCGCAGACGCCCGGCAGGCTCTCCAGCGTGCCGGTCTCGTCCAGATTATCCATGGTGGCGCCGGCGAACAGGCCTATATCGCACCAGGCATGGCCGGCGATATAGTCATGCTTGGCGGTCAGGCTCGCAACATCCACGCCCGCCGGGTTGGTGTTGGGCATGTCGAAACAGGCGGTCACCCCGCCCAGCACCGCGCCGAGCGAGCCCGAGCGCATATCCTCCACCCCCTCGACCCCGCCTTTGCCGCCATCGCGGAAATGCACATGCGGGTCGATGATGCCGGGCAGCACATGCAGCCCGGACGCGTTGAAGCGCTCAGCCGACGCCCCAAGATTTTTGCCGATGGCGGCGATCTTGCCGTCTTTCACGGCGACATCGGCCACCGCCTCGCCCCAGGGGAGGACCAACGTGCCGTTTTCCAGGATCAGATCATAGCTCATGGCAATTCCTATAGGCCCAGAAGCGTGAATGCGGCAGAGGCGACAGCCTCAACACTGAGCCCCGCCATCGGCGCCTCGCCCTCCGGGCCGGGGGCGATGGCGGTGGCGGTGCGCGGCCCGGCCGGGGCATATTCGCTGGCGCGTGAGCGGCCGAACAGCCCCAGCGTGGGGGTGCCGGCGGCGGCGGAGAGATGCATCAGCCCTGAATCATTGCCGACAAACAGACAGGCCCGGCGCAGACAGGCGGCGGCCTCCGGCAGCGAGAGCGTGCCGACCAGATCGATCGCCCCAGGCAGCGCCGCCAGCACCGGGGCGGCCAGCGCCGCCTCGGAAGCCCCCGGCCCGCCGAACACGGCGGCGCGCAACCCGGGCATGCGGGCGGATAATCCATAAAACAAATCTATGAATCGCTGCGCCGGCCAGATCTTGCCCTCCCAGTTCGCCGTCGGCGCCAGGGCGAGGATCGGGCCCTCGCCGAGCAGCCGCAGCGCCTTGGCATCGTCCTCCGGCGCGGTCCAGGCGACGGGCAGCGGCGGCGGGGTGAAGCCCAGCGCGGTGCCCAGCTGCATATAGCGCCGCCCCGGCCGGCGGCCGCCCTTGAGCATGTGGCGCTTGCGCACGGCCAGCGCCAGGGTGATGGCGGAGCCGCGCACATCCACCGCGATATCCCAGACATGCGGGGCCAGCTTGGTCCAGAGCCGCAGCCAATGCCGGTCGAAGCGCTCTTTTTCAAAAACGATCAACCGTTCCAGCGCCGGAAACCGGGTGAACACCCCCTCCGCCACCGTGCCGCAGGCGATGGTGAAACGCGCCTGCGGATATTTCAGCCGCAGCGCTTCCAGAATGCCGCAGGAGATCACGGCGTCGCCGATCCGCGACGAGGTTATGAACAGGATATTCATGTAACAGCGCCTGTAGCCTGCCCTGGCGGCGGCGGCAAACCGCTCTTGCCGTTCGCGCCGGGCGCGCCCATTTTGCCGGCATGAGCAGCATCGCGCATCTGCCGCATCGCGGCGTTCTGGCACTCACCGGCCCCGAGCGTGTGCCCTTCCTCAACGGGCTGGTCAGCAACGATGTCGCCCGGGCCGGGCCGGGGCAGGCCGTGTGGGCGGCGCTGCTCACCCCGCAAGGCAAATATCTTGTCGATTTCTTCATTCTCTCGGATGGCGAGCAGCTGCTGCTGGACATGCCGCGCGCCGAAATCCCGGCTCTGGCGCAGAAGCTGCGGCGGATGAAGCTGCGCAGCGCGGTGGAGATCGAGGATGTCTCCGCGGATCTGCATGTCTATGCCGTCTGGGGCGGCAGGCCGCCGCAAATCCCGCTGACCGCGGCCGATCCGCGCCTGCCCGAGGCGGGCTATCGCTGCCTGTCCGAGGAGATGATCGCCGCCAACGCCACGCCGGAGGACTATGCCGCGCACCGGATCGGGCTCGGCCTGCCGGACGGCCCGCCGGATCTGGAGCCGGAGAAGAGCCTGCTGCTGGAAGCCGGGTTCGAGGAGCTGGGCGGGGTGGATTTCGAAAAAGGCTGCTATATGGGCCAGGAGCTGACAGCGCGCACGAAATATCGCGGGCTGATCAAGCGCCGGCTGCTGCCGGTGCGCCTTGCCACGCCCGGCCTGCCGCCTGGCACGCCGATCCTGGCGGAGGGCCAGGAGGTCGGCACGCTGCGCTCCAGCGCCGGCGATCTGGCTTTGGCGACATTGCGGCTGGATGCGTTGAACAAGGCGCTGGAGGCTGACGGTGCCCGGGTGACGCCGTTGCCGATGAGCTGGATCAGGCTGCCCAGCTCGTCCTGAACGGGCGCATCAGGCGCGCTCGGCCATGCGGGCGGGCAACCGCACCACGGCGGCGCTGGGGCCATCACGCAGCACCGACCAGCCTTTATGCGGCAGACGCCCCTCGAGAAATCCAGAATGATGGAAATGCGACGTTGCCGAGGCGATAGCCCCGTTGGCGATCGCCTCGGCGACGTCGGGATATTCTGCCAGATACCATGCCTCATCGACAAGCACCGGGCGCGGCAAACGGTTTTCGAAGTAACCGGCAGCGATATAATGCGCTCTTCCGGAGGCAAGCCTTCCAGCGGTAACGGCCTCCGCCACATCCGCATTGGCCGCGAGATACCAAGCTTCATCCACCTCGACCATTTCCAGCACGGCACGGATGAGGCCAAATAATTTTTCCTCGCGCAGCTCGACATAATGCCCAATCTCGGAACCGCTATCAGCCATCAAATAGCTGTAGGACCGCATCGATACCACCTGGGATTGCATTGCGCTCATGTAACGAATGAACCATGCCTTACAACGTGATTCAAGTTATAATTCCGCAACGCAGCATACAATTTCGTTACATGCTGCGCATTCGAAGGAATTTCGTGTAATTTCCGATATGTGCTCTTGAGTGTCGCGGGCCGATGGTCAAAAACTGAGCCCGAATACCGGGCCTGATGACGGCGCCGGCATGGTCCGACGAACGGAGATTTGATGGCGATCAGGGGACATGTGGACACGATGGAAGGCAGCTACCTGACCGGTTGGGCCACCTCCGTGCCCGATACCGGCAACTGCGCCATCAGCGTCACGGATCAGGAGGGCAAGCTGCTGGCCAAGGGCCGCGCCTCCCGCCACCGGCCGGATCTGGCCACGCTGGGCCTCGGCCGCACCACCTTCGGCTATCGCATCGCCGTGCCGTTGAGCGAGGAGCCGCGCCTGCTGCGCGTCCTCGGCAATGGTGAGGAGCTGGTCGGCTCGCCAGTGGCCGTCGGGCCCGGCCTGTTCGATGGATTGTTCAGTCTCGAGGGGGACCAGCTGGTCGGCTGGGTGAGCGAACGCGCCCCGGCGAAGCAAGCCCCCTTCATCACCGTGCGCAACCAGGCCGGGCAGGAAGTGGCGCGCGGCCAAAGCGTGTTCGAGGCCCAGCCCGCCGACCCGCTCTTCGCCCCGGCGCGATTCAGGCTGACGCTGGATGCGGATTGCTTCGGCGCTGGCGAGATGCTGCTGGAGGTGGCGGCGAACGGCCAAACGATCGGGCGGACCAGCTGCAATCTCAGCCTGCGCGCCTTTCTGGAGGCGATCACGCCCACCCGCATGGTCGGCTGGGTGCTCTCGCCGGATGTGCCCAAGCGCATCTTCGCGCTCGATGTGTATCGCAACGGCATCCTCGAAGAGACCGACCATTGCGACCTGGAGCGGACGGATGTGCAGGCGCATTTCCCCGACTGCCCGACACCGGGATTCGATATCTCCCTCGATCCGCTGCAACAGGCGGCTGATCAGCCGGTCTCGCTGACGCTGCGCTTCGCCGGCGGCAAGCGGGATCTGTTCGACGGACCCTATCTGCTCGCCGGGCGCCCGGCGGCGGTGGCTGCCCTGCAGCGCGCCGCGCATCTGGCGCATGCCGGGCTGCCGGGGATCGGCGCCGGGGAACGCGCGCTGCTGACCGCCGCACTGCAGGAATTTCTGGCCAAGATGCGCGCCCAGGACGGGCTGGTGCTCGACCGCCAGCCGTCACCTTTGCCCGCCCCGGTGGCGGCAAGCGGGTCGCCATCGTCATGCCGATCTATCGCGGGGTGGAGGTCACCCAGGCCTGTATCGAGTCCGTGCTGGCGCACCGCCAGGCCGCGACCGATCTGCTGGTGCTGATCAACGATGCCTCGCCGGATGCGGCAATGGCGCCGATGCTGGCCGGCTATGCCGGTTTGCCGAATGTGGTGCTGCTGGAAAATGGCGACAATCTCGGCTTCGTCGGCAGCGTCAATCGCGGCCTGGCGCTGGTCAAGGGCAGCGATGTGCTGCTGCTGAATTCCGATACGGTGATGTTCGCCGGCGGGCTGGATGAGATGCTGCGCGTCGCCGCGGCGGATGCCGCGATCGGCACCGTCACCGCCATGTCCAGCAACGCCACGATCTTCTCCTACCCGTCGGCGGAGCTGCGCGAGCCGGCGCTGGCCGATATCAGCTGGCCGGAGCTGGCGGCTCTGGCCCTGGCCGAGAATGCCGGGCTGTGCGTGGATGTGCCGACCGGCCATGGCTTCTGCATGCTGATCAAGGCCGAGGTGATGGCGCGGATCGGCGCGCTGGATGAGGCATTCGGGCGCGGCTATGGCGAGGAGAATGATTTCTGCGCCCGCGCCGCTGCTCTGGGCTATCGCAATGTCGCCGCCGGCGGCGTCATCGTCGAGCATAAGGAGAGCATCTCCTTCGGCAATGAGCGGGCCAGCCTGGTGGCGCAGAACCAGCCGCGGCTGAATGCGCTCTACCCCGAATATACCCCGCTGATCATGGCCTTCGAGGACCGCGACGGGCTGCGCCAGCTGCGCTGGGCGCTGGACCGCGCCCGCCTGGCCCGGGCCCGCGCGCAAGGGGCGCGCTTCGCACTCGTCACCTCCAACGCGCTGGAAGGCGGCACGCCGAAGGCGATCCGCGATATCGAACGCGAGGTCGGCTATGGCGGCGCCACACGGCTCTCGCTCAGCGTCACCGAAAGCGGGTTGGTCGAGCTCTCCTGCGCCACGCCGCTGCTATGCGCGCATTTCAACAAGGATGAGGCGGCGGAGTTGTTCGCGCTGCTGGATGTCGCCGACCCGGGGCTGGTGCTGGCGCATCAGCTGCTGGGCTTTCCGGCCAGCGTCATCGCCGGGCTGCGGGACTGGCTGGGGACGCGCCACAGCCTGTACTGGGCGCATGATTTCTACGCGCTCTGCCCGCGCGTGACGATGATCGACGCGATCGGCCGCTTCTGCGGCGGGGCGGATGCCACCACCTGCGGGCGCTGCGTGGAGATGGGCGGAGCGCATGAAACCTCGGTGCTGAACGAGCTGAGCCCGGCCGAACACCGGGCGCTGTTCGACAGCCTGCTGGCGAAATTCACCCATGTCATCGCGCCGTCGGAGAATGCCGTCTTCTATCTCCGCAAGGTGTTCGCGCAGATCAAATTCAACGTGCTGCCGCATCCGGAAAGCCCGGCCGGCGCCGCCCCTGCCGCGCGGGCGGGCAATGATACCGAGATCGTGATGCTGGGCGCCATCGGCCCGCATAAGGGCTCGGACAAGCTGCTGGAAATCGCCAGGCGGGCGCGGCTGACGCATCCGCGGCTCAGCTTCCGCGTCATCGGCTACACCAATATCGACCAGGCGCTGCGGGCGGTGGGCAATGTCACCATCACCGGCAAATATACGCCCGAGGAGCTGCCTGAGCTGCTGGCGCAGACCAAGGGAAGGCTGGCTTTGTTCCTGCCGGCCTGGCCGGAGACCTATAGCTACACGCTCTCCGAGCTGGTGAAGCACGGCTTCATCCCGCTGGCGCCGGATATCGGCGCGCCGGCTGACCGGATCCGCAAGGCGGGGTTCGGCGTGGTCTTCCCTTTCCCCGCCGATGCCGCCGCGGTGCTGGCGCTGATCGACGAGATCGCCGCCGGCACGGTCAGCCCGGTGCGCGAGGGCGCGCTGCCGGAGGCCTTCTTCTCCAAGCCCGAGGATCTGGAGCGGCTGGACCGGATTGTGCTGAACCAGCCCCGGGAGAGCGTGAAGACCGCGGCGAAGCCGGCGAAGACGAAAACCCCAAGCCCGGCCTGAGAACAGCCGGGCCGGGGCTCAGCCCGGTTCGGCGGCGGCGTCGATCCGGCGGCGGTTGCGCATGTCGAAATTTTTGTAGGCGGCGAAGCAGCCGGCCGCGACATGCCGGCCCAGAACCCGGCGCTCCAGCAGCAGGATGCCCGGCGGCAGGCCACCCGCTTCCGCCGCGCGCAGCCCCAGCGTGCGGGTGAGCAAGGCCGGGCCGGAGAGCAGCCAGGGGATTTCATTGTCGCCGCGATTGATCGCGTTCACCAGAGCATGCAGGGCGTTGCGCAGCAACGGATGGCCCGGCACGGCGGCAATGAAATGGTTGGCCGCACAGCCAAACTCCTCCTGCGCCAGCACCAGCTCCGCACCGGCGGGCAGGATGCGGCTGAGCGGCGCCAGCGCCCGGTCATCCGCATCCACGTAGATGCCGCCTTCCTCGACCAGCAGCGCCAGCCTGAAGATATCGGCTTTCTGCGGCTTCTCCTTGGCGCGCAGATAGGCCTGCAGCACCGGCTGCGGGAATTTGCCGGCGAGATAGTCGCGCGCCTGAACATCGTCGAACCGGCGCCAGGCAAAGCCGGGATTGCGCGCCCGCCAGCCCTGCATCATCACCTCCAGATCCGCCGGGAGAGTGGTTTCGTGCCAGAACGCGTTGATCACCTGCGGGATCGCGGTGGCCCCGCGTACCGGGGAAAACTCAAGCCGCTCCGCTTGGCGCAGCGCCAGCAGCAAGGTGGCGGCCGGGGCGGTGCTCTCCGGCGCCTCGCGCACCAAAGCCGCGCAGGGCTCCAGCCGCTCCGGCAGTGGCAGGGCGTTGAGAGCGGCGAGCCTGCCCGCAAGTTCCGCGTCCAGCGCATATTCCTCGATCATCTGACCGAGCAAAGATTGCGAGATGTTCAACGATTCCCCGCGCAGCCGGCGTTCGGCGGCGATCAGCGCATAGTGGCGGCGCAGATGCGCGCGCGCCCCCTCCAGGTCAAAGCGCATCAGCTTCACCCGGCAGAGCGCCTCCTGCAGCGACGCGTCATTCGGGCTCAGCTCCGCCGCCGCCTCGTAATGCGCCAGTGCGGCCTCCATCTGCCAGAGCGATTCCGCCAGCGCCCCGACACAGCGTCGGCGCACCCCGCGCTCGGCCCGCGAGCTGGCGGGAATGCCCAGCAGCGCCTTCTGCAGCATCGCATCGCTGCCGGCCAGCAGCTCGGTCTGGAAACGTTCGACCCAGAGCCAGAATTGCTTCGGCGCCGCCAGGCTCGCGGCGCGGGCGACGCTGAGCGCCTCATCCATCCGCCCGGTGCGGCGCAGCAGCGTGATCCGCCAGGATTGCAGCTGCGGGCTCAGCCCGTGCTCCTGCTCAAGCGCCTGCAGCCCCTCCAGCGCCGCATCCAGCTTGCCTTGCCAGGCCAGCGTGTCGAGCATGCCGAACCGGAACGCGATCTCGCCGGGCTTGGCGAGGGCGGCCTCCTCATAGATCTGATAGGCCTGGGCGGCATCGCCCACGGTCAAGGCCTGGCCGGCGAGCTGGCTCACCGCATCGGTATGGGTCGGCGCCAGCGCCAGCGCCCGGCGCAGATGCGCGTTGCTCTCCGCCTGGCGGCCGAGCAGATAATCCTGCCGGGCCAGTTCGGCCAGCAGGGTCGGGTTTTCCGGCTCCAGCGCCAGCGCCTCGGTGAACCAATGCGCCGCCTGCTGCGCCTCGCCCGCCTGGCGTTCGGTATAAGCCAGCCCCACCAGCACCGGCACCCGGCCGGGATGGGAAGAGAGCAGCGCGGTGCCGGCGGCACGTGCCTCTTCCAGCGCCCCGGCATCGCGCAGCGCGTCGATCAAGGCCAGGCGCGGCGCCAGCTCATCGGGGGCCAGCCGCACCGCCTCCTGGAAATGCTTGCGGGCGAGATCGTGCTCGCCCTGGGCGCGCGCGCCATGGCCGCGCCCCAGCGCCACCGCCCAATGGCCGGGATCGATCTCGGCGGCGCGGTCCAGCATCTCCATGGACGGGCCGATGCGCCCCAGCGCCCGCAGCGCCTCGGCGATATCCAGCCAGCGCGAGATTTCATTCGGCGCCATCCGCGCCGCCTGTTCCAGCCAGGCCAGCGCCGCTTCATGGTCGCCACGGTCGCGGGCAATATGGCCCAGCGCCACATGCGCGTGCCAAAAGCTCGGCTGCGCCGATAACAGGCCCTGCAGCCGCTCGGCGGCCTCATTGGCATGGCCGGCACCGCGCAGCGTTTCGGCCAGATTCATCACATACCAGGGTTCGGCCGGGGCCAGCCGGGCCGCCATGCGCATCGCATGCAGCCTGCCCTCGCCGTCGCGCGCGGCGGCGGCCTCCATCAGCCGTCCGGCCAGCGCCGCCGCATCCAGCCGCAGCTCATGGCCCAGCGCCGCGCCGGAGGCCAGATCCCGGGCGGTGATCACCACCTCCTCGACCGCTTGCGGCAGCATTGGCACATCGAGCTGCCAGGCGAAGCCATAGCAGCCATCGCCAAGCCCGGCCTCGGCGACATCGCCGCGCAGCAGATCCGCCCGCGTCCGCCCGGCGACGATGCCATTCACCGCGACTTCGATCTCAAGCCGCTGCGCCGGGTCCTCCGGGTTCCAGGCCCAGCCCAGCACCTCGAAACCCTCGCCGAGCCGGTCCAGATAGCCGGATATCTTATTGGTCTGCGCTTCGGCCTGTTCCATCATCCCTGCCCCGGCATGAGACATGCCGTCTTCCCTGTTTCATGTCGCCCCGCGCCATGTTCCCTGTCGCCATGTTCCCTGTATTGCTGGGGTTTTTCAACCGGGCGCGGGAAGATGACCCGCCCCGAAGGACGTGCATTGGTAAAAGCAGCTTCCGCATATTAGGTAAATGCGGAAATGACAGGATCTTCATCGATGGATTTCGACCTCTTCGTGATCGGCGGCGGCTCTGGCGGGGTGCGCGCCGCGCGGATTTCCGCGGGACACGGCGCACGGGTGGGTGTGGCGGAGGCGCGCTTCTGGGGCGGCACCTGCGTGAATGTCGGCTGCGTGCCGAAGAAATTCATGGTGATGGCCGCCGAATATGGCGGGGCCGCCGAGGATGCGCGCGGCTTCGGCTGGGACATCGCCAAGGGCGGGCATGACTGGGCCGCGCTGATCGCCGCCAAGGACAAGGAAATTTCCCGTCTCAACGGCATTTATCGCCGGCTGCTGGAGAATGCCGGGGCGAAAATCTTCGACGCCCGCGCCACCTTCATCGACGCCCATACGCTCGATGTCGGCGGGCAACGCATCACCGCCGAGCGGATCCTGATCGCGACCGGCGGCCACCCGACCGGGCTGGAGATTCCCGGCGCCGAACATGCCGTGGTCTCGGATGATATTTTCGCGCTGCCAGCGATGCCCAAGCGCGTCGCGGTGGTCGGCAGCGGCTATATCGCGGTGGAATTCGCCGGTGTGTTCGCGGGGCTGGGGGCGCAAACCCATCTGATCTATCGCCAGCCTCTGCCTTTGCGCGGCTTCGATGAAGATCTGCGCGCCGGCCTGGCCGAGGCGCTGACGCAGAACGGCGTCATTCAGCACCCCAGCACCTTGCCCACCGCGATTACCGCCGAAAACGGTGCCAAGCAGGTGACCCTCTCGGATGGCAGCGCCATTGAGGTCGATCTGGTCTTCTTCGCCACCGGCCGCGCCGCCAATACCAGGGGGCTCAATCTCGGTGCCGCCGGGGTGCAAACCGGGCCGAAGGGGGAAATCCCGATCGGCGGGGATTTCGCCACCAATATCGGCCATATCTACGCGCTCGGCGATGTCACCGACCAGGTGAACCTCACCCCCGTCGCCACCGCCCAGGGCCATGCGCTGGCGGACAGTTTGTTCGGTAACAAGCCGCGCGGCGTCAGCCTGCAGAACGTGCCGAGTGCGGTGTTCTCGATCCCGCCGATCGCCAGTGTCGGCCTTACCGAGGACCAGGCCCCGGCGGGGGCAAAGATCTTCGTCTCGAAATTCACCCCGATGCGCCACACACTCTCCGGGCGGGCCCGCAAGACGCTGATGAAGCTGATCGTGGATGCGGACACGGACAAGGTGCTTGGCGCGCATATGCTGGGCGAGGATGCGCCGGAGATCCTGCAAGGTCTGGCGGTGGCGATCATCGCCGGGGCGACCAAGGCGGATTTCGACCGCACCATCGGCATCCACCCGACAGCCGCCGAGGAATTCGTGACGATGCGCACACAGACCAGGGTTGCCGGGGCCTTGGCGGCGGCCGAGTAGCGTTTCTTTTCAAATCGCGCTTTATAGGGCGGATAAGGAACGCCCGTCTGGAGACATTATGGATACGATCACCCCAGCCACCCTGTCCGGCTGGACCCCGCAAAGCTGGCGCAACTGCCCGATCCGGCAGGTGCCGAGCTATCCGGATCCGGCCAAGCTCGCCGCGATGGAAGCCCGCCTGGCGAAGTTTCCGCCGCTGGTGTTTGCCGGCGAGGCGCGGAACCTGAAAGCGCATCTGGCCGCCGCCGCCAAGGGCGAGGCCTTCGTGCTGCAAGGGGGCGATTGCGCCGAGAGTTTCGGCGATTTCACCGCCAACGTGATCCGCGACACCTTCCGCGTGCTGCTGCAGATGGCGGTGGTGCTGACCTTCGGCGGCGCCATGCCGGTGGTGAAGCTCGGCCGCATGGCCGGGCAGTTCGCCAAGCCGCGCTCCTCGGACAATGAGACGATCGGCGATGTCACCCTGCCCTCTTATCGCGGGGACATCATCAACGCGCCGGACTTCACCGCAGAGGCCCGCATCCCGGACCCGACGCGCATGGAGTTCGGCTATTTCCAGTCCGCCGGCACGCTGAACCTGCTGCGCGCCTTCGCCTCCGGCGGTTACGCGGACCTGCATGAGGTGCATCGCTGGAATCTGGATTTTGTCGAAAAATCCCCGCTGGCGGCAAAATATCAGGATCTTTCCACGCGCATCGACGAGACGCTGCGCTTCATGGCCGCCTGCGGCCTCTCGAGTGCCGCCACCCCGCAGATCCGCGAGACGGATTTCTACACCAGCCACGAGGCGCTGCTGCTCCCCTACGAGGAAGCGCTGACCCGGGTGGATTCCACCAGCGGCGATCATTACGCCTGCTCGGCGCATTTCCTCTGGATCGGCGATCGCACCCGCCAGCTCGATGGCGCGCATGTGGAATTCATGCGCGGCATCAAGAACCCGATCGGCATGAAGGTCGGCCCGAGCATGGAGGTCGATGACCTGCTGCGGATCATGGATGTGCTGGACCCGGAGAACGAGCCGGGCCGGCTGACCCTGATCACCCGCATGGGGGCGGGCAAGGTGGCCGAGAAGCTGCCGCCCTTGCTGCGCGCGGTGAAAAAGGCCGGGCGCAGCCCGGTCTGGCTGTGCGATGCGATGCACGGCAACGGCATCACCACCGCCGCCAAGATCAAGACCCGCCGCTTCGACGATATCGTCGCCGAGTTGCGCGGCTTCTTCGACGCGCATGAGGCCGAGGGCACCGTGGCCGGCGGCGCGCATCTGGAAATGACCGGGCAGGACGTGACCGAGTGCGTGGGCGGCGCCCGCGGCCTGTCCGAGGACGGGCTGGGTGAGCGTTACGAGACCTTCTGCGACCCGCGCCTGAACGCCGAGCAATCGCTCGAAGTGGCGTTCTACCTGGCCGATGAGCTGAAATCCCGCCGCGCCTCGAAAGCCAAGGCGTGACCCCGGCGCCTTTGTCCGACAGCGACATCGCCGCGCGGACAGACGCCTATTTCAACCGCACCCGGGAGATCGTCGCCAAATTCGGCGATGCCCGGGTGACCTACGCGATCTTCCTGCGCCGCCCGGTGGTCTCTGCGCCCTCGATCATGGTCGAGTGGCTGCAGAGTGTCGCCCGTGCCCGGGGGCAGGATTTCCAGATCGAGCTGCCGCACAAGGAAGGCGCCTGGGTGGGCGCCGGCGAGCCGCTGGCTTATGTCACCGGCTCTTTCGTCGCGCTCTCGGACCTCGAAACCCTGGCGCTGCAGAAGATCGGCCCGGCCTGTGTCGCCGCGCATAACGCCTATCAGATGGCGATGGCGCTGCCCAACGCCGCCTTCCTGGCGATGGAAGCCCGCCATTGCGCCGGAGCGGAGATGCAGGAGATCATGGCCTATGGCTGCGCCGTCGGCTCCCGCGCCGCGCAGGCGGAAGGGGCGAAAGGCTTCATCGGCAACGCCAATGACTGGACGGCGCATTATTTCGGCGCCCCGCGCGGCTATGGCACCATGCCGCATGCGCTGATCGGCTACGCCAATTCCACGCTGCGCGCCGCCGAGATGTTCCACGAGACCTTCCCGGACGAGCCGCTGACCGTGCTGGTCGATTATTTCGGCCGGGAAGTGACGGATGCGCTGGAAGTCTGCCACCGCTTCCCCGACCTCGCCGCCGCCGGGCGGATTTCCGTGCGGCTGGACACACATGGCGGGCGCTATCTGGAAGGGCTCGGGCCGCAGGAGAGCTATGCCGTGCTGGAGCGCAACGCGCCAGGGGCGATGCGCCGCTATCGCAGCCAGCGCGAGCTGAATTACCTGATCGGCACCGGCGTCTCCGCCGCCGCCATCTGGAAGATGCGCGAGGCGCTGAACGAGGCTGGGTTCGGGGCGGTGAAAATCGTCGCCTCCTCCGGCTTCGGGGTGGAAAAATGCTCGGTGATGGCCGATGCCAAGGCGCCGATCGACGTGGTCGGCACCGGCAGCTTCATCCCCGAGAGCTGGAGCGAAACCTACGCCACCGCCGATATCGTCGCCTATGACGGGGTGCCGCGGGTGAAGATCGGGCGCGAGTTCCTGCTCCGCCCGGCCAAGGGGTGAACGGAGCCTGTGGCTGACGAGATGAGTGACACGCTGAACATCGCCATCGCGCAGATCAATCTGCATCTGGGCGCGATCGACAAGAACCTCGCCAAGCTGCGCGCCGCCCGCGCCGAGGGGCGAGGCTGGGGGCGGATCTGGTGGTGACACCGGAGCTCTCCATCGCCGGCTATCCGCCGGAGGATCTGGTGCTCAAACCCGCCTTCGTCGCCGCCTGCGAGGCGGCGGCGGAAGAGCTGGCGGCGGAGACCGCCGATGGCGGGCCGGGCCTCATTGTCGGGCTGCCCTGGCGCAATGGCGAGAAGCTGCATAATGCCGCCTTTCTGCTGGAAGGCGGGCGCATCGCCGCGCGCCGCGCCAAGGTGGAGCTGCCCAATTACGGCGTGTTCGACGAAAAGCGTGTGTTTGATGCCGGCAGCCCGTCCGGCCCGGTGCCCTTCCGGGGCTTCCGGCTGGGGCTGATGATCTGCGAGGATTGGTGGCTGCCCGCCGTCTCCGAAACATTGGCCGAAACCGGCGCGGAGATGCTGCTCTCGATCAACGGCTCGCCCTTCGAGGATGGCAAACAGACCCGGCGCGTCACGCTGGCGGTGGAGCGGGTGGTGGAAACCGGCCTGCCTTACGTCTTCGCCGCCCAGGTTTGCGGCCAGGATGAGGTGGTGTTCGACGGCGCCTCCTTCGTGCTGAACGCCGACCGCTCGCTGGCAGTGCAGATGCCGCATTTCCAGGAAGCGATCACCCTCACCACCTGGACCCGCACCGAAACCGGCCTGCTCTGCACCCCGCAGACATTGGCGCCGGAGCCGGAGCGCTACGCGCTGATCTATCAGGCGATGATGTGGGGCCTGCGCGATTATGTGAACAAGAACGGCTTCCCCGGCGTGGTGCTGGGGCTCTCGGGCGGCATCGATTCCGCCATTTCCGCCGCCGTTGCCGCCGATGCGCTGGGGCCGGAGCGCGTGCGCGCGGTGATGCTGCCCAGCCGCTATACCTCCGCCCACAGCCTGGAAGATGCCGCCGCATGCGCGCGGATGCTGGGAATCCCTTATGAGACCATCCCCATCTCCGGCGCCACCGAGGCGTTCGAGGCCGCCCTTGCCCCGGCCTTTGCCGGCAAGGCGGCGGACATCACGGAAGAGAACATCCAGTCCCGCTCGCGCGGGCTGATTCTGATGGCGATTTCCAACAAATTCGGCCCGATGCTGCTGACCACCGGCAACAAGTCTGAAATGTCAGTTGGTTACGCCACGCTCTACGGCGATATGTGCGGCGGCTATTCGGTGCTGAAGGACATCTACAAAACCACCGTCTTCGCGCTGTCCCGCTGGCGCAACGACAATCACCCGCAGGGCGCGCTCACCGCGCCCGGCCCGGCCATGCCCGAGCGCATCATCACCAAGCCGCCTTCGGCGGAGCTGCGCGACAACCAGACCGACCAGGACAGCCTGCCGCCTTACGAGGTGCTGGATGCGATTCTCGAACATCTGATCGAGGGCGAGCGCTCGGCCGAGGAGATCGTGGCGCAGGGGTTTGAGCGCGAGACGGTGCTGCGGGTGATCAAGCTGCTGGACCGCGCCGAATATAAGCGCCGCCAGGCCCCGCCGGGGGTGAAAATCACCGCGAAGGCCTTCGGGCGCGATAGGCGTTATCCGCTGACCAACGGGTTTACCAACCTTATCAAATAGCTCGGGTCAGCGTCCCGCAATATTCGCTGTAATTCCTCTGGCCTTTTCTCCAGAAGCGGCTATTACACCCTTTCGCCGGTTATTCCGGCGGGTGTCCTGTGGGGAGTTTGAGCTAGACGATGCCGGTGCCGTTTTCCGCCGAAGATTTTGATCGTGTCTTCGATTCCGCCATCATCCGCCGGGCTCAGAGCGTCATCGCGCTGGGCTTCGTGAAGGATGTGACGCTGCAGGGCGACACCATTGATGGCATCGTCGAGGATATGGACGGCACCCGCCGCACCACCTCCCTGACCCCGGAGCGCAAGGGCAGCCGGGTTTCCTTCGCCGAGCGGGAATGCTCCTGCGGTGAGCGCGGCTGCCGGCATCTGGCCGCCACCGCGCTGGCGGCGCTGGCGAAATTTCCCGAATTGCGCAAGGCCGAGCCGAAGAGCCTGATCGATACCGTGATTCCGGCCGCCGAGCGCACCTATACCCCGCCCCGGCCCGCCCGCGCCCGACCGGACGGCGCGCCCGCCCCGCCGCCACCCTGCTGGCCGTGGTGCCGGATGCGCCGGAGCCGGGTGCCACCGTGCTGGAGCGCGCCGCCACCCCGGTGCTGCGCCTGCGCCGTGTCACCGGCCCGGATGAATATAACCGCCAGCGCATGATCGATGTGCTGACGCTGGATTTCGATTATGGTGGCGTGCGCGTGGATGGCGCGGATGACAGCCAGTTCATGCGCATCCGCACCGGCGGGCAGATCGCCTTCATCCGCCGCGACCCGGCAGCCGAGGCCGCTGCCCTGGATGAGCTGCGCCCGGATGGCTTCGTGCAGATGCGCGTGGCCGACGGCAAGGCCGCGCGCGGCCAGCGCGTGCTGGTGTTCCGGGGTGAGGACGCCGCCGCCAAATGGCACCATTTCGTCGCGGTGCGCATCCCGGAACTCACCGAAAAAGGCTGGCAGGCGCAGATCGACGCGAATTTCGGCCCGCAGTTGGCCGATAATGTCGGCAATCTGGACGTGGTGGTGCAGGATGCCGAGAAGGGCAATTTCAGCCTGGAATTCGGCATCGAGATCGATGGCGAGCGGCACCCGCTGCTGCCGATCCTCGAACATCTTTTGGCCCGTGGCGGCTACGAGGCCGCGCAGATCGTCGATGGCGAGATCATCACCTCGCTGGAGGATGGCCGCGTGATCAAGCTGCCGGCGGATCGCATCAAGCGGCTGCTGAACGTGATGGGCGATCTGATCGAGGCCGCCGGGCGCACCGCCGAGAAAAACCTGGTGCTGCCGGTGGGGGCCGCCGCCACGGTGCTGGATCTGGAGGATGTGCTCACCACCTCCTGGCAGAATGCGGCGGATATCGAAGCCTATGTCGAGCGCTTCCGCGGCGAGCCGGAGATCATCCCGGTGGAAGTGCCGGAGGCCTTCAAGGGTTCGCTGCGCCCGTATCAGCAGCATGGCGTGGACTGGCTGCAGCATCTGGCCGGGCACGGGCTGGGCGCCTTCCTGGCGGACGATATGGGGCTGGGCAAGACCGCGCAGACCATCGCGCATATTTGCGTGGAGCATGCCGAAGGCCGGCTGACCGCCCCGGCGCTGATCGTGGTGCCGACCTCGCTGGTCGCCAACTGGACGGCGGAGCTGCGCAAATTCGCGCCGCATCTGCGGGTGGAAGTGCTGCACGGCATGGAGCGCCATGAGAAGCGCGACAAGCTGGAGGATGTGAATGTCGTCGTCACCACCTATACGGTGCTGACCCGCGATATCGAATTCATGAAGCCGCTGCCCTGGCACCTCACCGTGCTGGACGAGGCGCAGGCGATCAAATCCCCCGAGGCGCGGGCGACGCGCGCGGTCTGCCAGCTCAAGGCCGAGAACAAGATCTGCCTCTCCGGCACGCCGATTGAGAATAATCTGGACGAGCTCTGGTCGCAGTTCGCCTTCCTGATGCCCGGCCTGCTGGGCGACCGGCGCGGCTTCACCAAGCGCTTCCGCACGCCGATCGAGAAGAACGGCGACCCGGTGGTGCGCGGCCAGCTGATCAGCCGCATCCAGCCTTTCATCCTGCGCCGGACCAAGTCCGAGGTGGCAACCGAGCTGCCGCCCAAGCACACCATCCTGCGCCGTATCACGCTGGCGCCGGACCAGCGCGAGCTCTACGAGACCATTCGCGGCACGCTGTACGAGACGGTGAAGGAACAGATGGCCGAGCGCACGCTGGCACAAAGCCGGGTGATCGTGCTGGATGCGCTTTTGAAGCTGCGCCAGGCCTGCTGCGACCCGCGCCTGGTGAAGCTGGGTGCCACGCGCGGCACCGAAAGCTCCGCCAAGCTGGACGATCTGATGGAGATGGTCTCCGAGCTGATCCCGGAAGGGCGGCGCATCCTGGTGTTCTCACAATTCACCTCGATGCTGGACCTGATCAAGCCGCGCCTGGACGAAGCCGGCATTCCCTTTGTGGAGCTGCGCGGCGATACGCGCGACCGCGCCACCCCGGTGCAGCGCTTCGAGGCCGGCGAGGTGCCGCTCTTCCTGATCTCGCTGAAAGCCGGCGGGCGCGGGCTGAACCTGACCTCGGCCGATACCGTGATCCATTACGACCCCTGGTGGAACCCGGCGATCGAGGCCCAGGCCTCGGACCGCGCGCACCGGATCGGCCAGACCAAATCCGTGTTCGTCTATAAGCTGATCGCCACGGAGACGGTGGAGGAGCGGATTCTGGAGCTGCAGCAGCGCAAGGCGGAGCTGGCCTCCATCGCCTTCCAGGATGCCGGCGGCATGGCCTTCAATGCCGACGATATCGACTTCCTGTTCGGGCGCGATGCGGCGGCGGCGGAAGCGGCGGAAGCGGCGTAACCAGCCAGGAGGCGTGCATGGGCAAGCTGGTCTGGCTCGCCTCCTACCCCAAATCCGGCAATACCTGGGTCAGGGCGTTTCTGCATAATTATATCCTGAATGCGGAGACGCCCCACAGCATCAACGCGCTGGTGGATGTCACCATCTCCGAATGCGCGATGGCGTTTTTCGGCCCGCCGGGTGAGATTTTGCCCCCCGCCGAGGTGCAGGCGCGCCGGCCCCAGGTGCATGAGGCCCTGACCCGGCTGCATGAGGATCTGGTGTTCGTGAAAACCCATAACGCCCATCTCTCGGCGCATGGGGTCAGGCTGATCACGCCCGAGGCTACCGCCGGGGCCATCTATATTGTCCGCGATCCGCGCGATGTCGCACTCTCTTACGCCGCCTTCACCGGCAAATCGGTGGATGAGATCATCGATTTCATGGCCGCCGAGGGCGCGGCCAATGCCTCGGACGGCACCCAGGTGTTCGAGCTGCTCTCCTCCTGGTCCGCCCATGCGCTCTCCTGGGTCGCCTCCCCGCGACGTCTGCTGGTGCGCTATGAGGATCTGCTGGCCGATCCGCGGCGCGGCTTTGGCCGGATCATCCGCTTTCTGGGTGAAGCCGGGGACCAGCCCGACCCCGAGCGGCTCAGCCGGGCGATCGAATTCAGCAGCTTCAAGATCCTGGCCGGGCAGGAAGCGCGCGATGGCTACCGCGCCGGCGGCCCGGGTGAGGCAAAATTCTTCCGCCAGGGCGAGGCCGGGGGCTGGCGCGGCCGGCTCAGCCCCGCCCAGGCCGGCAAGATCTGGGCCGCGCACGGGCCGGTGATGGAAAAATTCGGTTATCCACAGAATTGATCCGCCCACAAACCAACTGATCCCGATTTCACGTGACAGTTCGATGGCAATGGGACTAGCCTGAGCATCCGGGCACAGCCCGCCGATCAAGGGGGCACCCGGGTTTCGTTGGCCATCAGCCATTAGGAGACACCATGAACCTGCAATCACGTCTCGCGGCCCTGAAAGGGCGTCATGCCAGCCTGGAAAGCCAGATCGCCGCCGAGGATCGGCGGCCGCTACCGGACATGGCGGCACTTTCCCGCCTGAAAGTTGAGAAATTGCGGCTCAAGGAAGAGATGGAACGGATACGCACTCAATAAGAGATCAGCGTCGGAATACGGAAAAGGGGGCTAAAAGCCCCCTTTTTTGCTGCCTTGCGTGTCGCTTTTGTCAGGCCGCTTCGGCCGGGCCGGGCGGCGGCGGCGGGGTGAGACCTTCGCGGGTGACGCGCTCATTGGCGGCATTCACCGCATCGTTCAGATCGGACTGCTTGCACAGCCCCAAAATCACCGGGTCGCGCGGCTTGATGTTGGCGGCGTTCCAGTGCGAGCGGTCGCGGATCTTCTGGATGGTGTCCTTGGTGGTGCCCAGCAGCTTGACGATCTGCGCGTCGGTGAGATGCGGGTAGGAGCGCAGCAGGAAGGCGATGGCGTCCGGGCGGTCATTGCGCTTGGCCACGGGGGTATAGCGCCCGCCCTTCTGCTTCTTGTGCATTTCCGGCTGCGGCAGCAATTTCAGCCGGCGGGAGCTGTCAGCCTCGCAGCGCTGGATATCCTCGGCGGTGATCTGCTTGTTCATCACCGGATCATAGCCGACAATCCCTTGCGCAACCTCGCCATCCGCGATCGCCTGGACTTCCAGCGGATGCATGCCACAGAAATCCGCGATCTGCTCGAAGGTGAGGCCGGTCTTGTCAATCAGCCAGACTGCGGTAGCTTTGGGCATCAAGGGCAAGGACATGGATCGATTACCTTTTCTCGTTTCGGGCCGAGGCGCCCGAAACGGACATAGTTACTCGCTTCGGCCCCGCAAGTACAACTGGCGGGGTTATCGAGCCCGCGCCACCTTTTGGTCAAGTCCAAACCATGACATTTTCTGAAGAAGACCTGCCGCCACGGAAGAAAAAGAGGCTGGAGCCGCCGGTTCTGGACACGCTCGGGGTGGAGGAGCTGCGGCTTTATATTACGGAATTGCAGGAAGAAATCCGCCGGGTGGAGGCGGAGATCAAGGCCAAGCAGGCGCATGCCGCCGCCGCCGCGCTTTTCTTCAAGCCGCCCGGCGCCTGAGCTTAGATGGCGCGACGCAACCAGGTGGGACGGGGGGCGCTGGAAAAACCAGCGCCCCGCCGGCCGAAAGGGCTTTCGGCTGAGGATCTGGAGCTGTGGGCGGCCTATGGGCGCACGCTGAGCCGGCTGATGCCAGGCCGCCGCCACGCGCCCTTGCCGCCGCCGCCGCCGGCTCCGGAACCGGCCCCGGAAGCGCCAGCGCCCGAGCCGCCGCGCGTAAAACTGCCCAGCCCCTCCTGGCTGGCGGTGAATGCGCCGCCGGCGGGGCTGGATAAATCCACCTGGTCGAAATTCCGGGGCCAGAAAATCCGCGCCGAGGCGAAGCTGGATCTGCACGGCCACACCGCCGCGCGGGCGCATACCGAGGTGACGCGGTTTCTGGAGATGGCGCAGGCAACGGGGCTGCGCTGTGTGGAGATCGTCACCGGTAATGGTGAGATTCTGGCGCGTGAACTGCCGCACTGGCTCAATACCCCGGCGATGCGCCCGCTGATCCTGGGCCTCGCCCACCCGCATGCGCGCAATATGGGGGCCATTCGCGTGCTGCTGCGCCGGCGCCGGGGATGACACCGTTCGGAGAGAAATTGCGGGCGCTGCGCCAGGAGCGGGGCATTCTGCTGAAGGACATGGCGGCGGCGCTGGAGGTCTCGCCGGCCTATCTCTCGGCGCTGGAGCATGGGCGGCGGGGCGCGCCCTCCGCCGGGCTGGTGCATCAGGTCTGCCAGTTTTTCGGGCTGATCTGGGATGATGCGGATGAGCTGGCGGCCCTGGCCCGGCAATCGCGCCCCAGGCTGAAGCTCAACAGCGCGGGGTTGAGCGCGGCGCAGACGGCACTGGCCAACCGGCTGGCCAAGGAGCTGCGGAATTTATCGCCGGAGACGGTGGCGGCGATCCAGAAGCTGTTGGACGCCAAGGAGTAGCTAGCCAGGCAGCACGCCCTGGGCGCGCAAGGCGCCGAGCAGCGGCAGCAGCGGCAGGCCGAGCACGGTGAAATAATCGCCCTCGATCCGCTCGAACAGCTGTGCGCCCTGCGCCTCCAGCCGGTAGGCGCCGACGCAATGCAGAATCTCATCGCCCTCGGCGACCAGGTAGTCCTGCAGAAAATCCTCGCTGAACTCGCGCATCGTCAGCCGTGCGCGCGCCGTGTGCGCCCAGAGCAGCGCCCCGTCCTGCACCAGGCAGGCGGCGCTGATCAGCTCATGGGTGCGGCCGCGAAAGCCGCGCAGCTGGTTGGCCGCCGCCGCCAGATCCGCCGGCTTGTCATAGACCACGCCGTCGCAGACCAGGACCTGGTCGGCGCCGATCACCCGCGCCCCGGGATAAAGCGCGGAGACCGCCTGCGCCTTGGCCTGCGCCAGCGCCGCCGCCAGCGCCTCGGGCGCGCCGGTAAAGCCAGATTTCAGCGCGGTTTCATCCACGGACGAGGCCACCGCCGAGAAATTCACCCCGGCCCCGGCAAGCATGGCTTTGCGGCTGGCGGAGGCGCTGGCGAGGATCAGGGAGCGTGTAGGCACGCTTGTCTGTACCGCGCGGGGGAGCGCCCCGTCCAGCGCGTGAAGGCGCGGGTGAAGGCGCTGAGTTCGGAATATCCCAGCAGCAGCGCGATATCCGTGAAAGCGATCCCCGGCTGGGCGACATAATCCTCGGCCAGCTCGCGGCGGATGCGGGCGGTGAGGTCCGAAAACGCCACCCCTTCCTGGCGCAGCCGCCGATGCAGCCCGGCCCGGCTCACCCCCAGACGCTGCGCCACCTGGTCGATCTGCGCCGCGCCGCTCAGAAACCCGTCCCGGATCAGCGCCAGCACCTGGCCGACAAAATCCCGCGCTCCCCCATCCGCCAATTGCGGGCGCAGCGCCGCGAGCAGCCCCGGCAGCCGGGCCGCATCCGCCCCGGGCATCTTCGCCGCCAGCAACTCCGCCGGAAACAGCAGCGCATTGCGCGGCGCCGCGTAATAGACCGGGGCGCGGAAGCCAGCCGCGGCGCGTGCCCCGGCCGGGCGCAGATGCTCGAACTGCACCTCCAGCGGCGCGAAGCCCGGCCCCAGAGCGCGGCGAAATATCCCCGCGAACACCGCCAAAGACAGCTCCGCATCCTGCCGGCGCTGGGTAATCCGCCCATCGCCGATCTGATATTCCAGCGCCATTATCGGCCCCTGGGCGCGCAGGCGCAGGCAGGAATGCTCCTGCAGCACCGGGAAATAGGCGCAGAGATTGCGCAGCGCCGCCCCCAGATCCGGCGAGGCCAGCACCAGCGCCCCCAGCGCGCCCATCTGTTCGGGCGTGTATTGCTGGCCAAAGCGCAGCCCGAAATCATCCAGCCCGGTCTGCGCCGCCGCCTGCTCAAACAGCCGGCAATAGGCCATCAGGCTCAAACGCTGGGTGGGGTCGGCCAGCCGGCCGGCGGGCAAGGCCAGCCCGGCCAGCAAGGACGGCGCGTCCCCGCCACACTGGCCGATCAGCGCCTCGATCCCTGCCGCGGCAGCGGCGGCGATATGCGGCTCCACACCCATGCGCCCACCCTTTCAGGAAAGATTTTTTACGCTAAAGCAAAAAATCACACAAGAATAAGCAATCGCCCATTTACGATGCAAACCAAGCCCAGTTTCTGCGCCGCCACTCTCAACAGCTTTGCTGGCTGCACCGATTTTGACACCAAATGTCAAGCGCGCCGCCGGCATCTTCGTCTCTACTCCTGGCATCAAACAGCCACCTGCCTTCAGGACGGCAGAACTGACCAAAACCAGGAGTGTGACGATGGACGATCTGCATCTGCCAACCCCGGCCACGCCGGCTCTGAGGAACGGCGCCCGCCACCCGCTCACCCCGCTGGACGCCGCCGAAATCCAGCAGGTGGTGGCGATCATCCGCGCCGATGCGGCATTCGGGCCGGATTATCTGTTCGAGGTGATCGAGCTGAAGGAGCCCAGCCCCGCTGCCCTCGCCGCCTACCGCGCCGGCCAGCCCTGCCCGCGCGAGGCCCGCGCCAATATCTTCCTGGCCGATGCGCCGGGCGTCTGGCGCCTGAGCCTGTCCCTGGCCGACAATCTCGTCACCGCAAAGAGCTTCCATCCGGACGCACGGCCGATGATCCAGCTCGAACAATTCATCCAGATCGAGGATATCGTCCGCGCCCATCCAGATTTCATCGCCGCCTGCGCCAAGCGCGGCGTCACCGATATGAGCAAGGTCTGCGTCGACCCGTGGTCGGCCGGGAATTTCGGCGTAAAGGGCGAGGAAGGCGGCTATCTTTCCCACACATTCTGCTGGCTGCGCCTGTATGAGAACGAGAATTTCTACGCCCACCCGATCGAGGGCATCAACGCCGTGGTCGATATCAAGGCGGGCAAGGTGATCCGCGTCGATGATTACGGCGTGCTGCCGATCCCGATGGCGGAATTCAATTACGAGGCGCAGTTCCGCGAGGATTTCCGCGCCCCCTTGAAGCCGCTGGACATCATCCAGCCGGAAGGGGCCAGCTTCGTGCTCAAGGACCGCGAAATCAGCTGGGATAAATGGCGCTGCGTGATCGGCTTCAACGCCCGCGAGGGGCTGACCCTGCACGACATCGCCTATGACGGCCGGCCGATCGTGGCCCGAGCCTCCATCGCCGAGATGGTGGTGCCCTACGGCGTGCCGGAGGGCGGGCATTTCCGCAAGAATGTGTTTGATATCGGCGAATATGGGTTGGGCAAGCTGACCAACTCGCTGAAGCTGGGCTGCGACTGCCTGGGCCATATCGCCTATCTGGATGCCGAGCTGAACACCATGGAAGGCGGCATTTTCAAGATCGAGAAGGCCATCTGCATCCATGAGGAGGATAACGGCATCCTCTGGAAACATTGGGATTTCCGTACCGAACGCACCGAGGTCCGGCGTGGCCGCAAGCTGGTGATCTCCTCGATCTGCACCGTCGGCAATTACGAATATGCCTTCTACTGGTATTTCGACCAGGCCGGCGAGATCGCCTTCGAGATGAAGGCCACCGGCATCATCAACACCTCCGCTTGCCTGCCCGGCCAGCCCACCAAATACGGGGTTGAAGTGGCCCCCGGCCTGCAGGGCCATATCCATCAGCACGCTTTCTGCGCCAGGCTGGAGATGGCGGTGGACGGGCCGGGCAATTCCATTGTCGAATGCAACAGCTATGCGGAGGAGGACGAGGCCAAGAACCCCTACGGCAACGCCTTCTACCAACAGGATACGGTGCTGAAGACCGAGCTGGAGGCCTGCCGCACCGCCAATCCGGCGACCCAGCGCTACTGGAAAGTGATCAACCCCAACAAGCTGAACCATACCGGCAAGCCGGTCGGCTATAAGCTGATGCCGGAATCTACCCTCACCCCCTTCTTCCGCCCCGGATCTCCGTCCGGAATCCGGTCTAATTTCATGCAGAACCATCTGTGGGTGACGAAATTCTCCGAGGAGGAGCGCTTTCCCGCCGGGGAATATATGAACCATTCTGACGGATCAGGCGGGGTGGCGGATTTCGTCAAGCAGGATCGGGCGCTGGAGAATACCGATCTGGTGCTCTGGCACGTCTTTGGCCTGCACCACCAGCCCCGGCCGGAGGATTTTCCGGTGCAGCCCTGCATCAAAACCGGCTTCAAGCTGATGCCGGTGGGCTTCTTCAACCAGAATCCCGGCATCGACATCGCCCCGGAGACCAACCGCGCCAGCAAACTGCATGGCGGCGGATGCTGCGCGCATTAGGCGGCCTCCCCGGGGGCATACGCAAAAACGGCACGGCGTTTGCATTGCCGCAACAACAGACCCCGCCGGCGCCCGGCGCTGGCGGGAGACAGGCTTCCAGCAAGGAGATTGAAGAGTATGGTCGCAACCACGGACATCGCGGCGCACCAGACTGAAGCGAAGTTGAGGCAGGGTTCGCTGAACCTGCCGGAGACGATCGGCCAGTCGATCGCCAATATCTCGCCCACCCTGACCCCGGCGCTGAATATCGCCGTGGTCGCCGGCATCGCCGGTACCGCCTCCTGGGTGTCGTATCTCATCGCCACCATCGGCTGCGTGTTCGTGGGTGCGAACATCTCCACCCTGGCCAAGCGCCATCCGGAGGCGGGCTCCTATTTCGTCTATATCGGCCGCAATCTCGGCCCGGTGGCGGGGGCGATGGCCGGCTGGCTGATGATCCTGGCCTATCTCGCCTGCGCCATCGCCGTGGTCACCGCGGCGCCGCTCTACATCAACACCATCCTGGCACCGTTCAATCTCAGCCTGAATAATTTTAGCCTCGGCGTGTACGGCGCCGCCTTCCTCGGCCTCGTCGCCTTCGCCTCCTTCCGCGACATCAAGATGTCCTCGCGCGCCGGGCTGCTGCTGGAAGCGTTGTCGATGGCGATCATCGTCGTCATCATCGCCATGGTGGTGGCGCAGAAGGGCACCGTGATCGACCCCAAGCAGCTGGATTTCAGCCATATGCCGGTCGGCGGCATGATGTCCGCGATGGCCTTCGCGGTGTTCAGCTTCGTCGGCTTCGAGAGCAGCGCCACCTTGGCCAAGGAAGCCCGCAACCCGCAGCGCGCCGTGCCGTTCGCCGTCATCGGCTCCGCCGCCGCCGCCGGGCTGTTCTTCGTCGTCACCAGCTATTTCATGGTCATGGGTTCGGGCGACAACACCACCGCCATGGGCAACTCCGCCTCGCCCTTCTCCGACATGACCAAGGCGGCGCATCTGCCCTGGGCCGGTGCCGTGGTCTATTTCGCCGCCACCATCAGCGCCTTCGCCTGCGCCCTGGCGTGCCTGAATGCCGGCTCGCGCATGCTCTTCTCCATGGGCCGCTACCAGTTCCTGCATAGCTCGATGGGCCTGGTGCATAAAACCCACCAGACGCCCTATGTCGCGGTGGGCTTCAGCACCGTCATCGTGATGATCGGCTATCTCGGCCTGGCGATCACCCAGGGCTATCTCAACGCCTTCAATATCGGCGGCACGATTTCCACCTATGGCTTCGTGGTGGTGTATCTGGGCGTGTCCATCGTTTCCTCGCTGGATGTCGCCAAGACCGGCAAGCTCAGCGCCTGGAACATCATCTGCAGCCTGGTCGGCGTGGCGCTGATGGGCTTCGTGATCTACAGCTCCGTGATCCCCTGGCCGGCCGCGCCGGACCAGTATCTGCCACAGATCTTCGCGGCCTATATCATCCTCGGGCTGATCTGGTTCATGGTGCTGAAATCCAAATCCCCGCAGGTGCTGGCCAGCATCGCCAACGACATGGAAGGCTGAAGCCCAGCCTCCACGGAAAAAGCCCCGGAGCACGTCCGGGGCTTTTTTTACGTCCATGTGCCGGTTTAACCACCATTGACTTCTGCCGCGCGGCGAAGTACCCGCACGCTCACCTCTTGTGGCGGCGTAGCTCAGTGGTAGAGCAGGGGAATCATAATCCCTTGGTCGGAGGTTCAAATCCTTCCGCCGCTACCAGTTTCTTATCGTCTCATGGTATCTCATGTGGCAAAGAAACTGCCAGAAATCAGCCGTATTTTCCGCTTATCCACAGGCAAAATTTGCTTCGCGGATGGTCTTAACCGTCTCATCCCGTATCACGAAGTGCGCCACAGTCTCGCTTTCGGCGAATACCCGTTGAATACTCGGCTACCGCCGGGTATTCACCTCCGCGTCATCGGAGCAAATGCATGACAACCATCCATCTCACCGATCCAGCCATCAACAGGGCTACACGCGAGGCAGTGGACGGGAAGAAGCGTATTGACCTGACCGACAGCACCCAGGAAGGGCTGCGCCTGCGCATAGGGGCTTCCGGGACGCGGATGTGGAATCTTGCGTGCCGGGACTCGGAAGGAAAGTTCCGGCTGTTTCCGTTCGGCGCGTATCCCGCCGTCGGCATCGCTGATGCCAGAGACAAGGCACGGCAACTTCGCGAGGAGGTGCGGCACGGGCGCGATCCAATAGCCGAGAAACGCCTTGCCAAGGGGTTGGGGCAGCAGGGCAGGTATCGACGCTGGAAGACCTCCTCGACACCTACAAGGCGAGCCGGGACGCACCGAAGACATGGGCACATTCGGAAATCAGGGTGCGGCGCGTTTTCGCGGGGCTGTTGAGAACAAGGCTCTCCAAATTAAAGCCTTCTCACTTCCAAATCGCCATGGATAATTGGCACAAAGCCCCCTCAGCCTATTTCGCCGGTAGAAACCTGCGACCGGTCATGAAATGGGCGGTGAAACGGGGCTATGCGGAGTGGGAACTGACCCGAATCGAGACTAAACCGGCAAATGAACGGGACAGGGTTCTTTCACCAGATGAACTCACCGCCATACTCAAATCGCTCAAAGCCTCCCCCTCCATGTATGCTCGCGCGATGCAGTTCGTTATTTGGACGGTCTGCCGCCTTAACGAGACATGCAATGCCAAATGGCAAGATGTGGATTTCGAGCTGGGGGTTTGGACCGTCAGGGAGACCAAAAACGAGTTGCCGCTGGTTTTGAAGCTTCCGAAGCAGGCGTTGGATTTCCTCACAAATCACAAGCCAGCAAAAAGCAAGCCGACAGACCTCATCTTTCCAAATGTGAAAGGCAGCAACAAGCCCATTACCAACTGGGATCGTTTCACAAAAGTGCTTCAAAAAGAGAGTAAAACCGCCGGTTGGCATCGGCATGACCTTCGCCGAACAGGAGCTACTGCGATGGCAAACGACCTTGGTATCGATGCAATTATCGTTGATTCGGCATTGAATCACAAAAACATATACTCGGCAGCCTTGGGCAAATATATCCGAGGAAGACCGCAAGGGCAGGTTGCAGACGCTTTGCAGAAGTATGCTGATTATCTGGACAAGCTGTCTGAACCAAAAAACGAGAGCTAAAACGGCATACTGGCCGCACGGCGGCCAGTATGCATCAGCAATCACAACAGGACATAGGCAGAGTTCAGGAATATAAGCCTATTTGTAATCGTTCCTTCTCGATGATAATTAGCGAATTCGTTGCAGACTAATAGGTAGTGCGGAAAGCCTAACTCTTGATAACGGGAGTGTTTTAATGCAAATCATCAACGGCTTCGCTTCCTATTTTATAAGCAAAAAACCCCGGCATTTTTTTGGACTGCTAACTTTCCTGTCTATTTTTCTGATTGGGCATACAGCAAGCGCAGTTCCACCATTATACGATGGCGACATGCACAATAATTGTCCTCCAAGTGGAATATGCAACAGCCAATCGCTCGATAATACCTTTGCGACGCCTGGTGTAACGCTCCCAACACATGGTTTCGTTCAGGCTACGGGGAGTTTCATTTCACCTATTGGGGAGTGGACGGTCGTCGATTTTGATCATCAGACTGTTGCGTCCATCACAACGATCTTTGATAGTTCAACGCGGACTTCAACCGTGCAGAAGAAGACCTCAGTAAAAGTTAGCACCGAGGCTATCGCCGTTGTGAAGAACTTGGCTGCCAGTTTGTGGAATGCAAAGACGTCTTTACCGCCTCATGATTTTTGCACCGATGTTGCGCAAGAATTTATACTTTTCGACGGCGACCGTGCAATGTGGTATAGGGGGGGCTGCCCTCCCGACGGTATTTCCGGCGAGATGAACAAATGGGCTGAAACGCAGTTGCAAGGCTCCACCAAACATTAATGTCTGCGTCAATTCAAATGGAGGCATAGCCTCCATTTTTCTTCATTGTTTCTTTTAAGATTTCTTTTTTGGCTTGTGTTCCGGATGTTTCTTTGGGGTGTCTCCCGGCTCAATGTGTTTGATCGGTTTTAGGTTTTGTAATGGCTTCATTGTTGGTAGCATCTTAATTTAGTCGGGTTTTGGTTTGATTACCTTAACTGGCTTTATCTCTTCTAATCTCATGGCGCATGTCCCTATTCTGTGTATCGTTAGCTTTTGACATAATTTTCTATTGCCACTCTTCCCAATGAAAAATGGCTCAAATTTCTCTGATATTCATTACTATCGGGAACGCGCGGGTGCCGCTTCGTCCTATCGAGAGAAATGACCCTCTGACTTCACACAGTTACGAGTTCTTGGCTGATGATCATTTCGTGCAATGAGCTTTGACCCACGCAATATTTGATCCAACCTTCGACGTCGTAAATTCGTTCGCACTTATGGGTTCCAGCAACCACAACTTGCGTCCATGGCGTTTTCTGCGCGCCATCGGCAAACAAGTTTTCAAAAGTGCTCCAACGATCCTGCGGGACGGTCCAGACCATGTGAACGTGCAACATGCATCCAGGCTGTGTGCCCGCAGGGAATGCGAAGAAATTCGACCGACCGGACAACGGCTTCTCATTGAAGCGGCATCCGAAGAGCCCACCATCCACCCTCGCCGAAAGCTCGTAAAGGTGGCGGCGAAGCGCTGCGTCGGTCGTTGATGCCCAGTGAGGGGCGGGGCGATTCGAGAAGGATTTGACGCCGGGAACAAGTTGCACCGTTCCCGTCGTTCCATCAATCCGCCTTCCCTCCCCAGCAGCCGACTTTACGACTGGGTAGGTGAGAGTCAGCGCGTGCGTCCAAGGCAATGCGCAAAGCCAGCCGAATGCGGCTTGGTCAATGGCGGTTTGTTGGAGGGCAGTCGAATTTGAATACGTCATAAATTCTATTTAGGCTGCACGCCCAGATACCGGCTTCCATGACGGAAGCGATTCGACGTAGGCAACTAACGCGGTGTGTAGGATAAGAGTCCTACCGTTTTGCCGGACTGCCCGGATTCTACCGGCGTTCATCTCGCGCCACATCGTGGCTCTCGATACGCTTATGGAAACGGCGGCTTCCTCGACTGAATAGGCTATTTTTCTGACAACAAATTTTTCTTGGCTGGGTTGAGGGTTAAGGGACATGAAAGGCACTACTGAAATACATGAGCCTGGATTGGCTAATTGAGGACAGATTACCACCTCACTGGCGCTCGCCGCATTATTGAAATGCCATAGTTATATGAAATTTTTATGACAGTCGTAAATTTTCCTTGACAACGAATCTTGGAGCTATCTTTCGGTGAGATGCCGCAGATTTGAATACCTGCGGAATACCCAGAGCAAAATAAGCTTATTGTATTTCCATTATTTGTAGTTTATAACTAAGATTATGGCGTTTGAGACTAAGGTAATCATAATCCCTTGGTCGGAGGTTCAAATCCTTCCGCCGCTACCAGGGTTTTCCTTACAATTTCAGCCTTTGAACGCGGATGCGGGATAGCCCTGCGCGAAGAGCAGCGCGGTCAGATCCGTATGCACCACGCGGTTCACCATTTCCGCCGCCACCACCGGCTTGGCACGATACGCCACGCCCAGCCCGGCGGCCTTCAGCATCGGCAGATCATTGGCGCCATCGCCCACGCTCAGCGTCGCGCTCAGCTGCACGCCGCGCGCCTGGGCGAGCTCGTTCAGCGAAGCGAGCTTGGTATCCTTGTCCAAAATCGGCTCGCCGACCTCGCCGGTCAGCGCTGTTCCGTCATCCAGCAGCGTGTTGGCGCGGTGGACGGCAAAGCCCAGCTCCTGCGCCACCCGGGCGGTGAAGAAGGTGAAACCGCCCGAGACCAGCGCCGTGGTGGCGCCGAAGCTGTTCATGGTGGCCACCAGAGTCTTCGCGCCGGGGCTGTACTGGATCTCTTTCCAGCATTCCTCCAGCTTCGCCACCGGCAACCCCTTCAGCAGCCCGACGCGCTCGCGGATGGCGGCATGAAAATCCAGCTCCCCGTTCATCGCCCGCGCGGTGATGCCGGCGATCTTTTCCTTCAACCCGGCGAAGGCCGCCAGCTCATCCAGCGTCTCGGCGGTGACGATGGTTGAGTCCATATCCGCCACCAGCACCGCCTTGCGCCGGCCGCGCGGCTTGGTGAGGAAAATATCCACCGCCTTATGGCTGAGAATGGCCGCGATCGCCGACCGGTCCGGGGCGCGCGGGGCATGGAATTCCACGGCCCGGCCCTCATCCAGCCAGGTCAGGTTGCGCCCTTCCGAATAGGCCAAGGCGCGGGCGGCGTCCTGGGCGGAGAGGGTGCCGGCCTCGATGCTGGCCACGAGCGTCACGATATGGGATTGGGCGGATGTCATGGACGCGACGGATAGGGCAGAGAACGGCTTAGAGCAACGGCGGGGGCTGATCCTGGCCGGGCCGACGGCGAGCGGCAAATCCGCCCTGGCCCTGGCTCTGGCCGGCGAACTGGGCGGCACCATCATCAATGCCGATGCGATGCAATGCTACCGCGAACTGCGCCTGCTCACCGCCCGCCCCTCTTTGGAAGACGAAGCCCAGGCCCCGCACCGGCTCTACGGCGTGCGCGCGGCGCATGAGCCGGCCAATGCCGCCTGGTGGCGCGAGGCGGCGAAGGCGGAGATGGCGGCTTGTGGCTATCCCATCCTCTGCGGCGGCACCGGCATGTATTTCTCCGCCCTGGTGAACGGCATCGCCGATATTCCGGACCCTGGCGAGACCGCCCGCGCCGAGGCCAGGGCGCTGCTGGCGCAGATCGGCCCGGAAGCGCTGCATGCGCGGCTGGATGCGCCGACCGCCGCCAAGTTGAAGCCCGGCGACAGCCAGCGCATCGCCCGCGCCTATGAGGTGCTGATCGGCACCGGCAAGGGCATCGCCCACTGGCAGGCGCAGCCGACCGACCGGCTGCAAGGCTGGGATCTGAAAATGATCCTGCTCGACCCGCCGCGTCCGGATTTGAAAACCGCCATTGAAACCCGCTTCACCGCCATGCTGGACGGCGGGGCGCTGGAGGAGGCGCGGGCGCTGCTGGCGCAAGCGCTGCCGCCGGACGCCCCGCTGCTGCGCGCCCATGGCATGCCGGAGCTGGCGGCGCATCTGCGCGGCGAGATCAGCCTGGAAGAGGCGAAAGCCCGCGCCTGCCTCGCCACCTTTCAATATACCAAGCGGCAGATGACCTGGTTTCGGCATCAGAAGCTTGTGGGCACAACAGGCATGCAAATAATTCATTCAAGAATTGGCGGTCAAACGCAATTTTCGGAAAGAGATATTGCCGATTTACGAAATTTTCTGAACAGCCCCGGTTGACCTTCGCATCTTGCCGCTGTACCGGAACATGAAATACTCCCGACGTGAATGGCAGGTTTAGCATGGATCACACGAACACAGCACCCGAGCTGATGAATTCCGGCGCGGAAGCCCTGCTCCGGGCGCTCAAGGCGCAGGGCGTGGATGTGATTTTCGGCTATCCCGGCGGCGCCGTATTGCCGATTTACGACGCGATTTTCCAGCAGAACGAAATTCGCCACATCCTGGTGCGCCACGAGCAGGCGGCGGTGCATGCGGCGGAGGGCTATGCCCGTTCCACCGGCAAGGTCGGCTGCGTGTTGGTCACCTCCGGCCCCGGCGCCACCAATGCCGTCACCGGCCTGGTCGATGCGCTGATGGACAGCATCCCGCTGGTCTGCCTGTGCGGCCAGGTGCCGACGCATCTGATCGGCAATGACGCCTTCCAGGAGGCGGATACCACCGGCATCACCCGCCCGGCGACCAAGCATAATTACCTGGTCAAGCAGTCCGGGGATCTGGTGCGGGTCGTGCACGAGGCCTTCCTGGTGGCGCGCACCGGCCGCCCCGGCCCGGTGCTGATCGATCTGCCGAAGGATATTCTCATCGCCCCGGCGCCCTATCAGGAACCGGCGGCCCAGGCCGTGCACCGCTCCTACCGCCCGCAGACCGCGCCGGATCCGCGGCGCATCGCGGAAGCCGTGGCGCTGCTCAAGCGCGCCGAGCGCCCGGTGATCTATGCCGGCGGCGGCGTCATCAATGCCGGGCCGGAGGCCTCGCGCCTGCTCACCGAGTTCACCCGCCTCACCGGCTTTCCGATCACCAACACGCTGATGGGCCTCGGCGCCTTCCCGGCTTCCGACCCGCTCTTCCTCGGCATGTTGGGCATGCACGGCACCTACGAGGCGAACCTCGCGATGCATGGTTGCGACGTGATGCTGAATCTCGGCGCCCGCTTCGATGACCGCGTCACCGGCCGGCTCAACGCCTTTTCGCCGAACTCGAAGAAAATCCACGCCGATATCGACCCCGCCAACATCAACAAGACGGTGCAGGTGGATGTCGCCATTATCGGCGATGCGTTGGAGACGCTGAAGGCGCTGATCGCCGCCTGGAAGCAGGACAGCACCAAGAGCGACAAGACCGCGCTGGCGAACTGGTGGGCGCAGATCGATGTCTGGCGCAGCAAGAACTCGCTGCGCTTCACCCAGCCGCGCGACAAGGGCAGCATCATCAAGCCGCAATACGCGATCGAGCGGCTGTACCAGGCGACGCGCGGGCGCGAGACCTACATCACCACGGAAGTCGGCCAGCATCAGATGTGGGCGGCCCAGCATTTCAAGTTCGAGAAGCCGAACCGCTGGATGACCTCGGGCGGCCTGGGCACCATGGGCTACGGCCTGCCCGCCGCGATGGGCGTGCAGGTGGCGCATCCGGACGCGCTGGTGGTGGATATTGCCGGCGAGGCCAGCATCCTGATGAACATCCAGGAGATGGGCACGCTGGCGCAGTACCGGCTGCCGGTGAAGATCTTCATCCTCAACAACCAATATATGGGCATGGTGCGCCAGTGGCAGGAGCTGCTACATGGCAGCCGCTATTCCCAGAGCTACAGCGAAGCCCTGCCGGATTTCGTGAAGCTGGCGGAGAGCTTCCATGGTGTCGGCCTGCGCGCCGAGAGCGTGGATGATCTGGACCGGGTGATCGCGGAGATGATCGCGATCGACAAGCCGGTGATTGCCGATATCTGTGTCGACCAGAAGGAGAACGTCTTCCCGATGATCCCCTCCGGTGCGGCGCATAATGAAATGCTGCTGGGGCCGGAGCATAAGGATGAAGGCCCGGCGGTTACCAATGAAGGGATGGCGCTGGTCTGATGTCTGAAACGAATTTGCGCTCCGCCACCATCTCGGTTCTGGTGGAGAATGAATCCGGCGTGCTGGCGCGCGTCATCGGGCTGTTTTCCGGCCGTGGCTATAACATCGACAACCTCACCGTGGCGCCGGTGGAGCGGGACGGCTCGAAGAGCCGCATCACCGTGGTGACGCGCGGCACGGCGATGGTAATCGAGCAGATCAAGGCGCAGCTGGACCGGCTGGTGCCGGTTTACAAGGTGCTGGATCTGTCGGTTGGCCCGCATCTGGCGCGCGAGCTGGCGCTGATCAAGGTGCTGGGCACGGGCGAGAAGCGGGCCGAGGCGCTGCGCCTGGCGGATGCGTTCCGCGCGCGCGTGATCGACGCGACGACGGAGAGCTTCACCTTCGAGCTGACCGGCGCGACGGACAAGCTGGACGCGTTTCTGGAGCTGATGCGCCCGCTGGGCTTGGCGGAAGTGTCGCGCACTGGTGTCGCGGCGATTGCGCGGGGCACCACGACGATCTCTTAAGTTTCAAAAGTTTTTGGGGGTGTGGGGTGTTTTTCAAAAACACCCCACAAACGTTTGGGGCGTTGGCACTTGCGTTGCCAACGCCCCAAACGTTTCCGCACCTTTTTTGAAAGGCTCTAGACCATGAATACTGAGGTATTGTGGTCTAATGCTGAACAAAAAGAACGGGTTATCTAAGTACAAGCAGCGAAAAATAATGAAGGCGTTTGCGGTGGACCTGACGGCCACCCAAACGGCCCATCTGCTGGGCTTTGATCGCAAGACGGTAAACCGTTACTACCGCTTGTTTAGAGAGGTCATTCACGCTCATCAGTGCCGGGAAATCGAGGCGCTGACCGGGGTTGTCGAGTGTGATGAAAGCTATTTCGGTCCGGCAAGAACGCGCGGTGTGGTTGGGCCGCGCAAGCGCGGACGCGGTACTTCAAAACAGCCTGTCTTCGGCATCTTCGAGCGTAATGGGCGCGTTCTCACGCAGATCGTCCCGGACGTAAAAAGAAAGACTTTACAGGACATTATTCGCGGAAAGATCGATCTCGAGAGCGTTGTGATGACCGATGGCTGGACCGCTTACGATGGTCTTGTTGACGTCGGGTATGACAAGCATTTCCGTATCAAGAAGCACAAAAAGGAAGGCAGCCCCTTCACCGACGGCATTATCCACGTCAACGGCATCGAGAGCTTCTGGTCATACACAAAACGCCGCCTCGCCAGGTTCAATGGCGTGAAGACGAACTTCGAACTTCACCTCAAAGAATGTGAGTGGAGGTGGAGCAAGGACCCTGATACGATCCTTGCCGAACTCGCCAAATTACTGGTCTAGAGCCTTTGAAAAAAGGGCTGCACCCCAAAAACTTTTATTTACGCCGCCGTCCCGCCGATGGTCAGCCCCGACAGCTTGATCGTCGGCTGACCCACCCCCACCGGCACGCCCTGGCCGTTCTTGCCGCAGGTGCCGATGCCCGGATCCAGCGCCGGATCATCCCCAATCATCTCCACCTTGGTCAACGCATCCGGCCCGTTGCCGATCAGCGTCGCCCCCTTCACCGGCGAGGTCACCTTGCCGTCCTCGATCAAATACGCCTCGGAGGCCGAGAACACGAACTTGCCGGAGGTGATATCCACCTGCCCGCCGCCGAAATTCACCGCATACAGGCCGCGCTTCACGGAGGCGATCATGTCCTCCTTCTTGTCCTGCCCGCCTTGCATGATGGTGTTGGTCATGCGCGGCATCGGCGCATGGGCATAGCTCTGGCGCCGGCCATTGCCGGTGGCGCGCATATTCATCAGCCGCGCATTTTGCCGGTCCTGAATGAAGCCTTTCAGAATCCCATCCTCGATCAGCACGGTGCGGCTGGTCGGCGTGCCTTCATCGTCGATGGTGAGCGAGCCGCGGCGGTTGGGGATGGTGCCGTCATCCACCACCGTCACACCCGGGGCGGCGATGCGGCTGCCCAGCAGGCCCGCGAAGGCAGAGGTCTGTTTGCGGTTGAAATCGCCTTCCAGCCCGTGGCCGATCGCCTCATGCAGCAAAATCCCCGGCCAGCCCGGCCCCAGCACCACCGGCATCTCGCCGGCAGGGGCCGCCACCGCGCCGAGATTGACCTCCGCCTGGCGGATCGCCTCGTGCACCGCATTCTGCCAGAAATTCGGGTCCACATAGGCGCCGTAGCCCGAACGCCCGCCGGCGCCATGGCTGCCGGATTCACGCTTGCCGTTCTCTTCCAGCACCACGGAAATATTGAGCCGCACCAGCGGGCGAATATCCGCCACCCGCGCCCCGCCGGCACGGACGATCTCGATCACCTGCCACTCACCGGCAATGCTCGCCATCACCTGCACCACGCGCTTATCCGCGCCACGGGCGAAATCGTCGATCTGCTTGAGCAATGCCGCGCGGTCCGCGAACGGCGCCTCGCCCAACGGGTTCACCCCGACATAAAGCGGCGCCCCGGCGGCGGCGGGCTCGCCGGCCGTCACACTCTGCTCCATCGCCTTCGCCGCGCGGATCGTCTGCGCCGCGCGGCCCAAGGCGGCAGAGGAAATATCCCCGGCATGGGCGTAATAGGCGGCCTCGCCCAATACCGCGCGCAGGCCAAAGCCCCGGCGCGTATCGAAGGAGGCGGCACGGATGCGGCCATCATCGAGCGAGATCGATTCCGATTCCCGGTATTCCAGAAACAGCTCGCCATCATCCGCCCCATCGAGCGCGGTGGCGATATGCTTGGCCGCATCCTGAAGGTCCAGCCCTTGCGGGCCGTGGAAAAATTCATCCGCCTTGGTCAGCGCGTCACTCATCTCTCATACTCCTATTCCGCCGCCGCCAGCGCCCCGGTTGGCGCGGCCACCGCGCCGCGCAGCCCGTGGCGGGCGGCGATGGCGGTGGCGAACAGCAGCACGGCGTTCAGCTCATGCACAAAGCCGAGCTCATTATTGCCTAGCACGAGCGTGGCCATGCCCAGCACATATTGCAACGCCACCAGCAAGGCGAGCAGCAGAAAAATATCTCGCAAGGAAGGCGGCAGCTTGCGGCGCAGCCCCATCACGGCGGTGGTGAGCACGGTCAACGCCGTGATCGTCGCCAGCAGCCGGTGGCAGAACTGCACCGTGCCCTTATTGGTGACGAAATTGCTCCAGACCGGGTCCTGGGCGAAGGCGCCGGGCGGCGTCCAGGCGCCATCCATGGTCGGGAAAGAGTTATAGACATGCAGCGCTCCGGACGTCGCGACCAGCGCCCCAAACCCCATGGTGATCCAGATCAGCAATACCGAGGCGCTGGCCAGCCCGCGCAAGGTGCCGGCACCTTCCAGCGGCGCCGGTTCCGGGGTGCGCAGGCTCATGCCGGTCCAGATCAGCAGAAACAGGATCAGCATGGCGGAGAGCAGATGCGGCGCCGCCCATTCCGGCGGCGGGGAGACCACGCCGGGATACATCCCGGTCCGCACCATGTACCAGCCATAGGTGGCCTGGCCGGCGCCGAGCAGGAAGATGAAGCCGAGCCACAGCGCCAATTTCCGCTGGATGCGGCCCTTCCAGAGAAAATAGCCGAACGGAACCAGGAACACGCAAGCCATCAACCGGCCCCAGCAGCGATCCAGGAACATCGGCCAGAACAAGGCCTTGTACTGCGCCATGTCGATCGGATGCGCCTGATATTGCGCGGTGTGCTGATACAGCCCGTAAAGCTGGTTCCAGTCCGCCGCGTTCAAAGGCGGGATGAAGCCGGTGAAGGGCCGCCAGACCTGAATGGAAAACCCCGCCCCGATGGTGCGCGCATGGCCGCCGCCGATGACCATGCCAAACACCATGCAGGCCAGCAGCAGCAGCCAGGTGCCAACGGCGCGGTCCTGCTTCATTGTTTAACGCGCCACGACTTTAACGCGCCGCGTCGCCCCGCGCAGGGTGAAGACGATGAACAGCATCCCCCCCAGCAGCAGCACCGCGTTCATCTGATGCGCCACGCCGATATCGTAGCGGCCAGAGACCAGAGCGGTCACGCCCAGGATGAATTGCAGGATCACCAGCCCGCCGACAATCAGCGCGCCATCGCGCACCGGGCCGGGCAGCTCACTGCGCAAGGCGCGCACGGTGAGGGTGAGGATGCCCAGAGCCGCCAGCACCGCCAGCAGCTGATGGCCGAAAATAATCGCCCCGGCGGAGTTCAGCACGCCGCTCATCGGCCAGCCGGCGGGCGGCTGGCCGGTGCCGATATGGTCCTTCAGGCTGAAATCCGCGATGCCGTGAATGCCGGAGACCATGGTGCCGCCCCACATCGCCAGCAGCAGCAGCAGCAGCGCGCCGATGGTATGGCCGCGTAAGCCCTTCAGCCCTTCATAACGCGCCGGTTCCGGGTGGCGGATGACCAGAGCCGTCCACAGCACCGCGCCGAACAGGAACATCGCCCCGAAGAAATGCAGCGAAAGCCGCCAGCCCTCCACCGCGATGCTGTCCGCCCGGAAGCCCGAGGAGACCATGAACCAGCCGATGAAGCCCTGCAGCCCGCCGAGCAGGAACAGCAGCGCCAGCCAGGGCACCAGCCGTTTCTCCACCCGCCCGGTGAGCGCGAAGACGATCAGCGGCAGCAACAGCACCGCCCCCATCAGCCTGCCCCAGAGGCGGTGGATATATTCCGGCCAGAAGAGCTGCTTGAATCCGGCCAGGTCCATGCCCTGATGCAGCAGCTGATATTGCGGGATGGTCTTGTACAGCGCGAATACTTTATTCCAGGCATCCTGGCTCAAGGGCGGCAGCACCCCGATGATCGGCTCCCATTTCATGATCGACAGGCCCGAGCCGGAATCGCGCGTATAGCCGCCGATGCCGACCATCACCCAGATCATGAAGGCCAGCAGGAACAGCCAGTTGGATACAAGTTTTCGGTTGGCCAGACTGCCCGCCCCGCCTTGCGGGCGGATGTTGGAAAAGGCTGTGGCGTTCAAGCGGGTCGTGTCGCTCGGCACGAGGAAACTCCTTCAAACTTGGCGCAGAGGGCTTACGCCTCCAGGCCCGAAATCGCCAGCCCCTGTACCGAATGGCAGCAATCAGTAAGTGATGCGCGCCTCGCGCCGGATCCAGTCCTGATAGGAGTCCCGCGCCTCTTCGAGGAATTCCGTGAGCTGGATGGCCGGGGTGTCGCGCTCGCCCTCGGGCTTGGCGAGCTGGCGGTAAAATTCCTGATCGTCAAAGCCGATCGCCTCGGCATCCGCCGGGGCGCAGGCATAATACACCTTGCCGATCCGGGCCCAGAAAATCGCCGACATGCACATCGGGCAAGGCTGGCCGTTCACATAGATCTCGGTGCCTGAGAGGTCGAACTGGCCTTCCTTCTTCGCCGCGTCGCGAATGGCCGTCACCTCGGCATGGGCGGTGGGGTCGATCGAGGAGAGCACGCGATTATGCCCCTCGCCGATGATCTTGCCATCGCGCACGATCACCGCGCCGAACGGGCCGCCATGGCCCCCAGCCACGCCCTGGCGCGCCAGGGCGATGGCGCGTTTCATGAAAGGCTCGTGCTGACTCATGCGTAGGCTACTCCCCGGTGCAACTCCGGGTTTGGATCATGGCCAGAAATTCCCGCCGGGTCGAGGGGTTGTCGCGGAATTCGCCCACCATATGGCTGGTGATCATCGAGACACCAGGCTTGTGCACGCCGCGGGTGGAGATGCATTGATGATTCGCCTCAATCACCACCGCCACGCCGCGCGGCTGCAGCACCTCCTGGATGGTGTTGGCGATCTGGGCGGTGAGTTTTTCCTGAATTTGCAGACGCTTGGCATAGGCATCCACGACGCGGGCGAGCTTGGAAATCCCCACCACGCGCTTGCCCGGCAGATAGGCGACATGCGCCTTGCCGGTGATCGGCACCATGTGATGCTCGCAATGGCTCTCCAGCCGGATGTCCCGCAGCAGGATCATCTCGTCATAGCCCTCGGTTTCCTCGAAGGTGCGCGAGAGGATCTCGACCGGATCCTCCTCATAGCCCTTGAAGAATTCCGCGTAGGATTTGGCGACCCGCTTGGGGGTATCCAGCAGCCCCTCGCGGGTCGGATCGTCCCCGGCCCAGAGCAGCAGCGTGCGCACCGCCTCCTCGGCCTGTTCCCGCGTCGGGCGGACCAGGCTCTGCTTGCGTTTCGCGGCCTTGGCGGCTTTCAACTGGATGTTCACGCGGCGCTCCATTTCAGGTCTCAGGCATTAAAGACGTCATTTATGACGGATACGTTTATATGGGCCAGCCGGATCACTGAGCCAATATCAAGTTCCCATATGGCAGGGATGGCTTGCGGCGGCCCCCTTTGAAGGGCAATAGTTTAATGAACCAAAAAGGTGGGACAATGCCAGGCTACATCAGCAGGCAAAGCCAAATGAACAACAATCACATCTCGCAAGAAGACGGTAATGTGCTACCGTGGCCGGACTTTATTTCCGGAGTGCGGCGCTTTGCTTATGCTGTATGGTTCACTCTAATCGGGCTGGGAATGCTCATCACCGCCGCTGTATATCAGTATGATTTATCAAGCCCGACACTCGACTTCGATCAACCATTGATCGCCGGCGCCATCCCTCTCGCGATCTTTGTCATGATCATCGCTTGGAATGGCCCTTATCGCAAACGCCGCTGGGCAATTGGATTGACGTTCATTTTGGCTCGGGCCGTATTCATCCTCACCCTTCTCGGACAGTGTCTATTCTGGATCTGGGCGGCCCGCCTTCATCCAGCTTTCGACCTTATCAACCCCTCTTTTGGTGATAACCCGCCGGCGATGACCGCATTCTGCCTAATTTGTGCGACAATTTGCGCCATCGCGTCACTGCTCATCGGCTATCGCAACCGCTGGTTCCGCGGGCTCTGGTAGCCAGCCAGGCTCAGTGCCGCCTGGTATCCTCGTGCGGGCTGTCCAGGCTGAAGGCCGGCACCGCGACATCAAACGGCTCACCCCCGGGCAGACGCTGCATGTGATAGGTGCCGACCATGAAGCCCGAGGCGGTGGCCAGCGGCGTGCCGGAGCTATATTCGAACCGCGCCCCCGGAGAGAGCACCGGCTGCTCGCCCACCACCCCGTCGCCATGCACGATATGGGTGTAGCCGGTGCTATCGGTGATGTGCCAGGTGCGCTTGAGCAGCTGCACGGTGGCGCTGCCTTGGTTGATGATGGAAATATGATAGGCCCAGAAGAAGCGCCCTTCATCCGGCTCAGACTGCGCGTCCAGAAACGTGACCCGCACCTGCACGGTGATGTCGTTGGTTGTCGCTTCGAACCCAGGCTCCATGCCGCCAGCCTATCCCAGCCCCCGGGCGCGAACAAGCGAGCCCTGCTTCACGGTTTTTGCCGCTCCGCAACAGCGCTGCTAGTGTTTGTTCATGCGCATCTCCTTGCCGTTCGGCCGCTTCGCCGTCGCTGCCTGCATCATGCTTTCCGCCTGCGCGGCGGGCGCTGCCGGTACGGCCCCCTTCCCCGACACCGCCCCCACCCCGGCCACCAAACCCAACCCGGCCTTCGGGGCGTTTCTGGCGGCGCGCTACGCGGCTTCCGTGAACGACCCGGCGCGGGCCGCCAGCTTCTACGCCAAGGCGCTGCAAACGGACCCGGATAATCCGCGCCTGGCGCAGGAAGGGTTTCTCTCCGGCGTGCTGGCCGGCAGCGACGAGGCGCAGGCGCTCGCCCCGCGCCTGCCCGGCAACGCGCTGGCCGCCTTGCTGCGCGGCAATCAGGCGGCGATGCAAGGTGATTACAAGCAGGCCGCAACCTTCTTCAAATCCCTGCCCAGCGACCAGCTGGCGGCGCTGATCGAGCCCTTGCTGATCGCCTGGACGCAATTTGGCCAGGGCGACGAGCAGGCGGCGCTGAACACGCTCGGCCCCAGCTTCAATAATGGCGCCTTTGGCGGCGTGTATGTGCTGAACGCGGCGCTGATCGCCGATGCGGCGGGCGATACCAAGAGTGCGACCCAGCTTTACGGCGCCGTCTCCGCCGCCTCGCCCAATCTGCGCCTGGCGCAGATCCTGGCCAGCTGGGATACGCGCCAAAGCAACAAATCGCAGGCCGAGGCGGTGCTGATGGCGCTGATCGCGGCGCATCCGGACCTCGCCATCGCGCTGCCGCAGCTGCAGGCGCAGATGGGGGCGAAGGTGATCTCCACCCCGGTGCAGGGCATGGCGGAGGCCTATCTCACCTTGGCGGCCTCGCTCAGCCAGCCGCAGGCTCTGTTCCTGCGCAGCGTGTTCCTGCGCTTCGCGCTGGAGCTGCGGCCAGACCTGTCCGCCGCGCGGCTGATCCTGGCCTCCACCCAGATCGACAGCGATGACCCCAACGCCACCCCGACGCCGGTGGAAATGCGCAATGCGCTCGAGACGCTGGCGCCAATCCAGCCCGGCGATGCGCTCTACGGCCCGGCGGCGGTGCAGCAGGCCAGCCTGCTCGCCAGCCTGGGCGAGCCGGACAAGGCGGTGGCGCTGCTCGACGGGCTGAGCGCCAAGCACCCGGACAATGCCGGGCTGCTGGCCGCCGCCGGCGATGTCTGGCGCACCGCGCAGCAATGCGGCCAGGCCCTGCCTTATTACCAGAAGGCGATCGCGCTGGCCGGCAACCCGCCGCCCGCCGCCGCCTGGAGCCTGTATTTCGACCGCGGCATCTGCGAGGACGAAACCGGCAACTGGGCGGCCGCGGAGCCGGACCTGGAACAGGCGCTGAAACTCTCTCCCGACCAGCCTTATGTGCTGAATTATCTCGGCTATAGCTGGGCCTCGCGCGACGAGAAGCTGGATGAGGCACAGGCGATGCTGAGCAAGGCCGCCGGGCTGGACCCGAAGGACCCGGCGGTGCTGGATTCGCTCGGCTATGTCGAGATGAAACGCGGCAACACCAAACGGGCCCTGGCGCTGTTGATCCAGGCGGTGGAGCTGTCGCCGGACGATGCCGAGATCAACGGCCATCTCGGCGATGCGTTCTGGCAGGGCGGGCAAAAGCTGCAGGCGGCCTATCAATGGGACCGCGCGCTGGGGCTGAACCCGGATGCGAAGCTGAAAGCGGCGCTGGCGGCGAAGATCCAGCAGCATTTCGGCGCCGCCACGCCATGAGCCTGACGGTTTTCGCGCCGGCGAAGGTCAATCTCTATCTGCATGTCACCGGCAAGCGGGCGGATGGGTATCATCTGCTCGACAGCCTGGCGGTGTTCCCGGATGTCGGCGACCGGGTGGAGGTTGAGGCGGCGGAGACGCTGAGCCTGAGCCTGGGCGGGCGCTTCGGCGCGGCGTTGCAGAGCGAGCCGGATAATCTGTTGCTGAAGGCAGCTCGGGCGCTGGCGCCGGGGCGCGGGGCGCGGCTGCATCTGCAAAAGGATCTGCCGGTGGCCTCGGGCATTGGCGGCGGCTCGGCCGATGCGGCGGCGGCGCTGCGCGCCCTCTGCCGGCTCTGGGGCGTGCAAAAGGCGGATCTGCCGGGGCTGGCGCTGGCGCTAGGGGCGGATGTGCCGGTCTGCCTGCGCAGCGAGCCGGCGCGGATGCAGGGCATCGGCGAGGTGCTGGCGCCTGCCCCTCGCCTGCCGGAGTTTGGCATGGTGCTGGTCAATCCCGGCGTGGCGGTGCCCACGCCGTCCGTGTTCAAGGCCCGCAGCGGCGGCTTCTCGCCGCCGCCGCGCCTGCCCGCGATGTGGCCCAGCGCCCGGCTGATGGCCGAGGATCTGAAGCGCTGCGGCAATGATCTGCAGGCGGCGGCGATCTTCATTCAGCCGGTCATCGGCACGGTGCTGGCGGCCTTGGCAGCGCTGCCGGGCGTATTGCTGGCGCGGATGAGCGGTTCCGGCGCCACCTGCTTTGCCCTGTTCGAAACCGCCGATGCCGCGCGCGACGCCGCCGCGACGCTGCAGGGTGAACAATCTTCCTGGTGGTGCTGGGGCGGGGGGCTTTACCAGCCGCCCCCGACCGGCTTATGAGAGCGCCCAGCCGATGGGACGTCGCCAAGCGGTAAGGCAGCGGATTTTGATTCCGCCATGCGGAGGTTCGAATCCTCCCGTCCCAGCCAGGCTTTCCTACCCCTCCGCCGGCCGCAACAGCAGCCGCGCCACGCAGCCCTGCCCTGGCGCGCTGTCCAGCACCAGCGTCCCGCCGGCCCGCTCCACACTGCGCGCGGCGATGGCCAGCCCCAGCCCGCGCCCGGCGCCGTTGGCGCGGGTGGTGAAAAGCGGTTCGGCGGCCTGGGCCAGCACCTCCGGCGCCATGCCCGGGCCATCGTCGCGCATTTCGATACAGACCATGCCATCCTGCAGCGCGGCCCGCAGCGCCAGGGCGCGCGAGGCCGGGGCGGCTTCCCGTGCATTTTCGATCAGCTCCACCACCGCCTGCTGCAGCCCGTCCGGATCGGCCATGGCGAAGAGCGGCTGCGGCGGCAGCGTCATCGCCACGCCACGCCCTTCGGGCTGGCCTGCCAGCGTGCGCAGCAAGGCGGTCACCTCCACCGGCTCCGCCGGGCGGGCAGTGCGGCCGGAATAGACCAGCAGCCGGTGCGCGAACCCCGCCGCGCGGGCGCCGGCATTGCGGGCGCCGGAGAGATAGCTCTCCAGCCCCTCGATCTTGTTGCGGGCGGCGCGCATCTCCAGCAATTCGAGATTGCCGAGCACGCCGGTCAGCAGATTATTGAAGTCATGCGCCACCTGCGCGGCGAAAGGCTCCAACCCGCCGGGGACGTCGTCCTCCTCGGCGGGCATCATGCCTGAGTCTCCTGTGCCACTCTCATCCCCGCTTTCTTCAACCAAAAGCAACCCAACTGTAAACTATGATCATAGAAATTGGCCCTATACAGGAGGTGAACAAGTGTTTGTGAGACCGGGAAAGAGAGTTGGATGATGCGCATTCTGCTCATCGAGGATGACGAGACGGTGGCCAACTTGGTCACCAATGGCATGGCCGAGGCGAATCACGAGGTCACGCATACGATGGACGGGCAGGACGGGCTGAGCCGCGCCGCCAAGGGCAAGTTCGACGTGATGATCTTCGACCGCCAGCTCCCCGGCGGGGTGGACGGGGCGGAATTGCTGCGCGAGCTGCGCGCGCATGACGTGACCACGCCGGTGCTGTTTCTCTCCGGCCTCGGTGCGCTGGGCGACTGGATGACCGGGCTGGAAGCCGGCGGCGATGACTATATCGTCAAGCCCTTCGTATTTTCTGAGCTGCTGGACCGGGTGGAGGCGTTGCATGAACGCCGCGCCACGCCGGAAGTTTGAAATAACGCCCTGAGATAATCATGAAGTTTTTTGGTGCCGCTTTTTTGCAAAAAAGCGGCGAAAAACCTTCGGGGCGTTGGCAACGCCGTTACCGCTGCCCCCCGCGCAGATAGCCAAGCAGCCCGGTGGTGGAGCCATCCGCCCCATCGCCGGCCTCGCCGCGCACCATCGGCAGCAGCCTGGTCGCCAGCTCCTTGCCCAGCTCCACCCCCCATTGGTCGAAGGCGTTGATGTTCCACACCGCCGCCTCGGTGAACACGCGGTGCTCATAGAGCGCGATCAGCTTGCCCAACGTCGCCGGGTCCAGCTTGCGGTAGGCGGTGACGATGGAGGGGCGGTTGCCGGGGAAGACGCGGTGTGGATTGCCCTTCGCCTCCTCCAGGCTGCGGCCCTGCAGCAGCGCCTGGGCCTGGGCCAGGCAATTGGCCACCAGCAGCTCATGATGCGCCGCCATCTCCGGCTCATGGCCTTCGGCGGCGATGTAGAATTCGCACGGGATCACATCCGTGCCCTGATGGATCAGCTGATAGAAGGCGTGCTGGCCGTTGGTGCCGGGTTCGCCGAACACCAGCGGGCCGGTGGGCTGCGCGACCGGGCTGCCCTCGCGCGTCACCTGCTTGCCATTCGATTCCATGTCCAGCTGCTGCAGATAGGCCGGGAGCCGCGCCAGGCGCTGGTCATAAGGCAGGATGGCGCGGGCCGGGTAGCCCAGCGCGTCGCGATGCCAGAGCCCGACCAGCGCCAGCAGCACCGGCAGGTTTTCCTCCAGCCTGGCGTCGCGGAAATGCTCGTCCATCTCCCGTGCCCCGGCCAGGAAGGCGCGGAAATTATCCGCGCCGATGGCGATGGCCACCGGCAGCCCGACCGAAGACCACACCGAATAGCGCCCGCCGACCCAGTCCCAGAAGCCGAAAATCCGGTCCGGCGCGATGCCGAAGGCCGCGCATTTCTCCAGCGCGGTGGAGACGGCGCAGAAATGCGCCCCCACCGCCTCCTCACCCAGAGCGGCCGCGAGCCAGCGCCGGGCGGAGGCGGCGTTGGTCATCGTCTCCACCGTGGTGAAGGTTTTCGAGGCGATGATGAACAGGGTCCGCGCCGGGTCCAGCCGCTTCAGCGTGTCCGAAAGATGCGCCGCATCGACATTGGAAACGTAATGCAGGCGCGGCCCGTCATGATACGGGACGAGCGCGGCGGTGACCATCGCCGGGCCGAGATCCGAGCCGCCAATGCCGATATTCACCACATCGGTGAAGGGCCTGCCGTCGGCGGCCGCGATGGCGCCGCCGCGCACCGCCTCGGCGAAGGCCAGAAAGCGGCCCAGCGTCTCCTGCACCGCCGGCACCACATTCTCGCCGCCGACCAGGATTTGCGCATCCGCCGGGGCGCGCAAGGCGGTGTGCAGCACGGCGCGGTTTTCGGTGAGGTTGATCGGCGCGCCGGCGAACATGGCGGCGCGCTTTTCCTCCAGCCCGCTGGCGCGGATCAGCCGCAGCAAGGCCGCGAAGCTGCTGCCGGTGAGGGAGGTTTTGGAGAAATCCAGCAGCAGCCCGGCGGCGGCGACGGAGAAATCCGCGAACCGCCGGGCATCTTCGGCAAATAACGTGCGCATGTCCGGCGCCTCGGCCGCCAGTCGCTTCACATCCGCCCAATCAGACTGGCTCATCGAAACCTCCACGCGCTTGTTTTGTCCCCCAAACTTATAGCTTCGGCGCGGGAAGCCAAGAGGCTAATCCTCCAGCCTTACACCGGGATGAAAGAAGCCATAGACGGCGCGGGCCGTGGCCCGGTTGATGCCGGGAACGGATTCCAGATCCTTCAGCCCCGCCCCCTTCACCCCGCGCGCCGAGCCGAAATGCAGCAGCAGCGCCTTCTTGCGCGCGGCGCCGATGCCCGGCACCTCGTCCAGCTCCGAGGTGGTGAGCTTTTTGCTACGGGCGGCGCGGTGGGTGGTGATGGCGAAGCGATGCGCCTCGTCGCGCAGCCGCTGCAGAAAATACAGCACCGGGTCGCGCGGCGGCAGCTGGAATGGCGCACGATGTTCCATGTGGAACCATTCCCGCCCGGCATCGCGGTCCGGCCCCTTGGCGATGGCGACCATCGGGATATCCTCCAGCCCCAGATCCGCCATCACCGCCTTCGCCGCCGAAAGCTGGCCGGCACCGCCATCGATCAGCACCAGATCCGGCCAGGTTTCGCCGCTGCGGTCCGGGTCTTCCTCCAAGGCGCGGCCGAAGCGGCGCTGCAGCACTTCGCGCATCATCGCGAAATCATCGCCCGGGGTGAGCATGGATTTGATGCTGAATTTGCGGTAGGCGGATTTCATCGGCCCCTCGGGCCCCGCCACCACCATCACCCCATAGGCGTTGGTGCCCATGATGTGGGAGTTATCATAGGTCTCGATCCGCCTTGGCGTCTCCGCCAGCCCGAACAATTCCGCCGTGGCGGCGAGCAATTTGCCCTGGCCAGCACTCTCCGCCAGCCTGCGCTCCAGCGCCTCGCGCGCATTGGTGGCGGCATGGGCCACCACATCGGCCTTCTCGCCCCGCTGCGGCACCGAGATATAGACCTTGCGCTCAGCCTTCAGGCTCAGCGCCTCGGCCAGCAGCGCCTGCTCCTGCGGCGCGTAATTCAGCAAAATCTGCGCCGGGGGCGGCTTGTCGTCATAGAATTGCGCGATGAAGGCGGCCAGCACCTCCGGCGCCTCCTCATCCTTGGCATGGGCCGGGAAGAAGCTGCGATTGCCGTTATTGCGCCCGCCGCGGATGAAAAACACCTGGACGCAGGCCTGGCCCGCCTGCTGGTGCAGGGCGATCACATCCGCATCCCCCAGGCTTTCCGGGTTGATCACCTCGCTGCCCTGCACATAGGCCAGGCCCCGGATCCGGTCGCGCAGCGCCGCCGCGCGCTCGAACTCAAGATTTTCAGAGGCTTGCTGCATTGCGGCAGCGAGATCCTTTTGCACCGCGCCGGTCTTTCCCTGCAGGAAATCCCGCGCCTGGGTGACGAGCTTGCCGTATTCTTCCTGGCTGACCCGGTCCACGCAGGGCGCGCAGCAGCGCTTGATCTGGAACAGCAAACAAGGCCGGGTGCGGTTGGCGAAGACGGTGTCCGCGCAGGTACGGAGCAGGAACACGCGCTGCAGCGCCTGCACGGTCTGGTTGACCGCCCAGACCGAGGCGAACGGCCCCCAATAGAGATTGCCCTTCTCCTGCACGCCGCGATGCTTGGCGATGCGCGGGAACTCATGCCCCGCCGTCAGCATCAGCCAGGGATAGGTCTTGTCGTCCCGCAGCAGGATATTATAGCGCGGCTTCAACCTCTTGATGAGATTGGCTTCCAGCAGCAGCGCTTCGGCCTCGGTATGGGTGGTGAGGATCTCCATCGCGGCGGTATCCGCCACCATGCGCCGCAGCCGCTCCGGCAAACGGGCGATCTGCGTGTAGGAGGTGACACGTTTCTTCAGGTTGCGCGCCTTGCCGACATAGAGCGCATCGCCCTTGCCATCCAGCATGCGATACACGCCTGGGTTGTTCGGCATCGTCTCCAGCGCGGTTTCGATCACCTCGACGCCGATTTTCGCAGCCTCCAAACTTATCCCCTTCCGCCTGTGGATAACTCTGTGGAATTTACGCGGCGAAGCTGTGCGCAAGCCCTGCCGGCACGCCCCGAAAAGAGCCGGGCGCGGCCCTGGTTATTCGCAGTTAATATGTTGTTTTTGAACGAAATTAACATTTGTTCAGCGAATTATCCCCGCTTCCACATTCACCCGGAACCCGTTGATAGATGGGTCTTCCGGGCCGTGGACAACTAGATATTCCGGCGTTCGATTTCCACACCCACGCTGGCGGCATCGGCGAACACGTCCAGCTTTTCCACCATCACCCGCGCCACCCGCACCCTTGGATCGCGCAGGCAGGCCTCGGCGACGCGCTCGGCCAGCGTTTCCACCAGCTGCACATGGCCGCTGGCGATGATCTCGCGCACCGCGTTGATCACCGTGTCGTAATCTACCACCCGGCGCAGATCATCCGCCCCCACCGCAGGGCGCGACAGATGCGCCGCGCCATCATCCTCGACCGCCAGATCCAGATTGAAGCGCACGCGCTGGGTGCGGCCATGCTCCTGGGCATAGACGCCGATCTGCGTCTCCAGCACCAGGTCGCGGACGAACATGCGCCGCGTGGCCCGGGCGGCATCGGCGAGGCGGATATGGTCCATGGCCGCCTTTTGCGCCGCAACGGCGGGATTGGCAATAAATGCCGGCCATGCGGCAATGTCGGGCAAAGCCTCCCACGCTGTAAGCTTTTCTTGCGCTGAAGGCTGCGCTATCCAGGCTGCATGAAACGCCTCCTTGCTCTGCTCGCGCTGCCGGTGCTGCTCGGCGCCGCCGCCCCCAGCCCCTCGGCCACGCCGCAGCCCTCTCCGGCCAACATCCATGCCTCGAATGGCTGGTTCCGGTATCTGCTGCCGAACATCCCGGCCGGTGGCTACATGACGCTGAGCAATAGCGGCGACAGCACCACCAGGCTAATCGGCGCCAGCTCCCCGGCCTGCGGCACGCTGATGCTGCACAAGACGGTGAATGATGGCGGCACCTCGATGATGGAGATGGTGAAGAGCATCACCATCCCCGCGCATGGCGAGGTGAGCTTCGCCGAAGGCGGCTACCATTTGATGTGCATGAAGCCGAAGATGAAGGTGGGCGACAAAATCGGCATCACGCTGAAATTCGCGGATGGCGGCGATTTGCTGCTGCTGCTGCCGGTCTATGGCCCCTCCGGCCCGTCGGGCGCGTGAAGGCGCTGCGCGCCGCACCTGTGCTGCTGCTGGGCCTGGCCGCCGCGGCGCCGGCGGGGCAGCAGATCGTCCTGCACGGCAATGAAAACGGGGCCATGCCCTGCGCCGCCTGCCATGGCGCACAGGGCCAGGGTAACAGCGCCATCGGCGCGCCGGCGCTGGCCGGGCGCAAGGCGGACGACATCGTCGCCGCGCTGAATCTGATGGCGGCCGGCCAGGGCGGCAATGCGCTGATGCGCCGCATCGCCAGCGCGTTGACCTTGAGTGAACGCCAGGATGTGGCCGCCTATTTCGCCAGCCTGCCCGCCGCCAAGCCTTAAAATATCAAATTGATTTATATAAGACGGGCGCGATTGAACCGCAATTCATCAATTCGCAAGCCATTCCGGCGAAAGCTGAAAGCCTCGCCGGTTGGCATATCCGCCCCGAGCGAATAAGGGTTTCTCCAGTTTTTCAAGTTTCCCGTTTTTCAAGTTTGAGGACGTACCGCCATGCCAGACGCCAACCTGCCCACCGATTACAAGGTCAAGGACATGTCCCTGGCTGAATGGGGCCGCAAGGAAATCTCCATGGCCGAGGACGAAATGCCCGGCCTGATGGCGCTGCGCGAGGAATTCGGCAAATCCAAGCCGCTGGCCGGTGCCCGCATCGTCGGCTGCCTACACATGACCATCCAGACCGCGGTGCTGATCGAGACGCTGGTGGCGCTGGGTGCCTCCGTGCGCTGGTCCTCCTGCAATATCTTCTCCACCCAGGACCAGGCCGCCGCCGCCATCGCCGCCGCCGGCATCCCGGTCTTCGCCTGGAAGGGCTTGAGCGAGGAAGAATTCTGGTGGTGCATCGAACAGACGCTGCGCGGCCCGGATGGCTGGACCCCGAACATGATCCTGGACGATGGCGGCGACGTCACCCAGATCATGCATGACAAATACCCGGAGATGCTGGCGAATATTCGCGGCATTTCCGAGGAGACCACCACCGGCGTGCATCGCCTCTGGGAGATGGCCAAGGCCGGCAAGCTGCTGGTCCCCGCCATCAATGTGAACGATTCTGTCACCAAGTCCAAGTTCGACAATCTCTATGGCTGCCGCGAGAGCCTGGTGGACGGCATCCGCCGTGGCACCGACGTGATGATGGCCGGCAAGGTCGCCGTCGTCGCCGGCTTCGGCGATGTCGGCAAGGGCTCCGCCGCCAGCCTGCGCAATGCCGGCTGCCGCGTGAAGGTCGCCGAGATCGACCCGATCTGCGCCCTGCAGGCCGCGATGGAAGGCTATGAGGTGGTGACGATGGACGATGCCGCCCCGGAAGGCGATATTTTCGTCACCGCCACCGGCAATGTCGATGTCATCAATATCGACCATATGCGCGCCATGAAGCATCGCGCCATCGTCTGCAACATCGGCCATTTCGACAGCGAGATCCAGATCGACGCGCTGCGCAACTATAAATGGGAAAATGTGAAGCCGCAGGTGGATGAGGTGGTGTTCCCGGATGGCAAGCGCCTGATCGTGCTCTCCGAGGGCCGCCTGGTGAATCTCGGCAACGCCACCGGCCATCCGAGCTTCGTGATGTCCGCCAGCTTCACCAACCAGGTGCTGGCGCAGATCGAGCTCTGGACCGCCCCGGAAGGCAAGTATGAGCGCAAGGTCTATGTGCTGCCACGCCATCTGGACGAGAAGGTGGCGGCTTTGCACCTCGCCAAGGTTGGCGCCAAGCTGACCCAGCTCACCAAGAAGCAGGCCGATTATCTGGGGCTGGACGTGCAGGGCCCGTTCAAGCACGAGGCGTATCGCTACTGATGCGCCGTCTCGGCCGCCTGCTGGCCCTGCCTGGGCTGGGCTTGCTTGCGGGCGGGATGCTGTTTTTCGGCGCGGTGATGGCCCCTCTGGTCTTCACCAGGCTGCCGCTTGCCATCGGGGGGCCGTTCATCCGAACGGCCTTTCCGGTTTTATATCTCTATTGCCTGATCACCGCCGGGGTTTCGGCCTTTGGCTATCTGCTGCTGGGCCGGGGCCGCGCCGCCTTGGTGCCTTGCGTCACGCTCATCGGCACGCTCTGGAGCTGGTTCTGGCTGATGCCAAGGCTGGATGCGTGGCGGGCCGCGGGCAATGCAGCCGCCTTCGCGCGCGGGCATGATATTTCCACCTGGGTCTTCGGGCTGGAATTCTTCCTGGCGCTGCTGCTGCTGATCCGCGAGGGTGCCAAGCGCGGCTGAGGCTTTGCCGGACGGATCAGCTGCGCTTCACTGGCGCCATGACCGACCTCGCCACGCTGATCCGCGAACCCAAGATCGACACCCATCTGCATCTGCTCGACCCGGCCCGCCATGGCTATGCGGCCGGGACCGGCTATCACCCGGGCGGGCAGGAGCTGTGCACGCTGGATTATCTGCGCCCGCTGCTGGCCTGCCATGGGGTGGGCAAGGCGGTGCTGGTGCAGCCCACCTCCGGCTACGGCCAGGACAATACCGCGCTGCTGGAGGCGCTGGCCGCCGCACAGGGCGCCTGGCGCGGCATCGCCGTGCTGGCGCCGGATATCAGCGTCGAGGCGCTGGCCGCGCTGAAGGCGCAAGGCATCATCGGCGCCGCCTTCCAGATGCCCGCCTACCCGCCCGGACATTTCCGCACTCATGCCGGGCTGATCGAAAGACTGGCGGCGTTGGACATGGTGCTGGATCTGCAATTCGAGGGCGAGCAGGTCTTCGAGGCGATGGCGCTGATCGAGGAGTCCGAGGTGCGGGTGGTGATCGACCATTGCGGCCGCCCGGATCTCGCCGCCGGGCTGGATGGCTTCGCCTTCCGCGCCCTGAAATGCCTGGCCGAGCGCGAGGCGCCGACCTGCATCAAACTCTCCGGCCTGCATAAATTCGCCCCCTTCCCCTGGCCGTTCGAGGGCGCGCACCCGGTGGTGGCCGAACTGCTGCGCGCCTTCGGACCGCAACGCTGCATCTGGGGCTCGGATCTGCCTTATCTGCGCCTGCCGGAGCGGCTGGATTACGGCATGTCGCTGGCTTTAGCCGGGCGGCTGTTTCCGGACCCGGCGGTGCGGGCACAGGTGATGCACGAGACCGCCGAGGAGATGTTCTTTTTTGACACATCTTTGAAGGGCTGACCAAGTCAGCCATCCTGCCTGGGTTACCCGCGAAATCCAATAATCAAGGAAACGCCGATGACCCCGTTTGCCTTCAACACGGTCCCCGCGCTGGACATGGCCTGGCAGGGCGCCGGCCGGCTGGGTGAAATTCTCTCTACCCGCTTCGCCGCGCGGAAGCTGTTTCTGATCACCGATGCCGGGCTGGTGAAAGCCGGGCTGATCGCGCCGGTGGAGGCGGATCTGCGCCGCGCCGGGTTCAGCGTGACGATCTTCGACGCGGTGGTGGCGGACCCGCCGGAAGCGGTGCTGCTGCAGGCCGTGGACCTCGCCAAACAAGCCGGTACGGACATCGTGCTCGGGCTGGGCGGCGGCTCCTCGCTGGATATTTCCAAGCTGGTGGCGGTGCTGCTGCACGGCAGCCAGAGCCTGGCGGAGATGTATGGCATAGGCAACGTCAACGGCACGCGCGCGCCTTTGGTGCTGGTGCCGACCACGGCGGGCACGGGTTCGGAAGTCACCAACATCGCCATCATCACCACCGGCGCGACCACCAAGATGGGCGTGGTCTCACCGCAGCTCTATGCCGATTACGTGCTGCTGGACGCCGCGCTGACCACCTTCCTGCCGAAACTGCACACCGCCGCCACCGGCATCGATGCGATGGTGCATGCGATCGAGGCCTATACCGGACGGCACAAGAAAAACCCGGTCTCGGACGCGCTGGCGCGCGAAGCGCTGCGGCTGCTGGGCGGCAATCTCATCGCTGCCTGCCAGGATGGTGGCAACCGGGAGGCGCGGGAGGCGATGCTGCTCGGCGCGATGCTGGCCGGCCAGGCTTTCTCCAACTCGCCGGTCGGGGCTGTGCATGCGCTGGCCTACCCGCTGGGTGGGCATTACCACGTGCCGCACGGCCTCTCCAACGCGCTGATGCTGGGGCCGGTGCTGCGCTTCAACGAAACCGCCGCCGGGCCGCTTTATGCCGAGCTGGCGGGCGTGCTGGGGGCGGGCAGCACGGCCACCGCTTTCGTCAGCCATATGGAAACATTGATGAACGCAAGCGGCGCGCCGCGGCGCCTGCGCGAGGTGGGGGTGACGGATAACAACCTCGCCATGCTGGCCGCCGATGCGATGAAGCAGACCCGGCTGCTGCAGAATAATCCGGTCGAGGTGACGGAAGCGGACGCGCTGGCGCTGTACCGCGAAGCCTTCTGATTTTCGCCGCATAAATCCCTAAAGGAGGAACCCAAAATGAGCGATATCCGGCTCTACATGCTGCAATCCGGCACGCTGAAATGCAAACTCCACAACATCAAGATGAATGAGGGCAATGGCGCGGATTATGAAATCCCCGTGCCCTTCTTCCTCATCACCCACCCCAAGGGCCATGCCATCATCGATGGCGGCAACGCCATCGAGGTCGCCACCGACCCGCGCGGCCATTGGGGCGGGGTTTGCGATGTCTATTGGCCAGTGCTGGACAAGGACAAAGGCTGCGTGGACCAGGTGAAGGCGCTGGGGATCGACCCGGCGGATGTGAAGTACGTCGTGCAGTCGCACTTACATCTGGATCATACAGGCGCGATCGGCCGATTTCCGAACGCCACCCATATCGTCCAGCGCGCCGAGTATGAATATGCCTTCACCCCGGACTGGTTTTCCGCCGGCGGCTATATCCGCAAGGATTTCGACAGGCCCGGGCTGAAATGGCAGTTCCTGAAAGGCGATATCGATGATTTCTACGATCTCTATGGCGACGGCACGCTGACCACGATTTTCACGCCGGGCCATGCGCCGGGGCACCAATCCTTCATGGTCAAGCTGCCCAATACCGGCAAGATGCTGCTGACCATCGATGCCGCCTACACGCTGGACCATTGGAACGAGAAATCCCTGCCCGGCTTCCTGGCGTCCACCGTGGATACGGTGCGCTCGGTGCAGAAGCTGCGTACCCTGGCCGAACGCGAAGGCGCGCAGGTGGTCACCGGGCATGACCCGGATGCCTGGCCGCGCTTCAAACAGGCGCCGGCGTTTTACGATTGAGATGCAAGGGGTGGGGTGTTTTTAAAAACCCCCCAAAAACTTGGACCTTTGGAGCCGGGGTGTCAGCCGGCGAAATCCACGATCGCGGCGAAGCCTTCTTCCGTGCCGAAGGCGAGCTGCGCGCCGTTCTGGCTCCAGCCCAGCGCGCTGACACTGCCGCGCCCCGGCCCGCACACCGCCAGCACGCGCTCACGCGCCACATCCGCCACCAGCACCATGCCGGTATTGAACCCGGCCGCCACCACCTCATGCTGCGGATGGCAGGCGACGCGCTTGATCACGCCATCGCCCATGCCCAGCTCCATCGGCGGCTTGCCCATCGGCCCGCCGCCGAAGAAGGGCCAGAGCACAATGCTCTCCGCCCCGGCCGTCGCCAGCCATTTGCCGGATTTGGTGAAGCCCAGCGATTCCGGTTTGGAGGGATAGCCGGACATGCGCATATGCTTGCCCCCCGGCAGCGTCCAGCCATGCAGGGCGTTCTCCTGCATCGCCGTCACCAGCGCCTCCCCGGCCGGGTGGATGGCAACGCCGGTATGGCTGCCCTTCCATTCCAGCTTCGGCGCCACCAGCGCGCCGGACGCGGTGAACCACAGGCTCGCCCCGTTATAATGCGAGGCCGCGACGCGCTTGCCCTTGGCGTCAAAGGCGATGCCGGTGACGGTGGAAGGGTGCGCGATCTCTTTCAGCACCTCGCCGCCAGGGCTCAGCAGATAGAGCATCTTGCCCACCGCGGCCGCCAGCAGCGCGCCTTTGCCGGCGAAGGCCGCCACCTGCTCCACCCATTTGGAGCCGAATTTATACAACTCCTGGGTGCCGCCATCCGGCCTGGTCCAGATCAGCCGCCCATCATCGCCGCCGGTCACGAAGCCACCCTGCGGATGCGCTGACAGGCTCAGCGCCGCGCCGTCATGCGCGGCGATGCTCTGATGCGCGGGCCCCAGGCGCAACGTGCCGTCACCCAGCGCGAAGCCGGGCAAGCCGGATGCGTCAAACGCCAGGGCGGTGACATAGGCGCCGAATTGGCTGGAACGGCCGCGCTTGCTCAGCAGCTCGTCGAGATCGGTAAGGTCGGACATGGCCCTTGTCTTGCCCCGACCGGCCCGGGCGGGCAAGGGGCGGCGTTTCCCGCAAACATGATGGGGTTTGCGCCATATCAAGGCCAACAGGGCGAAATGGGACGATGGCAGGCTTGGCTTCACAACCACAACCAAACAGCCAGGAGACGCGCGATGCGCCGCTTCATCAGCTCCACCACCGCCCTCAGCTTGGCCGGGCTGGCCGGGCTGCTGGCCTTCAGCCGCCCCGCCCAGGCGATTCCCGCCTATGCGGCGCAAACCGGCCTGGCCTGCGCCGCCTGCCATATCGGCTTTCCCCAGCTCACCCCGTTCGGGCGGCTGTTCAAGCTGGAAGGCTACACGCTGGGCGACCAGACCTACCCGCGGGCGCATAATTTTTCCGCCATGCTGGAGGCCGGCTATACCTATCTGAACAAGAGCGTCCCCGGCGGGCTGGCGCCGGATTATCCGCCCAATAATGCCTGGTCGATCCAGCAGACCAGCCTGTTCTATGGCGGCGTGCTGGATAAAAATCTCGGCCTCGGCGCCTTCATCCAAGGCACGTTCGACGGCGTGGCGCATCAGTTCCACTGGGACAATACCGATATACGCTTCGCCCAGAGCGCCAAGCTGGCCGGGCGGCAGATCGTCTATGGCGTCACCTTCAACAACGCGCCGGGCCTCACCGATGTGTGGAACACGCTGCCCGCCTGGGGCTATCCGTTCATCCCCGATGAGCTGGGCGTCTCGCCCACCGCCGGGCTGCAGATCAGCGGGCTAGCGCAAAGCGTCGTCGGCGTGGGCGGCTATGCGGCCTATTACGTGACCCCGGCGGACATGCTCTATGGCGAGTTCGACGCTTATAAATCCCTGCCCAACCATACCGCCTACGCGCTGGGGGTCGGCCCCGCCAACGGGGTGGGCGGCACCATTCCTTACTGGCGCCTGGCCATCCAGCACAGTGTCGGTGAGAATTCCTACGAGATCGGCACGTCCGGGCTGGTCGACCATCCTTATCCCAGCGGCTTCAGCCATGGCCCGCAGGACGACATCACCGATCTCGGGCTGGACGCGCAGATCCAGCACATCACCGCCAACCAGGCGATCTCGCTGCAAGCCTCCTGGTATCATGAGAGCCAGCATTGGGGGGCGAGCTTCCCAGCCGGCAACACCGCCAATCTGAACGACACGCTGAACCAGGAGAGTGTGACCATCTCCTATCTCTGGCACCAGATGTTCGGCGCCACCGAATCCTTCACCAATATCGGCGGCAACGCGGATTCCGGGCTGTACGCCGCCGCCCCCATCTCCGGCAACGCCAACGGCAAGCCCAACACCGCCAGCTTCACCACCGAGCTGGATTACTATCCGTTCAACAAAGGCGGACCGAAAATCTTCCCCTGGGTGAATGCGAAATTCTTCCTGGAGGGCACGATCTACCCGTATTTCAACGGGCTCGCGCATAATTATGACGGCAATGGCCGCTCGGCTTCGAATAACGACATCTTCTTCGGCGGCATCTGGCTGGTGTTTTAACCCGCCGCGCCCCGTCCGCCTCCCGGCGGGCGGGGCGGTCTGTTATAAAAATTTCTTGATAGGTTTTTACCGCCATGCCAGATTTGGGCATGGTTTCGGCAGCCCTACCACCTGCGCTTACTTTACAAGCAGAGTTGCTTATCCTCTGCGCACGTATTGGCTTCAGCCCGCCCCGGTTCTGAGTTTTCCCCTGCCCGAACGGGGAGTTTGGGCATTTTCATATTCAGAAATCATCGGAGCCCACTATGCTGGACAACCTCACCCACGGCCTTGATTGGCAGGCGCTGGACGCCGCCCACCATTTCCACCCCTTCACCGACCATAAGGAGCTGCACGAGCAGGGCGTGCGGCTGATCACCAAGGCGGAAGGCGTGTATCTGCACGATTCCAACGGCAACAAGATCATGGACGGCATGGCCGGTCTCTGGTGTGTCGCCGCCGGCTATGGCCGCCAGGAGCTGGTCGAGGCCGCCGCCACCCAGATGGCGAAGCTGCCTTATTACAACACCTTCTTCAAAACCACGAACGAGCCGGCGGTGCGCCTGGCCACCAAGCTGGCGGAGATTTCCCCGGCCGGGTTCGAGCACGCCTTCTTCGCCTGCTCCGGCTCCGAGGCGGTGGACAGCGCCCTGCGCACCGCGCGCGTCTACTGGCAGACGCTGGGCAAGCCCGAGAAGAAAATCATCATCGGCCGCGAATATGGCTATCACGGCTCCACCACGCTCGGCGCCTCCGCCGGCGGCATGAAGGATATGCACCGCCAGGCCGGCGACATGCCGAATTTTGTCCAGGTGCTGCCGCCTTACTGGTATGGCAAGGGCGGACAGATGAGCCCGGAGGAATTCGGCCTCTACGCCGCCAAGGAGGTCGAGAAGAAGATCCTCGAACTCGGGCCTGAGAACGTCGCCGCCTTCATCGGCGAGCCGATCCAGGGCGCTGGCGGCGTGCTGATCCCGCCCGCGACCTACTGGCCGGAGATCAACCGCATCTGCAAGCAGTACGATATTCTGCTGATCGCCGACGAGGTGATCTGCGGCTATGGGCGCACCGGCAACTGGTTCGGCAGCAACACGTTCGGCATCGAGCCGGACATGATGACCACCGCCAAGGGCCTCACCTCCGGCTATCTGCCGCTCTCGGCCTTGCTGATGAACCGGCGCGTCGCGGATGTGCTGGTGAATGAGGCGGGCGAATATTATCACGGCTTCACCTATTCGGGGCATCCGGTCTCCTGCGCCGTGGCGCTGCGGAATCTGGAAATCATCGAAAGCGAGAATCTGGTCGCCGAGGCCACCCGCAAGGGCGCGCTGCTGCGTGAAAAACTCACCGCGGCCATCGGCGATCTGCCGATCGTCGGCGAGATCCGCGGCGTCGGGCTGATCGGCGCGATCGAGCTGACCGCCGACAAGCGCACCCGCAAGAATTTCGAGAAAAATGGCCGTGTCGGCGTCATCTGCCGGGATCATTCGATCAAGGCCGGGCTGATGATGCGCGCCACCCGCGACACCATGCTGTTCTCCCCGCCGCTGACCATCAGCGATGCCGAGATCGAGCAGTTCGCGGCGATGGCGAAAATCGCCTTCGAGAAGACCTATGCCGATGTGCGCAGTGAGGTTGCGGAATGAACATGCTCGCCAACCCGGAGCTTGAAGCCAAGCTCTCCTTGCTCTCCGGCGCCGATTACATCGAGGCCTTCATCATCGATGTGAACGGCGTGCCGCGCGGCAAATGGCTGCAGCGCGACAAGGCGAAATCCCTGCTCGGCACCGGCATCGCGATTCCGCGCTCGGCCTACCTGCTCGACATCTGGGGCCGCGACATCGTCGAGGGCGGCATCGCCTACGATACCGGGGATCCGGACGGGCTCTGCGTGGCGGTGCCGCATTCCATCACCCGCATGGGCTGGGCGGAGGGCAATGTCGCCCAGGCGCTGCTGACCATGCGCGAGGAAGATGGCAGCCTCTATTACCTCGACCCCAGAGGCGCGTTGGAGCGGGTTCTCGCCCGCTACGCCAAGGCCGGGCTGACCCCGGCTCTGGGCGTGGAGCTGGAATTCTATTTGGTCGATTCCCGCCAGAACGGCATGAAGATCGCCCCGCGCGGCGCCGATGAGAGCGGCTGGCGCGGCTGGCAGATCGACGCCGTCGGGCTGGGCGAAGTGCATGATTACGAGCCGATCCTGCGCGAAATGATGGGCTGCGCGAAAGCGCAGGACATCATCCTGGAAACCCTCGTCTCCGAATCCGGCCCCGGCCAGTTCGAGGTGACGCTGAAATACTCGACCGACGCGATGCGCCTGGCCGACGGCGCCACTTTGTTCAAGCGCACCATCAAGCAGGTGGCGCGCAAGCACGGCCTCACCGCCACCTTCATGGCCAAGCCCTACGGGCAATGGGCGGGCTCGGGCATGCATGTGCATATGTCGATCCTCGACAATGCCGGCAAGAACATCTTCGTCGGCACGCCGGAGCGCGCCGCGCCGGAGCTCTATCACGCGCTGGGCGGCATCATCCACAACATGCCGGATACGATGCTGACCCTGGCGCCGCACGCCAATTCCTATCGCCGTTTCGCGCCCGGCGTGCATGCGCCCACTTATGGCGATTGGGGGCATGATAACCGCATGGCCTCGGTGCGGGTGATCACCGCCGACCCGGCGGCCTCGCGCATCGAACATCGCGTCGCCGGGGCGGATTGCAACCCCTATCTCTCCTTCGCCTCGCTGCTCGGCACCGCTCTGGCCGGGCTGGAAGGGCGGATGGACCCGGGGCCGGAAACGCATGGCACCATCCGCAGCCCCCTGGCGCCGCCATTGCCCATCGCCTGGTCGGGTGCCGTGGACAAGTTCGGCGCCTCCGCCATGATGGGCGATATTTTCGGGGCGGAATTCCAGCGCTATTACACCGCCACCAAGCGCCAGGAAATCAGCGAGCTGCGCAAGCGGATTTCCGATGTGGAATATGACGCCTATCTGAAAAACGCCTGAGGGTGCCATGAAAGATGTGATCACCCCGCGCGAGGCCGGCTTTGCCATGCCGGCGGAATGGGCGGCGCATGACGGGTGCTGGATGATCTGGCCGGAGCGGCCGGATAATTGGCGCCTGGGTGCGAAGCCCGCGCAGAAAGCCTTTGTCGCTGTCGCCAGCGCCATCGCCCGGTTCGAGCCGGTGACGATGCTGGTCAGTGCCGCGCAATATGAAAACGCCCGCGCCAGCCTGCCGCCGGAGGTGCGGGTGGTGGAGATGAGCAGCAATGATGCCTGGGCGCGTGACATTGCCTGCACCTTCCTGCTTGGCCCTGACGGCCAGCTCGGCGGGGTGGACTGGCCGTTCAAAAGCTGGGGCGGGCTGTATTTCCCCTGGGACAAGGACGATGCCATCGCTGGCAAGATCCTAGGGCTGGAGCGTGCGAGGGCGTTCCGCGCGCCTCTGGTGATCGAAGGCGGGGCGCTGCATGTGGATGGCGAGGGCAGCGTGCTCTGCGTCGAACAATGCGTGCTCAACGAGAACCGCAATCCCAACATCACCCGCCAGGATATGGAGCGGATGCTGAAGGATTATCTCGGCGTTAGCCACGTCATCTGGATCGCCGAAGGCGTGCCGCATGACGAGACCGACGGGCATGTGGATAATCTCGTCTGCTTCGTGAAGCCTGGCGTGGTGCTGCTGACCTGGTGCGACGATCCGGCGGATGCGCATTACGCCATCAGCCGCGCCGCCGAGGCCGCGCTGAAGGGCGCGCGCGATGCCAAGGGCCGCGACCTCGTGATCGAAAAAATCCCGATGCCGACGCCGATGTTCTATACCCAGGACGAGGCGGACGGGGTGGATGCCACCGCCTCGGGCATGAACCGGCGCGCCGGTGAGCGCCTGGCCGCCTCCTACGTGAATTTCTACATCGCCAACGGCGCCATCATCGCGCCCGCCTTCGGTGTGGAAACGGACGCGGCGGCGCGTGCCGTGCTGGCCAGGCTGTTTCCCGAGCGCGAGATCGTGATGATCCCGGCACGCGAAATCCTGCTTGGCGGCGGCAACATCCACTGCATCACCCAGCAGCAGCCGGCCGCGCGTTAAAGCTTCTTTTTCCGTCTACCACCGTTTGACCGCAGACGGTGCTTGGCTTTCTGTAAACGCCTTTGATACCATCCCAAAACAACCCTCATTCCCTACGGGGAGGAAGCAGCATGAGCACGAAACTCAAAGCGGATTCGTTATCGTTTTTCGAATCGATCATCATGGGCGTGGCCGGCTCCGCGCCGGGCTTTTCCATCGCCGTCGCCATTGCCGGGCTGCTCGCCACGGCGGGCAGCGTCTCGCCCAACGCGCTGCTGATTTTCGCGGTGCCGATGCTGGGCATCGCCGTCGCCTATAAGGGGCTGACGCATAAAATGCCGAATGCGGGCGCGGCCTATGAATGGACGAAATCCGTGTTCGGCGGATTTTTCGGCTATTTCTCCGGCTGGGCGCTGCTGATCGCGGCTCTGGTGTTCATGGTCACCGGCTCGGTGCCGCTGGGCACCGCCACGCTGCAGCTCATCGACCCTGATCTCGCCAGCAATGTTCTGCTCACCACCGGCATCGGCGCGGTCTGGTTCATCGTCATCGGGCTGGTGCTGATCACCGGCATCGAGCTGACCAGCAAGATCCAGATGGTGATGAGCGGCATCGAGCTTGGCATTCTCGCCATCATTTGCGTCGCCGCCTTCATCCATAGCGGGCTGCATGGCTCGGTTTCGCCCTTCTCCTGGTCCTGGTTCGGCTTCAACTACCCTGCCGGCAGCTTCGCCGCCTCCTCGCTCAGCGTGGTGTTCCTGTATTGGGGCTGGGACGTCACGGCGAATCTGGCCGAGGAAACCAAGGGCCAGGAGCAGAACCTCGCCGGGCGCGGCGGGTTTCTCTCCATCTTTGCCACCATCGCCTCCTTCGTCGCCTTCACCGTGGCGGCGCTGATGATGTTTTCCCTCAAGGATGCGTCTGGCTTTTCCGATAATCTGATCTATCACGTCGCGGTTGCCGCCGGGCTTGGCAAGGTGGGCGGGTATGGCGCGGCCCTGGTGCTGATCCTCTCCTCCGTCGCCACGCTGGAGACGACGATGCTGCAATTCTCCCGCACCCTGTTCGCCATGGGCCGCGACCGCGCGCTGCCGGGCTATTTCGGCCAGGTGCATGAGAAAACCATCACCCCGGTGCGCACCATGTATATGCTGCTGATCGTCGGGCTAGCGCTGATCGTGATTTCCAGCTTCCTGCCTTCGGTTTCCGCGATTTTGAATGACTCGGTCGCCGCCATCGCGGTGCAGGTCTGCTATTATTACGGGCTGGCCGGGCTGGTCTGCGCCTGGGTGTATCGCAAGAGCACCGGCTTCACCTTCGTGCAATATGTGATCTTCCCGGCGCTGTCGGCGATCGCGCTGATCGGGCTAGGGTTTTACGCGATCACCACCTTCAACATGATCGTGAAGGTGGTCGGCATTGGCGGGCTGGCGCTGGGGATCCTCTTCTACCGGCCGCGGGGGTACAAGCTGCCATCAATCGTCGCGGCGGAGTGATGAGGGAACGGGGCCGCAAGGCCCCGTTTTACACGCTATTCGACGAAGAAAATGTCGCGCTGAAAAGCAACATAGAGCATACAATTAAACTATAAATTTTGTCTGCGACTGATCTATTGAACGAAAACGGGACAGAGGGATATTTTTCGAGCAAACAAATACTCTCGAGAAGACAATGCGCTAAGTAAATTTATCCGCCCAACATCAATTTTATGTAAAATTCTATTTTGAATTCTTAACGTTAATGTATCAACCAGACAGCATCTTGGCGTGATGGGTAGAATACGTGAAGCAGGAAAATCTGAAACTAAAAATTCGCCTTCATCTGCGTTTACCACAATCCAGTCTGATCGGGTCTCATCACAATGCCGCCAAACATTTATCATAATTTGTGGGCCGTTAATCAGGCGACTGGGAATTTTAGCACCAGACCTGATGTAATTTACACCCGATTTTTCGAGTCGTTCTTCATCGTCTTTCGATAGACCATCATATCCACTAACACCTTTAAGCTGAACTTCTTGCGATAAAAGGATGCGGCGCTCCGACCTGCAGTGCCACAACCAATAAAACAAACTGATCGTTTGCGCTTGAGCATTAGTGAAATTCGTAAGCCCAGAAAGAATTAAAGTAACAAGGCTCTGAAACTCATTTTCGATGCTTTTCATCAGACCTTTTTCCGTCTTTTCATCCCAACTTCTGTGAGCGCAAAAGATCCGATCTTCAGCATTGGCTGGTCTTTTGACATTACGAATTTTGTCAAACACCTCGACTTTTCTGTTTAAATTTGCAAATCGGCCAATTGATCGCGTTGGAAAGACATGTTGATAATATGTGATTTGGTACGGGTTACCTCTTTGCAGTTTTTCGCCTCGTACCAATTTAAGCTCCTCTTGCCGGAACTTCATTCGACAAAAATTTTTGGCGATTCGGCAACACTTAAGTTCTTTGTTTGGCTTCATAGAAAAAATTTGGGCACGAATACGAGATCATCGATTTTCTTATTGTCAATCGCGATACCAAAGGGGAGTTGCCCACCTACAGCGCCCGCCGAAACGTCAAATTCACCCGCGCTGCCCCGGTCAGCGGATGCGCCCCCGCCTTCACCGGCGCGATGCCGTGGAAAAACCGCCGCGCGGCGCCACCCCAAACCAGCACGTCGCCGCTGGCCAGCGCAATCCGCGCCGCCTTATCCGTCCGCTTCGCCCCGCCCCATAAAAACATCGCGGGCAGGCCGAGGGAGACCGAGACGATGGGGGCGGAAAAATCCCGCTCATCCACATCCTGGTGCAGGGACATTTTTGCCCCCGGCTCATAGCGGTTGATCAGCGCCACATCCGGCGCGAAGCCCGCAAACCCGCCAGCGTCCGCCGCGCGCTGCGCCAGGTCGCGGAAAATCTCTGGCATTTTCGGCCAGGGCAGACCGGTATAGGGGTCGCTCGCCTGGTAGCGATAGCCCTTGGCGTCGCTCACCCAGCCGGCGGCGCCGCAATTGGTCATCGCCGCACTCATCTCCTTGCCACCGGGGGTTTTCATACGCCGGAAGGGGGCATGGGCGGCCACCGCCTGCACCGCCGCCATCAGCGCGGGCGCGGCCTCGGCGGCGAAGCCCGGCAGGATGGTCAGGCCGGGATGGGTCAGGGTTTCGGGGAACAGATCACCCGGCATGGCTCACAGGCTGAGCGTGCCGGAGATCACCTCCACGCTCTCCCCGCCAATCCAGAATTCTTCTCCGTCATGCGCCACATGCACCCGCCCGGCGCGGCCCAGAGCGGTGCCCTGCGCGGCGACATAGCGCGCCGGGGCAATCCCCGCGCCGATCAGCCAGCGTGCCAGCCCGCCATTCAGGCTGCCGGTGACCGGGTCTTCCCCGCCGACATCGTTCACAAACCCGCGTACCTCGAAATCCACCCCATCCGCGCCATGCGGGGCGACAACGCCAAGCTCCATCTCCCCCAGCGCCGCGAAATCCGGCCGCAGCGCCAGCACCGCGGCGCGGTCCTTCAGCAGCACGCCGGTCCAGCCGGGGCGGGTGGCGGAGAGTTGGCGCGCGGCGACAATCTCCGCCTCTGCAATGCCCAACACCGCAGCGATGCGGGATTTCAATTCGGGCCCGATGTCCGACTGCGCGGCCGGCGGCGCGGCGAAAGCCAGGCGCCGCCCATCCCGGCGAATTTTCACCAGCCCGGCCTGGCATTGCTGCACGATGAATGCGCCCTTCGGCACCCCGCCGGCGGCCAGCCAGCCATGGCAGCTGCCCAAGGTCGGGTGGCCGGCGAAGGGCAGCTCGGATTTCGGGGTGAAAATGCGCACCTGGTAATCCGCCTCCGGCGCCATGGGCGGCAGCAGAAAGGCGGTTTCGCTGAGATTGGTCCAATGCGCGAAATGCTGCATCTCGTCGCTGCTCAGCCCGGCCGCGCCATGCACCAGCGCCAGCGGGTTGCCATAGCCAGGGCGGGCGGTGAACACATCGATCTGGGAAAAGGCAAAACGCGGCATCAGCTGACCATCAAAATCACGACGAGCAGGATCGCCAAGCCTTGCAGCCCCACACGCCAGCGCATCAGCAGATTGGCGCGGCGCGGGTCGCGGGTTTTGTCGGCCATGCCCAGCACGCCGGCGAGCATCACGCCCACCACCGCCAGCATATCCAATCCCAGCAAGACCAGTATTATCCCCCGCATGGCGCCACTATACGATGACTCACGGATTTGCCTATCTCCCCAATTGACGTCCCCCGCTTCGGCTTACAGGCTTGGTGCATGCGCTTTTTGTTGATGTTCCTGTTTCTGGTCTTGCTGGTGCCGGGGCTCGGCCGCGCCAGCACGCCGGCCGCCGCGCCGGCGCCAGCCGCCGCCCCCGCCGCGAGCGCCCCGGCGGCACCGGCCAAGAGCACACCGGCAATCATCCCCGGCTCGCCGCTGGCCGCCCTCACCGGGGCGGATGCCAGCGCCGGCACCGCCAGCCAGAGCCCGGCCCCAGCGCCGTTCGGCACCTCTGAGATCGGCTTCGCGCTGACCAGCGTGCTGGGCCATGAAGCCACCCGCACCTTCGATGATTTCACCGATGCGCTGCATCGATCCACCCGGCTGACGCCGGTCTGGCACTGGCTGGCGGGCTTTGCCAATGCGCCGCAGCGCCGGGCGGATGCGCTGGCCATCGGGCTGGCGCTGGCCATCGCGGTGGTGCCGGGGGTGGCGCTGGATGTGCTGCTGGTGCTGGCGCTACGCGGCGCCGCAGCACTTTGCGCCCGCCAGGCGGTGCCCCGCCGCAACGAATATCTGCCGACACCGGATCTGGACGGCCTCACCAGCGCCGAGGAGGGCGAGAGCGAGCAGCGCCCGCCCCGGCGCACCAGCCTGCGCGCCTGGAGCCGGCGCTTCGGCTTCGCGCTGCTGAAATTCCTGCTGATGCTGTTGCCGATCGCCGCCTTCGGCATCACCGAACAGCTCATCCTCAATTCCGGCCTCATCGCCCGGCGGCCGGCGCATCTGGCGGTGGTCGGCATCGTCAACGCCTATCTGGCGGCACGGCTGACCCAGGAGGTGCTGCGGCTGCTCTTCTCGCCCAACGCCCCCAGCCTGCGGCTGGCGCATCTGGCCAGCGCCCATGCGAAATGGCTGATGCGCCGGGCGATGCTGCTGATCATCACCATCTTCGTCGCCTTCTGCATCATCTCGGTGGCCGAAATCCTGTTCCTGCCCAAGGAGGGCGCCGGGGCGCTGCTGCGGCTGGCGGCGCTGGTCGTGCATCTGGAGGTCGCCTTCGCGATCTGGCGCAGCCGCCGGGTGATCAGCCGCTGGATCGCCGGCAAGCCCGGCAATGACAGCTATTTCGCCGGCATGCGGCGGCGTGTCTCCAAAGGCTGGTACATCTTCGCGCTGTTCTATGTGCTGGCACTCTGGGTGGCCTGGGCAGGTGGGGTGCAGAACGCGCTGGTGGTGCTGCTGCGGGCCTTGCTAGTGGTGTTCATCGCTTTGGTACTGGGGCGGCTGGCCTGGGTGGGCAGCAACCGCGCCCTCGCGCGCATCTTCCCGGATGAGGACAGCGCCGCCCGCCGCAGCGCCGTACTCGGCCGGGCGCGCGCCTATAATCCGTTGATCCGCTTCGTCGTGCGCTTCGTCATCGCCTTGCTGGTGCTGGTGCTGGTGCTGCAAGGCTGGGGGGTGGATGCGTTCGGCTGGCTGCTGACCAACAATATCAGCCGCGCCTTGCTCTCCGCCGGATTCAGCGTGCTGGTCACCGTCGCCGTCGCCATCGTGCTGTGGGAGGCGATCAACTACCAGCTCGATGCGCGGATCGAGCGTCTCAACAATGCCGGCAAGACCCGCCAGGCCTCGCGCCTGCGCACGCTGCTGCCGATGCTGCGCGCCGCCATCGGCATCGTGCTGGTGCTGGTGGCGCTGATTGTCAGCCTCTCGCGCATCGGGGTGAACACCACCGGGCTGCTGGCGGTCTCCTCGGTGGTTGGCATCGCGGTCGGCTTCGGCAGCCAGAAGCTGGTGCAGGACATCATCACCGGGCTGTTCCTGCTGTTCGAGGATGCGATGCAGGTGGGCGATGTGGTCACGCTGGGCGGCATGTCCGGCACGGTGGAGCGGCTTTCGCTGCGCACCATCCGGCTGCGCGGCGGCGATGGCTCGGTCAACATCATCCCGTTTTCCTCGGTCACCACCGTCACCAACCAGACCCGGGATTTCTCCTACGCGCAGATTTCGGTGATGGTCTCCTATGACGAGGATATCGAGCGGGTCAGCGCCTTGCTGAAGGAGATCGGCGCGAAGATGCGGGCCGAGGCCGCCTGGGGGGCGATGATGCGCGACGATCTGCAGCTGTTCGGGCTGGATAGTTTCGGCGAGCTGGGGCTGGTCTTTACCGGACAGATCCGCACCGGGCCGGGCCAGCACTGGGCGGTGCGGCGCGAATTCAATGCGCGTGTGCAGAAGCGCTTCGCCGAGGCGGGCATCACCCTCTCCTATCGGCGCCAGAGCATGCGCCTGGACCTGCCCCCCGGTGAGACGCTGCTGGGGCCGCCGGCCAAGCCGGAGAAAGCTTAACCCGCCCGCGAAAACCCGGCCCCGGCCAGCACCCGCCGCGCCGTGGCCATCCGCCCGGCCGGCACCGCGCCATGCAGGGCCTTGCTCACCTCCGCCAGCGTCAGCCCGGCAAATTGCGGCGCCAGCACCGGGCCCGCCTTTTCCAGCAGCCCGGCCATACGCCGCAGCGGGGCCGGCAGCAGCGGCGGGGTATAGAGGGCGGTGGTCTGCGCCTCCACCTGGAAGAACAGCCCGGTGAGCAGCCGCGCCAGCTGGCCTTCCGAATAAGGCTGGCCATGGCCGAAGGGCGTGCTCTCCGCATAAGCCCAAAGCCCGCGCCGGTTGGGCGCCACCACGATCATCCGCCCGTCATCCTTCAGCACCCGCCAGGCCTCGCGCAGCGTGCGCCTGGCGTTTTCGGCCTGTTCCAGCCCGTGGATCAGCAAAATCCGGTCGAAGCTGAGATCCGCAAAGGGCAGCGCCTCCGCCTCGGCCATGCAGGAGAGATTGGCCAGCCCCGCCGGCCAGGGTGCCGCCCCCATATGGTTGGGCGAGAGCGCGATGCAGCGCGCCTGCTCGCGCCAGGGATGCAAACACGGCCCGGCATGGCCGATGCCCAGAACCGACAGCCCCTCCATGCGCGGCCAGAGCCGCGCCAGCTTCTGGCGCAGCAACAGGGCCACATGCCGGCCCAGCGCGGTTGCGTAAAATCCGGCCGCATCTCGTGCATCGATCGCCATTGCCCCTATATAACCACGTAACGCGAAGGAGCGAGAGCGATGACCGTCACGGCGCAAGCCATTCCCATGCTGTCCGACAATTATGCCTGGCTGCTGGTCGATAGTGTCTCCGGCAAGACCGGCATCGTCGATCCGGCGCAGGCCGCCCCGGCGGTCGCCGCGCTGGAGGCGCTGGGCAAAAGGCTGGATTACATCTTCCTCACCCATCATCACGACGACCATATCGGCGGCGTCGCGGCGCTGGTGGCGGCCTACCGCCCGCAGGTGGTCGGCAATGGCGCGGACGCGCAGCGCCTGCCGAAGCTGGATATTGCCGTGCATGAAGGCTCGCTGGTGGAATTCGGCAGCGCCAGGCTGCGGGTGATCGAAACCCCAGGCCATACGCTGGGCCATATCTCCTACTACATCGCCGATGGCGGCATCCTGCTGCCGGGCGACACGCTGTTCAGCCTCGGCTGCGGCCGGCTGTTCGAGGGCACGCCGGCGCAGATGTTCAATTCCATCGCCAAATATGGCGATCTGCCGGACGACACGCTGGTCTGCGCCGGGCATGAATATACCGCCTCCAACGCCAAATTCGCGCTGAGCGTGGAGCCTGACAATGCGGCGCTGAAGGCCCGCGCCGCCGAGGTGCAGGCGCTGCGCGCGGCGGGCAAGCCCACCTTGCCGGTGAAACTGGGCCAGGAGCGCGCCACCAACCCGTTCCTGCGCGCCACGGACGAGGAAAGCTTCGCGAAACTGCGCGCGGCGAAGGATAATTTTTGAAACCCTTGCTGACCAATGCAGCTTTCTTGCAACAGGTATCAAAAATGACAGCGCATTGGCGAGGAAACACTTTTCCCGGTGCCATCGGATTTGTTAGAAATTTCCTGTCGGCAAGCCTCAACAAGGGGCACCGTCTGGGAGCTTTTTCTTTCTGTCTTTCTTCCTGTCGCGGGATGCTGCTGGCGGGCGCAATGCTGGCCGGCAGCGCCCTGCCCGCCTGGGCGGCGGGTTTCACCCCTGGCTACTGGGTCTCCTCCGGGCACGAGATCGTGCTGGAAATCTCGCAATGTGGCGATGATCTGTGCGGCTTCATCGCCGGCATCGCGCTCGACCATCCGGGCGATGCGATGCCGACCGACTGGCGGGGCCGGCCGCAATGCGGCTTTCTGATGCTGCGGGTCGCCCCGGACGGCAAGACCGGAGACGGCACCCCGCGCTGGAAGGGCGTGCTGCAAGACCCGCGCAACGGCAATGTCTACCGTACCATGGTGAAGTTCGACGCCAAGGGCAATCTGGATCTGCATGGCTATATCGGCGTGCCGGTGCTGGGCGAAACGCAGCTCTGGCCGAAATTCACCGGCAAGGTGGAGCCAGGCTGCCATGTGCCGGAGCTGGACGGCAAGGCCTCCCAATAACCGCATAAAAAAGGCCGGGATCGCTCCCGGCCTTTTTCGTTGAAAGAATGTCCGCGCTTACTTGTCGCGGAAATGGGTCTCCTTGGACTCGATCGCCGCCTGGGCGGCGGCCAGGCGCGCCACTGGCACGCGGTAGGGCGAGCAGGAGACATAATCCAGCCCGACGCTTTCGCAGAAGGAGATGGAGGCCGGATCGCCGCCATGCTCGCCGCAAATGCCCAGCTTCAAGCCGGCCTTCTTGCCGCGGCCCTTCTCGGCGGCGATCTTCACCAGCCCGCCCACACCATCGACATCGATGGAGACGAACGGATCCTTCGGCAGAATGCCCTTCTCGACATAGAAGGGCAGGAACTTGCCGGCATCGTCGCGGGAGAGGCCGAACACGGTCTGGGTCAGATCGTTGGTGCCGAAGGAGAAGAAGTCGGCGGCCTCGGCGATCTGGTCGGCGGTCAGCGCCGCGCGCGGCAGCTCGATCATCGTGCCCACCGAATATTCGATGGTCTTGCCGGTTTCCTCGAACACCGCCTTGGCGGTGTTTTCCACCTGGGCGCGGGTGATATCCAGCTCCTTCTTGGTGCCGACCAGCGGGATCATGATCTCCGGCACCGGGGCGTTGGCGGTCTTCGCCACCTCCACCGCCGCCTCGAAAATCGCGCGGGCCTGCATCTCGTAGATTTCCGGATAGGTCACGCCCAGGCGGCAGCCGCGATGGCCGAGCATCGGGTTGGCTTCGGAGAGTTCCTCGCCACGCTCGCGGATCACCGAGATATCGACCCCCAGCGCATCCGCCACCTCCTGCATCTCCGCCTCGCCATGCGGCAGGAATTCATGCAAAGGCGGGTCGAGCAGGCGGATGGTGACCGGCAGCCCTTCCATGATCTTGAACAGCGAGACGAAATCCTCGCGCTGGAAGGGCAGCAGCTTGGCAATCGCGGTGCGACGGCCAGCCTCGTCCTTGGCCAGGATCATCTGGCGCACCGCGCCGATGCGCGCCGGGTCGAAGAACATATGCTCGGTGCGGCACAGCCCGATGCCCTCGGCGCCGAATTTGCGGGCGGTCTCGGCATCCAAAGGGGTTTCCGCGTTGGTGCGCACCTTCAGGCGGCGGGCGCCATCGGCCCACTCCATCAGCGTGCCGAAATCGCCGGAGAGCTGCGGCTCGATCATCTTCATCGCGCCGGCATAAACCTCGCCGGTGGAGCCATCGATGGTGATGATATCGCCCGCGCGCAGCACCACGCCATTGGCGGACAAGGTCTGCGCGCCATAATCGACGGAGATGCCGCCGGCACCGGCCACGCAAGGCCGGCCCATGCCGCGCGCCACCACGGCGGCGTGGCTGGTCATGCCGCCGCGGGTGGTGAGGATGCCCTGGGCGGCGTGCATGCCGTGAATATCTTCCGGGCTGGTCTCGATGCGCACCAGCACCACGGATTCACCCTTCTGCGCGCGCAGCTCGGCTTCGTCGGCCGAGAACACCACCGCGCCCGAAGCCGCGCCCGGGGAGGCCGGCAGGCCCTTGGAGAAAATCGTCTTCTCCGCCTTCGGGTCCAGCGTGGGGTGCAGCAGCTGATCCAGCGCCGAGGGGTTCACGCGCATGATCGCGGTGTTCTTGTCGATCAGCCCTTCATTCGCCATTTCCACGGCGATGCGCAAGCTGGCCGCGGCCGAGCGCTTGCCCGCGCGGGTCTGCAGCATATAGAGCTTGTTCTGCTGCACGGTGAACTCGATATCCTGCATATCCTTGTAGTGTTTCTCAAGGATTTCGCGGACCTTGTGCAGCTCCTTATAGGCTTCGGGAAGCGCCTCCTCCATCGAGATTTCGCCAGGCTTGGCATAGGCGTTGGAGAGCGGGCGCGGGGTGCGGATGCCCGCCACCACGTCCTCGCCCTGCGCATTCACCAGATACTCGCCGTAGAACTCGTTGAGGCCGGTGGAGGGGTCGCGGGTGAAGCAGACGCCGGTGGCGCAATCATTGCCCATATTGCCGAACACCATCGCCTGCACATTCACCGCCGTGCCCCAATCGGCCGGGATGTCATGCAAACGGCGATAGACATTGGCTCGCGGATTCATCCAGCTGCCGAACACAGCGGTGATCGCACCCCAGAGCTGGTCCTGCGGGTCCTGCGGGAAGGGCCGGTCCAGCTCTTCCTGCACCATCTTCTTGTAGCCCTCGACCACTTCCTGCCAATGGGCGGGGGTCAGGGCGGTGTCCTCGGTCACGTCCGCATCCAGCTTCACCTGCTCGATGATTTCCTCGAAGCGGTGATGATCGACGTTCAGCACGACGGAGCCGTACATCTGGATGAAGCGGCGATAGCTGTCCCAGGCGAAACGCTCATCGCCGGAGGCCTTCGCCAGCCCGAGCACGGTGTCGTCATTCAGGCCCAGATTCAGCACGGTATCCATCATGCCCGGCATGGAGACGCGCGCGCCGGAGCGCACGGAGACCAGCAGCGGCTTATCCTTATCGCCGAATTTGCGCTCCACCGCCTGCTCGATGCGGGCGAGAGCGGCATCCACCTGCGCCTTCAAATCGGCCGGGTAGTTGCGGTCATTCTCATAATAGGCGGTGCAGACTTCGGTGGTGATGGTGAAGCCAGGCGGCACCGGCAGGTCGATCGCGGCCATCTCCGCCAGGTTCGCCCCCTTGCCGCCCAGAAGGTTGCGGAGCGAAGCGTTGCCGTCATTCACGCCAGCGCCGAAATTATAAACCCATTTCGTCATTACCTGGTCTCCCTCACCCTTCAATCCGAGAAAAATCAGCCACTTGGTTAACCGCCCCGGTAAAGCGCGCGAGCAATCGCAAACGATTGCGGCGCAAATCAGGCGATTCCGCGTTGACCGTAACGTTTTCGAAAAAAGCGTCGATGGCGGGCCGCAAAGTTGCCAAAGCGCTCATTGCTTCCGTGTATCTTTCCGCTTTTAAAAGCGGTTCCGCATTGTCCTCAATCGGCGCAAATAGCTCCGCCCAGACGGCTCCCAATGCAATCCACAATTCATTTTCGGGGGGCGCGAACAAACTTACCTGCGGCTCGCCCTCATGCGGGCCGTCCTTGGCATTTTCGATGCGCAGAATATTCGCCGCCCGCTTATAAGCAGAGAGCAGATTCTTGCCGTCCTCGCTGTCGAGCATGATGGAGAGCGCCTCAACGCGCTTCATCAGCCGCACCAGATCGTCATCCTCACCGGCCGCCAGCACAGCATCCAGCACATCGAAGCGCTTGCCCTCGCCGCGCAGTTTCACCCGGAGCCGCTCGATGATGAAGCCGAACAGCTCGCCGCGCGCCGTGCCCAGCAGCGGCAGCAGATGCAGGCGCAGCTTATTCTCCAGCACGATGCGGATGACACCCAGCGCCGCCCGGCGCAGCGCGAACGGATCGCCCGAGCCGGTCGGCTTCTCACCGACAGCGAAGAATTCCCGCAGCGTATCCAGCTTATCCGCCAGCGCCACCGCCACCGCGACGATGCCGGTGGGCACCTCGTCGGACGGGCCTTTCGGCTGGTAATGGGTGCGGATGGCCTGGCCGACCATAGCCGCCTGCTGCTGCCCTGGATGCTGACGCGCCGCGTAATAGCCGCCCATGATGCCTTGTAGCTCAGGAAACTCACCCACCATGCCGGTCACAAGATCGGCCTTGCAAAGCAGCCCCGCCAGGCGCGCCTGATTTGCCTCGTCATCGCTGCCAGAAAGCGCAAGGGCGATCTCCCGCGCCAGATCCGCGATCCGGTCGGCGCGCTGGCGCTGTGTGCCGATCTTCGCGTGGAAGGTGATCTTCTCCAGCTTCGGCAGCAGGCTATCCAGCGGCGTCTTCAGATCCAGCGCCCAGAAATGCCGTGCATCGGACAGGCGCGCGCGCAGCACGCGCTCATTGCCCGCGATAATCGCCTTGCCATCATCATCCGCCGCCAGATTTGCCACAAAGGCGAAATACGGGGCCGGGGCGCCGGTTTCATCCCGCAGCGCAAAATACTTCTGGTTAATCTTCATCGAGAGTTCCCGCACTTCCGGCGGCAACTCCATGAATTCCTTGTCGATCTTCCCGATCAGCGGCACCGGCCACTCGGCCAGCCCGGTCACCTCGTCCAGCAGCCCCTCATCCGGGGCAACGCTGAGGCCCAGTTTCGCGGCAACCGCCGCAATCCCCTCCGCCACACGCGCCCGGCGCTCGGCCGGGCTGGCGATGACGTGATGCTCACGCAGTTTTTCCTCCCAGACCGCGGCCGAGGAGACCTCGAACGGGCCGGGTCCATGCACGCGGTGGCCTTCGGTGACGTTCCCCGTCTCCACCGGCCCGAGCTTGAACGGCACCACCGCGCCATCCAGCAGGCAGACGATGCGGCGCAGCGGGCGCACCCAGGTGAACTCCCCGCCCGAGCCCCAGCGCATGGATTTCGGCCAGGGCAGCCTGGCTAGCAGCTCCGGCAGCGTCGCGGCGATGAACGCGCAAGCCGGCTGCGCCGGGCTCTGCTTGTTCAGCACCCAGAACTCGCCCTCCTGGACCAGATCCTCCTTCGCCGCGCCATGCTTGCGCAGGAAGCCGGCCAGGGCCTGTTCCGGCGCGCTGGCGCGCGGCCCGCGCTCGGAAACCGAACTGGCCGCAACCTCGGTGGCCATCTCGGCGGCAAGCGCGATGCGGCGCGGCCCATAATAAGTCCGGCGCACCGTAATCGAGAGCGGCTTGAGGGCCTGGGCGCAGATCGCCTCCAGCGCCTCGCTCGCCGCCTTCTGCATGCGCGCGGGGATTTCCTCGGAGAAGAGTTCCAGAAAAAATTCAGCCATTGGACTCACCGGAAAGCCAGATTTCGGCGCAGGCCTTCGCCAGATTGCGCACCCGCGCGATATAGGCGGCGCGCTCGGCCACCGAGATCACGCCCCTTGCATCCAGCAGATTGAACAGATGGCTGGCCTTGATGCATTGGTCATAGGCCGGCTGCGCGACCAAGCCCCCGATCAGCGCCATGCATTCGCGCTCGGCATCCTCGAAATGCCGGGCCAGCATCTGCGTGTTCGCCAGCTCGAAATTATGCTTCGAATAATCCCGCTCGGCGCGCAGGAACACATCGCCATAGGTCACGCCCTGGCCGTTGAAATCCAGGTCGTAGACATTCTCCACGCCCTGCACATACATCGCCAGCCGCTCCAGCCCGTAGGTGATCTCCGAGGAGGGCGAGACGCAGGCAATGCCGCCGACCTGCTGGAAATAGGTGAACTGCGTCACCTCCATGCCGTCGCACCAGACCTCCCAGCCCAGGCCCCAGGCACCCAGGGTCGGGCTTTCCCAGTCATCCTCGACGAAGCGTATGTCATGCTTGCGCCGGTCGATGCCGATCGCGTCATAGCTCTCCAGCAGCAGCTGCTGGATATTGTCCGGGCTCGGCTTCAGCAGCGCCTGATACTGATAATAATGCTGCAGCCGGTTCGGATTCTCGCCATAGCGCCCGTCCGAGGGGCGGCGCGAGGGCTGCACATAGGCCGCCTTCCAGGGCTTCGGGCCCAGGGCGCGCAGCGTGGTGGCGGGATGGAACGTGCCCGCCCCCATCTCAACATCGTAAGGCTGCAAAATCACGCATCCCTGCTTCGCCCAGAAGGCGTGCAAGGTCAGGATGATGTCCTGGAAGCTCTTGGGCTTCCCATTCGGGCTATGGACTGTCATGGGCCTTTGGTTAAACTGACGCGCCGCAGCAATAGGGCGCCGGGGCGGTTAGAGCAACCGGCAAGGAGGGGGTTTATGCGCAAGATAATGCAGTGGGGCGTCAAGGATGCCGCAGGTCTGGCGCTGGCCGTGATTGTCGGCGGCGGCGCTTTCGCCTTCCGCGAATGGGCGATTGTTCCACGTGCAACCGTCGGCCTCTGCGCGGCCGGCAATGCGCCGGGCTGGTGCGTGCCGCGCGGCTGGGTGCTCAGCGGGCAATATTACGGCGCTTTCGGCTGGGCGGCGCTGCTCATCGGTCTGGCGGCGTTCTTCGCCGGCAAGCGCGTGCTGGCCGGGCTGGCGATCGGCCTCGGCATCGCCGCGGTGGTGAATTACAACGGCACCCAGGGCATCATCGGCGCGGCACTGGGGCTGGCAGCATGGCTCAGCCTGCTGAGTGGGCGAGTGGGCTGGCGCCGGGCGTAACCGACAGGGGCGTTACAGCCCCTGCTTGCCCATCGCCAGAAACTTCTCCCGGCGCTTGGCCTTCAACGCCTCCGGTGTCTGGCCCAGCAGCGCCAGCAGGGATTTCTCCACCGCATCGCCCAGCGTCGCCAGAGCCGCCGCGGGGTCGCGATGCGCGCCGCCCAGCGGCTCCGGCACGATCTCGTCGATCAGCCCCAGCTTCTTCAAATCCTGCGCGGTGATGCGCATCGCCTCGGCGGCGGTGGCGGCCTGGGCGGAATCACGCCAAAGGATCGAGGCGCAGCCCTCCGGCGAGATCACCGAATAGATCGCGTGCTCATACATCAGAACCGTGTTGCCCGCCGCCAGCGCGATGGCGCCGCCGGAGCCGCCCTCGCCGATGATGGTGGCCACCAGCGGCACCGGCGCATCCAGGCAGGCCTCAATCGAGCGGGCGATGGCTTCCGCCTGGCCGCGCGCCTCGGCCTCGATGCCGGGAAAGGCACCGGAGGTGTCGACGAAGCTCAGGATCGGCAAATTGAACTTGCCGGCCAGCTCGATCAGGCGCTTCGCCTTGCGATAGCCCTCGGGCTTGGCCATGCCGAAATTATGTTTCAGCCGGCTTTCAGTGTCGGTCCCCTTCTCGGTGCCGATCACCATCACCGCCTGGCCCCGGAAGCGGCCCATGCCGCCGACGATGGCGGCGTCATCCGCAAAGGCGCGGTCGCCGGCCAGCGGGGTGAAGTCTTCGATCAGCGCGGAAATCACCGCCAGCGCCTTCGGGCGCTCGGCATGGCGCGCCACTTGCGCCTTCTGCCAGGGGGTCAGCTTGGCGTAGGTGGCCTTGAGCTGCGCATCCGCCTTGGCGGAGAGCTTGGCGACCTCTTCGGCGATGTTGATCTCGCCGGGGGCCGCACTCATCCGCCGCAGCTCCTCGATCTTGCTCTCGAGCTCCGCGACCGGCTTTTCGAATTCCAGATACTGACGCATGGCCGTGGGGCTTAGCACATCTTCCGCGTAAAAAAAGCCTTAAGCGCGCGCGGGCAGGCCCGCCGCCGCATCGGCACGGCGCGCAGGCGGTGCGTCAGACCGTGCCCTTATCCTTCAGCAGGTCGCGGATTTCGGTCAGCAGGGTCTCGGTCGGGGTCGGCGCCGGGGCGGCGGCCGGCGGTGTCGGCTTCTTGTAAATCTTCTGCACCACCCGGACCATCCAGAAGATCGCCGCGGCGACGATCACGAAATTGATCACCGCATTGATGAACACGCCATAATTCAGCGTGACATCGCCGGCCTTCTGGGCGTCCGCCAGCGTGAGCGCCGGGGTGCCCTTGAGGATGATGAAATGGTTGGAGAAATCCACCCCGCCCGTGATCAGCCCGATGATCGGGTTGATCACATCCTTGACCAGCGAGCTGACAATGCCGGTGAAGGCGGCGCCGATGACGACACCAACCGCCAGATCGACGACATTGCCGCGCATGATGAAGGCCTTGAAGTCATCCACCCAGCTGGGGGCCTTCAGCTGCACCGGGAATTTGGACGTGTCGGACATCGGGCTCTCCGCGTTGGTTGCGCTTCACCATGTACGCGCCGGATCGTGCTTCGCAACCCTTTTTAAACCAATCCGTTCTCCACCAAGCCCCCGCACATTGCCGGAAATTTAGCGTAAGTCATTGAAAAGAAAACAGCCTGTCGGCGCATCCCGTCGCGCTGGCGGATCGATCGGCGGTTTGGCTTGCGCAACGCGGCGCGCCTTTGAGACAAGGGCAAGACGAAACAGGAGAGATGGATGCTCAAGAAATCCCTGATGCTGGCGATGGCGCTGGCACTCGCCGGCTGCGGCCATGGCACCGGGCGCACCACCGGGACGGCCGCGGGCGGTGCCGCCACGGGGGCGTTGATCGGCATTGTCGGCGGGCCGATCGGCGTGGTCGTCGGGGCGGGCATCGGCGCGGGCGCGGGGGCGCTGGCCGGGTCCAACACCACACCCAAGCAGGTCAATCTCGGCCAGGCGCCGTGGGATAAGAAGGGCAATTAACCCCGTCTTGCCGGGCGTCTGCTTTAAAATCCGAAACGAAATCAACGCGCCAGCTGCAACGACTGACAAAAAAATCAGGCTTTTTTAAGTCCCCATTCATCGCCGGCGGCTTAGCTATTCCGCGCAGTCTGCCCATGGCCCACCACCTCCATGTCCCAGCTGCCAGGTGATGGGCCGTGGTGGCCCATCACCTGCGTGCCGCGCGGGCGCGTAAAGCCGGGGTCAGGCGCCGGCCAGGGTCATGCCGTCCAGCCGCAGGGTCGGCGCATCGGTGCCGCGCTTGAATTCCAGATCGCTGGCGGGCGTCAGGTTCAGGAACATCTCCTTGAGATTGCCGGCGATGGTGATTTCCGCCACCGGCTCGGCGATCTGCCCGCCCCGGATCATGAACCCCGCCGCCCCGCGCGAATAATCGCCGGTCAGGCCGTTGATGCTGGAGCCCATCATCTCGGTCACGTACAGCCCTTCGGCGATGTCGGCCATCAGCTGCTCCGGGCTCAGCCGCCCCGGCGCCATGTAGAAATTGGAGAGCCCGCCGGCATGGGCGTTGGTCTTCAGCCCCAGCTGGTTGGCCGAGCGCGTATCCAGGATCCAGTCCGTCAGCACCCCATCCTCGATGAAGCTCATCTGCGCCACGCGCTGGCCCTCCCGGTCGAACGGGCGGGAGCGGCGGCCGCGCACTTTCAGCGGGTTGTCGATGATCTCCAGCCCGGCGGGGAAAATCCGCTGACCCAGCGCATCCTTCAGGAAGGAGGTGCCGCGCGCGATCGCGGCGCCGGAAATCGCCCCGGCGAGATGGCCGAGGATGGAGCCGGAAACCCGCGGATCGAACAGCACCGGCAGCCTGGCGGTGGCCGGGCGCTTCGGGTTCAGCCGGGCCAGAGCCCGGGCGGCGGCATTGCGGCCCAGCTGCGCCGGGTCGGCCAGATCCGCGCCATGGATCACGCTGTCATAATCATAATCGCGCTGCATCGCGGTGCCGGTGCCGGCAATGGCGGTGACGGAGACGCTGTGCGAGGTGCGGGCATATTCGCCCAGAAACCCATGGCTGGTGGCCAGCACCGAGACGGCGCGCGACCAGCTGGCGGAGCCGCCCTCGGAATTGGTGATGCCGGGCACGCCCATGGCGGCGTCCTCGGCCTGGGCCGCGCGCGCGATCAGCAGATCAGCGCTCGGCTCAACCGGGTCTTCCAGCTCCAAAAACCCGGCATCCAGAGCCGGCGGCGCCTCGGGGATTTCCGCATACGGGTCTTCCGGCACCACTTTCGCCATCGCCACCGCCTGCGCGGCCAGGCGGGTAAAGGCGCTGCGGTCGATGGAGCTGGCGGAGACGGAGGCCGAGCAGCGGCCCAGGAACACCCGCAGGCTCAGCTCGGTGGTCTCGGCGCGCTCGGTCTCCTCGGTCTTGCCCAGCCGGCGCTGCACACCGACGGAGGTGCCCTCATACAGCCCGACCTCGGCGACATCCGCCCCGGCCCGCTTGGCCGCCTCCAGCAGCGCAGCGGCGGCGTCCGAGAGCGCGCTCATGCCGCCAGCCGGTCGATGATGGCGGAGAATTTCGGCACCTGCGCCACCGGGCCGATGGTGGCCAGAGTGGGCTTCTGCCGGAAAATCTTGGCCGCCGAGGCGCGGATATCCTCCACGGTGACGGCGTTGATCTTGCCCACGGTCTCCTCAACCGGGATGATCCGCCCGAACACCTGCCATTGCCGGGCCAGCTGCTCGCAGCGGCTGCCGGTGGATTCCAGGCTCATCAGCAGCCCGGCCTTGAGCTGGGCGCGCGCCCGGTTCAGCTCCGCCTCGCTGACGGAACGCTGCACCTTCTCCAGCTCCTCCAGCGTCACCGGGATCAACTCCGCCGCCTCGGATTCGCCGGTGCCGGCATAGATGCCGAACAGCCCGCCATCCTGCGCCGGGGCGGTGAAGCTGTAGATGGAATAGACCAGCCCGCGCTTCTCGCGGATTTCCTGGAACAGGCGCGAGGACATGCCGCCGCCCAGCAGGGTGGAGAGCAGCATGGACGGGTAATAATCCGGCTGGCCGTAGCCCGGCGCATCGAAGCCCAGCACGATATGCGCCTGGTCGAGATCGCGCAGCTCGCGATACTCGCCGCCCATATAATCGGCTTCCATCGGCGCGGCGCGCTCGGCGCGCGGCAGATCGGCGAAATGGCGCTGTGCGAGCTCCACCACCTGCTCGTGATAGAGATTGCCGGAGGCGGCGATGACCATGTTCTCCGGCGTATAATGCTGGCGCATGAAGCCGGGCAGCGCCTCGCGCTTCATGCCGCGGATGATCTGCTCGGTGCCCAGCACCGGCCGTCCCATCGGCTGCGCCGGATAGGCGGCGGACTGGAAATGGTCGAAGATGATATCGTCCGGCGTGTCATTCGCCTGGCCGATCTCCTGCAGGATCACCCCGCGCTCGCGCTCCAGCTCCTCCGGCTCGAAGCTGGAATGGCAGAGAATATCGCCGATAATATCCGCCCCCAGCGCCAGATCCTCCTTCAGCAGCTTGACGTAATAGGCCGTCTGCTCGCGGGAGGTATAGGCGTTGATATGGCCGCCGACATTCTCGATCGCCTCGGCGATATCCGCCGCCGAACGCCGCTCGGTGCCCTTGAAGGCCATATGTTCGAGGAAATGCGCCACGCCGTTTTCAGCGGCGGTCTCGTGCCTTGTGCCGGCGCCGACATAGGCGCCGAAGGACACGGTCTCCACCCGCTCCATGCGCTCAGTGAGCACGGTGAGGCCGGAGGGCAGCGTGGTGATGGAAACCTGTTCAGGCATTTCAGTTCCTGTTCGCAAAATTCCGCACCAAGGTTTCGATCTGGTTGAGATCGGCGCCGGCGCGGGTGAATGTCTCTTTCCTGTCATATAGGTCGGAAAGATGGTTTGGGAGGGGCGGGCGGATGCCGACCGCCTTTTCGATGGCATCCGGGAACTTCGCCGGATGCGCGGTGGCGGCGCAGATCACCGGCAGACGCCCCGTGTCACAATCGCGCCCGGCGGCCAGGCCGATGACGCTATGCGGGTCCGCCAGATAGGTGCTCTCTTCGTAAAACCGGCGGATTTCCGCCAAAGTCGCCTCGTCCGAGAGCCGGTAGCCCTGGAATTCGTGAGAGATGGCACGCCAGACCGGCGCATCCACGGCCATTTTCCCGGAGCTGCGGAAATCCGCCATGGTCTTCGCCGTCAGCAGCGCATCCCGGCCCAGGAATTCGAATAGCAAACGTTCAAAATTTGAGCTGACACCGATATCCATGGAAGGCGACAGGCTGGGCTCGACCTGTTTCACGGACATGTCGTTCTCGGCCAGAAAGCGCGACAAAATATCGTTGCGGTTGGAGGCGACGATGAATTTGACGATCGGCAGGCCCATCTGCTTGGCCGCCCAGGCCGCTAGGATATTGCCGAAATTCCCGGTCGGCACGGACACCGCCACCTCACGCTCCGGCGCGCCGAGATTGAGCGCGGCATAGACGTAATAGGGGATCTGCGCGGCGATGCGCGCGAAATTGATCGAGTTCACGGCGGAGAGATTCATCTCGGCCCGGAAAGGCGCATCCGCGAACATCGCCTTCACCAGATCCTGGCAATCGTCGAAATTCCCATCGACGGCGATGTTGAGCACGTTATCGGCCTTCACCGTGGTCATCTGCCGGCGCTGCACCTCGGAGGTTTTGCCGTACGGGTGCAGGATGGTGATGTCGATATTCTTGCGGTTCGCGACAGCCTCGATGGCGGCTGAGCCGGTATCGCCGGAGGTGGCGCCGACGATACGCACCGTCTCGCCGCGCTTGGCCAGCACATGCTCGAACAGATGGCCGACCAGCTGCAGCGCCATGTCCTTGAAAGCCAGAGTGGGGCCGTGGAACAGCTCCAGCGCGTAGAGATTGGTGTCCAGCTGCACCAGCGGCACGATCGCCTTGCTGGCGAAATCCGCATAGGCGAGGCGGCACATGGAGAGCAGCTCCGCCTCGGAGACGCTGCCCGCCGCGAACGGGGCGATCACCTTGGCGGCGAGTTCGGGATAAGGCAGGCCACGCAGGGATTTCAGCTCATCGGCGGAGAAGCGCGGCCAGCTGGAGGGCATATAAAGCCCGCCATCGCTGGCGAGGCCGGCCAGCAGCACGCCGGCGAAATCCATCTCCGGGGCCTGACCCCGCGTCGAAACATAGCGCATCGAAAATCCCTTTATCCGCGCCTGCCTATACTATCGGCACAGAGCCGGCAGCAATGCGTCCAGCCGTTTGATGCCTTGCGCGGTGGCGGCGAGGCGGTCATCGGCGAAAGTCAGATACCCCTCGGCCAGGCATTCATCGAGGATCTCCGGCTCGATCGCATCCAGCAGGGCGATGCCGGTGCGGGCCTGGAAATGCGGCGCATCAATGCCTTCGCGCAGCCGCAGCCCCATGATCAGCGCCTCGCGGGCGCGGTCCTGGGCCGGGATTTCCTCCTCCAGCGTGGTGCCGTGGCCATGCGCGGCGACGCGCTCCATCCAAGGCTCCGGGGCGCGGTGGCGGGTGGTGGCCAGCAAGCGGCCCCCCAGAGAGAGCCGCCCATGCGCGCCGGGGCCGATGCCGGCATAATCGCCATAGCGCCAATAGGTGAGGTTATGCCGGCTCTCACCGCCGGGCTTGGCGTAGTTGGACACTTCGTAGCGCTGCAATCCGTAGCGCGCCGCCTCTTCGGCGGTGATGTCGTACAGCGCCTCCGCCTCTTCCTCATCCGGCAGGGTGAACTCACCTCGGGCGTGCAAAGTGGCGAATTTGGTGCCGTCCTCGATGGTGAGCTGGTAGAGGGAGAGATGATCCGCCGCCAGATCCAGCGCCTGGCGCAACTCCGCCCGCCAGGACGCCTGGCTCTGGCGGGGGCGGGCATAGATCAGGTCGAAGGAGATGCGGGGAAAGATTTTCGCGCCCAGCTCGATCGCGGCGATGGCCTGCTGGGCGCTATGCTGGCGGCCGAGAAATCGTAGCGCTTCGATGTCGAAACTCTGCACGCCGATGGAGACCCGGTTCACCCCGGCCTGGCGATAGGCCTGGAATTTCGCCGACTCAACACTGGTCGGGTTGGCTTCCAGCGTGATCTCGGCCTCCGGCGCCAGGCTGAACACCCGCCCGGCCTCCTCGATCAACGCCGCCACGCTCTCCGGGTCCATCAGGCTGGGCGTGCCGCCGCCAAAGAAGATCGAGCCAACCTCGCGCCGCCCCAGCCGCGCCGCCTCATAGCCCAGCTCCGCCTGCAGCGCCGCCAGCATCTCCGCCTGCGGCAGGCTCTCGCGCACATGGGAGTTGAAGTCGCAATAGGGGCATTTGGCCAGGCAGAAGGGCCAATGGAAATACAAAGCCAGCTGATCCATGGCGCCCGGCATAGACCGATGCGCCGCGCGGTGCGAGTCCGCGCCCGGTTTGCGCAAGGTCAAGGCCAGACGGCACAGGGCGATTATGCTGGCGGCATTTTCAGGAGACGGGACATGATCCAGGACTGGACGAAGCTGATCGAGGCCATGAATGGCGGGGTGAAGACGCTGCGCCAGGGCGCGCCGGAGGTGATGAAGGGCTTTGCCGCCCTGGCCCAGGGCGCCCATGCCGGCACCGCGCTGGACCAGAAAACCAAGGAGCTGATCGCGCTCGCCATCGGCGTGGCGACACGCTGCCAGCCTTGCATCGCCTATCACGCCCAGGCGGCCGGCACGCACGGGGCCAGCCGGGCGGAGCTGCTGGAGACGATGGGCATGGCCATCTATATGGGCGCTGGCCCCTCCGCGATGTACGCCGCCCAGGCGCTGGAAGCCTTCGACCAGCTCACCCCGCCCGCCGCATAGGCGCCCTTCGCCGGGGATGGTTGGCAAGACCGCGTCGCGCGCTTATCCCGAAGAGCATGGAGACGCGGTTTTTAGAAGTGCCGGCTGGCCCGGCCCCGATGCGGCCACGCATAAGCCGGTTTTGCGCCATAATCTTCGTCTTCATGGCTGACGCAGACGCAATCAGGCGCGGCGCGGCGGCGGCGCGCCCAACCGGAGACTGAGCATGCACCGCTTCTGGCTCATCCGCCACGCTTTGGTCCACCGGGACAATCTGGCCTTCCTCTACGGCACCGACGACGTGCCGGTATGCACCGACACGATGGCGGCGCAGGCGGCGGAGTATGCCGCCCTGGCCGCCCGGCTGCCGCGCCCGGCCAGGCTGGTCTGCACCCCCCTCACCCGCACCCAGCTCACCGCCGATGCGCTGCAGCGCGCCGGCTATCCGCAGGTGCCGCGGCTGATCGAGCCCGCCTTCATCGAACAGGATTTCGGCGATTGGCAGGGCGTGCCGATCTCCACCTTCGACGCCCGCGGCCATGATGAGCGGCATCCGTTCTGGCCGATCCATGCCGCCGAGACGCCACCGGGCGGCGAGAGCTTCGCGCATCTGATCGAGCGCGTCGGCGCCGGGCTGGAGGCGCTGCGGGAGAGTGCCGAGGGCACGGATACCATCATCGTCAGCCATGGCGGGGCCATCCGCGCCGCCTGCGCCTATGCGCTGGGGCTGACCCCGCACCAGGCGCTGTGCCTGCAGATCGACAATATCTCCCTCACCCGGCTTTCCCACGGCCCGCGCGGCTGGCGGGTTTTGTCGGTTAATGAACATTCATCCACCCAAGCTTGCCGCTTTGAGGCCGCCACCCCACCTGCTGCAACACGGCAAGACGCGCCCAAACCCGAAGGAGTTCTCTCATGAAGCGCCTGCTTCTCGCCGCGGCCCTCGCGGCCGGCACCGCCGCCCCGGCCCTGGCCGCCAATCCGCAGCATCTGGTCGATAGTTCCACCTTGGCGCTGGAAGATATGATGGGCGGCGCCCAGGGCTCCCAGGCGCAGGACTTCCTGCGCAAGGCCAAAGCCGTCGTGGTCTGCCCGAACGTGTTCAAGGCCGGCTTCTTCTTCGGCGGCGAAGGCGGCGGCTGCGTGATGAGTGCCCGCACCGCCGATGGCGGCTGGTCCAACCCGGCCATCTATTCCATGGGCGCGGGCAGTTTCGGCCTGCAGATCGGCGTGCAGAACGCCGAGGTGATGATGATCATCATGACCAATGGCGGGCTGAACGCGCTGCTGAACTCGCAGTTCAAGATCGGCGCGGATGCCGGGCTTTCGGTGGCGACATTGGGGGCCGGCGTGAACGGCGCCATGTCCACCGCCGCCAATGCCGATATCATCAGCTTCTCCAAGAGCCAGGGGCTCTATGGCGGCGTCTCGCTCTCCGGCACCGTGCTCTCCAACAATGCCGGCGCCGAGCAGCAATATTACGGACAGCAGCTGGATGCCCGGCAGATCGTCATCGATGGCCAGGGCAACAATCCCGGCGCCAACCCGCTGCGCCAGACCCTGCAGCGCTACGGCGGGTAAGCCCTGCCCCTCGCGTGAAACAGGCCTCCCTCCTGCCGGAGGGAGGCTTTTTCATCTCAGGGATACAGCCCGCGCTCGTTGCGCGCCTGCAGGATGCGCTCGCACGCCACCACGAAGGCGCCGGTGCGCAGGCTGAATTTATGCCGCTCGCAGGTGGCCCAGATATGCGCCAGCGCCCCGGTGATGATCTTGTCCAGCCGCATATTGATCTCCTCCTCGCTCCAGAAGAACGATGAGAAATCCTGCACCCACTCGAAATAGGAGACGATGACGCCACCGGCGTTGCAGATCACGTCCGGCAGCACCGTGACACCGCGCGCGGCGAGAATATCATCCGCCCCCGGCACTGTCGGCCCGTTGGCGGCTTCCAGCACCAGGCGGGCGCGCAGCCGCTCGGCGCGGGCCTCGGTGATCTGGCCTTCCAACGCGGCGGGGATGATCACATCCACCTTCGCGTCCCAGAATTCCTCCAGCCCCAGCACCTCGCCGCCGCGAAACCCGGCGACGCTGCCATTGGCCAGCACATGCGCGGTCAGCGCCGGCACATCCAAACCGTTATCATTATAGATGCCGCCGCCATGGTCCTGCACCGCCACCACCTTGGCGCCGGACTGCGCGAACAGCTCCGCCGCATTGGCGCCGACATTGCCGAAGCCTTGAATGGCGATGCGCGCGCCTTCCATCGGCAGCTTCAACCGGCGCATCGCCTCGCGCCCGGTGACGAAGACGCCGCGCCCGGTGGCCTTGATGCGCCCGAGCGAGCCGCCCAGGCTGATCGGCTTGCCGGTGACGACGCCAGTGGCCGTGGCGCCGACATTGGCGGAGTAGGTGTCCATCATCCAGGCCATGATCTGGCCGTTGGTATTCACATCAGGTGCGGGAATATCGCGCTGCGGCCCGATGATGATGCCGATTTCGCTGGTATAGCGGCGGGTGACCTTTTCCAGCTCCTTCTGCGAAAGCTGCTTCGGGTCCAGCCTGATGCCGCCCTTGGCGCCGCCAAAAGGCAGATTCACCGCGGCATTCTTGATCGTCATCCAGGCCGCCAGCGCCATCACCTCTTCCAGCGTCACGTCCGGATGGTAGCGCACGCCGCCCTTGCCGGGCCCGCGCGAGAGGCTGTGCTGCACCCGGTAGCCTTCGAAATGCGCGATGCTGCCGTCATCCATCTCGATCGGCACATCGACGATCAGCACCCGCTTCGGGCGCTGCAGCGTGCCGGACCAGCGGGCGAGATCGCCCATATAAGGCAGCACGCGGTCCACCTGCGCCAGATAGGTGCCCCAGGCGCTCTGGCGCGTCGGCGATACGTAAGACAGGCTGGCGCCCGGCAAGAAACTCTGCGGATGATCGGCCATTCCATACTCCTCTGCTGACGATTGCTTCGTCTTGCGCCCCCACGCGGCGAGGCATCTTGGCGGCGTATCCGCGCGCCACGATGGAATTGCTACACCCGAATGCAAGCTTCGTCAGGGGCTTGGCCGCGCCTTTCAAAGCAGCCTTGCCCTGGCCGGGACACTGAAGACGCGGAAACGGGCATGACGGAGCGCCTCCATCATGCCCTCTGACACAGAGTTAAGGCAGCTTAGCTGACGGGAATAATGAAGCGGAACCAGAAGCGCGTGTCGTTGCCGAGATAGCCGGTCTGGCTCAGGTCATGGGTAAGGTAGGATTGCAGGACCACCTTGCCGAAATTATAGCCGACCAAACCGCCCATCGCGAATTGATGCTGCTTCTGGTAGCCGGAATAGGGTGAGCTTGTGTCCGTTGAATAATAAGCGACAGGGCCGAAGCTCCAATTGCCGAAACTCTTGGTCGCGGTCAGGTCGAGGTTGAGATAATTCGGCACCTTGGACGCGTTGACCGAGGAATTATTCACCTCATTGCCGATGATCAAATTGGCGGAGAGGTTGAGGCCGTTGCCGGTATAGGACGCCGCGAAGCGCTGATTGATGGTGGTGGCGTCATTCGCGACCGGGCTGGAGAGCTTCGGGTAGGTGCCGAGCAGATAGGACACGCCGATATTGTTGCCGAGATCCCAGGCCAGCTGGCCGGCGAACCAGGGATTGTACCAGCCCTGCACATGCGCGCCGGGCACACTCGCCTCAGCCAGCGGGAGGGCGGCGTAAAGCTGCACGCGCGCCCCCAGCAGATGCACCGGGGTAGACCAGGCGACGACCGGAATGGTCACCCCCAACGCTTCCTTGCCGAGATTGCCGTAATCGGTGGTGTCCACCAGATACACGCCCTGCGGCAGCGGCGCGCCGGGCGCGAGGCCGATCGTCTCGCCAGGCTGGGTGACGGAGCCGGCGAGGGCCGGCATGGCAAAGCCGGCGAGAGCGGTCCCGGCGAGCAAGGCCAGCGCCCGGGCGGTATGGGTACGAGATTGGATCTTCATGAATCCCCCTGCATATCGAAGAAGCAGTCTGCGCCGCTTCGTCTCTTGGTTTTGACTTTGGACGTCCCGGTCTTGATTTTTTTGGACCAGGACGATGCGAGGCCCCCGGTGTTCCGAGCGGTCCGCATCGCACCAATGCCTCAGCAGGTTTCATGCCAAAGAAAAATTCCGCGGTTTTCCTTGCAGATTCATGACAGCGCGCGGCTCTGAGCTGTCATGTTTTTTATCACTGCGTCGAAACGTGACGGCTCAGAAGGTCAGTTTCATTCCCGCCGTCACCGCCACCGGCGCGCCGATGGAATAGCTGCGCGGGTTGCTGTAATTGGGCGCCTGCGCCACGTACACGCCGCCGACGCTGGTATAGGTGCCGTAAACATAGTAGCGCTGGTCTGTGATGTTATCGATATTGCCAAACAAGGTGAGATGCGGCGTGACGCTGTAGCGGGTGTTCAGATTGAGCAGCGCATAGCCGGGCAGCGGCTTGTCGAGATTGGCGGCGTCACCGTAAAGCGGGCTGCCGGTTTGCGCGGTGCCGGTGAAACCGATGGTCCAACGCGGGGTGATTTTATAATCCGCACCGAATTTGATGATGTTTTTCGGGACACCGGGAACGAAATTACCGCTCTGTACGGTGATGTTGCCGGCGGCGTCGGCATTCGGGCTATTGCTCTGCTCGATAAAGCTGGCGCCATAGGTCGCCTGCACGCGTGAATAGGAGGCGTAGAGATGCCATTTGGCGCTATCGAACTGCGCCGCGAGATCGCCGCCACGCCTATGCACGCTGCCGATATTCGAGAAATACCCGTTGCCTTGCGGATTATAGGGCGATTGCAGGAATTCGATGTCGTCGCGGGTTTCATCATCGTAAATATCCGCCTGGATGCTGAGGAAATTCAATCCGCCGACAACGAAGGTGCCGCGCATGCCGGCCTGGAAATTCTGCGAGACGATTTGTTTGAGCGCTGGATCGCCGGACATGAAATTCGCCAGGGCGCAGCTATCAAGCGGGCTGGCGCAGGAAAGTTCGGCCGGGGTGGGGGCGGCGTTCTGCACCGACCAGCTGCCATAGAGCGTCACCGAACGGGTGAGCGCGTAGGCCATGCCGACCGAGGGATTGAAATGCTGATAATAATGGCTGCCATTCAGCCCGCCAGGTGCGGCGTTGGGGTCGTAACCGCGCTCATTATGCAAGGCGATCTGCGCAATATTGAAACGCCCGCCCAAAGTGAGCGAGAGCTTCTTGGTAAGGTCGATCGTATCCGTCGCGTAGAACCCGTAATAGGCGTTGCGCAAGCCTACATTCACCGGCACGTTGCCGGGTTCATCGACAGGATAGCCGAGCCCGGTGCCGGGCAGCGCGTAATAATCGCGCGAGCCCAGCGACAAGGCGCCGTCATAAGCCGCGGCGCCGTAGGTGCTGTAGCCGCCATCATAGCTCAACCCGGCCACCAGCTGGCCCAGCGCGCCCTTATGGGTGATCTGCGCGGAGGCGCCATAGCCGTTGGTATTGGTGGTGTTGAGATTGAGCTGCCCGTAGGCGTTATTGCCATTCGGCAGATATTGCGGAATGACGCCACCGCCGACCAAGGTGGAATAATTCCCCCCTGCCCCGCCCTGGCAGAGATTTTGCCCATCGCCACAGGGAAGATCGTTCGGGCCGTTGCCGTTGAGCAGATGCTCCCAGATATTTTCGTAATAAAGCACGGCTTGCAGCGACGTGTCGCGGCCCAGTTTCATATCCAACGTGCTGCTGAGGCGCAGATATTTATCGTTGATGGCGTTGGGGCCGGTGAATTGCGCGTTGGGGTCGGCGTTTAAAACATCCACCGGCACCGTGCCGGGGCCGTGCAGCCCGGAATTGCCGGCGATGAGGTTGACATGCAGCTCCGCATCGCTGCCGCGCCAGCCGAGATCCGCGTAGGCACTCTTGATGTCGGAGCCTTGCGCGTCGCGCCAGCCGGTATTGCGGGCAGCGGCGATGTCAACATAAGCCGCGGTGTTGCCAACCTGCTTGCCATATTCAAGATGCCCTTCAACCGTGCCGAAGGAGCCGCCTTCCAGCTCCAGCGCGGCACCCGGGGCGGTGAAGCCGTTTTTCATCTTCACATCGATCGCACCGCCCAGCGCGTTGAGGCCAAAGACCGGGTTGCCATCGACGAGATCGAAGGAATCGATCGCGTCGTCAGGCAACACGCTCCAGAGCGCCAGATCGCCAAAGGGCGTGTTGAAACGCGCGCCATTCACATAGACCGAAAGCCCGGCCGGAGTACCCTGGATGGGGGAAAGCTCGTAGCCGTGATACAGCACGCTCGGCTGATACGGGTTGGCCTGGCTGTTCTGCAGATTGACGCCGGCGGCTTGTTGCGCCAGCGCGCCGGTGAAATCCGCCGCACCTTGTTTGGTCAGATCCTGCGTGGAGAAGGTCTGCACGGCGGTCGGCCATTTCTGCAACGCCACCCCGCCGCCCAAGGGCGAGACGCCGATGTGAACGTCAATCACCGGCGGCGCGGTGTCAGTTGCACTGTCGTTCGTCTGCGCCACCGCCAGTCCGGGGAACAGGGCCGCGCTGGCGAGAAGCAGGCGCCGTGTGCGGCCCGCCAAAATCATGAAACGCGCCGCCACTTGAATTCACCAGGCTCCTGCTGCGCTTCGGCCGCCGCCATCGCGTTCATGGCTGCGTGTCGTGGGGAGCGCGAACAGACCGGGTCGGTCGCCGTGGCATCGCCGGTGATGGCCATCGCCTGACAGCGGCAGCCACCCCAATCGATTTCCTTCAGCGCACAGCTGGAACAGGGCTCCTGCATCCAGCCCGTGCCGCGAAACTTGTTGAAGGCGTCGCTGCCTTCCCAGATGGCGCGCAGCGACAGATCGTCGGCGCGCGGGAAGATCAGGCCGGGGATCGTCTCCGCCGCATGGCAGGGCAGCACCCGCCCATCCGGGGCGATGTTGAGCATTTTCTGCCCCCAGCCACCCATGCAGGTTTTCGGCAGATCCGCGTAATAATCCGGCACCACGTAATCGATGACCATGCGCGCGCCGATCTCCTCACGCTTGGCGGCCACCAACGCATCCGCCGCCTCGAACTGGGCGCGGGTGGGGATCAAGGCGGCGCGGTTTTCCAGCGCCCAGCCATGATATTGCACATGCGCGATTTCCAGCCGGTCCGCATCCAACGCCAGCGCCAGCTCGATGATCGCTGGCAATTCCTCCAGATTCTGCCGATGCACCACCGCGTTGATGGTGAGCGACATGCCAAGCTGCGTCACCATCTTGGCGACTTCCAGCTTCTTCGCATGCGCGCCTTTATAATTGCCGATGCGGTCGGCATTCGCCGCCTGCGCGCCCTGCAGGCTCACCTGCACATGGCCCAACCCCGCCCGCGCGTAGGCGCTGAGCTTCTCCATGTTCAGCAGCACGGCGGAGGTGATCAGGTTGGCATACATGCCAGAATCGGTCGCATGCGCGATCAGCTCGACCAGGTCCGGCCGCAGGCTGGGCTCGCCGCCGGAGAAATGGATCTGCAGCACGCCCATCGCCGCCGCCTCGCTGATCACCCCGCGCCAGAACGTCGTATCGCGCTCCTTGTTCGCCTTCAGCATCTCCAGCGGGTTGGAGCAATAGGGGCATTGCAGCGGGCAGCGGTGGGTCAGTTCCGCCATCAAGGCGAAAGGCGGTGCAATAGAGCTCATAGCGTGACCAAGGCGGACTCCGCCAAGCCTTCCAGAAATTCCCTGACATCGCCGTCGATCTCCTCAACCGGCGCCTGATAGCGCGCGGCGAGCAATGCGACGATGTCAGCAATATTGCGTTGCCCGTCACAGGCGGTGACGATCGCATCGGCGATCTCGTCGAGCACGACGACACGCTCAGGCGCCATCAGCACGGCGGTGTCACGGGCCTTGTCGAACTGGCGGCGCACCCCGCGGCGCAGGCGGGGGACGGTCTCGCCGGTTACGCGCACCGCGCCAGCGCCGCCTCGGCGCCAAACGCATCGAGCGGAACATGGCCCGGCGTGATGTAGGCGGCATAGAGCGCGTCCAGCTGCGACCAGAGTACATCGCATTTGAAGCGCAGCGCGGCGATCACCTGGTCCTGTTCGGCGCGGGTGGTGGCGTGGCGCTTCACATAATCCAGGGCGAAATCCGCATCGCGCGGAGCCTGGGTGAGCCTCGCATTGAAATAGACCAACGTGTCCTTCGACACCCAGTCATAATTCGCCAACATGCCGGCGACACGCTCGGCAATGATGGTGGGCGAGAACAATTCCGTCAACGAGGACGCCACCGCTTCCAGCAGCGAGCGGTCGCGTACGAAATGCACATAGGCATCCACGGCAAAACGCGTCGCGGGCAGGATGCCCTGGGTCGATTCCACGTAGGCGGTCTCCAGCCCCACCCCTTCCGCCAGGCGCAGCCAGCGGGCGATGCCGCCATCGCCTTCGCGCTCGCCATCATGGTCGATGATGCGCTGGCGCCAGGCGCGGCGGGAGGCGGCATCCGGCAGGCGCGAGAGCACGATCGCGTCCTTGATGGGAATGCAGGCCTGGTAATAATAGCGGTTCAGCGCCCAGGCCTGCACCTGGGTCTGGCTCAGCTTGCCGCCATGCAGCAGCTTATGAAACGGGTGCAGATTATGGTAGCGTGTGGCGCCAACATTGCGCAGCGCCGCCTCAAGCTCGGCATGGGAAAGCATGTTTGTCATAACGTCACCTCCATTCCGTCATAAGCAACGTTCCAGCCATTTTCTTGGACTTTTTTGGCTTCGTCGGAATCGTCGCACAGGATCGGATTTGTATTGTTGATATGAATGAAGATCTTGCGAGTCCGCGTCAATGCGGAAAATGCGGCCATCGTGCCGCCTTCACCCGAAACGGAAATATGCCCCATGCGCGCGCCGGTTTTCTGGCTCAGCCCGGCATCGATCATCTCCCGATCCTGCCAGAGTGTACCATCGAAAAACAGAATATCCGCCTGTTCGGCACGCTTTATGATTGCCGGCGTCACATACGCGCAGCCGGGAATGAAAAGAATATTATGTCCAGCCTCATCCTTTACGGAAAGACCGATGACGCTGTCATCGCTCACCAGGGAAGCGATGTCCCGCCCCGCCTCCTGGTAGAGCGGCAATTTTCCAGGCACCGGAAACGCTTCCACGGCAAGCCCCAGCGCCTGCCCGGCCGCATCGCGCAAGGCCACCGCCTCGTTCACGCGCAGCGTCTCCTGGTGCACCAGCGCCGGGTTCATCACGCTGAAGACCTGGTTGCCGTTCAGGATCGCCTGCACGAAATCCTGCGCATAGAGCCGGAATTCATGCCCCTCGCGCAGCGTCAGCAGCCCGGCGATGCAATCAATATCCCCACCGGAAATGACGACAGCCGCCACCGGGTTATTCCGTGCCGGGCCTTCATGATCAGGATGCAGAATGACATGGTCGCGCAGCTGGGAGGGAAGATCCGGGCTGGCATTCAGCAAAACCCAACGCACCCCGTCCGCGCTCACGGCGAGCGAGGCCTGGGTTCTGGGCTTCACCGCCGGGTCTCCGGCGCGGGCCCGGCGGCAGCCCTGGCAATGGCAATTCCATTGCGGAAAGCCACCGCCCGCGGCCGATCCAAGCACAATGACACGCATGAGAGAGACGTGGCCTATGCCTGGATCGGTTGCCTCACTTACTTGCGGGTCGCGGAGACGTAAGAGTTGATCTCAGCGCCGATGCAGATCTGTTTCACGGTCGGTTTACGCCACATTGTCCATTCCTCCTTGGTTATGATCCGGCGCGACGTCGCGCCCTTATTTGCAAACCGCTTGCAAATTTCGCTCACCCTTGCCGGGTGTTATTTGACCTGAGAGACCAACGGGGTGCTGTCGCCCATCGCCTTGTCGTAATTGAGGGCGGTGCTGCCGGCGGGGTAGCCGTTGGTCTTCAGAATATAGGCGAAGATGTCCTCATACTGGGTATGGGTCAGGCTGCCCGGCTGGCCGGCGGGCATCTGCTGGGCCATCTCGGTGAAGAGCGCGCCCACGGTATAGTTGTTGCTGGGGGAAGCGAAAGCCTGGCCAACCAGGGCCGGGCCGGCGCCACCTTCCATCTTCGCGCCGTGGCACATGGCGCAATTCTGCGCGTAGGCATCGGCGCCGGCGCTGGCCTGGGCATCGGTATAGATCGCCGGCGGGGTTGCCGCCTGCGCCGCCGCCGCACCCAGGGACAAGACCAAACCGAGGGCCGCAATCTTCATGTTTTTCATACTCTTCTCACTCTTTCATGCCTGAGACGCCGCGAGCCGGGACGTCATAGGGTTTGACCAAAGCCGCCAGCTGCCGCGATGCAGCAAGCGCCTCGATCGCCTTATTGAACGCCCTGACCTCCGGCTTATTCTGCGCCGATTGCGGATACAGAGCAACAACGTTCCAGTTTGCGTAAGGCATGTTCAATTCCGCGACATGCAGGCTTTGCGGGTGCGCGGCCAGTTGCTGGTTCAGCCAGGGCCGCCAGATCAGCGCGGTGTTCACCTCGCCGTTCAGCACCGCGCCGAGCAGCTGATCGTTGGTGTAATAGACATGCTCATGCGTCATCGTCGCGGTGGTGAAATAGGTCTCCGCCGGCGACATGTTCAGCACCCCGATCGTGCCCTTATGCAGCAAGCCCTTGAAGCCGCCCGAGACATCCTGCTGCCCGACAGCGACAAAGCCGGTGCGGGCATAAGGGCGCGAGGCCGCCAGCCCGGCAGGGACATTGCCGCCGCCATCTTCCAGCGGAAAGCCCATCACCAGATCGCAATCATGCACCAGCGCCTTGATGGCCTTCAGGTTTTCGCCATGGCCGGCATCGTCATCGCCACCGGATTCGGATTTCAAAGAATCACGCTCGATGAAGACCGCAACCTCTCCCGCCTTTTGCGCCACGGCCCGCGCCACCGCCATGTCGGTCGGCAGCATCGGGTTGGCCTTGTCCACGCAGAATGTGATGCTGCCCGCGTGGGCGAGGCCGGGGCAAAGCAATGCCGCCGCGAGCAGCATTGCACCGGAGGCAAAAAGTCCCGACCGCTTGCGCGGCCGGGTCAGGTCACCTTCAGGAGCCAATTTTATAGACATGCAGCTGACCAAAGCGCGGGGTGTTCTTCAGCGGCTCGGCGAGCGCGCCGCCCCAGAGCGGCCACACACCGCCATAGCTCGCCCACACCGCGACATATTCGGTGCCGTTGACGCTATAGGCGACAGGGTCGGCGAGGATGGCGGTGCCCATCGCCGGGCTGGTCCAGAGCTCCTTGCCGGTCTTGGCATCGAAGGCGTGCAGCTTGCCATCGACGGTGCCGGAGAAGACAACGCCGCCAGCGGTGCTCAGCGCGCCCGCATCCCAGACCTGCTTGGTCTCGTGCTGCCACATCTGCTTGCCGGTGTTCAGGTTGATCGCCTGGAAGGAGCCGAGATTCGGGTCCTTCGGATCCGGCAGCATCTTGAAGGTCTCACCCAGGAAGGGCAGCCCGGCCGCGTAGGTCACCGGCACGCCGGTCATGCTCATGCAGGCATGCAGCGTGGTGATGTAGGCGGTGTGGTTCATCGGGTCCACCGCGATCGGCCACCAGTTCTTGCCGCCCAGGAAGGAGGGACAGGTGGTGATGGTCTTGCCCAGGGCCGGGCGCAGGGCCTGGCTGGTCTGGGTGACGCCGTTCTTGATGCCGGTGACGGAGGTGTCGTGCACGAAGGGCACGGCATAGATGAACTTGCCGGTGGTGCGATCCAGCGCATAGAGATAGCCGTTACGGTTCGGCTGGATCACCGCCTGGTACTGCTTGCCCTTATAGGTCAGGTCGGTCAGCACCGGGGTGTTGACGCCGTCATAATCCCAGGTGTCGTTCGGGGTGAACTGGTAGTACCATTTCAGCTTGCCGGTATTCGGGTCCAGCGCCACCAGGGAGTCGGTATAGAGATTGTCGCCGGGGCGCATCGTCGCCAGCCACGGGCCCGGATTGCCGACGCCCCAGAACAGCGTGTCGGTCGCGGGGTCGTAGGTGCCGGTCATCCAGGGCGAACCGCCGCCGGTCTTGTAGGCGCCGGCGGGCCAGGTCTTGCCGCCCGGCTCGTCCTCGGACGGGGTGGTGTAGAATTTCCACAGCTCATTGCCGGTATTCACGTCCAGCGCCACGATCCGCCCGCGCGCGCCATACTCGCCGCCGCCGGTGCCGATAATGACCTTGCCATTCACGATCAGCGGCGCCTCGGTGATGGAGTAGCCGGTGCCCGGCTCCTTCAGCGTGACATTCCATTTCACCGCGCCGGTGGCGGCATCCAGTGCCACCACATGATTATCCAGCGTGCCGAAGATCACCATGTCGCCGGACAGCGCGACGCCACGGTTATTGGTGTCGCAGCACAGCGTCTTGAAGGCGGCGGTGGGCAGCTGATAGTCATATTCCCAGAGCTTCTGGCCCGTCGTCGCGTTATAGGCGATGACATGGTCCTTGGCGGTGGTGACGAACATATAATCGCCATTGATCACCGGCGAGCCTTCGAACGCATCGGGAATATCGATCTTGTCGGAGGTCCAGGCCTCGGTCAGCTTGCCGGCGTTCTTGGTGTCGATCTGCTTGAGCTGAGAAAAATTCTGCCCGGTATAGTCATGATTGAACATCAGCCAGCCATCATTGCTGGCGGCGTTGGCCAGCATGTCGCTGGTCACCGGCTGATAGGCGGGCTGATCGGCGCGCGCCATCGGCGCGGCCAGCAGCCCCGCCGCCAGCGCGAAGCTGACCCCTGTCAGCAGACGCCGCGCCAGACGTGAATGTTTCGAAACGCTCATCCTGTTTCCCCTCTGTTCTTGAACCATTTTGCCCCGGACAGGGCTTGATGTTGGTGCTGACATTGTCACGGTTCAGGCATGCGCCCGCCCCGCCGCGCCCGCCAGCTGCTGGCGCGGATCTTGTTTTTGCTTGTGGCTTGGCTCTAGCCGGCCGCCTCGAGAGCGGCGAGCTCCGCATCCTCAAACACCCGCGAGCGGGTGAGGAAGCGCAACCCCGTCCCATTCTCCAGCGAGAACATGCCGCCCATGCCAGAGACAACGTCGATGATCAGCTGGGTGAATTTCCAATATTCAAACTGCGAGGCACTCATGAAAAATTCCGCCCCGCCAATTTTACCCAATTTCACATCGTCCGGCGCCACCAGATAATCGCCCACCGGATAGCACATCGGTGTCGAGCCATCGCAGCAGCCGCCGGATTGGTGGAACATGACAGGGCCATGTTCCGCCTGCAGTTTTCGGATCAGCCCCACCGCCGCTTCGGTTGCCAGAACGCGTGCCGGGAGCTCATCCATCGCTCTACCCTCTTAGAAGAAGCCCAGCGGCTTCGGGCTGTAGCTGACCAGCAGATTCTTCGTCTGCTGATAATGATCCAGCATCATCTTATGGGTTTCACGGCCGATGCCGGACTGCTTGTAGCCACCAAACGCGGCATGCGCCGGGTAGAGATGGTAGCAGTTCGTCCACACGCGCCCAGCCTTGATGCCACGGCCCATGCGATAGGCGCGGTTGCCATCGCGCGACCACACCCCAGCACCCAGGCCATAGAGCGTGTCATTCGCCGCGTGCAGCACCTCTTCCTCGGTCTTGAAGGTGGTGACAGAGAGCACCGGCCCGAAGATTTCCTCCTGGAAGATGCGCATCTTGTTATGGCCGTGGAAGACGGTCGGGTTGATGTAGAAGCCGTTGGAGAGGGCGCCGCCGAGATCGGCCTTGCCGCCGCCGATCAGCATCTTCGCCCCTTCCTGCTGGCCGATATCGATATAGGACATGATCTTCTGCATCTGCTCGGACGAAGCCTGCGCGCCGATCATGGTGGAAGGATCCAGCGGGCTGCCCTGCTTGATCGCGGCGACGCGCTTGAGCGCGCGCTCCATGAATTTATCGAAGATGTTCTCCTGGATGAAAGCGCGCGACGGGCAGGTGCAGACCTCGCCCTGATTCAGCGCGAACAACACCAGACCCTCGATCGCCTTGTCGAGGAAATCATCATCCTCGGCCATCACGTCCGAGAAGAAGATGTTGGGGGATTTGCCGCCCAGCTCCAGCGTCACCGGGATCAGGTTATGGCTGGCGTACTGCATGATCAGCCGGCCCGTCGTCGTCTCGCCGGTGAAGGCGATCTTGGCGATGCGGTTGGAGGAGGCCAGCGGCTTGCCGGCTTCCAGCCCGAAACCGTTGACGACGTTGACAACACCCGGCGGCAGCAGATCGCCGATGATTTCCATCAGCACCATGATCGAAATCGGGGTCTGCTCGGCCGGCTTCAACACCACGCAATTGCCGGCGGCCAAAGCCGGGGCCAGCTTCCACACCGCCATCAGCAGCGGGAAATTCCAGGGGATGATCTGCCCGACCACGCCCAGCGGCTCATGGAAATGATAGGCGATGGTGGTCTCGTCCACCTCGGAGAGCGCGCCTTCCTGGGCGCGCACACAGGAGGCGAAATAGCGCATATGGTCGATCGCCAGCGGCACGTCCGCCGCGGTGGTCTCGCGGATCGGCTTGCCGTTATCGACGGTTTCGACATAGGCCAGCAGATCGAGATTTTCCTCCATCCGGTCGGCGATCTTCAGCAGCGCCAGAGCGCGCTCGGCCGGGGCGCGCTTGCCCCAGGCATCGGCGGCGGCATGGGCGGCGTCGAGCGCCAGATTGATATCCGCCTCGTTCGAGCGCGCGGCCTGGGTGAAAACCTGGCCGGTGATCGGCGAGACATTATCGAAATACTGGCCGGAGAGCGGCGCCGTGAACTTGCCGTTAATGAAGTTGTCGTAGCGCGGCTTGAAGGAAAACCCGGAAAGGGCGCTTCCCGACAGAGGCGCGATGGCTGCGTCGAGCATTGAATGGTTCCTCGCTTTGTTGTGCGCGGTTAAGCCGCGTTTGGACGTATCCAGGTTCCAGCAAGGAGCATGCCAAGGCCGGAAACTGGCTGAGTTATTCAAACCACACTCGTGCCGCCCAGCAAAACAATTCGCGTTTAGCGTCCTGAAACCTCACACTGTCCCATAACAGAACAGTGAACACTCAAAGGGTCGAGGGCGCGACTTTGTTAATGAACGCGATGCAATCCCTCAGAACCGGCGCCAGGAAGGTCAAATATGGCGAGAGCGCGCCGACAAGTTTACGGTGGTCCAGCCCCGGATACAGAGCCAGCTCCACCGCATCCCCGCTGGCGCGCAGCTTCGCCGCCAGCCTCTTGCTGTTGCCGGGATCGACCGTGCGGTCCTCCAGCCCGGCGGCGAGGAAAGCCGGCGGTGCACCTTGGGTGACGAAATTGATCGGCTGGGTGCGCGGCCATTGCCCGCGCGGGCCGAACATAATCTGCAAGGCGGGGTCGGTGATCGGCAGGAAATCATAGGGCCCGGCCAGGCCCAGCCAGCCGGCGAGGTCACGCAGCGGGTCCAGCCCGTGCAGCGCCAGAAATTGCGCGTCCAGCGCCAGCATCGCGGCGTTATAGGCCCCGGCGGAATGGCCCATCAGCACCAGCGGCGCCGAGGGGGCGAGGCGGCGGGCAAAAGCGGTGGCGGCGGCGCAATCCTCCAGAAATTCCGGAAAGCGCACCTGCGGATAGAGCCGGTAATCCGGAATCGCCACCATGCAGCCGCGAGAGGCCAGCGCGGCGCCGACGAAGCGGTACATCGCCTTGTCCCCCTCCTGCCAGCTGCCGCCATAGAAGAAGACCACCAGCGGCGCGCCCTGCGCCTGGCGGGGCAGATAGAGATCCATCCGGCCGCGCGGGCCAGGGCGGTAGGCGAGGTTGCGCCGCACGGAAAAGCCGCCGGGGGCGAGCGCATTCAGCAGCGTCACCGGCGACCAGACGGCAAAGCCCAAGCCCCCCGCCAGGCCCAGCGCGGATCCGGCCAGCAGCAGCACGCGGCGCCTCACGCCCGCACGCGCCGGCTGGCTGACAAAAAAACACCCGGCACAAGGGCCGGGCGTTGCAACGGGCGCCAGGACTGCATGGGCTTTATACGCCCGCGCCCTGGCGCTGGATCACAGCAGGTTCAGATGCCGAAGGCCGACAACGCCATCCCCGCCAGCGCCGCGCCGATCAGCGGGCCGACCACCGGGATCGCCGCATAGCTCCAATCCGCGTCCCCCTTGCCGGCGATGGGCAGCACCGCATGGGCAATGCGCGGCCCAAGGTCACGCGCCGGGTTGATGGCGTAGCCGGTGGTCCCGCCGAGCGACAGGCCGATGCCCCAGACCAGGCAGCCGACCAGATAAGGCCCAAGCCCGCCGGCAACCCCGTTGGGCGAGGCCGTCTTGGAGAAAATCGCGCCGACGACGAACACCAGCACGAAGGTGCCGATGATCTCGCTGATCATATTGGCGGCGATGTTGCGAATGGCCGGGCCGGTGCAGAAGCAGGCGAGCTTCAGCCCCTTATCCTCGGTCTCGCGCCAATGTGGCAGGAAATGCAGCCAGACCAGCGACGCGCCGATGAAGGCGCCGACGAAATCCCCGGCGATGGCCGTGGGCAGCTTCGCCCAACCGCCATGGTCCACCGCCAGCCCCACCGCGACGGCGGGGTTGAGGTAGGCGGCCGGGCTGCCGGTGGCGGCGGCGACGAACACGCCGCACATCACCGCGAATGCCCAACCGGCGGTAATCACGATCCAGCCGCCATTCTGGCCTTTGGATTTATTGAGAAGGACGCAGGCGACCACGCCGTTGCCCAGGAGAATGAGTGTGGCGGTGCCAAGCAGCTCGCCCCAAAAGACCGAACCCATCTTGATGTTCCCTGATTAATTATTGCTTTGAGGTGTCCCCGGCAGATGCACGCGGCCGGGGGCGCGTCGGTCTGCTCAGTCCACCCAGTCGAACGAGCGCTGCACCGCCTTCTTCCAGGATTTGTAGTAATGCGCGCGCTTATCGGCGGCGAGCGCCGGGGTCCATTGCTTGTCCACCTGCCAGTTGGCACGCAGATCCTCGACATTGCTCCAATAGCCGGTCGCCAGCCCAGCCGCGTAGGCGGCCCCCAGCGCCGTCGTCTCCGTCACTTTCGGGCGGATCACCGGCACGTCGAGAATATCGGCCTGGAACTGCATCAAGAGCTCATTGGCAACCATGCCACCATCGGTCTTCAGGCTGGAGAGCTTGATGCCGCTATCGGTCTCCATCGCCTCGACCACGTCGCGGGTCTGGTAGGCGGTGGATTCCAGCGCGGCGCGGGCGAGATGCGCGCGGGTGGCAAAGCGCGTCAGCCCGGCAATCACGCCGCGCGCGCTCTCTTTCCAGTACGGCGCATACAGCCCCGAGAACGCCGGCACGATGTAAACATCGCCGTTATCCTCGACGGATTTCGCCAGCGGCTCGATCTGTGGCGCAACGTCGAACAGCTTCATATTGTCGCGCAGCCACTGCACCAGCGCGCCGGTGATGGCGATGGCACCTTCCAGCGCGTAGCGCGGCTTCTCGCCGTCGAACTGGTAGGCCAAAGTGGTCAGCAGCCCGGCCTTGGACTGCACCGGCTCGGTGCCGGTGTTCATCAGCATGAAGCAGCCAGTGCCGTAGGTGTTCTTGGCCTCGCCGGGGGCAAAGCAGGTCTGGCCGACAAGGGCGGCCTGCTGGTCGCCGAGAATGCCGGCGAGCTTGGCGCCGCGCAGGGTCGGCGTGGTAATCTCGCCATACACGGTCGAGGAGGGCAGGATTTTCGGCAGGCAGGCGCGCGGAATCTTGAATTCATTCAGCATGTCCTCGTCCCAGTCGCAGGTGGCGAGGTTCATCAGCTGGGTGCGGCTGGCATTGGTGACATCGGTGATGTGCACCCCGCCCTTCGCGCCGCCGGTGAGGTTCCAGGCGAGCCAGCTATCGATGGTGCCGAACAGCGCCTCGCCGGCTTCCGCCTTGGCGCGCGCACCCTCCACATTCTCCAGCAGCCAGCGCAGCTTCAGCCCGGAGAAATAGCTCGCCAGCGGCAGGCCGGTCTTGGCGCGGAACCTGTCCTGGCCACCGTTTTTCGCATATTCCGCGCAGAGCTGATCGACCCGCGTATCCTGCCAGACCAGCGCGTTATAGAGCGGCTTGCCGGTGGATTTGTCCCAGATCAGCGTGGTTTCGCGCTGGTTGGTGATGCCAACGGAAACCAGGTCGCTGGCGGAGAGATCCGCACGCGCCAGCGCCGCGCCGATGACTTCGTTGGTGTTGTGCAGAATTTCCAGCGGGTCATGCTCGACCCAGCCGGGCTTGGGATAGATCTGCTTATGCTCCTTCTGCGCGACCGAGACGATATTGCCCGCCTTGTCGAACACGATGAAGCGCGAACTGGTTGTGCCCTGATCGATGGCGCCGACATATTTTGTCATGTGTTGCCGTTTCCTCGTTGTCATTTTGAAATCGCAGTCCTTCAGCCGGCGCGTTGCATCCGGCTCAAATAGTCATCGATACGCGCTGCCGTGCCCGCTGACACATGCAACCCCAAACGCGAGCGGCGCCAGAGAATATCCTCCGCCGTTCGCGCCCATTCCTGCGCGGCCAGGTAGGCGATTTCCGCCGCGCTGATGCCGCCGCCAAAATCCTCACCCATATCCGCCGCGGCGAAACGTTCCGCGCGGCTGCCGTAATTGCGCACCAGGCGGTGCGCCAGAGCGGCGGGCAGCGCCGGAAAACGCTGACGGAACTGCGCCAGATAGGCGTCGAAATCCTCGAAATCTCCCCCCGGCAGCGGGGCCTTGCCGGTCCAGGAGGGCCCCACCTTGCGGCCCATCGCCGGCAGCAATTTCTCCAGCGCATGCTCGGCCAGCTTGCGCGAGGTGGTGATCTTGCCGCCGAACACCGAAAGCAGCGGCGGGGTGCTGGCATCGTGCTGCAGATCCAGCACATAATCGCGTGTCACCGCGCTGGCATTCTCGGATTTATCGTCGAAGAGCGGCCGCACCCCGGCATAGGACCAGACCACATCCGCCGGCGTGATCGGCTTGCGGAAATAGCGGCTGACGCATTCGCAAAGATAGCTGGTTTCCTCGGCCGAAATCTCAACCTTGTTGGCGTCCGCCTCGAACGGCACATCGGTGGTGCCGATCAGCGAAAACTCGTTTTCGTAGGGGACGACGAAGACGATGCGCCCGTCAGGGTTTTGCAGAATGAAGGCCTCGTCGCCCTCATAAAGCCGCCTGGTGACGATGTGGCTGCCCTTGATCAGCCGCACGCTGGCGGCGGTGTTGCGGCCGAGCTTGCTGTTCAGCACCTCCGCCACCCAGGGGCCGGCGGCGTTGATCATGGCGCGGGCGGCGATCGGCCCGGCCTCGGTCTGCGCCTGCCACACCCCGTTCTCAACCCGTGCGGAGAGCAGCTTGCAGCGTGTGGTGATCACCGCCCCGCGCTCGGCCGCATCCATGGCGTTGAGCACCACCAGCCGGGAATCCTGCACCCAGCAATCCGCGTAGGTGAAGCCGCGGCGGTAATCGCCCTTCAGCACCTGCCCGGCCGGGTGCTTCGCAAACGAAACCGCCTTGGAGGAGGGCAGTGTGCGGCGCTTGGCCAGATGGTCATACAGAAACAGCCCGGCGCGGATCATCCAGGCCGGGCGCAGATGCGCCTCGTGCGGGAGCACGAATTCCAGCGGCCAGATGATATGCGGGGCGATTTTGAGCAGCCGCTCGCGCTCCATCAGCGCCTCGCGCACCAGGCGGAATTCGTAATATTCCAGATAGCGCAAGCCACCATGGATCAGCTTGGTGCTGGCCGAGGAGGTGTGCTGGGCCAGATCATGCTGTTCAACCAGCCGCACGGAGAGCCCGCGCCCGGCCGCGTCCCGCGCGATGGCGGCGCCATTCACGCCCCCGCCCACGATCAACAGATCCACGATACCAGACTGATCCAAAACAGTACCTTCCTTGGGTTTCCTTGGCCTGCGCCACCGCAGATGCGTTTAAACCGAATTTTCGATGTTCGCAATCGAAAATTTAAATCGAAAATTAAGTTCGATTTCGCACATGCAGCATAAAACACGGTTCGCCCGCCAACATAGCGACCGTCCGGGGGCGCTGGCGGAGGCCGGGAAACCGGCCTAATATGGGGGCATAAGGAGTAGTGCACTGTCCGAGAAACAAGGCAATGAAGACCGGCAAAGCGAGATCGTCGAGCTGGTGGCGAAGCGGGGATTCCAGACCATCGAGGCGCTGGCTCAGCATTTCGGGGTGACGGTGCAGACCATCCGCCGCGATGTGAACATGCTGGACGCGGAAGGCCGGCTCTCGCGCTATCGCGGCGGCGCGGGTTTGCCCTCTTCCATCGAGAATATGGAGTATGAGCGCCGGCAGGTGATCAATCTCGCGCGCAAGCAGAGCATCGCCAGCGCGGTGGCGCGGGATGTGCCGCAGGGCGCATCCTTGTTCATCAATATCGGCACCACGACGGAGCAGGCGGCGCGGGCGCTGTTGGCGCATCGCAATCTGCGGGTGATCACCAACAACATCAATGTTGCGAAAATCCTCAGCGAAAACCAGGATTGTTCGATTGTGATGGCGGGCGGCAAGGTGCGCAACCGGGATGGCGCCATCACCGGCCAGCTCGCCGTGCAGATGTTCGAGCAGTTCCGCGCGGATATCGGGATCATCGGGGTCTCGGGCATCGACAAGGAGGGGGGCATGTTCGATTACGATCTGGACGAGGTGATGTGCACCCAGGCGATCATCCGCAATTCCAGACGGGTATTTCTACTCGCCGACCATTCCAAATTCGGCCGCCCGGCGATGGTAAGGATCGGGCATCTTTCGCAGATTTCCGCGCTCTACACGGACGCCCCGCCGCCGGAAGCGATCACCACGATGCTGAGGGAAACCGGGGTGACGCTGGAAATTTCAGGATAAACTTGCAAAAGTTTTTCGGGGTGTGGGGATTTTTTTCAAAAAGTCCCCACAAACGTTCGGGGTGTTGGCAACAATGGTGCCAACACCCCGAACGTTTTTCGCCGCTTTTTGAAAAAAGCGGCACCAAAAACTATTATATATTCACCAGATGCGAAATCTCGCTGGCGGATTCCATCGCCGTACTGCCAGAGCGGATGATCCGCCCGCGCTGCATCACATGATACGCCTCGGCAAAGGACCAGGCGAAATCCAGATATTGCTCGACAATCAAAATCGTCACCCCCAGCTCGGTGCGAATCCGCCGCAGCGCCGCCTCGATCTGCTGCACCACATTCGGCTGAATCCCCTCCGTCGGCTCATCCAGCAGCAACAGACGCGGCTGCCCGGCCAGTGCGCGGCCAATCGCCAGCTGCTGCTGCTCGCCGCCCGAAAGCAGCCCGGCCTTGCGGTTGCGAATCTGCGTCAGCTTCGGAAATAAATCGAAAATATGGCTGGCAATGCCAGACTCTTTCACTGCCTTGCGCCCCGCCAGCGCGGCCAGCCCAACGGTGAGATTCTCCATCACGGTGAGATGCGGAAACACATGCCGCCCCTGCGGCACGAAGCCGATCCCCGCCCGCGCGCGCCCATGCGCGGGTGCGGCGGTGAGGTCCTCACCACCAAATTTCAAATGCCCGCCTGTGAGTTTCTGCACCCCGGCGATGGCATTGAGCAGCGTGGTCTTGCCCACGCCATTGCGGCCGATCAGCGCCACCGCGGCGCCTTGCTCAACCTCCATATCGATGCTCCACAGCACCTGGCTCTGGCCATAGGCCGCGCAGGCGGCTTCGAGTTCAAGCAACTTCATCTTTGGCCCTCCCCAGATACACCGCTTCCACCGCGGCATCCGCGCGGATTTCCGCGACGCTGCCTTCCTTCAAAATCTGCCCCTGATGCAGCACAGTGGTAAAGCCGTTCAGCGCCTCCACGAAGGACATGTCATGGTCGATCACCAGCACCGCGTGCCGGCCGATCAGCGAGAGGATCAGCTCGGCGGTGCGCTGCGTATCCTGCGGGCCCATGCCGGCGGTGGGTTCATCCAGCAGCAGCAAATCCGCATCGGTTGCCACCACCATGCCAATCTCCAGCCATTGCTTCTCGCCATGGGCGAGGCTGGCGGCGGGAACGTCGCGCCGGTCCTGCAAGCCGATCGTCTCCAAAATCTCCTCCGCCCGCGCCTGCTCTTCCATCGGCGTGCGGGTGGTGAAGGCGCGCCACCAGGCGCGGTTTTTGCGGCCGCTGACCAGCAGATTTTCCATCACCGACAGGCTCGGCAAAATCCCCGGCGTCTGGAATTTCCGGCAGATGCCACGCTTGACGATCTCCTGCTCCGGCAGTGCCGTAATCGGCTCGCCTTTGAACAGGATGCGCCCTGCCGTTGGCCGCACCCTGCCGATGATGGTATCGCACAAGGTCGATTTTCCGGCGCCATTCGGGCCGATCAGGATGCGCAGCGCATTCGCCTCCAGAGTCAGCGAAACATCAGTGAGTGCCTTGAACCCGTCGAAATCGACGGTGACATTTTCGAGGGCGAGCAGCGGGCTCATTCCACAACCTCCTGGCGGCGGCGCAATAGACGGGGCGAGAGACGCGCATCGGTGAAGAGTCCGGCAATGCCGCCGGGCAGAAAGCTCACCACCAGCACGAACAGCGCCCCCAACCCGTAGAGCCAGAGCGAGGGCAACGCCGAGCTGATCTCATCCTTGGCGAAATTCACCAGCAGCGTGCCGGCAATCGCTCCCCAGAGCACGCCGCGCCCACCAACCGCGACCCACACCACCATCTCGATGGAGGGCACCACGCCGACCAACGCCGGCGAAATCACCCCGGCATGCAGGGTGAACAACGCCCCGCCAATGCCCGAGAGAATGCCCGCCAGGGTGAAGGCCACCACTTTGTAGGGCAGCGGGTTATGGCCGAGGAAGCGGATGCGGTTTTCGCCATCGCGGGTGGCGCGCAGCATGGTGCCAAAGCGCGTCGCCAGCAGCCAGCGCAGGAAGAAGTAAGCCAAAGCCACCAGCACGAAGGTGATCAGATAGATCACCCGCGCCGCGCCCTGGCTGGTAATGTCATAGCCGGCGAAGGTGGAGAAGTTGGTGAGGCCGTTAAAGCCGCCGGTGAGCGCCTGCTGGCTGACCAGCAGCGTCGCGAAGGCCAAAGCCAGCGCCTGGGTGATCAGCGCGAAATACACCCCGCCAATGCGCCGGCGAAACACCAGCCAGCCAAAGAAGGCGGCGAAAACCCCCGGCACCAGCACCACGTAAACCAGAGAGAGCCACGGATTGACGAAAAAGCGCCACAGCGCCGGCAAAGCGGAAACCCCGCTCCAGGTCATGAAGTCCGGCATGTCGCCATTGGCGAGGTCCAGCCCTTCGAGTTTCAGATGCATCGCCAGCGCGTAGCCGCCGAGGCCGAAAAACACACCCTGGCCGAGTGAGAGAATCCCGCCCTCGCCCCAGGTGAGCATGATGCCGAGTGCGACCAGCGAAAAGGCCAGAAAGCGGCCGAGCAGAGAAAGCTCGTAGGCGGAGATGATCCAGGGCGCGGCCGCACCCAGAACCAGAACGAGCAGCGTAATGGGACGTGCGGGTTTCATATCAACCCTCCAGCGCACGGGAGCGCACGGCGATGACGCCTTGCGGACGGATTTGGATGAACAGAATGACGAAGACCAGCAGCAGCACCTGGGCGACGCTGACATCGACATAAATCTCGATCAGCGCGGTAAACAGCCCGACCATCAGCGAGGCGATGGTGGTGCCAACCAGCGAGCCCAGCCCGCCGAGAATCACCACAAGGAAGGCCGGCACGATATAGCTCTGGCCAACAGTGGGCGTCACCGGCCCCAGCAGCGCCAGAATCACGCCCGCGAGCCCGGCCACGCCGGTGCCCAGCGCGAACACGGTCAGATCCACCAGCCTTGCATTCACGCCCAGCGCGGCGGCGGTCGGGCGGTCCTGGTTGACGGCACGGACATAGAGGCCAAGCCGGGTCTTGTTGATCAGCAGCGCCACGCCGCCGAGGATCAAGGCCGCGATCAGCAGGATGAATAGCCGCGTATCCGGCAGGGTCAGCCCGGCGAGGATGCCGCTGGAGAAGGAGATGGTATGGTTCAGCCAGGTCGGGGCCACCACCTGCACGCCGATGGCGCCGAACAGATTACGCGCCGCCTGCTGCAGAATCAGCGAAACGCCCCAGGTGGCCAGCAACGTATCCAGGGGACGCGTCGAGAGACGGTGAATGACGGTGAGTTCCAAGATGCCGCCCAGAAAGGCCGCCCCCAGAAACGCCACCGGCATGGCCACCAGAATACCGAGCGGGCCGGGCACGACCAGCAGCGTGAGATAGGCGAGATACCCGCCCAGCATCAGCATCTCGCCATGCGCCATATTGATGACCCGCATCAGGCCGAAAGAGAGCGCCAGGCCCAAGGCGGCCATGACGAACAAGGAGGCCACAGAAATGCCGTTGAAAACCTGGCCGATCAGAAACGCGCTTTCATGCATATTGGCCTCCTGGGTTTAAAAGTGGAACGCGGCCCCTAGAGCCTGATCGGTTCAGATTGCATCGCGAAGCGATCAAACTGAGCCGTGAATCAGCCTCTCAAAAAACGCTTAGAGCGCGTTCAGGTTGGCGCGACGCGCCAACCTGAACTTTCAGCGCTCTAGAGCATCAAGCTTTTAGCTTGATGCTCTAGATTTTGTTTTAGCGAGCAATTTCATGTGTTTATTTTGACGCTGGCGCGTCAACCTAAACACATATTGCTCTAAGGGCCGCCTCACAGGTTTTAGAAGTTGCTGTGCAGGCCGCAGCTCTTGCCGGGGAAGGTCAGCGGGTCATAGGGCACCGGCTTGATCGGCGACGGCGAGGACCAGATCACCTTGAACTGACCATCCGGCTGCAGCTCGCCGATATAGCCGGTCTGCACCATGGACTGGTTGGCATCGAACTTCACCTGGCCCAGCGGGCTGTCGACGAAGCCGAGCTTCACCGCCTCGTTACGCACCTTTTTCGGATCGAAACTGCCGGCCTTCTTGGCGGCATCGGCCCAGATCATCACATCCTCATAGCCATGCACCATCGGGTCGTCGACGACGGAGTCCGCACCATATTTCGCCTTATAAGCGGCGACGAAATCGGCATTGGCCGAGCCCGGCAGGCTCTGGAAATAGTTCCAGCTGGTATAGGAGCCGGCCAGCAGGCTCGGGCCCATCGCCTTGGCTTCCGGCTCGGCAATGGAGAAGCTCATCACCGGCAGCTTGTCCGGGGTCATGCCGGCGGCGGCCATCTGCTTGAAGAACGACACATTGGAATCGCCGTTCAGCGTGTTGATGATGATGTCCGGCTTGGCCTTCTGGATTTCCGCGATGATCGAGGAGAAATCCGTCCCGCCGAGCGGCACATAATCCTCGCCCGAGAGGGTCAGCCCGTCATGCGCGATATGCTTCTTCAGGATCAAATTGGCGGTGCGGGGATAGACGTAATCGGAGCCGACCAGAAAGATCTTCTTATAGCCCTGCTTCTCGGCCCATTCCAAAGCCGGGAGCGCCTGCTGGTTCGGCTGCGCGCCGGAATACATGATGTTGGGGGAGCATTCATTGCCCTCGAACTGCACCGGATACCAGAGCAGCCCGTGCAGGCGCTGGAACACCGGCAGCATCGCCTTGCGCGAGGCGGAGGTCCAGCCGCCGAACACCGTCACCACCTTGTCCTGCTGCAGCAGCTTGGTCGCCTTCTGCGCGAAAATCGCCGGGTCCGAGGCGCCATCCTCCACCACCGGCACGATCTTCTTGCCCAGCACACCGCCCTTGGCGTTGATCTGGTCGATCGCCAGCAGCTCGGCATTTTCCAGCGGCACTTCGGAGATCGCCATGGTGCCGGAAAGGGATTGCAGCACGCCCACCTTCACGGTGCCGTCGGCATGGGCGGGGGCGGCCAGCCCCAGCGCCGTGCTGGCGAGAAGGGCGGCGGCGAGGCCCAGTTTTTTCATCGTCATCAAAGTCTCCCACTTGTTGGCGGCAAGCCCGCGTTCGTGATGGGGGACTATGGGTTTGCCGCGCCGCCGCGCGCCATGGGCCATTTGACGTAGTGGGCCAGACTGGAAGGGAGCCACAGGGGTGAGGGCGTTTTCCCAAAGGCCCCAACGTCTTTCGCCGCTTTTTTGTAAAAAAACGGCCCCTCCGGCGGCTTTCCACCGCTGCTGCGCAGCGGCGGAACCTTGGCCGCCTTCGCCCAAAAACTTTTGCGCGTTTTCCTTACCCTCGGCGGGCCAGCGCCCCTACCGCGAGGGCGGCCGCCGAGGCGCGGTTTTCCACGCCCAGCTTGGTGAAAACCTGTTCCAGATGTTTGTTCACGGTGCGCGGCGAGATGCCGAGAATATCCGAGACATCCTTGTTCGGCTTGCCCCGGGCGACCCACAGCAGCACCTCCGCCTCACGCGCGCTCAAGCCGAACTGGGTTTGCAAAAACGCCTCCTCCTGGCCGCCGCCGCTCTCGGTCAGGCGGTAAAGCAGCTCCGCCGGGCCGGTGCGCCCCACCAGGGCAAAATGCAGCGTGCGCGGGCCCGCCTGCATCTCCAGCCCGGCCGGCAAGCGAAAGCCGGCGGCGGTAAAGTCCGGCAGCGCGTCGGCCAGGCGCTGCTCGGCCTGCGGGGTGCACCAGAGCAGCGCCCCCGCCTCATCCGCCGCCAGCAGAAACCCGCCCGCCGCATCCAACGCCGCCCGTGTGCGCAACGCCGCGCGGGCATTGCCCAGATGCACCCGGATGCGCGCCAGCATCTCATCGATGACAATCGGCTTGGTGACATAATCCACTCCGCCCGCCTCCAGCCCGCGCACCACATGCGCGGTGTCCGAAAGCCCGGTCATGAAAATCACCGGGATCGGGCTCAGCGCCGGCAGCGCCTTCAAGGCGCGGCAGGTCTCGAACCCGTCCAGCCCCGGCATCATCGCATCCAGCAGAATGAGGTCCGGCGTCACATGAAGCAGCGTCTCCAGCGCCGCCTCGCCGCTGGTCGCCACCAGAGCGGTCAGCCCGGCGGTTTCCAGCGCGTCGGTGAGCAGCCCCAGCGTCTCCGGCGTGTCATCCACCACCAGCACCAGGTCGCGGCGGGCACTCATGGCGTCTCATCCAGATAGGCCAGGATGCGTTTCAGCTCGAAGCCGCGCAGCCAGCCGAGCAGCTCGGCGCAGAACGGCGCCAGCGCCGCATCCTGCGCCTCCAGCGTCTTCAACCTTGCCTCCAGCCCGCGCGCATAGCCGATGCGGGCGAGCTGGCGCAGCTCCTCCACCACATCCTCATCCGGGCGGGCCAACGCGGCCTGGGGCGCGGGTGCTGGCGCCTCATACACCCAGTCCAGCCCCAGCAGCGTGCCGATCTTCTCCAGCAGGGCGCGGATATCGATCGGCTTGGCCAGGAACCCGTCATAATCCGCCTCACCGGGGCGGGTCACATCATGCAGATTGCCCGAGACCATCAAAATCCGCGCCCTCTCCCCCCGCGCCCGCAGCGCCCCCGCCACCTCCAGCCCGGACATGAAAGGCATGGAAATATCGAGAATGATCAGATCCGGCGCCGCATCCTGCGCCAGCGTCAAACAAGCCGGCCCATCCGCCACCGAGAGCACGACGAATCCCAGCGGCAGCAGCACATCGCTGACCAGCCGCACATGGTCCGGATCGTCATCGGCGATCAAAATCTTCCGCCTGGGCCCGGCATAGGCGGTCATCCGCCGCGGCGGCGCCACCGCCTCCGCCCCTTGCGCCTCGGAGAGCAGCAGCCGCACCTTGAAGGCGCTGCCCTGCCCTGGCGTGCTCTCCACCGCAATCTCGCCGCCCAATATCTCCGTCAGCAGCTTGGAGATGGTCAGCCCCAGCCCGGTTCCCGGCAGCGCGTTGGAGGCGGGCAGATGGCCGCGTTCGAACGGTTCGAAAATCTTCGCCAGATCCTCCGGCCGGATGCCGTTGCCGGTATCGGCGATGGTGAATTCCGTCACCAGCCCGCGCCGTTGCACGCTGAGCCGCACCTCGCCCCGGGGGGTGTATTTGATCGCGTTGGAGAGCAGATTGATCAAAATCTGCCGCAGCCGCTTCTCATCCGTGTGCACATGGCGCGGCAACATGCGAGCGCGCTCATCCTTGAACAATATCCCCTTTGCCTGCGCCTGCAGCCGGAACATATCGACGAGCTGATCCAGGAAATCCGGAAAATCCACCAGATCCCGGTGCAGATGCAGCGCCCCGCTCTCGATCTGGGAAATATCCAGCAACCCATCCACCAGATTGGAGAGATGCGCGGCGGAGCGGCGGATGGTGCGGATCGCCTCGTCCGGCCGCAACGTGCCGCCGGCTTCCAAGAGCTGGGCATAGCCGAAAATCGCGTTCAACGGCGCGCGGATTTCGTGGATGACGCCGACAATATAGCGGCTCTTCGCGGTATTGGCCGATTCCGCCGCCGCCTTGGCGGTTTGCAGCGCCGCATCGGTGCGCTCATGCGCGGCGATCTCATCCAGCAGCATCATTGTCTGATGCCCGGTCTCCGCCTCCGCCGCGCGGCTGCCGGCACGGGCCAGCACCAGCAGCCAGGCGGCCAGAGCGGCAAGGATGAAGAGGGCATAGAACGCCACCAGCAAGGTCTGGCGCACGGCGGCGCTGGCATTGGGCTCCAGCACCCCGAACTCATAGCCGATGACGCCGAGCAAGGCGGCGATGATGGCGGTGAACAGCAGCAACAGCCCGAGAAACGGCAATATCCGCGCATCCAGCCGCTTCGCCGACCAGTTCCGCAGCCGCGCCGGCAGGCTGCGCTCCAGGCTCTGCGCCAGCCGCCCCTGCGGTTTGCAGAGATCATGGCAGCGCGCCTCCAGCGTGCAGCAGAGCGAGCAGATCGGCCCGCCATAGGCCGGGCAGCCGGCCATGTCCGGCCCGTCGAAAACCCCTTCGCAGACGATGCAGCTTTGCGCGGCCACATCCTCCGGCGGCCGCGCCAGATAGAACCGCCCCTTGGTCGCCCAGGCGATCGCCGGCGCCGCGACGAAAGCGACGATCAGCCCGCCAAACGGCGCCACCGCCCGCGCCACCGGCCCGAACACGCCAAAGCTCATCAGCGTGGAAACCAGCACCGAAAGCCCCATCGCGCCGACGCCGACCGGGTTGATGTCGTACAAATAGGCCCGCTTGAACTCGATCCCCGGCGGGGAGAGGCCGAGGCGCTTATTGATCACCAGATCCGCCGCCAGCGCCCCCATCCAGCCCACCGCGAAATTCGCATACAGCCCGAGGATGTTCTGGATCACCCGGTAAATGCCCAGCTGCATCAGCAGCAGCGCCAGCGCCACGTTGAAGACCACCCACACCACCCGGCCCGGATGCGAATGGGTGAGCCGGGAGAAGAAATTCGACCAGGCGATGGAGCCGGCATAGGCGTTGGTGGTGTTGATCTTCATCTGGCAGGTGACGACAAAAACCAGCGTCAGCCCCGCCGCCAGCGCCGGGTTGTGGAACACTTCCAGGAAGGCGAAGCGGAACATGGTGGCGGGCTGCGCCGCATGCTCCCAATCCACCCCGCGCTCGATGGCGAGATAGGCCAGGAACGACCCCGCCGCGATTTTCGCGCAGCCGGTGAGCACCCAGCCCGGCCCGGTGAGCAGCAGCGCCGCCCAGCCCCCTGCCCCGCGTTTGGCCGGCAGGAAGCGCAGATAATCCACCTGCTCGCCGATCTGCGGCAGCAGCGAGAGCAGGATGGAGGTGGCCATGCCAAAGGGCAGCAGCGCCAGCCCATTGCTGCCGGTGACACCGGGAAACTGCGTCCAGGCGGCGATATCCGGCAGGCCCCGCGCGGCGAGATACAGCAGCGGCCCGAATTGCAGCACCAGCCAGAGCGGCTGGCTGAAGAGCTGCATGCGGCTGATGACGCGGATGCCCAGCGCCGCGATCGGCACCACCGCCAGCGCGCTGATGCAGTTGGCCAGCCAGAGCGGCAGATGCAGCACCATCACAATCGCCGCCGACATGATGCTGGCCTCGATGGCGAACAGTATGAACGTGAAGGTGGCGTAGATCAGCGAGGTGATGGTGGAGCCGATATAGCCGAACCCCGCCCCGCGGGTGAGCAGATCCACATCGATGCCATGCCTGGTCGCCGCCGCGCAGATCGGCAGCCCGACCAGGAACATGATCAGCCCCGCCGCGACAATCGCCGCCATCGCGTTGGTGAAGCCGAAGGTCAGGGTGATGGAGCCGCCAATCGCCTCGCAAGCCAGGAAGGAGACCGCGCCCAAGGCCGTGTTCGCCACCTGAAAGGCGCCGCGCCGCGCCCGGGTGGCGGTGAATCGCAACGCGAAATCCTCCAGCGTCTGGTTGCCGACCCATTGATTATATTGGCGGCGCTGGCGGATGACGCGTTGGGGAACCTGCATGGCTTTCTATCCGGCGCCATGCGCGGGCCGGTCAAGCAGAAAGGCATGACTGGGCTGCGCCGCCCAGGAACAGCTTGACAAAGGGGCGCCTGAAGTTCCAGTAATTTCAAAAATTACTGAAAGTTCGGAAGAGTGCCGCTTTCACCTTTGGTCGAAAATTTTGTGCTGCATTTCGGCGAGATGGGCAGCCGGTGGGGGATCAACCGCACCGTCGGTCAGGTCTATGCCCTGCTTTACGCCTCGCAGGCGCCGCTCTCCGCTGACGAGATCGTCGCGGCGCTGGGCGTCTCGCGCTCCAATGTCTCGATAAGCCTGAAGGAGCTGCAAAGCTGGGAGCTGGTGCGGCTGCAGCATCTGCCCGGGGACCGGCGGGATTATTTCTCCACCCCGGACGATATCTGGCAGATCGTCCGCACCTTGGCCGAGCAACGGCGCAAGCGCGAGATCGACCCGACCCTCTCGGTGCTGCGCGACCTCATCGTCACCAAACCAGGCAACGAGGCCGATGAATACGCCCAGAAGCGTTTGCAGCAGATGCACGATCTGATCGAGCTGCTGGTGCAATGGGCGGACGAGGTGCAGCGGCTGAACACCAAGGAGCTGGTGCAGCTTTTGCGGCTGGGCAGCAAGGTGGTCGGGCTGCTGGAGCTGAAAAACAAGCTGCCGGGTCTGGGCCGCGGCCTGCGCCGCCAACCCGCCGAGGCCGACGAGCAGCCGGACTGATTTGAATTTGCGTTAACGATTCCGAGGCCAGAACGGCCCGGTAAAAATGAAGCTGGAGTGTGTGCGATGCAGGATAGCCCTCTATCCGTCCTTCTGTCGCGGCTGGATTTCGCGTGGATCACCACCATGCATATCCTCTATCCGCCTTTGACCATCGGGCTGGCGGCGCTGCTGTTCCTGGCGGAATGGCATTGGGTGCGCAGCCAGAATGAGAGCTGGTACCGGCTGGTGCGCTTCTTCGAGAAGCTGTTCATCGTGAATTTCGCCGCCGGTGTGGCCACCGGAATCACCATGGAGATGGCCTTCGGCATTCTCTATGGCCGCTTCTCCGCCGCCGCCGGGCCCTTCTTCGGCCAGGTGCTGGGCTATGAGACGATCACCGCCTTCATGTACGAGGCCGGCTTTATCGGGCTGATGATCTTCGGCTGGGGCAAGATCTCGCGCAAGATGCATCTCTTCGCCACGTTCAACGTCGCCCTCTCCTCCACCCTCTCGGCGATGTGGATTCTGGATGCGAATAGCTGGATGCAGACGCCCGCCGGGGTGGAGCTGAAAAACGGGCTGTTCCAGGTGACGGATTGGGGCAAGGCGCTGCTGAACCCGGATGTTTGGCTGGGCTTTCCGCATATGTGGCTGGCGACAGTGGAGCTGGCGCTGGGCTTCGTCGCGGCGATTTCCGCCTGGTACTGTCTGAAGGAGCGCCATGTGGCGCTGTTCCAGAAGACGCTGCGGGCCTCCATCCTGGCGCTGGTCGTCGTCGCGCCCTTGCAGGTCTATCTCGGCGATGGTCTGGGCCGGGTGGTGGCGGACGACCAGCCGGCGGCGCTGGCCGCGATGGAAGGCCATTACCACACCTATAATCCGGACGGCTCGGTGAATACCGGCTGGCATGTGCTGGCTTGGCCGAATGCGCGCGGCGACGGCAATGCGTGGGCCATCACCATCCCGCATGTGCTGAGCCTGCTGGAGGACCACAGCTGGAACGGCAAGGTGCGGGGGCTGGATGAATTCCCGGCCGACCAACGCCCGCCGGTGCTGATCCCCTTCTACGCCTTCCGAGTGATGGCCGGGGCCGGCGCGGCGCTGGTGCTGCTGGCGCTCTGGGGTCTGGCCCTGGCGCTGCGCGGCAGGCTGGGCGTGGCCAATATCGCGCGGCAGCGCTGGTTCCTGCGCGCCGTCATCGCCGCCGGCTTCCTGCCCTATATCTCCATCTGGTGCGGCTGGTGGGTGCGCGAAATCTGCCGCCAGCCCTGGGTGGTGTACGGGATGATGCGCACCGCGGACGGGGTGAGCCTGATGGGGGTCGGCCAGGAGATCGTCTGGATGGTTGGCTATCTCGGCTTCGAGCTCGCGGTGTGGGGCAGCGTCTGGTACTTCCTGGCGAAGATCATCCGCACCGGACCCGATCTCACCAGCCCGGTCGCCGAGGATGGCCACCAGCCTCTGGGCGCGCTGGAGCCAGCGCCGCACGATAAGCATGCCGCCCCCTCTTATGTGCGCCCGGTCTGAGGCGGAGATCCGATCATGAATGAATTCACCCAAGTTCAGGACATCGTCACCTTCGCCTGGTGGATCGCCCTCGATGTCGCCGTGCTGCTTTATGTGGTGCTGGATGGCGCGGATCTGGGGGCGGGGATCTTCTCGCTCTTCGTCCGCTCAGAGCATGAGCGCGGCGCCATCATGTCCGCCATGGCCGGCACCTGGGATGCCAACGAAACCTGGCTGGTGGTCGCCGGCGGGGTTTTGTTCGGCACCTTCCCGCTGGTCTATGGCTCGGCCTTTTCCTATCTGATGATCCCGCTGATGATCGCGCTCTGGGGTATGATCACCCGGGCGGTGGCGCTGGAATTCCGGCATCTGGCCGCCGCGCGCTGGCAGCGTTTCTCGGATTACGCCTTCGGGTTTTCCAGCCTCATTGTCGCCTTCTTCGGCGGGCTGGCGGTGGGGGCAGTGCTGAACGGCTTTCCGATCACCCATGATCCGAACGCGCCCGGCGCCTATGTCGGCGGGGCGCTGCGCTGCTTCACCCCGTTCAGCATCTGGACCGGTGTCGCCGCCGTTATCGCCACCACCCTCTCCGGCGTGCTGTTCGTGCGCGCCCGGTTTGAGAAAGACGAGCCGATCCGCCAGCAGGCCGCGCACTGGACCAGCGCCGCCTTCTGGCTGGCGCTGGCGGTGGTCGCCATCACCGTGCTGCTCAGCGCCATCCTGTTCCCCTGGGCGCGCGGCAAATGGCTGGGGCCGGATATGGCGGTGTGGATCGTCGTGCTGCTGGTGGTGGTCTTCGCCGCCTGGCGGATGCGCCGCGCCGCCCAGCAGGACCGCGACATCGCCGCCATTCTCTGGCTGAATTTCGCCATCGCGGTGATGGCGCTGTCGATGATGGCGACGATCTATCCCTGGCTGATCCCCGGCACCTGGACGATCTATGACGGCGCCAGCCCGGCTGTCTCGCTGTTCACCTTCACCCTGGCGATGGGCGGCTTCATTCCGGTGATGCTGGCCTATAACGCCTATCAGATCTGGGTGTTCCGCGCCCGCATCTCGGCCCTGGCGGCCTATCACTGAGCCATGGCTACCCACAGCGCCCCGCTGCCCCGCGCCCAGGCCAAAGCCCTGAATGGCTGGCTGAAAGCGCGGGCGAAGCCCCTGCGCCGGCCGCTGGCGGGTGCGGTCGGGCTGGGGGCGCTGGGCGGGCTGCTGCTGGTCTGGCAATGCTGGCTGCTGGCCCGGATTGTCGATGCGGTGATGTTCCATGTGGAACATCCGCACGGGCTCTGGAAGCTGCTGCTGGGTCTGCTGGGGGTTTTCGCCCTGCGCGCCTTGGCCGGGTTCGGAGCGGATCGTCTGGCCTTCGAGGCGGCTGGCCAGGCCAAAACCAGCCTGCGCGCGACGTTGCATGAAAAGCTTGCGGCTTTGGGGCCGCGCTTCATCGCCGGCCAGCGCAGCGGCGAGCTGGCCGCCTTGTTTTCCACCGGGCTGGACAAGCTCGACCCCTATTACGCGGCCTATCTGCCGCAAACCGCCCTGGCCGCCTTCCTGCCGCTGGCCATCCTCGCCGTGGTGCTGCCGACGGACTGGGTCTCCTTCCTGATCATGCTGCTCAGCGCGCCTTTGATCCCGGTCTTCATGATCGTCATCGGCAAGGGCACGGCGGCGCTGAACCAGCGGCAATGGCGCAAGCTGGCGCAGCTCTCGGCGCATCTGTTCGATGTGATCGAGGGGCTGACGACGCTGAAGCTGTTCAATGTCAGCCGGGTGCAGGCGCGCATCGTCGGGCGGATGGCGGATGAGTACCGGCACGCGGTGATGGAGGTGCTGCGCGTCGCCTTTCTCTCCGCCCTGGTACTTGAGTTTCTGGCGACGATCAGCATCGCCATGGTCGCCGTCTATATCGGGTTTCGGCTCTATTACGGCGAGATGGCCTTTCTGCCCGGCTTCTTCGTGCTGCTGCTGGCGCCGGAATTCTACCGGCCGCTGCGCAATATGGGCACGCAATATCACGCCAGAATGGACGCGGTGGCGGCGGCCGAGCAGATTGTCGCGTTTCTGGAAACACCTTTGCCCGAGGCGCAAACCGGGACCATGGCGCTGCCCGCGCCGCGCATCGGCGAGATCCGGCTGGAGGGGGTGGGGTTTGCTTACGAGCCTGGCCATCCGACGCTGGAGGGGATCAATCTGAGCCTGGCGCGCGGCGAGATGCTGGCGCTGGTGGGGCCGAGCGGCGGCGGCAAGACCACGCTGGCCCGGCTGCTGCTGGGGCTGGAGCTGCCAAGCCAAGGGCGGATCATGGTCGATGGGCAGGATCTGCGCGGCATCGACCCGGCTTCATGGCTCCCGCGAATCGCCTGGATGAAGCAGCGCCCGACCTTGTTTCCGGTCAGCATCGCCGAGAATATCCGCCTCGCCCGGCCCGAAGCCAGCGATGCGGAGCTGCGCGCGGCGGCACGGGCAGCGCATGCGGACGGGTTCATCGAAGCTTTTCCGCAGCGCTACGAAACCCGGCTGGACGAAGCCGGCCAGAGCCTCTCCGGCGGCCAGCTGCGCCGCATCGCCCTCGCCCGTGCCATCCTGAAAAACGCCGATCTGCTGGTGCTGGACGAGCCGGATGCCAGCCTGGATGAAGAGAGCGCCGCGCAGATCCGCGCCTCCATCGCAGCGCTGCGAAAGGAGAAAGCTGTTCTGGTCATCGCGCATCGGCTGGAGAGTGTGCGCGCGGCGGACCGGATTGCGGTGATCGAGCACGGGCGGGTGGTGGAATACGGGCCGCCCGCCGCGCTGCTGGCGCAAGGCGGAGCCTATCGCGCCGCGCTGGCGGCCTATGAGGGGGCGGCATGAGGGATTTGCGCCGGCTTTTATCGCTGCTGGGGGCCGGCTGGGGCTGGGCGCTGGCGGGGGTGTTGCTCTCCGCCGGGGTGATCCTGGCGAATGTGGCCCTGCTTGCCCTTTCCGGCTGGTTCATCGCCGCCATGGCGCTGGCCGGGCATGGCGGGCCGATGATCGAATATTTCACCCCGGCCGCCGCCATACGCGGGCTGGCGGTGCTGCGCAGCGTCGGGCGCTATGGCGAGCGGCTGGTGACGCATGACGCCACCTTCCGGCAGCTGAGCGCCTTGCGCGTCTGGTTCTATGAGCGGCTGGAGCCGCTGGCCCCGGCGCGGCTGCAGGGCCAGCGCAGCGGCGATATGCTGAGCCGGATGCGCGCCGATATCGACAGTCTGGAGACCTTCTATCTGCGGGTGCTGGTGCCCAGCCTGGCGGCGTTGCTCTGCGTGCCGTTGCTGGTGGTCTTCCTGGCCCGGTTCAGCTTCGCGTCGGCGGCGGTGATGCTGGCCGGGCTGCTCTTGGCCGGGCTGGCGCTGCCGCTGCTCACCCAGCGCCTGGGAAGCGCGCCCGGGGCGGCGTTGGCGCAAGCGCGGGGGCAGCAGGCGGCGGCGCTGAGCGCGCTGCTGCGTGGCTATGATGAGCTGCTGCTGGATGGCGCCTTGCCGCGCCAGACCAGGCTGTGCCTGGAAGCCGGCCACACCGCCCTTGCAGCGCAGCGGCGCGGGGCGCGGCTGGCGGCCGCCGGCAATGAAGGGGGCGGGCTGGTCGCGAACCTGACCTTATGGGCGGTTCTGCTCGTGCTGCTGGCCGCTGGCCCCGCGCTCTCCGGCCCGGATTTTGCGATGCTGGGGCTGTTCGTGCTGGCCGGGTTCGAGGCGGTTGCCGCCCTGCCCGCCGCCTATCAGGCGTTGGGTGAAGGCCGGGCGGCGGCGCGGCGGATTTTCGAGATTGTCGATCTGCCCCCGGCCTTGGCCGAACCCGCGCGGCCCGCTTTGGCCCCGGCGCGGTTTGATCTGCGTTTGTCGCATCTGCGCATGGGCTATGGCGGAGGACCGGCCGTGCTGCGCGACCTCAGCCTGACCGTGCCCGAGGGGGCGTGCCTGGGTATCACCGGCGCCTCCGGGGCCGGCAAGACCAGCCTGTTCAACGTGCTGCTGCGTTTCTGGGACTATCAGTCCGGGCGGGTGGAGATTGGCGGGCAGGCGCTGCGCGGGCTGGATGGCGAGACGATGCGCGGCCTGTGCGCGGTGGTGGCGCAGCGCACGCATCTGTTCAACACCAGCATCCGGGAAAATCTGCTGATCGCACGGGCGGACGCGACCGATGCGCAGCTGCATGAGGCGCTGCGCGACGCGGCGTTGCTGGATGAGGTGCTGGCGATGCCGCGCGGGCTGGAGACGCTGGTGGGCGAGGCCGGGCAGCGCCTCTCCGGCGGCCAGGCGCGCCGGCTTTCCATGGCCCGGGCCTTCCTGAAGGATGCGCCGATTTTGCTGCTGGACGAGCCGACGGAAGGGCTGGACGCGCAAAGCGAGGCGGCGGTGCTGGGCGCGATGGCAAGGCTGATCAAAGGCCGGACCTGCCTGCTGATCAGCCACCGCCCGCAGGCGCTGCGCCTGGCGACGCAGCGTTTGGCGCTATAACCGCGTTTCAGCCTTCCCGCCCGAAGGCGCGGGAGAGCTTGCGGTCGGTATCATACTGGCTCAGCGCATAGACCGCCCAGATCGCCGCCGGCACCCAGCCGATGACGGTAAGTTGCAGGATCAGGCAGATGATCCCGGCGAAGGGCCGGCCGATGGTGAAGAACAGCAGCCAGGGAACCAGCAAGGCAAGCAAAAGACGCATGAAGGCCTCCATTTCCAGGGGCGAACCCGTCCCCGCACCCTGGCTGCATACGTAATTTGCCGAACATAACAGGGTCAAGCGCCTCATACCGCGGCGGCGTCCGGATCGTTGAAATATTGAAAACAGGGGACGCCAGCCCCGGCCTTGCCAACGATCCCGCAAAATCCTCCGCAGGAGATGCTTATGTCCGCTACCTCAGATCCTAGCGCCAAGCTGCCAAAACGTAAATTCAACAAGCTCGTCGCCAATCCGGTGTTCGAGGATTATTCGCTGCGCTACGCGCCGAAAAGCTTCCGTACCTGGTCGCAATATGCGGTGTTCTCGGCGGCACTCGGCGGCATCGCCTACCTGGCGGACCAGGCCATCGGCGGCTCGCTGGCGGTGCAGTTCGGCTTTGCCAATGCCTTTTGGGGCATCATCGCGGCGGCGGTGATCATCTTCCTCACCGGCATTCCCATCGCCACCATCACCTTGGCCTACGGGCCGGCGAATGCGGTGGCGGCGATTTTGAGCGTGGCGGTGCTGATCGCGCTGACCGCCGGGCCGATCGCCTATGTCGCGGCGCGCTACGGGGTGGATATCGATCTGCTCACCCGCGCCGCCGGCTTCGGTTATATCGGCTCCACCATCACCTCGCTGATCTACGCCTCCTTCACCTTCATCTTCTTCGCGCTGGAAGCCTCGATCTTCGCCAATATGCTGCATGAGCTGTTCGGCATTCCGCTGCATCTGGGCTATGTGCTCACCACGCTCGGCATCATTCCGCTGGCCGCCTACGGCATCACCTTCATCTCGCGCTTTCAGGCCTGGAGCCAGCCGCTCTGGCTGGCGCTGAATTTTCTGCCGCTGCTGTTTCTGGCCGTCCATCCCGGGCTGTTGCACGGCTGGGCGCATTTCCGCGGCGCCCAGGCGGCGGGATTCGCGCTGCTGTCCTTCGGGGCCTGCGCCTCGGTGATCGTCTCGCTGATCGCGCAGATCGGCGAGCAGGCGGATTATCTGCGGTTTCTGCCGCAGCCGAAGGGCCGGCCCGGCTGGCGCTGGTGGGCGGCGTTGCTGGCCGCCGGGCCGGGCTGGGTGCTGCCGGGGGCGATCAAGCTGCTGGCGGGCTCGGTTCTGGGGGTGCTCACGCTCGGGCTGGGCCATAATGCGGAGCAGGCGGCGCAGCCGATTTTGCTGTATCAGAGCGCTTACGGGCTGGTGCTGCCGCCGCGCGCTTCCTTGCTGGCGGCGTCCTGCCTGGTGGCGGTGGCGCAGACCAAGATCAACGTCACCAATGCCTATGCCGGCTCCATCGCCTGGTCCAATTTCTTCTCCCGCCTCACCCATCGCCATCCTGGCCGGGTGATCTGGCTGGTGTTCAACGCCGCGATCGGGCTGTTGCTGATGGAGCTGGATATTTACCGCTCCATCGCGCCGATATTGGCCTTCTATTCGGTGCTGGCCTGCGGCTGGATCGGCGCGATTTTCGCCGATCTGCTGCTGGTGAAGGGCTTGCGGCTGGGCCCGCGCATCATCGAGTTCAAGCGCGCGCATCTCTATGATCTCAACCCGGTCGGCACCGGGGCGATGGGGTTGGCGACACTGGTGGGGGCGCTGTGCGTCGCCGGGCTGCTGGGCACCTATGCCCATGCCTTCGCGCCGTTCATCGCGCTGCTCACCGCCATTGCCGCGGTGCCGGCCCTGGCCATCGCCACCAAGGGGCGCTTCTATCTGGCACGCAAGCCGCGCCGGAGCTGGGCGGGGCGGACGAGGCTGGTCTGCTCGGTCTGCGATAACGGGTTCGAGGCGCAGGATGTCGCTTACTGCCCCGCTTATGCGGCGCCGATCTGCTCGCTCTGCTGCACGCTGGATGCGCGCTGCCGGGATGCCTGCAAGCCGCATGGGCGCTATGGGGCGCAGCTGGCGACGCTGCTGCGCGCCCTTCTGCCCGCCCCGGCGCGGGCCAAGCTGGACCCGGTGCTGCTGCGCTTTCTGGGCGTGTTCAGCCTCACCGGGCTGGTGCTGGGGCTGATCTTCTCCGCCTTCTACTGGCAGGCCGCCAGCCAGAACCATGCGCTGGCCGGGCTGCTCGCCAGCGCCTTCTGGCGGGTATTCGTGTGCATTCTGCTGGTGGCCGGGGTGTTCGCCTGGCTGCAGGTGCTGGCGCGGGAGGCCTCGCTGGCGGCGGAGGAGGAGAGCCAGCGCCAGACCCAGGCGCTGCTCGCCGAGATCGACGCGCACCGCAAGACCGACGCCAAGCTGGCCCGCGCCCGCGAGGTGGCGGAGGCCGCCAATATCGCCAAGACGCGCTTTATCGTCGGGGTCAGCCATGAGCTGCGCACGCCGTTGAATGCGGTGCTGGGCTATGCGCAGCTTTTGGAGACCGACGAGACCATTCCGGCGCGCCGGCGCGAGACCATCGGCATCATCCGGCGCTCGGGCGAGCATCTGCACGGGCTGATCGAAGGGCTGATGGATATTTCCAAGATCGAGGCCGGGCGCATCGAGATCGAGCGCCGGGAGGTGAATTTCCCGGATTTCCTGGCGCAGATCACCGGCATGTTCCGGCTGCAGGCCGCCGCCAAAGGGTTGAGCTTCGCGTTCGAGGCACCATCGCGCCTGCCGGCTCTGGTGTTCACCGATGAGATCAGGCTGCGGCAGATTTTGATCAATCTGCTCTCCAACGCGCTGAAATATACCGAGCGCGGCTTCATCCGGCTGAGCCTGCGGATGCCTGGCGAGGTGATGGAGTTCGAGATCGCCGATACCGGCCCCGGCATCGCGGCGGCGGATCAGGCGCGGATTTTCGAGCCCTTCGAGCGCGCGGTGCCGAAGGAGGCCAGCAGCGCGCCGGGGATCGGGCTGGGGCTGACCATCACCAAGCTGCTGGTGGAAATTCTGGGCGGGAGGATTTCGGTGGAGAGCGCGCCGGGCCAGGGCAGCCGCTTCAAGGTGCAGCTGCTGATCCCGCGCGCCACCCACGCCGCCCTGCCCGCGCCGAAACCGGGGCGGATCACCGGCTATCGGGGGGCACGGCGCTGCATCATCGCGGCGGAGGACAATGCGGTGCATCGCAGCCTGTTGCAGGAGGCGCTGACACCTTTGGGCTTTACGCTGCTCACCGCGCCGGACGGGCCCTCCTGCCTGCGCCTGGCCGCCGAGAGCCAGGCGGATCTGTTCCTGCTGGATTATTCGATGCCGCAGAGCGAAGCGCCGGCGCTGAACGGGCTCGGGCTGGCGCGGCATCTGCGCCAGGCGCATCCAGGCACGCCGATTTTGATGCTGACCGCCCACGCCCCTGTGCTGCGCGGCGCCGGCGGGGTGTATGACGCCGCCCTGCCGAAGCCGCTGAATCTCGGCGCGCTGCTGGAGACGATCGGCCGGCTGCTGGGGCTGGACTGGGTCAAGGACGCGCCGCCGCCCGCCCCGGAGCTGCCCGCCGCCACGGCGCAAGCGGCCCTGCGCCCGCATATCGCGCAGCTGCGCTATCTGGCGCAGATCGGCTTCATTCGCGGGCTGGAGGAAAGCCTGGAACGGCTGGCGGCGGAGGCGCCGCAGGCGGCTCCCGTGCTGGCCACCCTCACCGCTCTGGCCGCCGCTCTGCGCCTGCCCGAATTCCTCTCAGCCTTGGAGGCGCTGGACCAAGATGCCGCATGATGTTGCGCCGCGCCCGACCATTCTGATCGTCGATGACGAGCCGACCATGCTGCGGCTGCTGATCGACGCGCTGGAGCCGGCCGGCTTCAATGTGCTGGTGGCGCTGCAAGGCGAGATGGCGCTGGTGCTGCTGGAGCAGGTGACGCCGGATGTGATCCTGCTGGATGCGCTGATGCCGGGGATCGACGGGTTCGAGACCTGCCGGCGGCTGAAGCGCAAACCGGGGCTGGCGCTGGTGCCGGTGATTTTCATGACCGGGCTGACCGATACGCAAAGCGTGGTGAACGGGCTGCAGGCCGGCGGGGTGGATTATGTGACCAAGCCGGTGGCGCCGGGCGAGCTGATCGCGCGGATCCGCGTGCATCTGGCCAATGCCCAGCTCACCCGCAGCGCCCAGCGCGCCATGGATGCCTCGGGCCGGTTTCTGCTGGCCGCGGATGCCAAGGGCAATCTGCGCTGGGCCACGCATCAGGCGGCACGGCTGCTGGGGCAGATCGCCCCGGGGGCGGCGCTGCCCGAGGAGGTGCGCGCCTGGCTGAGCGCCCGGCTGGCGGCGCCGCAGGAGGTGGCGGGCAGTTTCGCCACCGCCCTGCCCGCCCCGGACGCCCCGGCGCGGCGGGTGGAGTTCGCGCTGATCGGCCAGATGGCGGAGGAGGAGTTTCTGCTGCGCATCGTCGAGCAGGATACCGACCATGACGTGGATAGGCTGCAGGCGCGGGTGAAGCTGACCAGGCGCGAGACCGAGGTGCTGCTCTGGCTGGCGCGCGGCAAATCCAACCGCGACATCGCGCAGATTCTCAATGTCAGCTACCGGACGGTGAACAAGCATCTGGAGCAGATGTATCCGAAGCTGGGGGTGGAAACGCGCACCTCGGCGGTGGCGATCGCGATCCGGGCGCTGGAGGGGGCGTGAGGGGGATCGCCGTCTTCGAGCCATGACGGACACCTTACCTTGAAATTGGTGATTTCGAGAGCAGCCGTTCATTGCCAAGCACTTCGAGTACATTGTTTCGTTATCAACGGTATGTAAGATTGATCTTTGATAGAGTCGCCAGTACCCTGCAGGACGATGCCGCTATTCGCACAATTATTTTTTGAGGCTGTCTAAGGGAAGATAACCGATGTCGACGCAGCAAAAATGCCCAATATGGGGAACAGACGCGGAGTATCTAGTTCCCCTCAGCAGCAGCGGGACAAAGGTACGTTCTTGGCGTACAGATGGGCAATACCGGATTACGGGCGAAGCAATGGCTGCAGTCAACCAGATGCCGCCTAAAACTAAAGCACTACTAACAACCTGGATTGTAGATCAGCATAGATCTGGCGAAACTGCGCCTCTTATCAATGATGATGTCCTTGATCGCATATCGAGGTCACGTCCATTGAGAATTAGCCAAAAGAAGAACCGTTTCTTCTTGTTGGCACAATTACGTGATTTTCAACCTAGTAGCGTATTTAGAATTTCTGGTGTTATTGATGAGCAGATGAAGCGTGATACTGGCGCAATATCTGCTTGGACAGAGTGCCATACCGATCAAGACCAGAGCGCCTTACTTCGATTATTAAAAGAAGAGGGGTTGATCAACTTTGGCGGAAGCAATGATGTAACGCTGACAAGCAAAGGTTTCGAGTTCCTTGAAAGCCTTGAGTCCGGTAACGCCGCGACGACGCAAGCCTTTGTTGCGATGTGGTTTGACCAGTCAATGGACGAAGCATATCGATTAGGTTTTGACCCCGCTATTGAGGAAGCTGGATACAGACCTTTCCGCATCGACCAGAAAGAACACAATAATAAAATTGACGATGAAATAATTGCCGAAATCCGCCGCTCTCGTTTCGTGGTCGCAGACTTCACATGCGGAATGATTGGCGGAACGGACGGACAAGTTTCTGTTTCTAGGGGTGGGGTATATTATGAAGCCGGATTTGCGCAGGGTTTGGGCATCCCGGTGATCTGGACATGTCGCGCAGATTCTATAAATCACGTGCATTTTGATACGCGACAATACAATCATATCGTTTGGAGTACCTCCGAGGAGCTTCGGCAAAAACTGCTCAACCGCATCCGGGCAGTCATTTTTTAAATTCCGATTATGCGGGATATGCTATGATATTGGGTTTTAAGTTTTGTCTGCTTTGCGAGGCTGGCACCTGAAACCGGACCGGCAGAAATTCCCCACACACCGTCTTTACAGATCCAGCGCCCAGTGCAGCAGTTTTTTCAGCAGCACATCCACCCCCACCCAAAGCAGATTCGTCATCCCCGCGAGCAGCCGGGCATTGGCGTTCGGCATCACCTTGCATCCAGTTGCAGCGCGTAGACATCAATCTTTCCGTTCACGGCGATGGCGAGCTCTTGCCCATCCGCCGAAAGGGCGGGGATGGCGACGGCATCGCCGATATCGGCGCTGATGGTCTGCGCCGGGCCGCCATTCAGGGGACAGAGTTTGGCCCCGCCTCGTTCATCGGTGACGACGAGGCCGCGCTGATCCGGCAGCCAGAGCATATTCGCCACACCATCCAGCTGGGGGCCACATAATGTCGAGGGCGCGCCGTGCGGGATGCCGTGCGAAACATGCCAGAGCAGAACCGGCGCGGTTGGAAACGGGTTGGGGGCCGTGCGTGGCGTACCGTCCGGTGATTGCAGCTCGACATGCCCGCCATTGGCAAAGCCAGCCGCCAGCACCGCGCCATTCGGGCTATAGGCCAGGGCGGATAAAGGTTCGGTCCAGCCATTGACCGGCAAGGCCAGCGTGCCCTCCGGCTTTGCCGCGGCGCTTGCATAAAAATCCAACCGATCCGGCGCGCTGGCGACGGCAAGGGTGGCACCATCCGCCGAGAGGGCGAGTTGCAGCATGTAGCTCACATTGATCACCGTTTCCGGCTGAAAGCCCGGCAAGGTGAAAAGCCGGATGGCACGCGCCCCAACCCCGTTGGCGGCGGCGGCGATGGTTTTGCCATTCGCCGCGATCGAAAGCATCGCCGCCCCCGCATCTTGGCCGGGCAGGCCCTCAATGTCGCGCTGCTTGGCGCCCGTGCGCGCCGCCCAGAGCGAGAGGAAGGCGGGGCCGCTTTGGCGTTGCGGCGGCAGGATCAGCGTGGCGCCGTCCGGGCTGAAGGCGAGCACCCCTTGCCCCCGGCTTTGGATCAGGCCGCCAATCTCCGGGATCACCGCGCGCGGGGCACCGGTTTTGGCATCGAGGATATGAACGCCGTCCGTTCCCGCATAAGCGATCTCACGGCCATCCGGACTCAGCGCCAGCCCGACGACCGGAGCATCATCAATCACAAACCCGGCAATCTGCCGTACGGGCTGTGCCGGCGCCGCCAGGGGCGCCGCAAGGGCCAGACTCAACGCCGCGAGAGGATGCCAAAGACCTTGCATTGCGTTTTGCTGCCGGGTGGAAGGGGCTTTGATGCCTTATAGTGGCGCGGTCCGGATCAGACCATGGACGCTTTTATGAGTCCGGCGCCCAGTGCAGCAGTTTTTTCAGCAGCATATCCACCCCCACCCAGAGCAGAATCGTCATCCCCGCCAGCAGCATCAGGGCGGCGAACATCACATTTGTCTGCATCCGGGCATTGGCGTTCAGCATCACATAGCCCAGCCCTTCGGAGGCGCCGGCCCATTCGCCGATGATGGCGCCGATGGGGGCGACGGAGGCGGCGATGCGCAAGCCGGCGCCGAAGGCCGGCAGGGCCGCCATCAGCCGCACCCGCCAGAGGATGGAAAGCCGCGAGGCGCCCATGGTGCGGGCCAGGTCCAGCCAGCCCGGCTCGGTGCGGCGCAGCCCGTCATAGAAGGCGGCGGTGACGGGGAAGAAGATCACCAGCACCGCCATCAGCACTTTTGAGGCGAGGCCGAAGCCCAGCCACAGCACCAGCAGCGGCGCCAGGGCGAAGACCGGCACCGCCTGGCTGAGCAGCAGCAGCGGCAGCAGCCAGCGCTGCACCCCGCGCGAGGCCACCATCACCAGCGCGCAGCCCGCCCCGAACAGCGTGCCCAAGCCCAGCCCGAGGGCGATTTCCAGCAGCGTCACCAGCGCGTTGCGGGCCAGGAAGCCCCATTGCGCCACCAGCGTCTGCGCCACCGCGCCGGGGCCGGGCAGCAGGAAGGCGGGGATATTGGCGAAGCGCGCCAGCCCCCACCAGAGCGCCAGCAGCCCCACGCAGGTGCCCAGCGGCCGCAGCACCCGGCTCATGCCCCTTGCCCCGCCAGCAAGGCGCGCAGCAGCTCGGCCTGGGTGTGCAGCAGCGCCGCGTCATCCGGGGCGCGGGGCGGGGTGCCGGGCACGCTGATCGCCGGGCCGAGGCGCGCCGGCTGCCCCGCCATCACATGCAGCCCATGGCCGAGCCGGCAGGCTTCCAGCGGGTCGTGGGTGATCAGCAGCATCGTCCGCCCGGCCAGCAGCTTTGCCGCCAGCGATTGCATCTGGGCGCGGGTGATCGCATCCAGCGCCGAAAACGGCTCGTCCATCAGCACCACCGGCCGGTCCTCATACAGCGTGCGGGCCAGGGCGACGCGCTGGCGCATGCCGCCGGAGAGTTCCTTGGGCAAAGCGCGCTCGCGCCCGGCCAGCCCCACCGCGGCCAGCAGCGCCATGGCCCGCGCCCGATCCGGGCGCTGCCCGCGCAGCCGGCTGCCGAGTGTGACATTCTCCAGCGCCCGCGCCCAGGGATAGAGCAGATCCTGCTGGCCCATCCAGGCGATGCGCGGGGCCAGGGCCAGGCCGTCATCGGCTTCCACCACCCCGGCATCCGGTGTCTCCAGCCCGGCGGCGATGCGCAGCAGGCTGGTCTTGCCCACCCCGCTCGCCCCCAGCAGCGCCACGCAGCGCCCCGCCGGCACGGTCAGCTCCAGCCCCTCGAAGAGCGGGCGGCCTTCATAGCGCAGGGTCAGCCCGTGCAGGTGCAAACCGGGCGGGCGGGGCGTTTGCTTCATCCCGTTCAGCTATACCCGCTTGCGCGCATGAAAAAAGGCCGGACCCCGGGGTCCGGCCTTGCACGGGGCAATTGCCTGTCAGTTGCCTGTCAGCGATGCCGGCTTGCCGGGGGCTTGCCCGGTCTGGGGCTGAGCCACCGGCTGCGCGGCCGGCACCGTTTGCGTGCCCGGGGTGCTGTTCGCCTCCCAGCCGCCGCCCAGCGCCTTGTACAGCGTGATCTCGTTCTGCCGCTGCGCCAGCTGCAGCGCCACCAGATTGAGCTGCGCGCTGAGCAGATCATTCTGCGCCACCAGCACGTTCAGGTAGGTGTCGATCCCCGCCTTGAAGCGCATCTGCGCCAGATCGTAATAACGCTGATCCGCGTTCACCAGATCCTGCTCATACTTCACCTGGTCCACATAAGTCGCCCGGCCGTTCAGCGCGTCCGAGACATCGTGGAAGGCGGACTGGATGGTCGCCTCATAGGTCGCGATCTGGATCTTCTTCTCGACCTTGGCGATATCGAGATTGGCGATATTGGCGCCGGCGGTGAAGATCGGGATGGTGATCTGCGGCTGGAAGGACCAGGAGGTCTGGCCGCCGGAGAACAGGCTGCTGAGGCTATTGCTGGCGACACCGCCGCTGGCGGTGAGCGAGATCGACGGGAAAAACGCCGCCCGCGCCGCGCCGATATTGGCATTCGCCGCCAGCAGCTCATGCTCGGCCGCGCGGATATCCGGGCGGCGGGTGAGCAGGTCGGAGGGCAGACCGGCCGGCACGTGCGGCAGCGGCGCCTCGGCATCCAGCCCGTCCACCGCGTTCATCTGCGCGAGCAAGGCGGGCGGAATGGGCGCGCCGGCCAGCAGCACCAGCTCGTCCATATCCTGCGCCACCTGGCGCTGATATTGCGCGACGCTGGCCGCCGCCGTGTCGTAGGTGATCTGCGCCTGGGCCAGATCCTGCGCCGTCACCGTGCCGTTATTCAGCTCCAGCTGCACCAGCGACAGGGATTTCTGATCCGCCGCCGCGGTGTTCTGCGAAATCCGCAGCGATTGCCGGTCCGCCAGCCAGGTATCGTACTCGGACGCCACCTGCGCCACCAGCGAGATCTGGGTGCTGAGCGCGGTATCCAGATCGCTCAGGAAGGTCTCATGCGCGGACTTCGCGGTCGAGCGCAGCTTGCCGAACAGATCGATCTCCCAGGAGACCGCCTGCGCGCCCAGGCTGTATTCATGCGAGGTGATGGCCCGCCCGGCCGAGCTGAGATTGGCCGGGGTGTGGGTGACGCTTTGATAGGCATCGCCCTCGATGGTCGGGAACAGGCTGGCGCGATCGACGCGATATTGCGCCTGCGCCTGCTGCACGTTCAGCGCCGTCTCGCGGAAATTGCGGTTATTCGCGAGGCTGAGGGAAATCAGCTGCTGCAGCGCCGGGTCCTTGAAGAAATCCTTCCAGCCGAGATCGGCGGCGGCGGGGCCGGAGCCCCCGCCGCCCACCGGGTAGGCATTCTGCACCGGCAGCGCCGGGCGGTGATAGGCCGGGATGAGCGAGCAGCCCGAGAGCAGCCCCAGCATCAGGGCGGAGACCGGTTTCACGTTACGCATGGATCAATGGCCCCCGCCGGTATGTGTCACTTCCACCTGCTCCGACTTGCGGCGCACCTTGGTCAAGCCAAGCACCACGACGAAGAAGATCGGCACGAAGAAAATCGCGAGCACCGTGGCGGTGACCATGCCGCCGACAACGGCGGTGCCGATGGCGGTTCGCGCCCCGGCGCCCGCCCCGCTGGCGATCGCCAGCGGGAAGGTGCCGAGGACGAAGGCGATCGAGGTCATCAGGATCGGCCGCAACCGCTCCTGCGCCGCATGCAGCGCCGCATCGAACAGGCTTTCGCCCTGCTCGTAGAAATTCCGCGCGAACTCGACAATCAGAATGGCGTTCTTCACCGCCAGCCCCATCGTGGTCAGCAGGCCGATCTGGAAATACACGTCATTGGCAATGCCGCGCAGCAGATTGGCCAGCACCGCGCCGATGATGCCCAGCGGCACCACCAGCATCACCGCCACCGGGATCGACCAGCTTTCATACAAGGCCGCCAGGCAGAGCAGGATGAAGACGACGGAGATGGTATAAAGCGCGCCGGTCTGCGAGCCGGCTTTCACCTGCTCGTAGGAGAGGCCGGTCCATTGCATGGTAACGCCCTTGGGCAGCTCGGCGGCGAGCTTCTCAACCTCCGCCATCGCCGTGCCCGAGCTCACCCCCGGGGCCGGCTGGCCCTGCATCTCATAGGCCTCGTCGCCATTATAGATTTCCACCGCCTGCGGGCCGACGCTCCAGCTGCCGGAGGTGAAGGCGCTGAACGGCACCATGCCGCCGGAGGAATTGCGGACATACCATTTATCCAGGTCGCTCGGCTGCATGCGCGCATCCGCCTCACCCTGGACATAGACATCCTTCACACGCCCGTCGCGCTGGAACTGGTCGACATATTCCGAGGCCAAAGCCGCCTGAATGGTGGTGTTGACATCGCTCATCGACAGCCCGAGCGCCGAGGCCGCCTCACGATCGACCTTCAGATTATATTGCGGCGCCTCGCCGAGGCCATTGGGGCGCACCGCCTCCAGCAGATGATCCTGCGCCGCCAGCCCCAGGAACTTGTTGCGGGCATTGAAGAAATCCTGGCTGCTGAGATTGCCGGAATTCATCAGCTCCAGATCGAAGCCGGTGGCGTTGCCCAGCTCCAGCACCGGCGGCGGCTGCAGCACGAAGACCTGCCCGGCCGGGTTGCCGGCGAAATGCGCCATCACCCGGCCCGCGATCGCGGCGACATTCTGCGACGCCTTGGGCCGGTCGGCCCAGGGCTTCATCAGCATCACCAGGAAGCCCTGGCTCTGCGCCTGACCGGCGAAGCTGAAGCCGGTGACGTTGAAGACGGATTTCACATTCGCGGATTCGGTCTTATCGATATAGTCACGCAGCTCGGTGTTCAGCGCCGTGGTCTGCTCGGCGGTGGAGCCGGTCGGCAGGGTCACCTGGCCCAGCAGCAGCCCCTGATCCTCGTTCGGCAGGAAGCCTGTCGGCAGCCGGGTGAACAGGAAGACGGTGAGGATGGTGATGCAGACAAAACCCACCATGGTCAGCCGGCGATGGCGCGACATTCTGCGCACGCCGCCGAGATAACCGTTACGGGTACGGTTGAAGTTGCGGTTGAACCAGCCATAGAACCCGCGCGTGCCGGCCCCTTCCTTCGGCGGGCGCAACAGCGAGCCGCAGAGCGAGGGGGTGAAGATCAGCGCGGTGAGGATAGACAGCACCATGGCCGAGACGATGGTGACGGAGAACTGGCGATAGATCACGCCGGTGGAGCCGCCGAAGAAGGCCATCGGCAGGAACACCGCCGCCAACACCAGCGCGATGCCGACCAGCGCCCCGGAGATTTCATCCATCGATTGGCGCGCCGCTTCTTTGGGCGCGAGCTTGCGCTCATGCATCAGACGATCGACATTTTCCACGACGACGATGGCGTCATCGACGAGCAGCCCGACGGCCAGCACCATCGCCAGCATGGTCAGGGTGTTGATCGAGTAGCCCAGCGCCGCCAGCACCCCGAACGTGCCCAAGAGCACGATCGGCACGGCGATGGTCGGCACCAGCGTGGCGCGGATATTCTGCAGGAACAGCAGCATCACCAGGAACACCAGCACGATGGCTTCCAGCAGCGTCTGCACGACCTCTTCCAGCGACAGCACGATATAAGGCTGGGTGTCGTACGGATAAACCAGCTTCACCCCCGGCGGCAGGCTCTTCGCCAGCACCGCCAGCTCCTGCTTCACCGCCTTTTCGGTATCCAGCTGGTTGGCGCCGGGCGCCAGCTTCAGCCCCATGGCGGCGGTCGGGTGGCCGTTGAAGGTGGCGTCGATCGCGTAGCTCTGCGGCCCCAGCTCGACCTTGGCGACATCCTTCAACCGCACCTGGGCGCCGCTGGTCTCCACCTTCAGCAGAATATTCTCGAACTGCTTGGGGTCGGTAAACTGGCTCGGGCCGTTGATCAGCGCGTCCAGCCGCTGGCCCTTCACCGCCGGCAGGCTGCCCAGCTCGCCGGACGGCACCTGGATGTTCTGCGCCTGGATGGCGGAGACGACATCGGCGGCGGTCAGGCCGTATTTGAACAGCTCACCCGGATTGAGCCAGATGCGCATCGCATATTCCGAGCCGAACAGCGTATAATCGCCAACGCCGGGAATACGGGTGATCGGATCCTCGAAATTGGAGGCGATGTAATCCCCGAGCGCGGCGTGATCCATGGTGCTGTTCGTGGATTCGAGCGCGAAGAACAACATATAGTTCTTCTCGGCCTTGCGCACATTGATGCCGCTTTGGGTCACTTCGCTCGGCAAGGTCGGCTCGGCCAGAGAGAGCTTGTTCTGCACCTGCACCTGGGCGATGTTCGGATCGGTGCCCTGCTTGAAGGTCAGGGTGATCGTCACCGCGCCGGTCGCCTCGGCGGTGGAATCGATATATTCCAGCCCGTCCAGACCCGACATTTGCTGCAGGATCGGCCGGATCACCGTATTCGCCGCCGTCGTCGCATTCGCGCCGGCATAGTTGGTGGAGATCGAGATCGCCGGCGGGGCGATGGAGGGATATTGCGCGATCGGCAGCTGGGTAATCTCGATGGCGCCGGCCAGCATCAGCACCAGCGCCAGAACCCAGGCGAAAATCGGCCTGTCAATGAAGAAACGTGACATATTAGAGTCCTGGAACCGGGGTCAGGAAGCGGCGTTGCCGGAGGCGAATTTGGCGGTCTCGTCGGTGGGCGTGACCTTCTGGCCGGGGGTGGCGTTGAGCAGCCCATCGACGATCACGCGATCGCCCGGCTGCAGCCCGCCCGTCACCACCCAGTCATTGCCGAGCGTGGCGCCGGTCTGGATCACTTTCTGCGCGACCACATCGTCCTTTCCGACCACCAGCACGGTCGGGTCGCCATGGGTGTCGTGGGAGACGGCCTGCTCGGGAACCAGAATGCCGCTCTTGTCCACCCCTTCATCGATCACCGCATGCACATACATGCCCGGCAGCAGCAGATGGTCGGGGTTGGGGAAGATCGCGCGGACCAGCACCGTGCCGGTGGTCTGGTCCACATTCACCTCGGCGAACTGCATCTTGCCCGCCGGCGCGTAGGCGGTGCCGTCCTCCAGGGTCAGCGTCACCTTGGCCGTGCCATCGGCGTTGGTCTGCAGCTTGCCGGACTGCATTTCCTGCTTCAGCCGCAGCCAGGTATCGGAGGATTCGTTCAGATCGACATAGATCGGGTCGAGCTGCGTCACCGTCGCCAGCGCGGTGCTCTGGTTGGCCGTCACCAGCGCGCCGGGGGTCACCGTCGAGGCGCCGATGGTGCCCGAGATCGGCGAAAACACCTTGGTGTAATTCAGGTTGATCTGCGCGCTCTCGATGCTGGCCTTGGCGGAGGCGACATTGGCCTCGTCCTCTTTCACCGTCGCCAGCGCGTTGTCGTAGGATTGCTGGCTGACCGCCTGGGCCTGCGCCAGGGGCTTGTAGCGGCGGGCCTGCGCCTGGTCCGTGGCGAGCTGGGCTTCATCATGCTTCAAGGTGGCGACGGCACTGTCGTAAGTCGCCTGATAGGGCGCCGGGTCGATCTGATAAAGCTGCTGCCCGGCCTTCACATCCGAGCCTTCGACGAACAGCCGCTTGAGAATCACGCCGGTCACTTGCGGGATGATCGGCGCCGTCATCACCGCCGCGGTGCGGCCCGGCAATTCGGTTTGCCGGATCACCGGCTGGGTTTTGATGGTGACGGTGCCCACCGCCGGCGGCGGCGGCGCGGAGGCGGCCTTCTGCTTGTCACAACCAGCCAGCAGCGTGAGCCCGGCAAGGCACGTTGCCGCCAGGGCACGGCCACGGGCGGGGCGACGAAATTCGACGGACATCAAGACCTCTCAAGGCAGGCTGGAAATGAAAAAGAAAGAAATCCGGTTAGAGTACGCAGAGTGAAGCAACACGCTCGAAACATTTACAGTACTTATAAGTACTGATATTGTGCGATTGCGAAGGACTGTCAAGACGCGACCGGTTGCATTTTGTAGCCGCCGCGGACCTGGAGCAGACGCAACGAAACTGGATGGAAATTAGGTGGCCAAGGAGATTTGCAAGCATCGGGGGCGGCCGAAAGCCTGTACGGACGAGACGCAGCGGCGATTGATCATCGATTGTTCACGGCGCCTGTTCCTGGAACAAGGCTATGGCGCGACCCGGACCGAGGATATCGCGGCGCAGTGCAAGATTTCCAAACAGACGCTTTACCGGCTGTTCCCGGGAAAATCCGCGCTGTTCGCCGCGATCGTGGATGCTGACCGCCCGCAATGGCTGGAGCTACCGGTGCCCGACGACCTGCCCTTGGCGACAGCGCTGGAGCGGATTTTCCGGATCGATATCAGCGAGGACGAGGACAGGCAGCGGCTGGATTTCTTCCGCATGACCCTGGCGGAGGCCCAGACCTACCCGGAGCTGAGCGAGATCACCCGGACCAGCGGGGCGCAGCAGGCCTATGCGGCGCTGGCCATCTGGATGCAGCGCCAGGCGGATCGCGGCGTGATCAACCTGGCGCTGGATGCGCTGACCAGCGCGCGCATGCTCTCGGACATGATTTTCGGCGCGATGATCGGGAAATCCATCGGTGATTTCGCCTGGCGCAGCGGCGAGGCGCGGCGCGCCCATATCCGCGCCGCCATTCATGTCTTCCTGCACGGCGTCTGCCCCGCCGCAGCCGCGTCAGCCTAACCCCATATTGCGCCGCACATGCGCGCGGAGCACAAAGCGGCCTTTCGGTTTTTAGGTCGCAATCCGGGAGTATTTTCTGGCCTTTGCCGGATCACAGCGCTAAGCTGACGATCCACCGCGCGAAAAGACGCGGCCCATTCCCGATCTGGGGGCGTGGAAGCAAAGGCAAGACACATGAACGACGTGACAATCTGGGCGGAAATGTTGGCGGTGCCGGTGGCAATCGGCTTCCTTGCGGTGATGATCTGCTTGTTCAAGGACAGGCTGGAATTCGAGCGCCACCACCCCCACAAGCCGTAAAATCAGCCCCGCCTCCCGGAGAGCTCCGGCAGCGCCGGCCAGGTGACGATCCTCAGCGTGCGGCGAGACGCAAAAACCGCCATGTCTTAGAGCATCAAGCTTTTAGAGTCTGATGACTTTAAGTTGACGCATAGCCTGCATTAGCGAGGTAGTTTTTGCACTCTTGCGGTGTGAAGGCGTCGAGTAGCGATCCGATCCGTCGCCAGGTTGCTTCCTTTGTTCTCTCGGCGGCTTTTCTGAGCAGGTGTTTGAGCTTGGCGAAAACTTGCTCGATGGGGTTGAGGTCTGGGCTATACGGCGGCAGGAACAAGAGCCTGGCGCCTTTGGCGCGGATGGCAGCTCTGATGGCGGGTTTCTTGTGGCTGGAGAGATTGTCCAGCACCACAATGTCACCCTGCTTGAGCGTGGGGCAAAGCTGCTGTTCGACCCAGGCGGTGAAGCTGGCGGCATTGATCGGCTGGTCGAAAACGAACGGTGCATCGATCCGGTCACATCGCAGTGCGGCGATGAACGTCATGGTTTTCCAGTGGCCATATGGTATCTTGGCATGCAGGCGCTGGCCCACAGGCGCCCAGCCGCGCAACGGCGCCATATTGGTCTTTGCCCAGGTCTCATCAACAAAGACCAGGCGCGTGGGGTCAATCCGGCGCTGATATTTTTGCCATCGCTCCCGATGGCGTGCGATCTTTGGCCTGAGCTGCTCGGCCGGCAGAACGCTTTTTTTTGAAGCTCAGCCGTTCTTCGTGAACAAAGCGCCAGACCTGGACATAGTCCACCTTCACGCCAAATTCAGCGAACAGCTCTGCGACAAGCCCGCGCAGCGTGAAGTCGCGGGCGGCCCTTGCAATCAGCCAGTCGCGCAAAGCACCGCGCAACAGCCGCGGCTTATGTCCGCCGATTTGCGATGGTGCCACACTGCCGGTCTCGCGATGCCGACGAACCCATTTGATCGCACTGCTCTCCGACACACCAAACCGAACCGCCGCCCCACGCGCCGACATCCCGCCAGTTAAAACCGCACCAACAACACGCTCACGATGGTCCATCGAATAGGGATGCGCCATCCAACGCTGGCCTCCATACCCAGCAATCAGCTTGAATCACAATTCAAACCGCGCCGGAATCCCAAATCAGAGTCAGATCAATGTCATCATGCTCTAGCTTGAGGCGCTAGGGCCAGACCCCGCTGAACTCCTCCTCCGCATAAGCCTTGTAATCCGCGAGGATCTCCGGCGCATCGTCGGTGAAAAGCTGCGAGACCACGCCGTAAACCAGTTTCGGCGCGGCGAATTTCATGCCTGAGAGCGCCGAGGCGGAGAGCCCGAGACTCGCCAGCGCCGCATAGTTGAAATTGAACAGCCCGTGCAGCCGGTCCGCCCCCTCCGGCGTCTTCGCGGTGAAGGCAAAATCCCTGGCCAGATAAGGATGATCGTCGATCAGCTTGTTCGGCTTCGGCGCCTGGTATTTATCCCGCCAGCAGGCAATGTCCCCGGCCAGCGCCACCAGCTCCGGGCGCAGCCGCGCATCGGTGAGCAGCCCGGTGGAGAGCACCAGGAAATCGAAAACATAGCTGCCCTTCGGCGTCGTCACCTCCACCCCATCCGGCGTCTCCCGCACTGAAAGCCAGGGCTCGCCAGGATGGAAGGAGAAGCCTTCATAGGCGCAGGCGCGGTTGAACGTGTCGTTGGTCGGCGGCTGGTTGAAGGACAGGAAATGGTCGATCCCGTCATAACGCTGGGCATCGCTCAGATCCGAAAAATGCCCGAGAAACCCGGCATTTTCCATGAAGCGGATCGGGTTGATCCGGGGCAGCGCCGGCTTGCGGATGAAGACCTGCACGCGCCCCACCCCTCCCCCAGCGCGAACTGCGCATTGTCAAAGGCCGAGGCGCCGCCGCCGAGAATGCCGATGCGGCGCCCCTGCATCGCGGCATAATCCACCGCCTCCGAGGTATGGGCGTAGCGGGATTTCGGCAGCGTCTTGATGAAATCCGGCGTGTGCCATTCGCCGCCGCCCTGAATGCCGGTGGCCAGCACCACCTTGCGCGCCAGCAGCGCCGAGCCGCTCGCATGCACGCGAAACAGCCCGCGCTGCACCGGCTCGATCAGCGTCACCTTCGCCTCGTTGCGCACCGGAATCCCCAGAATCCGGCGATACCACATGAGATAGCGCATCCAGGCCGCGCGCGGGATTTTGCCCAAAGCCTCCCAACCCTCGGCGCCATATTGCGCTTCCCACCAGGCGCGGAAAGTGAGCGCGGCCAGGCCGAGATCGACCGAGATCAGATGCTTGGGTGTGCGCAATGTGACCATCCTGGCATAGGTCACCCAGGGGCCTTCCTGGCCTTCCGGATTCTCATCCAGCACCAGGATATTCTCCACCTTCTCGCGCATCAGCCCGAAGGCCGCCGCCAGCCCGCTCTGGCCGCCGCCGACGATCAGCACGTCGTACACATGCCCTTCCGGATGGCGATGCGGGCGCACCCAGGGCCTGGCCGGATAATCCAGGCAGGCCAGATCATGCCGGACCCGCGCCGCCAGCGCCGCCAGCGCCTCGCTCTTCGGGGGAGAGATCTGGTCCATCCTTGGGCACTCCTTCACGCTGCTGGCTCCAAAGCAAATGCTAGCGAGCCATCTTATTGCGGGCAATCGCTATCTGCGGCTAGTTTTTGGGCATGACTCAGAGCCTTGGCGCCATCGCCGTCTCCCGTTGCGACCTGTTCAAGCAGCCGCCTTACAGCGAGGAGGCAGGCGCGCTGACCCGCCGCTTCCTGACACCCGCGCATAAGGCGGCGCTGGAGACGCTGACCGGCTGGATGCAGGCGGCCGGGATGAGCGTGCGGCTGGATGCGGCGGGCACGCTGATCGGCCGTTATGAGGGCACCGGCGCGGGCAGCGTGCTGATCGGCTCGCATATCGACAGTGTCCGCGATGCCGGCGCCTATGACGGCGCGCTGGGGGTGATGCTGGGGCTGGGCGTGGTCGAGGCGCTGGCCCGGCAGGGCAAGCGCCTGCCCTTCGCCATCGAGATCCTGGCCTTCGGCGATGAGGAAGGCTCGCGCTTCCACGCCTCGATGACCGGCAGCCGCCATCTCGCCGGCACGCTGGCGGACGACCCCACCACACTTCTGGATGAAGACGGCATTTCCATGGGCGAGGCGATGCGCGGCTTCGGGCTGGACCCGGCCGCCCTGCGCCAGCCCCCGCCGGGGCAGGATGTGCGGCTCTATCTGGAAGCGCATATCGAGCAAGGCCCGGTGCTGCAGGCGCAAGGTCTGGCGCTGGGCATCGTCACCGGCATCGCCGCGCAGACCCGCCTGGCCGTGAACCTCACCGGCATGGCCAACCATGCCGGCACCACGCCGATGGGGCTGCGCCGGGACGCGCTGGCCGCCGCCGCCGAGGCGGTGCTGCTGGTCGAGCGGATCGCCATGCGCGAGGGCATCGTCGGCACGGTCGGCGCGCTCAGCGTCGCCCCCGGGGTGGGCAATGTGATCCCCGGCGGGGTGAGCTTCTCGGTCGATCTGCGCGCCCCGCTGGCCGGCCCGCGCGATGCGGCGGAACGGGAGTTCCGCGAGGGGCTGGCGGCACTCTGCGCCCGGCGCGGCATCGGCCATGAGGTGAAAATCGTCCAGCAGCTCGCCCCCTGCCTGTGCGACGACATCGCCCAGAGCCTGCTGGCGGAGAGCATTGCCGCGCAAGGCGGGCGGCCCTTCGCGCTCGCCTCCGGCGCCGGGCATGATGCGATGAGCATGGCCGCGCTCTGCCCCGTGGCCATGCTGTTCATCCGCTGCCGCGACGGGGTCAGCCACAACCCCGCCGAACATGTGACGCCCGAGGATGTGGACGCGGCGGCGCGGGTGATGCTGGATTTCCTGGAGCGCCTGGCCGCGCGCTGAGCCATCTTCCCTGCGGCCTTGGCGGACATATATCTGCAAGACACGCTCAGAGGATGCGCATGTCCAGCCTGACCACCCCGTTGAACGAGAGTCTCGGCAACCGCCTGCGCAAGCTCTGGCGCGATGACGGGCTCTCCATCGCCTTCTTCACCCTGTTCATCCTCTGCCTGATCCCGCAGGGGCTCACCGGCTGGGCCGATTATAATGGCAGCCTGAAATCAGCGCATTTTCCGCCGGTCTCCCTCGGCGCCTATCTGCGCACCGGCAATTTCCTGGATGGCGCCTTCAGCAACTGGCAGGCGGCGATTTTGCAGCTGGCGGTGTTGATCGCCTTCAGCGCGGTGCTGCGGCAGAAAGGCGCGGCGCATTCGCGCAAGCCGGAGGGGTTCGGCCATCGCAGCCTGTATCTGAGGCTGCGCCGGCGCGACAACCTGGCCGACACGCTCTATGCCAACTCGCTGTCCCTGGCGTTCATCGCCATGTTCATCATCGCCTTCGGGCTGCATCTGCTCTTCGGCAGCTGGCGCTATAACGAACAGCAAACGCTGCAGCATCTGCCGACCCTCTCCACCCTTTCCTATGCCGGCAGCGCGGATTTCTGGTTCTCGGTGTTCCAGTGCTGGGAGGCCGAGTTCGGCGCCATCGGCCTCTATGTCGTGCTCAGCATCTTCCTGCGCCAGGAGAACTCGCCGGAATCCAAGAAAGTGGAGGCGCGGGATGGGGATACCGGCGAGACCAACGAGTAGGCCTCACCCCAGCAGATCCGCCAGCGCCAGCGCCACCACCTTGGTCGCGCGGTGCAGATCCCTAAGCGGCAGGCGCTCATCCGCCCGGTGCGCGTTGGCTTCCTCGATGCTGCGCGGCCCCGCGCCGTAGAGCACGATCGGCACGCCGGCGGCGGCGTAATGGCGGGCATCGGTATAAAGCGGCACGCCGGTGGTGCCGATCGGCTCGCCGTAGATTTCGGTCGCCCGGCGGCTCAGCGCCTCCGCCAGCCGCTCGCTCCCCGGCAGCGGGGTCAGCGGCAGCGCCAGCAGCACCTGGCGGATCTCCACCCGCGCCCCCGGCACCGCCACCACCGCCTGTTCGATCAGCGCCCGCAGCCCGGCTTCCACCGCCGCCGGGTTCTCGTCCGGGGTGATGCGCCGGTCCAGACGCAGCGTGATCTTGTCCGGCACCACATTGGTGTTGATGCCGCCCGAGATCAGCCCCACCGTCAGCCCTGGCGCGCCGATGCCGGGGATGGCGGAAGGCTGGCCGCGCAGGCTGGCCCGCTCGGCATAGAGGGCGTTGAGCACGCAGGTCGCGGCCTGCAGCGCGTCGATCCCGGTTTCCGGCTTCGCCGCATGGGCGGAGCGGCCGAGCACGGTCACTTCCAGATGCAGGCAGCCATTATGCGCGGTGACGACATTATAGGAGAAGCCCGCGGCAATCGCGGCATCCGGCTTGGAAATCCCCTCCGCCAGCAGCCAGCCCGGGCCGATCTCGCCGCCCGTCTCCTCATCGTAGGTGATATGCAGCTCGATCGTGCCCTTCAGCGCCAGCCCGCTCTCCTTCAGCGCCTTCAGCGCGAAGGCATAGGAGGCGATGTCGGATTTCGAGACGGCGGCACCGCGCCCATACATCCAGCCCTCACGGATCTCCGCCCCGTACGGGTCCGCGCTCCAGCCCTCGCCGGGCGGCACCACATCGCCATGGGCGTTGAGGGCGATGGTCGGGCCCGGGCCGAAGCCGTGGCGGACGATGAGATTGGTGCTGCTGACCATGCCATGCGCCCGCACCAGCGCCTCGGGGACCGCATGACGTTCCACGTGGAACCCTAACCGCTCGAGCAGTTGTGCTGTCATCGCCGCGTGCGGGGCGCAGTCCCCGGCCGGGTTATCGGAGGGGTGGCGGACCAGTTCGGCGAGGAATTCCTCGCGGGTGGCGTCATGCTGGTCGATCAGGTCGGTCAGGCTCTTCATCATCTCAGTCCCGGTTGCGCGCTTGGGCTATCGGCGCCACTATGCTTGGGTGAGTGATTTTCGCCAAGCGTGTCGCGAAATTCCCGGAGGTCGACATGATCGCTGAGTCCGGCCCGTATCTCGGCCTGTTCGAGCATTCCCCTGGGTGGTGGAACGGGCCTTCACAACCTCCCCCTTCCCGGACAAGGCCAGCCTGCACGCGGCTTTGATGGCGGTGGTGGCGGATGCGGCACAGGCCGAACAGCTGGCGCTGATCCGCGCCCATCCGGAGCTTGGCGCCGGCCAGGCGGACCTCACCGCCGCCTCCCAGGCCGAGCAGCAAGGGGCGGGGTTGCGGGCGCTGAGTGCGGAGGAATTCGCCCGCTTCACCGCGCTGAACGCCGCCTATCGGGAAAAATTCGGCTTTCCCTTCATCATCTGCGTGCGGCTGCAGCCCGGCAAGGCGGCGATCCTGGAAGCCTTCGCCAAGCGGCTGGCGCATGACCCCAGCACGGAGAAGGAGACCGCCTTGCGTGAAATCGGGCATATCACCTGGTTGCGGCTGCAGGACATCACGCCATGAAGGGCCTTACCACCCATGTGCTGGATGTGGTCCAGGGCTGCGGCGCGGCGGGAATGCAGGTGGAGCTGCACGCGCCGGGCGGGACGGTCACCTCGGTGACGCTGGACGAGGGCGGGCGCGCCTGCCTGGCCGAAACCCTCACCGCCGGCGCCTATGAGCTGCGCTTCCATGCCGCCGCCTATCGCCGGGCGGCCGAATTTTACGACATCATTCCGGTGCGCATTCTGGTGCATGAGCCGGAGCGCCATTATCACGTCCCCTTGATCCTGAGCGCCTATGGCTATTCCACCTATCGCGGCGGCTAACAGCCCCGCCTACCCGCGCGACCTTGTCGGCTATGCCGGCCATCCGCCCCGCATCACCTGGCCAGGCGGGGCCAGGCTCGCGCTCAGCTTCGTGCTGAATTACGAGGAAGGGGCGGAAAACACCGTGCTGCACGGCGATGAAGGGGCGGAGACCTTCCTCTCCGAAATCGTCGGCGCCGCCCCGGTGCCGGGCATGCGCCATCATTCCATGGAAAGCCTCTATGATTACGGGGCGCGGGCCGGGTTCTGGCGCATCCGCAAGCTGTTCGAAGAGCACGGCATGCCGCTCACCGTCTATGGCGTGGCGATGGCGATGCAACGCAACCCGGAGGCGGTGGAGGCGATGCTGAAATCCGGCTGGGAGATCGCCAGCCACGGCTATCGCTGGATCAATTACCAATATGTGCCGGAAGAGATCGAGCGCGAACATATGCAGCGCGCCATCGAGATCATCACCTCCCTCACCGGCCACCGCCCGCTCGGCTGGTACACTGGCCGCACCAGCCCCAACACCGCGCGGCTGGTGGTCGAGGAAGGCGGGTTTGTCTATGACGCCGACAGCTACGCGGATGATCTGCCCTATTACGACACCACATGGGGCAAGCCGCAGCTGATCCTGCCCTACACGCTGGACAGCAACGATATGCGCTTCGCCGCCGTGCAGGGCTTCAATACCGGCGCGCATTTCGTCACCTACATCAAGGACGCGATCGACGCGCTGCGGCTGGAAGGGGAGAGCAGCCCGAAAATGCTCTCCATCGGGCTGCATTGCCGGATCATCGGCCGGCCCGGGCGCATCGGCGCGCTGCGGGAGATTCTGGATTATGTCGCCAGCCTGCCGGATGTCTGGGTGGCGCGAAGGATCGACATCGCCCGGGAATGGCTGCGCCAGGTGCCGCCGCCGGAAGCGTGAGGATTTGACATAGATCTTGGCGCAGGCGGGCCGGCCGGGTTAGCTCGGCCGCATGAGTGACCGCATGGATCCGCGCCTGATGCGCGAAGGCAAGCGCGCCAGGGGCGCGCTTTATGGTAGCATCGGGCTGGGGCTGCTCTCCGCCTGGGTGGTGATCGGCCAATCCGTGCTGCTGGCGAAGCTGGTCACCGCCATCTCGTTTCACCATGTAAGGCTGGAGCGGCTGGAGACGCCGCTTTTGCTGCTGGCCCTGCTGTTCGGGCTGCGGGCTGTGCTCACCTATGGCGCCGAGCGCCTGGCCAGCCGCGCCTGCCTGACCATCAAAACCGGGCTGCGCGCCGCCTTGCTGGAACGGCTGTTCGCGCGCGGCCCGGCCGAGGGCGCCGCCAGCGCCGCGCACGCCACCGTGCTGCTGGACGGGGTGGAGGCGCTGGAGCCCTATTTCGCCCGCTATCTGCCGCAGATGTATCTCTGCGTGGCGGTGCCGCTGGCCATCCTCGCTTTGGTGTTTTCGCTGGACTGGATCAGCGGGCTGGTGCTGCTGGTCGCGGGGCCGCTGATCCCGCTATTCATGGTGTTTGTCGGCTACCGGGCGGAGGCGATCAATCAGCGCCAATGGCTGAAGCTGCTGGGCTTAAGCACGCATTTCCTGGATGTGCTGCAGGGTCTCACCACGCTGAAGCTGTTTGGCCGGGCGCGTGATGAGATCGCCATCATCGCGCGGATGTCCGACGATTATCGCCGCACCACCATGGATGGGCTGCGCATCGCCTTTCTCACCAGCGCGGTGCTAGAATTTTTCGCGTCGCTGGCGATCGCGCTGGTGGCGGTGCTGTTCGGGGCGCGGCTGATCCACGGGCATTTCGATTTCTACCCGGCCTTTCTGGTGCTGCTGCTGGCCCCGGAATATTTCGTGCCGCTGCGCGGGCTTTCGGTGCATTACCATGCAAAGATGAGCGCCATTGCCGCCGCGCGGCAGATTTTCGACCTTCTGGATGCGCCGGTGCCCGCGCGCGGCAGCGCCCGGCTGGCGCCGGCTGAGACGTATGAGATTGCCTGCGAAAAGCTGAGCTTTGCCTATGAGGGGCAGGTGGTGTTGCAGGATGTCACCGCCCGCTTTCCGGCCGGCAGCACCACCGTCATCGTCGGTGCCAGCGGGGCGGGCAAGACCACGCTCTCGCGCCTGCTGCTGGGGTTTCTCACCCCCAGCGCCGGGCGGATTCTGGTGAATGGGCAGGATCTGGCCGGCATCGATCCGCAAAGCTGGTGGCAGGCCCTGGCCTGGGTGCCGCAAAGCCCGCGCCTGTTCAAAGGCAGTGTCGAGGATAATCTCGCCCTCGGGCTGCCCCAGCGGGACTTCGCCGTGCTGCGCAATGCCGCGGCGCGCGCCCATGCCTATAATTTCATTCAAAGCCTGCCCGGCCAGTTCGGTGCGGCGATCGACGAGGGCGGCGCCAATATCTCCGGCGGCGAGACCCAGCGCCTCGCCCTCGCCCGCGCCTATGCCCGCCAGGCGAAGCTGCTGATCCTGGACGAGGCCACCGCCAGCCTGGATGCGCGGACCGAGGCGGCGATATTGGACGCGATGGACCAGGATGCGGGTGTCACCGCCATCATCATCGCACATCGGCTGGCGCTGGCCGAGCGGGCGGACCAGGTTCTGGTGCTGCAGGAGGGGCGGCTGGTGCAGTCCGGCACCCATGCCAGCCTGCGGGCCGTTCCCGGCCCCTATCGGGACATGCTGCGCACACAGGAGGCGGCCTATGTCTGACATCTGGCGTCTGATCCGCCTGACCGCGCCGCGCCAAGGCTGGATGCTGGCCGGGCTGGGGCTGGCCACGCTGACCTTGCTGGCGAATTTCGGGCTGCTCGCCCTCTCCGGCTGGTTCCTCGCCGCCACCGCCATCGCCGGCCTAGCCGGGATCGCGGCGCAGAATGCCTTCAACTTCTTCACCCCCTCGGCGATGGTGCGGTTTTTCGCGACGCTACGGGTGGCCTCGCGCTATGCCGAGCGGCTGGTCACGCATGAGGCCACCTTCCGGCTGCTGGCGGATCTGCGGGTCTGGTTCTACACCCGGCTGGAGCCGCTGGCCCCCGCCGCGCTGCAGGGGCAGCGCAGCGCGGATCTGCTGGGGCGCATCGTCGCCGATATCGACACGCTGAATTTGTTTTATCTGCGGGTGTTCGTGCCGGTGCTGACCGCTTTGGCGGCCTCGCTGCTGATGGCGGCGTTCTTCGCGTTCTTCTCCTGGCCGGCGGCGCTGGCGCTGATCCTCGGGCTGGGGTTGAACGGCGCCCTCGCCCCGGTGCTGACGGCGCGGCTGGGCGCCGGCCCGGGGGCGGAGATCACCCGGCTGAATGCGGGTTTGCGGGCCGAGTATGTCGAGGCGCTGCAAGGCATGGGGGAGCTGCTGGTGAGCGGCGCGGCTGCGGCGATGCAGGCCCGCGCGGCGGCGCTGAATGAAGAGCTGGCCGGTGCCCAGGCGCGGCTTGGCAATGGGGCGGCGCTGGGCGCGGCGCTCTCCGGGCTGGCGGCGAACGCGACGCTGCTGGCGGTGCTGGTGTTCGGCGCGCGGCGCTTTGAGGCGGGCGGGCTGAGCGCCGCACAAGTGCCGATGCTGCTGCTCGGCGCCATGGCCGCCTTCGAGGCCACGGCCCCGCTTCCCGCGGCGCTGAATTATCTCGGCCAGATCAAAACCGCCGCGCGGCGTATTTTCGCGCTGGCGGACCAGATGCCGCCGGTCGCCGCCCCCGCAACCGCCGCCCCGGATTTGCAGCGCTACGATCTGGAGCTGGCGGGGGTCGCGCTTGCTTATGATGGCGGCCGCAAGGTGCTGGATGGGTTCAGCCTGAGCCTGCCGGAAGGGCGGCGTGTCGGGATTGTGGGCGTCTCCGGCGCCGGCAAATCCACGCTGATCAATCTGCTGCTGCGCTTTCATGAGTACCAGGCCGGCACGGCGCGGTTTGGCGGGGTGGATCTGCGGGCCTTTTCCAGCGCGGAGATGGCGCGCCATGCCACCATCATCTCCCAGCGCAGCCATCTGTTTCACACCAGCATCCGGGATAATCTGCTGCTGGCCAATGGCGCGGCGGATGAGGCGGCACTTTGGCACGCGCTGGAGGTGGCGCAGCTGGCCGGCTTCGTGCGCGGGCTTACACATGGGCTGGATCATCTGGTGGGGGAAGGCGGGGCCAGCCTGTCCGGCGGGCAGGCGCGGCGCATCGCGCTCGCCCGCGCCGTGCTCAAGCCGGCGCCGCTGCTGATTCTGGACGAGCCGACCGAGGGGCTGGATGTGGAGACCGAGCGCGCCTTCCTGGCCGACCTCGCGCCGCTGCTGGCCGGGCGCAGCGTGCTCTACATCACCCACCGCCCGGCCGGGCTGACGCTGATGGACGAGGTGTATGAGCTGCGGGACGGCAAGGCGCTGCGCCGGCGATAGGCCCCGGACCAGCATTCACTTAGAGCGATATGTGTTGAGGTTGGCGCGGCAGCGGCAACTTAAACACATGAAATTGCTCGCCAAAACGAAAGCTAGAGCCTTCAGCTAAAAGCTGAAGGCTCTAGACGATCCCTCAAAACGCCTGCCCCCCTGCCATGCCCCTACCGAAGGGCAGCAATTCACCTCTTTCTCCCGGCTTCACCCGCTCCGCCGCCGGAATTTGACAGAGATCAAGCCGCGTTTTGCCGGCACCGCCTATACCCGGTTCGCTTGGTTAAAGTTTTTCCACAACTGGAGAGAGCGGTCATGCCGTTAATCGATCCGAGTGTCGTCGATCTATCGCGTCTGCAATTCGCGTTGACGGCCCTCTACCACTTCCTGTTCGTGCCGTTGACGCTCGGCATGACCTTCCTGCTCGCCGCGATGGAGACGGTCTACGTCATCACCGGCAAACAGATCTACAAGGACATGACCCAGTTCTGGGGCAAGCTCTTTGCGATCAATTTCGCCATCGGTGTCGCCACCGGCCTGACGATGGAATTCGAGTTCGGCACCAACTGGTCCATGTACTCGCATTTCGTCGGCGACGTGTTCGGCACCCCGCTGGCGATCGAGGGGCTGATGGCCTTCTTCATGGAATCCACCTTCATCGGTTTGATGTTCTTCGGCTGGGACCGGCTCTCCCGCCCGGGCCATCTCGCCGTCACCTATCTGACGGCGCTGGGCTCCAACCTCTCGGCGCTGTGGATCCTGGTCGCCAACGGCTTCATGCAGAACCCGCAAGGGGCGAGCTTTAATCCGGATACGATGCGCATGGAGTTCAACTCCTTCCTGCAGCTGGTGTTCAGCGAGGATGCGCAGGCGAAATTCGTGCACACCTCGATCGCCGGGTTCGTCACCGGGGCGCTGTTCGTGATGGGCATTTCGGCGTTCTACATTCTGCGCAAGCAGCATCGTGAGCTGGCCGCGCGCTCCTTCCGCATGGCCGCCCTGTTTGGCATCATCTCCTCGCTGGCGGTGGTGACGCTGGGCGATGCGCTGGGGCGGCTGGATTATCTGGTGCAGCCGACCAAGATCGCCGCGATCGAGGGGCTCTGGCAGGATAGCGCCGCCAATGGTTCGGCGGCTTCCGCCCCCTGGCTGCTCTTTGCCCTGCCCGACCAGGCGAAGCAGACCAACTATGCCGAAATCGGCGTGCCTTATGTGCTGGACCCGCTGATCGCGCATTCCTTCAACACCAACATCCCTGGCCTGATCTCGCTGGAACAGCAGGCCGGCCCGCGGATTCAGAAAGGCATCGTGGCGCTGAACGCGCTGCAGGCCTATGGCAAGGACCATGACGCCGCCGCACTCGCCACCTTCAAGGCGAATGAGAGCGACATGGGCTATGGCTTCCTGGCGCAGCGCTACGCACCGAACCAGGATTTGAACCTGATCACCCCGGCCAATCAGGGCGCCATCATCGCCCAGGCGGAGAAGGACACGATCCCCAACGTGCCGGTCACTTTCTGGTCCTTCCGCATCATGATGGCGCTGGGCTTCTTCTTCGTCGGACTGTTCGCCTTCGCGGCCTATTACAGCCTGAAGAACCAGCTGGAGCGGCATCCGCTGCTGCTGAAGCTGTGCGTCTGGTCGATCCCGCTGCCGATCCTGGCCTGCGAGTTCGGCTGGATCACCGCCGAGGCCGGGCGTCAGCCCTGGTCGGTCTATGGCTATCTGCCGACCTTCCAGGCGGCCTCCAGCCATGGGCTTGGCTATATGGTGTTCTCGCTCATCGGCTTCGCGCTGCTCTACAGCGCCTTCATCGCCGCTGAATTGTACCTGATGTTCAAGTTCGCCCGCCTGGGTCCGCAGCCGCACCATGCGCCGACCCAAGAGGCTGCCCCGGCGCCGATGTTCGCCGCCCCGGCCGAGTAAAGGAGCGTTTATCATGGAACTCTATGTTGTTCTGAAACTGATCTGGGCGGTGCTGCTGGGGGTGCTGCTCTCCGGCCTGGCCGTGATGGTCGGCATGGATATGGGGGTCGGTAGCCTGCTGCGCTTTGTCGGCCGCAACGATGCGGAGCGCCGGGTGGCGCTCAACATCATCGGCCCGCATTGGGATGGCAACCAGGTCTGGTTCATCCTGGGCGGCGGCGCCATCTTTGCCGCCTTCCCCACGCTTTATGCCACCTCCTTCTCGGTGTTCTACGTGGTGATGATCCTGCTGCTGTTCAGCATGATCATGCGCCCGGTGGCCTTCGAGTATCGCTCCAAGGTGGATGCCGGCAAATGGCGCGGCACCTGGGACTGGGCCTTCCTGATCTCCGGCGCGGTGCCGATGATCGTCTATGGCGCGGCCTTCGGCAATGTGATGCAGGGTGTTGGCTATCATTATGGCTGGGACGGACAGTATTATCAGGATGAGAGCTTCATCTGGTATCTGCTCAACCCCTTCGCGCTGATGTGCGGCGTGATGTCTCTGGCCCTCTCCATCCAGCAGGGCGGCACCATGCTGATGCTGCGCGGCGAGCAGCCGATTTATGGCCGCGCCCGCAAGGCCGCCATTGGCGGCGGGCTGGTCGGCGGCATCCTGTTCCTGGCGGGCGGGCTGTGGCTCGGCCACCTGACCGGCTTTGCCTATACCAGCGCGGTTGACCCCAACGCCGCCGCCACCCCGCTCACCGGGCCCACAGTGGCGCCCGTGGTCGGCGCCTGGCTGCATAACTACGCCGCCTACCCGGCGCTATGGGTGCTGCCGGCGCTGGGTCTCGTCGGCATGTTCGGCGCGGCGCTGCTGAATCTGGCGGGCAAGCCGGTGCTGGCCTGGTGGCTGGGGGCGATCGGCTGGATCGGCGCGATCTTCACGACGGGGGCCAGCATGTTCCCCTTCCTGATGCCCTCCACCACCAATCCGAGCCAGAGCCTGACCGTGTGGAACGCCTCCGGCAGCGAATATAATCTCGGCTGGATGCTGTTCTTCGCGCTGGTCTTCACGCCGATCATCATCTGCTACACCTCCTGGTGCTTCTATGTGATGCGCGGAAAAGTAAAGGCTTCCGCGGTGGCGCATGACGAGCACAGCTATTAAATAGAAAGGGCAACGAAATGGGTAAATTATTCACCTTCGTGGGCCTCGGCGTGGTGCTTGCTCTGGCATTGCTGCTCGCCGTGGTGGCTGGGGATTACGGTCCCTGGTATTTCGCCTGGATTGTCGGCACGGTGATGATCGTGCTGATCGCGGGCTGCGGCGCCGTCATGTACGACGCCCAGCACGAAACCGGACGGGAGGAAATCTGATGCCGGTCGAGCTGGAAAGCCTGATTGTCTTTATTCCCTTCCTGTATCTGGGTCTTTTGGGTATCGCCTATCTGTATACCCGGAGGAAGTTCCCCTAACCCCTTGGGATGCTTCCGGGCCAAGGCCGCGCCGGCGTTCTCCACCGCCGGCGCGGTTGTTTTTTGGAGGCATCCCATCGCCTGACGGCGTGCAAGACCTATCCGCGCCCCAAGCGGTTGAAACACTTAGAGGCTGTTTCAAAAGTCGCTATGGTGAGTCGTCAAGTGGTGATTTGCGAGCACCGGAGCGCAGCAAATCGCCGCTTGGCGGCCGCCAGAGTGGCTTTTCAAACAGCCTCTTATTCCATGATGCCGGCGGGGCTGGACAGCGCCGCGCAAACGCCATCCAATCCCGAAAGCCGCAAAAGGGAGCATCATGGCCAGGACGGAACAGACAGGCAAACGCATCGGCCGCAATGTGCTGCTGGTCTGCGACCGGCTGCACGAGGGCTCATCCCCAGGCCGGGCCGCCCGCGCCTTGCGGGAGGATCTGACAGCGCATGAGCTGATCCCGGTCATCGCCCTCTCCACCGCCGCCGCGCATGAGGAGATCGAGGCGGACCCGCATCTGCAGGCGCTGCTATTGGATTGGGACCTGCACCAGGACCCCAGCCACACCCAGGCGCGCGAGGTGCTGGATGCGCTGCGGGCCCGCAACGCCAAGCTGCCGGTGTTCCTGCTGGCGACGCGCGAGGCCGCGCCCCACGTGCCGGCCGAGGTGATGCGCGCGGCGGACGGCTTCATCTGGCTGCTGGAGGATTCGATGGAATTCGTCAGCACCCGGATTCTGGAGGCGGTGCGCCGCTACCGGCTGGCGCTGCTGCCGCCGATGTTCGGGGCGCTGGCGAAATTCGCCGACGAGGCGGAATATTCCTGGCACACACCCGGCCATACTGGCGGCTCCGCCTTTCTGCGCTCGCCCGCCGGGCGGATGTTTTACGATTATTTCGGCGAGAAGCTGCTGCGGGCGGATCTTTCGATCTCGGTGGCGGCGCTGGGCTCGCTGCTCGACCATACCGGGCCGATCGGCGATGCCGAGCGCTATGCCGCCTATGTGTTCGGGGCGCAGCGGAGCTATTTCGTCACCAACGGCACCTCCACCGCCAACCGGGTGGTGTTCACCGCCTCGGTGGCGCGCGGCGAGACGGTGCTGGCGGATCGCAACGCGCATAAATCCATCGAGCATGGGCTGGCCCTCACCGGGGCACGGCCGGCCTATCTGCTGCCCTACCGCAACCATCTGGGCATGATCGGGCCGATCCCCCCGGCCTCGCTGAGCAAGGAAGCCATCGCGCATAATCTCGCCACCTCGCGCCTGACCGCCGGCCAGGCCAGCCGGCCGGCCTTGGCCATCGTCACCAACTCCACCTATGACGGGCTGTGCTACAATGCCGCGCGGGTCGAAGCGCTGCTCAGCCCCTCGGTGGACCGGATTTTGTTCGACGAAGCCTGGTTCGGCCATGCCCGCTTCAACCCGATTTACGAGAACCACTACGCCATGCGCGGCGACCCGGCGGGGCGCGACAGCACCGGCCCCACCATCTTCGCCACCCAATCCACCCACAAGCTGCTGGCCGCCCTCTCCCAGGCCTCGATGGTGCATCTGCGCGAGGGGCGGGTGCCGATCGAAGCGGTGCGGTTCAATGAATCGCTGATGATGCACGCCTCCACCTCGCCCAACTACGCCATCATCGCCTCCACCGATATCAGCTCGGCGATGATGGATGGCGCCGGCGGGCAGCTGCTGACCTCGGAGGCGATCGCCGAGGCGGTCGCCTTCCGCCAGACCGTCGCGCGGCTGCAGGCTGGCTTCCTGGAAAAGGGCGATTGGTTCTTCGGCGTCTGGCAGCCGGATTTCGTGCGTGACGGGGCGCTGCGCCTGCCCTTCGCCGATGCGCCGCCGCAGCTGCTCGCCAGCAGCCAGGCCTGCTGGGCGCTGGAGCCGGGGGCGGACTGGCACGGCTTTGCCGGGCTGGAGCCGGGCTATTGCCTGCTCGACCCGATCAAGGTGACGCTGACCACACCGGGCATGGGGCGCGACGGCAAGCTGGAGGCGCAGGGCATCCCCGCCCCGCTGCTGGCGCATTATCTCGCGGAACACGGCATCACCCCGGAAAAAACCGCGCATTTCTCCATCCTGTTCCTGTTCTCCATCGGCGTGACCAAGGGCAAATGGGGCTCGCTGGTGAGCGCGCTGCTGGATTTCAAACGCGATTACGATGCCAACACCCCGCTCAGCCGCGCCCTGCCCGCGCTCTGCGCCGCGCACCCGGCCGCCTATGGCGCGCTCGGGCTCAAGGAGCTGGGCCAGGCGATGTTCAGGGCGATGGGCGAGACCGGCTATCCGGAAAAGTTGCAGGAGGCCTATAACCTGCTGCCGCTGCCGGAGATGATCCCGGCGGAGGCGCATGACCGGCTGATCCGCGGCGAAGGCGGCATGGCGGGGCTGGCCGCGCTGGCCGGGGGGTGGCGGCCACCGCCATCGTGCCCTACCCGCCGGGCATTCCGCTGCTGATGCCGGGGGAAAATTTCGGCACGGTGGACGGGCCGGTGCTGCGCTATCTGGCGGCGGTGGAGCGTTTCGACCGGCAATTTCCCGGCTTCGGGCATGATACGCACGGGGTGGAACCGGCGCCGGGCGGGTATCGGGCGCTGCGCTACTGAACGCTTGTGTCACGGGAGCTTCACGCAACCGGGCTTGTCCGCCCGGGGCACAGGGCCCATGCCATGCCGCGCGGCGGCGGACAGGACATGAATGAGTTGGTTTCCGGGGCGCCGATCGTGATAGAGACAGATTTATAAGAAAAACGCCGGAGGCCTCTTGTCGTCCACAGAATTCAGCAGCCCATTGTCCGCCGGCGCGCTGCCGCTCGGGCTTTTGCGGAGCTATCAGGCGCCCTGCCCGCGCCGCGCCGCGTTTCAGGCTGCCTCCACCTTCGGGCTTTATCTGCTCTGCGTCGCCGCCATGTATGCCAGTCTGCATGTCGCGCTCTGGCTGACCCTGGCTTTGGCGCTGCCCGCCAGCGGGCTGATCGTGCGGCTGTTCATGTTCCAGCATGATTGCGGGCATGGCTCGTTTTTCGGCTCCAAGCGCCTCAATGCCGGCTTCGGGACGCTCTGCAGCCTGGTCACCTTCACGCCGTTTTCCTATTGGCGGCGGCTGCATGCGCGGCATCATCAGAGCTGGAACAATCTGGATGGGCGCGGCATTCCCGCGGATTTCTTCTCGGATTGCGCGACGCTGGCGGAATACCAGGCGATGTCCGGCTGGGGCAAACGCCTGTACCGGCTGAGCCACCATCCGCTGCTGATCCATGTGCTGCTGCCGCCGGTGATCTTCCTGCTGCTCTACCGCCTGCCCTTCGATACCCCCCGCGCCCGGCAGCGGGAACGGCGCAGCGTCTATCTGCTCGATCTGGGTCTTGTGCTGGTTTATGGCGGGTTGATTATGACGTTTGGCCTGAAGGCCGTGCTGCTGGTGCATCTGCCCGCCATCATCCTGGCGTCGATCATCGGCATCTGGCTGTTCTCGGTGCAGCACCGGTTCGAGGAGTCACAATGGGCCCGTCAGGAAGATTGGTGCCCCACGGAAGCCGCACTGCATGGCGCCTCGTATTTGAAGCTGCCGGCCTGGCTGCAATGGTTTTCAGGCAATATCGGGCTGCACCATATTCACCATCTGCGCCCCGGCATTCCGAATTACCGGCTGCAGGATTGCCATGATGGCTGCCCGGAGGTGACGCAGGACGTGACCATCCTGACGCTGCGCGAGGCGCTGGCCGCGCCCAGCTTCACGCTGTGGGATGAGGCCGGCAACCGCATGGTGCCATTCCCGGCCTGACCCAAAAAAGCCGGAAAGCAAGCTTTCCGGCCATCCGGCTTACGCCGCTTCGAGGTTGTCGGCGGCGGTCTTGCCGCTGCGGCGATCCTGCACCTGCTCGAACTTGACCTTCTGGCCCTCATTCAGGCTGCGCATGCCAGCGCGCTCCACGGCGGAGATGTGCACGAACACATCCGGGCCGCCGGTCTCCGGGCTGATAAAGCCGTAGCCCTTGGTTTCGTTGAAAAATTTAACAGTGCCGATCGCCATAAGAAATTCCTAACTCATTCTTGGCTTGTCTCTGGCAGGGAACATACTCTGCCACGAAAGCCACCCGCTCCCCCCACGGCACTGTTACATTGTCAATGTTCCAGGGCATGCGGCAGGATCGGTCTGATACGCCTAGGGCCTATTGGGGAAAAGCGCAAATCCGGGCTGCAATGGGTTTCATACGGGGCGGGGTTGGAGGGGGTCAGAACGGGTTATGGAGTTTGGCCAGGCTGGCTTGGATATCCGGCGGCAGAACGGCCGGGTCGTCCGTGCCGATCCACTCCATTTGCACGCGCTTGCCATCGGTCTCGTAAAATCCAACCCATATTTTCGCCGCCGCCGGGTCGATGACCAGAACCGCACTTTCGCTGCCGCACATATGGGGCATGCAGAACTGCGCCATTAAATCACTGCCGATTTTCGAAACCGGCGGCGAAACCGCCATCGCCTTCAACTGCGCCCGCTGCCGCGGGCTCAGTAAATTACTAAGTTGCTGGCGTATGATCGCCGATTTCATCAACCCCGCCGCCGGATAAGTACCCGCGAATGTATCGAGGCCGGACCAGTCGGAAGATGAAGCGAGAGCTGGCCCGGCGAGGAGGGAAAAAGCTGTTATGCCTTGAATGAGCCGCTTCATTTGTGGATCTGCAAAAGGCAGGTTTTGGCCAATTTCGGATCGATCACATTATTGCTCCCTTTAGATTTTTTCAAACAAGCGGCGGCGGCTAGAATATCACTGGCGTAACCTTTTCCCGTGCCAAACCGATCCAAACCGGCTTTCAGGTCGCTGCCTGCACGACGATAAATCATATCCAGATAGTATGTTCCGCCTACTCTTTATGCTCCACCCGGTCGGTCAGCGCCAAAACCAGCGACAGCAGCCCGAAGGCCAGCACGATCACCAGCTGCCAGAACAAATTCCGGTCCGTCTCATTGGCCACATCCAGAAAGCTGCGCAGCAGATGCACCGCACCGATCACCGTCATCGAAGCGAGAAGTTTCAGCTTCAGCCCGGAGAAATCGATTTTCGACATCCATTCCGGCCGCAGGTCGCTCTCGTCGAACGCCACCCTGCGCACGAAATTCTCATAGCCGGAGAGGATCACCAGCACCACGAGATTGGCGGTGAGGGAGAGGTCGACCAGCGAGAGGCTGAAGATCAGCAGCTGGTTTTCGGTGATGCTGGCGATGCCGGGCAGCGCATGCACCAGCTCGCCGATGAAATAGACCACGATGATGCCGAGCAGCACCAGCATGGCGAGATAGACCGGCACGATCAGCCAGCGCCCGCCGAACAGAATGGCTTCGATCACGCGCGCTGGGGACATGGAGGCTCCTGAGATAAAAAAGGGGCGCTCCCGTCGCCGGGGCGCCCCTTTATCCTAGCCTGCCAGGCCTACACGTTGAAGCGGAACAGCATCACATCGCCATCCTTGACGACATATTCCTTGCCCTCGACCCGCAGCTTGCCGGTATCGCGCGCCCCGGCCTCGCCCTTATTGGCGACGTAATCATCGTAGGCGATGGTCTCGGCGGCGATGAAGCCGCGCTCGAAATCGCCATGGATCACCCCCGCCGCGCCCGGCGCCTTGGTGCCCTTGATGATGGTCCAGGCGCGGGTCTCTTTCGGCCCGACGGTGAAATAGGTGATCAGCCCCAGCAGCTGGTAGCCGGCGCGGATGATGCGGTCCAGACCGCTATCCTCCAGCCCCAGATCGGCCAGGAAGCCGGCGCGGTCCTCGTCCGGCAGCTGGCTCACCTCGGCCTCGATCGCGGCCGAGATGATCACATGCGCCGCGCCCTGCGCCTTGGCCATCTCCGCCACCCGGGCGGATTGGGCATTGCCGGTGGCGGCCGAGGCTTCCTCGACATTGCACACATACAGAACCGGCTTGGAGGTGAGCAGGTTGAGGCGCTTCACCGCCTCCTCCTCACCCTTGGGGATGCCCGCGCGCACCGGCTTGCCCGCTTCCAGCAGCTTGATCAGCGGCTCGATCAGCTCCAGCTCGGCGGCGGCGGCCTTGTCGTTGCTCTTCGCCTTCTTCTGCAGCAGCGGCACGCGCTTGGTCAGGCTCTCAAGATCGGCCAGCATCAGCTCGGTTTCCACCGTCTCCGCATCGCGGACCGGGTCGATCGAGCCTTCGACATGGGTGATGTCGTCATCCTCGAAGCAGCGCAGCACATGCACGATGGCATCCACCTCGCGGATATTGGCCAGGAACTGGTTGCCCAGCCCCTCGCCCTTGGAGGCGCCGCGCACCAGCCCGGCGATGTCGACAAATTCCAGGCTGGTCGGCACCAGCTTCTGGCTCTTGCCGATCTCGGCCAGTATTGCCATGCGCTTATCCGGCACCGCCACCCGGCCGACATTCGGCTCGATGGTGCAGAACGGGTAATTCGCCGCCTGGGCGGCCACCGTCGCGGTCAGCGCATTGAACAGCGTGGATTTGCCGACATTCGGCAGGCCCACGATCCCGCAATTGAAACCCATTATTTCTGCACTCCGTTGACCAGCGCCAGGCGCGTCATGAAATCCTCGGCCTTGCCCTGCGCCAGCAGCCCAGCGTTATCCGCCACGCCGTCCAGCACCGGGATCAGCCAGTTTTGATCCTGTTTTGAAAAATCCCCGAGCACATGGCCGGTCACCCGGGCCTTGTCGCCAGGATGGCCGATGCCCAGACGCACCCGCCAGTAATCCGGGGTGGAGAGATGCTTATCCATGCTGCGCAGCCCGTTATGGCCGGCATTGCCGCCGCCTTTCTTCACCCGGATTTTGCCCGGTTCCAGATCCAGCTCGTCATGGAAAGCCGTGATGTCCACGGGCGCGATCTTGTAGAAGGAGGATGCCTCCTGCACCGCCTCGCCGGACAGATTCATGTAGGTCATCGGCTTCAGCAGCAGGATCTTCTGTGTGCCGATGCGCCCCTCGGCGGTCATGCCCTTGAAGCGGGCACGCCAGGGGGAAAAGCCATGGCGGGACGCAATCGCGTCCACCGCCATGAAGCCGATATTATGGCGTTGCCGCGCCATGCCCGGTTCCGGGTTTCCTAGACCAACCCAAAGCAGCATGGCGCGGTAACTTTACGTCTTACTTCTTGCCGCCCTTCTTGGCGCCGCCCTTGGCGGCGGCGGCGGCGGCAGCGGCGGCGGCCTCAGCAGCCAACTGCTCGGCGCTCACCAGCGGCGGGGCGATGGTGGCGATGACGAAATCGCGGCCGGTGATCACCGGCTTGCAGTTCTCAGCGCCCTGCAGGTCGTGCCAACGCACATTGTCGTTGATGTCCAGCTTGCCGAGATCGATCTCGAACTTCTCGGGGATGTGGTCGGCATCCACCACCACTTCCACCTTGTGGCGCACGACGTTGAGCACGCCGCCGCGCTTCAGGCCCGGCGAGGTCGCTTCGTTGAGGAAGTGCACGGCCACGGCCACCTTCACCGGCTCACCGGCGACGAGGCGCTGGAAATCCACATGCTCGGGCTGGTCGGTGACGGGGTGGAAGGAGACGTCGCGCATCAGCGCGCGGGTCTTGGTCCCGGCCACGTCGATCTCGTACAGGCGCGAACGCCAGCCGCCACGCTTCAGCTCCTTGATCACGATGCGCGGGTCGAGCGCGATCAGGCTCGGCTCCTGGCGGGCACCATAAATCACGGCGGGCACCTTGCCCTCACGCCTCGTCGCCCGCGCCACCCCCTTGCCGGCACGCGAACGAGCAGAGGCTTCAATCAGTTCAAAATCGGCCATTTTCAGCTCCATAAAACAACAAAAGCCGGCCTCCAGGGGTGCCGGCGGGCGGGGTTTATCGGGTTTTTCCGGGATTTTCAACATTTGCGCGCCGGTGCTACGCTGCCATGCATGAAAATCGCGCTGTATCAGGGCCCAGGATGCGTCAACAACCTCGAAGCCGGCTTCGCGCATCTGCGCGCGCAGGCGGTCTCGGCCAAGGCGCAGGGGGCGGATCTGCTCATCCTGCCGGAAATGTATCTCTCCGGCTATAATATCGGCCCGCAGGCGGCGCTGGCGCTGGCCATTCCGCAATCCGGCCTGGCCCCGGCGCAGGCGGCGGCGGCTGATCTGAACATCGCGCTGGTCTTCGGCTATCCGGAGCTGGTGGCGGGCCAGGTGGCCAACGCCGCGGTGCTGATCGGCCCGGATGGGCGGATTTTGCTGAATTACCGCAAGACGCATCTGTTCGGCGAGCTGGACCGGGACATGTTCAAGCAGCGCGGGCAGGATTTCCCGGTGGCCGAGCTGGGCGGGCTGAAAATCGGGCTGCTGATCTGCTACGATATCGAATTCCCCGAGCCCGCCCGCACTCTGGCCCTGGCCGGGGTGGATCTGCTGCTGGTCCCCACCGCGCAGATGGAGCCCTATGAGCAGGTGGCGCGGCATGTGATCCCGGCGCGGGCTTATGAGAACCAGGTCTATCTCGCCTATGCCAACCATTCCGGCGAGGAGAACGGGCTCGGCTATATCGGTCTCTCCTCCATCTGCGGGCCGAACGGGGCGGTGCTGGCGATGGCGGGCACCGGCGAGGAGATGCTGTTCGCCGAGATCGACCCTGCCCATCACCAGGCGGTGCGGCGGGCGGACCCGTTCTTCACCGACCGCCGGCCCGGGCTGTACGGGCCGATCGCCGGCTGAACCATGGCGGTGTTTCTGCTGGTTCCCGGCGCCTGGCACGACGCCTGGTGCTGGGCGGCGCTCACCCCGCTCCTGGAAGCGGTCGGGCATCAGGTAATCGCGCCGGATCTTGCCCCGGTGCCGGCCGGCGCCAACCCGCTGCCGCTCTGGGCGCGGCAAATCGCGGATCTGGCGCTGGCGGCATCCGCGCCCGTGCTGCTGGTCGGCCATAGCCGGGGCGGGCTGGTGATTTCGGAAGCTGGTGCAATCGCGCCGCAGGCGGTCCGCAAGCTGGTCTATCTCACCGGATTTCTGCTGCCGCCGGGCGGCAGCATGCAGAGCGCCATCGCCATGCAGGAGGCGGGCGGCGCGCCGGATTATCTGCGCCCGGCCCGTGGGCGCTGCCTTGCGGTGGCGCCGGACGCGGTGGCGGCCCGGTTTTACAATCTCGCCCCGCCGGAGGTGGCGGCCAGCGCCGCCGCGCGGCTGCAGCCGGAGCCGATGGGAAGTTTCTCGGCCCCCTCACCGCCATGCCGGATTTACCCCGGGCCTATATAGAATGCACGCAGGACAGGGTTCTGCCGCTGGCCCTGCAGCGGGCGATGCAGGTGGCACTGCCCTGCGAGACGGTGCTGACCCTGCCAGCCGACCACTCGCCCTTTTTATCCATGCCGGGGGCGCTGGCGGAGGCTTTATTGGCGCTACCCTAACCCTGCCAGGCAGGCGAGCTGATAGGTCGCGAACGCCGCCCCATACGCCAGCGTCAGCATATAGGCGAACACCAGAGCCGCCCAGCGCCAGCCGCCGGTCTCGCGGCGGATGGTCGCCAGGGTGGAGGCGCATTGCGGGGAGAACACGTACCAGGCCAGCAGCGCCAGCGCCGTGGCGATGCTCCAATGCGCCGCCAGCACCCCGCCCAGATGCCCCGGATCATCCGCCGAGGCGGAGATGGAATACACCGTACCGAGTGCGGCCACCGCCACCTCACGCGCCGCCATGCCGGGGATCAGCGCGACATTGATCTGCCAGTTGAAGCCGATCGGCTGGAAGATCGGCGCCAGCACATGGCCGATCCAGGCGGCGGCGCTGTAATCGATGGCGGGCTGGGTGGCCCCCTTGGGCGCCAGCGGCAGCGAGCACAGCGCCCAGATCACGATCATCATCGAGAAAATCGTCGTCCCGGCGCGCTTCAGGAAGGCTTTCGCCCGCTGCCAGAGGCCGATGGCCACGCTGCGCGGGCTCGGCATCTTGTAATCCGGCAGCTGCAGCAGGAACGGGTCATGCTGCGCCTTGCGCCAGACCAGACGCTTCATGATGAAGGACACGCCCAAAGCCGCGACAATGCCCACCGCATACAGCCCGAACATCACCAGCCCCTGCAGCTGGATGCCCAGCACATGCTTATCCGGAATGAAGGCGCCGATGATCAGCGTATAAACCGGAATTCGGGCCGAGCAGGTCATCAAGGGCGCGACCAGAATCGTCGCCAGCCGATCCCGCCGGCCATCGATCACCCGGGTGGCCATGATGCCGGGAATGGCGCAGGCGAAGCTGGAGAGCAGAGGGATGAAGGCGCGCCCATGCAGCCCGGCCCCGCCCATGATCCTGTCCATCAGGAAGGCGGCGCGGGCCATATAGCCGAAATCCTCCAGCACCAGGATGAAGAAGAACAGGATCAAAATCTGCGGCAGGAACACCACCACGGAGCCCACCCCGTTCAGCACGCCATCGCGCACGAAGGAGAGCAGCGGCCCCTCCGGCAGCACATGCCCGGCGAGCACGCCCAGCCAGTCGAACAGGTTGGAAATCGCATCCATCGGCGCCTGCGCCCAGGTGAAGACCGCCTGGAACATCACGAACAGGATCGCGAACAGCACCACCAGCCCGGCGAGCGGGTGCAGCAGCACTTTGTCGATGCGCGCCGTGGTGCTGTAGGTCTGCGCCGGCATGGTCACGCAGGCGGCGATCAGCGCATCCGCCTGGCGCTGCAGGTCGCGCATGGCGTGGCGGTCCGGCGCCTCCCAGGCGGGCACGGGCTGCGGCGCCGGCAGTCCCAGCGCCACGCGCTCATCCAGGAAGGCCAGCAGCTCGCGGATGCCGGCCTTGCGCACCGCCACCGAGGCGATGACCGGCATGCCCAGCATCCCCGCCAGCTTTTCGGTATCGATGACGATGCCGCGATGCTTGGCGATATCCGCCATGTTCAGCACCAGGGCCATCGGCGCGCCGAGCGCCTTCAGCTCCAGCGCCAGGCGCAGCGAGAGCCGCAGATCCGTCGCATCCGCCACACAGAGCAGAAATTCCGGCAGCGCCTCGCTGACCACCCGGCCCAGCACCACGTCGCGGGCGATCACCTCATCCGGGCTGCGGGCGCGCAGCGAATAGGTGCCGGGCAGATCCAGCACCCGGATGGCCCGCCCGCCCGGCGTGGTGAAATGCCCCGCCTTGCGCTCAACCGTGACCCCCGGATAATTCGCCACATGCTGGCGGCTGCCGGTCAAGGCGTTGAACAAAGCGGTTTTGCCGCAATTCGGGTTGCCGATCAGCGCGATCCGCGCGATCGTCTCGGCATGCAAAACCGCCCCGTTTTCCGGGGCCTCGGCACAATGGCTCATCTGTTAAATCCGGTTCAGGCGGGCACCACCAGCACCGCACCGGCTTCCCGCCGGCGCAGCGCGAAGGTGGCGCGGCCATTGATCCGCACCGCGATCGGGTCGCGCCTTATCAGCCCCTCATGCAGAACCTCGATCTCGGCCCCCTCCACCAGCCCCATCTCCAGCAGCCGGCGCTCCAGCTCCTCTTCCGGCAGGCTGCCCTGCACGCCAATCGGGTCCACGGCGAGGATATTGCCTTTGAAGCCGGGCTTCGCCTGCCCCAGCGTCATGTCACGCGGGGTGGTTCCGGCATCGGACGAGCCTAAATGGGTCTGGCGCAGCACTTGGTATCCCCAAAGCAGAGGTTTGAGACCCAGACTTAATGCGAATGAATGTCAAAAACAATGATTTGAATCAAAGCGTCGAGTCATTCCCGCCATGCGGCAGCACCGCGCCATCGGTGTGGTGTTTCAGGACGCCATGCTGTTCAACCGCTCCAGCCGCGTGACTCTGCGGATCCGCCGCCCGGACACGACACCGGCGGACATCCGCCGCGCCTGCGAGATAGCCGAGGCGTTAAATTGCATCGAGGCACAGCCGGAGGGTTTTGAAACCCTGATCGTCGAACGCAGGACCTTCCAGCATTTGCTGGCCCAGCACAGCGTGTTCGCGCATCTGGTCGAGATACAGCTTATACCTGAAATTTCTGAGACCCATTCAAATAATAATTGAACCTTGCCGCGGCTTTGCCCCATACTTGCCGAAAACGGAGGAATAAAATGCTCGTAAGCGCGATCTTGAAGAACAAGCCCCCCGGTTTCGTTTCGGTTCCGGCGGATCTGCCGGTCAGCGGTGTCGTCAGCATCCTGGCGGAGAAAGTCATCGGCGCCGTGCTGGTGGTGGAAAATGGCGAGCTGATCGGCATTCTCAGCGAGCGCGACGTGGTCCGCACCCTGGCCACCCGCGCCGCCGGCACGCTCTCCATGACCGCCGGCGCGTTGATGACCCGCAAGATCACCACCGGCACGCCGGAAACCACCGTCGAGCAGGCGATGGAGATGATGACCAACGGCCATTTCCGCCACCTGCCGATCCTGGAAAATGGCCGCCTCACCGGGCTGGTCTCGATCGGCGACGTGGTGAAGGCCCGCATCGACCAGAGCCAGCATGAGGTGGACAGTTTGCGCACCTACGTCGCCGGGCGCGTTTAGCGGCGCTGTAAACCGGGCAAGCTTGTGCGCCGCACAAAGCTGCCCGGTTGATTTGCGTCATTGACTTGGGCGGCGCGGGGGCGCTTTTTTCGCCCAGGATTTTTCACGAACGCGGGTCGAGATGCATAAATTTCTTACCAAATGCGACGAAGCGCTGGCCGACATCTCGGCTCAGGGGCGCTATCGCCGTTTCGTGGCGCTGGAGAAGCTGGCCGACCGCTTCCCCTATTATTCCGTCACCATGGAAGGCCAGACGCGGGATATTCTGGTCTGGTCGACCAATGACTACCTCGCCATGGGCACCGATCCGCGGGTGATCGAGGCCGCATCCGCCGCCGCCCAGCGCTACGGCGCCGGCGCCGGGGGCACGCGCAACATCGCCGGCTCCTCGCCGCTCCATGTGGCGCTTGAGGAGGAGCTGGCCGATCTGCACGGCAAGGATGCCGCGCTACTCTTCACCTCCGGCTATGTCTCCAACCAGGCGACGCTGACCGCGATCCTGAATTCCCTGCCGGACTGGCATGTGTTCTCGGACGCGCAGAACCATAATTCCATGATCGTCGGCATCAAGGGCGGCAAGACCGCCACGGTGCATGTGTTCAAGCATAACGATCTTGAGGATCTGGAGCGCCTGCTCGCTGCCGCCCCGGCGGAGGCGCCGAAGCTGATCGTCTTCGAGAGCGTCTATTCCATGGATGGCGACATCGCCCCCATGACGGAAATCTGCGATCTCGCGGATAAATATAACGCCCTCACCTATCTGGACGAGGTGCATGCCGTGGGCATGTACGGCGAACATGGCGGCGGCGTTTCCGAGCGCGATGGGGTGGCGAACCGCATCACCATCATCGAGGGTACGCTGGCCAAGGGCTATGGCTGCCATGGCGGCTATATCACCGGCGATTTCAAGGTGCTGGACTATATCCGCTCGGTCGCGGCCGGCTTCATCTTCACCACCGCTTTGCCGCCGCCGACCGTCGCCGCGGCGCTGACCTCCATCCGCATCCTGAAGGAGGACCATGAACGCCGGGCCCGGCTGTTCGACCGCGCGGAGACGCTGAAGGCCAAGTTCAAGACGGCCGGCCTGCCGGTGATGGAGAGCAATTCCCATATCGTGCCGCTGATGATCGGCGACGCCGCCAAGGCCACCGAAGTCTCCATGCGGCTGATCCGGGAATTCGGCATGTATGCCACGCCGATCAACTACCCCACCGTCGCCCGCGGCACGGAGCGTCTGCGCTTCACCCCCGGCCCGAAACATACGGATGCGATGATGGATGATCTGGTGGCGGCCCTGCAGCACATCCTGCTGCCGGCCGAGGTCGCGGCGTGATCGATCTCGGGCTGGCCGGCAAGGCTGTTCTCGTCACCGGCGGCTCCAAAGGGATCGGCCTGGCCTGCGCCAAGGCCTTCCTGGCGCAAGGGGCAAGGGTGGCCATCGCCTCGCGCGATCAGGCCAATATCGACGCCGCGTTGGCAGCACTTCCGGGCGCCGTCGGCTTCGCCGCCAATCTCTCGGAGGCGCAGGCGGCACTGGCGCTGCTGGACAAGACCGAGGCGGCTTTGGGGCCGCTGGAGGTGCTGGTGAACAGCGCCGGCGCGGCGCGGCGCAACCCGCCGCCGGACCTCACCCCCGATGCCTACCGCGCGGCGATGGACGCGAAATATTTCTCCACCATCAATCTGGTCGACCCCGCGATCAAGCGCATGGCCGCGCGCGGGCATGGGGCCATCGTCAACATCATCGGCGTCGGCGGCAAGGTGGCCGCGCCCGAGCATATCGCCGGCGGCGCGGCGAATGCGGCCTTGATGCTGGCCACGGCCGGCCTCGCCGCCGCCTACGCCACCTCCGGCGTACGCATCAACGGCATCAATCCCGGCCTCACCGAGACCGGCCGCGTGCAGGAAGGGCTGCAAGCCACCGCCCGCAGCCGCAACATCTCCATGGACGAGGCTTTGACCGAGACGGTGGCGAAAATCCGCGCCGGGCGGATGGCCAAGCCGGAAGAGATCGCCAATGCGGCACTGTTCCTCGCCTCGCCGCTCTCCAGCTACGTCAATGGCGCGGTGCTGCCGATGGACGGGGTCCAGAACCCGGTCATCTGAGGAGCAGAGCGGCCTGGTTTCAATTATGCCCTCTAAACCCATATTGCTGGCCAAAACCTGAGTCGCGCGTGGGGGTAAAGCCTTCGCGCTCCGACATATCCCGGCGACGCCTCAGCTGGCCGCCCCATCGGGTGTGGATGAGGGCCGGAACAAAACGTTCCAAAACGAGACAAGCACGAGAGCGATAGATGTTGAGGCCGACGCGGCCGCGTCAAAATAAACACATGGAATTGCTGACCAAAACAAAAATGAGCGCGTCAAGCTAAAGGCTTGATGCATCAGAGTTCTTCCGTGACCATGAAAAATATGCAATAAGCTACATATCAGAGGCCGAATAACGGCCCGGCAACAAAACAAAATGACAAAAAGACGACCAAAAAGCGCAACTCTTCTGGAGGAATAAGAATATGAAGCTCGCAAATCCTGCCCCGCTCGGGCTGTTCGGCTTTGCCCTGACCACCTGGCTTCTCTGTCTAATCAATTCCGGCCTCATGCCCGCCACCGCCGTGCCGCTGGTGCTGGCCATGGCCATCGCCTTCGGCGGTACCGCGCAATTCTGCGCCGGGCTGATGGAGATGGTGAAAGGCAACAGCTTCGGCTTCGTCGCCTTCTGCTCCTACGGCGCCTTCTGGTGGAGCTTCGCGCTGTTCGTGGAATTCTTCGCCAAGGGCGTACCGGCTGTCGCTGTCGGCTGGTATCTGCTGGTCTGGGGCGCCTTCACAATCGCAATGTGGATCGGCACCTTCGCGCTGAACCGCACCTTGTTCCTGATCTTCGCGGCCCTTTCCATCACCTTCCTGCTGCTCGGCTTCAAGGATCTGCTGGGCATCCCCGCCCTGGGCACGCTGGGCGGCTATGGCGGGCTGATCACCGCGATCCTGGCCTTCTATCTCGGCGCCGCCGAGATCATCAACGAGGCGCATGGCCACACCGTGCTGCCGATCGGCGTGCCCGGCCCGCGCCTGAGCCACGCCGCCGCCGAATAATTCACCAACAATAAGCTTAACCCCTTACTGACCCAGGCGCCGCAAGCGTCTGGGTTTTTTGCGGCTTGGCGCGCAAGACGCGCTCTTGCTGTTTGTTTGAGCCAGAAGCTTTATCCGATCAAAAAACTATTTAACCGGATGCTGCTCCAGCGCGATGAATGAAGCTTCAGGCCAATCGCGCAACCTGTTTCATGCCGCCTAGAGCATCAAGCTTTTAGCTTGATGCTCTAGGCTTTGTTTTAGCGAGCAATTTCATGTGTTTATTTTGACGCTGGCGCGTCAACCTAAACACATATTGCTCTAGACTGCCTCCGCCTTGCCGCGTCAGGCCGCATGCGGGGCGGCGGCTTCAAACCCCTCGATCAGCCCCGCCACCGCCTCCGCCGGCACCGGCCGTGAAATCAGAAAGCCTTGAATGAAATGGCCGCCCAAAGCTGCGATGGTGTGCAGCTGCTCCAGCGTCTCCACCCCTTCCACCACGCAATCCAGCCGCAGATTGTCGCAAAGCGAAATGATCGTTTTGACAATATTGGCCGAAACGGCACTCGCATGCACATCGACGACGAAGCTGCGGTCGATCTTGATTTTATCCAGCTGCAGCCGGCTGACATGGCTGAGGCTGGAAAAGCCGGTGCCAAAATCATCCAGCGCAATCCGCGCCCCCAGCGCCCGCAATTCCCGCAAACAGGATTGCGCATGCTCGAAATCTTCCAGCAAGGCGGATTCCGTCACCTCGAACTCGATCCGCGACGGCGCCAGCCCGCTCCCCGCCACCAGCGTACGGAGCCTGCTCATCGTCTCCGGCGAGGTGAAATTATACGGCGAAAGATTGAAGTTCAGACTGACATGGTCCGGCCATTCCTTCGCTGCCGCCAGGGCTTTTTGCAACAGCACCGCCGTCATCGGGCAAACCAGCTGGGAGCGTTCGGCCAATGGCACGAACAGGCCCGGGCTCACCAGCCCCAGCTCCGGGCTTTGCCAGCGCGCCAGAGCCTCGAACGCCACCACCTTGCGCTGCGCGACATCCACAATCGGCTGGAACGCCACCCATAATTCCGATTCCATATCCGAATGGCGAAAGGCCTGCTCCAGCCGCGCCTCGGCGCGGATGCGCGTTTCATGTTCCTGGGAGAACAGCACCATCCCGCCTTTCTGCGTCTGTTTGCCGTGATACAGCGCGTAATCTGCGCGCTCGAACAATTCCTCGGCGGTGGCGCCGGCATCGGGATAGATCGCCACCCCCAGCGAGCTGGAAATCGTCGCCAGCCGGTCCCCGACGATGCACGGCCCTTCCAGCACATGCCGCACATCGTTGGCGAATTGCCGCACCGCCGCGTCGCCCTGACAATCGCGCAAAATCACCCCGAACTCATCCCCACCCAGCCTGGCGATGAACACCCCCTCCCCCACCAGACGCCGTAGCCGCGCGCCGACCTGTGCCAGCAACCTGTCCCCGGCCGCATGGCCATACATGTCATTGACGCCCTTGAACCGGTCCAGATCCATCAGCGCCACCGCGAGGCATCGTCCGGCTTGCGCGGCATCCGTCAGCGCCTGCTCCAGCTCGGCGAAAAACCGCCGCCGGTTGGGCAGGCCGGTGAGCGAGTCCAGATAGGCCAGACGCGAATTCTCGTCCGAAAGACGCTGCGTCTCGCGCTGGCGGCGTTGCAATTCCCGCTCCGAATGGCTGAGGGCGACGAAATCCTTGGCGTTGCACAGCAGCATCTGAAGGGTGACGAACAGCACCAGAACCGCCCCGGCGCCGCTCAACCGCACCGGCGCTTGCGGCGCCGAAAGAAAGACCAGCGCACTGGGCAAACCGACAATCAACCCCAGCAGGATCGCCGCGCTGCGCAGGCTGATCAGGCAGATGAAGCAAGTGAGCAAAAATAATGCGACCGCGATCTCCACCTGAAAACGCTGATAGACATCGCCATAAGGCAGCAGCAGCAGCGCCCAGCCCCCGGCACAGCTCCCCAGCACCACCCCGCTGCGCCGCGCCGCGCGCAGCTTGCGCACCGCATCCACCCGCGCGCTCGGGCGGGCGCGACGATACAGCCACAGCGTCAGCCGGATCGTCGCGATCACCAGCAGCAGCAACGGGATCATCCACCCTAGCAGCGGCGGCGCCACTTCCATATGCGTGATCGCCAGGCTGCTCAGATTGAAGATCGATACCAGATAAAGCGTAGGCAAGCGCTGCGACAGCGCCGCGAGCTGCGTTGCCGCCAGGGCCGGATCATCCTCCGGCAGGGCCATGAGATCGTGCATCCAGCGCATGAAGCGCCGTTTCCCTAGCAGGTTGCGCATGGTTTGCCGGCCCCTGGAAAGAAATCTGCTCATGCCGCCACCAGACCCGAATTTTGTAAACAGAATGTATATTTCCGGCTCGGATATTTATCCGCCGTTAATGCCCTGACCTTGTGCGGTTTTTCCTTTCCGTCCCGCGTGACTCAAAACCGTCACGCCCGGGGCTTGATAAAGGTCAATGCGCCAGACCACGAAAGATGGCTGATTTCGGGCATTGATCCTGACCCAGGAGACTGTGTTATGTCGGACAAGACCCAGAGCGATCCGTTCAACGTTCTCGGCATCTCCAAGGAGCTTCTCGCCGCCGCGAAACTCCCTTATGGCGGCGCCATGTTCGCGGACATGGCCGAGCGCATGCAAAGCCTCACCCAGGCGCAGATCGCCTATGGGCAGACCATCATGCGCGCCAATGCCACGCTGCTTTCCGCCTGGCTGGATATCAAGGCCGCGCGCGATGCCGAGGACGGCCCCCAGGCCCGGGCCGAGCGCCCCAGCAAGGCCGCGCACCGGCCGGACGTCTCCGCCCCATGACGCCCCCCGCCGCTCCGGGACGGCTTGCCGGAAAGCGCGGGCTCATTCTTGGCATCGCCAACCGGCACAGCATCGCCACAGGCTGCGCCCAGGCCTTCGCAAACGAGGGCGCGGTGCTGGCCGCCACTTATCTGAACGACAAGGCCAAGCCCTTCGTCGAGGCCGTGACCACCACCCTGCCCTGCGATCTGCTGCTGCCCTGCGATGTGCAGGCCCAAGGCGCGCTGGAAGCGGTGTTCGACGCGGTGAAGGCCAAATGGGGCGGGCTGGATTTTCTGCTGCACTCCATCGCCTTCGCCCCGGCGCAGGATCTGCACGGCCGCGTGGTGGACAGCTCCGCCGCCGGCTTCGCCCAGGCGATGGATATTTCCTGCCACTCCTTCCTGCGCGCCGCCAGGCTGGCCGAGCCCTTGATGCCGCAAGGCGGCACGCTGCTCGCCGTCACCTATCAGGGCGCCGAGCGCGTCATTCCGCATTACGGGCTGATGGGCCCGGTGAAGGCGGCGCTGGAGAGCGCGGTGCGCTACGCCGCCGCTGAGCTGGGAGGCAAGGCCATCCGGGTCAATGCCATCTCGCCGGGCCCCATCGCCACCCGCGCCGCCAGCGGCATCGCCGAGTTCTCCGCGCTGCTGGACAATGCCGCCCGCATTTCACCGGAACGGCGGCTTGCCAGCATCGAGGATTGCGGGGCGCTCGCCGCCTTCCTGGTCTCGGATGCGGCGCGCATGCTCACCGGCCTCATCCTGCCCATCGATGGCGGCGAACATCTCATCGGGAATTAGGAAGCCTCTCATGTCCGAACCACCCCACCCCCCGGCGGATCTCGACCGCGCCTTGCACGCCGCCCAGGCGCGGCTCACCGGCGGCCTCTCCCTCGCCGCCTTGACCCTGGCCTGGGCGGATTGGGCGCTGCATCTGGCCGACCAGCCCGGCCGGCAGCTGCAGCTCGCCCGCCAGGCCGCGAACGACGCCCAGGCCCTCACCCGCCAGGCGCTGGGCCTGTCCTACGATCCAGTCACGCCCGAGCCGCAGGATCACCGCTTCCGCGACCCCGGCTGGGCCCAGGGCCCGGCCGCCTTCGCCACCCAGGCCTTCCTGCGCACCGCGCGCTTCTGGGAGGCGGCCACCACCAATATCGACGGCGTCAGCCACGAGAATGAACGCATCGTCAATTTCGCCGCCCGCCAGATGCTGGACGTGCTGGCCCCTTCCAACTTTCCCCTCACCAACCCGGAAGTGCTCAAGCGCGCCCAGGAAAGCCATGGCGAGAGCCTGCGCCAGGGGGCGAAAAACCTGATCAAGGATCTGCGCGCCGCCGGCACCAGCAAGGCCCAGCCGCTACCGATGCGCCCCGGCCGCGAGGTCGCGCTCACCCCCGGCCGGGTGGTGCTGCGCAATGAATTGCTGGAGCTGATCCAATACGCCCCGGAGACCGAAACCGTCCGCCCGGAACCGATCCTCATCGTCCCCGCCTGGATCATGAAATATTACATCCTCGATCTCTCGCCGCAGAATTCGATGGTGAAATATCTGCTCTCCCAGGGCTTCACCGTGTTCTGCATCTCCTGGCGCAACCCGGACGCCGCGATGCGCGATGTGTCGCTGGATGATTACCGCCGCCTGGGCACGATGGCCGCCATCGACGCCGTCTCCGCCATCTGCAACGGCGAAAAAATCCATGCCGCCGGCTATTGCCTCGGCGGCACGCTGCTCTCCATCACCGCCGCCGCCATGGCGCGCGACGGCGATGAGCGCCTCGCCTCCCTCACGCTGCTCGCCGCCCAGACGGATTTCACCGAAGCCGGCGAGCTGCAGCTTTTCATCAACGAATCCCAGCTGCACTTCCTGGATGATGCGATGTGGGCGCAAGGCTATCTGGACGCCCCGCAAATGGCCGGCGCCTTCCAGATGCTGCGCGCCAACGATCTCGTCTGGTCGCAGATGATCCGCCGCTATTATCTCGGCGAGCAGGACCATCCGAATGATCTGATGTCCTGGAACATGGACGCCACCCGCATGCCCTACCGCATGCATTCGGAATATCTGCGCAAGCTCTTCCTGAATAACGACCTTGCCGAAGGCCGCTTCGAGGCCGGCGGGCGCAAGATCTCGCTGGCCGACATCAAGGCGCCGTTCTTCGTCATCGGCACCGAGACCGACCATATCGCGCCCTGGCGCTCGGTCTATAAGCTCCAGCAGCTCAACGGCAATGATTTCACCTTCGTGCTCACCTCCGGCGGCCATAATGCCGGGGTGGTGAGCGAGCCCGGCCACCCGCACCGGCATTTCTGCAAGCTGGAGCGCAAAGCTGGGGATCTCTACGTGCCGCCGGATGAATGGCAAAGCCACGCTTATTGCCAGGAAGGTTCCTGGTGGCCGGACTGGGCCGGCTGGCTCGCCGCACGCTCCGGCCCTCCCACCAATCCGCCGCAACTGGGCAACGCCGCTTACCCGGCGAAAGAGCGCGCCCCCGGCACCTATATTTTCCAACGCTGAAGGATATCACCATGGATATGCAGACAGAGCAGCTGGAAAACCGCATCTTCGCCGAGCTGGCGCTGGGCGATCACGCCAGCCTCACCCGCACCATAACGATGGACGATATCGCCCTCTTCTCCGTCATCTCCGGCGATGTGAACCCGGCGCATCTGGACAAGGATTATGCCGCGTCCGACCTGTTCCACCATATCATCGCCCAGGGCGTGCTCACCGCCGGGTTGATCTCCGCCGTGCTCGGCACCAAACTCCCCGGCCCCGGCACCATCTATCTCGGCCAGGAGCTGAAATTCCGCGCCCCCGTCGCCCCTGGCGACACCATCACCGCGACACTGACGATCACCGAGCTGCAACCGGAAAAACACCGCGTCATTCTGGATTGCCATTGCCGCAACCAGGAGGGCAAGGAGGTACTGAGCGGCACCGCCATTGTGCAGGCGCCGACGGAAAAAGTCAGCCGCCCCGCCATCGCCTTGCCGGAAGTGCGGCTGCTGCGGCATGAATTTTTGCGCACGCTGCTGGCCAAGGCCACATCCGGCGAGAAGCTCGCCACCGCCATCGCCTGGCCCTGCGATGAAACCTCGCTGCAGGCCACCGCAGAAGCCGCTTCGCGCGGCCTCATCACCCCCATCCTGGTCGGCCCGGCCGCCCTCATCCACGCCAAAGCCGCGCAATATAACATCGATATTTCAGCCTTCCGCATCGAGGAGGCGGCAAGCAGCGCGCAGGCCGCCAGCCGCGCCGTCGCCCTGGCGAAATCCGGCGAGGCCGGCGCGCTGATGAAAGGCGCTCTGCATACGGATGAACTTCTGCACGAGGTGATGAAACCCGAGACCGGCCTGCGCAATGGCGGCCGGCTCAGCCATGTCTATGTCATGGATGTCCCCGCCTACCCGAAACCGCTGCTGATCACCGATGCCGCGATCAATCTCTGCCCAAATCTGGAGGAAAAGCGCGACATTCTGCAAAACGCCATCTCTCTGGCGAAGGCTCTGGGCATTGCGGAACCGCGCGCCGCGATCCTGGCCGCGGTGGAAACCATCAACCCGCATATGCAGGCGACATTGGACGCCGCCGCGCTTTGCAAGATGGCCGAACGCGGCCAGATCAAAGGCGCCATTATCGACGGTCCCTTGGCCTTCGACAATGCGATCAGCGCCGAGGCCGCCGCGCAGAAACACATCACTTCCCCCGTCGCCGGCCAGGCGGATATTCTGCTGGTGCCGGATATCGAATCCGGCAACATGCTCGCCAAACAGCTGAGCTTTCTCGCCAATGCGGATGCGGCGGGGATCGTTCTGGGCGCCAGCGTGCCGATCATCCTCACCAGCCGGGCGGATACGGAGCGCGCCCGCCTCGCCTCCTGCGCCATCGCGGTGATGCTGGCGGGCCAACATGGCTGACGCGATCCTCACCATCAATGCCGGCTCCTCCAGCATCAAATTCGCTCTGTTCGAGCTGCGCGACGGCCTCACCCGCATCGCCGAGGGCGAGGCCGAGAATATTGGCGCCGCCCCGCATCTGCGCATCAAGGCCGGCGGCGCCGTGGCGTTCGAGCGGCGCTGGCCGGACCACGCGCCGCTGGATCATGAAGAGCTTCTCAACGAGGTTCTGAACTGGGTGGAAGCCCATCTCGGCGATGACAAGCTCATCGCCGCCGGCCATCGCATCGTGCATGGCGGGGCCAGCTTCACCCAACCGCTGCTGCTCGATCCTTCGCATCTGGCCGAAATCGCCAAACTCAGCCAGCTCGCCCCGCTGCACGAGCCGCATAATTGCGCCGGGGTGCAGGCTCTGTTCAATCTCCGCCCGGAGCTGAAACAGATCGGCTGTTTCGATACCTCCTTCCATCACACCATGCCGGATGTCGCGGCACGCTTCGCGCTGCCGGAAGCGCTGCATCAAGAGGGCGTGCGCCGCTACGGGTTTCATGGCCTCTCTTACGAATATATCGTCTCCCGGCTTCCTGCCCAGGCCCCGCATCTGGTGAAAAGCCGCGTCATCATCGCGCATCTTGGCAATGGCGCCTCGATGTGCGCGGTGAAAAACGGAAAATCCATCGATTCCACCATGGGCTTTACCGCGCTCGATGGTCTGGTGATGGGCACGCGCACCGGCGCCATCGATGCCGGGGTGCTGCTTTATCTCATGCAGTCCCACAACATGAACGCTGCCGCCCTCACCGATCTGCTCTACAAAAAATCAGGCCTGCTCGGCCTCTCCGGCATCTCCGGCGATGTTCGGCTGCTCCTGGCCGACGGCTCCCCCGCCGCGAAACTGGCGCTGGATGTCTTCGCCTACCAGGCGGCGAAGCAGGCGGCCGGGCTGGTGGCGGCACTTGGCGGGCTGGACGGGCTGATCTTCACCGCCGGCATCGGCGAGCATGCCGCCCCCATCCGCGCCGCCATCTGCGCGCATCTCTCCTGGCTGGGGCTGAAACTTTCTCCGGAGGCCAATGACGCGAACGAGCCCGCCATCAGCGCTCCGGATAGTACGATCGAGGTGCGCATCATCCCCACCGACGAGGAGTTGATGATTGCCCGCCACACCTACGATCTTTTGAAAATCGCTCAGCCGGTCGGATAATCGGCGCTGTAGGATGCCTCTTTCTGGCTGCTGATCTCGGCCAGACGCTCTTCCAGCCTCTTTGTCACCGCGTCATAACCAAAGGCACCAAGCACGATATGGCGCGGCGCCTTGGCACGCTGCGTCAGCTCGATCATGATGTCGCTCGCCCGCACGGGATCCCCCGCCTGGTTACCGCTGCGCGCCTTGGTCGCATCCAGCCGCGCCCCGGCGGTGTCGGCGTAATCGGCGATCCTGTTCGGGGTCTGCTTCAGCGAGCGCCCGGCCCAATCCGTCCGGAACGGCCCCGGCTCCACGCAAGTCACCTGAATGCCGAGCGCCGCCGTCTCCACCCGCAGCGAGTCCGAGAATCCTTCCACCGCATGTTTGGACGCCGAATAATAAGCCGAAGCCGGATAGCCGATCAGCCCGGCGACCGAAGTGATGTTGAGAATATGCCCGCTTTTCTGCAAGCGCATCACCGGCAGCACCGCGCGGGTGAGCGCGAACAGCCCGAACACATTGGCATCGAACATGGCGCGGATCTCATGCTCCTCGCCTTCCTCGGCGGAGGTCTGGTAGCCATAGCCGGCATTATTCACCAGCACATCGATCCGCCCGAATTTTTCCACCGCCGCCGCCACCGCCGCGTCGATCTGCCCCTGATCGGTGACATCCAGCCTCACCGCCAACGCATTTGGTTGGTTTTCGACAATATCGGCAATCTGCGCGGCATTGCGCGCACTCACCACCACGTTCCAGCCACGCTGCAGCACCCGCAAGGCCAGCTCGCGGCCAAAGCCGGTCGAACAGCCGGTAATGAACCAAACAGGATTTTGACTGTCGCTCATTGCATCCACTCCTTGCAAACAAGGCAGCTTATGTAGACCGCGCCACCAGAATTTTCAGAGTTGACATATATTTTTCTTAAAATTTTCAAAAGTTTTTGGGGGTATGGGGAGTTTTTCCAAAAAGTCCCCATAAACGTCCGGGCCGTTCGCAACACCGTTCCCAATCCCCCAAGCCTCTTGTCAAGAACACTACAATTTAGAAAAAGCCAGCTTAAACCCAAAGAGAATAAAAACCCCTCCAGCCACGCGATCAAGCCACGCAATCACCCCAGGCCGCTGCAGCCCCCGCCGCACCCGCGCCGCCGCCTCGATCAAAACCGTGAACCAAACCAAGCTCAGCGCCACATGGATCAGCACCAGGCAGAGAATATCCGCCCCCAACGCCGCCCCCGCCGGAATAAATTGCGGCAGGAAGCTGACATAAAACACCCCCACCTTGGGGTTCAGCAGATTGGTGAACAGCCCGCGCCGGAAGGCCTGGCCGTGCAAATCCTGCCCCTGGCCCAAAAGCTGGCGCGGATGCCGCAATAATTTCACACCCATCACCAGAAGATAGGCCGCACCTGCATATTTCACCACATCATAGGCCAAAGGCGAGGCCCGCAGCAGCGCCCCCAGCCCCAACGCCACCGCCGCCCCCCATAGCAGGCAACCCAGCGAGATCCCAAACGCAGCCGCCCGCGCCGGTCGCTTTCCCCCGGTCGCGCAGGCCCGCAGCACCATCGCCGTATCCACCCCCGGCGTCAGCGTCAGCAAGGACGCCGCCAGGATGAAGGCCAGCAGCAGCGGCGGGCTGAACGAGATCAAGGTTTCACCACCACGGCGATGATGATGACGATGAACAATATCGTCGGCACCTCATTGGCGATGCGGTAAAACCGCTCCGGCCGGCGATTTGAATCATTCAGAAAATCCCGGCGCCAGCGCGAGCAGGCGCCATGAAACCCGAACATCAGCACCAGGGCTACGATCTTCGTCCACCACCAGCCAGCACTCCAGCTCACCGCCCCCGGTGTCAGCACCAGCAGCACGCCGAAAATGAAGGTGGAGATCATCGCCGGATTGATGATCTGTTTCAGCAAACGCCGTTCCATTACCTTGAACCGTTCGGATTCAACCGATCCGGCCTTGGTCTGGCAATGATACACATAGAGCCGGGGCAGATAGAACATGCCCGCCATCCAGGCGGTGAAGCTCATGATATGCAGCGCCAGAAACCATTTGAAAAATGGCAGCAGAACCGGAAAGCTCACGCCAGCACCTCGAAAATCTGCTCCAGCCGGCTGAACACCCGCACCGAGCCCTCGGCCAGAAGCTTCGCGCCATCGCCATGCGGATCATAGCCGTAAGCGACCATGCCCGCCGCCACCGCGGCGCGCGTGCCCAGCACGCTATCCTCCAGAACGATGCAGCGCTCCGGCGCGATTTTCGCATCAGCGGCGGCTTCCAGAAACACATCCGGCGCCGGCTTCGCCCGCCCGCCGCGCGCGATCACCCGGCCCGCGGAAATGCAGCGCCCGGCGGTGATCTCGGACAAGCCGGTGCGGGCGAATTTCACCGCCATCTCCTCATCGGAAGAGTTGGAGGCAATGCGCCAGTCAAATCCCAGCGCATTCACCTTCTCCAGCATCGCATCCGCGCCGGGAATCAGCTCCGCCTCCTCCTTCAACACCTCAATCAGCTGGTCCGCCATCGTGCGCCGCCATTCCGGCGGCAGCGTGATCCCCAGCCTGGCTTCGATCTTCGGCTGCATATCGCCGATATTCATGCCGAGAAATTGCCGCATGGATTCGTCCGCATCCATCGCCCAGCCCAGCCGGGTCATCTCCTGCGCCACCACCCGGTTGGCCACGGTCTCGCTATCGATCAGCACGCCGTCGCAATCGAAAATAATCAAATCAGGACGCACGCTGTCTCTCCCAGGGGCAATCCTTATGCGCCGCCCCGCAGCGCCCGCCTTCCTTGCACAGGCCGGTTTCCCCCGCCCGCCGCACCAGCCCGGCCACGGACGCGATGAAGGCCGGATCGTCGTTCGCCACCCGCGCCCGCACATAAAGCGGCACCTTGTTTTCCTCGGCCAGATGCCGGTTCTCGATATCCAGCTCCACCAGGGTCTCGATATGGTCGGAGACGAACGCAATCGGCACCACCACCAGCCCGACACCATCCCGCCCCGCCTGCTCGATCGCCTGGATCGTGCTCGGCTCCAGCCATTTCTGCGGCGTCGCCCGGGATTGGTAGCAGACCAGATGTTCAACCCCCATATCCGCCAGCCGCGCCATCACCCCGGCCGTGGTGCCTTCCACCTGCGCCTGATACGGATCGCCCGCCTTCACGATGCTCTCCGGCAGCCCATGCGCCGAAAACAGCACCCGCAATCTCAAATCCGGCCGCTGCGCCCGCGCGGTCTCGATCGCCTCGCGCACCATCGAAGCCGTCGCCTCGATATAGGCAGGATCGTCGAACCAGCAGCATAAAGTCGTCACCGGGGCGATCAGCCCGGCCTTCGCCGCCGCCTCGCGCCAGTCGCTCAGCGAGGAGCCGGTGGTGGTGGTGGAAAATTGCGGATAGAGCGGCAGCAGCAGCACCCTCTCCGGCGCCCAATCCTTCACCTCGCGCACCGTCTCCGCCGCGAACGGGTGCCAATAGCGCATGGCGATGAAACAGCGATATTCATCGCCCAGCGCCGCCTCCAACGCCCTGGCCTGCTTCTGCGTCAGCGCCAGCAGCGGCGAGCGCCCGCCCATCAGCTGATAATTCTCATAAGCCGCCTTGGCGGAGGAGCGCGCGATCAGCCGCGAGAGCCAGACCCGGATGAACCAGGGGGCGCGGATGATCGCCTTGTCGGAAAACAGATTGACCCGGAAGGGCTTGATCGCCTCCGGCCGGTCCGGACCGCCCAGATTGAACAGGACGATCGCGGTTTTCATCTTGCTGCCCTCACCTTTTCCACCAGCCTCGCCACATGCGCCTCCGGGACATCCGGGGTGATGCCATGGCCGAGATTAAGGATATGTGGATGCCCCTTCACCTGCGCAAGCAGCGCGTCCACCGCCTCATCCAGCGCGTCACCGCCCAGTTTCAGCAGCAGCGGGTCGAGATTGCCCTGGAAGATCGTCCCTGGCGGGCAAGCCGCCCGCGCCTCGGCCAGGCCGGTGACGCTATCCAGCGCCACCACATCCACCCCGCTCTCGCGCGCATATTCGCCCAGCATCAGCCCGGCCAGGCGCGGAAACCCGATAATCTTCAACCCCGGATGCAACGCCCGCAGCCCCTCGCAGATGCGCCGCGCCGGGCGGATCACCAGCTCGCGGAACTGCGCGGGGGGAAACAGCCCCGCCCAGCTCTCGAACAGCATCACGCAATGCGCCCCGGCCTGCACCTGGGCGGAAAGATATTCAATGCTCGCCTCGGCCAATAGATCCACAAGCTGGCGCACGAAACCCGGCCGCTCATAAGCCAGCTGCCTGGTGCGCGGAAAGCCGCCGCCCTGGCCATCCAGCATATAGCAGGCCACCGTCGCCGGCCCGCCGGCGAAGCCGATCAGCCCCGTCTCTTTCGGCAGAGAGGCGCTGAGCCGGCTCACCGTCTCGATGACGGGCGCATAGACCGAGGCCGCCTTGCCCGGCTGCAGCAGGCTCAGATCCTCCAGCGGCGGCATACGCGGCCCTTCCCCCTCGGCGAAGCGCAGCCCCTGCCCCAGCGCCATCGGCAGGATCAGGATATCGGAAAACAAGATCGCCGCGTCGAACCCGAATTTACGGATCGGCTGCAGCGTCACCTCCTCGGCCAGTGCCGGATTCAGGCAGAGCGAGATGAAATCCCCCGCCTTCGCCCGCGTCGCCCGGTATTCCGGCAGATAGCGCCCGGCCTGGCGCATCAGCCAGAGCGGCGGCGGCCAGACCTCATGTCCTCCCAGGACTTCACGGAATTTCATGCCCACCGCCTAAACCTAATCTTTATTTATTTAAAGGGAGAGTCGTAGTGATAGTACCCTGTGGATAACGGGGGTTAAGGCTCTTGGAGTCGCAATCCACAAACTTATCCACAGCAGGAAACCAGCGCTAAGGCTCTGTTTTTTACATATCCCCAGCACTTATGCACAATCTGCACAGGGATGGTTTGAGTCTCATCCCCCGTTTCCCGGTTTTCCCGGTTTATCCCCACAATCCGGAAAATCGGGCGAGCCAAGCCGAGTTATCCACGCTATGAACAGCATTATGGACAGTGATAAGCTCGATATACATCTGATATCCGACGCCACTGGGGATACTTTGACCGCCCTGGCCCGCGCCGCCGTGGCGCAGTTCGATGAAAGCCGCGTCTCCTATCATCGCTGGTCGCTCATCCGCTCGCGGCTGCAACTGCACCGCGTGCTGGAGGGGATCGAGGCGGATCCCGGCCCGGTGCTCTGCTCGCTGGTGGATGACGCGCTGCGCCATGAGCTGGACGCCGCCTGTGCCCGGCTCGGCGTGCCGCTTCTGCATGTGCTGGACCCGCTGATGGACATGCTGCAAACCCATTTCGGCGCCCCCGCCAAGCATAAGCCAGGCCGCCAATATGTGCTGGATGCGGATTATTTCCGCCGGATCGATGCCATGCATTTCGTCATCTCGCATGATGACGGCCAGGCCAATCGCGGGGTGAGCGAGGCGGATGTGGTGCTGGTCGGCGTCTCGCGCTCCTCCAAAACCCCCACCTGCTTCTACCTCGCCAATCGCGGCATCAAGGCGCTGAACGTACCTTTGGTGCCCAACACGCCGCTGCCCAAGGAGCTGGAAAACCCGTCCTGCCCGATCATCGGCCTGACCATCGACCCGAAATCCCTCATCGATATCCGCCGCCACCGGCTGAAACTGATCGGCAGCAACGAAATCTTCGGCCGGGTCGACAGCTCCGATTACGTCGACCAGGATTCGGTGGAAAAAGAGCTGATCTGGGCAAGGCGCCTGTGCAATGAGCGCGGCTGGCCGACCATCGACGTCACCCGCCGCTCGATCGAGGAGACCTCGGCGACGGTGCTGAAGCTGATGGAAAACTGGCATAATAAGCGCGCCGCCGCCGCGGCTGAAAATGCCCAGTAAAGCCTGAAAATCGCGATGAGATGAAAGTCCAGGGCGATGCGCCGGTTCCTTGCCGGCCGATCTAGAGCTTTTAGCTGAAGGCTCTAGCTTTTGTTTTGCGAGCAATTTCATGTGTTTAAGTCGCCGCTGCGGCGTCAACCTCAACACATATCGCTCTGACTGATAGAAAGCCGCATCGCATTGGAGAATTTCGTCATGGATCTTGGTCTTCAGTCCCGCACCGCCCTGGTCTGCGCCGCCAGCGCCGGGCTTGGCCGCGCCAGCGCCCTCGCCCTCGCCCAGGCCGGCGTGGCGGTGACCATCACCGGCCGCAATGAGGAAAAACTGGCCGCCGCCGCCAAGGAGCTGGCCGAGGCCAGCGGCGCCAAAATCAGCTTCGCCGCCGGGGACATCACCACCCCGGAAGGCCGCGCCGCCGCCCTTTCTGTCTGCCCCAGCCCGGATATTCTGGTGAATAATGCCGGCGGCCCGCCCGCCGGGGATTTCCGCGATTTCTCCGATCAGGATTGGCAGGACGCGCTGAATGCCAATTTGCTCACCCCGATCGCTTTGATCAAAGCCGTGATCGACCCGATGATCGAGCGCAAATGGGGCCGTATCGTCAACATCACCTCCGGCTCGGTGAAGGCGCCGATCCCGCATCTGGGCCTCTCCAACACCGCCCGCACCGGCCTCACCGGCTTCATCGCCGGGCTGTCGCGCCAGGTCGCCCAGCATAATGTGATCATCAACAATCTGCTCCCCGGCGCGTTCGACACCGACCGGCTGCAGAAACTGGCCAAGGTTGAGGCCGAAAAGAGCGGCAAGAGCATCGAGGAGGTGGTGAAATCCCGCGCCGCCGGCCTGCCCACCCGTCGCGTTGGTCAGCCCGAGGAGTTCGGGGCGATGTGCGCGTTCCTGTGCTCGCAATATGCGGGCTATATCGTCGGTCAGAACATCCTGATGGATGGCGGCAACATCAACAGCACGCTTTAAACGAAGGTTTTTTTCAGCCTTTTTGACCCTTAGAAGGCGGGCCGATTCAGACAACGCAGCTTAGCTGCGTTGTCATCGGGCCGCTTGTCGCCCCAAAAACTTTTGCTCCTCTGGGTCCTAGCCCTTTCCGGGTCTAAGCCCCAGGGATAAACAGACGCACCATGTCTGAAACCGAACCCACGCGCTATGATTTCTCCACCGCCGAGCCGCATTGGCAGGCGCAGTGGGAGGCCCAATCCTGCTTCAAGGCGGAAGACGTTCCCGCCGAGGGCAAGCCCAAATATTATGTGCTGGAGATGTTCCCCTACCCGTCGGGGAAAATCCATATGGGCCATGTGCGCAATTACACCCTCGGTGACGTGGTCGCCCGCTACAAGCGCGCCCAGGGCTTCGCCGTTTTGCACCCGATGGGCTGGGACGCGTTCGGCCTGCCCGCCGAAAACGCCGCCCGCGAAAACAAGGCCAACCCGGCGGACTGGACCTACAGGAACATCGCCAATATGCGCGCCGAGCTGAAGCGCATGGGCTTCTCGCTGGACTGGAGCCGCGAATTCGCCACCTGCGATCCCGAATATTACGGCCAGCAGCAGAAGCTGTTCCTGGATTTCTGGAAAGCCGGCCTGGTCGAGCGGCGCGACGCCTCGGTCAACTGGGACCCGGTGGACATGACCGTGCTCGCCAATGAGCAGGTGATCGATGGGCGGGGCTGGCGCTCCGGCGCGCTGGTGGAGAAGAAGAAACTCTCCCAATGGTTCCTGAAAATCACCGATGCCGCGCAGGATCTGCTGGACGGGCTGAACAGCCTGGAGCGCTGGCCGGAGCGGGTGAAGCTGATGCAGGAAAACTGGATCGGCCATTCCCAGGGCGCTGAGGTCAGCTTCAAGCTGGCGGATGGGTCGGACAACATCACCGTCTATACCACCCGCCCGGATACGCTGTTCGGCATGTCCTTCCTGGCCATCGCGGCGGAACATCCCATCGCCAGCCTGGTTGCCCAGAGCAACCCGGAAGCCGCCGCCTTCATCGCCGAATGCGCCAGCCAGGGCACCTCCGAGGCCGCCATCGAGGCCGCCGAGAAGCGCGGCTTCGATACCGGCCTGAAAGTCATCAACCCGCTCACCGGCCAGGAGCACCCGGTCTGGATCGCCAATTTCGTGCTGATGGAATACGGCACCGGCGCCATCTTCGGCTGCCCCTGCGGCGACCAGCGGGATCTGGATTTCGCCCGTAAATATAACCTGCCGGTGCCGGTGGTGGTCTCGCCCGACAAGGACAGCACCCCCGAGATCGGCAATAAGGCGCTGGATGGCGATGGCTTCATCGTCAATTCCGGCTTCCTCACCGGCCTGACCACCAAGGAGGCCAAGCCCCGCGCCATCGCGGAGCTGGAGGCGCGCGGCTTTGGCAAGGCGGTGCAGAATTGGCGCCTGCGCGATTGGGGCATTTCCCGCCAGCGCTATTGGGGCTGCCCGATCCCGGTGATCCATTGCGAGGCCTGCGGCGCGCAGCCAGTGCCGGCGGACCAGCTCCCCGTCACCCTGCCGGCGGATGTCAGCTTCGAGACGCCCGGCAACCCGCTGGACCATCACCCGAGCTGGCGCCACGTGAACTGCCCCGCCTGCGGCAAGGCAGCGACGCGCGAGACCGACACCTTCGATACTTTTATCGACAGCTCCTGGTATTTCGCCCGCTTCACCGCCCCGCGCGCCACGACGCCCACGGTGGCGGCGGCCGCGAAGGCCTGGCTGCCGGTGGACCAGTATGTCGGCGGCATCGAGCACGCGATTTTGCATCTGCTCTATGCCCGCTTCTTCACCCGCGCCATGCACAAGACCGGCCATCTGGCGGTGGACGAACCCTTCGCCGGGCTGTTCACCCAGGGCATGGTCACGCATGAATCCTACAAGGATGAAAACGGCGCCTGGCTCTACCCGGACGAGATCACCCGCACCGCCGATGGCGCGGTGCTGAAAGCCACGGGCGCGCCGGTGACGGTGGGCCGGGTGGAGAAAATGTCCAAATCCAAGCGCAACACCGTGGACCCGGGGGCCATTGTCGGCCGCTTCGGGGCGGATACGGCGCGCTGGTTCGTGCTCTCTGACAATCCGCCCGAGCGCGACGTGGAATGGACCGAAAACGGCGTGCAGGGCTCTTTCCGCTTCCTGCAGCGCCTGGCGCGTGTGGGTGAGGAGATCGCCAAATCCGGCAACGCGCAGGTGGAGGGCTATGGTCCCGAGGCGAAGAAGCTGCGCCAGCTGGCGCACCGTTCTATCGAGGCCGTGACCCAGGCGCTGGAAAGCTTCGCCTTCAACCTCGCCGTGGCGCGGCTCTATGAGCTGCTGAACGCCGTCGCCACCCCGGCCGAAGGGGCGGATATGCAGGCGGCGCGCTTCGAGGCGATGGAGATATTGGTGCGCCTCGCCAGCCCGCTGGTGCCGCATCTGGCCGAGCATCTCTTCGCCAGGCTGCGCCCCGGCGCCGGTCTGGCCGCCCAGCAGCCCTGGCCGAAGGCCGACCCGGCTTTGCTGGTGGTGGATGAGCTCACCGTCGCGGTGCAGGTGAATGGCAAGCTGCGCGGCACCATATTGGTGCCGGCGGGGGCGGGCGAGGATGTCGCCATCCCGCTTGCCAAGGAGGCCGTGGCGGGCACTATAGGCACGCAGACCATCGTCAAGCAGATCTACGTCCCAGGTAGGATCGTGAATTTTGTCGTCAAACCGTAAAGCCTTCGCCGCCCTCGCCCTGCTCGCCCTCTCCGGCTGCGGTTTCACGCCGCTTTATGGCGGGGCGCAGGGGGCGGCCGCCAGCGACAAGCTCGATAGCGTGTTCGTGCAGAACCTGCCCGAGCGCACCGGGCAGATGCTGCGGCTGAGCCTGCAGCAGCATCTCTACACGGATGGCCAGCCGGTGGCCGAGCATTACCTGCTCGCGGTGAATTACAGCATCGGCCAGACCGGCGAAGGCGTGCAGCAGGACAGCTCCACCAGCCGCACCCGCTTTGACGCGCGGGCGAGCTGGACGCTTTCCCCCATCGGCCATCCCGAACAGGTTCTGGCCTCCGGCAATGCCATCGCCGCGGATGCGCTGAACGTGATCGACCAGCAATATTTCGCCGCCAATCTGGAAACCGCCAAGGTGAACCAGACGCTGTCCGACGAGATTGCCGAGCAGATCACCGTGCAGCTCGCCGCCTGGTTCCGCACCCATCCTGCTGCATGAAGCTTGAAGCCAGCCGGGTCGAGGCGTTTCTGAAGGCGCCCAATGCCCGCCTGGTGCTGCTGCACGGGCCGGATGCCGGGCTGGTGGCGGAACGCGGGCTGGCTCTGGCGCGCAGCGTGCCGGGTGCGCTGAATGACCCGTTCCGCTTCGCCGAGCTTTCCAACCCCAGCCCGGACACGCTGCTGGCGGAGGCGACGGCGGCCTCGCTTGGCGGCGGAGAGCGCGTCGTGCGGGTGCGGGACGCGCATGAGCCGCTAACAAAATCGTTAGAATCACTAACTAAGTCGCCGCCCGACGCGCTGGTGATTCTGGAAGCCGGGGAGCTGACGGCGAAATCCAAGCTGCGCGGTCTGGCGGAAAAAGCGCCTGGGATTGTCAGCATCGCCTGCTATGCCATCGATGCCGGGCGCTTGCCGCACGTGATCACGGCGCGGCTGCGGGCCCAGGGGGTCAGCATCGACCAGGACGCCGCCGCCTGGGCCGCGCAAAATCTCTCCGGCGAGGAAGGCCCGCTCGGCCAGGCGCTGGAAATTCTGGTGCTCTATGCCGGGGCGGAAAAGCGGCTTTCTCTGGCGGATGTGTCGTCATTGCTGGCGGATGGCGGCGAAACTTCGGTGGGCGATGCGATCGACGCGGCGCTGACCGGCGATCTGGCGGCGACGGATAAGGCGCTGAGCCTGGCTTATGAGGAAGGCGCCTCGCCGGTGGCGCTGGTGCGGGTGCTGCTCTCGGAACTGTCCAAGCTGCGGCTGGCGGCGAGCGCCATGGCGCAAGGGGCTTCGGCGCAGGAGGCGATGGCCGGCATGCGCCCGCCGGTATTTTTCAAGCGCCAGCCGGTGGTGCAGAAAATGCTAAGGCTCTGGCCGCTGCGCGCGGTTGAGCAGGCCTTGCAGGCGGCGCTGGCGGCGGAAATCGCCTGCAAGACCACCCATATCCCTGACGATGATTATTGCCGCCAGACCTTGCTGGCCCTGGCCAGCCGGGCGCGCTCGGCCGGCCGGCAATAAGGCGTGACCCGCCCCGGCGCGCTTGGCCGGGCCGGGGACGCGAAGAGGCTGTTTGAAAAGCCACTCTGGCGGCCGCCAAGCGGCGATTTGCTGCGCTCCGGTGCTCACGTACCTCAAGTACGCTGCGCTCCAGTGCTCGCAAATCACCACTTGACGACTCACCATAGCGACTTTTGAAACAGCCTCTAAACTGCTCTAACTATGTACTTCGCCCGGAAGCGGGCGGAAATTCCCGGTGAGGATTTTGGCCTGGGCCTGTCCCTCTGGTTTTCCCCTTGCCGGTTGGGCGGTTTTTCCAGGTGCGGCGGTGATGTTGAACTGGGCGATCAACTGGTCCAGCTGCCCGGCATTCTCCGCCAAGGCGTGGCAGGCGGCGGTGCTTTCCTCGACCATGGCCGCGTTTTGCTGGGTGACCTGATCCATCTGCCCCATCGCCGCGTTCACTTCCGCCAGCCCCATCGATTGCTGGGTGGCGGAGCTGGAAATCTTTTTCACCATCTGATTCAGCTCCGCCACCTGGGTGACGATTTCGGCCAGCGCCGTCCCCGTTTCGCCCACCAGCCGCACGCCGGTTTCCACTTGCGCGCCGGAGGTCGAGATCAGCGTTTTAATCTCCTTCGCGGCTTCGGCGGAGCGTTGCGCCAGCGCCCGGACTTCGGTGGCGACCACGGCAAAACCCCGCCCCGCTTCGCCGGCGCGCGCCGCCTCAACCCCGGCATTCAGCGCCAGCAAATTGGTCTGGAAGGCGATTTCGTCGATCACGCCGATAATATTGCCGATCTGCCCGGATGAGGCTTCGATCTCGGTCATCGCTTCCACGGCATTGCGCATCACCGTTCCGGATTGGCTGGCCTTGTCATGCGCCTGGCCGACCACACGCAGCACGCGCTCCGCATCCTCGGCGGTTTCCTTCACGGTACGGGTGACGCCATCCAGCGCCGCGACGGTTTCCTCCAGCGCCGCCGCCTGATGTTCCGTCCGGCGGGAAAGATCGTCCGCCGCCTCCATCATTTCCGCCGTGCCGGCCCGGACATTGCCGACACTTTCGCCGACCGCCGCCATGGTGGCGCGCAATTGCTTCAGCGCGGCGTTGAAATCCGCGCGCAGGGATTCGTAATCGGCGGCGAAGACGGTATCGAGCGTCTGTGACAAATCCCCTGCCGCCAGCCGGCTCAGCCCGCCGCCGAGCCCGGCGATCACCGCCGATTGCTCGGCGGCGCGGCGTGCGGCCTCGGCCTCGGCGAGACGGTGCGTTTCCTCGGCCTGGCGCCGGATGGTTTCGGCCTCCGCTTCCAGCTTTCGCTTCTCGATGGCGTCGGCTTTGAAACTGGTGAGGGAGGTCGCCATGATGCCGAGCTCGTCATGCCGGTCGGTGGCGGGGATCTTGGTGTTGAGATCGCCGGCGGAAATCCGCTTCATCGCCTGGCTCAACCCGGTCAGCAGCCCGGAGATTTGCCGGCGCGCCGCAAATACCGCGACAAGGTACAGGCCCAGCAAGGGCAGGAATATGGCCGAGAGCGTGAGCAGATGGGAGATCATCATGCTGTCGACATCGTCGATATAGACGCCGGTGCCGACCACCCAATGCCATTCCGGCACCAGGAGCAGGGAGCTCATTTTAGGTTCCGGCGTCGCGCCGGCGGTGCGGGGCCAGACATAATGCGCGAAATAGACATGGCCCTCGATGGCCTGACGGAACATCTCGGGATTGAACAGCTTGCCCTTGGCGTCCGGCACGTTCATCCGGTTTTTGCCGATCAAGGATTTGAACGGAATCTGCAGCATCACGCCGTTGGTGTCATAGACGAAAATATAATTCGTCGAATCATAGCGGATGGCCCCGATGGCGGCCAACGCGGCTTTCTGTGCCTCTGGCGTGGTCATGCTGCCAGCCTTGGCCAGACCGACATAATATTCGGCGATGCTGGCCGCGGCCTCATCCATGGAGCGGATCTGGAATTTTTTCTCAGCCATCTCGGCATTGTAGGATTGGCGCAGAGAGACGGCGGTGCCGGAGACCATCAGCAGCAATGCAAAGGCAGAGAGCAGGTTGAACTGCCAGGTAATGGAGAGGCGGCGCAGAAATGACATGTCCAGTTCCTTCAAGCATGGTCGCGGCGCGGCGTGGGCGCAGACGGAGCATGACGGAACAGGCTTAAAAATCTGTTTAGAGCGGCTTCATGGCTTTGGCGGGGCGATGTTCCACGTGGAACATAGGGGCTTGGGTGGTGGTCGATGTTCCACGTGGAACATAGGAGGCTGGATGGGATGGAGATGTTCCACGTGGAACATAGGAGGTCGCCGGGCGGGCCGATGTTCCACGTGGAACATCGGCGGCGGCGTCAGTTGTTCAGCAACGCCAGGACGGTATCGAGCTGGTCGAGGTCCGAATAATGCAGGATCAGGGCGCCGCCCTGGCCATTGAATTTGACCTCAACTTTGAGGCCGAGTTTTTCGGACAGGCTGTCCGCCAGCGCGGCGATTTCCGCATTATCGCCGGTCGGCCGAGGGGCGCGGGTGGTTTCCTTGGGCGCGATGGACTGGCCGAGATTTTTCACCAGCGCCTCGGTCTGGCGTACCGAGAGGCCGCGCTTGACCACATCGTTGGCGGCTTTCACCGGGTCCGGATGCGCCATCAGCGCCTTGGCGTGGCCGGTGGAAATCTCGCCGTCCCGCAGCAGCCATTGCACCTGCGGCGGCAAGGAGAGCAGGCGCATGACATTGGTGATGTGCGAGCGGGATTTGCCGACGGCCTCGCCCAGCTTGTCATGGCTCAACTTGAACTCATCGGTGAGGCGCTTATAGCCCTCGGCCTCTTCCACGGGGTTGAGGTTTTCGCGCTGAAGGTTTTCCACCAGCCCGGCGGCCATGGCGTCCGCGTCCGACAGATCGCGCACCAGCACCGGCACTTCATGCAGCTTGGCGCGCTGGGAAGCGCGCCAGCGGCGCTCGCCGGCGATGATCTGGTAATGGCCGGCGACACCAGGCTTCGGGCGGACCAGAAGCGGCTGCAGAATGCCGCGCTGGGCGATGGAATCCGCCAGCTCCTGCAAAGCGGTTTCGTCCATTTCCTGGCGCGGCTGGAAGGGGCTGGGTTCCAGCATTTCAACCGGCAGGCGCTGCACGCCCGGCGCGTTCGGGCTGGCGGGCACCGCGACGGCATCGCCCATCAGGGCGGCCAGGCCCCTTGCCAGAGGTTTGCGTGTTTCCTTGCCGCTCATGCCAACTCCTTCCGTGCGCGCGCCCGGCGCAAAAATTCCGCCGCCAGGGACAAATAAGCCTGCGCCCCGGTGGAGCGGAAATCATAAAGCAGGACCGGGATGCCGTGGGAAGGGGCTTCGGTGATGCGGATATTGCGGGGGATGGCGGTTTCGAAGACCTTGTCTTTGAAATAGGTGCGGACATCGCCGCTGACCTGTTCGGAGAGGTTGTTGCGGCGGTCCGTCATGGTCAGCACGATGCCCTCGATTTCGAGTCTCGGGTTGAGGCTGCGCTTGACCATTTCCACCGAGCGCATCAGCTGCGAGATGCCTTCCAGCGCGAAGAACTCCGCCTGCAGCGGGACCAGTACGGCATCCGCCGCGGTGAGGGCGTTGAGGGTGAGCAGAGCCAGGCCGGGCGGGCAATCGATGAAGACGATGTCTGCATCGCAGCCTTTGGCCAGCGCGTCCGTGAGCAGGAAGTTGCGGCGCTCATGGGCGCTGAATTCCATATCCGCCCCCATCAGATCCGCGACGGCGGGGACCACTGAGAGGTTTTCGACATTGGTGGGGACGATGGAGTCCGCGAGGCTGACATCCCCGGCCAGCAGCGCGTAGCTGCCGCCATTGCGGGCCTCATGCTCGATGCCAAGGCCGGTGGAGGCGTTGCCTTGCGGGTCGATATCGACCAGCAGCACTTTCAGCCCCCCACCGCCAGCGCGGCGGCGAGGTTGATGGCGGTGGTGGTTTTGCCGACCCCGCCTTTCTGGTTGGCGATGGCGATGATGCGCGGTTTTTTATGCGGCTCCGGCATGGCGGATCTGGCTCACTTTCAGGATGCAGCTTTCGCCCCAGTCCGGGGCGGAAATATGGTCTGTTTCCATGTGCCAGAGGGGGGCGGCGAGCGTCAATTCAACTTCCACGCCTTTGCCTTTCGGGAACAGGCAAAACCCCTCGGGTTTCAGCAAAGGCGCCGCCAGGCCCAGCAATTTATCCAAGGGCGCCAAGGCTCTGGCGGTGATGAGGGACGCGGGTTCGACACGGGCGGCTTCGATGCGGCAATTGTGAATTTTTGCCGGTGCGCCGGTCTGGCGCGCGGCTTCCATCAGGAAGGCGGCCTTGCGGGAATCTGATTCGATCAGCTCGAACGGGACATTGCTGGCGATGCACAGCACCATGCCGGGGAAGCCGCCGCCGGAGCCGAGATCGATGGCGCGGTCGAGGTCTTTCGGCAGATAGGGAAGCAGGCGCAGAGAGTCCCGGATATGCCGGTCCCAGACATGGTTCAGGTCCGATTTGGAGACCAGGTTGATTTTCGGCGACCATTTCAGCACCAGATCGGCGAAGGCGCGGAGCTTGTCCTCATTCATGCGGCGCGGCCGGCCTTGCGCAGGGCGCCGAAGATGGCGCCCAGGGCGGCGGGGGTCATCGCCTCGATGCGGCCGGCGGCGGCGAGGGTTTGCGGGCGGGTGCGTTGCAGTTTTTCCCGCAGCTCGGCGGAGAGGCCGCCAATGGCGCTGTAGTCGAACGCCTCGGGGATTTTCACCGCCTCGTCTTTTTCGCGGGAGCGGATTTCGGAATTCTGCCGGGCGATATAGCCGGCATAGAGCAGGTCCGCGCGCAGGATATTGGCCGCCCTGCCCTCGCCTTCCGGCTTATTGTTGAAGCCGGCGATTTCGGCTTGCAGCGCGGCGAAGGCGGCTTCGCGTTCGCTGCCGACGCAGCCCCAATCCAGGCCTTTCTGGGTCAGGCGCAGCTCGGCATTGTCGGCGCGCAGCAGCAGCCGGTATTCGGCGCGGGAGGTGAACATGCGGTAGGGCTCGGTCACGCCTTGCGTCACCAGATCGTCGATCAGCACGCCGATATAGGCATCGGCGCGGGAGAGCTGAACCGCGTCCGCCCCCCCTGCCCGGCGCGCGGCATTCAGCCCGGCGATGAGGCCCTGGGCGCCGGCTTCCTCATAGCCGGTGGTGCCGTTGATCTGGCCGGCGAGATAGAGGCCGGGGAGCGCTTTCAGCGCCAAAGCGTGGTCCAGGGCGCGGGGGTCGACATAGTCATATTCCACCGCGTAGCCGGGGCGCAGGATTTTGGCTTGTTCCAACCCTGGAATGGTTTTGATCATCGCCTCCTGCACGGCCAGAGGCAGCGAGGTGGAGATGCCGTTCGGGTAGATCGTATCGTCATCCAGACCTTCCGGCTCCAGGAAGATCTGATGGCCGGGTTTTTCGGCGAAGCGCACCACCTTGTCCTCGATCGAGGGGCAATAGCGCGGGCCGCGCCCGGCGATGTTGCCGCCATAGACCGCGGATTGGTGCAGATTGTCGCGGATCACCTGATGCGTCGCCTCGGTGGTGCCGGTGATGCGGCAGGAGATTTGCGGGTTGGTGATGCGATCCGTGAGCGCGGAGAAGGGTTCCGGCGGGTTTTCGCCTCGATCCTCCGGCAGGCTCTCCCAATCGATGCTGGATTTGGAAAGCCGCGCCGGGGTGCCGGTTTTCAGGCGGCCCAAAGGCAGAGCCAGGCGGTGCAAATCCGCCGCCAGGGCGCGGGAGGGGGCGTCGTCCACCCGCCCGCCGGGCTGCATGACGGGGCCGAAATGCAGCACGCCGTTGAGGAAGGTGCCGGTGGTGAGCACGGCGGCGGCGCAGGTGAGGCGCGCGCCGGAGGCGAGTTTGATGCCGGTGAGGATGCCCTCGCGCGTTTCCAGACCGGCAGCCTCACCTTCCAAAATGGTAAGGTTGGGTTGTGCGGCGAGCAGGGCCTGGATGGCGGCGCGGTAGAGCTTGCGGTCCGCCTGGGCGCGGGGGCCGCGCACGGCGGGGCCCTTGCCGCGATTCAGCAATTTGAAATGGATGCAGGCGGCGTCTGCGGCTTTGCCCATCAGCCCGTCCAGCGCGTCGATCTCGCGGACGAGATGGCCCTTGCCGATGCCGCCGATGGCGGGGTTGCAGGACATCTCCCCGATGCGCGCGGCGCTTTGGGTGATCAGGGCGGTGCGGGCGCCGAAACGCGCCGCGGCGGCGGCGGCCTCGGTACCGGCATGGCCGCCGCCTATGACGATGACATCGTAATCCATGCGCGGGGTTTAGCGAGTTTGCCTGAAAAACGCCAAGGCTTTCAAAGCCGCAAGAAAGTTTTGGGGTCGAATAAATTAAGGATTCATCAGATTGGCGCTGCGATCATGCGGAGATGTGTCTATTTCGTCGCGAAAAGGCTTGCCGGCGCGCTTGCCTCTTTGATCCGTTCCAGATGCAACCTATATCCGCTGGGAGAGAGGAGTGTGGTCAGGTGACGTATGAGGTGAAAGGGGGGCTGCGGCAGGGTGTGAGCGAGAGTGCGTCCGCACGTCCCATCGCCGATTGCGGGGATTTGCCCTTTCTGATCCGCCGCGACGGAACCTGGCTGTATAAAGGCAGCCCGATTACCCGCAAGCCGATGGTCTGCCTGTTTTCCACCGTGCTGACGCGCGACGAGGAGGGCCAGTATATTCTGCAGACGCCGGCCGAGCGCGGCAGGATCGAGGTGGAGGATGTGCCGTTCCTGGCGGTGGAGCTGCAATGGAGCGGCGAAGGCCCGGCGCAGAGCCTGTGTTTTCGCACCAATGTCGATCAATGCGTGACGGCGGGGCCTGAGCATCGCATCCGCATCGCGCATGATTTGCTCAGTTGCGAGCCGACGCCCTATCTTCATATCCGCGATGGCAAAGGCAGATACCCGATCGAGGCGCGGATCAACCGCGCCACCTATTATGAGCTGGTGGCGCTGGCGGAGCCTGGCATCGTCAAGGGCCGCAAGGTCATGGGGGTGTGGAGCGAGGGGGTGTTCTTCCCGCTCGGCGATCTGCCGAATTGCTGTTCCGATGCGGAGTGCGATCTGGACGAGTGAGATCCGGGCGGTGTGGCGATGAAGGCCGCGCAGCTGAGACGGGCTTTTCCTGAAAATCTGGGCTTTAACGCGCTGGCTTTGGGGCGGTTGCGCCCGGCCGCGGTGCTGGTGGCGCTGGAGCCGGGGCGGGGTGTGTGGCTGACGCGGCGCAGCCGGCGGATGAGCACCCATGCCGGGCAGGTTTCGTTTCCGGGCGGCAAGATCGACGGGATCGGCGAGACGCCGGTGCAGGCCGCCTTGCGCGAGGCGCAGGAGGAGATCGGGCTCGATCCGGCCCAGGTGGAGCTGCTGGGGCGGCTGCATGACCATGCGACCGGGACCGGGTTTCACATCACCCCGATTGTCGGGCTGGTGCCCGAGGGGGTGGCGCTGCGCCCGGCCGATGACGAGGTGGAGGAGATTTTCGCCCTGCCCTTTTCCGTGTTGCTGAACGAGGATTACCCGCTGCGCCGGCAGGCGATGTGGCGCGGGCGGGAGGGCGCGTTCTGGGTGTGGCCGCATCCGGACCATGTGATCTGGGGGGCGACGGCGGAGATTTTGCGGTTGCTGGCGCTGCGGCTGCGGGGGGTGGCGTGATCGATCTGCCGGGCCTGGCGCAGCTTTGGGCGGCGCTGCCGGAGGCGCGGATGGTGGGCGGCGCGGTGCGCGACATGCTGGCCGGGCGGGCGGTGGCGGATGTGGATATGGCCTCGCCGCTGGCGCCGGAGGAGGTGATGAGGCGGGCCAGGGCGGCGGGGTTGAAGGCGGTGCCGACCGGGCTGGCGCATGGGACCGTGACGGTGGTGGCGGCGGGGCATGGGTTTGAGGTGACGACGCTGCGCCGCGATGTGGAGACGGATGGGCGGCATGCGGTGGTGGCCTTTACCGATGATTGGCGCGCGGACGCGGCGCGGCGGGATTTCACGATCAATGCGATGAGCTGCACGCAAGCCGGCGAGCTGTTCGATTATTTCGGCGGACAGCAGGATCTGGCGGCGGGGGTGGTGCGGTTTGTCGGCGAGGCGGCGGCGCGGGTGGCGGAGGATTATCTGCGGATTTTGCGGTTTTTCCGGTTCTTTGCGCGCTATGGGCGCGGCGCGGCGGATGCGGCGGCGCTGGCGGCGATTGCCCAGGGGCGCGAGGGGCTGAAACAGCTTTCGGCGGAGCGTGTGTGGAGCGAGGTGAAGAAGATTTTGGCCGCCCCTGCCCCGCTGCGCGCCGTGGAGCTGATGGGCGAGACCGGGGTGCTGGATGTGGTGCTGCCGGGGGCCAGGGTTGAGCGTTTGGCGGCGCTGCTGGGGCGGGGGGCGCCGGTGGAGCCGTTATTGCGGGTGGCGGCGCTGAGCGATGAGGATCTGGCGAAGCGGCTGAAGCTGAGCGGGGCGGAGGCGGCGCGTTTGGCGGCGTGGCGCTTGCCGTTGGGGGTTCGGCCGGGGGATGACGATGCGGCGTTGCGCCGGGCGTTGGCGGTGGCCGGGCATGAGGCGCTGACGGGGCGCAGCTGGCTGCAAGGCGGGGATGGGCCGGATTGGGACAGGCTGCGGGGGCGGCTGGCGGCGATGGCGCGGCCGGTATTTCCGTTGCAGGGGCGCGATCTGGCTGGGGTGGTGGAGGCCGGGCCGCGCATGGGTGAGGTGCTGGCGGCGGTGCGGGCCTGGTGGCTGGAAAGCGGGTGTGTGGCGGATAAGGATGCGTGTTTGGCTTTTGCCGAGACGCTACCCAAACCCTGAGGAGCAAAAGTTTTTGGGGGTGTGGGGACTTTTTTCAAAAAGTCCCCACGACTTACTTACACCGCGATCCGCACGCCCAATTCCACCACCCGGTCCGAGGGAATACGGAAGAATTCCGTGGCGGTGACGGCGTTGCGGGCCATGAACAGGAACAGCCAGCGGCGGATGAAGCGCAGTTTCGGCACCGAGGCCGGGACCACGGTTTCGCGGCCGAGGAAGTAGCTGGTCTGCATGGCCTTGAACTCGATCCCCTGCCCGGTCAGGCTTTCCAAAGCGCGCGGCACGTTCGGGCTTTCCATGAAGCCGTAATAGAGGGTGACTTTGTAGATGCCCGGCGAGGCTTCATCGAGATGCACGCGCCCGCCAGGGTCGGCCTGGGGGACGTCCAGGTTGCGGACGGTGACGAAGAAGACCTGCTCATGCAGCACCTTGTTATGTTTGAGGTTATGCAGCAGGGCGTTGGGCACGTAGTCGAGATTGCCGGTCATGAAGACGGCGGTGCCGGGGACGCGGACGATGCGCGATTGCGGCAGCCGGTTGAGGAAGGTGGCGAGCGGCAGGCTGTCCTGCATCCAGCGGGCCATGATCAGGCTACGGCCGCGCCGCCAGGTGGTCATGATCAGGATGATGCTGAGGCCGATGGCCAGCGGCACCCAGCCGCCTTCGAAGATTTTCAGCGAATTGGCGGCGAAGAAGGCGAAATCGACAATGCCGATGGCGCCGAAGACCAGGATGGTGGCCAGGCGCGACCAGCCGAACTGGCGGCGATAGACGAAGGCGGCCAGGGTGTTGTCGCACAGGAAGGTGCCGGTGACGGCGATGCCGTAGGCCGAGGCCAGAGCTTCCGAGGAGCGGAAGGTGAGCACCAGCAGCAGCACGCCGATGGCGAGGATGGTGTTGATCTGGGGCACGTAGATCTGCCCCTGCTCGCTTTCATTGGTGTGGCGGACCTCCATGCGCGGCAGCAGGCCGAGCTGCACGCACATGCGCGAGACCGAGAAGGCGCCGGTGATGACCGCCTGGCTGGCGATGACGGTGGCGAGCGTGGCGAGCACGATCAGCGGCACCTGCAGCACGTGCGGGGCGAGCTTGTAGAAAGGGTTGTCGGCGGTGTTGGGGTGGGTGATCACCAGCGCGCCCTGGCCGTAATAATTCAGGAGCAGGCAGGGCAGCACGAAGAACATCCAGGAGATGCGGATGGGGCGGCGGCCGAAATGGCTCATATCGGCATAGAGCGCCTCCGCCCCGGTGACGGCCAGGACGACGGCGCCCAGGGTGAGGAAGGCGATCTTGTCGTGCCGGATGATGAAGCTGGCGCCGAACCAGGGGTTGAGGGCGACCAGCACCTCAGGATGCTGGACCAGCTGGAACAGGCCGAGCAGGCCGAGGCAGAGGAACCAGAGCACCATCACCGGCCCGAAGGCGCGGCCGACCATGGCGGTGCCGTGGCGCTGCACCAGGAACAGCCCGGCGATGACGGCGATGGCGATGGGCAGCACGGCCTCGCTCATCGAGGGGGCGACGACCTCGATGCCTTCCACCGCGGAGAGGATGGAGATGGCCGGGGTGATCACGCCGTCGCCGAAGAACAGCCCGGCGCCGACGATGCCGATGATGCCGGCGGCGGCACGGGTGCGCTCGCTGCGGGCGACACGGCTGGCCAGGGCCATCAATGAGAGGGTGCCGCCTTCGCCGTTATTGTCGGCGCGCATGATGAAGGTGACATATTTCAGGGTGACGGTGAGGATCAGCGCCCAGGTGATCAGCGAGAGCACCCCCAGCACGTCCACCGCCTGCAGATGCGGGCCCTTGAAATAGGCGATACAGGATTGCAGGGCGTAGAGCGGGCTGGTGCCGATATCGCCATAGACGACGCCAAGCACGCCGATCAGCGCGGACATCTTGAGTTTTTCCGGCACGCCGCCGGAAGAGGTTGCGCTGGAAGTCATTCAGATTGTCCCTGTCGGCATTGTGCAGCCTGTAGCCGGTTGGCTGGCGCTGAACAAGCCAGGCGGGCGGGGGCCGCGCGGCCTCGGGAAAAAGGCCGGCGCGGGGCGCGTCATGCGGCGGGTTGGGGCTTGGGCAGCAGCAGATAGAGTGTCCCGGCCTGGCGCATCGAGCCGGCGATCTGCTCGGCATCGGCGCCGGCGCCGAAGAAGATGTCGGCGCGGTCCGGGCCGTGAATGCCGCCGCCAGTGTCCTGGATGATGGCGAGCTGGTCCATCGCGCGGCCGGTCACCGGGTCGGTGGTGGCGATGAAGAGCGGGGCGCCGAGCGGCAGGGCGCCTTTGTCCACGGCCACCGAGCGGCCGGCGGTGAGCGGCACGCCGAGCGCGCCGGGGGCGCCCTCATTCGCCGGCAGGTTGCCGAGCGGGCGCATGAAGACATAGCGCTGATTCTGCTCCATCACCTCGCGCGCCTGGTCGGGATGGGATTTCAGCCAGGCGGAGATGGTCTGGTAGCTGACATCGTCGGGTTTCAGCGCGCCCCTCTGCACCAGCACGCGGCCGATCGGCGTGTAGGGCTGGCCGTTCTGGCCATCGAAGCCGACGCGCAGGATGCGGCCATCGGGCAGCAGGATGCGGCCGGAGCCCTGGATCTGCAGCATGAAGGCATCGACCGGGTTGGTGACATAGGCGGTGACCGGCGCCTTGCGGGTGAGCGCGCCATCGTCAATCTCGGTGCGGGTCAGGTTGGCCAGGGCGGCGACCGGCGGCTTCGCGTAGAGCGGCACCTCATAGCCGGGGCGCTGGTTCTTGGAGCCGGGGAATTCCGGCTCGAAATAGCCGGTGACCAGCGCCTGGCCGGGGATTTCATAGGCCTGGAACCAGGTGGTGAAGAAGGCGCGGGCGGCGGCGAGATCGCCGGGGGGCACGGCCTTGGCGGCATTGCAGGCGGGCTGCCAGAGCCCGGCCTGGCCGGCGCGCTCCTGCGCCAGGCCGGTGCCGCCCAGGGCGCTGTCCGGCGGCATCAGCGCCAGCTGCTTGCAGCTGATGACGAAGCTGGCCAGGGCGGCTTCCTGATTATCCTGCTGCCAGCCGGGCAGGCTGTTCAGCGCCACAATGCGGCCGGGGGCGGCGTTGGGGCCGGTTTGCGCTTGTTGCTGGGGGATCGCACAGGCGCTGAGGGCCAGGGCGCTGGCGAAGGCGAGGGCGTGGCGGAGCTTCATGTTACGCGCTGCGGGCCGCGGCCAGGCGCCAGTTTTTATCCGGCCCGCGCAGCTGCCGCTCGAAGGTCCAGAGATCGCTGACATCGCCGGTTTCGGCGCTGCCGGGGATGGGGGTGCCGGACGGGTCCAGCTTCTCGTTGGTCTGGGTGGAGATGAAACGCACCACCACCCCCGCGAGATCGCCGCTGAGCTGGGCGTCCTCGATGCTGATCGAGGGGATGGATTTGATTTCGGTGCGCTGGCGCTCGCCGGCGGCTTCGCGCGCGGCGATGGCGGCGGTGAAGGTCTCGTACACGTGCGGGGTGAGCAGGGCCTGCAGCGCCGCGCGGTCGCCATTGGCGAAGCCGGTGACGATGGCGCGGAAGGCGGCCTCAGCCTGGGTGATGAAGTGCGGCGGGTCGAATTGCGGGTCGTTATTGACGATCTGCATCAGGCGCTGGCCGAGTTCGGAGCGCGGGTCCGGCACGTCGCGCCCGGTTTGCGGCGGCAGGGCCTGGCCCTCGATCACCGGGGCGGCGGCGCGGCCGGGCGGGGGCGATTGCGGCTTTTCGAAGCCGACGCGCTTGCCGAGCACGGAGCGCAGCCGCAGCACGAGGAAGATCGCGATGCCCGCGAAGATCACCAGGGCGACGGGATACCCGCCGAGCGATTGGAGTGCGTTATCGGCCACTGTCATCCTCTATTCATAGACCAGACTGGCGCAACCGGTTTCGCTGCGCAAGGAGGGGCGCCTGTTGGCGTGGGGGCAGACATATGTTGCAATGGGCCATCCCGGCAAGCCGGGCAAATTTGAAGGAAGTTTCATGTTCCTGCTCCGCCATGGGCAAAGCTATTTCAATCTGCATTTCACCGCGACCAAGCGCGACCCAGGGATCGAGGATCCGGAGCTGACGGAGCTGGGGCATCAGCAGGCCCGCGCGGCGGCGCAGGCGCTGCAAGGGGCCGGGATCACGCGGGTGATCGTCTCGCCCTATACCCGCGCCTTGCAGACGGCGGAGCCGTTTCTGGCGCTGCCGGGGGTAAAGGCCGAGGTGCTGCATGAGGTGCGCGAGCGCACCGCGTTCGTGTGCGATATCGGCTCGCCCCCTGCCCTGCTGGCGACGCGCTTTCCCCATCATGAGTTCGGGCATCTGCCGGCGCGCTGGTGGCATGAGGAGACCGAGAGCGAGGCGGCGACAGAAGAGCGCGCGCGGGCCTTCCGGGCGGCGATGGCGGCGCGGGAGGACCATGCGAACACCTTGCTGGTGAGCCATTGGGGGTTTCTGCTGGCGCTCACCGGGCGCTCGGTCGCGAACGGGGAATGGCTGGACTATGACCCGGCGGAGGGGCGTTGATGGGGCTGCTGCAGGCGGATGAGCCGCCGGTTTACGAGATTTTGCGTGAGGACGGGGCGAGCCCGTTTCTGCTCACCGCCGACCATGCCGGGCGTGCGATCCCGCGCGCGCTGGGGGATCTGGGGGTGGGGCCAGAGGATATGGAGCGGCATATCGCCTGGGATATCGGCATTGCCGGGGTGACCAGGCGCTTGAGCGCGGCGCTGGATGCCACCGCGATTTTGCAGAGCTATTCGCGGCTGGTGATCGATTGCAACCGGCAGCCGCATTGGGCCAGCGCCTTTCCGGAGGTGAGCGAGGCGACGCCCATTCCCGGCAATATCGGGCTGGATGAGGCGGGCCGTGCGGCGCGGCGGGCGGCGATTTTCGACCCGTATCACGGCGCGATCGGCCGGATGATCGCGGCGCGGCCGCGCACGGTTTATGTGGCGATGCATAGTTTCACCCCGGTATTTCTGGAAAAGGCGCGGCCGATGCAGGTGGCGGTGCTGTATAACCGCAATCCCCGGCTCTCCAAGGCGCTGGCGGATCTGCTGCGGGCCGAAGGGGACCTGGTGGTGGGGGAGAATGCGCCTTACCGGGTGAGCGATGAGAGCGATTACGGCGTGCCGGTGCATGCCGAGGGCAATGGGCTGGATTATCTGGAAATCGAGATCAGGCAGGATCTGATCGCGCAGGAGGCCGGGCAGGTTGAATGGGCGGCGCGGCTGGCGCGGCTGCTGCCTCCTGCCCTGGCATCGCTGGAGGCGCTGGCATGAAGGATTTTGGCCTGAGCCGGGATGTGCCGGTGGTGCCCGCCCAGACCGCGCTGCTGGTGATCGACGCGCAGAATTATATAATGGAGGATGGCGGCGAATATGCCGGCATCGACCCGGCCGAAAAGCAGGCGAAATACGGTTTCTTCTTCAAGGAGATGCGGGCGCGGGCGATCCCCAACATGCAGAGGCTGATCGCGGCCAGCCGCGCGGCGGGGATCGAGGTGATCTATACGGTGATGGCGGCGCTGACCCGCGATGGGCGCGATCTCAGCCTGGATTACAAGATTACCGGGTTTTTCTGCCATCATCAGAGCTGGGATGCGCAGGTGATCGAGGAACTGGCGCCAAGGGGCGATGAGATCGTGCTGGCGAAGGGCTCGTCCTCGGTATTCATTTCGACCCACATCCATTATCTGCTGCGCAATATGGGCAAGAGCCAGCTGATCATCACCGGCGCGCTGACCGACCAATGCGTGGATTCCGCCGTGCGGGATGCGTGCGATCTCGGCTATCTGGTCAGCCTGCCGGTGGATGCGGTGGCGACCCAGACCCAGGCCCGGCATGACAGCGCGCTGTTCAACAACAAGGGCTATTGCCGGCAGCTGACCACGCGGGCGCTGCTGGACGAAATCGCGAAGGCAGGGTGAGGCGAATGGCGCGCAAGATCGTGAAGGCTCCGGCGGTGCGGCCCGAGCGTCAGCTGCTTTGTTTTCTGGATGTGATCGAGACATCCCGGCTGGAAGGCTGGGCGGTGGATTTCGACAAGCCCGCCGAGAGCCTGAAGCTGCGGGTGATGATCGACGATGCGATCGAGGATGTGATCCTCTGCGATGGGCATCGCGACGATGCGCGGCTGGTCAACCAGGCGAATAGCCGGATTGGTTTCACCTATGACATTCCCGAGCGCTATTGGGACGGGGTGCGGCATCGCATGCGCTTTGTGACGCTGGACGGGGCGCTGCTGCCGGTGAGCACGCGCGCCGGCGGGGCGGTGGAGGAATATAGCTTCGTGCTGAGCAAGCCGGTGCGCTTGATGGCCACGGTGGATGGCATGGTGGACGGGCTGATCCAGGGCTGGGCGCTGCGGGTGGATGATGCGGCCGGCACCAAGCTGGGCGGGGTGCGGGTGCTGGTGACGCATGAGGGCCAGCCGATTGCCGAGCTGCTGGCGGACCAGTTCCGGGGCGATGTGGCGCAGGCGGTGGGCGGCGATGCGGCTTGCGGCTTCGCCTTCGCGCCGCCGCCGGCGCTGCGCCGGCGCGAGCAGGTGAGTTTGAAATTCTTTGCCCTGCCGGAACGCGAGGAGCTGACCGGCAGCCCGCTGGAGATCTCCTTCCCCGGGGATAATGCGCGCGAAAAGATCGAACAGCTGATCCAGCGCACGGATGAGCTGTTCAGCTTCGCTTATCATCTGAAGAAGGAGTTGAAGGCGGCGATCCCGCGGGAGCGTTATCTGCTCGCGGATTATCCGCGCTGGGCGCTGGAGAGCCGGCCGCTGGCCTTGCCCCGCGCCCGCGCCACATACGGGGTGCGGGATGTCTCCGGGGTGAAGGTTTCGGTGATCTGCCCGGTTTACCGGCCCGGCGTGGGCGACTTCCTGGCGGCGGTGGATAGCGTGAAGGCGCAGACCCATGAGAATTGGGAGCTGCTGCTGATCGACGATGCCGGCGGGGACAAGACGCTGAGCGCGGTGATGCGCGACCTGGCGGCGGCGGATGCGCGCATCAGGCTGATCGAGCGCAGGAAGAATGGCGGCATCGCGCGCGCGACCAATGACGGGCTGAAGGCGGCGAAAGGGGCGTTCATCGCGTTTTTCGACCATGATGATCTGCTGGAGCCGGGGGCGCTGGAGATCATGCTGCTGGCGCAGGCGGCGAGCGGGGCGAAGCTGCTTTATTCCGACGAGGACAAGGTGGAGCGCGGCGGGGCCTTCAGCGAGCCGCATTTCAAGCCGGATTTCAATCATCGCTTCCTGCTGGAGGTGAATTATATCTGCCATCTGGTGCTGGTGGAGGCGAAGACCCTGCGCGCGGCGGGCGGGCTGGATGCGGCTCTGGACGGGGCGCAGGACCATGATCTGCTGTTGCGGCTGGTTGAGGCGCTGGAGCCTGGCGAGATCCATCACGTGCCGGAGATTCTCTACCATTGGCGCAAGACCGCCAGCTCCACCGCGGCGGCCGGGACCGGAGCGAAGCCGAAGGCGGCGCTGGCCGGGGCGGCTTCGGTGGCGGCGCATCTGGAGCGGCGCGGGCTGCCGGCGAAGGTGAGCCCGCGCGGCGGGCTGACAATGTATCAGGTGGATTGGAAATTCCCGGCGGCGCAGGTGAAGGCGCAGGGTGTGTCGATCCTGATTCCGTATCGCGACCATGTCGAGATGACGCGCGAATGCGTGGAGGCGATCCGCGCGCATACCAAGGGTGTCACCTACGAAATTCTGTTGCTGGATAACTGGTCGACCAGCCCGGAGGCGGCGGCATTCGCGGCGGAGCAGGCGAATATCGAAGGCACGAAGGTGCTGCGGATCGCCGAGCCGTTCAATTATTCGCGGATCAATAATCTTGGCGTGGCGGCGGCGAAATATCCGTTCCTGCTGTTCCTGAATAACGACGTGTTTGTGGGCGAGCCGCGCTGGCTGCGGCGGATGCTGGATGAGGCGCTGGCGGATGCGGCGGTGGGCGCGGTGGGCGCGAAACTGCTTTATCCTGACGGGACCGTGCAACATGCCGGCGTGGTGCTGGGGGTTGGCGGCGTGGCCGACCACGCGTTTCGCGGGTTGGGCGGCGAGGCGCCCGGCTATATTGCCCACGCCATAACGGCGCAGGAGGTTTCGGCGGTGACGGCGGCCTGCATGTTAGTGCGCAAGAGCGCCTTCCTGCAGGTGGGCGGCTTCGATGAGCATGAGCTTTCGGTGGCGTTCAACGATGTGGATCTCTGCGTGAAGCTGCGCCAGGCGAAACTGAAAATCATTTTCATGCCGGATTCAGTCGCGGAGCATCGGGAAAGCATCAGCCGCGGCGATGATTTCGACCAGGCCAAGCTGGCGCGCTTCATGTTTGAGAATGAAGTGATGCGTCAGCGCTATGAAAACGTTTTACCGTTCGATCCTTATTACAACCGGAATTTTTCACGGGAGAGCGGCGTCTACCGCGAGTTGCGGTTGTTGCGGCCGGGCGAAGGCTGAGGGCGTTGGGTTGAACTGTACCGATTTGACACAAATCGGAAAGTTCAGCTGCGCGCCAGCCGGCGTGCGGTGAGCAGCAACATGCGTCGGTCCTCGGCCGAGCAGGCGCGGTAGAGGCGCATCAGGGCCAGCTCGTCCCCGACCAGGGAGCCGGTTTCCCCGGAGACCAGATAGCCCAGCGAGGTGTTGAGAACCTTCGCGATTTTCTCCATGTTTTCTCGAATTTGCCCGGCGCGGTCGGTCTCCCACTGGGCGATGGCCGAGCGGGAGACATTCAGTTTCGCGGCGAATTCATCTTGAGTCATGTTGGCGGCGAGACGCAACGCCCTGATCCGTGCCCCGACTGTTTCAGCGGGAAGCTGCTTCTTTGCTGGCATAGAGACACTCTAACAGGATGACGCCCAAACTCAATGTTAGTATTTCTTGACATAAAAAGTTAGAGGTAATAACAACACGCAACGACCAGAGGAGGACGGGATGCCATTGCCGAGACTATGGAAACCTGAGGCCGACCAGGTGATTTGCGAGATGCGCGGACAGGGCGCGACCTGGGCTTCGATTGGGAAGATCCTGGGATTGTCGCGCAATACCGTGATTGAGCGGGGGCGGCGGTTGCGCGCGGCGCTGCCGCCGCGTGCACCGCAAATGCCTCGCAACCGCGACGAGGAGGGGCTGGATGACCCTAACCGGCCGCCCTTGCGCGCTGGCCATCCGTTAACCTGGGGATTGCTGACCGATGAGCCTTATCCGCAGGGAGATGAGCGATGATGACGGAAGGTGAGATCATCGCGCGGCTGGAAGAGGCCGGGGCGACGGTGCTGGCGATGCCGGGGCGGGGCTATTCCACCGGGCTGCGCACGACCCGGCTGGAGGTGGTGCATACCGCGCTGGATGCCTATGGCTGGCAGACCCCGCGGCTGCGCGCCCCGGCCCCTGACGCGGCAGCACTTGGCCGGATGGATGAAGCGTTTTCCTGGCTCGCTTTCATTCCTGAGCAGAAATATGTGATCCGCAGAATTGTCGGGGCGCGGGCATTGGTGCATCCGCTGACCGGGCGGCATCTCTATCCCTGGCGGCGGCTGGGAGAGATGCTGGGGGCGGACCATAAATCCATCCAGCGTTGGCATAGGCAGGGGATCGGGATGATCGCGGCGACCGGGATTAAATAATTTTTCTAACATTGCGTTATTTTGTTATTGCCCATCCGCCCCGTTTTGGATTAGGAATGTTTATATACTGGTTATCCGAAACAAGGCGGGGCCTTCATCGAACAGCAGAGCGAGGCGGCGGGGTTTCTGGGCTTCGCGCGGCGTGCGATGGAGGAGCTGGAGCAGAGGCCGGCAAAGCATCATCAATGGCTGATCGGCCATTTGCAGGATGTGGCGGATGGCGGATGCGACCGGCTGATGGTGCAGATGCCGCCGGGGGCGGCGAAATCCACTTATGGATCGGTGCTGTTTCCGGCCTGGTTTCTGGCACGGCAGAAAAACGCGCAGGTGATCGCGGCGGCGCATACCGCCTCGCTGGCGCATTATTTCGGGGCGCGGGTGAAGGCGGTGCTGGCCCGGCACGGCGCGGCGCTGGGGGTGGAAATCGCCAGGGCGGCGAAAGCCGCCTCGCGGTTTTCGCTGGCGGGGGGGCAGGAATATTTTTCCGCAGGGGTGCGTGGGCCGATTACCGGGCGGCGGGCGGATCTGATCATCATCGATGATCCGGTGAAGAGCTGGGCGGAGGCGGAGAGCCAGGCGCAGCGGGACATGTTGTTCGACTGGTACCGGGCCGAGCTGACGGCGCGGTTGAAGCCGGGCGGGCGGATCGTGCTGATTATGACGCGCTGGCATGAGGATGATCTGGCCGGGCGGCTGCAGGCCACCGAAACGGGGTGGCGCTGTTTGCGGCTGCCGGCTTTGGCGGAGGCGGGCGATCCGCTGGGGCGCGCCCCTGGCGAGGCGTTGTGGCCGGAGCTGTTGAACGCGGATGCGCTGGCGCGCCGGCGCGCGGAAGTGGGCGAGCGTGCCTTCGCGGCGATGTATCAGCAGGCGCCGCAGGCGAAGAATGCGGGGCTGTTTCGGGTGTCAGGCATTGCCCGGCTGGCGGCGGCGCCGGAGGTGCGGTTGTGCGTGCGGGCCTGGGACCTGGCGGCGAGTTCTGCCGGGCTGGGGCGGCGGCCGGATTATACGGTGGGGTTGAAGCTGGGGCTGACCGAGGAGGAGCGGCTGGTGGTGCTGGATGTGCGCCGCCTGCAGGGCTCGCCAGCCGAGGTGGAGGCCGCGATCAAGGAGACGGCGCGGCTGGATGGGGCTGGGGTGGTGATTTCCTTGCCGCAGGATCCTGGCCAGGCGGGGGCGGCGCAGATTGCGCTGCTCTCTCGCGGGCTGGTGGGGTTTCGGATCATTTCCAGCCCTGAGCGCGAGGCCAAGCTGGTAAGGGCGATGCCGGCGGCAACGCAGGTGGATGCGGGGAATCTGGCTTTGGTGGCCGGGGGCTGGAATGACGCGTTGCTGGCGGAGATGCGGGAATTTCCGCATGGCGGGCATGATGATCAGATCGATGCGCTGTCGCGCGCGGTGAATAGTTTGGCAATTTTGGTGCCGCCGCCTGCCAGGCGGCTGAATGTGCCGTTGCTCAGCCGATAACGGAAGGGTTTGCACGCTTCATGTTCGATATGATTTGCAGCACCATGCCGGTGGATGCGGCGCTGCCGACGCGCGTGGCGCGGTTGCAGGCGCTGAAGCGGGTGTTGGATGGCACGCTTTATGACGATCTGCCCTATCAGTTTCACGAGGAGCGGAACGGGGCGGGGGAATATATTCCGCTGCGCTTGCGCCGGCCCTCGGTGCGCTACGGGCTGTGCCGGGTGGTGGTGGAGGATTCCGTGGCGCTGCTGTTCAGCGCTGGGCATTTTCCGACCATCGAGGCGCCGGAGGCGGCGTTGGGGCGGGTGCTGGCGGATATTTTCGCCGAGGCGCGGCTGAATGAGGTGATGATCGACGCGGCGTTGCGTGGGGCGGTGGGCTCGGTGGCGCTGCTGTTCCGGGTGCTGGGCGGGCGGGTGTTTTTCTCCGTGCTGGAGAGCTTGTATCTGACGCCCATCTGGCGGGTGGATGTGCCGGATGAGCTGGCGCGGGTGAGTGAGCGCTACAAGGTGAGCGGCGCGGATTTGCTGGCGCAGGGCTATGAGGATGTCGACCCGCTTGGGATTTACTGGTTTCAGCGGGTCTGGGATGCGCAGGAGGAGATTTGGTATCTGCCCTGCCCTGTCGATGATCCTGCTGCGACGCCGGTGAAGGATGAGGCGCGCAGCGTGGTGCATGGGTTGGGGTTCGTGCCGGTGGTGTGGGTGCGGAATCTGCCCGGTGGCGAAGGCATTGATGGGGCCTGCACGTTTCGGGCGGCGATCGAGACGAATATCGAGATTGACTACCAGCTTTCGCAGGCCGGGCGGGGGTTGAAATATAGCTCCGATCCGACGCTGCTGATCAAGGAGCCGGCGACCAGCGACAGCGAGATCGTGAAGGGTGCGGGCAACGCCTTGGTGGTTTCCGAGAAGGGCGATGCCAAGCTGCTGGAGATTGGCGGCACCGCGGCGGAGGCGGTGATTGCTTATGTGCGCACGCTGCGGGAGTTCGCGCTGGAAAGCGTGCATGGCAACCGGGCGAGTGCGGAGAAGCTGGCGGTGCCGCAATCCGGCCGGGCGCTGGAGATGATGAATCAGGGGCTGATCTGGCTCGCCGATAATTTGCGGATTTCTTATGGCGAGGGCGGCATTCTGGCGCTGGCGCGGATGGTGGTGAAGGCGTCCGCGCTGTTTGCGTTGAATGTGCGCGGCGCGCCGGTTGGGGTGCTGGATGAGACGCAGCGGCTGAGCTTGCGCTGGCCGCGCTGGTATCCGCTTTCGGCCGATGACCGGCTGAAGGAGGCGCAGGCGGTGGCGACGCTGGTGGGGGCGGGGCAGATGTCGCGCGAGACGGCGGTGCGCAGTGTGGCGGCGAGCCATCAGGTGAATGATGTCGAGGCGGAGCTGAATGCGATCGAGCAGGATGAACCATGAGCGATGATGTGAATGAGGGTGAGGCCTGGAAGCTGCGGGCGGAGGCGGCGGAGGCGGCGCTGGCCCGGGCGGAGGAGACGGCCAGGGCCAGGGTGGTGCAGGCGGAGTTGAAGGCGGAGGCGATCCGGGCGGGGATGATCGATCTCGATGGGCTGAAGCTGATCGACCCCGAGACTCTGCGGATGAATGAGGAAGGCGGGGTGGAGGATGCCCCTGCCTTGCTGGCGGATCTGAAGCGGGCGAAGCCGTGGTTGTTCGGGGCGGGGAAATCTTCCTCGGCGGCGGCGCGTGCGCCGCGGCCGGAGCCGCCGCGCCAGCGCCATGCCAATGAGATGAGCCGCGAGGAGTGGCTGAGCGCGCGCGCCGCGTTGCTGCGGCGGCGCTAACGAAACGTTATTTTTGATCGTTGCCTCGTCGCGCCTGGCGCGGCGGGCTTGGTGGTTCACGTCTGAAATCTGGAGATTTACGAGGCAATGGGGATTCAGAATTTCCCGGCTGCGCTGCAGCCGATCATTCAGCAGGGCTTTCTGGAGCGCGAGTTTGAGACCGCGCTGAAATCCAGGCTGGGCTATCGCATGATCGCCGATCGCGAGGAATTCGCGGTGGGGATCGGCGAGACGCTGACCAAGACAAGGGCGGGGTTGAAGCCGAGCGTGACCACGCCGCTGGCCGCCGCCAGCAACACCAATCTGGATAATGGGCTCACCTCCAGCAATTGGGGTGTGGAGCAATATACGATTTCGCTGAATTTCTATGCCGCGACGCAGGACCTGAATATGGTGACATCGCGCGTCGGCATCGCCTCGCAGTTTTTGCAGAATGCCGCGACCAATGGCGAGCAGGCGGCGCGCAGCCTGGATGAGCTGGCGCGCAACGCGCTGTTCGCCCCCTATTTCGGCGGCAATACCAGGGTGCTGACCACGCTGGGGGCGGCGGGGCCGAGCATCGAGGTGGATGATATTCGCGGCTTCCAGACCGTGTTCGTCAACGGCGTACAGCAGGCGGTTTCCGCCGCCAATCCGCTTTCGGTGAGCGTCGGGGCGGATCTTTATTCGCTGGTGGGGGTGGTGGCGGATGCGACCAATATTTCGAGTGCGCCGAACGGGATTTCCGGGCAGCTGAGCTTCTCGACCAATGTGAGCGTGGCGGATGGCGCCGCCGGCAATGCGGTGCAGGCGGCGACGGCGAGCCGCATCGTGCGTCCGGCCAGCCGGCTGACCACCGCGGCGCTGCAGGCGACCGACACGCTGGCGATGGCGAATTTGCTGGACGCCGTGGCGCTGCTGCGGCGCAATGCGGTGCCGACGGTGGATGGGGTTTATAATTGCTATCTGGACCCGGTTTCCGCCCGGCAGCTTTTTGCCGATGCGGATTTCAAGCAGCTTTTCCAGGGCGCGACATCGTCCAACGCGGTGTTCCAGCAAGGGATGGTGAGCGACTTTCTGGGCTTGCGCTTCATCACCACCACCGAAGCCTATGTGCAGGCACATCCTTCGATCACCGGGCTGAATGTGCGCCGGCCGATCGTGTGTGGGCAGGGGGCGCTGATTGAGGGCGACTTTGCCGGGATGGCGGCGGATGATGTGGCGCCGAAGGACAGCCTGGTGCAGGTGATCGACGGGGTGGCGATGGTGACGCGCGAGCCGATCGACCGGCTGCAGCAGATCATCGCGCAGAGCTGGTATTGGATTGGCGGATTCTGTGCGCCCTCCGACACCACCACCACGCCGACCACTGTGCCCACCGCCACCAACGCGAATTTCAAGCGGGCGGTGATGCTCGAGCATGTGGGCTGAGGAGGCGGCGCCATGGCAAGCGGTGCAACCCAACCTTTCCGCCCGGCCGGGACCGTCGCGGCCAGCGCCTCCACCAGTGCGGTGAATGTGGCGCTGGCGGGCGGCGGCCAGGCGGTGCTGGTTTATAATGCCAGTGCCGCCACCGCCTTCTTCCGGCTGGGCGGGGCCAGCGGGCTTTCCGCCAGCGGCAGCGATACGCCGGTGCCGGCGGGGGCAAGAATGCTGGTGGATGCCGGGCCTTTCGTGACCAACGCGGCGGTGCTGCTGAGCAGCGGCACCGGCACGGTCTATTTCACCCTTGGCGATGGGGATACCTACTGATGAGCGGCACCCTGCCCACCGGCTTCAGCGATGCGCAGAAGGCCGATCTCAGGCGCTTTTGCGGCTATCCGGCCTATGGCGCCGGGGCGGCGGGGTTCAGCTCCTGGCGGTTCTTTCAGGCCTACGGCACGCTGGAATACCGGATGAATAATCTGGCGCCGGCGGAGGTGGCGGTGAGCCTGCAATATCTCTCCACCCTGGCGACGCTGGAGGCGGCGATCCCGCCGACCTCCGATAATCTGGACACGGAGAGTGCCGCGGCCTGGACGCATAATGCCGATGAGCTGCGCGACCGCACCAATCTGTTCGATGGCTGGCGGCGCCGGCTGTGCGGGTTTCTGGGCGTGCCGCCCGGCCCGGCGCTGGCGCAGGCCGGCGTGACCTTGGTGGTTTGAGATGGACGGGGTGCGGCTGGCGGACCGGCTGGCCTATGGGGCGGGGCTGGCGGCGCGGCGTGTGGGGTTTCTGCATGACGCGTTTCGCCCGGCCGGGCCGGTGGCGCCGCTGGCGCTGGAAAACCGCTTCCTGCGGCTCTGCGTGGCGTTTGTGACCCAGGCGGGCAGCGTGGGGGAGCCGAGCGGGTTTGGGGTGCCGTATCGCCAGGCCTGGGCGGATTGGTCCTATCTGCGGGTGGGCGATTATCTGGCCGGGCCGGAGGGGATTGGTTTCATCGCCAGTATCGAGCCGCCGAAGCCGATGCTGGTGGTGATGGGCAATGGCGCGCTGACATTGGTGCGGCCAGGTGGGCAGACGCAGCCGGGTCTGACCGGCTATGGCGCCGTGCAGGTGGCGACGGAGACGCCCTTATTCACCGGCTTTCCCGCCAGCCTGCTGGCCGGGGGGCTGGGCGACCGCACGCGGGACGGGCTGCCCGATGATGGCCGGGTGCCGGGCTTTGTGGCGCTGCTGCCGGTTGTGGACGCGGTGGTGCCGCAGGTGGCGGATATTCTGATCAATGAGCGGGGCGAGCGTTATGCGCTGACCGGCATCGAGGCGGTTGGCGGCATCTGGCGGCTCTCCTGCGTACAGGCGGTGCGCTGATGGCGGATCTGGCGGATGTGGAGGCGGCGCTGGCGGGGGTGGCCGCGAATGCAGTCTATCCCAACGGCACGGCGGGGCCGAGCGTTCTCGGCGTGGACTGCAAGATTTATCGGGGCTGGCCGCTTTCGCCGCTGCTGGATGCGGATCTGGCGCAGGGCATGGCGCATGTGAGTGTGAGCGCCACCGAGACGCCGGCGAAGATCACCACGCGCTATCCGCGGATCTGGCAGACGCTGAGCCCGGCAAGCGGCAGCTTGAGCGTGGCGGTGAGCGGGGTGAGTGCGAGCTTTTCCGGCAGCTGCTCGACCGGTCTGCTGGCCGGGGTGCTGGTGGACGGGCAGAGCTATGCCTACGCGGTGCAGGCGAATGACAATGCGCAGACGGTGGCGAGCAATCTGGCGGCGCTGCTGCGCCAGGGTGGCTGGATTGTGAATTATGCCGCCAGCACCATCAGCGTGCCGCAGGCGGTAAGGTTTGTCGCACGGGTGGTGGCCGGCGCCGGGGCGCTGCAGGAAATCCGCAGGCAGATCCAGGAGATCAGGGTGGCGATGTGGTGCCCCTCCCCTGCCCTGCGCGATGCGCTGGCGCCGGTTCTGGATGCGGCGCTGATGGCGGATGAGTTTGTGGCGCTCGCCGATGGGTCCTCGGCGCGGATCAAATTCGCCAATACGCTGAGCAGCGACAATGGCGGCAATGCCGCACTCTACCGGCGCGACCTGGTCTATGCGCTCGAATACCCGACCACGCTGGCGCAGCAAGATCCGGCGATGCTGTTCGGAACCATGGCGGCCACCGTCAACACGGTTGTGCTGGGAACTTATCAAAGCTGAGGCAGACATGAATTTTCATCTGGTGGTGTTGAAGCCGTTTGGCACGTTCAAACGGGGCGATCTGATTACGGATGCCGCGACCGTGCTGAAGGTGCTGGGCGGCGGCAATGCGGCCTCGGTCGTGCGCGTGTTGGCGAAGGGGGCTTGAGGGATGCCGATTGTTCAGCAAGGGGCGATCAATACCACCGCCCTGGTGGTGCCGGATCTCTATGTGCAGATCGTGCCGCCGCAATCGCTGCTGTTGAATGGCGTGCCGACGGATATGCTCGGCGTGGTGGGCACGGCGAGCTGGGGGCCGGTGGGTGAGCCAACGGTGATTGGCAGCATGAGCGATTATGCCGCCGCCTTCGGGCCGGTGATGGCGCGCAAGCATGATATGGGCACCCAGGTGGCGACCGCCGTGCAGCAAGGGGCGGCGAATTTCCGCTGCGTGCGGGTGAGTGACGGCACCGATACCGCCGCCAGCCTGACCGTGCTGGGGGCGATCACCTTTACCGCCGTGCATACCGGCAGCACGGGCAATCAGCTGACCCTGACGCTCTCGGCCGGGTCCGCCGCCAATAGCTGGCGGCTGACGGTGGCGCTGCCGGGGCAGAGCCCGGAGGTGTTCGACAACCTCACCGGCAGCGGCGCGCAATTCTGGCAAAATCTGGCGAATGCGGTGAATAGCGGCAATGGCGTGCTGCGCGGGCCCTCGCAGCTGGTGGTGGCGAGCGCGCAATCCGTGCAGGCGACGCCGACGCCCGGCAGCTACCCGTTCGCGGGCGGCACGCCGGGCAGCGACGGCGCCAATGGCGTGACCGCGGCGACGCTGGTGGGCTCTGACACCGCGCCGCGCCTGGGCATGTATGCGCTGCGCGGCCAGGGCTGCGCGATCGCGCTGCTGGCGGATACCGATGATCCCACGCAATGGAGCGTGCAGATGGAATTCGGCCTGTCCGAAAGCGTCTATATGATCCTGACCGGGCCGGCGGGCGATACGATCGCCAACGCGGTGGTGGTGAAGGGCGAGGCGGGGGTGGATTCCTATGCCGCGAAGATGATGTTTGGCGATTGGATCTATTGGTTCGACCAGGCCAATGCGGTGATCAGGCTGGTTTCGCCGCAGGGTTTCGTGGCGGGGCGGCTGGCCAATCTTTCGCCGGAGCAGTCTTCGCTGAACAAGCCGCTTTATGGGGTGGTGGGCTCGCAGAAATCCGGCCAGCCGGGGAGTGCGACGGCGACGACCTATGCGAGCGCTGATCTCGCCGCGCTGCTCAGCGCGGGGATTGACGTGATCGCCAATCCGCAGCCGGGCGGGGCCTATTGGGGGGTGCGCGGCGGGCATAATTCGTCCTCGAGTGCTGCGGTGAATGGGGATAATTATACGCGGCTGACCAACTATATCGCCGCGACCTTGCAGGCCGGCATGGGCGGGTATGTCGGGCAGCTGGTGAACAGCACGCTGTTTCAGAAAATCCGTGCCACGCTGCTGGCCTTTCTGAACGGGCTGCTGCAGCAGGGGATGCTGGGCAGCACCGATGGCAGCACGCCCTTCGCGGTGATCTGCGATGTCAGCAACAACCCGCAGAGCCGCACGGCTCTGGGCTATGTGCAGGCGGATGTGCAGGTGCAGTACCAGGCGATCAACGAGAAATTCATCGTGAATGTGCAGGGCGGGCAGACGGTGCAGGTGAGCGTGCAGACCGTGCCGGTTTCGGCCTGAAGAGAGGGATGAGACATGCCGTTTAACACATTTTCCGTTGGCAGCGACTGCCAGATTGTGGTGATGGGGCCGTTCGGGCGGGTGGATCTGTCGCATGTCACCGGCTTTGAGGCGAGCCAGGTGACGCTGCCCTTGCGGGTGGACCGGCTGGATGGGGTGCAGCTGGGGGCGGAGCTGCCGAAGGGCTGGAATGGCAGCTTCATGCTGGACCGTGGGTCCTCCGCCGCCGATGATTTCATCGCGCAGATCGAGGCGGCCTACCTGAACGGGCAGAGCATCAATGGTGGCACGCTCTACCAATATGTGAATGAGCCGGATGGCTCGACCTCGACCTACCAGTTCAACAACGCCGTGTTCAAGCTGGCCTCCGCCGGGTTGTACAAGGGCGATGCGACGGTGACGCAGCGTTTGGATTTCTTCGCCTCCAGCCGGACCAAGGTGTGATGGCGCAGAGCGTGACGGATGCGAAGGGCCGGGTGATCGAGCTGCGGCGGATGGGCGTGCTGGAGCAGCTGCGGCTTTATAAGCTGCTGGGGCCGGAATTGTCCGAGAACCGCGCTTATATCGGGCTGGCGCGGATTGCCGCCGCGGCTGCCTGCGTGGATGGCGTGCCGTTACCGTTTCCGGGCAGCGAGGCGGGCATCGAGGCGGCGCTGGAGCGGCTGGATGAGGAGGGCGTGGCCGCCGTGGGCGAGGCGCTGCTTGCGGCTGAGCCGGCTGATCTGGCGGCCGTGGCGGGAAACTGAGCCGGCACCCTGGGCTAACGGATTGTTTGTATCTGGTGCGCTGCGGGGTGCCGTTCGAGATCGCGTTCGGGCTGGATGAGGCGGAGCGGCTGGCCTTCATCGTGACGATGGGCACGCTGGAGGGGCATCGCTTCGACTGGGCGGCGTTGCGCTGGCGGGACGAGGAGACAGGAGGGCGGGGATGAGTGATGTCGTGCTCTCTTTGGGCAATGTCGCGTTTCGCGACATGGAGGTGCCGGAGAAGATCCGCTTTGGCGGCCGGCAGCGGCTGGCGGTGCAGAATATCATCGGCGGCGGGCGGGTGGTTGGCGCGCTGGGGCTGGACGATGGGGAGATTTCATTCTCCGGCATATTCTCCGGCCAGGATGCCGCCGCCCGGGCGCAGCTTTTGGATATTGCCCGGGCGCAGGGCAGCCAGATGCCGCTGGTGTGGGGCGGGTTTTATTATCTCGTTGTCATCAGCAGCTTCGTGGCGGAATATCGTCGGCCGAACCTGATTCCGTTTGCGGTGAGCTGTGTGGTGGTGAGCGACCCGCTGGCGGATGTGGCGGCGGCGCTGCCGGTGGCGACGCTGATTGGCAACGACATCGCGGCCGCCACGGGGTTTGCCGGACAGGCGGGGCAGGTGCTGGCGGGGACGAGCCTGGCGGCGCTGGGGGCGGCGCAAGTCAGCATCGCCGGGGCGATGGGCACGGCTGGAACCGCTCTGGGGGAAGCCGGCGCGGCCCTGGCGGGGGCGGCGACGATTGTTGCCGGCGTTAACGCGCTGACGCAGATCAACGCCTGTAGCGGGCAGCTGGCCGGGTTGGCGGGGATGTCCGGCTATGTGAACCGGGCGGTGGTGAATTCGGCTCTGGAGGCGGTTTGATGCGCACGGTCATCGTTGTGGCGGGCGGCAATCTCTTCGCCATCGCCGCGCAATATCTGCAGGATGCGACACAATGGATCCGCATCGCGCAGGCCAACCAGATCAGCGATCCGGTGCTGCGCGGGGTGACGACCTTGGTGATCCCGGAACGCAACCCCTCGGCCGGAGGCGGCATTGCCGGTTGAGCAGCCGCGCGCGCGGGTGAGCCTGGGCGGGGTTGAGCTGGGCGGGGTGGTGGAGCTGGAGGTGGAGGCGGCCGGGTTGTACCAGGCCGGGCGCTACCGGCTGGTCTGCGCGGCCAGTGCGGCCGCCTTGCTGCCGCTGGCGATGGAAGGCGGCGCGCCGGTGCCGATCCTGCTGGAAATCGGCGCGGACGGGTTTGGGTTTGTGCCGCTATTGTCGGGGTTGGTTGAGACGCTCCGGTTCGATCTGGCGCGCAATGTGGCGGTGCTGCAGGGGCGCGATGAGACGGCGCTGCTGATCGATACCGAGATTTCCGAGAGCTTTGTCAACCAGACGGCCAGCGATGTGGCCTTGGCGGTGGCGCGGGCGCATGGGTTGGCGGCGAATGTGACGCCGACGCAGACGCTGATCGGGCAGTATTATCAGATCGACCATGCGCGCAGCGCGTTGACGGTGGGGGCGCGGGCGAGCACGCAATGGTCGCTGCTCTGCGGCCTGGCGGAGGCGGCGGGGTTCGCGGTTTCGGTGGTGAACGGCACGCTGAATTTCGGGCCGATGCTGAACGGAACGTCGCGGATGGTAACGGCGCGGAATTTTCTGGGGCTGGAGGTGGATCTGATCACGGCGTTGCCGGCCAGTGTCACGGTGCGGTCCTGGAACTGCCGGGAGAAGCAGGTGGTGACGCAAGCGGCGGGGAGCGGCAAGGCGACCAATCTGGTGCGCCCGAACCTGACCACCCAGCAGGCCGGGGATTATGCCAGCGCCTATTTGCAGAATGTACAGCGCCATGCGCAGCTTTTACTGGGGCGGATGCCGGGCGACGCCAGCTATGCGGTTGGCGATACGCTGCTGCTGAGCGGCACGCAGACCGGGCTGGATGGCAGCTATCAGGTGGCCGCCCTGCAATGGCGGCTGAATGACAGGGATGGGTTTGTGCAAAGCCTCAAAGCCTACGGGGTGGTGTGAATGGACCAGCTGCGGAATATGATCAAGGCTCATGCCGGGGGGCTGGACGGCATGGCGGGGACGCTCCGCTTCGGGCTGGTGGCCAGCTTCGACCCCGTCGCCTATGCGGCGAAAGTGCTGATCCAACCTGAAAATGTTCTGAGCGGCTGGTTGCCGGTGATGTCCTGCTGGGTGGGCAATGGCTGGGGGCTGGCGGCACCCTTGCCGCCGGGCACGCAGGTGCTGGTGCTGGCGCAGGAAGGCGATGCGGAGCAGGGCGTGGTGGCCGGCGCGGTATGGTCCGCGCAGGACAAGGCCACCGGCGCGCCGGCCGGCGAATTATGGTTGCTGCATCAAAGCGGCAGCGTGGTGAAACTCGCCAATGACGGCAGCATTCTGCTGCAGGCGCCGACGGTGAAGGTGCAGGGCAATCTTGTCGTCAGCGGCGATATTTCTGACCAGGGCGGCGCGCATGGCACGTTGGCCACGTTGCGCAACGCCTATGACGGGCACGAACACCAGGCGCCGAACGGCATGACCGGGCTGCCGACGGAGATTGTGTGATGGCTGATCTGGCCTTGCAGTTTGGCGGCGATCTGATGGTGAGCGCCTCGGGCGATCTGGCGACGCTCGATGATCAGGCGTTGGTGCGGCAGCGGGTTTTGCGTCGGCTGCTGACCAATCCCGGCGATTATATCTGGCAGCTTGGCTATGGGGCGGGGCTGGGGCAGTTTATCGGCCAGCCGGCGGCGTTGAGCCTGATGGCGGGGCTGGTGCGCACGCAGATGCAGCGCGAGCCGCAGGTGATGCAGTCCCCGCCGCCAACGGTTTCGATGAGCATGGCGGATGACGGTAGTGTCAATGCCACGGTTTCATATGTCGATGCCGCAACCGGGCAGACCGCATCGCTTTCATTTTCCATATAGGACGGACATGCGATTATCGTTGCAGAATTTCTCCACGCTGGTGGAGGGGATGGCGGCGTCTGTTCAGGGGGCCGCGGCGAATTTGCTGGATCTGACGGTCGGTTCCGTGCTGCGGGCGATTTTGGAGGCCAATGCGGCGCTGGCGCTGTGGATGCAATGGCTGATCGTGCAGACGTTGAGCGCGACCCGGTTGGCGACCAGTGCCGGTGCGGATTGCGACAGCTTCGGCGCGGATTTCGGGTTTACGCGGCTGCCGGCGACGGCGGCCAGCGGGGTTGTGATGGTGTCGCGATTTACGCCCAGCCTGCAGGCCTTGATCCCGGTGGGGGCGAGTTTCGGCACGGCGAATAATCAGCAGAGTTTTATTGTTGTCGCGGACAGCGGCAATCCGGCCTACAGCGCCACGCTCGGCGGCTATGTGCTGGCGGCGAATATCGCCGCGGTGAGCGTGACGGTGGTGGCCGCCATGGCCGGGCAGGCTGGAAATGTGCAGGCCGGGGCGATCTCGCTGTTGAGCGCGGCGATTGCCGGGGTGGATGTCGTGAGCAATCCGAATGCCTTGACCGGCGGGCTGGATGCCGAAAGCGATGCCGCGTTCAAGCAGCGCTTCGGCATGTATCTGGCGGGATTGTCGAAGGCGACGACGGTTTCGATCGCAAGCGCCATTGCCGGCATCATGCAGGGGTTGAGCTACGCGATTGCGGAAAATCTCGACCAGACCGGCGCGCCCCAGATGGGGTTTTTCGTGGTGACGGTGGATGATGGCACCGGCGCGCCGCCGGCCAGCCTGCTGGCGACGGTGCAGCAGGCGGTGGAGCAGGTGCGCCCGGTTGGAACGAGCTTCGCCGTGCAGGGGCCGGTGGTGACGCGGGCCGATATTTCTTTGACCTTGACCACGGACAGCCTGGCCGACCATCCGGTGGCGGTGGCCGCCGTGGCGGCGGCGCTGGCTGGTTATATCGCGGCGCTGCCGGTGGGCGGCACCTTGAGCTACACAAGGCTGGCGCAGCTGGTTTACGATGCTTCCAGCGCCATCAACAATATTTCCGGATTGCTGCTGAATGGCGGCACCGCTGATCTGGTGCCCGGCAGGTTCGGCGCGGTGCGCGCCGGCGTGATTGCGGTGGCCTGACATGATCGGCGATGTGTCCGATATGGCCGCCCGTCTCGCGCAGCTGCTGCCGACCGGCTGGTTTGCCGATGAGGCGCCCAATCTCGCCGCGCTGTTGAACGGGCTGGGGCAAGGCTGGGCGAATATCTACGCGCTTTTGCAGCAGGCGCGGGCGCAGTTGCGCATCGCCACAGCCAGCGGGGTGTTTCTGGACATCGCGGGGCAGGATTATCTGGGCGCGGCCCTGCCGCGCCGGCCAGGCGAGGCGGATGCGGCGTTCAGCACCCGGCTGCGCGCCGCACTGCTGGCGCCGCGCGCGACCAGGGCGGCGTTGAGCACGGCGTTGACGGTGCTGACCGGGCGCACGCCGGTGATTTTTGAACCGCGCAACCCAAGTGACACGGGCGGCTATAATCTCAATGCCGGATATAACAGCGCGGGCGGCTATGGCAGCCTGGCGATGCCCTACCAGTTTCTGTTGACCGCCTACCGGCCGAATACCCTGCCGGCCAACCATGCCGGCGGTTACGGCATCGGCCCCGGCGGCTATGGCGTGGCGCCGATGGCGTATAGTTCCGCGGCTGAGCTGGCCGGCAATGTCAGCGATGCGGAGATTTATCAGACGATCGCCGGCTTCATTCCGACATCCAGCATCGCCTGGACGCGGCTTACCAACTGAAGGCTCATTCATGGATCGCAACATCGTCTATCCCGGCAGCATTCCGCTCGATAGTGATATTCTCTCGACCAATCGCAATGCCATGGTGGGGCTGGCGGCGCTGAGTGCCGCGACGCTGGGTACCGGCACGGTGGTGGATGGGCTGGCTTGCACGCCGACCGTCCCGGCCTCGCTCGCGGTGGTGGTGGGGGCGGGCAGCATTACCCAGCTCTCCAGCGTGGATGCCACGTCTTACGGGTCCCTGGCGGCGGATCTGACCGATCAGATCGTCAAAACCGGGATCAATCTGCAGGCGACGAGTTTCCCCCTGGCGGCGCCGACGGCTTCCGGGCAGTCGATCAATTATCTGATCGAGGCGGCGTTCGCGGAGAGCGATGCCGATCCGATGGTGCTGCCCTATGTCAACGCCGCCAACCCGACCCAGCCTTATTCCGGCCCGGCCAATTCCGGCACCGCGCAGAACACGATGCGGGTGCAGCGCGTGCAGCTGCAGGTGAAGCCCGGGGCGGCGGCCTCGTCCGGCACGCAGACCACGCCGGCGGTGGATGCCGGCTGGGTGGGGCTTTATGTGGTGACGGTGAATTACGGGCAGACGGCGGTGACGGCGGCGAGCATCGCGCTGCTGCCGCAGGCGCCGTTTCTGTCCTACAAATTGCCGGCGCTGCGGCCGGGCTTTGCCAACCAGCAGGTCTTTACCGGGTCTGGCACGTTTGTGGTGCCGAACGGGGTGAGCGTGGTGAAGGTGACGGCGATCGGCGGCGGTGGGGCGGGCGGCTATCACAGCACCATGCCCAGCGGCGGCGGTGGCGCCGGGGCCCATGTCACCGGGATCATTTCCGGGCTGATTCCGGGCCAGGCGATTCTGGTGACGGTCGGGGCCGGGGGCGCTGCGCCGGGCGCGTATGGCAATGGCGGCAGCGGCGGCGCCTCGAATTTCGGCGGCTTCATCACCGCGGGCGGCGGCACCGGCGGCAATGGCGGCACCGCGACGAATTTCGCCAATGCCGGCGGCGCCGGCGGGCAGGGCTTTGGCGGGCAGGTGAATATGGCGGGCGCGGTGGGAACGGATTCCATCGTCGTTGCCTGCCGCGGTGGCGATGGCGGCGGTCCCGGCAATGGGCGCGGCGCCAGCGGGCCGCTCTCCGGTGTCGCGGCGCCGGGCTATGGCGGCGGCGGTGGCGGCGGCGGCTGTTCGGCCGGCGGTAGCCCGGTGGGTTCGCCGGGCGGCGGCGGCGGTGCCGGCATCGTGATCGTGGAATATTGAGGAGCTGGAGATGAGCACACAGGCAACGCAGCTCTGGCGGCCCTCCAATGCGCGCTATCTGCAGATTGACGGGTTTGTCGCCACACCGCGCGGCCCGCAAATTCCGCCACCGCAGCCTTTGGTGTGGCCGCAGAAAGACCCGGGCGACACGCTGGATTATGTGTTCGATCTGGCGCCGGCCCTGAGCGGCAATCCGGGCGATTCGATCAGCACGCTGAGCGTGACGGTGAGCCCGCAAAATCCAGGGGATTTGACGCTGGTTTCGGCGGCGGCGGATGGGCCGCGCGTCGTATTGTGGCTCAGCGGCGGCGTGGCGGGGACGGTTTATACGGTGACGGTGACGGCCGGCACCACGGGCGGGCGCAGCCTGGCGCGCAGCCTGGCTTTGCCGGTGGTGGCGCTGGCCAACATTCCCGCACCGGCGGATGCGCTGACAACGGCCGGCGGCCAGCCGCTGACCGACCCGACCGGCACCCCGCTCACCACCCTCTGAGAGAGGACAGCCTATGACCACGATTGGCCAGTTGCCGCTTGCGGCGTCGGTTTCCGACAGCGCGCAGGTTGCGATCTTCCAGAATAACCAGACCTTGTCGGCGACGCGCGCGCAGATGCTGGCAGGGACGCAGGCGGCGTTGAGCCTGCCGCAGAATACGCTGCTGGGCGGGGTGGGGCCGGGAACGGCGGCGCCGCAGCCCATCACTATCGGCGCCAATCTGGCGCTTTCGGGCAGCACCTTGTCGGCCACGGCGGCGCCCTTCGTGATTGCCGGTTTGCCCACGGGAACAGTGCCGGGGGCCAGCGATCTGGTGGCGCTGGGACAGGCGGGTGCCAACCAGGCGGTGTCCTACGCCAATTTTCTGGCCGGCATGGCGAATGTATCCGGCCTGCCGGCGGGCGGGCTGACGGCGACGGCGGCCGGGGGCAGCGTGGCGCGGACCATCGCGGCGCTGGCCGGCAATGCCGTGTCGATCGAGGATTATGGCGCGGTGGGCGACGGGGTGACCGACGATAGCGCGGCGCTGCTGGCGGCGATTGCCAGCGGCCATCCGGTGCGGCTGGGGGCGAAAACCTACGCGATCGCCGGGGAGACCGACATTACCGGCACCACATGCTGCCTGGTGGGCACCGCGGGGGTTTCGATTCTGAAGCGGCCCGCGCAATCCAGGACCGGAAGTGCCAGTACGGCGACCTGGCTGAATATCGCGGCGACGAATTTCTATGCCGATGGCGTGGTGTTCGATGCGAATGCGTCGATCACCGCCGATACGCTCGCGGTGGCGGTGCAGCCTGGCTGCACGCGCTCATTGATCACGCGCTGCAGTTTTCAGAATGCGCAGGGGCCGAATAACGGCAACGGCCTTACCTATCTGGCCAGTGATCCGACGCTGGTGGGGCATCATGTCGATGATTGCGAGTTCACCGGCAATGCCAATAACGGGCTGATGATTTTCGCGACCGATGGCATCAGCGTTACCAATTCGCGCGCATATGGCAATAAAAGTAACGGGATCTATGCGGACAGCCATGATCCGGCGTTTGTATTAAAGGTTCGCGCCCTGCAGATCGTCGGCAATAGCTGCTGGGACAATGCCGTTGGCATCCTGGTGGGTAATTTTGTCGCCAATAATGTGTTTACCCAGCCTTTCCTGTACGGCAATGCCAATCCTGACATTCTGGGCGCGGTGGTCGCCGGCAATAATTGTTATGAGAACGGCATCTACGGCATCTATGTCTCCGGCCGGAATATTCTCGTCTCGGGCAATTTGTGCGCCAATAACAGTACGGCGGTTGGGTTCGGGGCGGGGATTCTCTGCGATACCGGGTACTGTAAAATCTCGGGCAATATGATCACCGGCGCCACCGCCTTCGGGATCGATTGCGGCGGGTCGATCTATACCGAGGTCGACAGCAACTACATCAATGGCGCCTGGATGGGGTTGAATATCGGCGGCGGGCAATATTGTACCGCGCGGTCGAATTTCATTCAGGACTGCACCGGCGCGGGCATCGCCGTGCAGAATGTCGAAGCCGACGGTTCGGGGGATAATTTCGGCCTCGCCTGCACGGGGCTGTCGATCTGCGGAAACTGGATCAATTACAGTGGCAGCGTCACGGGGATTTTGATCCGGGATGCGGCGCAGAATACCCGGGTCGAGGACAATGTCATCATGGTCAATGCCGGCGGCAATCTGGCCACGGCGCTGTCGGCTTATACGGATTCGATCATCCTGCGCCGCAATGTGGTGAATTTCACCACGCGCTGGGCAGTGAATCCGGCGAGCGTGAATGGGGTTTATACGCTGACCGTGCCGGATCTGGCGGATGCGGTGAGCATCTCCCAGGCCAGCGCGCCTGTGGCGCAGATCCTGACCGCGCAGGGCGCGCTGGCGGCGGGGACGGTGACGTTCATAAAAGTCACCGCGCCGGGAGCGGGGTACACGACCGCGACGGTGACGATTTCGGGCACTGGCACCGGGGCGGCGGCGCGTGTCTGGCTGAGCGGCGGCAAGGTGATCGGCATTCAGATGTCGGCCTTCGGCAGCGGCTATGGCAGCGGCACCACCGCCACGATTTCCGGCGACGGCTCCGGGGCGACGGTGAGTGTGCAGGTGGGGTTGCCGAGCTGGCAGGACCGCGAGCTGACCGTGGATTGCCTGGCGGCGGTGAGTTTTGCGCCCGGCGGCAGCCCGCCTTTGAACAACTGGACGGGGACGACGATGACCGTGCCGGCGGGGGCGAGTGTCGATTGGGTCGGCATGGGGGCCGGCGGGTGGCGGGCGGCGCGGTTCAGCCAGAGTGATTATGTCTCGCCGAACGGCGATGGCAGCGTCGCGCTGAAATCCCGCGCCGGGGATGTTTCCCTGCATCCGGCCGGGAGCGGCATGGTGCGGATCATCTCGGATACCGAACCGACCGGGGCGGTGGAGCTGATCGGCCGGGGATCGCCACTGAATGTGGTGTCCGCCCCGGCGGGCTCGACCTTCCGCAACCTCAATGGCGGCGTCGGCAGCACCTTCTGGGTCAAGCAATCCGGCACCGGGAGCGGCAACTGGGTCGCTGTCGCCTGAGCCTTCACGGCCTGGATAAGGGCCAAATCACAAGGTCGTTTTCATGACAACGATTGCGCAACTCCCCTCGGCGGTAACCGTCGGGGCCAGCGATCTGCTGCCGATTTCGCAGAATGGCTCGGTTTATTCGGCGACCGTGGCGCAGGTGACGGCGAGCCTGCAGCCGCTGATCGAGGTCTCGTCCGGGGCGTTGCTGGGGCGGGTCAGTCTGGGCACGGGCACGCCGGAAGCGGTGGCAGTGGGGACGGGGTTGGCCCTCTCCGGGGGCGTGCTGGCCGCGAATGGCGCTGACCATGCAAGCTATCCGGTGCAGGCGGCGCTGGCGCTGACCGACGAGCTGGTGATCAACACCGCCGCAGGGCCGGGGTTGTTGCCGGTGAGCGCGCTGACCGGGCTGTTCAGTGCCGGACAGAATGTATCCATCACCGCTGGCGGCGTGATTTCCGTGAATGTGAGCGCCGTCGCGGGGCCGGTTGGGCCGATGGGGCCTGCCGGCCCGGCTGGCCCGGCCGGTCCAACCGGCCCGACAGGGGCCGCCGGGGCCGGGCTGCAGGGGCCGGCGGTCGGGACCGCCACCAGCAGCGTGAGCAGTGCCGATTATCTGCCGCTCTGGCAGAATGGCGCGCTGGCCTGGATCCCTTATGGTCAGTTGCTGGCGGGACAGACCGTGGATGAACTGCCCGCCGCCGCCCCGGCCACCGATGGCGATGAGCTGCTGGTGGCCCAGGGCAGCAATACGCTGAGCGTGCAGAGTTTCGGCTCGATCTGGACCTACGTGCAGGGCAAGCTGCCCAGCGTGCAGTCCGGCGTGGTGGAGCTGACGACGGCGACAGTGCTGGATTCGACCGCGCATAATCAGCGCGTGCTGGTGGCCAGCGCACCGCTGACCCTGACCGCGAATTTCGCGAATACCGGGGCTGGGTTCGCTTGCACGCTGATCAATCTCTCCGCCGGCGCGGTGACGATGGGCACCGGGATCAGGTCCGGCACGGGTGGCACGGTGTTGCCACCGGGGGCCTCCACTCAGCTGGTCGGCATCAGCTATTCGGGAGGCTCGACCGTCTGGTGGAGCGGCATCGTGTCCAACACGCCGACCATCACGGTGGGGGCGATCAGCGCGCCGGCCGCGAATACGGCCTTCGTGGTCGGCGGCGGGATTTTCAATGATGCCGTGACGGCGCTGGATTATTCGACGAATGGCGGCAGCAGCTGGACCGCCGCGCCGAGCCCGGTGATTTCGGCCAATGCCTACAGCTTCACGCTGCCGGGCCTGGCGGCGGGAACCTACACGGTGCAGGTGCGCGACCATGGCAACCAAAGCGTTGTTGGTGTGTCCAACAGCTTTACCGTGGCGGCGCCGACGATTGCCTTCACCACCATGCCAACGACCGGCCAGATCAACGCGGCGCTCAATATTGCCGGCACGGTTTCGCCGGGCGGGACGGCGGTGCAGGTTGGCTTGTCCAGCTCTGCCACTACGGCGCCGGGCAGCTGGAACAGTGCAACCGTCAACGGCACTGGCTGGAGCGCCAGCCTGACGCCGAGCGCGGCGGGGAGTTTCTATGTCTGGGCGCAGCAGACCGCCGATATCGCGGTTCAGGTGGTCTCCGGCGCGGTGAATGTGACCCAGGCGAGCCTGACGATTTCAGCGCCGGCCAGCGGGACGGCGGGGAGCGCGCTCAGCCTGTCCGGCGCCGTGACGCCGGTTGGGGATGCGGTGAATATCCAGCTCACCACCAGCAACAGCACGGTGCCGACCAGCGGCTGGGTGGCGGCGGCGAACAATGCCGGGGCGATTTCCGGCGCGCTGACGCCGAGTGCCGCGGGCACCTATTATGCCTGGGCACAGGACCCGAGCAGCGGCCTGACGGCGGTGTCCTCCGCGATTACGGTGACGGCGTCGGCAGCGGTGAGTTTCGGGTTCAATAATCCGGGCGGCAGCTATACGCATGGCTCTGGGACGATCGGGCTGAATGGCGCGATTTCCCCGGCACAGGCGGTCTCGGTGCAGGTGGCGCTGTCCACCTCGAACAGCACGGCGCCGACAAGTGGCTGGCAGGCTGCGTCGGTGATCGATTCCAATACGCTTTGGGCCATCTATTACACCAGCCCAGCCACGGCCGGCGCCTATTATGTGTGGGTGCAGACCACGGCCGGTGCCGCGACGGCGGTGAGCAGCTTTACCGTGACGGTGAGCTGAGCCGATGGTGATGTTGTTCAACCAGCCTGGCTCGCCTTTGATGTCGGGCTCGGGAAAGCGGGTGCTGATCGGTGCGTTGCCCGCCGGGGCGGTGCCGACAGGGTTGTTTGCCGGCCCCTACCCCAGCGCGATCAGCGGCTTGTCCGGGTGGTGGGATGCGGGGTTGCTGGGCAGCCTGTTGGATGGCAGCGGCAATCCGGTGGGCGGCAGCAACAGCGTGGTTGGCAGCCTTCAGGATAAATCCGGCGCCGGCAAGGCGCTGACGCCCTACCATGTCAGCGCCGACACCGCGCCGGTGGCGACGCTGGCGGCCCCTCGGGTGAACGGGTTTCTGGGCGCGGTGGGCGCGCCGGATGCCAGCATCGTGCATTACGGGCCGAGCCTGGATCCGGATTGGGGGCTGTCGCATCCCGGGCTGGAGTTTGGCGCCGGACAGGCCTGGACGCGCTACCTCGTCTGGACGCGGCCGAACTGGCGGCAGGGGACATATTATGTCGACCAGTCGCCGATCCCGCTGATCCATACGCTGAGTGGCGCGGGAATCACGATTTTGCAGGCGGATAGTGCTGAGGGCAGCAATCTGACCCTGTTTCCGACGGCGGCGAGCCCGACGGTGCTGACCGCAAACCTGGCGCGGCGCCATACCCATGCGGTGATCCTGCGTAACACGCCTGGTGTGGGGGTGGATGTGTGGCTGGATGGGGTGCAGGTGGCCAGCGCCGTCGCCAACCCGTTGCCCGCCAGCGCCCAGGCGCAGGTTTTGTGGCTGCATGACGCGACCATCCAGGGCAGCGCGCAATGCTGGTTTCATGAGGCGGCGTGCTGGGAGCGGGCTTTGTCCAGCACGGATATGCAGACATTGATTGGCGCCCAGGGGCGTTGGGTGCTGGGCGCGCGGCGGGGCGTTAATCTGCTGGTGATGGGCCAGTCCAACGCCGCCTGGTTCATCAATGCCGGCGGGCCGTTGGCGTTGGCGCAAGGTGTGGCCTGGTATCTGGGCGCCGCTTCCTATGCCTATACGGCGGAAATCTCTGGGACCTATCTCTCACCGGCGCGCTATTCGGTGATCTCTGGCCATCCGATCTCGAACTCCTCGCCGCCGCTGTTTCCGCCTGGGACGGGGAGTGGCACCTTCCTGACCAATCCGGGCGATGGATCGGATCCATCCACCTGGAGCGGTGGGCCGGATTTTGCCGCACTGAGCGCCTATCTCACCGGCGGTTCGGCGTTGGTTTCCAGCGTTGACGAGGCGGACATCACCTTCCTGCTTTGGCCCTGGAGCGAGCAGGACAGCACGATGCCGTATGCGAACAAGGCGCTGTATAAAGGCACCGTGCTGCGGCTGCTGGCGCTGACGCGGGCCTTGCTGGGACGCACGGCGGCGCAATTGCCGTTGCTGGTCTGGAACGCGATTCCCTACGAGACGGCGGACGGCGTGCAGATGGTGCGCGAGGCGATCGAGGATCTGGCCAGTGTGGCCGCGAATAATATCACCATCTTCGCGGCGCAGACGGCGGATTCGAACCCGCTGAATTCCACCTATGACGCGACCACGGGGCTGTTTAGCGGTGGCGATCCGGAACATCGCGACGAGGTGGATCTGCTGCGATATGGGCGGGTGGGTGCGCATGCGGCGGGGCGGCTGGCGATTGCGTCGGGCTGGAGTGATTCGATTCCGGCCAGCACCCTGCCCGCCGCCGGCCTGCCGGCGAAGGGCGGGCCGTTGATCTCGCATGTCTATCGCGCCTCCAATACTGAATTGATCCTGACGGTGACGCATGATTCAGGGGATGATCTGATCGTTCCCCTGCAGGCCTTGAATGGTGCGGGGTTTGCGGTGATGGATGGCGGGTCCGTTGCCAGTCCCGGGACGATCATCACCGCCGTGGCGGCGGCGCGGGTGGATGCGACGCATATTGCGGTGACGTTGGCGCAGGCGATCAGCAATCCCTCCGCCGCCGTGCTGTTTTTCTACCCTTATGGCAGCACGCAGATCGGCCGGGGCGATGCGGTGACGGATAACAGCGCGCTGCGTCCGCCGCCGACAAACTGGAATATCGCGAACGATCTGGGGTCGGGCTGGGCCATCAACATGCCGCTGCAGGCGACGACATATCCGATCACCTTGTCGGATGTGCCGGCCTGAAAAGGATCAGGAATGGATCAGGATTTGGTGGCGGCGCTGCGCGCCGATGTGGCGGGAATCAGGAATGATATCGGCGCCGTGAGGCAGGATCTGCGGATTCTCGAAGCCAAGGCGGAATCGCTGGAGAGTTGGCGGGTCCGTTATCTGGCGCAGGAGGATCTGGTGGTTGCGAAGATCTTTTCGAAAGTCGACGAATTGGTCGGCGGACTTGGCGATATGCGCGCGGATCTCGCGCGGATTCGCGGCGAGCGGGATGTGGAGCGGCGGCTGAGTCTGATGATCGTCAGCCTGCTCTCCGCGGTTTGTGGTGGTTTGGCGACGAGTTTGTTTCATGGATAATTTTGCCAGCTGTATTGCCTTCACCTTGCAGGCGGAAGGCGGATATTCCGCGAATGCCGCCGATCCGGGAAACTGGACCGGGGGAGCCGTGGGCATGGGCGTGTTGCGCGGGACGAAATGCGGGATCAGTGCCGCCTCCTATCCGGATCTGGATATCGAACATCTGACGCAGCCGCAGATCGAGGCGATTTACCGTCGGGATTATTTTGAAAAAATCCAAGGTGATCTCTTGGCATTGCCGTTGGCGATGGTGGCGTTCGATGCCGCGGTGAATGCGGGGGTGCGCCGATCCATCGTCTTTTTGCAGCAGGCTGGAGGGGTGCCGGGCGATGGCATTCTGGGCCCGCACAGCCTGCAGGTTTTGACCGCCGGACATGCCGGCACCCTGGCGCTCGAGGCGCTGGTGAGGCGGCTTGATTATTACGCGAAATTGCCCGGCTGGAGCGTGTTCGGCCTGGGTTGGGCGAGGCGCATTCTGCAGCTTGCCCGGATTGTTGGGGTGTGAAGGAGATCGGCATGAGTGTGAAAAATTTTCTGCAATCGCCGCAGAACCGGACCGGGCTGGCGATCTGGCTGGGCACGGCGATCACGGCGTTGATCCAGTGGGGTGTGCTGCATCAGCAGCTCCCGGCTGTGGATATTCTGGGGCTGGTGGTGGGGTTTTTGAAAATCGTCGAACCGGAGACGAGTGTCACCACGGCGCAGCTTGAGCAGGCGGTGAGCGATGTGAAGACGCTGCTGCAATCGGGCGATGTGACGAAGGTAGCAGCGGTGGCATCCGATGTTGGCGCTTTGGCGCATGAAATCTTGAAGTGAATCTCAAAACAGGAGAGTTGGCGATGAGCGATACGACGCAGATCAATGCGGGTTTGGCGGTGGCTTCCGTGGCGGGCGAGGCCATTGGCGGTGTGGTGGGCAATGAAGTTGCGGCCGGTGCGGCGGCGGCGGGTGCGGTGGTGAAGGCGGTGGTGGCGGATCAATCTGCCCATGCCTCGGCATTGGCGACGGCGCAGGATGCGGTGACGGCCTTGGCCTCGGCGGCGGCGCCGGCTCTGGCCGCCTTGCCTTCCGCCACCGCGCAGAAAGCAGTTGCCGGGCTGGGGCTGTTGCAGACCATTCTGGCCGAGCTGAAGGCGGTTTTCGCGCTCTGAGGCTGATGGGGTGGAGCGTGTGAGGATGACAGAGGCGCAGCGCGACAAGCTGGCGGGGTTCAGGGCGGCGTTGCGTGGCGCCCGCCACAGGGCCAGGGATGCGGGCGGGCGTTTGCATCGTCTGGCGCTGCGGGTCGGCGTGCAAATGCCGGGCGGGTTTGCGCCTGTGCGTCGCGCCGCGGGCCGGGTGCGCCGGCCGAACCGGCGCCGCGAGATGGATTTCGCCACGCTGGCCGTGCGGGCCTCTGCACCCGTCGGCTGGCCGAGGGCGTTGGGGATGGCTGGCATGGTGATGTCTGGAAGGCGTCAGGCGCTGGCGATGCAGAGGCGGGGCAGCGCGTTGCCGGGTTGGTTGCGCAGGGGCGTTGGGGGGCCGTCGGCCCGATCCTGGCCGGTGCCGCGTCCTGCGATCTGGCGTCCGGCTGGTGCCTGGCCTCCTATGTCCAGCCTGGCTTATGGAGTGGGGCCGGCCTTTGGAGATGGGGAATCGGCGGCTGGGCTCCGCTTTGCCCAAGGCCGGCCGATGGCGCCGGTGCCGCGCGGGCAGCGGCGGCGGCATTTCAGCGGGCCTGAGAGCGGGATGAAGAGCCCGCCGGGCAACGGGTTTGAGCCGATTCCGGACGAGGCGGCCATGCTGATGAGCGCGGATGAGATCCAAGAGGCGTTGTCACCACCCGGCTTGGGTCGTTCGGGATCGGTGGCCGCAACGCTTTCGCGGGTGAGGAGTCCGGTATGGATGGGCGGTTTGGAGCTGGCCGATGCGCTGGATGAGTATTTTTTCCAGCAATCCAGGTTGGCGCCACGGGGGGCGGCGTCGTTCGACCCACGTGTGAGTCCGCTTTGGGCCGGCCTTAAATTGCCTGGATAGGGTATGCGTCAGCCGCCGGTACGGAGACTGGTGCATATATTGTCTAAGGCAGATTTTCCAAGGATTTGATCAGCTGCTCCGCCTCTTCGCGCGGAAGGGACAGAGCCTGGCGGGCTGTTGCCTGGGTGAAGCCGCCACGGGCCATGGCGGCGAGGAGCTTGTCGCTGGGTGCCTCACCGAAGGCGCCGCCGCGGCGGCGGCGCAGAAAGGCGCAGGCGGCGGCGAGTTCGCGGTCGGGGTCGTCTGGCAGATCGGGCTGGTGCACCCCTTTGGCGGCAAGATGCGCCAGGGTTGCGCGCCTGGATTTGCCGGCACGGGTCAGCCGCCTGGCGCGGGAGGCGGCGAAGGCGCTATCGTCCAGCGCGCCCAGCGCCTTGAGCCGCGCCAGTACGCCCGGGATCGCTGCTTTCGCCAGCCGCGAAAGGCGCGCGATTTCGGTGGCATCCGCACCTTCTTCAAGGGCCTGTTTTTGCCCCCAGCGGTCGATGCGCCGGGACAGCACGCGGGCCAACCCGGCTTCCGTGGCCGCGTAGCGCGCCAAATGGTTCATCGCTGCCTCGTACAGGCTGTCGGCATCCGGCGGTTTTGCTGGCATTATGCGACTCTGCGCTGCTTTGCGCCTCTTGTCACGGGGCGCAACTGGCTCTATAGGCGCGCCTTCACCGTGGGCAGGCCCAAGGCGGAGTGGCGCGACTGCTCGGCTTTTCAGGCTTGTCTCGCGTTGAAGCGTGCGTGTCCGGGCCTTTAGGCATGCCTGGCCGCCGCCCCGATTTCCGGGACCCCGTGCCGCAAGGTGCGGGTTATGCGATCAGGAGACTGAAATGCCGAAGCTGAAGACCAAATCTGCGGTCAAGAAGCGCTTCAAGATCACCGCCACGGGCAAGGTTCTGGCCGGCCCGGGCAAGAAGCGCCACAACCTCTATGCCCGTTCTCAGAAGGCCAAGCGCCAGAACCGCGGCAGCCAGACCCTGACCCACGCTGACGGCCTGACCGTGAAGCAGTGGGCACCGTACGGTCTGTAAGGAGGAGATAGAAAATGGCACGTGTGAAACGCGGTGTGACCACCCACGCCCGCCACAAGAAGGTCCTAGAGCTTTCCAAGGGCTATGTTGGCCGGTCTTCCACCAATTATCGCATTGCGATGGAGCGCCTGGAAAAGGCCCTGCGCTATGCGTATCGTGACCGTCGCGTCAAAAAGCGCGAATTCCGCTCGCTCTGGATCCAGCGTATCAACGCTGCCGTGCGTGAGCATGGGCTGACCTATAGCCAGTTCATCTACGGCCTGAAGCAGGCTGGGCTGGAGCTGGACCGCAAGGTGCTGTCTGCCATTGCGTTCGATGATCCGGCGTCCTTCGCCGAGATCGTGCAGGCTGTGAAGGGTGTTTCCGCCGCCGCCGCGGAGTGAAATTTCCTTAAATTCTCTTGAGTCATGGCCAGGCTGAGCGCATCTCAGTCTGGCCATGATCGTTTTACCCCCCCTGCCCCAGAGCCTGGTCGATGAAACCGGCTTTTTGACCGAGTCCGAGCGTTGGCAGCTTTGGGAAGCGGCCGTGCTGATGGCTGATTCCAGGGGGCTGCTGGTCAGGCTCACCGCTCTGTTCGGCCGGCAGGTTGAGGGCGTGCAGGCGGCCATTTCGCAGATTGGCGCCAAATTTGGCGGCGAAACATGGGCCGGGCTTTCCGGCAAAATCCAGGATACCGTGGAAGACGTGCTGTGGAGCAGCTACAGCTACGCGACCTTCGGGCTGGATGCCGCGCCGCATTTCATTCGCCCCAAGGCGCCGCGCAAGAACAGGCTGCACCGGGCGGCGACCACGATGAGTGGCGTTGTCTCAGGCTTTGCCGGGCTACCGGGCGCGTTTGTCGATATCCCCTTCACCACCGCGACCATTCTGCGTTCCATCGCCGAGGTGGCACGGGATTCTGGAGAGGATCTGGCGTCCGAGGAGACGCGGCGCGCCTGCCTGGAGGTTCTCGCTTTCGGGAGCCCGAGCGAGACGGGGGAAGCGGCGGAGAGCGGCTATTGGGCGGCGCGGCTTGGGGTGAGCCATCTCACGATCAATCTGCTGATCCGCAGCGCGGCCGGGCGGTTTGGGCTGATTTTGTCTGAAAAGCTGATGGCGCAGGTGGTACCCGTGGCCGGGGCGGTGACGGGCGGGCTGCTGAATTACAGCTTCACTGATTATTATCAGAGCATGGCAAAAGTGCATTTCTGCCTGCGGGCTCTGGAGCGGCGCACCGGCGATAGCGAGGCGGTGCGGCTCTCTTTCGAGACGATGGTGCGGGCCGCCAGGGATCGCCGCCGTATCGGCCGACGCCGGCGTGGCGCGCCGACCATTTTGTTGCCGGCGCGCTGAATCAAAAGGGCGAATAGAGCGAGATGGGTTGACACCCACGCGCTCTATTTATGCTTTGGCGAGCAATTTCAGCGATTATTTGAAGCTGATCAGCTCGACATCAAAAATCAGGGTCGCGCCCGGCGGAATCACCGAACCGGCGCCGCGCTGGCCATAGCCGTGCTCCGGCGGCAGCAGCAGGGTGCGCTGGCCGCCCGCCTGCATGGTGGCCACCCCCAGATCCCACCCCGAAATCACCTGGCCGACACCCAGCTTGAAGGTGAAGGGCTGCCCGCGGTCGCGCGAGGAATCGAACTTGCGGCCCTTGGCGCCGTTCTCATCAAGCCAGCCGGTGTAATGCACGGTCACCATCTGGCCCTGCTTCGGGGTTTCACCCGTACCGACGACATGGTCCTCATACTTCACGCCGGAAGGGAGGGTGACATAGTTGGTTTCGGCCAAGGGGAGTTCCTTTCAAAAAAACGGGGCGGTGTTTGCCGCCCCGTTTGTTAGCTCAGTTCTTGGCCTGGTGAAAACCGGCGGCGTCCAGATCGGACTTGCAGGCATAGGCGCCGTGCTTGGTCTTGCCATACAGCTTGGAGGCGCTGGCATGGTAGCTCTTGCTGTGGCTCAGCGCGGTCCATTCCACTGTGCTGTTCGGGCAATGCGCGGCGGCGGCGCTGGCGGTGGAGAATTTCTCATCAGCCGGCAGGCCGCCGGCCTTGGTCTTCTCCTTGGACGCCTTCGCCATCGGGGAGGCGGAGTGGCTCATATTGTTGGGAGACATCGGCGCCATGGTGCCGGAATTGGCCGGGGCGGTCTGCGCCATCGCGGGCAGCGCCATGGCACAGGCGAGACCGACGGCGGGGAGCAGCTTGGCGAATTTGGTGACGGTCATTTTTGGTTCTCCTGAAAAGAAACACGCCATAGTCTCTTGGCTGGCGCGATAGGTGAGGCTCGTGACGAGATCCTTCCGGATCGTCCACGATTTCGCCCTATAAACAAATGTTTCGCGAAAAAGCGTGGCAGTTTTGCGGCAAAAGAGGTTTGCGCCGATGGCGGTGGAGGTTTAGGACTTTCGCCGGCTTCAAACTTCTTTGAGATAGAGACTTATGACCCTGATCGCCGACCGGCTGAACCGCATCAGCCCGAGCCAGACCATCGCCATCACCACCAAGGCGCGCGCGCTGAAGGCGGAGGGCCGGGACATTATCAGCCTCTCCGCCGGTGAGCCGGATTTTGATACCCCGGACCATATCAAGCAGGCGGCGATCAAGGCGATCAACGAGGGTGAGACGCGCTATACGGATGTCGCCGGCACCCCGGCGCTGCGCAAGGCGGCGGCGGCGAAGTTCAAGCGCGATAGCGGCATCGACTACAAGCCGGAAGAGATCATCGTCTCCACCGGCGGCAAGCAGGTGATCTTCAACGCCATGCTGGCCACCGTGCAGGCGGGCGATGAGGTGATCATCCCGACCCCGTGCTGGGTTTCCTACCCCGATATCGTGCAGCTGGCCGAGGGCAGCCCGGTGTTCGTCTCCTGCTCGCCGAATAACGGCTTCAAGATGCGCGCCGAGGATCTGGAAGCGGCGATCACGCCGAAGACCAAATGGGTCTTCCTGAACTCCCCCAGCAACCCGACCGGTGCCGCCTATTCCGCCGCGGATCTGCGCCCGATCTGCGATGTGCTGCTGAAGCATCCGAATATCTGGGTGTTCACCGACGACATCTATGAGAAGCTGACCTATGACGGCTTCAAGCCGGCGACCATCGTCGAGGTCGAGCCGAAGCTGAAGGACCGCACCATCACCATGAATGGTTGCTCCAAGGCGTACGCGATGACCGGCTGGCGCATCGGCTTCTGCGGTGCGCCGGTGCAGTTGATCAAGGCGATGGACAAGCTGCAGAGCCAGTCCACCTCCAACACCTCCTCCATCAGCCAGGCGGCTGCCGTGGCGGCGCTGGAGGGCCCGGAAGAGGCGCTGCACGAGATGGTGAAGGTCTATCAGGCCCGCCGCGATCTGGTGGTGGAGATGCTGAACCAGGCGCCGGGCCTGAACTGCCAGAAGCCGGAAGGCGCGTTCTACGTGTTCCCTTCCATGCAGGGCTGCATCGGCAAGACCACCGCGAAGGGCAAGAAGATCGAAACCGACGAGGATTTCGTGATCGCCCTGCTGGATGAGGAAGGCGTGGCCGCGGTGCATGGTTCGGCCTTCGTCTATCCCGGCCATTTCCGCATTTCCTACGCCACCTCCACCGAGGCGCTGGTGGAAGCCTGCACCCGCATCCAGCGTTTCTGTGCGGCGCTCAGCTAAGCTGACGCGAGTTTAAATAAAAAACGGGGCCGTGAGGCCCCGTTTTTTATGTCTGGTGCGCCGGGAGGGAATTGCCCCCCAACCAAACCGTTATGACGGGTGAAATTCGAGTTTTCGACATGCTGGGCGAGAAAGTAGGGTTGCGGCGGTTTGCACCGTTGATTGAACAAGTCGCCTAAGACGACTTTTGTTGGGAATAAATGCCCAAAACACGCTTCCTTATCCAACGAAAAACTAGATAATGCGGCTCCCCTTTGTTTTGACGAAGAATTGACTTGACGTCATACGAATCGCCCTGATTCGATCCTTTTAGCTTGAGAAATGGGTATGTGCTTTGACAATTGCCATCGCAGTGCAAGTTCATGATGGCGTAGTTTTAGCATCAGACAGCGCATCCACACTGATCGACACCGCCACGGGTGCATCAAATGGTATCGTCAATGTCTACAATAATGCGAACAAGATCTTTAACCTCGTAAAGGGTTTGCCCATTGGTGCTGTTACCTACGGAAGTGGCAGTATCGGCACATCTTCAATCTCCACCCTGGCAAAAGATTTGCGCCGCCGCTTTTCAGGTAAAGACAAAAGCCACACAGATTGGCATTTAAATCCAGACGCTTACACTATCGAAGAGGTCGCGATCAAAGCCAGGGAGTTTCTATATGAAGAGACCTACAAGGCTTTGCCCGGACCCGTACCGGGTATGTACACGGGCTTTCTTGTTGTCGGATACTCATCTGGCGCTGGTTTGAGCGAAGGTTGGCTAGTTGAACTGCGGGAAAACGACAGTCCAGCTCCGGTAAAAGTGATCGCTCAGGGTGACGCTAAAATTCAATGTGGCGGGGATCCAGAGGTTTTTAGCCGTTTAGTCTTGGGCCACAGTTTAAAGCTGCGCGACGCCCTGGTAGAGGGGGGAGTGCCTGAATCTACTGTGGATACTGTGTTAGCTGGTTTGCGCGCCAAAATGCATATTGGGTTAGTCGAGCATCCAATGCCAATTCAAGATGCAATAGAGTTGGCGGAATTCCTTGTTAACACGACTTCTACCTTTACGCGTTTTAAACGTGGTGCAGCAACTGTGGGTGGCCCAGTTGAAAGTGCCGCAATTACCAAGCATGAGGGCTTCAAATGGGTCCGCAGGAAGCATTATTTTAACAACACGCTTAACCCAGGAGGGTTACATGACGAAGCAGAGTAAAGATCTCCGGCAATTGTTGGTGTCTCCGAAAACGGACCAAATAAAGCGTGAAGACTACTCTCCTGCTGCTTGTGTCCCTGGAGAGTATCATTATCAATCGGAGCCGGTGAGTTCTGCTTCAACTACAGGGGGGCTGACCGATCTCGCCCTTGAAATGTCTAATTTTGCAGGTGAATTAGCAGGCCTTTCTGGGCGTTATGTGATATCATAATGCCTTTTTTGGTCAGTACGTCGGTTCAACAGGGGCCGCATTTAGGCATTTGTTGCCCCCAGACCGTGGATAGCGACCGTAGCACGGTTAAAATTATAAGCAAGTTATTGAATTTATTGGTGCGCCGGGAGGGACTCGAACCCCCAACCAAACCGTTATGAGCGGTCCGCTCTAACCATTGAGCTACCAGCGCATCCGCTGCCGCTTTTAAGTGGCGTTGCCGCGCCGTCAACCTCGCAGCGTTGCGAAATGCCGCAATCTGGCCAGTTGCGCCGCAGCAAGCTATATCCCAGCCGCCTTCTATCAGGGAGTTCTGGCAATGGATGTGAGCAAGCTGTCGCCCGGCAAGGATGTGCCGCACGATATCAATGTGGTGATCGAGATTCCGGCCGGGTCCGGCGTGAAATACGAGGTGGACAAGGAGAGCGGCGCCCTGGTGGTGGACCGCGTGGTGTTCACCCCGATGACCTATCCGGCCGCTTACGGCTTCATCCCCGGCACTCTGGCCGATGACGGCGACCCGGCCGACGCGCTGGTGCTGCTGCCCACCGCCGTGGTGCCGGGTGCCGTGATCCGCTGCCGCCCCATCGGCATGTTGGAGATGGAAGACGAGTCCGGCAAGGACGAGAAGATCGTCTGCGTGCCGCATGACAAGGTGCACCCGCTCTATACCGATGTGAAGGAGCTGTCTGATCTGCCCGCCATCACCCGCGACGTGATCAAGCATTTCTTCGAGCATTATAAGGATCTGGAAAAGGGCAAGTGGGTGAAGGTCACCGGCTTTGCCGACCGCGCCGCCGCCGAAGCCGCGATTTCCGCCAGCCTGGCCGCCGCGTCCAAGTAAAATGTCCGATAAAAAAGGCCCCTCCCGGTACGCCGGGAGGGGCCTTTTTTGTGTCCGTGTGTCAGCGTTTCAGTTGAATTTGGTCCGGCGCACGGTCAGGCGCACCCCGATATTGATCGCCAGCACCACCATCATCACCAGGAAGGCCGCCGCGAAAGCGAGGGCGTGGGATTTTGCGTCCGGCTGGTCGATGAAGGTCCAGATCACGTAGGTCAGATAGCCAACCGGCGAATGGGTGAAATGGCCGCTCCAGCCATAGTTGGACCAGCCGGCGGTGTAGATCAGCGGTGCCGTCTCGCCGACCGAGATCGCCAGCGCCAGCAGCGCGGCGGTGATGACGCCCGAGGCCGCCGCCGGCAGCACCACCTTGAACACCACGGTGGAGTCCTTGGCCCCCAGCGCATAGGCGGCCTCGCGCATGGTGTTGGGCACCTGCTGCAGCGAAAGCTCGGTGATGCGGGCCAGATAAGGCACGATCAGAATGGCCAGCGTGATTGCCGCGGCGGCGAGGGAGAAGCCCCAGCCGAAGCCGATGATCATCACGATGTAGGAGAAATAGCCCAGCACGATGGAGGGCGTGCCGGTCAGCGTGTCCGACATGAAGCGAATGACGCTGCCCAGCCGGTTCTTGCCATATTCGGAGAGATGGATGCCCGCCCCCACACCCAGCGGGATGGCGATGAGCATGGCGAATAGGGTGATCAGCAACGTGCCTTCGATGGCATTGAGCAGGCCGCCATTCGGCCCGGTGGTGTTCTCTGTGAAGAGATGCCAGGAAAAGGCCGAGAGGCCGCGCCAGGCGACGACACCGACGATATCGAGCAGCGGCGCGATCACCAGCACCAGCCCGATGCCGCAGAGAACCCAGCCGATCTGGCTGGTGATGATCCGGCGCAGCTCGTGCGCCGAGCGGGGGGATTTAAGCGCGCTTGCGGACACGGAGGGCTCCTGTCGAAAGAAGTTTGGCGCAGGCATTCACGCCCAGCGTGATGAAGAACAGCACCAGGGCGATTTCAGAGAGCGCCCGGACCGACATATTGGTGGAATCAGTCTGCGCGCTGTCCAGCTGGCCGGCGACGAAGGAGGCGATGGTGGAGATGGGCGAGAACAGCGAGGTGGGCAGGATGTTCAGCCCGCCGCCGGAGACCATCAGCACCGCCATCGTCTCGCCGAGCGCGCGGCCGAGCGCCAGGACGATGCCGCCGATCAGCGTGGTGCGGACCATCGGCATCATCGCCTTGGTCACCACCTCGAAATGGGTGGCGCCCAGCGCGAAGGCGGATTCACGGTTTTCCTTGGGCACCTGCAGCAGCGCGTCCAGCAGGGTGGAGGCGATGATCGGCGTGATCATCAGCGCCAGTACGATAGAGGCGGCGAGCAACCCATAGCCGCTGCCATTCGGCGCCAGATAATGGCCGATGAGCGGCACCAGCACCGCGATGCCCCACAGCCCGAACACCACGGAGGGGACGACCGCGATCAGCTCGACCAGCATGGAGAGGATCGGCCGGATCTTGGGCGAAACCACTTCCGCCAGGAAGATCGCGGCACCCATGGCCAGCGGCACGGCGATGAGAATGGCGATGGCAGAAGAGGCCAGAGTACCGACGATAAAGACCAGAATGCCGTAATTGGCGCCGGATGGAACCTGCACGCCGCGTACCGTGACCGGATCGCTGTACATATCGCCGAGATTCCAGCTGATCTGGGTCAGGAAATGCAGCCCGTTGAAGAAAATGGCCTGCCCGGAATAGATCACCAGAAACAAAACGACCGCGCAGAGCGCGGCGGGAATCAAGAGGCTGAGGCCAAGCACGGCAAGGCGGAAGGGGCGGAGTTTCATGAGTCACCCTTTGACGCGAAAACCCCCTCCCGGCCAGAGCCGGAAGGGGGCGAAAGGCATTACTTGATCTTCGCGATCTGAGCCTTGGAGAGCTCAACCACGGCCGGCGGCAGCGGCATGAAGTGCACCTTCTTGAGGAAGCTCATGCTGTTGCCATCGGTGATCGCCCAGGTCAGGAACTCGCGGACCGCCTTGGCGACGGCGCCGGAAGCCTGGTGGGTGTTGATGATCGCATACTCGTAATTCACGATCGGGTAGGCCTGCGCGCCCGGCGCGAAGATCATGGAGACGCGCTCATCGGCCGGGGTGCTGTTGGCGAAGCTGTCCGCGGCGGCGGAGATGGTCGCTTCGGTCGGCAGCACGTAGTTGCCGGCCTTGTTCAGCAGTTCGGCCTGGCCGAGGCCGGCCTGCGCAACCTGGTCGGCGAAGGAGACGCCGATATAGGCGATGGAGTACGGGTTCGCCTTGGCGGCGGCAACCATGCCCGGGTTGCCGTTGGCGCCCAGGCCACCGGCGACCGCCGGCCAGGACACGGAGGTGCCGAACTTGACGGTGGAACCCCAGCTGGCGTCGGAGTCAGAGAGGTACTGGGTGAAGATGAAGGTATCGCCCGAACCGTCCAGACGGTGGATGGGGATGATCACGTGGTCCGGCAGGGTGACGCCGGGGTTCGCGGCGGCGATCGCCGGGTCGTTCCACTTGGTGATTTTGCCGGTGTAAATGCCAGCCAGGATCGGGCCGGACAGCTTCAGATTGGTGATGCCGGGCAGGTTATAGTTGATGGCCTGCGACGCGATGGCGAGCGGGATGCTCAGCATGTTCGAGTGCGCCTTGACCATGGAGTCAGACAGATAGGCATCGGACGCACCGATATTCACCAGGCCCTTGAGGGACTGCGCGATGCCAGCGCCCGAGCCGGTGGAGGTGGTGGTGATGTCAGCGCCCGGGTGGCTGGCGGTGTAAGCCGGAACCCACAGGTTGAACAGCGGGTAGAGCAGGCTGGAGCCCGTCTCGACCAGCGGCACGGAGGTGGTGTCGGCCTTCGCCTGGACAGCGCCAACAGCGGCGGTAATGGCCAGCGCGGCGGCGCCGGCGCGGAGGAGGTTCATCATCTTCACGTTCGCGTTCCTTTTGTTCAGGCTCTTCTCGTCAGCCCAGCGTTTCGGTCAGCGTGGGAGAGCAACCCCCAGCCTCGCCTCGCAATAATTGAACATTGTGACAATGGCGACGGGCATTGCGTTGCAATTCTATGACATTTCCATCTGGTAAGGCGCGCTTGAACGTGGTCTGCTTCGCTCGCGTCGATGAGGACAGCCGCTTGTTCTGTGTTTGTTCGCTTGCGTTGACAGGTTGGTATGTCACGATCCCGTTGATGACATGGTGACAGAAACGTCATGTGAAATCACAGGCAGCTGTTCTACATAAACGTGACTTATTTGGAGGGTTTGCATGACGAGAGACGAAATTCTCAAAGCTACCTCGATGCCATTGGCTTCGCCCAGCTATCCCAAAGGGCCCTTCCGGTTTTATAACCGGGAATATCTCCTCATCCATTATGAAACCGATCCCGACATGTTGCGGGCCCTGCTGCCGGAGCCTTTGGTGCCGGATGGCAACGACGTCTATTTTGAATGGATGAAGATGCCGGATTCCACCGGCTTTGGCGATTATGAGGAAAGCGGTTGCGGCATCGCCGCTCTTTATAACGGCATTCCCTGCAATTACTCCGTCATGATGTATCTCGACGATGAAAGCCCCACCACGGGTGGCCGCGAGATCTGGGGATTCCCGAAAAAATACGGCATCCCCGAGCTGAAGACGATCCACGAAACCCTGACCGGCACGCTGAAATATGACAATGAACGCGTCGCCCTGGGCACGATGACATACAAGACCAAGCCGCTTGACCATGCGAAGGTGGTCGAGGGGATGAAGAAACTCAATGTCAATCTGAAATGGATTCCTGACGTTGATGGCAGCGCCAAGATCGCGCAGCTGGTTGGCTATCATCTTGAGGATATCGATCTGAAATTCGCCTATTCCGGCGATGCGCGGCTGCATTTGGTGCCGCATGCGAATTGCCGGCTGGCGGATCTTCCGGTGAAAAAGATCCTTTATGGCACTCATCTCTGCGCTGACTTGACCTTGCCCTATGGCAAGGTGCTGCATGATTATCTGGCGGAAAAGTAAGGAAGGACGCTCAAAATGGCTCTGAAGGATAAAGTCGCCCTGGTCACCGGCTCCACCAGCGGCATCGGCCTCGGCATCGCCCGGGCGCTGGCCGCCGAGGGTGCCGACATCATGCTGAATGGGTTCGGCGATGCCGGCGAGATCGAAAAGCTGCGCCAGGATCTGGAAAAAGAATTTTCCGTGAAGGTCCGGTACGATGGCGCCGATCTGAGCAAGCCGGACCAGGTCGCCGCGATCGTCAAGAAAACCCAGGATGAGCTGGGCAGCCTGGATATTCTGGTGAACAATGCCGGCATCCAGTTCACCGCTCCGGTGGAGGATTTCCCCGAGGCGAAATGGGACGCCATCATCGCCATCAATCTCTCCGCGGTGTTTTACGGCATGAAGGCCGCCATCCCGGGGATGAAGGCGAAGAAATGGGGCCGCATCATCAACATCGCCTCCGCCCACGGCCTGGTCGCCAGCCCGCACAAGGTCGCCTACGTGGCCGCGAAGCATGGTGTTGTCGGCGCCACCAAGGTTGCCGCGATCGAGACGGCCAATGACGGCATCACCGTCAACGCCATCTGCCCGGGCTGGGTGCTGACCCCGCTGGTGCAGAAGCAGCTTGAGGACCGCGCCAAGGACGCCGGCACCGATGTCGAGACCGAGAAGAAGAAGATGCTGCAGGAAACCCAGCCGATGCTGAAATTCTCCACCCCGGAGGAAATCGGCGCGCTGGCGGTGTTCCTCGCCTCTGACGGTGCGGCGACCATTACCGGCACGCCGATCTCCATCGATGGCGGCTGGACCGCGCACTGATCTTCCGCCGCGATCGAAGCGTCTTGCTGCAGCCGCCCGGTTCCCCGGGCGGCTGTGAGCTTTTTACGGGCTGGCGTATAAACCTCGCATCGACATCGTGGAGTGACTCTGGCCCATGCAGACCGACGAAAAAGCCCGATATGCCGCCATGCTGCGCCGGGGTGCCGAGCTGAAACTGGCCTTGGCCGAGCAGGCCGAGCCGGTGCTGGCGATTGTGGATGTGTGCGAGCGGGCGCTGCGCCAAGGCGGCAAGCTGATCTTCTGCGGCAATGGCGGCTCGGCGGCGGATGCCCAGCATTTGGCCACCGAGCTGGTGATCCGCCTGCGCGGCGCGGTGCCGCGCGCGAGCTGGCCGGCGATCACGCTGGCGCTCGATACCTCGGCGGTGACGGCGGCGGTGAACGATTTCGGCATCGACGAGATGTTTTCCCGCCCGCTGGAAGGGCTGGGCCGTGCGGGGGATGTGCTGTTCGGCATCACCACCTCGGGCAAATCCGCGAATGTTCTCGGCGCGCTCAAGAAGGCCAAGGAGATGGGCATCGTCTCTGTTGGCCTGCTCGGCGGCGATGGCGGCCCTGCCCTGCCCTTGTGCGACCTGGCAATCATGGTGCCGGATACCGAGACGGCGCGCATCCAGGAATGTCACATCGCCCTCGGCCATGCGATCCTCACCCTGATGGAAGACCGGCTGGTGCGCCAATGAAGGCGCTGGTCACCGGCGCGGCGGGCTTCATCGGCTTCCATATTTGCGAGAAATTGCTGGCCCGCGGCATCGAGGTGGTCGGGGTGGACGATCTCAACCCTTATTATGACATAAGGCTGAAACAGGCGCGGCTGGCGCGGCTGGGCCAGGGCTTCAGCTTCCACCAGCTGGACATCGCGGACCATGACGCGCTGCTGAAGCTGGGCGACGGGGTGGAGGTGATCTTTCATGTCGCCGCCCAGGCCGGGGTGCGCTACTCGCTGGAAAACCCGTTCGCCTATGCGTCCGCCAACCTCACCGGGCATCTCTCGATCCTGGAGCTGGCCCGGCAGACAAGTAGCGTGAAGCATCTCATCTATGCCAGCTCGTCCTCAGTGTATGGAACCGGCTCCACCCTGCCCTATTCCGAGCGCGAGCGGGCGGACCAGCCCTCTTCCCTCTATGCCGCGACAAAGCGCGCCGATGAGCTGATGAGCGCTTCCTATACCCATCTCTTCGGGCTGAAGCAGACCGGTTTGCGCTTCTTCACCGTCTATGGGCCCTGGGGGCGGCCGGATATGGCCTATTTCGGTTTCGCCGAGGCCATCACCGCCGGGCGTCCGATCACATTGTATGACGAAGGCGCGCTGAAGCGGGATTTCACCTATATCGACGACATCATCGCCGGCATCATCGGGGTATTCGAGCATCCGCCGGGCGATGAGCGGCGCCACCGCGTATTCAATATCGGCAATCACCGCGCCGAATATGTGCGTGACCTGGTGGCGCTGCTGGAAACCCATCTCGGCCGGAAGGCGATCACGGTCAGCCAGCCAAAGCCGGCCGCCGACCCGGTTGAGACCTGCGCGGATATCTCCGCCCTGAACGCGCTCTGCGGCTACGTGCCCTCGACCCGGCTGGATGAGGGGATCCCTCGTTTTGTCGAATGGTATCAAGGCTGGAAGCGCCATTCGGCCTGAGAAGTTGAGATAAAATATAATTAAATCAAGCATTTAAAACAAATATTCAATTTTCTTGAAAAACTTTGCCTGGTCGAGTTGACGGCCTTCGAAGGGTGGAATAGAAGCCCGTCCACCGCTGCGGTCTGCAGGCTTGATCTTCGGAACTTGGGCGGTTAGATTGGATGCCTTCGCGGCGGGATAAATTCCGCCGCTTTGTTTTTGATCTAGCTCTTTGACAATTGCATAGGCTGGGAAGGGATACGCTGGTGGCGTTTCCGGGGATTGGTTTTACTGATCTCTGCTGGGTGGTTTGACTATCCAGGTGATGATATGAGGGTCGGGTTAAGTTCTGTTTTTACCTCTGTCGTTTGGAAGCGTTGTCTTGTGTATTTCTTTTGAAATTACGTACAGAAACGCTTCGAATATTCTTGGTTGAAAGACTGAGGAACGACATGTTTGAGCAGGGCTTTCTTCATTTATATTTAGTGCCGGTTAGGCGCTGGGTAGGATGAACTTGAGAGTTTGATCCTGGCTCAGAGCGAACGCTGGCGGCATGCTTAACACATGCAAGTCGCGCGGTCAGCAATGGCAGCGGCGGACGGGTGAGTAACACGTAGGAATCTATCCTGGGGTGGGGGACAACAGCGGGAAACTGCTGCTAATACCGCATGATACCTGAGGGTCAAAGGCGCAAGTCGCCTTGGGAGGAGCCTGCGTCTGATTAGCTTGTTGGTGGGGTAAAGGCCTACCAAGGCGACGATCAGTAGCTGGTCTGAGAGGATGATCAGCCACATTGGGACTGAGACACGGCCCAAACTCCTACGGGAGGCAGCAGTGGGGAATATTGGACAATGGGGGAAACCCTGATCCAGCAATGCCGCGTGTGTGAAGAAGGTCTTCGGATTGTAAAGCACTTTTGGCAGGGACGATGATGACGGTACCTGCAGAATAAGCCCCGGCTAACTTCGTGCCAGCAGCCGCGGTAATACGAAGGGGGCTAGCGTTGCTCGGAATGACTGGGCGTAAAGGGCGCGTAGGCGGCATGTACAGTCAGAAGTGAAATTCCTGGGCTCAACCTGGGGACTGCTTTTGATACGTGCGAGCTAGAGTGAGGAAGAGGGTTGTGGAATTTCCAGTGTAGAGGTGAAATTCGTAGATATTGGAAAGAACACCGGTGGCGAAGGCGGCAACCTGGTCCTTAACTGACGCTGAGGCGCGAAAGCGTGGGGAGCAAACAGGATTAGATACCCTGGTAGTCCACGCTGTAAACGATGTGTGCTGGATGTTGGGGAACTTAGTTTCTCAGTGTCGTAGCTAACGCGATAAGCACACCGCCTGGGGAGTACGGCCGCAAGGTTGAAACTCAAAGGAATTGACGGGGGCCCGCACAAGCGGTGGAGCATGTGGTTTAATTCGAAGCAACGCGCAGAACCTTACCAGGATTTGACATGGGGAGGACCGGTACAGAGATGTACTTTTCCCGCAAGGGACCTTCCGCACAGGTGCTGCATGGCTGTCGTCAGCTCGTGTCGTGAGATGTTGGGTTAAGTCCCGCAACGAGCGCAACCCTCGCCTTTAGTTGCCATCATTTAGTTGGGCACTCTAGAGGAACTGCCGGTGACAAGCCGGAGGAAGGTGGGGATGACGTCAAGTCCTCATGGCCCTTATGTCCTGGGCTACACACGTGCTACAATGGTGGTGACAGTGGGAAGCTAGGTAGTGATACCGTGCTGATCTCTAAAAGCCATCTCAGTTCAGATTGTACTCTGCAACTCGAGTACATGAAGGTGGAATCGCTAGTAATCGTGGATCAGCATGCCACGGTGAATACGTTCCCGGGCCTTGTACACACCGCCCGTCACACCATGGGATTTGGTTTGACCTTAAGTAGGTGCGCTAACCGCAAGGAGGTAGCCTACCACGGTCGGGTCAGAGACTGGGGTGAAGTCGTAACAAGGTAGCCGTAGGGGAACCTGCGGCTGGATCACCTCCTTTCAAGGATATGATCCTGAGCATTGGCTGGCTTTTGCTGGCTGATTTGGGATTTTCCTGAAAAAAAGACCTAGATCGGATGATTTAGGCAACACATCCTGTCCGGATGTTGTCATGAAGCGCCATCAACGTATCCCTTTCCTGTAACAGCGGCGGTGTCGGTTTTTGTCGATACCAACCGATGCGGACTTTAGATCTCGGGCTAGTAGCTCAGTTGGTTAGAGCACACGCTTGATAAGCGTGGGGTCGGAGGTTCAAGTCCTCCCTGGCCCACCATGATTGGTGGTGGTGTTTGAAAGAACGCCATGCCTGCCGATGACGGAGCGGCTTGCTGCGAAGTCTGGATCGGCCAGGCCAGATACCATGCTGGGGATGTAGCTCAATTGGTAGAGCACCTGCTTTGCAAGCAGGGGGTCGTCGGTTCGATTCCGTCCATCTCCACCAGATTTGGTTGGTTGTGGTGAGCAGGGCTTGGCGGCCTTGCGCGGATGTCTGTTACAGGTAAGCACGAGTTTCGAGCTGATTTACCTTGTTCCTGAAAAGGTCAAGGCGAAGAGGCTTGGATGTTTGTTCCCAGCTGCAATGTCGGGAACGAATTTGTTCTTTGTCATGGTGAATAGGTTTTGGTGCATCTGGATGCGCGCATTGATTTTTGGGGTTTCGGCCTTGAGGATCGGTCCGGGCTTCTTGTGTTGGGTTGTCTGACCCGTGGAGAGCGTAAGCTTGAAGCGAGACACAAGATGGTTCGAGTGTTCAGTGCATGTGTGATCTCATCTGCCTAACAGTCAAACGCTGTTGGAAGTTGGGTTTGCCTGGTGAAGTTGTTTTGACGATTGCTGTACCTAGCGGCGATGTTGAGATGATGGAGGGTGAGCCGGAACGCCGATGGATGGTTCCTGTTTATGGTGGGTAGCGCGTTATTGTGTGTTCAATGCGATAGCGTGTGGTGAGAACGAATTGAACGACAAAAGGGCATTCGGTGGATGCCTTGGCACCAGGAGGCGATGAAGGACGTGGCACGCTGCGTAAAGCTTTGGGGAACCGCGAGCAGGTTTTGATCCAAAGATATCCGAATGGGGAAACCCCTCCGCAAGGAGATCTCTATCTGAATTCATAGGGTAGAGAGGCAAACCCGGGGAACTGAAACATCTCAGTACCTGGAGGAAAAGACATCAATTGAGATTCCGCTAGTAGTGGCGAGCGAACGCGGAGCAGGCCAGTGCCTCAAATGACGTTAGCAGAACGGTCTGGAAAGTCCGGCAATATGGGTGATAGCCCCGTATGCGAAGGCAACATTTGAGGACTTGAGTAAGGCGGGGCACGTGAAACCCTGTCTGAACATGGGGGGACCATCCTCCAAGCCTAAATACTCCCTGGTGACCGATAGTGGACAAGTACCGTGAGGGAAAGGTGAAAAGCACCCCGACAAGGGGAGTGAAAGAGACCTGAAACCGGATGCCTACAAGCAGTCGGAGCACCTTTTGGTGTGACGGCGTACCTTTTGTATAATGGGTCAGCGAGTTTCTGTTCGCGGCAAGCTTAAGTCGTTAGACGTAGGCGCAGCGAAAGCGAGTCTGAATAGGGCATTCAGTCGCGGGCAGAAGACCCGAAACCAAGTGATCTAGCCATGGCCAGGCTGAAGGTGGGGTAACACCCACTGGAGGGCCGAACCCACGCCTGTTGAAAAAGTCGGGGATGAGCTGTGGCTAGGGGTGAAAGGCCAATCAAACTTGGAGATAGCTGGTTCTCCGCGAAATCTATTGAGGTAGATCGTCGTATGTATGCCCTGGGGGGTAGAGCACTGGATGGGCTAGGGGGTCCCAAAGACTTACCAAACCTAACCAAACTCCGAATACCCAGGAGACTTGTACGGCAGACAGACGGTGGGTGCTAAGGTCCATCGTCGAGAGGGAAACAGCCCAGACCACCAGCTAAGGTCCCCAAATTATGGCTAAGTGGGAAAGGATGTGGGAATTCCAAAACAACCAGGAGGTTGGCTTAGAAGCAGCCATCCTTTAAAGAAAGCGTAATAGCTCACTGGTCTAATAGAAATCCTGCGCCGAAAATGTAACGGGGCTCAAGCCATATACCGAAGCTGTGGGCTTGGCATTAGCCAAGCGGTAGCGGAGCGTTCTGTAGGCCTGCGAAGGGATACGGGTGACCGGTCCTGGAGGTATCAGAAGTGCGAATGCTGACATGAGTAGCGACAAACAGAGTGAGAAACTCTGTCGCCGTAAGTCCAAGGGTTCCTGCGCAAGGTTAATCCGCGCAGGGTGAGCCGGCTCCTAAGGCGAGGGCGAAAGCCGTAGTCGATGGGAAACAGGTGAATATTCCTGTGCCTGCTAGAAGTGACGAATGCGAGATGTTGTCAGGTCTTATTGGATTGATCTGGCTTTTTAAGCATTCCAGGAAATAGCTCTAGCATATAGACCGTACCCTAAACCGACACAGGTGGACTGGTAGAGTATACCAAGGCGCTTGAGAGAACTATGCTGAAGGAACTAGGCAAATTACTCGCGTAACTTCGGGATAAGCGAGACCCAATTGTGGGCAACCATGATTGGGTGGCACAAAAGAGGGGGTAGCGACTGTTTAGTAAAAACACAGGGCTGTGCGAAGTCGAGAGACGACGTATACGGTCTGACGCCTGCCCGGTGCCGGAAGGTTAAGAGGAGGTGTGCAAGCACTGAATTGAAGCCCCGGTAAACGGCGGCCGTAACTATAACGGTCCTAAGGTAGCGAAATTCCTTGTCGGGTAAGTTCCGACCTGCACGAATGGCGTAACGACTTCCCCACTGTCTCCAGCGTAGGCTCAGCGAAATTGAATTCCCCGTGAAGATGCGGGGTACCCGCGGTCAGACGGAAAGACCCTATGAACCTTTACTGCAACTTTGCAGTGGTATTAGGAGAGTGCTGTGTAGGATAGGCGGGAGGCATTGAACCCGGGGCGCTAGCTCTGGTGGAGCCAACCTTGAAATACCGCCCTGAACTCTTCTGATATCTAACCGAATCCCGTTATCCGGGATCGGGACCCTGCATGGTGGGCAGTTTGACTGGGGCGGTCGCCTCCCAAAAAGTAACGGAGGCGCGCGATGGTGGGCTCAAGCCGGTCGGACATCGGCTGTTGAGTGCAATGGCATAAGCCCGCCTGACTGCGAGAGTGACAGCTCGAGCAGAGACGAAAGTCGGCCATAGTGATCCGGTGGTTCCGCATGGAAGGGCCATCGCTCAACGGATAAAAGGTACTCTAGGGATAACAGGCTGATCTCCCCCAAGAGTCCACATCGACGGGGAGGTTTGGCACCTCGATGTCGGCTCATCACATCCTGGGGCTGGAGCAGGTCCCAAGGGTTCGGCTGTTCGCCGATTAAAGTGGTACGTGAGCTGGGTTTAGAACGTCGTGAGACAGTTCGGTCCCTATCTGCCGTGGGTGTTGGAGGCTTGAGAGGATCTGTCCCTAGTACGAGAGGACCGGGATGGACGTACCTCTGGTGTACCGGTTGTCGCGCCAGCGGCACAGCCGGGTAGCTAAGTACGGAAAAGATAACCGCTGAAAGCATCTAAGCGGGAAACTTACCTCAAAACTAGGCCTCCCTGAGGGTCGTGGTAGACCACCACGTTAATAGGCCGGGTGTGGAAGCGCAGTAATGTGCGAAGCTAACCGGTACTAATCACCCGATAGAGTTCAACATCGTCTCACCAACCCCATAAGCAGCAATCATCCATCCGGACGAAAAGCTGATTTGGACAAAAGCAAACGAGATCACACAAAGCTGCTGATGACAAAGCGTTAGCGAAGTCTGAAGCAGCCAGCTCAAAAAAGCACCAAAACCTCAACCACGACAGCTTAAATTGATAGGCTGGACGACCTGGTGGCTTTGGCGGGGAGCCTACACCCGATCCCATCCCGAACTCGGACGTGAAAATCCCCAGCGCCAATGGTACTGTGTCTTAAGGCACGGGAGAGTAGGTCGCCGCCAGGTCTTCCAGCCTATCAATACCAAATAACAAAAACCGCCCAAGGGACACCAAGGGCGGTTTTTTACTCGGTGACGCGGGGTGGAGCAGCCCGGTAGCTCGTCAGGCTCATAACCTGAAGGTCCCTGGTTCAAATCCAGGTCCCGCAACCAGAATTACAAACGAAATCAACACACTGAAGCCGCCGCAAGGCGGCTTTTTGCTGTCCGCTGCACTAGGGCAGTCTTAGGGTAATTTAACTCGAAATCCCAAACCTGATGGCCTATGGTAAGCGTTGCTTTGAAACCCTTTGTCAGAATGATGCGGGCTGCTTCATGCGCCATGGCATGAGTTCGTCGATGCGAGCCTGGGGCCAGCCGTTGACGAGACGGGTGAGGAGTTCGGTAAGGTAGGCGTTTGGATCGACGGCGTTGAGCTTACAGGTCTCGACCAGTGAAGCGAGGGAGGCCCAGGTCTCCCCACCTTCATCGCTGCCGGCGAACAGGGCGTTTTTGCGCGAGAGAATCACTGGCCTGATCGCGCGCTCGACAGTGTTGGTGTCCATCTCGATGCGGCCGTCATGGAGAAACTGTTCAAGGCCCTCCCAATGGTTGAACGCATAGCGGATGGCTTCTGCGGTCGGTGCCCAGCTTGGGAGTTCCACGATCTGCTCGTCAAGCCAGGTGCGCAGATCGGCGACCAATGGGCGGCTTTGCGCCTGGCGGACGGCAAGCCGCTGGTCCGGGCTTTGGCCGCGGATACGAGCCTCGATGCGGTAAAGTGCCGTGATACGCTCAAGCATCTCCGTGGCCAGCGGTGCCGTTCCCTTCTTCGCCTCATCGTAGAACTGGCGGCGCAGATGGCTCCAGCAGAAGGCGAGCACCGGCGCAACCTGGCCGGCTTGCCTGACGAATGACTTGTAGGCGCCATAACCATCACATTGCAGGATGCCGCGATAATCGCCCAGCAACTCACCGGCGTAATGATGCGCCCGGCCGGGCGCATAGCGATAGACCACCGCCGGCGGATCAGTGCCGCCCCAGGGGCGGTCATCACGCGCGATGGCCCAGAAATATCCTTGCTTGGTGCGCCCGCGGCCGGGGTCGAGCACCGGCACCACCGTCTCATCGGCGAAGATGCGCGGTGAGGCCAGCACAATCTCGCGCAACCGTGTCACCACCGGCGCCACCTCCGCCGCGGCGTATCCCATCCAGAAGGCCAGGGTTGAGCGATCGATCAGAATGCCCTGGCGAGCCATCATCTGCGCCTGGCGATAGAGCGGCTGATGATCGGCATAGCGTGCCACCGCGATCTGGGAAACCAACGCCTCGGTCGGCAGCCCGCCTTCGATCAGGCGGGCCGGCGCCGGGTGCTGCACCACCACGCCCGCGCACGAACGGCAGGCAAATTTGGGCCGCCGCGTCACGATCACCCGGTACTGCACAGGCACCGCATCGAGCCGCTCTGTGCGGTCTTCACCAATCTCCACCATCGGCGCGCGGCAGCACGGGCAGGCGGTGTCCTCCGGCGCAAGCGTCACCTCAACTCGCGGCAGATGCGCGGGCAGCGCACCGCGACTGGCCCGCCGCTTCGCCGCACGCTCCTCGCGCAGTGCGGGGCGCTGCTTCTCCTGCTCGGCCTCAATCGTGGCGATCGCGGTCTCAACATCCTCCAGGCCGAGCTGCAATTGCGCCTCGGGCAGACGCTCCGATTTACGGCCGAACTGCAGCCGCCGGAGTTTGGCGAGCAGATGCTCAAGACGCTGGTTGTGAGCTTGCAGCGCGTCACGTTCGGCTTTGAGTTCGTCGCGTTCGGCCATCATCGCCAGCACCAGCGCCTGCAATGCAGCGGGATCGGTAGGCAGGCGCGGCGATGTCTCGGCGGCATGCGTCATGCCGTGAAGCTTACGCGATCCGCACCGGCGCCGGAATCCCCTTGGCGCCTTGCACCTTTGTCCAATCGATTCCGTCGAGCAGTGCGGCCATCTCCACCGGGGTGAGCCGCATCACGCCGTCGGCAACCGGCGGCCAGCGGAAATTCCCATCGCGCAACTGCTTCCAGATCAGCACCAGGCCGCTGCCATCCCAAACCAGAAGCTTCAACCTGTCGCTGCGCTTTGCACGAAATACCACGACCGTGCCGGAGAACGGATCCTCACCCAGCACCTCCGCGGCCAGTGCCGCGAGGCCGTAAGTCCCCTTGCGGAAATCAACTGGGCGCGTCGCGATCAGAATCCGCGTCCCCGACGGGATGCCGATCATGACCGCCGCCCTGAATTGCGCACCGCACGCAACACCATGGCGAGCTGATCTGCATCCAGATCCGGCGGGACACGCACAAGCGCGCCGGCAAGCTCAATCTCGACCCGCGATGCCTTCGGCCGCTCCACCGCGGCGTTCACCTCGGTCGCAACAATCGGCACAAAAGCCGGAACATCGCCAGCCTCCGCCTCGCCCACCAACACCATTCCAGCAAGGCGCGCCGCTCGCCGCCAGCCAAACAATTGTTGAGGACAAATCTGCCACCGCCGTGCCACCTCAGCAACGCGTCGGCCAGGCTCAAGGCTCTCCGCTACAATCCGTGCCTTCTCTGCCACCGACCATTGCCGCCGTCGGCCAGGTCCCGTCAGAACCTCAATCCGCCGATACACACCCTTCGCGTCGTCATTAACGTCGTCCATAATGATAGCTCGAAGCCTCCCACTCCAAGCCACCAAGGCAAATCAAGCCTCAATTGGGAAGAACGGCCGCAAAGCAACGCTTACGGCCTATGGTCGTGGTCTGCCAATGATCCTCAACCGGAGCGCGTTATGCGCAAGGGGGTGTCATGCCGACCGTCGAGCTGTTGGGTGGAAAGGTTCACCGGCAATCGCGGGGGCGCGGGCGGTGACGGCAGTGCTAGTCCGTATTGCATAATGCGCTACAATCAACTATATCCCGGTCATGACAAGAACCACCGCCATGACCGCCTCGCCCAAGCGCAAAGACCATCCGCTCTCGATGCGGCTGCCGGAAGGCGATATCGCGATTATCGACCGTGCGGCGGATTTGCGCGGGCGCTCGCGCACGGATTTTGTGCGTGAGGCCGCGGTGCGGGCCGCCGAGGAGGTGCTGATGGAAAGCACGCTGGTGCGCATGAGTCCGGAAGGGTTTGAGGCGTTCGTTCAAGCCGTCTCCGCCCCTGCGGCGCCCGTGCCGGAAATGGTGGCCTCTCTGCGCCGCAAGGCGCCATGGGAAAAAGATACCACGAAGCGTTGATGGGGGAGGTATTGCTCTCCGCGCCGGAACTTCTGCATGCCGGGCATGATGTATCCTCGTTCTCCTGCGGCAAGCCCTCCCTCGATCACTGGCTGAAGACGCGGGCGCTGTCCAATCAGCACAAAGGTTTCTCTGTGGTCATGGTGGTCCATGTGGCGGGCCGGGTGGTGGGCTATTACGGTCTGGCGCCAACAGCCGTTGTGCCCGCCGCGCTGCCGCGCGCGATCCGCACCGGTCAGCCGCCGAACCCGATGCCGTGCATTTTGCTCGGCCAGCTTGCCACCGACACGGCCTGGGCGGGGCAGGGGATTGGCGTTGGGTTGCTCAAGCATGCTCTAGCCCGCAGCGTGAATGGGGCCGCGCTGATCGGCGGGCGGGCGCTGATGGTCAATGCCATCGATGATGACGCCGCCGCGTTCTGGCGCCGTCGGGGGTTTATGCCCTCGAAAGACAATGCGCTCATCCTGTTCCGAGCGATCGGCGATATCGCAGCTTCGCTGGAGGTGGCCAGAGAGGTGTGACTTACGGCGTAAAATCGGCCAAATATTCGGATGCCGGCGTTGTGCCAGTCAACAGGAGGTGCTCCCGCGCCCGTGTGCAGGCAACGTAGAGCAGGCGCCGCTCGGTCTCGTAAATATCATCGAGTTCTGCTTCGTCCGCCGCATCCGCGACCCGTTCATCGAGCGGAAGAATGCCCTGGTCGCAGGCCATCACCACCACGGCTCGGAATTCGAGGCCTTTTGCAAGGCTCATGGGTGCTGTAACCGTATCTTCAGTTCCTGCAATTCCCATAATGGCTGCCCTTGCCCTGGGGACAAGCTGCGCCGTGCGGACAAATAGGCCAATTTCACGGGGTGCGATGCCCGCCTCAATCCATCCCCCAATTTTCGTGCGGACAAAGCCGGCTTCGGCTTCAGTACCGGCGAGTGTGTGCACCTCCGGTACCGGGCCATCGAAAACCGAAACGATTCCCCGCCGTTCGTCTTCGAGCCCATCGGTATCACGCAGTACCATCGGCAAAAGCCGGTCGGCGGCGCGCCTGATTTGCTGTGAGGTACGGTAGCAGACTTTGAGCGTGGATGAGCGGCCCCGAACATCCACGCCAAGGCTCGCCCAAGAATAAGGATGCTGGAAAATACGCTGCCCTACATCCCCGGCCAGGAACAAACCATCCGCCTTTGCCGGCGCGAGTGCTGCGAAGAATCTTAACTCGGCGGGGGCAAGGTCTTGTGCCTCATCGATGATGACGTAATCGAACGGCTTATGCTCCCGCTGGGCAAGTGCCGCCGCGAGGCCGGTGAAAACTTCCGCCCATGTCGTGTATCGTTCAACCGCCAGCGCCTCCCGTACGGCCTGGAACACGGGCCACATGCTGGCGCGTTGGTTGGGCCCGAGCCTGCTTTTCCGCCCCATGCGTTGAACCGTGGCATAGGCATCCGGCGAGTTAATACCCCAGGCATCGATGACGTTGGTCCATTCGGATAATAAAAACCGTTCCGAAAACCCCTTGAGATTCGCCCCGGCATCCCGCAGCCGCTCGCGCAGTACAATGTCCGATGCGATACGCGGACGCACGCCATGTTCGAGCTGGTACATCTGCTCGGCAATGCCCTGGAAGGATGCGGTGGTGATGCGTGGCACGATGCCGCCGGTTTCAGGCGCCAGCACCAGCAGCTTTTTCGCCATGGCATCGGCCAATGGCTGCGAGAAGCTGGCCAGCAGGATGCGCGCCTTGGGGTTTTCGCGTGCCAGCCGCACCGCGCGGTGCAGTGCCACGATGGTTTTGCCGGTGCCAGCCGAGCCCGCCACCCGTGCCGGGCCGGAGAAGCTGCGCGTGGTGAGCGCACGCTGGGAGGGGTGCAGAAACACGCCCCATTTTTCCCAAGGGTAAGAGAGTGCTTGCTCCAGCTCCTCCTGGTCGGCAATGGGCCTGATCCGCCGCAGCGCATCGGGATGGGTGAAGGGGGTTGCGGCGGCCGGGGCCGGGGTGGTCAGTCTGCCGGTTGCGGCATATTCCAGCAGGGCTTCGGCGGCTTCGGCGGGCAAGTGCTGGGCGAGGGCGAAGAATCCATCCTCCGTCGCGGCACGTACATCGGCCAGCCAGTCGGCTGGCACGCCAATGGAGAGCAGGGCATTGTCATCGAGACGGGCGAACAAAGCCGGAGCGGGCATTGCCTGTGGCGCCGCTGGGATAGGCGCCTCGGTCAGTTCACGCACTTCGACAATCTGAATGGCGCCGGTGCGCGGGTGCGCCTCTATCCGCCGCCGCTCCGCCCAGGCGTAGGCATCATCGTGATGCCCGACATAGGCAACCAGCAGGCTCTCCCCGGTTTTATGGATGATCAACCGCACATCGCGGTTGACGCGGGCGGACCAGAAATGCCTGTCCTTGCTTTTGTCGATCCGGTGCAGTTGCAGCCCGTTGCCGGAGGGGTCCATCTGCAAGTCGAATACGCTGGCTTTCACCGCCTTCTGGTCCTGGCCAGAGAGGCGGTTGAACGATGCGGTGAACGTTTCGGAGATGAGGAAGTTCACGTGTCGCCTCTCAAGGGGTTTTAGAAATAGGCTCACGATCGGCGAGCGCCTTCGCGCGCCGTACAATACGCAGCATCAAGCCGGAATTGAACGATTCCAACAACGAGCCATCAGAAAACCGCTCCTGCCGTATCAATACTGTGAGCAACTGGCAGACTTCCTCTGCAGTAGCATGTTCAATTGCGCTTTCTTCGTCACGCAATTGCATTGCTCTTTCTGATTGAGCCCACGTGGGCCAATCAAAGCCCGTCAACACCCACTTATTTCGGTATGCGGCGTCAAGCAAGGAGTCTACGATCGGGTCGTAGACGACATATGGCCATTGGCGAATTTCTTCCTCTGCTGCATTGTCGATAATCATCTCTCCCGCCTTGAAGCCTGGATCTTCAAGCAAGGGAAGGAAGGCGGCCAGCTCTGAAATTTTCTCCATGGCTAGACTTCCAGCTCATTATTCATACTTGAAACACCTTCATCACCTCATCACCAAAGTGATTAATCACCTTCACCGCGATGCGCCCACCCTCCGGGCGCGCGAAGGGCGGGAGGTGTCGCCGTAGAGCGTGGCCCAGGCATCTTCGTCAATCTCGGCTTTCAGCGCGGTTTTCAGGCTCTTGTATGGATCATTGGCGCCGAGGAAATAGGCGTGGCGGACGAAGAAGCTTTCCTCGTTATAATCCGTGTCGATGAACCAAGCGGCGATGCCCGATGTATCGTTCGAGCGTATGTCGCCCGTATTGGGGTCGAACACATCCACGCCGTTTACTTTCACGCGCAGTTCCGGCCCACCATCGTCAAGGATTTCCACATCCGGCTCGCCAAATACCACGAACATATTGCCGCGCCCGGTGTTTTTCAGCTCGTCGGACATATGCATGTCCGGGTTGATGCGCGCTTTGATGATGTTCAGGCTGCCGAGCTTGTCCAGCTCGGTGGAATGGGCATCGAAATTGAAGGCGCAGGCGATCAGCACGTCAAACCTTGCATCCGCCGCCTCGCGCGCGGCGCGCACCACGTCCTGGCGGCCCACCGTGCCATATTCCGGACCGATGAGAATGGCGGCGCGGCGCTCCGGCCCATTTTCGCCCTCGATGAAAATGCCGCTCGCGCCGATATACTGGCCGGGCCAGGGGGTGAGGCTTTCAAACACGATGCGGTCGGCCTTCTTCGCCTGTTTCACGCCTTCGGATTTCAGATAATCAATGACGATGCTGGAAAAATCCTGGCCCGCGCGGGTGGTGTCCGCAGGTGTGGCATCGCTGAGCAGTTCTTCTTCGCTGGCGGGCAGTACGCGGTGGGGCGAGAGGCTTTCCACAGTGAAGGGGCCGGCGACGCGCACGCGGGCATTGTCGGTATAGGGTTTATCGTAGAGATACTCCACATCCGCGCGGGCGGCGATGCTGGCATCAATCTCGCGCTGGCGGGCGATGCGAGCTTCCCACCATTTTTCATGCGCCGTGCGCGCGGTGGCGGCGGCTGTTGCGGGCAGGCCGCGGGGGATTTGCCATTCCTCCCATTTTTGCTTCAGCGCCGTGTTGAGCGTGGCGCGCAGTGGTTCCAGCACGGCTTGCCATTTTTCCCAAATCTCATCGATGAGCTGGTTGTTGGCGATGGATTTGAGGGTGATGTGCGGCACGCGCTCATACACAAAGCCTTGGCGGATGTCGTTCTGCACAGGTGTTTCCGGCGGCAGGCGCTTGGTCAGTTCGGCTTCCTTGGCGCGGCCTTCGCGGCTATCGGCCAGCAGATACCAGGGGTAGCGCGCGGCCATCAGGCGGGTGCGAGCCAAAGCGAGGGCGACGCGGCTGGTATCCATGGTGATCCAGCGCCGCCCCCATTGCTCGGCGACATAGGCGGTGGTGCCGGAGCCGCAAGTGGGGTCGAGCACGAGGTCGCCAGGGTCGGTGGCCATCAAGATGCAGCGCTGGATTACGGTGTTGTCTGTTTGTACAACGTAACGTTTCGGATCGCTGTTGGAGTATCCGGCACTTCCCGTATCCATCCACACATTGTTGATGCGCTTCGTACGATTGTCGTTAAATAACCGGATATAGTTTAGCTGGCTCGCCAGTCCATGTAACCTTCCAGCTCGGCCAAGAGTCTTTAGTCCGTCTGGGTTTGTCGTTTTCCAATGACGACCTTGTCCACAATCATACTTTTGTCCTCTGAATTCAAAATAACGCTCCTCAGGCTTGCCCGGGTCCTGGGACACAGCAAAACTCAACTGAGCGAGCATACGATTAGCGTCGGCTAAAATTTCCTCCTTTTTGTCTTTTCCCAGTCCAGTTACACAAGTCAGCAATCTATCAACTACATATTTATAGCTTGTAACTTCTGCGGCATCCTTCTCGACCAGAATAGGCCTGAATTTGATCAATTCTCGGTTTTTGCAAAAAAAAAGGATGAGGTCATTTTCAGTTGCTATTAGAGTATCTGGTCGGCCAGTCGTGGTTGAGTAGGATATTTGAGCGACGAAATTAGCTGAACCAAAAACCTCTTCCATTACAGCCCGCACGCGATGCGCGTTTTCGTCGCTAATCTGGACAAAGATCGAGCCGCTATCCGTCAGCAAATCACGCATCACGGTCAGCCGGTCGCGCAAGTATGTAAGGTAGGAGTGAATCCCGTCCTTCCAGGTATCGCGGAAGGCTTTCACTTGTTCCGGCTCGCGGGAAATATCGGTCTGTTTGCCGTCCTTCACATCGCGCGATTGGGTGGAAACCTGCCAGTTGGAATTGAATTTTATGCCGTAAGGCGGATCGAAATAAATGCACTGCACTTTGCCGCGCAAAGCCTCCCGCTCGGCCAGGCTGGCCATTACCTGAAGTGAATCACCCAGGATCATGCGGTTGGACCAATGCTGGTCGTGCTGGTAAAATTCCGCGCGCTGCTCCGGCGTGATGCCGTTGAAATCGGCGAACAGATCCGGCATTTCGCTCTGTGCCTCGCGCGTTTGCGCGGTGCGGCGCTTGAGGTCGTCAATGATCGCCTTGGGGTGGATTTTCTCCTGAATATAAAGCGGTGGCACGTTGACTACGAGGTCGGACCAGTCCTGCCTGTCCTTGCCGCGCCAGACCAGCTGCGCGTCAGACAAAGTGAGCGTGCCGGTGCGCGCCAGCTCTTCCATCTGCGCGTCAGATATGGTGATGCGCGCCCCGTTCCAGATGAGTTCCGGCTGTGAAGGCTCCTCCGCCGTGCGGGTCTGCCCTTCAGCCAAAGGCCGGGCGCGCGGGTAACGCACCGGCGGGCGTGGCGCAGAATCCTCATCGCGCTGGAAAAAGCTTTCCATCTCGGCGGTGGGAATGTTGCGCCGTGTCGCCGCCTCATGCTTCAGCGCGTCGATCTGTTTTGAGGATTGTTTGGCGGGGGATTTGGGAGCACGGGCCATCAGGCGGCAACCTCGCTCTCGGGAGCGTCGATCAGTTCAGCCTCACGTTCCTCATCGCTGTATCCGTCATCCGGATCGGGAGGAGCTACATCCTCGCGCACAGCGGATTTACCCATGGCCGCTTCGATCATGGAAAGCAATTTTTGGCGGCGAGCGTCGAAGAAACTCTGGAAATCGTCTGACTGGAGAAGGTTGACGTCGATAAAATGCGTATCGAGGATGGCGTTCAACTGCTCGGCGGCAATGGGCGGGTTTTGGGCGTTACCCTTTTCAAGCCTAGTCAAATAGGTGGACGGCGCTACGCCGCCGATGATGCGATTGGTGCTCGCAGACAGTGGCGTTTTGTTGATGATGCTATTGTAGGTTTCGGGAGCTATGCCTTGCTTCTTGCACCATGCTTCCGGGAAAATATGGTGGATATCGACATTTTCCTCGAAGAAGACGGTCTGATCGAAAGGCTGTCCTGAGCGGAAATCCTGTGCCCCGGCGCGCATGAGCAGAGCATTCACGCCTTTATAGGCGGCAGAGAGGCGGCTTCGGAGCGTCCGCAAGCGTTCTTCACGGAAATCGGCCCGTTCGATGGTCTGCGGCGTTGCCCCGCCATCCAGCCAATGCCCGATGTCGCGAATATCCTGAGCAAAGCGTGATTCAATCGCGGAGCCGTAGAGCTCACCGAAAACACCGCACCAGAACCATTGTGATAAACTCTGTCGGACCGACGCATTCTCCCACTTGCCATCGAGCTCAGCCAAAACCGCCGCCAGAGGTACAAGCTGGGTCTGATATGGCAGATCATGCGAGCGGAAAATCTTCAGGCTGTACAGGAATTTAGCAGCCCGCTTATACCCTTCCTCGACGCGATCGGCATATTGACGATAAGCAGAAAGCGGCAGTTGCAGAAGGCTGTTACGATTGGCGCTGATCGCCGGGGGCTCTCTGCCCTCCGCTTCGGCTGCTTCACGAACGGCTTTGGTGTGAAGAAGTGAAATCGCTTGCAGAAATTCAACGGGCTCAATTTTTTTCAGAACAGAGTGTTGCAATAGCCGTTCTCGGCGCACTTTCCAGTCGTCACGCAATTTGAAATCTTCCCCGGCATAAATGGCAGTGACGAGTTCGAATGCGTCGAGGGCCTTTCCGCCGGTATTTACCTTTTCAAACACGAGGCATACTGCAGCACGGCTGGTGTCCTTGCCAAGTGTGATGACCGGTACATCATAATCATTGAAATTCGTGATTACCGTCTTCGAGAACTGCGAGAACAGGTTCATGTGTTCCTTCCGGTCACTCCCCCCGTTCGCGGCCCAGCCGAAAGCACTTACGATCCAGCTCTGTGAGTCAAATATGCGGTCGATGGGGAAATAGAGAGCGGCAAACTCCCCCTCCTCATTCGAAAGATCAAGAACAATATCCCGCCCGTATTTTCCGCGGATGATACGGTCTTCAGGGACGGCAACAATTGCATCACTTCGTGAAATGGCAGGATCGAGCGCGGCTTTGATATCGAAATAAAAATGTAGGCGGGCTGGCCGCTTTCTTGTGGTCTGCGTCAGAACCGGAGCACGGGTTGACGTGGACTGGTAGAGGGACGTCATCCGTTGCTGGCCGTCCAAGAGATAGGATTCGAGACGCTTGCTCGCTGAAGGCGCGCCCTCGACTGGTCGAACGGCAAAAGCGACCTCGCCTGATGCGTCCAGCGTCATCAGAGCGCCGACAGGGAAGCCCTCCGAAATAGAGGCGAGCAGATCAATGATCCGGTCTTGATCCCATACCCATCCCCGCTGGAAATCCGGAAGCTGCATTTTTCCTTCGTGGCAATCCCTCATTAGGTCTTTGAGGGAGACGGGGTTCGTTTTGAACGACGTTGTCATTTGTTTGCCTCTATCAATCCATCGACCATCGAAGAGAAGTCATCTTCCATCAGCGCCCAATCCCGGAATTCGGCGAATTCCCAGCGGCCAAAGCCGCCCAGCGCGTTGACGCCCGGCACCCATAGCTCGTGCATGGTTTGCGCCTTGGCTTTGTCTGCTTCATCGCGCAGGCCTTTTATCTCCAGCACGAGGTTGAGGGGCGCAGCGCCGCCAGTGTCGAGCCGGACCAGGAAGTCAGGGGTGTAACGGCGCATGGTGCCGCCATCGAGATAGGGGATTTCAAACCCCAAAGCTTGGTTTTTGGCATAGGCCAGTACGCGTGGGTGGTTCTCCAGCGCCAGGGCCAGCGGCTGCTCCCATGTGCTGTCCAGCACCACGTGGCTGATATGGGATTTGGGCGGGCGGGCGCCGGTGGCCCAGCAGGGCTTGGTGGTGATGAAATTGACATGGCGGGTGGAGCCGCTGGGGTTGTACGGATCCAGCACGGCAAGCACCGGCTCGTCGCTGCCTCGGGTGAGGGCAAGGTCGATCTTGGCAGCGGCGCGGGCGAGCTGGTCCTCATACAAAATCGCGCCAATCGGCACGCCTTTGGTGACAAGGTAGCCGCCGTCCAGCCAGGCGCGGGCGAGGCGCTGGATTTGCGGGAACAGATGCTGCTTGGGAACGTTATCCTCATCGCGGAAATGCGCGTAGAGCAAGTATTTGGCGAGGTTGAAGCTGATCTCTGAGGGGCGCAGCCGCTCCAGGACTTTGGGCGTGATGGTCACCCCCGCGCCGACGATACCTTCCAGGACCACTGAGGTGGGGCCGATATCGGCGGGGGTGATTTCCAGCCGGCTATCCTCGGTGAATTTGGGTTCCAGCTTTTCACCCGGCAGCTCGCGCCGGTAGCCGCTGACGCGCGGAAAGGTAATCTCCAGCGCCGCGCGTTCCTTGATGGCGTGCACGCGGGTGAGCGGCTTGGGCTTGGTTGGCTTGGTTTTTTGCGGGGAGGTAGTGAAGTCGAACGGGATGCCCATGATGTCGGCATATTCAACGTCGAACAGGCCGGTTTCAGGGTTGATGTCATAAGATTGGCGGCGCAGGCCACGGCCCACCACCTGCTCGCACAAAAGCTGGGTGCCGAAGGCGCGCACGCCGAGAATATGGGTGACGGTGTTGGTGTCCCACCCCTCGGTCAGCATCGAGACCGAGACAACACAGCGTATCTGTTCACCCAGCCGGCCTGGGCGGCCGACCGTGTTCATCACCTCACGCAGCAGCTCGGCCTCGCTGGCCTCGCCCTGGGCGGCTCCGGCCCCCTCGCGGGTGGCAAGTTCGCGCTTGAACTGCGCGATTTCTGGTGCGGCGGCGGCGGCGAAGCCTTTATCCAGCGCCTCGCCAGATTCAATTTGGCGGGAATCGATCAACAATGTGCGGGGTTTGGGCAGGCGGCCGCCTTGGTCGTCATAATTGCGGAACAGTTCAAGGTGTCCGGCATTGAAGGTGGCCCGTTCACCGGCATCGGCGTCGCCACGCTCGAACCCGGCGATCCACTCGAATACCAGTTTCGAGATGGCCGTATTCTGGCAGACCACGATGAATACCGGTGGAACTTCGATACCCGCGCGCTGCCAGCTCTCGAACTCGCCCTCGTAATGGCTATAGAGGGCGTTGAGCGCGGTTTTGAGCGTATTGGGCAGATCGAACGGGCTGAGCTTGGCGGCGCCGGCGGCGGTTTTGGGTAAATGCTTGCCGATTTCCTTCCACAAGTCACGGTAGACGACAGTATCGGTCTGCACCAGATTGTCGGTGACTGGCACGCGCGGGAGTTTGACGATGCCGCTCTCGATTGCGTCAATCAGGCTGAAATCCGAGACAACCCAGGGGAAGAGGTAACCTTCAGGGTAGCCTGAGCCGCGGAGGAAGAAGGGCGTGGCGGAGAGGTCGTAAACCGCACGAACGCCTTTTGAGAGTCTACGCCCCAGCGCCTCGATACCGTTGATCCATAGGCGGGCGGCTTCCTCGTTCTCGGCGGCCTCCTTTTTGTCGTCACCTGTCAGCGTGCCCTCAGCGTCGTCGCCCACCTTGTGCCGGTAGCAATGATGCGCCTCGTCATTGATGACGTTGACGTGGGGGAATTTGAGCAGCTTACCGCAAGCGCGCTCAAGCATCTGGGTGTCGGTTTCAGTTGTCTTGACCGGCTCGGGCGCGTTGCCTTGCAGGAAGCTGCGCGCGACCTTGGGCAAGGACATGGTCTCGCGGTGCTGGAAGGCGTGATAGTTGGTGATCACGATTTCCGCGCGGCGGATATCGGGCAGCATTTCCGGGGGAACAAGCTCGCGGGTTTCGTAATAATTATCCGGATCGCTTGGCTGCAGCACGCGCAGGCGGTCCTTGATCGTAATACCAGGGGCGATGATGAGAAAGGCGCGCGAAAAATCTTTCGAATCCTTGCGCGCGGCGTTCACCGCCTGCCAGGCGATGAGCATAGCCATAACAGTGGTTTTGCCGCTGCCCGTCGCCATTTTCATGGCGAGCCGGAACAAAGCGGGGTTTGCCTCCTCGTTGGCAGCCGCGAGCCTTTCGATGAAAGATTTACCGGTACCGCGCTTTGGGGCCACCTCGGTCAGCCAGATGATTGTCTCTACCGCTTCGACCTGACAGAAAAATGGTTGGGGGCCGTTGAATTTGTGATGCCGCCAATGCTCCAGGAGCCGTTGGGTAACCGAAGTGACGCCCCATTTCGCCGGGTCCGGCTGGCGCCGCCACTCATCCACCTGGCGGCGGATATCGTTGATCAGCGGGTTTTCTTCGTAGGTTTCCAGCCCTAGCGACGCCTGGGTAGATGCGGCTCTTTTGCGCGCTGCAGGTACCGGGACGATGAAGCGTGACGGCCGGCGCCCGGCAAGGGGGGAGCCACCGACTGGCTGGCCTTTATCGTCGAGCGGATGGTGCCATTCTGGCGCCCGGTAGGGCGAATTAAGAATCGGCCGTTCGTAAAAGCTGCTTTCGGTCATCGTTTCGCCCCGCTCACCTGATTCCGGCTATAGCATCTGCGCCTTGGGGTCAATTTATGGGGGAGTGAGTCTGGCCAATTAAAGCAAACAGAATCAAATGCTTGTGTGGATATTTGGTGCGGTGTGGGCTCAAAATTTGTGCCGTGCCCGCATGGCTTGCCAAGTCAAAGCCGATCATGCCACGACAAGATAACATCGGATGGACATTGCATGGCCAAGACGACAACGCTGAACGCCAAGAACCTGGAAGCGCTCGGGGCGGAGCGTCTTGCCGCGCTGCTGATTGAGATCAGCACGGGTGATGCCGTGGCGAAGCGCCGGCTGCGGATGGAGCTGGCGGGAGCGCAAAGCCCTGCCGAGCTGGGCAAGGAGGTCCGCAAGCGGCTTGCGGCCATTGGCCGGGCGCGGAGTTTCGTCGATTGGCACGCCATCAAGCCCCTGGCGGTCGATCTCGAAACCCAGCGCGCCGCCATTGCCGGCGCCATCGCCCAGCGTGATCCGGCGGAAGCGCTTGACCTGCTCTGGCGCTTCATGGAGCTGGCCAACCCGGTGTTTTCGCGCTGCGATGACAGTAATGGCCATATCAGCCCGATTTTTCACCAGGCTTGTGAGGATCTTGGCACCATCGCCGTGCTGGCTAAGCCTTCGGCGCAGGCGCTGGCGGAGCAGAGTTGCAGGGCGTTGCTTGCCAATGATTACGGCCAGTATGATGGGCTTATCGCGGCCCTGGCCAAGGCGCTGGGGAAGGCGGGGCTGGACCATTTGAAGCAGCTCATGATCGATCTCTCCAAGCGGCCCGTAGAGAAACCTGCGGCGAAAGACCGCATCAGGATCGGCTATGGCTCGGCCGGGCCGATTTATCAGGATGAGATGGAAGAAAGTTCCCGCGTCAGCACCGTGAAACTGGCTTTGCGGGAAATTGCCGACGCCCAGGGGGATGTTGACGCTTTCATCGCGCAGTATGACGCCAAAACCCGCAAGGTGCCGGCCATTGCCGCCGAGATCGCCCAGCGCCTGCTGGCGGCTGGGCGGTTGAAGGAAGCCTGGAGCGCCATCGAGGCGGCTGAATCGCGCTCGCGTGCCCGGGAAGATTGGCTGGATTTTGAGTGGGAGGATGCCCGCATCGCGGTTCTGGAGGCGATGGGCCGTGCCACCGAGGCCCAGGATGCGCGCTGGCATTGCTTTGAGCGCGGGCTCTCGTCCTCGCATTTACGGGACTATCTGAAACGCCTGCCGGATTTCGACGATGTCGAGGCCGAGGATAAGGCGCTGGATCTTGCCAAGAAGGATAAGAATTTTTCCCGTGCGCTTAGATTTCTTATCTCGTGGCCGGATCTGAACCGCGCGGCGGCCCTGGTAATGGAGCGCAGGCGCGAATTGGACGGCGATCGGTATGAAATCCTGACCCCGGCATCTGAGGCGCTGGCGGGCAAGCACAAGCTGGCGGCCGTGCTGGTGCTGCGGGCGATGATCGATTTCGCGCTCACCCACAACCGTTCCAGCCGCTACAAGCACGCCGCCCGGCATTTGCTGAGCTGCGCCAGCCTGTCGGCCCAGGGGGAGGCGTTCGGGGGCTTGGAGCCGCACGATGCCTATGTGGCCCGGCTGCGGCGGGAGCATGGACGCAAGAACGCGTTCTGGAGCCTGGTGGCGTAAGGCCCGGCCCAGCGGTGTATAAGTCTGAGGATTGACTTCGCTAAGTGCCGCCAGGGAAGAGGAGTTATTGCCATATGGCGTTATATGTCGTATATATAGCCATATGACAGGAGCCGCTCATGTCTGTGCTTAGCCAGATCACTGTTGCGCCGAAGCCCTTTTCCCCTGCCCCGATCACCGATGAAGAGGCAGGCGCCATGTTCCGCGCGGCCTTGAACCTCTTCCGCCTATGGGCGGTGACAGACGACCAGGCCGCGATCATCCTCGATTTGCCCCGTCGTACCTTTGCCCGCTGGAAGGCAGGCGAGATTGGCCGGATTGGCCGTGACGGCAAGGCCAGGCTCTCCAACCTCATGGGGATCCACAAAGCCTTGCGGATCATTTTTAAGGAGCCGGCGCGCGGCTATGGCTGGATCAAAGCCCCAAATGCGGCATTTGGCGGCCGCTCGGCTTTGGATGTCATGCTCCATGGCGAATTAACCGATCTCATGCGGGTGCGGCATTATCTGGATGCGGCGCGTGGCGGCTGGTGATCGATCCGTCGATCGTCCCCATCTCGCCGGTTCATTGGGTTGGCGCCAGACGGATCATCCGCAGCCTGTATCCGCCTGTCGATTTGTTCGAGGATATCGCCGCTCCAGAAGATTGGCCCTTATTGATCGCCGCCGAGCAGAAGACCAATCCGCGCCTCATGGAAACCATCGGCGCCCTTGATCTGGTGCCCGTGACGCGGCGTGTTTCCGGGCCGGGGGCGAGCTACCTCATGGCCCCCTTCACGCATGTCAGCCCCGATCGGCCGAGCCGGTTCAGCGCAGGGGCTTATGGCGTGCTGTACGCCGCGCGGACATATGAGACGGCCCTGTTTGAAACCATTCACCACCACGCCCGCTTCATGGCACAGACCGACCAACTGCCTGGCTGGACCTCGCAATTCCGGGAGCTGGTGCTGGATATTCGGGCTTCACTCCATGACCTGCGGGCCGGGATTGCCGCGTTCCTGCCTGCGTTGGACCGGGATGATTACACCACGGCGCAACAACTGGCGGTGGCGTTGCGGGGCAGTGGATCTGAGGGGCTGGTCTACCCCAGCAGGCGCGACCCTGACGGTGTTTGTGTAGGGCTGTTTTATCCGGACCTGGCAACGCCGCCTTCGCAAGGGCGCCATCTTGATTATCACTGGGATGGTGCTCGTGTTGATTTGGTCCGTGATGCGGGGACAGGGGAGGTGTTTCGGCTGAAGGAATGCTGAAGGGGGCGGGAGCAAACGAGGGCCAGATCTGTGCGTCCGCCGTGAGGAACGGTGATTTCATTGATTTAGAATCTTCTGTGATTAGGTTGACGCATATCCTGCGTGTTTGAGGTAATTTGTGCATTCTTCTGGCGGGAAGTGATCGAGCAGTGACCCGATGCGCCGCCATGTGGCTTCGACGGTTCTCTCGGCGGCTTTTCTGAGTAGGGTTTTGAGCTTTGCGAAGACCTGCTCGATGGGATTGAGGTCTGGGCTGTAGGGCGGCAGGAAGAAGAGTTTGGCGCCGGCTTTTCTTATGGCATCGCGCGCTGTCTTGGCCTTGTGGCTGCCGAGATTGTCGAGGATGACGACATCGCCGGGGCGCAGCGTCGGCACCAGAAATTGCTCGACATAGGCGGTGAAGCTGCGGCTGTTGATGGGTCCATCGAGTACACAGGGCGCGGTAACCTTGTCGGCCCGCAGGGCGGCGATGAAGGTCAAGGTTTTCCAATGCCCGTGCGGCACCTTGGCGTGCAGCTTTTGCCCACGCCGGCAGCGCCCATGGGTGCGGGTCATGTTGGTTTTGGCCCAGGTCTCGTCGATAAACACCAGGCGAGACGCGTCAATTTTTCCCTGATACCGCCGCCAGCGCGCCCGCTTGAAGGCGATGTCAGGCCGGTCCTGCTCGGCGGGCAGCACGGTTTTTTTTGAAGCTGATGCCCTCAGCGCGGAAGAACCGCGACAACATGCCGGTGTCGGCGCGCACGCCACGCTCTTCCCACAGGCGCACGCTCAACGCCGCCAGCGTGATGTCGGCCTGCTCCTCAATGACCGCCAAAAGCCAGGCGCGCTCAGGCTTCACCTTCGAGGGCCGGTGGCCACCAGTGCCAGCGCTGCGTCGGTCACCAACCCGATGCAGGCGCTGAACCCATTTGATGGCAGACGATGCGCTCACGCCAAAACGCCGCGCCGCGGACCGGCAAGTCTCCTCACCGCTCTCCACAACCGAAATCACGCGTTCACGAAGATCAGAAGAATAAGCTCGGGGCATCAGCGCTGGCCTCCTCAACCAGTCCTAATCGTGAATCACATCAGCCCCGCGTCGGTAAAGAGATAGGATTCAAGCTATTCACAGAGGACTCTAGCCACCCGCAATGGCGCGGCTCAGCCCCGGTGCAGTCTCTGCCATGAGGCGATGGCCGCCATGTTCACGGCGAGGCAAGCGCCAGCAGCGAGACTCGCCACGGATAGATCGCGCGCGCTGAGCGGTGAAAAGCCAAATAGATGGCGCAGTTGCGGCACTGTGACGGCGGCAGCCAGGCCAGCGACGGCAACCGCCGTGACAATGCCCAGCGCGCGGTTCGGCCGGCGCAGTGCCGTAAGCCCCTTGGCGCCCAGCATCCTGTTGCTTACCACAAGGCCAAGATTACCTATCACCAACGTGATGAACGCCAAGGCGCGGCCGGCGCTCTCTCCGGCCGCGCCTTGTGCGCCGAGCAGGAAGATGAGCAATGACGCCGCCAGAACCACGCCGCCTTGCAGCAGCCCGCCGACGAGCAGGGCCAGATTGAACAAGGGCGCACCCGGCCGGCGCGGCGGGCGGGACATGCTGTCTATGTCCTCTTGTTCGGCTTCAAACACAATCGATGAAGCCGGATCTATGATCATTTCCAGGAAGACAACATGCACGGGCCCAAGCATCAGCGGCCAGCCGAGCAGCACGGGAATCAGGGACATGCCGGCAATCGGCACATGCACGGCGAGGATATAGGAAAAGGCGCGGCGCAGATTGGCGTCGATCCGCCGGCCGAGACGGATGGCCGCCACCAGGGAGGTGAAATCATCATCCAGCAGCACCAGCGAGGCAGCCTCACGCGCCACATCCGTACCGCGCCCGCCCATCGCCACACCGATATGCGCGGCTTTCAGCGAGGGGGCGTCGTTCACGCCGTCGCCGGTCATCGCGACAATCTCACCATTGGCCGCGAAAGCCTGCACCAGGCGCAATTTCTGCTCCGGCATCACGCGGGCGAAAACCCGCGTATCCAGCACCGCTTCGCGCAGCGCGGTGTCGTCCAGCCCCGCCATCTCGGTGCCGGTGAGCACATGGCCGGTTTGGATGCCGGCCTGGCGGGCAATGGCGAGGGCTGTCACCGGATGGTCGCCGGTCACCATCGCCACACTGATGCCAGCCTTCCGGCAAGCCGCCACCGCTTCCGCCACGCCAGGCCGCAACGGGTCGGCGAGACCTGCGAGGCCAAGGAAGGTGAAATCGAAATCATGCTGGCGCTCCGGCCAGCCTGGCTTGGCGTGAAGGCCCTTGGCCACGGCCAACACGCGCAGGCCGGCCGCCGCCATCTGCGCGACCTCGCGGCGCAGCGCGTTCAGCCCGGCTTCGTTCATATGGCAAAGATCGGCGATGGCCTCCGGCGCGCCCTTGGCGGCGATGACATGAGCGCCCTTGGCGCCGCCGCGCCAGCCTTGCGACATCGCCAGCATGTCCGGCTGCAACGGGTAGCTATGCGCGAGCACCCAATCGGCGTGCAGATGTTCCGTGCTGGCGAGCCCCTGCTGCCCGAGCCGGTGGAACGCCCGCTCCATCGGGTCGAACGGGTCCGGCCGGCTGGCCAGGATCGAAAATTCCACTAACTCATGGAAGGCTTCCGGCAGTGTCGCCGTGGCCTCGTTCACCTGCAAAATTTCCCCTCCCGCGGCCAGGCACGCCACGGACATGCGGTTTTGCGTCAGCGTTCCGGTCTTGTCCGTGCAGAGCAGCGTCGCCGTGCCTAACGCCTCAATGGCGGCGGCGCGGCGCGCCAGCACGTGCTGGCGCGCCATGCGCCAGGCCCCCAGCACCAGAAAGATGGTGAGAACGAGAGGAAATTCCTCCGGCAGCGTGGCCATGGCCAGGGTGATGCCGGCCAGCACGGCCTGCAGCCATTGCCCGTGCAGCAGCCCGTAGGCCAGAGCCAGCAGCGCCGAGGCGCCGATGCCGATCGCCGCGAACAACCAGACCAACCGGCGCATCTGCACCTGCAAGGGCGGAGGGGCCGATTCCACGCTGCTCAGCGAATGGCCGATGCGGCCAATGGCGGTGCGTGGTCCGGTGGCGATGACACGCGCCATGCCGCTGCCGCCCGTAATCAGGCTGCCTGCCCAAACGAAAGGCGCGTCCTCGCCGCCTGGCATGGCATCAGCCAGTGGCGGTGTGCGCACGAGCTTGCGCACGGGGACAGATTCGCCGGTGAGCAAGGCTTCATCCGCCTGGAGGGCGGCAGCCTCCAGCAACACCGCGTCCGCCGGCACGCGCTCGCCTTCCGCCAGCCCGATGAGATCGTCGACGACGAGTTGCCGGGCCGGGATGCGGATTTTCTCCCCATCGCGCCACACCTGCGCGTGCGGGCTGGCGAGTTCGCGCAGGGCCGCCAGCGCGGATTCCGTGCGGGCTTCCTGAACAACGACCATGACCACATTGAGCACGGCGAAGCCGAGCAGGATCAGCGCTTCGGCGAGGCTGCCCAGGAGCAGATAGATGAGCCCCGCCGCGAGCAGCAATTGCAGCATCGGCTCGCGCACCGCATCCCACGCGATGCGCGGCAAATGGCGGCGCTGGTCCTGCGGGAGCTCATTCGGCCCATCCTGGCGCAAACGCGCCGCGGCTTGGGCTGCTGTCAGGCCATGAGGAGGCGTTGAGCTGCCGGCGGCGCCTAGCATGAGCCAGACATTTCAGGCGCGGAGAGGATATCCGCGCGCTGCTGCGGCGCCGCGCCGAGGATGGCTTCGACATAGAGCACCTCGACGATGACCAGCACCAGCAGCATGAGCGGCGTGGCCAGCAGCACCGCCGAGATGCCAAAGAGAATGCTGAAGCCGACGGTGGAGAGCAGCGAAAGCACCGGCGGCAGCGCGGTGGCCTCGGCCTGCACCAAAGGCGTGATGAAATTGCCTTCGATGAAATGCACCCCGGCATACATGGCGATGACCCAGAGCGCATCGAGCGGCGATTGGGTGAGGGCGACAAGTGTTGCCGGCACCGCCGCCATCACCGCGCCGAAATAGGGGATGAAGGTCAGCAGCCCGCCGACCAGCCCCAGCGCAACCGGCGCTTCGATGCCCAGCGCCCACAGGCCGAGGCCGGACAGGATGCCGATCGTCAGCATCACGATGAATTGCCCCAGCAGCCAGCGCAGCAATACCTGCCCGATCTGCTCATAGAGTCTGGCCGCCACCGCGCGCTGCCCCGGCGGCACGAGGCGCAGGAGCAGGCGCCGGTAGAGTGCGGGCTGCGCCGCCAGATAGATGGCCACCAGAAAGACCAGAACGGCATAGCCGGCGGTCGTCACCGTGGATTGCACGATCACCGCGGCGGCATGACCGGCCATTCCGGTGACGTCGGCCGGGGCGATGCCACGCGCCTGGGTCAGGATATACGGGCCGTAAGGCTGCTGGCGCAGCCAGTCGAGCGCGATTTTGCTGCCCAGGGGAACCTGGCGGGCCAGCTCGCCGAATTGTCCGGCCGCGACGGTGCCAAAGAAGCTCAGCGCCGCCGCGAACGCCAGGAGGAAGACAAGCACAGCCACCGCCAGCCCGCCGGCCGGGCCGATCCTGGTCCATTTGCCGATTCCGCAGGCGGCGCGGCGCAGACCGATGGCGATGAGAACCGCGCCAAACAGCAACAGCCCGAGATCGGCCAGCCGCCATGCCGCCACCGCCAGCGCCGCAAACAGGGCGATGATGAGGACCCGCTTGGTGAAACAGGCAAGCCCGCCATCGTCTGCCGCCCGGCTGTTATCATGTGCCTGGTCCAATGGACGCACCTCACGATATGACCCGCGTCAGCAATGGCATGCGCGGGCCATCCATCACCTTGATTTAGCGCAACATGATTTCGCGGTTTATCGCTTATGCTGTGGTCCTGAATGGCGTAGGGTCTCAAAATGCAAAGCGCTCACACGGAAAACCACCTGATCGAGCGGACCGGCTGGCTGCGGGCCGCGGTGCTCGGCGCCAATGACGGGATCATCTCGACGGCGAGCCTGATTCTCGGTGTCGTCTCCGCTGGCGGCGGGCGTCACGAGGCGCTGGTGGCGGGTGTGGCGGGGCTGGTGGCCGGCGCCATGGCGATGGCGGCGGGCGAGTATGTGTCCGTCAGCTCCCAGGCCGATACAGAAGCGGCCGCTTTGGCCAAGGAACGCCACGAGCTCGCCACCGACCACGCATCCGAGCAGGCGGAGCTCGCGCATATCTATGAACAGCGCGGCGTGGATACGGCGCTGGCGCAGGAGGTGGCCCGCCAGCTCATGGCGCATGACGCGCTGGGCGCCCATGCCAGGGACGAGCTGGGCCTCTCCGAACACACCAGCGCCAATCCCATCCAGGCGGCTTTGGCGTCGGCGCTGACCTTCTCGGCTGGCGCGGCCGTCCCGCTCGTTCTCGCGGCCGCCATCGCGCTGCCATGGCTGATGGGGGCATTGGCCTCGGCGCGCTGCTATGCCTGGCCGTTCTCGGTGCCATCGGCGCCAAGGCCGGTGGCGCGCCGGTGCTCAAACCGGCGCTGCGCGTCACCTTCTGGGGGATTCTAGCGATGGCGGCCACCGTCGGAATCGGCCGGCTGTTCGGCACGCTGGCCTAGCAGGAAGTGTAAAATGCTAGAGCAATATGTGTTTAGGTTGACGCGCTAGCGTCAAAATAAACACATGAAATTGCTCGCTAAAACAAAACTTAGAGCATCAAGCTAAAAGCTTGATGCTCTAAGGGATCGCGTTCCTGGGATCAGGCCGGCGTGGTCTCGCGCGCGGGGATGAAGGTCGCAGGGGTGAGCCTGCTATCCTCGCGTGAGGTCCAGCAATCGGCCTCGTTAAAAACCCTGGGGTGAGCGTTCATTTACATCTCAGGCATGATCATCGCCGGGCTCGGTGCGGTCGATGAAATGCAGCCGCTTAATCAGCCCCAGCCCGGCTTGCAGCGCCGCCCCGCTGGCACAGACCAGCTGCGGCAGCACCAGCCATTCCAGCGTCCAGGCCGCCCCGGAGCGCTCATTCTCATGCACCAGCGCCTGGTTCAGCGTTCCCGCCAGCCCGCCGGCAAAGCGCGCCAGCGCCACCAGATGCTCCGCCGTCACCGGATTCACCTTATGCGCCATCGCCGAGGACGCGCCGCCCCCCTCGATCTTCAGCGCCCCATTCTCGCTCTGCGCCAAAATCGCCGCATCCTGGCCGATCTTGCCCAGCGCCCCGGCGATCATCGCCAGCCATTCGCCGAACTCTACGATAGTATCCCGCGCCGTGTGCCAGCAGGGCGCATCGCCCAGCCCCAGCCGCGCCGCCAGCCCGGCGGCGACAGCATCCGCCGCCTCCCCCAGTTCGGCCCGGTTGCCCACCGGCCCGCCGAGCTGGATCACCAGCAGACGCGGCGCCAGATCCGCCAGCCGGGCCAAGTGCCGGTGCAAAGGCTGAACCCAGCTGGCGATCTTGTCGCGCGCCAGGATCGGCAGAGCCGCCTGCATCCGGGTTTGCCCCATCAGCCGCACCCCGCCCTGCGCCGCGCTCAAAGATTGCAGCGCTGCGATCAACGCGGTCAGCCGTGCGTCGAAAATCTCCAGAACGCGTTTCAGGCGGCATGTCAGAGCTGTATCCGTAACATCCTGGCTGGTCGCGCCCAGATGCAGCGCCTTTTGATGCTCAGCCGGCAGCGTTTTTCGTAGCGCTGCGACAAACCCTGGCCCGAGCACCCCATCCTTGAACAGCCCAGCGCGCAACGCCGCCTCGTCCGGGGTGAAGGCCGCGCAGGCTTGCGCGATGGCCGCAGACGCGGCGGCGGAGATCATCCCCGCCTCGGCCTGGGCGGCGGCCAAAGCGGTTTCGAAATCCAGCATGGCGCGCAGCTCCGCCGCGGGGGCGAAGAGCGGCGCCAGCTCGGCATCGTCGGTCAGGGCGGCGGTGAAGGGCAGGGCGGTCATGGGCTCAGATATCGAAGAAAATCGTCTCTTTGTCGCCTTGCAGATGGATGTCGAAGCGATAGACCGGCACGCCATCCTCCTCACCATCCCGCGCCGCCACCAGCGTCGCCAGCCGTGCCTTCAGCTCGAAGCGGGTGAAGATCGGGTCCGCCTCGTTCGCCTGCGCCTCATCCGGGAAATATATCCGGGTATGCAGCCCGATATTGATGCCGCGCGCGACGATCCAGAGTGTCACATGCGGCGCCATCTTCCGCCCATCGATGAAGGGCACGGCGCCGGGCTTGATCGTCTCGAACCGGTAAATGCCGCTCACCCCATCCACGGGCTGGCGGAACCAGCCGGGAAAATGGGGGTCCGCCGCGCCGCGATGCTCGCCCCGGCCGGGATAAAGCCCGTCCGCATCCGCCTGCCAGAGCTCCAGCAGCGCATCCTTCAGCACCGCGCCGGAGCCATCGAAAATCTGCCCGGTGATGATGATGCGCTGCCCCTTGGCCTCGGCCGGGCAGGGTGCCAGGCCCAGATCCTGCGCATAGACATGGTTGATGCCGATGAAGTTCGGCGTGGTGCCGATATGCACATAGGGTCCGGCGGTCTGCGAGGGGCTTTCCTTCAGCCGGCTCAGCGATTGCACCATGGCTCAGTTTCCTTCCATGCGGTTTTCGAACATCGTCGAGCGGCGGCCGCGCAGCACGATGTCGAATTTATAGGCCAGCGTGTCCATCGGGATGGTCGCTTCGCGGTCCAGCGCCGCCACCAGCTGCTCCACCGCCGCCTTGTCGGGGATGCCCATGACGATCGGGCATTGCCAGATCATCGGGTCGCCCTCGAAATACATCTGGGTGATCAAGCGCTGCGCGAAGGCATGGCCGAAGATCGAGAAATGGATATGGGCCGGGCGCCAATCATTCACCCCGTTTGGCCAGGGATAGGCGCCGGGCTTGATGGTGCGGAACCAGTAGCGGCCTTCCTCATCGGTGATCGAGCGCCCGCAGCCGCCAAAATTCGGGTCGATGGCGGCAAGATAGCTCTCCTTCTTGTGCCGGTAGCGCCCGCCCGCATTGGCCTGCCAATATTCCACCAGCGCGCCCGGCACCGGCCTTGCATCCTCATCCAGCACCCTTCCATGCACGATGATGCGCGGGCCGATCGCATCGCCGGTGGTGGCGTAATTGCGGATCAGGTCGTTATCCAGCTCGCCCAGCATGGCATGGCCGAACACCGGCCCGGTCATTTCGGAGAGCGTGTTGTTGAGCGAGAGCAGCGCGTGTTTCGGGCTGCGCAGCACCGAGGTCTTGTAGTTCGGCGTGAGGGCCGGCGGATGCCAGGCGCGGTCGCGCTGATAGAACCCGCCATTATGGTTTGGCGCGGGGGCGTTACGCATTTCTGTCCTCCTTATTGGCCGCCATTTCCGCATAGGTCTGGGCGGCGATCTTGAATGCGTGGTTGGCGGCGGGCACGCCGGCATAGATGGCGACGTGCAGCAGCGCCTCCTTGATATCCTCCATGCTGGCACCGGTATTGGCGGTGGCGCGCACATGCATCGCCACCTCGTCATGATGGCCAAGGGCGGCCAGCAGCGCGATGGTGAGCATCGAGCGTTCGCGCAGCGCAATGGTGCCGCGCGACCAGACATTGCCCCAGGCGGCCTCGGTGATCAGCTCCTGGAAATCCGCGGTGAAGGGCGTGGTGTTGGCCACCGCCACATCCACATATTTGTCGCTCAGCACCTTGCGGCGCGTCTTCATCCCCTGGGTGTAGCGGGGGGAGGGGTCAGACATGCAAATGTTCCTCGAAATGCCGCGCCAGCAGCGCCAGCAAGGCGGCAGGCTGCTCGGCGGGGGGGATATGGCTGCAATTCTCAATCAGCGCGAAGCGCGCGCCGGTGATCAAAGCCGCCGTGGCCTGCACCAAAGCGGGCGGGGTGGATTGGTCGCCATCGCCGCAGACCACGAGGGTCGGGGTGCGGATGGCGGCGATTTTGTCGGTCAGATCCGCCGCGCGCAGCGCCGCGCAGGCGGCGGCGTAACCGTCATTCGGCGTGCCGCACAGCATCTGAATCCAGCCCTGCAGCTCCATTTGCCTTTCGGTATGGAAGGCGGGGGTAAACCAGCGCTCCATCACCGGCCCGGCGATGCTGGCCAGGCCGTGTTCCGTCACCGCCTTGATGCGGGCATTCCAGCTCTCATCATTGCCGATTTTCGCAGCGCTATCACAGATGACCAGGGCGGTGAGCCGCTCTGGCGCCTTGAGCGCGATCTGCTGGGCGATCAAGCCACCGATGGAGAGCCCGACAAAGGCGAATTTGTCCAAACCGAGATGGTCCGCCAGCGCCAGCGCGTCATCCGCCAGCATCTCGATGCTGTAGGGGCCGGGGGCGTTTTCCGAGAGGCCGTGGCCGCGCTTATCGTACAGCACCACCCGGTAGCGGCCAGAGAGGGCATGGGCGATTTCATCCCAGAGCCGGCAATCGGTGCCGAGCGAGTTGGCGAAGATGATCGCCGGGGCGTTGGCCGGTCCGCTCTCGCGCCAATGCAGCCGCACATTGTTCAGCTTGGTGAATGCCATGTTTCATTTCCTCCTGGGCGCGTGGCCCCGTTGCGATTGACTAAAATACTTTCAGAGTTTCATGTAAAATGAGATATTCCGCATGAAACATAACCTGGGGGTTATATGCCGAATCTGCGTGGCGAAGGGCTCGACCCCCGTATCAAGCTGCGTCACCTTAGCGTGTTTCTGGAAGTGGTGCGCACGGGCAGCGTGGTCCAGGCGGCTTCGGCGCTGGGGCTGACCCAGCCGGCCTTGTCCAAGACCATCGCCGAGCTGGAAGAGATATTGCAGGTCAAACTCTTCGACCGCGCCGGCCGCAAGCTGAGCCTGACCAGCTTTGGCGAGGTGTTTCAGCGTTATGCCGGCGCCAGCCTGACAGCGCTGAAACAGGGCATGCGCTCGATGGCGCAGGCGCGGGACGATCAGGCGGCGGCATTCTCCATCGGTGCGCTGCCCACCGTCTCGGCGCGCATCCTGCCGCGCGCGGCGGCGCGGTTCATGGCGCAGGGTCTGGGGTTGAAGCCGCGCATCGTCACCGGGCCGAACGGCTATCTGCTTTCGCAGCTGCGGCTGGGGGAGGTGGATCTGGTGATCGGCCGGATGGCGGAGCCGGAGATGATGCGCGGCTTTGCCTTTGAGCATCTGTATGAGGAAACCATCGCGCTGGTGGTGCGGCCGGCGCATCCGCTGCTGGAATCGCAGCGCTTCGATCTGGCGGCGATCAGCCAGTACCAGCTCCTGATGCCACCCCCGGCTCGATCATCCGCCCGACCGCGCAGCGTTACCTCACCGCGCATGCGCTGGGCCCGTTCGCCGGGGAGATCGAGACCATCTCCGATAATTTCGCCCGGGCCTATGTGCGGGCCTCGGATGCGGTGTGGATCATCTCGGAAGGGGTGGTGGCGGAGGAGCTGGCGCATGGGTTTCTGGCGAGGCTGCCGGCGGATACCAGCGCGACGCTGGGGCCGGTGGGGCTGACCACCCGCACGGATGTTCAGCCCTCTCTGCCGGCCCAGCTTTTCGCGCAAGCGGTGCGCGAGGCGGTGGCGGCGCTGGGGTGATCAGACCCTCTCCAGCGCCAGGGCCAGCCCCTGGCCGACGCCGATGCACATGGTGACCAGGGCGCGCTTGGCGCCGCGCGCCTCCATGCCATGCACCGCCGTCATCGCCAGGCGGGCACCCGAGCAGCCGAGCGGATGGCCCAGCGCGATGCCGCCGCCATGCGGGTTGAGATGCTCCGCCGCCGGGTTGACGCCGAGCTGACGCAGCGAGGCGATGACCTGCGAGGCGAAGGCCTCGTTGAACTCGATCAGATCGAAATCATTGATGGTCAGCCCGAGCTTCGCCATCAGCTTGCGGCTGGCCGGCACCGGGCCGATGCCCATCACATCCGGCTCCACCCCGGCCGTCGCCATGCCGAGGATGCGGGCGCGCGGGGTGAGGCCGTGCTGTTTCGCCGCAGCTTCGGAGGCGATGATCATCGCCGCGGCGCCGTCATTCACCCCGGAGGCATTGCCGGCGGTGACGGTGCCATCGGCGCGGACGATCGGCTTCAGCTTCGCCAGACCCTCCAGCGTGGTCTCGGCGCGGGGATGCTCATCGACGCTGATGCTGATCTCGCCTTTTTTGCTTTTCACGATCACCGGGGTGATCTCGGCGGCGAGATAGCCGGAGGCTTGCGCGGCGGCGGCGCGCTGCTGCGAGCGCAGGGCGAATTCGTCCTGCTCCGCGCGGGTGACGCCAAAGCGCTGGGCGACATTTTCGCCGGTTTCGGGCATCGAGGCGGTGCCGTACATCTGGTGCATTTTCGGGTTGACCAGCCGCCAGCCGACCACCGTGTCCTCGATCTTCATATCGCGGGAGAAGGGCGTGGCGGATTTCGCCATCACGTAGGGGGCGCGGCTCATGCTCTCCACCCCGCCGGCGATGGCGAGGTCGATTTGCCCGGTGATGATGGCGCGCGCGGCGGTACCGACCGCATCCGCGCCGGAAGCGCAGAGGCGGTTCATGGTGGTGCCGGGAATGCTCACCGGCAGGCCGGCGAGCAGGGCGGCCATGCGGGCGACATCGCGATTATCCTCGCCGGCCTGGTTGGCGCAGCCGAAGATCACCTCGTCGATCGCTTCCACATCCAGGCTTGGATTGCGGGCGATCAAAGCGGCGATGGGAATGGCGGCGAGATCGTCGGTGCGGGTGGTGGCGAGGCCACCGCCGAATTTGCCGATCGGGGTGCGGATGGCGTCGCAGATGAAAGCCGCGGTCATGCCGCCACCTTCACCGGCGCGGCGGTGCGGGCCTGCACATCCTCGGCGGTGATGCCGGGTGCCAGCTCCACCAGCGTCAGCCCGCCATTGATCTTGTCGCAGGCGAGCACGCAGATATCGGTGACGATGAGATCCACCACCCCGGTGCCGGTCAGCGGCAGGTCGCATTTTTCCTTGATCTTGGGCGAGCCATCCTTGGCGTTATGGTCCATCACCACGACCACGCGCTTGACGCCTGCGACCAGATCCATCGCCCCGCCCATGCCCTTCACCATTTTGCCGGGAATGGTCCAGTTGGCGATGTCGCCCTTGTCGGACACTTCCATCGCCCCCAGCACCGCCATGTCGATATGGCCGCCGCGGATCATCGCGAAACTATCCGCCGAGGAGAAGAAGCTGGAGCTGGGCAGGGTGGTGACGGTCTGCTTGCCGGCATTGATCAGATCCGGGTCGGCCTCGCCCTCATAGGGGAAGGGGCCGATGCCGAGCAGGCCGTTTTCGCTTTGCAGCGTCACGTTCACGCCCTCGGGGATATAGTTCGCCACCAGCGTCGGGATGCCGATGCCGAGATTGACGTAGAAACCATCCTGCAATTCGCGCGCGGCGCGGGCCGCCATCTGTTCACGGGTCCAGGGCATGTCAGGCGGTCTCCCTCTTGCGCTCGGTCAGTTTCTCGATGCGCTTTTCATTGATCGTGCTCTTGATGATGCGGTCCACATAGATGCCGGGCGTGTGGATATTTTCCGGGTCGAGGCTGCCGACCGGGACGATCTCCTCGACCTCGGCAATGGTGATCTTGCCAGCCGTGGCCATGTTCGGATTGAAATTGCGCGCGGTCTTGCGATAGACCAGATTGCCCGCCGCATCCGCCTTCCAGGCCTTGACGATGGCGAGGTCGGCTTTCAGCCAGGTCTCGCGGACATAGGCGATGCCATCGAATTCCTCGACCGGCTTGCCCTCGGCGACCACGGTGCCGACACCTGTGCGGGTATAGAAGGCCGGAATGCCCGCCCCGCCGGCGCGGATGCGCTCGGCCAGCGTGCCTTGCGGGTTCAGCTCCAACTCCAGCGCGCCGGAGAGATAAAGCTGCTCGAACAGCTTGTTCTCGCCAACGTAAGAAGAGATCATTTTCTTGATCTGCTTGTTGTTGAGCAGCATCCAGAGGCCGAACCCGTCCGCGCCGCAATTATTCGAAATCACGGTGAGGTTTTTCACCCCGGCATCCCGGATCGCCGGGATCAGGCTTTCGGGGTTGCCGGAGAGGCCGAAGCCGCCGGACATGATCGTCATCCCGTCAAACAACACGCCCTTGAGGGCGGCTTCAGGACTCGCGTAGATTTTTTGCATATTCCCTCTTGCGTCCAATCCCGGAATAACCGATTATCGGTTAAACTGTTCGTTAATCGGAGATATCGCGCCGATGGCTGAGGAAGTCAAGGAAAAAGCCGAGGCGCTCGACCCGCGCTTCATGACCTCGCTGGCGCGCGGGCTGGAGGTGCTGGCGGCGTTCGAGGGGCAGGAGGGGTTGAGCGTCACCCAGGCGGCGAAACTGACCGGGCTGCCGCGCTCGGCGGTGGGGCGCTGCCTGTTCACGCTGGAGCGGCTTGGCTATGTCGCGGCGGAGGGGACGAGCTACCGGCTCTGCCCCGGCGTGCTGCCGCTGGGCCGGGCCTTTCTGCTGGGCGACAGGCTGGCGCGGGCCGGCCAGCCCGTGGTGGAGGCGCTGCGCGACCGGCTGGGGGAATCCAGCTCGCTGGCGATGTTCGATACGCGCAGCCGGCACCGGGCGGTGCTGTATGTCTGCCGGGCGGAGACGATGCGGATCATCTCCGTGCCGCTGCTGATCGGCAGCATGTTGCCGAGCTACTGCACCTCCAACGGGCGGGTGTTGCTGGCCGCCCTCGCGCCGGATGCGCTGCGGGCCTATCTGGCGGGGGCCGAGCTGGCCGCGCGCACGGCCAAGACCCTGACCAGCGCAGACGCGCTGCAGGCGGAGCTGGCGCGGGTGCGCGATCAGGGCTGGGCGATGACGGATGGCGAGCTGGAGCCGGGCTTGCGCTCCATTGCCGTGCCGGTGCGCGGCCCGGATGGGCAGGCGCTGGCGGCCCTCAACCTCGCCACCCAATCCGCGCATCGCGACCAGGGCTGGCTGCTGCACACCGCCTTGCCGGAATTGCAGGCGGCGGCGGCGCATCTGGGGCGGGTGGCGTTCCGGTAGGGGGGTGAGGATGCAGCCCGGGCCGCCGCCGCGGATCACCATCCTGGCCCTGCTGGTGGCCGGGACGAATTTCATGGAAAATCTGGACGCCACGGCGATCACCCCGGCGGTGCCGCAAATGGCGCGAAGCTTCGCGGTGCGGCCGGTGGATCTGAATAGCGGCGTCAGCGCCTATATGCTGACCCTCGGCATCTTCATGCCGATCAGCGGCTGGATGGCGGAGCGCTTCGGCGCGCGCCGGGTGTTCGGGCTGGCGATCGCGCTGTTCACCCTGGCCTCGCTGCTGTGCGGGCTGGCGCGGGGGCTGGATGAGTTCGTGCTGTTGCGCATCCTGCAAGGCATTGGCGGGGCGATGATGACGCCGGTGGGCCGGCTGGTGGTGCTGCGGGTGACGCCGAAGGCGCGGCTGATCGATATTTTCGCGTGGCTGGTCTGGCCGGCCCTGGTGGCGCCGGTGCTGGGGCCGCCGCTGGGCGGGCTGCTGGTGGAGCATGGCGGCTGGCGCTGGATCTTCTTCCTCAACCTGCCGCTGGGCGCGGTCGCGTTCGGGCTGGTCTGGTGGCTGGTGCCGGATACGCGCGGGCCGCATCCGGCGCGGTTCGACAGGCGGGGCTTTCTGCTGTCCGGGCTGGCGCTGGTCTGTCTGCTGACGATGGCGGAATTGTTCAGCCGCGCGCTGATCCCCTGGCGCGAGGTGGCGGGGCTGGCCCTTGCCGGGAGCGTGCTGCTGGCCGCCGCCCTGCTGCATATGCGCAACCATGAAGCCCCCTTGCTGGATCTTTCCGTGCTGCGGGTGAAGAGCTTCGCGGTGACCATTCTCGGCGGCGGCCTGTTCCGGATGAGCGTGGGCGCGGTGCCGTTCCTGCTGCCGGTGATGTTCCAGATCGGGCTGGGATATGACGCGTTCACCGCCGGCACCTTGCTGATGGCGGTGTTCGCCGGAAATCTGCTGATCAAACCGGCGACGACGCCGATCCTGCGGCGCTTCGGGTTTCGCGGCGTGCTGATCGTCAACGGGCTGCTGAACGCGCTGGCGCTGGCCTGTTGCGCTGGGCTGGGGCGGTTCATGCCGCTGCCGGTGATCTGCGCGATTCTGTTTCTGGGCGGGGCGACGCGCTCGATGCAGTTCACGGCCTTGAATACCATCGCCTTCGCGGATGTGCCCCAGGCGCGGATGGCCGGGGCGAATACGCTGTTTTCCACCGCCGCGCAGCTGGCGATGGGGCTCGGCGTGGCGGTGGGGGGCATCGCCTGGCGGCTGGGCGAGGCGGTGGCGCCGGCGGGGCCCGCCTGGCCGTTCCGCATCGCCTTTCTGGTGGTGGCGCTGCTGGCGCTGCTCGGGGTGCTGGATTGCCTGTCCCTGCCGCGCGGCGTGGGGGCCAATGTTACCAAGGGAAAACCCGCGAAGGGGTGAGCGGATTGAGACCGCTGTTGGCTCAATTCGACGTCATCGCGCTCTAGCTTTCGTTTTGACGAGCAATTTCATGTGTTTAAATTGCCGCTGCCGCGTCAACCTAAACACATATCGCTTTAGCGCGAGGTTGGTTTATACAAACTCGCTATGATTATATTTTTGCTAGTAATTTCATATATTTGTTGTGATTCTTCCGGGTCAACCTAAACGCATATTGCTCTAACCGCGGAAGGCGCGGATGCGGGCTTTACCAAAGCGTGTGGCGGCAGTATATTGGAATTAAATTCCAACAAAGAACTACAATCAACAAAGTGAGGGGGTATGTCCGGTCTATCGATTGCAGTGTGCGGTGCTGGTGTTATCGGCCAGGCGCATCTCAGGCTGATTCAGGCGTTGCCGGCGGCGCAAGGGCGGCTGGCGGGGATTATCGACCCCGCCCCCAGGCCAAGGCGCAGGCAGCGGCGCTGGGGGTGCGGCATAGCGAAAATCTGGCCCAGGCGCTGGATGAATGGCGGCCGGATGCGGTGATTATCGCCTCGCCGAACGCGCTGCATGTGCCCATGGCGCGGGAATGTATCGCGCGGGATATTCCGGTGCTGGTGGAAAAGCCGCTGGCGGATGATGTGGCGGCGGCCTTTGCCCTGGCGCGGCTGGCGGCGGAGAAGAATGTGCCGCTGCTGGTGGGGCATTTCCGCCGGCATAATCCAGTGATGCGCGCGGCGCGGGAGCTGCTTGAACAAGGCGGGCTGGGGCGGCTGGTCTCGGTGAATGCCGATGTGACCGTGTGCAAGCCGGAGGCCTATTTCAACATTACCTGGCGTACCCAGGCGGGCGGCGGGCCGGTGTTGATCAACCTGGTGCATGACATCGATGCGCTGCGTTATCTGTGTGGCGAGATTGAGAGCGTGCAGGCGGTGACGAGCAATGCGGCGCGCGGCTTTGCGGTGGAGGATACAGCCGCGGTGCTGCTGCGCTTTGCCTCCGGCGCGGTGGCGACGCTGACCTTGTCCGACGCCACGCCCTCGCCCTGGTGCTGGGACCAGCTTTCGGGCGAGAACAAGGATTTTTCGCAGCATCAGGGGCAATGTTACCGGCTGTGCGGGACGGCAGCGGCGCTGGAGCTGCCTGGGCTGATCCGCTGGTATTATGCGGGCGGGCGGGGCTGGGCGAATCCATTGACCGCCGAAGCGCTGGCGTATCAGCCGGGGGACCCGCTGGCATTGCAACTGCAGCATTTCATCCGCGTCGCGCGGCGGGAAGAGGCTCCGCTTGTCTCGGGGGCAGATGGGGCGGCAACGCTGGCCGCGACAATGGCGGTGCTGGAGGCGGCGCGTACCGGCCGGGCGGTTAGACCCGCGCGCGATTGCCAGCATGTCTGAAATTTGGAAAGGATCAGAGCATGTCCTCCGTGCTCGACCGTGCCCTGAATATTCTGGAATGCCTGGCGCATAGCCCGGGTGGCTTGCAGCTTTACGTGCTTGCCGAGCGGCTGGATATGCCGCGAAGCGCTGCGCATAGGCTGCTGGCCGATCTGGCGCGGCTGGGTTATGTGGAGCAGGACCGCGTTTCGGAAATTTACCGCCTGACGCTGAAAATTTCGGCGCTGGGGCAGACATTTTTGTCCCTGAACGGGATTTTGGACATTGCCCAGCCGATTTTGGAGACTCTGGCGGACAAGGCCGGGGAATTGGTGCGGCTCTCCATCGTCAGCGATGAGCGGCTGACCTGGGTGGCCAAGGCGCAAGGGGCGCGGACCGGATTCCGTTACGACCCTGACGCGGGTGCGGAGGCGCATCTGGCCTCGACCTCTTCCGGCCATGCGTGGCTGTCCACCCTTTCCGATGAAGAGGCGGTGCGGCTGGTGAGCCGTCAAGGCTTTGGCGATGCGCGCGAGCTGGGGCCGAATGCGGTGAAGACCGTGCAGGCCTTGCTGACGCAGATCGAAATTGCCCGGCGGGATGGCTATGCGTTGGTCGTGGAAAGCTCCGCCCCTGGCCTCTCGGCGATTTCCAGTCCGGTGCGGACCCGGGAGGGGACGCGCACCATCGGCGTGCTGAGCATCGCCGGCCCGTCCATGCGTCTGCCGGAGGAGCGGCTGCGGCGGCTGGCGCCGGATTTGCTGGCGGCGGCGGCGGAGCTGTCGGCGGCCAGCCTCGGCTCCGCCTATTTTGGCGGCACCTGGCGGCTGGGCCAGGAAGCGGCGCCGGGCTGAGCGGTTTCGCTACAGCGCGCCGGTGAGATGGGTGGCGGCGGCGTAGGCGAAGGCGAGGCCCGGCCCGATGGTGATGCCCGGCCCCGGATAGACGCCCCCCATCACCGACTGCATATCGTTACCCACCGCGTAAAGGCCGGGCAGGGTGGTGCCGTCGCCCCGCATCACCTGGGCATATTCATTGGTGACCAGCCCGGTGGCGGCGCCGATATCGCCGGGCAGCAGCCGCACCGCATAAAAGGGCGCGGTGGCGAGGCGGCCGAGATTGGGGTTGGGGGCATGCGCGGCATCCCCGTTCACCCGGTGATACGCGGTGCTGCCGCGGCCGAATTCCGCATCCATCCCGCTCGCGGCATAGTCGTTCATCCGGGCGACGTTGGTTTGCAGCCCCTGCGCGTCGATGCCGAGCTTGCCGGCGAGGGCGGCGAGGCTGGGGGCTTCGACCAGATAGCCATCCGCCAGAAAGGGTTTCAGCCCGCGCCCGCCGGGGCGCACCATGCCCAGCCCGTATTTGCGCAAGGCGGTGGCATCCGCGATCAGGAAGGCCGGGATGCTGGGGCTGTGGCGATGCGCTGCGTACATGGCGCGGGTGAAGAGATGATAGGAGGTGGCTTCGTTGACAAAGCGCCGCCCCGCCGCATTCACCACGATGGTGCCGGGCTTGCCGCGATCGAGCACGAAATGCGGGAAGACGGCGATGCTGCCATCCGCCCGGCGGCGGGTGGAGACCGGGGCCCAGAAGGCATTGTCCAGCGCACCTTCGCCATAATGCGCGCCCAGCGCCAGGGCCATGTCGTGAATCCGGCCGGTATGGCCCGGCGCGCCGGGAGAAAACGCGGCGGTGGGCTGGGGCAGCATCTCCGCCCGGCGGGTGGGGTGGCGGTTGAAGCCGCCGGTGGCCATCACCACGCCGCGCCTTGCCGTGATGTCGTATATGCGGCCGTTCTGGCGCAGCTTGATGCCGGTGACGCGGCCGTTTTCGGTGAGCAGCGTTTCGGTTTCGGCCTGGGTGACGAGATCCGCCCCCGCCGCGTCCAGCGAGGCCAGCAGCCGGCCGATCAGCGCGTTGCCCATCACCAGCCGGGTGCCGCGACGATGGGTGAGGCGGTCTAGGCCGTAGCTTCCGATGAGTTTGGCGGCGTAGAGGAAGCTCTCCGCGGTTTTCGTCATCTTCAGCAGATGCGCGATATCGTCGCGGTCGATCATCAGCCCGCCGAGAATGGTGAATTCCGGGATGGGCGGGCGGATGAGACCCAGTTTTTTGCCAAGTTTGCGGCCATCGAAGGGCAAAGGTTCGAGGGCGCGGCCGCGCAATGTGGCGCCCTGGGCTTCCTGGATATAATCCGGGTGCAGGGGCCGGGCGCGCAATTGCACCTGCGTCTCGTTCTGCAGCCGGGCGATGGCTTGCGGGCCCCAATGCAGAAAAGCGTCGCGCATGGCGGCACTGGAATGGTTGCCGACGGTTTCATTCAGGAAGGTCCGGGCGTGCGCGATATCGTCCGGCGGCGCGCCGACGCTGGCGGCGAGCGGCGAGCCCGGCACCCAGATGGTGGCGGCGGAAAAGGCGCTGGTGCCGCCGAGATGTTCGGTGCGCTCCACCAGCAGGGCGGAGAGGCCATTCAGGCGGGCGAACAGGCAGGCGGCCATGCCGGCGGCGCCGGCGCCCAGCACGATGACATCGTAGGCGGATTTCATGCGACAGCCTCCTCGGCCAGTTTCTTCGAGGCGGTCAGGCAATCCTTCGCCCAGTTCAGCGGGCCGCGCGCCGGGGCGAGGCGGATATTGGGCATCTCGACACTCAACGGCAGATCGGCCGGCAAGGCGCGGAGCATGCCGGTAATGTCGATGCCGCCCGTGCCGGGGAGCAGCCGCTCCTGCCGGGCGGTGTGGATGAGGCCCTCGACCGTGGCGGGGATCTCCGCCGGGGCATCGCAGATCTGGCCGTAATGCAGCAGCCCGCGCGGGATTGCGGCCACGGCGGCCGGGCCGCCGGGGCTGCGGGCGTAATGCAGCGCATCCACCAGAATGCCGGCATTGGCGGGCTGGCCGGCCTGCGCCACCAGCCGGCGCGCGGCGGCGATGTCCGGCACCGCGGTCCAGGGCATGAACTCGATATCGGCGGTGAGGCGGCGCGCGGCGGCGGCGGCGCAGAAGGCGGCGTAGCTGGCGGCGAGGCGGGAGGGGTCGGGATCGTCCCCCGCCACCAGAACGGCGCGCGCGCCCAGCGCGGCGGCGGCGTCCAGAACGGGCAAAGCCGGTTCGAGCTGGAAATCCGGGCCGAGGCGGATGATCTCGACATCGAAGATCGCGATGCCGGTCGCCCGCAGGCGCGCGCGCGTGTCGCGCAGCAGCGCGGGGCTGGCGGCGAGATCGTGGAACAGGCCGCCAGGTGCGGCGGGGCGCAGCCGCAAGCCGGCATGGCTGTAGCCGGCGGCGGCGGCGGTTTCCACCAGCGCGGGCGGGGCCAGCTCCAGCAGGGTGAGATGGGCGAGGGAATAAGCACGCATCTCAGGCCCCCCGGTTTTCGTGGCCGGGCGGCGTGTAGAAATCCAGCATCAGCGCGCATACGCCGTTGAACATCTCCACCCCGGTGCGGGTCCGGCAGCCTTGCGCGCGGGCGGCTTGCAGGAAGGGGGTTTCCTCCGGGGCGGTGATCACGTCGGCCGCGACCATCGCGGGGGAGAGGCGGGTGGTGTCCACCGGCAGCGGGTCATCGGCGCGCATGCCGGCGGGGGTGGCGTTGACGACGATGTCGAACCCGGTGGGGTCGGCGCTGCCGGGGCAGGCGCGGCCATTGGCGGCGGGGGCGAGCAGGTTGAGCAGCGTCGCGCGCCGGGCGGGATTGTCGTCATGCACCGCCAGCGCCGCGACTCCGGCCTCCAGCAGCGCCAGCGCGATGGCGCTGCCCGCCCCGCCGGCGCCCACCAGCAGCACCCGCTTGCCCGCCGGCGCGCCGCCGCCGTCGATCAGCGAGGCGACAAATCCCTCGCCATCGAAAATATCGCCGTACCAGCCGCCATCCGGGCTCCGGCGCAGCACATTCACCGTGCGCAGCAGCCGCGAGCGCGCGGAGGTGCTGGCGCACAGCGTATAGAAGGCGAATTTATGCGGCACGGTGACGATGAGGCCGGCGAGGTTTCTGGCCAGCGAGATGCCGGCGACGAAGCCGGTGAGATCCTCCGGGGTGACGTGGAAGGGCACGACGACGCTATTCAGCCCGCGCGCCATCAGCCCGGCCGTCATCCCGGCGGGGGATTTCACCTGGGCGATCGGGTCGCCGACGATGCCGATGACCGCGCTGGCGCCGCTGAGCAAAGAGAGAGTGGTCATTTTGGATGTTTCCTTCGGTCGGGAGGCTCAGCGCAGCGGTGAGATGGCGGTGGGCACGTAGAGGCCCGCTTGCATCTCCGGCGTCAGCCAGACCGCGCTGCGCGGCGGCCAGACCCCGGCGGCGACCGATTCAGCCCGCCTGGCGAAGCGGGCATTGGCATCCGCGTAGGGCCAGATATGGGTGATGCGCGGCGTGCCATCCAGCCCGTAGAGCGCGATGGTGAGCGGGGAGATGGCGGTGCGCCCCGGCAGTGTCTCCGCCCAGCCCTCGAAGGTCGGCAGCAGCCCGCCAGGTTTCAGCACATAGCTGCGGATTTCGTAAATGGCGCCGAACATGCCCGGCGCCACGGGCGGCATGTTGGGGAAGGGGGCGTAGCTTTCCATCTCCAGCCGGGTGAGGAAGTCCGCCGCGCCGAACGGGTTGGCGGCGGTGAGGCCGCGCTGGCGCTCACGCAGCAGGTCGGCGTCGTCTTCGAATTCACGCAGGATGGCAAGCTTGTTGAGGCTGCCGACATCGCAGAGCCAGGCGCCGAGCAGACGGCCCTTGCCGTCTTTCATATAAGCCTCGGCCGCTTGGATGAATTTTGGCGCGCTGCCGATCTGGATGGAGAGGGTGGCGAGTTCGTAGCGTTTGCTCATGGTCTAACTTTCCTGATGATCGGCGATGAAATGCGCGGCGAGCCAGCCGAAGGTCATCGCCGGGCCGAGGGTGATGCCGCCGCTGGGATAATGCCCGCCCATGATGCTCGACATGTCGTTGCCGGCCGCGAACAGGCCGGGGACCGGCTGGCCGGCCGCATCCAGCACGCGGGCATGCTCGTCCGTGTTCAGCCCGGCGAAGGTGCCCAGGCTGCCGGGGACGATTTTCACCGCATAGAAAGGCGGTGTGGCGATGGCGGCGAGGCAGGGGTTGGGGCCGATCCGCGCATCGCCGCCGGCGCGCTGGAACGGGGTGCCGCCACGGCCGAAGGCACGGTCCTCACCGCTGGCGGCATCCGCGTTATGGGCGGCGATGCTGTCCGCCAGGGACGGCGCATCGATGCCGCAGGCGGCGGCGAGGGCGGCCAGGCTGTTGCCGCGCTTGAGATAGCCGCTGCGCAGATAAAAGCCTTTTGGCACCGGAAACGGTTTCACCGCGCCCAGCCCGTAGCGATGCAGAAACCGGGAATCACAGATCAGCCACGCCTCCACGCTCTGGCCGGGCGGGGTGGCGGCGAACAAGGCGCGCATGAAATCATGATAGGGCCCGGCCTCGTTGACGAAGCGCCGGCCATCGGCGGTGACGGCGATGAGGCCCGGCTTGGCGCGGTCGATCAGATGCGGATACCGGCCGACGCTGCCATCGCGCCGCGGCGGCAGGGAGACCGGCGCCCAGGCGCCGGCATCCGCGAGATCCGCGCGGACCTGCCCGCCCGCCTGTTCGCCAAGCCGCAAGCCCGCCCCGTTATTCTCCACCGGCGCCGCCGAGGTGTGCGGGGTGCCGGCGCGGACATGGCCGAACAATGTTTGCTGGCGCAGCGCATCATGCGGAAAGCCGCCCGTGGCGAGAATCACCGCCCGGCGGGCGCGGATGGCGCGGGGGCCGTGCGGCGTGTTGAAGAGCGCGCCCGCGACCCGGCCTTGTTCGATGATCAGGCGCTGGGCTTCAAGATTTTCATACAGGCCGATCTCAAGATCCGCCGCCGTGCGCAGCAGCCGCGCCGCCAGGGCGTTGCCGTTGACCAGCTGCATGCCGCGCCCATGACGCAGGCGCTGCGCCAGATGCCGGCCGAGGCGCCGGGCCACATGCAGGAAGGAGGCGAATTTTCGGGTGGCGTGCAGGAAATGATAGAGATCCGCGCCGGCGGCGATGCCCATGCCGCACAGCGTCGTCTCCGGGATCGGCCGGCGCAGACGGGGCAAAAGCGGCCCCAGTTCGCGGCCATCATAAGGGGCGGCGACCATGGAGCGCCCGCCCTTCACGGCGCCGGGCAGATGGCCGTGAAAATCCGGCACCGACATGCCGGGCAGGAATTTCACCGCGGTCTGGCCGGCGAAAAACGCCGCCATGCGCGGTGCGGCGCGCAGATAGCTGTCGATCTTGCGGTCGTCATACCGGTTGCCCAGCACCGCGCGCAGATAAAGCCGGGGCGCATCCTCGGGCTCCTCGAAGCCGTCGGCGCGGACGGCTGGATTATGCGGCACCCAGAGCCAGCCGCCGGAATAGGCCGTGGTGCCGCCAAATTGCGGCGCCTTTTCCGCGACCAGCACCCGCAGCCCGCGCGAAGCGGCGGTGATGGCGGCGGCGAGCCCGGCGGCGCCGGAGCCGATCACCAGCACATCCACCTGCGCGGGCAGGGGCGGCGATAGATGGGCGGATGTCTGCTGCATGTCTCCTCGATCCGGCCCACAATGAACCTTACGTTTAATTATTTAATGGCCTAGTATCAGGTTATAATCTGGAATACAATTCCAATTTAGCGGCGATCATGAACGATGAAACTGAGGTGAGGCGAAATTCTCTGTTGTAATCTGGTTCCCTCCTGTGATACGGGCGAGGAAGGGTTAAACAATAAGCAATCAACGCAAAGGGAGCGCGCCGAAAAATAACTAAACAGGTGTTACATAAAATGGGCTGAAAGCCCGATCATCCGCTGACCAAAGACGATTTAGTACAAACCATAAAGCAATAAAATCAAGCGAGGGAACCATGGACCAAGACCAGATTCAGCCTGTTTTCACCACCGGCCGCCGCCGCCTGCTGGGGGCCGCCGCCGGGGTCGCGACGGGCTGCGCGCTGGCGATGCCGCATATCGCGCGTGCCGCCGCGCCGATCCGCATTGGCCTGTTGCAGGCGAAGGAAGGCTCCATCGCGGTGCAGGCGGAATATCTGCAGCGGGGTACATTCCTGGCGCTGGAACAGATGAACAATCAGCTGCTGGGCCAGCCGGCGGAGATTGTGTGGGTGGACGAACCCTCCGCCCAGGGTGCCGCGCAAAATGCGTTGCAGCTGATCCAGCAAAATAATGTCGTGGCATTGCTGGGCGGGTCGCTGAGCTCCAACGCGCTGGCGGAGGAGGCTGTTGCCGGGCAGCATAAGATTCCCTTCATGATCAATAACGCCGCGGCGGAGGAGATCACCGGCGCGAAATGCAATCCCTACACGTTCCGGCTGCAGCCGCCGGTGCCGGTGCAGGCGGCGGCGATGCTGCCTTACCTGCAAAGCATAGGCAAACGCTGGTACTTCCTGACCTCCGCCTACGCATTCGGGCAGGATATCGCGGCCTCCTTCAAGACGCTTCTCAAGGGCATCGGCGGGACGGTCGTCGGCGATGATTCGGTGCCGGTGGGCAGCAGCGATTTCAGCTCCTATATTCTGAAAATCCGCGAGGCGAAGCCGGATCTGGTCATTGGCGGGCTGACCTCGGCGGATCTGTCGAATTTCCTGAAACAATGGAAGCAGTTCGGCCTGGCGGACAAGATCCCGTTCACGGAAATCGCGGTGGGCGATACCGATCTCTGGGCCGTGGGCAAAAACAATGTCGCCGGAACCTACACGACGCTGTGGTATTACAACGATCCGAACAACTCGCCCGCCGACAAGGCGTTCGCCGCCGCCTTCCAGAAAAAATACGGCAAGCCCGCCGCCGACAAGGCCTGGATGGGCTGGTATTCGGCGAAGATCATGTTCGAGGCGATCAACAAGGCCGGCTCCACCGACCCTGACGCGATCGTTCATGCCCTGCAGAACTGGCAGGAACAGGATGGCGGCATCACCGTGCATTTCGATAAATGGAACAACCAGCTGGTGCATCGCTTCCTGGTTGTCGGGGTGAAAAAGAACATCCCCGACGATTACGATTATTTCGATGTTCTGCGGTCGATTCCGGACTCCGACGCGGCGGCGCAAAAGGCCTTCGGCACCGCGGCCGACAGTGCCTGCCACATGACGCCGCTTTAAGGCCGAGGGAGCTGGCGCCATGCTCGATATGATGATCATGCAGGCCGGAAACGGCCTCGCATTGGGGTTTCTGTACGTTCTTATCGCCCTCGGGCTGTCGATTATTTTTGGATTGCTCGGAATCGTCAATTTCGCGCATGGCGTGTTCTTTGCCCTGGGCGCGTATTTTTCGCTCACCCTGTTCAATCTGATGGGCTGGTGGGGCGTGCCCTTGGCGCTGGCGATCGTCTGCGTCATCGGCATGATCACCGAAGTTCTGCTGATTCGCAGGCTCTACGACAAAGAGCCGCTGGTGAGCCTGATCGTCACCTTCGCGCTGGCATTGCTGGCGCAGGCGGTCATTCGCGCGGTGTGGGGCGCGCAGGGGCAGCCTTTCAACGCGCCGGGCTGGCTGAATGGCGTGATCATCGCCGGGCCATTCATCATCGCCAGCTATCGCATCGCGATCATGGTCTGCGCGGTGGTGATTTTGCTGGCCTTCTGGGCGTTCATGAATTTCACCCCGTTCGGGCGGGTGCTGCGCGCCGGCTCGCGCGATCCGCAGATGGTGCAGCTGCTGGGCATCAATCTGCCGCACGTGCTCACCGGCACCTTCGGGTTGGGATGTCTGCTGGCGGCGATTGCGGGTTTGCTGGCCGCGCCGATCTGGACGGTGGCGCCGACAATGGGCACGGATGCGATCATGCCGGCCTTCGTGGTGGTGACAATCGGCGGGCTTGGCTCCTATGCCGGGGCCATCGTCGCCGGGCTGGCGGTGGGGCTGGTGCAGGCCTTGACCATACAATTCATGCCGGATGCCTCGACCGCGGCGATGTACGTGCTGATGGCGATCATATTGTTGCTGCGTCCGCGCGGCCTGTTCGGCGAGCAATGGGAGCGTTTTGAATGAACGCCGCGATGAAACATCCTGTCTTGATTCTGACCGCGGTGCTGGTGGTGCTGGGCATCGCGGCACCCAGCCTGGGCATGCCGCTGAGCAAGCTGACCGAGATCGTGATCTATGTTCTCTACGGGCTCGGCGTGAATATGCTGGTGGGCTATACCGGGCTGGTGCCGTTCGGCGCCTCCGTGTTCTTTGGCTGCTCCACCTACTTCGTCGCGATCTTCATGCTGCGCACGGGGGGCAATGAGGTCGTGGCGCTGGGCGTCGCGGTGCTGGGCTCTCTGCTGCTGGCTTTGTTGCTGGGGCTTTTGATTTTACGTCGGCGCGGCCTGTATTTTTCGCTGCTGACTCTGGCGGCCTCGCAGATCGCCTTCGAGGTGGCGTTCAAATGGACGGCGCTGACGGGCGGTGAGAACGGCTTGCAGGGCGTCTCGCTGAGCCTGCTCACCACGCCGCTGCGGCTTTATCTGTTCACCGCGGGGGTCGCGGTGGCCGTGGCCTGGGGGCTGTGGCGGCTCGCCCATGCGCCATTCGGGCGGGCCTTGCAGGCGTTGCGCGACAATGAGCAGCGCATGTCCTGCCTGGGCTATAACACCGCGCATCTGAAACTTTCCGCCTTCTGCCTGTGCGGCGCGGTGGTGGGGCTGGCCGGCGGCTTGCTGGCGCTGCTGCTGCAGGGCGCCTACGCGGATAATCTCGGCTGGGAACATGCCGGCGATGCGCTGCTGATGACGGTGCTGGGCGGGGTGCATCAATTTCTCGGCCCGCTTTGGGGAGCGATCGCGTTCGTCACCTTGCAGGACCGGCTCTCGCTGTTCACCGCCAATTGGTGGCTGATTTTCGCGCCGATCATCATGGGCTTCGCGTTGGCGTCGCCGGAAGGCATTCAGGGTCTGGCGCAACGTCTGCTGGGCCGGCAGAGCTGGACGCTGACCCGCAACCAAATCCCCAACCGCCCGGATGTGATCGCGCCCTACCAGCCGCGTGTGAAGCAGATGGATCTGAGCCAGCCGGTGCTGACGGTGCGCAACCTCACCAACCGCTTCGGCTCGCTCTACACCGCGCGCAATATCGATCTCGACGTGATGCCCTGCCAGCTGCACAGCTTCATCGGGCCCAACGGCGCCGGCAAGACGACGTTTTTCAATCTGCTCACCGGCCTGCTGCAGCCGACAGAAGGGCGCATCAGCCTGGCCGGGCGCGATATCACCCGGTTGAAGCCCTATCAGCGTGTGCGGCTGGGGCTCAGCCGGTCGTTTCAGATTGTCAGCGTGTTCAAGAATCTGACCGCGTTCGAGAATGTGCGCATCGCCGTGCAGCGCCGCCACAAGCCGCGTTTCGCGCAGCTGCTGGCGGATGCCTACCGGATGGACCAGGTGAATGCGCGCACCTGGACGCTGCTGGCCGCGGTGGGGCTGGAGCAGCGGGCGGCGGAGCAGTGCGTCAACCTCTCGCATGGCGAACAGCGTCTGCTCGAAATCGCGATTTCGCTGGCGACAGATGCCAGTTTGCTGTTGCTGGATGAGCCCCTGGCCGGGTTGGCGCAGGCCGACCGGCAGGTGGTGGGCGCGTTGATCCGGCGTCTGGCGGAAGCGCATGCGGTGCTGCTGATCGAGCATGACATGGACCGGGTGCTGACATTGTCTGATCGCATCACGGTTCTGCACCAGGGCGCCTTGATCGCCGATGGCAAGCCGGCGGATGTGGCGGCGAACCCGGCGGTGATCAGCGCCTATCTCGGGGCTGAGCGGGAGGCGGCGCAGGAGGTGCACGCGCCGGAGCTGCGTGCGCCCGGCAAACCGGTTCTGGAGGTGAAGGCCCTCACCGCCGGCTATGCCGGCAGCGTGATCATCGACAAGGTCAGCTTTACGCTGCGCGAAGGCGAGGCGCTGGCGATTCTGGGGCGCAATGGCGTGGGCAAGACCACGACACTGAAAAGCCTGATGGGCGCTGTGGAGATTTCCGGCGGTGAGGTGCTGCTGGATGGTCAGGCGATCACCGGCCGCAAGCCTTTTGAGATCAACCGGCGCGGCATTTCGCTGGTTCCGGAGGGGCGCAGGCTGTTTCCTAATCTCACCGTGCTGGAAAATCTGCGCCTGGCGACGCGCCCGGGTGGCGCCACGCTCGATGAGGTCTACGCGCTGTTTCCGAAGTTGCAGATCCTGTCGAAGTCCCGCGCCTCGTCGCTCTCCGGTGGCGAGCGGCAGATGGTGGCGGTGGCGCGCGCGCTGATGGTGCCGAGCCGTGTCATTCTGCTTGACGAGCCGTTTGAGGGTCTGGCGCCCGCGGTGGTCAAGGAGGTGATGGAGGCGGTGGTGAAGCTGCGCCGCAAAGCCAGCCTGATCATCGTCGAGCATCACGCGGAATCTGTGCTCTCGATCGTGGATCGCGCGGTGGTGCTGGTGAATGGCGAGGTGGCGTATGACGGCACGGCGCAGGCACTGGCCGCTGACGAAGCCTTGCAGGCGAAACTGCTCGGCGTGGTGAATCCCGAAGCCGCTTAGCGCAAGGCGGGGTCACACCCGTCCGCGTTGAGTATGTTTTGGCGAGACCGGATGCGGGCCACGCATCCGGAAGGTGGGACTCGTCCCTCAATAATCCAATAACAGGAGGTTTTATGAAGAAGACATATCTACGGCAGGCCATTCTGAGCGGCGTGGCGAGCCTGAGCTTCGCCGCGGCGGCGCATGCCCAAACCACGACGCAGGACAATTTCCTCAACAGCCTGCTCACCCGCAAGACCATGACCGGCGACTGGAATGGCGGTCGCACCCGGCTGAAAGAGGCTGGCCTGACCTTCAAGGGTTTCTATGACGGCAATTTCGCCGATGCGGTGTCCGGCGGCAAGCGCACCGGCAATGGCTATGCGCAGCAGCTGGGCATCGGCGTGGATGCCGATATGGGCAAGCTGTTTGGGCTTGAGGGCGGCACGTTGAGCGTTGGCTTCAACCAGCGTCAGGGGCGTTCGGTGAGTTCGGATTTCATCGGCAACAGGCTCGCCGTGCAGGAAGTCTATGGCGCCGGCGAGACGCTGCGCGTCACCGAACTCTCCTATACGCAGAATTTCGCGCACGGGCTCGTGCAGACCAAGGCCGGCTTCTATCCGATGGGCAATGATTTCGCCGGCATCGAGGATGGCTGCGACTTCATGAATGTCGGCTTCTGTGCGCATGCGCAGAATCTGCCGGCCTCCTCCGGCTGGTCCGATTACCCGACCGGCAAATGGGGCGGGCGCATCAAGCTTTCGCCGACGCCAGCACTCTACATCGAAACCGGAATCTATGATGTGAATCCGGGCTATTATCAGAAGAATAACGGGCTGAAGGTCAGCACTTCCGGCTCCACGGGCGCGCTGATCCCGCTTGAGGCCGGCTACAAGGTCAATCTCGGCGGCCTGCCCGGCTTGTATAAGGTCGGCGCCTATTACGACACCAGCGATGCCGCCTCGGTCACCAACGCTTCCGACATGCAAAGCGGGCGCTATGGTTTTTATGCCATCGCCAACCAGATGCTGGTGAGCTTCGGCGGGCCGAAGCGCGGGCTGATCGCGATCGGCATGGTCTCTTATTCCGATCCCTCCACGGCGCTGTTCCAGGGCTCCGTGCTGGGCGGGTTGATCGCGCAAGGGCCCTTTGCCGGACGGCCGCAGGATTTCATCGATGTCGGCTATGTCCGCGCCATCCTGAACAAGCGCGTGGTGGATGCGAAGGAAGCCGCGAACGCGACGCTGACCAATCTTTCCACCGGCGAGGGCGTGCTTGAAATCGGCTATGGCTTCCAGGCGACGCCCTGGCTGCAGATCCATCCCAATGTGCAATATGTGATGGATCCGGGGACCTTCTCCTACAAGCACATCCCCAATGCCTGGGCCTTCGGGTTGCAGGTCAAAGCCACACTCTGAACCAACATCTCCGCCGCCCTTTGCAAAAAGGGCGGTTTTTTCTTGGATGTGAGGCAATGCGATGAAGCCGGCGATCGATTTCTACTGTTATCACCGTTATTTCGGCGAGATCTATCGTGGGCTGGAACAGGATCCTGGCGATCGCATCACGCTGGATGAGGCGCTGCAACGCGCGGTCTCGCTCGGCGTTGCCGGGGTCTCCATCGAAACCTGCTTTCTGCCGGGATTCAGCCTGGCCGATGCGCGGGCGCTGGGGCGCAAACTGGACCGGCTGGGGCTGGAGCGGATCTGGGCCTGGGGGCATCTCTCGGGGCTGGGCTCTGGCGGCGCGCCGGAACGCTTGGCGGATTTGCGGGATCATATCGAGATCGCGGCGCGCGTGGGGGCCAGGGTGATGCGCATCTGCTGCGGCAGCCGCCTGACGCGCCCGGCGGAATGGTCCCGCCACAAGGCCGCGCTGCTGCCCTTGCTGCATGAGGCGGTGGCACAGGCGCGGGCGCATGAGGTTGTGCTGGCGATCGAGAATCACATCGATTTTCTCGCCGATGAGCTGGTGGAGCTGATCGAGACGATCGGCTCGCCCTGGCTGGGGGTCTGTCTGGATACGGCGAATACTCTGCGCATGCTGGAAGACCCGCTGCAGGCGGCGCTGAAGCTGGCACCTTATGCCCGGGCGACGCATGTGAAGGATGTGAGGGCGCGGGCGGGAGATCCGCGCAGCTTCGCCTTCTGGCCCAGCGTGCCGCTCGGGCAGGGGCTGATCGATCTGCCGGCGATATTCGCGGCGCTGCGTGCGCAGGGCTATGATGGGCTGCTGGCGCTGGAGATCGACTATCTCGATCCGGCCTACACGAGCGAGGAGCAGGCGATGGCGCAGAGCCTGGATTATATGCGCGGGCTGCTCGCGCGCGCATGAAAAAGGGCCGGCCATATGCTGGCCGGCCCTGTTGAGCTGTGCCCGAATCAGTCGCGATGCGCGAGCACGATCGGCTTCAGCTCGCCGATGCCGAAAATCCAGGCCAGCGCGCCAACCAACGCCACCAGGCCGACGAACACCAGCGCGCCGACGAAGGAGCCGGTATCCTGCACGATGAAGCCGATGACGATGGGAATGACGATGCCGGAGAGATTGGCGGCGGCGGAGAACAGCCCGCCCAGCAGGCCGAGCTTGCCGACCGGCGCGATTTCCGAGAGCACCGACCAGCCGGAGGAAGACATCGCCTGGCAGAAAAAGGCGAAGGAGAGGATGGCGATGACCAGAGTGTCCGACTGCACGTAATTGCAGGCGATGATGGTGGAAGCGCCGAGCAGCCCCATGATCACCGGCAGCTTGCGCGCCAGCCCCAGCTTGGCGCCGCGGGCCAGCATGAAGTCCGACAGCACGCCGGCGAAGAGAATGCCGAAGAAGCCGGCGATGTAGGGCAGCGAGGCGAAGAACCCAACCTTGATCCAGCCCATGTGCCGCGCCGTGGCGAGGTAGGTGGGGAACCAGGTGAGGAAGAAGATGAAGGTGGAATAGACCGCGAACTGACCGATCAGCAGCCCCCAGACCTGGCGGTGGCGCAGCATTTCGCCCATATCCGCCCATTTGAATTTGGAACCGGAGACGCCCTTGCCGGTGAGCCCGCCGCCGGCGGCGATATGCTCCAGCTCCGCCGCGCCGACGCTCTCGCTCTCCTGCGGATCACGATATTTCAGAATCCAGACGGCGCCGACCAGCAGCCCGGCGAGGCCGGTGATGATGAACAGGGACTGCCAGCCATAGCTCTTCAGCAGCCAGAACAGCCCCGGCGTGAGAAAGCCCAGCCCGACATATTCCGCCGCGGTATAGACGCCGATGGCCCGCGCGCGCTCCTTGCGCGGAAACCACATGCCGACGATGTTGCTGTTCGCCGGAAAGCAGGGCGCTTCCGAAAACCCAAGGCCCACGCGCAGACCGATGAAACCCGCCACCGAGGAGGCAAAGCCCTGCGCCAGCGTGAACAGCGACCAGAAGGTCAGCGCCAGGAAATAGATGATGCGGTTGCCGAAGCGGTCCAGCATGATCCCCACCGGCACCTGGGCGATGAAATAGCTCCAAGAGAAGGCGGAAAACACGATGCCCATCAGCGCCGCGTCGATATGCATTTCGCCGCGGATGCTGGGGGCGGCGATGCCGAGAATGGCGCGGTCGAGATAATTCACCAGCACGGCGGCGCAGACCAGCGCCAGCATGAAGAAGCGGACCTTGCCGACGCGCGTGGCGCCGGCGGCGCGCGCCCCGGTTGTGGTGATGTCGGACATTATGAACTCCCTAGATTCGGACGATTTTATAAAGGTTTTGGCAAGGCCTTGCGAGCCTCAGCCGGCGAAGCTGGCCAGCATGCGTTCGGCATCGGGTTCGCGGCCGGTGAACAGGCGGAAGGCGGCCACGGCCTGGAACACCGCCATGCCGCCGCCATCGCTCACCTGGCAACCCAGGGCGCGGGCGGCTTGCACCAGAGCGGTCTCCAGCGGGAAATACACGATCTCCGCCACCCACAGGCTGGGGCGCAGCAATTCGGCGGCCAGCGGCAGGCCCGGATGCGCCGCCATGCCCATCGGCGTGCAATTGACCAGCCCGGTGGCGCTGCGCAGCGGCGCATCCGGGGTGAGGGCGGCTTCGATGGTCACACCCGGAAAGAGCGGCGCATAGCGCGCGGCCAGGGCCTCGGCGCGGGACAGGTCGGCATCGATGAGGGTGAGTTTTTTCGCCCCCAGCTTCAGCAGCGCGTAGGCCACCGCGCTGCCGGCACCGCCGGCGCCGATCTGCACGGCATGCGCCATATCGGCATCGCCGAGGCGGCGGCGGAAGCTTTCGGAAAAGCCCGACCAGTCGGTATTATGGCCGATGCGCCGGCCCGCGCGGAACAGCACGGTGTTGACCGCCCCCAGCGCCCGCGCATCGGGGGAGAGCTCGCTCAGCAGCGGGATGATCGCCTGCTTGCAGGGATGGGTGACATTGACCCCGGCATAGCCCGCCGCCTCGATCTCGGCGAGCAGCCGGGGCAGGTCCGCGACCGACAGGTTGCGTTCATGCAGGTCGAACAGGTCGTAGCGGATGTTCAGCCCCTGCGCTTGCCCTTCCTGCATGTGCAGGCGCGGGGTGCGCGAGGGGCCGATACCCTCGCCGATCAGCCCCAGCAGCGTCTGGCCGGTGGATGTCGCGGGTTTGATGGCGGTGACGGCCGGGGAGAGATGAACCATGTATGTTATGACCCAAGCGAGTAACAGCGTCGGCGACGCTGCCAGAGTAGGAGAGCGTGAAAAAAGACGCTAATCTAGCCGTGACGACCAATGACCAGCCTCTGCTGGATTTTTAGTAACTAACCAAATAGAACATTTCAAGCAGTTTTTTTCCGCCCCGGGTCGCGGATGATGATATATAATGCCGGTAAGGAGGGGGTACGCCTTGAATATGTTACAGACGCAACCGAAATCCATCGCCACCGTGTCACTGTCTGGTACATTATCGGATAAGCTGGAGGCGGCCGCGGCCGCCGGGTTCGAGGGCGTGGAAATCTTCGAGGCGGATCTTCTGGCCTTCGATGGCACGCCGCGCGATGTCCGCCGCATGGCCGAGGATCTCGGCTTGGCGATTTTCATGTTTCAACCCTTCCGCGATTTCGAGGGCATGGGCGCGGCACAGCTCCGGCGCAACCTGGACCGCGCGGCCCGCAAATTCGATGTGATGGCCGAGCTGGGCACGGATCTGCTGCTGCTCTGCTCGAATGTGCAACCGCATGCGGCGGGCAATCCGGCGGCGCTGACGGCGGAGCTGGCCGAGCTGGCGGAGCATGCCGGAAGGCGCGGGATGCGCATTGCCTATGAGGCGCTGGCCTGGGGGACGCATGTGAAATTCTGGCGCCAGGCATGGGATCTGGTGCAGCGCGTCAGCCATCCGGCGCTCGGCCTGGCGCTGGACAGTTTTCACACCCTCTCGCTCGGGGATTCGCTGGCCGGGATCGAGCGTGTGCCGGGCGAGAAGATCTTTTTCATCCAGCTCGCCGATGCGCCGAAGCTCTCGCTGGATGTGCTTTCCTGGAGCCGGCATTACCGCAATTTCCCCGGCCAGGGTGATTTCGACGTCGCCGGCTTTACCCGCGCGGCGCTGGATGCCGGGTATAAAGGGCCGCTCAGCCTGGAAATCTTCAACGATAATTTCCGCGCCGGCCCAACCCGGCCGACCGCGCTGGATGGGCTGCGCTCGCTGATCTGGGTGGAGGCCGAGGCCGGGCGCACGCAGCTGCCCCGCCCGCCGGAGCTGGGCGGCGTCGCCTTCATCGAATTCGCGGTGGATCACAGCGCCGGCGTGGCGCTTGGCGCCTATTTGAAGGCGATGGGTTTCACCCGGGCTGGCCAGCATCGCTCGAAAGCGGTGGAGCTTTACCGGCTGGGCGGGGTGAATATCGTGCTCAATGCCGAACCGGACAGCGCCGCCTCCGAGCATTTCGTGCTGCACGGGCCCTCGGTCTGCGCCCTGGCGCTGCAGGTCGATGACGTGCAGGCGACCCTGGCGCGAGCGCAGGCGCTGCTCTGCCCGACCTGGACGGAGCGTACCGGCCCTGGCGAGCATCGCATTCCCGCCGTGCGCGAACCGGATGGGACCTTGCTCTATCTGGTCGACGAGGCGGCGTCGCGGCAGATGTGGCAGGATGATTTCGACCTTGCCCCGGCGCCGGAGGAGGCGGCGGCGGTGCGGATCGATCATGTTGCCCAGGCGCTCAATCCGGGCTCGATGGATCGCTTCATCCTGTTCTATCGCACCTTGTTCAACCTGGTGGCGGAGCCGACCATCGAATATGCCGACCGTTTCGGCCTGGTGCGCTCGCGGACGATGAAAAATGCCAGCGGCAGCGTGCGTATACCGCTGAACATTTCGGAGAGCCCCTCCACCGAAACCGCGCGCTTTGTCGCCGCGGCGGCCGGGGCGGGGGTGCATCACATCGCGCTGGCGATCGGCAATGTCGAGCAGGCGGCGGCGCAGGCGGCCAATTCCGGTCTGGCGCCGGTGCCGATTCCGCTGAATTATTACGAGGATCTGCAGGCGCGCTTCGGGCTGGAGGAGGACCGGCTGCGGCAGATGCACGCGCATGGCGTGCTGTATGACCGCGATGCGGGCGGTGAGTTCTGGCACGCCTACCTGCCGCATTTCCAGGGGCGGTTTTTCTTCGAGCTGGTGGAGCGCCACGGTTATGAAGGCTATGGCGCCAGCAACGCGCCGATCCGTCTGGCGGCGATGGCGCGGCGGCTGGCGGTCAGTGAGTCAGCCGGGGTTGGTCATCAATAGCAGGATGGAATCCGCGATATGGCGGCGATGGCGCTCACGCGTTTGCGGGGCGCCGAAATCGATGCTGAACAGCGTGCCGAAGGTCGCGCGGTTGGAGACGCGGTAGAATGACAGCGCGCTGATCATCATGTGCAGCTCGCGCGGTTCGATCTGGCGCTTGAACACCCCCGCCTCGTAGCCGCGCTGCAGAATGTCGCTCAGCACCTCGATCGCCGGGCTGTTGGTGCGGCGCAGATCCGGCGCGTCCTTGATATGCGCCCCGTTATGGATGTTCTCGATCATCACCAGCCGGACGAATTCCGGATGCGCGTCATGATAATCGAAATTGAATTCAACCAGCCGGCGCAAGGCGGTTTCAGGATCGAGCTTGTCGAGCTTCATGCCGGATTCGATCTCGCGGATGCCGGCATAGGCGCGCTCCAGCACCGCGGTGTAGAGCCCCTCCTTGCTCTCGAAATAATAATAGATCATCCGCTTGGTGGTGGAGGTCCGCGCCGCGATCGCATCGACTCGCGCGCCGGAGAGCCCGTATTTGGCAAATTCATCGGCGGCGGCGTTGAGGATATCCTGCCGCGTGCGCTCCGGGTCGCGCGTTCTGGTGCTGGGCGCCGGTGTTTCGGCCAACGCCGCAGGGTTGTCTTTGGTCATGTCCCGCCTTGCCAATCGGATAGGGTTAGCGATCTATCATGACCCTGCCAGGGGGCAAAGACCATTGCGGGGCGATGGGCGGCCTGCTGAAGCCGCGCCACGCCAAGCAAACCCAATCACACTAGCCGACGCGATGCACCCAGCCATACGGGTCTTCGCTCTGGCCGCGCTGGATCTGCACCAGCCTGTCCTTCAGCGATTTGGTGGTGGCGCCGGCATGGGCGCCATCGCCGATCACCACCTCGCCGCCGGAGAATTTGAACTTGCCGATCGGCGTGACCACCGCGGCGGTGCCGCAGGCGAAGGCCTCGCGCAGCCGGCCGCTGGCGGCATCCTCGCGCAGCTGCTGGAAGGAATAGGCCTCCTCGCGCACGCGCAGCCCGGCGGCGCCGGCCAGGGTGATCAGCGAATTGCGGGTGATGCCGGGCAGGATGGTGCCGCCCAGCGGCGGGGTGAGCAGGGAGCCGTCCTCGAACACGAACATCATGTTCATGCCGCCCATTTCCTCCAGCCAGCGATGCTCGGCCGCATCCAGGAAGGCGACCTGGTCGCAGCCCTGGGCGCTGGCCTCGGCCTGCGCCAGCAGGCTGGCGGCGTAGTTGCCGCCGCATTTCGCGGCCCCGGTGCCGCCGGTGGCCGCACGGCTGTAATGTTCGCTCACCCAGACGGAGACCGCCTCGGCGCCGCCTTTGAAATAGCCGCCGACCGGGCAGGCGATGACCGCGTACATGAAGGTTTTCGACGGCCGCACGCCCAGAAACGCCTCATTGGCGAACATGAAGGGGCGCAGATAGAGGCTCTTGGTGGGATCGTTGGGCACCCAGTCCCGGTCGGCGCGGATCAGCTGCTCGATCGACTCAACGAACAGATCGCTGGGCAGGCTCGGCATCGCCAGGCGCTCGGCGGAGTCCTGGAAGCGCTTGGCATTCGCCGTCGGGCGGAACATCGCGATCTCGCCGGAGGGGAGGCGATAGGCTTTCAGCCCTTCGAAAATCTCCTGCGCATAATGCAGCACCGCCGCCGCCGGATGCAGGGTGATCGCCTCGCGCGCCTGGATCCTCGCATCGTGCCAGCCCACGCCCTGGGTGTATTCGATCACCGCCATATGGTCGGTGAAGGAGGTCCCGAAGCCGGGATTTTCCAGCACCGCGGCGCGCTCGGCCGCCGGCAGAGGCGCGGCGTTTGGAATATGTGCAAAGCTGATACCAGAGTTCACGATACGATCTTTCGTTATTCACCCACTGAAAGCAGGTTTGTAATAAAGCAGCCTTCCCGTGAAGACAGTCGCCGTCATGGCTGCCTTGTTGAGAAGAGAGATCTTGGGGCACGCGCCCAGGCCCGGACCGCCGCGCCCGGCCATTCCTTACCCCGAAGCTCTGCCTGCCGAAAGCCGTTGCGTGTCTCAGAAGCCCAGCTTGAACCCGGCGCGGACCGCTTCACTGATCAGGCGGACATGATCATCCATCAGGCATTGGCCGATCTGCGCGCTGGCGCCGCGCGCATCCGCCAGCACGCCGCTTGCGCGCAGATAGCCGGGCGGCGGCGGGTGGATGTCGTAGGGCGGAAATTGCGCGCGGCCTTCCTGCGGGATTTTCTCCACCGCCACCAGATCCGGGCGCAGCAGCATCATCAGCGAGGTTTCGATCAGGCTGGCATGTTCCAGCTCGGTGCCGGGGAAGCCGTCCGGGAAAATCCTGTCCAGCGTCGCGGGCTCGACGAAATCCCAATATTCCAGACGCATCGCGGTGACATCGCGGATGCCTTCGGCACGCAGATCGCGCAGCGCCAGATCCAGCCCCTCCACCGAGGGCCAGCCATTCTCGAAATGCCCGTTGAGGATGACGAAGCGCCGCGCCCCGTGCAGCCCCATATCGCGGATGACATCGCGGATGGTGTGGCTGAAGGTGGCGGCATCCAGGCTGGCGGTGCCGGGGAAGCTCTGCCCGCCGCCGGAGCGGGGCATGGATTTATAGCCGTAATTCAGCGTCGGCGCGACCAGCCCGCCGAGCTGCCGGGCGACGCGTTCGGCGACAGCTGTCGGCAAGATCACATCGACATTCAGCGGCAGATGCGGCCCGTGCTGCTCGGTGGCGCCAAGCGGCAGGAAGATGATGGCGCCAGCCTGGATCCTGGCCTCCCATTCCGGCCAGGACAATTCCGCCATGAACACGCTTTCAACCATTCAAAAGGCTCCTTGCAGGCTGTGATGAGAGGGGGCGGATTTCAATGCATCGCGGCGCCGCCATCGGCGCTGTAGCACTGGCCGGTGACGAAGCTGGCGGCTTGGCTGGCGAGAAACAGGATCACCGCGGCGACCTCTTCCGGCCGGCCGATCCGCCCGAGCGGGTTGCCGGTCTCCAGCGCCTGCAGCGCCGGGCTCATTGCCGCGAAATTCAGCAAGGGTGTGTCGATCGGCCCAGGAGCGACGGCGTTCACCCGGATATCCGGCCCCAGCTCGCGTGCCCAGGAGCGGGTCAGCCCCAGCATCGCCGCCTTGGTGGCGCAATAGCCGGAGGCTTCGGCGCGGCCCAGAAAGGCCAGCTCCGAGGCGAGATTGATGATCGACCCGCCCTTGGCGAGATGCGGCAGCGCGGCGGCGGCCACCAGCATCGGCCCGCGCAGATTGACGGCGACCATCCGGTCCAGCCGCGCCAGATCCAGCGCCGCCAGCGGGGCGTCATATTCCACCCCGGCGGCGTTCACCAGCACATCGAACCCGCCCAGCCGCGCGGCGGCCGCCGCTACCGCCGCCGCCACCGCGTCTGGCGAGGTGATGTCGGCTTCCACCCAGGGCACGTCCGCCGGCGGTTGGGCGATATCCAGCCCGATCACCGCATCCCCGGCGGCCAGAAAGGCGCGTGACGTGGCCAGGCCGATGCCGCTGGCCGCGCCGGTGACTAGCGCGCGCATCGGCGCCCGATGGTGTTAGAGCGTTGCAAACGCATCGATCTGCCCTTCCTCATGGGTGATCTCCCACACCGCGCCATCGACCAGCAACCGGCCCGGGCGGTCGAAGGACATGCGCAACCGCTGTCCCTCCCGCCAGGGCAGGGTCGAGGCGTTGATCTCCCAGCCCGAAGCCGTGCCGCGCGAAATCTCGCAATCCAGCAGCGCCTGCCGGGCCTTGGCATCCGCCGCGCCGGCCAGGCAGGCCGCCAGGCTGGGGGCGGAAAGGCGGATGCCCGGCGCCCGGCCCCGCGCCAGCATGAAAACCGGCCCGGTGCGCACCAGAATCGCCGCCTGCCCGGTTTGCGCCACACGCAGCCGCAGCGCCGCGCAAGGGTGGTTCGGCTGCGGCGCCGCGCGCCAATGTTCCAGATAGGGGCTGTGCAGCCCGGTCTCGACCAGGGTTTCGCCCGCCCAGGAGAGCATGCCCTCATCCGGTGTCGGCCCGGGCGGCTGGTAGTCGATCTCGCGCCGCCAGGCGGCGCGGTTTTCTGCCACCTGGAAGCTGCCGGCAAAGCCCTGCTGGTGGGCCAGCCAGGTTTCGGCCGCGACGGAGAGCTGCGCGAAGCCTTGCACATGGCAAAAGGCGGGGCGCGCGGCGGGCTGGCGCAGATCCACGAACAGTTCGGGCCCCTGCAGCCAGGAGACCGCGCTGCTCACATCGCGCTGCCCATCCGCCCCCACCAGGAGCGAGCGTGTCCATAGACCATGCCAGTGCGGGCGCGTGCGCGGCGCGGCCGAAACGGATCTATCGCACGCTGCCATTCTGCCTCCGCCTTGAGCCGCCATCGAAGCCGGAAGCTTAGGCAAGCCGCGCGTGCGGCAAAAAGGACGATTTCGGGAAGCGTACTTGACTGAAACGGCAACAGAGCGGGCCGCTACAAGCCTAGCTGCCCATTGCCAGCTCATATTCGCGGGCCAGCTCGGCCAGGAAATTGCGCGAGGCCGGAGAGACATGGCCGCGCGCCCGGGTGGCCAGTTCGAATTCCACCAGATAGCCGAACCGGGCCGGCAGCACCGGGCGCAGCGGCAAGCCGAAGCGGGTGGCGCGGACATAATGGTCCGGCAGATAGCCGATATAGCGGCCGGTGAGCACCAGCAGCGCCACCCCCTCGACATCATTGGCGGTGGCGCTGCGCACCAGGCCGCTGGCGAGCTGCCGGGCCTCGTCCTGCTCGGCATAGCTGCGCCCGACCACTTCGCAGCCCATCAGCAATTCCGTCGGCACCTCGTCCGGGCAATAGCGATAGAGCGGATGCGGCTCGGCGCAGTAGAGATTATTCTGCTCCGCATAGAGAAACCGGTAGGTCAGCCCCGGCAAGCGCTGGCGCACGGACACGATGGCGGCGTGCAGCCGCTCCTCCAGCAGCGCCTTTTCCAGCAGGTTCGGCGGATCGACGCTGATATTGATCTGCACCCGCGGCGCCCGCCTTTTCGCGGTGGCCAGAACCTGCGGCAGGCGGAAATGCGGATCGGTGATCAGCGTATCGATGATGCCGAGATTGAGCTCGCCGCCGATTTCGGTGTGGATATTGTTCATCCGCTCGCGGAACCCGTCCAGCGCGCCGAGCAGCTGGCGGGTCTCGACCAGCACCGAACGCCCTTGATCGGTCAGCGCGAACCCGCCGCGCCCGCGCCGGCATAAGGTCACCCCCAGACGGGTTTCCAGCGCTTTCAACTGCTTGGAAATGGTCGACAGCCCGACCTGCAGCTCCGCCTCCGCCGCGGTGAAGCCGCCCGCCTCGGCGACCGTAGCAAACAGCCGCAGCAGGCGAAGATCGACATCACCAAGATTGCCGCTGAAGGGGGCGGAGGGGCGGGACATTCTTTCCTGATACGGAAAGTAAATGGGCATATCAAGCTATGTACGAGCCGGATTTCAGTAGATACGAATAGAAAATAGTCATTTTGTAGAATGGCCGCGTGGATATCTCGGCCGTCATCGAATGAAAAGAACAAAAATAGTGCAAATGAGTGTTGTTTAGCCGTTTTGGTCATTCCTCGTCAGGAGATCAGCATGAATGATGCCCGCCGACCGGCCCGCCATGCCGCCACGTCCCCGCGCGGTGCTTTGGCATGAGCCAGACCCGTTTGTTCCGCTACCAAGGCGGCGCGTTCTATAATGGCGCCGGCATTTTTTATGCCTTCGCCGCTTATGCAAGCGGGCTGGTGCTGATCACCCGCGCCAGCCTGGCGCTCAATCTGCTGGGCACGCTGCTGCTGGCGCATGGCCTCGTGATCTGCGCCTATTTCATCCATGAGTGCGCGCATGGGGCGGTGTTCAGCAAAATGCGCCACAATGACCGGGCGGGCGAAGTGATGGCCTGGATCACCGGCGCCTGTTTTGCCTCCTATAGCGGGCTGAAGGAAAAACATCTGCGCCACCATGCCGACAGGATGGATGTGGCGGCCTTCGATTACCGGGATATTCTCAAGCGCGCGCCAGGCTGGGTGCGGGCGGCCGTGCTGGGGCTGGAATGGGCCTATATTCCGGCGGTTGAGCTGCTGATGCATGGCATGGTCATCATCACCCAATATCGCGGCACGCAAGCCATGCGCCGGCGCGCCAGCCTGCTGCTGCTCTCACGGCTGCTGTTCTTTGCCGCGCTGGCCTGGGCCTCGCCCTGGTCATTGGCGTTCTATGCCATCGCCTATCTGCTGATGCTGCAGGTGCTGCGTTTCATGGATGCCTACCAGCATACATTCGATGTTTATGTGCCGCACTCCAGCTCCTCCCCGATGATCGAAAAAAATCGTGACCGGGCTTATGAGCATGAGAATACTTACAGCAATATCCTGTCGCTCTCGCATCCGCTGCTCAATCTGCTGACGCTGAATTTCGCCTACCATAACGCGCATCACGCCCGCCCCGCCGTGCCCTGGCACGCGCTGCCGGCGCTGCATGAGACGCTGTATGGCGCGGATACAACCCAGGTGCTGACGGCGCGCCAGCTTTTCGGCAGCTATCACCGCAACCGGGTCAAACGCGTGCTGTCCCCCGATTATGGCGAGGTGCATGCGAACGGCGACCGCGCGCATGATTTTCTGGGGCGGTTGGGGTGTCGTTTCTCACCGCCATTTGAAGCGGACGATCAGCTTTTCATTGCAAGCCGCGCGATCCGATCTGTCCTGACGGGCGCGGCGAAGGAGCCTTATGGATACGAAAAAATTTCATCTCGGCTGGTTCATGAATTTCACCCCGGATGAATGGCGAGAGCCGTTTGGCCAAGGTGGGATGCCATGGGATGGGCAGTTTTATATCGAGATGGCGCAGACGCTGGAGCGCGCCTGCTTCGACTACATCATGATCGAAGACAAGCTGATGGTCTCGGAGACCTATGGCGGTTCACGGGAAAAAGGCCTGCGCGGCGGGGTGATGGCGCCCAAGCACGATCCGGCGCCGCTGGCGGTGGCGATGGGCATGGCCACGCGGCATCTCGGCGTGATCGCCACCATGTCCACCCTCGCCTACCCGCCCTTTTTGATGGCGCGGCTGGCCTCCACCATCGACAGCCTGACCCGCGGGCGGTTCGGCTGGAATGTGGTGACCAGCGCGGAAGATCTCGCCGCGCAGAATTTCGGCCTGGATAAATTGCCGCCGCGTGAGCTGCGCTATGAGATGGCCGAGGAATATATGGAGGTGATGGGCAAGCTCTTCGGCAGCTGGGAGGAGGGGGCCGTGCTGCGCGACCGCGCGCGCGGCATCTATGCCGATCACGAGAAGGTGCATCCGATCAATCATGAAGGAAAATTCTTCAAGGTTCGCGGCCCGCTGAATACCGTGCGCTCCCCGCAGGGGCGCCCGGTTTATCTGCAGGCCGGGGCCTCGCCGCGCGGGCGGGATTTCGCCGCCAAGCACGCGGACTCGATCGTCTCCGTCGCCAACGGGGTTGAATCGATGAAGGCGTTTCGCGACGATATTCGTGCCCGCGCGACGGCGATGGGGCGTGACCCTGACAGCATCAAGGTGATGTTCTGCGTCACCCCGGCACTGGGTGAGACCGAACAGGATGCGCGCGAGCGGCTGCGGCGCCAGCTCAGCGCGCCGCATTTCATCGACGACATGCTGGCCTCGATCTCGGCGATCACGGATATCGATTTCGCGCAATTCCCGCTCGATGAAAAGCTGCCGGGCAAGCTGACGACCAATGGCGAGCAAGGCTCGCTCGATAAATTCCAGCAATGGGGATCGGGCAAGACATTGCGCGAACTGGTTTTGGATGGCGCCGGCGGCATGGTCTCCTCGGTGGAGCTGATCGGCACGCCGCAATCCGTCGCGCTGCGGATGCGCGAGGTGATGGAAGAGGTCGGCGGCGACGGGTTTTTGATCACCACGCCGGTTTTGCGCGTCGGCCGGCGCTATCTCGTGGAAGTGGCGGACGGGCTGGTCCCGGAGCTGCAGCGCCTGGGCTGCGTGCGCACCGCCTACAAGCACCAGCTGCTCCGCGACAATCTTCTCGAATTCTAAACAGTCTGGCATCGTTCTTGCGATGTCTTTTGCAGAGTCTGATCTCCATCTGAGGGGTATCCATGAAACGGGCGACCAAATTTGCATCCTTTCTCTCCGCCGCGGCGCTCTCGCTGTTGGCCAGCCTGCCGGCAAAGGCCGAAACGCCGCTGCGCATCGGCTTCAGCGACTGGCCGGGCTTCACCGGCTGGCAGATCGCCGTCGATAAAGGCTGGTTCAAGCAAGCCGGCGTTGATGTGCAGATGCAATGGTTTGATTATTCCGCGTCACTGGATGCCTTTTCCGCAGGCAAGTTGGATGGCGATTTCCTCGCGACCGGCGATGCGCTGGCACTCGGCGCCAACGGCACCAAAAATCAACTCATCATGCTGACCGATTATTCCAGCGGCAATGACCAGATTCTGGCAAAGCCCGGCATCACCAGCGTCAAGCAGTTGCAGGGGCAGAAGGTGGGTGTCGAGGTCGGGCTGCTGGAGCAGATGCTGCTGGAGCACGCCTTGCAGGCCAATGGCATGTCCCTGGATTCGGTGCAGCTGGTGAATACCGTGACCAATAGCACGCCTCAGGTTCTGGCCTCCGGCGCGGTGGCGGCGATCGGCTTGTGGCAGCCCATCGCGGATCAGGCGCGCCTGGCCGTGCCGGGGTCGAGGGCGATCTATACCTCCGCGCAGGCGCCTGGGCTGATCTATGACGGGCTGGCGGTGTCGCCGCAAAGCCTGGCGGCGCGGCCGCAGGATTGGGCGAAGGTGATCAAGGTCTGGTACCGCATTCTGGCCTACATCAACGATCCGAAGACGCATGCCGATGCGCTCAAGATCATGGCCGCGCGCGATGGCGTGTCGCCGCAGATCTATCAGCGCTATGTCAAGGGCACGCATCTGCTCAGCCTGGCCGAGGCGAAGGCGGCCTTCGTGCCTGGTCCCGGCCTGAATTCCGTTTACGGCTCCGATGAAAATTCCAATGCCTTCAATGTGCGCAATAAGGTTTACAAAACCCCGCAGGATGTGAAGCTGTACATCAATGGTTCGTTGATCGACGCCTACAAGGAGGGGAATTGATGCTGGATCGCTCGGAGATCGAGGCCGTGAAACCGGCCGCCTCCGAGACGGGTGATGTGGTGCGCGGGCAATGGTTTCGCGTTCGCGCACCATTGACGCGGCGCTTGCGTATTTTGCTGGCAATTGCATCTTTTCTGTTGCCGCTCGCGGTCTGGTCGGCGGTCAGCTACGTGCCGTTCATCTGGCATCCGGACGTGTTGATTTCGGATCCTGGCGATGTCGATTACTACATGCCGGGCATGCGGGTGACCAAGGCCGATTATGCCGGGCAACTCGCGGCGGCGAAGACCAACCATACCGCGCCACCGGTAGGCACGCCATGCAACCCGGTCTATCTGCCTGCCCCCGGTGACGTTGCGGCGGCGTTCTACACCTCCTTCACCACGCCGCCGGCGGATCAGAACGGGCTCTGGTTGCATCAAAGCCTTTGGCAAAGTATCCAGACCATTTTCTGGGGGTTTGTGATTTCCTCCATCATCGGTGTGCCGCTGGGCATTCTGTGCGGGGCGCATAGCGGGTTGGCGCGGCTGGTTGAGCCATTTGTCGAATTTTTCCGCTACCTCCCGGCGCCCGCCTTCGGCACTTTGGCGGTTGCGGTACTGGGCATCTATGCCGGGCCGAAAATCGCGATCATCGTCATCGGCACATTATTTCAGCAGATTTTGATCATCGCCAACACGACGCGCAAGGCCGATTTCGCCTTGGTGGAAGCCGCATTGACGCTGGGGACACGGAATTTGCGGCTGCTGACCAGCGTGATCATCCCCAGCGTGCTGCCGGATCTTTATCGCGACCAGCGCATTCTTCTCGGCTGGGCCTGGACCTACCTGATCGTCGCGGAGCTGATCGGCGCCACGTCCGGGATTTCCCTCTTCATCACCCAGCAATCGCGCTACCAGCATTACGCCAATGTTTATGCGGCGATTGCGATGATCGGCATTCTTGGGCTGGGCGGCGATCTGTTGCTGGCAGCACTCGGCCGGAAACTCTTTCCTTGGGACAAGTCAGCCGCATGAGCGTTTCCTATCTCGATCAACCGCCGGAGGTGCAGGCGCGGCTCGCGCGGTTGAAGGCCCGCGACGTGATTTTAAGCGTCGATGGCATGAGCAAGCGCTTCAACAGCGGGAAAAACAACGTCACCGCCATCGAGGATTTGTCGTTCCAGACGCACCGGCGGGAATTCCTCTGCGTTATCGGCCCGTCCGGCTGCGGTAAATCGACACTGGCGCGGATTTTGGCGGGGCTGGATACGGCAAGTGAAGGCTGGGTCTCGCTTGATGGCAAGCCGGTGCAGGGGCCGGGCCGCGAGCGTGGCATGGTATTCCAAGGCTATACCTTGTTTCCCTGGCTCAGCGTGCGCCGGAATGTGATGTTCGGGTTGCGCATGGCTGGCGTCAGCAAGGTCGAGGCGCAACGCCAGGCCGATGAATGGCTGGCGCTCGTCGGGCTGGAAAAATTCGCCGATGCCTACCCGCATCAACTCTCCGGCGGCATGAAACAGCGCGTGGCGATCATCCGCGCCTTGGTCAATCGCCCGCGTGTGCTGTTGATGGATGAGCCCTTCTCGGCGCTCGACGCACAGACCCGCCAGCGCATGCAGGCCTACCTGCTGGAGATCTGGAAAAAAGTCGATATCACCATCATCTTCATCACGCACGACCTGGATGAGGCGGTGTTTCTGGCGGACCGCATTCTCGTTCTCGACGCGCATCCGGGGCGCTTGCGGGAAATGATCGAGGTGCCGCTGCCACGCCCCCGCGATGCCACGCAGATCGCGAGCCCGGCTTTCGCCGCCACCAAGGCGCGGCTGGAAGCGTTGATCCATGGCAAGGAGGCGGCGGATGAGGATGAACCCTACCCGGCCGTACCGCTGCTGACGGATGTCAGCGACGAGGTGGAATGAAAAAGGCCGGTGCGAACCGGCCTTTTTCGTTCAGGATAAGGAAGCGCGGTAGGCGCGCCAGCCGCCATGGGCGGTAATATCCACAGCCCCCTCCAACGCGTAGGCTTCACAAAGAAAGCCAGGATGTGTCGAGCCATCTTCCAAGGTGACGCGCCCGATCCCCATGGGGGCGGGGAGGGCGGCAAGGAATGCACCCAGCGCGTGCGCGCTCATTCCCCAAAGTTCGACGGCGAGTCCTGGCCCCGCAAAGCCGGGGCTATGCGCCAGCCCGGGTTTCGGCGGCGTGGTGGCGAGGGCGAATAATTTATAGTCAGGCGCGGTCCGGGCTTGGCGGATCAATTGCGCACCGAGCTGGGTCAATTCATGATTCAACACCATGCCCGAGAGATGCGCGCCGGCGACGACCAGCGTGACCTCATCCGTCATTGCCTCGTAGGCACCGGAGGGCTGGGCCCTGCTCAGCCCGGACCCTGCCCCCAGCGCTTTATGGAGTTTGTCCGCGTAGGCGCAGAGACAGGCTTCCGAGAAGGCCGGGCCGATCAGCGTCACGCCGAACGGCATGCCGTTTGCGGTGAAGCCAGCGGGCAGCGCAATTGCGGCTAGGTCCAGAAGGTTTACGAAATTCGTGTAAAGGCCAAGGGTTGAATTATGCTTGACCGGTTCGGCCAGCATCGCCTCGACGGTAAAGCAGGTCGGCGCGGTTGGCAGCAGCAAGGCATCGCATTTTGCCAGCTCGGCATTTGTCAGGTGCCGCAGGGCCTGGACCTTGTAGATATCGTCGAAGGCATCGGCGGCGGAAAATTTCATCCCACCTTCGACGATGCCGCGCACGACAGGATGCATCTCCGCCGCATGGTCGTGCATGAAATCCCGCATGGCGGCGGTCCGCTCGGCCACGAAGGCGCCGTCATAGAGCAAGGCGGCGATCGTCCGGAATGGCGCGTAATCGATTTCGGTCAGCTCCCAGCCGAGTGCTTCAGCTTGCGCCAAAGCGGCGTCGTAGAGCGAGGCGGCCGCCTCATCCCCGGCAAAATCCCTGTCCTTGGCGGCAAGCACGCCAAGGCGTGGGCGCTGTGGCAAGGCGTGGGATGCGGGCGGGCGGGAATAGGCGTCCTGCGCGTCATAACCCTGCGCGGCTTCGAGAACGGCCATGGCATCCGCTGATGAATTTGCAAAAACCGAGATGCAGTCAAGGCTTTTACATGCCGGTACCATGCCGGTCGCGGAGAGGCGGCCGATTGTCGGCTTCAGCCCGATCAGATTATTGAACGCGGCGGGTACCCGGCCGGACCCCGCCGTATCCGTGCCGAGCGAAAACGCCGCCAATCCCGCGCCGACCGCCACCGCCGAGCCTGAGGAGGAGCCGCCGGAAATGTAGGCCGCGTTGAACACCGAGCGCGGCGCGCCATAGGGCGAGCGGCTGCCGTTCAGGCCGGTTGCGAATTGATCGAGATTGGTTTTGCCGAGCAGAATTGCGCCGGCGGCGCGCAGGCGCGCGATGGTGACGGCATCCTGCGCTGGCATGTAGGCGAAGGCCGGGCAGCCGGCGGTGGTGGGGATGCCCATGACGTCGATATTGTCTTTGGCAACGAAGGGTATGCCGTAAAGCGCTTTCCCCTCTGGCCCGGCGGCCTCCAATGCGCTGGCCTGCGCCAGCAGCTCCTGCTCCGGTACCAGGCTGATGAACACCGCCTTGTCCGGGTAGGCGGCGATGCGCGCCAGCAAGGCTTTCACCAGCATGGTCGGGGTCAAAGCCCAGGTTGCGTAGGCGCTTTGCAGCGCTGCAAATTCGAGCAGCTCAGGGATCATCGTCAGGACTCCGTGGTGATGACGCCGAGCCGTTGCCCGGCGCGAACAATTTGGCCTGGCCGTGCGGTCAGGCTGGTCAGGCGGCCGGTGGTGCTGGCTTCAACCCGCACTTCCATTTTCATGGATTCCAGGATCATCACAACATCCCCGCGCTTTACCTGCGCCCCTGGTTCGGCCAGGATTTTCCAGATGCTGCCTGGAACCGGCGCGGCGATGGCGCGCCCGCCCGGCGGCAAGGCAATCTCCTCCGCCGCTGCTTGCGTGTCCGGCTCCTCAAACGAGTTCAGCCCTTTCGCGGCCCAATCCTCGCGTTCCGCCGCAAAGGCGCGGCGTTGGCGTGCCTGAAACGCGTCGATGCTCTGCGCATTCTGCGCGCAGAATTCCCGGTAGGCGCGCAGCGAAAACGTGCTTTCCTCGATCTGCAACGGATATTTGCCTTGCGGGAAGGCAGCGCGGGCTTCGTTCAGCTCATCTTCTGAGACTTCCCGGAAGCGGATGCGGTCGAAATGGCGTAACAGCCAGGGCTTGCCGTCTTCGAAGGGGGGCGGCTGGCGATGCGTATTCCACACCTGGATGGTGCGGCCGAAAAGCTGGTAGCCGCCGGGCCCCTCCATGCCATAGATGCACATATAGGCACCGCCGATGCCGACGGCGTTTTGCGGCGTCCAGGGGCGCGCGGGGTTATATTTGGTGGTGACCAGGCGATGCCGGGGATCATAGGGTGTCGCCACCGGCGCGCCGAGATAGACATCGCCAAGCCCCAGTACGATGTAGGAGGCATCGAAAATGATCCGCTTTACTGCCTCGATATCCTCAAGCCCGTTGATGCGGCGGATGAATTCGATATTGTCCGGGCACCAGGGCGCGTTCGGGCGTGTAGTCTCCTGATATTTGCGCATGGCCAGCTGCACCTGGCTGTCATTCCAGGAAAGCGGCAGGCAGAGCGTGCGGGTTTTCATCTCCATCGTTTCAGGATCGGGCAGCTGCGGCAGAATATCCCGCACCGCCGCCATGATTTTTGCCGTATTGGTCTGCTCCGAATCGAAATGGATCTGCAGGGAGCGGATCCCCGGTGTCAGATCGATCACCCCCTTCAGCGCACTGGCCGCAAGCGCGTCGCGCAGGGCCTGGGCGCGCAGGCGCAGCTCGAAATCCAGCTTCATCTCGCCGAATTCGATCAGCACATCCTCATCGCCGGCGCGCCGGATGACGACATCCTGGCTGGCGCTGATCACCGCGGGGGCGGCGTCCACGCGGGCGAAGCGAACCTTGTCGCCGGGCTTGAGCTGGCCGAGCTTCCAGAGATCCGCTTTCGTCACCACCGCCGGGCAGACGAAGCCGCCCAGCGAAGGCCCGTCCGGCCCCAGCAAAATCGGCATGTCGCCGGTGAAGTCGATCGCCCCGACCGCGTAGGCATTGTCGTGAATATTCGAGGGGTGCAGCCCGGCTTCGCCGCCATCGCGCCGCGCCCAGGCGGGTTTGGGGCCGATCAGCCGAACCCCGGTGCGCGCGGAATTATGGTGCACCTCGTAGGTGGCGCGGAACAGGGTGGCGATGTCCTCCTCGGTGAAAAAATCCGGCGCCGCGTGGGGGCCGTAGCGTACCGACAAGGTCCAGCTGTGCGCCAATCTTGCCGGCGCGGGGGGCGGTTCGGGTGGTGCCGGCAAAGGCGGAGGGAAATGTAGGTTGTCGCCGGCGCGCAAGGCGGCGCCGGTGGTGCCGCCAAAGCCGCCCAGCGTGAAGGTAGCGGTGCTGCCGAGATAGGCGGGCGCCTTGAAGCCGCCGGACACCGCCAGGTAGGTGCGCTGGCCGGGACCGTCGATCATCCCCAGCTCCAGCACTTGCCCGGCCCGCACCTCCACGGCGCAATGGTAGGCTACCGGCTGCTCGTCCAGCAATGCGGGCATGTTGGCGCCGGAGAGCGCGATCCGTGTTGGCGCGAGAAAGCGTAGGCTCGGCCCGGTATGTGTGAGTTCGAGCGTGGCGGCGTCAAACGCATTGCCGAGCAGCGCGTTGGCGTGGGCATGGTGCAGATCATCCATCGGCCCGCTCGGCGGCACGCCCACCTCCCAATAACCCAGCCGTCCCGGCAGGCTTTGCAGGCTCGATTGCGCGCCGGGGTCCAGCACCTCCACGGCCAGCGGGGTGAAGGTGAAATCCGCCAGGCTGCGCGTTGTCATCTCGCCGGCCGCGAAGGCGGGCAAAGCGAGAATGGCCTTGAGATAATCGAGGTTGGTTTCAACGCCGAAAATGGCGCTGCGGCGCAGCCCGGCTTGCAGCTTGGCAAGCGCCTCGGCGCGGGTGGCGCCGGTGGCGATGAATTTCGCCAGCATCGGGTCGTAGAAGGCGGAGATTTCCGTGCCGGTTTCCACCCAGCTTTCCACGCGCAGCCCGGGCGGCGGCGTGAAGGCGCTCAATTGGCCGCTGGAGGGGGCGAACTGGTTGCCGGGCGCTTCCGCGTATAAGCGCACTTCGATGGCGGCACCTTGCGGTTTCAGATCGGACGGGGCCGGCAGCACGAACGTCCCCGCCGCCTGTTCGATCATCCAGCGGACGAGGTCGATTCCATAAATTTCCTCGGTCACGCAATGCTCGACCTGCAGGCGGGTATTCACCTCAAGGAAATAGAATGCCCGCGCGTCGGCGTCATAGACGAATTCGACCGTCCCCGCCGATTCATATTGCACGGAGGCGGCCAGCGCGACGGCGCAAGCCTGCATGGCCTCCCGGATCGCCTCGGGCAGGTTGGGGCGGGGGTTTCCTCGACCACTTTCTGGTTGCGCCGCTGCAAGGAGCAGTCGCGCGTGCCCAGCGCCACCACGCTGCCTTTGCCGTCGCCGAAAATCTGCACTTCCACATGCCGGGCGCGGGCCACGTATTTTTCCAGGAACAAGGCGGCATTGCCGAAATTATTGGCGGCGAGCCGGGCGATGCTGTCATAGCTGGCCGCCAGCGCCGCCGCGTCATCGCACAGCACCATGCCGATGCCACCTCCGCCGGCGCTGCTTTTCAGCATCACCGGGTAGGTGATGCGCGCGGCTTCGGCCAGGGCCTCCTCGCGGCTGGCCAGCACGCCGGTGCCGGGCAGCATCGGCACGCCGGCCGCCTTGGCCAGAGCGCGGGCGGTGTGCTTCAGCCCGAAATCGCGCAGATGCGCGGGGCGCGGGCCGATGAAGCGAATCCCCGCCGCCTCCAGCCGCTCCGCGAATTCAACCCGTTCGGAGAGGAAGCCATAGCCGGGATGCACGGCCTGGGCGCCGCTGCGCCGGCAGGCCGCGATGATCGCGTCGATATCGAGATAGCTCTGCGCCGCCGGGGCGGGGCCGATATGCACGGCCTCGTCCGCCGCGCGCACCGGCGGGGCAAATTGGTCCGCATCCGAATAGACGGCGACACTGGCGATGCCCATCTGCTTCAGCGTGCGACAAACCCGGCCCAGAATTTCGCCGCGATTGGCGATGAGGATTTTGCTGAACATCGTTCAGGCGCTGATCAAAATCTGGATCGGCGTCGGGGTGAAGCCGTTGCAGGGATTATTCACCTGCGGGCAGTTGGAGATCACCACCAGCACATCCATTTCCGCGATGAATTCGACATAGCCGCCAGGCTCGGAAACGCCGTCATCCACGGTCAGCTCGCCATTCGGGCGGATCGGCACATTCATGAAGAAATTCACGTTGGAGACCAGGTCGCGCTTATCCATGCCGTATTTGGCCAGCTCGGTGAGGAAATTCTCGCGGCATGAATGCATGAAGCGGGTTTCATAGCCGAAGCGCACGATATTGCTTTCGCAGGAGCAGGCGCCCGCACAGCTATCGTGAAAGCCGCAGCTATCGGCGGTGAGTTTCACCATCGGCCTGCCTTCGTTGGAGCGCAGCACGGCGCCCGTGGTCAGGTCGTAGCGCCCGCCTTGCAGGGCGAGGGCGGCCAGCGTGTCCTGCGCCGAATAGCGCTCGCTCGTGTCCTGCGCATTGTAGAACAACGCATCGACCGCCTGCTGGCTTTCCAGATCGACGATGCGCATGGTCTGGCCTTGTTTCAGCACCACCGAATAAGGGGCGCGGGCGGGCACGAAATGGTCAGAGATCAGGGTCATTGCGCGAAATACCGATCATTATTGGCAAAACCGCGGGCGGCTTCGGCGGTGAAATGGCGGCAGAGATCGTCCGGGCCGGGAGGGGCAGCGCGCCAGGCGGTGTAGGCGAGCGGGCCGGTGGCCTGCTGCACCGGGCTGAGCGCATGCGGGGTGTTGGAGAGCACGAGCAGCAGATCCATCTCCGCGCGCAGCTCCAGCATGGCGCCGGCGGGCGGATTGCCGCGCCAGCGCATCACGCCCTGCGCATCCACCCCGACCGGCGAGAACAGCGACAGCGCCGGGGCGACATCCCGGCGCGACAGCCCGAATTTGGCGGCGCCGCAACGCAGATTATCCCGCCCATTGCGCCCTTGCGTCTGTGCCGGGCCGTTGGGGCCGATGATGCTGTCATGCCCCGCGCCGCTATCGGCGGTGATGGCGGCGAGCACGCGCCCCATATCCGAGAACAGCACCCGGCCGGTGGTCAGGTTGGTGGTCCATTGCAGCTTGGTGGTGTCGCCGGCGTTGAAGCGCTCGGAGCGATCGGCTTCGTTCCACATGAACAAAGCCGCGCCGGGCGTGCCGTCGATGTTGGTCAGGCGCAGCGCCGCCCCCCGGCGCAGCCGCAATGCAGCGTACCAGCCGGGCGGGATCACATCCTGCGCGATCACCGCCTCTGGCGGGATCTCCGGGAAGCTGGCGTCTGTTTGCGGGGCGGCGGCGCGGGCGCGGGCGGCGGCCTGCAGGGCTTCGTAGCGGGCGCGGTAATCGGCCGGGCTGAGCTTGTCGAGGTCAAGCATCGGCGCGGCATCCGGTCAGGAACAGGGTCGTCATATGAACTCCCATCGTTGAACAGTCACGTCTCAGCGATGCGAGGGATACGTGGAGAGCCGACGCGTATCCCCACGCATCCATGCTCTCCCGGGCTTTTGTCCCGCCGTGCATCATGCGGATGTCTCCCGCATGACCGCCGCTCTCGGACCAGCGCCGGGCATTTGCCCGGCCGGAACCCTAGCGGCCTACAAAGAAGGTAAAGCAAAAATTATGCCGAAATCAAGCCGGCGCGGCATCAGCGCCGGTTTTGGCAGGGCGGCGCGGTGCCGGGCAGGGCGGGGCGCATTTCTGGGCACCCTGCCGCAAATGCCGCCATTTCACCGCCTGGCATTTTACGGCATGATCGCCTCCCATCGAGGAGCCGCCTTGCCATGTATGTGCCGCCCGCCTTTCGCGAAACCGAGCTTGCCGCCCTGCACGAGACCATGCGCGCCGCGCGCGTGGCGAATCTGGTGACAATGACGCCGGACGGGCTGTTCGCCACCCCCTTGCCGCTGCTGCTGGCGGCGGAGGAAGGCGACCACGGCACGCTCTATGGCCATGTGGCGCGGGCCAACCCGCAATGGCAGCTGCCGGTCAGCGGCGAGGCGCTGGCCATCTTCATGGGGCCGGAGGCCTATATCTCGCCCTCCTGGTATCCCTCCAAGCAGGAGCATCACAAGGTGGTGCCGACCTGGAATTATATCACGGTACAGGCGCACGGGCCGGTGGAATTCTTCGACGACCCGCAACGCCTGCTGGATGTCGTCACCCGGCTGACCACCCGGCATGAGCAGGCGCGCGCGCAGCCCTGGGCGGTGAGCGACGCGCCGGAGGCGTTTATCCGCGCCCAGCTCAAAGGGATCGTCGGGCTGCGGCTGCCGATCACCAGGCTGACCGGCAAGCGCAAGATGAGCCAGAACCGCAGCGCGGCCGACCGCAACGGGGTGGCGGCGGCGCTGCGCGAGAGCCCGGATGCGGCCGACCGCGCGGCGGCGCCCTGCATCCCGACATGAAGGGCGCCGTGCGGCTCAGCCCCGCCGGCGGTGCGGGGCGATCAGCGCGTCCAGCATCGCCTCTTCCTCGGCGGTGAGGTCGCAAAGCGGGCTGCGCACCTTGCCGGCGGCAAAGCCCTGCAGCCGCACCCCGGCCTTGATGGCGGAGACGGCATAGCCCTTCTGCCGGTCGCGGATGGCCATGAAGGGATAGAAGAACTCCAGCAGGATCGTCTCGCACAGGGCGCGTTCGCCCTGGCGCAACGCCTTATAGAATTTCATCGCCAGCTCGGGGACGAAATTGAACACCGCCGAGGAATAGGTGGTGAAGCCCGCCCCCAGATAGGCTTCCGCGAATAATTCCGCCGTCGGCATGCCGCCGAGATAGGTCAGCCGGTCCCCCAGCTTCGCCGTCACCTGACGCACCAGCCCGATATCGCCGGTGCCGTCCTTGAACCCGACCAGGTTGGGGCAGGCCTCGCAGAGCCGCGCCAGCGTATCCGGCCGCAGCACCGCATTGTCGCGGTTATAGACCATGACGCCAATGCCGACGGACTGGCAGACCCGGCGCACATGTTCGTAAAGCCCGGCTTGGGGCGCATCGATCAGGTAATGCGGCAGCAGCAGGATGCCATCCGCCCCGGCCTTTTCGGCGCTACGGGCGATTTCGATGGCGATCTCGGTGCCGTAGCCGCAGCCGGAGACGATGGCGGTCTGCCCGGCGGCTTCCTTGGCGGCGGCGACGATGGCGGGGATTTCCGCTGGCGCCAGCGAGAAGAATTCCCCGGTGCCGCCGGCGGCGAAGAGCACCGGCGCGTCATAGCCGGCGAGCCATTCGATATGGGATTGATAGCTGTCCGGCAGGAAGGCGCCCTGCGCGTCGAAATGCGTGACCGGAAAGGAGAGCAGGCCGGAACCCAGCCTGGTTTTGATGTCTTGCGGCTCCATGGACGACCTTGTGATGTGAGACGGCCAATCCATAGCTTAGTCATCATACAAATGTAAATAGTGATATTATAACATGCCTTGCAGCGCTGCCTTGTAGCGCTGCTGGCTGCCGCGCAGATGCGCGCGCATGGCGGCGCGGGCGGCATCCTCATCGCCCAGGGAAATCGCCTCGACGATCTTGCCATGCTCGGCATGTATCTGCGCGGCGGTCAGGGTGGCGGCATCCGGCTGGGTTTTGTCCAAGGCGCGGCGCGGGATCATCGCCTCGCCAATCAGGCCCAGAAATTCCACGAAGCGGTGATTATTGGTGGCCTGGGCGATGGCCAGATGCAGTTCGAAATCAGCACCCGCCGTCGCCGCCCCGGCGGCGGCCAGGCTGGCGATGCGCGCATGCGCGGCGAGGATCAGCTCCTCCTGCTGCGGGGCGCGGCGCAGCGCGGCCAGGCCGGCGGCCTCGATCTCCACCGCGCTGCGCAGTTCCAGCATCGCGATGACCGAGGAGAGCCGTTCGAAATCAACCTCCTGAAAGCCATGCGCTGGCCGGGCGGGCGGGGGGAGAACAAACACGCCGGCGCCCTGGCGGGCTTCCACCAGCCCATCCGTGCGCAAGGCCGCCAATGCCTCGCGGATCACCGTGCGGCTGACCCCATGGGTGCTGACCAGCTGGCTTTCGGTGGGCAGCTTGTCGCCCGGGGCGAAGCCGCCTTGCTGGATGGCGGCGCGCAATTTGGCGGCGATCTGCACAACGAGCGTTTCCCCGTTGCGGCGTTCGGGCGGGTTGGGGCGCGGGCTCATCTGGTCGACCTTGGGCTTCTCTCATGCGCGGATGGGCGGCGCCCATCCGGGGATGATCGCATGTCCGTCGCCCGGGCTCAAGCGGGAGGGGCCTGGGTTGTGCTATGAAAGCCCAAAATTAATCATATGAATTTGGCGCGCTGCCCGACCAGCCGGCGGCGCGCATGGCCTCCACCGCCTCGCGCGCCGGCATGCCGCGCCAGCCGCCGCCATTGCGGGCCTTCAGCGCCGCGGCGGCGGTGGCAAAGCGCGCGGCGGCGAGTACCGGCTCCCCCTCGGCCAGCGCCAGCGCCAGGGCGCCGTGAAACACATCGCCGCAGCCGGTGGTGTCGCGGGCCTCGATCTGCGGGGCGGGGATGTGATGCAGCGCGCCGTCAATGCGCCAGAAACTGCCTGCGGCCCCGCATGTCACCGCCACGGCGCGCGCCCGCGGGGCGTGAATGGCGGCGAGCGCCCGGCGCGGGTCTGCCTCGCCGGTGCAGGCGCGCAGGCCAGGGCTGGAGAAGACCGGATAATCCGCCAGCGCCGCCAGGGCGCGCAGCGCCTCCGGTTCGCCGCCCTCCGCATCCAGCACGCTGGGCATTGTCGCGGCCTTGAGCAGGGCGGTGGAGAGTTCCGGAAACCGATGATCGACCAGCAGCGCGTCGGCCTGTGGCAGGCGGGACGGGATTTGAGGGGCGATGGTGCCGCGATCCACGATCAGGCAGCGCGCCCCGTCCGGGGCGACCAGCGCGCAGGCATTCGGGGTACGCCCGCCCGCGACCAGCTGCAACGCCTCCAGCCCCACACCAAGCTGGCGCATCTCGGCCCGCAGCCAGTCCCCGGCCGCATCCTCCCCCACCGCGCCGAGATATAGGCCCTGCCCGCCCAGCCGCGCCACCGCCACGGCGGCGGTGCCGGCGATGCCGCCGCCGCTCTCGCGGTAGGAGCTGGCGGTGTATTTCGCCTCGCCCTGGGGGAGGGTATCGAGCGCGTAGATCCGGTCCAGCACCACGATCCCGGCGCAGAGAACCCGTTTCAAGCGGGGCACATCAGCGGCTTCAGTCTTTCGCCGCGCGCGAAGGCGGCGAACAGAGCTTCCAGCCCGGCGAGGTCGGCTTTGTCATCCACCAGTTTTTCGAAGGTTGCGCGGTGGGCGCGCAGCAGCTCGATATTCGCCTGGTACTCGCCCAACGGGAAATAGAAAGAGCGGATCAGGAAGAAATCCTTGCGGCGCAACGCCTTGGTTTCGGTGATCTGCCATTGGTCGCTCTCGCCCAGCTGCACGGCGGCGCCCATCGGCGCCACCGCGGCCAGGGCCAGAGCCCGTCCGGCATCCTTGCCGCTGGCCTCGATCACCAGCGGGAAGGCGCGCGCGGCGGCGTCCTCGGCGGAGAGCAGCTCCACCCCCAGGCTGGCGGCAAAGGAGGCGCGTGCCGGGTTGGGCTCGCACACCGCGAGGGCCCCCCAGCCCAGCGCCTGCAGCACCATCAGCGAGCCCAGCCCGATCGGCCCGGCGCCGACCACCAAAGCCGCCCCTGGTTCCACCAGCTTGGATGCCAGCCTGATGCCATGCGCGGTGGTGCCGATGGCATCCAGCAGCAGCGGCGCCAGATGGTCCGGAATATCGTCCGGCACCGGCAGCAGGCATTGCCGTGGCACGGCGAGGGCTTGCGCATAGCCGCCAGGGCGCTGCCAGCCGAGCAGCTCCGCCCGCGGGCAGAGATTGGTGCGCCCGGCCGCGCATTGCGCGCATTGTCCGCAGAAAGTGGGGATATAGACCAGCACGCGCTGCCCATGCGCGGGCGTGCCGGGCGCGCGCACCCGCCCGAAAATCTCGTGCCCCGGCGTCACCGGCCAGCCCTGGCGCAGCGGCCGGAAATCGCTGCCGCACAGCGCGCAGGCGGCGACATCCACAATCACCTCATCCAGCCCGGCCACCGGCTCGGTGGCATCCTCGATGGCAATCCGCCCCTCGCCCAGAAACCGCGCTGCCTTCATGCGGAAACCTTGTCGAGCACGTTGCACAGCGTCTCCAGCCTGGGCACCGCATCCTCGCGCAAGGCGCGGCGCAGATCCGGCTTGCCGATGGTCCCGGACCAGATGCCGCGCCCGGCGAGAAAGCCTGATGCACCTTCCCGGCAGGCCCATTCCACGGCGCGGGGGAAATCATCCTGCTTGACGCCGGAGGAGAGCACCACCCAATCGCCATTCACATGCCGGGAGAGGGCGGCGCAGCCTTGCCGCACCTGCGCTTCCGGCCCGGCGCCGTAATAGGGGATTTCGCATTTATACAGATCCTGCCCGCGATCTCCCAGCTCCTTCGCGGCGGCGATGATCGCCGCTTCGCGGTCCCAGCCGGAACCATCGCGCGGGGCGCGGGCCACCGGCTCCACCACGCTGGCCAGCCCCGCCTGGCGGCAGATGGCGACAAATTCCTCCACCATGGCGATGCGCGGTTCCGCGGCCTCGCCCGGCCGCCACAGCACCAGCAGCTTCAGCGCCACCGCGCCCTGCGCCTTCACCTTCGCCGGCACCACCTCATGGTCGATCTCCACCCGCGCCACCAGTTCCTCCGCACTGGGGATCAGTACATCGGCGGCGGCGATCAGCGCGCAGGACGGGTCGACCACCCCTGCATCCAGCGCCTGCTGCCAGGCCAGCTCCCGGTCGATTAGCACCGCCGAGGCATAAGGGGTGAGCGCTTCGATCACCTCCAGCTTGAAGCGGGTGAGATCCGCGTCTGTCACCGGACGATCCTGATGCGGTGCCATCATCGCCCGCAGCCCTTCGCGCTGATCGATCGCCAGCATCGCATAGGTGCCGGAGGGGCGCGCCATGCGCGTCAGGGCGGGGGGGCTGCCGGACATTCGGATCTGCTCCTTTGAGGCGTTTGCTTGGGGTTTCCGTTTTATCGCGCCTGCTGACCAATGCCGGTTTGACAAGCAGGGGCGAAGGCGTTAGCTCTATGTCATACTAAAAGCCATACGACAGGTCAATAGACTGAACGTTTGCACTCTGTTGGGAGAAACAGACCATGGTTGCTCGGCTCGTGAAGCGGGTTTCAGCGGCGGCGCTCGCCTTGTCCTTGCCCCTCGGCGCCCATGCCGCCGGGTTCGACTGGCAGAAATATAAAGGCCAGACGCTGGATGTGCTGGTCGATAATAACCCGATCGGCCAGGTCATCGCCAATAATGTCGCGGCGTTTGAGAAGCTGACAGGGATCAACGTCAAGGTCGACATCTTCACCGAGCAGCAGATGCGCCAGCGCCTGGTGACGGTGCTGGATTCCAACAGCTCCCAGGTGGATGTGTTCATGACCCTGCCCTCGCGCGAGGGCCAGCAATTCTCCGGCGCCGGCTGGTACACGGATCTCGCGCCGATGACCAAGGATGCAAGCCCGGACTATGATTTTGCCGGCTTGAGCCCGGCGCTGCTGAAAGCCGCGACCTTCGACGGCAAGCTGACCAGCATCCCGATGAATATTGAAGGCCCGGTGCTGTATTACCGCACGGATATCTTCAAAAAATGCAATCTCACCGTGCCGACCAGCCTCTCCGGCATGCTGGACACCGCCAAGGCGCTGAAAAAATGCAACGCCGCCACCACGCCCTTCGTCTCGCGTGGCCTGCGCGATGCGCTGGCCTATACTTACAGCGTGTTCTTCCATAATATGGGCGGCCATTATATCGAAAACGGCAAATCCGGCCTGTGCAGCGCGGCGGGGCTTTCGGCGCTGTCGCTCTATGGCGATCTGCAGAAAAATTACGGCCCGCTCGGCGTGGTCAATTACAGCTTTTACCAGATCTCCTCGCTCTATCGCGATGGCCGCGCCGCGATGGCGTTTGAATCCTCCAACGAACTTTCGGATGTGATGCAGGGTGGCGCGCGGCTGAACGATACCGGCGTCGCCTTGCTGCCGCCGGGGCCGGGCGGCTCGCACCCCACCGCCATCGCCTGGGGTTTGGCGATCTCCCCCTACAGCACGCATAAAGGTGCGGCCTGGTATCTGATCCAATGGGCGACCAGCCCGGCGATTCAGGCCAAGGACGAGATCGCCGGCATCGCCGCGCCGCGCCCGGCCATCGCGCAGGACCCGCAGGTGAAAGCCTGGCTCGCCGCCGCGCCGGTGCGGCAGGTCTGGCAGAACGCGGTCAACCAGCTCGCCAATACCGGCACCTCGAATGTTGGCTACCCGATCACCGATAATCCGGAATCCCGGCAATATATCGGCGAGGCCGTGGATAAGGTGATTGTCGGCTCGGACCAGCCGGATGCCGCCTGCGCCCCGGCCGATCAATCGTTGAACGCGCTGATCGCGAAAGACAAGACATAAGTGGGCGCCTCCTCCTTTGCCCTGGGTGATGGGTTTCATGTCGCCGTCATTGGCGGGTGCGGCGACATTGGCGCGGCGATCTCGGCGCAGTTTCTGGCCCTCGGCGCGTTTGTCACCGCAACCGGGGTGAATGAGGCGGCGCTGAACGCGACCACGCTTCCCGCGCAGGAGCGTTTGCGCCTGGCGGTGCTGGACGTGACCGATGATGCGGCGGTGCAAGCCTTCGCCAAGGGCTTCACCCGCATCGACGCGGTGGTGAATTGCGCCGGAATTCTCAAGCGGGATCTGGAATTCGAGGTCGCGGTGTTCCAGCAGGTGCTGGATGTCAATCTCATCGGCAGCTTCCGTGTATGCAGCGCCTTTCGCGAAGGGCTGGCGAAACAGCGTGGCAGCATCGTCAACATCGCCTCGATGAACGCTTTTGCCGCGCTGCCGCGTCTGCCCGCCTATTGTGCCAGCAAAGGCGGGGTGGTGATGCTGACCAAGGCGCTGGCCTTGGCCTGGGCCGAGGAGGGGATCAGGGTGAATGCCGTCGCTCCCGGCTATATCGAAACCACGCTTAACGCCGAAGGCCGCAAGGATGCGGCGCATTATCAGCGGATCGCCGATCGCACCGCCTGCAAGCGCTGGGGCCAGCCGGAGGATGTGGCCGGCGTCGTGGCGTTTCTCTGCATGCCCGCTTCCGCCTACATCACCGGCACGGTGGTGAATGCGGATGGCGGCTTTCTGGCGGGGTGAGGCATGAGCTTTTCCGCCTCCTCGCGCCAGCGCGGCGCCATCGCTCTGCTCTCGCTGCCGGCGGTCTTCTTCACCGCCTTGATGGTGGTGTTTCCGGTCGGCTATACGATCTGGCTGAGCTTTCGCAGCGCGCCGCTGGGCCATGCCACGCAATTCGCCGGCCTCGCCAATTATGCGCGGCTTTTCCATTCGGGCAGTTTCTGGAACAGCATCGAAGTCAGCCTGGCGCTGTATCTTTTGTCACTGGCGCTGCAGCTCATCGCCGGCACCTATCTGGCGCTGCTGTTGTTTCACGCCAGGCGCATGCCCGCCATTCTGCGCTCGATCCTGATCTCGCCCTTCATGGTGCCGCCGGTCGTGGTCGGCATGATGTTCCTGGTCATTCTCGATCCGTCTCTGGGTGCCGCGAACTGGATCCTCGGCCTGTTCGGTCTGCCGCCCTCCGCCTGGCTCGCCTCGCCGCAATGGGTGATCCCGACCATCGCGCTGATCGATACCTGGCAATGGACGCCGTTCGTGGCGTTGATCGTGCTGGGTGGGCTGCAATCCCTTCCGCCCAGCGTCTATGAGGCGGCGAAGATCGACGGCGCGCCGGCGCATCTGGTATTCTGGCGCATCACCTTGCCGCTCTTGCTGCCGACGCTGATGACAGCAGCGATTTTGCGCAGCGTCGATCTCTTGCGCTTCTTCGACATCATCTATGTCACCACCCAGGGCGGCCCGCTGAATGCCTCGGACACGCTGAATGTGCTCGGCTTTCATATCGGCTTTGAATTGTTCCAGTTCGGCTATGCCAGCGCGCTGGCGGTGACGCTGACCGCGATGGTGTTCGGGGTGGTGCTGTCGCTCAACCGGCTGCGCAAGGAAGTCGCGTGGTGAGGCGGAAATGAACAAGCGCATTCTGCATATATTGGTGGTGGCGCAGCTCGTCGTGGTGGCGCTCGGCATCCTGTTTCCCATCGTCTGGATGGTGATGTCCTCGCTGAAATCCTCGGCCGATGTCACCGCCTATCCGCCGACCTTCCTGTTCAAGCCGACGCTGGAGAATTACACCCATCTGCTGGAGACCACGCCGTTCTTCGCCTATGCCCGCAATTCGCTGATCGAAAGCGGCGCCTCGACGATTCTGGGGCTGGCGCTGGGGATTCCGGCGGCCTACGCGGCCTCGGTCACGCGCTCCAGCTGGCCGGCCTTGGTGACGCTCTCCGCACGCATGGCGCCGGGCACCTTGTTCCTGGTGCCCTGGTATGTGGTGTTCCGCGAACTCGGCCTCGTCGGCACCTACGCGGCGCTGATTCTCACGCAAGCGGCGATCACCCTGCCGATCGTGATCTGGGTGCTGCTGCCCGCCTTCGATGCCATCCCGCGCAGCATTCTGGAGGCGGCGCTGGTGGATGGGTGCGGGGTGCTGCGCAGCCTCTGGCGGGTGGCGCTGCCTTTGGTCTCCTCCGGCCTGGTCATCGCCACCATTCTCGGCTTCGTGTTTTCCTGGAATTATTTTCTGTTCGCTTTGGTGCTCTCGGATGAAGGCACCAAGCCGCTGGTGGTGGCGGCGTTCAACTATATCGGCGAGGGCTCGACCGATTGGGGCGGGCTGATGGCGGCGGCGACATTGATCGCGCTGCCGCCTTTGGTGCTCGCCATCGCCGTGCAGCGCTGGCTGGTCGCGGGGCTCACTCTTGGCGCGGTGAAGGGGTAAGGCATGGCTTCGGTAAAAATGCAGGGTCTGCGCAAGCGATTCGGCACGCATGACGTGATCCCCGCGCTGGATCTTGAAATCAACGATCATGAATTCATGGTGTTTGTCGGCCCTTCGGGCTGCGGCAAATCCACGCTGCTGCGCATCATCGCCGGGCTGGAGCCGATCACCGAGGGCGATCTCTTCATCGGCGAGCGCCGGGTGAATGAGCTGACGCCGGCCCAGCGCGACATCGCCATGGTGTTTCAGGATTATGCGCTCTACCCGCATATGACGGTCTATCAGAACATGGCCTTCGGGCTGGAAATGCGCCACGCGGCGAAGGCCGATATCGAAACGCGGGTGCTGGCGGCGGCGCGCATGCTGGAGATCGAGCCGTTGCTCAAGCGCCGGCCGCGCGAGCTCTCCGGCGGGCAGCGCCAGCGCGTGGCGATGGGCCGTGCCGTGGTGCGCGACCCGCAAGTATTCCTGTTCGACGAGCCGCTCTCCAATCTCGACGCCCAGCTGCGTGGCCAGGTGCGCGGCGAGATCAAGGCGCTGTCGCAGCGTCTGCAAACCACCATGGTCTTCGTCACCCACGATCAGGTGGAGGCGATGACGATGGCGGACCGCATCGTGGTGCTGCGCGGCGGTGTGATCCAGCAGGTCGGCACGCCCGAGCAGATCTACAGCACCCCCGCCAACCGCTTCGTCGCCGGCTTCATCGGCTCACCTTCGATGAATTTCCTGCCGGTGACGCTGGAGGAGGGGGGCGCGCGGCTGGAGGATGGCACAGTCTTGCCGGTGCTCACCGCGCGGCGCGGCGCGGCGGTGCTGGGCATCCGCCCCGAGCATTTCGTGCCCGATGCCGGCGGGCTGACAGCTCATATCCTGCTGGTCGAGCCGCTGGGGGCGGATACGCTGGTGCATTTCAGCGTCGGGGCGGTGCGCTGCATCGCCCGGGTGGCGCCGGATACCCGGCCGCGCATGGGCGAGACGCTGCGCCTGGGCGTGGCCCCTGGCAAGGCCTTCCTGTTCGATCCCGAAAGCGGGATGCGGCTCAGCTGAACGGCCCGTTCACCCCGTCTTTCCCATAAAACGCAACGCCCTCCGCAACCGCCGCCAGCGCCCTGCGTATTGGCCGCACCCTGGCGCGCATCTTGATCTGACCGGCGGTTTCAAGCCCAATAGGCCCGAGACGGAAGGGCAGGTGACGGCGTGCGCCCGGATGTTCATATAATGCGCGGCGCGGCGCGCGGGTCCGGCTGATCCAGCCGCCCCACGCCGCGCGTATGAGATACCGGCCGGTGCCGCATCAAGCGCCTGTCGTCTGGGAACTGAACGATAACAAAGAACGGGATAAAGATGAGCGCGACCAAAGACGAGACACAACGCACAGGGCTGGCCGCCAGCCTCGCCCTGCGTTTCACCAGCTGGGCGGAATACTGGTTTCCGGATGCCTATATCTTCGCCGCGCTGGCGTTGATTCTGGTGGCCGGCGCCGCATTGCTGATCGGCGCCAAGCCGGTGGCGGTGGTGGGGGCCTTTGGCGACGGGTTCTGGAGCTTCATCGTGTTCTCCATGCAGATGGCGTTCATCGTCATCACCGGCTACGTCATCGCCACCTCCGCCCCGGCGGCGCGGCTGATCAACTGGCTGGCCAGCCTGCCGCGCAGCGGGCCGGGGGCGGTGGCCTTCATCGCCTTCATCAGCATGGGCACCTCCTTCCTCAATTGGGGCCTCAGCCTGGTATTCAGCGGGCTGCTGGCGCGGGCGATGGCGGCGCGCGGCGATTTGCGGATGGATTATCGCGCCGCGGGGGCGGCGGGCTATCTCGGGCTGGGCGCCACCTGGGCGCTGGGGCTCACCTCCTCGGCGGCGCAGCTGCAGGCCAACCCGGCCAGCCTGCCGAAGCCGCTGCTGGCGATCACCGGCGTGCTGCCCTTCACCCAGACCATTTTCCTCTGGCAGTCGATGACCATGGCGGTTGTGCTGGTGGTGGTCTCGGTGCTGATCTGCCGTTTCTCCACCCCGGTGGGGGACAAGGCCGTCACCGCCGAGCAGCTGGGCATCGAGCCGGGGCTCGCGGTGCCGGTGCTGCCGCCGCGCACCCGGCCGGGCGAGTGGCTGGAATATTCACCGCTGATCACCATTCTGGTGGTGCTGCTGGCCGCCGGCTGGGGCTGGCAGCAATTCGCCGCCCACGGCGCCAATGCCATCGCCAACCTCAACACCTATAACCTGATCTTCCTGATGGCCGGGCTGCTGCTGCATTGGCGCCCGAAAGCCTTCCTCAACGCGGTGGCGAAGGCGGTGCCGGCGACGACCGGGGTGCTGATCCAGTTCCCACTTTACGGCGCCATCGCCGCGATCATGACCACCGCCAAGGGAGCCGATGGGCATAGCCTGGCCGAGCTGATCGCGTATGGCTTCGTGGCGGCGACGAGCACGAGCTCCTTCCCGGTGGTGATGGGCGCCTACTCCGCCATTCTCGGCTTCTTCGTGCCCTCGGGCGGCGGCAAATGGATCATCGAGGCGCCCTATGTGATGAAGGCGGCGGCGGATCTGAAGGTGCATCTGGGCTGGGCGGTGCAGGTTTACAACGCCGCGGAAGCGCTGCCGAATCTGATCAACCCGTTCTGGATGCTGCCGCTGCTGGGCGTGCTGTCGCTGAAGGCGCGGGATATTGTCGGCTTCACCTTCCTGCAGCTGATCGTGCATGTGCCGCTGGTGCTGTTCATGCTCTGGCTCTTTGCCCAGACGCTGACGTTCGTGCCGCCGATGATGCCGTAAGTTATAAAAGTTTTTGGGGGTATGGGGACTTTTTTCAAAAAGTCCCCATGAAGGTTTGGGGCGTTGGCACGCAGTTGCCACCATCCCAGACCTCTTCGCCGCTTTTTTGAAAAAAAGCGGCACCAAAAAACTTTTATAAATTTTTCAAACTTTGCCTTTTACGCCAGCGTCAGCGTGCCGTCGATCCGCCGCGCGATCCCGTACGGATTCGCATCCCGCACCGCTTCCGGCAGCAGTTTTTCCGCGACATTCTGATAACAGACCGGCCGCAGAAAGCGCCGGATCGCCAGCGTGCCGACGGAGGTGGTGCGCGCGTCCGAGGTGGCGGGGAAGGGGCCGCCATGCACCATCGCATGGCAGACCTCCACCCCGGTCGGCCAGCCATTCACCAGAATCCGCCCGGCCTTTTCCTCCAGCAAGGGCAGCAGCTTGGTGAACAAAGCCTCGTCCGCCGCGGTCATGTGCACGGTGATGGTGAGCTGGCCTTCCAGCCCGCGCAGCAAAGATGCCAGCGCCTCATAATCTTTTCCCTCCACCAGCAAGCCGGCGGCGCCGAAAATCTCGTCCGCGAGGTTGGGGTTGGCGATGAAATTCTCGGCATTGGTGCGGAAGAACACCGGCTGCGCGGCATTGGCGCCGGTCTGCCCGGCGGCGAGCCGCTCCACCCCTTGGGTGGCTTCATGGTGCGCGACGCCTTTTTCATACGCCGCCAGAATGCCCTTATGCAGCATGGTGGCGGCCGCGGCGGCATTGATGGCGGCGCTGGCGGCGGCCACGAAATCCTCCAGCCCGGCGCCGGGAGCGGCCAGCAGCAGGCCGGGATTGGTGCAGAACTGTCCAGCCCCCATGGTCAGCGAGCCGGCGAAGCCAGTGCCCAGCGCCGCGCCATTGGCGGCCAGCGCGCCGGGCAGAAGCAGCACCGGGTTGATGCTGCTCATCTCCGCGTAAACCGGGATCGGCTCCTGGCGTGCCGCCGCCAGCTTGCCCAAAGCCAGCCCGCCGCCGCGCGAGCCGGTGAAGCCCACCGCCTTGATCCGCGCATCGCTCACCAGCGCCTGGCCCAGCGCATCGCCAACGCCAAACAGCAGCGAGAACACGCCCTCATGCAGCCCGGCCTCCCGCACCGCCGCCTGAATGGCGCGGCCGACCAGCTCCGACGTGCCGGGATGCGCCGGATGCGCCTTCACCACCACCGGGCACCCCGCCGCCAGGGCGGAGGCGGTATCCCCACCCGCCACCGAGAAGGCCAGCGGGAAATTGGAGGCGCCGAACACCGCCACCGGGCCGAGCGGGATCATCCGCAGCCGCAGATCCGGCCGGGGCAGCGGTTTGCGCTCCGGCAGCGCCGGGTCGATCCGCACATCCTGCCAGCCGCCCTCCAGCACCTCCTTGGCGAACAGCCGCAGCTGGCCGACGGTGCGGCCGCGCTCCCCCTCGATGCGCGCGCGCGGCAGGCCGGTCTCGGCGCAGGCGCGCTCCGTCAGCGCATCGCCCAGCGCGTCGATCTTCGCCGCCGCCAGCTCCAGGAACGCGGCGCGGGCCCGCGGGCTGGTGGCGCGGTAGGAGGCGAAGGCGGCCTCTGCCAGGGCGCAGGCGCGGGCCACATCCTCGGCCGTGGCCCCGCCATAAGCCGGCGCCAGCACCGCGCCGCTGCTGGCATCCACCCCGGAGAAGCTCTGTGCCGCGCCGCGCGCGGCCGTCGCGCCGATCAGTAAGTCGCCGGTCAGTTCCATGCCATGTTCCTCGATGTTGTCTAAAAATTTGTAATTGATTATAACCAATTTTGATCGGGCGCGCCATGGCGATCCCCCGCAAAAACGCCGCGCGAAAGATTGTTTTCTTGTGGTTGTCATTGTGCTCATGGCGGGTTTGAATGCGCGCCGTTCGCGGCATGCGCCGCCTGTCCGCATCATGTCTTTCCTCGCGGCCCGGCGCGGCGGCCGCGATCTCACCCAGAACCGGAGCGCAGCGCGATGCCTGACACCCTCACCCCCCAGCCCACGCAGGCCCGCAATGGCGGCTTCATCCTGGTCGATGCGCTGCGGTGCAACGGCGTCGATACGGTCTATTGCGTGCCGGGCGAGAGCTATCTGCCGGTGCTGGACGCGCTGCACGACACGCCCTCGATCCGCACCATCGTCACCCGGCATGAAGGCGCGGCCTCCAACATGGCGGACGCCTATGGCAAGCTGACCGGCCGGCCCGGCATCTGCTTCGTCACACGCGGCCCAGGCGCGACCCATGCCGCCAATGGCGTGCATACGGCGCGGCAGGATTCCACCCCGATGATCCTGTTCATCGGCCAGGTGGAGCGCGGCGCGATGGGGCGCGAGGGCTTCCAGGAAATGGATTACCGCCAGATGTTCGGCGGCGAGGCGACGAAATGGGTCACCGAGATCGACGATGCCGCGCGCATTCCCGAAATCGTCTCCCGTGCCTTCGCGGTGGCGATGTCCGGCCGCCCCGGCCCGGTGGTGATCGCCCTGCCGGAGGATGTGATGTTCGCCACTGCCGCCCCGGTCCCCGCGCCTGCCGTGCGCATCGCCCATGCCGCACCGGATGGGGCGGCGATCGCGGAGATCGGCACGCTGCTGGGCCAGGCGAAGCGGCCGCTGGTGATCCTGGGCGGCACCGGCTGGGACGAGGCGGGCAGCAAGGCCTTCGCCCGCTTCGTGGACAGGTTCAACCTGCCGGTCGTCGCTTCCTTCCGCCGCCAGGATCTGTTCGATAATCGCGACCCGCATTATGCCGGCCAGCTCGGCCTGGGCACCGCGCCGGCCCTCACCCGGCGGGTGGAGGAGAGCGACCTGCTGCTGGTCATCGGCTCGCGCCTCTCCGAGACGGTTTCCGCCGGCTACACGCTGATCCAATCGCCTAAGCCGACCCAGAAGATGATCCATATTCATCCGGACCCGCAGGAGCTGGGCCGGGTCTATCAGGCGGATCTGCCGGTGCTGGCCGGGCTGTCCCTGGCGGCGCGGGCGCTGGCGGCGCTGCCCCCGCCATCCAGCATCCCCTGGGCGGACTGGACACAGGCCGCGAACGCGGATTACCGCGCCCACTCCACCCCGCGGCCCAACCCAGAGATCCAGGGCGTGGATCTGGCGCAGGTGATCGGCCATCTCAACCAAACGCTGCCGGAGAACGCCACCATCGCCAACGGGGCGGGGAATTATACGGTCTGGGTGCATCGCTATTACCGCTACCGCCAGCCGCGCACGGAGCTGGCCCCCACCAACGGCGCCATGGGCTATGGCCTCCCCGCCGCGGTGGCGGCGAAGCTGCAGGACAAAGACCGCATCTCCATCTGTGTGGCCGGCGATGGCTGCTTCATGATGTATGCGCAGGAGCTGGCGACGGCGGTGCAGTTCAACGCCCCGTTGATCGTGCTGCTGGTGAACAACAACATGCTGGGCACCATCCGCATGCATCAGGAGCGCGAATATCCGGGCCGCGTCTGCGCGACGGATCTGCGCAACCCGGATTTCGTGGCGCTGGCGAATGCCTATGGCGCGCATGCCGAGCTGGTGGAGACAACCGACGCTTTCCCCGAAGCCTTCGCGCGGGCCCTGGCCGCCGGCAAACCGGCGCTGATCGAGCTGCGTACCGACCCGAGGCAGATCACCCCCACGACGCGCCTGGCTTAAATGATTTTGGCGGCAACTTCCCCCCGTCGCCGAGGCCGGCCTTGCGCGATGCGGGGTGTTTACGCGCGCCGCCACCCTATATAAGCGGCGCCGCGCCACCCATTGGCGTGGCCAGAACGGGGAGCCGCATGTCATCCATCATCACCGTCTCGGGGCTGCGCAAGGCCTACGATACCGGGTTCGTCGCCTTGGACGGGGTCGATCTCGACATCGCCAAGGGCGAGATTTTCGCCCTGCTCGGCCCGAATGGCGCGGGCAAGACGACGCTGATCAGCATCATCTGCGGGCTGGTGCGCGCCAGCGCCGGCGAGGTGCGGATCGACGGGCACGAGATCAACCGCGATTACCGCGCCGCGCGTTCCGCCATCGGGCTGGTGCCGCAGGATATCTCGCTGGAGATTTTCGCCACGGTCTGGGATACGGTGCGCTTCAGCCGCGGCCTGTTCGGGCTGAAGCCGGATAACGGCTTCATCGAGACGCTGCTGCGCGACCTGACGCTGTGGGACAAGCGCCATGCCCGCATTCTGGAGCTCTCCGGCGGCATGAAGCGCCGGGTGATGATCGCCAAGGCGCTGGCGCATGAGCCCAAGCTGCTGTTCCTGGACGAGCCGACGGCGGGGGTGGATGTGAATCTGCGCCGCGATATGTGGGCGCTGGTGCGCAGCCTGCGCCAGCGCGGCGTCACCATCATCCTCACCACCCATTATATTCAGGAAGCCGAGGAGATGGCGGACCGGGTCGGTGTCATCGCCGACGGCAAGCTGCTGCTGGTCGAGGCAACCGCCGCTTTGATGCACCGTTTCGGCAAGCGCCGGCTGAGCCTGGAGCTGGCGCGGCCGCTGGCGCAGATCCCCGCTGCCTTGCGCCGCTGGACCCTGGAGCTGGCGGATGAGGGGCGCCGGCTGATCTATCATTTTGATGCCAACACAACCGAGAATGGCGTGCAGGACCTGCTGCGCGCCTTGGGCGAGCTGGGGGTGGAGTTCACCGATCTGGAAACCGGCCGCAGCTCGCTTGAAGAGATTTTCCTGAATTTGGTGGAGCAGAAAGCATGAGTGCCCGCTTCAACCCGCGCGGCGTCTGGACAGTGTATCGCGCCGAGATGGCGCGCATGCGCCGCACCTTCTGGCAGAGCATCGCCACCCCGGTGATCACCACCATCCTGTATTTCGTCGTCTTCGGCGGGGCGGTGGGGTCGCATATGCACAGCGTGCAGGGTGTCGGCTATGGCGCCTTCATCGTCCCCGGCCTGATCATGCTCACGCTGCTGACGCAAAGCATCTCCAACGCCTCGGTCGGGTTCTATTTCCCGATCTTCACCAAGGCGATTTTCGAAATCCTCTCGGCCCCGCTTTCGGCCTTCGAGACGGTGATGGCCTATGTCGGCGCCGCGGCGACGAAATCCGTGCTGCTCGGGCTGATTATCCTGATCACCGCGAGCTTCTTCATCAAGCTGCAAATCCTGCATCCTGTCTGGATGGTGGCGTTCATGCTGCTCACCTCCATCACCTTCAGCCTGTTCGGCTTCATCATCGGCATCTGGGCGCGCAATTTCGAGCAGCTCTCGATCATCCCCGCCATCATCGTCACCCCGCTCACCTTCCTGGGCGGGGCGTTCTATTCCATCGACATGCTGCCCGAACCCTGGCGCACGCTCAATCTGTTCAATCCGGTGGTGTATCTGATCAGCGGTTTCCGCTGGAGTTTCTATGGCGCGGCGGATGTAAGAGTGATGACCAGCCTGCTCTGCACGCTGGGCTTCATGCTGGCGTGTCTGACGGCGATCTGGTGGATTTTCCGCACCGGCTACCGGCTGAAGCCGTAAGGCCCCGAACCGGCTTCAGCCCAAAAACTTTTGCAATTAATGCTGTTGCAGCAGCGCCGCCACCGCCCCTGGCGGCAAATTCAGCGGTGCGAAGCCTGGCGGCGGCACGAATCTGTCCGGCGGTTGCGGGCCGAAACTCACGGCGGTGGCGGTCACATCCGCGCCGCCATGCGAATCATGCCCGACAAAATGCAAAATCACCCCATCGCGGGTCAGGCAGGCGGTGGCCGCGCCGTGCTGGTCCGTCACCAGATAATTCCGGCAGTCCAGCCCGGCATAATGCCCTCTCCCCAGCGGGCTGAAATTCGCCCCGTCCGCCTGGCTGATCTCCGCCGTCAGCGCCGAGACATCCGGCGCGCTGACAATGGCATGCAAGGCCGGCACCACCAGCTTCGCCTCGCCGCGCGGCAGATCCGCCAGCACGAAAAACCCGTTCGGGCTGTCCACCCGCGCCAGCTGGTAGCGGGCATTATAGCTGAGCTGATAATTTTGCGGCGCCTGGCCGGTGCCCGAGAGCGTGTAATCCACCTGCACATCGCGCGTCGGCAGAAAGGCGGGGGCGGCGGCGGCCAGGCCCGGGATCAGGGCCGCGCAGGCGGCGAGAAGCAGATATTTCATGGAACCTCTTTTCGGATGGCCTCAAACTCGCGCAGCAATGCGGCGGGATCGGGGCGGGCTGGAAACCGGGCGGGCTGCTCCAGCGCCTCCGCCAGCAACGCGTGATAGCGCGCCCTTGGCACCTCATGCGCGCCGAAGCGGGCGAGATGGCTGGTGATGAATTGCGTATCCAGCAGCACATAGCCGCCCAGCCGCAGCCGCGCCACCAGATGCGCCAGCGCCACCTTCGAGGCATCGGTGGCGATGGAGAACATGCTCTCGCCGAAAAATGCCCCGCCCAGTGCGGCGCCATACAGCCCGCCGACCAGCCTTCCATCCTCCCAGGTCTCGACACTATGCGCGAAGCCCAGCCGGAACAGCTCGGTGAACAGGGTCTCGATCTCGTGATTGATCCAGGTTTCCGGCCGGTTTTCGCGCGCCGCCGCGCAGGCGGCGATGGTGCCGGCGAAATCCGCATCGGCGGTGACGGTGAAGCGCGACCCGCGCAGCGTTTTCATCAGGCTGTGGGAGATGTGAAACCCATGCAGCGGCAACACCCCGCGCGCATCCGGGTCCAGCCAATGCAAAGTGCGACTCTCCCGCGATTCCGCCATCGGGAACAGCCCGAGCCGGTAGGCGCGGAGCAGCAGATCCGGTGTGAGCAGAAAGGGCCGGGCGGACATGCCGGGATTTCACACCCAAGCGGATGGTTTGCCAAGCGGGCAAATGCTGTGTAGCCAAAGGCGTGCCGCAACAAGCTCGCGCCAAACTGGGAACATTGGAGCTGGGGCGCTTCATCGCCGCATCCTTGGTCGCCTTGTTCCATGCCAGCTGGGCGGTCGGCCAGCTCGGCGCGCATCCGCGCCCGGCGCCGGGCGGCCTGCTGGCGCTGCTGCCGCTGCCGGCCATCCAGTATTTTTTCGTGCTCAGCGGCTTCGTCATGCTGCACGCGCATCGCGACGATATCGGCCGTCCTTATGCCACGCTGCGCTTCTGGTGGCGCCGGGCCTGCCGCATCTATCCCGCCTACTGGCTGGCGCTGGCGGGGGCGATGCTGCTCTGGCACGCCGCCCTGCGCCCGGCCTTGCTGGCGCCGCTGATCACGCTCTGGCCCGGCGCGCATGATGAATGGGTCGCTCCGGCCTGGACGCTGCGTTACGAAATCGGCTTCTATTTGCTGTTCGGGCTCTGCCTGCTGCCGGGGTTGGCGCGCTGGGTGCTGGGGCTGTGGGCGCTGGCGATCCTGGCCCGGCTGGCCTGGCCCGCGGGGCTTGGGCCTCAGGCGGCGGGCGGGCTGTTCACCAGTACGGATCTGCTGTTTTTCGGCGGGCTGCTGGCGGCGTGGCTCTATCATCGGCACAATCTGAGGCCGCCGGCCTGCCTGGCGCTGCTGGGGCTCGGTATTGCCTTCGCGCTGCCGGGGGCGCTGGCCTCATTCGGAAACGCGCCGCTGGACAAGGCGCTGAAGGCGGGCTGTGCGGCGATCGGCTTTGGCGGGGTGATCCTCGGCCTGGCCGGGCTGGAGCGCTGCGGCGCGTTGCGCACCGGCCAGCTGGCGCTCTGGCTGGGGCAGCTTTCCTACCCGCTCTACATCCTGCACATGGTCATCCTGGCGCTGCTTCTGGCCTGGGGCAAAGGCCGGCTGCGGCTGGGCGCCGCAGCCCAGCCCTGGGCGCTGACGGCGGTGATCCTGCTGCTCTACGCGCTCTGCGCCGCGGCCACGTTCTGGGTCGACCAGCCGGTGCAACGCTGGCTGCGCGGGCGCAAAAACGGCCCCCGGCGGTGAGCCGGAGGCCGTTTTGCCATGCCTAGAGCATCAAGCTTTTAGCTTGATGCTCTAGTTTTTTTAGCGAGCAATTTCATGTGTTTATTTTGACGCTGGCGCGTCAACCTAAACACATATTGCTCTAAACCTGGCGTTTTCTTATGGGTTTTTAGCGGACGGTCGAGGACATGGCCCAGAAATGGCCATGGACCAGGCCGTCATCGTAATTGTCAAAATCAGCATGGCGCTCATGGTTGGTTTCCGCGCGGCGGTGGGTCGGGGTGGGCTGGGGCGAGCGGCCGCTGGCGCGGGCGTCACGCGCCACCACCACACCGTTCCCGCCGAGACCGTCGGGAGAGAAGCAGGGGGTCGTTTGGTTACGCATAGTGACACTCCATGGTTGAGAGCAGAGCCTTCACCAATCCGGCGTTGGAAGGTGCATGGAGAGGTCGCCGGACCAGTGAAGGTAAGAGTGAATTTATTTACACCATGGCGATTGCGCGAGCGGTTTTTCCTGCGATCCTGCGAAATCTGTGCGTGACTTTACTGTAAATTTTTGCGAAATGTAAAACATGTCAAAAGTGATGATCGGCAAGACCATCCGGCGACTGCGGATGGAGCAAGGCTTCACCCAGCAGGGCCTTGCACAGAAGCTGGGAATTTCAACGTCCTATCTGAACCTGGTCGAGCATGACCAGCGTAACGTCACCGCCTCGCTGCTGTTCAAGCTGACGGAAACGCTGAAAGTGGATCTGGCCGCCCTCTCCGGCACCCAGGAGCGGGAATTCGAGGTGGCGCTGCGCGAAGTCTTCACCGACCCGCAATTGGGCGCGGAAACCGTGCCGGAGAGCGAGCTCCAGGCCCTCGCCGCCGCCCCCAACGCGGCGCGCGCCGTGCTGGCGCTGCACCGGGCTCTGGCCGGGGCGCGGGAGGAGGGGACGGGCATCACCCTGCCCTCGGGCCGCAAGATTTTGCTGCCCAACGAGGAGGTGCGGGATTTCTTCCACGCCCATGAAAACCATTTCCCGGGGCTGGAGGATGCGGCCGAGGCGATCGGCAAGACGCTGGATGTCGCCTCCGTCGGCTCCTCGCACGCGCTGGCGGAGCGGCTGCGGCGCCAGCACGGGCTGGTGGTGCAGGTGCGCCCGCTGCCCGGCAGCTTGCGGGTGTTCGACGCCGCCAACCGCATGCTCACCCTCTCGGAAGATCTGCCGCGCGAGAGCCGGGGCTTCCAGATGGCGTTTCAGCTGGCCCTGCTGGAAGCCCGCGCCCCGGTGGAGGCGATTGTGAAACGCGCCGAGCCGACCACGCGCGATGCCGCCGAGTTACTGCGCATCGGGCTGCTGAACTATATCGCCGCCGCCTTGATGATGCCCTACACGCCGTTCCTCGAAGCCGCGCAATCCTTGCGCTACGATGTCGATGGTCTGGCCGCGCGGTTTGGGGTTTCCTATGAGCAGGCCTGCCAGAGATTATCCTCCATGCAGCGGGCCGGGCAGCGCGGTGTGCCGTTTTTCTTTCTGCGGGTGGATGCGGCGGGGAATGTCAGCAAGCGGTTTTCCGCCGCCGGCTTTCCCTTCATGCGCTATGGCGGCACCTGCCCGCGCTGGGTGGCGCATTCGGCCTTTGCCACACCCGGCGCCATCCGCGTGCAGGTGGCGCAGCTTTCCGCGACCGAGACCTTTCTCTGCTTCGCCCGCGCCATCACCGGCCGGCCGGCGCGCTGGGGGGAGCCGGCGCCGGTGCGGGTGGTCGCCATGGGGTGCGATGTTTCGCATGCGCGCAGCATCGTCTATGGGGACGGGCTGGACCTGGCCGGGGCGGCGGTGGGGATTGGGCTTTCCTGCCGGCTGTGCGAGCGCCAGGATTGCCGCTCCCGCGCCTTCCCGCCGATCGCCCACCGGCTGGCGCTGAGCCCGGATACCACCAGCGCCAGCCCGTATCGTTTCAAATCCATGCCCGGAGACAGCAGATAATGGCCAAGCAGCGAGCGGATGTGATGCTGGTGGCGCGCGGGCTGGTGGAGAGCCGGGCGAAGGCGCAGGCGCTGATCATGGCCGGGCTGGTTTATGCCGGCACCGCGCGGGTGGCCAAGGCCGGGGATTTGCTGCCGGAGGATGCGCAGCTTTCGCTGAAAGGCCAGGAGCATCCTTGGGTTTCGCGCGGGGGGATGAAGCTGGCGCATGGGCTGGCGCATTTCGGGTTCGACCCGGCGGGGCGGATCGGGCTGGATGTCGGCGCCTCCACCGGCGGGTTTACCGATGTGCTGCTCACCCACGGGGCGGAAAAAGTTTACGCGGTGGATGTGGGGCACGGGCAGCTGGCCTGGAAGCTGCGCGCCGATGAGCGGGTGGTGGTGATGGAGAAAACCAATGCCAGGCATCTGAGCGCGGCGATGATCCCGGAGCCGATCGGCGCGCTGGTGTGCGATGCCAGCTTTATCGGGCTGCGGACGGTGCTGCCGGCGGGGCTGGGCCTATGCGCGCCCGGCGCCTTCGCGGTGGCGCTGATCAAGCCGCAATTCGAGGCCGGCCCGGAGCAGGTGGGCAAAGGCGGGGTGGTGCGCGATGAGGCGGTGCATCGGCAGGTTTGCGAGACGATCGAGGCCTGGTTCGCCGCCTTGCCGGGCTGGGAGGTGCTGGGGATCACCCCCAGCCCGATCAAAGGGCCGGAGGGGAATGTGGAATTTCTGATCGGGGCCAGGCGGGTGGGGTGAGGGATGCTGAAACTCTCTTGTTTAGGCGGGCGGGTGCGCCGGCGGATGAGGCGGATTTGCACGGGGTAGAACGGCGCTTCCCGGACGGGCGGGCTTGGACTGGTGGAGCAGAATTTGGGTATGTGCGGGCGGCGGAGGTGATTGGGGGGTAGGTGTTTTGTTCACGGAATGTTCCACGTGGAACATGAATTGGGTGGTAAAATTCGAAGGCTAATGGCAGAGTTGGTGCGTGAGTTGTTGATTATGCGAATTAAAAACTAAAATAAATCGATTATCCATGACTGTTACCCAAAGCTACACTTTCGATCGTGTGTGGTGCGCAGGGATCAGAGATTACCTGCGCCCACATTCCTGTTATTTTCGACCTTATTAGGACGGTTTATAACGAGCGTTGTTCGCCTCTCTCTGTTTTTGCCATAAATGTTTTTCGCACCTCAATCACCAAACAATTCGTCCATCACACCGGAAGATTGTTCCTGAATTGATTGTTGGGCGTGAATATAGGTGACTGTGTTGGTCATTTTCGATAACATATACTCGTACATATGACTTTCTACGAATATCGTACGAACCAATTGAAACAGTGGCAAATTAGACGCAGAGGTTATTTGACTCACTGTTGAGGGACTGCGGATAGTTTTCGTTTCGCTTCTTTTTCTGAGTGGATTCCTCTCGATCACGACCTCAAAAACAAATTCAGAGTTATTCGATTTTATTTTTACGGTTTTTTCGTCGTCAATTTTCAGTAGTTTGAAAATTTCAAGTGCTGCTACTTGATCGGATTTTAACGCTCTATTTGGAATCGGCAGTTTTGACACTCGGGAAAAAACTTCAATGCAATTAAATACCTCGTTCTCGGCAAAGAGGGTTATGATATAATCTCTTTTCTCGAGGGGACGAGGTGAACTGGTCACTCTATTAATAGAAAATTCCATTTCAGTGTATTCCATAAAGAGCTCAACCGACCTTGTGGCGCAGTTGATTTGCATTTCTTTTGCGAATTTATTTGAAACCGGAATTACAAAATTGTTCCTGAAATTTTCGGGACTCAAATCCGAAAGCAGTGTTATCACTTGATCGTTTCGGCGCTTAGAGAGCTTTGGAAGTAGCTTTTCGATTCGTTCCGGAACAACGAAAGCTAAGCAATATGCGGTAAAATATTCTTGGAAGCTCCGGTGTGAAAATATATAAGTCAAACCGTCGAGTACTAGAAAGCAAACGCATTGATTTAAATCATCTAAAAAATCTGAAGCAATGGTCTTTTCGTTAGCCAAACCGAGCGCCTTTTCTAATTTGGAAAGAGCATGGTCTCGGGAAAATGAAAACTCTTCTTCGTAATATGTAATCAAACAAAAGTAAGATAGCACTCGCTTGAAGGCGTCTTCAGATAACGCAGTTTTAAACTGTCGTTTGAATCCCCCAGGTTTGTGGCGATCGTGCCGTAAGTATAACGCGTCGAACGCCTGCTGGTAGAATAAGTGCATTCGATCTGAAATATCAAAATTATGACTGAAAGTTAAAAGCATCATTGAAGCAAGAAGAGGATTTTCTAAGAAGCTCCGATGTTTTTCAAATAAGTTCGTATCGATCAAGCGTTTTAGAAAAAGTTTCTTTGATTCTTCTGAAAATTCAGACTTTGAAATCAATTCAATAACATCGTCTTTTTTTAAGGGCGCTATCTGAGAAACTTCAAAAGAAGGCCAAGAACTAAAGCGTCCTTCGTCTGGCCTGCTTGTAACGATAATCTTTGTTTCTTTGAAGTTTTCAGAAAAACTAATTATTTGCTTTTGTATGGCTTCTTGTTTTTCTTTAACGACCTCATCGAAGCCATCGAGTAAAATAATGAAATCTCCATTGATTAGGTGCTGCTTATAATCTCTTTCGGTTAATAATCCTTGCCCAATCGATATGGTTTGTTGGATGTAAGTGGAAAGACTGTCGGCTGTAATGGCATTTACATTTCTTAATTCAATAAATAACGGGATCCGTCCGTCACTATCCACGAACATTGATAGCCAAAGATATCTGGTGAACATGCTCTTCCCTGATCCGCCTGTTCCGGTCAGGATTAGATGATTGATCTTGTGCTTTAATTCGTCGACCATTTCGTACTGATCAATGACGCGTCGCTCTAGGCTAAAGCGTTGTGTAGCATAAATAGAAAGAAAGTTCGCAGGTGAATGAGGATTCAGTAACGTTTTAATCACACTACATTTTGCAAAAGTCGCTTCGATATGAGGCGTGATGTTTGATTTGAGTTCTTTGACTTTATCACCATCGCTTATTGATTTTCGCTTCATATAAGAGACAAAAAGGTTTGTTATTAATTCAGAACATCCCTTTAAGACGGCTGGCACAAGTGCCTCAGATCCTGTCATATTCAAACCCATCCAAGTGAAATTATTGTAATCCTAAAATTTTAATCGATTTTAGGCAAGTTTTCTTGTCCAAAATGTATTGGTTTAACGATTACGAAGTTTCTAATTTATGAGATTGGGCTTTCGTGATGCCTGTAGGAAATGATGACATTTCTTGTTGCCACGTTAGTCGTTTCTCGCACGCTACTCTGCTCGATAACGTTCATAGGTAGAAGATTTGTTTTGCCGGAAATTATGTTTCCCAAACAAAAACAGGCCGGACCAAAGGTCCGGCCTGCGCCATTTTTAGGGGGCGGAGCAGAAATCAGGCGGCGCTTTTGATGGCGGCGGCTTTGACGTCCTCGTCCACATGCTCGGCAAAGCTCTCGAAATTATCGATGAAGCGTTGCACCAGATCCTTCGCGGCGGCGTCGTAGGCGGCCTTGTCGGACCAGGCCTGGCGCGGGTCCAGCACCTCGTCCGGCACGCCGTTCACATGCACGGGGATGGCCAGGCCAAAGAACGGGTCGGTGCGGTATTCGCTGTCGTCCAGCTCGCCGTTCAGGGCGGCGTTCAGCAAAGCGCGGGTGTGCTTGATGGACATGCGCTTGCCCACCCCGTAGGCGCCGCCGGTCCAGCCGGTATTGACCAGCCAGCAATGCGCACCGTGCTCCTTGATCAGCTCCTGCAGCAGCTTGCCGTAGACCTGCGGGTGGCGGGGCAGGAAGGGGGCGCCGAAGCAGGTGGAGAAGGTGGCTTGCGCGCCCTTGCCCATGCCCTTTTCCGTGCCGGCGACGCGCGCGGTGTAGCCGGAGAGGAAGTGATACATCGCCTGTGCGGGGGTGAGGCGCGAGATCGGCGGCAGCACGCCGAAGGCATCGGCGGTGAGCATGATCACGTTCTTCGGAATGCCGCCCTGGCCGGAGAGTTCGACATTGGGGATGAACTCGACCGGATAGCAGGCGCGGGTGTTTTCGGTCAGGGTGCGGTCGGTCAGGTCCAGCCGGCCGCGCGGGTCCGCCACCACATTTTCCAGCACGGTGCCGAAGCGGTGCGAGGCGGCCCAGATTTCCGGCTCGTTCTCTTCCGAGAGGTCGATCACCTTGGCGTAGCAGCCGCCCTCGAAATTGAACACGCCCTCCGGGCCCCAGCCATGCTCGTCATCGCCGATGAGCCGGCGGGTGGGGTCCGAGGAGAGGGTGGTCTTGCCGGTGCCGGAGAGGCCGAAGAACAAGGCCGCATCCTCGTTCGGGCCGATATTGGCGGAGCAATGCATCGGCAGCATGCCCTTGGCCGGCAGCAGCCAGTTCATCACGGTGAAGATGGATTTCTTGATCTCGCCCGCATATTCGGTGCCGGCGATGACGATGAGCTTTTCCGCGAAGGAAAGGGCGATGGCGGTGGAGGATTTCACCCCGTCCAGCGCCGGGTCGGCCTCGAAATCCGGGGCGTGCAGGATGACGTAATCCGGCTCGAAGCCGGGCAGCTCGCCCTCGGCCGGGCGGATGAACATGTTGCGGGCGAACAAGGCGTGCCAGGCGCCGGTGGTGACGAGGCGCACCCGGATGCGGTGCGCCGGGTCCGCGCCGGCATAGAGGTCCTGGGTGAACAGCTCACGGCCCTGCAGATAGGCCTGCACGCGGCCCTTCAGTACCGCGAATTTGTCCCGCGGCAGGCGCTGGTTGATCTTGCCCCACCAGATTTCGTTGGTGGTCTCCGGCTCGTCGACGACGAATTTATCGGCCACCGAGCGGCCGGTATGGATGCCGGTTTTGACGATCAGCGCGCCCTCGGCGGAGAGGCGGCCTTCGCCCTTGCGCAGCGCGTGGGCGGTGAGGCCCGGCGCGGTGAGGTTGGCGTGCAGGGCGGCGGCGAGGCGCACGCCGGTGCCCTTGAGCGGGGCGGCATCGCGGAGCGCGGATTTATCGGTCATCGGCTGGGCTATTCCTTCTGGAAACGCGGATATGCACGATGGTTCATATGCGCGTCACGCCGGAGATTCAACCGGGCGGAGGCATGGCGGATTTGAAAATCTGATTTTGCAACGCGGCGAATTGGAAAGATGACGCATTCGCAAAGCCGCCGACATAATTTGAGCCTAAAATAAATAGCTTCCAGAAGGTGAAGTCTGCGAAGTCTATATACTGAGTGGCGTAAGGATGGGTTTTCAGAAAAATATCGCGCTTGGATTTGTCCGGCAGCTCCCTGGCCTCGCCGGTGAGGCAAAGGCGCGGGGTGGTTTGCGGGTTGTCGCTGGCGGGGGGGCCGGTGAGGAGCAAAGCGCAGGCCGGGTGGGCGCGCAGATGGCGCGTATGCACGGCCAGGTTGGAGAGGAGCAGGAGGGGCTGGGCGTCCTCATCCAGCGCCGGGGTGACCAAAGCCGCGTGGGGCATGCCCTCATGCACCGTCGCCAAGGTGGCGCTGCGGGCGGTTTGCAGCAGATGCGCCGCGTCGATCAGTCTTTGCTCTTGATTTACTGCCATAATCCGGTCACTCCCTGGCGTCAGAAAGGCCATAACCGCCACTGATGGGGTCTGCACGATGAAACAAACCATTGCCCTGGTCGATGACGACCGCAATATCCTCACCTCGGTGCAGATGACGCTGGAGGCCGAGGGCTTCGTGGTGCGCACCTATACGGATGGCGAAAGCGCGCTGCAGGCGCTGCTGGCCAAGCCGGTGGATCTGGCGGTGCTGGACATCAAGATGCCGCGTATGGACGGGATGGAGCTGCTGCAGAAGCTGCGGGCGCGCTCGGCTTTGCCGGTGATCTTCCTGACCTCCAAGGATGACGAGCTGGACGAGCTGATGGGGCTGCGGCTGGGGGCGGATGATTACATCACCAAGCCGTTCTCGCAGCGTCTGCTGCTGGAGCGCATCCGGGCCTTGCTGCGCCGGCACGAATCGACCCGGGCGGAGGCGACCGGCGCCACCCCGGCGAGCATTCTCACCCGGGGCGATCTCAGCCTGGACGAGACCAAGCATCAATGCCTGTGGAAGGGCAAGGATATCCAGCTGACGGTGACGGAGTTCCTGCTGGTGAAGGCGCTGGCGCAGCGCCCGGGCATGGTGAAGAGCCGCGACCAGCTGATCGACGCCGCCTATGGCGAGAATGTGTATGTGGATGACCGCACCATCGACAGCCATGTGAAGCGGCTGCGCAAGAAATTCCGCAATGTCGATGGCGAGTTCGACCAGATCGAGACGCTGTATGGCATCGGCTATCGCTATAAGGACGCCTGAAGCTGGCCCGTAAAACCCGCCTGTCGCGGCTGCTGCGCGACATCCTCCTGGTGAATTTGCTGCCGCTGGTGCTGATCTTCGCGGCGCTGCTGTATCTGGACCAGTATCAGCAAGGGCTGCTCTCCGCCGAGGTGTCGGCGCTGCGCGAACAGGCGCGGATTTATGCCGGGGCGATCGCCGAGACGGCGGTGCAGGAGACCAACAACCAGCCGGCCTTGAACGCCGACCTGGCGCAGCCCCTGCTTTATTCGCTGACCGAGCCGACGCCGAATGCCCAGGCGCTGATCTATGGCGCGGATGGCGAGCTGATCGCCAATTCCAGGGTGCATCCTGGGGCGGGCGGGGCGATTGTGACGGAGCCGCTTTCGGCGCCGCCGCCGCCGGGGCTGTTCTCGCGCATCATCTCCTTCATTTACGACCATCTTTCCGGCTCGGTGACCGGCAACCAGGATGAATCCGGGGTGATCGGCTCCGGCGCCGGGCAGGACCCGAACACGCTGGGCTGGCAGCCGGATGCGCGCACGGTGTTGCAGATGACCAACGCCGCCCAGGGCAAGGAGGCGCCGCCCTTCGTGCGCCGCGATCCGCAGGGGATTTTGCTGGTGACGGTGGCGGAGCCGATCGAGCACGGGCAGCAATCGGTCGGCACGGTGCTGCTCACCCGCGAGGCCTCCGAGGTGGATGCGGCGGTGCTGGCGGTGCGGATTTCCATTCTGCTCCTGTTCGCCCTGGCGCTGGCGCTCACCGTCATCGTCTCGTTCTATCTCTCCCGCACCATCGCCAGCCCGATCTCGCGTCTGGCGGCGGCGGCGCAGCGCATGCGCGAGGGCCGGGCGGGGGCGCAGACGCTGCCCAAGGCGGTGACCGGGCGCAATGACGAGATCGGCACGCTGGCGCGCACGCTGGAGGGCACCTCCCAGGCTTTGTGGTCGCGTATGGATGCGATCGAGAAATTCGCCGCCGATGTGGCGCATGAGATCAAGAACCCGCTCTCCTCGATCCGCTCGGCGGTGGAGACGCTGACCCGGGTGGAGGACCCGGCCCGGGCCTCGCGGCTGCTGGCCATCGTCAACCAGGATGTCTCCCGGCTGGACCGGCTGATCACCGATATTTCCGACAGCTCAAGGCTGGATTCGGAGCTGTCGCGCAGCCGCTATGAGATTGTCGATATGGCGCGGATGCTGGCGACGCTGGCGGAGATCCATGACGCCACCCGCAAGGAGGGCGCGCCCTTCATGGAGGTGGAGGCGCCGGCGGCCGATCTGCTGGTGCGCGGCTCCGAGACCCGGCTGGTGCAGGTGCTGCGCAATCTGATCGGCAATGCGATCTCCTTCAGCCCGGCGGAGGGCAAGATTTATCTGCGGGGGCGGCTGACCGGCGGGCTGGTGGAGCTTTCGGTGGAGGATGAGGGGCCGGGCATTCCCGACGGCAAGCTCGATTCCATCTTCGACCGCTTCTATTCCGAGCGGCCGCAGAATGAGCAGTTCGGCAGCCATTCCGGGCTGGGGCTGTCGATCTCGCGGCAGATCGTGGAGGCGCATCAGGGCCGGATTTCGGCCGAAAACCGCCGGGATGAGGAGGGCCACGTGATCGGGGCGCGCTTCGTCATCCGGCTGCCGAAGGCGGGGGAGTAAAGCCATGTTGACGGTGATCGACCATCCTCTGGTGCAGCATAAGCTCACCTTGCTGCGCAAGACCGAGACCACCACCGGCGGCTTCCGCCGGCTGGCGCGGGAGATTTCGCTGCTGCTGACCTATGAGGTGCTGCGCGATCTGAAGCTGGAGCCGATCACCATCCAGACCCCGATGGAGGAGATGCAGGCGGTGCAGGTGCAGGGCAAGAAGCTCTGCTTCATCTCGATTCTGCGCGCCGGAGCGGGGATTCTGGACGGGATGCTGGATCTGGTGCCGGCGGCGCGTGTTGGCCATGTCGGGCTCTACCGGGACCATGAGACGCATGAGCCGGTGGAATATTACTTCAAGGTGCCCGAGGCGCTGGAGGAGCGGCTCTGCGTGGTGGTGGACCCGATGCTCGCCACCGGCCATTCCGCCGCCGCCGCCGTGCAGAAGCTGAAAGATGCCGGGGCGCTGCAGTTGAAATTCGTCTGCCTGCTGGCCGCGCCGGAAGGTGTGGCGCATTTCGAGGCGGCGCATCCCGATGTGCCGATCTATACCGCCGCGCTGGACCGGCAGCTGGATGAGAACGCCTATATCCTGCCCGGGCTGGGCGATGCCGGGGACAGGCTGTTCGGCACCAAATGACCGCCTCCCGATGACCGCCAAGCCGGGCGAGATCGCGCCCTCCAAGCCGATGAAGAAGGCGGATGTGGCGCCGTTTCTCACCGCCATCGCGGCGGGGAATGACGATCCGCGCACGGAGCTGGCGTATGGCACGCCGTTTCAGCTGCTGATCGCGGTGATGCTCTCGGCACAGACCACCGATATCGCGGTGAACAAGGTGACGCCCGCTTTGTTCGCCGCGGCCCCGGATGCGGCGTCGATGGCGGCGCTGGGGGCGGAGGGGATTGGCCGGCATATCAAATCCATCGGGCTGTGGCAGGCGAAGGCGAAGAATGCCGAGGCGCTTTCCCGGCAATTGCTGGAGCGCCATGGCGGCGAGGTGCCGGGCGAGCGCGAGGCGCTGGAGGCGCTGCCAGGGGTGGGCCGCAAGACCGCGAATGTGGTGCTGAACGAGATTTTCGGCCTGCCGACGATGGCGGTGGACACGCATATTTTCCGCCTGGGCAACCGTACCGGCATCGCCCCCGGCGCCACGCCGCGCGCGGTGGAGGAGGGGTTGCTCAAGCGCATCCCCAAGGAGATGCTGAAACCCGCGCATCTCTGGCTGATCCTGCACGGGCGTTATGTGTGCAAGGCGCGCAAGCCGGAATGCTGGCGCTGCGCCGGCGCGCCCTGGTGCAGCTTCAAACCCAAATCTGTCGCCCCTGCCGGGCTGAAAGTGACGCCATGAGCGAGATCGAACCTTATTTCCTGGAAGATACCGATGAGACGGCGATCTCCTCCGATGTTGCCGGGCTGGGCAATCTGCTGGTGACGACGCAGATCCCGCTGCGTCCGGATGGGGAACTGGAGCTGGGGGATATTACCGCGCAGAGCGAGGCGATTCTGACCTGCCTGAAAACCTCGCTGGAGGCGGCGGGGGGCAGGCTGGCGGATGTGATCCATCTGACGATCTATCTGACCGACATGGCGGACCGCCCGGCTTTCAACGAGGTCTATTGCCGGTATTTCGCCAAGCCTTATCCGGTGCGCTGCGCGGTGGGGGTGAGCGCGCTGATGGATCCGGCGATGAAGGTTGAGGTTACGGCGATGGCGGTGCGGCGATAGGAGCAAAAGTTTTTGGGGGCGTAGGCGGCGAAGGTTCCGCCGCTGCGCAGCAGCGGTGGAAGGCCGCCGGAGGGGTGGGGACTTTTTTCAAAAAGTCCCCACTAACGTTTGGGGTGGTGGCACCGAAGTTGCCACCATCCCGAACCTATGGGGGGAACTTTTTGAAAAAAGTTCCCCCCATGCCCCCCCCTCAAAAACTTTTGCAAATTTAGCCCCAGAGCGGGGCCGTCTGTCCGACATCCAGCGTGAAGAACAGATCCGGTGAAATCCCGGCCTGGGCCAAAGCCAGGGTGAGCTCCTTCTCCGGCGCGTCGATCGGCTCGGCGGTGAGCTGGAAGGTGCCGAAATGCATGCCCACGGCGCGCTTGGCCTGCAGATCGCTGAAAGCCTGCACCGCCTCCTCCGGGTTCATGTGGACGCTCTTCATCATCTCGCGCGGGGCGTAGGCGCCGATGGGCAGCAGCGCCATGTCCGGCGCGCCGAGGCGGCGATGGATCTCGGTGTAGAATTTCGTATAGCCGCTATCCCCGCCGAAATAGAGCTTATGGCCGTGATAATTGACCATGAAGCTGACCCAGAGCGTCTGGTTGCGGTCCCATAGCGTGCGGGCGGCGAAATGCCGGGCCGGGGCGGCGGCGATATGCGCGCCCTGCACGGTGACGCTCTCCCACCAATCCAGCTCGGTGGCGCCGGGGAGCTGGTTGCGCTTGAGGAAGGCCGCGTTGCCCAGGCTGGTGACCAGATGCGTCGCCGGGAAGCGCTTGCGGATCTGGCGCAGCGCGGCGATGTCCATATGGTCGTAATGGTTGTGCGAGAGCAGGATCAGATCGATAGGCGGCAGCTGCTCGATGCGCAGGCCCGGATCGCGCACCCGTTTCGGCCCGGCGAAGCGCACGGGGGAGCAGCGCTCGGAAAATACCGGGTCCGTTAACATTGTTAACCCGCCGAAGCAGACCAGGAAGGAGCTATGGCCGATCCAGGTGATGCTGGGGGTGGCGGGGTCCGGCGCCGGGTAGGGTTTGTTCTCGATGCGCTCCGGCCATTGCGCCCAGAGGGCCGGGTTTCTGGTCATCCGGGCTCTGAGGAGTCGCATCATCCCGCCCCGGCTGCGTTTGCCGGTCTGCGGCGCGGCCTCGGGATTGAAAAAATATGTACCGTTGAAATGATCGGTTTCGGAAGAGCGCATTTGCGTGATATTGGGAAGCGCGCGAACGACTTAAATAGCCGGAAACGTCTTGTTACAGCCAGTTATCGCGGGTTTTGGCGCCGTCCGCCGTGTTAGATACCTTGTATCGGCGCGCAGGCAACGGATATGTAATCCGGGACTTATAAGGATTGTGGATCAGCATCGATGACTGAGGTGAAAAAGACCCGGGTTTTAATCATTGGCGCCGGCCCGGCGGGTTACACGGCGGCGATTTACGCGGCCCGTGCCAATCTGGCCCCGGTGCTGGTGGCCGGGCTGCAGCCCGGCGGGCAGCTCACCATCACCACGGAGGTCGAGAATTATCCCGGCTTCGCCGATCCCATCCAGGGCCCCTGGCTGATGGAGCAGATGGCCAAGCAGGCCGAGCATGTCGGCACCGAGATCATGTATGATCTGATCACCAAGGTGGATTTCTCCAAACGCCCCTTTATCGCCGAGACCGATGGCGGGATTCTCTTTGAGGCGGAGAGCGTGATCATCGCCACCGGGGCGCAGGCGCGCTGGCTGGGGCTGGAGTCGGAGAAGACCTATCAGGGCGGCGGCGTTTCCGCCTGCGCCACCTGCGACGGGTTTTTCTATCGCGGCAAGAAAGTGGCCGTGGTCGGTGGCGGCAATACGGCGGTGGAGGAGGCGCTTTACCTTACCCACCATGCCAGCCATGTCACGCTGATCCATCGCCGGAACAGCTTGCGCGCCGAGCGGATTTTGCAGCAGCGTTTGTTCGAGAATCCGAAAATCTCGATCATCTGGGATCATGTGGTCGAGGAGATCACCGGCACCGCCAGCCCGGCTGTGGTGACGGGGCTCAATCTGAAACATGCGACGACCGGCGAAGCCAGGCGGATCGAGGTGGATGGCGTGTTCATCGCCATCGGCCATTCGCCGACCACGTCTTTGTTCCACGGGCAGGTGCAGCTGGACGAGGAGGGGTATATCATCACCCGTCCCGGCACCACCGAGACCTCCATCCCCGGCGTGTTCGCGGCCGGCGACGTTCAGGACAAGATCTACCGTCAGGCGGTGACGGCGGCCGGCACCGGCTGCATGGCGGCGCTGGAGGTTGAGAAGTTTCTGAGCCATATTCCTCTGCACGTCAGCGAGGCGGCATAAAATGACCGGACAAAAAATGGATTGGGACAAGCTTCGGGTTTTTCACGCTGTCGCCGAGGCGGGCAGCTTCACGCATGCGGGAGACACGCTGAATCTCAGCCAGTCCGCCGTGTCGCGGCAGATTTCGGCGCTGGAGGAGGCGCTGGCGGTGCCGTTGTTTCACCGCCATGCGCGCGGGCTGATCCTGACCGAGCAGGGTGAGGCGCTGAACCGCACCGTGCGCGAGGTATTCGCCAAGCTGGCGATGACCGAGGCGCTGCTGGCCGAGAGCAAGGAAAAGCCCGCCGGGCGGCTGAAAGTGACCACCACCCACAGCTTCGGCGTGACATGGCTGGCGCCAAGGCTGAAAACTTTCCTCGCCGCGCATCCGGATGTCACCGTCTCGCTGCTGCTGGACGATACCGATCTGGATCTGGCGATGCGCGAGGCGGATGTCGCCATCCGCATGCATCCGCCGCGCCAGCCGGACCTGGTGCAGCGCCATCTGGGCGAGATCCGCAGCCAGATCTGGGCCTCGCCGGATTATCTGAAGGCGAATGGCACGCCGGAGAGCGTGGACGATCTCGACAAGCACAAGCTGATCCTGTTCGGCGACCGCAAGCCGCCAGTGCCGGATGTCAACTGGCTGGGCGAGCTGGGCCGCAAGGACGGCACGGCGCGGCGCGGGGTGCTGGAAGTGAACTCGCTGCAGGCGATGCTGGCCTGTATCCGTGCCGGCATCGGCATCGGCGCGGTGCCGGATTATCTGGTGGGCGATTCGTCCGGCCTGGTGCCGCTGCTGGCGGATGTGAAGAAGCCGCCGGTGGATATGTATTTCGTCTATCCGGAAGAGCTGCGCAATTCCAAGCGCGTGGCGGTTTTCCGTGACTTCCTGGTGAATTCTATTGCGGAACGCAACGGCGTGAAGGGCTGAATCCAGGGCTTTCCTTGGATTCGCAAACCGGCTGCTACAGCATGTTACACAAGATCAACAGGGTTACGATTTTCACACTTAAAAAATCTCTGATGTGGCTTATATACAACATATCCAGTCCCGAGAGGGGCTGGAGTGGGACTTCGGTCCCAACGTCTCCCAGACGTGAAGCCTCCCTGTTGACTTGACCCGCTGGCCATTGGCTGGCGGGTTTTTTTTCGTGCCGAAGGATGAGATGCGGTTTTGGGATGAGACGAGCCAGGGGTTGAGCCTGGCGGTGAAAGCGCAGCCGGGGGCGAGGCGGGTGAGTATTGGCCCGGTGGTGGCGGCGGCGGCGGCGCCGGGCTGGCCGGAGGCGCGGCTGAAAGTGGCGGTGAACGCGCCGCCGGAGGATGGCAAGGCGAATGAGGCGATCATCGCGGCGCTGGCAGAATGGCTAGGGGTGAAGCAGAACACGATCAGCCTGACGGCCGGCCAGACGAACCGCGAAAAGAGGTTCCTTGTCTCCCCCGCCGTTCCCGTGCCCAAGCTCTAGGTTCTGTCTGCATTCATCGTAGCCAGATCATGGCGCAAGCGAGATGCACGAACCCCATGAAGGCTTTGATGGTTTTCTCGCATCGGAGTGCGATCCTTCGGAAGCGTTTGAGTTTGTTGAAGAAGCACTCGAGCTGATGGCGTTCCTTGTAGAGCCTCCAATCGATTGGCGGGATGATGGCGCGGCTGGGATTAGGCTTGATCTGGGCGGTTGCGCCGAGATCATTGGCAATGAAGGCGCGTAGCGGGTCGGCGTCGTAAGCGGCATCGGCGATGACGTGGCCGACGCCCTGCAAGCCCTTCAGGAGGGTTTGCGCCTGCGGGCAATCGCCATGATGTCCCGGCGTCGGATGGATGCGCAGCGGCAAGCCGAGCGCGTCGACGGCGGCGTGCAGCTTGGTTGTCAGCCCCCCGCGTGAACGGCCGATAGCGGCAATTTCAGCCCCCCTTTTGCCCCTGCCGCATCGGCATGGACTTTCGAGATGGTGCTATCAATCAGGACGTATTCAAAATCCGGCGTGTCGGCCAGAGCATGGAAAAGCGTCTTCCATACGCCAGCATGAGACCAGCGCCGGAAACGCGCATGCACCGCCGTCCATTTGCCAAATACCTCCGGCAAATCCCGCCACCGCGCCGCATTACCAGCCATCCAAAGGATCGCATCAACAAACAGCCGGTTGTCGACCCCGCTCCGCCCAGGCGTGCCAACACGCCCAGGAAGATGCCCCTCAATCCGGCTCCATTGCTCGTCCGTCAGTGTTCGTCTGCTCAAGGCTCGAATCCTCCTCAAGCCTTGAATCAGAACTCTAAAACAAAGGGAATCTCTGAATGCAGACAGGACACTAGAGCAAGATGGGTTGACACCCACTCGCTCTACGCATCGCACTCTAATCATTGACCGAAAGCACCATCATGGGGTCGGGGATTTTCTCCGGGGCAATTTCAGCCGCCAGCGGCACCACCGCCGTACCAATGGCGAAGAATTCTATGACATGCGGTTGCCAGTTATGGCTTCCCTCATGAATATCGACACCCACAACGCCCTCCGCCTTCGCCGCCGCGGCCTCATGCTGCATGCGCTCGACGGCGATTTCCCGGGCTTCGTAGAGCGCGGCCGTGAAATTCTCCAACTCGACATTCCGCCCCACCGCGCCAAGGCCGGAGAGCACGCCGCGATGCGCCACGTGATAGACGCAGGAGCCCATCACCATTTCCACCGGCCGGTAGCCCGCATGCAGCAACGACCAGAAATCCTGGCCTGAGAGATCCGAGGTGAACGGCCCGTTATCATGAGCGCGAAAGCCCTTATGGCCCTCGCCATGCACCACCCCGGTGCCGATGGCGATGAACTCGAGAAGATGCTCATCCCATTCAAGCCGCTTGATGGTCAGCTTCACCCCCACGATGCCATCTGCCCCCATGGCGGCGGCCTCGGCGCGCATCCGGCTCATCGCCAGTTCACGGGCATGGTACATGGCCTTGGAGAGGACCTCCATCTCCTGGTTCTTGCCCCAGGAGGAGTATTGAACGCCGACATGATAAACGCAGGACCCCACGCAAAGGCCAATCGGCTCGAAGCCGGCCTTGCGGACCAGAAGGAACTCATTGACTGAGAAATCGGATGTGAAGACGCCGGTGGAATGGGCCGAGGAGCGTAGCCCTTTCAGACGTTCTTGCGCGTGCAAAGGCAGATTCAAGGTCATGGTTCAGATGGCTCCGTCAGTCTGATTCGTGGCGTAGGATTGATGGTGCGCGGCCGTGCCGGTCAGAGGGGAGAGGCCGTCGCGCATATCCACCATCATCACGACATCATGCGGCAGCTTGGGTCCGCGGCGGGCATCCACCGTGGTCGCCACCACAATATGCCGGGCAAGATATTCCTTGATTTTTTGCTGGCCATACTCGCGCTCCACCTCAAACATCTGGGAGAAATTGACATGGGCGAGCACACCATTCCCCCGTGGACGCGCCGTCTCGCGCAGATTGGCGTGCGCCTTGCGGCGCACAATCTCCCACAAGCCGGAAAGCTGGCTGGCTTCAACATTGAACCACAAGCTGGGATTGGCGGCGTAACCGCTCCAGTCGCGCAGCCATTCGTAATGTGCGCCGATGGCAATGCCTGTGGGCACGACATCGGCCTCCAACAGCTTCACGAATTCCAGCGCCGGGACGGTGGCGATGACCGGATCGTTGGAGGGCGGCAAGCCTTCCAATTTTACCGCCGTCCCTATCAGGGAGAAATCCATGGAGCTGTCCACATCCAACGGGATGGTGCGCATTTTCACATCCAGCACCGCATTGGCGCCGCAGGCGCGCGCCTCATCCGCCAGACGTTTCAGCGCCGTTTCCCACCCCTGCGCGTGGCCCAGCGTCCAGGACCAGCCATAATGCAGCCAGCACGTGGCGGAGATGGCGGCGATGGGCTTCAGCCCGTGTGAGCGCGCCAGCAGCAACTCCGCCGGCGTGAGGGTCGCCATCCAGGGCTTGCGGCCCGCAGCGGTCTCGGTGAGGCGGGCTAGCGTGTCGCGCGGAATACGCCCGGTCTGCACGCTGTTGAGAATATCGGCCTGGCGGCGGGCGCTCAGCGCCTCGGCCTGCTTCTGGTCCGCCGTCTTGCCCTTGATAAAATCGAACAGCCCCATCAGGACACCATGAAGGCTTGCAGGGACGCGCTGAGCGCCTGGGCGTGGGCCGAGGCCTTCTCGGTTTCGGCCCGCAGCCGGGCGAACCATTCGGCGGCGTCAAGGGTCTTGGTGTTCAGCGTAATGCCGCGCACCACCATGGCGACGCTGGCAACCAGACGGCCATTGACGATCTCGAGCTTGTAACGGCTCTCGCCCAGCTCCAGCGTGACACCGGTGACGGTGCCGGACCTGGCAAACAGCCCCTTTTTCTCATGGATCGTGACCTGCCCGGGCAGCGCCTCGGCCAGACGGTGGGCGAAAGCGCCGAGATGGGAGGCGGCATCGGCGGAAAAGCGGCGCAGCCACGCCGCCTGGAGGTCGAAATTCTCGCTCATTTCTCCAACACCCGCGCATTCACCCCCTGCATGCCAATCACCAGCTTGGCGCGGATCTCGGCCAGCTTCTGCTCGCGCGCGGCCTCTTGCGCCACCGCCTCGCGCTCGATGTCGATCACCTCGTTCATGGTCCGGATGGTTTCATCCGCCACCTGGGCCAGCACATCGATATTGCGTGGATCGCCGCCCCGCGACTGGGCGGCGGTGACGGCCGCCTCATGCGCCCCCTTGGCGGCAAGCAGCGTGATCTGCCGATTGGCCTCCTCCAGCTTGGCGGCGGCATCGGCGGCGTTGCGGATTTCCGCCTGCACCACCGCCTGGCTGGCCACCGCCATCAGCCGCGGGATGACCACCAGCATGCCGTTGGAAATCTTCAGCATCCGGGTTTCGGCGGCCGCGCGGTTCTGGGCGATGATGGGGATGAGCATGGCGCTGCCCACCAGCGCCTCGCGCATGTCGGCAAGCTTGGCGCGGAAATTGGCGATACCTGACCGGAAGGCCTGAACCTCGGCGGCATCCGCGGCCTCCTGCGTCTCGATCGCGCGCAGGCGCTTCGCTTCCAGCTCCGCCTCGGCACGATCAAGCGCGATCTGCCCGGCGGCGATGCCAATTTTGAGATTATACAGCCCCTCCCGGATGGCCGCCGCCTGCTGGTCGAGCAGCTGGATGGACACGGCGAGATCGGCCTTGGTCTTGCGCGCCTTGGCCTGCTCCTGGTCCATGAGGGTGAGGAACTGCTTACGGCTTTCGGCAAAGCCCTGGAAGGCGCTGCGCGCCTGGCCGATGCCGCCGAGCAGTTTGCCGAACAGGCCAGGGCGCTGCACGCCGGCCTCCGCTTCGGCCTGAAGGTCGGAAATGCGTAGGATCTTGATGCCATCAAGCACGGCGGCGGCAATCCGCCCAGCCTCACCGGCATCGCCCAGCCGAACGCCCGAGAGCAGCTGACGGGATGACGCCGCGATGCCTGACAGCGCGCCCTCGCCATGGGTCATCAACGAGGTGGAGGACGCGAAATCGATCTTGGCGGCCTGAGCCTGTGCGGCGGCAAGCTCCTCGGGCGGCAGATTTGCAACCTCCACCAGACGCGGCGCCGGCGGCAGGGGCGCCAACGTCTCCGGCACCGGCGCCGGCGGAGCCGGCGCGGATTCTATGGCGGGAAGAGACACAGGCCCCGTGTCGAACAACGACAGGTCGAGCGGCGAGGATGGCGTTTCAGGCATGCTGCATCTCCAGTGCTGCAAGCATGCTATCACGACCTACGCCGCCCGCAATTCGGAATGACAAAAGCCGCAACACTCGTTTGGGCCGAGCGGCTCTATCAGCTGACGCCTCCGGCTAGCGGCCCCCTCCTCATCGGAGGACGCAACAACGCCGCCAAGCCAGGCATCCCCGAAGCCGTAATATTCGCAAATCAATTTGCATAACAAAGGCTCCCTCCGGAAGGGGCCAGCTTCCTGGGTTTTGGCGGCAGGGTCGGCCTTTGGAGCCTGTCTGGTCGGCGGTTAGGATGACAATCCCGCCAGGATGCTTCGGCATCTCTTGCATGACCTCAGGCGTAACAGTTCGGTGCTACAGTCGGCGGTCAAAGGCCTTGGAAATCGAGATAGTTTAAGCACTTCAGTCGCTTAAATAGTCCATGGCGGAGAGGGTGGGATTCGAACCCACGGTACGCTTGCACGCACAACAGTTTTCGAGACTGCCCCAATCGGCCACTCTGGCACCTCTCCTTGGGTCTCGGCTCGGGGCTTATAGGCAAGGGCGCGCGGCACCGCAACAGGCTTGCAAAAAACCAAACCGTGCCGGAAGCAGAATCAGCATTGACAGCGCCTTTGGCCTCGCTATAACGCGCCACTCGTCGCGGCTGGGGTCTCCTGGGCGCGCTCTAGGTTTTGAGTCGACACCTGATTGGATTATACCATGTTCGCAGTCATCCGCACCGGCGGCAAACAATACCGCGTCACGCCAGACGCGGTGCTGAAGGTTGAGAAGCTGGAGGCGGAAGCCGGCAGCACGGTTACCTTCACTGATGTCCTCGCCGTCGGCGGCGAAGGCAGCCTGAAGCTTGGCGCCCCCGTGGTCGCCGGCGCTTCGGTCACCGCCACCGTCATCGCCCAGGACCGCCTCGATAAGGTCCTGATCTTCAAGAAGCGCCGCCGCCAGAACAGCCGCCGTAAGAACGGCCACCGCCAGCACGTCACCGTGCTGCGCATCTCCGGCATCAACGCGGCCTAAAGGAGCACCTCACCAATGGCACATAAGAAAGCTGGCGGCTCGTCCCGCAACGGTCGCGATACCGAAGGCCGCCGCCTCGGTCTCAAGAAGGCTGGCGGCCAGGCCGTCATCGCCGGCAACATTCTGGTCCGTCAGCGCGGCACCAAGGTGAAGCCGGGCCTGAATGTCGGCGTCGGCCGCGACCACACCCTGTTCGCCCTGGCGGACGGCAAGGTGGTGTTCACCCGCAAGGCTGATGACCGCGTGCACGTCTCCGTCGAGCCGGTGGCCCAGGCCGCCGAGTAATCGACAGGGCCCGCGCCCACCCTTAAAAGCCGGCGCGAGCCGGCTTTTTTATTGCGAGTTTTCCGATGAAATTCCTCGACCAGGCGAAAATCTTCCTCAAATCCGGCGATGGCGGCGATGGCGTCACCGCCTTCCGGCGCGAGAAATATGTCGAATTCGGCGGCCCGGATGGCGGCGATGGCGGCAAGGGCGGGGATATCGTCTTCGAGTCGGTCGAGAATCTGAACACGCTGATCGATTTCCGCTACACCCAGCATTTCAAGGCGAAAAAGGGCGGCAATGGCGCGGGCTCGGATAAAACCGGCGCCGGCGCCCCGCAGCTGGTCATCAAGGTGCCGGTCGGCACCCAGATTTTCGACGATGAGCGCGAGACCATGCTGGCGGATCTCGACAAGCCGGGGATGCGCATCGTGCTGCTCAAGGGCGGCGATGGCGGCTTTGGCAATGCCCGCTTCAAAACCTCCACCAACCGCGCGCCCCGCCGGTCCGATAAAGGCTGGCCGGGCGAGGAGCGCTGGGTCTGGCTGCGCCTGAAACTCATCGCCGATGCCGGGCTGGTCGGGCTGCCGAATGCCGGCAAATCCACCTTCCTGAAGGCGGTCTCCGGCGCCAACCCGAAAATCGCGGACTACCCCTTCACCACCCTGCACCCGCAACTCGGCGTGGTGCGGCTGAACATGTCCGAGGAGTTCGTGCTGGCGGATATTCCCGGGCTCATCGAGGGCGCGCATGAGGGCACCGGGCTGGGCGACCGCTTCCTTGGCCATGTCGAGCGCTGCGCGGTGCTGCTGCACCTCATCGATGGCGCGGCCGGCCACGTGGTGGATGCCTGGCGCACCATCCGCACCGAGCTGGAAGCCTATGGCGGCGGGCTGAGCGAGAAGCCCGAGATCATCGTGCTGAACAAGACCGACGCGATGAGCCCGCGCGAGCTTTCCGCCCGCAAATCCGCCTTGGCGAAAGCCTCGGGCGCGAAGATCATGACCATCTGCGCCGTCACCGGCGAAGGCGTGCGCGAGGTGCTGCGCGCCTTGCAGGATGTCATCAACGAGGCCAAGGCGGAGCGCGCCGGGGCATGATCCCCTCGCTGAAATCCGCCAAGCGCATCGTCATCAAGATCGGCTCCGCGCTGATCGTCGACCCCGAGACCGCCGGCCCGCGCGAGGCCTGGCTGCGTGGTGTGGCCGCGGATATCGCCGAGCTGATCGCGCATGGGGCGGAGATCATCGTCGTCTCCTCCGGCGCCATCGCGCTCGCCCGCCGCCAGCTGGGCCTCAGCGGTGCGAAGCTGCGGCTGGATGAGAAGCAGGCCGCCGCCGCCGTCGGCCAGATCCGCCTGGCCCAGGCCTGGGCGCAGATTCTGGCCGAGAAAAACCTCACCGCCGCGCAGCTGCTGATCACGCCGAGCGACACCGAGAATCGCCGCCATTACCTCAACGCCCGCGCCACCCTCTCCACCCTGCTCTCTCTGGGCTGCGTGCCGGTGATCAATGAGAACGACTCGGTGGCCACCGCCGAGATCCGCTATGGCGATAATGACCGCCTGGCCGCCCGCGTCGCCGAGATGGTCCAGGCCGACGCCCTGCTGCTCCTCTCGGACATTGACGGCCTCTACACCGCCGACCCCCGCAAGGACCCGGACGCCGCCCATATCCCGGTGGTGGACACGCTCACCCCGGAGATCATGGCCATGGGCGGCGAGCCCCCGCCGGGCTATTCCTCCGGCGGCATGCGCACCAAGCTGGTGGCCGCACAGATCGCCACCCAGGCCGGCTGCGCCATGGCGATCGCCATCGGCAACCGCCCCAACCCCATCGCCGCCGTCGCCGCCGGGGCGAAATGCACTTGGTTCCTGCCCGCCCCGGAAGGCCGCTCCGCCCGCAAAAGCTGGATCGCCGGCCACCTCGCCCCTGCCGGCACCCTCACCATCGATGACGGCGCCGCCCGCGCGCTGGCCAAGGGCTCCTCGCTGCTGCCGGCCGGCATCCGGGCGGTGAATGGCGCCTTCGAGCGTGGTGATCCGGTGGACGTGCTGGCGCTGGATGGCACCCGCATCGCCCGCGGTCTCGCCGCCTATTCCAGCCAGGACGCGGCGCGCATCGCCGGCCATCGCTCCGAGGATTTCGAGGCGCTGCTGGGGTTTCGCGGGCGCGATGAGGTCATCCACCGGGACGATCTGGTGATTTTTTAAGAGGTGGGGACTTTTTGAAAAAAGTCCCCACACCCCAAAAACTTCTGCTCACTTAGAGTATCAAGCTTTTAGCTTGATGCTCTAAATTTTGTTTTAGCGAGCAATTTCATGTGTTTATTTTGACATTGGCGCGTCAACCTAATCACAGAAGACTCTAGAACGGCAGGTGACGACCCTTGCGCATCATCAGAAGTGCAAAATTTGCCTGCGCTAGGCAGACTTTTTTGTTTTCCAGTAAAAAAGTCGGCGCCTACGCGTTCCTGTTCTGGCGGAAGAATTCCTTGCACTCACATCCATGAAGCGTTTTTGCCAAACCAATCGGCAAGAAACGCAATCAGCCGGCGCAGCTTCGCGGGGACGAGCGATGCTGATGGATAGACGACATGAATATCCAGGCTTTCGGTTATGTAGTCCGGCAAGAGCCGCTGCAGCCGGTTCGTCTGGAGATATTCGGAAAAGATGAAAGCCGGCCCATAAACAATGCCCGCTCCTGCGAGCGCGGCGTTCAAGAGTATATCCATATTATCCGCGGCAAGCTTTGCCGTTCCGGAAATCTTGCTGGTAATACCGTTTTGATCGGTAAAACACCAATCGCCAACGGTGGTGGCGCGGTTGAAGGCGAGGCGGTCATGATTCCGCAAATCGGCGGGTTTTTGCGGGCATCCTTTTTTTTCTAAATAAGACGGCGAGGCGCAGGCCAGCATGTTCGTGTGCGCAAGTTTTCGCGCGACGAGGCTGGAATCGGCAAGGCTGCCGATCCGGACCGCCAGATCAAACCCGCCGGCGACAAGATCGGTGATTTGGTCGGTCAAGCTCATCTCAATTCGTAAGCCAGGATACTGCCCGAGGAATGCCGCCAGTGGCGCGCCCAAATGCCGTGGGCCAAAGCTGGCGGGGGCTGCAATGCGCAACAGGCCGCGCGGCTCGTCCTGTAATTGCTGGGCGGCATTGTCGGCATCTTCCAGGGATTCCAAAATCTTGCGGCTGCGATGGTAATAATCCTCGCCGGCCTCGGTCATATGCAGCTTGCGTGTCGTGCGGTGGAGGAGGCGCACCCCCAGCCCCGCCTCCAGCGCGGAAACATGCTTGCCCGCCATTGCCGGCGTCATCCCGAGCGCCCGCCCCGCCGCGGCCAAGCTGCCTTGCTCAACGGTCGTGACAAAAACTGAGAGGCTTAACAGCCGGTCCATGTTAATTCGATCACCTTATTATCGAGTGTATCTCATCATAACAGGATTATCGTTTAAATGGGATACTCTTATCGTCGTGGCTGGATTTCATGCCTAGAAAAGGACATCGATATGCTGGTCTCCGCGAACGGTATCACCCTCCACGCCGAAGCGGCGGGATATGGTGACTTGACGCTTATATTTCTCCCTTATTTCGGCGGCACGGCGCGCAGCTGGGCGCCCGTCATCGAGGCGCTGCCCGGTTGGGTTCGCAGCATCGCGCTGGATATGCGTGGGTGGGGCGGTTCAGACCGGCCGGATACGGGCTATGATATCGCAACATTGGCGGATGATGTGCAGGCCGCCGTCTCAGCGTTAGGGGTGCGGCGTTACATCCTGGTCGGCCACTCCATGGGAGGAAAAATAGCCCAGTTGCTGGCCTCGCGCCGCCCTGCGGGGCTTGCGGGGTTGGTACTGGTGGCTCCCTCGCCCGCGCAAGGCAAAATACTTTCCGATGCCGAACGCGAAGGCATGGCGGGCGCGTATAATAGTGCCGAGGCAATCTCCTGGACGATCGATAACATCCTGGCTGGATCAAAGCTGAAGCCGGAATGGCGCGCGCAAATCATCGCCGACAGCTTGGGCGGCGGCGCCGCGGCGAAAGCATTCTGGCCGGCTTGCGCGATTGCCGAGGATGTCAGTGCCGCGCTGCAATCGATCAATGTCCCGGTTCTGGTTTTGGGCGGTGAATTTGACAAGGTGGACAGCATCGAGATGTTGCGCGGGATTGTGGTCCCAGCTTTACCCGCGGCAAAATTTACCGTCATGGCAGGGATCGGGCATCTCGTTCCTTTTGAAGCGCCTGAGGCGTTGGCGCGGCTGCTTCGTGCTTATATCTCCGAACTGAAACATGACGAGCCGGCGCTGACCTTGCAGCCGGAAGACCTCGCCAGCAGGTTTGATCAAGCATTTTGCAGAGGAGATCTGGATGCGTTGATGGCGCTCTTTTGCCAGGATGCCATGATGCGGATGACTGACGGTACGCTCGTCAGCGGCACCACGGCATTGCGTAAAGCCCTTGGCGATCTCATCGCAATGGCACCGAAGCTGCGTAACCGCATCCGCCGGATTATTGTGAATCAGAAAACCGCCTTGTTGCTGCTCGACTGGGAGCTGTGTGCCGCGCAACCGGGCGGGCAAGACATCGTCCAGCGAGGGACCGCGACGCAGATATTGGAGCGCTGTCCCGATGGAAACTGGCGTTTGTTGATTTCTAATCCTTTAGGGATTGCATAATCAGCCCACGACAATTGGCGGCCTGGTCCAATGCCGCGTGCCCCCTACATCACGCCGGATCCCGCCCTCCGGCTCTGCCGCCAGGCGACAATCGCAGACTCTCCATCCCCCTCACAAGGGCATTATAAACATATGAAATTGCGCGCTCATATAAAATTCAGAGCGGCCGGCGCCGGGCCATTCCCGCCTGCAGGCGCGGATAGAACACGCTCACCGCCAGGCCGACAATGACCAGCAGGGCGGCCCCCAGCTTCCAGGCCGGCATCGGCTCGTGCAGCCATAAAACCGCGCTGCCCATGCCAAAAACCGGCACCAGCAGCGCCATCGGGGTGATGGTGGCCGAGGGGTAGCGGGCGAGCAGCATGCCCCAGCAGGCATAGCCGAACCAGCTATTGCCGACGGCTTGCCAGATCAGCGCCGCCCAGCCGCCCAGCGAGGCGTGGCTGATGGCATGGGCCATCGCCGCCGGGCCTTCGGTGAGCAGGGACAGGCCCAGCAGCGGCGGCGCCGAAAACAGGCTGCTCCAGGCCACGTAGGCCAGAAAATTATCCGGCCGGCCCTCGCGCGCGACGATATTGCCGCTGGCCCAGCAACCGGCCGCCAACAGCACCAGGGCCAGGCCCAGAGGCGTGGTATGGCCATTCACATGCGCCGCGATCACCAGAATCCCCGCGATGGCCAGCAGGCAGGCGATAATCTGAAAGCCGCGCAGCCGCTCGCCATTGCGCAGCATCGCGAGGAAGATGGTGATGAAGACCTGAACCTGGATGACCAGCGAGGCCAGGCCGGGCGAGATATGCCCGTTCAGCGCCAGAAACAGCAACCCGAACTGGCCGGTGCCGATCAGCAGCCCGTAGGCGGCGAGGTTGCGCCAGCTGACATTGGGGCGGGGCAGCAGAACCACCAGCGGCAAGGCGGCGAGGGTGAAGCGCAGCCCGGCGAAGAGGAACGGCGGAAACTGCTCTAGCCCCAGCCGCGCGACGACGAAATTGCTGCCCCAGATCGCCATCACCGCCAGGGCCAGCAGGGCATGCCGCAGGCTGAGTGTCGTATGGTGCATCCGCAATCCCCCCGTTGAAGCCGCTTTGCGCGTCGGCGGGTGGATTAAACGCAGCTTCGGCGGGCAGGGGGAATGGGACCGCGCGCAGGGCTCGCCTGCGCGCGGCGCGAGATCGTGATGTCAGGGAGGCAGGCACCGCAAACGCAATTGCGGAAGGCCGCGCCGCCGCGGGGCCGCGATGATGGCCAGCCTACGCCCGCGCGGGTCGTTCCGGCTTGCCGATAATTCCCCGCCCCCGGGCATGGTGATATCATAATGAAGGTGATAGCATCGCCCCGCCCAGCCTTGCGGCTGTGCAACATTTGGGGAAATGATCGGAATCAGGCATTGCGGGCCAAGCCGGGCCCCGCGCGGCCGGGCTGGAGGCGGTCTCGCCGTTTCCGGGACGACAGGAACGGATGGGTGGGTCATGGGCGGAGAGTTAGATTTTTTAACGATCACGACGCCATTGCCGGATGCGAGCTTCGGGATCGCCGCCGTCAATGGCACCGAGCGCCTCAGCCGCCCCTTTCAATATACGGTCCAGCTGCATTCCGGCAGCGCTTTGCTGGATGCGAACAGCCTGCTCGACAAGGCGGTGACGGTGAGCGTCGCGGCGCCGGACGGGGGCACGGCCAAGCGCTATATTTCCGGCCTGGTCAATGCCGTGCGGCAATTGCCCTCGCAATCCACCACGCTATGGCAATATGAAATCAGCGTCGTGCCGAAGCTCTGGTTTCTGAGCCAGACCATGGATTGCCGCTTCTATCAGAAGCAATCGGTGCTCGACATCGTCAAATACGTGCTGGGAAAATTCAGCGTCGCGGTCAGCGACAAGACCAGCGGCGCCTTTCCCGTCCGCGATTATGTGGTGCAATTCAACGAATCCTATCTGCATTTCATCCAGCGGCTGATGGAAGATGCCGGGATTTTCTATTTCTTCACCCATAGCGAGGGCGCCCATACGATGGTGCTGGCCAACGCCAACACCGCCTTCGCGGATATTGCCGCGCCGCAGATCTATCTCGATGAGACCCATGGCGGGTTCGGCGTGCTGAATAGCTGGCACCGGATGGACCGCACGGTGATGGGCAGCGTGCGCCGGGATGATTACAATCCGGCGACGGATACGCTCGCCCCCGGCGCGATCACCGGCACCGAGAGTACCGTGCTGCAGGCCTCCGCCGCCGCGCAGCGCACCCATTATGGCTGGCCGGCGGTGCGCGATGCCACCGGCAACGCCAAAACCCTGGCCAAGACCCATATGCTGGCGGCGGAAGCCGGGGCGCAGCTTTATACCGGCTCCGGCCAGATCGCGGATTTCATCGCCGGCGGCAAATTCACCTTGCAGAATGACCCGACGACAGGCGCGGCCACGGAATATGTCATCCAGTCGCTCGGGCTGAGTATTGTGGACAGCAAGGCCGGCGGCGCGTCCGGCCATCGCATGTCGGTCTCGGCCAGCATCGTCGCGTTTCCGTCCAAGACCAGCTATCAGGAAGAGCCCGTCCACGCGCCGCCGGTGATGGCGGGGATGTACAGCGCCATCGTCATCGGCCCGAAGGGCGAGGAGATCTATACGGACGATCTCGGCCGCATCCAGGTGCGGTTCCCCTTCGACCATGAGGGCGACATCACCACGGATAAAACCCTCTGGGTGCGGGTGATGCAGGGCTGGTCCGGCAATAACTGGGGCAGCCAGTATATTCCGCGCATCGGCATGGAGGTGGTGGTCTCCTTCCTGGAAGGCGATGTGAACCGCCCGGTGGTGGTGGGCTGCCTGTTCAACGGCAATAACAAGCCGGTCTTCGCCGCTTCCGAGAAGAACAAGAGCGGCCTGCGCACACGCTCCACCATGCAGGGCGGCACCGCGAATTTCAGCGAATTCTCCATCGACGATACCAAGGGCAGCGAGGTCGTTTATCTGCATGCGGAGAAGGACCTCAATATCGAGGTCGAGAACGACCGCAACGTCACCGTCAGCAAGGACGAGACGGTGAAGATCGACGGCAAGAAGACCGACACGGTGAAGCAGGATTTCACCACCACCGTCTCCGAGGGCAATAAATCCACCACGGTGAGCCAGGGCAATGAATCGCTGGAGGTCAGCGTCGGGACCATCACCCATAAGGCCGGGCAGTCGATCACGCTGAAGGTCGGGGGTAATTCGATTGTCATCGATACCAGCTCGATCACCCTTACCGTCGGCCCCAGCTCGGTGAAGCTCACCGCCTCCGAGGTGGATGTGAAGGGCATTCAGGTGAATGTCACCGGCCAGGCGCAGACGGCGGTGAAGGGGGCGATCGTGCAGGTCTCCGGGGATGGGATGCTGGAGCTCAAGGGCGGCATCACCATGATCAATTCGTGACGCGGGGAGGGCACATAAAATGAGTGCTGCGACGCAGAGCAAATTATCCGCCGCCGCCCTGCCTGTGGTGTTGCAGCGCGCGGATCTGCAGGGGAAGGCGCTGGCCAGCGTGGCCGGGCTGGAGAGCGTGGAGGCGGTGGTCGCCGCGCTGGCTCAGGCGGGGTTCGGGATCGAGGCGACGCGGGTTCTGGCCCATGCCTTGCCCAAGCGCGAGGCGGTCTGGTGGGCCTGCATGTGCGCCCTGCACACCGCCCCGGCGGCGCTGCCGGAGCCGGACCGCAAGGCGCGCGAGCAGGCCGAGGGCTGGGTACGCCAGCAGAGCATGACCCATGCCCGGGCGGCGATGGAGGAAGCCCGGCGCGCCGGCTTTCAAAGCCCCGAGGCCTGGGCCGGGGTGGCGGCGTTCTGGAGCGGGGAGTCGCTGGCGCCGCCGGACGCGCCGGCGGTAACCCCGCCGCCGCATCTCACCGGCATCGCGGTGGCGGGGGCGCTGGCCCTCGCCTCGGTGCGCCTGGATGCCGCCCGGCAGCCGCAGCGCCTGGCAATGTTCCTGCAATCCGCCCAGGATATCGCCGCCGGCGGTCCGGGCCGCCTGCCGCCGGAGGCGCCATGACCCTGACCCTATCCATTCTGCGCTGCCCGGATGCGGTGCCGCCCGAAACCAAGCAGCTCTCCGGCGGGGAATTCCGCATCGGCCGGGGGGCCGATAATGACTGGATCATGCCGGATCCGGACCGGCTGCTCTCCAAGCGCCATTGCGTCATCGCCTTTCGCAATGGCGGCTGGGCGATTGCGGATATCAGCACCAACGGCACCTTTCTGAACCACGACCCCGAGCCGATCGGCAATGGCCAGATCCGCCCGCTGCGCGATGGCGACCGGATCCGCTTCGGCGCCTATGAGATCGAGGCCAGGGTCGAGGACGGGCAGGGGTTCGGGGCGTCCAGCTTTGGCAAGGGTGCCTCGCCGTTCGATGATCCGTTCGGCGGCGATGTGTTCGCGCCACCGCCGGCACCGCCGGCCAACAGCTTCACCAGTGCGGCCTTCGGCCCGAATGATCCGCTCTTTGGCGGCCCGCCGCAGCCTCCGTCGGTACAGATGCCGGACCGGTTCGACCCGCTGGCCGGGCCGGAGAGCGATTTCCTCGGCGCGCCGACCCAGCCGGACCACACCCCGTCCTTCAGCGACGCCTTCCGCCCGCCCGCCGCCCGGCAGATGCTGCCGGAGGATGATGATTGGGATCTATCGCCGCTGCCGGGCCAGCAGCCTGCCCGGCCGGCGGCACCTCCAGCCTTCACGCCGCCGCACCAGCCGCCGGCGCCGGATCCCTGGGCCTCGACCCCGTCCCCGTTCGAGGCAACGCCGCCTGCCGCGCCATTCGCGCCGCCGCCGGTCGCGCCCCCCGCCATGCCGCCACCGTTGCCCCCGCGCCCGGCGCCGGAGGCCGCCAACCCCTTTGCCGAGCCGGCGGATCATCGCCCGCCACAAGCTGCTCCAGCCGCGCTGCCGGAGGTCCCCCGCGCGGCGCCGCCGGTGACGCCCCCGCCTGTCACGGCACAGGCGCTGCCCCCGGGCGGCGATGCGCTGATGGCCGCCTTCCTGCGCGGCGCCGGGCTGGAAGCCGCCAGCCCCGCCAATCCCGAGGCGCTGATGCAGGCGCTGGGCGGCACCTTCCGGGCTGTCGTCTCCGGCATTCGCCAGGCTTTGATCGCGCGCGCCACCATCAAGGGTGAATTCCGCATCGAGCAGACCATGATCCGCGCCCGCGGCAACAACCCGCTGAAATTCTCCGCCGATGACGATGACGCGCTGACCGCGCTGCTCGGGCTCGGGCGGCGGGTGGATATGGGCCCGGACGCGGCGGTGAATGATGCGCTGCGCGATATGCGCCTGCATGAGCTCGCCACCATGGCGGCGATGCAGGATGCGGTGCGCGCCTTGCTGGCCCAGCTCGACCCCGCGAAATTGCAGGTGGAAGGCGGCATGGCGCTGCTGCCGGCGCAGAAAAAGGCCCGCGCCTTCGAGGCCTATGAGAAACTTCACGAAACCATCACCCGCGCGCTGGCCGATGATTTCGACAGCGTGTTCGGAAAATCTTTTGCACGTGCCTATGAAACCGCGCTGCGCGAAGTGAGCGCGCGGGATCCTGGATGATGGGGGATGTGATGAAACGTTCGGTTTTTCTTGCCGCTTTCCTGGTGCTTGCCGGCTGCGCCTCACCGCCGCCCCCGCCGCCTGTGCTCACCTTGAACATCGTAGGTGCCACCGGGCAAAACCCTGACCCGTCCGGCCAGGGCACGGCGGTGGCCGTGCGCGTCTACCAGCTTGCCGCCAGCGGCAAGTTCCAGGCGGCGGATGTCTATACCCTCACCGGCAATGAGAGTGCCGCGCTCGGCACCGAGGCGCTGGGCGGTTCCGCGCAATATATCGTTTCACCCGGCCAGAAGCTGACGGAAACGATCAACCTGACGCCGGGGACGACCACGCTGGGCGTCGCGGTCTTGTTCCGGGATATCAATCATTCAACCTGGAAACTCACCGCGCCGGTTGCGGCCCATGGGCCAACCGTGCTGACACTGCATATAAACGGGCTGACCGCATCCCTTGGCGGATGATGCGCAAGCCGTAATAATGGCGCGGCGCCTCCGAGTGCCGTGTTTGGGAGATTTGACGATTATGCGAGCCGCTTCGTGAGCTGGACCAACCGCGTCATCTGGCAGGAGGGGATGTTCCTCCGCTCCCAGCATTTTCAGCAGCAGGATCGCTGGCTGGAGGCGACGCTGCGCGGACGCGTCGCGGCGCTGCGATCGCATGGCTGGGGCCTGACCCAGATGATGCTGGACCGCGATCTGCTCGGCACCGGCCGCTTTGCCCTGGCCACCGCCGCCGGCGTGTTCGAGGACGGCACCCCCTTCAGCCTGCCCGGCGAAACCGACCATCCCGCCCCGTTCGAGGTGCCGGAAAATACCCGCGGCGTGCTCATCCATCTGGCCTTGCCGGTGCAGCAGGCCGGGGCGGTGGAAATCGCCGCCGCTGATGGCAGCGCCGAAGGCCGCTACAAGGCGCAGAGCTTCGAGGCCTACGACACCCATTCCGCCTCGCCGCAGGCGGCGGAATTGCTGATCGGCCGGCTGAAGCTGCGCTATCTGCTGGATAGCGATGACCGCGCCGGCTATCTCTGCATTCCCGTCGCGCGGATCATGGAGGTTTCATCCGACAAGCGGGTGACGCTGGATGAGAACTGGCTGCCCCCCGCTCTGGCCTGCCACGCGGTGCCGGGCCTGGCCGGGCTGGTCACCGAATTCGCCGGCATGATCAACCAGCGCGGCGAGGCGCTGGCGGCACGGGTGAATGCGCCGGGTGCGCGCGGTGTCGCCGAGGTTGCGGATTTCATGCTGCTGCAGGCGCTCAATCGCTGGCAGGCTTTGCTGCAGCATTGGGCCGATGCGGCGAACATCCATCCCGAGACGCTCTATACCGCCTATGTGCAGATGGCCGCCGAATTCGCCACTTTCACCGAGGGGCAGCGCCGGCCGAACAAATATCCCGGCTACCGGCATGAGGATCTGCAACGTTCTTTCGCCCCGGTGATCGCCGATCTGCGCCGCGCGCTCTCCTCCGTTATTGAAACCAACGCGGTGGCGATCCCGCTGCAGGAGCGCCGGCACGGCGTGCATGTCGGCCCGATCAATGACCGCAATATTCTGCGCGCGGCGAATTTCGTGCTGACGGTGCAGGCCGATGTGCCGACCGAGACGATGCGCCGCCTCTTCCCCGCCCAGGTGAAGATCGGCGCGGTGGAGCATATTCGCGAGCTGGTGAATGTGGCGCTGCCCGGCATCGCCGTGCGCCCGCTGCCCGTCGCCCCCCGGCAGATCCCGTTCTATGCCGGCGGCTCTTATTTCGAACTGGACCGCAACAGCCCGCATTGGCAGCAAATGCAGACCTCGGGCGGCTTCGCGATCCATGTCTCCGGAGAATTTCCTGGCCTGCGCATGGAGTTGTGGGCCATCAAAGGGTGAGCGCGCGAGGCGCTGAGGGAGAGAGACGATGAGCGATAATCCGTTCTCCGAGCCGGACGATTCAGACCGCACCGTGATCCGGCCGATCCCGGGCGGCAAGCGCCCGGCGACACCGCCGCCCGCCCAGCCCTCGCCGTTCGACAGCCCGTTTGGCGGCGCGCCCGCCGCCGCAGCGCCCGGCTACAGCGCCCCGGCCGCCGCCTTGCCGGCGGATGCGCCGGAGACGATCTCCATGGGCGGCGCCCCGCTGATCGCCTGCGCCGGGCCGCTGCTGCAATTGCTGGCCCGGCTGCGCAACACCTTGCAGGCGCCTGACTCCGGGGATTTGCGCGAGCGCGCGGTGCGTGAAATCCGCCGCTTCGAGGAAACCGCCCGGGCGCGCAACATCCCCATGGAGCAGCTCCGCCCGGCCCATTACGCGCTCTGCGCCAGCCTGGATGATGTGGTGCTGGCCACACCCTGGGGCAGCCAGGGCGCCTGGGCGCAGCGCTCGCTGGTCTCCACCTTCCATCAGGAAGTCCGCTCCGGCGAGCGGTTTTTCGACGTGATGGCGCAGATCCGCCAAAACCCCGGCAATTTCCTGCCGGTTCTGGAATTGATGTATTTCTGCCTGTCGCTCGGCTATATGGGCCGCTACCGGCTCTCTCCGCGCGGCCCGGCCGAGATCGACCGGCTGCGCGAGGAAACCTACGCGGTGCTGCGCCGGCAGATGCCGCCGGGCGATCCGGCTCTGTCCCCGCATTGGCAGGGTGTGGCGGCGGGCTATAGACCGCGCCGCTTCGGCGTGCCGGTTTGGGTGGTCGCCATCGTGGCGCTGGGCGTGCTCGGGCTGGTCTATGCCGGCTGCCTGTTTTCGCTCTCCGGCAAGTCGGACGCCGCCTTCCAGGCGCAGGTGAACGCGCCGTTGCCGCATATGCCGCAGATCGTCCGCGCCCAGCCGGTGGTCGCCCCGGCCGAGCCCGCCCCGGTCGGCCCGACCATTCTGGACCGTCTCTCCGGCTTCCTGCAGCCCGAAATCGCCGCCGGCAAGGTGAGCGTGCTGGGCACCACCCATCAGCCGATCGTGCGCATCAACAATCAGGGCCTGTTCGGCTCCGGCAGCGCCACGGTGGAGGCGGCCGATGTGCCGCTGTTGCAGAAAATCGGCCAGGCGCTGGCAAAGGAAAGCGGCACCGTGGTGGTCACCGGCTATACCGACAACCAGCCGATCCACACGCTGCAATTTCCCTCCAATTTCGCCCTCTCGCAATCGCGCGCCCAGGCGGCGGCGGCGATCCTGGACCAGACCATCGGCGACCAGAGCCGCATCACCGCGAAAGGCATGGGCGATGCCGATCCCGTCGCCAGCAATGCCAGCGAGGCGGGGCGCGCGCAGAACCGGCGTATCGAAATCGTGCTGAACCATCCTTCGGGAAACTGACATCGCCATGAAAAAAATTCTCGGCTTTCTGGCGTCGCGCTGGGTTTTGAGCTTCGTCGCCGCCTTGGTGCTGGCGGCTCTGGTGTGGTTCTTCGCGCCCTTCATTCACGCTTTGGCTGGCATCATCGCGCGGCTGGTCCTCATCCTGGTCATTCTGCTGGTCTGGCTCGGCGCCAATCTGCTGCTGGACCGGCGGCGCAAGCAACGCGAGGCGGCCCTGGCCGCCGGCGTCGCGGATGCGGGGGCCGCCACGCCGGACAAGGCGGCGGCGGAAGAGCTGGCGGCGCTGAGCGAGAAGCTGAAAAAATCCCTGGCTTTTCTGCGCAAGGCCAGCGGCTCGCGCGGCTATCTCTATGAGCAGCCCTGGTACGTGATCATCGGCCCGCCGGGGGCCGGCAAGACCACCGCGCTTTTGAATGCCGGGCTGAAATTCCCGCTGGCGGCGGAGCTGGGGCAGGGGGCGGTGGCCGGTGTCGGCGGCACCCGGCTTTGCGATTGGTGGTTCACCGAGCAGGCGGTGCTGATCGACACCGCCGGGCGCTACACCACCCAGGATTCCAACGCCGCCACCGACAAAGCCGGCTGGGAAGGCTTCCTGGACCTGCTCAAGCGCACCCGCCAGCGCCAGGCGCTGAACGGCGTGGTGGTGGCGATTTCTCTGGCGGATATCGCCGCTGCGCCGCGTGAGGAGCGCCTGGCCCATGCCCGCGCCATCCGCACCCGCATCAAGGAACTCACCGCCCGGCTGGATCTGAAGCTGCCGGTCTATGCGCTGCTGACCAAGGCGGATCTGCTCGCCGGCTTCACCGAGTTTTTCGACGATCTCGACCAGGAAAAGCGCGCCCAGGTCTGGGGCACCACCTTCCCGGCGCAAAACACCAACGCGGTGGCGCAGTTCGATGCCGAGTTCAAGCTGCTGGTGCAGCGTCTGGATGAGCGGCTGATCGACCTGCTGCAGCGCGAGCGCAGCCCGGACCGGCGCGGCCTGATCGCCGGCTTCCCGACCCAGGTGGCCAGCCTGGAGGCGCCGTTGAACGAGTTCCTGGCCGAAGCCTTCGGCGGCTCGGCGCTGGACCCGGCGCCGTATCTGCGCGGTGTCTATTTCACCTCCGGCACCCAGGAAGGCACGCCGATCGACCGGCTGACCGGCGCGCTCTCGCGCGCCTTCGGCATCGATCAGCGCCGCGCCCCCTCGCTGCGCGCCGCCTCCGGGCGCAGCTATTTCCTCTCCCGCCTGCTGCAGGAAGTGATTTTCGGCGAGGCCATGCTGGCGGGGCAAAATCCGGCCCAGCGCCGCCGGCGGATTTTGCTGCAAGCGGCCGGCTATGGCGCTGTCGCCATCCTGTTTCTGGGGCTGCTGGGCGGCTTCCTGCTCAGCCGCGCCCATAATCAGGCGGCGATTGCGGCCAGCGACCAGGCGGTCGCCAATTACCAGCAGGCGGCCAAGACCGTGCAGCTGGATCCGGTCCAGGACTCCAACCTGCAGACCGTGCTGCCCTTGCTGGATGCCGCCCGCGCCATGCCCTTCGGCGTTGGCGACACGGCAGATCATGGGACGATGGGGCTGGGTCTGAACCAGGCGCCCAAGCTCAGCGCCGGCGCCAACACGCTCTATACCAACGCGCTGGACAACATCCTGCTGCCCCGGCTGATTTTGCAGCTGGAAGCGGAGATGCGCGGCGGCTTCGACAAGCCGGAATTCCTCTACCAGGCCACACGCGTCTATCTGATGCTGGGCGGGCAGGGGCCGATGGACAAGAACCTCGTCGAAGCCTGGATGAAGCTGGATTGGCAGCGGCTTTATCCCGGTATCGCCAACCAGGATCTGCGCGACGACCTGATGCAGCATCTGGTGGCGATGCTGGATGCGCCGCTGCCGCAAGTGCCGCTGGATGGCGCGCTGGTGGAAGCCGCCCGCGCCACCTTCAGCCGGGTCTCGGTGGCCGAGCGCGTCTATTCGCGCATCCGCGACTCCCAGGCCGCCGCCGCCGTGCCCGCCTGGGTGCCGGCGCAGGCGATGGGGGCGGCCGGCGTGCCGCTCTTCACCCGCGCCTCCGGCAAACCGCTCACCGAGGGCGTGCCCGGCTTCTACACGCTGAAAGGCTTCCAACTGGTGCTGCTGCCGGCCCTCACCCATGCCGCCAAGGATGTCGCGGATGAGAGCTGGGTGCTCGGGCCGGGCCAGCAGGTCGATCCCTCCAGCCCGGACATGCAGAATCTGGAGCAGAACGTCATCAAGCTCTACGAGGCCGATTACGAGGCGCAGTGGAACGCGATGCTGGGCGACCTCAACCTGAAGCCGGCCACCAATATCGGCCAGGCGGTGCAGACGCTCTATATTCTCGGCTCCCCGCAATCGCCGATGCAGCGTCTGCTGGCCAGCATCACCACCCAGTTGCAGCTCTCCAAGGGCGTGGAGCCGCCGAAACCGGCCGCGACCTCGAAGATCCCCGGCGCGGCGGCGTTGAACGCGGATGCCGCGGCGCTGCAGGGGCTGATGGGCGCGGCCACCGCCAGCGGCGGCCCGGCTCTAGGTTCGGAGGTGGATAATTATTACGCGCCGCTGATCAATTATGTCGGTGGCGGCGCCGGCTCGCCGATGAGCCTGACGCTCAACCTCATCAACGGGCTGCAACAGCAACTGGCGGCATTGGCCGCCGCCGCTCCAGGCACCGCCCCGGCGGCGCCCGCGGCGGGCGGCGACCCGGCCAGCCTGCTGCAAGGCGAGGCGGCGACCGACCCGCAGCCCGTCTCGCGCTGGCTGCAGGCGCTGGTGGTCAATGCCAACGGTCTGCGCGGCGGCAGTGCCGCCAAGGCGGCGGCGGCGGCCTTCAACGGGGCCGCCGGGCCCGGCCAGCTCTGCCAGCAGGCGGTGGCCGGGCGCTACCCGTTCGTGCCCGCCTCCTCCACCGACATTCCGCTCGGCGATTTCGCGCATCTCTTCGCCCCGAACGGGCTGCTGGACAGCTTCTTCACCCAGCAGGTGCAGCCTTTCGTCGATATGTCCGGCCGGACTTGGCGGGTGCAGGCGGTGAATGGCGTCACCCCGCCGATCAGCCAGGGCGCGCTGGCGGAGTTCCAGCGCGCGGAGACGATCAAGCAGCTCTTCTTCGCCGCCGGCGCCACGCCGGCTGTACAGTTCAGCCTGACTCCGACCGCGCTGGATGCCGGCGCCGCCCAGGCGGTGCTGCAGCTGGGGGCGGTGAACGTCGCCTACGCGCATGGCCCGCAAGTGCCGACGATGATCTCCTGGCCCGGCGCGGATGGGATGCAGACGGCGCGGCTGATCATCACCCCGGTCGGCGGCGGCAACCCGGTGGAGCTGGATGCCGCCGGCCCCTGGGCGTTGTTCCATCTGTTCAGCCAGGGCACGCTGGCGCAGGCTGGGTCTTCGGACCAGTACACGCTCACCTTCTCCGCCGGCGGGCATAGTGTGAGCTACAGCATCGGCGCCAACTCCGTGCTCAACCCCTTCGCGCCTGGCATGCTGGCGGATTTCCGCTGCCCCAGCCTGCAGGGATGAGCATGTTCCAGCCCGCTCTGACCGGGTTTTTCGGCAAGCTGCCGGCACGCGGGGATTTTCTGCGCGCTGTGCTGCCGGAGGATGTTGTTGCGCCGCTCGATCTCTGGTGCCGGGACTGCCTGACCCAATCGCGTGCCGATCTCGGCGAAGACTGGGAGCCGGCCTGGATGAGCGCGCCGATCTGGCATTTCTTCCTCCCCCCCGGTGCCTGCGGTCCACGCGCCATGCTGGGTGTGTGGCTGCCGAGCATGGACAAGGCCGGGCGGCATTACCCCTTCATCCTGGCGGCGCTGGCGGATGATCCGGCGGCGTTGGCGCAAGGCGGCCAATGGCTGGCGCTGGCGGAGGCGGAAGGGCTGGCCGGGGTGGTTGACGACAAGCCGCACGAGGCGATCGCTGCCGCCCTGGCCGCGCCGGTGGAGGACGCGGCCTTGCCGCCACTTGGCTGGTGGACGCAAGGCAGCCCGCTGGTGCGGCCGCGGCGTTTCGATCATCCGGGGCTGTTGCCCGCCGCGACGCAAGCCGGCGCCATGCTGCGCGATCCTCAGCCCGTGGAGGGGCTCAATTGATGCCACGTTCCTGGGCGCAGACGGATGTCGGCGCGGTTCGCAAACATAACGAGGATAATCTGCTCGCCCGGCCGGAGCTGGGGCTCTGGGTGGTGGCCGATGGTGCCGGCGGCCATGCCTCGGGGGAGGTCGCCTCGGGCATGATCGTCGAGGCGCTCTCGCGCCTGCCCGCTGACCTGAGTGCGAGCGAGCTGCTCTCGGGCATTCGCGTCACCATCACCCAGGTGCATGATGCCTTGCGCGCGGAAGCCGCCCGGCGGGGCGGCGATGTGATGATCGCCTCGACATTCGTCGGGCTGATGATCCGCGATCGCCATTTCGCCTGCCTCTGGGCCGGTGATTCCCGCGCCTATCTGCTGCGCGGCGGCGTGCTGCAACAGATCACCCGCGACCATTCGCTGGTGCAGGAGCTGGTGGACGCCGGCACGCTGCGCCCGGAAGATGCCGAGAAACACCCGCATGCCAATGTCATCACCCGTGCCGTGGGGGCGGATGAGGAGGTGCTGGAGCTGGACAAGGTGATCGGCCAGATCCAGCCCGGTGACCGGTTTCTGCTGTGCAGCGATGGCTTGAGCAAAACCCTGAGCGAGCCGGAAATCCAAAGCCTGCTCGGCGCGCCCGAGGGCGTCCCGCCGACGGAGCTGCTGATCCACGCCGCCTTGGCGCACCGTGTGAATGACAATGTGACGGCGGTGGTGGTGGAGGTTTAGAGCAATATGTGTTTAGGTTGACGCGCCAGCGTCAAAATAAACACATGAAATTGCTCGTCAAAATGAAAGCTAGAGCGTTCAGCTAAAAGCTGAAGGCTCTAGGCCAAAACGTTAACGCGCTACGATGCTGCGGCACGCGCACCAATGGACTACGGCGCCGTCGCAGATATTCCAGTTAGCGGCCAGCAAGGCGATGATCGGTACGCCGCGGTCCTTGATGTCGCCAGAGAGCGGCGGCATCACCACATAGCGCTTATCTCCGGGTAGGCCTTTTGGTGTTTTAGCAGGTGATGCAGGGGTGATCGCAGGATTATATTTCGAGGACGGGATATTCCCGGGTTTGTTGCCGAGGCTGAGCCCCGATGGATAGGTCAGTCGGTAATTCCAAATTTCAGAGCCGCCACGAACGATTTCGGGAACGTTTTTGGAGTATCCGGCCCTGGCTGCTGCCTCGCTGAGGTAATCCGGCAATCCGTTCACATCTTCGCGGGATTCAACAAAGCTTCCAATCGAATCAAGAAGCTCCTCGCCATGCAAACACCAAAACACCATCGTGACATTGGGAGGCAGCCGAACTTTGGGGTAATTCTTGTCGGTGATGGTGTTGAAGGAGCCATGCCCGGCGAAGACGACTCGTTTGGTGGTGCCTGCCAATTTGTCGCTGCCGATTGGCCCTGAGATTGTCAAAGGCTTTGGTTTGGATTTCCAGAACGGCATGTGAGTGTCCTTTGGATTGATCTGCCAAGATCACGACGCAGAGGAGTAGGGGCTGGCACTATAATGTATAAAGCGGACAGCACGGAAAATTCAAAACCAGAGATATGAATTTGGCGGCGTTTTCTGGTTTTGTGTCCGCTTAGGCGGTTTCATGCACATCGCTGCGCACCTCGCAAAGGCCGCTCTGGTCACCGTTGTCCCAAACGCCCAGAGCGGAAAAAGGCCGGTGTGTTTGGCACCGGCCTTTGCATTTCTCAGGACAGCTTCTGCAGGCCCAGATCGTAGGTGACCGGGAAGGGCGAGCCCTTGCTGCCGTCGGGCTTCATCGGGGTGAACTTCACTTCGATCTTGACGAAGTTGAAGGAGAGGCTCTCGGTCGGGCGGTCCCCGCCGCTGCTGAGGCTGTAGCCGCTGATCATGGTGTCGGTCAGCGTGACTTCAAGATACGTATCGGCGCCGCTGCCGTCGGTGCGCACGAAGGAGATCACCAGAGTGGCCTTACCGCCGCTGCTCAGCGCTTCCTTCAGCAGGCCGCCGGAGGCATTGTCCAGATTCTTGGTGACCGTGATCTCGGACACGCTCGGCGTGCTGGCCTCGCGGTTACCGGACGAACCGGTCGGCGCGCCAACCCCGCGCCCAACGCCCCACTGGAAGCTATGGACCTCGATCTGCTTGTCGAAGCCTTGGGTGGTGACATCGCCATCCACCGTCGGGTTGGTGTATTTAATATAAATCGCCATGTCGTGCTCCTGTTATGGAAAAGAGAGTCTTTAGCTGAGCGCGTAGGAGAATGATCCCTCCGGCCCGATCCCGACCGAGATGTTTGCAATCCCCTCGCCCGCGGCCATGCGGGCCAGAACCTCGGCGGAGAGTTCCGGCAACAGGCTGCGCGAGAGAATATTCTCGACATTGCGCGCGCCTGAGGAGGATTCCTTGCACCGCGCGGCGATGGTTTCCACCAGCTCCGGCGCGTAGGTGAACGAGGCCTTGTAGGCCTCCTTCACGCGTTTCTGAATCTTGTTGAGCTGCAGCCGCACGATCTGACGGATCACCTCGTCGGAGAGCGGGAAATACGGCACCAGCGTGACCCGGCCCAGGAAGGCCGGCTTGAAATATTTCATCAGCTCCGGGCGCAGCGCCTCCGCCAGCCCGGCCGCATCCGGCGCGGTTTCCGGATCGGCGAAAAGCTTCTCGATCAGATCGGTGCCGGCATTCGAGGTCATGATGATGACGGTGTTCTTGAAATCGATATCGCGGCCTTCGCCGTCCTTCATGTTGCCCTTGTCGAACACCTGGAAGAACACGTCCTGCACGCCAGGATGCGCCTTCTCCATCTCATCGAGCAAGATCACCGAATAAGGCCGCCGGCGCACCGCTTCCGTGAGAATGCCGCCCTCGCCATAGCCGACATAGCCGGGCGGGCTGCCCATCAACAGCGAGACCTTATGCTCTTCCTTGAACTCGGTCATGTTGATGGTGGTCATGTTCTGCTCGCCGCCATAGAGCAGATTGGCCAGGGTCAGCGCCGTCTCGGTCTTGCCGGTGCCGGAGGTGCCGACCATCATGAACACGCCGATCGGCTTGCGCGGATCGGTGAGCTTGGCGCGGCTGGTGCGGATCGCCTGCGCCACCGCCTCCATCGCATGCGGCTGGCCGACGACGCGCTCTTCCATCGCCTGCTTGAGATTGAGCACGGTGTTGATCTCGTCGGACTGCATGCGCCCGGCGGGAATGCCGGTCCAGCTCTCGACGATCTCGGCCACCGCCTGGCCATCCACCACCGGGAAGATCAGCGGCGTCTCGCCCTGCAATGTCCGCAAATCTTCATGCAGCTTATTCAGCTGCGTCCTCAGCGCGGCCTTGTCCTCGGTGTTGTCCGCATCCTCGATCTTCGCGCGCACGGCGCTGATCTCGTTGGCCAGCGTCTTTTCTTCGGCGAAGCGGGTCTGCAAGGCGGCCAGCGCCGTTTCCAGCCCGGCCTTTTCCTCGGCCAGCTCGGCGATGCGCGCCTCATGCGCGCCGCCCGCCGCCATCTCGCGCTCCAGGATCGCGATTTCGGTATCGATCAGCTCGATCCGGCGCTGCTTATCCTCGATCGGCGCCGGAATCGCGGCCTGGCTCATCGCCACCCGCGCGCAGGCGGTATCGATCAGGCTGATCGCCTTGTCGGGCAGCTGCCGGCTCGGGATGAAGCGCGCCGAAAGCCGCACCGCTTCGGAAATCGCCTCATCCAGAATGCGGGTTTTGTGATGCCGCTCAAGCGTCGCGGTGAGGCCGCGGATCATCGCGATCGCCATCGGCTCGGAGGGCTCTTCCACCTTCACCACCTGGAAGCGCCGCGTCAGCGCCGCATCCTTCTCGAAATATTTCTTGTACTCGGCCCAGGTGGTGGCGGCGACGGTGCGCAGCTCGCCGCGCGCCAGCGCCGGCTTCAGCAAATTCGCGGCATCGTTCTGCCCGGCCTGGCCGCCGGCGCCGATCAGCGTATGCGCCTCGTCGATGAACAGGATGATCGGCTTCGGGCTGGCCTTGACCTCATCGATGACAGATTTGAGACGCTGCTCAAACTCGCCCTTCATCCCGGCACCGGCTTGCAGCAGCGCCAGATCCAGCGTGCGCAGCGTCACATCCTTCATCGCTTCCGGCACATCGCCGGCGGCGATCTTCAACGCCAGACCTTCAACCACGGCGGTTTTGCCAACACCGGCCTCGCCGGTGAGAATCGGATTATTCTGCCGGCGGCGGGTGAGGATATCGATCGCCTGCCGGATCTCGAAATCGCGCCCCAGGATCGGGTCGATCTTGCCCTTCCGCGCGCGGTCGGTCAGGTCGTAAGTATAAAGGTCGAGCGCGCCGCTGCCGGCCGGGCGGGGCACGCCGTTTTCGTCCGCCACCGGGGCGGCGCCATCGGCGGCGAGCGGCGTGCTGGCTTCGATGCTGCCGGCGGTGATGGTGGCCAGGTCGCGCTTCAGCACATCCGGCTGAATTTTCAGAAGCTGGCTGGAGGCCTCGCGCGCGCGCCGGGCCAGGGTTTCATCCGAGAGCAGCGCCAACAGCACATGGCCCGAGCGCACCCGCGAGAGCCCCTGTTCGATGGAGGCGAGCAGCCAGGCCTGCTTGGCGGTATCGACCACATCCGGCGCCAGGCCGGGAGCGCGGGAATTGCCGGTTTTCAGCCTGTCCAGCGCCTTGTTGAGATCGGCCATGAAACGGCCGTGATCGATCTCATATTGCCGGAAGATCGCGGCGATATCGGTATCCGTGCCGTCGGCCAGCTTCACCAGCCAATGTTCGATTTCGACATTGTAATGGGTGCGGGACATTGTCAGCCCGGCAGCGGCTTCCAGCGCGCGGCGGCAATGTTCATCCAGGCGACCGATTAACGACCGGAGGTCAAGTGTGACCAAAGCGTCCCCCTCCAAGAAGGTCTCGCGTCGAATGCAGCGTTGACCACGAGGGTAACGCCGATCCGACACGCCCATACCGAAACAAAGCGCATCTTACGGTGCGCTAATTTAACAATATTTCGTTAGCTTGAGTTACCGTTAATGTCCAGCTAATACAAGCAGGGGAAGGCCGGTTCGTTGATGCAATTTTGATGATATCGCGTCACCAACCGAACGCCCTCGATGGATAATGCAACAACGTCGCCATGGTCGATGGCGATAGGGCGGGGAAGAGGGCAGATTCGTGGCGATTGAAGGCTTGGATCTCGAAAGCTTGCTGGCGCCGATCAGCGATGATGAGCCCTCCGGAACGGATGTCCGCAGCGATTTCTCGCCGACCTCTCCTTACTTCCGGCTGCGCGACGCGCGCGCCGATGCCCGCGCCGCCGAGCGCGCGGCGGATGCCAATCCGGGCGAGGTGGCATCGCCCGAAGGCTGGCGCCAGGTGCGCGCCCTGGCTGTCGAAATTCTCAGTACCCAGGCCAAGGATCTGGAAGCCGCGGCCTGGCTGACCGAGGCGCTGGTGCGCAGCAACGGCTTGGGCGGGCTGGCCTTCGGCGCCAGCCTGCTGGGTGGGCTGGCGGAACGGTACTGGGAGCATTTATTCCCGATGCCGGATGAAGACGGCATGGAAACCCGCGTTGCCCCGGTGACCGGTCTGAATGGCGAGGGCGGCGAGGGCACGCTCAGCCAGCCTTTGCAGAAGCTGCCTTTGTTCAAGGACCCGAACGGCGAAATGGTGATGTTCTTCCAGTATCAGCAATCCGCTGAGCTGGAAGCGATCGCCGACGCCAAGCGTGTCGAGGCGCGCATCGCCGCCGGCGTGGTGCCCTACGATACAATGCGCGCCGCCGCCCGCGCCGCCAGCCCCGGCGCTTATGTTGCGTTGCGGCGCGATCTGGAGGAGGCGCGTCTGGCTTGGCGCGGCATGGGCGATATCTTCGACCGGCTGGCCGGGCACGATGCCCCGCCCACCGGGCGCATTGCCGAAACCCTGAACCAGATCAATGATTTCGTGACGCGTTATGCGCCGCTGGAGGCGGCGAGCGCGGCGGTGGCGGATGAGCCGGCGGCGGCGTCGGAGGAGACCGGGGCCGAGGCGGCGCAGGCCGGTCCCGGCAGGCCGAAACGTTTGGCCAACCGCGAGGATGCTCTTGCAACCTTGGCTGAAATCGCCGAGTATTTCCGCCGCACGGAACCGCAATCGCCGCTGGCTTACACGATCGATGAAGCCATCCGGCGTGGCCGTCTCACCTGGCCCGAACTCATCGCCGAGCTGGTGCGGGACGATCAGGTGCGCAACAGCATTTTGACCAGCCTTGGCCTGAAAACAGATCAATAAACGTCTAAAAAGACTTTCCTTTGAGTTTATCCAGCGCGGCCGCAGACGATTTAAAGCCTCTTTCACAACACCGCTTTGCATTGTCATGAACCGCAAGCCTTTCGGGAGACCTAGAAGATGAGTGGCAGCGTACACAGCAAACTGAACCGGGTCCGCAAACCGCGCGTTCACATTACCTATGAAGTCGAAACCGACGGCGCCGAGATCCAGCGCGAGCTGCCCTTCGTGGTCGGCGTGATGGGGGATTTCTCCGGCGATCCGACGCAGCCGCTGCGCCCGATGGCCGAGCGCAAATTCACCCAGATCGACCGTGACAATTTCAACGACATCATGTCCCGCATGTCGCCGGGCCTGAACATGAAGGTCGAGAACACGCTGGCCGATGATGGCAGCGAGATGGCGGTCAATCTGAAATTCAACTCGATGGATGATTTCGACCCGGCCCGCGTCGTCGACCAGGTGCCGGCGCTGAAATCCCTGCTGGAGACGCGCAACAAGCTGCGCGACCTGTTGAGCAAGGCGGACCGCTCCGAGGAGCTGGAGACGCTGCTGGAGCAGGTGCTGCAGAACGATGCCGAGCTGAAGGGGCTGTCCAGCCAGCTCGGCCTCGACAAGAAGGAGGGCTGATCCATGTCCGAGACCCAATCCAGCCCGCAAGGCGGCACCGGCGCCACCAGCGAAGGCGTCAGCTTCCTCGATCAGGTTGTCACCGCCACCAAACAGACCGAACCGGACCGCGCCCAGGATCTGGTCAAGACCCTGGTCGAGCAGGCCCTGGCCGGCACCGTCACCTTCGACAAGAACCTGACCCGCACGATCGACAAGGCGATCGCCGCGATCGATCAGAAAATGTCGAAGCAGCTCAACGCCATCCTGCATCATGAAAAATTCACCAAGCTGGAGGGCAGCTGGCGCGGCCTGAACCATTTGGTGATGAACTCGGAGACCGGCACCGGTCTGAAGATCCGCGTTCTCAACATGACCAAGCGCGAGCTGAACAAGGACCTCACCAAGGCGGTGGAGTTCGATCAGAGCCAGCTCTTCAAGAAAATCTACGAGAACGAGTTCGGCACCCCGGGCGGCGAGCCCTATGGCGCGCTGATCGGCGATTATGAATGGACCAACCATCCGGACGATATCGAATCGCTGCGTCTGGTCTCCAACGTCGCCGCCGCCTCCTTCGCGCCCTTCATCTCCGCCGCCGGTGCCGGCATGTTCGGCTTCGATGACTGGACCGAGCTGACCAAGCCGCGCGATCTGGCGAAAATTTTCGACACCGCCGAATACACCAAATGGCGCGGCTTCCGCGATACCGAGGATGCGCGTTTCGTCTCGCTGGTGATGCCGCGCGTGCTGGCCCGCGTGCCTTACGGCGCCGCGACCAAGCCGGTCGAGGATTTCGCCTATGAGGAAGCGCCGTACGACGCCACCGGCGCCGCCCAGGCGCTGAATCACAAGGAATATTGCTGGATGAATGCCGCCTATGCGATGGGCGTGCGGATGACCAATTCCTTCGCGGAATCCGGCTTCTGCGTCGCCATTCGCGGTGCGGAGGGTGGCGGCAAGGTCGATAACCTGCCCACCCACATCTTCCAGTCCGACGATGGCGACATGGACGGCAAATGCCCGACCGAGGTCGGCATCACCGACCGGCGCGAGTTCGAGCTTTCCAATCTCGGTTTCCTGCCGCTCTGCCACTACAAGAATACGGATTACGCCGTGTTCTTCGGCGGCCAGACGGTGCAGAAGCCGAAGAAATATGATCGCCCGGACGCCACCGCCAATGCCGCGATCTCGGCGCGCCTGCCCTACATCATGGCGACCGGCCGTTTCGCGCATTTCCTCAAGGTGATGGCGCGCGACAAAATCGGCAGCTTCATGGAGGCCAATGAGTGCGAGCGCTGGCTGAATCGCTGGATCACCAACTACGTGTCCGATAACCCGGATGCCGGGCCGGAGACCAAGGCGAAATATCCGCTGCGCGAGGCCAAGGTCGAGGTGAAGGAAATTCCGGGCAAGCCGGGTTCCTATAACGCCGTCGCCTATCTGCGCCCCTGGCTGCAGATGGAAGAGCTGACGACCAGCATGCGCATGGTCGCCCGCATTCCGCAGAAGGCCTGATCCCGAACCGCCGCGCCCGAGCCGGGCGCGGCGCACGGGCGTGCGTGATGACGGGGGATGAGGAAGATCCGGACGCGACGATCGTCTGGAGGCCCGCCAGCCGGGGCCTCCCGCCCACGCCTGCGCCTGAACCAACACCTGAACCAACGCCGCCCGAGCTGCCGGTTGACGAGGCTGAGCCCGTCCCCGAACCGGCCCAAGCTGACCCCCCAGAGCCCGCCCCCTCGCTGCCGCCTTTGCGCGATGCGGTGCTGAACGGCCAATTTTTCGGCGCGGCCAATGCGGAGGCCGCCACCCGCCTGGCGGAAATGCTCGCTGGCCAAAGCGCCACCCTCTCCAGCTGGTTCGGCGCCGAAGCGAAAACCCTGATCCATGACCGCGCGGCGCTCGCGGCGCGGCTGGACCATGACATCGCCCGGCTGGATGCGATGATCGCCGCCCAGCTCGATGAAATCCTGCATCACCCCCGGCTGCGCCGGCTGGAGGGGAGCTGGCGCGGCCTCGCCTGGCTGGCCGCGCGCCTGCCGCTCTCCGGCCGGGTGAAACTACGCGTGCTCTCCGCCGGCTGGGGTGAGATTTGCCGGGATCTGGAGCGCGCCGCCGCGTTCGATCAGAGCCAGCTCTTCCGCCGCATCTATGAGGATGAATTCGGCATCGCCGGCGGCGAGCCCTACGGACTCTTGGTCGCGGATTACGAGGTCCGCCACCGCCCCGGCCCCGGCGCCATCACCGACGATGTCACCGCTCTCTCCTCCCTCGCCGCCGTCGCCGCCGCCGCCTTCGCGCCTCTGGTCATCGGCGCCGCCCCGGCTTTGTTCGGGGTGGACGAGTTCTCCGAGCTCAGCGGTGTGGCCGATCCCGCCTCCACCATGGCCTCGGCGGACTATCAGCGCTGGAAGCGCCTGGGCATGCTGGATGATTCGCGCTTCCTCGCGGTCACGCTGCCGCGCCTGTTGATGCGCCTGCCCTGGGCGGAAACGCTCGCCCGCCATCGCGGCTTTCGCTATCAGGAGCGGCTGCGCGACGGCACTGGCCGGGTCTCCAGCACGGCCGGCTATCTGGTCGCCGCCTGCGTCATCCGCGCCTTCGAGACCTTCTCCTGGCCCGCCGATATTCGCGGCTATGACATTGACCGCCTCGGCGGCGGCGTCATCGAGGATCTGCCCGAGCCCTGGTTCTCCACCGACCCCGCCGATGGCTTCGGCCGCCCGGCCCCGGATGTGATGCTGACCGACCGCCAGGAGCGCGCTTTGGTCGCGGCCGGGCTGCTGCCCATCTGCGCGCTGCCCTATGGCGGCGAGGCGCTGATCGGCGCCGCCCGCAGCCTGCAGACGCCCACCACCAACTATATCGGCGCCAATGCCGGCATCGCCGCCGCCAATGCCCGGCTCTCCGCGCAGTTCAACAGCGTCATCTGCGTCTCCCGCTTCGCGCATTATGTGAAAATCATGGGCCGGGAGATGACCGGCTCCTTCAAAACCGGTCCCGAAATTCAACGCCGCCTGCATGACTGGCTGATGCGCTACACCAATGCCAACACCTCCGCCGGGCCGGAAACCATGGCCCGCTACCCGCTGCGCGATGCCAGCGTGAAAGTGGAGGAGGTGGCGGGCAAACCCGGCGTGTTCACCTGCGCCATCCATCTGCAGCCGCATTTTCAGCTGGACGATGTCGCCGTCTCCTTCCGGCTGATGACCGAGCTGGCCGCCCCCGGCCAATCATGACCCAAACAATTTCTAAAATGGAATCACGCACATGGTAGAGACCGCCCTTCAGGCCGCCGATCTGTTCCGCGCCGGCCGCCTGGCCGATGCGCTGGCCGCCGCCAATGCCGAGGTGAAGGCCGCCCCCACCGATCTCGGCCGCCGCGTGCTGCTGGCCGAGCTGCTGCTCTTCTCCGGCAATCTGGAACGCGCGGACGTGATCCTGGACGCCGCCGGCCAGCTCGACCCGTCTGTCGCCGTCGTCGTCTCCGAATTCCGCCAGCTGCTGCGCGCCGAAACCGCCCGCCGCCAGCTCTACCGCGATGGCCGGGTGCCGGAGCTGCTGGGGGATCTGGAGCCGACCGGCCAGGCCTCGATGAAGGCGCTGGTGGCGCTGCGCGAGGGCAATCTGGCCGAGGCCGCCGCCGCTGCGGAAGAGGCCGAGGCGCTGCGCCCGCGCATCACCGGCATTGTCAACGGCCAGAGCGTGGATGATTTCCGCGACGCGGATGATCTGATCCCCGGCTATATCGAAACCCTGACCACCACCGGCAAATATTTCTGGATTCCGCTCTCGCGCATCGAGAGCCTGGACTTCCACCCGCCCAAGCGCCCGCGTGACCTCGCCTGGCGCCGCTGCTCGATGAGCGTCACCGCCGGGCCGGATGGCGATGTCTATATCCCCGCCCTCTATTTCACCGCCGAGGAGACCGACGACGCCCACCGCCTCGGCCGCGCCACCAGCTGGAGCGAGGGGGCAGGCCCGGTGCGCGGCATCGGCCAGCGCGTGTTCCTGGCCGGGGAGGAGGATCTGACGATCATGCAGCTCGACACGCTGAGCTTCCAGCCGGCCGCATGAGCGACGACACGCTCAGCCGCGGCGCCAACGCCAATCTCTTCATCGAGCGGATGCGCGATTCCGGCGCGCGGGTGAAACTCTCGGTGCTGGACCGGCTGCTGGACGATGCCCCGGAGATGGAGCGCGACCGCCCGCTCTCCGCCACCGAGGCGCTGAGCGTGCTGCGCCGCGCCGTGCGGCGGGATCTGGAGGCGCTGCTGAATGGCCGCCGCCGCCTCGCCTCGGTGCCGGCAGGGCTCAACGAGCTGGCCAATTCCTCCTTCACCTTCGGCCTGCCGGATTTCACCGCCGGGGCGATGCAGGAGGATGGCGCGCGCGAGACGCTGCGCCGCGAGATCGAGCGCAGCATCCGCCAGTTCGAGCCGCGGCTGATCCAGGTGGCGGTGAAGCTGGTGCCGGCGAAGGAGGAAACCAGCACCACGCTGCATTTCCGCATCGACGCGCTGCTGCAGGCGGACCCGGCTCCCGAGCCGATCAGTTTCGAGACATTGGTGAACGCCGCCACCACCGACATCGCGGTCGCCGGAGGCGAGATTGGCTGATACGCTGCTGCCCTATTTCAACCAGGAGCTGGCGGCCATCCGCCAGCTGGCGGCGGAATTCGCCCAGGCGCACCCCAAGGTCGCCGGCCGGCTGCGCCTCAGCCCGGACACGGTGGACGACCCGCACGTGGCGCGGCTGCTGGATGGCGTCGCCTTCCTCTCCGCCCGCGCCCAGGCCAGGCTGGATGACGAGTTCCCGGAACTCACCGACACGCTGCTGGATGTTCTCTATCCACATTATCTCGCCCCGTTTCCCTCCTGCGCCATCACCCAGTTCAGCGCCAAGCCGGACCTCGCCGCGCAAGTGGATGTCCCCGCCGGGTTCGAGCTGGAGACCGAGGCGGTGCGCGGCCAGAGCTGCCGCTACCGCACCACCAGCCCGCTCACCCTCTGGCCGGTGAAGCTGGAGAGTGCGCGCCTCACCGGTCTGCCCTTCACCGCGCCGGTCAACACGCTGGCCAATGGCGCGGTGGCGGTGCTGCGGCTGGTTTTCACCACGCTGAATCCGGATGTGAAATTCAGCCAGCTCGGCATGGACAGGCTGCGCCTGTTCCTGCGCGGCGGCCAGGCGGCGGCCTTGCAACTCTATGAGCTGCTGGCCGCGCATACGCTCGGCGTGGCGCTGGCCGATACGCCGGGCGATCTCGCGCCGGTGCTGCTGCCGGCCAGCGCGGTGCAGGAGGTCGGCTTCGCGCCGGAGGAGGCGCTGCTGCCCTGGCCGGCGCGCAGCTTCGAGGGCTTCCGCCTGCTCAGCGAATATTTCGCCTTTCCGCAAAAATTCATGTTCCTGGACCTCGCCGGGCTCGGCGCCAAGACCCTGGTGCAGGAAAGCAACCGGCTGGAGGTGTTTCTTTATCTCGACCGCACCTCGGCCGAGCTGGAACGCGGGGTCGATGCCAATATGTTCGCGCTCGGCTGCACGCCGATGGTCAATCTCTTCGCGCAACGTTGCGAGCCGGTGGCGCTGGACCATACCACCACCGAATATCGCGTGCTGCCGGATGCCAGGCGTGCCAGCGTCACCGAGGTCTGGAGTGTCTCCAGCGTGCGCGAGGTGCGCCAGGACGGCACCAGCCGGCCCTTCCTGCCCTTCTACCGGCTCAGCCGTGACGAGGCCGCGGCGCCAGGCGAGGGCGGGTCCTATCTGGTCGCGCGGCGGGACGGCCCGGCCGCCCTCGGCGGCACGGACAGCTTCATCTCGCTGTTCGATGCCGGCTTCGATCCAGAGGCGAAGCTGGACAGCGTGCTCTCCGTCGAGGCGCTCTGCCTCAACCGGGATCTCCCGGCCGATCTGCCTTTCGGCGGCGGCCGCCCCGGGCTGAAGGCCTTGCAGCCCCATACCGGAATCGCGGCGATGGCCTGCGTCACCCCGCCGACGCCGACGCTGCGCCCGGAACGCCGCGCCCGCAAAGCCTGGCGGCTGATCTCGCATCTCTCGCTCGGCCATCTCTCCGTCACTGGCGGGGCGGAGGGGGCGGCGGCGCTGAAGGAGATTTTGCGCCTGTATGATCTGCGCGAAACCGCCGATACCAGGGCGGCGATCGAGGCGCTGCTCGCCGTCACCGCCCGCCCCGGCACGGCGCGGGTGCCCGGGGCGCGGCTGGGGGCCTTCTGCCGGGGGCTGGATGTGGAGCTGGAATTCGACCAGCGCGCCTTCCAGGGTTCGGGCCTCTATCTGTTGAGCGCCGTGCTGGCGCGCTTCCTGGCGCTGCATGCCAGCATCAACTCCTTCGTGCGCACCGCGGTGCGGCTGCGCGGCAAGCCGGAGCCGGAGCTGCGCTTTCCGCCCCGCGCCGGGGCCAAGGTGCTGCTCTAGCCGATGGCGCCGAAATCCCCGCTCGAACGCCTGGCCGCCACGCCGCATCTCTTCCGCTTCGATGCGGCGGTGCGGCTGCTGCGCCTGGCCGCCCGCACCCGGCATGAGGATGACGCGGTGCGCTTCGCCGCCCCGCCGAGCCTGGCCCAGCCGGTGGCCGAGGTGCTGGAGGCGCAGGCCCCGTCGGCCGGGCGGCGTGCCCGGCTGGTCAGCAGCTTGATTGGCTTGATCGGCCCCTCGGCCGAGATGCCGCGCTGGTATACCGAGCTGCTGGCCCAGGCCTACCGGCAAAAATCCCGCGCCGTGCTGGATTTTTTCGATCTGCTGGCGCAGCGCCTGGTCTCTGGCTTCGCGCGCGCCGGGGCCAAATACCGGCTGCCGCGCTCGGCCGAGCAGGCGGCGCAGGCCGGGGTGGAGGAGCCGATCGGCGCCGGGCTGCTGGCCTTCACCGGCTTTGGCACACCGCATCTGGAACCGCGCCTGGCCGTGGGGACGGATGCGCTGCGCCATTATGCCGGCTTCTTCTCGGCGCATCCGCGTTCTTCCAGCCGGCTCGCCAGCATGGTCTCGGATTATCTCGGCCGCCCGGTGGAAATCCGCGAATTCGCCGGCGCCTGGCTGCCGATCGCCCCGGACCAGCAAAGCCGGCTGCCGCGCGGGCGCATCCCCGGCGCCTTCTGTGCGCTGGGGGTGGATGCCGCCATCGGCACCCGCGCCTGGGACCAGCAGGCGCGCTTCATCGTGCGCATCGGCCCGCTCTCGCGCGCCGGCTTCGAGGCTCTCCTGCCGGACCAGAAATTGCTGCCGGCCTTGGTTTCGCTGATCCGCGCCTATGTCGGCTGGGAGGCGGATTTCGCCATCAATCTGGTGCTGGATGCGCAGGAAATCCCGCCGCTCAGCCTAGGCGGCGGGCCGGGCGCGGCGCGGCTGGGCTGGACCAGCTGGGCGCCCTCCTCCACCGCTGGGCTGAAAGGCCGCACGCTGGTGGATGAAACCATGTTCAGCGCCGAAACCGTGGAGCGGCTCTCGGCGTAAACCGGATCGTTGCTCTCGCCTAACGGGACGTTTGGCGCTACAATCCTGCCCAAATCAAGGAGGTTTTAGACCATGCACAAAACCAGCTTCAAAGCCGCCCTTTCTGCCGTGCTGCTCACCGCTGGCTTTGCCGAGCCGGCCTTGGCGCAAAGCGCGCAACAGCTGATCAACCAGCTCAAGCCCAGCGGCACGCTGAGCGACACCACCCGCGGCATCAAGCCGATCGCCCCCGGCGAAGCCCCGGCCCCGGCGATGCAGGCAAGCCCCGCCGCGATGCCGGCGATGAACGCGCCGGCCGCGAAACCGCAGGCAATGCCGACCGCGCCTTCGGCCAACCTGATCGTGGATTTCGCCTCCGGCTCGGCCGCGCTCACCCCGCAGGCCCGCGCCACTTTGGATCAGCTCGGCAAGGCGCTGACCAGCCAGCAGCTCGCGGCCTATAATTTCAAGATCGTCGGCCATACCGACACCACCGGCACCGCGCCGCAGAACCAGACCCTCTCCGAGCAGCGCGCCGATGCGGTGAAGAGCTATCTGCAGACCAAGTTCGGCGTCGCCGCGACCCGGCTGCAGGCGAGCGGCGTCGGCGAGGCGGATCTCGCGGTGCAGACCCCGCCGAACACCCCCAACCGCCAGAACCGGCGCGTCGAAATCATCAATATCGGCCAGTAATATCGGCCATGGGGAGGCGGGGCGGGAACGAGGACGATACCATCGTCATCCGGAGCGCCCCTCCGGCCGCAGCTTTACGCCGGCGCTTCCTGCTCAAGGCCGGGCTTGGCGGCGGTGCCGCGATGCTGGCGCTGGCCGGGTTCGGCGTGGCCTGGTGGGCGCGCCGGCCCGCGCCGATCGCCATCGGCACCGCCAGCGAAGCCGAGATCGACGCCACTCAGCCTTGCGAGACCATCGTCACCTATCTGGCGCCGGACAAATCCGTCGTGGTGGTGGATTTTCCGTCTCTGCTGGCCCAGGGCCAGGCTCTGGACCGGGTGGCCGCCTTTGTCGAAAAAGCCAATGTGCCGCATGACCGGCTGCTGGACGATGCGGCGCTGAACGCCGCCATCGCCGCCAGCGGCGAGACGGTCGCCAGCTATTATTACGGCCATGATTATCGGGCGGCGGATCTGGCGCGGTTCTTCGCTCTGGCGAGATCTGAAAATATCCTGCTCAATCCAGAGGAATTATGGCTGCGCCGGCTGCTGCGCCAGCTCGGCTGGCTGCGGCAGGGGGCGAATGGCGCGCTGATCACCCTGCCCGCGGCCGGCGGTGATGTCTCGCCCGAAATGCGCGCGGTGATCCTGCGCCATGAAATCTCCCACGGCGCCTTCTACACGGTTCCGGAATACCGGCATTATACCGAACGCTTCTGGGCCGGCCTGACGCCGGAAGACCGCGCCGCCTTCACGGCCTTCCTCGGCCGCCAGGGCTACGATACCAGCCTGACCGAGCTGATGCTGAACGAAACCCAGGCCTATCTGATCTTCACCCGCGACCCGCGCTTCTTCAACGCCGCTGCAGTCGGCAAAACCGAAGCCGAGATCGACCAGCTGCGCCAGGGCTTCATCGCCGACATGCCAAATTTCTGGCTCACCCCGCTCGCCACCGCCCCCTTGCCGCCGGTACCGGCGAGCATGCCGGCTTGCAATACGAAACAGGCGATGGCGGTGACGGAGCAGAGGCGGATATGTTTGTGTTACCGCAAAGGTGGATTCGAAGCGGCGTGGGTTATGACAGTTCGGGGCACTGCGCCGCTCAGCAAACTCGTTTAAAGTCGTCTCAATCGCCGCAGGCGGATCGGTGTTGCCCGCTTCGTCACCTTACAAAAAGCGGCCATTTATCCAGCGTGCTCAGAACGTGCAAAGCAGCCTGGATACGCTCGTAATAACCGGCTCAAATACTTCGGTGGATGAACTCCCCCCAAACCAGGAGTTTTTCACCTTTTTGCCGTACAGAAACGTGCTCGTATAAACATACCAACGCGTCTTGCCGCGCACCGTGACCAGGTAGCTGACATGGGCAGGGAATTCTTTGGTCGTCATGTTGTTGGCGAAATTGCCCGGCCCGGCATAGGTCTCGTAATCGACGCGCGCGATAACATTGCCGGGAGTCAACTTGCCTTTGAGCGATACGCCATTGGCATCATGGTAAAAATGTAGGTTCGAGCCTGAATCATTCACCTGCAGGCTGCAGCCATTCATCGCGCCCGTGAGCACGAGCGTTCCCAGCGGCGCGTTTTTGGGGACCTCGCATGTGCCGACACCGCCATAGGGAATATGCACATAAGGATAAAAATAATCGCCATTGCCCGGCGTCACCCGCAGCTCAAAGACGTTCTTATTCTTGCCGTGGGAAACGCATTTAACCGAGCACGGGCCACCGACAGTCTCGGTATTGCCGGTATAAGCCGTAGACTGCACAAGATAAAAGTTGGATTGATAGGCTTTGTCCGGGTTCGACCGTAGATTGGTCATCGCCAGATTATTGCACGGCGGCAAATTCACAGATGCGGACATCTTCGGTGGTCTCCTGTTCCGCGGTTTGTTTTTGTCAAAGGCGGTGGGATGTTTCATCCCGTGTCAACGGACGTCATCTCGCGCCCCTTCTTGCCAGCCAATCACGGCGCAGGTCAACAGACGTTGCGAATATAGAATGTTGCAACGGGGGTGTCATTTTATCGATGGCATTGGCGTCGATCCTGGCGCGGTAAGGGGCGCGCCGTGTATCGCCCCTACTTCGCCAGCGTCACCACCGGAATCGCCGCCACCGAAATCTTCGCGCCCCCCGCCGCGGCATTCTGCAACGCCTGGCGCAACGCCGTCAGATAATCGCTGGCGGTCTCGTCCTGCGGCCGCAGCTTCGTGAACAGCGGCACCGAGGAGGCAATCGAGATGATCATATCCGTCCCAAACGGCGCGCTCACCTGCCAGCTCGCCCCGCCATGCGCCGGGTCGCCAAGGCTCTTGGTGCTGCCTGCGGCGAATTGCCGCGCGGCGTCGGTGCTGGTCGGGTAGAGATGCAGCACCGAGCCATCGGAGGAGAAATAATCCGTCTCCAGATACCCGCCGAAATGCGGCATCGTCTCGTCGATGGTGATCAGATCGTTGTTGTAAAGCTGGGTCTTGCCGCCGGCGAGGGCGAGTGACAGCGTGCCATCGCCGGCGGGGAACAAGGCGTGGTACGGGCGGATCGTATCCAGAGCGGTGCAATAGGGCCCATCCAGGGTATGGATCTGGTTCACGATGCCGCCGGGATCAGGCAAGGATTGAATGGCGCCGCTCAACGCCGCCTGCGGTGCGCCCGCCCCGGCCAGGCCGGTCAAGGTTTGCGTTTGCAGATTGGCGCTGAGCAGGGTGCAGGGCAGGGCGCCCAGCGTCGCGCTGTAGCGCGCCTGCAGCTGGGAAGGTGTGAGGGCGGGGGCGGGTTTTGGCGCCACCGGTGCTGGGGCCTGCGCCACGGCGGGAGCGGGCGTGGGGGCCGCCTGTTTATGGCCGCCGAACAACGCATATCCGCCACCGCCCAGCACGGCCAGCACCAGCACGGCGCCGCCGGCCAACAACGCCGGGCTCATCCCCTTGGCCGCCGGCGCGGCCGACGCCGGGGCCGGGGACGGCGTGATCGTGGTCGGCTCGGCGGCCCGGCGCGGGGCCACCATCGTCGCCTCGCCATCGCCAAAATCCTCAGCCCCCAGGCCGAAACTTTCCATCGGCGCGGTCTTCGCCGCTTCCGCCTCGCGCAGCGCCTGGGCAAAATCCGCCGCCGTGGCGAACCGGTCTTCCGGCCGCTTCGCCATCGCTTTTTTCACCACCGCATCCAGCGCCGGGGTCACGCTCACGGACAGCGCGGAGGGCGGCGGCGGCTCGGTATGCAGCACCTTGTGCATGATCGCGGTCAGCCCGCCCTCGAACGGCTTTTCGCCGGTCAGCAGCTGATACAGCATCACCCCGGAGGAATAGAGATCCGTGCGCGCATCCACGGTCTGCCCCATGAATTGCTCGGGCGACATGTAAGAGGGCGTGCCCAGCATGGTGCCGGCCTGGGTCATCGAGCTGCTCTCGATCCGTGCGATGCCGAAATCGGCGATCTTCACCTCGCCGGCCTGGGTCAGCATGATATTGGCGGGCTTGATGTCGCGATGCACGACACCGCGCCCATGGCTGTATTGCAGCCCGGCCATCAGCCCATCCATCAGCCGCACGATCTCAGGCACGCCGAAGCGCTCGCCCTTGTCCAGCACATGTTTCAGCGTCGTGCCGTCGACGAACTCCATGACGATATAGGCGATGTCGGGGGTTTCGCCATAATCGAAGACGCCGACAATGTTGGGATGGCTGAGCCGCCCGGCCGCCTGCGCCTCGCGCTTGAAACGGGCCAGCTCTTCCTGGGCTTCCACATCCTCGGCATCCGGCAGCTTGACGGTCTTGATCGCCACGCGCCGGTCGATGATCGGGTCGTAGCCCTCATACACCGTGCCCATGGCGCCCTTGCCCAGCACGTGACGCAGCTCGTATTTGCCAAGCATTTCGGTCATGGTTTGGTTATAGCCGTCACTTGCCGGAACCGGAAAGAGCCTCGGCGCCGCCATCGCCGATGACGGTGAAGGCGGCCCAGTAAAACGGGTCCGCGATCTGCGCCGGGAAGCCCTTGCCGGCACCGCCGATCAGCGCCAGCTGTGCCGCCCGCAAGCTGCCCGCCGCCCCGCCGGCGCTGGCCGCATGCAGGCGCGAGAGCGTATCGGCCACCAGATAGGCGGAGACCTGATCATTCACCGACCATTGCGTCACCAGCATCGCCCGCGCGCCGGCGAAGAAGAAGCTGCGCGCCAGGCCGGAGAGCGCCTCGCCGCCCTCCTCGCCGCCGCCGGTATTGCAGGCGGAGAGCACGACCAGATTGGCATCCAGCTTCAGCCCCATCACGTCGCTGGTGGTCAGCTGCGCCTGGTCGGCGGATGCCGCCCCCGCCGGGGCGGAGGTGACGATGGCGGGTTCCGCCTGGCAGGGCAGGTCGGTGGGCAGCAGCGCATGGGTGGCGAAATGCAGGATCTGGAAATTCTTCAGATCCGCCTTTTCCACATCCGGCACGGTGAAGCCGGCGCCGAGCAGCTCATCCTGCGGCCCGGCGCCGAAGATCGCCGAGGCCGCCTGCAATTCCAGCTTGGCGTAAGGCAGCTGCGGCAGCCCGGCGAATTCCGCCGCGGCCTGTGGGCAGGCGGCGGGGCTGTAGGTCGCCTGGGCCTGGGCCAGGCTCACCGGCCGGAAATCGCCGAAGCCGAACCAGGGCTGCTTCGCCGCCGAAGTTCCCTCTGCCCGCCGCAGGGAAACGAAATTCGCCGCGGCCGGCACATAGGCCAGGGTGGTCTGGCGGATCAGCCAGGGCGCATGCGCCAGATCCGTGGCGCTGGCCGGGCCGGTGGGCAGGAGCGCGAAGGGCAGGGCGAGCAGCGCGCCGGAGGGCGCCACCACCAGATCATGCACCCCCGCCATCTGCGCCGCGAACGGGCCCAGCGTATTGGCATAGATCGTCGCCGCGTCGGGCATGTCGAACGCCGGCAGGCCGGCGGTGCCGGGTTCGATGCTGGCGCGCACCTGCTTCACCAGCCGCGCCATGCCAAGCTCGGTCTCGTTCGCCTGGGCCACCTCCACGCGTCCGGCGTGCAGGAAGAACAGCCAGCTATGCTGGGGCGTGGTGGTGATGCCAAGGAACGCCTCATCCGGGCGCAGCAATTTCAGCACCTCGGTCGCGGGCACCACCTGCTGCACCAGCTGCCCGTAATTCGGCGCCGCCGCCTGCTCGGCCAGCCCGGCCTGCTGCAGGCGCGCGGTGGCGGCGGCGATGTCCTTGTCCAGCTTGGCCAGGGCCGCGCCATTATTGGCCGTGTGCGCCGCCTGGTCGCGCTGCTGATAGAGATCGGCCAGCCGGTGCTGCGCGTCCTGCTGGGCGCGGATGGCGCTCGCCACTTTCGGATCGCTGGCGCTGGAGGCAAGCCGCGCCGCCGCCTGGGCGATTTCCTGGGTGGTGACGCTGCCTTGGGTCAGTTCGGCGGCCTCGAACATTTCGCCATGCAGCGTGCCGGCCCGGGCGGGATCCTCCGTGGCGGCCTTGGCGTAAACATCCAGGCATGGCCCGATCAGCCCGGCGGTGCCGCCCAGGCGCAGCTTGCGCAACAGCGCGACACCGTCACGGCAGGCGGATAAGGCGGCGCCGGTATCGCCGCTTTGCGCCAGAGCCGCGCCGCGCAGCAGATCCGTCTGCGCCACCGGCCGGCTGCCGGGCAGGGCGTCGTTGAAGGAGGCAGCTGCCCTGGCCAGATCCGCCGCCGCCGCCGCGGGCTGCCCGTTCGCGCTGGCCAGCACGGCGCGGGTGCGGTCCAGGCGGGCATCCAGGGAGGGCGGTTCCAGCCCGTTGGCGCTGGCGATGCGCCTGGCATTGGCGATGGCCGCGTCGCTGCCGGGCCGGTCGCCGATCCGCTCCAGCACCAGCGCCTGATAGCGCCAGCACTCGATCACCCCGAGCAAGGCGGCCTGCGTCACCGGGCTGTTCAGCGTCACCTGGTCGGCCAGCAGCGTATCCGCCCCCGCCGGCGCGCTGATCGAGAACAGCGCGTTATTCTGGGCGGCCTGCGGCTGCGCCTGCAGCAAGGCCGACGGCACCAGCGCGGCATAGGCCTGCCTGGCCTCTCGCAGCCGGGCCAGTGCCAGCTGGTTCTGGCCTTGATTAAGGGCGTCCAGCGCCTCGTCGTAGCGCAAAACCGCCGGCGCGGTGGGGTCGCTGGCGCGCGGTGCCAGCGCGGCGGCGGCGGCGAACTGCGCCTGTGCCTGCGCGTACAGGCCCTGGTTGGAAAGGTTGAGCCCCAGCGCCAGCATCGGGATCACCGTGCCGGGATTCTCCGCGCCGAGCTTCTTCTGCTGCAGCGCCAGCGCGGCGCGGTAGGCGATGACCGCGGCGGGGAAATTCTCCGCCTGATTGGCCTGCGTGCCCAACGCCATCAGCGCGTCATACTGGCCGACATCGCCGGAGCTGAACGCATGCGCCGCCAGCCTTTGCGCCAGCAGCTGGTCGGATTGCGCGACCCCGGCCTGGCCGGCGGCGGCGGCGGGAACCCGGCCGCTGACCACGCCGATGCCACGCTGCATCGCCGGCAATGCGGGCTGCACGCCATCAGCGTAATAGACCTTGCCGTCGATTTCCGCCGCCAGCGCCACATAGGGCCAGCCGCCGAAGCGCTGGGTACAGGGCAGAATTTCGGCCGGCACGCCATCGAGGATTCGCGCCGGCTGCGGCGCCTCGCAGACATAGGCGGCATCCAGCCCGGCCCGCCACGGGCTGCTGGCGGCAAGGCCAGGCAGGGACGCCGCGCTGGCCGCGCCGCCAATCTGCACATGCGCGCTCGGCTGGTCCCAGCTGCCGCAATAAATATCCGCCCGGCCATCGGCCAGCCTTTGCAGCGTGCAGCCCTCCCCGGCGCTGTTCTGCCCCACCGGCAGGCCGGTGCTGGTGCTGCTGGCCTGCTCATAGGCGCCGGCCGGCGGCTTGCCGCAGCCCGCCACCGTGAGCAGCAGCGCCAAAGCGGCGGGCGTGTGGATAAAACCTGCAATCCTCATGGCCTGCCTCTTTTAAAAATCGCGCGCCGCGACCCCGGGCTGCGGCACATTCTTGTCCAGCCTCTTGCGCTTGCGCGGCGAGAGATCGAAATTCTGCAGCGGATTGGCCTGCGGCAGTCCGGCGATGGGCAGAATGGTGCAGTTCACCGAGCCGATCGGGCAGGTATTGAACCGGTATCCCGGCTGCGGGAAGGGGAAGGCGGAGCCGTTACCGGCCGCGGTCGGGCCGGTGATGCTGCCGATCGAGCCGGTCATGTCCGTCGAGGCCGCGCTCACCACTTCCAGATGCAGCACGTTGACATTGCCGGTGATCACCCCGGCCGGTCCGCTGGCCAGGACCAGATCGGTATTCGGCGCGTCGAGCAGCCCCGGGGTCGGCGCCAGCGCGATGCTGCCGCTCCCGTCAATGCGCATGAACAGGGCCGCGACCGGGCTGGCATTGCCGAGATAGGCGGCGAGGTTCGGCCCGGAATCGATATAGAAGGTCCCGGTCGAGACGATCGACGGGTCGCCGCTCACCGCCAGCACGGAATCGATTCCGGTGCGCGGCTGGGTGGCCGTGCTGCTGATGGTGGAGCCGCTGAGGAACAGGCCGCCGGCCGGGCTGCCCTCCAGCGTCAGCGCGGCGCTGGCGGTGATGCTGGCGACATTGGCGACCAGCGGGCCCAGCAGCGTCAGCGGCGCGCTGTCATTGAGCAGGAAGGTTCCGCCCGGCATCAGGAAGCTGCCCAGCGTGGCGATGTCGCTCGGCCCGGTGAAATTCGCCAGCTCGCCGGCGGTGCCGCTCAGCGTGCCGGCATTCAGGCTGCCCGCCAGGTGCAGAATCTCGCCGCTGGCCTGCAAAGCCAGCGCGCCGCTGATGTCGGTGGCGCCGGAGAGGGTGATCGAAGGGGCGCTGATCGTCGCCGTCGCGGCGCTGATCGCTCCGCCGGTCTGCAGGATCGCGCCGTTGGCGGTCAGCTTCAGGCTGTTGCCGATCCGCGCGGTGCCGCTGCTGGTGAAGCCGCCGGCGGCGCCCAGCGTGGCGTTCTGCGCGCTCAGCGTCCCCGCCAGCTCGTTGACATTGGCGATGCTCACATCGCCGCTCGCCGTGACATTGCCAAGCTGCGTGATCGCGGTGCCGCTCAGCGAGATCGCGTTGGCGACGGCATTGAAGACCGGCGTGCTGACCAGCCCGCCGGATTGGCCGATGGCGCCGCCGCTGGCGAGGTCGAGGGCCTGCCCGGCGGTGATGTCGCCGGTCAAGGTCAGCGGCGTGCCGGTGGTCAGCTGCAGCAGGCCGGTCGCCGCGAACGGCCCCAGCACCGGCACCAGATTGCCCGGCTGGCCGAAGCGGGCGTTGCCGCCGATGGTGCCGCCATCGCTGGTCAAGGCGGCGGCGGCGATGCTGCCGCCGGTCTGGGTGATGCTGCTGGCATCCCACAGCGCCAGCGTCCCGCCCAGCGCCACCGGGCCGCTGACGGCGAGCGGGGTGGCATCCGCCATCGCCAGCCCGCCGCCGGCGGTGAAATTGCCGAGCTGATCGATCCGGTTGGCGCCGTTATTGAGCACCGCGCCGCCGGACAGGCTGCCCGCCCCGGTGGTCAGCAGCGCGGTGGTGATCACGGCGCTGCCGCCCTCGCTGGCGCTGCCGCCATTCAACTGCAAGGCGCCGCCGGCATTGAGGACGCCGTTCAGGGCCAGGCTTGGCGCTGTCAACGTCACCGTGCCGGCGCTCAGCGCGCCAGTCTGCGCCAGCGCCGCGGCGCTGGTCAGGTCGATGGCGCCGGTCGCCGCCAGATCATTCACCACCGGGAACAGATTGCCCGGCTGGGCCATGATGAGATCGCCCTGTACGGTCCCCAGGCTGCTCAACGTGCCCGCGCTCACCGCCCCGCCGCTTTGCAGGACGCTGCCGGTGCTGGCCAGCAGCAAGGTGCCGGGAACCAGCACGCTGCCGGAGAGGTTCAAGCCGTTGCTGGTCAGTATGGCATTGCCGGCGGAGAGGCTGCCGGCCTGGCTGAGGGCCCCGGCATCGCGCAGGCGCAGCGTGCCGGTGTCGCTGAAATTCACCAGCGTGCCGATGCTGTTGCCGGCCGCATCGAGCGTCGCGTCGCCGCTGATGTTGCCGCTCAACAGCGTGGCGTCGATGCTGCCCGTGCTCTCGCTCACCCCATTGCTGGCGCTGAGCGCCAGCGTGCCGGTGGTGATCGGCGCCGCCAGCGTGAGCGTGCTGCCGGTGAGGCTGACCTGCTGGCCGCTGAGCGCGCTGGCCTGGGTGATCGCGCCGGCGCTGCGCAGCACCAGCCCGCCGCTGGTCGAAATCGCGCCGGTGATGGTCAGCGCCTGGGTGTCGGCCAGGGTGAAATTGCCGCTGCCCGGCGTCTGGGCGCTGCCCTGGGCGAAGCCGCCGTTGCCCAGCGTGAAGCTGCCGAGCGTGCCGAAGCTGCTGGCCCCTTGGCCGAGATCGACATTGCCGATGATCTGCCCGCCTTGCTGCAGCAGGCTGGCGCTCAGCACATTGCCGGCGGTGGAGGTGATGCCGGCGCCGCTGGCCAGCGCCAACGTGCCCGGCAGGCTCAGCGTGCCGGCGAAGATTATGCCGTTGGCGGAGAGGGAGAGCAGCGGCGTCGACAGGCTGGCGGCCCCATCGGCGACGATGCTGCCTTGGGTGGAGATATCCAGCCGCGCCGCCGAGATCGCCCCCAGCAGCGTGCCGGACAGATCCAGCCCCGCCGCGCTGCCGCCCAGATCCACCGCGCGGGTGGCGGTCAGCGGCGAGATGTCCACGGTGCCGTTGCCGGTCTGGATCGCGCCGCCTGCATCATTGATCGTATCGGCCGCCAGGCTGACATGCGGGCCGATCAGCGTGTTGCCCAAATCCAGGGTCGGCGTCGCGAGGGCGATGCTGCTGCCGGCGCTGATCCCGCCGGCGACGCTGAGCGCGCCGGCATCGTTGATGGCGATCCCGCCGGCGGCGGTGAGGCCGGTGACGCTGGCGATGCTGTTGGCGCCGCCGGTCAGCGCGATGCTGCTTCCGGTGCCGGAGAGGCTGGAGAGGGTGAGCCCGTTGCCGCCGGTCTGGCTGATCGCGCCGCTCGCGGTCAGGCCCAGCGCGGTGGCGTTGATCTGGCCGTTCAGCGCGAGGCTGGTGCCGGTGAGGGCCAGATTATTGGCGCTGAGGCTGCCGGTCTGGGTCAGCCCGCCGGTGCTGTTCAGCGCGACGAGGGCGTTGGCGAAGGACAGCGCGCCCTCGCTGAGGATGCTGTTGGCGGTGGCGCCGTCGGCGGCACCCAGGCTGATCACCGCGCCGCTGGCAAAGGCGCTGACCAGGGCTTGCGATAATTGCAGCCCCGCCAGCCCGGTGCCGCCGAGATCGAGGGCGCCGTCATTATACGGGGCGATGGCGATGGTCCCCGCCGCCAGGCTGCCGCCATTGCCTTCCAGCAGGCCGGCGGTGACCAGGGCCAGGCTGGTGCCGGCGCTCACCGGGCCGTTCAGCGTGATCGTGCCGGTATTGGCGATCAGCATGTCCCCGCCGGCGCTCAGGCTGGCGAGTGAGGCGATGCTGTTGGCGCCACCCAGCGACAAGGCCGCGCCGATCTGCCCGGCCAGCCCGCCCAGTGACAGCGCCGCGCCGCCCGCTTCGGTGACGGCGGCGGCATCGGTCAATGTCAGCGTGCCCGGCGTGGTCACCAGTCCGGCCAGGGTCAGCGCCTGGGCGTCGTTCAGCACGATATCGCTGCCGGCGCTCAGGCTGGCGAGTGTGGCGATGCTGTTGGCGTTGGCCAGCGTCAGCCCGCCGCTCACGCTGCCGGTGAGCCCGGCGGCGCGGATCGCCCCGGCGCCGCTTTCCGCGAACGCTGCACCTTGCAGGGTCAGGGTGCCGCCGGCCTGCACCGGCCCGGTGATCCCGGTGGTGCCGGTGCTGGCCAGCAGAATGCTCTGCCCGGCGGTGAGGCCGGTGACGCTGGCGATGCTGTTGGCGCCACCCAGGGCGATGGAGGAGCCGGCGCTGCCGGTGAGGCTGGCGGCGTTCAACGTCGCATTTGCCGCCTGGCTGATCGCCCCGGCGCTCTGGAGGGTGAGCGTGCTGGCTTCGAGGCTGCCATCCAGCCCCAGGCTGGTGCCCGAGAGGCTGACGGCGGTCCCGCTCAGCGTGCCGCTCTGGCTTAGGCCACCGGTGCTGCTGACCCCCAGCCCGTTGCTGGCGACAACATTGCCAGCCAGGGTCATGCCATCGGCGCTGAGCGTAACGTCGCTGCCGCTCAGCCTGCCGGCGCTGGCAAGGCTCAACGCGCCGTTGCTGGTCAGGCTCAGCGCGCCGGTGGCGGCGATGCTCCCGCCAAGCGTCATGCCGCTGGCGCTGAGCGTCACCACGGCGCCGCTCAGCGTCCCCGTCTGGCTCAGCTCCGTCGCATCGGCAACCGCGAGCGTGCCGCCGGCGCTGAAATCGGCCAGCGTGCCGATGCGGTTGGACATGTTGGTCAGCAGCGCATCGCCTACAATGCTGCCGCTCAGCGTGCCGGCCTGCAACGCCGCGATCTGGCTGAGTGTGCCGCCAATATCCAGCAGCATCGCGCCGGTGGCGGAGGCGCTCCCGCCGAGGGTCAGGAAGCTGGCGCTCAGCGTCACCGCGGCGCCGCTGAGCGTGCCGCTTTCGATCAGCCCCGTCGCATCGGCAACCGCGAGCGTGCCGCCGGCGGTCAAGCCGGCCAGCGTGCCGATGCGGTTGGCCGTGTTGGTCAGCAACGCATCGCCGGCAATGCTGCCGCTGAGCGTAGCGGCCTGCAACGCCGCCGTCTGGCTGAGCGTACCGCCGACATCCAGCAGAAGCGCGCCGCTGGCACTGACCGGCCCGGCCAGCTCCAGCCCCGCCGCGCTCAGGGCGATCTGCGCCGCGCTGACGCCCCCGGTGACGGTCAGCGGCTCGGCGTCCTGCACGGCGAGACTGCCAGTGGCGGACAGGTTGTTGAGGACGGCGATGCTGTTATGCCCGCCGGTGAGGGCGATGGAACTGCCCGCCGCGCCGCTGAGCGTGGCGGCATCGATCCCCTTGCTGCCGCTCTGGCTGATGGCGCCGCTCGCCACGAGATCGAGGGTGGTCGCGCCGATCTGGCCGTTCAGCGCCAGATCGGTCCCGCTCAGCTGCACATCCGTGGCGGTGAGGCGGCCGCTCTGGCTCAGGCCGCCTGTGCTGTCGGCGGTGAAGGTGCCGGCAGAGATATCGCCATCCAGCGCCACCGTGCTGCCGGCCAGATCCAAACCCTGGCCGCTCAGCGTGCCGGTCTGGGTGATCGCGCCGCTGCTGTTCAGCCTCACCAGCGCGTTGGCGAAGGAGATGTTGCCTTCGCTGTAAATGCTGCTGGCCTGCACGCCGTTGGCGGCGCCGATGATCACCACCGCGTGGCTGTCAAAAGCGCTGACCAGCGCCTGCGCAAGCTGCAACCCCGCCACCGCGGTGCCGCCAAGATCGAGCGTGCCGGCATTATACGGGGCGATGGCGATCGTCCCCGCCGCCAGGCTGCCGCCGGTCCCTTCCAGCAGGCCGGCGGTGACCAGCGCCAGGCTGGTGCCGGCGCTCACCGGGCCGTTCAATGTCATCGTCGCCACGGACTCGATCGCGATATCGCCACCGGCGCTCAGGCTGGCGAGGGCCGCGATGCTGTTGGCGTTGGCCAGAATCAGCCCGCCGCCGATGCTGCCCGCCAGCCCGCCGACGGCCAGGCTGCCGGTGCTCTCACCCACCGCATTGCCATCGGTGAGGGTCAAGGTGCCGGGGGTCGTCACCAGCCCGGCCAGCGTCAGGGATTGCGCGTCATTCAGCGCGATATCGCCACCGGCGCTCAGCGTGCTGAGCGTGGCGATGCTGTTGGCCCCGCCCAGCGCGATCGAGGTGCCGGCGCTGCCGGTGAGGCTGGCGGCGTTCAACGTCGCACCTGCCGCCTGATTGATCGCCCCGGTGGTGGCGAGGGTGACGGTGGTCGCGGTGATGCTGCCATCCAGCCCCAGGCTGGAGCCGGAGAGGCTGATATCGGTGCCGGTCAGGCTCCCGCTCTGGACCAGCGTGAAGCTGCTCGCCAGATCCAGCGCGCTGCTGGCCGAGATGTTGCCGCCCAGAGTCATGCCGGCGGCGTTCAGCGTCACCGCGCTGGCGCTGACATTGCCGGTCTGGCTCAGCGCCCCGGCATCGCTCAGTGCCAGCGTGCCGCCGGCGCTGAAATCGGCCAGCGTGCCGATGGTATTGCCGCCATTGCTCAGCAGCGCATCGCCGCCGATGCTGCCGGTGAGCGTGCCCGCCCGTAGGGGCGCGCTCTGGGTGAGCGTGCCGGCGCTGTCCAGCAGGGCAACCCCGGCGACGCTGACCGGCGCGGCCAGGCTTAGCGTCGGCGCCGAGAGCGTGATCTGCGCCGCGGCAACGCTGCCCGTGATGGCGAGCCCATGGGCGTCCTGCAGATCGATGCCGCCGGCGGCGGTGAGGCCGGTGACGCTGGCGATGCTGTTGGCGCCGCCGGTCAGCGCGATGCTGCCGCCGGTGCCGGAGAGGCTGGAGAGGGTGAGCCCGTTGCCGCCGGTCTGGCTGATCGCGCCGCTCGCGGCCAGGCTCAGCGCGGTGGCGTTGATCTCGCCGTTCAGCGCCAGGCTGGTGCCGGTGAGGGCCAGATTGTTGGCGCTGAGGCTGCCGGTCTGGGTCAGCCCGCCGGTGCTGTTCAGGGCGACGAGGGCGTTGGCGAAGGAGACCGCGCCCTCGCTGAGGATGCTGTTGGCCGTGGCGCCGTCGGCGGCACCCAGGCTGATCACCGCGCCGCTGGCAAAGGCGCTGACCAGGGCTTGCGATAATTGCAGCCCCGCCAGCCCGGTGCCGCCGAGATCGAGGGCGCCGTCATTATACGGGGCGATGGCGATGGTCCCCGCCGCCAGGCTGCCGCCATTGCCTTCGAGCAGGCCGGCGGTGACCAGGGCCAGGCTGTTGCCTGCCCGCACCGGCCCGTTCAGCGTGATCGTGCCGGTATTGGCGATCAGCATGTCCCCGCCGGCGCTCAGGCTGGCGAGTGTGGCGATGCTGTTGGCCCCGCCCAGCGACAAGGCCGCGCCGATCTGCCCGGCCAACCCGCCCAGCGACAGCGCCGCGCCGCCCGCTTCGGTGACGGCGGCGGCATCGGTCAATGTCAGCGTGCCCGGCGTGGTCACCGGCCCGGCCAGGCTCAGCGCCTGGGCGTCGTTCAGCACGATATCGCTGCCGGCGCTCAGGCTGGCGAGGGCCGCGATGCTGTTGGCGTTGGCCAAAGTCAGCCCGCCGCCGATGCTGCCCGCCAGCCCGCCGACGGCCAGGCTGCCAGTGCTCTCACCCACCGCATTGCCATCGGTGAGGGTCAAGGTGCCGGGGGTCGTCACCAGCCCGGCCAGCATCAGGGATTGCGCGTCATTCAGCGCGATATCGCCACCGGCGCTCAGCGTGCTGAGCGTGGCGATGCTGTTGGCCCCACCCAGCGCGATGGAGGAGCCGGCGCTGCCGGTGAGGCTGGCGGCGTTCAACGTCGCACCTGCCCCCTGGCTGATCGCCCCGGCGCTCTGGAGGGTGAGTGTGCTGGCTTCGACGCTGCCATCCAGCCCCAGGCTGGTGCCCGAGAGGCTGACGGCGGACCCGCTCAGCGTACCGCCCTGGCTCAGGCCGCCGGTGCTGTCGGCGGTGAAGGTGCCGGCAGAGATATCGCCATTCAGCGCCATCGTGCCGCCGGCCAGATCGAGGCCCTGGCCGCCCAGCGTGCCGGTCTGGGTGATCGCGCCGCTGCTGTTCAGCCTCACCAGCGCGTTGGCGAAGGAGATGTTGCCTTCGCTGTAAATGCTGCTGGCCTGCACGCCGTTGGCGGCGCCGATGATCACCACCGCGTGGCTGTCAAAGGCGTTGACCAGCGCCTGCGCAAGCTGCAACCCCGCCACCGCGGTGCCGCCAAGATCGAGCGTGCCGGCATTATACGGGGCGATGGCGATCGTCCCCGCCGCCAGGCTGCCGCCGGTCCCTTCCAGCAGGCCGGCGGTGACCAGCGCCAGGCTGTTGCCGGCGCTCACCGGGCCGTTCACCGTCATCGTCGCCACGGACTCGATCGCGATATCGCCGGCGGCGCTCAGGCTGCCGAGGGCCGCGATGCTGTTGGCGTTGGCCAAAGTCAACCCGCCGCCGATGCTGCCCGCCAGCCCGCCGACGGCCAGGCTGCCGGTGCTCTCACCCACCGCATTGCCATCGGTGAGGGTCAAGGTGCCGGGGGTTGTCACCAGCCCGGCCAGCGTCAGGGATTGCGCGTCATTCAGCGCGATATCGCCACCGGCGCGCAGCGTGCTGAGCGTGGCGATGCTGTTGGCCCCACCCAGCGCGATGGAGGAGCCGGCGCTGCCGGTGAGGCTGGCGGCGTTCAACGTCGCATTTGCCGCCTGGCTGATCGCCCCGGCGCTCTGGAGGGTGAGCGTGCTGGCTTGGACGCTGCCATCCAGCCCGAGGCTGGTGCCCGAGAGGCTGACGGCAGCCCCGTTCAGCGTGCCGCTCTGGCTCAGGCCACCGGTGCTGTCGGCGGTGAAGGTGCCGGCAGAGATATCGCCATTCAGCGCCACCGTGCTGCCGGTCAGATCGAGACCCTGGCCGCTCAGCGTGCCGGTCTGGGTGATCGCGCCGCTGCTGTTCAGCCTCACCAGCGCGTTGGCGAAGGAGATGTTGCCTTCGCTGTAAATGCTGTTGGCCTGCACGCCGTTGGCGGCGCCGATGATCACCACCGCGTGGCTGTCAAAAGCGCTGACCAGCGCCTGCGCAAGCTGCAACCCCGCCACCGCGGTGCCGCCAAGATCGAGCGTGCCGGCATTATACGGGGCGATGGCGATCGTCCCCGCCGCCAGGCTGCCGCCGGTCCCTTCCAGCAAGCCGGCGGTGACCAGCGCCAGGCTGGTGCCGGCGCTCACCGGGCCGTTCAACGTCATCGTCGCCACGGACTCGATCGCGATATCGCCGGCGGCGCTCAGGCTGCCGAGGGCCGCGATGCTGTTGGCGCCACCCAGCGCGATCGAGGAGCCGGCGCTGCCGGTGAGGCTGGCGGCGTTCAACGTCGCACCTGCCGCCTGGCTGATCGCCCCGGCGCTCTGGAGGGTGAGCGTGCTGGCTTCGACGCTGCCATCCAGCCCGAGGCTGGTGCCCGAGAGACTGACGGCAGCCCCGCTCAGCGTGCCGCTCTGGCTCAGACCGCCGGTGCTGTCGGCGGTGAAGGTGCCGGCAGAGATGTTGCCATTCAGCGCCACCGTGCCGCCGGCCAGATCCAAATTCTGGCCGCCCAGCGTGCCGGTCTGGGTGATCGCGCCGCTGCTGTTCAGCCTCACCAGCGCGTTGGCGAAGGAGATGTTGCCTTCGCTGTAAATGCTGCTGGCCTGCACCCCGTTGGCGGCGCCGATGATCACCACCGCGTGGCTGTCAAAGGCGCTGACCAGCGCCTGCGCAAGCTGCAACCCCGCCACCGCGGTGCCGCCCAGATCGAGCGTGCCGGCATTATACGGGGCGATGGCGATCGTCCCCGCCGCCAGGCTGCCGCCGGTCCCTTCCAGCAGGCCGGCGGTGACCAGCGCCAGGCTGTTGCCGGCGCTCACCGGGCCGGTCAGCGTCATCGTTGCCACGGACTCGATCGCGATATCGCCGGCGGCGCTCAGGCTGCCGAGGGCCGCGATGCTGTTGGCGTTGGCCAAAGTCAGTCCGCCGCCGATGCTGCCCGCCAGCCCGCCGACGGCCAGGCTGCCGGTGCTCTCACCCACCGCATTGCCATCGGTGAGGGTCAAGGTGCCGGGGGTTGTCACCAGCCCGGCCAGCGTCAGGGATTGCGCGTCATTCAGCGCGATATCGCCACCGGCGCTCAGCGTGCTGAGCGTGGCGATGCTGTTGGCCCCGCCCAGCGCGATCGAGGTGCCGGCGCTGCCGGTGAGGCTGGCGGCGTTCAACGTCGCACCTGCCGCCTGATTGATCGCCCCGGTGGTGGCGAGGGTGACGGTGGTCGCGGTGATGCTGCCATCCAGCCCCAGGCTGGAGCCGGAGAGGCTGATATCGGTGCCGGTCAGGCTCCCGCTCTGGACCAGCGTGAAGCTGCTCGCCAGATCCAGCGCGCTGCTGGCCGAGATGTTGCCGCCCAGAGTCATGCCGGCGGCGTTCAGCGTCACCGCGCTGGCGCTGACATTGCCGGTCTGGCTCAGCGCCCCGGCATCGCTCAGTGCCAGCGTGCCGCCGGCGCTGAAATCGGCCAGCGTGCCGATGGTATTGCCGCCATTGCTCAGCAGCGCATCGCCGCCGATGCTGCCGGTGAGCGTGCCCGCCCGTAGGGGCGCGCTCTGGGTGAGCGTGCCGGCGCTGTCCAGCAGGGCAACCCCGGCGACGCTGACCGGCGCGGCCAGGCTCAGCGTCGGCGCCGAGAGCGTGATCTGCGCCGCGGCAACGCTGCCCGTGATGGCGAGGCCATGGGCGTCCTGCAGATCGATCCCGCCGGCGGCGGTCAGGCCGGTGACGCTGGCGATGCTGTTGGCGCCGCCGGTCAGCGCGATGCTGCCCCCGGTGCCGGAGAGGCTGGAGACATTCAGCACCCCACCATTGCCTTGGCTGATCTTGCCGCTCGCGGCCAGACTCAGCGCCGTCGCGTCCACCTCGCCAGCCAATGTCTGGCTGCTGGCGTTTAATGTGACCGTCGTGCCGGAGAGCGTGCCGCTTTGCCGCAAAGCCGTCTGATCGACGAGATCGAACGTGCCGCCGGCGCTGAAATTCGACAGGCTGGAGACACTGTTCTGCCCGTTGCCCAGCAGCGCGTCGCTATGCACTGAACCAGTCAGGCTGGTCGCGCTGATTCCCCCCGATGTCCCTTCGGCGATGCTGCCGCCGGCATTCAGGATCAATTCGGTACCAGAGATCACGCCATTGATGTCGATGACGCTGCTGCTGCCGCTATCCGCCAGGGTGATGGTGGTGCCGCTCAGCGAGGCGCCGATATTCAGCGTTCCGGCGGCATCGATCTCGATCGACCCCTGCGCCGAGATATTGGCGGTGATGCTGACATCCTGGTTTGAGACCAACTTCAGTTCGTCGGCGACAAACAGATTGATCGCGCTGGCGACGGAAAGCAGCTTCGCCGCTTCCAGCACGATGGTGCCGTTTAACAGCGCCAGATCGTTTGGATTGACGTAGGAGGTGGTGGGGCTGCTGTTCGTGTCACCCAGAGTGGTGGTGGGGTTGTTGCGAGGGCCGCTGGAACTGCTGTTGGCGTTGGTGAGGGTGTCGCTGGTGACGATCAGGGTCTGCGGGTCGAGCAGGATCTCGCCGGCCTGGCCGTTGATCGCGGTATCATACACCGTGCCGCCAAGGCTGATGACGCCGTCGGAGGAAATCTCGACGATGCCGCCATTGCCGCCCAGCGTGCCGCCGGTGGTGGAGATGGTGCCCTGCAGGGCGGTGCTCTGGCTGCTCAGCAGCGTCACCTTGCCGCCATCGCCCTTGCTGATGGCATTGGCCTTGATCTGCGCCCCGGCGGCGACGCTCACCGCAGCGGCGCGCGGCGCGGTACTGTCGCGCGCCCCCTGCGCGGCGCGGGCGAGGTTGGTGCCGAGCGCGATGGTGCCGCCGCCCGCCTGACCGGAGGCGTCGATGACAGCGTGCGGGGCCACCGCCACCGTGCCGCTCGCTACCGCCTCGATCTTGCCGCCGGTGCTGGCCACCGCGTTGCCCTGTGCCAGCAGATTGCCGGCGATGTTGATGCCCCCGCCCACCGCCTGCAGCGAGATGCTGCCGTTCCGCCCCGCGGCGCTGTTGGCGCGCAGCGTGCCGCCCACCTGCAAGAGCTGCGAGATCAGCCCGTCCGCATCGGCGGCGGTGAGGGTGATCTTGCCGCCATCGGCGAGGATCAGCCCCTTGTTGGTCACCAGCGCCGGGACGATTTTGCCCTTCAGATCCACCTGCGTCACCGCCTTGGTGACATCCAGAGAGATCAGCCTGTCGCCATAGAGATCCAGCGTGAAGGCATCCGCCCCGGCCAGCACCACCTGGCCCAGCCGGGCGGTGATGATGCCGTTATTGGCCACTTGCGGCGCCACCAGCCCGACCAGCCCGGCCTGGCCGGCGGTCAGCTTGCCGTCATTGACGATCTTCGCCCCCGGATTGGGCGTGCCGGTGAAGGCCATCTTCCCGGCCATGAAGTCGGAATCGGCGATGTTGGAGGTGGAGACGAGGATCGCCTGCGCATTCACCTCCGCCCCCTTGGTGAACACCACGCCGGACTGATTGATCAGCACCAGCTGGCCATTGGCGCTGATATGGCCGGCGATGACGGAAGGGTCCGGGCTGACGACCCGGTTCAGGGTCACCGCGCTGGACGACGGCTGAACGTAGGTGACCTGCGCATTGCTGCCGACATTATAGCTCTGCCAGTTGATCGCGGCGCGGTCGCTGCTCTGGGTGATGGTGGTGCTGCCGGTGGCCTGGGCGATGCTGGCATTGCCGCCCACCACCACGCCGCCTTGCGGGGTGGCGGTGGAGGAGAGGCCCTGGGCGCGCGCCGGTGCGGCATGCGCCAGCACGGCACTGAGCGCGGTGCTGGCCAGCAGCCAGGACCCGCGCCAGGCGGCGCGGCTCTGGCCGCGTAGGGGCGATGATTTTATCTGCCGTTCCAGTGCCATTTTCAGTCTCCCGCCGCGCCGCTTAAAAGCGCGCCGTTACACCCCAATAGATGATCGTCTCAGAGAGCGGCGCCACATGGGTGGAGCCGGGTACCAGCTGGGTCACCAGCCGGTGCGTCACTTCGCCGTCGAGTTCGAGATTGCGCGTCAGCCCCAGCCGCACGCCGCCGCCGACAGAGGCGATGCGATGATTCAGATCCGTCGGCAGGTTCGCCCAGGTCTCGCCCCAATCATAGAAGCCATAGAATTGCGCGCCCATCTCAAAATCATGCTTGAACAGGGTGAAATCCGTGCCGGTGTTCAATTGCAGCTCGGCGGTGGCATAGGCCGCCTTGTCGCCCACCACCTCGCCGGAATAATAGCCGCGGGTGAATCGGGTGCCGCCGAGATAGAATTCCTCCGCCGACGGCAGGATGGCCGGGCTGTACTGGCCGCCAACCTCGGTGCGCAGGGCCACATCCGCCGCCGGCCATGGCGAAAACAACGTCTGCACCCGGCTGATCGAGCCGTTGAATTTCCAGAAATCGAACTTCGCCTGGGCGCGGCCGCCAGGGGGCGCGGTGCGGCCATCGGCGGAGCTGCCGAGCAGCGGCAGACCTTGCGAATATTGCAGATCCACCACGTTCAACGCGTTGCGGCTGTTGCCGAACCAGAGATCCTGCCAGGCATATTGCCCGCCGAGGCGGGCCACGCGCAGGCTGTCGGCGCTGTTGGCGCCGCTGGCCCCGCTGCCGGCGAACATGATGCGGCTTTGCGACGCGTCCAGCCGCACCCGCGCGGTCAGCGCCTGGTTGCGGCGCAACAGCACCGGATAGCTGAGCTGGCCGCCAAATACCTCCACCTGGCTTTGATATCCGGCGGCGCGCAGCACCCCGCTGGGGTGGGCGCGCCCGGCGCCGCCATAGAGCTTCAGCTGCAGCCCCGACGTGCCGATGAAGAAGCTCTCTGAAATCTGGCCGAAATTATCGGTGTTGCCGCTGGTATGGAAATACGAGATCTCGGTCTGGTCGCCATGCGCGGTCAGGCTGTTGATGTCGGCCACCAGCAGCCCCTCGGCCGGGCCGGTTTCAGTGAAGCCGCGATTATCCGCCGTCACCAGCCCGGAAAAGGTCTGTTTGGAGACCTCGGCCACCAGCGTCAGCGCCCCAGGGTTGCCTTGGTCGGCCTGCAGCACCGCATGCACGGACACGCCCGGCACTTGCTGCGCCAGCAGCAGCCAGCGCTCCAGGGCTGCCTCGCGCAGCGGGCGCTCCTGGGTCAGATGCTCAAGAAACCCCAGCACCATGGTGCCGGCCGGGCCGATATCCTTGGAAAGTTTGACGTTGGTGACATAGCCTTCCGTCACCACGAAGCGCACATCGCCGGTGGCGCTCACATCCAGCGTCACGGTGGAGAGAATATAGCCATGGCTGCGATAGAGCCGCACCAGCGCCAGCCGGGCGGCTTCCAGCTTGGTCAGCGGCACGCTCTGCCCCGCCAGCCCGGCGATCATGCCGTTCAGTTTCGCGGCGGGAAAGGCGGTGGCGCCGACAATGCTGGCCGAATGCACCTGAATCGAAACCGCCGGCAACGGCCCCTCGGTCCCGGTTTTTGAAAAATCCGGCAGCCCCTTGCCGAGTGTCGTCGGGGTTTGCGGCATGATGTGCGGCAAGGGAGAGGTTGCCAGGCTGGGAACGCTGACCGTCTGGGCAAAAGCGCAATGGCCGGCCGCCATAATGAGGCCCGCGCCCGACATGGCGGCGCGCGCGAGTCTTCCGGCCTTAAACGTTGCGCGTCGCATTTTGCCTCGCCTTCATCCCTGTACCGGATCGTTATAAACAGAAAACTTTTTCAACGCTAACGCGTAACCGTGAATTTTGGACGTTTCGCGGATTAAACTACACGCCGTAACGAAATTATTGGCTCTTTCATATTGAAGGGCCGCCCCCGCGGGGCTAGGCTGAGTGCATGCCGATGCCCGCCGCCCGCCTGACCGACATGCATGTCTGCCCGATGGTGGATGTGCTGGTCCCGCATGTCGGCGGGCCGATCATCGGCCCCGGCGCGCCGACGGTGATGATCGGCGGCTTGCCCGCCGCGGTGATGGGCGACAGCCTCACCTGTGTCGGTCCGCCGGATACGATCATCAAAGGCTCGGCCACGGTGATGATCGGCGGCAAGCCGGCGGCGCGGATGCTGGATAATTGCGCCCATGGCGGCATGATCGTGCTCGGCTGCTTCACGGTGATGATCGGCGGCTGAACCGCTGCCCGCGGGGCGGTGTGCGAAATTTTTGTTGCACCTTCAAGGTGCGGGCGCCGCGCCGCAAAATCACTCTTATAATAAGTAACGCCGCGTCATCTCTGACGCGGCGTGCAAGTCTCCGGGGCTTGTGGTCTGGCCGGGCTCAGTACCCCAGCGCGCAGCCATCCTTGCGCGGATCGGAGCCGCCGATCAGGATCCCGCGCTCACGGTCGATCTCGATCACCTGGCCGCCGCCATGCGCATCCGCCGCCGGCACCATTTTGTGGCCCATCGCGGCCAGCGCCTCGCAGGTTGCCTGGGGAATGCCGCGCTCCGCCTCGACCTTGCCCGCATAAGGGAAAATACGCGGCAGATCCAAGGCGGCTTGCGGGTCCATGCCGTAATTCAGCATGTTGGAGAGCACCCAGCTCTGCCCCATCGGCTGATACTGCCCGCCCATCACCCCGAACACGAAGCGCGGCAGCCCGTCCTTGCAGGCCATGGCGGGGATGATGGTGTGCATCGGCCGCTTGCGCGGCGCCACCTGGTTGGGGTGGCCCGGCTTGGTGCTGAAGGAGAAGCCGCGATTATGCATCACCACGCCGGTATTGCCGGCGACGATGCCCGAGCCGAAGCTCTGGAAGATCGAGTTGATGAAGCTGCAGCAATTGCCGTCCTTGTCGACGACGGTGATATATATCGTATCCTTGTGCGCGTGCCCGGCCGGCGGCAGCGTGTCCAGCGCCCGGTCGTCCTGGATCAGCCCGCGCAGCGCCGAAATATAGCTGTCGCTGAGCAGATGCTCCACCGGCACATCCACCTGCTTGGGGTCGGCCAGGAAGGCGTCGCGGTCGCGATAGACCAGCCGCGCCGCCTCCAGATGCCGGTGGATGCGCAGCACCGAGAGCGGGTCCCCGGCCGGGGCGAAGCCATCCATGATCCCCATCAGCATCAGCGCGATGATGCCCGAGCCGTTCGGCGGGCATTCCCACACATCATGCCCGGCGAAGGGGCGCGAGACCGGGGTGACGAATTCCGCCAGGCTCAGCCCGTCGGCAAAATCCTCCTCGGTATGGAAGCCGCCACGGGCGCGCAGATCCTTCACGATCTCGGCGGCGATCGGCCCGGTGTAAAACGCCTTGGCGCCGTCCTTGGCGATGGCGCGCAGCGTCGCGGCCAGCTGCGGGTTGCGCATCACCGTGCCGGTGGTGGGCGCCTGCCCATCCTTCAGAAACAAGGCGGCCTCGTGCTGTCTCAGCTTCGCCAGCACATCCGGGTCGGCCCAGTCATCGGCGACGCGCGGCGCCACCACATAGCCCTCCTCGGCGAAGCGGATCGCCGGGGCCAGCAGCTCATCCAGCCCCATGCGCCCATGCGCCTTGACCAGCGCCTCCCAGCCGGCGACGCCGCCGGGAATGGTGACGGCATGCGGCGAGCTGTTCGCGTAAGCGGAAAGCCCCTGGGCGGCCAGCGCCTCCAGCGAAAGCCCGGCCGGGGTGCGGCCGGAGGCGTTCATCGCGATCACCTTGCCGCTGCCGGCGGGCGAATAGAGGCAGAACAGATCCCCGCCCACGCCGGTCGATTGCGGCTCCACCACCGCCAGCACCGCGGCGGCGGCGATGGCGGCATCCATCGCATTGCCACCTGCTTTCAGCACCTCGATGGCGGTGAGGCTCGCTTGCGGCATCGAGGTCGCGGCGATGGCGTTGGTGGCATAGATCGGGCTGCGGCCCGGCGCGTGGAAGTCCCGCATTCTGTGTCTGTCCCTGAATTTTTTGTGAGAGAAGAGTGTCGCGCCCGGCGCGCGGCGTCAATGCAGCACGGCGCCGAGCAGCCTTTGCGTCACCGGATGGCTGGGCGCGCCGAATATCTGGTCCGGCGGCCCCTGCTCGATGATTTTGCCCTGCGCCATCACCACCACCCGGTCCGCGACCTGGCGGGCGAAGCCCATCTCATGTGTGACCACCACCATGGTCATGCCCGATTGCGCGATCTCGCGCATCACCGCCAGCACCTCGCCGACCATCTCCGGGTCCAGCGCCGAGGTCGGCTCATCGAACAGCAAAATCGCCGGGTTCATCGCCAGCGCCCGGGCGATGGCCACGCGCTGCTGCTGCCCGCCGGAAAGCTCGGAAGGATAAGCCTCCTCCTTCTCCGCCAGCCCGACGCGCTTGAGCAGGGCCCGCGCCTGCGCCAGCGCCTCCTGCTTTGCCACCTTGCGCACCAGCAGCGGCGAGATGGCGATGTTGCGCAGCACATTCATATTGGCGAACAGGTTGAAACGCTGAAACACCATGCCGACATCGCGCCGTTGCACGGCAATGTTGCGCTCCCGGTCCTCGATCAGCCGGCCGCCGATTTCCCGGTAGCCGATCATCTTGCCATTCACCATGATCCGCCCATGCTCAATCGTCTCGAGATGGTTGATGCAGCGCAGAAGAGTGGTTTTGCCCGAACCCGAAGGCCCGATCAGCACCACCACCTCGCCGCGCTTCACGGTGAAATCAACATTATCCAGGATTTTGTTGGAGCCGAAATATTTATCGACATTCTGCATATCGACCAAAATATCATCCGCCATGCTCAGGACTCCGCCGCCGCCATCGCCTGGATGCGCAGGATTTTCGATTTACGGCCCAGCCGCAGCCGTTTTTCCACCCAGCCCATGAACAAGGTCCAGGCGCTGGTGAGGATGAGGAAATAGATGCCGAGCACCGCATAAAGTTCGAAGGTGCGGAAGGTGGCGGAATTGATCGTCTCCGTCACCAGCAGCATTTCCGAAACGCCGATGACGCTGACCAAAGTGGTGTTCTTCAGCAGAATATTGAACTGGTTGCCGATCGGCAGCAAAATCACCCGCAGCGCCTGCGGCAGCACCACATGGCGCATCAGCATCATGGGCGGCATGCCCAGGGCTTTTGCCGCTTCGGTCTGGCCCTTATCCACCGCCATGATGCCGGCGCGGAAAATCTCCGCCATGTAGGCGCCCTCATGCAGCCCCAAAGCCAGAATGCCGGCCTGGAGGTTGCCGGGAATCGTCACACCGGCGAAGCTGATGTCCGAGAAATGCATGATCCCGGCCGCCGCCAGGCCGGTATAGATGAACACGATCTGCACCAGCAGCGGCGTGCCGCGCACCGCCCAGATATAGAGGCTGGCGATCGCGCGCGGCACCCGTCGGCGCGAGAGCCGCAGCTGCGCGAACAGCAGCCCCAGCACCAGGCCGATGATCTCGGCCGAGACCGCCATGGCGACGGTCAGGCCCAGCCCGACCAGGAAGGCGCTGCTCGGTGTGAGCAGCTGAGCCCAGAAATAAGACCAGTCGAAATGCACGGGATCAGACCTGAAGGATCAAGGCTGCGGCGGCATCGGCGCGTCCAGCACGTCGGACGCCAGATCCCATTTCTTGAAGATGGCGGCGTAGCTGCCATCCTTCATCATGTCGGCAAGCTGTGCCGCGAAGGCATCGCGCAGGCCGGGCTCATTCTTCCTGGTGGCGATGCCGGTGAGAATCTTGAAATAAGGCGCGCCGCCGGTGACGAATTCCCCAGGCGCGGTCTGGTTATAATACCGCCCGATCTCGTAGGACACGCCATAGGCCGCCACCTGGCCGAATTGCAGCTGCTGCAGCGCATCGGTGTTGGAGGGGAAGTCGACGATGTTGATCAACGGCTTGCCCGCCGCCTTCAGCTTGTCGTTCTCGGCCTGCAACAGCACCGTCGCGGTGGTGCCGGTGACACTCGCCACCTTCTTGCCGGACAGCCCCGCGAGATCATCGACCGTCGGCATGCCTTTCTTGAACAGGATGATCTCCTGTGAATACATGTAGGGGACCATATCCACCACCTGCAGCCGCGCCGGCTTGATGAATAGCTGGGAGATGATCGCATCGCAGGCGCCGGCCTGCAAAGCCGGGATCAGCCCGGAAAACGGCGTGTTCACCCATTTCGCCGTCAGCCCCAGCCGCTTGGCCAGCGCGTCGCCCAGCTCGATATCCGCACCTTGCGGCTGCTGCTGGGCATTGACGAATTCCATCGGCGGCTGGCTCAGCGAGCTGCAGAAGGTCAGCGTCTTGCTGCCGGTGATGCTGGCGGGCAACCCATCCGCCCGCGCGCTCACGGGAACGAGACAGGAGGATGCGAGCATCAGGCCCAACGCCACGCCGGTGAGTTTATCGAACATCGCCATTCCAATCATCTCCATGACACGAAATCGCCCGCTGCCGCCCAGGGGCGGGCAGGTCTTGAGAGGCGCATGGTGATGATGAAGACAACGGTATACAATCACAATTTTAGGCAAAAACGCAGCGCTCAAACGTTGCCTGCACACGGATTCGTCGGCGTGCGGGTGTTTTCAGCTTGTCTTGCTCATGATTGCGCCCAGGCCGTCCGGCGCAGGGCAGGCGGGTTTAAAATATTCAACGCGCCGTGGGTTGCTTTGGCATATGCGCCGCCGGGTCGCCCTCCAGCTCCTCCGCCACCGGGTTGATCGGGCCGGGGCGCGAGCCCACCCATTCCCGCCAGACCAGGATCAGCGCCGTCATCACCGCCGGGCCGATGAACAGCCCCACCAGCCCCCAGGCCGAAACCCCGCCCAGAATACCCAGCAGCACCCATAGAAACGGCACCCGCGCCGCCCCGCCGATCAGCACCGGGCGGATGAAATGGTCGGCGACGAAAGTGACGATGACGCCGATCACGACGATGCTGATCGCCGCCGCCAGGCTGCCCGTCGCCAGGATCACCAAAGCCACCACCGCGATCGCCACCGCCGCCCCGAACGGCACCATCGCCAGAATCGCGGTGAGCAGCCCGAACAAGGTGGCGTGCGGCACATGCGCGATGAAATAGGCCGCGCCCAGCACCACGCCCTCGCCCAGCCCCACCAGCACCAGCCCGTTCACCGTGCCATGCACGGAATTGACGATCTGCCGGCCGATATCCTCGCCCGCGCTGCCAAAGGCGCGGCGGCTGGCCACCAGCACCTGGTCGATGATGTATTCGCCATCGCGCAGGAAAAAGAACAGCCCGAGCAGGGTGAAGCCGAACAGCACCACCCGATGCACCGTCTCCTGCCCGAAATGGCTGAGCAGCTTCGCCCCGCCGCCCTGAATGGCGCCATGGGTGAGGGTGGAAATCTGCCCCGGCTGGCCGATTTTCTCGTCCCACAGCGAAATCAGCGCCCCGCCATGCGGCAGCTGGCTGAGAAAGGCGGGCGGATCGATGCCGTTCTGCTGCACCTGCATCCACCATTCGCGCGCCGCATGCGCGTCCATCGAGAACGGGGTGGCGATGACAATAACCGGCACCACGAACACCACCACCACGGCCAGCACGAAGAGCGCCGGCAGCAAAACCCGCCGATGCCCGGGCCAGCGCGCGGCGCTCCGGCGGAAGGCCGGCCACAGCGCGATGGAAAAAATCGCCGTCCAGGCCAAGGCGGGGAGAAACTCACGCAAGGTGAACAGCCCGGCCATGGCCAGCAGCGCCACCGCGGCGAGGCTGCAATAGCCTTGGGTCCGGCTCATCCCCGCCTGCCCCTCGCGCAGCCAGGTTCCGGCCGGGGCGGCGTTGTCTTCCGTCATGTCGGTGTCATCTCCACAGATCCTCGTCTCTATCTGAGACAAGGCGCGGAAAAATCAATCAGGGCAATATCCGCTCTAACCCGTCTGGCCGAGCAGCGCGCGCTTCAACCCGGGGGCCTGCACATGCGGGCCGATGAACATGGCCAAAATCAATTTGGCGAAGTTCGGATCCGCGATCTGGCCGAGATATTGGCTGTTCTCATAGGCGTCGGCCTCGTCGTGCTGGAAGATGAACGTCACCGTCTCGCCGGCGGAAACCGCGTGCAGCGAACCGAGAAACCGGCTCAGCTCGGCTTGGTTGAGGCTGCACGGGGCCTGGCAGTTCGCCGCCAGCCCGGTGGCCCAGGCCTTGCGGACCTGCGGCGCGGCGACATTATGCACAAAATGCAGCTGCAGGATTTTCGGCGAGTCGGAATTCAGGATATCGGCGGCGTTGCGGCTCGGATGCGTCAGATACAGCCCGGCGACATAGATATGCACGTGAAACAGCGAATAGGTGCGCAGACCCATGCCGTTGAGCTGCAATTGGCGCGTGCCCAGCGTCTGGCTGTCCGGCAATTGCACGCCGGCCATCTCGGCGGCGCGCGCCTGCAGGCCAGTGAAGCAGCTCAGAGCGAAAACGGCCGCGGCGAGGCGGGCTTTGCTGAAGCGGATCATCCGCACCCCTATAGGAGATTTTCGCCCGGCGCGGCGCGCGAAAAAACGCTGTCTTACCGGATCATAATGTCCTGGTACGGCTGCATTCACCTGGTGCGAGGGTCTGTCTGATTTTGGCGCGAGAGGGGTCAACACCCGCCCGCCTTATTTATGTTTTGGCACATCAACCCAAACGCCTATTGGTCTAGGCCGCCGCTTCCAGCGCTTCCGCCGCCGCCAGCCAGGCCAGTTCCGCATCCTCGATCTCGCCTTTCAGCTGTCCCAGCCGCAGCGTGATCTTGCTGAGCTCGGCGGCCTTGGAGGCCGCGTAAATCCCCTGATCCGCCAGCTTGCCCTCCAGCAGCGCCTTTTCCGCCGTCAGCTTGTTCAACGCGCTCTCCGCCGCCTTCGCCGCCTTTTGCAGCGGCGCCAGGCGGGCGCGGGCCTGGGCGCGCTCGGCCTTGTCGTTCTTTTTCTCCTCGGCCTTCTTCGCCTGGGCGGGGGCGGCGCGTTCGGACATGGTGGCGGCATAGGCGGCAAGATCGCCCTCAAACGGCGTCACCTTGCCTTGTCCCACCAGCAGCAGCCTATCCGCCGCCAGCTCGACGATATAGGGATCATGGCTGATCAAAATCACCGCCCCCTCGAAATCCGTCAGAGCCTTGATCAGCGAATCCCGTGCATCGATGTCGAGATGGTTGGTCGGCTCGTCGAGGATCAGGAGATGCGGGGCATCGCGCGTCGCCAGCGCCAGCAGCAGCCGGGCCTTCTCGCCGCCTGACATCTGGCCGACCGGCGTATTCACCCGGTCCGCATCCAGCCCGAAGCGCGCCGCCTGCGCCCGCAGCTGGGCGGGGAGTGCTTGCGGCAGCGCGCGGGCGAGATGGTCATAGGGCGTGTCGCTCAGCACCAGATCATCTTCCTGATGCTGGGCGAAATAGCCCACGCGCAGCCCCTTCACCCGGAATTCCCGCCCGCGCAGCGCGTGCAAGCGCCCCGCCAGCAGCTTCGCCAGCGTGGATTTGCCGTTGCCGTTCTGGCCGAGCAGCGCGATGCGGTCTTCCATATCGATCCGCAGCGAGACGCCGCTCAGCACCGCCTTGCCGTCATAGCCGATATCCACGCCTTCGAGCTGCAGCATCGGCGGCGGCAATTCTTCCGGCGAGGGGAAGGAGAAGGGCACGGCTTGCGCCTCCACCACCGATTCAATCTGCGGCAGTTTCTCCAGCGCCTTCAACCGGCTCTGCGCCTGGCGGGCCTTGGTCGCCTTGGCGCGGAAACGGTCAACAAAGGCCTGCATATGGGCGCGCTGGGCGGCCACCCGCTCGGCCGCCCTGGCCTGCTGCATGGCGCGCTCGGTCTTGATCCGCACGAATTCCGCGAAACCGCCGGGGGTGAGGTTGAGCTTGCCGCCCTCCAGATGCACCGTCGCCTCCACCGCCTTGTCCAGAAGCTGGCGGTCATGGCTGACCAGCAGGATGGCGCCGGGGAATTTCTGCAAATAGCCTTCCAGCCAGAGGGTGGCCTCCAGATCCAGATGGTTGGTCGGCTCATCCAGCAGCAGCAAATCCGGCTCGGCGAACAACACCGCGGCCAAGGCCACGCGCATGCGCCAGCCGCCGGAATAGGAACTCATCGGCCGCGCCTGCCACTCCTCGTTAAAGCCCAGCCCGGCGAGGATGCCCGCCGCGCGGGCGGGGGCGCTGTCAGCCTGGATGGCCAGCAGCCGCTCATGGATTTCCGCCAGCTTTTCCGCAGGTGTGGCGGGGTTTTCGGCGGCTTCCAGCAGCCCCGCGCGCTCGGTATCGGCGGCCAGCACCACCTCCAGCGGGGTGATCGTCCCGCCCGGCGCTTCCTGCGCTACATAGCCAAGCCGCACACGGTTGCCGAGCATCACCTTGCCGCCATCCGGGCGCAGCACCCCGGCGATCAGTTTCAGCAGCGTGGATTTGCCCGCCCCGTTGCGGCCGATCAGCCCGACATGCTTGCCCTCATCCAGCAGCAGCGCGGCATGCTCCAGCAGCGGCCGGCCGGCGATGGAGAAGGACAGGTCTTCAAGGCGCAGAACACTCATGGGCTTCCCTGTATATTAACCCGCCAGGGCTTGCTACGCCTGGGCCGCCCGGCTATTGCGCGCGCAACATTCTTAGGAAAGCGAGTATCATGGCCACTGAGCGCACCCTCTCCATCATCAAGCCGGACGCGACCCGCCGCAACCTGACCGGCAAGATCAACGCCAAGTTCGAAGAGGCCGGCCTGACCATCGCCGCCTCCAAGCGCCTGCACCTGACCAAGGCCCAGGCCGAGGCGTTCTATGCCGTGCATGCCGCCCGCCCGTTCTTCAACGATCTGGTCTCCTTCATGATCTCCGGCCCGGTGGTGGCGCAGGTGCTGCAGGGTGAGAACGCGATCGCCAAGAACCGCGAGATCATGGGCGCGACCAATCCGGCGAACGCCGAGCCCGGCACCATCCGCAAGGAATTCGCCGAGTCGATCGAGGCGAACTCCGTGCACGGGTCCGACAGCCCGGAAGCCGCCGCGCAGGAAATCTCCTTCTTCTTCGCGGCGATCGAGATCGTCGCGTAATCTGCCTTCGGGCTGAGACGATAAAACCCGCCGGGTCGCCCGGCGGGTTTTATTTTGACTGGTCTCTGGCGGTGTCTTTGGCCTGACGCCGGGCGCGCCAGCCATCCCAATGCGCCTGAATCCAGCCCACCCCCACCAGGGTGGCGCGGCGCACCGGGGGAATATCCTCGCCCACCAACAGCGCGCCCAGCGGCAGCATCCACAGCCCCAGCAGCGGCAGGAAGCTGAACACCCCGCCCAGCATCAGCAGCCCCCCCAGCGGCAGCCGCACCCAGCGGGCCTGCGGGCGCAGCAGCCATTCATAGACACGGCGAAAACGCTGCGGCAGCGCATTCAGCAGCCGCTCCAGCCGCGGGTCGTGCCCGCTCACGGGCGGATATCGACGCTCAGCCGCGCATCGTCGGGCGGGGTTTTCAGCCCGTGCAGATCGATGCTCAGCCGCTGCCCGGCCCGCAAGCTCACCCAGCGCCGATACAGCACCGCCTCCCCGGCGCGGATGCGCAGCAGCCCCTTCACCGGCGCCACCGGATGCACCAGCAGCCGGCCGCGCAGCGGCACCACATGCGCCAGCAATTGCGGCGTGACCCGCGCCACGCCGTCGCCGGGCAGGACCTCCAGCCCGCCCTCCCAGGAGGGCAGCCCGCCTTCCAGATCATCCGCGATATAATCGCCGACGCGGCGCCCCGCCCCGGCGGCATCGCCCTGGCCCGGGATCGCTTCCACCACATCCCCGGCGGCGAAATAGGCGGGGTCGGTGCAGCGGCCATATTGGTCCTGGATCAGACCGGAGGCGTCCCAGCCGAGATGGCTTTGCCGGGCCAGACCGGCCTCCGGCATCCAGCAGCCGGAGAGCAGCACGCCATCGCAGGCGAGGCTGCCGCCATCCGAAAATCGTAGCGCTTCGATTTTTGCGCCGGATTCGGTCGGCGCCGGCCAGCGCTTCTCGAACAGCCTGATCCTGTATCGTAGCGCTGCGATTTTTAAGCCCAGCGAAGCGCGCTCCCCCGCCGCGCTGGCCAGCAGCCCCGCCGGGCGCAGGCCGAGACGGGCACAGAGCGCCAACGCCTCCGGCGCGCGCGGCGAGAGGCCGAGAAGTGCTGGGCGCTGGAAGGGCAACGGCGCGCCGGGGATGAGCGCATCAAGCGTCAGCGCCCCCGGCCAGGGCGGCTCCTGCCGCGCGCCCATCGCCAGCAGCACGCGCCGGGCGCGCAGCCGGGTTGGCCCGTCCGGCGCCGCGATCTCCAGCACGCCATTTGGGTGCAGGGCCCGCACCTCATGCCCCAGCCGCAACTCCACCCCTGGCAGAGGCCGCGGCAGCGCCACCGCGCCACGGCGCTCCAGCAGCAGGATCCGCCGCACCCCGCGCGCCTGCAGCCGCCGTGCCGCCGCCATGCCAGCCTCTCCGGCGCCGATGATGGCGGCGTCGATCATGCGCCCGGCGCGCTTTGTGTCATCATGCCCATGCCGCCATCAGGGCCCGGTTTGCCGCGCGGCGTCAACCAACCGGCGGATTTCCGCCCGGCCTTGGTTGAAAAGCGAAACTGCCCATGGCCAAATAGACCAACGCAATTATATTGCGTGAAACCTGACCCGGATTATGCATGCAGACCGAGACCGACGCCCTCATCCTCGACGAAATCGACCGCAAGATCCTCGCGGAATTGCAGGAGGATGGGCGCATGACCAATGTCGAGCTGGCCAGGCGGGCAGGCATCTCGCCACCGCCCTGCCTGCGCCGGGTGCGCCGGCTGGAGGAGGCCGGCTATATCAAGGGCTACCATGCCGATACGGACGGCCATAAGCTGGGCTGGCAGATCGCGTTTTTCGTCGTCGTCGGGCTGGAGAGCCAGAAGCTCTCGGTGCTGGAGGCGTTCGAGGCCTTCGTCGCCGGCTGGCCGGAGGTGCGCGAGTGCCACATGATCCGCGGCGGCGGGGATTTCCTGCTGAAGCTGGTGGCGCGCGACGCGGCGCATGAAAACCAGCTTACCCAGCGCCTGACCAACGCCCCCACCGTGGCCCGGGTGCAGACGCTGCAGACCATCCGCACCAGCCGCGCCCTCTCCGGCGTGCCGATGGACCGGCTGCATGGCTGAGGCGGGGCTCATCCTCCTGACCATCCTGGTGGGGGGGATGTGCGCCTATATCCCGGCCGAGCTGCCGTTTCTGCTGCCCTTCGTCTTCAACCCGATCATCTTTCTCGGCTGTCTGCTGCTGGGCTTCTGGTATCAGCGCGGGCTGCGCCGGGGGGCGGAAAGGCCCGGCCCGGTGCGGCGGGGATTTTTCTGGCTCGGGCTGCTCGGCACCTGGTTCGTGCTGCAGACGCATTTCGAATATCTCGCCCAGCATATGTTCTTCCTCAACCGCGCCCAGGCGCTGATGCTGGGGATGATCGCGCCGTTCTGCGCCGGCATTTCCTGGCCGGGGGCGGTGCTGGCGGCGGGGACGCCGGACCGGGTTGTGGCCGCAGCGCGCCGGCTCTGGCGGCCTTTGCGCCCGCTCACCCACCCGCTGGCGGCGATGGCGGTGTTTCTGCTCAGCGCCGATATCTGGCTGATCCCCGGCGTGCATTTCGCCGCGATGATCGACCCGTTTCTGTATGGGGTGATGAATCTCTCCTGCCTCGCCGGCGGGGTGCTGTTCTGGATGGTGGTGCTGGACCCGCGGCCGAAACCGCCTTGCCGGTTCTCCTACCTCGCCAGGGCGGGCACCGGGTTTTTCGTGATGTTTCCGCAGATCGCCATCGGCGCCTATATCGCGCTGACCGGGCGGGATCTGTTTTCCTTCTACGAGCTGTGCGGGCGGCTGTTCCCGAGCATTTCCTCCGCCCATGACCAGATGCTGGGCGGGATCATCGAATGGATCCCCTCGGGCATGATGAATGTGGCGGCCCTGATCATCACGCTGAATGCGCTGCGTCTGGCGGAGATGCAGGTGGATGCGACGATCGAGGCGCCGAAAGGGGCGAAGATCTATGAGGCGAAATGGACCGGACGCTGAAATAAACAAAAGTTTTTTGGTGCCGCGTTTTTTTCACATATGGCTCTAACCGGTTTCCTCCGCCACCAGCAGCCGGACATTATGGCTGTTCAGGCTGCTTGCCAGAGTCTCGGGTGGCGGGGCGTCGGTGACCAGCGTGCCGATCTGCGTCCAGCTGGCATAGCGTGTGGCGAATTGCTGGTTGAACTTGCCTTGGTCCGCCACGACGATGGATTTGGCGCTGCGCCCGAGCATGGCGGCATTCACCGCCGCGGTTTCCGCCAGGGCGTTGTTCGGGCCGTCCTGATCCACGCCGCTGGCGCCGAGAATGACGTAGTCGGCATAGAGATTTTGCAGGAAGACGATGGCATGGCCGCCGAACACGCAGGCTTCCGCGGCATGATAGAGGCCGGGGATCAGCATCACCTCGATCGAGCTGTTGCTGGCAAGCGCCGCGGCGACCCCGCAGGAATGGGTGGTGACCATGATATTGTCGAGCCGCGCGGCGATTTCGCGGGCCACATGCTCGACCGTGGCGCCGCTGCCCAGCAGCAAGGAGCGTGCATCCCCCACGAGCCTGGTGGCGGCCTGCGCGATGCGCCGGCGTTCCTGCAGATTGATCAGCTTGCGTTCGGCGATGGCGGGCTCGCTGCCCTGCGGGCGTACCGCACCGCCATAGGTGCGGTTGAGCAGCCCGGCCTCGGTCAACTCATCCAGATCCCGGCGAATGGTTTCGGTTGAGACTTGCAAGGACAATGCCAACTCAGCCACACGCAGGCTGGGGGCTTGGCCGAGCGCATCGAGAATCTTGGCTTGCCGGTCTCGCTTCTCCTGCCTCATTCCATCACTCGCTGAGATTGCGCGTTAGTATGATTGCTGAGTCGGAATTATGCAAATATTGGAATTACAATAAATTTGTTCGGGTCTTGTTAGGGCGTCTCAATAATTAAGACGAGCTGGGGGAAAATACCCAAATCCCTCATCAGATCACGCGAATTTGAGAATTAAAAAACCACCAACAAGGATGATCGCGAACAGGGCCGTTAACAATCCCAGCCGTTTTTCGATAAAAACCCGTGCGGGATCGCCGAACAGGCGCAGCAGAATCGCCTCCAGAAAGAACCGGACACCGCGCGTGATCAGGCTCAGCCCCATGAACAGCCAGAAATTGAACTTCGCCGCCCCGGCGGCGATGGTGACGATTTTATACGGGATCGGCGTCAGACCCTTCACCAGAATGATCGCCGCGCCGTAGGTGGCGAATTTCTGCTGAAAGGCCGCGAAGGCGGCATCGTAATGGTAGAAATGAATGATCGGCTGCGCCAGCTTGACGAACAGCGCATAGCCCAGCGCGTAGCCGATGGCGCCGCCGAGCACGCTGCCCAGCGTCGCGATCGCGGCGAACAGCAGAGCCCGGCGGGGCGTCGCCAGCGCCATGGGGATCAGCAGCACATCCGGCGGCAGCGGGAAGATGCTGGCCTCCGCCATCGCCACCAGAAACAGCCAGAGCGGGGCCAGCGGGCGGGCGCTGAGATCCAGCGCCCAGTCATATAAGCCGCGGAGCATGCCGGATCAGTTGGTCTGCAGGATCACGGAGCGGTGGCGCAGCTGGTCCATCATCTGCTCGGATTCCAGCTGCACGCGCCGGTCGACGATCATGTTGGCGATCTGATCGTCCGGCGGCAGCTGGGCCTTTTCCTGGGTGCGGCTGCAGATCATCACCACCGAGACGCCAGCGGCCTCCACCAGCGGCCGGCTCAGCGTGTTCAGCGGCAGATTGGCGAGAATCTGCTGGAATGCCGGCGGGGTGACGGTGGCGAGATTGACCGGGCCGGGATTGGCCGGATGCACATTGCCGTAAGACGCGTTCAGCGCTTCCACCGCCGCGCAGCTCTTGGCCTGCTGCGCCTTGGCCATGAAGGCGTTGATGAAATTGATCTGCACCGGGCCGAGCTGGCCGCCGCTGACCGGCTGCGGATATTGCCCATAGGCCTGGCGCATATCCAGGATGGTCTGCAGCTGGTTGCCCTCGTCATGCTTGGCGATCAGCTGCACGATCTCGAAGCCGCCGGGCACGCGGATCGGGTTGGAGATCGCGCCGATGGGCATGATCTTCACCGTCGCCGCCACTTGCGGGTCGAGCTGGCTGAGCTGCACGAAGCCCTCATCGCCGCCGGCGAGGGCGGTTTGCGCCTGGGAGAACTGCGCCGCGACGATCGGGAAGGGCGCACCCTTATGCAGCTGCTCGATCACGGTGTTGGCGAAATTCTGCGCCGGGGTCTCGTCGCTGGGGTCGGTGACGGGGATGAAGATTTCGGCGAGATGATATTGGGTGGCGCCAAGGCTGGCCTGCAAGGCGGTCTTCTGCGCCGCCAGATCGCCGGGGGTGGGCTGCAGCCCCGGGCCCAGCACCTTATGCAGCACCTGCTGCCAGCCGAGCGAGGTGCGGATCTGCGCCAGCAGCGTGGAATAGGGCACGCCGGCCGCCTCCAGCTTGCTCTGCAGCCCGCCCGGGGCCATGCCGTTGCCCTTCTCGATATTGGAGATGGCGTTTTCCACCTCCTCATCGGAGACATTGATGTTGAGCTTGTCGATCTCCTGCTGCTGCAGGGTCTGGTCGATCAGCTGCTTGGTCACTTGCGGGGCGAGGCGGGCGATGAGCTCCGGCGTTGGGTGGATGCCCATGGTCAGGGCCAGCAGCTGGGCGCGCGCGGCGACGTCCTGAGTGGTGATGACCTGGCCGTTGACCACGGCGGCCATGCCGACGGCACCGGGGGCCGCGATGGGCGCCGGGGCGGGAGCCGGTTGGGCCAAGGCCGGGGCGGTGCAGACCGTGGCGAGAAGGGCGGCGCGGAGCAGACATTTCATAGGGCGTTGAATCCGACGGTTCCAAGGGTTTTGAAATTGAACTGCAGGAGCACCGCGGTGCTGCCATTGTCCAGGTTGAATGAGGTGAAGCGCTTATAGAACAGCAGGTTGACGCCGAAACAGTCATTCTGCCAGCCGATATCGGCATTGACGACGTCAAACTTCCCGGTTTTCAGGTTGCGCTGGCCGCCGCCGGAGAGGTTCCATTGGCCGACCTGGCTGGAGACATTCAGCGTCGCTTCCTGGCGCGGGGTGAAATAGGCGGCCGGCGGGTTCAGCGTGTCCACCTCGCCCAGCACGGTATTGTCGTACAGCGCGTAGGGGTTGGTGCTGGTATAGAGATAGCCGCCGGAGACGCGCAGCTTGGCCGGGCCGAAATTCGCGGTGACATCGGTCATCCGGTTGCCCAGGCTCGTATGCGAGAAGCGGCCGCGATAGGTGACATTGAACCAGCTGGTCGGCGCCACCACGGCGCGGGCGACGATGTCCGAGGCATTGTCGGTCAGGCCGGAGGCGGGGAGATAGACCGAGTCCTTGTGGAAGCGGTAGGACTGGCCGATCAGCCCGTCCAGCGTCATGCCGCCGGGCAGATACCAGGCAGCATGCATGGCGTAATCCACCCGCGAGCCGCCTTCCAGCCGGTCGATCCCGGGATAGCGGTTGAGGGCGAACAGATTGGCGTCCGAGAATTCCAGATCCAGGCTGTCCTCGTTCGGGATGCGGTCATTCTGCGAAATCCCGATATTCGGCGAGGCGACGAGCTGGACGATCGGCTCGATCAGCTGGCTGCCCCAGCGCGCGGTCGGGCGCATCAGGGGCCAGCGCAGCATCACCGCGCCGTAGGGCTGGGCGCGGCCGATGCTCGCCTGCTGGTCCTCGCTGTAATTGGGCTGCTGGTTCAGCTTGTCGGCATTGTAATAGGCGGCGTCCAGCTGCAGCCGCGCGGTGCCGATGATGCCGGCCGGCAGGGTGAAGGGGATGGAATAAGAGGGGATGAAGGCGAGGCGGCGGGTATTGGTGCCGACATCGCGCATCACGTTGAAGAAGCTGGTATCGATCTTCAGCGTGCCGTTCAGCGGCCCGCTCGGCGGCGAGACGTAATGATACTGCGCATATGGCCCGACGATCGGCAGCTCGCTCTGATTCACCGAGGCGACCAGGCCCTGATAGGTCTGCGCATCGATCCGCGCATAGGAGCTGGCGGTGAAGCCCTCCAGGAAGACGTTGCTCTCCAGATAGGAGGCGTTGGGCAGGATCGAGAAATCGTCGAGATATTGCGGGTTGGAGGCGCGGTTGAAGGAGAAGCCGTCGCGCCAGTTCTGGTTCAGATCGAAGGTGCCGTTGGCGAAGACGCTGTCGCCGAATTCGCCGCGATCCCGGCCGCCGGAGAGCTTCACATCGAGATAGCCCTGGTTGAAGGCCTCGCGGAAATGCGCCTTCAGCGCCGGGCCCTGCTTGGTGGCCAGCACCGGGGTGAGGGTGACATCGGCGGTTTTGCCCAGGGTGAGATAATAGGGGATGACCGCGAAGGCGCCGAGCTGCGAGGTGGCGCCGCCGCTGGGGATCAGGAAGCCGCTCTGGCGTTTCACCGAGGGGTCGGGCTCGGACAGATAAGGCAGCCAGAATACCGGGATGCCCTTCATCAGCAGCGTGGCGTCGCGGAACTCGATCATTTTATGTTCGAGGTCGCGGGTGGCGCTGGTGGCGCGGATCGCCCAGGTCGGCGGGGAGCGAGGATCGCTCTTGCAGAGATCGCAGGCGGAATAGACCGGCTTCGACAGCTCATCGAGCTTGGCATCGTAGCGCCGGCCGCCATTGGCGATGATGCGGGCATTCTGCGCCAGCCTTGCGGCCACCGCCTCCATCACCCCATCCTTCATGTTGTGCGAGAGCACGACATGCTCGGCATAGACGGTGTTGCTGCCGTCCGGCTGGGTCAGCACCACATGGCCGTCGGCGGTGACGACATTGGTGGCGCGGTTGATCGTCACCTTGTCGGCATGCAGGGTCTGGCCGTTCTGGATGGCGACGACATGGCCGGTGGCGGTGATGATCTTGCCGGTTTTGTCATAGGACAGGCTGTCGGCGGTGAAGCTCACCGGGGCGTTTTTGTCCCCCGAGGCGGACGAGCCGGTGGCGAGCGCGCCGATGGATTGGGCGAGCGCGGAACCACCGAGGGCCGTGGCGGCGGCGCCGCTCAGAGCGGTGGTGGCGAGCAGGAGCAGAAACTTGCCGGTGCGGGTCATGCTTCAGCCATCTTCCAGATGCAGCAACAAGGCAAGCGCCAAAAACAATCCGGCCAGCGCCGGGGCCCAGGCGGCGAGGCTGACGGGGATGGCGCCGGAGGTGCCGAACTGGTTGGCGACCTCGGAGATCATGAACAGGGCAAATCCGAAACTCACGCCTGAGACCAGCATGGTTCCCGCCCCGCCGCGCCGCGAGGGGCGCATGGAAAACCCCGCCGCGACCAGCGCCATGGTGGCGCAGAGCAGCGGCAGGGCCAGCAGCGTCTGGAAGGCCAGCTCATGCTGGGTGGCGGAGAAGCCGGAGCGCTTGAGCAGATGGATGAAGCCCGGCAGCGCCCAGAAGGAGAGGGCGTTGGGCGAGGCGAAGCTTTCCTGCACGCGGTTGACGGTGAGGTCCGTGGGGAAATTCATCTCCGCCACCAGCTGCGGGGCTTGGTCGGGTTTCAGCACCGAGACATTTTTCAGCGTCCAGTTGCCGCTGGAGAGGGTGGCGCTGCGCGCTTCCAGCCGTTCCAGCAAGCTGGTCTGCGGGTCCAGCCGCAGGATCGAGACCTGGTCGGCCGCCAGTTCGCGGCCCTTCAGCGTCACATCGTTCGCGTGCAGCACCGCGATGCCGCCGGGCACCAGCCCGCTATCGCTCTGGCGCACCCAGAGCGAGCCGCCATTCAGCGAGAGCGGCCCGCCGGAGGGTTTCAGATAGGCATTATAGATCTGCTCGCCGCGCCCATACATCAGCGCCGAAAGCGGGCTGACCAGGGTGGTGCAGACCAGCCCGAGCGCGCAGGCGGCGAGTACCGGGGTGGAGAGGAACTGCCAGGCGGAGATGCCGGCGGCGCGCGCCACCACCAGCTCGGAGGAGCGGGCCAGGCGCCAGAAGGCGTAGATGCCGCCGAGCAGCACCGCGAAGGGCATGATCTGCATCATGCTCCACGGCAATCGCAGCGCTTCGATTTCCAGGATGACGCCGAAGCTGGCGGCCGGCGCGGTGGCGGATTCGCGCAGCAGCTCGAGAAAATCGAACAAGGCGACCAGCCCGGTGAGCGCGGCGGTCATCGCCAGCACGGCGATGGCGAAATGCCGGCCGAAATACCAGGACAGCGTGAGCGGAAACCTCATGCCCGCGGCGCACCCTGGCGCAGCAGCAGATAGAGCGAGACCAGCACGGGGATGATCGCCCAGACCCAGATCAGCGGCAGCAAGGCGAGGTTGCGGGCGGCGAGGTTGTTCACCCCCAGCCCCAGCGCCACCAGGGCGGTGACGATGACCACGGCGCCGATGATGCGGGTGATGCCGCCATGGCGGCGGAAGGTGCCGCCAAGGGCCGCCACCAGCGCCACCAGCGTATAGCCGAGGGTGGAGAGCGGGGCGGTGAGGCGGCGCTGCGCCTCGACGATCCATTTCGCGCGGTCCCCGGCCTCCATCGTCACGGGCGGGTGCAGCAGCGCGCCCAAAGGCTCCTCGGCGGCGTCATTATCCACCGGCCCGCCTGCATGCGCGGCCTGGGCCAGAGACAGGGTGTTGCGCTCGAAGGTCAGCATGTCCAGCTGGCCGGTCTTCGGGTCGATCTGCTCGCGCGAGCCATTTTCCAGCACCACCACGGGGCCTTGCGCGGTGGTGATCAGCTCGCCGGTGCGCGCCAGGATGGTCGCCGGCGCGTTGGGGTCGCGGTTATCCTCGATGATGATCCCCTTGAGCCCGCCGGCCGGGTCGCGGGACTGCACATAGACCATGATATTCGCCGAAACCGGGGTGAACACCCCGGGCTCCAGCAGGAAGGCGGCGATCTGGTTGCGGATTTCGTACTGATAGGTGCGGAAGCTGGAGAGCGTGGCCGGCACCGCGCCCAGGCTCAGCCCATAGCCCAGCAGCGTCACCGCCAGCGCCAGCGCCAGCGCCGGGCGGGCGAGCTTGAGGTCCGACAGGCCGATGCCGCGCATGATGGTCAGCTCACGGTCGCCGGAAAGCCGGACATAGATGAACAGCACCACGATGAAGCAGGTGATCGGCAAAATGGTGGAGAGGAAGCTCGGCACCAGCAGCGCCGTCAGCTTCACGAACACGAACGGGGAGAGCCCGTGGCTGACGATGATCTGGATGAAGCGCAGCGACTGGGTCAGCCAGATCAGCGCCACCAGGCCGGTGGTGACCAGGGCCAGCGCCAGCGCCAGCTGGCTCAGCACATAACGGTCCAGACGATGGAAAAAGGGCACAGCGCGCATCTCGGCTGCATCTCTGGCCGGGCGCGGGGGCAATGGCAAGACTGGGTGTTGCAGTTGGAACATGCCGTGACAAAACAGTCAGGAAATGGCAAAATTTTGCTTTGCACATGCCACAAAAAATCGTTGTATTTACCACAATGCAATAAGGTGGCGAAATAATGTGCTGTGCGGGCACGTCCGCGGTTTATCTGACGGATGGCGGAGTTTGCGGGGTTGTGACAGGTCCAACACTTAAGGTTGCGTTATGGCACGGGTGAAGGCGATTGCGCGTCCGCGCCTGGTGCCGACGGACGATATGGAGGCGCAGGCCGGCCGCCTCCAGGCCCGGCTGCGCCGCTTCGGCTCCCCCGCCGCCTTGCATTACGACAAGCCGGTGGAAATCGTGCGCGGCGATGGCGCGCTTTTGTTCGATGTCGCCGGCCAGCCTTATCTGGATTTTCACGCCAAGGGCGTGCTGGTCGGGCATGGCAACCCGGATATCGCCTCCGCCGTCGCGGCGCAGACCGCGCGGTTGAACGTGCAGACCCGTTATCTGCACGAGCTGGTCGATGTTTATGCGGAACGGCTGCTGGCGCTGTTTCCCTCGCCGCTGGACAATGTGGTGATGACCAATTCCGGCAGCGAGGCGATGGATCTGGCGCTGCGCACGGCCCGGCTGGTGACCGGCCGGCAGGGGGTCATCGTCACCCGCGGCGCCAGCCATGGACGCACCAGCGCGGCGGCGGAGATCTCGCCGCTCTTCGCGCCGCGCGGTCTGCCGGCCTATGTGCGCACCATCCCGGCCCCCAACCCGGCGATGGCCGGCAACCAGAAATTGTCGGCCTGGTTCGCGGCGCAGGTGCGCGAGGCGGCCCAGGCCCTGGCCGCCAGCGGCGCCGGCGTGGCGGCGCTGGTGGCCGACAGCGTTTTCGCCTCCGATGGCGTCTTTACCGATCCGCCGGGCTTTCTGGCCGAGGCGGCGGAGGCGGTGCGGGCTGCCGGCGGTCTGTTCATCGCCGATGAGGGCCGCGCCGGATTTGGCCGCGTGGGCGGCGTCATGTGGGGATTTGCCCGGCATGAGATGGTGCCGGATATCGTCGTGCTCGGCCGCGCCCTGGGCAATGGCTACCCGGCCGGCGCCATGCTCACCCGGCCGGATTATCTGACCCGCGCCGCCGAGGAGGCGCCGTTTTTCGCCAGTTTCGGAGCCAATCCGGTCGCCGCCGCGGCCGGCCAGGCGGTGCTGGAGACGATCGCCGAGGAAGGGCTGCTGCGCCATGCCGCCCGCGCCGGCGAGCATCTTCGCCGCGGCCTTAACAGCCTGGCGAAGAGTTTCATGCGCCTCGACATGGTGCGCGGGGCCGGGCTGATTCTGGGCGTGGACATCGCCAATCCGGAAAATGGCGAGCCGGACCCCGCCGGGGCGCGGCAGGTCGTCAATATGATGCGGCAGAATTTCATGCTGCTCGGCATTGGCGGCGCCTATGGGCAGACCGTGAAACTCTGTCCGCCGCTCTGTGTCAGCCTGGCGCAGCTGGATCTTTTCCTGGAAAATTTCCGCGCCGTGCTCTCGGCGATGGGCTGAGCCGCACCGGCCGGGGTACGCCTATGCGTGCCGATGCCTCGACATCTGGCTGTCACATCGCTAGTTGGAGCGCGGGATCAGCAAGGCGGGACTTCTATGATTGACGATGACAAGCCGCATGAGGAGTGCGGCGTTTTCGGCGCCTGGAATGTGGCGGATGCGGCGGCGATCACGGCGCTCGGGCTGCATGCGCTGCAGCATCGCGGCCAGGAGGCCACCGGCATCGTCACCCATGACGGTGTGCGCTTCCATTCGCATAAGGGCCTCGGGCTGGTCGGCGATAATTACGGCGATGCCAAGGTGATGGCGGGGCTGCCTGGGGCGCGCGCCATCGGCCATAACCGCTACGCCACCACCGGCGACACCGTGCTGCGCAATGTGCAGCCGCTTTTCGCGGAATTCGAGTTCGGCGGCTTCGCCGTCGGCCATAACGGCAACCTCACCAACGCGCATACGCTGCGCAAGGCGCTCACCCGCCGGGGCTGCCTGTTCCAGTCCACCATGGACTCGGAAGTGTTCGTGCATCTGATCGCGATTTCGCTTTACGCCAATGTGGTCGATCGGCTGATCGACGCGATCAAGCAGGTGATCGGCGCCTATTCTCTGGTGGCGCTGACCAATGAGCAGCTGATCGGCGTGCGCGACCCGCTGGGCGTGCGCCCGCTGGTGCTGGGCAAGCTCTCCGGCGCGGATGGCAAGCCGGGCTGGGTGCTGGCCTCTGAGAGCTGCGGCCTCGATATCGTCGGCGCGGAATTCGTGCGCGACATCGACCCCGGCGAGATCGTGCTGATCGATGATAGCGGCGTGCAGAGCATCAAGCCCTTCGCGCCCACCAATCCGCGCTTCTGCGTGTTTGAATATATTTACTTCGCCCGCCCCGATTCGATCATGGAAGGCAATTCCGTCTACACCGCGCGCAAGAAGATCGGCGCGCAGCTGGCGCTGGAGGCCCCGGCCAAGGCCGATGTGGTGGTGCCGGTGCCCGATTCCGGCGTGCCCTCCGCCATGGGCTTCGCCGAGGCGGCGGGGGTGCCGTTTGAGCTGGGCATCATCCGCAACCATTATGTCGGCCGCACCTTCATCGAGCCGACGGATCAGATCCGGCATCTTGGCGTGCGGCTCAAGCATTCGGCAAACCGCGCCATGATCGAAGGTAAGAGCGTGGTGCTGGTGGATGATTCCATCGTGCGCGGCACCACCAGCAAGAAGATTGTGGAGATGGTGCGCCAGGCCGGAGCGAAGGAGGTGCATATGCGCATCGCCGGGCCGCCGACCACCCATTCCTGTTTCTACGGCATCGACACGCCCGAGCGCGGCAAGCTGCTCGCGGCGCGCAATTCCGTGGAAGAGATGGCCAAGCTGATCGGCGTCGACAGCCTCGCCTTCATCTCCATCGACGGGCTGTATAAGGCGCTGGGCAAGGAAGGCCGCGACCCGGCGGCGCCGGCCTTCTGCGATGCCTGCTTCACCGGCGATTATCCGATCTCGCTGACCGACAATGCCGAGACCCGCGAGGCGCGGCCCAGCCTGCTGGCCGAACTCAGCTAGAGCAATATGTGTTTAGGTTGACGCGCCAGCGTCAAAATAAACACATGAAATTGCTCGCTAAAACAAAAGCTAGAGCATCAAGCTAAAAGCTTGATGCTCTAGCGTGCAAGTGCAAGCGCAAGCGGACGGCGGGCGGCGGGTGCGGCAGAAGCGGGTGCCACGAGCTCGAACTGCAGCAGCAGGCCGTTCAGCTGTTTCGCCTGCGCTTCCAGCGTGTGGATCACCGCCGTCGCTTCCTCCACCATGGCGGCATTTTGCTGGGTCACCTGGTCCAGATCGGTCACCGCGCTGCTGACTTCGCGCAGGCTCGCCGCCTGCTGCACGGTTTTGCCGGAAATATCCTGCACCGCCTGGTCGATCTGCTTCACCTCGTCGACGATATGCCCCATCAGCCCGTTCACGTCGCGCACCAGCCTGACGCCGGTTTCCACCTCGGTGCCGGCATTGGCGATCAGCGCCTTGATCTCCTTGGAGGCATCGGCGGAGCGCTGGGCGAGGCTGCGGATTTCGGTGGCAACCACGGCAAAGCCGCGCCCCGCCTCGCCGGCGCGCGCCGCCTCCACCCCGGCATTGAGCGCCAGCAAATTCGTCTGGAAGGCGATTTCATCGATGACGCCGATGATTTCGGTGATCCTGGCGGAAGCGTCTTCGATCCGCTGCATCGCCGCGGTGGCCTGGCGCAGCACCTGGCCGGATTGATCCGCATGATCGCGCGCGCCGGTGGCGAGCCCCTGGGTCTGGGTGACGAAGGCGGCGGTGCTCTGCACCGAGCCGCTGATCTCATTGAGCGCCGCCGCGGTCTGCTCCAATGTCGCGGCCTGGCGCTCGGTCCGCTGGGATAGATCCTCCGAGGCCTGCATGATTTCCCGGGCACCGCCGGAGACCTCGTCCGCCCCGGCCTGGATCGCCTGCATGGCCTGCGAGAAGGTTTCGAAGGCCTGGTTGAGATCCGCCCGCACGCCCTCGAACGCGGCCGCCAGCCTGGTCGTCACACGGTGGCCAAGGCGGCCATTCGCCATGGCCGCCAACCCTTCGGAGAGGGCGTGCAGGGCTTCGCCCTGCGCGGCCGCGGCGCGGCGCTGCTCATCCTCGGCGATGCGCCGCTGGTCTTCGTAGCTCTGCCGTTGCTCCACCGCCGCAAGCGTATCGGCGGCGGCGGCCTCATTCAGCCGCCCCAGCAGGGCGAGGCCCCCGGCGAAGCTCGCCGGCATGCGGTTTTGCGTGGTCGCGTCGGTTTTCAGCACCCCGACATAGAGCACGCCGATCACCTCGCCGGCGGCGAGCAGCGGTTCGTAATAGCTGTAATAATCCTGGCCGAGGATCTGCGCCTCGCCCCGATAGGCGACCTTGCGGGTGAACAGCGCCTGATGCGCCGGGCCGGGGGCGAGCCTGGTGCCAACGGCCCGCTGCCCGTTCGGCTGGGTGACATTGGTGGCGATGCGCTCATCGCGCAGGAAAATCGTCGCGGTGCCGCCATGGGCGGCGCGGATGGAATCGACGATCTCGGTATTCCCATGCAGGCAGGTTTCGCCAAAAAACAGCTTGCCCTCCGCCAGCCGGGGCGGGCCGAGCTTGGCCAGGGCGGCGCGCAGCGCATCGATATTGCGGTCCAGCCCAAGCTGGGCGCGCACCGCCGCCTGCCGGGCGGTGGCCTCCGCCAACAGCCTGGAGAGGGCGCGCAGATCATCCCGCCGCTGGCGCTTGCACCACCAAACCCCGGCGGCCAGAGCCAAGAGTTCGAGACAAATCAAAGCGTATAGCATGCAAACCAGCCCCTTGTTGGGTTTCCGCCTGATTTTAATCGGCGCATGCTAAGCCGCTCTTAATGGGAATGCAGGATTTGCCCGGCCGCGCCGAACCGGATAACAGCGCCGCATTCATCCCAGAGGCGGGACGCCCAGATGCGCGTGTTACAGATCATGGCCGGGGCCAAGAATGGCGGCGCCGAGCTTTACTCCACCGACATCATGCTCAGCCTGCACGAGGCCGGGCTGGAGCAGCGCATCGTCATGCGCCGGGCGGCACCGCGCTTTGCCGAGCTGGCGCGCGCCGGGCTTTCGATGGCGCCCGAGGTGCTGGCCGCGCCCTTGCGCCCGCTGCAACGCCGGCGGCTGGCGCGGCTGATCCGCGATGACCGGCCCGACATCATCCATTGCTGGATGCGCCGGGCGGTGAGCCTGGTGGCGCCCGGCGCCGCGCCGGCGATCATCGGCTGGTACGGGGATTATGAGGAGCAGCAAAAGCATTTCTCCGCCTGTACGGATTTCATCGGGGTGACCCAGGATCTGGTCCGCCACGCTTATGCGAGCGGCGCCGCCCCCGGCAGCGCTTTCTACGTACCGACCTTCCCGTCGGTGGAAGAGGCCGCGCCGATTGCCAAGGCGGCCCTCGGCACGCCGCCTGAGCGCAAGGCGCTGCTGATCCTCTCCCGGCTGCATCAGGTGAAGGGGATCGACACCGCGTTGCACGCGCTGGCGCACCTGCCGGATTGCGATCTCTGGATCGCCGGCTCCGGCCCGGAGGAGGCGGCGCTGAAGGCGCTGGCGGCGCGGCTGGGCGTGGCCGAGCGGGCGAAATTCCTGGGCTGGCGCAATGATCGCGGGGCGCTGCTGCGCGGGGCGGATATCTGCCTGCTGCCCTCGCGCTACGAGCCCTTTGGCACGGTGATCCTGGATGCCTGGTCCACCGCCACCCCGTTCATCGCCTGCGAGTCGGACGGGCCGCGCGCCACCATCCGCAATGGCGAGAACGGCATGATGGTGCCCGCCGACGATCCCGCTTCGCTCGCCGGGGCGATCCGCGCGGTGCTGGACGATCCGGCTTTGCGCGCGCGCATCGCCCAGACCGGCCATGCCGAATATCAGGCCGGTTTCACCCGCGCGGTGGTGACGCGGCGGATGCTGGAGACGTACCAGGCGATTCTGGCCCGGCATGCAGCGCCAGCAGCATCGGCAGCCAGATAATATACCAGAGCGGCGAGGGGCCCTTGATCACCTGGGTCAGGTCCGACAGGCCGGAGACCAGCGGCACGGCGAGCAGCGCCAGCGCCAGGGCGCGCTGAAAGCCGCGCTGCCGGCGCAGCACCTGCCGGCAGAGCAGGACCTGGCAGAGCCCGTACAGCGCGAAGCCGACCAGCCCGCTATAGACCAGCAGCGAGAGATAGAGATTATGCGGGCTCGGATAGGCCGGGCAGGCGCCGTGCGGCAAAATCGGCAGCCGGGCGGAGGGGCCATAGCCGATCACCGGCTGCGCCAGGAACAGCCCCCAGGCGGTGCGCCAGATGGTGATATGGCAATCCGTGCCGCGGGCCAGGAAACTGCCGATTACCGCTTTCACCCAGACCGGGCGCATCAGCACCACGCCCGCCAGCGCCGCCAGCGCGCACAGCCCGGCGATGGCCAGGGCCCGGAAGGCGCGCCAGCTGCTCAGCCCCAGCATCATCACCCCCACCGCCAGCGAGAGCAAGGCGGTGCGGCTGCCATTCAGCGGCAGATAGGCCAGCATCGGCACCAGGGCGGCGGCGTAGAGCCAGCGCCTTGGCCCCGCCTCGGCGATCCGCCCCAGCGTCAGCAGCACGCAGATGACGATGACCGAGGCGCCCCAGACCGGGGTTTTCAGCGCCCCCCAGCCGCCGAGCCGGCCCGTCCAGTGGTCCTGCACCGCGAACAGCGCGATGGAGAGCAGCGCCGTCGGCACCGCGCAAAGGATGAAGGCGCTGACCGCGCGGCGGCGGGCGCTGGCATCCTGCCGGGTGGCGAAGTCGAAACAGAGCAGGAAGGCGAGGGTGCAGAGCGCATTCAGCAGCCAATAGCCATGGCCGTCCCCCTGGCCGGAAATATTGTGGTCCCAGGCGATGGTGAGGCTGGACCAGGCCCAGAGGGCGAGCATGGCCAGCAGCGGGCGGCATCCGGCATCCGGCCGGGCGCCGCGCCAGAGCTGCCAGCCGATGGTGGGCAGGCCGAGGATATAAAAGAAGGTGGACCAGGCGGCATTGCTGGGCAGCAGCAGCCCGGCCGCGAGGGTGAGCGGCAGCGCCAGGCGCGGTGTGAACAGAAAGCCAGGGTGCCAGCGTCGTCTACCGGCCTCAACAGGGTGCATCGCGGCTTTGGTGGGAAGATCCATGTGCGCATGGCGATGGCGCAGCGATGCGGCCGGTGTCAAGCCAGGCTCGCGAGGATGGCGGTTTCGTTGACTTCGCCCCCCCTTCGCGTAACGCCGCACCCAGCCGCGAAACAAGGAAATCAGCCCGCCCATGCTCCGGATCGTGCATATCGGCTACGCCCCGGTATCGCTGAAAAGCCTCAACCAGCACGCCACCGGCATCAAGCTCTGCAATGGCTTCATCCGCAACGGGCATCAGCTGCTCGCCCTCTCGGACCGGGATCTGGCGCGCGGCTTCGGCTTTGGCCACAGGCGGCTGGGGCGCGGGCCGTTCAACAAGATGATCCGCGATTATTGCCGGGCGCATAAGCCGGAGCTGCTGGTGCTTGGCCATGCGGATATGGTGGATGCGCAGACGATCGCGGCCATTCGCGGCGATCTGCCGGGGGTGCGGGTGGTGCAGTGGAATGTCGATCCGCTGTTCGAGCCGGATAATATCCGCCGCATCGAAGGCAAGCTGGGGGTGGTGGACCTGACTTTGGTGAGCACCGCCGGCGCCTCGATGGCGGCGCTGCGCCGCCCGGGCGTGCGGGTCGGGTTCATGCCCAACCCGGTTGATCTCTCGATCGAGCGCGGGCGGATGGATGAGGTGGAGACGCCCGATTTCGACCTGTTCTATGCTTGCGGCAATCCCGCCCGCCCGCCGCGCCATGTCTGCGGGCGGGATTGGGATATGCGCGATTTCGTCGCCGGGCTGCGGGCGCGGCTGCCGGGCCTGCGCTGGCTGACACCGGGGATCGACCGGCCCTTCCTCAATGGCGCGGCCTATCAGGAGGCGCTCTGCCAGGCCGGGATGGGGCTGAATATCAGCCGCCGGGGCGATGATTTCCTCTATAGCTCGGACCGGCTGGCGCATCTCACCGGCAATGGCCAGCTCGCCTTCATCGAGCGCGCCACCGGCTATGATCAGTTATTCGGCGAGGATGAGATGGGGTTCTTCTCCTCGCTGGAGGAGCTGGCGGACAAGCTGGCGCGCTATAAGGCCGAACCCCGGGCGCGGATGCGCGCGGCGGCGGCGGGGCGGGCGCGCTATGCCGAATTGTTCAATGAGCGGCGGGTGGCGGCCTATATCGTCGATGCCGCCTTCGGCGAAACCCGGGAGAGCGACTATCCCTGGCCGGACCATCCGGCCTGAGGATTGTGCAACCTTGCCCCGCTCCGCCTTGCCTGCGCGCGTTCCGGCGCTACATGCTGTCTTCGAATTCAGAATTTTAGGTGATTGAAAATGTCCGATCTCGTTCCTGTCACCGTCCTCACCGGCTATCTGGGTGCGGGCAAGACCACATTGCTCAACCATCTGCTCACCGGCACGCATGGCAAGAAATATGCCGTCGTCATCAATGAGTTCGGTGAGCTGGGGGTGGATAACGACCTCGTCGTGGATAGCGATGAGGAAGTGTTCGAGATGAATAATGGCTGCATCTGCTGCACCGTGCGCGGCGATCTGATCCGCATCGTCAGCGGGCTGATGAAGCGCAGCCAGAAATTCGACGGCATCATCGTCGAGACCACCGGCCTCGCCAACCCGGCGCCGGTGGCGCAGACCTTCTTCGTCGATGAGGATGTGAAGGCCAAGACGCGGCTGGATGCGATCGTGACCGTGGTGGATGCCAAGCATTTCCTCACCCGGCTGGAGGACAGCCCCGAAGCCGCCGACCAGGTGGCGTTCGCGGATGTGATCGTGCTGAACAAGCTGGATCTGGTGACACCGGAGGAGCTGGCTTCGGTTGAGGCGAAGATCAAATCCATCAACCCCTATGCGGTGATCAAGCCGACCACCAAGGGCGATGTGCCGGCGGATGAGCTGCTCGGGCTGGGCGCGTTCGATCTGAAGCGGGTGCTGGCGAATGTGCCGGACTTCCTGGAAGAGGACAGCCACACCCATAATGAGCACCTGACCTCGATCAGCCTCTCCACCGACAAGCCGCTCTCGGCGCAGAAATTCAACACCTGGATCGGCCATATATTGCAGAGCCAGGGGCAGAACATCCTGCGCACCAAGGGCATCCTGGCCTATGAGGGCGAGGAGCGGCGCTTTGCCTTCCAGGCCGTGCATATGATCGCGGATGGGGATTTCCTGGCGCCGTGGAAGCCGGATGAAAAGCGGGTGAGCCGCATCGTCTTCATCGGACGCGACCTCAACCGCCCGGCTTTGCGCCTGGGCTTTGAGAGCTGCGCCGCCTGATCTGAGCCGCCATGCTGTGCCGCGATCTCGGCTGGGTCGAGCCCGGCGCGGCCTTCGCGGCGCTGGCGGGGGAAGCGCCGCTGGTGTTTCTGGACAGCGCTGCGGCGGGGGATGCCAGGGCCAGGGTCAGCTATATCGGGCTGGAGCCCTGCGCGGTGCTGCAACTGGCCCGTGCTGATGAATTGCCCGGTTGGCTGGCGGCGGCCCGGCCTGCGGATGCTGCCTGCCCGCCGGACTGGCCGTTTCCCTTCAAAGCCGGGGCGATGGGCTGGCTCGGCTATGGCGCCGGGCTGACGCAAGCCGGGATTGAGTCTCGTCACGCGCCGATTCCCGGGCTGCCGGAAGGCTGGTTCGGCATGTTCGATCTGGTGCTCGGCTTCGACCATGCGGGGCGGCGGCTTTGCGTGTTGGCCGGGGATCGGCCAGGGCAGGGGGCGCAGGCGCGGATTGCGGCGCTGGCGGCCCGGTTGCGGCAGCGCGTGGTTCTGTCGCCGGGGCCGAAGCCGGACTGGCGGGAGGAAACGCCGCGCGCGGCTTATGAGGCGCGGGTGGAGAGGCTGCGGGCTTTTATCGGCGCCGGGGATGTGTTCCAGGCGAATTTCACCGCGCGCTTCACCGCACCGCCGCCGCCCGGGTTTTCAGCCGCCGCTTATTATGCCGCGCTGCGCGCCCGCAGCCCCGCACCATTCGCGGCCTTTATCGAAACCGGGTGCGGCGTGGCCTTATGCGGCGCCTCGCCGGAGCGGTTTTTGTCCGTGACCGCCACCGGCGCGGTGGAGACGCGGCCGATCAAAGGCACGGCCCGGCGTGAGGCCTGCCCGCGGGCGGATGCGCGGGCCGCCGCCGCTTTGCGTGACAATCCGAAGGAGCGCGCGGAAAATCTGATGATCACCGATCTGCTGCGCAATGATCTCGGCCAGCTTTGCGAAACCGGCTCGGTGCGGGTGCCGGAATTGTTCGCGGTGGAGCGTTTTGCCCAGGCGCATCATCTGGTCTCCGCCGTCACCGGGCAGTTGCGCCCCGGGGTGGGGGCGGCGGATCTGCTGCTGGCCTGCTCGCCGGGCGGCTCCATCACCGGGGCGCCGAAGCACCGGGCGATGCAGATTATCGACGCGCTGGAGGCAGGGGCGCGCGGCGCCTATTGCGGCGCCCTCGCCTGGATCGGGCTGGATGGGGCGATGGACAGCGCCATCATCATCCGCACTATGGTGGCGACACCGGAATGCCTCTACGCCCAGGCCGGGGGCGGCATCACCTGGGACAGCGATCCAGCTTCGGAGTATGAGGAGATGATGCTGAAACTCTCGCCCTTGATCGCGCATGGCTGAATTTGTCTGGCTGAACGGGCGGCTATTGCCGGCGCAAGCGGCGATGATCCCGGTGGCGGATCGCGGCTTCACGCTGGGGGACGGGATTTTCGAAACGCTGCGATTGAGCGGTGGCGTGGCGCCGGACGCGGCGGCGCATTTTGCCCGGCTGGCGGCGGGCGCCAGGCTGTTGCGGCTGGGCCTGCCCTTCGATGCTGGCGGGCTGGCCGAAATTCTGGCGCAAACCGCCGCCGCCAACGGCATTATGGAAGGCGGGGCGCGCCTCACCCTCACCCGTGGTGCCGGCCCGCGCGGGCTGCTGCCCCCGGCTGAACCAAGCCCGACCCTGCTGGCCACGGCCTTCGCCCTGCCCAGGCCGGGGGCGGTGAAAGCGGTCATCTGCCGCTCGATCGCGCGCGATGAAAGCTCGCCGCTCTCGCAGGTGAAGACGCTGAATTATCTGCCGCATATTCTGGCCCGGCAGGAGGCCGAGGCGGCCGGGGCGCAGGAGGCGATTTTGCTCAACCGCGCCGGGCGGGTGGCCTGTGCGAGCATCGGCAATCTGCTGGTGAAATGTGATGGCGTCTGGCTCACGCCGCCTGTGGCGGAAGCGGCGCTGCCGGGCATTCGCCGCGCCAGGCTGTTGGCCGAGGGGGTGGTGGCGGAGGCGGTTATCAGCGTCGAGATGCTGCGGGCCGCGCAGGCGCTGGCGGTGTGCAATGTGCTGGCGCTGCGGCCCATCCTGTCGCTGGATGGCGCCGCGTTGCCGGCGGTGGAAACGCCCTAACTCACCAGCTCAAACCGATCCACATCCACCACCCCCTTATCGGTGATCTTCAGATGCGGGATCACCGGCAGCGGCAGGAAGGCGAGGTGCAGGAAGGGCTCGGCGAGGTCGCAGCCCATGGCGCGTGTGGCGGCGCGCAGGGCGGTCAGCTCCGCGCGCACCGCCTCGGCGGATTTGACCGACATCAGCCCGGCCATTTTCAGCGGCAGCTCGCCAACCACACTTCCATCGGCAACCGCGACGAAGCCGCCGCCCAGCTCGACCAGCCGGTTCACCGCCAGCGCCATCTGCGCATCGTCGGTGCCGGCGACGCAGACATTATGGCTGTCATGCCCGACCGAGGAGGCCAGCGCGCCGTTCTTCAGCCCAAACCCTTTCACGAAGCCGCGCCCGATATTGCGGTTCTTGCCATGCCGGGCCAGCACCGCGATTTTCAGCACGTCATTCGCCAGATCCGGCAGGCGCTCGCCATTGCGGTAGGGCAGCGTCATGGTCAGATGTTCGGTGACGATCTTGTCGCGCAGGATGCCGATGACCGCGGTGGTCGGGCCGGTGCCGGGCGTGCGGAAATCCTCTGGGCTCACCTTTTCCAGCTTCATGCTGTCCAGCCCGACAAAGCCGGGCAGGCCGCGGGCGGCGAAATCGATCTCCTCCACCAGCCAGCCGCCAGCGATGACCCGCTTCACCGCGCAGGCTTCGAGATCCTCCAGCAGCACGATATCCGCGCGCTGCCCGGGCGCGATCAGCCCGCGATCCCGCAGCCCAAAGCCGCGCGCGGCGGCGTAGGAGACGGCGCGGTAGGCGTGCAACGGTGCCACACCGGACGCGATGGCCTTGCGCACAGAGTAATCCAGATGGCCCTCGGTAAAAATATCCAGCGGGTTGCGGTCATCGGTGCAGAAGGAGCAGTTGAGCGAGGTCTCCGGCGTCAAAGCCGGGCTCAGCGTCGTCACGTCGCGCGTGACCGTGCCTTCGCGGATCAGCAGATGCACGCCCTTGCGCAATTTCTCCCAGGCTTCCGGCAGCGAGGTGGTTTCATGGCAATTGCGGATGCCGCAGGAGAGATAGGCATTCAGCTCCCGGCCTGAGAGTTTCGGCGCATGGCCGTCGATATGCCCGCCGGCGAAGGCGTAGAGCTTCTCCATCACCACCGGGTCTTTATGCAAAACCCCTGGGAAATTCATGAACTCCGCCAGGCCGAGGACTTTTGGGTGGCTGAGGAAGGGCAGCAGATCGCCGGCGCGCAGCTCGGCGCCTGAGGTCTCCAGCCCGGTGGCGGGCACGCAGCTGGAGAGCTGCACGCGCAGATCCATCGCCAAAGCCTCGGCGCTTTGGGTGAAATATTCCAACCCTTGCGCGCCGAGCACGTTGCAGATTTCGTGCGGGTCGCAGATCGCCGTGGTGGTGCCGCGCGGCAGCACGATGCGGTCGAACTCTCCTGGCGCCACCAGGGTGGATTCGCAATGCACATGGGTGTCGATAAAGCCCGGCACGGCGAACAGGCCGCGCCCGTCAATCTCGCGCACCCCCTGATAGCTCTCATAGGTGCCGATGATGCGGTTGCCGGTGATGGCGATGTCGCTGACCGCGATCTCGCCGGTGATCAGATTGAGGATGCTGGCACCCTTGATGACCAGATCGGCTTGGGTGCGGCCGATGGCCTGGTCGATGCAGCGCTCCAGAAAGCCCGGAGGCAGGTTGTTCTTCGTCTCCATGACCCATGATACAGAGATGGCTGGGGCCGGCCAGAGGCAATTTTGTGAGGCAGAGTTGCGGCGGCGCATTATATTCCTGACATGACGGCGCGCCCGCCCGGCTTTGCCCCCAAATCGGGCGCATGACCCGCAAAGCCCCGCTCAACCCGTTCGCCGCGTATTTCTGGCTGGCCGAGGCCGGCTTTGTGTTCGCCATGCACAGCGCCCAGCTTTGGATGCAGCCGGGCAAGGCGGCAGGCCGTCTGGCGGCGCTGGGGGCGGAGAAGCAGCAGGCTTTTGCCGAAGGGGCGATGCAGGCGGGGATGGCCGCACTGCGCGGGGCGCCCCCACAGGCGCTGGCAAACGCGGCGATGGCCCCGGCCAGGCGGCGGGTAAAGGCGAACAAGGCGCGTCTTCTCAAAGGAAAGACGCTGAAGGGGCGCTAGGTGCGCGCTTGCGTTCGCTGGAATGCTAAGCTGCGCTGCCCGGACGGTGAGGACAGCAATCGTTGCAAAATTGGGACGGCGGGCTCGCTGTTGGCCTTTACAGATCTGGATATAGATGAGCGTTTTAGCTTGATGGTCCGACAAAGCTTCCGTTAGGCCTTAGCGTCGCCGCGCGGTCGCGTTACCAATTGCACGCAGGCTGGTTGCGCCAGTGAACTGGACGGTCCGTGACCAGGGACAAAAAATGGCCGCCCGTACCATCGCGGCGTCGATGTTGACCGTTGCGGGGGTTTGAACAGAGATGAGCGTGCAAAGATTATTATTCACGGCGTGTGCGACGCTGCTTTGTCTGATGCCGGGGATGGTGCGGGCGGCTGCCTTGAGTGGGCAGTGCGGCGCGCTCGATGCGCGGCGTTTGCAACTGGTGGCGGGGGCGGTGTTCAATGAGACGCTGCCGCCTTATGGCGATGTCTGTTTCGCGGCGCATAAAATCGTCAGTCCGATCAACGATGTCACGTTGCCCGGTTATCATCCGCCGCCTTATCTGGCAGTCAGTCTCTACCGGAACGGCAAGGATGTGTTCGATTTCACTTACCCGACCACGCCGCCAGAGCTTTGGCCTGAGGCGGTGGACGGAATCCGTGCCGTGTCTTTCCCGGCCTTACAAGGGGGGAGTATAAGGATGTCATCATACTGGGCCATAGCCTTGATGCGCGCGGCAACGACATGCCGCGGCCGTTGGTTTTTCTTGGATCGCGAGTCGGATTCAAGTTGTTGGAGGCACTGAGCGAGAATTTGCTGTTTAACGGCGATGCGTCGATTGCTGAGATCAAGGACGATATCAAAACTCAGTTCGGCCTTTATCCGCCCTTGCCACAGGGGGGCTAGAGCAATATGTGTTTAGGTTGACGCGCCAGCGTCAAAATAAACACATGAAATTGCTCGCTAAAACAAAATTTAGAGCATCAAGCTAAAAGCTTGATGCTCTAGCGCTGCCTCAGCTCGTCGGGATGGTCAGGATCGTCCCCGGCGTCGCACTGGTCTGGGCCAGCGAGAGCAGGGTTTGCACGATGGAGAAGGCGATCTTGCTGTTGAAATCGTCATTGGCGATCCAGAACCAAGTATCGCCATATTTCACCGAGACGAATGCGCCCTTCGGCGCCTTGTCGCCGGAATGAACGACGACGACCGGCTGCTTGGCGATGCCGACATTGCCGATGCTCGGGTTGGTCAGCCCGGCCTTGATGTCGCCGGGCGGAACCTCGACCTGCATCGCGAGCTGGTTGAGAATCCCCAGCATCGGCCTGGTCTGCAGCATGATCTGCCCGGAGGGTGGCTTGCCGGTGCCGTAATAGACCGTGGCGGTCTGCTCGTTCGGCTTCATGCCGAGCAGCGCGCGGGTTTGCGCGGCGACGCGGGCAAGGTCCGGATCGTCGGTCGGCTCGATCGCCAGGATGGTCTTGGTCTGGGCCGGGATTTTGCCGTCTGCGGGCTTGGTTTCCACCTGGCCGCCATCCAGCACCCCGCCGATCTGCAGCAGCCGCAGATCATGCAGCAGCAGGAAGAAATCCGGCGCGCCCAGCCCGTCGCTGCCGCCCAGCTCGCGGGAATTTTGCAGACCGTTGATGGATTGCACATCCAGCCGGAACAGAATGTCCACCGGAATGCCGCCGCCGACGAAGGGCATCAGCTCCGCCGGGGAGAAGGGGCGCAGAAAGCTTTCGGCGAAATTCTTGCCGGTGATCGGCTCCAGCGTGAAGGTCGGGCTCTGCTGGAAGGTTCCGCCAAGCCCGCCGGAGATATAGTTGCCGGCCGAGGTGGCCGCACTTGGATAGGCTTCCAGCCCGGCATTCAGCGTCTGCTGCAGCTGGTAGGAGGAGATGATTTGGGTGGTTTGCAGGAAGCTGGGCGAATCCGCGTAGCGCAGCCGCACCACGTTCAGCAATGTTTGCTGGTTCTGGGCATTACCCAGCGCCTGGGCGTAGCTGACCGTATCCTGTTGCAGCTGGCGCGGCCCAAGCTGGATGCAGCCGGCAAGCGGCAGCGCGGCGAGGAGGGCGGCGAGCCGCCGCCTCATTGGCCGACCAGGGCCTGGGCGAATTCGGTGGCGTCGAAATCCCGCAAATCCGCGATCTGCTCGCCGGTGCCCACGGCATGGATCGGCAGCCCGTATTTCTCCGCCAACGCCACGACGATGCCGCCGCGCGCCGAGCCGTCCAGCTTGGTGACGATGAGGCCGGAGAGATCCACCATCTCCTTGAAGATGCCGACCTGGGTGACGGCGTTCTGGCCGGTGGTGGCATCCAGCGTCAGCAGCGTGGCGTGCGGGGCGGTGGGGTCGAGCTTGCGGATCACCCGGATGATCTTGCGCAGTTCCTCCATCAGGGCGGTCTTGTTGTGCAGCCGCCCGGCAGTGTCGATCAGCAGCACATCCGCGCCGTTTTTCTGCGCACGGCTCAGCGCGTCATGCGCCAGCGAGGCGGGGTCGGTATTGGCGGGGGCGGTGACGACCTCGCATCCCGCGCGTTGCCCCCAGACCTGCAGCTGCTCCACCGCCGCGGCGCGGAAGGTGTCGCCCGCCGCCAGCATCGGGGTGAGGCCCTGCTCGCGATAGAGTGCCGCCAGCTTGCCGATGGTGGTGGTCTTGCCCGCCCCATTCACGCCGACCATCAGGATCACGTAGGGCTTGTGCGCGCGGTCCAGCGCCAAAGGCTTGGCCACCGGGGCGAGGATCTCGGAGATTTCGGCGCCCAGCGTCTCGCGCACCTCCGCATCCGTCACCTCCTTGCCGAAGCGGGTGGAGCGGAAGCCCTTGATCACCCGCGCCGCCACGGCGGGGCCGAGATCGGCGGCGATCAGCTGCTCCTCCAGCTCTTCCAACGCCTCGTCATCAAGCTTGCGCTTGGTGAAAATGGCGGTGATGCCGCCGGTCAGTTTCGCGGTCGAGCGCGAGAGGCCGGATTTCAGCCGGGAGAAGAACGAACTGGCCATGGCTTAGAGACTTTCGGGAATTTCACCGGCAAAGGCGGTCACGGCCGGGCCGCGCATCAGCACATGGCCAGCCTCGGTCCAGGTGATCAACAGCTCGCCGCCATCCATCTCCACCACCGCCTGCCGGCCGGTCAGCCCCCGGCGATGCGCGTTGACCAAGGTGGCGCAGGCGCCGGACCCGCAGGCCAGGGTGAGGCCCGCCCCGCGCTCCCACACACGCAGCCGGATGCGCGAGCGGCTCTCGATCCTGGCGAAGCCGATATTGGCGCGCTCGGGGAAGATGCGGTTCTTCTCCAGCATCGGGCCGATGGTCTCGATCGGCAGATGCGTGAAATCCTCGATGAAGAAGGTGGCGTGGGGGTTGCCCATCGAGCAGGCGGCGGGGTCGGAGACCGGGCCGAGGGCGAGGGGCAGATGCAGCGTGTCGGCGGGGCTGGCCAGCGGCACATCGCCCCACTCCAGATGCGGCGGCCCCATATCCACCTCGACCAGGCCGGGGCCGAGGATTTCCGCCTGCAACAGTCCGCCGGCGGTGCGGATGGAGACGTGCCGGGCGCCGCTTTCCTCCGCCAGCAGAGCGGCGACGCAGCGCGTGGCATTGCCGCAGGCGCCGCTTTCGCTGCCGTCTGAATTCAGGATACGCATGAAGGCGTCCGCGCCCCCGCCGTCCGGCTCGATGATGATCAGCTGGTCACAGCCCACCCCGCGCCGGCGGTCGGCGATCTTGCGGATCGCTTCGGGGGCGAGGCCTGGCTTGGTAACGCGGCCGTCCAGCACGACGAAATCATTGCCGGCGCCATGCATCTTGATGAACGGGAGCATGCGCCTTCCTTACCGTCTCGCCCCGGACGGGGCAAATCCGTGCGGGGTAATGACAAGATGGTTAGAGCAACATCCGATCAAACGGAAGTGTTTGATCGGATAAAGTTGCTCGCTCAAACAAAAAGCGAGAGCGTGTTCCGCGCGCCAAGCCGAGCGGAATACGCTCTCGCGCTGTTGCGCCGCGCAAGCCGCCGCTTATTTAGAGTTTTTGGGCCAGGGGAGGCGGGATGCGGCGAAATCTGTGGATCAGGATCACCTGTCCCATCCTTATTGTGATCCTGCTGCTGATCATCTTCTGGAACTGGGACTGGTTCATTCCGGTGGTGGAGGCCAGGGCCTCGGCCGAGATCGGCCGGCCGGTGAGCATTCAGCATCTGCATGTGAAGCTGGGCAGGACCATCATCATCCGCGCCGATGGCATCACCATCGCCAACCCGAAGGGGTTTCCGGCGGAGGACCCGCCGCTGGCGACGATCCCCGAGCTGCGGGTGGAGGTGGCGGCGCTGCATTATCTGCGGCATCGGCAGCTGGAGCTGCCGGTGATCGCGCTGGAGCAGCCGGTGGTCTCGCTGCGGGAGAATGGCGCCGCGACCAATTATACGCTGAAGCTGGCCGCCTCCCCCAGCTCCGGCAACCCGCCGAAGCTGGGGGTGCTGCTGATCCATGGCGGCCAGGCCAGCGTGAAGCTGCCCAGCTATAAGGCCGATTTCAATCTGGCGATCGAAACCCGCCCGGCGCCCGCCGGCAGCAAGCTGTTCACCGGCGGCGAGATCGTGGTGACGGCCAAGGGCAGTTATGCGAATGCGCCGATCACCGGGGACTTCACCGGCGGGGCGCTGCTTTCGCTGCGCGATGCGGCGACGCCCTATCCGGTGGCGCTGACTCTGCAGAACGGCACCACCATCGTGAAGCTTGCGGGCACGCTGAACGATCCGGCGCATTTCGCCGGGGCGCATCTGAAGCTCTCCTTCGCCGGCCAGAACATGGCCAATCTTTACGCGCTGACCGGGGTGCCGATTCCCGATACCCCGCCATTCAGCCTGACCGGCACCGCCGTGTATCAGGACAAGGCCTTCCGGCTGCAGGATTTCACCGGCCATGTCGGCACCTCGGATCTGGAGGGCACCATCGCCGAGGCGCCGGGCGCGCCGCGCCGGCAGATTACCGCGCGGCTGACCTCCAAGCGGGTGGATCTGACCGATCTCGCCGGCTTCCTGGGCGCCACCCCGGGCAACAAGAACACCCCCGGCCAGGATGCGGCGACCAAGGCCAAGCTGGCGAAGGCGGCGGACAGCGCGAAACTATTGCCCTCGACGCCGATCAATCTGCCGAAGCTGAACGAGGTGGATGTGGATCTGCGCTATAAGGGCGAGCACATCATCAATAAGGGCGTGCCGCTGGATGATCTGGTGGCGCATCTGGTGGTCAAGGATGGCCGGGTGACGCTGGATCCGCTGAATTTCGCGGTGGGGACCGGCACCATCGCCAGCGCCATCGATCTGACGCCGGAGAATAACGTGCTGCACGCCAAGGCGAATATCGATTTCCGGCGCCTGCAGCTCTCGCGCATCGTCGGCTCCACCACCGGCTTTGCCGGCAATGGCACGGTCGGGGGCTCGGCCTGGATTTCCGGCACCGGCAATTCGATGGCGGCGATCCTGGGCCATGGCGATGGCCACGCCTCCTTGTTCCTGCAGCATGGCGGCGATGTCAGCGCGCTGCTGGTGGATCTGGTCGGGCTGCAGGCCGGGCCGGCGATCCTCTCCGCGCTGGGGGTGCCGAACAAGACGCCGATCGAGTGCCTGATTTCGGATGTCTCGCTGAAGGACGGGCAGATGAACACCAATGCCTTCCTGGTGGCGACGAAGGAATCGAACATTCTCGGCAAGGGCACGGCCAATCTGGATACCGAGACGCTGAATTTGCATATGTGGACGGAGGCGACGCATTTCTCGATCGGTAATCTGTCCACCCCGATCAATATCGGCGGCACGCTGAAACATCCGAGCATCATGCCAGCCCCCGGGCCGCTGGCGGCGCGGGTGGGCAGCGCGGTGGGGCTGGGGGTGCTGTTCCCGCCGCTGGCGATCCTGCCGACGATCCGGCTGGGGCTGGGCGATAAGAATGCCTGCGAGGATACGCTGGCCAAGCTGCGCAAATAAAAACCCCGGACCTGGGTCCGGGGTTGGAAGAGGAGCAGATGTTTGGGGAGGTTCAATACATCGCGGAGGTAACAGAGCGCAGATTGCGCTCTTCCAGCGCCCGCCCGGTGCCCAAAGCCACGCATTGCAGCGGATTCTCGGCGACCATCACCGGCAGGCCGGTGGAGACGCGCAGCACCTCGTCCAGCCGGTGCAGCAGCGCGCCGCCGCCGGTGAGCATGATGCCCTTATCGACGATATCGGCGGAGAGTTCCGGCGGGGTGTTTTCCAGCGCCACCTTGATCGCCTCGACAATCTGCCCGACCGGCTCGGCCAGGCTCTCGGCGATCTGGCGCTGGGTCACGGTCACCTCGCGCGGCACGCCGTTGATCAGATCGCGGCCCTTCACATAGCGGCTCGGGCCATCCTGGTTGCTCTCCACCCAGGCGGCGCCGATATCCATCTTGATGCGCTCGGCCGAGCTTTCGCCGATCAGCAGATTGAAGGTGCGGCGGATATAGGAAATGATCGCCTCGTCCAGCTTGTCCCCGCCGACGCGCACCGAGCGCGCATAGACGATGCCGCCCAGCGAGATCACCGCCACTTCCGTGGTGCCGCCGCCAATATCGACGATCATCGAGCCGGAGGGCTCGGTGACCGGCAGGTTGGCGCCGATCGCGGCCGCCATCGGCTCCTCGATCAGCAGCACCTTGCGCGCCCCGGCACTCTCGGCGGATTCCTGAATCGCGCGGCGCTCGACGGCGGTGGAGCCGGAGGGCACGCAGATGATGATCAGCGGCGAGGCATAGCCGCGGCGATTATGTACCTTGCGGATGAAGTGCTTGATCATCTCCTCCGCCACCTCGAAATCGGCGATGACGCCGTCGCGCAGCGGCCGGATGGCCTGGATATTGCCCGGGGTGCGGCCCAGCATCAGCTTGGCGTCCTCGCCGACCGCGAGCACCTGCTTGCGGCCCTTCACATCCTGAATGGCGACCACGGAGGGCTCCGCCAGGACGATGCCCCGGCCCTTCACATAAACCAGCGTATTCGCGGTCCCGAGATCGATCGCCATGTCGGCCGACATGAGGCCGAGAAGTTTGGAAAACATCAAAACCCTTTCCGCTTAGCCCGGCCGGAACATCGCCTGCCGTCAAAAACGCTGCATTGCGCTGGCCTTACAGCCCGTACAGCAAAGGGGCAAGCCTCAAAGAAGCCCTTCATTCGCCATATTGCGCGCCCAATATATTGTTTAGAGCAGAATGCTGATTGATCAAGGAGATGTAAACGTGGCGTACAAAGTCACCCCTGTTGTCCTGTTGGCCGTGGCGGGTTTGAGCCTTGCCGGATGTGGCTATTCGCCTGGATCGCGCGCGCTTTCGGGCGGTGCCATCGGCGCGGGTGCCGGTGCCATCATCGGCAGCGTGACCGGCGTGGGGCCGGGCATTGGCGCGGCGGTCGGCGGTGGTGTCGGTGCGGTCGCCGGTGCGGCGATCAGCCCGCATAATCTGAATCTGGGGCGTCCGCTGGTCGGGAATTAACGGTGTCCGCCGATTGTGACTGAAGGTTTCATGAAGGAATCGTCAGGCGATCGGCGGCTGGTTGAATTTCCGAGGGCGGACTAAATATCCGTTTTGTTATGTTCTGAACCACGGGAGTTGGAAATGCTTCGCAAAATCTCTGCCGGCCTGTTTCTGGCCGCGTCCCTGACCGCGCTGACCGGGTGCGGTTACTCACCCGGCCACCGCGCCCTCACAGGCGGCGCGATCGGCGCGGGCGGTGGTGCCATCATCGGCGCCGCGACGGGCCTGGGGCCCGGGACCGGGGCGTTGATCGGCGGTGCGGCCGGTGCCGTCACCGGTGCCGCGACCAGCCATCGCCAGCTGAATCTGGGCAACTGATCCGGGCGCTGGTCTCTCTTCGCGGAGAGGCCAGCGTTTCGCCTCATTCAGGAGACCGTGACGATCACCACGTGGTCGGCATCCACCTCCTGCAAGGCCTGATACAAGGCGCCGATGCCGGCCAGCATGGCCTGGCCGGCGCCTTTGTCGTCCTCGTCGGTGAAATCCTCATAGGCGTCCTGCAGCTCTTCCGCCGAAAAACCCTCGGGGTCCAGCTGCTCCATATATTTGCTCTGATCCTCCTTGGTGAGGATGATCACCAGCGCATCCGTCGCCTCCGCCAGGTCGGCGACGATGGAATTCTCGCTGGTCTCCAGGTCGATATCGTAATCATCGGCCAGAACCGGGACCAGGACGGAGAAGATATCCCCATCCTCCTCGAATTCGACGACCGATGTGCCGGTGGCGGCCAGATAATCGGCCAGGCCCTGCGGGTCGTCCCCGTTGGCGGCATCGGTCAGGTCGCGCAGATTTTCCCGTGGCAAACGCACGAAAGAGGCAGTGGCCGGCATGTCTCGCTCCGCTATGGATGATGGGCGTCTTACCAAGCTGGTGGCGGTGCTGCCAATCTCAACCCTCTTGGCCGCGCGCGCCAGGAGCATTACATCCCCGGGCTGAAATCGTTTGAATACAGGAGGGTCGCATGAGCGAAGAGACACGGAATTTCGGCACCGAAGTGGGCCGGCTGCTCGATCTGGTGGTGCATTCCCTTTATTCCGACCGGGAGATTTTCCTGCGCGAGCTGGTGGCGAATGCCGCCGACGCCACGGATAAGCGCCGCTTCCTCGCCCTTTCGGATGAAAAGCTGGCGCTGCCGGAGAATGCCGCCATCCGCATTTCCGCCGATAAGGGGGCGCGGACGCTGCGCATCGAGGATAGCGGCATCGGCATGGCCAAGGAGGAGCTGGCGGAGAATCTCGGCACCATCGCCAAATCCGGCACCGCCGGCTTCGCCGCGCAACTGGCCTCGGCCAAGCCGGAAGAGCGGCCGAGCCTGATCGGCCAGTTCGGGGTGGGCTTCTATTCCGCCTTCATGGTGGCGGAGAAGGTGGAGGTGATCTCGCGCAAGGCCGGCACCGATGAGGCCTGGGAATGGATGTCCGACGGGCAGGGGCAATATACGCTGAAACCCGCCGAGCGCGACGCGCCGGGCACCACCATCCTGCTGCATCTGAAGCCGGATGCGGAGGAATATCTGGAGCCGATCCGGCTGAAGACGGTCATCAATAAATGGGCCGACCATATCACCCTGCCGGTGGAGGTCGAGGAAAACGGCGCGTTCGAGGCCGCCACCTCCGGCCAGGCGCTGTGGCGCAAGAGCCGTTCCGAGATCACCCCGGAGGAATATACCGAATTCTACCGCCATGTCGGCCAGGGCTGGGATGAGCCCTTCGCCACCATCCATTGGCGCGCCGAGGGGGCGGTGGAGTTCACCGCTTTGCTGTTCATCCCCTCCTCCAAGCCGTTCATGCCGGTGGAGGAGACCAAGGAGAGCCGGCTGCGTTTGCATGTGAAGCGCATGTTCATCACCGATGAGGCGAAGCTGCTGCCGAACTGGCTGAATTTCGTCGTCGGCGTGGTGGATACCGAGGATCTGCCGCTGAATGTCTCGCGAGAGATTCTGCAGGCGACGCCGGTGCTGGAGAAGATCCGCAAAGCACTGCTCAACCGGGTGATGACCGAGCTGAAAAACAAGGCCAAGGACGAGGCGGCGTTCAAGCCCTTCCTGGAGAATTTCGGCGCGGTGCTGAAGGAGGGGATTTACGAGGATACCGGCCATGCCGCCGAGATCGCTGCGCTGCTGCGCTTTGCTTCCAGCAAGGAGGAGGCGACGACCTTGGACGGGTATATTGAGCGCATGCCGGAGGGGCAGAGCGATATTTATTATCTCGCCGGGGACGCCGCGCATCTGAAGACCTCGCCGCAGCTCGAGGGCTTTGCCGAGAAGGGCTATGAGGTGCTGCTGCTGGGCGATGCGATCGACGCGTTCTGGCCGGGGCGGCTGGGCAGCTTCAAGGACAAGAAGCTGGTTTCTGTCTCCCAGGCAGGCTCGCTGTTCGAGGCGGCGGAGGCGCCGGAGGCGATCACCGCGCTCTGCGCCAAGCTGAAAGAGGCGCTGGGTGGGGAGGTTTCCGAGGTTGCGGCCTCCTCGCGGCTGAAGGACAGCCCGGCGATGCTGGTGGCGGCGCAGGCTGGGCCGGATCTGGCGATGCAGCGCCTGCTCAAGCGTGCCGGCCGGCCGACCTTCGGGCTGCCGCCGAAGCTGGAGATCAATCCGGGCCATAAGCTGGTGGAGACGCTGGCGGCGAAGGAGGATGTGAGCGAGGCGGCGCGCTTGCTGCTGAATCTGGCCAAGCTGCAGGATGGCGACTTGCCGGAGGACCCGGCGGCGTTCGTCCGCCAGGTGGCGGCGGCGCTGGCCCCCTGAAAAACACATAAATTACAAAAGTTTTTTGGGGCCGCCCCTTTTTTTCAAAAAAGGGGCGGAAATGTTTGGGGCTTTGATGACAGCGTTGCCAACGCCCCGAACGTCTGTGGGGGACTTTTTGAAAAAAGTCCCCCACGCCCCCCAAAAACTTCTAAGACTTTTGGCCCTCGCGGGCTTCCAAGGCCCGCATCAGCGTCACGAACTCCGCCACGCTCAGCGTTTCCGCGCGCCGCGCCGCGTCGATCCCGGCCGCTTCACACAGCGCCTCGCCGCCCAGCGGCTTCAGCGCCCCGCGCAGCATCTTGCGCCGTTGCCCGAAGGCAGCGGCGGTGAGGCGCTCCATCAGCTTCAGCTCTGCTTTCGTCGGCTGTGCAGCCTTCGGCACCAGCCGGATCAGGGCCGATTCCACCTTCGGCGGCGGCGCGAAGGCCCCGGCGGGAATGCGCATCAGCATCGTCACATCGCAGAGCCACTGCGCCAGCACCGAGACCCGGCCATAGGCGCCGGTATTGGGCTGGGCGCAGACCCGCGCCGCCACTTCCAGCTGGAACATCAGCGTCATCGACTGGAAATCCGCCGCGTTTTGCAGCCAGTTCACCAGCAGCAGCGTGCCGATATTATAGGGCAGGTTGGCGACGATGGCGCGCGGGGCGGGCACCAGAGCCGCCAGATCCGCCCGCATCGCATCCGCCTCGATGATGCTGAGCCGCTCCGTGGTGCCGGCGAGCTGGGTGATGGCGGCCACCGCCCGCGGATCGAACTCGATGGCGGTGACATGCGCCGCCTCGCTCTCCAGCAATGCGCGCGTCAACCCGCCCGGGCCCGGGCCGATCTCGATGACATTCACCCCTTTCAGCGACCCCGCCGCGCCGGCGATGCGCGAGAGCAGGGCCGGGTCCAGCAGAAAATGCTGGCCGAGCGATTTGTCGGCCCGCAGATCGAAAGCACGGATGGTGTCAGCCAGGGAGGGGAGAGATATTTTAGCCATGGCGGCTTGTTACCCCACGCCGCGCCATGGCAACAGGGAGCTGTGGATAAGCCGGACGAGAAGGCAGGGTTCATGCAGGTTCCGCGTCTGCTGCGCGCTTTGGTGCGGGTGGATGAGGTCTGGCTCGTCCTGCTGGCGGGCGGGGTGGGGATTCTGGCGGGATTTGGCGTGGCGCTGATGAACGAGATCTCGTTCCTGATGCACCAGAATCTCTTCGCCCTGGCGCCCGGACATGAATTGTCCGAAACGCCGGATCTGGACCCGCTGCGCGCTTTTGGCGTGCCGATGCTGGGCGGCTTCGTCCTGGGCGTGGTGCTTTGGGGGCTGGCGCGCTTCCGGCCGAAGCCGATCGTCGATCCGATCGAGGCCAACGCGCTCTATGGCGGGCGGATGTCGTTGACCGACTCGCTGATCGTCGCGGCGCAGACGGTCTGGTCCAACGGCGTCGGCGCCTCGGTGGGGATGGAGGCCGGCTATGCGCAGCTGGGCGCCGGCATGGCCTCCTGGTTCGGCAAGCAGTTCCGGCTGCGCCGGAATGATCTGCGCACGCTGGTCGGCTGCGGGGCGGCCGCCGCCATCGCCGGGGCGTTCAACGCGCCGCTCTGCGGGGCGTTTTACGGTATCGAGCTGATCATCGGCATCTATTCGGTGGTGACACTGCCTTTTGTTGTCATCGCCGCGCTGCTGGGCACCCTGACCGTGCAGATTCTGGGCTTTTCCTCGCCGCCCTTGGTGGTGACGCTGCCGGCGACGGTACCCAACGATATTTACGGCGTCATCCTGATCGAGGGGATTGCCTGCGGCATGGCGGGGATTGTCATCATGCGCGGGGTCACGCTGATCGAAACCGCGTTTCGCCGCAGCCGCATCCCGACCTGGCTGCGGCCGATGCTGGGCGGCGCGCTGGTGGGGCTGCTGGGCTGCCTGACGCCCAAGGCGCTCTCCTCCGGCCACTCCGCGTTGCATGCTTATATAGATGTGAGCTTTCCGTTTCTTCTGGTTGCGGGGTTTTTCCTGGCCAAGGCCATCGCCTCCGCTTTCTCGATCGGCGCCGGCTTCCGCGGCGGTCTGTTTTTCGCCTCGTTGTTTCTGGGGGCCTTGTTCGGCAAGGTTTTCGCCGGCATCGCCCTGCTGGTGCCCTTCATCCACCCGATGCCCAGCGGCCTCTACGCCGTGGTGGGGATGAGCGGCATGGCCGCCGCCATCATCGGTGGGCCGATGACGATGACCTTTCTGGCGCTGGAGAGCACGCAGAATTTCAATGTGACGATGGCGGTGCTGGGGGCCTCGATCGTCGCCACCATCACCGTGCGCCGGCTGTTTGGCTACTCCTTCGCCACCTGGCGCTTCCATTTGCGCGGCGAGCAGATCCGCTCCGCCGTGGATGTCGGCTGGATTCATACGCTCACCGTCGGCCGGATGATGCGCCCAGTGCAGATCACGGCCCGCCCACAGACCAGCCTGGCGGTGTTCCGCCAGGAAGTGCCGCTGGGCACCACGCAACGCGTGGTGGTGGTGGATTCGGACGGGCGCTATGCGGGCATCGCCTATCCGGCGGAGGCGGCGTCGGTGACAGGGGAGGGGCGGCAGATTGCCGATATTCTGCATCTTCAGGACTATTTCCTGCGGCCCGGGATGAATGTGAAGGAGGCGTTGGCGCTGTTCGAGGCCGCGGAGGCGGATGCGCTGGCGGTGCTCGATGGCGGTGAGAGCCGCAAGGTGCTGGGGCTGCTGACCGAGCAATATGCGTTACGCCGCTATAATGAGGAGCTGGACCGCAAGCGGCGCGAGGTTTCCGGTGAATAAAGCGGTTAAAGGCTGAATTAAGAAAAGGAAATTATGTCCTTTGGGTCATGAAAACGGGGCTTCAAGAACGATTTCGGAACGACTAAAATTCAACATTATTTAGACGAAGTTCCAAGAATGAAGCTTGTTTTGTAGAAGAAACGAAAAAACAGAGACTTGTCTAATAAAAAGCAATAAGTCTACAATGATAGTCAGTTTTGCTCGGGCGTAGCGGCTTTATTTGTATTTTTAATTGGCTTCTAATCAATACCATCAATTAAATCCACTTTTTGGGGCAAAAATTTTTGTGCTTCGCAACACGTTCTTAACAATCTGAGGTGGCCTTTCCCTTGCAATTCCGCTTCGGAGGCGGTACTAAACGCACAAAGGTGGAGATTTTAAGGGGTTATTATGAGCGGATCTTTGACTGTAGGTGGCGCGTTTAACGGCCAGAATGGTATTCTCAGTGTTCCGTCCGCTCTGTCGAGCTCGGTTAACACTCTGTTGCAGACCTATCTGAACGGCGTTACGGCGTCCGTGACCGGTGGGACCGCAAGCTTCACCAATAACGATATCGCCGCCGGTAAGGTGTTCACGGTCAACAACTCAGATACGTCCCACTTCACCGAAATCACCAATGTTGACTCCGTTGGCGCCTCCACCAGCGGCGCCGCGACTGGCGTGGCGAGTGTCGCCGCCGGCACCACCGACCTGTTCGTGCAGGTTCCGGGCAGCGTGACCGTCGATGGAGTGGCCTCCACCTCCGTCGCGATCTTCGGCGGCAACAGCAATGTCACCTATAATGTTGGCGGCGGCACCGGCTCGATCTTCGCTGCCGGCGGCGCTGACTCGCTGAACGCGACCGGCAATGGCTCCAGCTACAATGTGACCTCCGCGGGCAACGACACGCTGAACTTCAACGGCACCAACGGTGTCGAGACCGTGAACGCGACCGGCAACGCCACCACCTCCGTCTTCCTCGGCGGCGGCGATGTCGCGACCGTGACCGCCTCGGACAATTCCAAGGTCAGCGTGGTGTTCCACACCAACGCTGGTGGTAGCCTGGACTTTGTGAACGCCTCCTCCCAGGCGCAGACCATCTTCTCCGGCTCCTACTCTGTTGCTGGCGGCCAGCAGGTTTACGCTCCGAACTCCATCACCGTGTTCGGTGGCAGCGGCGGCGGCTTCTATGTCGGCGGCCGCGGTGGTTTTAATTCCATCAATGGCGGCACCGGCAGCTCGACCTTGGTCGGCGGTGGCCAAGGCGACACCCTGATCGCTGGTGGCGCCAACAACCAGCTGTTCAGCGGCGCCGGCGGCGAGACGCTGATGGGTGCCGGCACCGTGAACGGCTTCTATCTTGGTCTTGAAGAGCCTGGCATTGGCTCCATCCAGGCGGTTGGCGGTCTCGCCTCCGCGGGCGGCTCCGGCACCCAGACCTTCCTGATCGGCAATGTCGACGCCACGACCCTGACCGGTTCCACCGTCTCCGGTTCGCAGAACGTGTTCGACGTGCTCGGCACCTATACCACCACGGGTGGCCAGGCGCTGACCTTTGGCGGCTCCTCCTTCACCATCAATGATTTCAGCGGCAACGACACCATCAACTTGCTGAAGTCTCCTACCAGCGGTGCCGGCGGCCCGTCTGTCGAGAGCGTCCAGGCTGGTCTGACGGGCGGCACGCAGATCCTGCTGTCCGACAACACAGTGATCACTCTTTCGAACGTGACCACGAGCCAGGTGAGCGTCAACGGCGCCCACAATGTGATCACTTTCATCTAATCCGGCTCCCGGATCTCACCTGGAAACCTGCCTTGGCACGCCAAGGCAGGTTTTTTTTGGTTTGATGGCTGAGGTCCGGTCCAGGAGAATAAAGAACAGGGTCTTCGGCCAAAGGCTGAAGACCCTGTTCTGGTTTCGCTTCAGGCCGGGTGGAAATCCAGCACTTCGCCATTGATGCAATAGCGCAGCCCGGTGGGCGGCGGGCCGTCCTCGAACACATGGCCGAGATGGCCGCCGCAATTGCTGCAATGCGCCTCGATGCGGATCATGCCGTGGCTGCGATCGATGGTGGTGCCGATGGCGCCCTCAACCGGCTCGTTGAAGCTGGGCCAGCCGGTGCCGCTCTCGAACTTGGTGCCGGAGATGAACAGGGTCTGGCCGCAGCCGGCACAGGCGAAGCTGCCGGCGCGCTTCTCATAATTCAACGCGCAGGTGCCGGGCCGCTCGGTCGCGTGTTCGCGCAGAATGGCATATTGGTCGGGCGTCAGGCGCGCGCGCCACTCGGCATCCGATAATGTAAAGGGAAAGACAGTCTTGCTGTCTGTGCTCATGGCCGTCTCCTTGGGGCAGGTCTGCCCGTAATATAAGGAGGCGGCTTCGATGAGCCAACGGGTATCAGCTCCCGTTGCAGGGGCCAGCCTCGCGGCTGGCCAGCATGTGCAGGCGCGATGCGGCGCCGGTACGGCGGTTTAGCGGCTGGCGCTCTCGGCCGTCGGCAGCTTTTGGGTGCCCAGGGCGCGCCAGCGCTCCAGCGTCGCCTCACGGGCGGGCTTGCCATCGTTCAGAGATGCCGCGATCAGCCGGTCGATCACGGCGTTGCGAAGTTCGGCCTCGGTCTTCAGCATATTGGCAGGCATTGATTTACCCTCTGTTCGAAAACGCTCGGACGCTATGTCCATGCTTGTTACAGTGCATTGCAACAAAGGCATGATTAAGGCGGCCTCTTGATTTCAATGTGACAATCCCCGGCAGGATTTTCAGCAAAAAAAATTGTTGATAACTTGTTAGGCCCCGGTGCAAGCCGCTTCGGGTTTTGATAAGGGAGAGCAGGGTTTTTTTGTTTTCCCCAGGGCTTTCATGGCGAAGCGGGCTGTTTTCCGTATTTTATTCACGCTGGCCGGGCTGGGGGGCTTGGGCGCCTGTGCGGCGCCGCCGAAAATCGCCGCCAGCAATGATCTGCCACAATCGGAACAAGCCCTGAAAGGCTCGACGCCGCAGGTGCTGAATGCGGATTTCGGCCAGCCCTCGCTGCGCCGCACGGACGGGCAGGCCCAGGTCTGGCTGTATCATTCGCCGATCTGCGGCATGAATGTGTTCCTCTATCCGGATGCGCATGGCGTGCCGCGCGTGGCGGCGGCGGTGGCGGATGCCGGGGATGACCCGCAAAGCTGCATGATGAGCCTGGAACATCCCGTCGCGGCGGCGGCTCTGGAGCGCAACGCCTCCTCCTGATAGCCTAAGGCTAGTCAGTCATGAGGACAAAATGGCGTCTTTGAACATCGCCGTGCAGATGGACCCGCTGCACAGCATCGATATTACCGGCGATTCCACCTTCGCGCTGATGCTGGAAGCCCAGGCCCGGGGCCATCGACTCTGGCATTATGAAGTGCCGCATATGTGGCTGGACGGCGCCGTGCTGAAAGCCCGGGTGCGGCCGGTGGAGGTGCGCAACGAGGCAGGCGCGCATTATAAATTCGCCGATGAGCAGGTGATCGATCTGGGCAGCATGGATGTGGTGCTGATGCGCCAGGACCCGCCCTTCGACATGGCCTATATCACCGCGACGCATCTGCTGGAGCATATCCACCCCAAAACGCTGGTGGTGAACAACCCGGCTTCCGTGCGCAACGCGCCGGAGAAGCTGCTGGTGACGCATTTCCCGCAGCTGATGCCACCGACGCTGATCTCCTGGGATCGCGGCGCGATCCGGGATTTCCGGGCACTGCATAAGGATATTATCGTGAAGCCGCTCTTCGGCAATGGCGGCATCGGGGTGTTCCGGATCAAGCCGGATGATGAGAATCTCGGCTCGCTGCTGGACATGTTCTTCGCCGCCTCGCGCGAGCCGCTGATGGTGCAGCGCTACGAGCCGGCGGTGCGCAAGGGGATAAGCGGATCATCCTGATCGATGGCGAGCCGCTGGGGGCGATCAACCGGGTGCCGGCGGAGGGGGATTCGCGCTCCAACATGCATGCCGGCGGCAAGGCGGAGCCGACCAGGCTGACGGCGCGCGAGCAGGAGATTTGCGCGGCGATCGGCCCGACCTTGAAGGCGCAGGGGCTGCTATTCACCGGGATCGACGTGATCGGGGATTATCTCACCGAGATCAACGTCACCTCGCCGACCGGGCTGCAGCAGATCGCCCGGTTCGACGGCCTCAATCTCGCAGCGGCGATTCTGGCGAAAATCGAGACACTCCGCGCCGCCTGAGTCGTAAAAGTTTTGGGGGCTTTTTTCAAAAAGTCCCCAAGACTTTACCCCAGCTTCGCCAGAATCTGATGATAGGCCCGGCCATGATACACCAGCCCAGAGCCGGTCGGGCCGAGATGGATGGCCTGCACCTCGCAGAAGAACACGGTATGGGTGCCCACTTCGGTCTGCTGCACCACCTTGCAGTCCAGGCTGGCGGTGGCGGCCTCAAGCGCCGGGGCGCCGGTGACGAGGCGGATCCAGCTTCCATGGCTGAAGCGCTCTTCCATGCCGAGATCGCCCTTGCCGGCGAAGATCGGGGAGAGCGCCTCATGCTCATGCGCCAGCACATTCACGCAGATGATGCCGGCTTCCTTGAAGGCCTCATATTGGCGGCTGGTGCGGTTGATGCAGACCAGCAGCGTGGCCGGGCTGTCGGTCACCGAGCAGACGGCGGAGACGGTCATGCCGACATCACCCTGCGGGCCGCGCGTGGTGATGATGTTAACGGCGGCGCCCATGCGGGCCATCGCCTCGCGGAACAGGCTGGTATCTACGGCAGCGCTCATCGTTAAAATCCCCTGAAGCCGTCGGGTTTTAATCCTTCCCCCTGGGCGGGCGCAAGCTGCGGCCGCGCTGAACGGCCTGTTCCCCAAACCGCGAGCGCAAGGCGTCGATGGCGTCCTGCCGGGCGCGGCGGCGGGGCGTTGCGGTATCGGCCAGATCGCCCAGATCCGCCTGGGCGGAAGGGGCCAAAGGTGCTGCGCCGATGCCGATGAGCCGGAAGCGTGTGCCGGTGGCCTCCGCGGCCAGCAGGGCCTGGGCGGCTTCGAAGATGGTCTCGGGCAGGCGGGTGGGGGCGGGCAGGCGCTGGCTGCGGGTGCGCTGCTGGAAATCCGCGGTTTTCAGCTTCAGCACCAGACCGGCGGCGGCGGCATCCTCGCGGTGCAGGCGCCGCCCCAGCTTCTCGCAGAGCGGCCAGAGCGCGGCTTCCAGCGCGGTGCGGTCGGAGAGATCGGTCTCGAAGGTGGTTTCGGCGCTGATGGATTTGCTCTCGCGCTCAGCCCGGACGGGGCGGGTATCTTCCAGCCGGGCGCGGGCGACCAGCGCCAGCCCCTCATTGCCGAGCCTGGCGGCCTGGGCCGGCTCCAGCGCGGCGAGCTGGGCGATGGTGATCAGCCCCAAGGCTTCAAGCTTTTTCACCTGGGCCGGGCCGATGCCGGGCAGCAGCCCGACTTTTTCATTGGCGAGCAGCTTCTCCGCTTCCTCACCCAACACGGCAAAGCCGCGCGGCTTGCCGCGCTCGGCCGCCAGCTTGGCCAGCATGCGGTTGCGCGCCAGCCCGATGGAGATGGTGATGCCGAGCTCCGTTTCGATCCGCCGTGCCAGACGGGTCAGCACGATGGCCGGCGGCGCGCCGTGCAGCGCCTGGGTGCCGGAGAGGTCGAGGGCGGCTTCATCGATGGAAAGCGGTTGCACCAGCGGGGTCAGCGCCTCCATCATCTCCCGCACCTGGCGCGAGACGGTGGCATATTTCGCCATGTCCGGGCGCAGCACCACGGCGTTGGGGCAAAGCTGCCTGGCCTTGAACATCGGCATCGCGGAGCGCACGCCATGGATGCGCGCGATATAGCAGCAGGTGGAGACCACGCCGCGCACCCCGCCGCCAACGATCACCGGTTTGTCGCGCAATTCCGGATGGTCGCGCTTTTCCACCGCGGCGTAGAAGGCATCGCAATCAATATGGGCGATCGACAAGGTGAACAGCTCTGGGTGCGAAACAATTCGCACCCCGCCGCATTTGATGCAGGCGGGGCCTTGGCAGATCGCGTCGCAATCGCGGCAGAGGGCGGGCATCTCAGCCCGCCCGCGGCGATGTTATTCGGCGGCGAGATGGATTTTCTCGTCGTCCGGATTGGCTGGGGAGGCGGGAATCTTGCCCTTGGGCTGCGGGTTTTCGATATAGTCGAACGGCGCCTCGTTCCAGGGGCCGCGCCCCTCCTCGCCCTGGCTGAGATTGAACACCACATCCACCGTGTCGTCCGGCTTGACATTGCCGAACATCGGATCGTCGAGTTTGCCGATGGCGTCGAGCGCTTTCATGAACATGTTGGTGTGGGTGATTTCGCGGGTGAGCAGATGTGTCAGCGCGTCGATGGTGCCCTTGTCCTTGGTGCATTTCAGCAGCGCTTCGTAGGTCTGCCGTGCCCCGCCTTCCGCCGCGATATTGGCGCGCAGATCGCGCACCACGTTGCCACCCTCGTTGATGTAGGTCGCGGTCCAGGCCGAGCCCTGGCTGTCGACGAAATGCGGCCCGATGCCTTTCATTTTGAAAAGCGGCGCCTCGTAGACCTTGGTCTGGTCGAGCTTGGCGGTGTGCTGGGTGATCAGCTTGCCGACCATTTCCAGATGGTTGAATTCCTCCAGCGCGATATCCTGCAGCATGTCGCGCAGCGCCGGGTTTTCGACATGGAAGGACTGCACCCAATATTGCAGGGCGGCGGTGAGCTCGCCGGTGGCGCCGCCAAATTGTTCCAGCAGAAACTGGCCGAATTGCGGATCCGGCGTGCCGACATTCACGGGATAGAAGAGTTCTTTTCTGTGGTAGAACATGCTGGTGTCTCCTCGGGGTTTTGGAACCCTGAGAGTCGGCATGCGGTGCCGCCCGCGCAAGCATATTCGATGTCATGAAGGTGCTTTTAAGAAGCTCGTTATTTTCAAATTTGCGAGTCATCGATGACATAGGAGGCGGTGAGGCCGCCATCGATCGTGTAGGCGGAGCCGGTAATGAAGCTGGCGTCATCGGATGCCAGGAATGCGACAAGGTTGGCGATCTCGGCGGGCTCGGCGAGGCGGCCCATCGGGATATAGCGCCGGCGCAGCGCCCAGGCCTCTTCATCCGCCAGAAACGCCTTCACCAAAGGCGTCGCGGTGGGGCCAGGGCAGATGGCGACGGCGCGCAGCTTCTGCCTTGCATACATGATGGCGAGCTCACGCGTCATCGCCAGCACGCCGCCTTTCGCGGCGGTGTAGGCGATCTGCGGAAAGGCGGAGCCGACCAGCGCGACGATGGAGGCGTTGTTGATGATGACGCCGTTGCCGGAAGCGAGCAGATGCGGAATCGCCGCCTTGCAGCAGAGAAAAACCGAAGTGAGGTTGGCGGCGAGGGTGGCGTTCCAGCTTTCCAGCGTGGTTTCCACCGGCCCGGCATCGTCAGTGCGGCAGATGCCGGCATTGTTGAAAATCACATCCAGCCCGCCGAAATGCCGCACGGATTGGGCGATCATCGCGGCGCAGGCCTCCTCCTGCGTCAGATCGCCCGCCACCGCGAAGGCCTCGCCGCCGCCCGCGCGGATCGTGGCGGCCACCGCCTCGGCGGTGTTTGCGTGCAGATCGGCGCAGATCACCCGCGCCCCCTCGGCGGCGCATTTTTCCGCCGTGGCGCGGCCGATGCCGCCCGCCGCCCCGGTGATGAAAACCCGTTTGCCCTTCAGACGCATGACATGATCGCTCGCAACTGCCCGGCGAGAGTTTCGCCCGGCGCGAAGGCGCCGTCAAAGGCGGCGGAGCCGACGGTGAAGCCATCCGCCCCGGCATCGCGCAGGGCCGCGATGCGGGCGGGGCTATCCACCCCGCCGGCGCAGATCAGCTTTCTGGTCCCCAGCCCGCGCCGCGCGGCGCGCACCAGCGACAGCGGATCGGCCGCGGTGGCGCGGTAGGCGAGCAGATCCGCCCCGGCGCAGCCCTGGGCGACGAAATCGGCGCAATGCGCCTCCACCAGCGCCGCATCGCCGCCGAGACGGGTGGGGTGGCCGATGGGCGTGCCGGGGAAGGGGTAATAGCCGATGCCGGTGTCCGCCAGCAGCGCCAGCGTCGCCGCCACCTCGGTGCCGCCCAGCAGCCGGTCCACCCCGATCGCCTTGCCGATCCGCGCCGAGTCCAGCGCGGTTTGCGGGGTGGTGGCGACGACTTCGAGATAGGAGACCGCCCCCGCCGCCTTGATCCGCGCATTCAGGGTGCGCAGCGTCTCCGCATCCGCGCCGATATCCTTGAAGCCGATATGGCGCAGCCCGAGCGGGGCGATTTCGTCCAGAACCGCCAGGCAGTCCGGCACCGTGCGGTCGTGGCGGGTGAGCATGAAGATGAAATCCATGCCCCGATGCTGTCATTCCCGGACCGGGCGGGCAATAACCAGAGGGAATAATTTTTTCTTACCCCGCCGCATAAAGGGCAGCTCGACGAGGTGATGCAGCGCCGCCGCGAGGCCGCAGGAGCCCAGCACCGCCAGCGCCAGGAAAACGAGGCTGAACCAGCCCGGATGCGCGGCCAGAGCCGGGCCGAGCCAGAGCGCCAGCAGCCGCTCCGTGGGCTCGTTCACCAGATAAAGCGGGTAGGAGACGGCGCCGAGATAGAGCAGCCTGCGATTGGCCAAAAGCGCCCCCCAGCGCTGTCGCTGCGCCAGCATCAGCGCCAGCCAGAACAAGGCGGTAAAAGCGCGCTCCGGCGTGCCCAGCAGCGCCAGCAGGCAGAGCCCGGCCAGGCAGGCGAGAAACGGCGCCGCGCGGCCGGAGAGCAGCCAGATGCGGCTGCACAGCCCGAGCGCGAACCAGCCGGCCTGGGCGGGCAGGAAGGCGCGGGAGAATTCGGCATGTGCCGGCAGCAGCGCATAGAGCAGCGCCCCCCCATCAGCAGCGCCGCCAGCCCGCCCAGCTTTTTCGGCGCGGCGAGGCCGATCAACAGATAGAACTGCCATTCGGTGGAGAGCGACCAGGCCGGGCCGAGCAAGGTCACCCAGCCATAAGGCAGCAGCCTGTCGGGGATCAGCCCGTGCAGCAAGGTGAGATGCGCCAGCAGATGCGCCCAGAGCGGCTGCGGCAGGCCGGGGGAGACGATCTCACGCGCCGCCATGCCGGTCCAGGGCAGGGCGGAGAGCGGATCGCCCAGGGCCTCGATGCTGACCGCGGCGCCCAGCACCAGGAGATAGACCGGCAGCAGCCGGCGGGCGCGGGCCTGGATGAAGGGCCAGAAGCGCCCGCCATGCTGCTCCAGCGCGCCGGCGATCACCAGCCCGCTGAGGGCGAAGAACAACTCCACCGCCGCCTGGCCATGGGCGAACAGGCGTTGCGCCCAGAGGGGGGCGGTGGTCAGCGGCAGGGCGTGGCTGAGCAGCACATACATCGCCAGCAGGCCGCGCACACCATCGAGGCGTCGCATCCGTTGCATGATGCAACCTAGGCGCGAAATCGTTTCGATGCCAGTGCGATAATGCGTAGGCTGAGAAGATATGAACGTTTTTGGCGCATGTTCGGGGGGCGGCAAGGTCGGGGCAGCCGCCCGGCGTTTTCGCCGCTTTTTTGTAAAAAAGCGGCACCAAAAAACTTTTGTTTTTTAGAGCAATATGTGTTTAGGTTGACGCGCCAGCGTCAAAATAAACACATGAAATTGCTCGCTAAAACAAAATTTAGAGCATTAAGCTAAAAGCTTGATGCTCTAAAGGCTCTTTTTCAAAGCGGCAGCAGCGCCACCAGCAGCGGCACGATGATCGCGGTGACGATGCCGTTCAGCCCGATCGCCAGCCCGCCAAAAGCGCCGGCGGTTTCGTTCAGCCGGATCATATGCGCGGTGGCGATGCCATGCGCCGCCGTCCCCGCCGCCAGCCCTTGCGCCTCCCACGCCCGCACCCGCGCCGCCTTGTAGAGCGGCCCGCAGATCAGCGTGCCGAACAGCCCGGTGATGATGACGAACACGGCGGTGAGGGCGGGCAACCCGCCCAGCTGCTGCGCCACGCCCATCGCGATCGGCGTGGTCACGGATTTCGGCCCCAGCGACATCACCACCTCATGCGGCGCCCCCAGCGCCTTGGCGATGAGCATCGCGGACAGGGAAGCCACCAGCGAGCCGGCGCCGAGCGAGACCAGGATCGGCACGAAATTGCGGCGGATGGCCGGCCAGTTGGCATACATCGGCACCGCCAGCGCCACGGTGGCGGGGCCGAGCAGGAAATGGATATAGACCGCGCCGGAGAAATAGGTCTGGTAGCTGGTGCCGGTGAGCAGCAAGGCGGCCACCAGCATCGCCACCGCCAGCACGGTCGGGTTGCTATAGGCCTTGTGGCCGGCGCGCTGGTCCAGCAGGGCGGCCACTTCCCAGGCGCAGAGCGTGGCGGCCAGGCCGAGCAGCGGCTGCGTCTGCAGATAGACCCAGACATGAAAGAACGGCAGCGGCAGCAGCTTATGCATGGGGCTTGGCCTCGCGCCGGGTGAGGAACCATTGCATGGTAACCCCGGTCACCAGCAGCCCCAGCGTGGTGGAGACGGCGATGGCGACCAGAATGGCCAAAGCATTTTCCCGCAAGGCCGCGAATTCATTGACGATGCCCACCCCGGCGGGGACGAAGAGCAGGCCGAGATATTTCAGCAGCCCCTGGGCGGTCTGGCGCAGCTCCTCGCTCGGCGGCCCGAATTTCAGAAACCAGGCCAGCGCCAGGATCAGCCCGATCACCGGCCCCGGCACCGGTAGCCCCAGCCCTTGCTGGATGATGGTGCCCACCAGCTGGTACAAAACCAGTATTGTCAGTGCTCTGACCATTTAAGCTCTCCCAACGCCTTGGCGGACGGCCGCGCCAGGGCCATGTTGCAATGCGATGCCACCGCTTGCCTAAACCGTGACGGAGCCAAAAACCATGCCCAGCTGGCAGTCTTATCTGGTCAACCCGCTGTTGCGCGTCTTCGTCAAGCGCAAGCTGGCGCGCGCCTTCACGCCGCAGCAGGCGCGGGCCGCCTTTAGCCGGCGTCCGCCGCAAGCGGTGCCGGGGGTGGCCTTTACCGCGGCGCAGGAGGGGGGCGTGCCGGGCGAATGGGCACGCCAGCCGGGCCATGCCGGGCGGGTGATGCTGTATCTGCACGGGGGCGGGTATTTTGCCTGCTCACCGGCCACGCACCGGCCGATCACCGGCGGCTTTGCCCGGCTGGGCTTCTCGGTCTTCGCTCCGGATTACCGGCTGGCGCCGGAGCATCCGTTTCCGGCGGCGGTGGATGATGCGCTGGCCGCCTATCGCGGGCTGCTGGCGGCGCATGGGGCACGGCACCTGGTGGTGGCGGGGGACTCGGCCGGGGGCGGGCTGGCCCTGGCCTTGATGCTGGCGGCGCGCGAGGCCGGGCTGGAGCTGCCCGCCGCCCTGGTGCTGTTCTCGCCCTGGACGGATCTGGCCGCCACCGGCGCCTCGGTGAAAACCAACGCCAAGCGCGATGCCATGCTGATCGGCCACCGCATCGAGGAGGCGGCCAGCCATTATCTGGGCAAGGCCTCGGCCCGCAACCCGCTGGCCTCGCCGCTTTACGGCGATCTGCACGGCTTGCCGCCGATGCTGGTCCAAGTCTCCGATAGCGAGATCTTGCTGGATGATTCCACCCGCCTGGCGGCGAAGGTGCGCCAGGCCGGGGGCGAGGTGGAGCTGTCAATCTGGCCGGGTCTGCCGCATGTCTGGCAGATCAGCCAGAGTTTCCTCCCCGAAGCGCGCGAAGCCCTGGCCCAGGCGGACAGATTCGCGCGATCGGCCCTTGCATCCGCCGCCGTGCCAGCGTAAAGCCGGGCCTTCCTCGCTGCCGGTCGGGATCGGCGGCTTTTTCGTATGGAGTTTACACGGTGAAAGCCAACATTCATCCGGACTATCACGAGGTCACCATCATCATGACCGATGGGACCGAATACAAGACCCGCTCCTGCATGGGCGTCGCGGGCGAGACATTGCGTCTGGACATCGATCCGAAGTCCCACCCGGCCTGGACCGGCGTGCAGCGCGTGATGGACACGGGCGGCCAGGTCGCGAAGTTCAACAAGCGCTTCGCTGGGATCGGCACCCGCAAGGCGTAAGCGTACTCGCGAGGAGCGCTTACGAAAAAGCCGCCCAACGGGCGGCTTTTTTTATGCCAAAAGTTTTTTGGTGCCGCTTTTTTTCAAAAAAGCGGCGAAGAGGTTGGGGGTGGTGGCACATTCGTTGCCACCACCCCCAACCTTCGTGGGGACTTTTTGAAAAAAGTCCCCACACCCCCCAAAAACTTTTGCAAATTTTTCAAGATGTTGTTTTCAGGCTTCGGCGATCAGTCGCCCGGCCTCCGCCATGCCCAAGGCCTGCAGGCTGCGCAATGCCGCGCTCAGCCCTTTATTGAGCTGCTGGGCGCGCCGGTTGGCGGCGGCGGAGCGTTTGGCGAAGCGCCCCAGCGCGCCGCGCAGCGCCTCGGCCAGGCGGGCGGCCTCGCTCTGTTCGGCCTCGCGCAGCTGGATGGCGGCGGCGGCCAGATTGGCGGCGCCGAGATGCCCCATCATCGTCGCGATATCCGCGAAGGCGGGCGCGGCATGGTTCAGCGCCTGCTCCAGCAGCGCCGCTTCCTGGGAGATTTCGTTCGGCTTGCCGCTCAGCATCAGCTGGTCCAGCCGCTGCAGCTTGGCGCTCAGATCCTCGACCAGCGCCAGCCCATCTTGCAGAATGACGCTGATGCTCGCCTTTTCGCTGAGCAGAGGCGGCAGTTCCACCGGCCGGAATTGCCCCGAGACACTCACGAGCCGGTCTCGTTCAGCACGGTGGAGATGGCCTGGGCGAGTGTTTCCGGTGAGACATTATAGGTGCCATTGGCCAGCGCCTGGCGGATGGCGGTCACGTTGGCCTGGTCGATACCGCTGGAGGTGCGGGCGGCGGTGAGCAAGGCGGTGCCGGTCTGTGCGGCTTCGCTGAGGGTGACGCTGTCGGTCTGCACCGTTTGCGGGCTGGTGGTGGCGGCAGCGCTTTCCGGCTTGGCGGTTTGCACCGGCGGGCTGGCGGCGGCATCCGTGCCTTGCGGGCTGTAGGATTGGATTCGGCTGGTCATGCGGCCACCACGCTTTCGGGCTGGTTGGTCATCTCAGTGTCGAGCAGGGACAAGGCGGCGTCGAAATCCCGCAGCGCCTCCAGGCTGTTCTCCGCATTGGCGCGCAGCAAGGTGAAGCGCAAGGCGGCATAGATGGTCATCAAGGCCGGGCCGAGCGTGCTGCCCTCCTGCGTATCCAGCACGCCGCTGAGCAGGGTCAGCAGCTCATCCGCGCGGGCAATCATCAGCGCCTTGGTCGGCTGGTCGGCTTCCTCGATGGCCAGGCGCGCCCGCCGGCCATATTGGCGCAATGCCCGCCAGCCGGGCCGCAGCCAATGGATGCCGGGCGGCCCGTCAAACATCGCCGCGCGGTAAGTGATATTGATTGCATCCATGCTCAACTCGTTCATGGTTTAGCCCGAGCTCGAAGAATTATTGCCGAGGAAGATGCTGAGATAGGCCTGGGTGACGCTGGCGGAACTGGCCGAGGTTTCGGCGGCCGTATATTGTTTCTGCAGCTCGGTGATGGTGGCGGAGGCCTGTTTGCTGATCAGGGTGATCTGCTGCTGGATCGAATTGATCGCGTCGTTCAGCGAGGAGGTCTGCGCGCTGATGAAGCCGGTGATGCTGCTGGCGCCGGTGGCGCTGGAGGCGGCGGCGCCGATGGCGCCCGTGGTGAGATTGTCCAGGCTGGTATAGAGCTTTGAAACCAGCGTCTGCACCGCGGACGGGTTCTTGCTGAAGGCCGAGGAGAAGGCGGTGCTGTTGAAGCTCACCGTGCCGGCGCTGGTCAGGGTCAGCCCGATCGCCGCCGCGCTCAGCCCGCTTGATTCCAGCGAGCTGACCGCGTTCATCAGCTGGTTTTTCAGATTGGCGGCGGAGAAATTGCCAAGCAGCACGCCGGATTTCGCGGAACCGGAGGAGGCGGCGGTGCTGCTGGCGGTGCCGACATATTTGGTCTCGGCGCTGATCGCGGACAAGGCGGTGTTGAGGCTGTTGGCGACATCGAGCACGCTGCCGGACAAGGCGGTGGGCGAGGAGCTGACCGAAACGCTGGCATTGCCGGAGCCGGCGAGGGAAATGGTGACTCCGGCGATGGCGCTGCCAAGGCTGTTGCTGGCGCTGGTGATGGGGATGCCGTTGAGGCTGAGGCTGGCATTCACCGCGCTCTGCGCCTTGATCTCGCTGCCCGGGCTGGCGCTGCTATAGGCGAATTGCGCCAGCGCGCCGGTCCCGGAGACGGAAAAGGCGGCGCTGGCGCCGGTGGCGCTGCTGTTGAACACCAGCCGCGCGCCGGCCGAGGTGCTGAGCACCGAGGCCTGTACCCCGCCATGCTGTTTATTGACGGCGGCGGCGATGTCATTGAGCGTCATGCTGCCGGAGCCGAGCGATATCGTCTCGCTCTTGCCGCTGGCCAGGGTGAAGGCCAGCTGCCCGGCGCCGCCGGAGAGCGTGGCATGGGATGAGCCGAGCAGGCCGGAATACAGCTCCTGCCCCTTGGCGAGGCTGATGCTGGTGAGATTATAGGTGCCGGTGGCGGCGCTGGCATTCGCGGTGGCGGTGGCGACCAGCGTGTTGTTGCTGGTGGCGGCGCGCGCATTGATGGTGGAAATATTCTGGATGTGAACCAGGCTGTCCGAGAGGCTGGAAATCGCCCCGCTGATGCTGCCCCAGGCGGAGATCAGCGCCTTGTCCGCGGCAACCTGGGTGCCGAGCGACGTGATCGGCGCTTCCAGCCTTTTGGTGACGGCGGAAATATTGCTGTTGATCGCGGCGGAGCTGAGCGAGGAGACGGTCGACATCGTTCACCTTCATGGCCGGGTTGAGACGGAATTGGCCGGGGCAATTTGCCCCGGCCAGGTTAACCAATCGATTACGGCAGCAGGGAGAGATAGCTCTGCTGCAGCTGGGTCGAGTTCTTGAGCGCCGCCACGCCGGACTGCGCCTGGATCGTCGCCTGCGTCAGCTTGTTCGCCACCTGCGGGATGTTGGCATCCTGCACGACGCCCAAGGCCGTCGTGACATTGGTGGCGGTGGTGTTCAGATTATTGATATTGGCGGTGAGGCGCTGCTGCACCGCACCCAGCTGGCCGCCCTGATTATTGAGGCCGGCCAGAGCGTATTTGATGACATTTATGGCATTATTGGCGCCGGCTGTGGTGCCGACATTGATGCTGGCCAGCGAGGTGAGCGAGGTGGCCCCGGCCAGCTTCGCGGAACCGCTGACGGTAAAGGCCGCGCTGGACTGGAATTGCACCTGGCCCTGCTGGATGTCGCCAGTGGCGGCGAGATGTCCGGCGAGGGAGGTCACCGTGCCGCCATTGCCGGCGGTGGTGGCCGTACCGGCGGAAGAGAACTTGATATTCTGGCCATTTTCCTGCTTCAGCGTGAGCTTGCCGCTCGCGCTGGAGGCGACGACGCCGCTGGTGCTGGTCTGCTGATTGATCTGGGATACGACCTCGGAAAGGCTGGAGGCATTCACCGCGACCGCACCGCCAATATTGGCACCAGAGCCCGAGGCCTGCAGCTTGAACTTGATATTGCCGTTGGCGCTGGCGGCAACATTGTAGGTGACCGTGTTGGTCGCCTGCGCCTGCACGCCGGTTTTGCCAGAAATATTGGTGGCGGCCTTAGCGATCGCCGCGGCGGATTCTGTCGCGGTGGTGGTAAAGTTGCCGGAACCGCCGGTTGGGCCGGTAACCGTCACCGTCGAACCGGTGAACGCGCCGGCCGCGCTGACCAGACCGGATGAGGTGTTGGTGAAGGCGCTGCCCTTGGCCGTGGCATACATGCCAATATTTGAGGCCGTCGTGTTGCCGATCGAAAGATTCAGCGTCTGGCCTTCATTCGCGCCGACCTGGAACTGCACGCCGGAGAAGGTGCCATCCAGCAGATTGATGTTGTTGAACTGGGTCTGCGAGGCGATGGTGGTGACCTGGCTGGTCAGCTGCCCGACCAGGGTTTGCAAAGACTGCGACTCCGCCGGGGTCTGTGTGCCGTTGGCGGCCTGCACGGCGATGGAGTTGAGCTGCTGCACGATGCCGATCTGCTGGCCGATGGCGCTCTGCGCCGTCTGCAGCAGGGAGACGCCCTGGTTGGCGTTGGAGGTCGCCTGGGTCAGGCCGTTGAGCTGGGAGGTGAAGCCCTGCGCGGTGATATAGCCCGCCGGATTGTCAGCCGGAGAGTTGATCGACATGCCGCTGGCCAGCTCGCTCTGCAGCGAATTATTCGTCTGCGAGGTGGCGGCGATGGAGTTGAGCGCCGACAGCGCCCCGGTATTGGTGAGGATGGATCCGATGGCGGACATTAGGCAAAAGCTCCTTGGTTATGGTTGCCGTACCTATTCATTCGCGCCGGTCCGAAAAAGTTTGCGTGCTGGAGATGAAAGAATCTCCTGATTCAGGCAGAAAAAAATTCAAATCCGTTAAGTAAAAATTTACCATTTTAGGATTGAGAAAATGGCTTAAAAAATAACGTAAAGTTAGTATATTTTCCGGGCTTCAGTTCAGGTGCAGCGAGACGCCTTGCGCCGTCACCTCGGCGGAAAAGCGCCGGCCGCTTTTCGGGTTGGTCAGCAGAATCGTATCGCCGAGATGGCCGGGCTGGTCCGCCGTTGCATCCACCGCCAGCTCCACCCCGCCGCTATAGACATGCACGCTCACCGTCTGCCCGGCTTTCACCAGCAATGGCGTTTGCAGCACATCCTGGGTGATGACCATGCCGGCGGCGATCGACATCACCGCGCTGTCGCCCTCGATCTCGGTTGGATCGGTGAAGATTTGCCGGCCGGCGAAGGCCTGCACCGGCAAGGCGCGGCGGACGAGATCCGCGGCGCCGAGCGTGGCGCCGGCGGCGATCGGCCGCGCCGCGACCACCACCTTCTCGCTCTGCGCCACGGTGACGGTGACATAAACTGTCCAGCGCGGGCCGGGGCATTCCACCTTGGCCTGTTCATAAGGCGCGATGCCGCTGAGGCTGACCGCGAGCGGCGCCGTGCAGGCCGGCATGGCGCGCGCTGCGGCGGTGGTGCCGAGGCTGATCTGCGCCCCTGGCGGCGCCAAGATTTGCGCGGCCTGCAGCACGGCTTGGCGCAATGAAGTCTCGTCCTGGGTCGGGCCGGGGGCGGCGTGGCCGGCGCGCGGGTGGGCGAGCGCCAGCCCGGCCAGGCCCGCCAGCAGCGCGGCGCGCTTCACGCCGCCTGCTCCGCCGTGTTGGCCAGGCGGGCCATGGCGGGCGCGGCCCAGCCGGGCGGGGCGTCCTCCAGCGCGGGCAGCGCCAGGGCGGCGGCGCGGGCCTTGGCGCCGGCGCGCAGCGTCCCCGGCAGGTCGCGCATCGCCGCGCGCAACGCCGTCAGCCAATCCGCCTTGCGGTTGGGCAGCGCCTGCGCGCCCAGCGTCTCTGGCATGTCCAGCCGCCGGTCCACCAGCAGCCGGCAGCCGGCGGCCGCGCCCAGCAGCAGGGGGTAATGATCGTGATGCGTCTCGGACGCCACCGGGCGCAGCATGATCTGCGGCCCCACCGTGGCCAGCGCTTGCGCCCAGCTCTGCTCATTGGCCTGCGCCCCCAGCCGCGCGAAGGCTTTCGGGTAAGGATGGTCCGGCCGCTCCACGATCACCCAGGAGACCTCCTCCAGCGTCGCCTCGATCAGCTCCTGCATCCAGAGCGGGGCGATGCCCTCATCGAACCACAGCACGCGCGGATTGGTGTTGAGCCCGGTGCCGCTCTCGAAATTGCGCCAGAAGCGCCGGGAGAGCGCCGGGCGCCAGAGCGTCACCGGGATCGACGCCGGCGCGAGCTGGCGCAGATGCGCGACCAACTGCGGCGAGGTGGCGTAAATCTCTTGCGCCGCCGCCAGGGCGGGCTGCGCCTCCGGCGCCGGCAGCGCGGTATAGAGGGCGGTATAGCCGGGGCTGTAAGGGTGCGGCTGCTGCTGCGGGTTGATCCGGACCCAGCTTTGCGTGCCGCGCCGGCCGAGATCCGCCGCGCCGGGCAAGCCCGGGGCCCAATCCGCGTCCAGCAGCCCGGTATGGCGCAGGGCCCGGGCGGCGTTGAGGGCGGGCTCGGCGGGTTCGCCGGTCAGCAGCAGGCTGGCCGGGTCCGCCGGGCTGGCGCGCACCAGCCCGGTCTGCAATTCCGCCGCCAGCAGATCGCCATGCAGCGACAAGGCCGGGTGGTGATACGGATCCTCCCAGGGCAGCGCCCGCGCCGCGGCGCCGCCCGCGCGGAACCGATGGGTGGCATCCGGCATCTGCGTTCCGGCCGGCATCACCAGGCTGACATCCGGCGTCCAGACCAGACGGTGCCCGGCGGCGCGCAGCTGCGCGCAGAGATCGATCCACAGCGCATCCCCCTCCAGCCCGGTTTCGACATGGCAGGCGGCCAGTGCCGCGCGGCGCGCCAGCAGTCCGGGCGGGGCGATGGCGCTGGCCTCCTGGTCCACCAGCAGCCAGCCGCCGGGGCCTGGGTCCATCACCCCATGCCCCGCCCCCAGCCTGGCCGCCGCGCCGATCACGATCGGCCCCAGCACCTCGCCTTGCCGCCCATCCGCGCTGGTCGGCGTGATCATCCGCGCCGCCACCGCCGCCACGCCGGGGTCCGCCAGCCGGGCGCGCAGCCCTTCCAGCCAATGCGGGGTGATCTCCAGCATCCGCGCATCCAGCACCGCCACCAGTTCGGTGGGGGCCAGCGCCAGCGCCTGGGCCAGCGCGGCGCCGGGGCTGTCGGCGAGGCTGGCCAGCACCTGGCCCTGCAACTCGGCGCCGCGCCGCGCCACTTCGCCAAGGTAAGTCCCCACCGGGCTCTCGCGTTCCGTGGCGGCGAGGATCACCGGGCCGCTCAGTGCCGGGCCGGAGAACAGCCCGGTCATCCATTGGTCCAGCCGGGGAATCTCCACCCCGTCGCAGAGCATGATCAGGCTGGTGCCGGGGTCCTGGGTGAGGCGGACATGGTGGAACAACCCCATATGCTGGCGGTTCTGCACCTCCGCTGGCTGCCCGGCACCGGCCAGATGCGCGCTCAGCGCCTCGGCGGCGCGGGCGCAGAAAATCTGCGGCGCGATATCGTCGCGCCGTGCCCCGGGCTGGCGGATGAAGATGGCTTCCGGCAGCCGCTCCACCCGCGCCCCGCGCGAAGCGAAGCGCAGCTGCACATCATATTCCTCGGCCCCGGCGCGGCGTTCGTCAAAGCCGCCGGCCGCCTGCAGTGCCTCCGCCTTGTACCAGACCCAGTCCCCCAGATAGGCCGCCTGGCGCAGCCGGGTGACATCCCAGCCCGGCTTCTGCCGGATCCAGGCGCCTTCCGCGCGCGGCACGATCTCGTCGGAATAGAGCAGATCCGCCTGGCTTTGCGCCGCCAGCAGCGCCATGCGCAGGCAGCCATCTGGGGTGATCATGTCGCCGGCATTCAGGATCGCGACATAATCCGCGCTCCGTGCCGCGTCGTTGAGCGCGGCGCAGAGGGCGCGGGTCATCGCCTCCGGCGCGTCCGCGACGGTGATGGTTTCGATCCCCGGCAGGCTCAGCGCATCGGCGGCGAGCACCTTGATCAGCGCCGGCGGCGCCCATTGCGCGCGCAAACTCTCCAGGCTCTGCGTCACCGCCGGCGCCTGTCCGGCGGGGGCGGCGAGCAGCACGGTCAGGCGCGGGAGCGCCCCAACCTGGTTTTGCAGCGCCAGCAGCCGGGCTTTCGCCGCTTCGTCCGTGCGTTCGCTGGGGCGTGGCATGGCGGCGGCGTCGCGCGGCGCCTCCGCCGCCATCGCGCCGCCGCCGAAGGCCGGCAGCGCGCGCGCCCGGCTGGCTCCGATTTCGCTGAGAAACCCGACCAGATCAGCGGTTTCCTCGGCCAGCTCATCCCATAGCCCAGGGTCGAAATGCCGCGCCTGGATCGCCGCCCATGTCGCCTCCACCAGCCGGCACAGCGGCCGGCTCAGCCCCTCGCTCGGCAGGTTTTCCGAGCGGTTGAGCTGGCCGTTGAGATGCGCGCAGGCGGCCGTGAGGTCGCGCTTGAATGTCAGCCCCAGCTCGGCGCCGATGCGGCGCAGCTGCGCCTGCGGGTCCGCCAGCAGCTCCTGATAGGTGAGCCAGCTGCGCGGCAGATGCCGGGCCTGGCGTTCCGCGTCCGTCGCGTAGCTGAGCCAGAGCAGCAGCGCATGGGCGCGGGTGAGGCCGTTCTTGCGCGCCTGGCTGGACGCCGCCGCCCAGGGGTCGCGGAAAATATGCACCACATGCGGGCTGTGCCCGGCCTGGCGGGCGGCGCGCTCATAAAGCGGCAAGGTCCGGCATAGATGCGGATGTTTCAGCCCCCAAAGCCGCTCGCGCGGGGGAAAGCGCCGGCGCAAAATCTCATCCAGCCGGGCGGTGAAGCTGGCCATGTCCGGCCGCTCCGCCCAGCCGGCGGGCAGGCTGCGCACATCCGTCCAATCCACGCCCAGCCGGTTGAAGAGATCGACATCGAGCTGGATCAGTTCCGGAATTTCATAGAAGCCGAGCGGGTTATGCTCGTTGGCATCGGCATCGTTGTAGAATTTGACGCCGGCCTTTTCCAGCGTGCCGGAAAGGGCGGAGGTGCCGCTGCGGTAATAGCCGACAATGAAGATCGCATCCGACATTTTGGGGACTCGCTTTCAGAGATAGCTGAACAGGCTCAGGCTTTGCGCGCTGGCGAAGCTTTTCATCGCCGCCTGCATGGCGGTCATCGTCTGTTCCAGCGTGGTGATGGCGGCGGGCATGTTGACCGCGGTGGCGCTGTTGACGGCGTTCTGCGCCGCGGTCTGCTGGGTGGTATCGCCGGTCGAGGCGTTGGCCAGGGCTTGCAGCGTCACCCCGTTCTGCGCCTGCGCGGTGGTCACGGATTGCTGATATTGCGCCAGCGTGCCGAGGCTTTGATTCAGAATTTGCCGGGTTTGCGCCACCTGCGCCGGGGTGGAGGTGGTGCTGGCCAGGGTCGAGGCGATTTGCTGCAGCAGCGCGAAGGCGGTTTGCGGACGCGCCGGCGCGATGGTGAAGCTGTCCCCGTTCGCCGGCTGGCCGGTGATTTCGTAATTCACCCCGGCCAGTTGCAGGCTGGTCTGGCCGGTGCCGTTGCTGACCAGCGTGCCGGTGGCCAAGGTGCTGCCGCCCTGCGTCGCGCTGTAGGTGGTGGCGCCCGCCGCGGAGACGGCGAAGTTGACCGTGATCGAAGCGCTGCCCTGCTGGAAGGCGTTGGCGGCGCCGGCATTCACCAGCCCCTGCTGCAGGATCTGCCCGGTGCCGGTATTGGCGCTGGCGGCACTGACATAAGAGATGCCGTCCCCGCTCAAGGCGGAGGTGAAAACCTGGCCATTGACCAGCGTGTTCGCCGTCTGCCCGGTGCTGATGCTGGCCTGGCTTTGCCCGCCATCGCCGTAATAGGAGATGGTGCCGCCGGCATTGGGCTGGAACGGGGCCAGCGTGCTGCGCGAGCCGCCGAACAGATAATTCCCGTTCGGCCCGACACTATTGCCCAGCGCCAGCAATTGCAGCCCGGCACTCTGCACCTGCGAGGCCAGCGCCCCGAGATTCTGCGTGCTGGTGCTGCCGTTCAGCGCCTGCAGCATGATCGATTGCACATTGTCCAGCAGCGTGTTGGTGGCGCTGTAGGCGTTGTTCGCGGCGCCGAGCTGGGTCTGGATCGAGGCCTGGGCGGTATTGTCGTTGTTGAGCCGGCTGATCTGATCCGTGGCCAGCGCCGCGGTTTCATAGGCGGCCGGATTCTGCGAGGGCGTCTGCACCGCCTGGCCGGTGGAAATCTGCTGCTGCAGCGTGTTTATCTGCGCTTCCTGGGCGCTCAGATTGGCGATGAAATTGCTGTAGAAGGCGGTATTCATGGCGGACTCCCTTCAGATCAACGGGGCGGCGGGGCGGCGGGGCTGGTTGCGCGCGGCGCGCTCCAGGGCGGCGCGCAGCGCCTGGGCGCGGCTTTGGTCGAGCCGCGCGCGCAGCCGCTCGCGCTTGGCGCGCTGCATCGCCAGCGCGGTGGCGGCGTCGTTCACCCGCTCCCGCGCCGTGGCGAGGCTGCCGGCCAGCTGCAGCGCGGCATCCTGGGCGCGCAGGCTGAACAGCCCGGCGCGCTGCGCCTCGGCGGCGGCGATCACGGCGCCGTCCCGCCAGCCCGCAGTCAGCCGCGCCTGATAGGCCGCCAGCACCTGGCTTTGCCCCTCCAGATGCCGCATCGCGTGCAGGGCCTGGCTCAGCGCCGCCTCCAGGGCGCGCTCCTCGGCGGCGGCCAGCAGATCCAGCTTCTCCAGCGTGCCGAGCTTCATGGCGCCTCTCCGAACACGGCGCGCAGCCGGGCCAGCGCCTCATCCAACCCCACCGGCATTTCCGCCTCCTGGCGCAGCAGCGCTTCCATCGCCGGGGCGCGCTGCAGCGCTTCGTCCAGCAGCGCATCGCGTCCGGGCGCGTAGACGCCGAGATCGATAATGTCCTGCTTTTCCGCCCTTCTTGCCCACAGCCCGCGAAACCGCGCGGCGAGGCGCAGATGCTCGGGCGAAACCAGGCTCGGCATCGGCCGCGAGAGCGAGGCGGAAACGTCGATGGGCGGATAGATCGCCGCCTCCGCCATGGCGCGGGAGAGCACGATATGCCCATCCAGGATCGCCCGCGCCGTATCCGCCACCGGATCGCCGACATGGTCGTCCCCCTCCACCAGCACGGTATGGATGGCGGTGATCGAGCCCTGGCCCGGCCCGCCCGTGCCGGCGCGTTCCGCATAGGCGGAGAGGGCGCCGAACACCGAGGGCGGATAGCCGCGCGTGGCCGGCGGCTCGCCCGCCGCCAGGCCGATTTCGCGCAGCGCCATCGCCAGCCGGGTCAGGCTGTCCACCAGCAGCAGCACGTGCTGGCCCTGGGCGCGCAGCGCCTCGGCAATGGCGGCGGCGCGGTAGGCGCCATGGGCGCGGGCCAAGGCGGTATCGTCCGCCGGGGAGGCGATGACGACGCTGCGCGCCAGCGCCGCGCCCAGATGATCCTCGATGAATTCCCGGATTTCCCGGCCGCGCTCGCCGATCATCGCCAGCACCACCGCATCCGCGCGCGCATGCCGGGCGATCATCCCCAGCAACGTGGTTTTGCCCACGCCCGACCCCGCGAACAGCCCGATGCGCATGCCCCGCCCCAGAGTGGTCAGCGCGTTGAGGGTGGCCACCCCGGTATCGAACGGGGTTTCGATCCGCGCGCGCTGCATCGGGTTGATGGTCTGGCCGCGCATCGGCCAGGGTGTTTCCAGCAGCGGCGGCGCCGCGCCATCCAAAGGCTGGCCGCGCGCATCCAGAATCCGGCCGAGCAAAGCCGGCCCGGTCATCACCGCCAGCGGCCCGGCCTCCACCCGCGCGCGGGCGCCGCGCAGGATGCCGCGCGGCCCCTGCTCGGCCATCGCCAGCAGGCTGTCGCGGTCAAAGCCGATAATTTCCGCGCTTGCCTCGCCATCTTGTTGCTCGATCAGGCAGCGCGCCCCCACCGGCGCTTCCAGCCCGCCCAGCCGCAGCACCTCGCCGCTGGCCTGCAGCACCCGGCCATAGCGATGGATGGTGGGCTGCGCCAAGGCATGGCGCAGCCGCGCCGTGGCGCGCTCCCGGATGCTGTCCAGCGCGATCATGCGCCCGCCTCGCCCGGCAAGGCCAAGGCCGCGCGCAAGGCCGCGAAGCGTTGTTCCAGCCGCGCATCCCACTGCGCGGCGGCCGACCCGTCCTCGCCGAGCAGCTCGGCCAATGCGCCGCCAGGGGTGATGCTCGCATCCGCCACCAGCTCGAGTCCGGCGGCTTCGGGATGGCTGGCCAGGCCGTCGACATCCAAAGGGTTGAGCCGCAGACGCAAATTTTGCCCCGGCGCCATGCCGGCCGCGGCTTCCCGCAGCAAGCTTTCGACCAGCCCGCCCAGCTCGGCGCGGGCTTGGCCGCTCTCGCCGCCGGCGATGTGACGGGCGAGCAGAAATCCCATTTCCAGCACCAGCCCGGCCAGCTCCTGCTCCTTCTGCGCCAAGGGCGCCCGCAGCTGCGCCCCGGCCTGGCGCAAGGCGGCCAAGGCCTGGGCCAGCTGCGCCCGCTCGGCCTCCAGCGCCGCCTGCGCCTGGGCCAGCCCCGCCGCCTTGGCTTCGGCCATGGCGCTCTCCCGCAGCTTGGCGATCTCTTGCTTCACCCGGCGCTGCAGCTCCGCCTCCTGCGCCGCGCGGTCCGCCGTTTCCTGCGCCAGCACGGTCTGGATGAAGGCCGCCTTGCGCGCGCGTGAGGGCACCACGAAGCTCATGGATCAGCCCCGCCCTGGTCGGGGTTGCGCGCATCGGCGATCAACAGCCTCAGCCCTTGGCCGGTCAGCTTCAGCAGCGGGCCGAGCAGCGCCAGCCCGGCGCGGGTCAGCAGCGCCACCGCCAGTGCCCCCAGCCCCCACGCGCCGACCAGACCGGGATTGGCGAAGCTTCCCGGCTCATGCGTCGCCGCCCAAGAGGTCATCGCCGCCAGGCTGAGCCAGACCGGGCTGAACAGCTTGCTCGCTTTCGGTGTTTTCGCTTTGGCCATGGGCTTTACCCTTTGCCCGCGCCGGGAGCCGGGCCGGTGCCGGGAATTGTGCCGAGGCTGGGCGCGGCGCCGGTATCGCCGGCCGGGTCCGGCGCATGCACCACCACCACCACGCGCCGGTTCTGCGCCCGGCCGGCATCGTTCGCATTGCTGGCCACCGGCGAGAACTCGCCGAACCCTTCCGCCGCCAGCGCATTGCCCGGCACGCCATTGGCGGCGAACAGCGACACCACGGCGACCGCGCGCTCCGCCGAGAGCGACCAGTTGGAGGGAAACTGCGCCGTGGAGATGGGCTGATTATCCGTATAGCCCTCGACGGTGACGCGAAATCCAGGAGGCAGATTGGTCAGCCCGGTGCCGACCTTGGCCAACAGGCTGGCGGCGGCGGGCTTCAGCGTCGCCGCGCCGGAATCGAACAGCACCGAGGCATCGAGCTGGATCGTCATCGTCAGCGGCGTGCTGGTCATGGAGACCTCATGCGCATCCGTCATCGGCTGAAAGACCTTTTGCAATTGCATTTGCAGCGCCTGCAGGGCTTTCATTTCCGCATCGAGCTGCTTGGTCATGGATTGCGGCAGTTTCGTGGCCGCGCGCGGCGGCGCCTCGATCCTTTGCGGGATTGGCGCGACATTATGCTGCAACACCCCGCGCGAGCCCGAGGGCGGCGCCGCGATCGCCGGTGGATTGCCATGAAAGGCCTGGATGAAGGCCATGGCGATCTCATCTTCCTTATGGTGATTGCGGGTGGAGGAGGCATAGAGCACCACGAAGGTGGCCAGCAGCAGCGTCAGCAGATCCGCGTAGGAAATCACCCAGCGCTCGTGATTGGCGTGGCCTTCCTCCTTTTTCTTTTTCGGGGGCAGCAGCGCCATGGTCAGGCCGCCTGCGAGGCGCCGTCCGGCGCCGCTTCCGTGGTCTCGTCTTTCACCTTGGCCTTGCTCTTCTCCTCATGGATGAAATTCTTCAGCGTCTGGCGAATGATGATGCCGGGCTTGCCCTCCGCCAGCAGGATGAAACCTTGAATGACGACCACGCGCTCCTGCGCCAGCTCCTTGCTGATCGCCTTCAGCCGCGCGCCCAGCGGCAGGGCGATGAGATTGGCGAAGCCGACACCATAGACGGTGGCGATAAAAGCGGTGGCGATCCCCCCGCCCAGCAGCTCCGGATGGTTGAGCTCCATCATCACATGGATCAGCCCCATCACCGCGCCCATGACGCCGATGGTGGGGGAGTAGCCGCCGATCGCTTCCCAGAAATGCCCTGGCAGTTCCTGGGCATGATCCTTCTGCTCGGCGGCGGCGGTCAGCATCGCGGCGAATTCCTCGGGCGGGGTGTTGTCCACGATCATCTGCAGACCCTGGCGCTGAAAATCGTCGGCGATGTCCGGAATCTCCGCCTCCAGCGCCAGCGTGCCGGCGGCGCGGGCCTTGGCCGACCACTCCGCTACCTGTTCGATATAAGCGTGCAGATCGATCCGCGGCGGCTTGGCGATCCACATCACCGCCTTCAGACATTTTCCAAACGCGCCAAAGCCGAATTGCAGCGCGCAGGCGGCGGCGGAACCGCACATCACGATGATGAAGGCGGTGAGATTGAGCAGCGAGCCGATCGGCACATGATCCGACAGCGCGCCCCCAATGACGACGAGAATGCCGAGAAACAGCGTGACGAGGTTGATCAAGGCATGGTCTCTCCGCTTTGAGCCGCATTCATGTGGGTGCCCAGCAGCTCCAGCGCGCGCTTGCGCAGCCGCGAGGCATAGCCCTCGCTGATATCCAACACCGCCGCGATTTCCCGATTATTAAGCTCGTTGTAAAAATGCAGCGCCAGGATGCGATATTCCAATTCCGGTAAGGTTTTCAGCGCCGCCACCAGCAGCGTGTAATTGTCGGTCCGCGCGAGCAGGGAGAGCGGGTCCACTTGGCCGTAGGAATCCTCCTGCACGGTGTTTTCCATCACCTCCGGGTCCAGCACCGCCTCGTCGCGCCGGCGCGCCCCTTCGCGGCGCAGCCCATCGATCATCGCGCCTTTGATCCGCCGCGCCGCGAAGGCCTGAAACGCCACGCCATGCGATGGATCGAAGCGCTGCGAGGCCTCCATCATCCCCACCGCGCCCCATTGCAGCATCTCGTCCAGATCCGCCCAGGGCATGCGGGCTTTCAGCAGCAGCGCCATGCGCTTGATCCAGTCGCCGTAAAGTGAGGTCAGGGCTTTATGGTCGGGCGGGCTCTGGTCAGGCATGGGCGGGGGCGGGCTCCGCGGTATGCACCACCTGCAGCTTCATGGTTTCGGGGATTTCCTCCAGCGCGATCACCGGGATCACCCCGTTCAGGCATTTCGCCACGGCGCGGCGCATCGGCCCTTGCACCACCAGCACCGGCTTGGCGCCGCGCGCGCGCATCGCCTTCGCCGCCTGCTCGCCGGCCTGGCGCAGATGGGTGGCGATCTCCGCCTCCACCTCGCTCGCCCCCTCGCGCGCGCTGCGCAGGGATTTGCTGACCAGCTCCTCGAGCTTCGGCTGCAGCACCGCCACCCGCAGGGCCGGTTCCGGCCCGGTGAACTGGCTGACGATGAAACGCCCGATCCGCAACCGGACCGAGGCCAGCAATTTTTCCGGGTCCTTCTGGCCGCTATCGCTGCCTTCCACCAGGGCTTCGGCAATGCGCTCGAAATCGCGCACCGGCACCTCTTCGGCGAGCAGCCCTTGGCAGACCTGGCGCACCAGCCCGACCGACAGCCCAGCCCGCAAATCCTCAGCCAGGCGCGGCGTGGTTTCCGCCAGCCTGGTCATCAACCCTTCCACTTGCGGGCGGCCCAGCAGCTCGGCGCCATAGCGCTTCAGCACCTCGGCGAAATGGGTGGCGATGGCGCTGGCCGCATCCACCACCGTGTAGCCCAGCTCCTCCGCCTGCGGGATCGCGCCATGCGGGATCCACACCGCGTTCTGGCCGAAGGCCGGGTCCTTCACCGCGCGGCCGGTGGTGAGTTTCTCCACCACCATCGGGCCTTCAATGGCGAGCCACTGGCTGGGCCAGGCCTCGCCGCCGGCAATCGCCGCGCCGCGCAATGTGAAGCGATAGCTATGCGCCGGCAGCTCGGCGGAATCGCGGATATGCACGGCGGGCACCAGAAACCCCATGGCGCGGCCATAACGTTGCCGCACGGCGGTGAGCCGGCCCAGCAGCTTGCCCTCGCCCGCCCCCACCATCGGCGCCAGGGCAAAACCGATATTCATGCCCAGAGGATCGACGCCGGAGACATCGGTGAGGCTGTCCGGCTTGACCTCCGGCTTGGCGTCCTCGTTCTGTTTCGCGCCAGGCTGGTCGGCGGTGGCGTCCGGCGTGGCACGCGCGAGCCGCCAGGCGGCGAGCCCCAGCGCGCCGCCCAGCAGCAGAAACGGGATATGCGCCATTTGCGGCACCAGCCCGATGGCCGTGGTGATCGCCGCGGCGATGGCCAGCGCCTGCGGATATTTGGACAGCTGGGATTTGATCTGCCCGCCAATATCCTCGCCGGTGGCGACACGGGTGACGACCAGGCCGGCGGCGACCGAGATGGTGAGCGAGGGGATCTGCGCCGCCAGCCCATCGCCCACGGTGAGCAGCGTATAGGTGCGCGCGGCGTCGCCGATCGGCAGCCCATATTGCAGCGTGCCGATGACCAGCCCGCCCAGCATATTGATGACCAGAATGATCATCGCCGCCACCACATCGCCGCGCACGAATTTGCTGGCGCCATCCATGGCGCCGAAGAAATCCGCTTCCCGCCGCAGCATCTCGCGCCGGCGTTCGGCCGCCTGCGCGGAGAGGATGCCGGCATTGATTTCGGCGTCGATCGCCATCTGCCGCCCGGGCAGACTATCCAGCATGAAGCGCGCCGAAACCTCCGCCACGCGCGAGGCGCCCTTGGTGACGACGACGAAATTGATGATGATGAGAATGACAAAGATGATGCCGCCGACGACATAATTGCCGCCGACCGCGAATTGCCCGAAAGCCTCGATCACATGCCCCGCCGCCCCCGGCCCGGTATAGCCGTTGAGCAGAATCGCGCGCGCGGTGGCGACATTCAGCGCCAGCCGCATCAAGGTGGTGGCGAGCAGGATGGAGGGAAAGGAGGAAAACTCCGCCGGCGAGCCGATATAGAGCGAGGCCCCGAGAATCACCAACCCCGCTGAAATATTCAACGCGAACAGAAACGAGATCGCGGCCGGCGGCAGCGGCACCGCCAGCATCACCAGCACCATCAGAATGATGGCGGGGCCGGAGAGCTGGCCCAGGCTCAACAGCCCTGGGCGCGGCGCGGCGGCGGTGTCAGCCATGCAGCAATCCCGGAATCGCGTGGAACAAAGCGGTGCTGTAGCGTTCGATGCCGCCCAGCATCAGCGTGCCGCCGGCGCTGATCAGCGCCGCCAGCCCGCCCAGCTTCAACACGAACGGGATCGAGGCTTCGCGCACCTGGGTCGCGGTTTGCACCAGCCCGACCGTCAGCCCGATGACCAGCATCAGCAGCAGCACCGGCCCAGCCAGTTCCGCGAAGGCGAGCCAAGCGCCGCTATTCACGCTGGCGGCACTCATGGCGCCGGCTCCTCCTCCGCGGGCACGTCCTCGGTCAGGGCGGTCACGCGCACGCCGTAGCGGTCATTCGCCACCGCCACCACCTCGCCATAAGCGAGCTTCTGGCCGTTCGCGTAAATCGCCAAAGGTTCGCCGATCATCTGGTCCAGTTGCAAAATCTGCCCGTGGCGCAAGGCGCGCAGATCCTTCACGGTGATGTGGGTGCGGCCCAGTTCCACCGTCACCGCCACCTGCACCCGGTCCAGCACCGCCTTGGCGGTGATCGCCGGCGCGCCGCCGGCGCGCGCCTGCAGCCGCTCCAGCTCCACCCGCTCGGTCTCGGCGAGTTTCTCCGCCCCGGTGACGCGTTCTGTCTGCTCGCTCATTTCGGTTTCCTCCTCATCTGATTCGGCGCGCACCCGGCAGCAGACATAACCGTCCTGCTGGCCGTAATCGGCCAGGAACAGATCCACCCCGCCGGAGACCGCGACCGCATGCGGCCATAAGGTGAAGGGCAGCACATCGCCCGCCCGCAGCGCCTGAAACACCGCCAGCGGCACCTCGGCCCGGGCCAGCTCGAAGCTCAGCGCCAGCCTGGTGGTGTCGGTCAGCAGCTCGATGCCGCTGGTCCAGTTCTGGTCCGGTCCGCGCCCGCCCAGCAGGCCGGACTGGGTGGCGATTTTCGCCTCCAGCGTTTCGAAGGCGGAGTAGGGGACGATGACGCGGATGGTGCCCGACCCCAGCTCGGTCTCGAAAATGCCGGTGACGGCGATCATCCAGTCCTGCCCATCGGCGATGGCGAGCATGCCGGTGGCGTTCTCATAAGCCAGGGCCTCCAGCTGCAGCGGCACCACCGGCGCGAAGGTGTCGGTGATGGTGGCGAAGGCGAGATCGACCATTTGCTTGCCCACGCGCGTCTCCAGCGCGGAAAGCTCGTAACGCTCGAACGGATGCGCGGCGGTGGCGCCGCACATCGCATCCACCATCGCGCCGATCAGATCGCCGTCGATCGCCAGCAGCATCCGCCCGCGCAACGGGGTGAGTTCGGAAATGCCCGCCAGCATCACCTCCGGCAAAGCCGACATGGCGGATTCATGCGAGATCACGTTCTGGATGCAGGAGAGCAGCTGCACCGAATGGCGCATGCGCTGGAACAGCGCGAAGGCGATCTGGCGCATGAACCGGTCCGCCAGCGTCTCCATGAGCACGGAGCGCAGCAGCGGCGCGCGCATCGGGTCGAGCAGATCGAGCAGCTCGACATCGGCGGTTTCGTCAAGCATAGGCGCTCAGGCCGCTCGCCGGCGGGTTGTCGCTGGTGGGCTGCGGGGCGCTGATTTGCGGTTGCGGGGCGCGCTGATGGGGCTGCCCGCTCTGCCCGCCGCTTTGCGCGAATTGCCCGCCCACCTGCGCCTGGCCCAGCGTGAGGCCGGATTGCGCCATGGCGCCGGACAGGCCGGGCAGGGCGGATTGCAGCGCCTGCGCCGCATCCGCGGTGCTGGGCACGAACAGTAAATTCACCTGCCCCTGCGCCCCCAGCCCGACCTGAACGGAGAGATGGCCAAGCCCCGGCGGATCCAGCCGCAGCACCGCGCCGCTTTGCCCGGCCTGATGCAGGGCGCTGACCGTGGCGGCCAGGGCGGTGGCGCTGCCGGCGGCCAGCGCCGGGCTGGCGCTGGCGTGGCTGGTTGCCGGCATGATGTTTGCCGCCATCGTGGCGGGCTGGCTGCCCGTGGCGGCCACCGGCAGGGTGGTTGCGGGCGCCAAGACGCTGTTGCTGGACGCGGCGTTTTGCGCGTGCGGGGCGGGGCTGGTGATGGCAGCCGTGCCGGCCGCCTCCCTGACCGCCAGCAAGGAGGCCGTGCTCGCCGGGGCGGCGGCGGCCGCGGAGGCCGTGCCAGGAGCGGATTTTGCCGCTGCGGCGCTGGCGGCGCGGGGCGTCACGGCGGCCGGCACGGGACCAGGCGTGTCAGAGACAGGCTGCGGGGCGGCCGGTGCAATATTTGTTGCCAGGGTCGCGTCGCCGGTGGTGGCTGGCGCGAGGCTGGCGCCCGGTGCCTTGGCGGCCGGCTTGGCGGTCTTGCCGTCGCTGATGAGGGGAGGCGCGCTCGCGTTCGCCATATCGGTTGAAGCCGCCCCCTCGTCCCCTTGCGCGGCGGGCTCAGCCGAAGCGGCTTTGGCGCTGATGCCGGTGCTGACGTTGGTGCTGAGGTTGATGCTGACGTCGGTGTGGAGGCCGGCGCTGACGATCGCCTTGGCGCTGTCCGGCCCGCTTGCCGGTTCATCCATGCCGGAGGGCGCCATGCCATGCCGCGTATCAATCGCGGCTTCTTTGCCCCGCAGCCCGATGGCGGCAGGTTCATCGATGCTGGAGGGCGTCACGCCATGCCGCGCACCGATCGCGCTCGCGCTGTCCTGCTGGCCGGTGGCGGCTGCCGCGGCGTTGGGCGGCTGTAGCGAAGCTGGCGCCGTCAGCGGGATTGTGAGCGGCGCCACCGCATCCTGGCGCGCCGCTTTCCGGGGGCTTGGCTGGCTGGCCTCTTTTGCCGCCTGCGCGTCTTGCGGCGCGCTCGCGCGCGCGGCTTTGGGCTTGGCAGGCGCGGCGTTGGCGGCGGGGAGGGGCAGAGCGGCGCGGGGCAGCGCCGGGGGACGGCGGCGTCGCTGGGCGCGGCTTGGCCGGACGCGGCGGCGTTGGGCGCGCCGGTGTCCTCTGACGGTGCTGGCCTGTCCTGCTGCGCCGCCTGCAGGCTCTGCGCCCAGGCCGCTTGATCCGCCGCCCCCGGGCTGTTGGGGGTGGGCGCGGTCGTCTTCGTCACCGAGATCGGCACGGTCGTCGCCATCACAGCGTCTCCCATCACACCATCTCCTCGGTGGCGCTGATGGTGATGCGCCCCTCGGCGGCCAGGCGCAGCGCCGCATCGACAATCTCGCTCTGCGCCGCCAGCGCGTCCGAGCGGCGGATCGGCGGGCCGCCGCTCAGCTCCTCCTTCAGCACCTCCGTCTGCCGCGCGGAGAGATTGGTGAAGAACCGGTCGCGCAGATCCTGCTCCACCAGCCGCAGCGCCGGGGCCAGCTTGTCCGCCGGCACCTCGCGCAGCAGCAGCTGCAGATTGCGGTCGGTCAGCTTGCCGAGATCGACGAAGGTGAAGAGGTTCTCGCGGATCTTCTCGGCGGTCTTGTTGTCGCGCTGGTCGATCGCGGCGAGCACGGTATCGGACATGGCCGAGGGGAAATGGTTGAGAATCTCCGCCGTCTGCTTCGCGCCGCCAAGATTGGTGACGCGCCGCCCGCCGGTGCCGGTCTGCATCGCCAGCTCTTCCAGCATATCCCGCAGCTCTTTCACCACGCTGGGCGAAACCACATCGAGATTGGAAAACCGGTACAGCGCCTCCGCCGCCAGCGGCTCGGGCAGATAGGTGAGCAGATTGGCCCCCATATCATGCGGAATATGCGCCAGCAGCAGCGCGATGGTTTGCGGGCGCTCATGCATCATCTGCATCGCCAGCGTCCGCGCATCGGTATTCGGCGGCAGCTGGAAGCTGGAGCGCCGGTCATTGCGGCGCAGCCGGTCCAGAATTTCCTTCGCCTGCGGTTCGCCCAGCGCATTCACCAGCACCCGGCTGAGAAATTTGATGCTGTCGCCGCCGATGCTGGTGATGCCGAGATCCGAGGCGAAGGACAGCATGATGTCCTCGCGGAGCTGTGCGTTCACACCTTTGAGATTGGACATCGCCACCGAAATCCGGCTGACGGTCAGCTCGTCCATCTCCTTCAGCACCGCGGCGGCGGTTTCCTCGCCCAGCTCGCGCAGCACCAGCGCGGCGCGCTCAGGCCCGGTCAAGCCGTTGGACAATGCAAGGTCCGTGCTTTGCTCAGTCATTTTCTTCAGCCCAGCTTTGCAGGAGCCGCGCGACGCCCGGTATATTTTCCGCCGCCTGGTCGCGCAGCTCGGTGAAATCGCGCGGCGGCACCACCACCGGCAGCGGCCGCTGCGGCAGCGGCGCGGGCGGTGGCGGCGGGATCAGCGTTTTCAGATTGACATTGGCCAGGCGCCGCCCCGCCGGCAGCGCCAGCCCGAACAGCAGCGCCAGTGCGGCCACCACCTCCAGCAGCGCATGCGCCACCGGATTGGCCGCCGCCGCCAGCGGCGCCGCCGCAAGCCCGCCGCTCGGCTTCTGGAAGGGCGAGGCCAGCACATTCACGCTGACATTCGGATAGGCAAAGCCGGCGGCGATCGCGGCCTTTACCTGATCGGTGGTCAGGCCCTTCGGCAGCGCCGCCTGATTCAGCACCACGGATACGGCGAGCCCCTTCACCGCCCAATCCGGCTTGGTGATCTCCGCCTGGGTCTGGTCATTGACGAAGCTCTGATCGAGATCCTCGCTGCTTCTGCTGGGCAGGGTCGGCTTGCTGGCGGCCGCGCCGCTCGCGCCGGCGGCGGCGCTGGCGGTGGTGCTCGCGCCCGCATTGGCGCCGGGCGCGGCGGCGCCGGCGCTGGTCTGCCCCGGCGGCTCGTTGGAGAGCGCGCCCGGGATGCCGATGGCGCTGTTATCCGGCCCGGTCTGGGTGCTCTGCTTGCTGTCCGAATGCGCCACGAGATGGGTCGGCCCGTAGCTGGTCTGCTCGATATGGGTGCGGGTGAAATCCAGCTGCGCGGACACGTCCGTTTGAAAATTCCCAGCTCCCACCAAGGGGATCAGCAGCCCGGCGACACGCGCCGCCGCCCCGGCCTCGACCTGCGAGACGGTGGCGAATTGCGCCCCGGTGGTCAGGCTGTCGGAGGGGGGGTAGAGCGTGGTGCCCGCGGTGGTGACCACGGTGACGCTGGTCTCGTCCAGGCCCGGCACCGCGCCGGCGACCAGCCGGGCGATCGCCTCGGCCTGGCTGGCGGCCTGGCCGGGATCGGCATCCAGCACCACCGAGGCGGCGGGCTTGGGCTGGTCCGCCAGAAACGGCGTTTCCGGCGGCAGCGCCAGGAACACTTGCGCGCTGCGAATGCCCGCCAGCTGCTGGATGGATTGCTGCAAGGAGAGTTCCAGCGCCTGTGTCGCCATCGCGCTCTGGGCGCGCTCGGAGGTCGTCATCGGCGCGGTTTCAAGCTGGGTCCAGGCGGCTTGCGTGTTCGAGCCCGGCACCTGCGCCGCGCCCAGCTGCAGCCGCGCCTGCGCCAGCTGCGGGGCGGGCACCAGAATCACGTTGCCGGCGGCCTGCAGCTGATAGGGAATGCCGAGCTTCTGCAGCTGCGCGATCACCTTGCCGCCATCCGCCGGCGAAAGCCCCTCGCTCAACACCGCATAAGGCGGCCCGGAGAGTTCCAGCCAGGCGACGATGCCGAGCGACAGCAGCACCACGCCGCCCACCGCCCAGAGCAGTTTCGGCAACCTGGCCGCCGCCGCCCGCCCCCGCGCCAACATGTCGCGCGCCCGCTCCATCGATCAGAACTGCATGTTCATCACCGCCTGATAGGCGGAGACAATTTCATTGCGGACCGCGACGGTCGCGTTCCAGGCCACATCCGCCCTGTCGCTCGCCACCAGCGCCTTGCCCAGCGTGGCGCCCGGCAGCCCGGCGCTGTAGCCGGCCTCCGCCGCCGTGGCCGCCTGCTGGCTGGCGCTGACCTGTTGCAGCGCGTCCGAGACCAGGGACAGAAAATGTCCGGGCTGCGGTGCGGTTGCGGCCGAGGCGCTCGCGCCGCCGGCGACACCCTGCCCCAGAATCGTTGAGATCATCGAACAGCTCCTTTATGGACCAAGGATAAAAGCGGGAGCGGCGCGGGGCGGGATCGCCCGCGCCGCCTCAGCGCGGCCGCCGCCCGCGCCGGGGAAATTTATTTTCGGAAATCAGGAAAACTTTGCTCATGCCGCACGATTAAATCCGTACGCCTAATCAATTCTTAAAATCGGCGCGGGCGATTTTTATTGTCGCTTTAACCGCCTCTCAACACTTCCCAGCCATTCTGGCGCGACCCTGCGCAAATATAGCTGATTGGAGCGCCGTTCTCATGCCGATTATTCTTGTTCTCGACGATTCCGCCACAATGGTGATGAGTCTGTCACATATCCTGAAAGGAGCGGGCTATGAGGTCGAGACCGGCATGAACGGGCGCGAGGGAATCACCAAGCTGAGCGGAGGGTTGAAGCCGGCGGCGATCCTGACGGACCTGAACATGCCGGAGCTGGACGGCATCGGCTTCATCAAGGAAGCCCGCAAGATCGCCTCCGCGCGCTTCACGCCGATCATCGTGCTGACAACGGAATCAGGCGGGCGCAAGCGCGACGAGGCGCGGGCCGCCGGGGCATCGGGCTGGCTGACCAAGCCGGCGGAGCCGAACCAGCTTTTATCCGTCGTCAAGCAGCTTTGCCCGGTAAAATAAAGGAGATCAGAGATGAGCGGGATGGCTGAGGCAAATGAAAAGCTGGTCTGTGCCATCCTGGCCGAGCAGGTTTCGCATTTGCGCGACAAGATGGATGCGAGCGACGCGTTTGATCTGCTTTGGCGGACCTCGGCCTTGCTGTCCTGGCTGTCCGGATTGCTGGCCGATATTAATCGGCAATCGCCGCAGGCCAGTCCGGTGCTGGAGCGCGAACGCAATGAGGCGATAAGCGAGATCGCCGAAATTCGTCGCAAGCTGGACCATCTCGCTTTTGTCGAGGCGCAGCGGCAGGATTTTGCGAAACAGATCGCCGATTGCGTGATCGTGGCGCTTGAGCGCATGTCCGACGCGCAGATGCCCCCCGGCACGCATTTTGCCTCAGCGGATCTCGCGGCGCTTTATGTAAGCGAGGATCAGCGGCGGCTGCATGAGGAGGTGTTGCAACGCTTGAAAGGGCAAGCGGCCTGAACCAGAAAAAACTGCCTTCGGGCAGTTTTTTTTATCAAGGAGGGTGCTGCCAGGAAATCCGGCGCCGCGGATTTCGAATATAGCGATACAGGACAGGCAGGATCAGGCCTGTTTTTACCATTTCTTCATCCCACCCGGATAGATCTCTTCCTGAAGCCCGAATGGGGCGGCACATGCCGCGATCCCGTCGGCGGAATGAAGGAAGCTGATGATGCAGGCTGGATTTCTGGATTTCTATGGCGCCGTGCTGAATGTCCGGCAGGAGCGCGCGGACCTCATCGCCAATAATGTCGCCAATGCGGATACGCCGAATTACAAGGCGGTCGATATCTCCTTTGACTCTGCCCTGGCCAGCAGCCTGGGGGCGGGCGAGGGGCAGGATGCCGGTCCGCAATATCGCATGGATGGCGTGGTCGGGCTGAATGGCAATGATGTCTCGCTCGATAATGAACGTATCGAGGCCGTGCAGAATGGCGAACAGATGCAAGCCGCCGCGACATTTCTGCATCAATCCACCACGGCGCTGGTCACCGCGCTGCGTCCCAATCCCGGCGGCAATTAAAGGCGATTCATCTCATGGGCAATGGTGTTTTCTCAATTATCGGCAGCGCCTTGGCGGCGCAGGATCAACGGCTCAGCGCGATTTCCTCGAACCTCGCGAACGCCTCCTCCATCGCCGCGCCGGGCGCGCAGCCTTACCGGGCGCAGGAGCTGGTTTTCCAGGCGGCGCCGGTGGTGGATGCGACGCAGATGGATGGCGCCACTCCCCCGCTCGGTGTGCAGGTTTTAACCAGCGTGCAAAGCAACGCGCCGCCGACGCGCAAATATGATCCCGGCAATCCCTACGCGGATGCCTCCGGCTATGTCACCTCCTCGAATGTTTCACCGGTCGATGAGATGGTGAACATGATCGACAGCTCGAATTCCTATTCCGCCTCGGTCGCGCTGCTCCAGCAATCCACGCGGATCGATCAGCAAATCATCAACAGCTTTCAGGTGACGTGATGACCAGCATGACCTCGCCCAGCACCAATACCAGCGGCATTTCCAACGCCTCGGTCGCCGCCTCGAGCACCGCGAGCACGGCCTCATCCGGCAGCGCCGCCAGCCTGACGCAGAATGATTTCCTGCAACTTCTGACGGCACAGTTGAAATATCAATCGCCAACCTCCCCCGCCGACCCGACGCAGATGACACAGGAATTCGCGGCGATTTCGACGGTGGATGGCATCAACCAGCTCAACAGCACCCTCACGGGTTTGCAAACCGCGAATGGCGCCGCCCAGCTGGCCCAGGCCTCGGCGCTGGTGGGGCGGCAAGTGGCGGTCAGCGGCAACAGCCTGTTCGCAAATAGCAGCGGCAGCGCGACCGGCGCCTTCAATCTGCCAAGTGCCAGCGCCAATACCGATGTTACGATTCTGAACGCCAATGGCAGTGTCGCGGGGACGATGAGTCTGGGGGCGCTGCCAGCGGGACAGCAAAGCTTCAAATGGACAGGCGGCACCGCCGGCGACAGCTATAGCTATCAGATCAGCGCCGCCAGCGCCAGCGGCGCGCCGATCTCCGCCACGCCCTACACGGTTTACAATGTCCAAGGCGTCAATCTTACCAACGGCACACCAAGCCTGGATGTCGCCGGCAGCGCCAGCGCATTGCCCGTTTCTTCCGTTCAAACTGTTCTCGGAGCATCCTCATGACTCTGCAAACCGCCTTATCAGGCCTCACAAGCGCCCAGACCGGGCTCAACACCGTTTCAAATAATCTCGCCAATGCCAACACCACGGCCTATAAAAGCCAAACGGCGCTGTTCCAGGATATTTATCCGAGCAACGCCACCAATACGCCTGGCATCGGCTCCTCGTTGGAAGGCATGTCGACGGATCTGACCGAAGGCAATCTGACCTCGACAGGCAATTCGCTGGACGCCGCGATCCAAGGTAATGGCTATTTCATCGTCTCCAGCAACGGCGCGCAACAATATACCCGCGACGGCGCGTTTCAGCTCAGCTCCTCGGGCCAGTTGGAAACGCTGAATGGCTCAAAATTATTGGGCTACGCGACGGTTAATGGTGTGCAGGGCAATACGCTGGGGCCGATCACGATCAATACCGGGGCCGTCGCCGCCAACGCCACCAGCACGCTCGGGCTGACGCTGAATTTGAATTCCGGTGACGCGACAATTCCCTCCACCACGACCTTCAACCCATCGGACCCGACGACCTATAGCGAGAGCACGTCCGCCGTCACCTACGATTCCCTGGGCAATGCCAATCGCGTGCAGCTTTATCTGGTGCAGAACCAGCCCGCGACCAGCGGCGCCACGCCGAGCTGGACGGTTTACGCCCAGCCCGAATTGGCCAACGGCACAACTGTTGGCACGCCGCAGAATTTGACGACGCTGGGCTTCTCCAGCTCCGGCACGCTCACCTCGGGCAGTCCCGCCACCCTGTCTGTGAATTGGGGAAATGGCGCGGCGGCGTCGAATATCGCAATGAATTTCACCGGCACCACCTTGGCGGCGCAAAGCTTCGCCGTCGCCGGCATCACCAATAACGGCTATGCGCCGGGTAATTACACCGGCAGCAGCATTTCCTCCGATGGCTCGGTGCAAGCCAGCTATTCCAACGGGCAGACGCTGAGTGCGGGCAAAATTGCGCTGGCCAATTTCATCAATCCGGAGGGGCTGAACCCGGTCACCGGCAATCTTTACGCCGTCACCAACAGCTCCGGACAGCCGGTGGTGAATACGCCAGGCAGCGGCCAAGCCGGAACGCTCTCCGGCGGCGAGCTGGAAGCGTCCAATGCCTCCACCTCCTCTTTGCTCGTCTCGCTGATTCAGTATCAGCAAGCCTACCAAGCGAACACGTCGGTGATCCAGACCGAGCAGCAGGACAGCCAGAGGCTAGTGCAGATTTAACAAGGTAGAACGCGATGTATTCGGATTCCCTCTATACCGGCATGGCCGGGCTGCAGGCGATTACCGCGCAGATGCAAGCCGTGGCCAGCAACCTCGCCAACGCGCAAACCGCTGGCTATGAAGCCGTGCAGGCGGTGACGGATGCGCAGGCCTATAGCGGCAGCAATGCACCGGTGGGAGCGGATGCGGCCGTGGAAACGCTGGGGCCGGATCTGAAGCCAGGCCCCATGCGCCAGACCGGCGATCCGCTGAATGTCGCCATTGCCGGAGATGGTTGGCTGCGGGTGCAAACGCCCAGCGGCACGGCCCTGACGCGCAACGGCACACTCAGCATCTCCGCGGCTGGTCTGCTGACGGATAGTTCCGGCAATCCGATCCTCGACAATAACGGCACGCCGATCAGCCTTCCGCCTTTGACGAAACTGCAAATCGGCGAGGATGGGACGATCTCTGGCATCGACGCCGGAAATCCGGGCGGCGATGCGAAAATCTATGGGCGGATCGGTCTGGTCGCCACGCCGTCCGGCAAGCTCAGCGCGCTTGGCGGCTCGCTCTATCAAGCCCCGGCGGGAACGAATTTAAGCCAGAGCAGCACAGCCTCGCTGCACCAAGGCTACATCAATGACAGCAATGTCGATCCCACCAGCGCGATGATGGAGATGATCGATAGCAGCCGGTCCTATCAGCTGCAGACGGACCTGATGAAAACACAAAGCAGTGCATCGCAGGATCTCAATAATATCTTGGCGCAGGGCTGATTCGTCATGCCAGAATTTGGAGCCGTACCATGAACCACGCATTGGACACGATCGCCACCGGCCTCGCCGCCAGCCAGACGATGATGAACACGATCGCCGATAATCTCTCGAACGTGAACACGACGGGGTTCAAGTCCGAAACACCGGAATTCCAAACCTTGCTGTATCAGGACGGCATTCAGCCCGGCGCAAATTCAACCGGCCAGACCGTCTATCCCTCCGGGCTCGAAATCGGGACCGGCGTGAAGGTTGCGTCGGTGAAGGATACCTTGACCCAGGGCGCACTGACCAGCACCGGCAACCCGCTCGATCTGGCGATCAACGGATCCGGCTATTTCCAGGTCTTGCTGCCCAACGGTCAAACCGCCTACACGCGCGATGGCGCGTTTCAGCTCAACGCCACGGGCCAGCTCGTCACCTCATCGGGCTATCAGGTCCTCCCCAACGTCACCATTCCCAGCAATGCCACCTCGGTGACGATCGGGACGGATGGAACGGTTTCCGTGACATTGCCCGGCTCCTCCACCGCCTCGCAAATTGGCCAGATCCAGCTGGCGAATTTCGTCAACCCGCAAGGGCTGCAGCCGCTGGGCGGGAATCTGTATGCGTCCACGACCTCCTCGGGCACCGCCGTCAATGGCGCGCCGCAGAGCAACGGTCTTGGCTCCGTCAACCAATCCTATCTCGAAGCCTCGAATGTGGATGTCGTGCAGTCGATGGTGAACATGATCTCGGCCGAGCGCGCCTACCAGCTCGGCACCCAGGTGGCCAGCGCCATCGATAATCAGCTCAACTATCTCGCCCAGGCGGCGGCCGGCGCATGAAGCGTCTGCTGCCCGTTTTGCTGCTTGCCGGCTGCCAGACGATCGCGGCGCCGCCGCCCAGTCTGGTCAAACCGGCGGCGTTTCCGGTGGCAGCCTTGCCGCCGGTCGCATCGCAGGACGGGTCGGTTTTTCCGGCATCCACAATGGGCTCACTTTACGAGCCGCGGCGCGACTGGCGGATGGGCGATCTCGTCACAATCGACATCGTCACCAGCAGCACCGCGAGCAATACCGACAACGCCGCTCTGAAGCGGACCGGGACGCTGAACGATTCCATGACGAGTTTCATGGGAATTCCGATGAGCTTTGGCCATATCAATGGCGGCAGCCTCGCGCCTTCCATCGGCGCCACGTCCGATCAGGAATATACCGGAACCGGCGCGGCGAGTGCGGCGAATAATATTTCCGGTCAGGTCGAGGCGGTTGTCACCCATGTCGACGCCAATGGCATTCTCGCTCTTGAAGGCCGTACCAACGTGAACATCAATGGCAATGTGATTTCCATCGTCGTCACCGGCTATGCCAGCCCGGACGATATCGCCGCCAATACCACCATCAGCTCGAATCAGGTTGCCGATATGAACGTGCAATATGTCGGGATCGGGCCAATCAACGGCGCGCATCAGCTGCCTTGGCTGCAGCGCGTCCTTAACAAGATCGCGCCGTTCTGATGCGAAGCTGCGTCGCACCTTTTCTGGCGCTCCTGATCTTTGCCGGTGGCAAGGCCTTCGCCGCCGGCGATACGACGACCATCGGCCAGCTGGTATCCGTCGCCGGCGCGCCCAGCAACCAGCTTTATGGCTACGGTCTGGTCGTCGGCCTACCCGGCACGGGCGACCAGACGACCCAGGTTCCCTACACGCAGCAATCCATCCTCAACATGCTGCGCAACATGGGCATCGCCTTGCCGAATGTCTCAACCATGCAGCCCAACGATGTCGCCTCCGTGATGGTCACGGCGGAAGTTCCCGCCTTCGCGCATTCCGGCCAGCATGTGGATGTCACCGTCTCCGCGGTCGGGAATGCAACCTCACTGGCCGGTGGTGTGTTATTGCCAACGCCGTTGCGCGGCGGCAATGGCGTTGTCTATGCCCAGGCGCAGGGGCCGCTGCTGGTCAGCGGATTCGCAGCGAGTGCCGGTGGAACATCCGCCAGCGTGAATGTGCCGACAGTCGGCAGCTTGCCCGGCGGCGCCATCCTGGCCACGACGATTCCCGCCACCTACGCGATCAACGGCGCCGCCGCGCTGCTGCTCAACCAGCCCAGTTACCAGACCGCCCAACAGATCGCGGATGTCATCAATCGCTATGATGCGGGCGCTGCCACCGCCGTTTCGCCCGGTGAGGTCGATCTCTCCGCCCAGGGCCAGGATGCGATGCGCTTCATGGCCAATGTGCTCGCCTTGCCGATCACCCCTGTCGGCCAGGCGCCGACCATCGTGGTGGATGCGCAAAGCGGTACCATCGTGATGAATGCCGGGGTCACGTTGGGTCCGGCCGTTGTCAGCCACGGCGATCTGACCGTTACCATCCAGACGCAAAATAGCGTGAGCCAGCCAGGGCCGTTTTCCAATGGCTCGACCGTCGGCGTACGCAATACGGCGGTCAACGCCAAGCAGAGCAAGGCGCAGGTCATCAATCTGCCCCGTGCCGCGACGTTGCAGGATGTGGCCGCGGCGTTGAATGCGGTGGGCGCCACCCCGCAAGACCTGATCGCCATCATCCAGGCGCTGAAGCAAGCCGGCGCCATCAACGGAACCATCAAGGTGATATGATGATCGAGGCACGCACCGCCCTAAATGCCGCCACACCCGCGCCAACCAGGCCGACGCAGAAGGAGGCGATGCAGCATCTGACCGGGTTGCTCTGGTATCAGATGCTCAGCGCGCTGAATGAAACCGGCATGGATGCGTCCACGCTGGGTCAGGGCGGCAGCGATTTCCAGAGCATGTTCCTGTGGAATCTCGCGCAGAACGATTTTGGCAAATATGATGCTCGGCTGCTGCAGGCCGCGCAGCGCCAGATTGGCGGGCAGGCGCTGCAAACCCCGGTCCCGGCCGCCTCCACCGCTTCCGTGCTTGCCGCCATGGGCGCGCCGGCGCCGGTCGATGAAACCCCGTTGGCACCGCCGCTCCAACCAACCCCCGGCTCTGAACAAGAGCTGGATCAGGCCACGAATTTTGCCAAATCCATCTGGCCGCAAATCACCGCGGCCGCGCAGGCGCTCGGGGTGCCGGCGGTGGCGGTGCTGGCGCAAACGGCATTGGAAACCGGGTGGGGGGCTGCGGCACCCGGCCATAATCTGTTCGGCATCAAGGCCAAGCCTGGCCAATCCGGCAGCCTGCGGGCGACGCATGAAATCCAGAATGGCGTGGCGGTCGCGCAGGACGCGGCATTTCGTGATTATACTGATTCCACCGCCAGCGTTTCGGATTATGTCGGCCTGATCCAGTCCAACTATCAGAGTGCCACGGGCCAGGGCAGCGTCGCCGGATTCGCGCGGGCCCTGCAGGATGGCGGCTATGCGACGGACGGCCAATATGCGGAAAAAATCATGAAAATCGCGCAATCGCCTTTGATGAGCGCGGTGCTGCAGTCGGTCGGAGCATCATCTTTGAATAGCGGAGCGCAACCATGAGTGGTCTCAACAACGCCATCAATGCCGCTTTGTCCGGGCTGCAGCTCTTTGAGGCCGGCATTTCGACGGTTTCCAATAATCTCGCCAACGCCAATACCGCCGGCTACACGGTGGAAAACGTTGACGCGCAAACGGCGCAGGCGGCGGCTGGGCAGCCAGGCGCGGGGGTGCTGCCCGCGCAGATCACACGCGCCGCCTCCGGCTTTGCGGCGTCTCAACTGCGAACGGCGAACAGCGCCAGCGCCGCCGCCAGCGCACAATCCACGGCTCTGACCGACATTTCCAACGCCCTGACCAATAACGGCAATGTGCAGACGGCGATTAACCAATTTTTCTCCGATATTGGCAGCCTCGCCGCCAGCCCCTCAAGTTCCGCGCTGCGCCAGACGGTTTTGTCGGATGCCGGCAATGTCGTCGGAACCTTCCAGACCGCCGCGACCAGCATCGCCAGCGTCGTCTCCGGTCAGCAGGCGGGGCTGAGCTCGAATGTCACCGCCGCCAACCAGATTTTGCAGCAGCTCAGCAATTTGAACAAATCCCTGCAGACCGCGCCAAATTCACCTAGTCTGCTGGACCAGCGTGATTCCGCTTTAAATGCGCTGTCGCACTATCTGCCCGTTAATATTATTCCGCAAAGCGATGGCGGGGTGGTGGTGGCCACGGGCGGCACCGTGCTGGTGGATCAAAGCGGCGTGCAGGCGCTGGCGGTGGCGGAAAACGCCAACGGCCAAACCACGCTGAGTGCTGGCGCGAATCAGATGAAGCTGACGCTGGGCGAATCCGATGGATCGCTCGGCGCCACCCTCGCCAACATCGCCGCGGGCGGGCAGGCGACGCAGTCTCTTAGCGCATTGGCGGTGGTGTTTGCAGCGCAGGTGAACACCGCCCAGGCGCAGGGCCTAACACCAACCGGCACCAGCGGCACGCCGATTTTTTCCGTCCCGGCACCCAGCGTCGCGCCCAGCAGCGGCAATAGCGGCAGCGCCGTCATCACGGCGAGCCTGAGCAATGAAGCGGCTCTGCCGGCGAATGGCGGGCCCTTCACCCTAACCTACAACAGCGCAAGCGGCTGGAGCGCCGTGGATCAAGCCAACGGCCAGAGCTACACGGTCAGCGGCACGCCGCCGGCTTTTGCCGGGCTGGCGCTGAGCATTTCCGGCACCGCCAATAATGGCGACAGCTTCACCGTCAATCCCGCCCCGGGTGCCGCCAATGCCATTGCCGTTGCCGCGACAACCCCCAACGATATCGCCGCCGCCGACCCTTATGTCGCGACCGACGGGACGCTGCAAACAGATGGGTCCGTTATCAATAAGAATGCCGGGACCATCAATGTCGGCACGGATTCCGTGACCACCAGCCCCGCCAGCGGCAGCGCCGTGGTGCCGGCCAGCTATTACGGACAAAATCTGCTGCTCACCTTTACCTCTGCCAGCGCCTATAATGTTTCCACGGTGGCCAGTCCCGGCACAATCATCGCCAGCGGCACGCTGGGCAGCAATGGCGGCAATCTCGCGGTGGCCTACCCGTCCGGTCTGGCGTCCGGGCAATATTGGAATTTGCCACTCACCGGCGCGCCGGTGGCGGGAGACACGCTGAGCCTGAGCCCCGGCGGCAGTGCCAGCGGCAGCAATGCGCAGCGTCTGGCCAATCTATGGACCACGACCGGAACCACCAGTTCCGGTACGCTGGAGCAAAGTTTCGTTGGATTATCGACGGATTTGGGCGCCAACGCCGCCGCCGCGCAGGCGCTGGCGACATCGACAGCCTCGCAGGTCACCACCGCCACCACCAACCTCGCCACCATCGCCGGGGTGGATAGCAACCAGCAGGCGGTGCTGATGACGAATTACGAGCAAGCCTACCAGGCGGCGGCAAAGGCCATCAGCGCCGCCAACACGATGTTTGATTCATTGCTGAATGCGATTTGAGGAGTTGCGATGAAGAAGATCATTCTCGGCGCGGTCGGCGCGCTGGTGCTCATCGGTGGCGGCGGTGGCGGCGCGCTGCTTTATATGAAAATGACCAGCCACCACGGCCCCGCCGCCCATCCGAAACCCCCGCCGCCGAAGCCGCTCCTCTTTGGCACGCTGGAGAATATGGTGGTGAGCGTGCCGCTGGATTCCAGCGGCCAGGCCGGGCAGGGCTTCGTGCAGATTTCCATCCAATACGCCACCACGGATCAGAAGGCGATCGACAGTTTCAACGCGCTGCTGCCCATCATCAAGGCGGAGACGATCACGCTTTTGATGAAGCAGACGGCGAAGCAGTTGATGGACCCTGCCACCCATGACGCGCTGACGAAAAGCTGCGTTTCGCTCGCCAACCAGGTGCTGGACAAAAATGCCGGCTTCACCCCGCCGGATCCGTTCACCGCCGCCTACATCACCAACCTTGTGCAACAGGATTGAGCCAAAATGGGCACGGAAACAATTTCCGCTGCGGCTTCCACCATCGCGACCTTACTGATCCTTCTGGGCTGCCTCGTGGCAGGCGCCTTTCTGCTGCGCCGCCTGCGCGCCAGGGCCGCGCCGGCGGCGGCGAACATGCCTCTCGCCATTCTCGCCGCCCGGGCGCTGGGCGGGCAGCAAAGTCTCGTCATCGCGCAGGCGGGCGGGCAGGTCTTGCTGCTCGGCGTCGGGCGCGGCGGCATCGCCTTGCTCAGCCGGCTCGATGCCGATGAATAAGCCCCTGGCCTATGCCGCGCCGCTGCTGCTGGCCGGTGCCGCGCATGCCGCGCCGGCGGGGCTCACCATCGTCAACACGTTGGCGAAGAATGGCGGCGAAGCCTACTCGCTGGATGTGCAGAGCTTGCTGGTCATCACCACGCTCGCCTTCCTGCCGGGGTTGATCCTGCTGATGACGAGCTTCACCCGCATCATCATCGTCCTCTCCATCATGCGCCAGGCGATCGGGCTGCAAACCACGCCGCCCAACATGGTGCTGGCGGCCTTGGCCTTGGCGCTCTCCGTCTTCGTCATGCGCGGTGTCATTCAGCAGGAGCAGGACAAGGCCCTGCAGCCCTATCTCGCCGGGCAGATCACCTTCTCCGAGGCCATCGCCGCCGCGCAACCGCCGGAGCGTGATTTCATGCTCGCGCAAACCCGCAAGGCGCCGCTGCATCTGTTCGTCGATCTCTCCGGCCAGCATTATGCGTCGCCGCGCGATGTGCCCTTCACCGTGCTGGTCCCGGCCTTCGCCACCTCGGAGCTGGAGACCGCCTTTCAGATCGGCTTTCTGGTCTATATTCCCTTCGTGCTGATCGATCTCGCGGTCGCCTCCATCCTGATGTCGCTGGGCATGATCATGGTCTCGCCCACGCTGATCTCCTTGCCGCTGAAATTGCTGGTCTTTGTCTCCATCCATGGCTGGGTGCTGGTTTTAGGCACGCTGGCCAATAGTTTCGGCTGATGCCGCTTTATCTGTACTTGCTGCAACATGCCTTTTCGCTGGCGCTGGCGGCGTTGTGGCCCTGCGTCGCGGTGCTGCTGCTGGTCGGCATCGTCACCGCCATCATCCAATCGGCCCTGCAGATCGAGGATGCCACCTTCGCGCTGCTGCCCAAAACCATCGCCATGGCCGGGCTCGCCGTTACTGGCGGCTTCGGCGCGGTGGCGATGTTCGAGGCGCTGGCGCGGGAATTCATCATGCGCGCGGCTTTTCTGGTGCATCAGCCATGGTCTTAGACGAACAGACCGTGATGCTCTGGTTCGGCCGCTTCCTCTGGCCGTTTCTGCGCATCACCGGGCTGTTTCTCACCGCCCCCTTGTTCGGCTCCGCCCTCATTCCCAACATGGTCAAGGCGCTGCTGGCCGGCGCGTTGGCCCTGGCGCTCGCCCTCTGGCTGCCGGACCTGCCCGCCTACCCGGCGGACCCGGCCCGCGCCATCCTCACCGGCTTTGAGCAGATCGCCTATGGCGCGCTGCTCGGCATGGCGGCGCAGATCGTCCTCGCCGCGCTCTCCTCCGCCGGCGAGATCATCGGCGAGGCGATGGGGCTGTCCTTCGCCACGCTGCAATTTCGCGATGCGCCGGGGGCCAGTTCGGTGCTGGCGGATATCATGCAATGGGCCGGGCTGCTCGGCTATATGGCGGCGGGCGGGCCGGTTTGGCTGTTCATGGCGCTGGCCCATTCCTTCGCGCATGGCGCCGGGCTGGCGCCGCTGCAAGGCTGGGGGGCGCTGGCCGGCATGGGCGGGGTGGTGTTCTCCGCCGCGCTGGCGCTGGCGCTGCCGGTGCTGGCGGCGGGGTTCTGCGTCAACCTCACCGTTGGGCTCGCCACCATCTTCGCCCCCAGCCTCAACCTGCTCTCCGTCGGCTTTCCGTTGCTGATTCTCGCCGGGCTCTGGGTGCTGGTCGGCATGGTGCCGGCCGTTGGCGTCGCCATTTCGCATCTCACCGCCCAGTGCATGGCGCTCGTCGCCGGGTTGATGCCGCATGGCTGAAGGGGCGGGCGAGAAGAAGCACGCCCCCACCGAGCGCCGGCTGCGCCAGGCGGCCGAACGGGGCGATGTCAGCCGCTCGCAGGATCTGCCGAGGGCCGCCATCATCGTGCTGTTCACGGTGCTGGCGCTGGTGGCGGCGGGCGGGCTGGGGCTGCGCCTGCTGGATCTGTTCGCGGCCGGGCTGGCGCGGGCCGGCACCGCGCCCTTGCCGGCGGCGCTGGGGCTGGCCGGGGGCGTGTTCTGGCGGCTCTTCCCCTTGCTCGGGCTCATCGCCGCCATAGGCGCGGCGTCCAGCCTCGCCTCGGGCGGGTTCGTCTTCGCCCTCAATCTGCTGGCGCCGGACATCTCCAAATTGCTGCCCCAGGCCGGGTTTTCGCAGATCATTTCCAGCCATGGCCTGGCCGAACAAGGCAAATCCGTGCTGAAGATGGCGGCCATCGCCCTGGCGGGGGCGGTGGCGATCCTCTCGCGCCGGCAGGATTTCACCGCCCTGGCCTGGCTGCCCCGCCCCGCCGCCAGCGCCTTTTTCGCGCTGGCCACGCAATGTTTGAGCCTCATCTGCCTGGTGCTGGCGCTGCTGGCGGGGGTGGATTTCGCGGTGCAGCTCTGGCTGCACCGGCGCAAGCTGCGCATGTCGGACGAAGATATGCGCGAGGAGATGAAGGAGGCGGCGGGCAACCCGCATGTAAAATCCCGCCAGCGTGCCCTCGCCCGCAAAATGGCCCGCGCCCGGCAGATGCAGCGTGTGCCGGAGGCCAGCGTGGTAGTCACCAACCCCACCCATTTCGCCTGCGCCATCCGCTATCGCCGCGGGCAGGACAGGGCGCCGATGCTGCTGGCCAAAGGCGCCGGGCCGCAGGCGGAGGAGATCATCGCCCGGGCCCGCGGCCATGGCGTGCCGGTGGTGCAGTCCCCGCCTTTGGCGCGCGCGGTGTTTCGCTATGTGGAGCCGGATGAATATGTGCCCACCGCCCTCTACCGCGCCTGCGCGGAGGTTCTGGCCTATGTCTGGCGGCTACAGCGCTGGCGCGCCCAGGGCGGGGCGAAGCCGCAGCCGCCGAAACCGCCGGCGGGGGAGATCGAGGTCTCGCGCTGGCTGCCGGGTGCCTGAGCAGGTCAGAGGATTTGTCTATTATTTAAATCGCTTCTCACAAATAAGTTGACGGAACGTTCATTTTACCACAAGGAAACGAGACGCCCACATCCGGCGGCCGAACGTCTAACCCAAGCAGGGATCATAAAATAATGAGCACAATCTCGCGGGGCGGCGAACGCCTCAAGCGTGACAGCCTCGGGCTTTCGCAGATCATTGCCTCCACCCTCGCCAACATCGCCCCGGCGATGAGCTTTTTCTTTGGTTTCGGGCTGATCGCCTCCGGTGCCGGCGTCGGCGCGCCGTTGACCATTCTGGTCGCGATGGTGGTGATTTTGTTCCTCACCAACACGCTGGCGCAGTTTTCGCGCTATCGCCCCAGCACCGGCTCCTTCGTCACCTTCATCGGCATGGCGTTTGGCCCCTGGGCGGGGGCGGCGGCGTCGATCTTCGTCGTGGTCGGCTATTGCATCGCCGCCTCCTCGGTGGTGGTGATCTCCGGCGGCTGGGCGGCGCAGACGCTGCAGACCTTCCTCGGCATCAATATCCCCTGGCAGGTGCTGGCGATTATCGCGACCGCCATTGTCGGGCTGCTGGTCTCGCGCGGCATTTCGCTCTCCACCACCTGGGCGGCGATCTTCTTCTATTTCGAGCTGATCCTGCTGGTCGTCGGCGCGGTGATCATGCTGGTGGTCAATCGCGGCTCGATCTCGATGGCGCCCTTCACCATCGCCGCCGTCACCGGCGGCTGGAAGGGCATCGGGCTCGGCTTCCCGCTGGCGATTTATTTGTTCATCGGTTGGGAGAATTCCGCGATGCTGGCGGAAGAAACCACCAATCCCCGCCGCAACGTGCCGCGCGCGCTGATCGTCGGCACGCTGTCCATCGGCATTCTGTACATGTTCCTCTCCTTCGCGACGGAGACGGCCTTCCATAACGATGTGAAGGCGATCACCAACTCCTCGCTGCCTTTCGTGGACGCTTTCAAGGCCTCCGCCGCCGGCATCCTCATCATCGCCTATCTCGCGGGCGTGACCTCGATTTTCTCCTCGTTGATCGGCCTCACCAACGCCCAGGCGCGCATCCTGTTCTCCTCCGCGCGCGAGGGGCTGCTGCCGCCTTTCTTCGGCAAGATCCACCCGCAGCACCGCACCCCGCACGCGGCGATGTGGACCTATATCGTGGTGGCCTTGGTGATCGTGCTCGGCTTCGGCACGTTTTACAATATCGATCCGGTGACCCTGTTCGGCGATACCGGCACGCTGGGCACCATCCCGGTGGTGGTCACCTACCTGCTCACCAATCTGGCGCTGCCGGTCTATATGCTTCGCTATCACCGTGAGGATTTCAACGTTTTCACGCATCTGATCATCCCCGTGCTCGGCACCTTGTTCATGCTGATGCCGCTTTGGGGGCTGATCGAGCCGGGGCAGCCTTATCCGTTCAACCTGTATCCGAAGCTGGCGCTGGGCCTGCTGGTGATCTCGGTGATTTACGGGGTGCTGCTGGCGAAATCCAAGCCGGATCTGGTGCAGCGCATCGGCTCCTACGTCGCCGACGAAGAGTATTAAAAGTTTTTGCGGCTGTGGGGACTTTTTTCAAAAAGTCCCCACAGACGTTTGGGGCGTTGGCAACGAAAGTGCCAACGCCCCAAACGTCTTCGCCGCTTTTTTGAAAAAAAGCGGCACCAAAAAACTTTTTAACTTAAGGCAGCATCTTGTCGCGGGCGCGGCCCTGCTCAACCAGGTGCTTCTCGATCACCTCATCCACCGCCTCGAAACTATCCAGCTTGTACCAGACCCCTTCCGGATAAAACACCGCACAGGGCCCCAGCTCGCACCGATCCAGGCACCCCGCCTGATTGACGCGGATGTTTTTCAGCCCCAGCTCCTTCACCCGCACCTTCATATAATCGCGGATCTTCTCCGAGCCCTTGCTGGCGCAATCGCCCCGCGGATGCCCCTCCGGCCGCCGGTTGCCGCACACAAAGATGTGCGTTTCAAAATAAGGCGCCGGATCGCCCTGCATTCTTTCACCCAAAGCTGGTTCTCCTGTCTGTGCGCCCCTATGTAGCGGTTCAACCAGGAGAGAGCCAAATGACCAACCGCCTGCAGGACGCCTCCTCCCCCTATCTGCTCCAGCACAAGGATAACCCCGTGCACTGGCAGCAATGGGGCGAGGCCGCCTTCGCCGAGGCCAAGGCCCGCAACGTGCCGGTGCTGCTCTCCATCGGCTACGCCGCCTGCCATTGGTGCCATGTGATGGCGCATGAGAGCTTCGAGAATGAGCAGATCGCCGCGCTGCTGAATGAGCGCTTCGTCGCCATCAAGGTGGACCGCGAGGAGCGCCCGGATATCGACCAGACCTACATGGCCGCGCTGCACGCCATGGGCGAGCAAGGCGGCTGGCCGCTGACCATGGTGCTCACCCCCGAAGGCGCGCCCTTCTGGGGCGGCACCTACTTCCCGCCGACCCCGCGCCATGGCCGGCCCAGCTTCCCGCAGGTGCTGGTCGCACTCTCCCAGGCCTGGGCGAATGAGCAGGAGCAGATCGCCCGCTCCGCCGGCGCCATCCGCCGGGCTCTGGCCGAAGCCGCCGCCACCAAGCCGGGCGATGCGCCCGGCCCGGCGCTGCTGCACGCGGTGCAGGAAGCCTTCCTGCGCGGCATGGATTGGGAGCTGGGTGGCCTCGCCGGGGCGCCGAAATTCCCGAATATCCCGGTCTTCCGCTTCCTCTGGCAGCTGGGCGATGCGCGCGGGCGCGAGGCGGTGCATCTGCTGCTGGAGCGGATGAGCCAGGGCGGTATCTATGACCATCTCGGCGGCGGCTATGCCCGCTACGCCACCGACGAAGCCTGGCTCGTGCCGCATTTCGAGAAAATGCTCTATGACAACGCGCTGATCCTGGAGCTGCTGGCCTACGCCCAGGCGGACAAGCCGAACGCGCTCTACGCCGCCCGCGCCCGCGAGACGGTGGGCTGGCTGACGCGCGACATGGAAGCCGAAGGCGCCTTCGCCGCTTCCGAGGATGCCGATTCCGAAGGCGAGGAAGGCAAATTCTACGTCTTCACCCGTGCCGAGATCGAGGCGGCCCTGGGGGAGGAGGCGCGGTTTTTCGAAACCGCCTACCCGATGCCGGCCTCCGGCAACTGGGAAGGGCGCATCATCCTGGAGCGCCGGCTGCCCTTTGACGGCGATGAGACCCGCCTGGCCGCCTGCCGCGCCAAGCTGAAGGCGCTGCGCGACACCCGCATCCGCCCCGGGCGTGACGACAAGATTCTGGCGGACTGGAACGCGCTGACCATTGCGGCCCTGGTGAAAGCCGGGATCGTCTTCCAGGAGCCGGGCTGGATCGCCTTGGCTGAGCAGGTTTTCACCACGCTGATCCAGGCGATGGGCCAGGAGGATGGGCGCATCGCCCATGCCATGCGTGGCGGCAAGATCTCCGCCGCCGGGCTGCTGGAGGACCAGGCGGCGATGATCCGCGCCGGCATCGCCCTCTACCAGGCCACGGATAAGAGCGCCTATCTGGCCCTGAGCGAGGCCATCCTCACCGCCACCGAGGCGCGCTTCGGCGATGGCGAGGGGGCGTTCTATATCTCCGCCGACGATGCGCAGGATGTCTACGCCCCGCGCGGCCGCGCGATCCAGGATGGGCCGACGCCGTCCGGCACCGGGATGATGGCGGAAATCTACGCGGCCTTGTTCCACCTCACCGGCAAGGACGAGTACCGCGCCAAGGCGGAGGCGGTGTTGCGCGCCTATGGCGGCCGGGCGCGGGCGCTGACCAACGCCCCGGGGCTGCTGGGGGCAGCGGACCTGCTGGCCAATGCGGTGAGCGTGGTGGTGACCGGCGGGGCGGAGGATCTGGTGCGTCTGGCCTTGGCCGCGCCGGACCCGAAAGTGCTGGTGCTGCGCGGCGGCAAGGTGCTGGCGCCCGAGCATCCGGCCTTCGGCAAGCCGGGGGATCTGCGCGCCGCCTATGTGTGCCGCGGCAATGTTTGCGGCCTGCCGATGGAGGGTGCGGAAGTTTTACGCCAGGAGCTGCAATGTTCCACGTGAAACAATTCTGAGGCCGGAATTCAATAACGTTGCGTTAGTCCTTGAAACGGGCCGGTCTTGCCAGGGGGCGGGCCGGCCCGTAACCATGCCGGCCTGCAGGGAGCAGCCGCAATGACCGAGACGATCAGGATCAGCCGCAACGCCCAGATCACCTGGCGCCACGGCCAGACCCTTAGCGCGCGCTGCCGCAATTGCGGCCATGCGGGCGAGATGGCGCTGGTGCTGGAGGAGGATTTCAAGCCGCCGCGCAAGCATTTCCTGATCAATCTGCTGCGCTGCCCGGCCTGCACCGCCTGTTTCACCGACATCGTCCCGGATCTGGATTATGGCGATAACGCCTTGGTGGCGCTGGGGCTGCCGGCCTATCTGGCGCAGGTGGGGGCGGGGCTGTGGCCGATCGCCGCCCAGCTGGCGCGGATCGACAAGCCGGCCGGGTCGCGTCTGCTGGAAATCGGCGGTGGCTACGGGTTCGGGCTGGATATCGGCGTGCATGGGCTGGGCTGGCAGGGTGTGGGCTATGATCCCTCGCCCTTCGGCGCCTTTGGCCGGCGCGAGCTGGGGCTGGATCTGCGCGCCGATTATTTCACCGAGGCGCAGCTGGGCGAAAGCTGGGACGTGATCGCGGCGACGGAGCTGATCGAGCATCTGCCGGACCCGCCGGTCTATCTGCGGCTGATGCGCCAGGCCATCGCCCCGGACGGGGTGATGCTGCTGACCACGCCGGATGCGGCGACGGTCACGCCCGGGCAATCCACCGGCAAGCTGGTCTCGGCCCTCGCGGTGGGGGCGCATCTGGTGCTGCAGACCGGCGAGAGCCTGACCCAGGCGCTGCAGGCGGCGGGGTTCGCGCATGTGCGGATCATGCGCGATGAGACCGGGCTGATCGCCTATGCCTCGCCGGCCCCGCTGGCTTTGCGCGAAGGGGCGGGGCGGGCGGTTTATCGCGCCTATCTGGCCAAACGCGCGGGGGAGATGGCATTGGGCACCGACACCCAGCTGGGCTTTGCCGGGCGCGGGCTGTTCGATGCCACCATCGATGGCGATTATGCCGCCGCCGATGCAGCCTGGGCGGCGTTTGAGGCCGGGGTGGCGGCGCGGTTTGGGCGAATGCCGGAGACGCTGCCGGAGGCGGCTTTGCAGGCAAAACTGCCGGCGCTTTCCGCGCTGATGCCGCTGGGGCTGGGCCAGGCCTTGTTTGCCCGCGCCATGTCCCGCCTGGCGCGCGGTGAGGCGCGGCCTGGGTTGGAGGCGATGTTCAGCCTGTCCGCGCGGGCGGCGCGGGCTTTGTGCCAGGCGATGGAGCAGATGTCCCAGCGCGACCCGTTCGCGGAAAATATCGCGTCTCTGTCCCAGCGCGAGGCGCTGCTCTGCGCCGCCGAGGCCGGGGATGCGGCGGCGCTGCCGGCCTTGCTGGCGCAAGGCGAGGTCGCCGCCGCCTGGCGCGGCTTTGTCGGGCTGGTGAATGCGGGGCGGCGGGAAGAGGCGGTGGCTTTGCGCGCGGCCGGGCTGGGGGAGCTGCCGCCGGAAGGGCTGGAGCTGGGCCTGCGCCAGGATGGGGCGTTTACCGCCGGGATGCTGGCGCTGCAGGGGCAGGATTTTCCCCGCGCCGTGGCGGCTTTCGCAGCGCTACGATTGCTGTTGCCGGAGGCTGCGCATCCGCTGCGCTGGCCGGGGCTGCGGGGTGAGGTGATTGCGCTGTTCGGGCTCGGGCAAGGGGCGGAGGCGGTTGAGCTGTTGCGCGGAATCGTAGCGCTGCATGACGGGGCGCCGGAGGATTTGTTGCAGCATTTGGGGTAGGGGGCATGTTTATGGGCGGCGGCGGCAAGGTTGCCGCGCCGGGAGGAAGCCGAGGGAGGTCGGCTTCCTTCCGCTTTCGACCCAAAGCAGCCGTCCGGCGATCTTTCTCTTTCCGCCAAATAAGGACAAAGTGACTGCGTAAATATAGGATCGGCTGAATGACCCGGCACTTTGTCGAACCATCGGAGCTTTATTCAAAATCTTTCGTGGAAGCCTTGCGCGAAGGACTGTTCATTGAGCCGTGGGCCGAAGATGAAATAAATGCGGTTGAAAATGACTTTGGGGCTTGGCGTAGCAAGAGCCTTGATCTCTCAAAGCCGGTTATCTTACCTGATGGCTCTGAAGTCCGTCGCGTACCGCAGACTACGCGGTGGCTGATTGAATCCGGCCGATTTATCGGTCTCTGTGGTGTCCGGCACTTCCTTACAGAATCACTTGAAAGTTACGGCGGCCATATAGGCTATGCTCTGAGAATTTCTGAAAGAAAAAAGGGCCTTGGTCGTTTGCTTCTCATTGAAGGACTGCGGATCGCTTCGGAACTCTCCCTACAAGACGTGGTTCTTACTTGTAATGCAGATAATCTTCCTTCTATTCGGCTCATAGAGTCATGTGGTGGTAATCTGGAGCGGGTTGTGACGTTACCTTTTCGCGATATCCCTCACAATATCTACCGAATTACCCTAGCAGGTGCAGTGGTGCCGTAAATAGTTAAACAGCTAGGTTCAATGTCAACTAGGGCATTAAACGACGCACAAACCGGACCGACCGCTTACCCCCTTTTGCGCTTTCCCAGCACCACGGCTCTAATAAGCGAAACGGCGGTGCCCACCGAGTCTGGGCGTTTGAAAGAGTGCCAGTGCACGCCTCAATGGCACAAAAGCGTCAGATCACGCCAGCCAAACGCCAGCTCGTTAAGTGTGGCGTTTTGTCTTGCATCCGTTTTCTCGCCGGCTAACGTGCCGCCAAGATGTTCATAAAAGCCACGGGCTGTTGTGTTTTCGCGCAACACCCATAGCGCCACTCCCTGAAAATCCTGCGTCCTCAGAGCCTGCGCCATTTGTGTCATAAGCGCGCGCCCCAGTCCTAAACGCTGATGCGACCGCAATAGATAGATTGTGCCGATCTCGGCACCAAAACCTAACTGTGCAAGCCCCTTGTCACGCTGCGCCCCACAAGCGCCAAAACCGACGATTTGCCCATCCACGTCCGCGACATAAACGCCGGTTGCCCCGGCTGCCGCCGGGGCAGTAAGGATTTCACGCCACATTCCGGTTCTCGCTGCAACGGACAGATCCGCCAACATCTCCGCGGGAAGCAGGCCTACATATGTCTCACGCCACGCCGCGACATGCACAGCGGCGATCGCGGCGGCATCGCCCAAATTTGCGCCGCGAAGCTGGATGGCACTCATCGTCCCTCACCCTTGAAATGGTCGCCATTGCAGCATGGCACCGAATAGCGGGCAGGCAAACATCCTTCTTAACGCACGATGCTATTTTCTGCGGGGGCGCGGCCTATTCCGCTTCCAGTTTAAAAACCGGCTGAACAATGCTTTGGCTTTTCGCGCCTTCAGACGGTCAAAGCTGTTCTTCCTCTGCAAACCAGCAGCTTTTGCCGGCCGGCAATTGCCGCCGTGCGGGCTGAAAGCCTTGTCGCCTCCGCCTTCGAGAAATTTCAGCCCTTCTCCTGGTGATATTTAAAACTCGCATTGATCATATCCAGCAAATGCTGCCCCGCCGTGGTCGGGGGATATTTCGGCGTCTCGCCCGGTTTCAGGCAGGTCGGCAGGCATTCCACCGGGGCGTAGAAATCCGGGTCGAAGAAGAAGGGCAGGGAGTAGCGCTCCTGGCCGGAGATGTTGATGACCCGGTGCGGGGTGGAGCGGAAGACGCCGTTGGTCCAGCGCTCCATCATGTCGCCGATATTCACCACGTAGGTGCCGTGGATGGGCGGGGCGTCGAGCCAGGTGCCGTCCAGCCCCTGCACCTGCAGCCCGCCGGCATCATCCTGGTGCAGCAGCGTGAGGCAGCCGAAATCCGTGTGCGCGCCGGCGCCCAATTGCGCCTCGGTGATGCGGCCCTTCTGCGGCGGGTAATGCAGCGGGCCCAGCGTGGTCATGGTGATGCCGAGCCAGGGCGAAAAATAATCCTTCTCCAGCCCGAGCGAGACGGCGAAGGCGCTGAGCAATAACGCGCCGAGATCGACCATCTTGTCGTAATAGCCCTGCATCACGCTCCGCCAACCCGGCAGGTCCGGCCAGACATCCGGCCCGTGCAGCGGCAGCCCGGCCTTCACCCGCTCATGGTCCGGGGGCAGGTCGCGGCCGATTTTGAAGCCTTCCTTGAAATCGCCTTGCACCTGTTTGGCGGGGTCGAGATTTTCGCCGCCGAGGCGAAACCAGCCGCGATGGCAGGCGGATGTCTCGATCGCGGATTTTTCCTTCTCCGCCAGCGGCAGCGCGAAAAACCGCTTGGCCTGGGCGTAGACTTCGTCGATCTCGGCCTGCGCGATGCCGTGGTTTTTGATGTAGAAAAACCCGATCTCGCGGCAGGCCCGGCCGATTTGCGCGGCCGGGGAGAAATCCCCGCGCAGCAGCGGGGCGATGTCGATCACCGGGATCGCATCCAGATGGGCGGGGGCCAGGCCGGGGGCAAGCTCTATGGTCTTGGGCATGGGGGCGATGCTAGACCCGGGAGCGTTTTGTTTCCAGGAGCCATCGCCATGCCGGATTCATATTTGCTGGGCATCGATCTGGGGGCGGGCAGCCTGAAGGCGAGCCTGATCAGGCCGGATGGGACGCTCATTGCCGAGGCGGCGGCGCCGGTCACCACGCAGATCCGGCATTTCGGCTGGGCGGAGCAGGACCCGGGGGAATGGGTGGCGGCCATGTCCCAGGCGGTGCGCCAGGTGGTGGCGGGGATCGAGCCGGGTGAGATTGCCGGGATCGGCATCTCCGCCGGTGCCCATATTCCGGTGCTCACCGATGCGGCCGGCGCGGTGCTGCGCCCGGCGATCATGTGGAGCGACCAGCGCGCCGCAGCCCAGGCCGCCGCCTTGCACGAAAAAGCCGGGGCGCGGATCATCGCCACGTCGCTGAACCGGGTGAACCCGACCTGGACGCTGGCGATGCTGGCCTGGCTGTTCGAGCATGAGCCGGAAGTGATGCGCCAGGCCAGGCGGCTTTATCTGGCCAAGGATTTTCTGCGCCATTGCCTGACCGGCGGCTGGGAGACGGATTATTCGGACGCGGTGGGCGCGCTGCTGGCGGATGATGAGACCAGGAGCTGGTCCTCGGCTTTGGCCGGGCTGATCGGGCTGGATATGGGCATTCTGCCGCCGATTGTCCCGGCGGAGCAGGTGGTGGGGCGCGTGACCGAGGCGGCGGCGGCGCGCACGGGGCTGAAGCCCGGCATCCCGGTGATTTGCGGCTCCAACGATACCACGGTGGAATTCTTCGGTGTCGGCGGCAATGCGCCGGGCATTGGCGGGGTGAAGCTGGCGACGGCGGGGGTGCTGTTTCTGGCCACGCTGGGCAAGGCGGTGCATCCGCCGGTTTCCTGTTATCCGCATATTCTCCCCGGGCTGTATTACACGGCCACGGGGACCAATAGCTGCGCCTCCGCGCATCGCTGGGTGCGGGATCTGATGTTTGCCGAAGGCGGGTTCGCGGCGATGGATGCGCTGGCCAGCGCGGCGCCGCGCGGGGCGGGGGGGCTGCTGTTTCACCCTTATCTGCAGGGCGAGCGCGCGCCCTATTGGGATCCGCTGCTGCGGGCGGATTTCATCGGCATGACGATGGCGCATGGCAAGCCGCATTTCGCCCGGGCGGTGTATGAGGGCATCGCCTTTTCCATCCGCGACCTGCTGGGCGCGGCAAGGGCGCTGGGGCTGGATTTCTCCACCATCCGGCTGATGGGGGGTGGGGCGCGGAGTGCCTGCTGGCGGCAGATCATCGCCGATGTCACCGGGCTGGTGATCGAGCGGACGCAAGCGGGGGATGCCTCGTTCGGCGCGGCGCTGCTGGCCGGTGTCGGGGTGGGGCTGTTCGCCAGCCCGCAGGAGGCGATCACCCGCGCGGTGCGGCTGCGGGACGTGACGATGCCAAACGACGAGGCCGGGCGCTTCTACGACCAGCTTTTCGGGCTGTATAAGGAGGCGCAGGCGGCGCTGGCCGGGATCAATCACCGGCTGCACGCGCTCACCCAGGGGTAGGGGGCGATGGCGTTGGATTGACCCGCCTTGCGGGTCAATCCAACGTCTGAATCGCCCTCTAACTTATGATATGGAGCCGGTGACGGTTATTTCATGACAGGGTCCGGCGCGGCGGCCGCAATCGCGCCATCATCAGGCGGTTTGCTGCGCCATGGTTTTGTCCTGGTTTTTCGGAGGGTTGCGTGAACATCGTCAAATACCGCTATTACCAGCCGCGTTTGGCGCCGCGGCGCACGCGCGTCGAGGTGCCGGGCTGGGGCGGGGAGAAGGTGCCGCGCCAGGATGGCGCGCATGAGCAGGGCTGGCATTGCCTGCCCTTCGTGGAAGGCGCGCAATATGGCGTCGAGCTTTTCTACCCTTACGAGACCGAGCTGCGCGTGCGCCATGAGAATGGCGCCTTCCAGTTCGAGGGGGATTTCGGGCCGCCGCCCACGCCCGGCCTGCAATGGCCGCCCTTCCGCAGCTTCGGCGAAGGGTTTTATACGCTGCAATTGCTGCTGGATTTGAAAGTGCCGGAAGGCATGGCGGTGCGCGCCGAGCCGCATCCGCGTTATTATCTCAGCCCCGCCGACGATGTGCCGCTGGCGGTGCCGGCGCTGCTGCGCACCTCCTGGTGGCCGATGATCAATTTTGTGGTGTTCAAGGCGCCGCCGAAAGGTTTGGTGCATGTCTTCCGGCCGGGCGAGCCCTTCATGCAGCTCTGCATCGTCCCGGCGGAACCGGATTTCGCGCTGGAGCCGATGGGTGAGGAAGAGGCGGCGGAGCGGGAGATGCAGTCTCGCCGGATTCATGCCAGCCGCGAGACGCTGGGGCGGGATACGCGCTGGGTCTCGGCGACGCATACGGTGTTCGATGGCACCTACCGGCGCATTCTGGGCGCGGCGCGGGCCCGCGACAAGGCGGCCGGGGATTGAAAAAAAGTAGGGGGCTTTTTCGCAAAGCCCCCTGCTCATATCAGCTTAATTGTGGATCACCACGCCGACGCCGGGGGCGAGGAGGACCGCGCCGCCTTGATGGTGATGATGGTGATGATGGTGATAATAGCGCGGCGGCGGGGGTGGCGGCGGCCGGTGATGGTGATAATGCGCATGATGATGGTGATGGTAGTTATCGTGCCAATCGATGCGCGTCACGGCTTCCCGGTTTTGCGCCATCGCCGCGTTGCTCTCCCGCAGCGCCGCGACCGGGTTGGCCACCGGCTGCAACAGATCGGCATAGGAATTCACCTGCATCGCATTCGCGGCCTGGGCCGCGCCGCCGGCGCCAAGCGCGGTGGCGCCGGCAATGGCGCCGAGCAGGCCGGCTTTTTTCGTGTCCATCGGAATCTCCTGTGAAGAGAAAGTCTCGATTGTAACGTCGGCAGCCGGGCGTTGGATTTGAAGGCGTCACTGCATCGTGAAAGATGAACGATGCGGCGAGGCTTCATGAATAAACCGCAAGCTCGGCCGCCAGGGTGGGAGCGGTCAGTTGCCGATCACCACGCCGAAGCCCGGCGCCCCGATAAACACGCCGCTGTGATGATGGTGGTGATGATGGTGGTAATAGTACACAGGCGGCGGGGGCGGCGGCGGGTAATAATAAGCGTGGTGATGATGGTGATGGTGATAGGCCCAGGGCGGCGGGTAATGCGCATGGTGGTGATGGTGGTAATGATCATGCCAATCGATGCGCGTCACGCCCGCCGGCGGCGCCTGGTTGCGCGTCGCCATCTCCTGGTTGCTGGCCTGCAGCGCCGCGACCGGGTTGGGCACGGGCGTCAACAGGTCGGCATAGGATTTCACCTGCATGGCGTTCGCCGCCTCGGCGGCGCCGGCACTGCCCAGGGCGGCCATTCCGGCCAGCGCGCCGGCCAGGCCGGCTGTTTTGCCATTCATCTGACGACTCCTTGATGTTGAAATCAGGAGTGTAAGATCATCGGCCCGGATGGCGTTTTCCAGCCGGAATCAAGCCGAGATCATGGCACTGACGTTTAATTTGATGAAAAACTCTTAAGAAAACCTCAGGCGAAGGCGTAGGCATCCATGCGCATGAAGCCATATTCCACCGAGCTGTGCAGCCGGGTGGGGGAGAGATTTGGGCCGCCCGCGCCGAGGGCGACATGCAGCGGCAGCAGATGCTCTTCCGTCGGGTGTTCGGCGGCGGCGTGCGGGGCGAGGCGGCGGTAATCGCACAGCGCCGCGATATCCCCGGCGACGATCCTGGCATCCATCCAGGCGGAGAATTCCGCCACGTCCGGGGTTTCCGGGGCGTCCTGGGCCGGGCGGCCATGGCGGAAGCGGCGCAGATCATGGGTGAAGGTGCCGGAGGCGAAGATCAGCACGCCCTCCTCGCGCAGGGGCCGCAGCGCCTCGCCGAGGGCGACGTGATGGGCGGTGCCGGCCTGGGTCTGCACCGAGAGCTGGATCACCGGGATGTCCTCGCCGGGATAGGCGAGCTTCAGCGGCACCCAGGCGCCATGGTCCAGCCCGCGCTGGCCATCCACCCCGCAGGCCTGCCCGGCTTTCTCCAAAAGCTGGGCCACCCGCCCGGCCAGCTCATGCGCCACCGGCGGGTTGTAATGCTGGGCGTAGAGGGCGGGCGGGAAGCCGTAGAAATCATGGATGGTCTCATTCGCCGGCGGATTGCTCACCGCGGGAATGTCGGTCTCCCAATGCGCGGAGACAGCGAGGATGGCGCGCGGACGGGGCAGCAGCGCGCCGAGGCCCGCCAGGAAATGCCGGGCGGGTGTGTCTTCGAGGATGGTCATGGGCGAGCCATGGCTGATGAACAAAGCCGGGAGCATGGGCCTAGACTGGACATGAAAGCGCCTCTGGGGCAAGCGCTTTGCAAGGCTGTCCGTCCAGTCTCCGCTTGCCAGGGGCGCTGAAAAGGACAATCTACGAGCCAGTATCAGGACCAGACCAGTCCGCTTTGCGGATGGAGGATTGCAATGTTTATCGAAACCGAAGGCACCCCTAACCCGGCAACGCTGAAATTCCTGCCCGGCCAGAGCATTCTGGGCGACAAGACGGCGGATTTCGCGGATGCCGACGCGGCGCTGATCTCGCCGCTGGCCGAGGCCCTGTTCGGGCTGGATGGCGTGGCGCGGGTGTTCCTGGGCGGGGATTTCGTCGCCGTCACCAAGGATGACGCCACCGCATGGCAGGCGCTGAAGCCGCAGGTTCTGGGGCTGCTGATGGAGCATCTGATGGCGGGCAAGCCGATCCTGCGCGAGGGCGTCGCGCTGGAGGACGAGGATGTTGACCCGGCGGACCAGGAGATCGTCGACCAGATCAAGGAGCTGCTGGATAGCCGCATCCGCCCGGCGGTGGCCGGCGATGGCGGGGATATTATCTTCCGCGGCTACCGGGACGGGGTGGTCAGCCTGAAGATGCAGGGCGCCTGTGCCGGTTGCCCCTCCTCCACCGCGACGCTGAAGCATGGCATCGAGAACATGCTCAAGCACTATATTCCGGAAGTGACCTCGGTTACACAGGCGGCGTAACCGTAAGGAGGCACAATGGCTCTGGATGACGCGGCGCTGGAAGCGCTGTTTACCAACGCGCGCACCCATTCATCCTTCAGCGCCGAGCCGGTCTCCGACGAGGCGCTGAAAGCGCTCTATGATCTGGCGAAATGGGGGCCGACCTCGGCGAATTGCTCGCCGGCGCGCTTCCTGTTCGTGCGCACGGATGAGGGCAAGCAAAAGCTGCGCCCCTGCCTGTCGGGCGGCAATATCGAGCCGGTGATGGCCGCGCCGGTGACGGTGGTGGTGGCGTTCGACCCGCATTTCTACCTGAAGCTGCCAGAGCTTTATCCGGATGCGGATGTGAAGCCCTGGTTTTCCGGCAATCCGGACCTGGCGGAAGAGACCGCGATGCGCAACTCCTCCATGCAGGGGGCCTATTTCCTGCTGGCGGCGCGCGCCCAGGGCTTTGCCACCGGGGCGATGTCCGGCTTCGACCGCACCAAGCTGGACCGGGTGTTTTTCAATGAAAATGGCTGGAAGTCGAATTTCCTGATCAATCTGGGCCATCCAGCCGGGGAAGAGCTGCCGCCGCGCCGGCCGCGCCTTGGCATTGGCGAGGCGGCTGATTTCGCGTGAGTCTGATCGCGCTTGACGCGTCCGGCCCGCGCGCCGTGCTGGCGCGTCTGGCGCCGGACGGGGGCGTGCAGGCGCGCTGGAGCGCGCCGCTGAAACCCGGCCTGATCGAGACGCTGCCGCTGCTGCTGCAAGAGGCGGCGGCGGGGCGGGAGATTTCTGACATCGCCATCTGCACCGGGCCGGGGAGCTTTACCGGGCTTCGCACCTCCATCGCGCTGGCGCAGGGGTTTGCGGCGGGGCGCGGGGCCAGGCTCTGGGGCATTGGCGCGGCGCAGGCTTATGCGCAGGGCGCGCCAGGGCTGCGCCGGCCCTTATGGATTGCGATTCGCGCCCGGCGCGGGCGGCTGTTTCTGCTGCGCGACGGGCAGGCGCTGGCCTGCGCGGATGCGGAGCTGCCCAGCCCCGACCAGCCCGTCGCCATTGGCGGGCCGGAAGCGCCTTTGGCGGCCGCCATCCTCGCCGCGCGCGGGGCGGATGTGATGCTGACCGATCTGCGTCTGCTGGAAGCCGAATGGGTGGGGCGCGCGGCGCTGGCGCAGCGCGCGGCGGGCCAGGCCCCGGCCCCGGCCTTGCCGCTTTATGTCGATCCGCCGGAGGCCAAGCTGCCCGCCGCCGGGCTGCGCCCCGCCCCGCTATGAGCGCCATCTTCCGCGCCGGGCCCGCCCATGCCGCGATCATGGCGGCGCTGCACGCCCAGGCTTTCGACCATGATCCGTGGGACGAGGCGGCCTTCGCCGCGCTGCTGCCGCAGCCGGGGATGCTGGCGCTGCTGCACGAGGCGGGCGGGCTGCTGCTGATCCGCCAGGTGCTGGACGAGGCGGAGATCATCACCCTAGGCGTCGCGCGCAAGCGCCAGGGCATCGGCCGGGCCCTGCTGGCGGAGGGGCTGGCGCGGCTGCGGGCTTTGGGGGTGGCGACGTTGTTTCTGGAGGTGGCGGTGGAGAATGAGGCCGCCATCGCGCTCTATGCCGGGTTCGGCTTTGTGGAAAGCGGGCGCCGCCGGGCCTATTATGAGAATGGTGGGGATGCGTTGATGATGCGGCGTGACGAGCCGGGCCGGCAGTCATGAAAGCTTATCTTTGTCCCGCCGCCGCGTTGAGGGAGAGTGATCCATGGACCAGATGAGCCGATCCGAGCAGAATGCCGCGCCCTTCCGGCGGGCGGTGGTGGATCTCGGCTCCAACTCGGTGCGGCTGGTGGTCTATGAGGGCGAGCTGCGCAACCCGATGCAGATTTTCAATGAGCGCGCGGTGCTGCGGCTGGCCAAGGGGATGACCAGCACCGGGCGGCTGAAGGATGAGACGCTGGCCCAGGCGGAGACGGTGCTGCACCGCTACGCCGCCATCGCCCGCGCGATGGGGGCGAGCCCGGTGGAGGTGCTGGCCACCTCGGCGGTGCGCGATGCCGAGAATGGCCGCGATTTCGTGCGGGCGGTGATGAAGCGCCTGCCGGATCTGCGGATTTCCGTGCTCTCCGGCGAGCAGGAGGCGGCGCTTTCGGCCGAGGGCGTGCTGTGCGGGATTCCCGGCGCGGATGGGATTCTGGCGGATCTGGGCGGCGGCTCGCTGGAGCTGATCCGGCTGCAGGCCGGGCAGGTGGGCCAGGCGGCGACGCTGCCGGTCGGCGTGATCCGGCTGGCGGAGCGGGCAGGCGAGGATATCGGCCGGGCGCGGGCGGTGATGATCGAGGCGCTGGAGAGCGTGCCCTTCACCGCCGAGGCCGCTGGCAAGGATCTGTTCCTCTCCGGCGGCGCCTTCCGGGCGCTGGCGCGAATTCACATCGCCCAGACCGGCTATCCGCTGAATATTGTGCATCATTACACCATCAACCGGGACGAGGCGCGGGATCTGGCCGGGGTGGTGAGCGAGGGCGGGCGCAAGCTGATCGAGCGCATGCCCGGCGTGCCGCGCCGGCGGATCGAGGATCTGCCCTATGCGGCGGTGATTTTGCGGCGGCTGCTGCGCTCAACCGGCGCGGCGCGGGTGGTGTTTTCCGCCAACGGGCTGCGCGAGGGCTGGTTCTCCCGGCTGCTGCCGGCGCAGATCCGCGCCGAGGACCCGCTGCTGGCGGCCTCGCGCGATCTGGTGCGGGGCATGATCCGGGATGTGAATCTGCCGAAGGCGCTGGTGATCTGGACGCAGCCTCTGTTTCCGGAGGAGACGCCGGCGCAGAAGCGGCTGCGGGAGGCGGCGTGCTGGCTTTCGGACATTGGTAGCCACGAGCATCCGGAATATCGCGCCGAGCAGGCCTTCATGCGGGTGCTGCGCCAGGCCGGGATGAGCCTGGACCATCATGCCCGCGCCTTCCTGGCGCTGGCGACGGCGGTGCGTTACGAGGCGCCGCCGGAAGCGGGCTTCCTGGCGCCGGCGCGGGCATTGCTGGATATGGGGGCGGCGCAGCGGGCGGAGACGCTGGGGACGGCGTTGCGCCTGGCCTATACGCTCTCGGCGGGGACGCCGCATCTGCTGGCGGGCACCGGGCTGGAGCTGACGCCGGGCCGGCTGGTGTTGAGCCTGGCGGCGGCGAACGGGGTGTTTGCCGGGGAGGCGGTGCTAAGGCGGTTGGAGCGGCTGGCGCTGCTGCTGGGCCGCGAAGCGGATACGGTGATTCAGTAAACCTTGTTTCGGGAAAGACGTGGGGTGTTTTTGAAAAAACACCCCACACCCCCAAAAACTTTTATAACTTACGGCTCGGAGGCGAGCGCCGGGCTGCCATGGCTGGAAGAGCCGAGGCTCGGCCCGCCATGATCGCTCAGCATCTCGATGCGGCCGGTGATCTGCCCGCCATCCTCAACCTGCAGGCGGCGGCAGCGGGCGGTGCCCAGCACGCGGCCAGTGGCGCGCACGATCAGCGTGGCGCGGGCCACCAGCGTGCCATCGATGGTGCCGGCGACTTCGGCGTCGTCCACCTCGACCTCGCCCTTGAACACGCCGCCCGGGGCGATGGAAAGCTCATTGGCGTTGATCATCGTGGCTTCGACGGTGCCTTCAACCACCAGGCGCTCGGCATCCTGCACCGTGCCCTGCACGGAAATGCCACGGCCGACCACCAGGGTGCGGCGCTCGGCGGCCTCACGGCTGGGGCTGCCCATCAGCGGGCGCGGGGCGGCGGCGGGCATGCCGGACGGGGTGGACGGGGTGGCGGGGACCGGCGGCGGCGCGAAAGGTGAGCGGGCCATGGGAGACTCCTTGAAGCTGGGGGGAATGAAACTGCTGGCCGGGGAGGTGTCTTCATCCGGGGGAAAGATCGAGGATGTGTCCTCTTCCACCGTCGGCGCGGGGTTAAGCGGTTTTGGCTCTTCCGTTTTGCGCTTGTTGAACACAAATCCTCCGTGCTGGCTCGTCGCGATAATGCCGGGCTAGCATGCGCGCTAAAGGCGAACAACAGCTTTGCTCATTTGCCGCTGCGGTGTGGCGATGCTAACCCGTCCGCGCTGTAATCTGTTGCGAATGTCTGGGGGGCTTGCCGAATGGCCGTGTCACAATTCGATATCACCGGCATCGGGAATGCCATCGTCGATTTTCTCCTACAAACTGATGAAGAATTTTTAAACCGTCACGACATGCGCAAGGGCGCGATGTCGCTGATCGATGCCGATACCGCGACCAGGCTGACCGACGCGATGCAAGGCGGGCACACCGCCTCCGGCGGCTCGGCGGCGAATAGCTGCGCGGTGGCGGCGGCACTCGGCGCCAGGGTGGCGTTTCTCGGCAAGGTGGCCAAGGATGAGATGGGCGAGGTGTTCCGCCGCGAGATCGCCGGTGTCGGCGTGCATTACGCCACCCCGGCGCTGGAGGCGCCGGTCCCGACCGCGCGCTGCCTGATTCTGGTGACGCCGGATGGCCAGCGCACGATGAACACCTATCTGGGCGCCGGCGGCGAGTTCGCGCTGCACGATATCGACGAGACCATCATCGCCGCCTCCAAGGTCACCTATCTGGAAGGCTATCTGTTCGACCCGCCGGCGGCGCAGACCGCCTTCATCGAGGCGGCGCGCATGGCCCGCGCGGCGGGGCAGGAGGTGGCTTTGTCGCTCTCCGACGCGTTCTGCGTGGATCGCCATCGCGAGGGCTTCAAGCGGCTGATCGCCGAGGGGGTGGATATTCTCTTCGCCAACGAGACCGAGATTTGCAGCCTCTATGAGGTGAACAGCTTCGAGGACGCCGCGACCAGGGCGGCGCTGGATGTGAAGATCGCGGTGCTGACGCGCAGCGAGCAGGGCAGCTTGATCGTGCAGGGCAAGGAGAGCGTGCTGATCCCGGCCGAGGAGGTGGCGCTGGTGGACAGCACCGGGGCGGGCGACGCCTATGCCGCCGGCTTCCTCACCGCCTATACGCGCGGCGAGGGGCTGGAAGCGGCCGGCAAGCTGGGCACCAAGGCGGCGGCGCTGGCGATTGCGCGCATCGGCGCGCGCCCGCCGGCGCATGAGCTGCGGGCGCTGGTCGGTTGAGCTGGCAGCTGGTGGTGCTGGCCCTGGCGGGGTTTCTCGCCGGGGCGCAGAATGCGGTGGCCGGCGGCGGCTCCTTCCTGACCTTCCCGGCCTTGCTGTTCGCCGGGCTGGACCCGCGCGCCGCGAACATCACCTCCACCATCGCGCTGTTTCCCGGCCAGGCCACCACCGGCTGGACCGGACGGCGCATGGCCGGGGGCGCGGCGGGGCTTTCGTTGCGGACCTTGTTCACCGTCTCGGTGATTGGCGGGGCGATCGGTGCCGTGCTGCTGCTGGCCACCCCGGTTTCGGTCTTCACCCATCTGGTGCCCTGGCTGATCGCCTTCGCCACGGCGGTGTTCATCTGGGGCAGCTTCTTCCGCAAACCCCGCCAGGAGGATGAAGCCCCGCCGATCTCGCCGCGCATGGGGGTGGTGATGCAGTTCATCATCGCCATCTATGGCGGCTATTTTGGCGGCGGCATCGGGATTCTGATGATGGCGGCGCTGACCGCCGTCGGCCTCGCGGTGCGCCATGCCGGGGCGACCAAGAACGTGCTGGCCGGGGTGGTGAATGTCGCCGCGGTGGTGATCTTCCTGGTCGAGAGCAAGCAGAACTGGCTGCTGGTCGGGGTGCTGGCGATCACCGCGATCATCGGCGGGCAGGTGGGCGTGCTGATTTTGCGGCATGTGCCGGAGAAGGTATTGCGGGTTGTCGTCAGCCTGATCGGGATCGCGCTGACCATCGGCATGTTTTTGAAAGCCTGAGACATGACCTATCAGATTCGTCCCTTCCGGCCTGCCGATACGCAAGGCGTGGTCGATCTCATCATCCCCATTCAGCAGGGTGAGTTCGGCGTGCCGGTGACGCTGCAGGACCAGCCGGATCTGCTGGATATCGAGAGTTTCTACCAGCGCAATGGCGGGTTCTGGGTGGCGGAAGCGGAAGGGCGGATGATCGGCAGCATCGCGCTGATCCGCTTTGGCGCCAACCAGGGCGCGCTGCGCAAAATGTTCGTCGCCGCCCCCTGGCGCGGGCGCGCCCATGGGGTGGGGCAGGCGCTGCTGGAGACGCTGCTGGCGCAGGCCCAGGCCGAGGGGATAAGCGAGATCTTCCTCGGCACCGTGGAAATCCTGCGCGCCGCCTGCCGGTTTTATGAAAAGAACGGGTTTGTGGCGGTGGCGAAGGAGGATCTGCCTGGCGCTTATCCGCGCATGGCGGTGGATAGTTTGTTCTACAAGCTCACGCTGGGCTGAGGGCCGGCGCCAGCCCAAACGGCGCCAGCAGAGGTGTCGCAACCGGGGCGCCGGTAAAGCGTATGCTGCGCGGTGCCGCGCCAATCGCCAGCGTCTCCGCGATGCGCAAAGTCTGCTTGGCCACCGGCATTGCCGGGTCGTGCCAGGAGATGTCCGGGCGCAGCGTCAGGAATTCCGGCAACAGAAAACTGTAATGGGTGCAGCCCAGTGCCACCGCGTCGATCTGATCGCCACCGGGTTGCGCGAAAAGCGGTGCCACGGCGGCGGCCACATCCACCGTCGCGCCGCGGAATTTTTCCTCCGCCAGCTCGGCCAGGTCCGGCGCGCCCAGCGAGAGCACCCGGCAATCCGGCGCGAATGTCTCGATCAGCCCGTTCAGATAAGGCCGGCGCACCGTCGCCTTGGTCGCCAGCACGCCGATGGTGCGGCTGGTGGAGGCGCTGGCGGCGGGTTTGATCGGCGGCACGCAGCCGATGAAGGGCAGCGGGAAGGCCTCGCGCAAGGCGGTCAGCGCGATGGTGGAGGCGGTGTTGCAGGCCACCACCACCGCTTCCGGGCGCTGCCGCGCGATCGCCTCGCCCAGCAGCGCGATCAGATGCGGCAGCAGGATCTCGTCCGGCTTTTCGCCGTAAGGGAAGAAGCCGTTATCGGCCAGGTAGGTGAGCGGCAGGTCGGGGGCCAGCGCGTTCAGCGCCGCCACCACGCCCAGCCCGCCAATGCCGGAATCGAACACCAAAAGCGCCATCTCAGAAATCCCCCGGCTCGGAAAATTCCACGTCGCGATGCACATGGATCGACATCAGCACGCCAAAGCCCAGCATCACCGCGGTCAGCGCCGAGCCGCCATAGGAGATCAGCGGCAGCGGCACCCCGCCCACCGGGATCAGCCCCATCACCATCGAGAGATTGACGAAGCAATAGAGGAAGAAATTGGTGGCGATGCCCAAAGCCACCAGCCGGCCATAGACATGGGAGCAGGACAGGGCGGTGTAATAGCCCAGCGCCACGATCATCATCAGCAGCCCCAGCACCGCGACGGAGCCGAAGAAGCCGAATTCCTCGGCGATGATGGTGAAGACGAAATCCGTCTGTTTCTCCGGCAGGAAATTGAGCTGGTTCTGGGTGCCGTGCAGATAGCCCTGGCCGAAAAACCCGCCGGAGCCCAAGGCGATCTTGCTCTGGATGATGTTATAGCCCGCCCCCAGCGGGTCTGAGCCGGGATTGAGGAAGATGTCGATCCGGGCTTTCTGATAGGCGTGCAGATGGTGATAGATCACCGGCGCGGATACGGCGATGACCACCACCACCAGCGCGAACCACCACCAGCGCACCCCCGCCCCCAGCATCACCGTGGCGCCGATGGTGCCGGTGATGATGGCGGTGCCGAGATTGGGCTCTTTCAGGATCAGCCCCATCGGCACCAGAATCGCCAGGATCGCCGGCAGCACGAAAAGCAGATTGCCGGTCTGCTCGGGCGTGGCGCGCTTGAAATAATGCCCGAGCGCCATCGCCAGAAACAGCTTCATCAGCTCAGAGGGCTGGATTTCGACGCCACCCACGGTCATCCAGCGTTTCGCGCCCAAGCCGACATGGCCGAATTTCATCACCGCGACCAGCAGCAGGATGCCGAAAATCCAGGCCGGCCAGGAGAGTTTGGCGATGAAGCGTATATCCACCATGGCGATGCAGATCATCAGCACCAGCGCCCCGCAGAAGCGGATCAGCTGGCTTTGCGCGTAAGGCTGCGGCGAGCCGCCGGCGGCGGAATAGAGCGCCGCATACCCCACCCCCGCCAGCGCGCAGACGCATAGCACGAACAGCCAGTTCACCCGCATCAGCTTGCGGGCAAGGCCGAAGGAGCGCTCCCGGAAGGGGCGGCGATAGCTCAGGCTGGCATGTTCGATCACGCTTTAAGTCCGGTCGGTACGGTCGGCGGGGGTTCCGGCGGCGGGTTGGCGAGCGGGGTGTCGCGCCCGGCCGGGTCGTGCAGGAGGGCGTAGGTCATCAGGTCATGGGCGATCGGGGCGGCGGTCTGGGCGCCGTAATTGCCGTGCTCGATCAGCACCGCGATGGCGTAGCGCGGCGCGTCGGCGGGCGCGTAGGCGACGAACCAGGCATTCGGGCGCTGCTCCCACGCCATGGTCATATCATTGAAGTTTTTGGCTTTTTCCGCGGCGGTGTTGTTGTGCACCTGGGCCGTGCCGGTTTTGCCGGCCATCTGCACATTGGGGATGGTCAGGCGCGCGCCATAGCCGGTGCCGGCGGGGTCGTTCACCACCTCGAACAGCCCCTGGCGGACCACCGCCAGATGCGCGGGGTCGACATCCAGCGTCGCCGCGCCGCCGGGCAGCGAGTCCGGTTGCAGCGTGCCGCCGATCCGCCGGGTCAGATGCGGGGTGACGGCGAGGCCAGAGGCGAGGCGGGCGATCATCGTCGCCTGCGCCATCGGGGTGAGCTGGGTATAGCCCTGGCCGATGCCCTGCACGACGGTATTGCCCTGGGCCCAATGGATGCCGTGCCGGCGCGCCCATTCCAAAGTCGGCACCAGCCCGGCCTGGGTGTGGGGAATGTCGGAATTGAGATCCACGCCCTGGCCCATGATCGTCGCCATCGCGGCGATCCTGTCGATGCCGGTATCCAGCGCGGTTTTATAGAAGAACACGTCGCAGCTGACCTTCAGCGCGGAGACGACATTGATGTTGCCATGGGCGTCGTGATTGTCGCACCAGAAGATATGGTCGCCGAGCTTGAGGAAGCCCGGGCAGTTATGGATGGTGGTCGGGGTGAGGGCGCCGCATTTCAGCGCCGCCAGCGCCACGGTGGGCTTGAAGGTGGAGCCAGGCGCGAACAGCCCCGCCGTCGCCTTGTTGAGCAGCGGGTGTTTCGGGTCCTCCATCCAGCCTTTCCAGACATCGCTGGGCACGCCTTTGTCGAACAGGGAGGGGTCGAAGGAAGGCGTGCTGGCCATGGCCAGGATCTCGCCATTGGTCGCATCCATCATCACCACCGCGCCGGTCTGCGCCCCCAGGCTCTGCACCGCCAGCTGCTGCAGCCCGGCATCCATGCCCAGCGCCACGGTCTGGCCCGGGGTGCCGGCATCCTGCGCCACCACGCGCATCACCTCGCCATGCACATTGGTTTCGGTCTGCACGAAGCCGGGATCGCCGCGCAGAGAGAGGTCGTCGGCATCTTCCGCGCCGGTGCGGCCCACCCGCATGCCCGGCAGCGCCAGCACCGCATCCTGCTTCGCCTCCTGCTGGTTCGGCCGGCCGACATAGCCCACCGCATGCGCCGCCACCGGCCCCAGCGGGTAGGTGCGGCTGGCCCCTTCCTCGACGATGACGCCGGGCAGGTTCGGGGTGTTGACCTCGATCGCGGCCATGTCCGGCCAGTCCAGCCAATCCTTCAGCAGCACCGGGATATAGCCGGGATGGTCGGCGAGATCCTGGGTGATGCGGGTCTTTTCCTCATCGGAGAGCGGCACCAGCCGGAAGAAATTCTCCAGCACCACGTCCGGCTCCGGCGCCATCGCCTTCATGAACAAGGCGCGCCAATGCTGCTGGTTGCCGGCGAGGATGGCGCCGAAGCGGTCGGTGATGACGCCGCGCTCGGGCGCCACCAGCCGTTCGGAGATGGAGTTCTGCTTGGCCATCAGCGCGTATTTGCCGTGCTCGGAGATCTGCAGATGATAGAGCCGGGTGGTGATGGCGGCGAAGATCGCCGCCTGCCCGGCGCCGATCAGCAGAGCGCGGCGGGAGAAGCCGGTGCGGTTCTTGGCCTGGCGACGCATCTTCGCTCCTTACGCCTGTTCCACCGCCGCCGGGCCGCGATGGGCGCGGATCAGGAAGGCGGCCAGCAACGGGTAGAGCCCGGCGGCCAGCAGCGCCTCCAGCAGCAGCGGCCCGGGCGGCAGCAGCCGCAGGGCGAGGGCGGATTCAATCGCCCAGGCCAGCCCGGCGCAGATTCCGGCCGCCAGCGTGAAGCTGGCCCAGACGATGAGAAACCGTGCCGGCACCAGCTTGCGGCGGGCGAGCAGCGTGCCCCATTGCAGCAGCAGCAACAGCACCGCCCAGACCCCGAAAGAGGAGAGGCCGAGCAGGTCCAGCAGCAGCCCGCACAAGGCCACCAGCGGCGCGGGCAGCGAGCCCGGGCGGTAGAGCGACCAGAAATACACGCAGCTCATCGCATAGACCGGGCGCAGCGCCGCCTGGCCGGGAATGCCGAAGGGCATGCCGATGACGAACAGCCCGAACAGCAGCGTGACCACGGGGAATATCCAGCGCGAAATCGCGTCGATCTGGCGCCACAATTTCGTGGGCCGGCGCAGGGCGGAGCCGCGGGCCATGGCTCAGCGTTTCCGGTGATGCTTGGCGGCGCTGGCGGCGGCGGGTTTGAGATGCGGGATGGGGGTGAGGGCCGGCAGATTATCCGGGTAGCTGAACAGGCGCAGCACCCGCAGCGCGTCCAGATGCGCCAGCGGCAGCACCACCGGCTGGTTCTGTGCATTGTAATGCACCACCCCCACCGGCAGGCCGGGCGGGAAGGCGCCGCCCTCGGCGCTGGTGAGCACCATCGCCCCTTCCGGCGGCGGCTGGTTCGGCGACCAGTACAGCAGAGACGGGTCCGGCCCGTTGCTGCCGGCCATCAGGGCGGGGGCGCCATTGGCGCCGATCGCCACCGGGATGCGGCTATTGATGTCGTTGATCAGCAGCACGCGGGCGGAACGGTCTCCGGCATCCACCACCCGGCCGGCGAGGCCGCGCCCATCCATCGCCACCGCGCCGATGAGGCTTTGCGGGTTGCCATTGGCCGGCGGCACCAGCACCAGCACCGAGCGGGCATAGACGCCGCCGAGATCCGCCACCACCTCGCCGGTGGCGAATTCCGGCGTCGGGGTGGGGACGAAATGCAGCGAGGCTTTCAGCGCGTCATTCTGCGCCTGCAGCGCCATCGCCACCTCCTGCCATTGCAGCAGCTCGGCGTTCTGTTCGCGCAGCTGCGCGTTTTCCTGGCTCAGCGAGAAGAGATGGCCAATTTCGCCGGTGCCGTGCTCGGCCGCCTGAATCGGGCCGGAGACCAGCATATAGGCCGGCGCCAGCATGTCATCCAAGCCTGCGCGCAGCCGGTCGGAGAAATTCTGATCCGCCCGGCCGATGAGAACGCAGCCGAGCGAGACCATCAGCATCACCGGCAGGGTCAGACGCGACAGGGCTTGGCGGAGCGGGATCGATAATCTGATCACCGGAAACCTATCTGCAAAAAGAGGACAATGATCGCCTAGCCCTTACAGGCAAAAGCGCGGGACGCACAGTGGGAATGCGCGGATTCAGCCAGGGCAGCGCGTTTAAAACATTAAAAATTGTGTCTGGCGGGCGTGGGAAAGGGTCACGGGTTGTTGAAGAAACACCCGATACCGCCAAAAACTTTCGATAGCGTTAATTTGCCGGCGGGGTCTCGCGCCGGCCGAACAAAGCGGTGCCGATGCGGATATGGGTGGCGCCGGCGGCGATGGCGGCGGCGTAATCGCCGGACATGCCCATCGAGCGCACCGCCAGCCCATGCGCATCGGCCATCGCGGCGAGGCGCTGGAAATAAGCTGTGGGGTCGCCTTCGGCTGGTGGGATGCACATCAGCCCTTTCAGCGCGTCGCCGAAACGCGCGCGCGCGGCGCGGATGAAACCATCCGCCGCGGCGGTGGGGATGCCGGATTTCTGCGCCTCGTCGCCGATATTCACCTGCACCAGCAGCTCAGGCAGGCGCCCGGCTTTTTGCGCGGCGGCGTCGATGGCGTCGAGCAGGCGCGGGCGGTCCAGGCTGTCGATCGCATCGGCCAGGCGCACGGCCTGCTCGGCCTTGTTGGTCTGCAGCCCGCCGATGATGTGCAGTTTCGCCCCGGGGAGCGGGAATTTCTCCGCCGCCTCCTGCACCCGGTTCTCGCCGAATATAGACAGCCCCGCCGCCAAGGCCGCCTCCACCGCCGTGCGCGGATGGGTTTTGCTGACGGCGATCAGGGTGATCTCCTCAGGATCGCGTCCGGCGGCGCGGGCGGCCTGCGCGATCTGGGCGCGGATGATTTCGAGGTTGCGGGCAATCGGGCTAAGGTCGGCCATGGATTCACGGTTAATCGCCTGGGGCCGCGCGGTAAAGCGGCGCGACCCGCGGGCCCAGATCCCGCCGCTCTGGTTCTTCACCGATGCGCAGCGCACGCCCGACCCGCTGGCGGTGATCGCCCGGCTGCCTTTGGGGCTGTGCGGGGTGGTGCTGCGCCATGACCAGCACCCGGACCGTGCCCGGCTGGCGCGGCGTGTGGCCAGGCTGTGCCGGGCGCGGCGGTTGTTGTTGATCATCGCCGGGGATGCGCGGCTGGCGGCGTCGCTGCGCGCCGGGCTGCATCTGCGCGGCGGGGCGGGGCGGGTGCGCCCGCATGCCGGGCTGCGCAGCGCCTCGGCGCATGATGAGGCGCAGATTCGGCACGCCCGGCGCGCGGATGTGGCGCTGGTCTTCATCTCTCCCGTGCATCCCACCGCCAGCCATCCCGGTGCGCGCGGGCTGGGGGCGGCGGGCTGGCGCCGTCTGGCGGCGCGGCTGAATCCGGCCCGCGGCAAGGCGCCGATAAAGCCTTTCGCCTTGGGGGGAATGAGCGGCCGCCAGGCGCTCAATCTGGGCCCGGCATGTGCCGGCGTGGGGGCAATCGACGCCTTTTTTTGAAGCAATTAGCTTGAAGTTTGACCCGGTTTGCGCCTGGTCCGGAATCGCGGATCAGCTTGTTTATAAAAATACTTAAAAAGTAGGAATATAATGCGGCGCCGCAGCATAAGATGCGCATAGTCGCTGGTTTTTACAGGAAAAGCGCAGGATCGAATTTAACATTAACGTCATATACATGTGGCGTGCGTGCCACAGTCTCCCGAATAAGCTCAAGAACGGAAAGTCAGAGATTGCGCGTGCTGGCGGATGGCGATTTATAGGCGGCCGAGCGCATCGGCTGTCATCAGGCTGTCGGTGCAAGCTTCTGGGGGCCTCACGGTCTTAAAAATTCCGCCGCAAGGCGAATGATGGAGATGATTTGATGCGCAAACTGCTTCTGGCCACCGCGGCCACCATGCTCGCCACGGGCGCTGCCTTCGCCCAGCCGGCGAAAGAGGTTGCCGCTCCGGGCACCATCGTCGTTCACCTGAACGGTTACTTCCAGTACGGCGTCGGCGCGTTCGGTTCCACCCATATGTCCGGCGGCTCCGGTGCCACTGCCTACAAGCTGAACAATGTCGGCACCAACGGCGATTTCCGCATCTATCCGGGCTTCGACGCGCAGACCACCAACGGCATCTGGTATGGTGTGCAGGCTGAAATCCGCACCACCGTCTCCTCCGCTGGCAAGTCCGCCGGGTCCAACACCACCGTTTCCGCCGGCACCGAGAGCCTGTACGTGAAGCGCGCTTATGCCTATATCGGCGCGCCGGAATATGGCTTCATCCGCGCCGGCCAGACCGACAGCGCCTGGACCCTGTCCCAGGTTGGCGCGATCGAGAGCTTCGGCGACGGCGCCGGGTTCAACTGCGATGGCGGCGCCTGCACCATGCTGCCGACCTCCCCGGGTCTGTTCATGTTCGCCGACACCTCCGGCCTCTATGCCACCAACAAGGTTGTGTATGAGTCCCCGGCCGTGGGCGTGCTCGGCGGCAAGCTGTCCGGCATCATCGGCTTCGAGCCGAACTCCAACGGCATCAAGGAAGGCAACGCCGCCAACGGCAGCACGCTGGGCGAGTCCGCGGTCTCCATTTACGGTGGCAGCAATGTCCGCCGCCGCAACACGCTGGACATGTCCGTTTCCTACGCCGAGAAGATGAACGGCTTCGACAACAAGGTCTCCGTGTCTTACCTGCACGGCGCGCCGCTGGGCATTCTGGGCGGCACCCCGACCACCGCGCCGCATGGCTATGACGAGCTGAGCGTGATGCAGGCCGGTGCGCAGACCACCTTCGCGGGTCTGACCGTTGGCGGCAACATGAAGTGGGGCCAGGTTGAAGACGGCTACGCCTTCAAGCCGAAGGGCGCGCGTAACGCTCTGGGCTATGTGGTCGGCGCGGCCTACAATGTCGGCCCGTACACGGTCGGCGCCTCCTACTTCAACCAGCAGAGCTCCGGCGCCTATGTTCCGGGTTCCACCGCCTATGCCCGCACGCTGAGCGAGTATGGCGTTGCCGCTGGCGCGAACTACCAGATCGCCAAGCCGATGGGCCTGTATCTGGAATATCTGTATGGCCACCAGCACCAGCCGACCGCGACCTCGACCGGCAACGTGCAGGAGCAGATGATCGACCTCGGCACCACCATCAAGTGGTAATCGCCTAAAGGCCGGTCCTTCTGGGCTGATCTTGAAAGGGTGGCGGGCAACCGCCGCCCTTTTTGTTTTCAGGGCCGCTTTCGATCTTGGGGCCCCAGCCCTTGGCGGCGCCCTGGTTGAAGGCTAAACAGCTTGCAGTTTCGGGTTTGGAGAGCAGAATTGCGGATTATTCAACGTGTCGCCGTCCCCGCCAGCCTGGCGCTCAGCCTGCTCGGGCTCAGTGCCTGCTCAGGCGGTCTGAAGACCTCCAACCCTGACGTCGCCAATTACGAAATGGGCGGCATGGGCCCGGCCGCGCCGGGCACGGGCTCGCTGTTCACTTTGGGCAAGGGCAGCAATGGCGCTGCCGCCTCCAACACCAATATCCAGGTCAATGCCTATCTCTGGCGGGCGACGCTGGACACGCTCTCCTTCATGCCGCTGGTCTCGGCCGATCCGTTCGGCGGGGTGATCATCACCGATTGGTATGTCCCGCCCGGCCAGCCCGGCACCCGCTTCAAGGCGAACGCCTATATCCTCAGCAAGACCCTGACCGCCGATGCGATCCAGGTGAGCGTGTTCGAGCAGGTGCAGCAGAACGGCCAGTGGGTGGACAGCCCGGCCGACCCATCCCTTGCCAGCGGGCTGGAGGATCGCATCCTCGCCCGCGCCGCCGATCTGCAGGCGGCGGCGCAGAACACCAAGTAAGCCGCTAAGGCCCAAAAACCCCTCCCGTCGCCGACGGGAGGGGTTTTTTGTTGGGGGCTGGGCCACGGGCGTGGAGGAAAGGTCATAAAAGTTTTTGGGCGTAGGCGGCCAAGGTTCCGCCGCTTTTTTGTAAACAAGCGGCACCAAAAAACTTTTGATTTTTTAAGCGCTTAGCTCTTGTTGCGGCGCTCACCGAGGAAATATTCCGCCAGCGCGCCGGTGATCAACGCCGTCAGCACCGCCTTGCGCGGGTCGCGCCGGACGATGAAGGTGCCAAAGCGCAGCGCCAGGCTCAGCGTGCTGACCGCCTCGGTAACCAGGCTGGGCTGGCGGGCGCGCATTCGCCGCAGCACGGCGGTGAAGATGAGGGCGCAGAGCCCGCCCACCGCCAGCAGCAGCACGCCGCAAATGGCGGCGGCGCCCGCCATGCCGACATAATGCGCCACCCAGATCAGCAAGGCGGCGGAGAGAAAGCCCAACCCGCCCAGCCCGGTGCAGAGCAGCACCACGGCCATGCAGAGCCAGAGCGTGGCGGATTTACCGACATAGGCAGCGCGGCGGCCGAGGCTCATCCTCTCTTAGCCGCGGCGCAGGAAGCCGGCGGCGAGCAGGCCGACGCCGAAGGCGATGGCCAGCGACGCCAGCGGGCGCTCGCTCACCTCCGTCTCCAGCTTGGCGACCGCATCCTTGCTCGTGCCCTTCAGCCGGGCGCCGAGAATTTCCAGCTCCTCCTCGATCGAGGCGACGCGCGAGGAGAGGCTGCCGCCATTGAGGTAGGAGGTGATCTGCTCCAGCGCCGCATGCGCGTTCTCGCCCAGCTTCTCGCTGGCATCGCCGAGTCCGGCGCGGAATTTCTCGAATTCCTGCTTCAGATGATCGATATCGATGGAAGACGGATCAATTCGTTTGGCGCACATCTCGAAACCCTCCTTTACTGCAAGGCTCACGTCGTACGGCAAAGCGGCTTTTTCAACTCTGCCGGCGGGTGCATCACACGATAATTGCTGAGCATGCGCAACAAAGCAGCGCTTTGGCTTGCCTGTTAACCGCGTGGCTGGCAAGGCATGGCATGGTTTGAGTGAGAGACGGAAGGGGCGGCATGGGCTGGCTGGCATTGGCGCTGGGATTGTTTCTGGCCTGTCCGGGGGTGGCGCTGGCGCAGTTCAGCCTGTTCGAGGGGGCGCCGCATTCTCTCGCCCCGCTGGTGAAGATGGTCGCCCCCGGCGTGGTCGGCATCGCCGTCACCGAGGCCTCCGGCGGCACCGGCGCCATTCCGGCCCCGGTGCATGGCGGCAAGGCCACCCCGCCTCTGACCCAGGCCGCCGGCTCGGGTTTCATCATCAGCCCGGACGGCATGATCGTCACCAACGACCATGTCATCGCCGGCGCCGCGCAGATCACCGTGACCCTGGATAATGGCGAAAAATTCACCGCCCAGTTAGTCGGCGCGGATGACCTGACGGATATCGCTGTCATTAAAATTCATCCATCTAAACCGCTGCAACCGGCCCGTTGGGGGATTCTTCCAAGGTCCAGGTGGGGGACTGGGTGCTGGCCGCGGGCAACCCGTTCGCGCTCGGAAATTCGTTCACGCTTGGCATCGTCTCGGCCGAGGGGCGCGATATCGGCGAGGGTCCGTTCAACCATTTCCTGCAGCTGGACGCGCCGATCAATCCCGGCAATTCCGGCGGCCCGGCCTTCAACATGCAGGGCGCGGTGATTGGAATAAATTCAGCAATCGTCTCGCCTTCCGGCGGATCGGTGGGGATCGGCTTCGCCATTCCCAGCAACAGCGCGGCGCCCATCGTGGCGCAGCTGATCGCGCATGGCGCGGTGGCGCGCGGCTGGCTCGGCGTCTCCGTGGCGGACCCGAGCGATGGCAGCCAGGGGGCGGTGATCACCGGGCTGGAGGCCGGCGGCCCGGCGGACAAGGCCGGGCTCAACCAGTCCGATCTGGTGGTTTCGGTGAATGGCGAGGCGATCTCCGGCGCTGACGGTTTGACCCGGATCATTGCGTCCATGCCGCCTGGGCGGAAGGTAATCCTTGGGGTAAGGAAAAATGCACATATATTCCACTTGCCGGTCACCGTTGGGCGGCGACCGGCGCAGATAGGGGAGTAGAGATGCGGATACTCGTCGTAGAGGACGACAAGGATGTGGCGGGCTTCGTACTGAAGGGGCTGCGCGAGGCGGGACATACGGTCGAACATGCCGATAATGGGCGTGACGGGCTGTTCCTGGCTGCCTCGGAGAATTTCGACGCCATCATCCTCGACCGCATGCTGCCGGGCGGCATCGACGGTTTGCGGCTGCTGGAAACATTGCGTGGGCAGGACAATACCACGCCGGTGCTGTTCCTCTCCGCGCTCGGCCAGGTCGATGACCGGGTGAAAGGCTTGAAGGCGGGCGGTGACGATTATCTCACCAAGCCTTTCGCCTTCGCCGAGCTGCTGGCGCGCGTGGAAGCGCTGACCCGGCGCGGCAAGAGCGACGGTCCGGCGACCCGGCTGCAGGTGGGCGATCTGGAGATGGATCTGCTCTCGCGCTCGGTGCGCCGCGGCCCGACCAAGATCGATCTGCAGCCGCGGGAATTCCGGCTGCTGGAATATCTGATGCGCCATGCCGGCCAGGTCGTCACCCGCACCATGCTGCTGGAAGGCGTGTGGGATTATCATTTCGACCCGCAAACCAACGTGATCGACGTGCATATCTCGCGTCTGCGTCAGAAGATCGACAAGCCGTTCCCGACCGCGCTGCTGCATACCGTCCGCAATGCGGGCTACATGCTGCGCGCCGAAGAACCCTGATCACGGCTTGATTCAGAAACATGGCTAGATCCAGCGCTGAGCGTATCAAAAGGCAGCGCCCGGCCCGGCGCGGGCTGTGGCGCTCGGCCGGGGTGCGCTTCGCGCTGGTCTATGCCGTGGTGTTCGGGCTCTCCGCCTTCGTGCTGGCGCTGGCCCTCTGGTACTCGGCGCTGAATTTGCTGCAGCGCCAGGTTCAGGCTTCCATCCATGCGGATTTCCAGACGCTGATCGAGCATGACCAGATGGGCGGGCTGCCTTCGCTGGAGGCGGCGATACAGGAACGGCTGGCCGGGTCGCTGACGCCGGATGGGATTTATCTGCTGAAGGGCCAGAACGGCCAGGTGCTGATGGGCAATCTGGACCAGTGGCCGGCGGGGATGAGCCAGGATAATGCCTGGTACCAGCTTTCCGTGCGCCGCCAGGGTGTGGCCTCCATCGCGCTGTTGCAGATGCAGAAAATGCCCGACGGCTCCAGCCTGCTGGTCGGCCGGGATGTGCGGATGCGCACCAAGCTGCGCAATGTGCTGCGCGCCGGGCTGATCTGGGCGCTGGGTCTGATGATTGCGCTCGGCATTCTCGGCGCGGTGCTGATCCGCTCGCTGTTCCAGCGCACCATTCGTGCCATTTCCGTCACCACCGGCGCGATTGCGCGCGGCGACATCACAAGGCGGGTGCCGGTGACCGGGGTGGGCGACGAGTTCGACGAGCTGGCGGTGACGATCAACGACATGCTGGACCGCATCGCCCGGCTGATGGATGGGGTGCGCCAGGTCTCCAACGCCATCGCGCATGATCTGCGCACGCCGGTGACACGGGCGCGGGCGCGGCTGGAGGATGCGGCCTTGCATGCGCGCAGCACTGAGGAGATGCAGGCGGCGATCGACCGGGCGACCGAGGATCTGGATGGCATCGTCGCGGTGTTCGAGGCGCTGTTGCGGATTTCCGAGATCGAGGCCGGGGCGCGGCGCGCGGCGTTCGCGTCGCTGGATCTCGCCCCGGTGCTGCTGGATCTGGACGAGCTGTACCGGGCGGTGGCGGAGGAGCGGGAGATCACGCTGGAGACCGAGATCGACGCGCCGCTGATGGTGTTTGGCGATCGCGAGCTGATGCAGCAGGCGGTGGTCAATCTGCTCGACAACGCCTTGAAATTTTCCCCCCCGGGCAGCTTGATCCGCTTCAGCGCGCGGCTGGCGCATGGGGCGGTGCAGATCGTCGTCGCGGATCGCGGGCCGGGGATCGCGGAGGCGGACCGCAAGCGCGCCACGGAGCGGTTTTTCCGCGCCGAGGCGGCGCGCAGCACGGCGGGCTCGGGGCTGGGGCTGTCGCTGGTGTCGGCGGTGGCGCAGCTGCATAACGGCACGCTGCATCTGCAGGATAACGAGCCTGGCCTGCGCGCGGTGGTCTGCCTGCCGGCCGATAAAAGCCCGGATTAGAGTGAAAGTTTCACGAAGGGGTGTTTTTGAAAAAACACCCCTTCAACCCCCAAAAACTTTTATTAGAGCATCAAGCTTTTAGCTCGATGCTCTAAATTTTGTTTTAGCGAGCAATTTCATGTGTTTATTTTGACGCTGGCGCGTCAACCTAAACACATATTGCTCTAAGCGACTTTGTCCTCCGCCGCGCCGATCCCCAGCTGCTTGAGCTTGCGATGCAGCGCGCTGCGCTCCATGCCGACGAAATTCGCCGTGCGCGAAATATTTCCGCCAAAGCGCAAAAGCTGCGCCTGCAGATATTGCGTCTCGAACACATCCCGCGCCTCGCGCAGCGGCAGCGCCATCACATCCGCCGCCGGGTCGATCGCCAAGGCACGTGGCGCGTGCGCGGCCAGCTCGGTCGGCAGATGCTCGGCATGGAACAGCTCGCCCGGCTCGTTCGAGCGCATGATCATCAGCCAATCCATCACATTGCGCAGCTGCCGGACATTGCCCGGCCAGTCATGCGCCTGCAACGCCGCCACCGCGTCCGAGGCCAGGCTGCGCACCGGCAGGCCGGAAATCTCCGCCGCATGGCGTAGGAAATGGTTGGCCAGGGCCGGAATATCCTCGCGCCGTTCCTTCAGCGCCGGCACCCGCAGCGGCACCACGGCAAGCCGGTAATAGAGATCCTCCCGGAACCGCCCCTCGGCGATTTCCGCGGTCAGATCCTTCGCCGTGCTGGCCAAGGCGCGGATATCCACCTTCACCCTGGTATTGCCGCCAACCCGCTCGAAGCTCTGGTCCTGCAGCACGCGGGCGATCTTGCTCTGCATCTCCAGCGGCAGCTCGGAGACCTCGTCCAGCAGCAACGTGCCGCCATGGGCGCGCTCCAGCACGCCCAGCTTGCGCGGGGCCTCGGTGGTGGCCTCGGTGCCGAACAATTCCGCCTCGAAGGTCTCCGGGGCCAGAATCGCGCAGTTCATCACCACGAAGGGCCCATCCGCCCGGCGGGATTTGGCGTGGATCATCCGCGCCACGATCTCCTTGCCCGAACCTGGCGGGCCGGAGATCAGCACGCGCGAGCCGGTGGGGGCGACTTTCTCGATGGCGTTGCGCAAGGAGGCGATGCCGTTGCCCTCGCCGGTCAGCTTGGTGTCGCTGCCCACGCGCAGCCGCAGCTCGGCATTCTCGCGCTCCAGCTTGGCGGCTTCCAGCGCGCGCTTGACCACCAGCAGCAGACGGTCCGAGTTGAACGGCTTCTCGATGAAATCATAGGCGCCGCGCTGGATCGCCGCCACCGCGGTCTCGATGGTGCCGTGGCCGGAGAACATGATGACGGGCACGCGCGGCACCTCCTGGTGCAGCACGTCGAGAATGCCGATCCCGTCCAGCTTGGAGCCCTGCAGCCACACATCCAGGATGACCAGCGCCGGGCGCCGGGCGCGGTACGCCGCCAGCGCCTCGTCCGAGGTACCGGCACAGCGCGCCTCATAGCCCTCATCCTTCAGAATCGCTTCGACCAGCATGCGGATATCCGGCTCGTCATCCACGATCAAAATTTCAGTCATTCTGCAGGCAACTCCCTCGCATCCTCTACGGCGGCGCCCTCCGGCAGCACCGGCAAAATCAACGACACCTCGGCCCCGACGCCGCCCGGTGCCTCGCGCAATGCCAGCCGTCCGCCATGGTCCTCCATGATCTTGGCGACGATGGCAAGGCCAAGCCCGGTGCCTTTCGGTTTATGCGTCACGTAAGGCTCGGTCAGCCGGTCGCGCCCGGCCTCCGGCAGCCCCACCCCGTCATCGGTGACGCTGAGCACCGCCATGCCGTTTTCCTCACGCAGCCGCAGCGTCACATGGCTGGCGCCCGGGCGCATCTCCACCGCATCGGCGGCGTTCTGCAGCAGGTTGGTCAGCGCCTGGCCGATCAGCCGGCGGTCGCAGCGGGCGCGCAGCTTCGCCTCGATCTCGACCTGCCAGTCAATGTCCCGCTTCGCCACACGTTGCAGCACCATCGCCTCGCGCGCCAGCCGCTCCAGGCTCTCCGGGCGCATCACCGGCTGCGGCATCCGCGCGAAGGCGGAGAATTCATCCACCATCCGGCCGATATCGCCGACATGCCGCACGATGGTCTCGGCGCATTGGGTGAAGCTTTCCGGATCGGAGGTGATCTCCTTGGCGAAGCGGCGCTTCAGCCGTTCGGCGGAGAGCTGGATCGGGGTCAGCGGGTTCTTGATCTCGTGCGCGATGCGCCGCGCCACATCGGCCCAGGCGGCCTTGCGCTGGGCGGACAGCAGCTCCGTCACGTCATCGAAGGTCACGATGAACCCATCCGCCACGCCTTCCTTCATCTCCGCGCCGATGCGCACCAGCAGCACCCGCTTGCCCGCCCCCTGCCCATGCTCGATCTGCGCCGTCGCCGGGCGTTCGGGGGTGGCGCTCACCTGCGCGATCAGAGCAGCGAATTCGGGCACCAGCAAGGCAAGATACTGGCCGACCTGCGGTGTCAGATCGAGCCGCAGCAGTTCGGAGGCGGCGCGGTTGGCCAGCTCCATGCGCCCGGCGGCATCCAGCCCGATGACGCCGGCGGAGACGCCGGCCAGCACGGTTTCGGTGAAGCGCCGCCGTTCATCCAGCTGGTTGTTCACATCCATCAGCTCGGAATGCTGGGCGGCGAGCTGGGTGGTCATGCGGTTGAAGGCGCGCGAGAGCCCTTCCATCTCGTCGCCGGTGGCGCGCTCGGGCACGCGCACATCGAGATCGCCCTGGCGCACGCTCTCGGCGGCGCGGATCAGATGGCCGAGCGGCTTGGCGATCTGGTTGGCGATGACGAGGCCGAATCCGACCAGGGCGGAGAGCACCAGAAGGGTGAGCACCGCGATGATCAGCGCGAAGGAAACTTCCAGCTGGGCGCGGTTCTTCGCCAGACGCTGATATTCCTCGACCGCCTGCTGGGTGCGGTTGACGTGATCCAGGATCGCCGGGTCCACCGGCTTTTCCAGCATCAGCATCAAAGGCGGGGTGATGTCGAGCTTGATCACCGCCTGCTCGGCGGTGCTGCCCGGCGGGCTGATCACCGGCACCTGCCCGGCATTGGCCTGGGCGATCACGGCGCGGTCCGGCACGGTATTGACCATGCCGGCGAACAGCCCGGCGGAGGCGATGACCTGGCCGCTGCGCGGGTCGAAAATCTCCGCCTCGGTCAGGCCGCGAATCGTGGTCTGGCTGACCAGATAATTGGCGAACTCGTTCGGATTGCCGAAAAACACCGAGCCGGAGAGGTCGTTGGCCATCGCCAGCGCATCCAGCCGGATGTCGTTCTCATGCTCGGTCAGATAACCCTGGGCGACCTGGTTGCTCTCCGCCAGGGCGGTCTGCACCCGGGTGTTGAACCAGGCCTGGACGCCGAAATTGAAGAAGACGATGGCGAAGATGGCGACCAGCACGGCCGGCACCGCGGCCACGCCACCGAACAGGAACACCAGCCGCACATGCAGCCGCGCCCCGGCGGCGCCGCGCCGATGCTCCAGCATCACCCGCGTCACCCGCCCGGCCAGCACCAGGATCAGCAGCAGCAGGGCGGCGAAATCCGAGACCATCAGCGCCAGCGCGCCGCCGGAATGCAGCGAGAGATGCACCCGTCCCGCCAGCAGCCCGAAGGTGAGGATGCCCAGCACCAGCGCCACCGAGGCGACCAGCAGGGTGGAGACGCGCCCCAGCATCAGATCCACCGCCCAGGTGAGGCCCGAGCGGCGGGGGCGTTTTTCAGCGATGTCCCGAGCCTCGCTCATCCAACACGGCGCTGCACGGTGTTAACCAACACGGCGTTGCACGCCGATACCATGCTCGCGGATCTTCTTGCGCAGCGTGTTGCGGTTGAGCCCGAGCAGGGCGGCGGCGCGGATCTGGTTGCCGCGCGTCTCCGCCAGCGTCATGCGGATCAGCGGGCGCTCCAGCTCGGCCAAAGCGCGCTCATACAGCACCCCTTCCTCGCCGGATTCGCGCAAGCTCGCCAGCAGCCGGCCGATATGGCGCTCGACCACGCTGGTCATGTTGTCGCTCTCCTCGCCGCCGCTCATCGCCATCGCCGGCTCTTCCACCGGGGTATGGTCGGCCAGCTCCTGGGCGATCACCTCCTCGGTGATCACCGGCTGCGGCACCAGGGCGGTGAGGCGGCGGATCACGTTTTCCAGCTCGCGCACATTGCCCGGCCAGCGATAGGCCGAAAGCAGCGCCATCGCCGCCGGGTCGATGGTCTTCGCCGGCAGCCCCTCGGCCTGCGCCTTGCCCAGGAAATGCTGGGCCAGCACGGGGATGTCGTCCGGCCGCTCGCGCAAGGGCGGCAGCCGGATCGGCACCACGTTGAGCCGGTAGAACAGATCCTCGCGGAACTGGCCGGAGCGGATCAGCGCGCGCAGATCCCGGTGGGTGGCGGCGACGATGCGAACATTGGCGCGGATCGGCTGGCGCCCGCCCACGGTGGTGAACTCGCCCTCCTGCAGCACGCGCAGCAGGCGGGTCTGCGCCTCCGGCGGCATGTCGCCGATCTCATCCAGAAACAGCGTGCCGCCGGCGGCCTGCTCGAAACGGCCGATATGGCGGTTGGTGGCGCCGGTGAAGGCGCCGCGCTCATGCCCGAACAGCTCGCTCTCGATCAGCTCGCGCGGGATCGCGGCCATGTTGATGGCGACGAACGGCCCTTGCCGCCGGCGGCCGAAATCATGCAGGGCGCGCGCCACTAGCTCCTTGCCGGCCCCGGATTCGCCGTTGATCATCACCGTCAGATCGGTGGTGGTGAGGCGGGCGATGATGCGGTAGATTTCCTGCATCGCCGGGCTGCGGCCGATCAGCGGCATCGCCTCGTCGGGGCCGGGTTTCTGCGCCTCCGGCGCCGCCGCCAGCGCGATCGGCTGCTTCAGCGCCCGGTCCACCACCGCCAGCAAATCGGTCAGGTCGAAGGGCTTGGGCAGATATTCGAAGGCGCCGCGCTGGGTCGCCTGCACCGCCGTGGTCAGCGTGCTCTGCGCGCTCATCACGATCACCGGCAGCTCCGGGCGGATGCGGCGGATGCGCGGGATCAGATCCAGCCCGTTCTCATCCGGCATGATGACATCGGTGATGGCGACATCGCCCTCCCCATCCTCCACCCAGCGCCAGAGCGTCGCGGCGGAGGAGGTGGCGCGCACCTGATACCCGGCGCGCCCCAGGGCCTGGGTGAGCACGGTGCGGATCGAACGGTCGTCATCGGCGACGAGTACGGTGGGAAGCGTCATGGGCTTAATTCACGCCTTCTTCGGGGTCTTCAAAAACGGGCAGATGGATGCGGAATTCGGTGCGGCCGGGGTGGCTGTCGACATCGATGAGCCCGCCATGATCGGCGACGATCTTCGCCACCAGCGCCAGACCCAGCCCGGAGCCCGCCGCCTTGGTGGAGACGAAGGGCTCGAACAGATGCCGGCGGATATCCTCGGGGATGCCGGGGCCGTTATCGCGCACCGCAACGAAGATCGGCAGATTGGGGCGCGAGCGACCGGCCGAGGCGGAGAGCCGCACCCCATGCTGGAAGCCGGTGGTGAGATGGATCTCGCCATCCTGGCGGTCGCCGCCCTCGATCGCCTCGGCGGCGTTCTTGACCAGGTTCAGCAGCACCTGGATCAGCTGGTCGCGGTCCCCCAGTACATGCGGCAGCGAGGGATCGTAGCTCTCGATGAATTTCACCTTGGCGGCGAAGCCGGAGGCGGAAAGCTTGCGCACATGCTCCAGCACCCGGTGGATATTCACCGCCTGGCGCTCCAGCGTCTTTTCGCCGAAGGTCTCCATCCGCTCGACCATGGCGCGGATGCGGTCCGCCTCGTCGCGGATCAGCACCGCCAGCTCGCGGTCCTGCGGCGGGGAGCTGAGCTCCAGCAGCTGGGCGGCGCCGCGAATGCCGGAGAGCGGGTTCTTCACCTCATGCGCCAGGATCGCCGCCATGCCGGTGATCGAGCGCGCCGCGTTGCGCGCCGACATTTGCTGGCCCAGCGCCTTGGCGGCGGATTCGTCCTGCAAGGTGAGCACCACGAAGCCAGGCTGGTCCAGAAGCGGGGCGGCGAGCACGGCGCAGCCGCGCCTGGTCATGCGCGGGCCCTCCATGATCAGATCATGCTCGGCGATGGTGACGCCGGCCGAGCGGGCGCGCTCCATCATCAGGAAAATCGGGTGATCCACCGGCAGCAATTCGCTGAGATTGGTCATCTGCAGCATGGTCTTGGAGGCGCCGAAAAACTCCTCGGCGGCGTAATTCACCTCGGCGATGATGTCCTGCTCATCCACCACCACCACGGCGATGGGCATGGCCTCCAGGATCTGCGCGGGGTCGAGCTTGACCTGCGTCTCGCGCGGCGCCCGGCGCACCAGCTTGAAGGCCTTTCTGAACCCGCTCATTTCACGCCACTCCTTCGTCGCGGCGCAAAATGATTTTTATCTGCGCGCGTGGCCGCCCCACCACCCCCGCGCGCTTATGTTGATCCGCGCGCGGCCGCCCCACCATCCCCGCGCGCGTGACTTTTTCCGTCATCATGCCGCCATCGCCATTTCGTCCTGGCGGATGAAGCCCTGTTCGATCAGCGGGTCGTAGAATTCATGGATCAGCGCCTCCACCGCGGCGCCGTCATCCAGCCGGTTGATCCGGGCGCGGAACCCGGCCGAGCTGTGCAGCCCCTGGCTGTACCAGGCGACATGCTTGCGCCCCAGCCGCACCCCGGCCTGCTCGCCGAAATGGCCGCGGATGGCGCGGTAATGCTGGAGCAAAATCTCCTTCTGCGCGGCCAGGCTCGGCGGCTGGGTACGGGTGCCGGTGGTGAGATAATCGATCACCTGCCGCAGGAACCAGGGCCGGCCATAGGACCCGCGGCCGATCATCACCCCATCCGCCTGGGACCGGCGCAGCGCCTCGGCGGCTTTATCAACGCTGGTGATGTCGCCATTGACGATCACCGGCAGGCTGGTCGCGGCCTTCACCTCGGCGATGAAATCCCAGTTCGCCACCCCCTCATAGAATTGCTGGCGGGTGCGGCCATGCACGGTAAGCAGCGCGATGCCCGCCTGCTCGGCGATGCGCGCCAGATTGGGAGCGTTCAGGCTGTTATGGTCCCAGCCCATGCGCATTTTCAGCGTCACCGGCACATTCACCGCGCGCACGGTGCTCTCCAGGATGCGCCCGGCCAAAATCTCGTCGCGCATCAGCGCCGAGCCGGCGGTCTGGCCGATCGCCACTTTTTTCACCGGGCAGCCGAAATTGATGTCGATCAGATTGGCGCCGAGCCCGACGGCGATCTTCGCCGCCTCGGCCATCGCCTCCGGGTCGCAGCCGGCCAGCTGCACCGAATTCGGGCCGCCGGCGGAGACCACTTCGGCCATGCGCAGCGTGTTGCGGTTCTCGCGCACCATCGCCCAGCTGGCGATCATCTCGGAGACGACCAGCCCCGCCCCTTGCTCTTTCACCAAAGCGCGAAAGGGCAGATCCGTCACCCCCGAGAGCGGGGCGAGGATGACAGGGTGATCCAACCGCACCGCCAGGGGGCCCTGGCCGATGGTGATCGGTTTGATCATGGGGAAGACGTCGTTGCTCATGATTTGGGCAAATTATTCCGCCTTGCCGCGCCGCGCAATGCGTCAGCTCTTCTTTTTAGGCGCGGCCCCTTTGCCGGCGGCGCTTATTGACGCTCTGGCCTTGGCGCGTGCATTCCAGGCCGGAGCATCATCAGGAGACAGGGCATGATTCCGCGCATCGGCACCGGCTACGACGTTCACGCGATGGCGGAGAACCGCGACATGATCATCTGCGGGGTGAAGCTCCCGCATGAGATGGGGCTGGCCGGCCATTCGGATGCGGATGTCGGCATCCATGCGCTGTGCGACGCGATTTATGGCGCGCTGGCGGAAGGCGATATCGGCCGGCATTTCCCGCCCTCCGAAAATGAGTGGAAGGACATGGACAGCGCCCGCTTCCTGCGCCACGCCGCCGAGCGGATCAAGGCGCGTGGCGGCAGGCTGGCGAATGCGGACATCACCATCATCTGCGAACGCCCGAAAATCACCCCGCATGCCACGGCCATGCGCCAGCGCCTGGCGGATCTGCTGGGGGTGTCGATCGATCTGATCTCGGTAAAGGCCACCACCTCCGAGCGTCTGGGCTTCACCGGCCGCGGTGAGGGCATTGCCGCGCAGGCGGCGGTGATCGTGCTGGTGCCGGAGGGGTAAGCGCCCGACCAGCTCGGGAGCTGCATGAAAAAGCGCCGGAAGCCTGCTTCCGGCGCTTTTTGTTTGCGCATCATGAAGCATTTTGCATGCGTCGCGAGGGGGGAATTTAATCTATACCAAGCTGATGAAGAAAACTTCATTAGCCCAGCTTTTTGGTATTGCTGCGCTGCGAATTGGCCGGTTTCGCTGTTTCATCCGGCCAGTTATATACTCCACCCATAGGATGAGTGTTCTCTCCTATTTCTTGGACGTTTCCTCCCTAAACTTGGCGGTGCTTTTCTGCACCGCCTTTTTTTTTGCGCTGTCGGCGGGGCCGGATGGCTAGAGCATCAAGCTTTTAGCTTGATGCTCTAAATTTTGCTTTAGCGAGCAATTTTATGTGTTTATTTTGACGCTGGCGCGTCAACCTAAACACATATTGCTCTAGCGCCTCAGGCGATCTGCTTGGCGGCGATGATCACCGGCGGGCTGCCGAGCAGCGGGCCGGCGGCGGACAGGGCGGCTTTCAAATGCGCGCTGGCCATATGCGCGTCCACCGCCGCCTGGTCGGCATAGGCCTCATAGACGATGAAGGTGCCGGGCGCGTCGGTGGCTTCGTGCAGGGTGTAGGTGACATTGCCCGGCTCCTGGCGGGTGGCGGTGACCAGCTCTTCCAGGGTCAGGCGCAGTTCGGTCCCGCGCCCGGGGGCGGCGGTCAGGGTCGCGAAGACATAGACGATTTTGTTGTCCACCATGAGGGGTTCCTCTGTCTGTTTTGTGTCTGGTCTGTCTGCGGATGGCGCGCGGCCCCGCGCCTGGCGGGGCCGGGCTGCGCGGGAAGGATGATATCGCGGCGGGAATGGCGGGCAAGGCTGCGCCGCTCTGGCACAGAGCGGGCCGAACACCGATCCGCGAAGTGGGGGGCTTCTGTTGCCCGGCGCCCCCGAGCCGCGCTTTAGCTACTGATTAGGCAGCTGCAGCGAATGCAACGTTGTTATCGTTCGCATTTAAAAATTAGCCCGATAACGGCGGTACAATGCCGGGCAAAAGATGGGTCTTTACCACGCGTGTCGAGTCTATTTCGCCCCCGTGAATTTCCCTGGTCGCGCCCTGATGACGAAGCGGCGAACGCCGCGAAGTCTGAATCAGGCCGTGGCGGCCCCTCGGGGCCGCAAGAAATATGGAGGCGCCGGGTACCGCCCCCGGGTCCACAACGCTTATTCCACGCACCGTTTATCGCCATAGTCAGCAAGCTGACGAGGCTGATATAGGCGCCCTTCGCGGTTTGTGAAAGAGCCCCCGTGCTGGCCAGACTCGGCCCGGTATGGGAGAGAGGGGGATGATACGCCGCGCCTTGGGATGCGGCCCGCGCGCAAAGATTGAGGTGAGCCTTGCAGCAATATCACGATGCCCTCCGCACGGTGCTGGAGTTGGGCGAGAGGTCGAGTGACCGCACCGGCACCGGCACGGTTTCGTATTTTGGGCTGCAATCGCGCTATCGGCTGGCGGACGGGTTTCCGCTGGTGACGACGAAGAAGCTGCATCTGCGCTCGATCATCCATGAGCTGCTCTGGTTCCTCGCCGGCGACACCAATATCCGCTACCTCAACGAAAATGGCGTGACGATCTGGGATGAATGGGCCGATGAGCAGGGCGATCTCGGTCCGGTCTATGGCCGCCAGTGGCGGGCCTTTCCGGCGCTGGAACCGGCCGGGCTGGAGCAGGATGGCGCCCCGCTCTACCGTGCCCGCGAGATCGACCAGATCGCGCAGCTGGTCGAAATGATCCGCAAAACCCCGGATAGCCGCCGGCTGATCGTCTCCGCCTGGAATCCCGGCGACGTGCCGCAGATGGCGCTGCCGCCCTGCCATACGATGTGGCAAATCCGGGTGCTCAACGGCAAGCTGCATTTGCAGCTCTATCAGCGCTCGGCGGATATGTTCCTGGGGGTGCCGTTCAACATCGCCTCCTACGCGCTGCTGCTGGTGATGCTGGCGCATGTCACCGGCTATGAGCCGGGGGATTTCGTGCATACGCTGGGCGACGCGCATATTTATTCCAACCATATGGAGCAGGTGCGGCTGCAGCTCTCGCGCACGCCCAAGCCGTTGCCCAGCCTGCGGATCAAGCGCCAGGTCAGCTCGATTTTCGATTTCCGCTACGAGGATTTCGAGATTATCGGCTACGATCCGGACCCGGCGATCCGCGCCCCGGTGGCGGTCTGATGCTGAGCCTGATCGTCGCCCGGGCGCGCAATGGCGCCATCGGCCGGGCGGGGGCCATTCCCTGGGATGTGCCGGAGGATCTGAAATCCTTCCAGCGCGAGACGCTGGCCGGGGTGGTGATCATGGGGCGCAAGACCTGGGAGAGCCTGCCGGTGAAGCCGCTGCCCAAGCGGCTCAATATCGTCGTCTCGGCACGGACGGGGGTGGCGGAGCTGGTGGCGCCGGATGTGCGCGCGGCGGTCGCTCTGGCCTATGAGCGTGGCCATGACCGGGTTTACGGCATTGGCGGGGCGCGGATCTATCAGGAGATGCTGCCGCTCGCCGACCGGCTGCTGATCTCCGAGGTCGGGCTGGACGTTGCGGATGCCGATACGTTCTTCCCGGATTTCCCGGCGCGGGATTGGCGGCTGGTGCATGAGCGTGTGCTGCGCGCCGCCGCGCCGCATTGCGTGCTGCGGGAGTATCTGCGCCGCGCCTGAGGCGCCAGGGCGGGCGGTGGGCGCGGCTTAGAGCAATATGTGTTTAGGTTGACGCGCCAGCGTCAAAATAAACACATGAAATTGCTCGCTAAAACAAACTTAGAGCATCAAGCTAAAAGCTTGATGCTCTAAAAGCTGAAGGCTCTAGACCGGGACCAGCGCCCCGTCCTTCCAGATCTGCAGGGTCACGAAGCTGGCGATGTTCTGGCCGCTGGCGTCGAACCGCGCGCCGAAGCCATTGGCCAGCGCGCCGGGCGCCAGATTGAGCTGGCGCAGGGCCGCGATCAGCTTCGCCGGGTCGCCGCCGGCCGCGTTCAGCGTGTCGAAGCTCAGCTTGGCGCCGACATAGGCGGTGCAGCTTTCCGCCGAGCGCGGCGGCACCGCGAAGCGGGCCGTATAGGCCTTCGCCACCGCCTGGGCGGGGCCGGGGAAAAACGGCGCGGCGATGACAAAGGTGCCGTTCAGCGCCCCGCCCAGCGCCACCTGGGTATCGCGCAGCCCGTAGCCGCTGCCGCAGCCCAGCAGCGCATCCGGCCGCCAGTTCAGGTTTTTCATCGCCTGGAACAGCGCCAGCGTGTCATCCGGCCCGGCGGCGTGCAGCAGCACCTCCACCTTGGCGCGCATCATCCGCCCCACCTGCTCGTAAAGCCCGGCCGCATCCGTCGGATAGCCGGCGGAGAGCGCCACGCTCTGCCCCGCCTTGCCCAAGGCCGCCAGCGTCGCCGCCGCGATCGCCCCGTCAGTGGCGCCGGTATTGAACAGCAGCCCGAGCTTGCGCTTGGCGAAGCGCGCCTGCACCGTCGCCGCCGCCAGCCCGCCGATCATGCTGGTGGTGGGCGCGGTGCGCAGCAGGAATTTGAAGCCGCGGGTCATGATGCCATCCGCCGGGGCGGTCAGCTCGATGAACGGGGTCTGCGCCAGCTCCGCCGCCGCCGTCGCCGGGTAGGAGAGGGCGGAGCTGCCGCTGCCCAGCAGCAGATTGGCATGGGACTGGGTGATCAGCCCGTTCACCGCCGTGGCGGCGCTGGCCTGGGTGGACATATCCGCCGTGGTGAAGGCGATCGGCTGGCCGCCCACCCCGCCGGCCGCGTTCACATCCGCGATGGCCAGCAGAATCCCGCGCAACGCCTCATCCCCTTGCAGCGCCTCGGCGCCGGTCAAGGGCAGGGCGGCGCCGAAGCGCGCCTTCGGCGGGGTCGGGGCGGGCGGCTTCTGGGCAGTGCTGGCGGCGCGGCCCAGAGCGGGCAGGGCCAGCGCCAGACCAGTGCCCAGCAGGGCGCGGCGGGGAAGGGGGGTCATGCGCCGCCTACCTTGCACCGGCGATGGCTTGACGCAAGCCGGGCGAAGGCGTCGATATGGCGCCATGATGCTTCCCGAGACGATGCGCTTTGTCGATCTTCCCACCCCTGGCGGCCCGGAGGCGCTGGTGATCGCCCAGGGCCCGGTGCCCGTGCCGGGGCCGGATGAGATATTGATCCGCGTGCAGGCGGCCGGGGTGAACCGGCCGGATGTGCAGCAGCGCAAGGGGCTCTACCCGCCCCCGCCCGGCGCCAGCCCGATTCTGGGGCTGGAAGTGGCCGGCGAGGTGGTGGCGCTGGGCGAGATGGCAAGCGGGTTTTATCCCGGCCATAAGGTGACGGCGCTGTGCAATGGCGGCGGTTACGCGGAATATGTCGCGGTGCCGGCCGGGCAGTGCCTGCACTGGCCGGAGGGGTATGACGCCTTCAGGGCCGCCGCGATTCCGGAGAATTTTTTCACCGTCTGGGCCAATCTGTTCGACATGGCGCAGCTTGCCCCGCAGGAGAGCCTGCTGGTGCATGGCGGCACCTCCGGCATCGGCCTCACCGCCTTGCAACTCGCCCGCGCGCAGGGCTCGCGGGTTTTCGCCACCGCCGGCTCGGACGAGAAATGCGCCTTCATCGAGCGCTATGGCGCCACCGCGATCAACTACAAGACCCAGGATTTCCAGGCGGTCATCGCCCAGGCCACCGACAGACGCGGGGTGGATGTGGTGCTGGACATGGTCGGTGCCCCTTACGTCCAGCGCAATCTCCAATCCCTGGCCCCGCGCGGCCGGCTGGTGCAGGTGGCCTTCATGCAGGGCGCCAAGGCCGAGATCGATCTGCTGCCGGTGATGACCAGGCGCCTGACCATCACCGGCTCCACCATGCGCCCGCGCAGCGCCGAGGAGAAGGCGCATATCGCCGCGTCGCTGAAGCATCATGTCTGGCCGCTGCTGGCCAAGGGCAAGGTCTCCCCGGTGATCGACAAGGTGTTTCCCCTGGCCCAGGTGGCGCAGGCGCATGCGCTGATGGAGGCCAGCACCCATATCGGCAAGATTTTGCTGGACGTGGCCGGTTGAGTTTTCCCGCAAAGCCGATATGGCTGCGCCCAGACCAACGGAAGCCCTATCGCATGAAACCGTATCTTGCCGCGCTGGCGGCCGCCCTGCTTCTGGCCGGCTGCGCCAGCCAGCCGCAAAGCCAGGCCGAGGCCGCCAACCAGGCCGCCTGCACCGCCAGCGCCAACCAGGCCTATCAGAACAGCACGGTGAACCTGCAGGCCCGCACCCTGCAGGACGGCCAGCGCTTCGGCGCGCCGACGCAGCTGTTTCAGTCCGAGCAGATGGGCGCGATGAATGAGCGCTATCAGCAGATTCAGCGTTGCGTGCAGTTCGGCAACCAGAATGGCGGCCCCAGCGTCAACAACGTGCCGGTCGTCGCCCCGCATATCGTCAACTAACGGAGTTTCTCATGAGCCGTATCATCCGCACCGAGGCCGGCCCGGTTCTCGCCAAGGCCGTCGAATATCACGGGTTCGTCTACACCATGGGCGTCGGCCCGCTGGACAATAGCGGCGACATCAAGGCCCAGACCAAGGATGTGCTGGATCAGATCGATGCCCTGCTGGAAGCGCATGGCACCGACAATACCCGCCTGCTCCAGGCGCATATCTGGCTAAAGGATATTTCAGATCGCGCGGCGCTTAATGAAGTCTGGACCGCATGGCTGCCGGAAGGCCAGGCCCCGGTGCGCGCCTGCGTCGAGGCCAAGCTGGCCGACCCGGCCTGGCTGGTGGAGATCATGGTCACCGCCTGCCGCTGATTTTTACCGGCCCTTCATTCTTTTTTAGAATGAACGATTTGGGGAGCGTTCCACGCTCCCTTTTTTGTTAAGACTCGCTTAAAAAACCCGGTTCTGGCCTGGAAAGATTGCGTTTTCGGCGTTTAGGAAAATTGTCTTAAACATAACAGTCAGATGACACTCAGATCATCGAATTCATGTATCTGTTGTAATTTTGTCGCAGTCATGGGTTGCGCGTCCTGCAATCCACCCGTAGCAAATCGTCATAGTTTGTTTGCGTCTCGTACGGATCGGGTGGACACGAAATGGTTGGGAACAAGGCGAACAGGATGATGACAAAGGGCGTTGGCGCCTGGGCTGCTGGTGTCTCCGTCGCCGCGATAACCGCCCTCTGCCCCGCCGCCGCCAAGGCTTCCACCCATCACAGCGTCTCCCATGCCTCCCACGTCTCCCATATCGCGCACAGCACGGTGCATCACAGCAGCAGCCGCGTCGCGCACGAGACCCATCATATCAGCACCCATGTGGCCACCCACGAAATCCACCGCGTGAGCAGCCATGTGGCGCAGAGCCATCACGAGATCAGCCGCACCCACGAAGCCAGCCGCCGCGATGCGCATGAGCTGCATCATGTCGCCAGCCGCCATCTCTCCCACCGCGCCCGAATCGCCGCCGAATATCGCCATTCCTATATTCAGTGCGTGCCTTATGCGCGGGAGGTCTCGCATATCCAGCTCTCCGGCGATGCCTTCCTCTGGTGGGCCGAAGCCGCCGGCCGTTATCAGCGCGGCGACACCCCGAAGGTCGGCGCCGTGCTGAATTTCCGCTCCATCGGCCGTATGCCGCTCGGCCATGTCGCCGTCGTCACCGCCGTTTTGGACCCGCGCACCATCCTGGTGACGCAGGCCAACTGGGTGCCGGGCTCGATCACCAACGACGTCACCATCCAGGACGTTTCCCCGGACAATAACTGGTCCGCGGTGCAGGTTGAGCTGGGCGATACCCGCACCATGGGGTCCACCTACCCGACCTATGGCTTCATCTATAACCATGCCGATACCGGCACGGTGATCGCCGCCACCGGCAATGGCCGCAACGAGGTCGCCGAAGCTCCGGTGGCCCGCCCGGTCGCCGCAGAAGCCCCCAACCGCAACCTGCAATAAGGCAGCGTCTTTGCCTCTCCTTTGAGGCTCGGTTAAGCTTGCGCCGCGTCTTACTTAAAGGAGCGATGCATGAGCCTGACCGCCAATTCCCGCACGGCCGACCACCCGATCGAGCCGATTTTCCTTGAGCGCTGGTCGCCGCGCGCCTTCAATGGCGAGGGCATTTCCGAGCATGATCTGCGCACCATGTTCGAAGCCGCGCGCTGGGCGCCTTCCTCCTATAATTCCCAGCCCTGGCGCTTTCTTTACGCCCGCCGCGACAATGCGCATTGGGACAAGTTCCTCGGTCTGCTGAACCCGTTCAACCAGAGCTGGGCAAAGACCGGCTCCGCCATCGTCTTCATCGTCTCCTCCGAGACCATGACGGTGCCGGGCAAGGAGACGCCGGTGCCCTCCTACAGCCATTCCTTCGACGCCGGCGCCGCCTGGGCCTGCCTGGCGCTGCAGGCCACCGCCATGGGCTGGTTCGCGCACGGCATGGTCGGCATCGAGCTGGAGAAGATCTATACCGAGCTGAAAATCCCGGCCGGCTATAAGGTCGAGATGGGGCTGGTGATCGGCAAGCAGGGGCCGAAGGACCAGCTGCCGGAAGCTCTGCAGGCCCGCGAGGCGCCGAGCCCGCGCAAGCCGGTGACGGAATTGGCCTTCGAAGGCGGGTTCTGAAGGCAAGAATTGGGGGGATTTTTGAAAAAATCCCCCCAAACCCCCTAAAAACTTTTGCGCTGTTACGCGGGGAGTTTCCCGGTTAGCGAAACGGGGAGCAGGCGCAGGAGTGCCGCTCTTACGCGGTGCCAGAAGGCCGAGAGCAGCAGCAGCGCGCAGCCGGCGATCAGCGCCGTCACCGCCAGGCTCTGCGCCTCGCTGCCGGATTGCCGCAGCACATGCGCCAGCGCATAAATCACATAGCCAAGGGCGGAGACCAGCAAGGCCCGCCGGTCCACCAGCAGCGCCACCACCGCCAGCACCGCGTACAGCGCCACCGCCACCGCCGCATCGCCCCTACCCTGCAACAGCCCCAGCAGATAAAACGCCGGATGCACCAGCATCGGCGCCGCCAGCAGATGCAGCCAGAAGGCCACATCCGCCCGGCGGGTGAGCCGGGCGCGGTCCGACATATCCCACCACAACGCCACCGCGAACACCGCCAGCCCGCCCGCGATCATCAGCCAGGGCCAGTAAGGCAGCAGCCCCGGCGCGAAGCCCAGCGCCAGAAACACCACCAGCCCGACCAAGGCCCCGCACCCGGCCGCCACCGTGATCGGCACCTTGAAGCGCCACCAATGCGCGTAGATCGCCAGCGCCTCGATCCCGGCGGTAAAGCCGGTGGTGAGATACAGTCCGCTCTTCGTCCCCACCCGCCCATAAGGCAGGAAGGCCAGCAGATGGTCCGCCACATACACGCCGATCACATGCATCAACAGCAACGCCACGCCCTGGGCATAGAGCAGCAGCAGCAGAATGCTCGGCAGCGCCATGCGCCGGCGGCGGGTGAAATACTCCGCCATCACCCAGGCTTCCGCCGCCATCGCCAGCCCGCGTGACCAAGCATCCCCGGCCAGCACGAAGGTGGCGATGCCGACCAGCGCGATGGCGATGGAGACGAAAATATCGTTGAAGCCGCTTAAGAGCCGGACATATTCCTCATCGACCGCCGGCACTTGCCGCCGCGCCGCGACGAATTCGCGCAGCGCCGCGGCATTTTGCGCGCTGATCGCCCCGGCCTGAACCGCCTCGTTCAGATCCTGCTCGGAATACATCAGGCCAGGGCGGGGGTGGGGTCCGCTTCGCGCTGCTTGCCCCGGAAGCCGTCGAACAGGCTCATCTGATGCACGCAGCTCAGCGTGCAGGTCGGCGCGCAATCCTTCTTGGTATGGTATTCGCGCTTAATGTCCTCGCGCGTGTAGTCCAGCAGCGGTTTCGCCGGATAGCCGCGCTGCTGCGAGCAATAATGCACCCGCCCATCCTCGGTGATGTAGAGATAGCGCGCCCCGGCCCGGCATTTCCAGTCATTCGGCTTGCCCTGCATCAGGTTCTTCTGAAACAGCCTGTAATTCAGCGTATGCACCAGCGAGGGCGAAATCTCGGTCACCTTCCGGTAGGCCGCCATTTGCGCGTCCGAGAGCGCCTTCAGCGCCCCGGAATGGTCGTGCAGCACGCCCACCGAATGCTGGAACCCGTATTTCGCCGCCGTCTCGGCGATGGTGATGACATCCTGTGTGCGCTCACCGGTCACGCCCAGCACCGAGTTCACATTCACATTGAATTTGGCATGCTCCTGCAGCAGCTTCAGCCGCCCTTCCACGGAGGAGAGGCTCTTCATCGAAATATCGTCGGCGATCAGGTTGTCGATGCTGATCTGCATGCCCTGCAGCTTCGCCGCGTTCAGCCGCTCGATCCAGCTTTTGGAGAGCTTGAAGCCGTTGGTGATCATGGTCACGATCATGCCCTTGTCGCGGGCATGGCGGATCACCTGGTCCAGCTCCGGATGCAGCAGCGTCTCGCCGCCGGTGACGGTGAGCGAGGCACAGCCCAGCGCCGCCAGATGGTCCACCTGGGCGATCAGCGTTGCCAGCGGCACCGGGGCGGAAAAATCGTCATATTCATTGCAATAGCCGCAGGCCAGATTGCAGCGCCGCGTCACCACCATCTGCGCCAGCAGCGGCGTATAGCGCGTGAAAATCGCCTTGCCGGCGAAGCGCAGGCCCGCTCCCAGAGTGTCCATGCGTTCGGAGAGGCTCGGTTTATCCACGCGGGCGGGTACTTTCTAACGGTTGAAACATGCAGCTTGTAGGCCGCATGAAGCTAAATTTCAATCTTGCGGGGCAAGCCAGCGCCGCGCCCAACAAAAAACCCCGGCATCGCTGCCGGGGTTTCCTGTTTCAAGCCGGAAGGCTGGATTAGAAATCCATGCCGCCCATGCCGCCCATGCCGCCCATGTCGGGGGCGCCCATCGGGGCCTTCTTCTCGGGGCGCTCGGTCACACCGGCTTCGGTGGTGATGATCAGAGCGGCCACGGAGGCGGCGTCCTGCAGGGCGGTGCGCACAACCTTGGTCGGGTCGATGATGCCGGCGGCGACCATGTCCTTGAACTCACCGGACTGGGCGTCGTAGCCATACACGTACTCGGCATTGTCGAGCACCTTGCCGGCGATGACCGCGCCGTCTTCACCGGCGTTCTCGGCGATCTGGCGCAGCGGCACCTGGATGGCGCGGCGGATGATCTCGATGCCGGTCTGCTGGTCGTTATTATCGGCCTTCAGCCCGTCCAGCACCTTGGAGGCGCGGGTCAGGGCGACACCGCCGCCCGGCACGATGCCTTCTTCAACCGCGGCGCGGGTGGCGTGCAGCGCGTCGTCCACGCGGTCCTTGCGCTCCTTCACCTCAACCTCGGAGGCACCGCCGACGCGGATGACGGCAACGCCGCCTGCCAGCTTCGCCAGACGCTCCTGCAGCTTCTCACGGTCGTAGTCCGAGGTGGTCTCCTCGATCTGCGCGCGGATCTGGTTGACGCGGCCGGTGATGTCCTCCTTGGCGCCCACACCCTCGACGATCGTGGTGTTTTCCTTCTCGATGAGGACCTTCTTGGCGCGGCCCAGCATGTTCAGGGTCACGGTCTCGAGCTTGATGCCCAGATCCTCGGAGATCACCTGGCCACCGGTCAGGATGGCGATGTCTTCCAGCATGGCCTTGCGGCGATCGCCGAAGCCCGGCGCCTTCACGGCGGCGATCTTCAGGCCACCGCGCAGCTTGTTCACCACCAGGGTGGCCAGGGCCTCGCCCTCGACATCCTCGGCGATGATCAGCAGCGGCTTGCCGGTCTGCACCACGGCTTCCAGCAGGGGGAGCATCGGCTGCAGCTGGGAGAGCTTCTTCTCGAAGATCAGGATGTACGGGCTCTCGAGGTCCGCAACCATCTTCTCCGGGTTGGTGATGAAGTACGGGGAGACATAGCCGCGGTCGAACTGCATGCCCTCGACGACATCGAGCTCGGTCTGGATGCCCTTGGCTTCCTCAACCGTGATCACGCCCTCATTGCCGACCTTCTGCATCGCCTTGGAGATCATCTCGCCGATCTCGGACTCGCCGTTGGCGGAGATGGTGCCAACCTGCGCGGTCTCGGACGGGTTGGTGATCTTCTTGGTGCGGGCCTTCAGCTCTTCCACGACGGCGGCAACCGCCTTGTCGATGCCGCGGCGCAGATCCATCGGGTTCAGGCCAGCAGCCACGGCCTTCACGCCCTCGCGCACGATGGCCTGGGCCAGCACGGTCGCGGTGGTGGTGCCGTCGCCGGCCAGGTCGTTGGTCTTGGAGGCGACTTCGCGGATCAGCTGCGCGCCGAGATTCTCGAACTTGTCGGACAGCTCGATTTCCTTGGCGACGGACACACCGTCCTTGGTGATGCGCGGGGCGCCGAAGGATTTCTCGATGACAACGTTACGGCCCTTCGGGCCCAGGGTCACCTTGACGGCATTGGCGAGGGTGTCGACGCCGCGCAGCATGCGGTCGCGCGCGTCAGAACCAAAACGGACGTCTTTAGCAGCCATGATATAGCTCCTCTATGAATGAGCGTCCCGATGACGGAGCGGCTTCAGCCGCGCAGTCTGAATCGGGCCGCGTTAAATCAAGCGGCGATGATGCCGAGAATGTCGGATTCCTTCATGATCAGCAGGTCTTCCCCGTTGATCTTGACCTCCGTGCCGGACCATTTGCCGAACAGCACGCGGTCGCCCGCCTTCACGTCCAGGGCCACCAGGGCGCCGGTCTCGTTGCGCGCGCCGGCGCCAGCAGCGACGACTTCACCTTCCTGCGGCTTTTCCTTGGCGGTGTCCGGAATGATGATGCCGCCGGCGGTCTTTTCTTCGGCGGTGATGCGACGGACCACAACGCGGTCGTGCAGAGGGCGGAAATTCGCCATATGATCGCTCCTAAACATTATGTCTTAAAAGCTTCCCAGCCTGTCCGGCCCAATTGTGCGGCACCGCGGCTGTTAGCACTCCCTTGGAAGGAGTGCCAGAGATGTAGCCCGGGCGGCCCGGTGAAGTCAAGAACGGCAGCACTTCCCGGTTTTGAGTGCCAAGTTGCTGGTTTCGTTGAAGATTATAGTTGCACAGCAGGGGGTTGTGTGTGGCAGTCTGGTGAAACCCCGGGGATTGCCAACACTGACTTCAAGAGAGAGTGCCAAGCATGTCCCTTGCCTTGCAGATGCGCGACTACCGCCTGACCACCGCCGAGATCCTCTATCATCTGCCGGACCATCCGGGCCTGTTGCAGAGCTATATCTGGCAGGAGCTCGATCTCGCGCCGAAATTCCCCGCCTTGCACAAATTCCTGGATTTCTGGGCCGCCAATCTGGATGGCAAGCTGCATTCGGTCCGCGTCGGCCAGGCGGAGCTGATCAAGCCCGCCGGCTGGCGCAACGCCCAGCTGCTGACGCTGCATTAGCGCCTCAAGCTCTTAGCTTGAGGCGCCAAGTTTTGGTTTAGCGAGCAATTTCATGTGTTTAAGTTGTCGCTGCCGCGTCAACCTAAACACATATTGCTCTAGCTTTACTGGCCGCCGCAGCTGACATCGCCCTCCTGGCAGTGCAGCTGCGCCTCCAGCCGCTTGGCCTGCGCCTCGGTCAGCGCCGTCTCGCATTGGTTGCGCACCAGCGGATGGATGGTCCCGCCTTGCGTGCCCATCGTCTCGAAGCCGCATTGCGCGTCGCGGTAGGATACCCAGTCGCGCTCGGCCTGGCGCAGCTTCGTCTGGCCGGCCGGCGAGATTTTGCCCAGCAATGCCCGGTAGCTGGCGTTCAGCGCCGCATCCGCCTTCTGGAAATCCCGGTAGGAGCAGATATTCATATCCGTCTGCGTCTGCGGATCGGCGCAATTCCGCGCCAGGGCCGGGCCGGCCAGCAGCAGGCCGGCCGCCAGGATGATGCCGCGCATGGCGCTTAGCGCACCAGCTCCACCAGCCGGAACAGCCCGATCGGCCGCATATCCGTGATCCTTGCCTGGGCGAGGTCGGAGGCGGCGAACATATGGTCCAGCCGGAAATCCGGATGCCAGCCCAGCGGCTTGGAGGCCGGGGCCATCGCCCGCTCGATCCACCAGATCGGCCCCGACTCGCGGGCGAAATGGTTGACGAACAAAATCCGCCCGCCCGGCTTCACCACCCGGCGCAGCTCCGCCACCAGAGCGCGGGGGTCCGGCACCACGGAGGCGACGAACATCGCCACCGCGACGTCGAAGCTGCCATCCTCGAAGCTGGTCGCCTGCGCGTCCATCTCTTCCAGCGCCTCGACATGGCGCAGCCCCATCTCGGCCACGCGGTCGCGGGCGATGTTCAGCATGTCGTGGGAGAGATCGATGCCGGTGATGCGCTTGGCCGGGCTGTAGAGCGGCAGCGCCAGCCCGGTGCCCACCCCAACCTCCAGCACCTTCGCGCCGGGGGCCGCGTTCACCGCCGCCACGGCCGCATTGCGCGCCGCCCTGGAGATCAGCCCGAACCAGCTGTCATAGGATTTCGCGTAGCGTGAATAGGTGGCTTTGATGCTGTCAGCATCCAGTTTCGCGCGCGGGCCGGACAGCGCCGCGCCGGAGACATCCTGCATCCTCAAGTCCTTGACGCCTGTCATTTTATCGTAACCGAATTTTGCGCGGATTGGGCCCAGGCGCAATGGCCGTAAAGGTTTTTTAACCTTGCAGCGCGTCTTTCACGATGCCGGGGGTGAGGATTTGCGGCAAAACCGCCGCCGCGCCGCCGGGCGGATAATAGAGATAGAGCGGCACCCCGGCATGGTGGCTGGCTGCCAGCAGGGCGGTGATGGCCGGGTCGCGGTTGGTCCAGTCCCCCACCAGCAGCGCGACATGCTTGGCCTTGAACAGATCCCGCACCGGTGCCGCTTCCAGCGTGGTGCGCTCATTCACCTGGCAGGTGATGCACCAGGCGGCGGTCAGGTCGATGAAGACCGGCCGGTGCTGCGCCCGCAGCCGCGCCAGCAGCGCCGCGCTGTAAGGCTGGGCGCCGGGCAGGGTGAGCCTGGCGCCGGCCGGGGCGCTGGGCAGGAGGGGCAGCAGCACCAGCGCCAGCAGCGCGAAAACCGGCTTGCGCGCCAGGCTGAACCCCAGCAGCAGCGCGCCCAGCCCCAGCAGCGCCAGACCCAGCGGGCCGGATTGGCGGAACAGTACCCAGCCCAGCCAGAGGCAGGTGGCGAACATCGGGATGGAGAGGAGTTTCTGCACCCATGCCATCCAGCGCCCGGGGCGGGGCAGGGCAGCGGCCAGGGCCGGGATGAAAGCGAGGATCAGGATCGGCAGCGCCAGCCCCAGCCCCAGCGCCAGGAACAGCCCCATGGCGGGGAGTGCCGGCATCGCCAGCGCGGCGGCGATGGCCGCGCCCATGAAGGGCGCGGTGCAGGGTGTGGCCACCAGCACCGCCAGCAGCCCGGTGAGCACGCTATGCTGCGCCGGCAGCCGGCCGATGAAGCCCGGCATCGAGAGATGGAACAGCCCGGCCATGCTCAGCCCCGCCGCCAGGATCACCCAGGCCGCCAGAGCGACGAACACCGGCGACTGGAACTGAAACCCCCAGAACGCCGCCACCCCGGCGGCGCGCAGCCCCAGCAGCACCCCGCCCAGCACGGCCATGGAGCCCAGCACGCCCAGCGTATAACCCAGCGCCTCGCGCCGGATATGCGCGTGCGCGGCGCCGCCCATGCGGGCAAAGGCGGCGGCCTTCATCGCCAGCACCGGGAACACGCAGGGCATCAGATTCAAAATCAGCCCGCCCGCCAGCGCCAGCAGCCACCAGGGGGTGTGGGATTGCGGCGGCGCTGGCGTGGTGGCGATGGCGAGCGCCTGCATCCGCCCGCTCGGGTCGGTGAGTTCCAGCAGGCCGGTCAGCCGCGCCGGGGCGGGGCCGGCGAGTTTCAGCCGCAGCCTCAGATCATGCGCGCCGAAACTCAGATTTTGCGGCGCGCTATTCACCAGGGCGCTGGCCGAGTCGGGGAAGAAATGCGCGGATTTCACCTGCTGCGCCCCCACCCCGTCCAGACGCAGCGTACCATCCGGCGTCAGCGTTGCCTTATAGGGAGAGGCAACGATGCTGGGGGCGGCGGGAAACAGCCCGGCCTCGGCGGAGGGCCCGCCTGCCAGAGACAGGGTGAAGCTGGCATGTTCGGGCACGCAGATATCGGAACAGACCAGCCAGCGCGCGTTCACGGTGAGGCTGTCGCCGCTGATCCCGCTGGCGGTGAAGGGCAGCAGCGCCTCGCCCGAGAGCACATAGGCGGCGATCCCGTCCTGCAGGAAATAATCCGGCGGGGGATAATCGAGGGGGCTCAGCGTCACCGGCGCGGCGGCGCTGATGGCAGGGGGAAAGCCGGCATCGCCGGGGTTTTTCCAGTAAATATGCCAGCCAGGTGCCAGTTTGAATTGCAGCGCCAGGCGCAGCGTGCCGTCGGCGGCGCTGTTGGCGGCGGAGACCAGCCGCACCTGATCGCGCGGCGTCACATAAGGCGCGCTGCTCGCCGCCAGGGCGAAATGCGGCAGGAACAGCAAGACGAGCAGGGCAAGGCAGCGCATGGCCGGGAATATCGCATGGGCGCGCGCTCTCTGCTATCCGGGCGCGATGATGACCGATCTGCCCGTCGCCGAAGCCCTGCCCGCCCTGCTGCATGCGCTGGGCCAGCCGGGCGGCAATGCCGTGCTGGTGGCCCCGCCAGGGGCGGGCAAAACCACCACAGTGCCGCTGGCGGCGCTGGAGGCGGGCATGGGCGGCAAGATCCTGCTGCTGGAGCCGCGCCGCCTCGCCGCCCGCGCGGCGGCGATGCGCATGGCCGAGCTGCTGGGCGAGGTTGCCGGCGAGACCGTGGGCTTTCGCACCCGGCTGGAAAGTGCGGTCGGCCCGAAAACCCGCATCGAGGTGATCACCGAAGGGCTGCTCACCTCCCGCCTGCTCTCCGACCCCGGACTTGAGGGCATCGGGCTGGTGATTTTCGACGAGGTGCATGAGCGCAGCCTGGAGGCCGATCTCGCCCTGGCTCTGGTGCGCGATCTGCAGCGCGGCCTGCGCCCGGAACTGCGCATCCTGGCGATGTCCGCCACCGCCGAGGCGGAAAAGCTCTCCGCCTTGCTGGCAGCACCGGTGATCAGCAGCGAGGGCAAGATGTTCCCGGTGGAAATCATCCACGCCAAGCGCGACATCATGTCCCCGCGCGATCTGCCGGAGGCGGCGGCGAAGGCGGTGCGCGAGGCGCTGCTGGCGCATCCCGGCGATATTCTCGTCTTCCTGCCCGGCATGGCCGAAATCCGCCGCACCGCGCAGGCGCTGGAGCGCTGCCCGGCTCTGGTGCTGCCGCTGCATGGCGATCTTTCGCGCGAGGCGCAGGACAAGGCTTTGCGCCAGCATGAGGAGCGCCGCGTGGTGCTCTCCACCTCCATCGCCGAGACCTCGCTCACCGTGCCCGGCGTGCGCATCGTCATCGATGGCGGCTATCGCCGCGCCCCGGTGCTGGACACCAGCTCCGGCCTGACCCGCCTGACCACCCAGCGCATCTCGCGCGCCGCCGCCGCGCAACGCGCCGGGCGTGCCGGGCGGCTGGGGCCGGGTGTGGCGATCAGGCTCTGGTCGGAAGCGCTGAACCGCGGCCTGCCGCCCTTTGACCGCCCGGAAATCTTCGCCGCCGAGCTTTCCGGCCTGGTCCTGGCCTGCGCCGCCTGGGGCGAGGCGCCGGGCGACCTGCCGTTCCCGGACGCCCCGCCCGACGGCGCGCTGAAGGCCGCGCAGGCGCTGCTGGCGCAGCTGGGGGCGCTGGATGAGGCGGGCAGGATCACGGCTTTGGGCCGGGAGATGGCGCGGCTGCGCGCCGAACCGCGCCTCGCCGCGATGATGCTGGCCGCTCCGGACAAACCCACCCGCGCCTTGGCCGCCGACATCGCCGCGATTCTGGAAGAGCGCGATTTCCTCGCCCAGACCGCGAGTGCGGATCTACAGCTCCGGCTGGATGTGCTGGCCGGGCGGGGCGAGGGCGACCGCGCCATCCTTTCGCGCGTGCGCCAGGCCGCGAAAATCTACCGCAACCGGCTGGGGCTGGGGACGATGCCGGGCTTCGGCGCGCCGGGGGCGGTGGTCGCCGCCGGGTTTCCGGACCGCATCGCCCAGGCGCGCGGGGCGGATGGCTCTTACCGCCTCTCAGGCGGTGGCGCCGGCAATCTCCCGGCCGCCGACCCGCTGGCCCGCAACCGGCTGCTGGCGGTGGCGGCGCTGGACGGCAAGGGCGCGAAAATCCGCCTCGGCGCGGCGCTGGATGCCGATGATCTGCCGGACTTCCTGCGTGCCCGCTGCAAGACCACCCGCGAGACCGGGTTCGACCCGGTGAGCAATAATGTCTCGGTGCGCGAGCGGGTGCGGCTGGGCAATTTGGTGCTGCGCGACCGCGCGGCGGCGCCGAACCCCGAGGAAATCCAGGCGGCTTTGGCGCAGGCGCTCTCCACCCGGCTGGAGCAGCTGGACTGGACCGATGCGGCGGAAAATCTCTGCGCCCGCGTCGCGGTGATGCGCGGGGTGGACGACACCTACCCGGACCTCTCCCGCGCCGCGCTGGCCGCCACCGTGCAGGATTGGCTGGCCCCCTATCTCGCCGGGATGACGACGCTGAGGGAGGCCAAAAACCTGGACCTCTATCATCTGCTGCGCGGGCTGATGAGCCATGAGCAGGCCGCGCGCCTGGACAAGGAATTGCCCGCCGAACTCAGCCTCAAACATGGCCGGGTGCGGATCGATTATTCCGGCCCGCTCCCCGTCGCCGCCGCGCGGGCGCATGTGTTCTACGGCACGGATGCGACGCCGAAACTGGCCGGGGGCAAAATCCCCTTGCAACTGGCGCTGCTCTCCCCGGCGCAACGGCCGATCGCCATCACCGCCGACCTCGCCGGCTTCTGGCGCGGCGGCTGGGCGGATGCCAGGCGCGATATGCGCGGGCGCTATCCCAAGCATGACTGGCCGGAGGAGCCCTGGCGCGGCTAAGAGGATGTTTGAAACGCCACTCTGGTTGAAACGCCACTCTGGCGGACTCACCAGAGCGACTTTTGAAACAGACTCTAAGATTTCATCACTTCATTTCGGCCGCACAAGGTGGCCGCCCCGCCCCGCCCAAGCCCGTCAGCCTGCGCAAGCTTTGCGACGCCGGCACCCTCACAGCCGCCAGTTTGGCCGCACCGGTTGCAGGCAGATTTCACCCTGCGTGGCCCAGCGCACCCGCACCTGCAAGGTTTCGCCATTCGGCAGTTCCAGGCCGAACTGGTCGCACAGGCTCGGCTCATCGGGAATGGTGACGCGGAACAGCTCCCCATGAACGCCCAGCAGATCGCAATCATGCGGCTCGGGCTCGCCATTTTCGCGGGGGATGATGATCCGGGTGACCGGGTTGAGGATTTCCAGGCCGAGCACATTGCCCTTCACCCAGCGCACGCCGACCATGCGGCGCCAGCCATCGGCATGTTCCAGTTCCACCTCCTGGCCGGTGGAGAAATGCCGCCCCGCATCCGGACGCGGTGAGAGGATGACGGCGCGGTAGCCCTCAACCGAACAATCGGTGATGCGGCATGGATGCCGGAATGGCTGCCCGGGAATGCGCAGCAGCGTGCGGCGGGATAGATAGGAGCCGGTTTCCACCGGATGGGGTGGGGCGTGCCGCTGCCCCCAGGGCGTGGAAGTCTGGAGTTCCATGAACGGTTTCCATCCTTGGCGAAGTTGAAAGTGGCAAGGATGATGCGCAGAACGAGTTAATAAAAAATTTCGAAAAGCGATGCCTTACAGCTTCGTAATTTACTGTTTCGAATGGTGATCATTTTCAAAAAAGCCATTAAAAATCAGGGAATTTTCGGGCGTTTCGAATTTCGGTGCGAGCGCCGGGAGGTTTTTGCCGCGGCTTTTTGAAAAAAGCGGCGGCAAAAACTTTTGCAAATTTTCCAAATCGCCTTTTACGGGGTCAGCGCCGCCCAGATCGCCTCCACTGCCAGCGCCAGATCCGCCTCGTCCATGCCTTCATCCGGATTATGGCTGCCATTCCAGTTGCGGATGAAAATCATCGTGCTCTCCCAGCCGGCCATCGCGAAGGCCGCGGCATCGTGGCCGCCGCCGGCGCGCATGCGCCGGGGGGTATGGCCCAGCCGCGCCGCGCCGGCGGCCGCCAGCGCCACCATCGCCTCGGAAAGCTGCGCCGGCTGGCTGCGGCTTTGCGCGCCGAGCTGGAAGCCTATGCCAGGCCGGGCGCGTTCGATGCGGGCGATCTCCGCGCGCAGCCGCCGCTCCGCCTCATCCAGCGTGGCATTGTTTTCGGAGCGCAGATCGACGCAGAATTCCAGCGTCCCCGCCACCTTGGCCATGGCATGGACCGGGCTGGCGGCGTCCACCCGGCCGAAGGTCACGGTCAGGTCATGGCCCTGCGCCAGCATCTCGTCCCAGACCCGCTCCATCGCCAGCGCCAGGTCGGCGAAGGCGATCACCGCATCCGCGCGCCCTTCCCGCGGGGCGCCGCCGGAATGCGCCCAGATGCCATCGATGCGCGCGTTACGGTAGCGCAGCCCGCCGCGAATCGCGGTCACCAGCCCATAAGCCTCGCCGGCGCTGTGCAGGACCGGCCCCTGCTCGATATGGAATTCCAGGAATTGCGCCGGCGGCGGCGGCGTCCGCGCCAGCGCCGCTTCCGGGTCGTAGCCCTGGGCGCGCATATGCTCGGCCAGGCTCTGCCCGGTATCGGCGCGGGTCACCTCCATATCCTGCCGCGTCAGCCGCCCCAACGCCCCGCGCGAGCCGATATAGGAGGCGGGAAACCAGACGCTCTCTTCCGCGCGGGTGACGGTGACGACGAAATCCATCTTCGGGCGGGTGCCGGTGGCGTGGAAGCAGGCGGCGAGCGCCATGGCGGCGGCAACGCCGGCCTGGCCGTCATAAGCGCCGCCCTGGCTCACCGTATCCAGATGCGAGCCGACATAAAGCGGGGTCGCGGCCGGGTCGCTGCCCCGCAGCCGGGCGAAAAGATTGCCGGCTGCATCGCGCGAGACCTCCAGCCCGAGATGCCCCGCCTCCTCCTCGATCACGGCGTGGGCGCTGGATTCCAGGTCGCTATAGGAAGGGCGGGTCCAGCCCGGGCCGCCGGCGGAGAGGGCGTTCACCCGCGTCAAAATCCGGCTGATCGTCTCGCGGATGGTGGCTTGGATGGCGGTGGGCTGGTTCATGGGCGGCGGGTCCAGGCGTCAGGGGTGATCGTGGGTGGCGGCAGGGCGCCGGAGAGGGGCGGGGGACGATGGCGGGGCGACAAGCGCATGAGCTTCGGCCTGCCGCATCGCCGTCACGGATAATCAGTGACGGCCGAAAAATACAGGAATTTCAGGGGTTTTTCAACCATCGGCGGGCGTCGCCAAACGGGAAACTGGAGCGGGTAGCGGGAATCGAACCCGCGCATCGAGCTTGGGAAGCTAGCAGGCTACCATTACATCATACCCGCCCGTGACGGCGTACATAGTCGAGCCCGCCGGGCTGCGCAAGCCGTGCCGGAGCATTGACCGCGCTCCCCCGGAGGGCTAGGCGTTGGGGCACCTCGTGATTTGTCCGGCCGGATTGCGGCGAGGCGTCCCCTGGCGGGACGGAGCAAAATAAGCGCTAAAGAGGCCCGGCGGAGGGTTGCGCGCGCCCCGCCTGGCCCCGGGCCGGACAGAGTTTGTCCGCACCGCGCTTGAAAGATGGGCCACCGAAGATGTCCGACACGCCGAAAACCCGCCTTGCCACGGACCTGATCCATGCCGGGCGCATCCGCACCAATCTGGACGAGAATGGCGAGGCGCTGTTCCTCACCTCCGGCTTTACCTATGAGAGCGCCGATCTGGCCGAGGCGGTGTTCGCCAACCAGGTCGAGCATTTCCAGTATTCGCGCTTCGCCAACCCGACGGTGACGATGCTGCAGGATTGTCTGGCCAAGATCGAAGGCGCACAGGCCTGCCGCGCCACCGCCACCGGCATGGCGGCGGTGCATAGCGCGGTGATGTGCGGCTTGAAGACCGGCGACCGGGTGGTGGCCTCGCGCGCTTTGTTCGGCTCCTGCCACTGGATCATCTCCACCCTGCTGCCGCAATATGGCATCGAGGGCGTGTTCGTGGATGGCGGCGACATGGAAGGCTGGAAGGCGGCGCTGAGCCAGCCGACTGCTTTGGTGCTGCTGGAGAGCCCCTCCAACCCGATGCTCGATATTGTCGATCTGCGCGCCGTCTCCAAGCTGGCGCACGCGGCCGGGGCGGTCGTGGTGGTGGATAACGTCTTCGCCACCCCGCTGCTGCAGAAGCCGCTGGAGCTGGGCGCGGATGTGGTGGTCTATTCCGCGACCAAGCATATGGACGGCCAGGGGCGGGTGCTGGGCGGCGCGGTGCTCGGCTCGAAGAAATGGATCGAGGAGGTGTTCCAGCCCTTCTTCCGCAATACCGGCCCGTCGCTCTCGCCCTTCAATGCCTGGGTGATTCTGAAGGGTCTGGAGACGATGGCGCTGCGGGTGAAGGCGCAGAGCGAGAGCGCGGAGAAAGTGGCGCAGTTCCTGGATGGCCATCCGAAGATCAAGCGCGCCTTGTACCCGACGCTGGCGAGCTTCGCGCAGCGCGAGCTGGCGATGAGCCAGATGAGCGGCGGCGGCACGCTGGTGGCCTTTGAGCTGCAAGGCGGCAAGGCGGAGGCGTTCCGCATGATGAACGCGTTCCGGGTTATCACGATCTCTAATAACCTGGGCGATACCAAATCCCTGGCAACGCATCCGGCGACGACGACGCATATGAAGATCGGCGCGCAGGAGCGGGCGAAGCTCGGCATCACCGACGGCACCATCCGGCTATCGGTGGGGCTGGAGGATGCCCAGGATCTGGTCGAAGACCTCGCCCAGGCTTTGGACAAAGTCTAAAAAGTTTTTGGAGGGCGAAGGCGGCCAAGGTTCCGCCGCTGCATCGCAGCGGTGGAAAGCCGCCGAAGGGGTGGGGGGATTTTTACAAAAATCCCCCACGACTTTGTTAACTAGACCAGCTGCCGATCCCCGCCCGCCGCGCCCGCCCGGCGACATAGAGCGTCCAGGCCACCTGCACCAGCAGCGGCAGCAGCCCGATCCACAGCTTCGAGGCCGAGTTCGCCGCCACGAAGCCGATCGCCGTCACCCCGCCCAGCAGCGCGAACAGCCAATGGATCACCGCCACCAGCCGCGCATCCATCCCGGCCCGGCGCACCACCTGATAGAGATGGCCGTGATGCGCCCGGGCGATGTTCTCGCGCGCCAGGGTGCGGCGGATCAGGGTGAATGTCACATCATACAGCACGCCGGAGAGCAGCAGCGGCACCAGCAGGAAAGAGAGCTGCACCTGCTCGAACCGCGCCGCCGCCACCCCGAACAAAGCCAGCATGAAGCCGCAGAACTGGCTGCCGACATCGCCCATGAAAATCCGGCCCTTGGGAAAGTTGAAGGGCAGAAACCCCAGCACCCCGCCGGCCAGCAGCAAGGAGGCGGTATAGATGAAAAACCCGCCCAGCGCCCCGGCGATGCCGGCCAGGAACAAACAGGCGATGAGGGTGACACCGCTGGCCAGACCGTTCAGACCGTCGATGAAATTCATCGCGTTGGTGACATAGAGCAGAAATCCCAGCGTCAGCGGCAGGCCGAGCCAGCCAAGCGGGGTCAGCCCGAAGCCCGGCAGCGCCAGATCATGCAGATACAGCCCCGAGGCCACGGCGGCGATGGCGGCCAGCAGCTGGGTGCCGAGCTTCACCGTAAAGGGCATATTCAACAGGTCATCCGCCATCGAGACCAGGGCAATCAGCACCGACGCGGCGATGACGCCGATGAAATACCCCTCCGCCAGGCGCGAGACCTGGCCGTAGCGATAGAGCAGCAGCACCCCCAGCAGGAAGGCGAAGACGATGCCCACCCCGCCGGATTTCGGCGTGGTCTGGGCGTGCGCCTTGCGCGCATCCGGATGGTCCGGCACGCCGATGGAGATCATCACCCGGACGATGATGCCGGAAAAGATCGCCAGCCCGCCCATGAGGGCGAGATGACGGGGAAGTGACAAGGCGGAAAGGGTGGTGAGGCTCATCTGGCGCGGACCATGGCTGAAACCGGAGGGAATTTGAAGATCTCTTGTTTTCCGCCGGCCAGGGCTTGTGCTGGCCTGCCGGCCACGCCAGAAGCAGGGGCAGGACAAACCGGTGCGGAGGGTTTGGGGGTTGAGGATCGCGATTATCGGCGGCGGCTATGTCGGGCTCGTCTCGGGGGCTTGTTTCGCTGAATTCGGCGTTTCCGTGGCGGTGGTCGAGGCGGATGCCGCCAAGCGCCAGATGCTGCTGGAGGGGCGCATCCCCATCTATGAACCCGGTCTGGACAGGCTGGTGGCCGATAACGCCGCCGCCGGGCGCCTGACCTTCCCCGAAACGCTGGAAGCGGGCATCGCCGAGGCGGAGGCGATCTTCATCGCCGTCGGCACCCCGACAAGGCGCGGCGATGGCCATGCCGATCTCACTTATGTTTACGCCGCCGTCGAGCAGGTGCTGAAGGCGCTGGACCATCCGGCGGTCATCGTCACCAAATCCACCGTGCCGGTCGGCACCGGGCGGACGATCCTTGAAATGGCCCGCCGGCTGCGCCCGGATCTGGCGGTGGACGTGGCCTCCAACCCGGAATTCCTGCGCGAGGGCAGCGCCATCCCGGATTTCATGCGGCCGGACCGCGTCGTCGTCGGCGCCGAGAGCGAGCGCGCCCGCGAGGTGCTGCGCCAGCTCTATCGCCCGCTTTATCTGATCGAAACCCCGATCCTGTTCACCGGGCTGGAGACGGCGGAGCTGATCAAATACGCCGCCAACGGCTTCCTGGCGATGAAGATCACCTTCATCAACGAAATGGCCGATCTCTGCGAGAAGGTGGGGGCGGATGTGAATGACGTGGCCCGCGGCATCGGGCTGGATGGGCGGATCGGGCGGAAATTCCTGCATGCCGGGCCGGGCTTCGGCGGCTCCTGCTTTCCCAAGGACACGCTGGCGCTGATGCGCATCGCCGAGGAGGCGGGGGCGCCGTCGCGGCTGATCCAGTCGGTGGTGGCGGTGAATGACCATCGCAAGGACGGGCTGGCGGCGCGCGTGGTCGCGGCCTGCGGCGGCGATGTCGCCGGCAAGGTGATCGCCGTGCTCGGCCTCGCCTTCAAGCCGGAAACCGACGATATGCGCGAGAGCCCGGCGCTGCCGCTGGTGCGCGGGCTGGTCTCGCGCGGGGCGAGCATCCAGGCCTTCGACCCGGAGGCGATGGAAACCGCCCGGCCGCTGCTGCCCGCGCGCGTCACTCTGGCGCCGGACGCCGCCGCCGCCCTCACCGGCGCCGATGCGCTGGTGCTGGTCACTGAATGGAACGAATTCCGGGTGCTGCCCCCCGCCCGGCTGCGCGAGCTGATGCGCGGCGACGTGGTGGTGGATCTGCGCAATGTCTTCGACCCCGCGCCGCTGCGCGCTGCGGGCTTCACCTATACCGGCATCGGGCGCCCGCTGCCGTGACCAAAAGACCGCCCCAACCGCGAGGAATGATCGCTTGAACGCCGTGCACGCCAAGTATCCGGACTTTGCCAATCCCGAATTGCTGGAAAAGCTGCCGCTGACGGCGAAAACCGTGCTGGATGTCGGCTGTGCGCAAGGCGCGCTGGGGGCGAATTATCTGCGCCGCAACCCGAATTGCCGCTATCTCGGGATCGATGTCGACGAGGACGCCGCCGCCCAGGCCCGCACCCGGCTGACGGAGGTTTTCATCGGCGATGTCGAGGCCAATCCGAATCCGTTCGGGCTGGCGGAAGGCAGCGTCGACTGCATCGTCTATGGCGATGTGCTGGAGCATCTGCGCGATCCCTGGGCGCTGTTGCAGGCGCAGGCCAGGCTGCTCTCCCCGGAGGGCACAATTCTGGTCTGCACGCCGAATATCGAGCATTGGAGCGTGGTGGCGCGGCTGCTGGTCGGCAAATTCCAGTATGAGGAGAACGGCCTGTTCGACCGGACCCATCTGCGCTGGTTCAGTCCGCGCACGATGATCGAGGCGCTGACCGGGGCCGGGCTGGAGCTGGTGGACGCGGCGCCGCGCCCGAATACCGAGATGGAGCGCGCCGAACAGTTCGCCACCCTCGCCGCCCCCCTGCTGCAGGCGCTGGGCGTGGATGTCGAGGAATATCGCCGTCGCTGTGCCCCGATTCAGGTGATCCTGCGCGCCCGCAAAGCCGCCCCGGCCTGGCTGGACATCGCCGCGACGATGCTGACGCCGCAGGGCGGTGTCTCCGATGTGCGGGTGCTGGAGCCGATGCGCGCCTTGCGCACCGAGAGCAGCGTGCTGGCCGCGGTGATGCCCGAGGCCGAGCTGCGCCCGCGCCTGAACAATGCGCCGCGAATCGCCATGCTGCACCGGCCGCTGCTGCTGGGCGAGGAAGGGCGGGCGCGGGTGCGCGCGCTGCTGGCGCAGGATTATCTGGTGGTCAGCGAATTCGACGATCACCCGATGTTCATGGAAGAGCGCGGGGTGGATCTCAGCCAGCTGCTCACCTTCCGCGGCGTGCATGCGGTGCAGACCAGCACCCCGGTGCTGGGCGAGGCGCTGCGTGAGCAGAATCCGGAGCTGGCGGTGTTCCCCAACGGCGTCTTCGAGCTGCCGCAGGTGCGCAATTTCCAGGATCCCGAGCATCTCACTCTGTTCTTCGGCGCGCTCAACCGCCAGCGGGACTGGGCGCCCCTGGTGCCGGTGCTCAACGAGGTGGCGCGCGCCGTCGGCGATCGGCTGCGCTTCCGGGTGCTGTTCGATGAGGGCTTCTTCCAGGCGCTGGAGACCCCGCATAAGAGCTTCGAGCCGGCCCTGGTGGATTACGCCACCTATCTGCGCGAGCTCTCCGCCGCCGAAATCAGCTTCATGCCGCTGGAGGATACCCCCTTCAACCGCGCCAAGTCGGATCTGAAATTCATCGAGGCCGGGGCGGCCCGGGTCTGCGCCCTGGCCAGCCATACCGTCTATGCCGCCTCCATCCAGGACGGCAAAACCGGCGTGCTGTTCCGCGACCAGGCCGAGCTGCGCGCGGCGCTGCTGCGCCTGCTCGCCTACCCGGAAGCGACCCGCCGCATCGCGGATAACGCCCGTGCCTATGTCGCGCAGAACCGCATGCTGGCCTATCAGGTGCAGGCGCGCATGGAATGGTATCGCAGCCTGTGGGCGCGGCGCGAGGAGCTCAACGCGGCGCTGCGCGCCCGCGCGCCGGAGCTGTTCGCCTGATGACAGCGACCGGCCGGTATCGGATCAGCGCTTACACCGAGGCGGAATGGCTGCAGGGGCGCAGCCAGGCGGCGCATTGCCCGAATTGCGGGCATGAGGGCCGCGCCGAAGCGGCTTTGGCGGTGTTTCACCACCCGCCGGGGCTGGATCTGGACTATCATCTGCTGCGCTGCCCCGCTTGCACCGTGCTGTTCGTCGATACGCTGCCGGTGGTGGATTATGGGCGCGACGAGCTGATCGAGATCGGCTGGCCGCCTTATTACGCGCAGATGGGGGCCGGCACCTGGCCGATCGCCTCGGCGCTGGCGCGCATCGTCAAGCCGGCGGGGGCGAAGGTGCTGGAAGTCGGCGGCGCCTACGGGTTCGGGCTGGATTTCTGCGTGCATGGCAAAGGCTGGCAGGGTGTGGGGTACGACCCCTCGCCGCTGGCGGCGATCGGCGCCAAGGCGCTGGCGCTGCCGGTGATCCAGGGCTTCTTCACCGAGGAGACGCTGCGGGACGGGCCGTGGGACGTCATCGTCGGCACCGAGCTGATCGAGCATATCAACGAGCCGCCGGAATTTCTGCGGCTGATGCGCCGGGCCATCGCGGATGATGGGGTGCTGATGCTGACCACCCCGGCGGCGGATTTCATCACCCCCGCGCTGGCGCCGCTGGAGCTGGACGCGCTGATCGTCCCCGCCGCGCATGTGGTGCTGCAGAGTGTGGCGAGCATGGAGCGCGCCCTGCGCGATGCCGGTTTCGCGCATGTGGCGGTGCGCCAGAAACGCTCCGCCCTGGTTGCCTATGCCTCGCCGGCGCCGTTGGCGCTGGATGAGGATCAGGGCGCGGCCTGGCGCGCTTATCGCGGCTATATGGAAGCCCGCGCCGCGCGCGCCCCGGTGGGCAGCGATATCCAGTTCGGCTTTGCCGGTCGGGCGATGTTCGATGCCGCCAATGATGCCGACGAAGCCGCCTGCGAGAGCGCCTGGGCGATGCTGAATGCGGGCGCGCAGGCCCGCTATGGCTACCGGCTGGAGGAGCTGACCGCGCTGCCCGACGGGGCGGCCAGCGCCCAGCTCGAAGGGCTGGGCGAAAAAATGCCGCACGGGCTGGGCATGATCCTGTTCGCCCGCGCCATGCAGCGCCTGGCCCGCGGCGAGTCGCGGGCTGCGGTGCGCCCGGTGATGGCGCTGGCGCTGCAGGCGGTGGAGGCGCTGCAGGCGGCGCTCGGCCGGCGCTCGCTGGGGGATGATCTGCTCTCCTCCAGCGTCGGCGAGGTGCTGCGGCTGGAGCTGCTGCTCTGCGATGCCGAGGCCGGCGCGCCGGGTGTGGCGGAGGCGCTGATCGCGCGCGGCGATATGGTCGGCGGCTGGCGCGGCTTCGTGGCTTTGGTGAATGCGGGGGCTATCGAGCAGGCGGCTGCGCTGCAGGCCGGGCTGCTCGGCGCCGCGCCGGGTCCGGACCTGGCCGCCGGGCTGCGCCGCAACGCCTTGCTCAGCCTGGCGAATTTGCATCTGGCCGCAGGCCAGGACGCCGCCGCCGCGCTGCCGGTGGCCGAGATGCTGGCGGCGGCGGGTGAGGATGTGGTGGCGCTGCGTCTGGGGGTGTTCGTCCGGTTGGTGAACGCTGCCCGGTATGATGAGGCGCATGCATTGGCGCAGTCTCTCGGCCCGGTATTCGCGGCGCTGCGGCCGCCTTTCTCCCGCGCGGCGCAGGATGCGCTGTTTTCTGTCGGCATGCTGCATCTGCAGTTGCCGGAAGGCCAGCGCCGCGCCGCCGCGACCCTCGCCCGGCTGCGGGAGGATCTGCTGGCCCAGGCCCCGCTTGGCGGGCCGGCCCACCCGCTATTCTGGTCGGCGCTGCGCGGCGAAGTCATCGCCCTGTTCAAACTCGGGCGCGGCGATGAGGCGGCTGGCCTGCTGAAAGCCCATTTGGCCTCCTATGAGGATGCGCCGGAGGATTTGCGGCAGGTGCTGGATGAGCAGAACGCATGAGGGGTGAGCTGTGAAACGCATCGCCCGCAGGGTGTTGTCCATCGCCCGTTGGTATGTCTGGGTGCCGTTGGCGCGGGTGATCGGCTGGCTTCGCTCACCCCGGCAGACTTTGATCTCCTGGCCGGAGACCGGCATCTTGCTCGGCCCGCGTGTGGTGCTGTTCATGCATTTCGACGCCCGGGGCGGCGTGCGTGCGCAGGTGCTCGACTATCTGCGTGCCTTGCGCGCCAGCGGCCGGGACGTGGTGTTCGTCAGCAATGCCGGCAAACTGACAGAGCCGGCGCAGGCCGCACTGCGCGAGATCTGCGCCGGTATCATTTTGCGCCGCAATATCGGCTATGATTTCGGCGCCTGGCGCGACGCGATCGATCGCCTCGGCCTGCCGCGCGCGGAGACCGAGGAGGTGATCCTCGCCAATGATAGCGTCTTCGGGCCGTTGCTGCCGCTGGGCGATGTGCTGCGTCGGCTGGACTATACGCGCGCCGATATCTGGGGCCTGACCGAGAGCTGGCAGCTGCGCTACCATCTGCAATCCTATTTTCTGGCCTTCGGCCCCGCCGCGCTGCGCGCCAAGGCCTGGCGTAAATTTTGGAACAGCGTGCGCCCGGTGCCGGCGAAGCCGTTTATTGTGCATCGCTACGAGGTCGGCATCACCCAGGCGATGATCAAGGGCGGGCTGCGCTGCGCAGCACTTTGGCCCTATGAGGCGCTGACGAAGATGGTGAGCTTCGAGGTTTTGAAGGCGCTGGTGGCCGATGAGCAGGACGGTAATTTTGCGGACCCGGTGAATGACGCCAGGCTGTCGCAGGTCCGAAATATCCGCGACAATGTCGCCAGGCGCGTGGCGATGAACCCGACCTCCGATCTCTGGCGCCAGCTGCTGCTCACCGGCTTTCCCTTCATCAAGCGCGAGCTTTTGCGCGACAATCCCAGCAAGGTGCAGGATGTCGGGGACTGGAAGGATGTCGTGCGCGACGAGCTGGGCGCCGATCCGGGGCCGATCGAGCAGGATCTGCGGCTGATGCTGAAGGGTGGGGCGCCCTGATCCGGCTGGTCTGCCGGGCTGCCGCGACCCTGCTCTGGACGGTTTTCGCCATCGCCGTGCAGGCGGTGCTGCTGAACCTGCCGGGCTGGGGCAAGGCCTGGTTCGCGCGGCTTTACTGGCGCGGGGTGGCGCGCATCATCGGGCTGGAGCGGCGCTGCCTGGGCGGGCTGAGCCCCAGCCGGCCGACCTTGTTCGTCGCCAATCACTGTTCCTGGCTGGATATCGTGGCGCTGGGGGCAACGCTGCCGGGCTGCTTCATCGCCAAAAGCGAGGTCGGCGGCTGGCCCGGTATCGGGCTGGTGGCCAAGCTCGGCCGCACCATCTTCGTCTCCCGCAACCGCGAGACGGTGGCGCAGGAGCAGCGTCTGCTGGAAGCGCGGCTGCAGGCGGGCGACAACATCATCCTCTTCCCCGAAGGCACCACCTCGGACGGCAACCGCGTGCTGCCCTTCGCCTCGGCCTTCTTCACCCTGGCCTTCGGCGCCGCCAAGCCCTGGGTGCAGCCGGTGACCATTGTCTATGACCGGCTGGAGAGCCAGCCCGTCCGCCATGCCGACCGGCCGCAGATTGCCTGGTATGGCGACATGGACCTCGCCCCGCATCTGCTGCCGCTGCTGCGCCGGCGCCGGGTGCGGGCGACCATCCTGTTCGGCGCGCCGATGCCGCCGGGCAGCTATGCCAACCGCAAGCAGATGAGTGCCGCGCTGGAGCGCCAGATCAGCGCCAACGCCGCCGCGCTGCGCCAGGGGCGGGAGCTGCCGGCGCCGTGAGCGCCAACCAGTTCATGCATCAGGAGCTGGCGCTGCTGCTCAGCTTCGCCGGCTGGCTCATCGTCGCGCTGCTGGGGCTGGCGGCGCTGGCGCTGGGCTATCTGGGCCTGCGTCGCTTGCTGCACGACATCCTGGCCCCGCGCGGCTTCAGGCCGGAAAAAATCACCGCCATCGGCTGGATCGTCGTCCCGTTGGCGGTGCTGCTGGTGCTGGCGATCCCGGCGGCGCGGATGCTCTATCGCGCCGATCAGCCGCCTTATCTCACCGTCAGCGTCACCGCGCATGAATGGTATTGGCATTACGATTATGTCTCCGCCCCCGGCCTTGGCTTCGACAGCCGCGCCGTATCGCGGGCGCGGCTTGCCCCCGGCGCGGTCTATGGCGATGCCGCCGATCATCCGCTGGTGGTGCCGGCGGGGGAGAAAATCCGGTTTCTGGTGACCAGCGGCGATGTGATGCACGGGTTTTTCGTCTCGGCGCTGGGGCTGCAGATCTATGCGCTGCCCGGCGCCATCCTCACCGGCTGGACAGTGATCGCCAAGCCTGGCCTCTATGACGGCCAGAGCAGCCCGATCTGCGGCGACGACCATCAGCCGATGCCGATCCAGATCAGAGCCTTGCCGCTACCGGCCTATCGGGCCTGGCTGGCGGCGCAGCGCGGCTGAGGGAGTGCTGCAAGCCGGGACACTCACCTATTTCGCTTGATCTCCCCTGCCACCCCCCGTATCGTTTCCAACATAAGAAGGCTTGGAAACGGCCAATGAAAATAAAGCGGGATGCAGACGCATGAAGCTGAGAGTGAAATCTGCCTTGACGTTGGCAATGCTGGCGGCGGCAAGCGGGCTATGGTGCCACGCTGGCCTGGCCCAGACCGCCGCCCCGGATCCCACGGCGGCAGCCAATCACTACGTGGACGCGCCGTTCAACTGGCAGCTCTGGTTTCCGGCGGCCGGCAGCCCGATGCAGGCCAAGATCGACTGGCTGATGAAATATGTGCTCTGGATCATGGCCGGGGTGGTGGGGTTCGTCGCCATCCTGATGGGCTATGTGATGGTGCGCTTCCGCGCCGCGCGCAACCCCAAGCCCAGCCAGACCACCCATAACACCTTGGTCGAGATTGTCTGGATCGTGGTGCCCTGCCTGATCCTGGTCGCCATCATCGTGCCCTCGATCAACCTGATCTATTACGAGGCGAATGACAGCGACCCGTACATGACCGTCACCGTCACCGCGCATCAGTGGTATTGGGAATATAAGTATGACTCCGTGCCGGGGCTTGATTATACCAGCTACATGATCCCGGATAATGAGATCAAACCCGGCGAAATCCGCCGCCTTTCGGTCGATCACCCGCTGGTGCTGCCGGTGGGCAAGAAGGTGCGCTTTGTCATCACCAGCGCCGATGTGCTGCATGGTTTCTACCTGCCCTCGCTGGGGGTGCAGAAATACGCCATTCCCGGCACCCAGCTCACCAGCTGGACCGAGATCGACAAGCCCGGCACCTATTATGGCCAGTGCAACCAGATTTGCGGGCTGAACCATGATGCCATGCCGATCGAGATCAAGGCGGTGCCGCTGGCCGATTACATCGCCTGGACCAAGCAGGCGCTAACCAATTACGCGCAGACTGCGCCCGCCGCCGCCCCCGCCATCCCCCGCACCCTGTTGGCTGACGCCGCGCGCTGAGGAGCCAGAGAATGTCCATTACCGCTGACCAACATGCCCTGCACGCTCACGGCCACCATAAAAAGAGCTTCGCCGCCCGCTGGCTGATGAGCACCAACCACAAGGATATCGGCACGCTATACATCATCATGGCGTTCATCGGCGGCTGCTTCGGCGGCGTACTCTCGATGATCATGCGCCAGCAGCTGATGTACCCGCATAATGACATCATCACCAGCGGCAACACCTGGAACGCCATCATCACCGCCCATGGGCTGATCATGATCTTCTGGTTCGTGATGCCGGCCTTGATCGGCGGCATGGGCAACTGGTTCGTGCCGATGATGATCGGCGCGCCGGACATGGCCTTCCCGCGGCTGAACAATATGAGCTTCTGGTTCCTGGTGGCGGGCTTCGTGTTCGTGATGCTGGGGCTGTTCCTGGGCACCGGCACCGGGGCGGGCTGGACGCTCTACCCGCCGCTGGACAACGCCCAGTACTCGCCGGGCGTGGCCACGGATTTCTCGCTGTTCTCCTTGCATCTGGCCGGCATTTCCTCGCTGCTGGGGGCGATCAACTTCATCGCCACCATCCTCAACATGCGCGCGCCCGGCATGACCATGCACAAGATGCCGCTCTTCTGCTGGGCGATCCTGGTCACCGCCTTCCTGCTGCTGCTGGCGATTCCGGTGCTGGCCGGGGCGGTGACCATGCTGATCATGGACCGCAATTTCGGCACCTCCTTCTTCGAGCCCTCCGGCGGCGGCGACCCGGTGCTGTTCCAGCATCTGTTCTGGTTCTTCGGCCATCCGGAGGTCTATATCATGATCCTCCCGGCCTTCGGCATCATCAGCCATGTCGTCTCCACCTTCTCCCGCAAGCCGATTTTCGGCTATCTCGGCATGGCCTATGCGATGGTGATCATCGGCTTTGTCGGTTTCGTGGTCTGGGCGCACCATATGTTCGTCTCGGCCATCTCGACCGATAGCCGGATCTATTTCGAGGTGGCGACGCTGATCATCGCGGTGCCCACCGGCATCAAGGTGTTCTCCTGGATCGCCACCATGTGGGGCGGCTCCATCGAGTTCAAAACGCCGATGCTCTGGGCGCTGGGCTTCATCTTCCTGTTCGTCATCGGCGGCGCCACCGGGGTGGTGCTGGCCAATGCCGGGCTGGATCAGGAGCTGCATAACGATTATTTCCTGATCGCGCATTTCCACTATGTGCTGTCCATGGGCGCCGCCTTCGCGATTTTCGCCGGGTTCTATTACTGGATCGGCAAGATGAGCGGCCACCAATATCCGGAATTCTGGGGCAAGCTGCATTTCTGGACCTTCTTCATCGGGGTCAATCTCACCTTCTTCCCGCAGCATTTCCTCGGGCTGGCCGGCATGCCGCGCCGCTACCCGGATTATGCGGACGCTTTCGCGGGGTGGAATTTCGTCTCCTCCGTCGGCTCGATGGTCTCGGGTGTTTCAACCCTGATCTTCTTTTATGTGCTTTACGCGGTCTTCACCTCGAAGCAGAAGCTTGCGGATAATTACTGGGGTGAGGGTGCGACGACGCTGGAATGGGCGGTGCCCAGCCCGGCCCCGCACCATACCTTCGAAGATGTGCCGATTATCCGTTAGGAGCCGATTTGTCCGACCACGTCTCTGAATTCCTGTCTGATACCGGCGCGGTGCCGCATCTGGGCGCCGAGCCGGCGGACTGGATCGCCCTGCTGAAGCCGCGCGTGGTCTCGCTGGTGGTGTTCACCGGCGCCATCGGGCTGCTGATCGCGCCCGGCCATATCAACCCGCTGATGGCGGCGATCGCGATCTTCTGCATCGCCCTTGGCGCCGGCGCCGCCGGGGCCATCAATATGTGGTATGACCGCGATATCGACGCGATCATGCGCCGCACCACCTCACGGCCGATTCCGGCGGGCAAGATCTCCGCCGCCGGGGCGCTGGGCTTTGGCGTTGTGCTCTCGGTGGTCTCGGTGCTGCTGCTGGCGATGGCGACCAATCTCTGCGCCGCCGCCGTGCTGGCCTTTTCGATCTTCTATTATGCGGTGATCTACACGATCTGGCTGAAGCGCCGCACCCCGCAGAATATCGTCATCGGCGGCGGGGCGGGGGCGTTTCCGGCGGTCATCGGCTGGGCGGCGGTCACCGGCCATATCGGCCTGCTGCCGATGGTGCTGTTCTTCATCGTGTTTTTCTGGACCCCGCCGCATTTCTGGTCCCTCGCCCTCTACGCCTCCACCGATTACGAGAAGGCCGGGGTGCCGATGCTGCCGGTGGTGAAGGGGGCGCGGCATACACGCTGGAACGTGTTCATCTACACGCTGATCCTGTTCCCGCTGGCGCTCTCGCCCTGGTTCATGGGGCTCGCCGGACCGATTTACGGCCTCACCGCGCTCGTGCTCGGGGCTGCCTTCATCTATTACGCCTGGGGCGTGCTGCGCGATGCGCAGGATGCGAAGGGGGTGAGCCTGAACAAGGACGCTCCGGCCCGCGCCGCCTTCAAATTCTCCATTCTCTATCTGTTCCTGCTGTTTGCCGCCTGCGCGGTGGACCGGCTGGTATGAGCCCCGCCATGGCCCGCAAGCTCGATGAGATGCCCCGGGTGGAACTCACCGAATCGCATTGGAGCGATGAGCAGAAGGCGGAGTTTCTGCGCCGCCGCCGGGCCAGGAATTTCCTGCTGCTCGCCGCCTTGGGCGGGTTCTGCCTGATCGTCTATGTCATCGCGCTGGTGAAGCTGCACGAATACGGCCAGATGTGGTGACCTGAGAAACGTCTAAAACACCGATAAAAGGGGGAAACAGATGAGCGGCTCAATCCATACCGCGACCGACCAGGTGAAGGGCACCGTGCCCCACCCTTACCATCTCGTCGATCCCAGCCTCTGGCCGCTGTTCGGCGCCACCGCGGCGATGATCACCTTCACCGGCATCATCCTGGCGGCGCATTTCCATGATTTCATCGTGCTCGCCATCGGCGGTGTCGCGGATGTCAGCGTGATGTTCCTCTGGTGGCGCGATGTGATCCATGAGGCCCGCACGCCCGGCCTGCACAAGATCGTCACCCAGATGGGCCTGCGCTACGGCATGGCCTTGTTCATCGCCTCCGAGGTGATGTTCTTCGTCTCTTTCTTCTGGAATTATTTCAACTATTTCTTCTACCCGGACAAAATGGGCACCGCCTTCGCGCCGGTCTGGCCGCCGCAAGGGGTGACGACGATCGACCCGTTCGCGATCCCGCTTTTCAATACCATGGTGCTGCTGCTCTCCGGCACCACCATCACCTGGGCGCATCACGCGTTGCTGGAAGGGGATAACAAGAATCTGGTGCGCGGGCTTGGTATCACCATCGTGCTGGGGCTGATGTTCCTCTGCGGCCAGGCCTGGGAATATACCCATTCGCCCTTCCCGTTTTATCATGGCGGCATTTTCGCCTCCTCCTTCTTCATCGCCACCGGGTTTCACGGCGCGCATGTCATCATTGGCACGCTGTTCCTCACCGTCTGCTTCTTCCGGGCGCGGGCCGGGCAGTTCACCAAGGAGCGGCATTTCGGCTTCGAGGCGGCGGCCTGGTACTGGCATTTTGTCGATGTGGTCTGGCTGTTCCTGTTCGTCTGCATCTATTATCTCGGCCGCAGCGCGATCACGGCGGGATAATCCTTGCGCCGGCTGATCCTGCCCGCCGCTCTGGGGCTCGCGGCCTTCTGTGCCTTCATCGCGCTCGGCGTCTGGCAGCTGCACCGGCTGACCTGGAAAGAGGGCATCATCGCGCAGATCCGCGCCGCGCAGGTGGCTCCGCCGGTCCCGCTTGGGCCCCATCCCGGCCCGTTCGAGAAGGTGGCCGCCACGGGGGATTGGGTGCCGGGCAAGGCGGCACTTTACGGGCAGATCGTGCATGACGGGCCGCGCGGGCCGATCTCCGGCGGCGAGCTGATCATGGCGCTGCGCCGGCCGGACGGGCAAATTCTGCTGGTCGATCTCGGCTGGGTGCCGCAGACCATCCCCACCCCTCTGGCTGACCCGCCCGCCACCCCGTCGGGCTATATCCACGCCCCGATCAGCCCCGGCTGGTTCGCCCCGCCGGACAATCCCAAGGCCCAGCATTATTACACGCTGGACCCGGCGCGCATCGGCGCCGGCATGGGGCTGCGCAATGTCGCCCCCTATATGCTCATCGCGCTCGGGCCCTTGCCGCCGCCGGGCAGCACCGCCCCGCAGCCGGCGCAGAATTTGCCCACCCCGCCGAACAACCATTATGGATATGCGCTCACCTGGTTCGGCTTCGCCGGGGTCCTGGTGTTCGAATTCATCTTCCTCGCACGCAAAAGGCTGCTGTCGACATGAGCGCTTACGAAGCCCTGAAATCCGCCTTCAACCGCATCGCCTGCCTGGACGAAGCCAGCGCCATGCTCGGCTGGGACGCCGCCGCGATGATGCCGGAGGGCGGCGCGGCGGCGCGCGGTGAGCAGCTCGCGGTGCTGGCCGGGCTGTCGCACGAATTTCTCTGCGCGCCGGAGCTCGGCGAACAGCTTGAAGCCGCCCGGGAAGAGGGCTGGGACGGCAAAAACCTCGCTCTGATGCGCGAGGCGCATCTGCGCGCCACCGCCTTGCCGGGCGCGCTGGTGGAGGCGCAGGTGCGTGCCGGCCGGGCCTGCGAGACCATCTGGCGCGCCGCGCGCAAAGCCAGCGATTTCGAAGCCGTTCGTCCGGCTCTGGAAGAGGTGGTGAAGCTCACCCGCGAGGGTGCGGAGATCCTCGGCCAGGCGCTGGGGCTCTCGCCTTACGATGCGCTGATGAGCCAGTATCAGCGCGGCATCACCGCCGCCGAGGCCGAGGCGATTTTCACCCGTTACGAGGCCTTCCTGCGCACGGCGCTGCCCAAGGCCGAGGCCTTGCAGGCCACCCGCCCGCAGCAGGAATTGCCCCCCGGCCCCTACCCGGAAGCGGTGCAGGCGGCGCTGGCCCGCAAGCTCGCGCAAGCGGCGGGGCTGAATTTCAACGCCGCCCGGCTGGATATCTCCGCCCACCCGTTCTGCGGCGGCACGCCCACCGATATCCGCATCACCACCCGCTACGACGAGGCCGATTTCGCCGCCGCCCTGATGGGCGTGCTGCATGAAACCGGCCATGCGCTCTATGAGCAGAATCTTCCCGCCGCCTGGGCACGCCAGCCGGTGGGGGCCGCGGCCGGGATGGCGGTGCATGAAAGCCAGTCCCTCATCGTCGAGATGCAGGCGGTGCGCTCGGATGCCTATTTGGGCTATCTCGCCCCGCTGGCCAGCGCGGCCTTCGGCAAGGAGATCACCCTGGCCGGGCTGCAGCACCGGCTGCGCCGGGTGCAGCGCAGCTTCATCCGGGTCGAGGCGGATGAGATGACCTACCCGGCCCATGTGCTGCTGCGCTTCCGGCTGGAGCAGCGCCTGCTCTCCGGTGAGCTGAAGGTGAAGGATCTGCCCGGCGCCTGGAATGAAGGGCTGAAGGACCTGCTCGGCATCACCCCGCCGGACGATGCGCGCGGCTGCCTGCAGGATATCCATTGGTTCGATGGCGCCATCGGCTATTTCCCTTCCTACACGCTGGGGGCGATGGCGGCGGCGCAGCTGATGGCGGCGGCGCGCGAAGCGCTGCCGGATCTGGATGGCGCACTGGCGAAAGGCGATCTCTCGCCGCTCACCGCCTGGCTGGCGCGGCATGTGCACGCGCTCGGCGCCTCCGCCGGGTTCAATGAAATCCTGCAAGGCGCCACCGGCGAGGGTTTGAACCCGGCCTATTTCGAGGCGCATCTCACCGCCCGCTACCTCACCTGATGTTTGCCGCCGCCTCCAGCCTGCTGCGCCGGCGCGGAGCCCCCGCGCCGGTGACGCAGATCGAGCTGTTTTTCGATCTGATCTTCGTCTTCGCCGTCACCCAGATTTCGGAATTCCTGCGCGCCCACCTGAATGGTTTGGGGGCCTTCCAGGGGCTGATGCTGTTCGCGGCGATGTGGTGGTGCTGGGTCTATACCAGCTGGGTGACCAACTGGATCGACCCGGAGCGCCGTCCGGTGAAATTACTGCTGCTCGGGCTGATGGGCTGCGCCTTGCTGCTGGCCGCCAGCCTGCCGGAGGCCTTCGCGGAACGCGGCCTCGCCTTCGCCATCGGGCTGGGCGGGCTCAATCTCGGCCGCTCTTTGTTCATGCTCTGGGCGCTGCGGCGGCATGATTCAGGAAATTATCGCAATTTCCAACGTATTTCCGTGTGGCTGGGCATCGCCGCCGGACTCTGGCTGCTCGGCGGCCTGGCCGAGGGCAGGGCGCGCATGGCGCTGTGGATCGTCGCGCTGCTGATCGATCTTTCAGGGCCGGCCAACGGATTTTACGTCCCTGGTCTCGGCCGTTCGACCACCCAGGACTGGCAGGTCGATGCCCGCCACATGGCCGAGCGCTGCGCCGGCTTCGTGCTGATCGCGCTGGGTGAATCCATCACTGTCATCGGCGCGAATTTTTCCGAATTGCACTGGGGCGCGCCAACCTGCCTGGCCGCCTTGCTGGCGCTGCTGGCCGCCTTCGCGCTGTGGTGGATCTATTTCAACGATGCCGCCGAGCGCACCGCCCACGCCTTCGCCCACGCCCAGGATGTCGGCAAAATCGCGCGTGCCGCCTATACTTACGCGCATGGGCTGTTGGTGGCGGGTGTCATCGTGGTGGCGGCGGGGGATGCGTTTCTGCTGGAAGATCCGCTGCATGCGCCGACAATGGGGCAGGGGCTGATGCTGCTCGGCGGCCCCGCCGCCTTCCTGCTCGGCAATGGCATTTTCCGCCGCATGCTGCATCCGCGCTTCCCGCCTTCGCATCGCTACGGGCTGGGCTTGATGGCGGGTCTGGCGCTGGCCGCGCCTTTCGCCCCGCTTTGGCTGCTCGGCGCGCTGGTGCTGGCCGTGCTGCTCGCCGTCATTCTCATCTCCAACAAGCTGGCCGGACCATCATGAGCACCATCTTCGCGCCGATCACCGGGCGCGGCGGCGCGATCTCCACGCTGCGCCTCTCCGGCCCGGACACGTTCAAAATCAGCCAGGCGCTGGCAGGACCTTTGCCGGCCCCCCGGCGGGCGGCGCTGCGCAAATTGCGCCATGACGGGGCGCTGCTGGATGAGGCGCTGCTGGTGACTTTCCCTGCCCCGCGCAGCTTCACCGGCGAGGATGTGGCGGAAATCTCCTTGCATGGCGGCCGCGCCGTGCTGGCGGCGGTGAGTGCGGCGTTGGTCGCCCTCGGCGCCCGCCCGGCCGAGCCCGGCGAATTCTCCCGCCGCGCCTTCGAGCATGGCCGCATGGATTTGTTGCAGGCGGAAGCCATGGCGGATCTCATCGCCGCCGAAACCGAGGCGCAGCGCCGCCAGGCGCTGGAGGCCGGTTTGCACGACCAAGCCGCCGATTGGCGCGAGCGTCTGCGCCAGATCATCGCCCGCCAGGAAGCGCTGATCGATTTTCCGGATGAGGATCTGCCGCCCGAAGTGGAAGCAAATCTCCTTGCCGGGATCAGCGATCTTCGCGATGAGATGCAGCACGGCCTGCACGCCGCCCCGGCCGCCTCGCGGCTGCGCGAGGGGTTGGAATTCGTCATTCTCGGCGCGCCGAATGCGGGAAAATCCACGTTGCTGAACGCGCTGGCGGGCGAGGATGTCGCCATCGTCTCCGAGATTCCCGGCACCACCCGCGATGCGCTGGGGGTGCGGGTGGATCTCGGCGGCGTGCCGGTGCATCTAACTGACACCGCCGGCGTGCGCGAAACCGAGGACGCGATCGAGGCCGAAGGTGTGCGCCGCGCCAAAGCCAAGGCGGGGGCTGCGGATTTCGTCATCCTCGTGGCGCCGCCCGGGGCGGATTTCGCCGAGGCTCCGCCCGGTGCCGCGGTGCTGCGCCTTCGCACCAAGGCCGACCTCGCCGAAAGTCCCGATGAATTCTGCATCTCCGCCAAAACCGGCGCGGGCATGGCGGCGTTGCGCGCCCGCCTCGCCGAAGCCGCCGCCGCGCTGACCGATCGCCAAGGCGCAATCGCTCTGGCCCGGCCCCGGCAGATCGCCTGTGTGCGCGATGTGGTGCAGGCGCTGGATATGGCGCTGGCGCTTGAGGAACCCGAATTGCGCGGCGAGGAGCTGCGCATGGCGGCTTCGGCGCTGGCGCGGCTGGCGGGCGGGATTGGGGTGGAGGAGATTCTGGACGCGGTGTTTTCGGGATTTTGTATCGGGAAGTAAGTCGTGGGGACTTTTTGAAAAAAGTCCCCACACCCCCAAAAACTTTTGCTAATTAAAGCGGATTCACGCCCAGCGCCGCCAACCCGGCCCAACTCGTCGCACTCAGCGAAGGCCGGCGGTAATAGTTGAAATCCGCCTCCGGCACGCCCTTCCGCAGGGACGGCCCAACTTTCAACCCGGTGCCCAGAACCGGCGCCACCGTCGCATACACATAGCCCTGCGGTGACAAGTTCTCCGCCACCGTCTGCAGAAACGCCCCCGCCCGCGCATCCCCCAGCCGCTTCAGCGCCAGCGCCGCGAAGGCCGTGCCTTCCAGCCAGATCCCGTCCGAGGCGCTGGAAAATCCGATGCCATCGCCATGCTGCAACGCGTCCACCGCCGCCTTCGCACTCGCCCCGTCGCCAATCCCGGCCAGATACGGCCAGATCCCGGCATCCGCCGCCAGCATCGCCCCCGGCTTGCCATCCGGCGTCAGCCCGGTCTTGAACAGATGCGCCTTCGCATCATAGGCCGCCTTCACAAATGCCCTGGCATGGGCTGCATCTTCCGCCCGGCCCAGCCGCGAAAACGCCACCGCCAGATCGAGATTCTGTTCCGTGCTCTCCCAGCCGAGCTTCTGCTGCGACGGATCGAACCCGTAAAACCCGCCATAATAGCCAAGCGGCGCGCGCAGCCTCTCATCCAGGAAATTCCCGGCCTTGTTCGCGGGTCTATCCATCCCCAGCGCCTGCCAGAGCAGCATCGCCCAGGCCACCGGCCCGGTATCGGTGCCGACCTGATACGGGTCCTCATCCCACTGATTGGTTTTCTTGTTCCAGAATCCCGGCAGTTTCGCCGGGCTCGTCATCACCCCGGCGGCATAGCCGTTGCGCAACCGGCCATCGTGAAATGTCCGGTCATGCGCCTGCGCCATCGCCAAAGCCTGGCCGATGCGCAGCGCCTCATCCTCATGCCCCGCCGCGATCAGCAGCAGCCCGGCCAGCGCATTATCATACACATAGGCGGCATTGGCCTGGGTCAGGTCGAAATTATCCGCCCCCGGCCCGCTTTTCACCAGATAGGAATTCAGCAGCACCGGGCCATCGCCCAATGCGGCCATCTGCCCGCGCACCGCCTGCACCAGAAGCTGGCCCAGATCCGGCGCTGCCCGTGCCAAGGCGGGCAGCGCCAATGCCCCCGCGCAAACCGCGCGGCGTGTCAGCTTAGTCAAGGATTTCGGCGAGCAGCTCGGTGGTGTGGCCATTGGCGATGGTCGCCGCGCGGGCATCGTAATGCACCCCGCCGACGCGCGCGAAGGCGTGCTGCACCTCGGGGAACACGAAGGCGTCCACCCACTCATTGCCTTCCAGCCCCTCGATCAGCGTCTCGCGCCCCTCGGCCGGGAAGAACTCATCCTCATCGGCGATATGCAGCATCAGCGGCGCCTGGATGCGGTCGAATTCCGGCAGCAGGCTGTCCAGCCCGACACCGTAATAGGAAACATTCACGTCCGAATCGGAGCGTGTCGCCATCATCACCGCCAGGCGCCCGCCGAGGCAGAAGCCGATGGTGCCGGCATTGCCATTGCAACCCGGCAGCTCACGCGCCGCGGCCAGGGTGGTCTTCAGATCCTCGATGCCCTTATCCTGGTCGAAGCGGTTCATCAGGTCGAACGCCTTCTGCCATTCCGCGTCGCTCTTGTCGGAGATGTTCACCCCCGGCTCCAGCCGCCAGAACAGATCCGGGGCGATGGTGATGAAGCCCTGCTCAGCGAGAGACGCGGCGGTCTCGCGCAAGCTGTCATTGACCCCGAAAATCTCCTGGATCACCACCACCGCGCCGGCTTCCTTGCCAGCCTTGAGGCCCTTGGGCTCCCAGACGAAGGCCGAAAATTCGCCGCTCTGATCCGCCGCCTTGAGTTTGATCTCGCGCATTCTGCTCTCCGTTTTGTGGATGTCGTCCGGCCGGAATGGCCGGTCGGGGCGGAGTGTAGAAGAAGCGCGGGGAAGGCGCAAAAGCGCTTTGATGAACAAAAATTGCAATTGATAATCATTATCAATTATGCGAGGGTCGGGCATAGGAGGTGCAGCCATGACCCTGTTGCAAGCTGAGCCGGGTTTGAGCCGGGCGGAACGTGTGGCCCTGTGCGCATTGCGCCGGGCGGTGGGTGGTCAGGCGGGGGCAGCCAGTCTGGTTTGCCCGTTCGGGTTGGGGCGGGATCAGGCGCAGATCCACCGCGCCTTGCTGGCGGTTTGGCAGGGGCGGCAGGCGGATTGCGCGCGGGCTTTGCCGCTGCGCCCGCCCGGCGGGTTTGCTGTCACCAAGCTGGAGCGCCGGCTGCTGCGCGCGGTGGCGGCGGCCCAGAACGAAGCCTTCTGGCTGCTGGATAATTATCTCTACCGCATCGCGCTGGAACCCGCGCAACGGGCCCGGCTGGTGGCGGCACTGGAAGCGCTGGCGGCGGCGCTGGCGGTGCATGGCTATTGGCTGGAGGTGCGGCGCGAAACCCCGCCGCTCGCCGCCTCCGCCATGCGGGTGGCCAGCCAACGCGGGCTGGACCTCGCCACCGCCCAGGTCGCCTGGCCGTAAAGCCCGCCTTCAGGCGGCTTGGGCCTGGCCCAGCGCCTGGCGCAATGAAGCCGGCAATTGCCGCGCGGATTTTACCCGCGGCAGCTGCATTTCCTGGATCGGCGGCAGCGCCGCCTGCGGGCCGCGCGCCGCCCAGTTATGGAAGGCCAGCCGGTCGATATGATCGACGAAGCTTTCCGAGGCCGCGCCTTCCGCCAGCACCAGCGTATGTTCGGCCAATTCCAGATGATAATAGGTGAAGCGCTCCGGCATCTGCGGCTCGCGCAGGATGCTGCCGCCATTCACCATCGCCCCGGCCTGCACCAGCACCCCGCCGAGCAGAAAGGCGTGATCGGGCGAGCAGAGCAGATCCCGCCGCGGCAGCCCGCCGCCCAGCGCGCCGGCGCGGATGCGCACCGGGCCGACGCGGATGGGATCGGCGAAGGCACGGACGATCTGCTGCTCGCCCAGCCAGCGCAACGGCATCAACCGGCCATCGGCGCAGCGGATCAGATCGCCCGGGCGCAGGCTCTCCACCGGCTTTTCCCCGTCATGCGTCTCGATCAGCGTTCCGGCCATGAAGCAGACGGCCTGGCCGGTGGCGAGATCCCATTGATAGGGCGAGCTGGCGCCGGTCGTGTCATGATGCGCCGTGCCGGAAGCGCCCCGCCCGAGGCTGTTGGATTGGCTGGTGCTGGGGGTGACGAAATACCAGAGCCCGGCCCCGCCTGGCAGCGTATTCGCAATAAACCCGCTCACGCTGTCGATTGTCGTGGTGCCGTAATAATAGCTCGGGAGGCTGAAGTCGCCGATATTCAGCTTGAAGCTTTCGCCGGTGATCGCGGTGTTGACGTCGCCCAGCAGGTTGGCGAGGGCGCCGGTGGCGGTGGAGGTGACGCTGACCCCGATATGCAGCGGGGAGAGAATCGTCGCGGTTGCGCTGCCGCCGCTGCCCGGGGTGAGCGCGATCGCGTAGGCGGTCATGCCGTTTTCCGTGATTCCGCCCTTGCTTGAGCCGTCTCTGTCGCCATCGCCAGGCCAGGTCCAGCTCCCCGGCGCGCAGCCAAACCAGCTGCTCGGCCACGACGAATCGTCAAAATTTTGGAAATTTATATTATTTTGCGTGTCGGCCATAACAACCTCTCTTATTCCAAAAATCGTACAAATTTTGATTCAAGGCGAAGCTAGAGAGGCATATTTAAGGTGGTTTTCGCGTGGCGACGGTTAAAAAAAGAATAGATGTGTCACAAAATAAATCGCCTGACTCCGCGTTGGCGAAGTCAGGCGATTTGGTCGGCGCGTTAAATTGACTTACACAACCTGTTGCTGCGGCGGCGCTGTGGCGCGGCGCGCCGGGCTGAGCCTTTCCGGCTCAGCCACCACAACCCTCAGATGTAATGCTCGGCCAGCGGCGCGAAGCCATTGAAATTCTGGCTGGCATAGCTGGTGACGTAGGCGCCGGCATCGTGGATCAAAACCCGATCGCCGGACTGCAAATCGAGGGGGAGGCTGAAGGATGTCTTTTCGTACATGACATCGACCCCGTCGCAGGACGGGCCGGCCAGCACCACCGGGCCGGTGGGGCCATTGCCGGCGGTGATGCGGTAACGGATCGCCTCGCCCTCGGTCTCCGCCAGCCCGCCATAGCGCCCGATATCCAGATACACCCAGCGCCGCTCATCCTGCGGCATGCGCCGGCAGACCAGCACCGCCTCCGCCGCCACCACCCCGGCATTGCCGACCATCGCACGGCCCGGCTCGATCAGGATGTCCGGGATGTCGTTGCCGAAATGCGCGACCATCGCGTCCATGATGGCGTTGCCGAAGGCATCCGCCTCGGGCACCTCCTCCTGGTAGCGCACCGGAAAGCCGCCGCCGAGATTGAGCATCCGCATCGGCAGCCCAGCTTGCTTCAGGTCGGTGAACAGCATCGCCACTTCCGCGATCGCCAGCTCATAAGCCAGCGTGCCGGTCTGCTGCGAGCCGACATGAAAGGAGAGCCCGTGCGGCACCAGCCCCAAAGCAGGGGCGGCCAGCATCAGCTCTTTCGCCTTTTCCAGCGTGGTGCCGAATTTCTTCGAGAGCGGCCATTCCGCGCCGATATTATTCACCGCCAGACGGCAATAGATTTTCGCGCCGGGCGCGTGCCGGGCGATTTTCTCCAGCTCCTCGCGGGAATCGAAGGCGTAGAGCGGCACCCCGGCCTTGTAGGCGGCCTGGATCGCGGAGGGCTTCTTTACCGTGTTGCCGAAGGAAATCGCCTCCGCCGCCGCGCCGGCCTCCAGGCAGGCCTGGATTTCGGGCCAGGACGCCGCGTCGAAACAGGCGCCGGATTGCGCCAGCAGCCGCAGAATCGCCGGCGCCGGGTTGGCCTTCACCGCGTAATAAATCAAAGCCGCCGGCAGCGCCGCGCGCAGCCGGGCATAATTCTCCGCCACCTGGTCGAGGTCGAGCACCAGGCACGGCGTCGCGGGCTGCGACGCCAGAAAGGAAGCGAGTTTGGGGGTCATGGCCCTCAAGTCCTTCTCTCAAATGCCCGCCTGTTCACGCGGCGGGGCAGGGTTATCGAAACGGTCGAACGAACCAGCCGACTTCCAGGTCGCCGGAGGGCTTCCCAGTCGTGCTGCCAGAACGCTTGACGCCGTTGCGTAACCGGAGAGCCGGCAGAGGCACGTACGTTGCTGCGTGAGGGCGCATTAGAGCCAACGGCCCAGGGGGGCAAGCGTTTTTTTCGTGGCCCGGACTGTTGCGGTTCAGGGCCGAATTGTCACGTATTGCAACCTCATCTGCCCAAAGCCCCAGCGGATCGCTATTGTAACAGCCATGGACACCCTGCCGCACATACTCGTCGTCGATGACGACCGTGAAATCCGCGATCTGCTGGCGAAATTCCTGGAACGCCAGCGTCTGCGCGTGACCGCCGCGCGCGATGGGAAGGAGGCGCGCCGCGCCTTCCTCAACGGCCATTATCAGCTGGTGGTGCTGGACCTCATGCTCCCCGGCGAGGGCGGGCTGGAGCTGGCGCGCTGGTTCCGGGCCGAGACCAACGTGCCGATCATCATGCTCACCGCCATGGCCGATGAGACCGACCGGATCATCGGGCTGGAGCTGGGGGCGGATGATTATGTCACCAAGCCCTTCAACCCGCGCGAGCTGCTGGCCCGCATCCGCGCCGTGCTGCGCCGCACCGCCGAGGCGGAGGACCGCGTCGCCGACCAGAGCGCGAAAACCTACCAGTTCGCCGGCTGGGTGCTGGAGACCGCGCGCCGGCGCCTGCTGGACCCGAGCGGCACCGAGGTCGCGATCACCGGCGGCGAGTACGACCTGCTGGTCGCCCTGCTGGACCGGCCGAACCGGGTGCTGACCCGCGACATGCTGCTGGATCTGCTGCGCGGCCGCCAGGCCGGGCCGTTCGACCGGGCGATCGATGTCGCGGTCTCGCGCCTGCGCCGCAAGCTGGAGGATGACGGGCGCAACGCCCAGCTGATCAAGACCGTGCGCGGCGGCGGCTACGTGCTCTCCACCCCCGTCGAGCGGCTTTGAGCTTTCGGCGGCTGAGGCTGGGCTGCTTCAGGACGCGCCTGCTGCCGCACAGCCTGGCGCGGCGGACGATTCTGTTCCTGCTGGTCGGCTTCGCGCTGATCCAGATGCTGGGGCTGCTGGTGCATACGGTGAACCAGATCAATCTGCAGCGCCTGGTCCAGGAGCAGGAATTCGCGACCCGGGCGGCGATCATCTATCGCCATATCGCCCTGGCGCAGCCGGACAACCGGGCCATGGTGGCGGCGCGCGAGCCGGTGCCCAAGGGCGACACGGTCAGCCTGACCATGGTGCCGCCCGAGCAGGGCACGCTGCCCATGCCGCTGCCGATGGCCGAGGCGGTGCGCGCCGGCATCTTCACCTATGGCATCCCGCGCCCTATCCGTCCGCGTGGCATCGTGCTGCGGATCATCCCGCATCCGCTGCGGCTGATGGTCAGTTTCGGCCTGCCGGACGGGCTGTTCTTCCCGCCGCTGCCGCCGCCCGATGGCGGCCCGCCGGGGGATGGCGGTTCGCCCGATCATGCGCAACCGCATGACGGCTTCCCGGATGGCCCGCCGCCCTTCGCCTTTCCCTCGCCGGACGAGCTGATGCCGCCTTTGATGTGGCTGACGGTGACGACCGAGCTGCATCCCCCCGCCCCCTGGCGTTCGCCGGGCTTCGCCACCGCCTTCATCGTGATGATGCTGCTGGGCGGCATGATGATCACGCTGGCGGTGCGGCAATTGCTGGTGCCGGTGAAAACCCTGGCCCGCGCCGCCGAACTGTTCGGGCGCGACGTGGTCAATGCCCAGCCTTTGCCCGAGACCGGCCCGGAGGAGATCGCCACCGCGGCCCGCGCCTTCAACACCATGGCCGCGCGCATCCGCCGTTTCGTCGAGGACCGTACCTTCCTGCTCACCGCCATCGGCCATGATCTGCGCACCCCGATCACGCGGCTGAAGCTGCGCGCGGAATATATGGAGGATGACGAGCAGCGGGCGAAAATGCTGGCGGATCTCGATGAGATGGAGGCGATGGTCGCCGCCACACTCGCCTTCGGCAAGGACATCACCACCACCGAGCCGCTGGCCCGGCTGGACCTCGCCAGCCTGCTGCGCACGCTGGTGGATGAGGCGGCGGATCTCGACCCCGAGCGCGCCGAGACGCTGGATTATCAGGGCCCGCTGCATCTTCCCATCAACGCCCGGCCGCTGGCGCTCAAGCGCGCGCTGAGCAATCTCATCACCAACGCGCTGAAATATGGCGACGCGGCGCGGGTACGCTTGCACCCGCCGGTGAAGGGCATGCTGCGCATCGAGATCGAGGATGACGGGCCGGGGATTCCGGTGGAGGAGATGGAGCGCGTCTTCGAGCCTTTCCGCCGGCTGGAGACCAGCCGCAACCGGGAAACCGGCGGCTCGGGGCTGGGCATGTCGATCGCCCGCAACATCATCCGCGCCCATGGCGGGGATATCGCCCTGGCCAATCTGGCGCAGGGGTTGCGGGTGAGCGTGACGCTGCCGGTTTAGAGCAATATGTGTTTAGGTTGACGCGCCAGCGTCAAAATAAACACATGAAATTGCTCGCCAAAACGAAAGCTAGAGCGTTCAGCTAAAAGCTGAAGGCTCTAAGACGCGCGAGAAGGGGGCGTTTTGAAAAAACGCCCCCCAAATCTCTATTTCTTGCCTACCCCTGCGGGCAGTTCCCGAATCGCTGCAAGCGGGGTCACGCTCCCCGGCAGCCCCGGCGCGCGCAGCAGGCGCTGTCCGGCCTCGGGATAATCGCAGACATCATGCGCATTGCGCTCCCCCGCCACCAGGCAGCGCAACAGCGTCTCGCCGCTATTGCGCAGCCGATGCGCCGCCCCGCCTTTGCGATAACCGATGAAATCGCCAGCGGAAATCTCAAACATCTCATCGCCGATATAGGCCGTGCCGTTTCCTGAGAGCACATACACGCACTCATCCTCATTCGAATGAACAAGCAGCGCCGTACTGTCATCTCCAGGCTGCACCTCGATCAAATGAAACCCGATCCCGGTCAGCCCGGTGGCATCGCCCAGTGATTTATTCAACCGCTTCGCGCCCGGCTCAAGAAAATGCGTCTTCGCCGTCCCCGCCATGGCCTCGATCTCAACGCGGCGCAGCAGATAGCCTTCCATGGCAAACCCCCCAGGGTCAGACGAAGAGTTTCGTGTTCTTGAACTCCGCCCAGGCGGCGTTCAGCGCCCGTGGCTCGCCCAGCGCGGCATGCGCCGTCCAGCCCAGCACGATGCCAAGCGCCCGCAGCGCCTCCGGCGTGCCGCCCTGCAGCCGCGCGGCCAGACCTTCGGCGGTGGCCATGTCGTTGAGCTTGCCCAGCTCTTCCTGCAATGCAGCGGCGGCGCTGTTGAAGCTGCGCACCTTGCCCTTCTGCGCGTACAGCCCGCCGAAAAACTCCGCCGCATAGCGCAGTTTTTTCAACTCGATGCGCACCAGATGCCGGTCATGCGCCGGCAGCGCCGCCAGATTTCGCCCGCGCTTGCGCACCTTGCGATGCAAACGCTGCAGGCAGATCGCGCCGAAATCGCTGGCCGGCGCGGCCAGCTGCGCCAGCGCCTCCACCGGCAGGCCGCCGCGCCAGCCGCGCCTGGCGATGAAGGCCTCGGCGGCGATGATGAAGCGCGTCGTCGCCGGATCATCCAGCAGCGCGCGCACGGCATCATAGCCGGCGGCGCGATGGCTCTGGCATTGCGCCTCCAACGCGGCGAAGCCGCGCTCCCGCGGGAAGGCGTTGGCCGGTCCGTCGCGCAGCATGGCGATGAACACGTCCCAGTTGCGCGCCTCGCCCATGGCATTGGCGAGGCGCTTGGCCTCCTCGCGCAGCAGCAGGAACTCAGCGCAAGGCAGCGCCCGGTTGAACAGCCCGAGGGCCGAGCGCAGCCGGCGCATGGCCACCCGCATCTGATGCACGGCCCCCACCTGGTCGCCATGCGCGAACACCGCCCAGTTGGCGCGGAACTGGTTGAGGCAGGATTGCACGATGTCATGCACCGCCTCATCCAGGCAGGGCGCACCTTCCAGCGCCCCGGCGGCCTTTTGCGGTTTCAGCATCGGCCCGCCGGCCAGGCGCACGGCGCGCGGGCCGGGGAATTCCGGTTGCAGGGTCAGTGCCGCCTCGCCGGCGAGCGCCAGCGCGGCATCGGCCAGGGCGGTGGCCGGGCCGGAGAGTTCCACCTCCGCCAGAGTGATCTTTTGCCCCTCGGCGCCGAGCTGCCCGGCCTCGAAACAGAGCGTGGCGCCGGCAAAGGCGCGTGTGGTCTGGCGCAGCGTGCCGAAGGCCATTTCATAAAGCGGCGCATCCTGCAGCAGCGTGGTCAGGCTGGCCTGCCAGGCCGGGCCGAAGGCGCTCAAATCCGGCGCCTCGCCGGTCTGCGCCGCTTCCAGCCGTACCCCGTCATGCAGCAGGCTGAGCCGCGCCGCGCGCCCCGCCTTGCGCCAGCTCAGCGTCACCCCGGCCCGTGCCAGGGCGAAATCCGCGCTGTCCAGGTAGCGCTCCTGCAGCCGCTTCGCCCGTACCGGCGGGCCGAATAGCGGGCTCTGTTCCAGCGCCTTCAGCCGCGCGGCATCCAGGCCAAAGCGCCATGTCCGGATCATTTTCCGCTCGATTTCCGCTTCCGCCGCCGGCGCCTCCGGCGTCAGGGCCTCGCCCGTCACAATCGCGTCCATGCCGCAACGATACCGTGGCGGCCGCCCCTGAGTCGAGCCAGAGAAATGTGAAGATTGCCGTAGCGCGAGAGGGGCGTTACGCCCCTCTCGCGCTACTCATTTTTTATCGAGCAATTTCATGTGTTTGTATCGCCTCTGGCGCGTCAACCCAAACACATATTGCTCTAAGCCAGGGCGTATTCAGCCTCGGGCGTGTAGGTTGGCTGGTCCTTGCCCAGGAAGGAGGAGAACAAGGTCACATTATCGGCGCGGATCGGCGCCGAGCGGTACAGATTATTCGCCTGCACGAAGCTGGTCAGCGCCGGCGTCACCCCCATATCCATCCGCGCCAGTGTCACATGCGGGGTAAAGCGCCGCTTATCCGGCGCCAGCCCGACGCGGTGCAAGGCCGTCTCCACCTTCGATTGCAGCCGCGCCAGATGTTCATTGCGCTCCACCCCGGCATAGAGCGTGTTCACCCGGCCATTCTTCTCGAACCAGCCGAGCCCGGAGAGGGAGAAGGTGAAGCCGCGTCCGCGCAGCGCGCTCAGCGCCATGTCGATCTCTTCCGCCTGCAGCCGGTTGGCCTCGCCGATGAAGCGCAGAGTGAGGTGGAAATTATCCTCCGGCACCCAGCGCGCGCCGGGCAGATTGCAGGAAAGTTCGCTGAGTTCTTCCTTGACCTCCCAGGGGAGGTCGAGTGCGACGAACAGGCGCATGGCTTGCCCTTTCTTGAAAAATTCAGCGACTCCGCAGCTCAAAGACTGCCTGATCCACGACGCGATGGTCAAATAATTATATGGGGGCGCAAACCCGCTTCAACCAGGCGGCAGCTTTATCAGAGAGATAGGGCGAAAGCATGGCCGCCACATGCGCGTGATACGCATTCAGCCAGGCCAGCGCCTCCGCCGGCAGCAGGGCCGAATCGATCAGCGCACGATCAAACGGCACCAGGGTCAGCGTCTCGAAGCGCAGGAATGGCTTTTTCGTCGCCGGGAAATCCGCCTTCTGCACCAGCAGCAGATTTTCCATGCGGATGCCGTAGGCGCCGGGCAGATAATAGCCCGGCTCGTCGGAGAGGATCATCCCCTCCGCCAGCGCCACCGGCCGCGCCGCGCGCGAAATGCTCACCGGCCCCTCATGCACCGAGAGATAGGCGCCCACCCCATGCCCGGTGCCATGGTCATAATCCAGCCCGGCGCGCCACAGCTCCTGCCTGGCCAGCGCATCCAGATGCGCCCCCGCCACCCCGTCCGGAAACACCGCCCGGGCCAGGGCGATGGTGCCGGCCAGCACGGCGGTGACATGCGCCTTCACGCTGTCCGGTGCGGTGCCGGGGCCGATCCAGATGGTGCGGGTGATATCCGTGGTGCCGTCCAGATACTGGCCGCCACTATCGATGAGATAGACCTCGTCGGGCTTGATCGCCCGGTTGCTCGCCTCGTCCACCCGGTAATGGATGATGGCGCCATTCTCCCCGGCGCCGGAGATCGCCGGGAAACTCTCGCCCCGGAATTTGTCCTGCGCGGCGCGGCAGGCCAGCAGCCGGGATGCGGCGCTCATCTCGGTCTCCTTGCCGCGGGGCAGCGCCTCCGCCGCCCAGGCCAGGAATTCCACCATCGCCACGCCATCGCGCAGATGCGCGGCGCGCGCCCCCGCCTGCTCGGCCGCATTCTTCTGCGCCCGGGGCAGCGCCACCGGGTCCGGCCCGGGGGCGATCACCGCCCGCGCCTCCTTCAACGCCGCCTCAAACCAGGCCGGCTGGCTTGCCGGATCATAGCGCACCACGCGGCCTTCCAGCGTCGCGATCGCCCCCGGCAGCGCCTCCGGGGCGGCGATGAACACTTGCGGGCCGAGATGGGCGCGCAGTTCGGGCGTGATCTTCTCCGGCGCCATGAACAGCCCGGCGGTGCCATCCTTGTGCAGCAGCGCGTAGCCGAGCGCGAAGGGGCAGAATTCCAGATCCGTGCCGCGAATATTGAACAGCCAGGCCAGCGAGGCGCCATCGCTCAGCACCGCGCTATCCTGCCCGGCCGCCTTCAGCGCCGCGCCCAGGCGATGGCGCTTCGCCGCGCTGCTCTCCCCGGCCAGCGCCTCCGGGTAAGGATAGGCCGGCGCCAGCGGCGGGGCGGGGCGGTCCGCCCAGATCGCGTCGATCAGGTTGGGCGAGAGCGGCACCATCTCCACCCCGGTAAAGCGGCCCAGCGCCTCGGCGCTGATCGTCCACGGGTCGTAGCCGATCCGCCCGCCCGGCGCCGCCTGGGCCAGCCAGGCCTCGGGCTTGTCCTCGATAATATGCCGCCGTTCCCAGGCGCTGGCGTCGGTCTCCTGCTCCAACTGCAAGGTATAGCGGCCATCCGAAAACACCGCGGCTCGCGCGCTCAGCACAATCGCCAGCCCCGCCGAGCCGGTGAAGCCGGAGATGAAAGCCAGCCGCTCCGCGCAGGGCGGGACATATTCGCCCAGATATTCGTCCGATCGTGGAATCAAATATCCATCCAGCCCGTATTGACGACATGAAGCGCGTAAGGCGGCGAGGCGTGTGTTATGTTCTGATGACATGAGTAATCCCGTTGCTATGCTTCCAACGCAGGCCTGACTCGGCGTTCGCACCTGCACAAAAATTCCGCGAAATGCCCTATATAATGCCTCGAAACGGCGACGAACTGGTCGTTTCCGGAACGCAGCTGGCTCATCCCGAACCGGCCGTTCCATTAGAGAATAGGTGAATCATGTCGACGACTATCCATAACCGTACCACCCTGGGCAAGCTCGGGTCGCTGGTGATCTCGCGCGAGGCTCCCGTCGCCGCCGAGAGCAAGACGGGTGGGCTGCGCCGCTGGTTCAAGGCCTGGCAGGCCCGCCGCGCTGTCGCGAGCGAGCTCTACGCCATGAATGAGCGTGACCTGAACGATATCGGCATCTCCCGCGCCGATATTCCGACCATCCTGCGGACGGTTCGGTAACAACACGCTCCCCTTGGAGCTGGTACAATCAAGGCCCCTCGCGGGGCCTTTTTTGTTGCCGCTGGCATGGGATAAGCCCCCAGCGTTTTCCGCCCCTTTTTTGTAAAAAAGGGGCGGCCCCAAAAAACTTTTGATAATTTGAGCGGTTTTTTTATTCCGCCGCCATCGCGTGCCCCGGATCCACCATGTCCATCGCCCGGTGGAAATCCACCGACAATAGCCGCGAAACCCCGCGCTCCTGCATCGTCACCCCATAAAGCCGGTCCATCCTGGCCATGGTCAGATGATGATGCGTCACCACCAGGAACCTGGTCCCGGTCTCGCGCACCATATCCTCCAGCAGATTGCAGAACCGCTCGACATTCGCGTCATCCAGCGGCGCATCCACCTCATCGAGCACCGAAATCGGCGCCGGATTGCATTTGAACACCGCGAAAATCAGCGACAAAGCCGTCAATGCCTGTTCGCCACCGGAGAGCAAGGACAGCGTCGAGAGCTTCTTGCCCGGCGGCTGCGCGAAAATCTCCAGCCCGGCCTCCAGCGGATCCTCCGACCCCACCAGCGCCAGATGCGCCTTGCCGCCGCCGAACATGCGCGCGAACAGCCCCTGGAAATGCTTGTCCACCTCGGCGAACACCGTGTTCAGCCGTTCCCGCCCCTCGCGGTTCAAATGCCCGATCGAGCCGCGCAATTTGGCGATGGCGGAGGTGATCTCGTCGCGCTCCTTGTCGATGGTGGCAATCGCGGCCTCCGCCTCATTCACCTCGATCTCGGCGCGCAGATTGACCGCCCCCATCTCCTCGCGCTCGCGCTGCAAACGCTCCCAGCGCTTGCGGGCCTTGTCCTCCACCTCGGTGTTCAAAACCTCAGGCGGCTCCGGCAGCTCAGGGTTGGCCCCCAGACGCTCCAGAATCCGCTCCGCCACCGTGCCCCAAGCATGGTTGGCGGCGGTGATATTGCCCTCTTCACGCGCCCGGGCTTCACGCGCCGCGCCAAGCTCGCTCTCGGCGGCGCGCGCCACGCGCATCGCGCCTTCGTTCGCGTTCAACGCTTCCTGCAAGGCTTTCGCCGCCAGCCGATGCGCGGCCTCCGCCCCCTGCAACGCCTCCTGCGCCTCTTTATGCGCGGTCTGCGCCTGCTCAGGCGCGGCATTCAGGCTCTCCAGCCCACTCTGCGCCTCGCTCAGCCGGGCGGTGAGGTCTTTCAGCCGGTCGCCCGCATCGCGGCCACGCTCGCGCCAGCCCTCCAGCTCGCGGGTCAGGCTCTGCAAACGCTGGCCGCGCTGGGTTTCGGCATTGCGCAGCGCCAGCAGCCGGGCGCGGGCGGCGCTCTCGGCCTGCCGCGCCTCGTTCAGCGCGTTGCGCGCCTGCTCCACGGCCAGACGGGCGGCATTCACATCCGGCAACGCCGCATGGGTTTCGCGCAATTTGGCCAGGGCCGCCTCGGCCTCCTGCGCCTCGCTTGCGGCCTGCTCGGCCTGGGCGGCGGCGGCGGCGGCGCGGGACGCCCCGCGCTCCGCCTCGGCGGTCAGCCGGATCGCCTCATTGCGGGCCTTGTCGAAACGCTGCTCCGCCAGCCGCCGGGCCTCACGCGCGGCGGTTTCGGCGGCACGATGCGCCTCGCGGGTCTTTGCCTCATTGGCGCGGGCCTCGCGCTCGGCCGCCTCGGCCTTCACCCGCTCATCGCGCGCCACCTGCGCGGCCTCGCGGGCCACGCTCCGCTCGCGCTCCAGCTCGGTCAGACGGTTGCGCTGCTTCAGCCGCACCGCCGCCTCGGAGGCCGCACCGGCGCGGACGATATAGCCATCCCAGCGCCACAACGCGCCCTCGCGCGAGACCAGTATCTGCCCCGGCGTCAAATTCGGCTGATACAGATCCCCGGTCTCGCCCTCAGGCAATAGCAGAATATGCGCGAAAGCCCGCTTCAGCGCCTCTGGCCCCTGCGCCAGCTCGGCGAAGCTCTGCAGCTTCCCCGTGGCCACCTCCAGCGGCGGCAAAGCCCGCCAATGGCGCGCGGCGCTCAGGTCCGCCGAGGCCGATAATTCCTCGCGCAGCGCCGCACCCAAAGCCGCTTCCAACCCCGGCGGCACGGTGATCTGGTCCAGAATCGGCTGGCTCTCGCGCCCGAATTTCTGCGCCAGCAACGCCGCCAGCGCGTCATATTCGGTGCCCACCTTGGTCGCCGCGGCTTCCAGCGAGGCGGCGCGCGAGCGCGCCCCGGCCAGCTCGGCTTCCGCCACGCTGCGCGCCTCGGCCGCCTCGGCTTCCGCCTTCACCTTCGCCGCCTCGGCGGCGGTCACCGCCTCGCGCGCCCCGGCCAAAGCCGCTTCGGCTTCGGCCCGCTCGGTCTCCGCCGCCGCCACACGCTCGGGCGGGATCAGTGTGGCGGCAATCTTGTCATGCTCGGCCTTGGTCTCGGCGGCGCGCTGGCCCAAACGCCGGGCGCGGCTTTCCGCCTCCTGCAAGGCCCGCCGCGCCGCATCCGCCTCGGCGGCCAGACGGGCGGCATATTCGGTGGCCTTGGTGGAGGCGCTCTCGGCGGCGCGCATCGCCTCCAGAGCCGCCTCGGCCTCATCCGCCGCCTGATCGATCGCCGCCGGCGCGGCGCTGGTTTCCTGCTGCAGCACCTCCTGCTCGGCGACGAGACGCGCCTGCGCCGCCTGCGCATCCGCCACCAGCTTCTGGGCATGGCCATGGTCGCGGCTCAGCGCTTCCAGTCGGGCCTTGGCATCGTTCAGCGCGGCGCGGGCGCGGGCTTCCTGCTCCTTCACCTGCTCCAGCCCGATGCGCGCGCGCTCCAGCACCGTCCGCGCCTCGGCCTCCGCCTCGCGCAAAGCCGGCAGATTGGTATCGGCGGCCTCGGCCTGGGCCGCGCTCTCCTCGGCCTTGGCCGCCGCCGCCGCCACCCGCGCCTCGGCCGCCGCAAACGCCGCCTGCGCGGTCTCGCGCGCCTTCACCGCCATCGCCCGCTGGATGGACAGCAGCTCCGCCTCGGCCGCGCGAATATTGCCGGAAAGCCCCTTATAGCGTGTCGCCTGCCGCGCCTGCTTGCGCAGCTCACCCAGCCGCGCCTCCAGCTGGCCCTTCAGATCATCGGCGCGCAGCAGATTCTGCTCCGCCCCCTTCAGCTTCAGCTCCGCCTCATGCCGGCGCGCATGCAGCCCGGTAATGCCCGCCGCCTCTTCCAGCAGCGCCCGGCGCTCCTCGGGCCTTGCATTCACCAGCGCGCCAACCCGCCCCTGGCTCACCATCGCCGAGGCGCGCGAGCCCGAGGCCAGATCCGCGAACAAGGTCTGCACGTCGCGGGCGCGGGCCTCCTTGCCGTTGACCCTGTAGGCGCTGCCCGCCCCACGCTCGATCTTGCGGGAAATCTCCAGATCCGCCGATTCCTGAAACGGCGGCGGCGCCAGCCCCAGCGTCTCCTCCAGCGTCAGCGTCACTTCCGCCAGATTGCGCGCCGCCCGGCCGGAGGTGCCGGCGAAGATCACATCCTCCATCTCATTGCCGCGCATATTGCGGGCATTGGCCTCGCCCATCGCCCAGCGCAGCGCCTCGATGACATTGGATTTGCCGCACCCGTTCGGACCCACCACCCCGGTCAGCCCGGGGAGGATCTCCACCGTCGTCGGGTCGGCAAAGCTCTTGAAACCGGCAATCCGCAGCCGGGCGAAACGAGCGGGCATGTGGTCTCCTGCGGCAACATCCCGCGGCAAAGCTGGCCTTCAGCCTTGTCGCGGAGATGTGAAAGTCAAAGTCAGGGCCTCCAGCCGGGGCTGAAGTCCCGGTTTAGCCTCCGGCCGCCTTGGCGATCAGGGCGGCGAAATCCTCGTAATCCATCGCGCCCGGATAGGTCTTGCCGTTCAGCACAAAGGAGGGGGTGGCGTCGATCTTATAGGTGGTCTCGGCTTCCTTCTGGCCGGCGAGAATCCATTTCGCCAGCGCCATGTCGTTCCAGGCCTTGTCGTAGGTCGCCTGGTCCATGCCGGCCAGGGCGGCATATTTGAAGATCGAGGCGTGGTAATCCTCGCCCTGCTGGAAGGCCCAGTCATTCTGGCTGGCGAACAGCGCCTCGATGAACGGGTAATACTCGTCCACCGGCAAATAGCGTGCCACCTGCGCCGCCTTCAGCGCCACCTGGTCGAGCGGGAAATCATGATAGACGATGCGCAGCTTGCCGGTATCCACCAGCTTCGGCTTCACCTGCGGCATCGTCACCGTGCCGAACTCGGCGCAATGGGTGCAGGTGAGGGAGAAGAACTCCATGATCGTCACCGGCGCCTTGTCCGAGCCGATCGAGCGCTGCGTCTCGGTGGCCGGAAGGGCGCCCGAGTCGGCCCAGGCGGCGCCTGGCATCAGCGCGGTGGCACCCACAACAGATAGTATTGAACGGCGGGTAATCTGCATGTTGTCTCCTATATATAGTGTAGCCAAAGACCCTGCCGGGAGTCCAACCCGGCGTGAGAGTTATCCACGGGATTTTAAGCCCTGATAGAGCCGGGCCAGCGCCTCGCCCAGCTTGCCGGACGGCAGATCCGCCGGCGGGGGCACGGGATGGCGCGGTTTCGGGCGGGCTGGCGGGGTGGCGGGCGGGCGCGGCGCCTGCTGCTCAAAGCGCAGCCGCTCGATCATGCTCTGCCCCAAAGCCAGGTTCAGCCGGCCGATAATCTGCGGGGCGGCGAGTTGCAGCTCCATCGCGGTCGGCCCGGTGCAGCCCAGCGTCAGCGTGCCGCCGGCGAATTTCAGCGGCGCGGCGCGCGCCGCCAGCTCCGGCCCGGCCAGCTGCGGCCAGTCCGCCATCAGCTGTGCCGCCGCCGGGGCGCGCCTGCGAAAGGCCGGACGGGTGATCGGCGCCAGCACCGCGGCGATGCCGCGCGGGCCGAAATTGCGCGGCGCGGCTTCCTGCGGCACAATCGGCGCCCGTGGCGCACGCTTCTTCTTCCCCTCCTCCGGCACGCAAACTCCTCTCATGGTATCACCGCCATCGCCGTCATCTGCCATGGCGCTCAGCCCCTGGCGAGCATGCCGACCCCTACCATGTCTGGCTCTCCGAAATCATGTTGCAGCAGACGGTTGTGGCAACCGTGCGGCCTTACTACGCCAGATTTCTAGAAACCTACCCCACCGTGCAAGCGCTCGCCGCCGCCAGCGTGGAGGAGGTCTGCGCCCTCTGGGCCGGGCTTGGCTATTACGCCCGCGCCAGAAACCTGCATAAATGCGCGGTCGCGGTCGCGGCGCTGGGCGAATTCCCTGATTGTATCGAAGGGTTACGCGCCCTGCCGGGCATCGGCCCCTACACCGCCAACGCCATCGGCGCGATCGCCTTCAACCTGCCGGTGCTGCCTGTTGACGGCAATATCGAACGCGTCGCCGCCCGCCTCTTCGCCATCACCGACCCGCTGCCGGGTGCGAAGAAAACCATCGCCACCGCCGCCGAGGCGCTGATGCGCGACAAAGCCGCCCGCGCCGCCCCCGGCGATTTCGCCCAGGCTCTGTTCGATCTCGGCGCCACCATCTGCACGCCCAAATCCCCCGCCTGCGCGATCTGCCCCTGGATGGCGCATTGCGCCGGCCGCGCCCAGGGCATTGCAGCCAGCCTCCCGGCCAAGGCGAAAAAGCCCGAGCGCCCGCGCCGCCAAGGCATCGCCTATATGCTGCTGGACGCGCAGGACAATGTGCTGCTGCTGCGCCGCCCGCCCAGCGGGCTGCTGGGGGGCATGCTGGCCCTGCCGGAGACCCCGCCGGTGAAAACCAGCTGGCGCGATGCCGGCGCCATCGAGCATGTCTTCACCCATTTCGCCCTGACTTTGGCCGTGAAGGTGGCCCGCGTGCCCGCCCTGCCGGCGGGCGCGCTGCACGCCCCGGTCGGCACCGCCCCGGTGCCCTCGGTGATGCGCAAGGCGCTTGACGCCGGCTGCCTTGCGCTCAACCATGCGAGGAATGGAAAACGATCCGCATAACGGCCTGCTGGCCATCGATACCCATGTCGACATCCCCTGGCCGGAAGGCCCCAGCCCGTTCGAGGACGGGCCGCGCTGTGTCGATCTGCCGAAGATGCGGCAAGGCCGGGTCGGCGCGGTCTGCTTCGCCGCCTATATCCCGCAGGGACGGCGCGACGAAGCCGGGCATGAGGCCGCCACCGCCCGGGCGCGCGCGATGCTGGATGCCATCGCCGCCATGGCCCCGGCGGATGGCGCCGGCGGCATCTGGGCGACCAGTGCTGGCGCCATCGAGGCCGCTTTCGCGGCGGGCAAGCCCGGCATCGTCCCGGTCATCGAAAATGGCTACGCCATCGGCAAGGAGCTGGCGCTGCTGGACGAGTTCGCGGCCCGTGGCATACGCTACATGACCCTCACCCATAACGGCCATAACGAGATCGCGGACGCCGCCATCGCCCTGCCCACCCTGGGCGACCCCGAGGCGCTCTATGGCGGGCTTTCGGATTTCGGCCAGGCGGTGATCGCGCGGATGAACGAGCTGGGCGTGCTGATCGACATCTCCCACGCCTCCAAGGCGACGATGCTGCAGGCCGCCGCGCGCTCGCGCACCCCGGTGGTGGCGACCCATAGCTGCATGAAAACCCTCTGCGACCATAAGCGCAATCTGGACGACGAACAGCTCGACGCGCTGGCCGCCACGGGCGGCCTCGCACAGATCACCATCGTCTCCAATTTCCTGCGCCCGAAAGCCCGCGCCGCGGATCTGACGGTGGAGGACATCGTCGATCATGTCGATTACGCGGTGAAACGCATGGGCGTGGACCATGTCGGCATCGGCACCGATTTCGACGGCGGCGGCGGCGTGCGCGGCTTCATGAATGCCAGCCAAACCCCGAACCTGACGGCGGCTTTGGCCAAACGCGGCTATGGCCGTGAAGAGATCGCCAAAATCTGGGGCGGGAATTTTCTGCGCCTGATGCGAAAGGCCGAGGCCGTGGCAGCGGAGTTTAGGGCGGCGGCGGAGTAGGGGGAGCTAACGAATGGGGCGTCAGATGCTGAAGGCTAGAGTGGGCCGATAACGGAATGGCAGCTCTCGGATTGAGACACACGGAAACGGACATTATAGGTTAACGGTCAAACTCACTTCTTAAGGTGCGTCTAAGACACTAACCGCCTAAAATTCTCTCTGATACAGGAAGCAGCATCGGAAGCCTCTATTTTCCATGCGTTCGAGCACGCTAAAATCGCGTCGGCGACATCACCTGGCTGAATAGGTATCCCGGACCGCTGAACAAATGGCCCGTCGGTCTCCGTTAGGACGCGTTCGAGAGGCATCTCGGATAGCAATTCCATTCCCTTCCGCCCCCGGACCATAGCTGGTCCAACTGAAAACCAGCAGCCTATATCAATTGCCCGCCGCAACTGTGATTTGGTACCGCTAAACCAGTGAAGTACAGCTATGCCCGCATCAGGCTGACCTGCAAGCATGGCCAATACATCATCCGCAGCACCTCGGCTGTGGACTGAGAGAATGCGTCCGCCAGCCCGCGCACTTGCTTTCAGGATTTGGTCGAAGCACGTCCTCTGGATTGCGGCATGCTGGCGGAACTCCGGTGACCCATCCAGACCAATTTCGCCCACATATTTGGTCTCGGGCAGCAATCCCTCGAACAGCGCCAGCTCCCGATGCCGCTCGTGCGCAATCTGAGGATGGAGGCCGAGAGCCGTCTTAATGCGCTCACGTCCCTTGGCCAGCGCCATGGTTCCGCGCCATGCCTTCGGGGTAGTCGTCACCGAAAGCACATACGCGCGTTCCGCCGCGCATCTAGCCGCGACCTCATGAGGGTTGGGATACAAATCTAGATGGCAATGGAAGTCAATCAAACTGGGATGCCGTTGGCAGTGAAATAGCTCTTTGCCTCCCTCAAACCACGCTCCACCACTGCCTGCAATGCCGAATATTTCGTCACATCAGATGGCAGCGGCCCGGACGCGCGGACCTTGCTCGCCAATTTCGGGGTTTCGAGCCAGCTCACGCCATTGGAGAACGCCAGCAAATCTGCGCGCTGATTTTCATCTTTGAGAACATCTGGGAGAAGCTGATGGCGGTAACACGGGTATGTCGGGTCCTTTATACCCGCAGAGTGGAACGACATCCTACGTATTAAACACGGAACACACCGACCACACTGCTGATGGCTACGTTTCCATTTTCCACAGGATACCGTTCTCGCGGCAACCTTGCCCAGAGCGACCTTGTCTCGGCAGTCTTTGATCATCTCGCCCTTGGTGCTGTATTGATATGGGTTATCGATATCGATACCAAAATCCAGCGCATCGAAGGCTTGCTGCATCAAACCCAGATAATGCGGATGGGTGGTGCGTGTGCTCAGTGAGCCAATGCGGCGTAATGTTAGGGGGGGATTGATGGCAATGAACCCGTTCTCGGGCACAAACAATGGAACACGAGGCATTCCTGAGACTTGCTTTACGGCGGACGCTGCAACCGCGGCCATGGCTAAAAAGTCGAAACTTCGGCCTCTCATGGTCGTGTCGGACGGGCGCTTCGGTGCGCCGGGTGGTTGCTTTCCCCACCGCGGATTGGCCAAGCACGCGAACCTGGGTAGTTCGCTAAAAATCGACCGCTGTATCTCCTCCTGTCGCGCTTGGTCATTTGCATACGCATGACTTACCAATACCGGTTTTCTTCCTCCAACCTTCAAATCAATTACACCGATAGTGCTGTCCAACCCACCTGAAAAAAGGCATACTGAGTCGACGCCGCGTAGATTTAGAATCTTCCCTCTTGTTTGCCGCTTCGGCGGAAGCCGTCCCCCGTTCCGCAGTTCAAGCGTCCACTTGTCGCCGGTAAGAAAGCTGAGTGCCTTCTCTAAAGTGGGGACTACAGGTCCAAAAGCATCTGGTTCAGCTACAGGCACGCTCACATGGAGCTCTCGTCCCCATCCCACATCAGAGGTATTCTCTCGCGTCGCGAAGGTGTCTGCAGCCGTTACCGCCATCGCAATGCTGAGGAAATCAAAAGACCTAACGGACGACTTCACGCCAAGCCGACGGACAGCATCTATCACCGGGCTACCGATACGGGCATCTTGGGGTCGTTTGAGAGCATCATACATGGCAACTGCCACATCGGCCGATTGCCCTCTGGGAAACCCGGATTGCCCATAAAGGAAAACGTCAACCATTTTAGTTCTCCCAGGCCCTTAGGACTTTTTCAATGCATTGCAATTGCAGACGCTCAAGTTGAGTTTGATTCATATTTCTTATGCCCGCCTCCACCAGCGGTATCATGCTGGTTTCAACCACCTCTGCGACCGTTGCCCTGAGTTGGTTTTCGCGATCCATCTGCTCGCGACCAGATGCTGCCTTGTCAAAGGATTCTGTTCCCTCCGACATTATCTGCTCGACGATGCACGCCTCAATGTAATTGGTAATCATGTCTGCATACGTGGCGTCATCAAATCCTTGGAACCGTTCAACATCAAAATCGGCCTTTCCTTGAAGGGCTTGCTCAAGCGCCTCCCTGAGCGCCGCCTCAATTTTGTCGCCATCGCCATTCTCGGGCGTGAACGCTCGGACAATGGCATCAATCACCACATCAATGGGAGCGCCACGCAGAGCGTCCAAATTGACGCCCGCGTGTTCCAGCGCAGTCGGCAGTCCGCCACCAGTGTTGAGCGCGCCAAACATATTCGACCCGGCACGAGCCATCGCGCCGAACCTGCGAGACCCGGCGGCAGCACCGCCCATCGTCGTGCGAGAAAAGTGTCTGAGTGCGGAGTTCAGATGGTTTCTAGAGCCAGTCTTAACGAATTTCCCTAGATTTCTTCTAAAGGCTAGGAATCTCTTATTTTCGGGTTCCGGAAGCGGGTCTGGGCCACCTCCGTCCGCCCATTCAGGCACCAATGGCGCGCGGGGGCCGGTGCCAGGATGGGATGCCGACGTACCCATTATCTTCTACCTTCTGCTAACGGCCCGTTCGCTGCCAACGATGCCTTCAGCCAGGAAGGAGTATTGCTCCCAGTTGCTTGCAAAGCGAACGCTCTAAGCGCAGGGGCGCATGCTGGGTATTGAGTCGCAAGAAGTATGGCTCCTGGCCACTTTGCGGGACGAATTCCCCAATCAGCATGGCTACGCATCTCCGAGATGAGTGCGTCCATTACATCTTGGAGTTCTGCAGTAGGTATTTTTTGGGCCTCTTGAATTCCGGCCGGAGAATTGGCTTTTCCCGCAGCACCTAGAACCCTCAAAGCTTCTGTGGCGACTTCCGATAGCCCACGTCTCTGCCCCATGAGCGCGACGGTGTCCCTACTAAGCTGAAGCGTAGGCCGCAGATCGTGCTCCGCGAATTGCGGCTCTAGCTTAATCCAGTCGGCGAGGAACCTCTGATGCTCCTTGTCTTGCCACGGAGCGGGACTCGCTGCAGAAAATTCCTCAGCATCTTGCGTTGTCTCCATTTTCTCTAAGAAGTCAGGCCGACCGTTTTCTGCCGCTTGAATAGCTGAATAAAGATGAATGGAGGCTGCCTCGCCCATGCAACGCTCAAACAAGGCGAGCTTGGCGATGAGAGTTTCTTCAACAGAAACGCGTCGTAGCTTGGCTAGCTTTGCACGAATACGAACCGTATTGAGAATCCTCTTTATGATGCGAGGATTTCCATTGATTGCCAAGGAATTAGACAACAGTGGGGACATGCGGTCAGCCATATCAAATGCAGCAACAAGCTCGCCGGGAGGATTGGGGGACAGGATGGACAGCGCTTTGCGGACTGACAGTGGGTCTTTACCCCATGCCTGCCGAAGGTTATCGTTTAGCTTCTCCTGAAGCTCGTCCACTTTCGACTTGTCGATGTCGTTACTTGCGCTGGCAAACAATAAGAACAGATAGCTCCGAATTTCCTGGATACCCAGCTTTGGAACTCGAACTGGAATTTGGATTAATTTGTCGAGATAGTCGGTAACCAAATGGTCGGTCTTGGTGGTTTCGAAATGCTTTGAGACTGAATGCCTTATCATGTCCTCGTCTGCCGCAATGCAAAATGCGGTATTCTCCATAAACAAGAAGAGGCGGAGGGCTTCCAGTGTGTGAATGGTCTGAGGCGGCAGACAACGGTCGAGATTGTCGATAAAGACAACAAGAGTTGCCTTGAGCCCCTTCAGCACCTCGCCGAATTCAGAACGAAAGGCCTTAATCTCTTGCGGGGGGGTGGCGTCCACCTCTGGCCTTATCAAGCCGTCGGTCTTTTCCTTAACCTCCTTTCCAGCGTCTTTTAGGTCTTTAAGGTTAGACGCGCTCGTGTCACCTTGCGCAATCCTGCTGGCGGCATTGGCCGCCTTAGAAATAAACCCGAACGTTGGAAAGCCTGCCATTGCCGCACCGGCTTCGCCTATAAGGCCAAGCAACCGCAGCTTGTCGACACGCTTAAAAAGACTTTTCGTCTTCTCCCATAGATCCTTGTCTTCTTGCTTTACTTCGTCGAGTAGCCGACTTGCTATCGCCTCCAACAAAGCAGCTCGCGCGTCGTCATAACCCTGGTAAAGCCAAGCGTCGAAACGAACGACTATGAATTTCCGCTCGTCGGTATCCTTCGGTAATTTTTCTTCGATGAGATTAAGCATCGAAGACTTCCCTGTGCCCCAGCTACCAGAGACACCAACCGACAAGGGGAGCATTGCAGGATTACTGAGAAGCTCTGCGACCACCTCGGCCAGTTCGGCATAGTTTAGAAAATCCTGCCGCGTCTCGACGTCTGACCACATATGAGAAGACTCGTGAAATTTGGCCGACTCGTAAAGCCAGCACTTGGGAAACGCTACCATAATTGATGCGGAGTCGCAAGAACGGAGGATATTGTTCGGTCACGAAAAAGGAACCGACAAGTTTCCAGCGCGCGTCCTTCAGACGCCAACTGAGGAGGGATTGGCGCGTTGTGCCCCCGGGACCAGGGTGGCCGATGTCTGCTTTATGAAAACCGACCGGGGGGGCCGGAATGACCATAATGGGCGCGTTGCCGCCTTAACTAGCCTGCTCACCGGGCCATAGATGTCGATACGAATTAGCTGGCAACAGGCGGGTATGGTGGAACATATCTTCACGCAGCGCCGATGTTGTACGCTTGCTCCGCTTCGAACGCCTCTCGTACCGTCTTCACTCTTTGTTGCAGACGGGGCACGACAAAATCGAGAAACGCCCTGAGCTTCAAGGGCTGATGTTGGCGTGCGGCATGCACGATCTGTACCGGAATAGGAGCAGGAGCCCACTCTGTCAGAAGCGGCAAGAGGGTTCCGTCGCGGACGCTGTCCGCCGCTTGATAGGACATGACATAAGCGATCCCGATGCCCGCAACCGCACCGGCGATCACGGCGTCGGCCGTATTCACTGAAAAGCGCGGGCGCACGATGATTGTCTGTATTCCTTGAGGGCCGGCGAACGACCAGTCCCGCCAGAGTTCGAGGCCTTCATAGGCGATGCAATCAAAATTCATGAGATCGGCGGGTGAGGCAGGGCTACCCCGCCGCTCCACATAGCCGGGGCTGGCGCAGGTCACCCAGCGCACCTCGCCAACCCGCCGAGCAACCAGCGTGCTATCGGGCAAATTGCCGATTCTGACGGCGACGTCGATATGGGATTCGACCATATCGAGGACACCGTCGGTCAGGGCAAGCCGCACGCTGACCTCTGGATAGGCGCCAAGAAATTCATGAACGATTGGCGCGACATGCATCTTGCCAAACATAAACGGCGCGGTGATCAGAAGCTCCCCACGCGGCGCGCGATATTCACCTGACGCTGCCCGCTCGGCCTCAGCCAGTTCTTCAAGCACACGGCGGGCGGACGCCACGTAAGCCGTACCGGCTTCGGTCAGCAATAGCCTGCGGCTGGTGCGCACCACCAGTTGCGACCCGAGCAGCGCCTCAAGGTCGGATACCCGGCGGCTCACTGTCGGCAACGGAATGCCCAGTGCCCGCGACGCCGCAGAAAGACTACCCCCGTCAACCGCTGCGACCAGAGCGCGGAGTGCCTCAAACCGATCCATTCTACCTCTCGAATTCTGGAAGTCAGGCTTCCAAAGCTAGCACCTACAGTCGCTTCGCGGAAGGGAATATTGGTCTGCCCATGGCCCAATTGCAGTCCGCCCTACCAGGAGTGAAACCAATGTCCCGTATCCCAACGCTTGCCGTCGAGCACGCACCCGAGGCGTCGCAGCCACTGCTCGCCGCAGCCCAGACGCAACTCGGCATGGTGCCGAATATGTTTCGTATCATCGCCAACAGCCCGGCGGCGCTGGATGCCTATCTCGGTTTCTCCGGTGCGCTTGGCAAAGGCGCCCTCGCCGCGCCAACCCGCGAAAGCATTGCGCTGGCAGTCGCCGAAGTGAACGGCTGCGGCTACTGTTTGTCGGCGCATACCTATCTCGCCCGTAATCTCGCCCGGCTTGACGACGCGGAGATCACTGCCAACCGCAACGGCGCCTCCAATGATATCAAGGTTAATGCGGCCGTGCGCTTCGCCGCCAAGCTCGCCCGCGAGCGCGGGCAGGCGAGCGAAGCCGATATCGCAGCACTCAAGCAGTCCGGTTATTCGGATGCTGAGATTGTCGAAATCATCGCTCATGTAGCGCTCAACATATTTACCAACTATCTCAATGAAACGCTGAAAACCGAGATTGATTTTCCTGCCGTGCGGGCTCGCACAGCGGCCTGACCCCACGACGAGCCGCGTAAAAACCTAATGTGGGTGCGCGATTGCGCCTGCGAACTCTTCCTCACGTCCTGATCCCCAAGGGGAATTACCATGACTGTTCGTTTCAATACTGTCGACGTCGATGGCTTGAAGATTTTCTACCGCGAGGCCGGCGACAAAACCCGCCCCACGTTGCTGTTGCTGCATGGTTTCCCGAGTGCGAGCCATATGTTTCGAGACCTGATCCCAGAACTAGCGAACTCCTACCATGTCGTGGCACCAGACTTCCCGGGCTTCGGCATGACAGAGCAGCCAGCGCGCGACCATTTCGCCTATACGTTTGAGAACATCGCAAACATCATCTGCCGTTTCACTGAGGTGCTCGGCCTCCCCAGGTTCGCGATCTACGTCTTCGATTATGGCGCGCCAATCGGTTTTCGCCTGGCGGTCAAGCATCCCGAGCGGATCAGCGCCATTATCACCCAGAACGGCAATACGTATCTCGAGGGCGTGTCGGAGGCCTGGGCGCCGATACGGGCTTATTGGAACGAGCCGAGCCAGGCCCACCGCGATGCGCTGCGCGGCTTCCTCACGCCGCAGACGACGCTGTTCCAGTACACGCACGGCGTTGCAGACCCGAGCTTGGTCGCCCCCGATGGTCGAAATCTGGATGATTTCTATCTGGCGCGGCCGGGCAATGACGAAATCCAGCTCGACCTCCTGCTCGACTACCAGTCGAACCTGGCTCTGTACGGCACAATCCAGGCCTATCTGCGCCAACATCAGCCGCCGGTATTGGCTGTATGGGGCAAGAACGACCCGTTCTTCATTCCGCCGGGCGCGGAGGCCTTCAAGCGGGATGTTCCGTCCGCTGACATCCGCTTCGTCGAGAGCGGTCATTTCGCGCTGGAGACACATGCCGCCGAGATAGCTGCGGCAATGCGGGAGTTCCTCGCCAAGCACGTTGGCTGATGCCGCCGTTCGGAGCACCAGCGGCCGGAATTTTCTGTTCATCCCCGGATGCGGCGCAACGAACGCACCCACCGCCATATGTCAAGGAGTTTCCCAATGAACACGCCCACCGACATTGTTCGCAGCTTTTACGACAAACTCGCCGCTGGCGACGCTCCTGGCGCGCTGGGCCTGATGGAAGCCGACATCGAGTGGATTACGATGTGGCACTACAGGGTTGATGGCCGCGGGCCTGAGCATGTGGCCGAAGGCCTGTTCAAACCGCTGATAGCAGAATGGTCAAGCTTCACGCTTGTCCCGAGCGAGTTCATCGCCGAGGGCGATACGGTGGTGTCGCTCGGCGACTTCACGGGTGTGCATGGCACGACGGGCAAGAAAGCCGAGGCCCGCTATGCCCATGTCTGGACACTCAAGGACGGCAAGATCACCCGCTTCCGCCAGTACATCGATACCCTGGCCGTGGCCGAGGCCCGCAGGTGATCCGCCGCGCCGTTCTGCCACAAAAAGGAGATGAATTATGAGCCGTCCACTCTTTCCTCCATTCACCGAGGAGACCGCGATCCAGAAGGTCAGAGCCGCCGAAGACGGCTGGAACACACGAGACCCCGCCCGCGTGGCGCTGGCTTATACCCCCGACAGCCAGTGGCGGAACCGGGCGGAATTCCCGTGTGGCCGTACTGAAATCGAGGCGTTTCTCACGCGCAAATGGAGGCGCGAACTTGATTACCGGCTCATCAAGGAACTTTGGGCCTTCGCCGGCAACCGTATCGCCGTGCGCTTCGCCTACGAATATCACGATGACAGCGGGCAATGGTTTCGTGCCTATGGCAACGAGAACTGGCAGTTTAACGCCGAAGGGCTGATGAAGCTGCGCTTCGCCAGCATCAACGAGCATCCGATCGCGGCCGCGGAGCGGAAGTTCCATTGGCCGCTGGGCCGCCGCCCTGACAACCATCCCGGCCTTACCGAACTAGGATTTTGATCCGCGCCTTTGCCGCAATCATTCAGTTGGAGACTGCCATGACCAAGCTGTTGTTCGTTCAAGCCTCGCCACGCGGTGGCCACTCCAAGTCGATCCAGGTTGCCGAGGCTTATCTCGCGACGCTTCGCGCGGCGAATCCCGGCCTGGAGGTTGATACCCTGCCGCTCTGGGAGACTGATCTGCCGGTCTTCGACGGCGACAAGGCTGCAGCGAAGGTCAACGTAATGCTCGGACAGGAGCATGACACGGTGCAGAAGACCGCATGGGACCAGATTGTCGAGGTCGCCCATCGTTTCATCGCGGCGGATCGCTATCTCTTCTCTGTGCCCATGTGGAACAGCGGCATTCCTTATAGGCTGAAGCATTATATCGACGTTATTCATCAGCCGGGTCTGCTATGGGGGCTTAAACCTGAGTCCGGTTATTTCGGCTTGCTGGAAAACAAACATGCGACCCTCGTGCTGACTGCGGGCGCTTATTCGCCTCCTTCTCCGTCGCCGGCGTTCGGGGTGGACCACCACTCCACTTATCTCCGCGCCTGGCTGAACCAAGCCGGCGTCACCGCCATAGACGAGATTCGTTTTCAGCCGACTCTGCTGACACCGGATGCCGCCGGTGATTTTGACCGTGCCAAACAGGCCGCCATTCGGCTCGCCCAGATGCATGGTGGCGTTTGAACTCAAAACTTCAGGAGCAGTATCATGAACATTAAGACAAGTATGCCGGCCGCCGCACCGCTCCAGTCGATCACGGCCACGACAACGTATCACCGCGTGCAGGTGAACGGCGTGGAAATATTCTATCGCGAGGCAGGCTCAAAGGACGCCCCCACGATTGTACTGCTACATGGCTTTCCTTCCTCTTCACGCGGATTTGACTCGCTCATTCCGCTGCTCGCGACACACTACCATCTCATTGCACCGGATTTCCCCGGCTTCGGCCAGAGCGATGCGCCATCGCCCTCATCCTATACCTATACCTTCGATCATCTGGCAGAGACCATTGGCAATTTTCTGAAGCAGTTGGAAATCACTAACTATACGATTTTCTTGCACGATTATGGTGCGCCGGTGGGTTTCCGCATCATCCTGGCGCAGCCGGAGCGGGTGCGCGCCCTCATCGTCCAGAACGGCAACGCCTACGATGCTGGCCTGGGCGTTAAATGGGCTAAGATTGCCGAATACTGGGCGGACCCGAAGGCTCACCCTGAGGTAGTAGACGCATTCCTGTCGTTTGAAGCGACAAAGCAGCGCCATATAGCGGGCACATTGCATCCTGAGCGATATAATCCTGACACGTGGACCGACGAATACGCCCATCTCTCAAGGTCCGGCCAACGCGAAATCCAAACAGAATTGCTCTATGACTACCGGACTAATGTTGCATCCTACTCGAAATGGCAGGCGTGGCTGCGCGAGCACAAGCCGCCGGCGCTGGTAGTATGGGGGGCAAACGATCCGTCTTTTATCGCTGCGGGCGCCCAAGCATTCAGGCAGGATTTGCCGGACGCCGAGATCCATCTGCTCGACGCTGGCCACTTCGCCATGGACGAACAGACCGATGAGATCGCACGTCTGATATTGAATTTCATGGCTAAACTTCCAGCCTGACGCCTAGCAAGTGAGCAAACTGTCGCAATAATCTTCAAACCAGACAGGTTGGACTATAGATCTCGCATGGCGGGAGCCGGCATGCTCGATTGAACCTCGGACACGGAACTTCAATCGAAAGGCCCGAACGGCGGTTTGTTGCTATCTCGACATGGACCGCGCGGCTCTAGACATCGCCTATAAAAACTTCAAGCCGGTGCAGACTATCTGGAAAGGCAGCAGACGGCGGGGAGCGGCCAGCAGGGGTGCACAATCTTCTACCAACTCTTCTTTATGTCGATATTAGGTAAGCTAGCTTGCCCCCAAAATGGCCTTGATGGGCGCCCGGCCGACCCAAGTCTTCCAGTCATTGGAATGTCGGCTTTCGGGCGTCCCGTTGAGACGCCCTAATGACAGGGTTGGGCGCATAGTGTCCGCTTTTTAGTGACAATTTTCGTAGCACAGCCCCCCCCTACACCACAGCCAACAACGCCCCCGACTCCGCCACAGCCCCAAACACCCCACCCTGCATCGTCACCATTTTCAGCGCCGCCGCATGGTTGCCCGCATCCGTCGCGGCACAGCAATCCTCCAGAATCACGCACTCAAACCCGCGATCATTCGCCTCGCGCATGGTGGTGTGCACGCACACATCCGTGGTGATGCCGGTCAGCACCAGATTGCGGATCCCCTTCTGCCGCAAAATCAGCTCCAGATCCGTCGCACAGAACGAACCCTTGCCCGGCTTGTCGATAATCACCTCGCCCGGCAGCGGCGCCAGTTCCGGGATGATCTCCCAGCCCGGCTCGCCGCGCACCAGAATCCGCCCGCACGGCCCCGCCTCGCCAATCCCCGCCCCGATCCGGCGCGAGCGCCAGCGCTTGTTCGCCGGCAGATCCGCCAGATCCGGCCGATGCCCCTCGCGTGTATGGATGATCATATAACCCCCGCCCGCATCGCCCCCAGCACGGCCTGGATCGGCCCGATCGGCGCGCGGGTCAGCGCGATGTCATAGCCCATCTTGTCCACATAGCCGCCAGGGCCGCAGAAATCCGTCTGCATGTCGATAATCACCAGCGCCGTCGTTTCCGGCGCCAGGCTGCCATCATAGGGCCAGGGATAGGGGCGGGCGGCGATGCTGCGGCTCGGCTGGGTCATGGCGCTCCTCGCTGGAAACTGCGCGCGGCCGCGAACGCCGCGCATGCGGCGGGTGTTGCAAGCCGCGTGCCAGCGCCCGCATCGCCTGGGCGTTCAGCCGTGAGGCGCCGGCCACAGCCAGGCCGCCCCGCGCACGCCCGAGCTATCCCCATGCTTCGCCTGCACGATGTGCGGCGCCACCTGGTCGGAGAACACATAAGGCCGCATCAGCCGGGGCAACTGCTCATAGAGATGCGCCATGTTGGAAACCCCGCCGCCGAGCACGATGCAGTCCGGGTCCAGCAGATTGGTGATCACCGCCAGCGCCCGGGCCATCCGGTCCGCGTGCCGGGCCAGCGCCGCCTGCGCCTTGTCGTCCCCGGCGGCGGCGCGCGCGGGCAGGGAGCCGGCATCGTGATAGCCCGGCCCGTCGCATTCGCGCGCCAGCGAGGGGCCGGCAAGATACAGCTCCAGGCAGCCGGTCTGCCCGCACCAGCAGCGCGCCAGCGGCAGCTCGTCCGGCTGCGGCCAGGGCAGGGGGTATGGCCGAACTCCCCGGCCAGACGGTGCCGCCCTTCCAGAATCCGCCCATTCACCACAATCCCCGCCCCGGTGCCGGTGCCGATGATGATGCCGAACACCACCCCCGCCCCCGCCGCCGCGCCATCCACCGCCTCGGAGAGGGCAAAGCAATTGGCATCATTCGCCACCCTCACCTCGCGCCCGAGCAGGGCGGCCAGATCGCGGTCGAAGGCATGGCCGTTCAGCGCGTTGGAATTGGCGTTCTTCACCAGCCCGGTGGCGGGCGAGATGCAGCCCGGTATCCCCACCCCAACCGTGCAAACCTGCCCGCTCTCCTGCTCCGCCTCGGCCACCAGCGCCGCGATGTTGCGCAAAGCCGCCTCATAGCCGGGCGGGGTCGGGCGGCGGCGGCGCAGCAGCGCGCGCCCATCCTCCGCCAGCAGAATGATTTCCGTCTTGGTGCCGCCGAGATCGATGCCGATGCGCTGGGTCATAGGCCGGGTTCTGGGCCGAAAGCTCATCTTGCTCAAGCCCGCGTGAAGGCGCATGATTCGCGCCATGGGAGAAACTCTAATCGACGCGCAATACCAGAAATCGCCCATCCCCGTGCTGCGCGCGGCCCGCGCCCTGCGCGCCATGGCGCCGGGCGAGAAATTGCGCATCCTGGCGACGGACCCAGGGGCGGTGGCGGATTTCCGGGAGTTCTGCAAAACCAGCGGCCATGCCTTGATCGCCGCCAGCGAGGCCAAGGGCGTGTACAGCTTTTCGCTGAAACGTGGCGGCCAGCCCGGATGAGTGTGGCGCTGTTCACGCATCCGGCGGCGTTGGGGCATGATACCGGTCCGGACCATCCCGAATGCGCGGAACGGCTGCGCTATGTGCTGCGCGCGCTGGACGCGCCGGATTTCTCGCATCTGCTGCGCGAACTGGCCCCCTTGGCCACGCCCGCGCAGCTGAAGGCCGCGCACGATGCGGATTATATCGACGCCGTACTGGGCTGGTCCGGCGCGCCGGTGCGCCATATCGATGGCGACACGGTTTTCGGCCCCGGCACGCGTGAGGCCGCCTTGCGTGCCGCCGGCGGCGCCGCGGCGGCGGTGGATGCGGTGATGGAAGGCTGGGCGCAGGCCGCCTTCGTCGCCATGCGCCCGCCCGGCCACCATGCCGAGGCCGACCGGCCGATGGGCTTCTGCTTCTTCAACAACGCCGCCGTGGCCGCCCGCCAGGCGCAGCGCAAATGGGGCCTCACCCGCATCGCCATCGTCGATTTCGATGTGCATCACGGCAACGGCACCCAGCATATTTTCAGCCAGGACCCGCAGATCTTCTACGCCTCCTCGCACCAATCCCCCTGCTTTCCCGGCACCGGCGCGCAGAGCGAGACCGGGGTGGGCAATATCCTCAACATCCCGCTGCCCCCCGGCGCCACCGGCGAGCTCTTCCGCGCGGCCTGGAGCACGGCCCTGCTCCCCCGCCTGGCCGATTTCGCCCCGCAGATCCTGATCCTCTCCGCCGGCTTCGATGCCCATGCCGCCGACCCGCTGGCGCAGCTGCGGCTGAAAGAGCCGGATTTCGCCTGGGCCACCCGCGAATTGCTGGCCATCGCCGATGCGCATTGCCCCGGCCGCGTCGTCTCGCTGCTGGAAGGCGGCTATGACCCCACCGCTTTGGCGCAAAGCTGTGCTACGCATGTGCGCGCGCTGATGCGGTTGTGATTCCCGCGCGGCGCGGCTACGGGAGCATTCATGACTGATCAATCCGATATTGCCGCCCTTTCGTTCGAGGACGCCCTGGCCGCCCTGGAAGCCATCGTGCGCGGGCTGGAATCCGGCCAGCAGAAGCTGGAAGATGCGATCACCGCCTATGAGCGCGGGGCGGCGCTGAAGAAACATTGCGAGGAAAAACTGGCCCAGGCGGAAGCCCGGGTGCAGGCCATCGTGGCGCGGGCGGATGGCTCGCTCGCCCTCAAGGACGGAGAGTAAGACCATGGCGCTTGATGTGGTACCCAAGCCGGACGCGCTGGGCGAGGCGCTGGCCGAGGTGGCAAGGCTGGTGGAGGCGCAGCTCGACGCGCTGCTGCCGGTGCCCGAGACCGCCGAGGCGAAGCTGATGGAGGCGATGCGCTATGCCGTACTGAATGGCGGCAAGCGCATGCGCGCCTTTCTGGTGATGGAGGTGGCCAGGCTGTTCTCGGTCAACCGCACCTGTGCCGCGCGCGTCGCCGCCTCGGTGGAGATGCTGCACGCTTATTCGCTGGTGCATGACGATCTGCCGGCGATGGATGACGATGATCTGCGCCGCGGCCAGCCCAGCTGCCACAAGAAATTCGACGAGGCCACCGCGATTCTGGCCGGTGACGCGCTGCAGACCCGCGCCTTCGAGGTGCTGGCCGAGGAAGACACGCATGGCGATGCCGAGGCGCGCATCGAGCTGGTGCTGGCGCTGGCCTCGGCCTCGGGCATGCGCGGCATGGTCGGCGGGCAGATGATCGACATGGAATCCGAGGGCAAGACGCTGTCAGGGGCCGAGATCACTCGGCTGCAGGCGCTGAAGACCGGCCGGCTGATCCAGTACGCCGCCGAGGCCGGGGCGATTCTGGGCCGTGCGCCCACCGCCCAGCGCCAGGCGATCATCGCCTATGGGCGCGATCTCGGCGCGGCCTTCCAGATCTATGACGACGTGCTGGACGAGACCGCCACCGCCGAGGAAATGGGCAAGACCGCCGGCAAGGACGCCGCCTCCGGCAAGGCGACCATGGTCGCGGTGCTGGGGCTGGAGCGCGCCCGCGCGCAGGCCGAGCGTCTGGCCGAGCAGGCGGCGGCGCATCTGGAGAGCTTTGGCGAGCGCGCCGCCTTGCTGCAGGCGCTGGCCCGCTTCACCGTCTCACGCAAGAGCTGAGCGCGCTTTCACCCGGCTGCCCAAAACCGCGCCGTGGGGGGAATCTGAAACAGGCAGGGCCGGGTTCGGTCCTGCCTTTTTAAATGGCCGGGCGGGCAACTTACCGTTGACAGGCCGGGTGGGTGGGGTGGACACTCCGCGGGTTGGGACGGGTGTGGAGTAGAGCCAATGAGCGTGCGGTTCCTGCTGGATGGCGAGGTGATCACGCTGGACGCGCCCGATCCCACCGGCACGCTGCTTGAATTTTTGCGCGGGCCGTTGCGCCGCATTGGCACCAAGGAAGGCTGCGCCGAGGGCGATTGCGGCGCCTGCACCGTGCTGCTGGGCGCGCTGGAGGACGGTGAGGCCGGCGAGCGCATCGCCTGGCGGGCGGTGAATAGCTGCATCACCTTCCTGCCGATGCTGCATGGCAAGGCGCTGCTCACCATCGAGAGTCTGGGCGGCGCGCATCCGGTGCAGCGGGAAATGCTGGACCGGCACGGCTCGCAATGCGGCTTCTGCACGCCGGGGATCGTGATGTCGCTCTATGGGCGCTGCATCGGCGCGCTGGGGGCGGAGCAGAGCGTCGCGGACTGCCTCTCCGGCAATCTCTGCCGCTGTACCGGCTATGGGCCGATCCTGGCGGCGGGCGCGGCCGTGGCTTGCGCCCCGCGTGACGATGCGGCCATCATCGCAGCGCTGCGAAATCTGCGCGAGGCGCCCGGCGCGATCAGCTATCAGGGCCGCCGCGCCTTTTTGCCGCAGACCACCGACGAGCTGGCCGCGCTCTATCTGGCGCATCCCCAGGCGCGGCTGGTGGCGGGGGCGACGGATGTCGGGCTCTGGGTGACCAAGCTGCAGCGCGTGCTGGACGAGCTGATTTTCATCGCCGATATCGCAGCGCTGCGATTTGTGGCGGAGACGCCGGACGGGTTGCATCTTGGCGCGGCATTGCGTTATGCCGAGGCGCAAGCCGCGCTGGCGCGGCTGCATCCGGCTTTGGGGGAGCTGGTGCGGCGGATCGGCGGGGCGCAGGTGCGCAATGCCGGGACCATCGGCGGCAATATCGCCAATGGCTCGCCGATCGGCGACATGCCGCCGGCCCTGATCGCGCTGGGGGCGACGCTGACGCTGCGCCGCGGCGCGGAACGGCGGACGCTGCCGTTGGAGGATTTCTTCCTGGCCTATGGCAAGCAGGACCGCCAGCCGGGCGAGTTTGTGGAAAGCCTGTTCATCCCCCGGCCCGATCCGGACGCGCTGATCCTGATTTCGAAATTATCGAAGCGCTTCGATAGCGACATCTCCGCCGTCTGCGGGGCGATCCATCTGCGGGTCGAGGCCGGTGTCATCACCCAGGCGCGGCTGGCGTTTGGCGGCATGGCCGGCATCCCGAAGCGCGCCGCCACGGTTGAGGCGGCGTTGACCGGCGCCGCCTTCACCGAAGCGACACTGGCGGCGGCGGCCGCGCGGATCGGGCAGGATTTTGCGCCGCTTTCGGATGTGCGCGGCTCGGCCGCCTATCGGCTCAGCGTCGCCGGCAATCTGCTGCGCCGGCTCTGGGCGCAATCCCAGGGCGAAATCGCCAGCGTTTTGGAACTGGCCGATGGCTGACCGCATGCCGCAAACCGGCGGCGCCGTCTCCCGCAAGCTGCCGCATGACAGCGCCGCCGCGCAGATTTCCGGCACCGCGCTTTATGCCGATGACGTGCCCGAGGCCGCCAACATGCTGCATGGCGCCTTCGGCCTTTCCAGCGTGGCGCATGCGCGGCTGACCGGGCTGGATCTCGCCGCCGTGCAGGCCGCCCCCGGGGTGGTGGCGGTGTTTTCCGCCATCAATATTCCCGGCAGGAACGATGTCAGCCCCTTCGCCGGGGATGACCGGCTCTTCGCGGAAGATGAGGTGGTCTATCACGGCCAGGCGCTCTTCCTGGTGGTCGCGACCTCCTATCAGGCGGCGCGGCGGGCGGCGAAGCTGGGCAAGGCTGCGTATGAGCCTTTGCCGCCTCTGCTCTCCATCGCCGAGGCGCTGGCGGCGGATAGTCTGATCGAACCCGCCCAGAGCATGGGGCGGGGCGATGTGGCGGCGGCATTGGCGGCGTCGCCCCAACGGCTCTCCGGCCGGCTGGCGATGGGCGGGCAGGATCATTTTTATCTGGAAGGCCAGATCGCGGTGGCGACGCCGCAGGAGCAGGGCGGCATGCATGTGCTCTCCTCCACCCAGCATCCGAGCGAGGTGCAGCATATCATCGCCCGCGTGCTCGGGCTGGCGGATGCGCAGGTGACGGTGGAGGTGCGCCGCATGGGCGGCGGCTTCGGCGGCAAGGAGACCCAGGCCTCTCTGTTCGCCGCCGGGGCGGCTTTGGCGGCGGCGGCGACCGGGCGGCAGGTGAAGATCCGCGCCGACCGCGATGACGACATGGTGCTCACCGGCAAGCGGCATGAATTCGAGACCGGCTATGAGGTCGGGTTCGACGCTGACGGGCGGATCGAAGCGGTGTCCATCGAGCTGGCCTCGCGCTGCGGCTGCTCGGCGGATCTCTCGCAGGCGATCAATGACCGGGCGATGTTCCATGCGGATAATTGCTATTTCTATCCGGCGGTGAAGATCCTCTCGCACCGGGCGAAGACCCATACCGTCTCCGCCACCGCCTTTCGCGGCTTTGGCGGGCCGCAAGGGATGATCGTGGCGGAGCGGATGCTGGACCATATCGCCCATGCGCTGGGCAAGGACCCGCTGGCGGTGCGGCTGGCCAATCTGTACGGGCCGGGGCGCGATGTCACACCCTATGCGATGCAGGTGGCGGATAATGTCGCCCCGCAGCTCATCGCGGATCTGGTCGCAAGCAGCGATTACGCGGCACGGCGCGCGGCGGTGGCGGATTGGAATGAAAGCCATCGCGTCATCAAGAAGGGCATCGCGCTGACGCCGGTGAAATTCGGCATCTCCTTCACCACCACCCATCTCAACCAGGGTGGGGCGCTGGTGCATATCTACACGGACGGCTCCATCCTGCTGAACCATGGCGGCACCGAGATGGGGCAGGGGCTGATGATCAAGGTGGCGCAGGTGGTGGCCGATGTGTTCGCCGTGCCGGTGGAGCGCGTGCGCATCTCCTCCACCCGCACGGATAAGGTGCCCAACACCTCCGCCACCGCCGCCTCTTCCGGCTCGGACCTCAACGGCATGGCGGCGTTCAATGCGGCGGAGACGATCCGCGCCCGGCTGAGCGCCTTCGCCGCCGCGCATTTCGGGGTGGAGGAGGCGGCGGTGCGCTTCACGCCGGACGGGGTGTTCGCCGGGGCGGAGATTGTGAGCTTCGCCAGGCTCTGCCAGCTGGCTTATCTGGCGCGGATCTCGCTCTCCGCCACCGGCTTCTACGCGACACCGGCGATCCATTATGACCGCGCCAGCCATACCGGCCGGCCGTTTTATTATTTCGCTTATGGCGCCGCGGTGGCGGAGGTGGCGATCGACACGCTGACCGGCGAGCATAAGGTGCTGGCGGTGGATATTCTGCATGATGTCGGCAAATCGCTGAATCCGGCGATCGATCTGGGGCAGATCGAGGGCGGGTTTATTCAGGGCATGGGCTGGCTGACCACCGAGGAGCTGGTGTTCGACGCCGATGGCCGGCTGCTCACCCATGCGCCCTCGACCTACAAGATCCCGACCGCCTCGGACCGTCCGGCGCGGATGAACATTGAGCTCTGGGCGCCAGGAGAGAATGTCGAGCCGACCATCCATCGCTCGAAAGCGGTGGGGGAGCCGCCCTTCATGCTGGCCAATGCGGTGTTCTGCGCGCTGACCCAGGCGGTGGCGGCTTGTGCGCCGGGTGGGGGCTTTCCGGCTCTGGACGCGCCAGCGACGCCGGAGCGGATTTTGGCGGCGATTGCGGCATTGCGGGCGGATCATGGCTGAGTGGATCGAAGCGCTACGATCCTGGCTCCCGCGTGGTCCCGTGGCGCTGGTCAGCGTGCTGGCGACCGAGGGCTCGGCGCCGCGCGGGGCGGGGACGAAGATGCTGGTAAGTGCCGACGCGATTTTCGGCACCATTGGCGGCGGCAAGCTGGAATTCACCGCCATCGCCCAGGCCCGGGCGGCGCTGGAGCGCGCCCCAGGGCGCTGGGCGGTGCAGGATTATCCGCTGGGGCCGCTGCTCGGCCAATGTTGCGGCGGGCGGGTGCGGCTGCTGGTCGAGCATCTGGACCCGGCTTGCTGCGGGTTTTTGCAGGCCGAGCCGGGCGAGACTCTGGTGGCGACGCTGGCGGAAGGGCGGATCGAGCGGGCCTATGGCGGGCGGCTGGCGACATCGCTGCCGCAAGCGCGCGGGGCCTTGCCGGGGGCGGGGACGGTGCTGGTGGAGCCGGTGGCGGCGCCAAGCCGGAAGGTGCTGCTGTTCGGGGCCGGGCATGTCGGCCAGGCGATGGCGCGGGTCTTTGCCGGGCTGCCGCTTTCGCTCGGCTGGTTCGATGTGCGGCCGGAGCTGGAAGGGCTGCCGGGGCTGGTCTGCTGCACGGCGCAGGAGATGCAGGCGCTGTTGGGGCAGGCCCCGCCGGACGCGGCGGTGCTGGTGCTCACCCATGACCATCAGCTGGATTATGCCCTGGTGCGCGCCGCCTTAAGCGGGCCGGCCGGGTTTGTCGGCATGATCGGCTCGGGCACCAAGCGGGCGCGCTTTCTCTCCCGCCTGGCCGCGGACGGGGTGGAGGCGGCGCGGCTGACCTGCCCGATCGGGCTGGCAGGGGTGGCCGGCAAGCAGCCGGAGGTGATCGCGGTTTCGGTTGCGGCACAGCTTTTGAGCCTGGGGGTGGGATGAGCGCGGATGAGGATTTGTTGCGGCGGAGTTTCGCGGTGGCGGCAAAGGCGCGCGAGGCGGGGTGCCACCCGTTCGGCGCGCTGCTGGCCGGGCCGGATGGTGCGGTGCTGATGGAGCAGGGTAACGGGTTTCTGCCCGAGCATGACATGACCGGCCATGCCGAGCGCCTCCTCGCCGGGCGGGCCAGTATTGAATATGGCAGCCGGTTTCTGGCGGACTGCACGCTCTATTCCAGCGCCGAGCCCTGCGCGATGTGCGCCGGCGCGATCTATTGGGCCGGGATCGGCCGGGTGGTGTATGGGCTCAGCGAAGCGGCGCTGAAGGCGCTGACCGGGGACCATGCGGAGAACCCGACTTTGGATCTGCCCTGCCGCATTGTGTTCGCCGCCGGGCAGCGGGCGGTTGAGGTGGTCGGGCCGCTGCTGGAGGATGAGGCGCTGGCGCTGCATGAGGGGGTTTGGGCATGAGCCGGGAGATTGCCGCCAAACCCGGCCCCTTCGCGCTGGATGCGCGCCATGCGGCGCTGGTGATCATCGACATGCAGCGGGATTTTCTGGAGCCGGGCGGGTTTGGTGAGGCTTTGGGCAATGATGTGACGCAGCTGCGCGCCGCCATCGGCCCCATCGCCACCGTGCTGGCGGCGGCGCGCGCGGCGGGGATTTTGGTGGTGCATACGCGCGAGGGGCACCGGCCGGATCTGGCGGATCTGCACCCTGCCAAGCACCGGCGGGCGAAGGGGATCGGCAGTGCCGGGCCGATGGGGCGGATTTTGGTGCGTGGCGAGGCCGGGCATGGCCTCATCGCCGATCTGGCACCGGCCCTCGGCGAGCCGGTGGTGGATAAGCCGGGCAAGGGCGCGTTTTACGCCACCGATCTGGAGACCATTCTGCATAAGCGCGGCATCACCCAGCTGATCCTGGCCGGGGTGACGACGGAGGTGTGCGTGCACACCACGCTGCGCGAGGCGAATGACCGCGGCTTCGAATGTCTGGTGCTTGAGGATGGCACCGCCTCCTACTTCCCGGATTTTCATCGCCCGGCGCTGGAGATGGTCGCGGCCCAGGGCGGCATCTTCGGCTGGGTCGCGGCGAGCAAGGATGTCGCGGCGGCGCTGGCAGGGGCCTGATTCTATTGCAGCTTCGTGTCAGTCTGGCTACGCTTTGGGCAGGATGGGTTGCCTGCTTCATAGCCATTGCCGGTTGCGGGCGGGATCGATGCTGGCCTGAATATTGCTTGGAGGTTGCGCGATGGCCCCTGGTTTGAACCGCTCTGTTGCTGAAGACGCGCCATTGCTGGCGCTGCGCGGCATCGTCAAGCAATTCCCCGGCACGCTGGCGAACGACCATGTGGACCTGACCATCGGCCAGGGCGAGATCCATGCGCTGCTGGGCGAAAACGGGGCGGGCAAATCCACGCTGGTGAAGATCATCTACGGGGTGATGAAGCCGGACGCGGGCAGTTTGCGCTGGCGAGGGCAGGAGGTGGCGATCAACAGCCCGGCCCAGGCGCGGGCCCTGGGTGTGGGCATGGTGTTCCAGCATTTCTCGCTGTTCGAGGCGCTGACGGTTGCCGAGAATATCGCGCTGGGGCTGAATGATCCGAAGGACCGGGAAAATCTGGAGGGCCGGATCGCGGAGATTTCCAGCCGCTACGGGCTGCCGCTGGACCCGCATAAGGCGGTGCATGATCTCTCGGTCGGTGAGCGCCAGCGCATCGAGATTGTGCGTTGTTTGCTGCAGAACCCGAAATTGCTGATCATGGATGAGCCGACCAGCGTGCTCACCCCGCAGGAGGTGCAGGCGCTGTTTGCGACTCTGCGGCGGCTGCGGGCGGAGGGCTGCTCGATTCTGTATATCAGCCACAAGCTCGAAGAGATCCGCAGCCTGTGCGAGGCGGCGACGATCATGCGGCTGGGCAAGGTGGTGGCGCAGTGCGATCCGCGCGAGAAGACCGCGCGCGAGCTGGCCGAGCTGATGATCTCGGCGAAGCTGAAAACCCAGGATTATTCCCAGAAGGGGAATGTGCAAGGGCCGGAGCGGCTGGTGGTGAACAAGCTGACCATCCGTTCCAACCAGCAATTCGGCACGGATTTGAAGGCGGTTTCCTTCGCGGTGAAAGGCGGGGAGATTTTCGGCATCGCGGGCATTGCCGGCAATGGCCAGAGCGAGCTGATGGATGCGCTCTCGGGCGAAATTCCCGCCGGCGCGCCGGGCAATATTCTGCTGGATGGGGTGCCGGTGGGGCTGGAGCGGCCGCGCGCGCGGCGCAGGCGCGGCGGCTGTTTTCTGCCCGAGGAGCGCAACGGCCACGGCGCGGTGGGCGGCATGAGCCTGGCGGAGAACGGGTTTCTCTCCGCCCATATACGCGGCGCGCTGGGGCGGTTTGGCCTCATCAATAAGCGCCGCACCCAGGAATTCGCGGCCAAGGTGATCAACGCTTTCGATGTGCGCACCACCGGGCCGCTGGCGGAGGCGCGCTCGCTCTCCGGCGGCAATCTGCAGAAATTCCTGGTCGGGCGGGAGGTGTTGCAGCAGCCGGGGGTGCTGGTGATCTCGCAGCCGACCTGGGGGGTGGATGCCGGGGCGGCGGCGGCGATCTATGAGGCTTTGGTGGCGCTGGCCCAGGCGGGCACGGCGATCGTGCTGATCTCGCAGGATCTGGATGAGATTTTGCTGCTCTGCGACCGCATCGCGGTGATCGCGGCGGGGCGGCTCTCGGATGCGATGAATGTGAAGGACGCGACGATTGAACGGATCGGCCTGCTGATGGGCGGCACGCAGACCGGACGGGAGGCGCAGGATGTTGTTCCGGCTTGAACCGCGCGGCGAGCGCTCGGGCTTCTGGTCCGTCGGCTCGCCGGTGCTGGCGATTTTGCTGACCATCGTGACGATGATGGTCATCTTCGCGCTGCTCGGCAAATCGCCGGTGCGGGGGATCGAGACATTTCTGATCACCCCGATCGCCAGCGCCTCGGGCCTGTCCTCGCTGGCGGTAAGGGCGGCGCCTTTGATCATGATCGGCGCCGGGCTGGCTTTGTGCTACCGGGCGAATGTCTGGAATATTGGCGGGGATGGGCAGTTCACCATGGGCGCGCTGGCCGGGGCCGGGCTGGCGCTGGCGCTGCCTAACGGGGCGTTCTGGTGGGAATATCCGCTGGTGCTGGCGCTGGGCGTGCTGGGCGGCATGGTCTGGGCCGGGCTGGTGGCCTGGCTGAAGCTGAAATTCAACGCCAACGAGATTTTGACCTCGCTGATGCTAGTCTATGTCGCCAATCTGATCCTGGTCTGGCTGGTGACCGGGCCCTGGCGGGATCCGCAGGGCTTCGGCTTTCCGCAATCGGCGATGTTCGGCGCCGGGGCGACGACGCCGGATTTTGGCGCGACCTCCATTCATCTCGGCTGTTTGCTGGCGCCGGTGCTGGCGCTGGTGCTGTGGCAGATTTTGGCGCGCTCGGTGCTCGGGTTTCAGCTGCGGGTGGTGGGGCAGGCGCCGCGGGCGGCGCGCTTTGCCGGGTTTTCCAATGCACGGCTGACCTGGATCGCGCTTTTGGTCTCGGGCGGGTTGTCCGGGCTGGCGGGGATTATTGAAGTGACTGGGCCGATCGGCCAGCTCACCACCACCATCACCCCGGGCTATGGGTTTTCCGCCGTCATCGTCGCGTTTCTGGGGCGGCTGCATCCTGTGGGGGTGATTTTCGCCGGGCTGCTGCTGGCGCTCTCTTATCTCGGCGGCGATGCGGCGCAGATCAATCTCAACATGCCCAACGCCATCACCGGGATTTTTCAGGGCGTGCTGCTGTTTTATCTGCTGGGGGCGGATGTGCTGATCCTGCACCGCGTCCGGCGCATCCGCCCGCGCGCGACGGAGGCCGCATGATCCTCTCCATGGTCACAACCTTGGCGATGTCCGTCGTCGCCGCCTCCACCCCGCTGCTGATCGCGGCCTCCGGCGAGCTGGTGGCGGAGAAATCCGGGGTGCTCAATCTCGGCGTGGAGGGGATGATGCTGGTGGGCGCCATCGCCGGTTTCGCTACCGCGCATCATAGCGGCAGCGCCATGCTGGGGGTGGGGGTGGCGGCGCTGGCGGGGGTGTGCATCGCGATGATCTTCGCGCTGCTGAGCCTCTCCTTCCTCGCCAACCAGGTGGCGACCGGCCTGGCGCTGACGATTTTCGGGCATGGTTTCGCGGCCCTGCTGGGGGCGGGGTATGTCGGCATTTCCGCGCCGGTGCTGCACCCGATTGCGATCCCGCTGCTGAGCGCGATCCCGGTGCTGGGGCCGGTTTTGTTCGATGAGAATATCCTGGTCTATTTCGCCTTCATCATGCTGGCGGCCATCGCCTGGTTTCTCAACAAGACCCATGCCGGGCTGATCTTGCGCGCGGTGGGGGACAGCCACGATGCCGCGCATGCGATGGGCTATCCGGTGCTGCGCATCCGCTACGCCGCGGTGGCGTTCGGCGGCGCGATGGCGGGGATCGCCGGGGCGTATTTCTCGCTGTTCTATTCGCCGCTCTGGTCGCAGGACCTCACCGCCGGACGCGGCTGGATCGCGCTGGCTTTGGTGGTGTTCTCCGCCTGGCGGCCGCTCTGGCTGCTGGTGGGCGCCTATCTGTTCGGCGGCATCACCTTCTTCTCGCTTTATGTCCAGGGGCTGGGGATTTCGGTGCCCTCACCCTTGGTTTCCGCCTTGCCTTATGTCGGCACCGTGCTGGTGCTGGTGCTGATCTCGCGCGATGCGCGGCGCATCCGGCTCAACCAGCCCGCCTGCCTCGGCAAATATTTCCACGCCACAGCCTGAGCTTCACGAAAAGGAAGGAGCAAAATCATGTCTTCAATCAAACGCCGTGGCTTTACCGCCATGCTGGGGGCCTCGGCCCTCGCCGCCCCCGGCATCATCGGCGCCGCCCGCGCCGCCGCACCCTTGAAGGTGGGCTTCGTCTATGTCGGCCCGGTCGGGGATTTCGGCTGGAGCTACCAGCATGATATCGCCCGCAAGCAGGCGCAGGCGGCTTTGGGGGGCGCCATCGAGACCTCCTATGTGGAGAATGTGCCGGAAGCGCCGGAATGCCAGGCGGTGTTCGAGAGCCTGGTCGCCTCCGGCCATAAGCTGATCTTCGGCACCTCGTTCGGCTATATGAACTACATGGTGAAGGTGGCGGCGAAGCATCCGGATGTGATGTTCGAGCATTGCACCGGCTATAAGCAGGCCAAGAACCTCGCCATCTACGATATCCGCTATTACCAGGGCCGCTATATCCAGGGCGTCATCGCCGGGCATATGTCGAAGACCGGCAAGATCGGCTATGTCGCCTCGGTGCCGATCCCGGAAGTGGTGCAGGGCATGGATGCGGTGCTGCTCGGCATGCGCTCGGTCAACCCGAAGGCGCAGCTGAAATTCATCATGGTCGATAGCTGGTACGATCCGGGCAAGGAAGGCGATGCCGCGAAGGCGCTGATCGACCAAGGCTGCGACGTGCTGACCCAGCATACCGACAGCCCGGCGCCGCTGCAGGTGGCCGCCAGCCGCAACATCCCGGCCTTTGGCGAGGCGACGGACATGATCAAGTTCGCGCCGAAGAACCAGCTCACCGCCGATGTGAATGAATGGGGCGGCTATTACATCAAGCGCTGCAAGGCCGCCCTGGCCGGCACCTGGAAGAGCGAAAACACCTGGGGCGGCTTCGCCGATGGCATGCTGGCCATGGCGCCCTACACCAACATGCCGGACAGCGTGGCGGCGGCGGCGAAGCAGGCGGTGGCGGATATTTCCTCCGGCAAGAACCAGATCTTCGTCGGCCCGCTGACCGACCAGACCGGCAAGGTGTTCCTGCCCGCCGGCCAGGTGATGGATGACAACACCCTGACCGGGCTGCAGACGCTGGTGCAGGGCATCGACGGCAAGCTCTCCTGATGAGCGCGCCGGACGAAGCCGCCTATCTGGCGGCGGCGTCGAAACTGCTCGGGCTGCCGATCCGGCCCGAGCACCAGGAGGCGGTGCAAACCGCCTTCGCCGTGCTCTGCGCGCAAGCTGCGCTGATCCGCGATTTTCCGCTGCCGGCGCAGACCGAGGCGGCGCCGCGCTTTACCCCCTGAGGCGATATGGATTTTTTCAGACTGAGCGCGGTGGAGATCGCCACGCGGGTGCGGGCGGGCAAGCTTTCCGCCTCGCAGGTGCTGGCGGCGCATATCAGGCGCATCGAGGCGCTGGACCCGGAGCTGAACTGTTTCACCGCGAAAACCTTCGAGCGGGCGCGGGCCGAGGCGGCCTGGGTGGATGCCACCGTGCAGGCCGGGGGGGATCCCGGTCCGCTGGCCGGGGTGCCGTTCGCGGTGAAGAACCTGTTCGACATTGTCGGGCTGCCGACGCTGGCGGGTTCGAAAATCCGCCGCGAGGCGCCGCCGCCCAAGCAGGATTCGCCGCATGTGCAGCGCCTGAACGAGGCCGGGGCGGTGCTGCTGGGCGCCTTGAACATGGACGAATTCGCTTATGGCTTCGTCACCGAAAACGCCCATGACGGGCCGACGCGCAACCCGCACGACACCACGCGCATCGCCGGCGGCTCCTCCGGCGGCTCGGCGGCGGCGGTGGCGGCGGGGCTGTGCGTGCTGAGTTTGGGCTCGGATACCAACGGTTCCATCCGCCTGCCCGCCGGGCTGACCGGGATTTACGGGTTGAAGCCGAGCTATGGCCGGGTGACGCGGGCGGGGACGTTCCCGTTCGTCGACAGTTTCGACCATATCGGCCCGTTCGCGCGCTCGGCGGCGGATCTGGCGCTGGCTTATGACCTGCTGCAGGACGAGGACGCGGCCAGCCCGGTTCTGGGGCAAGCGGCCGATGCGGCGCGGGTGGCGGTGCTGGATGACTGGTTCCAGCATGGCGCCAGCGCCGAGATGCTGGAGGCGGTGCGGACCGTGGCGGTGGCGCTGGGCGGCACGCAGAGCGTGACCTTGCCGGAAGCGAAGCGGGCGCGGGCGGCGGCGTTCTGCATTTCCGCCTTCGAGGGCGGGCAGCTGCATAAGCCGAATTTGATCGCCCGGCCGCAGGATTATGATCCGGCGACGCTGCCGCGGCTGATCGCGGGCGCGTTGCAGCCGGCGGAGACGATTTATCAGGCCCAGCGCTTCCGCGCCTGGTTCCGCGAACAGGCGCTGAAATTGTTTGAGCGGCATGATCTGCTGCTGGCGCCGGCGACGCCGATCACCGCCCCTTTGATCGGCCAGCCGAGCTTAGATCTGGCCGGGGAACAGGTGCCGCTGCGCGCCAATATCGGGCTTTATACCCAGCCGATCAGCTTCATCGGGCTGCCGGTGGTGTGCGTGCCGGTGGCCTCGAGCGGGCTGCCGCGCGGGGTGCAGATCATCGCCGCGCCGGAGCGTGAGGCGCTGGCGCTGGCGGCGGCGGCGCGGCTGGAGGCGGCGGGCGTGCTGGCGGCTTCGGTGGTCGGGTGATCATCGACCCGCCAGCGGCGAAGGCCGAGCTGGAGGCGTTGTTCGCCGCCTATGAGCAGGCCTTGATGGCCAATGATATCGACGCGCTGAACGGGTTTTTCTGGCCGAGCCCACAGGCGCTGCGCTTTGGCGATACCGGGGCGGCTTACGGGATTGAGGAGATCGCCGCGTTTCGCCAGGGGCGGGCCGGCGGCTCGCCGAAGCGGCGGCTGATCAATACCCGCATCGTCGCCTTCGGGCCGGACCATGGGGTCGCCACCACCGAATTCCAGCGCGAGGGTGAGGCGCGGCGTGGCCGCCAGACGCAAATCTGGGTTCGGTTTCAGGATCTTGGCTGGCGAATCGTCAGCGCCCATGTCTCTCTGGTAACGACCGATACCGGAGCCTGAATGCCGCAAGCCCTGTCAGAAGACCGTCTCGCGGAAACCCGCGAGAAAATCGTGCGCGTCGCCGAGCGCCAGGCGGTGGCGCAGGGGCTGGAGAATGTCTCCACCCATTCGATCGCGCGTGAGCTGGGCTGGTCCGCGACGGCGCTGTATCGCTATTTCCCGAACAAGGAGGCGATTCTGGCCGCCGCCCGGGCGCGGGCGCTGAACCGGCTCTCCGAGGCGCTGGAGGCCGCCATCGCCGGGCCCGGCGATGGCTGGGAGATTTCCCGCGCGGTCGGCGATGCCTATGTCGCCTTCGCCTTCGAGAATCCGGATGCCTACCGGCTGATCTACGCGCTCAACCAGCCGGACCCGGACGAGTATCCGGAATTCAGTGCAGCCTTGATCCGTGCGCGCGGGAATATGACGCTCTATGTCGAGCGCATGGTGGCGCAGGGCGCGTTGGATGCGGACCCCTACGTGCTCGGGCATCTGTTCTGGGCCGGGCTGCACGGGCTGATCACGCTGGAAATGACCGGCAAGATCCGCTCCGAGACGCTGGATTTCACCACCTTGCGCCATGAGATGATGCGCGCTTTGGTGCGCGGCACCCGCCCCAAGCCGGATTAGCGGATCAGGCGTTCAGCGGGGCGCTAGCCCTGCCAGCGCGGCCTGGTATTCATCGCGCAGCCGGGTGATCAAGGCTGCGGCGGGGACGATCTCGCGCACCGCGCCGATGCCCTGGCCCGCCCCCCAGATATCCCGCCAGGCCTTGCTGCCATTCACCACCTGGCTCCATTCCATCTTCGCCGGGTCGGCGCCGGCCAGCGAGGCCGGGTCCAGCCCCGCCGCCTTGATGCTGGGGATCAGGTAATTGCCGTGCACCCCGGTGAAGAGGTTGGAATAGAGAATATCCTTGGCGGTGCTCTCCACCACCATCCGCTTGTAGGCGGCGGGGGCGTCGGCCTCCTCGGTGGCGATGAAGGCGGAGCCGATATAGGCCAGATCCGCCCCCAAGGCGCGGGCCGCCGCGATGGAGCGGCCATTGGCAATGGCGCCGGAGAGCGCCAGCGGGCCATCGAACCAGGCGCGGATTTCCTGCACCAGGGCGAACGGGTTGATGGTGCCGGCATGGCCGCCGGCACCGGCGGCCACCGCGATCAGCCCATCCGCCCCGCGCGCGACGGCTTTATGGGCGAATTCGTCGTTGATGACATCGTGCAGCACCAGCCCGCCATAGCCGTGCACCGCCTCATTCACCTCCGGCATCGCGCCGAGCGAGGTGATGACGATCGGCACCTGGTATTTCACGCAGAGCGCCAGATCCTCCTGCAGGCGGGGATTGGTCTTGTGGACGATGAGATTGACCGCGAAGGGGGCATCTGCCTGCGTCAGCGCCGCGCGCAGGCGGATCAGCCACTCTTCCAGCACGCCGGAGGGCCGGGCGTTGAGCGAGGGGAATGCCCCGACGATGCCGGCTTTGCATTGCGCGATCACCAGCTCCGGCCGGGAGATGATGAACATCGGCGCGGCGATGGCGGGCAAAGACAGGCGGGGTTCCAGCCAGGCGGGCAGGGTCATGGGCACGGTTCCTTGGATAGGGTGGCGGTTATTAACGCCGTTAACCACAGCCAGCCATATTTTCCGGGGCAGGGCAAGGGCTTGACCGGCGGCGCGCATCCTCCCACATGGCAGCATGCCCCGTCCCGGGGCCTTCCGAACAAATCGAGTATGGGGCTGATGGATCAAAACCTCCCGCGTGCGGGCAATGCCGGGCTGGCCTTGCTGGCGCTTTCCACCGGCGGGTTCGCCATCGGCACCACCGAGTTCGGGACGATGGGGCTGGTGCCCTATTTCTCGCAAGGGCTGCATGTGGATATCGCCCAGGCCGGGCGGGTGATCAGCGCCTATGCGCTGGGGGTGGTGGTGGGCGCGCCCATCCTGTGCGTGGCGGCGGCGAAGCTGCCGCAGCGGCGGCTGCTGATCGGGCTGATGGTGCTGTTCGCGCTGGGCAATCTGCTCAGCGGTCTGGCGCCGAGCTTTGGCTGGATGCTGGTGTTCCGTTTCCTGGCCGGGCTGCCGCATGGGGCGTATTTCGGCGTCGCCTCGCTGGTGGCGGCCGAGCTGGTGCCGGCGGAGAAGCGCACCCAGGCGATTGCCAGCGTCATCACCGGGCTGACGGTGGCGACGATTTTCGGCGTGCCGCTGGCCAATGCCATCGGCCAGCTGCTGAACTGGCGGCTGGCCTTCGTGCTGGTGGCGGTGCTGGCGCTGGTGACGGCGGTGATGGTGTGGAAGCTGGTGCCCCGGCGCGACAATCGCGGGGCGCCGGCGAAGAACCCGCTGGATGAGCTGGACGCGCTGAAGAACAAGCATGTCTGGCTGACGGCGGCGATCGGCGCGATCGGCTTTGGCGGGATTTTCGCGGCCTATACCTATTTCGCCTCCACCTTCCTGCAGGTGACGCATGGCGCGCCGTATCTGGTGCCGCTGGTGCTGGGCTGTTTCGGGGTGGGGATCACGGTGGGCAATATTCTCACCGCGCGCTTTGCCGACAAGGCGTTGATGCCGACGGTGGCGGGGGTGCTGATCTGGAGTGCGGCGGCGCTGGCGCTGTATCCGTTCATGACCGGGCATGTCTGGAGCATGTGCCTGGCGGCCTTGCTGATCGGCGGCGGCGGCGGGCTTGGCTCGCCCTTGCAGGCGCGGCTGATGCTGGTGGCGGGACGGGCGCAGACGCTGGCGGCGGCGCTGAATCAGAGTGCGATGAATATCGCCAACGCGCTCGGGCCATTGCTGGCCGGCACGGCGATCAGCCTTGGCGCGGCGCTGCCGCAGACCGGGCTGGTGGGGTGCCTGCTGGCGCTGGCCGGGCTGGTGGTATGGTGGCTGGCGCTGCGGGCGGTTTAGGGAGAGTTTTTTGGTGCCGCTTTTTTTCAAAAAAGCGGCGAAAACGTCCGGGGGGTGGCGCTGGCGTTGTCAAAACCCCGAACGTTCTGAAGCCCTTTTTGAAAAAAGGGCTTCACCCCAAAAACTTTTGCAAATTTATTTAGACTCTTAGAGCCTTCAGCTTTTAGCTGAACGCTCTAGCTTTCATTTTAACGAGCAATTTCATGTGTTTATTTTGACGCTGGCGCGTCAACCTAAACACATATTGCTCTAGCGCACCGGGATGGTGGCGTAACGCAGCTCGCCCGCCCGCTCCAGCGGCGGCGCCTCGCGGCAGCAGATCAGCCAGTAGGGCAGCACCAGCAGCAGCGTCCAGGCAAAATTGCCGATCAGCTGGGCGTGGGCCTCCAGCGGCCATTGGGTGGGGAACAGCACCAGATCCAGCAGCCATAATGTGCGCCAGAGCAGGCCGGAGAGGCGCACCGCCGGGGCGACATGGGCGCGCCGGCCGGTGCGGGCCTGCTGGCTGTTGATTTGCAGATGCGCGGCCCCGGCCATGATGCCGAGGCAGATCATGTCTTCGAAAAAATCGGAGGTATAGGGGCGGTCGAACAGATGCACCCAGAACAGCCCGGCGAGGGCGCCGGCCCCGGTGGAGATGCGGGCCAGGGTGAAAAGCGGCAGGCCGAACAGCCAGGCTGCCTGATCGACCCCCGGCTGCAACAGCCGGTCAATGATGAAATCGTCCGCCTTGCGTGCGAAAGCGATGATATTCCCGGCCATTCCTTCGTCCCGTCAGACCGAATCCAAGACTAATCCACATCTAATTCAAGCTCAGCGCCCGCCGCAGCGAGCCGCCCGCCGCTGCAAGCCTCGCCTGCGCCGCCTCCGGCGCCAAGCCAAGCCTGATGGCCAGCACCGCAAGTTTAACATGCATGTCGCACGCCTCCAGTTCAAGGCTTGCGGTTTGCTCATTCACGCCGGTCAGCCTTGTCACCATCCGCACCGCCCGGCGGCGCAGCTTGGCGTTGCTGGCCCGCATATCCACCATGAAAGGTCCAAAGGTTTTGTTAAGACGGATCATCACCGCGGAGGAGAGGATGTTGAGCGCGATCTTTTCCGTGGAGCCGGCGGACAGCCGGGTGGAGCCGGCGATGATCTCCGGGCCGGAGAGGATTTCCACGGCGATCTGTGCGGCGGCCGCCATCGGTGAGGCCGCGTTGTTGACGATGGCGCCGGTGAGCCCGCCCAGCCCGCCGGCATGGCGCAGCGCCGCCAGCGTGTAAGGGGTGGAACCGGAGGCGGCGATGCCGACCAGCGCGTCCCTCTCGCAAAACCCATGCGCGTCGAGGGCGGCGCGGGCGGCTTCCTCGTCATCCTCGGCGCCTTCGGCGGCCTGGATGAAGGCGCCCCCGCCCCCGGCGAGCAGTGGCACGATCAGCCCGGGCTCGACCCCGAAGGTGGGGCGGCATTCCACCGCATCCAGCAGCCCGAGCCGGCCGGAGGTGCCGGCCCCGGCGTAAAAGAGCCGCCCGCCATCGGCGAGCCGGGCGGCGACGCCATCGACCAGCCGGGCCAGAGCCGGGGCGGAGCTGTTCAGCGCGCGCTGGGCGGTGGCCTCCTGGGTAAGGAAGAGGCGGATGATCTCCTCGGTGGGGCGGGCTTCGAGATCCATCAGCTCCAAGCGCGGGGCCTCGGTGCCGCGCGGCACGGCCTGGCTGCCGGGCTGGCCGGCCTGCCAGACCTGCAAGGCGTGGAAATCCTCCGACCACCAGACCAGATCCGCCAGCGCCCCCGGCGCGATGCGACCAAGATTGAGGCCGAGCGCGTCGGCGGGGCGGGAGGTGGCGGCGGCCAAAGCAATCTCCGGGGGGATGCCCCAGCCGATCAGCCGGCGCACCCCTTCATCCAGCGTGATCGCCGCGCCGGCAATGGTGCCATCCGCCCGGTGGCCAACGCCATCAGCACCCAGCGTCGCCATGGCGCCGCCAAATTCCAGTTCGGCGCCGGGCTCCAGCCCGGCCAGGGCGATGGAATCCGTCACCGCGATGGCGCGCGGGCAGGCGGTGAAGGCGATCTGCAGCAAAGCCGGATCGACATGCACGCCATCGACGATCAGGCAGGGGGCGAGGCGCGGGTCGGTGAGGCCGATGCCGGGCGCACCGGGGGCGCGGTGGCCGAGCGGGGATTGGGCGTTGAAGAGATGCGTGACCAGCCGCGCCCCGGCCGCCGCCCCGGCGCGCATCTGCGCGGCATCGGCATTGGTATGGCCGAGCGAGACGCGGATGCCCGATGACGTCAGCCGGGCGATGGCGGGCAGCGCGTGTTCCAGCTCCGGGGCGATCGTCAGCAGCTTCAGCACGGCGGCGGCGGGGCCATCCAGCAGCTCATCCAGAGCCGCCTTCTCCGGCAGGCACAGCCAGTCCGCGCGGTGGGCGCCGCGTTTGGCGGGGGGCAGGAACGGGCCTTCCAGATGCAGCCCGAGCAGGCCGGGATGGCGGGCCATGGCGGCGCGCAGCCGGGTGGCGGCTTCAGCGATGGCGGGCAGAGGCTGGGTGATGATGGTGGGCAGCACAGAGGTGACGCCGCGCGCGGCGAGGCCGGTGGCGAAGCGGTCCCATTCCGCCGGCGTGGCGCTGGCGCAATCCACCCCGAAGGCGCCGTTATTATGCAGGTCGATCAGCCCCGGCCCGATGATGCCGTGCCGCAGCTCCAGATCCGGGTTGGCGGCGCCGGGATGGATGGCGAGGATGCGCCCGGCCGCGATTTCCACCGTGGCGGGGCCGATGAAACGCTCACCATCGAAGATGGTCTGGGCAAAAATCCGCATGGTCCGGCCTTGTTCGATCTCTGCCGCCCTTCTGCGGCCAGGGCGGGGGCGGGGCAAGGGAGCAGGCCAGATCGGCGGATAAAAATCGCTGCTGGCCTATTGCCGCGCGCGGCCGGGAGTGCTGGCCTGGGCGCCTGTAAACGCAAGAGGTGTTGCATGGATGCGCTTCCCCCCGCCAATGAGCTCTGCCGGCTCGATGCCGCCGCGCTGGCGACTTCGTATCGCAAGCGCGATCTCTCCCCGGTGGAGGTGACCAAGGCGGCGCTGGCGAGGGCCGAGGCGATCAATCCCGCGCTCAACGCCTTCACCTTTCTGGACCGCGAGGGCGCGCTGGCGGCGGCCAAGGCGGCCGAGGCGCGCTGGCGGATGGGCACGCCGCTTTCCGAGATCGATGGGGTGCCGACGACGTTGAAGGATATCGTCTGGGTGCAAGGCTGGTCCGTGCGCTATGGCAGCACCATCACCGATGCCACGCCCTGCCGGGAGGATGCGCCCGCGGTGCGCAAGCTGCGCGAAGCGGGCTGCGTGTTCATCGGCCAGACGACGACGCCGGAATTTGGCTGGAAGGCGCTGACCGACAGTGCCGCTTTCGGCATCACCCGCAACCCGCATGATCCTTCCAAGACCTCCGGCGGGTCCTCCGGCGGGGCGGCGGTGGCGGCCTTGATGCAGGCGGGGCGGTTGCATCTGGGCTCGGATGGCGGCGGCTCGATCCGGGTGCCGGCGAGTTTCTGCGGGATTTTCGGGATCAAGCCGAGTTTTGGACGGGTGCCGGCCTATCCGGCGAGCTCGTTCGGCACGGTGGCGCATATCGGCCCGATGGCGGCGAGTGTGGCGGACGGTCTGGCGATGCTGAAGGCGATGTCCGGCCGGGACCGGCGCGACTGGAACCAGGGGGCGGGACAGTTTCCAGGGCTGGAGTCGCCGCCGCTTTCGCCCAAGGGGCTGAAGATCGGCTATTGGCGCACCCCGCCTTCGGGCGCGCTGGATGAGGAGCTGGGGGCGATCATCGATGCCAGGATCGCGGCGCTGGCCGGGCAGGGGGCGGAGATTTCGCCCTTCACGTTGCCGGGCGGCGAGCTGTTGGAATTATTCCATGATCACTGGTTTTCCGGGGCGGCGACGCGCCTAGCCGGGGTGCCGGAGGCAAAGCGCGCCGGCATCGATCCGGGGTTTCTGGAGATCGCCGCACAGGGGGCGCGGATGAGTGCGGTGCAGCTGGTGCGCGCCCAGGTGCGCCGGGCGGATTTCGGCGCGGCGATGGATGCCGCACTCGCGGATTATGATTTCATCCTCTCGCCGGGCACCGCCATTCCCGCCTTCGAGGCCGGGGCCGAGGTGCCGGCGGGCTCCGGGCTGACGCGCTGGACCGAATGGGCCGGGTTCAGCTACCCGATCAATCTCAGCCAGCAGCCCGCCGCCGTGGTGCCCTGCGGCAGGACCAAGGCCGGGCTGCCCCTGGCCATGCAGATCATCGGTGGGCGCGGCGATGACGGCGCGGTGATGGCGCTGGCGGCGGCGCTGGAGGCGCTGTTCGCTTAGAGCAATATGTGTTTAGGTTGACGCGCCAGCGTCAAAATAAACACATGAAATTGCTCGCTAAAACGAAAGCTAGAGCGTTCAGCTAAAAGCTGAAGGCTCTAGAAACTGTTTGAAAATCCACTCTGGCGGCCGCCAAGCGGCGATTTGCTGCGCGCCGGTGCTCACGTACCTTGGAGCAATATGTGTTTAGGTTGACGCGATATCGTCAAGATAAACACATGAAATTGCTCGCCAAAACGAAAGCTAGAGCGTTCAGCTAAAAGCTGAAGGCTCTAAGTACGCTGCGCTCCGGTGCTCGCAAATCACCACTTGGCGACTCACCATAGCGAATTTGAAACAGCCTCTTAAGGCGCCTTGGTGTTTTGCAGGGCGGCGGCGGATAGGCCGGCTTTTTTCAGATTGCTGGCGACGCTGTCCGTCTCGCTATGCACGTTGGCGTTATAGGCCTGGCCGGGCGGCAGATGGTCCCGCAGCACGAAATCCGGCCGGGGCTGGGTGTCGACATAGAGCGCCACCTGGAAGGCTTCCTGGTCGCTGAGATGCGGGTTGCCGAGCGGCATATTGCCCTTCACCCAGGTGGCGAGCTTGGCGATATTGGCCAGCCCCGCCCCGGCATTATAGCTGCGCGCGCCCCAGACCGGCGGGAAGCTGCCCATGCCGGCGCCGTTGGCGCCGTGGCAGGCGGCGCAATTCTGCTTGTAGAGTGTCTGGCCGGCGGCATAATCCGCCGCATTGGCGGCCTTCACCATCGCCGGGTAGGGGCTGGCGGCGGGCGTGGGCAGCGCTTCCACCTTTTTGTCGCGGTCCAGCCAGTCGATATAGGCGGCCATGTCCACCACCACGGCGCTGTCCGTGCTCGGCCGCTTGCCGTTCATGCTGCGCATGAAGCAATTGGCGATGCGGTCCTCGAGCGTGATCACCGCCCCCTCGCGCGGCGAGAAGGAGGGGTATTTGCTGGCGGTGTTGAGGAAATTGCCGGGATGGTCGTTATTGCCGGCATTGGTATGGCAGTTGGCGCAGGTGAGGGCGTTGCCGATATAGGCCTTCGAGGCGGCATTGGTGCCGGTCTGCATGATCATGTCATGCCCGCTTTGGATGGCGGCGCCGAGCGGGCCCGGCGGCAGGCCCTGCAAAGGCTGCGCCGCGGCGGGCAGGTTGGCGAGGCTGAAGAGAAGGGTGGTGATGAATAGCTTGCGCATGATCCGCTCCCGTTTGTCCGAGCTTTATCATTTTTGTAATGAAGCGGAAATTACCGGAAGGAGAAAATCCTGGCTTTACCCGCTCTGGGGGCGCGGTTCGGCCCTTCGCCTGGCCGCGTGGCTGGAGTAATCTGGCGCCAAAAGGAGATTTGCCACGGTGGCCCACGCCCCGACCAAGACGATGATGCCGCCGATGGCGGAGCCGCCCAGCTTGGTGCTCACCCGCCGCCAGCGCATGGGCGACCAGCTTTATGGCCAGATTCTGGAGCAGATTCTCTCCGGCCGCCTGCCCGAGGGCACCAGGCTGCCGGCGGAGGTGGATCTCTGCAAGATGTTCGGCGTCTCCCGCCCGGTGGTGCGCCAGGCGCTGCAGCGTTTGGGCGCGGACGGGCTGGTGCAGGCGCGCCAGGGTTCCGGCACCTACGTGATGGCGCGCCCGGCGGAGCGCCTGGCCAGCTTCGCCGCGCCTGAGCAGGTCGCGGATTATCTGCGCTCGGTCGAGGTGCGGGTGGTGCTGGAGGGGAGCGCGGCGGAGCATGCGGCGGAGCGGCGCAATGCCGGGGAGCTCGCCGCCATCGAGGCGGCGCACGCGCATTTCCGCGAGGAGGCCGAGCGCGGCGTGCTGACCCCGGCCGGGGATCTGGCGTTTCACATGGCCATCGCCAGAGCCAGCGGCAATCATTTCTATGCCAGCGCGATGGAGCACCTGCATCAGGCGGTGAGCGGGTTCATGAGCGTCTCGCTCAGCCTCACCCGCACCAGCCCGCGCGAGCGCGCGAGCGTGGTGCTGCGCGAGCATGAGCTGATTCTGGAAGCGATCCGCGGCCAGGACGGGCCGACGGCGCGCATCGCCATGCAGTTTCACATCACCCAGGCCCGGCGGCGGATGGTGGACCATCATCGCGACGACTGAGCCGCGGGCGCAGCCCTCATCGCGCTTCATGAACCGGCTTTAACCGGCGCCCCAGCCGCCTTTGCCCGGCACTTGCGCTATAAGGGGCTGGGCCCGTGTGGCCGCCGATCGTCAAGATATGATGGAGGATCGTTGAAATGGCTCTGCAAACCAGTTCCGCCCATGCGCGTGTGCGCGAACGCCTGTTCGTGATGTGGGAAGAGGCGGGGAGCGACCCGGATGCCGCCTACCAGCTCTGGCACAAGGTCCGCCCGCTGCTGGAGGATCGCGGGATCTCCAGCGCCGCCCGGCCGGCCACCAGGCGGCAGGCGCCGGCGCGAGAGGAAAAGCGGCGCTGAGCGCCAGCCCGCGACCCCTTCGCCGGCCAAGGCCCCGGCCTTGGCGGGAGATGGCTTGGTTTGGCAAAAAATGAGTTACAATCTTGCGTTAAATTTGCGCGGGTAAGCTTTTTTGCGAAGCGGAGGTTCGATGCGTTATCTCTTGAAATCGCTGACTTTGCTGGGCGCCCTGGCGGTTGGCGGGCTGGCCCTGCCGGGGCGCGCCCAGGCGCATGATGGCTGGCATGGCGGCGGTTGGGGATGGGGGATCGGGATCGATGTGGCGCCGATCGTGGTGCCGGGGCCTTATGTCTATCCGCCTTATTACGCCCCGCCCCCGGTCTATGTCGCCCCGGCACCGGCGCCGGTGCCGGATGGCTATTATGAACCTTATCCGGGCTATATCGCCCAGGCCCCCGTGGCGCCGGTGGCGCCAGCCGCACCCGTGGCGCCGTCCGGCGCCGCGCAATCCTGCCATGCCGGGGCCTATATCTGCCCGATGGAGGTGAGCGTGCCGGTGGGCGGGCGTTGCTATTGCCCGGGCAATGATGGCGCGCGCCAGTATGGCACCGCCCAGTAAGCTCCGCCCCTCCGCCGGGGGAACGCGAAAGGGCGTCAGCGTCGCTCGCCTGAATTGCCCGCTAGAGCATCAAGCTTTTAGCTTGATGCTCTAAATTTTGTTTTATCGCGCAATTTCATGTGTTTATTTTGACGCTGGCGCGTCAACCTAAACACATATTGCTCTAACTTATGATTGAGAGGCTGACTCACGGTTCAGCTTGATCGCTTCGCGATTCACTCTGAACCGATCAGGCTCTGGACTCTCCGCCCTCAGGCCGCGAAGAGCGGCGCGCCGATGAAGCTGCCCTGTCTGGCGCCCGGCGGGCAGGCGAACACCGCGCTGCCGACATGGGTGGTGAACTGGTTCAGCGCGTCGAATTTCGACATCTTGTCGAAAATCTTGATGAAGCCGGTGCGCGGGTCTTTCTGATAGGCCTGGAAGAACAGGCCGGACTCGAACTCGATTCCCTGCGTCCAGGGCGGCCAGCGCTCGGCGGTGAAATCGGCGCCGTTATTATAGCCGTAAGAGCGCCGCAGGATCTGCGCGCCATCGTTCAGCGCCGCCGCGCCCAGCCTGGCATGGGCGGTTTGCGGGATGACATAATTGCCATCGCTGTCGGTGGCGTTGAAATTCGGCGTGTCGAATTCATGCGTGCCGCCGAGCGGGGCGCCGCTGGCCTTGTGGCGGCCGAAGGTCTGTTCCTGGAAACCCACCTTCATCCGGTCCCAATGCTCCAACGCGATGCGGATACGCCGCGCCACCATGTAGCTGCCATTTTGCATCCAGCCGGCTTCCGCCCCGGCCCAGACCACCGCATCCATCTCATGCCCGGCCGGGTTCATCGTCCCGTCCTTGAACCCCATCAGATTGCGCGGCGTGCCCTTGGTCCGCGGGGCGGTGGAGAAGCCGGTTTGCACCCATTTCAGGGTCGCGGCGCCATAGGCGATGCGGGAGAGCTGGCGCACGGCATGGAAAGCCACTTGCGGATCGTCGGCGCAGGCCTGCACGCAGAGCGCGCCGCCGCACTGGCCCGCCACCAGCTGATCGCCATTGAAGGCCGGCAGATCCACCAGCGCCGCCGGGCGCCTGGCGGCCAGCCCGTAGCGGTCCTGGCCGTTCAGCGTGAACAGATCCGGCCCGAAGCCGAAGGTGAGGGTGAGGCGGGCTGGGGTCAGCCCCAGCGCCTCGCCGCTATCGAGCCCCGGCTCGTCCTCCTGCTGGATGCCGGGCTCGGCCGGCAGGCCGTTCGCCATCCGCGCCGAAGCCGCCGTCCAGCGTTGCAGCAGGGCGATCAGTTCGGCGCGGCTTTCGGCGGTGAGGTCGAAAGACGCGAAATACAGGGCGCTTTGCATCGGGGTGGTGATGCCCTGCTGGCGAGGGCCGTAAAATGGCAGGGTGGTCCCGGCCGCCTGCATCTGCGCGGCGGCGGCGGCGGGGAGGCTGGCGGCGGCGCCGGCCAGCCCGGCGGTGCCGAGGAAGCGGCGGCGCGAGGGCGCCTTGGGGCTCTGCGGGCTCATTGCGCCAGCTGCACGGTGTTCATGTCGTCCTCGACATAATAGAGACCGTGGCCGTCCGGCGTCGTCACCAGTCCGAACAGATCGCCACTGCCCGGCGGGGTCTGGGCCTGGTCCTTGTCCAGCCATTTATCGCCGATCTGCTGGCCCGATTCCGGGTCGATCTCGACGGCGCGGCCATCCAGCCCGTTCACCGCGATCAGATTGCCGTTCGGGGCCAGGGCGAGGGCCAGCGGCCGGTTCAGCAGCCCGCCCTTGCTGACCTCGGTGCCGGTGCCGGCACTGTCCGTCCGGGTGGCGGCGTCGGCGATCTTGACGATGCGGTTGCCGATCGCGTCCGAGACATAGAGCGTGCCATCCTTGCCCAGGGCCAGGCCGGTGGGGCCGACCAGGAAGACGCTGGCATCCGCCTGGGCGCCGAAGCCATTGCCGATCACGGTCTGGCCGGTTACTTCCGGCGGTTTGCCGGCGGGAATGCGCAGTTCCAGCCGCAGCACGGTGGCGGTGTTCTGCACCGGCTGGCCGGGGGCGCCGATGCCAAAGCCGGCATTGGAAAGGAAGAGCGTGGCTTTGTCGCCCTCATCGATCCAGGCCATATTGCCCCAGGGATCGTCGATATCCGGCCCGGCCAGCGTGCCCGCCACCTTGCCGCTGGAATCCAGCACGATCAGGCAGCCTTTGCCCAAGGTCTTGGTGGTGCCGTCGGTGGAGGGCGCCGAGCCGACGATGACCCAGCCGGATTTCAGCACCGCCATGGCGGTGGAAAGCCCGACCCCGCCGGGGCAGCCGGCAAGCTTGGCGGGCAGGGTGGCGAAGGTCGTCGTCTGCCTGGTGGCGGGGCGATAATCGATGATCGTGGTGCCGGTGCCCTGCAGATTGGCCTTGTTGTTGAAATTATCCACCAGCAGGTCGCCCTTTTGCAGGCTGCCGGCGGAGACCGGCGAGACCGCCATGGCGTAGGGGTTCTGGTCGCCGTTGGCTGGCACCGTGGAGGTGACCAGCCGCTCATGCTTCAACCCGCCGAGATAGAAGGGGCCGGGATGGTCGGTCTGGGCGTAGGCGGGCAGGGCCAGGGTCAGGCCGAAGAGGGTTAGCAACGTGCGTGAGGTCATAAAATCAGTCTCCCAGGTGTCTAAAAGAGAATGAAAACTATTCTCAATTAAAACGCAATAGGAGGTGATAATGATTCTCAGTTGAGAAGGTCGGATCAGACCCGCGCGGCGGCGATGTCGGCGATCAGCGCTTCCAGCGCCTCGAAGGAGACCGGCTTGACCAGATGATGGTCGAACCCGGCCAGGGCGGCGCGTTCCTTGTCGCGCTCCTGGCCCCAGCCGGTCTGGGCGACGATCTGGGTGCCCTGCAAGGCGGCCTCCTGGCGCAGGAGGCGGCAGACCTCATAGCCGTTCAGCCCGGGCAGGCCGATATCCAGCAGGATGATATCCGGCCGGTAGCGCCGCGCCGCGTCCAGCGCGCCGCGCCCGTCATGCAGCAGCTCATAGTCGTGGCCCATCTCGTCGAGCATCCAGCCGACGGTCTGCGCCACTTCGACTGTGTCATCGACGACCAGGATGCGCTGCGGGCCGGAAACGGGGGCGCTGGCCGCGGGGGCCGGCGCGGCCAGCGCCGGCGCCTCGATCAGCTGCATGCGGATGGTGAAGCGGCTGCCCTGGCCGGGGCCAGCGCTCTCCACGCTGATCCGCCCGCCTTGCAGCGCCGCCAGCTGCTGCGCCAGGGCCAGGCCGATGCCAAGCCCGCCCTGGGCCTGCGCGCGATGCGCATCGATCTGGGTGAAAAGCTGAAACACCGAGTCCAGCATTTCGGCGGGGATGCCCATGCCGTCATCGATGACGCTGATCACCGCTTCCTCGCCCTCCTGATGGGCATCCAGCGTGATATGGCCGCCGGCTTGCGTGTATTTGGCGGCGTTGTTGAGCAGATTGCCGATGATCTGCGCCAGCCGGGAGAGATCCGCCTGCAGCCAGAGCGGCGTTTGCGGCTGCACCACGGTGAGGTTGTGGCCGGCGGCGGCGATCAGCGGCTGGCTGGTCTCCAGCGCCAGGCGCAGCACGTCGCTGAGTTGCACCGGCGCCAGGCGCAGCTCGATCTTGCCCTGGCTGATGCGCGAGACATCCAGCAGATCGTCGATCAGCCGCACCAGCTGGGTCAGCTGGCGGTCCATCATCGCGTGGATGTCGGCGGCCTGGTCGCGGTCCGGGTTGCGCCGCAGCAGGTCCAGCCCGTGGCGCAGAGGGGCGAGCGGGTTGCGCAGCTCATGCGCCAGGGTGGCGAGGAAATCATCCTTGCGCCGGTCGGCGTCGCGCAGCGCCTCGGCCTGCTGGCGCAGCGTGTCGCGCTGTTCGGCCAGCTGCTGGCGCTGGCGGTAGAGCTCGAAGAACACCTCCGCCTTGCTGCGCAGAATATCCGGCTCGATCGGCTTGTAGATGAAATCCACCGCCCCGGCGCCATAGCCCTGGAAGCGGCGCTGCGTGTCCGAGGCGCCGGCGGTGACGAAGATGATCGGGATGCGCCTGGTGCGCTCATTGCCGCGCATCAGCTCGGCCAGCTCGAAGCCGTTGAGGCCGGGCATCTGCACATCCACCAGCGCCAGCGCCACGTCATGGGTCAGCAGCAGCTCCAGCGCCTCGTCGCCCGAACGCGCCTTCAGCAGCACCAGCCCGTCGCGGCGCAGCAGCGCGTCCAGCGAGAGCAGGTTCTCTTCAAGATCGTCGACCAGAAGGAAATAGACGGGTGCCATATGCGGTCTCTCAGTTCTTATCGACGGGCGGCCTTGCCGCCAGCTCTTGCAGATAGGCGGCGATGCCGCCCGGGGTCACGATACGGGCCTGCGGACAGGCCGCCAAAGCCGCCTCCGGCATGGCGGCGGCGAAGGCGGTCTGCGGGTCCTGCACGGCCACCTGGCCACCGGCGGCGGCGGCGGCGCGCAGGCCCCGCGCGCCATCCTCATTCGCGCCGGTGAGCACCAGGGCGGCCAGGGCCGGGCCATACACATCGGCGGCGCTCTCGAACAGAATATCGATCGCGGGGCGCGAATACAGCACCGGCTCATCCGCCGACAGGGCCAGCGCCTGCGGGGTTTCGACCAGCATATGATAGTTCGGCGGGGCGAAATAGACCGTGCCGGGCTCGATCGGTTCCTTATCCTCGGCCTCGCGCACCCGCATCGCGCAGCGGCGCGCGAACAGCTCCGCCAGCAGGCTTTTGCGGTCCGGCGGCACATGCACCACCACGAAGACCGGCAGTGGAAAGTTGGCGGGCAGGGCGGGCAGGACCTGGTTCAACACCTCCAGCGCGCCGGCGGAGGCGCCGATGACCACCGCCTGACAGGGGGGCTGGCATCGTGTCTCGCTCATCCATCCCGCCTTTGATAAAGCCGTTCTTCGCGGTTGAATTCGCTGAAGGCCTCGGCATGGGCGCAGAAGCGCAAATTCTCCTTCGCTCCCAGCCCGAGAAAGCCCTTGCGCGAGAGCGAGTCCTTGAACAGCCCGATGGCGCGGTCCTGCAAAGTGCGGTCGAAATAGATCAGCACGTTGCGGCAGGAGATCAGATGCATCTCGGCGAAGACGGCATCGGTGACCAGGCTGTGATCGGCGAAGAGCACGCGCTCGCGCAGGGATTTATCGAACACCGCCCGGCCGTAGCCGGCGCTGTAATACGCCGAGAGCGAGGATTTGCCGCCGGATTTGCGGTGGTTTTCGGTGAAAAGCTGGATCCGCTCCAGCCCATAGATGCCGGCCCGGGCGCGGGCCAGCGCGTCCTGATTGATGTCGGTGGCATAAAAGATCGTGCGCTCCTCCAGCCCTTCCTCGCGGAACAGGATGACGAAGGAATACAGCTCCTCGCCATCGGCGCAGCCGGCGATCCAGAGTTTCAGCGACGGGTAGGTGCGCAGATGCGGGATCACGGTTTCGCGGATCGCCTTGAAATAGCTGGGGTCGCGAAACATTTCGCTGACCTGCACGGTGAGATAGCCCAGCATGCGCGGCAGCATCGTCTCGTCATGCAGCAGCCGTTCCTGCAGCGCCGAGATGCTGGCAAAGCCCATCTGCTCGCGCGCCAGCCGCAGCCGGCGCTTGATGGAGGCGGCGGCGTAATGGCGGAAATCGTAATGATAGCGCAGATAGAGCGCTTCCAGCAGCAGCTGGATTTCGATCTCCTCGACCTGGTCAGTCATTGGCGCGGGTCATTTCGGCATCCATACCCGCACCAGCGAGAGCAGCTTCTCCACATCCAGCGGCTTGGCCATATAGTCGCTGGCGCCGGCCTCGATGCAGCGCTGCTGGTCGTCGGGCATCGCCTTGGCGGTGAGCGCGATGATCGGCAGCTTGGCCCAGGCCGGGTTTTCGCGGATGGCGCGCGTGGCGGTGAGTCCGTCCATCACCGGCATCATCACATCCATCAGCACCAGATCCACCGCCAGCTCGCGATGCAGCTGGGAGGTCGCCAGCCGCTCCAGCGCCTCCTTGCCGTTGCGGGCGATCTCCACCCGCGCGCCGCGTGGTTCCAATATATTGGTCAGCGCATAGACATTGCGGACATCGTCCTCGACGATGAGGATGCGCCGTCCTTCCAGCAGCGCGTCGCGGTTGCGGGCCTGGCGGATCATGTTCTGCTGCTGCTCCGGCAGCTCGGCCACCACCTGATGCAGGAACAAGGTGACTTCATCGAGCAGCCGCTCGGGGGATTTGGCGCCCTTGATGATGATGGATTTGGAATAGCGGCGCAGCCGCAACTCATCATCGGCCGAAAGTTCGCGGCCGGTATAGACGATCACCGGCGGGAAGGAATAGGCATCCTGCTGGCTCAGCGTCTCCAGCAGGGCATAGCCCGAGGTGTCGGGCAGCGAGAGATCCAGCACCATGCAGTCGAAGGTCTGGGTGCGCAGCAATTCCAGACATTCCGCGGCGGTGCCGGCGGCGACGGTTTCGGTGTCGTCCGAGGCGAGGAGCTTGGAAACGGCCTCGCGCTGGCGTTCATCATCCTCGACGATCAGCACGCGATGCATGCGCTGCTCCAGCCTGGCTTCCAGCTTGGCCAGCACCTCCGCCACCTGCTCGCGGCGCACCGGCTTGAGCATATAGCCGACCGCGCCCAGTGACAGCGCGGTCTGCGCGTGATCGCCGGCGGAGACGACATGGATGGGGATGTGGCGGGTATGCACGTCGCGCTTCAGACGATCCAGCACCGAGAGGCCGGACTGGTCGGGCAGGCCGACATCCAGGATGATCGCGCTGGGGGTGAGGTCGCGCGCCAGGCTGAGCGCTTCTTCGGCGGTGCCGGCGAGCAGCACCTGGAAGCCCATCTCATGCGAGAGATTTTTGAGGATGCCGGCGAAGGCCTGGTCGTCCTCCACCACCAGCAGCACCCGGCGGGACTGATCCAGCGAGTCGCGATCATCGCTCAGCGGTGGGGCTGGCGCCGGGCGGGCGCGGGCGGGGCCGGGGGCGGGCAGGGCGGCCGGCGCCGGGAGGCTGGCCGGGCGCGCGGCGCGCGGCGCCACCAAACCAGGATCGAACGTCTCCGGCAGGGTCACGGTGAAGACGCTGCCCTGGCCCAGCTTGCTCGTCACCCCCAGCGTGCCGCCGAGCAGCCGGGCGAGTTCGCGCGAGATCGACAGCCCCAGCCCGGTGCCGCCATATTTGCGGCTGATGGTGCCATCCGCCTGATGGAAGGCATCGAAAATATGCGCCTGCTGCTCTTCGGAAATGCCGATGCCGGTATCCGACACGGCGAAGGCGACGCGCCCGGCGCCGGCGCGCTGGATGGTCAGCCGCACCTCGCCGGCTTCGGTGAATTTCAGCGCGTTGGAGAGCAGGTTTTTCAGCACCTGCTCCAGGCGCTGGGAATCCGTCACCATGCTCGCGGGCGCGTCCGGCGCGGCCTCGATCACCAGCCCGAGTCGCCGTTCGCGGGCGATCGGCTCGAACATCTGCCGCAGATGCGTGGCGATGCGCTCCAGCTTCACATTGTCCGGCTGGATTTCGACATGTCCGGCCTCGATCTTGGAAAGATCGAGAATATCGTTGATCAGGGTCAGCAGATCATTGCCGGAGGATTGGATGGTCTGGGCGTATTTCACCTGTTCGGCGCTGAGCGTGTTGGTCGGGTTATCGGCGAGCAGCTTGGCCAGGATCAGCAGCGAGTTCAGCGGCGTGCGCAGCTCGTGCGACATATTGGCCAGGAAGTCCGATTTATAGCGGCTGGCCTGCTCCAGCTCGCGGGCCTTCAGCTGGATGAAGCCGTTGGCCTTTTCCAGCTCGTCGCGCTGGCTCTCCAGCAACTGGGTCTGTTCTTCCAGCCGGGCATTGCCCTGTTCCAGCTCCGCCTGCTGCTGCTCCAGCCGCGCCTGGGATTCCTTCAGCGCCCGGCTCTGCTCCTCCAGCTCCTCGTTGGAGACGCGCAGCTCCTCGCCCTGCACCTGCAGCTCCTCGGATTTTTGCTGGGTTTCCGCCAGCAGCGCCTTCAGCTCGTCGCGGTAGCGGGTGGCGCGCACCACCATGGCGATGGCGGCGGAGAGCTTGTCCAGCAGCGCCACCACCTCGGCATCCACCGGCTGGATGAAGCCCAGCTCCAGCACCATATTGGCCACGCCTTCGATGCTGCCGGGCACCACGATCAGCTGGCTCGGGCTGCGCTGGCCGAGCGCGGTGCCGAAGGTGAGATAGCCTTCCGGCACGCGCTCCAGCACGATATGCTCGTTCCGCGCCACCGCCTCGCCGAGCAGCCCGTCATGCGGCGCGATGCGCGCCGGCAGGAAGGCGCTGGCCGGCACGCCATAGCTGGCGGTGCGCGCGAAGCCGTCCTCGTCGGCGACATAGAGCACCCCGGCGACGGCGCCGAAATAGCTCGACATGAAGGCGAGAATGCTCTCGCCCAGCCGCGCCGCATCGGGCTGGCCGCGCATCGCCGCCTCCAGCCCGACCTGGGCGGACTGGATCCAGTCCTGGCGCTGGCGCATCAGTGTGGCGCGGCGGATCAGCGCGCCCACCACCAGCGCCAGAATGATGCTGACCAGGCCAGAGGCGATGCCGCTGGCCATCGCATGCTGGCAGGCGGCCGCCATCTCGCGCAGGCGCTGGGCGCGCAGCACTTCCTCGGTCTGGTCCATCTCGCCGAGCAGATCGCGGATATCGTCCATTTCGATCTTGCCGCGATTGCTGGCGATGATCGCCATCGCCGCCGCCCGCTCGCCGGACTGCGTCAGCGCGATGGTCTGTTTCAGCTCCGCCAGCTTGGCCGCCACATGCTGGCGCAGCGGCGCGATCCGCGCGACCTGTTGCGGGTTATCCTTGACCTGCCACGCCAGCGTGTCGAGCTGCGGCGCCATGTTGGCGATGGCGTTGTCGTAAGGGGCGAGATAGGCGACATCGCCGGTGAGCATGTAGCCGCGCTGCCCGGTCTCGGCATCCAACGCCGTGGCGCGCAGGGCCGAGAGGCTGGCCAGCACATCGTGCGAATGCGAGATTTCGGCATTGTCGCGCTGGATCGTCCGCAGATTGAAATAGGCGGTGGCGCCGCTGATCAGGAAGAACAGGATGGTGAGTCCGAGACCGATGGTGATGGCGAATTCCGATCCTGCCGCGCGTCGATTCGCCTGCCAGCCTGGGGTCCGCTTCATTCTGGTCTCTATTCAATGATCTGTTGGTTAAACCGCGCGTCACACTACATATGGAAAAAGGTAAGGCAAATTGCATTAGTGTCATAAGTTTTTTAGGCGCCAGGGCTTGTGCCGGGGCCGGATCGTCCCGGATGCTAGGAAGCTGGGCCTGCCCGGATCGATGCCAGGTCGGCGTCGGCGTAAATGGAAGCGGACATGTGATGGAATCTGGCATGTGACGGCAGTGGCGCACAGCGGCGCATTGGACGGGCTTGCCCAGCTGGCGGCGCAGATTTGCGGCATGGCGGCGGGCCGGGTGACGCGCGTCACCTCCGCCGGGCAGCTGGTGCTGGGGCAGTTCGGCACGGCGGCGCAGGCGGATGCGATATTGCCGCTCTCTTATGGTTTCTGCCCGCTGGTGACCGCCGGCGGGGCGCTGCTGACCATTCCCGACATCGAAGCCGTGCCGGCGCACGCGGCCAATGCCGCGCTGCGCGAAGGCTGGCGCTTCTATGCCGGCCTGCCGCTGCGCGATGAAGAGGGGGCGATTTTCGGGACGCTCTGTGTGCTGGATCTGACGGCGCGGCCCGGCGGGCTCTCGGAGGAGCAGGTCGCGGCGCTGACGCTGCTGGGCGGGCAGGCGAGCGCGCAGCTGGCGCTGCGCGAGCAGGCGCGGCGCCAGAGCCAGGATGCCGAGAACGCCGCGCGCTATCGCGCGCTCTTCAATAATCTCGATGAAGGCTTCTGCATCATCGAGTTTTTCGACGGCCCGCACGGCCCGCTCTCCGACTATGTGCATATCGAGGCGAATGACGGCTATGAGCGCCATACCGGCATTGCCGGCATCGTCGGCAAGACGCTGCGCGAGGTGGTGGCGCCGAATGCGGCGCAGGGCTGGCTGGAGATTTATGGCGGGGTTTTGCGCACAGGCCGGTCGGTGCGCTTCGAGCGTGAATTCGCCGAGGTTGGGCGCGTCATGGAGGTCTCGGCGAATCGCATCGGCCCGGCCAGCCAGCGCCAGGTTTCGGTGCTGTTTCGCGACATCACCGCGCGCAAGCGCGCCGAGGCGGCGCTGCGCGCGAGCGAGGCGCTGGCCCGCGAGAACGGGCAGCGCCTGCAGCTCGCTCTGGCGGCCGGGGCGATTATCGGCACCTGGCTGTGGAATCTCGGCACCGGCCTGTTTGTTGTGGATGCCGCTTTTGCCGTGAATTTCGGGCTGGACCCGGCATTGGGGCTGGAAGGGCTGGAGCTGCCGCAGATTATGGCCAGCGTGCACCCGGACGATCTGCCGGGGCTGATGGGCGCGATCGACACGGTGATCGCCCGTGGCGGGCCCTATGCCCACCAATATCGCGTGCGCCGCGCCGATGGGCGGTATTACTGGGTGGAAGCAAATGGCCGGGTGGAGCATGACGCGGATGGCAAGGCGCTCACCTTCAACGGCGTGCTGCTGGATGTGCAGGAGCGCCGGATGATGCTGGCCGAGCGCGAGCGCGCCGCCGCCGCGCTGCGCAGCCTGAACGAGACGCTGGAGCAGCGCGTGGCCGAGCGCACGGCGGAGCTAATGCGCGCCGAGGAGCAGCTGCGCCAATCCCAGAAAATGGAAGCGGTGGGGCAGCTGACCGGCGGGCTGGCGCATGATTTCAACAATCTGCTCACCGGCATCATCGGCAGCCTGGAATTGCTCGGCACCCGGGTGAATCAGGGCCGGCTGAACGAGCTGGACCGCTATCTGAACGCCGCGCAAGGGGCCGCCCGGCGCGCCGCGGCGCTGACCCACCGGCTGCTTGCCTTCTCCCGCCGGCAGACCCTGGACCCGAAACCGACCGACATGAACCGGCTGGTGCGCGGCATGGAAGAGCTGATCCGCCGCACCATGGGGCCGGAGGTGGAGATCGAGGTGGTGGGGGCGGCCGGGCTGTGGGCGACGCTGGTGGACCCGCCGCAGCTGGAGAACGCGCTGCTCAATCTCTGCATCAATGCCCGCGACGCGATGCCCCATGGCGGCCGCCTGACCATCGAGACCGCCAATCGCTGGCTGGACCCGCGCACGGCGCGGGCGCGCGATCTGCCGCCGGGGCAATATGTCTGTCTCTGCGTCACCGATACCGGGGTGGGGATGCCGCCGGAGGTGATCGCCAAGGCATTCGACCCGTTTTTCACCACCAAGCCGCTGGGCCAGGGCACCGGGCTGGGCCTGTCGATGATTTATGGCTTCGTGCGCCAGAGCGGCGGGGTGGCGCGGATCTATAGCGAGCCGGGACATGGCACGTCGGTGAGCTTGTATCTGCCGCGCTTCGTCGGCGAGGAGGCGGCGGGCGAGCCGGTGCCGGAGCTGCGCGCGGCGCCGCGCGCCAGCCATGGCGAGACGGTGCTGGTGGTGGATGATGAGCCCAGCGTGCGCATGCTGGTGATGGAGGTGCTGGAAGAGCTGGGCTATGCCGCCATCGAGGCGGCGGATGGGCCGGCCGGGCTGCGGGTGCTGCAATCGGATATGCGGATCGACCTGCTGGTCACCGATGTGGGGCTGCCGGGCGGCATGAATGGGCGGCAGATGGCGGATGCCGCGCGCGCCACGCGGCCGGCGCTGAATGTGCTGTTCATCACCGGCTATGCGGAGAACGCCATCATCGGCAACGGCCATCTGGAACCGGGCATGCATGTGCTGACCAAGCCCTTTGCGCTGGAGACGCTGGCGGCGCGGATCAAGGACCTGATCACCAACCCCGGGTGAAGATATGAAAATTTTGCGGATATGAAGGCTTTCTTCAAAAAGCCCGCCGCCTTTGTTAAAAACCGCGTGATTTTTTCAAGGAGGCTGTCTCATGCCCTCTCTTATCAATTTCACCGGGGAATTTTAGAACCGTTTTTCGGTGCGGCCGCCAGCAGGTCTTTGCCTAAAAACAGAGGCGCGGCCTTTTTGATTTCTTGGCGGATGAAGGCCAGCGCCAGTTTTACGGGGGTGCTGTGGACGAGGTCCGCATGCACCATCGCCCAATAGCTGCGTTGCAGCTGCAAGGTCTCCGGCAGCACCGCCACCAGCTCCGGCCGGCTTTGCGCCACATAGCCCGGCAGCAGGCAAAGCTGCTGGCCGGCACAGGCGGCTTCCAGCTGCGCGTGAATGCTCGAACATTGCAGGCGCGCGCGCAGGCTCGGCTCCAGCTCGGTCAGATAATCCAGCCCGCGGGTGAAAATCAGCTCATCGATATAGAACGCGAAGTCATGCCCGCGCAGATCCTGCGCGCTGCGGATCGGCTTGTGCGCGCTCAGATAATCCTTTGTCCCGAACACGAATAAACGATAATCGGTGAGTTTCTCCGACACCAGCTTGCGCGACTCTGGCGGGGTGAGGGTGATCAGAATATCCGTATCCCGGCGCGACATCGAGACCACTTGCTGGATGGTCAGCAGCTCCACCGCCAGCCGGGGATGGGCGGCGGCAAAGCGCGCCAGCCGCCCGGCCAGGAAGAAATTGCCGATGCCTTCCAGCGCGCTGATCTTCACCGCCCCGCTGGCGCTGACCTGGCCGCCGCCCAGCCGCTCCTCCAGCTGGCCGGCCTCGATCTCGATGCGTCCGGCCTGCTCCAGCAGCGCCTCGCCCTGGCGGGTGAGGGAATAGCCGCGGGCATTGCGCACAAACAGGGACACGCCCAAGGCCGCTTCCAGCGCGCTGATGCGCCTGGCCACCGTCGCATGGTCCGCCGCCAGCATCCGCCCGGCCTGGGAAATGGTGCCGCTGCGCGCCACGGCGAGGAAATAGCGCAGATCGTTCCAGTCGAACCCCGGTCTCATATGTGCAATTCCGCACAGTTGATGGTCGATATTTCCTGTATTCCTGCGGAAGCTGTCAAGGCTAGGATAATGTCTAAATCAGGCCCCTCAGAGGCCGGGGTGAGAAGGGAGACGTAATGTCAGCAATCATGCTTCCGCGCGTGGTGCGCATCGGTGGCGGCACTCTGGCCGAAACCGGCGAGGCGCTGTTGCAGCTCGGCCTCACGCGCCCGGCCATCATCACTGACAAATTCCTGGTGCAGAGCGGTGTGGTCGAGCGTTTGCAGGCGGTGCTGGGCAAAGTCGGTCTGCAGGCTTCGGTGTTTTCGGACACCGTTCCTGACCCGACCAGCGATTGTGTCGCCGCCGCGTCCGCTTTCGTGCGCGAAGCGGGGGCGGATTGCGTCATCGGCTTTGGCGGCGGCAGCCCGATTGATACGGCAAAGGCCGCCGCCATTCTGGCGCCGCGCCCGGGCACGATGCGGGCGTTGAAGGCCCCGCATCAGGAGATGACTCCCGGCCTGCCGATCATCGCCATCCCGACCACGGCGGGCACCGGCTCCGAGGCGACACGCTTCACCATCGTCACCGATACCGCGACCGATGAGAAAATGCTCTGCCCGGGCCTGGCTTATCTGCCGACGCTGGCGATCGTGGATTACGAGCTGACGCTGACCATGCCCAAGCGCCTGACCGCCGATACCGGGATCGACGCGCTGACCCATGCGATCGAGGCCTATGTTTCGCGTCTGGCCAACCCGTTTTCGGATTCGATGGCGATGGCCGCCATGCAGGCGATCTGGCGGGGCCTGCGCAGCGCCTATCACGAGCCCGGCAACCGTGCCGCGCGCGAACAGGTGATGCTGGGCGCGATGCAGGCTGGGATGGCGTTTTCCAATGCCTCGGTCTGTCTGGTGCATGGCATGAGCCGGCCGATCGGCGCGCATTTTCATGTCGCGCACGGACTTTCCAACGCGATGCTGCTGCCCGCCATCACCCGCTGGTCGATCGAGGGCAATGTCGCGCGTTATGCGGATTGCGCCCGGGCCATGGGCATCGCCCCGGCCAGTGCCGCGGATGCGCCGGCGGCGGCGGCGCTGGTGGAGGCGTTGCGCGGGCTGAATGAGGATTTGGCCGTTCCCAGCCCGAAAGATTACGGGCTCGATGCGGCGCGCTGGAGGCAGCTGCTGCCATTGATGGCCGAGCAGGCGCTGGCCTCCGGCTCGCCGGGCAACAACCCGCGCGTGCCTGACGCCGCCGAAATTGTCGCGCTTTATGAAGATGTGTGGGGCTGATGCGGTTTTCGCGCGGATCCGCGCAAAGGATGATTGACATTAACGCAAGGGCGAAGGAATATCTCCTAAAAATTCGAAGAACTTAACAAAAATTTCGCGGCTAACCGAAATAAATGAGGAAATAACAAGATGGTCTTCAAAAATACCGCCTCTTTGAATCGTCGTGGCTTGCTGAAGGCTGGCGCTGCCGCCTCCGCCTCAAGCCTGATTCTTCCTGAAGTCAGCTGGGCGCAAAGTGAATCGCCGGTGAAGATCGGCAATATCGATCCGCGCACCGGCACCTATGCCGCCTTGGGTGAGAACCAGATTCGCGGCGCCACCATGGCCGTCGATGAGATCAACAAGAAAGGCGGCATACTGGGCCGCCCGGTGCAACTGCTGGTGGAAGATTCGCAGGGGCTGCCTGGCCCGGCCGTCAGCAAGGCGCAAAAAATGGTCAGTCAGGATAAGGTGGACTTCCTGATGGGCTCGGTGAACTCTGCTGTTTCCGCCTCGCTGGCGCAATTCTCCAGCCAGCATAACCTGCTCTATATCGACACGGGCGGCCATGCCGATCCGATCACCGGCAAGAACTGCACCTGGAACACCTTCCGCACCTGTTCCACCACCTGGCTGGAGACCGCCGCGGACTTCAATCTGCTCTATCAGAAATTCGGCAAGAAATGGTTCTTCATCACCCCTGACTATGCTTTCGGCCATTCGTTGCATGACGATTATGTCGCGCAGCTGACCAAGGCCGGTGGCGTGTCGCTGGGCAACGCGCTGGCGCCGCTGGGCACCACCGATTTCTCCTCCTACCTGATCCAGGCGCGCGCCGCGAAGCCGGATGTGCTGATCTGCCTGCAGGCGGGCGATGATCTGGTGAATGTGCTGAAGCAGGCTGTGCAGTTCGGCATGAACACGCAGATGACCATTGCCGGCGCGCAGCAGGAGCTGGAAGTTCTGGAGGCGCTGCCGCCGGCGGCGCGGCTCGGCTGGTGGACGTTCGAGTGGTACTGGAACCAGCCCGGCGTCCCGCATCTGGAAGATTTCGTCGCCGCGCACAAGGCGAAATATAACGGCAAGGTGCCGACCGCGCGCACCTGGTTCGGCTATGCCTCGGCGCACGCCATCGCGCTGGCGGCGAACCAGGCGAAATCCTTGGATGCGCTGAAGGTTGTCAGGGCGCTGGAAGGGCTGGTGTTGCCGCCGGAAGTCGCGCTGCAGCCGGGCAAGTGCTATTACCGGGCGGAGGATCACCAGATGATCGCCAACATGTTCCCGGGCAATGTGCCCAATGGCGCCACCTATCCCAACCTGTTCAACGTGGCGCAGACCGTGCCGAGCGGGACGATCGCGAAATCCCCGGCCGAGGCTGGCTGCAAGCTCGTCTATCCGAGCTGAGCTTTGGCGTGACCGCAAGGGAGCCGGCATGGGCATGCCGGCTCCCTTTTCCGTTATGCACGGTTGCAATGTAAAGCTGCGCCGCGTGGCGCTTTAAGGGCGAAACACCGTGGAATCACTGATTATGTACAGCGCGTTCAACGGGCTGATCGTCGGCATCTTCTACGCGCTGATGGCGCTGGGGCTGTCGCTGATCCTGGGCTTGAACGGCGTCATCAATTTCGCGCACGGCACCTTCATGGCGCTGGGCGGCTATCTGGCTTTCACCATTGAGCCTTATGTCGGGTTCTGGGGGAGTCTGATCATCGCGCCTTTCGGCGCGGTGATTCTGGGCCTGCTGATGGAGCGCTTTCTAATCCGTCCGCTTTATGGGCGCGATCCTCTGTTCTCGCTGCTGCTCACCTTCGGGCTGGCGATGATCATGGAGGATCTGATCCGCACCATCTGGGGGTCGGTCGGGCAGCCTTTCGCGTTGCCGGGCTATCTGAATACCCCGCTTTCCGCCTCGCTGTTTTTCCTCACCGGCTACCGGCTGGTGTTGATTGCGATTACCATTCTGGTCACTGGCGCGCTGTTCGCGGTACTGCGCTATACGCGCATCGGCATCCGCATCCGCGCCGGCAATGCGGATCTGGAAACGATCTCGGCGATGGGGGTGAATATCTTCTTCCTGCGCGCGGCGAATTTCGGCATCGGTATTTTTCTCGCCGGGCTGGCGGGGATTCTCGCCGCCGGGCAGCTGGGGCTTTCGCCTTCGATCGGCTCCTCGCTGATCATGCCCTCTTTCGTGGCGATCATCGTCGGCGGTGTCGGCAGCTTGATCGGCTCCGTGCTGGGCGGGCTGATCATCGGCATCGCCTCGGGCATCACCGCGGCGTTTTTCCCCGTCGCGCAGGAGGTGGTGATCTATGTGATCATGGCTGTTGTGCTGGTCCTCAGGCCGCGTGGCCTGCTCGGTCAGGAAGGATTGTTTGAATGAGCGCCTCCATCGAAACCAAACCGGCGGCGGCGCAAGGCTCCGCGCGCATGCTGGTGGCGGCCGGCATCTGGGTGCTGCTGCTGCTGGTGCCGCTCTGGCTGCCGGCGCTGGGCGGCTATACGGATCTTGCTACCCGCGCGCTGATCTACGCCATCGCCGCCTCCGGGCTGAATCTCGTGCTCGGCTATACGGGCGGGCTTTCCTTTGGCCATGCCGCCTATTTCGGGCTGGGCGCCTACGGGGCGGGGCTGTGCCTGATCTATATCGCGCCCTCGCTGCCGCTGGCGATCCTGGCGGGCACGGTGCTGGGCGGCATCGCCGGCATTCTCGTCGGGCCGATGGCGATGAAGCGCAAGGGCATCTATTTCGCGATGATCACCATCGCTTTCGGGCAGATGTTCTATTTCATCGCGGTGCGCTGGAATGCGCTGACCGGCGGTGAGGACGGGCTGACCGGCTTCTCGCGCGTGCCGCTGCATCTGGGCGGTCATGCGATCCATATGGGGCCGGTGCGGTTTTATTATCTGGTGCTGGCTTTGTTCGCGGTGGTGATGCTGGTGCTCTGGCAGATTCTGCGCTCGCCGCTCGGCCATAGCTTCGTGGCGGTGCGCGAGAATACCACCCGGCTGCGCTTTCTAGGTGTCGCGGTGGATAAGCAGATCTGGGTGGCCTTTGCCATTTCCACCTTCATCACCGCGCTGGCCGGGGCGTTGAATGCGCTGCTCACTGGCTTTGCCTCGCCGGATAATCTCGGCTGGCAGCTTTCGGGCTCCTTCGTTGTCATCTGCGTGCTGGGCGGGATGCGCTCTTACTGGGGGCCGTTCCTGGGGGCGATCATCTTCATCGTGGCGCAGGATTATCTCTCCAGCGTGACGCAGAACTGGATGAGCTTCATCGGCCTCATCTTCGTGCTGGCGGTGTTGTTCTTCCCGCAAGGTCTGCTGGGCTTCATCAAGGGGAGGGCGCGGTCATGAGCTTTCTGACATTGGATGGCGTTGGCCGCCGCTTCGGCGCGGTGCAGGCGCTGAAGGGGATTTCGCTGTCGGTTGAGAAAGGCGAGCTGCGCGCCATCATCGGGCCGAACGGGGCGGGCAAGACGACCTTGTTCAATCTGATTTCCGGCTATTTCCCGCCCAGCGAAGGCAGCATCCAGTTCGATGGCCAGCCGATCCTGGCGGTCTCGCCGAATGCGCTGGTGCGCCGGGGCATCATCCGCACCTTCCAGATCACCCAGGTGTTTCTCTCGCTCAGCGTCTATGAAAATCTGCGCGTGGCGGTGGAGACGGCGATGGGGTTGCAGCTGCGGCCCTGGATTTCGCGCAATGTTCGCAACCAGGTCGAGGCGAAGGTGGAGGAGCTGGCGGCGATCACCCGGATTGGCCCGAAGATGGACCGGATCGTCGGCGAGATGTCGCATGGCGATCAGCGCGTCGTCGAGGTTGGCATCGCGCTGTCGCGGCATCCGAAGCTGCTGCTGCTGGACGAGCCGACGGCGGGGATGGGCGATGAGGAAACCAACCACATGACCGATCTGATCCGCCGGCTGAACAAGGATCAAGGCATCACCATCCTGTTCGTCGAGCATGACATGGCGATCGTGTTCGGCATCGCGGACCGGATCACCGTGCTGGATAACGGCACCATGCTGGCGGAGGGCACGGCCAGGGAGATTTCCGAAAATCCCCGCGTGCAATCGGCCTATCTCGGCAATGCGCTGGAGGAGAACGCGGCATGAGCGCGGTTCTGGAAATCGATGGTGTGCACACCTATTACGGCAAGAGCCATATTCTGCACGGCGTCTCGCTGAAGGTGGAGGAGGGCGAGCTGGTGGCGCTGCTGGGCCGCAATGGCGCCGGCAAAACCACCACCATGCGCAGCGTGATGAGCCTGACCCCGCCGAAAGCCGGCAGCGTGAAATTGTTCGGGCGCGACCTCACCCGCGCCTCGCCGCATAAGATCGCGGTGTCCGGCGTCGGCTATGTGCCCGAGGGGCGCAAGATTTTCGGCCATATGAGCGTGCATGAAAATCTGCAGGTGCCGCCTGAGATCAGCGGGCCGTGGAATATCGAGACGGTGTATGAGCTGTTTCCGCGGCTCTATGAGCGCCGCGCCAGCAAGGGCGGGCGGCTTTCCGGCGGTGAGCAGGAGATGCTGGCGATTGCCCGCGCCTTGCTGCTGAACCCGAAGCTGCTGATCCTGGACGAGCCGAGCCAGGGTCTGGCGCCGGTGATCGTGCAGGAGGTGATGCGGACCATCGCCAGGATGAAGAAGGAGGGCATGTCGGTGCTGCTGGTCGAGCAGAACGCCATGCTGGCCTTGCAGCTGGCGGACCGCGCCTATGTGCTGGCCGATGGCGAGATGGTTTATTCCGGCGATGCGGCGACGCTGAAAGCGGACAAGGCGCGGATGGAAAGCCTGGCCGGCGTCAGCCATGCGGCCTGACCAATTGCTCTTGCCCTGAGCGGCGGATCCGGCGTGAAATAAGCCAGAGCCGCGTTAAAGACAGCAAGAGAGTTCGAGGATGTCCCTGCAAATGCCCCTGCCGGACCAGCGCGTGCTGGCCCGGCGCGACGAGATCATCAAGGCGCTGCGCCAGATCGTCCCCGGGGAAGGGGTGATCGACGCGCCGCACGAGCTGCGGCCTTATGAGTCCGACGGCCTCACCGCCTACCGGCAGCCGCCGATGGTGGTGGTGTTGCCGGAGACGGTGGAGCAGGTGGCGGCGGTTTTGCGCTATTGCAAAGGGCAGAACATCAAGGTGGTGCCGCGCGGTTCGGGAACCTCGCTCTCCGGCGGGGCGCTGCCCTTGGCGGATGCGGTGCTGCTCGGCATGGGGCGGTTCAAGAAAATCCTTGAGATCGACTATGAGGACCGGCTGGCGGTGGTGCAGCCCGGCGTCACCAACCTCGCCATCACCAAGGCGGTGGAAGCCGAGGGGTTTTATTATGCGCCGGATCCCTCCAGCCAGATTGCCTGTTCCATCGGCGGCAATGTCGCGGAGAATTCCGGCGGGGTGCATTGCCTGAAATACGGGCTCACCACCAATAATGTGCTGGGCGTGCAGCTCGTCACCATGGAGGGTGAGGTGCTGCGCTTCGGCGGCAAGGCGCTGGAGGCGCCGGGGCTGGATCTGCTCGGCATCATCGTCGGCTCCGAGGGGCTGCTGGGGGTGGTGACCGAGGTGACGGTGCGGATTTTGCCGAAGCCGGAGACCGCGAAGGCGTTGCTGATCGGCTTTCCCAGCGTGGAATCCGCCGGGCAATGCGTGGCGGATACCATCGCCGCGGGGATCATCCCGGCCGGGATGGAGATGATGGACAAGCCCGCCATCCATGCCGCCGAGGCCTTCGTGCAGGTCGGCTATCCGCTGGATGTGGAGGCGCTGCTGATCGTCGAGCTGGATGGGCCGGAGGCGGAATGCAGCCATCTGATCCAGGAGGTCGAGGCGATCGCGCGGGCCAACCAGGCGGGGCTGATCCGCATCTCTCGCGACGAGGCGGAACGGCTGGCCTTCTGGGCCGGGCGCAAGGCGGCGTTTCCGGCGGTGGGGCGGATTTCGCCGGATTATTACTGCATGGATGGCACCATCCCGCGCGCCAAGCTGCCGGTGGTGCTGCAGCGGATGAACGCGCTCTCCGAACAATATGGGCTGGGGGTGGCGAATGTGTTCCATGCCGGGGACGGCAATCTGCATCCGCTGATCCTCTACGATGCCAACCAGCCCGGCGAGCTGGAGCGGGCCGAGGAATTTGGCGCGGATATTCTGCGCCTGTGCGTCGAGGTGGGCGGGGTGCTCACCGGCGAGCACGGGGTGGGGGTGGAGAAGCGCGATCTGATGCCGGCAATGTTCTCCGAGGATGATCTGCGCCAGCAGCAGCGGCTGAAATGCGCGTTCGATCCCGAGCTGCTGCTCAATCCGGGGAAGGTGTTCCCGAGCCTGCATCGCTGTGCCGAGCTGGGGCGGATGCATGTGCATCGTGGGGCCTTGCCGTTTCCCGAACTGCCAAGGTTTTGAGCATGACTCCGCAAAATACCAAAGAGGTTTGCGAGATCATCGGCCAGGCGCTGGCGGGCGGTGAGAAGCTGGAGATTGTCGGCGGCGGCACAAGGGCGCAGATCGGCGCGCCGCGTCAGGTGCCAACCCTCTGCCTGGCCGGGCTCTCGGGCATTCTGGAATATGACCCGGCGGAGCTGGTGCTGACGGCGCGGGCGGGCACGCCCCTGGCCGAGATCGAGGCGGCGGTGGCTGCGCGCGGGCAGGCGCTCGCGTTCGAGCCTTATGGCGCGCCAGGCTCCACCATTGGCGGGGTGCTGGCGGCCGGGGTGGCGGGCTCGCGCCGTGTGTCCGCCGGCGGGGCGAGGGATCATCTGCTCGGGTTCGAGGCGGTGTCCGGCCGGGGGGAGATATTCCGGGCCGGGGCGAAAGTGGTGAAGAATGTCACCGGCTATGATCTGCCGAAGCTGGTTTGCGGCTCCTGGGGGCGGCTGGCGGCGGTGACGGAGGTGACGCTGAAAGTGCTGCCGCGCGCGCCGGAGCGGGTGACATTATGCTGGCGCGGCCTGGCGGATGAGGCGGCCTTCGCGTTGATGCGCGCGGCCTTGCGCGCACCGTGCGATGTGGCGGCGGCGGCGCATCTGCCGGGTGAGGCGACCTTGCTGCGGCTGGATGGCGTCGGCCCCTCGATCGCGGCGCGGCGGGACTATCTGGGCGCGGCGCTGGCGGCCTATGGGCAGCCTGAGGTGCTGACGGACGCGGCGCCGTTCTGGGCGCGGGTGCAAGGCGGGGCGGGGCTGAACCCGGACGCCACGCTATGGCGGCTCAGCCTGCCGCCGCGCGCCGCGCTGGGCGCCATAGCACCGCTGCTGGCGGTGGGCGGGGCCTATCTGGCGGATTGGGCGGGCGGGCTGATCTGGCTGGCGCTGGAGGGGCATGAGGCGCGCATCCGTTCCGCTGCGGAGGCGGCGGGCGGCCATGCCACGCTGCTGCGCGCCCCGGCGGCGGTCCGTACCCGCATTCCGGCGCTGCATCCCCAGGCGCCGGGAGTGGAGGCGCTCTCGCGGCGGGTGCGGCGCGGCTTTGATCCGATGGGGATATTCGAGATCAACCGCTTTCTGGACGAGGCCGATGCAGACTGATTTCTCCCCCGCCCAGCTGGCCGACAAGGACATCGCCGCCTCCGAGGCGATCATCCGCAAATGCGTGCATTGCGGCTTCTGCACCGCCACCTGCCCGACCTATGTGCTCGGCGGCAATGAGCTGGATAGCCCGCGCGGGCGGATCTATCTGATCAAGGACATGCTGGAGAATGAGCGCGTGCCGGGGCCGGAAGTGGTCAAGCATGTGGATCGCTGCCTCTCCTGCCTTGCCTGCATGACCACCTGCCCCTCGGGGGTGAATTACATGCATCTGGTGGACCATGCCCGCGCCTATATCGAGCGGCATTATCGCCGGCCCTTGGCGGAGCGGGCGCTGCGGGCGGTGGTGGCCGCGGTGCTGCCTTATCCCAAGCGCTTTCGGGCGGCGCTGCGTCTGGCCGGGCTGGCGCGGCCGCTGGCGGGGGTTTTGCAAGGCATCCGGCCGCTGCGCCCGGCGGCGGCGATGCTGCAGCTGGCGCCGGCCAGGCTGCCCAAGCAGGCGCCGTTGCCCGCCAGCCCGGCCGGGGCGCGCGGGCGGGTGGTGCTGATGCAAGGCTGCGCCGAGCCGGTGCTGCGCCCGGAAATCCGCGCCGCCACAATGCGGCTGCTGGAGCGTTGCGGCTATCAGGTGAGCTTCGCCCCCGGCGAGGCCTGCTGCGGCGCGCTCACCCACCATATGGGCCGCGAGGCCGAGGCGCTGGCGGCGGCGCGGCGCAATGTCGAGGCCTGGAGCCGGGAGATCGAGGCCGGGCTGGAGGCGATCATCATCACCGCCTCGGGCTGCGGCACCACGATCAAGGATTACGGCTATATGCTGCGCGACGACCCGCTTTACGCGGAGAAGGCCGCGCGGGTTTCGGCGCTGGCGAAGGATGTGTCTGAGGTGATCGAGGCGGCGGGGCTGCCGGCGCGGGTGGAGATCCCTGCGCGGATCGTCGCCTATCATCCGCCCTGCTCGATCCAGCACGGGCAGAAGCTGACCACAGGGCCGCAGAATCTGCTGCGCGCGGCGGGGTTTACGGTGAAGCTGCCGGCGGATTCGCATCTCTGCTGCGGTTCGGCGGGGACGTATAATATTTTCCAGCCGGAGATCGCCGGGCAGCTCGGCGCGCGCAAGGCGCAGACGCTGGAGGCGCTGCGGCCGGATGTGGTGGCCACCGGCAATATCGGCTGCGCGGTGCAGATCGGCCAGCATTCCGGGCTGCCGGTCGCCCATATCGTCGAGCTGCTGGACTGGGCCACCGGCGGCCCCGCGCCCGCCGGGCTCTAGAGCCTTCAGCTTTTAGCTGAATGCTCTAGCTTTCGTTTTGGCGAGCAATTTCATGTGTTTATTTTGACGCTGGCGCGTCAACCTAAACACATATTGCTCTAAATTTCAAAAGTTTTCGAGGCTTACCCCCGGTTGATCGTCACCACGGACGAGCTCGTCGGCGCGATCGCCTTGGCCAGGGCGCTCTCCACCGCCTTGGCGGTAAAGCCCGCCCGCAGCAGCGCCCGCCCGGCCGCGACATGCGCCTTCGCCGCGCCTGCATCATGGCGCAGCGTCTCGATCGCGGCGATGAGCCCGGCCGCATCCGGCGCCACGGCGGCGCGCAGGGCGGCGGGCAGCTCCAGCCCCTCGGCGGCGATCGGCGTCATCACGCAAGGCAGCCCGTGCGCCCAGGCTTCCAGCACCTTGCCCTTGATCCCGGCGCCGAAGCGCAGCGGCGCCAGCGCCAGGCCGGCGCGGGCATAATAGGGGGCGAGATCCGCCACCGCGCCGGCCAGCTCCACCCCTTGCGCGCGCAGCATCTGCGCCACCCCATGCGGCAGCCCGGCGCCGACCACGGTGAGGCGCTGCCCGGCCAAGGCGGGCAGCACCGCCTGGGCGAACCAGAGCAGCCCGTCGAGATTGGGCTCATGCGCGAAATTGCCGACCAGCAGCAGCCCCTCGCGGCCCTCCTGCAAGGCGGGCTTCACCGGCTTGACCGCCCAGGGTACCAGATGCAGCTTCTGCGCCTCCAGCCCGGCCTGGCGCAGCAGCGCCGCCTCGGCCGGGGAATGGGTGAGCACCGCATCCGCCTGCAGCATCACCGCGAATTCCTGCGCCTGCTGGCGCTGGGCGGCGCGGGTCAGCTCCGGGCGTTGCTGGATCTCACCCTGGCGGCCCAGGCGCAGATGATGCAGGTCGGCGACGCTGAACATCACTTTCGCCCGTGGCTGGTAATGCCGGATCAGGCTCATATAGGGCGCGGCGACGCTGACCCGGTGCAGATAGACCAGCTCGAACATCCCGGCCTGGCGGCACAGCGCCTCCTCCACCGAGGCGATGGCGGGGGCGGCGAGGCAGGCGATGCCCTGCGCCGCCAAGCGCGCCTGGGCGGCGCCATCCGGCGCGGCGCCGGTGCGCGGCAGGAAGGAGACATGCCAGCCCAGCGCCTGCAAGGCGCGCATATGGGAGAGGATGGCCTGGGCGCCGGCGCTGCGGTCCGGCCGCGGCCAGGCATCGTCGATCACCAGCGCCCGCTTCGCCGGGAGGGCGGCCTGGCTGCCGCGCTGGCGGCGCATCGGCCCGGATTCATGGCGCAGGGCGGCCTGCTGGCCCTTCAACTGCTCGACCTCTTCCAGCAGCAGCGCCAGCAGCGCATCCCCCTCGCCGCTGCAGCCGCGCGCCTCGTCCAGCGCATCGCGCAGGCTGGCCAGGGCCGCCGCGTCCAGCGTGGTGCGCGGGGCGATCGGCGCCGGGGCGCCGGTCAGCAGCGTGCCGCAGCCCGCAGCGCGCACGCTAATCAGATGCGCCTGCCCGGCGGGCAGCGGGCGCGGCAGGGTGAAGCTGAAACCATGCCAGCCATTGCCGATGCCGGCCTCCGCCAGATCCGCGCGGAACTGGTTGGCGAGCACGCTGCCGATCCTGGTCTCGTGGTTGAAAATCTCCAGCTCCAGGCTTTCCTGCGGCTGATCCTTCATCCAGGCCCAGCCGCGCACCAGATGCCGCGTCGCTTCGTCCAGCACCCCCTGCACCGCGCCCTGCGCGTTGCCACGCCGCTGGGCACGCGCCAGGATGCGCCGTTGCAGCGCCGCCAGCCGGCGGCCGCCTTCCAGCACCGGCGCGCAGAATGCCCATTGCGGGCGGGCATCGTCCGGATAGAGGGCGGCGAACTCATCGGCATTGTGGAACATGTTGCGGCTGGCGCAATCCACGAAGCTCTCGGTGGGGGCGGCCTCGGCGAACAGGATCTCGTGGCGCTCCAGCTCGATATGCAGATATTCGACCCGCGCCGGCGCCTCGATGATGGTGACGTTGCGGCCATTCACCAGATGCTTGGCCGGCACCAGATGCCCCTCCAGCAGCATCGCATGCTCGGGCGAGACGGTCAGCGGGCGGGCGGGCAGCCCCTCGCCCAGCGCGCCTTCCTCGATGCGCACCGGCCAGACGGCGCGGTTGGCGGCGAGGAACGGGTTGGCATAAGCGCGCCTGCCGATCCATTTGATCGGCTGCGGCCCGTGGTCGCGGGTCTGCACCAGATCGCCGATGGACAGGCTCTCCACCGAGGTCTCACCGGCCGGCGTGCGGATGCGCGTGCCCGGGCAGAAGCAGGGCGTGCCGGTTTCCACCAGCACCAGCTTGTAGCTTTGCGCCGTCAGCGCCGATCCCAGCGTCACCGGCGCGCCGGCGCTGCCGAGATTCTGGTAGTCCTGCATCGTCACGTCGTAGGTGCCCTGATTCACCAGGGTCGCGGTGCTGGCCCAGGCGCCATCCGCATCGGCGGTGGTGATGATGGTCTGGGTGGTGCTGTTGGCGGTGTCGGTCAGGCGGATCACCACCGCATCCTCGCCATTCACCTTGTTGGTGTAGGCGGAGGCCCAGAGGCTGGCATTGCTGCCGGTCACCGTGCCGCTGGTCCAGGTGCCGGAGGCGTTGTCATCGCCGGTCCAGCCGAAGGCGAGCAGGGTCTCGCCGGTGGTGATGGTGTTGATCTCGGCGCTGCCGGTGGTGGCCAGGCTGCCGGCACTCACCGTCAGCGTATCGCCCGAGAGGGTCTGCCCGGCCAAAGCCTCGAAACTGCTGCCGGAGAAGGTGCCGACCACCGGCGCGGCGGCGATGGAGAGCCCGGCGATGACGGTGCTGGCGGTGTTTTCCTGCACCAGATTGGGGTCGCTGGCGGTGCCGTCGCTGCCGGCGAGGTTATAGGTCAGGCTGTTGACATATTGCGGCACGCTGGTGCCGCTGGTGCCCGAGACCACGCCCAGCCCATCCACCCCGGCGGAGGCTTGCTGGCCGGTATAATCCGGGTTGAGGATGGTGGGTGGCGTGGTCACGCTGCCGCCCGTCACCAGCGCGCCGTTCACCGTGCCGGAGGAGATGGTCAGCGGGGCGGTGATGCTGCCGCCGGTTATCTGCTCGGCGGTGAGGGTGGCGTTGGACAGCGTCGCGCCTTCGATCAGCTGGCCGCCATTCAGCGAGGTGCCGCCGGTGACGATATAGCCGGAGACGGTGCCGGCGGTCGCGGTACCGCCCGCGATGGTGCCGAAGGTGAAAACGTCACTATTCAGCGCCGTGCCGGTCACGCTGGCATCGTGCAGCCCGGCATTGGTGTAGGTTGTGCCGTTGATGACGTAAGTGACGATGTTGCCGTCCAGCGTGCCGGCCGCGATCGTGCCGTCCTGGATGGTGATGTCGGTTCCAAGCCCAGTGACCAGCGTGCCGCCCTGCAGCGCCCAGGTGCCGTTGCTCTCCGCGAGCTGCGCATTGACGATGCTGGCGACGATGCTGCCGCCGGCGAAATTGCCGTTATCCAGGGTGCCTGCGGTCAGTGTCGCATCGTTGATCGTATCCCCGCCGTAAGTGAGGCTCACGGTGCCGCCGCTGATCAGCGTTGTCGTCACGGTGTTCGAGGCGAGGGTGATCGCCGTATCGATCATGCTGTTGGTCACCGTCTCCGATGACAATGTCGCCTCCAGCGAGGCGAAGGTGATGGTGCCGCTTCCGCTTCCCGTCAGGCTGCTGCTGACGATTTGCCCGGCGGTGACGCTGCCGCCGGAGATGGTGGTTAAGGCGACTACATTGTTATCGAGCGCGTTGCCCGTGGCGCTGGCGCCGGTGAACAAAATATTACTGTAGGTGGTGGTGGCGTCGATATACGAGCTTAGGGTACCGTTCATGATGCCGTCACTCAAGGTGCCGGCGTCGACGGTGATCTCGGTCCCCAGCCCGGTCTCCAGCGTGCCGCTTTGCAGCTGCCAATCATTTGCGGCACTGTCATACGTGACGACGGCGTTGAGGATGGTGCCGACGATACTGCCGCCGGAGAAGCTGCCGGCGGTGAGCGTGCTGCCGGTCAGGGTCGCATTCGCGAATGCGTCCCCCTCGTAAGTCCCGGTGTGGATGGTCGTGTTGCTCAGCGAGGTGCTTTCGCTGGTCAGATAAAGGTTGAACGTCTTGCTCTCGGTGCCGGTGCTGTCGGTCTCGACCACCTGATACCAATCGGTGCCGGTCGTTGCGGCCATCGGCAGATTGTCGAGCATCAGATCGCCCGTGGCCATGGTCACGTTGGAGTTGGCGCTGGCGCTGTAGGTGCCGTTATTTTCCGAAATATCCCATTGCTGCCACAGCGACCCGGAGAGCGTGATGGTGTCGCCGAAGGTGGGCACATTGTTGGCGTCCGAGGTCAGCAGGCGCAGCTCGATGGTGGCGTTGTCGGCCAGCACTACGCCGGCATTGGTGCCGTTGCCGGTGGCGAAATCCAGCACGATATTGTTGCCGCTGGTGCCGGTGACCGCCGTGTAGGTGCTGGCGGAGACGATGTTGGCGATGGTGGGGCGGTGTAGCCGGTGGGCGTATCGGTGGCGCCGAACACGGTGAGATCGATGGTGGAGACATCGATGCTGGTGCCAGGCTCGGCCAGGGAGAGCAGCGGCCCGCCGGCGGTGTAGGCGGCGGTTTCCGCATCGGAATAGTTGAAGCCGTAGGAGTTGGAATAGCTGGCGAAGGCGGCGGCGTAGCCGTTATAGGTGTGGCCGGCGATGATGGTGCCGCTGAGGCTGCGGCCGAAGGCATAGGTGGGGTCCCAGTTGGCGCTCTTGTTCAGGTCGATGCTGCCGCCGAGATGGCTGTTCACCGGGGCGCCGCTGGTGCCGTAATAGCCGGCATCGAAGCCGACCAGGAATTGCCGCAGCACCGTGCCCCATTCATTATTGGCGCCGGTGTTCATGGTGGTGAAGACGCTGCCATTGGCGACGATGGTGGCGGTGCCGTCGGTGGCGTAGATGCTGTTTTCCAGATTGGCGGCGTCGATATAGATCGTGCCCTGGATCTGGCTGTCGGCTTGCGGGGTGAGGGTGAAGACCAGATCGCCGGCAGAGGTGCCGGCACTCACCGCGTAATCGAAATAACCGGCATTATGATAGATCTGGCTCGCATCGGTGCCGCCGTTATAGAAGCCGGAAATCTCGATATCGCTGGCAATCGAGCTGACGGCGGTGACATAGCCGGCCCAGTCCAGCGGGTTGCTGGGCGGGGTGGCGCTGGCGATGGAGCCGGCCAGCGGCCCGGTGCTGTAGGTGCTCAAGGTGGCGCCGGCATTGCCGAGCAGGGTGGTCAGCGCGGTGCCGGTGATGTCATAGCCGACCGAGGCGCTGGCGCCGCTCGTGTAGCTCACCCCCATGCCCATGCTGAGCCCGTACTGGACCACGGAGGTGAGATTGCCGGCATCGGTGGCGGTGCCGGTGAGGTTCAGCTCAACCGAATCATAGCCGAAATTATTGGCAGCGGCGGTCTGTGCGTTGATGTCGCTCTGCTGGGTGATGATGCTGGAGAGCGAGGGCGCGCCGGCGCCATTGGTCTCGCTCTGCACCAGCACATAGACCTTCCCGCTGGCGAGGCTGCCGGATAATGTGACCGGCACGCTTTCGCCGTTGAGGCTGCTGGAGATGCTGGCGCTGCTGCCGCCGACGACGCTGCCATTGGTCAGCAGCGTGGACCAGGTGCCGAAGGTGGGGCCGCCCTCGTCGTAATAGACGACATAGACCGACGAGGCGCTGTTGCCGTGGGTCAGTTCATCGATCAATGTCGAGCTGAGAGTCACGTCCAGGATTGTCGTCATCTCGCAAGCCCCTGCCTCGTTGCGGACGCAACGGTGTTTTTGAACGCTGCCATTAACGATTGTTAAATCTTTTATTGTCAATGCGGTAATATTGCCACAGCAGGCGCGCAGCGCCGCCAGCCCGCCACCGCTGCGAGTTTGGCGTGTAACATTCGTACCGTATGATGTGGCTTGTGTTTAAAAAGAGACTAAATTTGGTTGTATGCTGAATTTAAAGCGATTTTCGGGGCGTTCCGATGGCATTTCGGCCTTCCCGCTTTTTTGGGGCGCGACGCGGTGAATTCTTCGTGAAAGCGCCGCCGCGGAGCCCGGCGTGACTTTGATCCCGCTCTGAAGCAATATGGTTCGGCCAGACGCGTCAGCGTCGGGATAGGGTAAACGGCGCGTCCGGCCAAACTTCAGAGCGTCAGGCCAGACGCTTGCGGCCTTGGCCTTCGGCGCAGGATGGTTTCAGGATTGTCATGAAAAGATTTGTTGCGGCATTCGCCTTGCTGGGTCTGGCCGGGTGCCATTCCGCCGACAAACAGGCGGGTCTGGGGCGGGGCGATGCCGGGGAATGCTGGTCGGCGCAGAGCAAGAGCGCGGCGCAGCTGGCCGCCTTCCAGCTGGCGCTGGCCACACTCACCCAATCCCTGCCCGATGGCATGACAGACGCGCAGGCCAGCAAGATCGGCGGGTCGATGAAGCTGACCTTGAGCAAATTCTTCCTGGAATCCTACGATCCTGTCGCGGGGGCGGCGAATTGCGGGGCGGTGTACAGCTTCTCCTACACCCGGCCGGACGGCAGCACCTATAGCGACGATCAGGGCAACACGATCGGCTTCGAGGTCTATCAGGCCGAGCAGGGCCAGAAGATCGTCATCAGCGCCGATGATTATGGCAGCGACACGTTTCAGTATCAGGACGATGGCGGCGCGGTGTCGCCCTCCGGCGGCGGCGATACCGAGCAGTAGGCCGCTTCACCCCTCCAGCCGGTAGCCCACACCTGGCTCGGTCTTCAGCCGGGCGGCGAAGTCCTCGCCCAGCTTGCGGCGCAGCTGGCCGATATAGACGCGCAGATAGGCGACATCCTCGGTATGGGCCGGGCCCCAGAGGGCGGTGAGGATCTGCCGGTGGGTGAGCACCCGCCCGGCATTGCGGGCCAGCAGCAACAGCAGCGCCTGCTCGCGCTTGGTCAGCGCCAGCGCCGCGCCATCCAGCCAGGCCTTCTCCGCCTCCAGCCGCAGCCCGGCCAGCTCCAGCACCGGGGCGGCGGTGGGCTGGCCCTGGCGGCGCAAGGCGGTGCGGATGCGCGCCAGCAGCTCGCCCAGCGCGAAGGGTTTTTCGACATAATCATCCGCCCCGGCATCGAGGGCGGCGATCTTTTCCGCCTCGCGCTCGCGCGCGGAGAGGATGATCACCGGCACGGCGGAGAAATCCCGCAAGCGGCGCAGCACCTCCTGGCCGTCAATGTCCGGCAGGCCGAGATCCAGCAGCACCAGGTCCGGGGCGTTGCCGGCCACCAGGCGCAGCGCCTCCTCGCCGCGTTCGGCGCGCAGCGGGGTGAAGCCGGCAGCGCTCAGCGCCGGGGCGAGGAAGCGGTGGATCTGCGGCTCGTCATCCACCACCAGAATGCGGCCCGAGATCATGCCGCCGGCAGCTCCACGCGGATGATCGTCCCCGGCAGCCCGTCGGCCGGCAGATCCGTGCGCGGGCTCTGGGCGCGGATGCTGCCGCCCATCGCCTCGGTGAAGGCCTTGGCGATGGCCAGCCCCAGCCCGGTGCCCGGCGCCACCCTGTCGCCCCGGCTGGCGCGAAAGAAGCTGTCGAACACCGCATCCAGCTCGCCGGGCGCGATGCCGACCCCGGCATCGGCAACCGCGAGCCGCACCAGCGCGCCGTCGCGCACCGCGCTGACGGTGATGTGGCTGTCCGGCGGGGCGTATTTCACGGCATTGTCGAGCAGATTGACCATCACCTGTTCCAGCAGCCCGGCGTCGGCCTGGGCGAAGCCGGCATCGGGCGCGATATTGACGCGTGTATAGACCGCCCCGGCCACCCGCGCGATGGCGGCTTCGACGATCTCCTCCAGTTTCACCCGCTCCCGGCGCACGGTCAGCCCGCCCGCCTCCACCCGCGCCATATCCATGATGTTGGCGAGGAATTTGGTCATCCGCGCGCTGTCCTGAATGATGCTGGCGAGCAGATCGGCGCGGGTGGGCTCATCCAGCGCCGGTCCGGCCTGGGAGAGCGTCTCGGCGGCGCCGCGGATGGAGGTGAGCGGGGTGCGCAGATCATGACTCAGCGAGGAGAGCAAAGCGTTGCGCAGCTTCTGGCTGTCCTGCTGGGCCTCGGCGCGGGCGGTGGTGAGCGAGAGCCGGGCGCGCTCGATGGCCAGCGCGCTTTGCCCGGCCAGGGCGGCCAGCGCCTGCGCCAGCGGCGCGCTGGGCGGGGCCTGGGGCCGGGCGCCGAGCACGCCGATGCAGCCCTGGCTGTTGGTGAGCGGCAGGAACCGCCAGGGCACCGAGGGCAGGGTGGAGGTGCCGGTGCCGGTTTCCATGCCATGGGTGGCGCACCATTGCGCCGCCGCCTGCGCCGCCTCGTCCAAAGCCGTGCCGGGCGGGTGGCTGGCCTCGGCGCGCAGCCCCTGCGGGCCGGTGAGCAGCACGATGCCGGCCGGGGTCAGGCTGGCGGCTTCCTCGGCGCTGCAGGCCAGCACGTCCGACAAGGTGGCGGCGCGGGAGAGGCGCTGGCCGAACAGCGAGATCCGCCGCAGCGCCTCAACCCGCGCCGCCGCCGCCCCGGCCTCCTGGCGCACCCGCCCGGCGAGCTGGCCGGTGAGCAGCCCCACCAGCAGAAACACCAGCAGCGCCACCACATCCCGTGGGTCCGCCACCGAAAGCGTGTAGAGCGGCGGCAGGAAGAAGAAATTCCACAGGATGAAGGCGGCGATGGCGGTGAACAGCCCGGCGGTGCGGCCGGAGCGGCTGGCCATGGCGGCGATGAGGCCGGTGAAGATCAGCCCCATCGCCTCTTGCGGCAGATAGGCCTTGCCCGCCAGCCCGAGGATGGTGACCAGCCCAAGCAGTGCCGCCGCCAGCGGGTAAGGCTCCCAATCCGGCCGGCGCGGCCGGGCCGGGGGGGAGGCTGCGGCGGCGGGAACGGGGACGAAATGCAGCGTGTAGGCGCTGGCGCGCCGGGTCAGCGCCTCCGCCAGCCGCCGCCCCGGCCGCCAGCGTGAGACCGCGCGCCGGCCCATGACGATATGGGTGATATTCTGCCGGGCGGCATAATCCAGCACCGCGCCGACAATATCGGTCCCGCTCTGGGTCACCACCTGGCCGCCCAGCTGCACCGCCAAATCCAGTGCCGCCTGCAGCCTGGCATCGTCGCTGCCGCGCTCGATATGAAAGATTGTGAGGGGGGCGTGCAGCGCCTCCGCCAGCCGGGCCGCGTGGCGCACGACATTGCCGGCGGCGCCATCGGCCGCCACCAGCGCCAGCACCCGCTCGGCCACCGGCCAGGGGCCGGGGATGGCGCGCAGGCGCATATAGCGGGTCACATCCTTGTCGATCCGCTGCGCGGCACGGCGCAGCGCCATCTCCCGCAGCGCGCCGAGATTGCCTTCGCGGAAGAAATCCTTCAGCGCCCGGGCCGCCACATCCGGGCGGTAGATCTGCCCCTCCTGCAGCCGCCCGCGCAGCTCCGCCGGGGGCAGATCGATCAGCTCGATCTCATCGGCCATGTCCAGCACGGTGTCCGGGATGGTCTCGGCCACCCGCACGCCGGTGATGCGCGCCACCTGGTCGTTCAGGCTTTCCAGATGCTGGACATTCACCGTGGTCCAGACATCGATGCCCGCCTCCAGCAGCGCCTGCACATCCTGCCAGCGTTTGGCATGGCGTTGGCCCGGCGCGTTGGTATGGGCCAGCTCATCGACCAGCAGCAGCTGCGGATGCCGGGCGAGGGCGGCCTCCAGATCGAACTCCTCCAGGCTCTGGCCGCGATAAGGAACGGCGCGCCGGGGCAGCTGTTCCAGCGTGCCGATCTTGGCGAGGGTGCCGGCGCGGCCATGGGTTTCGATCAGCCCGGCGACCACATCCAGCCCGCGCGCCGCCTTGGCCTGGGCGGCATCCAGCATCTCCCAGGTTTTGCCGACGCCGGGGGCGGCGCCCAGGAAGATTTTCAGATGCCCGCGCCCGGCCCGTGCCGCCGCTGCCAGCAGCGCGTCCGGGTCCGGCCGTGCATCCTCGTCTTTCGCCATGCTGGTTTATGGGCGGCTGAGCTTGTCCAGCGCAAGATTGAGTTCCAGCACATTCACATGATCGGTGCCGATGACGCCGAGCACGGCATGGTGGGTCATGCGGGTGACGAGGGCGGTGACGGTCGCACTTGGCAGATGCCGCGCGGCGGCGATGGCGGGGGCCTGGCGCAGCGCGTTGGCCAGGGAGATGTCAGGGTCCAGCCCGGAGCCGGATGAGGTGACGGCATCGGCCGGCACTGGCCCCGGACCATAGGCTTTCAGGTAAGCGGCGACACGCTGGGTGATGGCGGTTTGCAGCGCCGCACTGGTGGGGCCGAGATTCGAGGCGCCGGATTCGCTGGCGTCGTACGGGGTGGGAACGGCATTGCCCTTGGCATCCGTGCCCATCAGCGCCGAGGGGCGGGGCTGGAAATAATCCGCCCCGGTGAAATTCTGGCCGATCAAGGCGGAGCCGACCACCTGGCCGTTGGCGCGCAGCAGCGAGCCATTGGCCTGGACGGGCAGCACCGCCTGCATGGCGCCGGTGAACGCCTCCGGCAGGATGAGGCCAAGGCCCAGTGTGAAAAGCACGACCAGCGAGACGGCCGGGCGGAGTTCGCGGAGCAGCATGATGATGTTTCCTTCAGATCAGGCCAAGCAGCATGTCGATCAGCTTGATCCCGGCGAAGGGCGCGACGAGGCCGCCCAGCCCATAGATCAGCAGATTGCGCTTGAGCAGGGCGGCCGCACCGATGGCGCGGAATTTCACCCCCTTCAGGGCCAGCGGCACCAGCACCACGATGATCAGCGCGTTGAAGATCACCGCCGAGAGGATGGCACTCTCCGGGCTGCGCAGATGCATGATGTTGAAAACCGCCAGCTGCGGGTAGGTGCTCACGAAAATCGCCGGCAGTATGGCGAAATATTTGGAGATGTCGTTGGCGATGGAGAAGGTGGTCAGCGCCCCGCGGGTGATCAGCAATTGTTTGCCGATTTCGACGATCTCGATCAGCTTGGTCGGGTCGCTGTCCAGATCCACCATATTGCCGGCTTCGCGCGCGGCCTGGGTGCCGGTCTGCATCGCCACGCCGACATCCGCCTGCGCCAGGGCCGGGGCATCGTTGGTGCCGTCCCCGCACATCGCGACCAGCCGGCCTTCTTCCTGAACCTTTCTGATATAATCGAGCTTGTTTTGCGGGGTGGCCTCGGCGATGTAGTCATCCACCCCGGCCTCGGCGGCGATGGCGGCGGCGGTGACGCGGTTATCGCCGGTGACCATCACGGTGCGGATGCCCATGGCGCGCAAGGCGGCGAAGCGCTCCTTGATGCCGGGTTTGACGATGTCCTTCAGCTCGATCAGCCCGAGCAGTTTGTCGTTCAGCGCTACCGCCAGCGGGGTGGAGCCGGCGCGGCCGATGCGCGCGGCGGCTTGCGCGAAGGCCTCGTCGCCCTGCGTGTTCAGCGCTTTCAGCACGGAATCCACAGCCCCTTTGCGGAAGCTTTGCCCGGCCGTGTCGACGCCGGACATGCGGGTATTGGCGCTGAAGGGGATGATGGCGGCATCCGACGGGCGTTCCGGCGCGAGGCTGTATTTATCGCGCGCCAGCGCCAGGATGGAACGGCCTTCCGGGGTTTCATCGCCCAGGCTCGCCATCGCGCAGGCCTGGGCCAGATCGCGCTCCTGCACGCCGGCCACCGGGTAGAAGGCCGAGGCCATGCGGTTGCCGAAGGTGATGGTGCCGGTTTTGTCCAGGAGCAGCGCATCGACATCGCCCGCCGCCTCCACCGCGCGGCCGGAGGTGGCGACGACATTGAAGCGCACCAGCCGGTCCATGCCGGCAATGCCGATGGCGGAGAGCAAGCCGCCGATGGTGGTGGGGATCAGACAGACCAGCAGGGCCGCCAGCACCGGAATGGAAAAGCTTGTGCCGGAATAAGCGCCGAAGCCGACCAGCGTGACCACGGCGATGAGAAACACCAGGGTTAAGCCAGCAAGCAGGATGTTCAGCGCGATCTCATTCGGGGTCTTGCGGCGCTCCGCGCCTTCCACCAGCGAGATCATGCGGTCCAGAAAGGTATTGCCGGCATCGGCGGTGATGCGGATCACCAGCCAGTCAGAGACCAGTTGGGTGCCGCCGGTGACCGCTGAGCGATCGCCGCCCGCCTCGCGCACCACCGGGGCGGACTCGCCGGTGACCGCACTTTCATTGACGCTTGCGACGCCTTCGATGATCTCGCCATCCGAGGGGATGATGTCCCCGACTTCAACCAGCACGATATCGCCCTGGCGCAGATCCGGTGCGGCGGTGGGTTTATAGAGGGCGCGGTTGGGCGGGTTGGTGAGCAGCTTGGCCATGGTGTCCGAACGGGCACGGCGCAGCGTTTCCGCCCGCGCCCGGCCGCGCCCTTCCGCCACCGCCTCGGCGAAGGTGGCGAAGATCACCGTCAGCCACAGCCAGCCAGCGATGACCAGGGAAAATTCCGCCGGCCGGTGCGTCACCAGCGCCTCGATGCCGGTGGCGGTGACCAGGGCCGAGACGATTTCGGTGACGAAGATCACCGGATTGCGCATCAGCGTGACGGGGTTGAGTTTGGCCAGCGCATCCCATCCGGCGCGGCGCATGATGCCGGCATCGAACAGGGAGATGGTTTCAGCTTGCGACATGTCAGAAAATCTTTCCAGCTTGCAGGAGCACATGTTCGGCGAGCGGGCCCAGCGTATCGGCCGGCAGGAATTGCAGACCGCCCAGGATGATGATGACGCCGATCAGCAGCCCGATGAAAAGCGGGCCGGTGGTGGGGAAGGTGCCGGCACTGGCGGCCAGGCGGGGCTTGGCGGCGAGCGAACCGGCGATGGCCAGAACCGGGATCATGAAGGCGAAGCGCCCGAACAGCATCGCCGCGCCCAGCCCGTAATCCAATAGCGGCGTGTCGGCGGAGAGGCCGGCGAAGGCGCTGCCATTATTCTCGGTGGCCGAGGTCCAGCCATAAAGCATCTCGGTCAGCCCATGCGGCCCGGCATTGGCCAAGGAGGCCAGCCCGGATTTGGTGACCAGCGAGAAGCCGGCCCCGGCCAGGATGAACAAAGTGAGGATCAGCACGCCCAGCATGGCGAGCTTGATTTCCTTCGCCTGCACCTTCTTGCCGAGATATTCCGGCGTGCGCCCGACCATCAGCCCGGCGATGAAGACCGAGAATAGCGCGAAGACGATGATGGTATAGAAGCCCGAACCGACGCCGCCGGGTGTCACCTCGCCCAGCTGCATCAGAAATAGCGGCACGGCGCCGCCCAAAGGCGTGTAGCTGTCGGTGAAACTGTCCACCGCGCCGGTCGAGGTGCCGGTGGCGGAGACGTTGAAGGTGGTGCTGGGGGCGATGCCGAAGCGCACCTCCTTGCCTTCCCAATTGCCGCCCGGCGCCACCCCGGCGGCGATTTGCAACGGGTTGCCATGCGCCTCCGCCGCGTAGGCGCCGACGCAGCCCAAAGCCAGGATGATCGCCATCGCCGCCATCAGCGCGCGCCCCTGCGCCTTATCCTTCACCATATGGCCAAAGGCGATGGGCAGGGCGAAGCCGATCACCAGCAGCAGCCAGTTTTCCAGAAGATTGGTCCAGCCATTGGGGTTTTCGAACGGATGCGCGGAATTGGCGTTGAAGAAGCCGCCGCCATTGGTGCCCAGCTCCTTGATCGCCTCCTGCAGCGCCACCGGGCCGATGGCGATGGTCTGCGTTCCGCCCTGCAGCGTGTGCGCGGCGATGAAGCCACCGAAACTTTGCGGCACGCCGGCCAGCACCAGCAGCACCGCCGCGATCAAAGCGCCGGGCAGCAGCAGATAAAGGGTGATGCGGGTGAGATCGACATAGAAATTCCCGAGCCGCGCCGCGCTGCCGGTGAAAGCGCGCATCACCGCGGCGGCGGCGGCGATGCCGGCGGCGGCGGAGATGAACATATGCACCGCCAGCCCATAGGCCTGCGCACCGTCGGAGATCTGCGCTTCGGGCGCATAGGCCTGCCAGTTGGTGTTGGTGGCGAAGCTGGCGGCGGTGTTGAAGGCCAGGCGCGGCGACATGCCGGCGATATGTTGCGGGTTCATCGGCAGATAGAATTGCAGCCGCAAAATCGCATAGAGCAAGGCGAAATGGATGACGCTGAGCAGCAGCAGCGCCATTGCGTAGCTTTGCCAACCCATGGCGCGGCTTTCATCCACCCCGGCGAGCCGGTAAACCCCAAGCTCGAGCGGGCGCAGAAACCGCACCCGCCCTTCAAAAATCGCTGCCAGATAGCGCCCGAGCGGAAAGGCCGCGCCGAGCACGAGCGCAAAGACCAGCGCGATATACGCGAAGCCCTGAATTGTCATGGGAATTCTCTCAGAAATCTTCAGGGCGCAGCATCGCCCAGACCAGATAAACCAGCAGCACGGCGCAGATGGCGCCACCCAGAACCTGGTCCAGCATCATACGTGCTCGCAGGCGGGAACATAAAGGATCAACAACGCGAAAATCGCCGCGCCGAAGATGATGGTGACGAGATCGCCCATTACGGCCTCCTATGGAAGCCTCCGGTGTAGGCGGACAAACATAAAGCCGCGATGCGGAAGGCATCGCGGCGCCATAAAGAGCGTATAAAGATTTTAGGGAGGCTCAGGGCCTATTCCGCTCATCTTGGCGCGCGGAACACGCTCTCGCTTTTTGTCTGAGCGCGCAAGTTTATCCGATCAGACGATTCCGTTTGATCGGATGGTGCGCTAGCCGCGCGGCAGCATGCGGCGCATCACCCCGTCCTTCAGCACGTAATGATGCAGCAAGGCCGCCAGCGCATGCAGCCCGGCGAGGATGATGATCGTCCAGGCGACATAATCATGGATCTGGTCGACGAAATGTCCCGTTGCCCTGGAAAAATCGCCGAAGGGCGAAGGGATCGGCAGGCCGAAGAAGCTCAAGGGCTGGTTATCCGTCCAGCGTGTGGCGAAGCCGAGCAGGATTTCCGCGCCCAGCAGCAGATAAAGCAGATGGTGCAGCCCGCGCGCGCCGCGATTGAGCAGATCCTTGCCATCGTCGAAATGGGTGTGGCCGGGGCGGGTGCGCCAGACCAGCCGCAGCACGAACACCGCCGTGAGCAGCAGCCCGAAGGACATATGCAGCACGATCATCAGATGATGGTTCGGTTTGGAGAAGAAGTCCCAGAATTCCGCCAGCAGGAAGTTCACCACAACCAACAGGGCGGTGAGCCAGTGCAAAGCGATGGTCAGCCCGTCATGGCGGCTGCCGGGCTTATCAATCGATATCATATCGGACATGTTTTGGCCTTATGGCTGTAATTCGGATCGCGTGACCGTTCTGGGGGAGGGGGTGTGGCAGAAATCGGGCCAAAATGGCAAGCCGGACATCGGCATTCCGCCACAAATGGCTGATGTTACGGGATCTTCATGTCTTGGTTAGGATATGGCAGCATTTCCGTGGCCATATCGGTCGCATGCGCCACCAGAACTCTCCGCCCGAATTGGCACAGGATTGCGCCCTGTTCCTCGATATTGACGGAACGCTTCTCAACTTCTCCGTGGATCCGTTGGGTGTGGAGGTGCCGCCCGCGCTGCCGCCGCTGCTGCGCGGGCTGGCGGGCTGGCTGGATGGGGCGCTGGCTTTGCTCTCCGGCCGCCGTCTGGCGGATATCGACCAGCTGCTCGGGGAAGGCTTCGCCGCCGGGGCGGAGCATGGCGCCGTGCTGCGCGCCGGGGATGGGGCGATCATCGCCGAGGCGCGGCCGGACCCCGCCTTGCAGGCGCTGCGCGCGCCGCTGGCCGAGGCGGTGGGGCGCCATCCCGGCACGCTGCTGGAGGAAAAACGCTTCGGGCTGGTGCTGCATTGGCGCGCCGCCCCGCAGGCGCAGGAGGCGCTGACCAGCCTGGGCCAGGCGCTGGCCGCGCCGCATCCCGGGCTGGTGCTGATGCCGGCGCACGCCGCCCTGGAAATCCGCCAACGCGGCACGGATAAGGGCGCGGCGCTGGAGCGCTTCATGGCGCTGCCGCCTTATGCGGGGCGCCGGCCGGTGTTCATCGGCGATGATGTGACGGACGAGCCGGCCATCGCCCGCGCCCGCGAGATGGGCGGGCGGGGGTTGCATGTCGCCCGCGATTTCGGCGGCAAGGTCGAGGCGGTGCGCGCCTGGCTGGCCGCCAGCCTGGAAAAAGGGAGGATGGATGTCGCTACGCTCCAATCTTGACCTCGCCGTCATCGGCAATGGCGCCATCGCCTCGCTGGTGGACCGCGAGGGCCGGCATGTCTGGTGCTGCTGGCCGCGGCTGGATGGCGACCCGGTCTTTCACGCCCTGCTCGGCGGCCCCGCCGAGCAAGGGGAAATGCATGTCGAGCTGGTCGGCCAGGTTGAGGCGACGCAGACTTATCTGCCCAATACCGCGATTCTGGAGACGATCCTGCGCGACGATCAGGGCAATGCGCTGCGGGTGCTGGATTTCTGCCCGCGCTTTCGGCTTTATGGGCGGGTTTTCCATCCCTACATGCTCATGCGCCGGCTGGAGCCGCTCTCCGGGCGGCCGCGGGTGAAGCTGCGCATCAAGCCGGGCTTCGCCTATGGCGCGGAGCATCCCAAGCCGGGGATTGGCAGCAATCATCTGCGGTTTGTCGGCCCGGAATTCGCCCTGCGGGTGACCACGGATCTGCCGATCTCGCATATCGTGCATGAGCAGCCCCTCACGCTGGGCCGGCCGGGCACGCTGGTGCTGAGCGTGGATGAGCCGCTGAACCAGGCGCCGGAGCAGTTGGCCACGCATTTCCTGGCCGAAACCCGTGCCTATTGGGAGGAATGGGTGGCCAGCCTGAACGTGCCGTTCGACTGGCAGGAGGCGGTGATCCGCGCCGCGATCACGCTGAAGCTCTGCTCCTATGACGATACTGGCGGCATCGTCGCCGCCCTCACCACCTCGCTGCCCGAGGCGCAGGGCTCCGGGCGCAACTGGGATTACCGCTTCTGCTGGCTGCGTGATTCGATGTTCACCATCGCCGCCCTCAACCAGCTCTCGGCGACGCGCACGATGGAGACCTATCTCGGCTTTGTGCTGGATACCGTCACCAGTGCCGGCCCGCGTGAGCTGCCGCCGCTCTTTCCCATCGCGCCGGGAATGAAGCTGGATGAATATGTCGCTGAGGCGCTGAGCGGCTATGGCGAGGGCAATCTGCCGGTGCGGGTCGGCAATGGCGCCGCCGGGCAGCGCCAGAACGATGCCTATGGCTCGATCATCATGAGCCTCGCCCAGCTCTTCTTCGACCGCCGGCTGCGGGTGCGCGGCGATGAGGCGCTCTACCGCCAGCTTTGCGAGCTGGGCGACATCGCCGAGCGCGTGGCGCTGGAGGCGGATGCCGGGCCGTGGGAATTTCGCGGCATGGCCCGCGTGCACAGCTTCTCCGCCGCGATGTGCTGGGCGGCACTCTCGCGCCTGGCGATGATCGCCTCGACCTTGGGGCTGGAGGCGGAGGCGGTGCAATGGACGCTGCGCGCGCAGAGCCTGCGTGCCGAGATCATGCGCCGGGTGGTGACCAAGGAGGGCTGGATCTCCGGCGCGCTGGACCAGGAGGTGGCGGACGCCTCGGTGCTGGTGCTGCCCGATATCGGCTTCATCGACGCGAAATCCCCGGAATTCGCGGCGACGCTGGATATGGTTGAGCGCCGGCTGATGCATGGCGGTTTCGTGATGCGCTATGACGACCCGGATGATTTCGGCCTGCCGGAAACCGCCTTTCTGCTCTGCAGCTTCTGGCATGTCAGCGCTCTGGCGCTGGCCGGGCGGCGGGCTAAGGCGTTGGAGCTGTTCGAGCGGATTCTGGCGGCGCGCAACCATGTCGGGCTGCTGGCCGAGGATGTCGCCCCGGCGCAGGATGGCACGCCCAGCCGGCTCTGGGGCAATTTTCCGCAAACCTATTCCCATGTGGGCTTGATCCTCAGCGCGATGCGTCTCTCGCGCGGCTGGGAGGAGGGGCTATGGCGCGCCTCGTAATCGTCTCCAATCGCGTCCCGGATGTCTCGGACGGCGCCGCCCCGCGCGCCGGCGGCCTGGCGGTGGGGCTGGCCGATGCGCTGGTGCCGGGCTCGGTCTGGTTCGGCTGGTCGGGCAAATGCATAGACACGCGCTCCCATGATGTAACCCGCGCCGAGGCCGAGGGGGTGACCTACGCCACCATCGATCTGGCGGAGGCGGATCATCGCGCCTTCTATCTCGGCTTTTCCAACGCCACGCTCTGGCCGCTTTTTCACATGATGCCGAGCTTCGTCACCTTCGATTCCGCCGAGTACAAGGCCTATCGCGAGGTGAATGAGCAGTTCGCGGAAGCCTTGATGGCGCTGCTGCGGCCGGACGATCTGATCTGGATCCACGACTATCAGCTGCTCGGCGTGGCGGCGGATCTGCGCCGGCGCGGGGTGCGCAACCGCATCGGCTTCTTCCTGCATATCCCCTTCCCGGCGCCGGCGATATTGGAGCTGCTGCCCTGTGCGGAGGAATTGCTCAGCGGCATGCTGGCGCATGACGTGATCGGCTTTCATACGCCCCCTGACCGGGCGCGGTTTCTCGAGGCGATGGCGGCGCATGGTTACCAGGTGCAGGGCGATGATGTGCTGCATGAGGGGCGGCGCATCCGCGTCGTGGTCACGCCGATCGGCATCGATGTGGAGGGCTTCTCGCGCCTCGCCGGGCGCGCGATCCGCCGGGTGGAGGCCAAGCGCGTGGTGGAAAGCCTGAACGGGCGCACGCTGATGATCAGCGCCGACCGGCTGGACTACACCAAGGGCCTGCCGGCGCGCTTCGACGCCTATCGGCGCTTCCTCGGCAGCTATCCCGAGCATCGGCGCAGGATCAGCTTCCTGCAGGTCGCCGCCCCCTCGCGCGAGGAGGTGGAGAAATATAAATCGCTGCGCGATGAGCTGGCCTACAAGGCCGGCGCCATCAATGGCGCGTTCTCGGATTTCGACTGGGTGCCGCTGCGCTACATGACCCGCGCGGCCGGGCGCGGCCTGTTGGCGGGGATGTTCCGGATCTCGCATATCGGGCTGGTCACACCTTTGCGGGACGGCATGAATCTGGTGGCGATGGAATATATCGCCGCACAGGACGGGGCGGACCCGGGTGTGCTGATCCTCTCGCGCTTCGCCGGGGCGGCCTCGCTGCTGCCCGAGGCGCTGCTGGTCAACCCGTATGATATCGACGCGATGGCGGCGGCGATGGATCGGGCGATGAGCATGAGCCTGGAGGAGCGCCAGGAGCGGCACGAGGCGCTGCTGGACCATATCCGCACCCATAATGCCAGCGCCTTCAGCCGTAACTTCGTCGCCGCGCTGAATCGGTTCAGCTGAGCTTCGGTTATAAAAGTTTTTGAGGGTGTAGGAACTTTTTTTAAAAAGTTCCCACGAAGGTTCGTGCGGTGACGACGGCGTTGCCTGCGGCCAGCCGTTTTTGCCGCTTTTTTGAAAAAAAAGCGGCACCAAAAAACTTTTGAAAATTTTTCAAAAGGTTGTTCTCACGGATTTGCCTTAGCCTCGACGCGCTCCGCCGCGGTTGATAAGCCCTCCCGGCGATGCAGGGCTTTGGACTCGGGATATGACGGTAGCGATTGAGATGGGGCAGGGGCCCGGCGGGGTTGCGGCCGCCATGGATCTGGAGGAGCTGCTCGCCACCCGCCTGCTGGTGCAGGGCAATTCCGGGTCCGGCAAGTCCCATTTGCTGCGCCGGCTGCTGGAGCAGAGCGCGCCCTGGGTGCAGCAGGCGATCATCGACCCGGAAGGCGATTTCGTCACTTTGGCCGAGGCCTTCGGCCATCTCGTCATCGATGCCGAGGCGCATAGCGAGCAGGGGCTGCAGCTGGCCGGCGAGCGGGCGCGGATGCACCGCGTCTCCACCGTGCTGAACCTGGAAGGTCTGGACGCGGAGAACCAGATGCGCCGCGCCGCCGCCTTTCTCGGCGGCATGTTCGAGGTGCCGCGCGACCATTGGTACCCGGTGCTGGTGGTGGTGGACGAGGCCCAGCTTTTTGCCCCGGCGGCGGCGGGCGAGGTTTCGGACGAGGCCCGCAAGCTCTCGCTCGGGGCGATGACCAATCTGATGTGCCGCGGGCGCAAGCGTGGGCTGGCCGGCGTCATCGCCACCCAGCGCCTGGCCAAGCTGGCCAAGAATGTCGCCGCCGAGGCCTCCAACTTCCTGATGGGCCGCACCTTCCTGGATATCGACATGGCGCGCGCGGCGGATCTGCTGGGCATGGAGCGCCGCCAGGCGGAAGCCTTCCGGGACCTGGAGCGCGGGCATTTCATGGCGCTCGGCCCGGCTTTGTCGCGCCGGCCGCTCTCGATTCGCATCGGCGCGACGGACACCGCCCCGCGCACCTCCACCCCGCGCCTGACCCCGCTGCCGGGGGCAGCTTTGGAGGATGCGCATGCGGTGATTCTGGCGGCCCCCCCGCCGGATGCCCCGCGCCCGGTGCGCCGCGCCCCGGCCCCGCCGCCGCCCGACCTGATCAGCCAGCTAATGGAAGCCGCCCCGGCGGTGCAGGAGCGCGCCGAGGAAGAGGCCGCGCCGCCCAGCCCCGAGGAGCTCGCCGCCCGCCGCGCCCGGCTGGATAAAATCCTTGCCGCCATCCTCGCCGACCCGGAGGCGGGGTTTCGCACCGTCGGCGTGCTGTATCAGGATTTTCTGGTCCGCTGCCGGATCGAGGGCATGGGCAATGGCGCGCCGGACATGAGCGCCTTCCGCCGCATGCTCACGCGCGCCCGTGCCGGCATCTCCGCCGAGATGGCGCAGGAGGAGGTGTGGCAGGACGTGACCGCCCGCGCCGCAATGCTGCCGGAGGATATGCAGGGCATCTATATGATGATCGCCCGCGCCGCGAAGGACGGCGCGCCTTGCCCCTCGGACGCCGCCATCGCCCGCGCCTACGGCACCCGCTCCATGGGCCGCGCGCGCCGGCTGCTCACCTACATGGAGGAGCAGGGGCTGATCGTCTGCCAGCAGGACGGGGCGGGGCGGAGAATTGTGACGCTGGTGGAACTGGCCTGGGCGACGGCGGCGGGGGATCCGAACGGGGAGTAGGGGCGGTCGTTCGAGCCTGGCGTGGTCTTGTCATTGTCCCTCACGTCAAGCCAATCGTCAGGTCCTAAGATCCAGAGCCATATTGCTCCATGTCGATCTCAAGACTGTGTGAGGGCGGGGTTTTGCGTACAATTACAGTGATCGCTTCATTAAAGCTTTCATCCACCATCGCGTAGGACCACCAGCCGTTAGCTTTTGCAATCTCGGCGTCGAGTTTGTTGTAGAATGCGTCTGTTCCGGGCGAGGCGGGGTCGTATTTGAGCTGGACCGTGAAAATAGGGAAGCGTCCATTATTGCAGAGTTCCAGTTTTTTTAGAACCACTCCGTTTTTTTCCAGAACATGACGCACGGGGTGATGCCAGAGGGTTAAATCCAGGCGCTTACAATCATGCGCCGTTTTTGTGTAAAGATCAGTCTCTGACAGCGTCGGGAATGATTGGGCCGCACTGGCCGAGGCCATGGCGGTGAAGGCGAAGAGAGGTAGGGCGAGGCGTTGGAGGGACGTCAAATCTTTAGGCTCCGTAGCGGGTAGGTCGCATCCAATGCGGCCAATTGATGAACACGGATAATGGTTTTTAGTTTTTTCGCGTATGAAGGGTCTGTTGCATAGCCGGCCGCCGCTAGTGCGTCGATGAACTGTAGGGGTTGATCCGAAAACGCGAAGCAGGCGGCATATAGTTTCGTTGTTGCTAGGAATCGGCCATAATCTTCAGCTGCGTCAGCGAGACTCGTATAGGCACGAAATATACCGATAACAGATTGTAGCTTGCCATCTTCATATTCGTGGGTACCGAATTTGACTGAGAGTCCGCTGGGGCTTTTGCCTTTGATGCCGAAATAGGCGTTGCCTTTAACTGTCCGGCCCCAGTTTGACTCTAAAGCGCCTTGCGCGATGAGGACAGCCATGGGAACTTTCCATTTGCGTTTGACCTCCCGGGCAATGGGGGTGAGCGTTTTAATAAATGCGCTGATGTAGGGTGGGTCCACATGCAGCTTTTGTTCTGGCCTGAAATGATGGTGGCGATGCATGGCTGCGCAGAAACCTTTCGATAATATAAGGATTTATGCGCAGCTTGTGGTTGAAATCAAGTCCCCGTCATCCGGATCGGCTCAAGCCGTTCCAACTGTCATCTTTGACCAACGGTTCCGGTGGGATGACTTACCCCACCCTTGCCATCACCCCCAGCACCTCCTGCGCCGCCCGTACCCCGCTCTCATATGCGCCGTGCGCGGTGGAAAAATCCGTCGCATGTGTCGCTTCGCCGGCGAAGAACAGCCGGTTCTCGAATGGCCGCGCCAGCGCCGCGCGGGCGTTGCGTTGGCCGGGGCGGGCGTAGGAGTAGGAGCCGCCGATATGGGTGGTGCGGGTCCAGTCGGTGGTGATCAGCGGGCGCAGCTGGCGGCGCACATCAGCACCCAGCAGTTTCGCCAGCCCGTCCAGCGCCGCCGCGTAGGCGGCAACCGGGCCTTCGCGGGTGATGATCTCGGCGCTGTCATTGCCGAGATAGCATTCGATGGTCGGCAAACCCATAGGCCGGATGCCGTAACTCATCGCTTTCACATCCCGCGGGTCGGCGAGCAGATGGCTGCGCGGCTCGAACGCCTCTGGCTCCAGCAGCTCGAAAATCACCTTCTCGTCATGGCCGAGCGGCAGTTGCGCGGCGGCCTCCCGCCAGGCGGAGGCTGCTGCCGGCAGCTTGATCCGCCCGTCCGCCAGCATCGTTGTGGAACAGGTGAGGATGGCGGCGCGCGCGCGCAGCGTGCCGCCCGGCGTGGTCAGCGCCACGCCCGCGGCGGTGAGGGAAATCTCCTGAACAGGCGTGGAGAGTTTCAAATCCACCCCGGCCGGAAAATGCGAGCTGATCAGCGCGCCATAGCCGCCTTGCATGCGCCAGTTCTCGTCGGTGGAGGCCTCTTCATAGGCGGCGTAATCGGCGGCGGATATGTCCTCCAGCCGGCCGCCGCTGATGAAGCCGACGATGGTGCGGATATAATCATTCCATTCCCCGCCCGGCTCCAGCGCGCCGGCGGCGACATCATCCGCCGGCGGGGTGTCGAGCAGGCGCTGGGACCAGGCATCGAAGGCTTCGCTCGCTGCATCCTGCTCGGCTGGGGTGAAGCCGAGATCGCGATATTGCCGGCGCCAGGCGGCGGGGCGGCGATAGATCTCCACCCCGGCGGCCTCGGCCAGACGCGTCCAGACATTGCGGCTGGCCGAATGCAGCCAGGCGCAGCCCATATCCAGCTTCAGCCCGGCCAGATCCAGCGTCCAGCCGCGCCCGCCCAGGCGCGGCGCGGCTTCGATCAGCATCACCTTGCGTCCTTGCCCGGCCAGATGCCGCGCCGCGCCGATGCCGGCGGCGCCGCCGCCGATGATGGCGATGTCGATCTCCATGGCTTCACACTCCGTTTTCTGAAGCTGTGATATCGCGCCCCGCGCCGTTAGGTTAATAGGGTAGAATTGAAAGACGCTATTTGGAATTTGAGGTATAATGCGCGGCAGTGAATTCGCCCGGCTGCGGGCTTTCGTGACGGTGGTGGAGGAGCAGAATTTCGCCCGCGCCGCCACAAGGCTGCGCATCGCCGCGCCGACGCTGAGCCAGATGATCCGCGAGCTGGAGGAGGTGCTGGGGGTGCGGCTGCTCAACCGCACCACCCGCAGCCTCTCGCTCACCGCCGCCGGCACCAGGCTGCTGGCGCGCTTCAAGCCGGCGATGGTGGAGATGCAGGCAGCGCTTGAGGATGTCGCCAGCCTGCGGGATATGCCGGCCGGGCTGGTGAAGCTGCACACCCCGGCCCAGCCTTGCGCCGCCTTCATCGAGCCGTTGCTGGGGGCGTTTCATGCGGCTTATCCGGACATCGTGCTGGACATCACCGTGGATGACGCGGTCACCAACATCGTCGAGGCGGGGTTCGATGTCGGCATCCGCATCGGCGAGCTGCTGGAGCAGGACATGGTGGCGCTGCGGCTGTGCGGGGATATGCGCCAGATCGCCGCCGCTTCGCCAGGATATCTGGACAAGTTCGGGGCGCCGCAGACGCCGGGGGATCTGCTCGGCCATCGCTGCATCAATATCCGCCCGCCCGGCCGGGCGGGGATTTATAACTGGGAATTCGGGCAGAATGGGCGCTGGTTCGCGGTGGCGGTGGGCGGGCCGTTGATCGTCTCGCACCGGGAGGTGGCGTTGCGGGCGGCGCTGCAGGGTGTGGGCATCGCCTTCATGTCGGAGCAGCTTCTGCGCCCGCATATCGATGCCGGGCGGCTGGTCGGGTTGTTGCAGGATTACGCGCCGCCTTTTCCCGGCTGGCATCTCTATTATCCCAGCCAGCGCGATCTGCCGGGGGCGGTGCGGGCCTTCGTGGAGTTCTGCCGCGCCCATGCGATGGTTGAAGGATGACGCTTTGATGACGCGCTGGCCTGAACCGGGTGCGGGCTGTTAGGAGCGTGGCCGATCAGGGGGGCGCCATGGCGGAGAGCAAGGGCAGCGCGCTGGAGGTGTTGCGGATTTTCCTGCGGCTGGGCTGCAGCTGCTTTGGCGGGCCGGTGGCGCATATCGGCTATTTCCGCACCGAATTCGTGAGCAAGCGCGGCTGGCTGGCGGAGCGTGATTATGCCGAGCTGGTCGGGCTGTGCCAGTTCCTGCCCGGCCCGGCGAGCAGCCAGGTGGGCTTTGCCATCGGGCTGCTGCGCGCCGGGAAGCTGGGGGCGCTGGCGGCCTGGGTTGGGTTCACGCTGCCTTCGGCGCTGCTGCTGGTCGCGTTCGCTTACGGGGCCGGGCATCTGGACGGGGCGCTGGGGCAGGGGCTGTTGCATGGGTTGAAGCTGGTGGCGGTGGCGATCGTCGCGCAGGCAGTCTGGGGCATGGCGAAATCCTTCTGCCCGGATGCCCGGCGCGCCGGCATCGCGCTGGGTTGCGGGCTGTTGATCCTCAGCGCGCAGAACGGGGCGATGCAGCTGGTGGTGATCGCGCTGGGGGCATTCGCCGGGCTGTTGCTCTGTCGCGGTGCGGCCTCTCTGCCGGCGGCGATGCTGCCAATGCCGGTGTCGCGCCGGGCCGGGCTGGCGGCGCTGGGGCTGTTCTTCCTGTTGCTGCTGGGGCTGCCGATGCTGGCCTGGGTGCCGTCGATGGCGGTGATGGCGGCCTTCTACCATGCCGGCGCGCTGGTGTTTGGCGGTGGCCACGTGGTGCTGCCGCTGCTGCGCGATGCGGTGGTGGCGCCGGGCTGGGTGAGTTCAAGCGCCTTCCTGGCCGGCTATGGCGCGGCGCAGGCGGTGCCCGGCCCGCTCTTCACGTTCGCCGCCTATCTCGGCACGCTGGCGGCCCCCTTGCCGGGGGCGGCCGGTGCAGCCTTGGCGCTGATCGGGATCTTCCTGCCGGGGATGCTGATTTTGCTGGCCGCACTCCCCTTCTGGGCGGCTTTGCGCCGGCGGCCCGGCGCGCAGGCGGCGATGCGCGGGGTGAATGCCGCTGTGGTCGGGCTGCTGGCCGCTTCGCTCTACCCGGTCTGGACCAGCGCGGTGCTGCGCCCGGCCGATGCGCTGCTGGCGCTGGGGCTGTTTCTGCTGCTGATGGTTGCCAAGCTGCCGCCGCTGGCGGTGGTGGGGCTTGGCGCGCTGGGCGGGATGGGGCTGATATTTATCTAGAGCATCAAGCTTTTAGCTTGATGCTCTAGACTTTGTTTTAGCGAGCAATTTCATGTGTTTATTTTGACGCTAGCGCGTCAAAATAAACACATATTGCTCTAGATATCCGGGACCTATTCGAACCCCGCCTCCTCCTCCAGCCGCGCCACCTCCCGCACCCCCTCGATATCGCCAAGCGCCACCAGCAGATGTGAAAGCGGCCGCTTGCCGCGCACCAGCAAAGCGAGTGTCACCTCTCCGGGGGCGCGCTCCTCCTCGCGGTCCAACGCCACCCGGTCCACGGAAAAGCGCAGCTGGGTGCAGGTGACCAGCACCGTCCGCAACAGCCCCCGCCCATCCTGATAACGCAGCTTGATCTCGCTCTGCTGGCGGGCATGGCGTGGCAGCTGCCGGGCCAGGCGCGGCAGCCCCAGCATGACGATGAAATAGCCGGCCAGCGTTGCCAGGGACAGCGCCACCAGCCCGGCGCCACAGGCCATGCCCAGCGCGGCGGTGAACCAGATCGAGGCCGCCGTGGTCAGGCCGCGCACGGCGTTGCGCTGGGTGAAGATCACCCCGCCGCCGATAAAGCCGATGCCCGAGACCACCTGGGCTGCCACCCGCGACGGATCCAGCACGACCTTGTAGGGCGCCAGCACATTATCGAAGCCGTGCTTGGAGACGATCATGAACAAGGCCGCGGCGACGCCGACCAGCGCATGGGTGCGCAAGCCGGCACTTTTTTGCCGGATCTCGCGCTCGGTGCCGATCAGCGCGGAAAATAGAAAGGCCAGCGACAATTCGCCGATCTGCAGCCAGTTTGGATTGAAACCATGCAGCATCAATGATGCCTCCCGCAGCCCTGCCTGAGCGGCACGCTGCCAAAACATGAAAACGAGGTCAGGCTCCTTGCATTACAAGCCTCTCGATGGTTCAGTTTGGGGTGATGGGGGAGATGCCTATGCCGATTGAACATGCGGGGCAGCAGGCGCCGGCCAAACTGGCAAGCGGGTTTGCGGGATGAGCGCGCTGCCTTATCGCGCCGCCCTGGAGGCTTGCGCCGCCGAGCCGATCCGCATCCCCGGGGCCATCCAGCCCCATGGCGCGCTGATCTGTTTCGATCCGCAGACCCTCGCCCTGCGCCAGATGAGCCGCAATGCAGCGGCGATGCTGGGGGTTGAGCTGGCGCCTGGTCCGCTGCCAGCCGGGCTTTCAGGGTTGCAGGCGCCGCTGCGCGCCTGGCTGGAGAGCGGCGATATCGTGTTCCTGAAAGTGCTGGAGGTCGCCGGGCGGCGCTGGCAGCTGCAAGGGCATCTCACCCCGCAAGGCGCGCTGCTGGAATTCGAGCCGCCGCCGCAGCCGGATGAGGAGGCGCTGGAAAGCCTCTATCCCCGGCTCAGCGCCTTCATGGCGGATCTCAGCGCCTCGGCGGATCTGGCCGGGGTGGCGCGCGCCGCGGTGCGCGAAATCCACGCGCTGACCCGCTTCAACCGCGTGCTGCTCTATAGTTTCGATGAAACCGGCGACGGCACCGTGCTGGCCGAGGCCAATGACGGCGTGCTGCCCAGCTATCAGGGTTTGCGTTTTCCCGCCTCCGACATTCCCGAACAGGCCCGGGCTTTGTACCGGCTCAGCCGCATCCGGTTGATCCCGGCGGTGGATTATACCCCCTGCCCGATCGAGCCGGTGAACAGCCCGGTGGACCAGGCGCCGCTGGACCTCTCCCGGGCCGGCTTGCGCAGCGTCTCGCCGGTGCATCTGGAATATATGCGCAATATGGGCACCGGCGCCTCGATGTCGGTCTCCATCCTGGTGAATGGGGCGCTATGGGGGTTGATCTCGGCGCATAACGCGGCGCCGCGCATGGTCAATCCGCAGATCCGCAATGCCTGCGATATTCTCGGCCAGGTGCTGTCGATGCATATCGAGACCCGGTTGCAGGCCGGGCTGGCGGCGGAGCGGCTGGCGCTTTCGGCGGTCGAGCAGAGCCTGCTGGCGGGGCTGGCGGAGGCTTCCAGCCTGCAGGCGGGGCTGGCCGTGCATGCGGCGGCGTTGCTGGCCATGCTGCGCGCGCAGGGTGCTGCGACCATCATCCAGGGCAAGGTCTGGATGACCGGACAGACCCCGGATGAGGCGGCGATCAAAGCCTTTGCGGCCGATCTGCAGGCCGCAGGGGAAGAACAGTTCGCGACCGACAGCCTGGCCCAGCGCTGGCCGCAGGCGGCGGGCTTCGGCGCCCAGGCCAGCGGCATGCTGGCGATCTCCACCTCTCAGGTGCATGCGGATTACGTGTTCTGGTTCCGCCCGGAGCTGGTGCGCACCGTGGAATGGAGCGGCAATCCGGTGAAGGCGGCGGAGCCGGTTTCCGGCCGGCTGCATCCGCGCCAATCCTTCGAGCTGTGGAAGGAGCGGGTGGAGCTGCGCAGCGCCCCTTGGCGCCCGGCCGAGATTGAAACCGCGATCTCCTTTCGCAACGCCATCCAGACTTTGGTGCTGCGCCGGGCGGAGGAGCGGGCCGAGCTGACCGATATGCTGGAGCGCTCCAACCGCGAGCTGGAGGCGTTTTCCTACTCCATTTCGCATGATCTGCGCGCCCCGTTCCGGCATATTGTCGGCTTCGCCGAGCTGCTGTCCGACCGTGAGCGCTCGCTGGATGAGCGCTCGCGCCATTATATCGGCACCATCAAGGAGGCGGCGGTCTCGGCCGGGCGGCTGGTGGATGATCTGCTGGCTTTCTCCCAGCTCGGCCGCAGCCAGCTCCATAAAACCCGGGTCGATATGGCGAAGCTGGTGCAGGAGGCGCGGCGGTTGCTGCAATCGGAGCTGGCCGGGCGGGAGGTGGCGTGGCAGATCGAGCCGCTGCCAGATGGCTGGGGCGATGCCACCATGCTGCGGCAGGTCTGGCAGAATCTGCTGCAGAACGCGATCAAATATACCCGCGGCCGGGAGATGACGCGGATTTCAGTTGGCGGTACGGCGCAAGGCGGCAAAATCCGCTACTGGGTGGAGGATAATGGCGTCGGGTTCGAGATGGCCTATGCCGGCAAGCTGTTTGGGGTGTTCCAGCGGCTGCACCGGATTGAGGAGTTTGAGGGCACCGGCATCGGGCTGGCGCTGGTGAAACGGATTGTCGAGCGCCATGGCGGCGCGGTCGAGGCGCACGGTGAGCCAGGCAAGGGCGCGCGCTTCAGTTTCGTGCTACCCGAGGCCGGGCATGACAAAAGGAAGACGATAAGTGGCTGATTTACGACCTATTTTGTTGGTCGAGGACAATCCGAGGGACCTGGAGCTGACGCTGGCGGCGCTGGCCAAATGCCAGCTCGCCAACGAGATCGTGGTGGCGCGGGACGGGGCGGAGGCGCTGGATTATCTCTATGCGCGCGGCGCCCACGAAAACCGCGTGCCGGGTGACCCGGCGGTGGTGCTGCTGGATCTGAAGCTGCCGAAGGTGGATGGGCTGGAGGTGCTGGAGAAGGTCAAATCCGACCCGATGCAGCGCCAGATTCCGGTGGTGATGCTGACCTCCTCGCGTGAGGAGCGCGACCTTTTGCGCAGCTATGAGCTGGGGGTGAATGCCTTCGTGGTGAAGCCGGTGGATTTCAACGCGTTTTTCGAGGCGATCCAGGATCTCGGCATGTTCTGGGCGATTTTGAACGAGCCGCCGCCGGGTGCGAGGTCCAATGGCCTCTGAGGCGCCGGTTCGGGTTCTGCTGCTGGAGGATAGCCAGGTCGATGCCGAGCTGGTGGCGGCGCATCTGCGCAAGGCGGAGCTGGAGGCGGAGATTACCTGCGTCGCCACCCAGGCGGATTTTCGCGCGGCGCTGAAGCGCGATACGCATGATGTGGTGCTGGCGGATTATTCGCTGCCGGATTTCGACGGGTTGAGCGCGCTGGCCATTGCCCAGGAGCTGCGCCCGCATCTGCCTTTCGTCTTTGTCTCGGGCGTGGTGGGGGAGGAATTCGCCACCAATGCGCTGAAGCTGGGGGCGCTGGATTATGTGCTGAAGCGCAATCTCTCGCGCGTCGCCCCGGCGGTGCGCCGGGCGCTGGACCAGGCGCGCGAGCGCGGCGAGCGCCGGGACGCGCTGGCGGCGCTGGAGCGCAGCGAGATGAATGCCCGCCTCGCCGCCGAGGCGGCGAAGCTGGGCTTGTGGGAATATGCCCCTGAGAGCGAGACGCTGCGCTGGGACGACACAGCGCGCTGGATTTTCGGCGCCGGCCCGCAGGATGAGCTGAGCCTCGACTTCCTGCGGGCGCGCTGCCACGAGGAAGATGGCGCGGCCTTGTTCGCGGCGCTGCGCGCGGCGCTGGAGGGGCAATCCGGCAAGGCCGCGCGGGTGCAGCAGGATATCCGCATCACCCTGCCCGGCGGCGCCTTGCGCTGGGTGGCGGTGCATGGCCAGGCTTTTGCCGATCCGGCCCGCAGCCTGCGGCTGGTGGGGGTGGTGCGCGACATTACCGAGGAGCGCCACGCCCAGGAGATTATGCGCGCCGAGGCGCAGGAGCTGGAACGCCAGGTGGCGATCCGCACCGCCGAGCGCGACCGGATTTGGCGGCTCAGCGACGAATTATTCGCCGTGGTCGATCTGGGGGGGCGCATCCGCCGCGCCAACCCGGCCTGGGAGAGCCTGCTTGGCTATCAGGAAGGCCGGCTGGATGGCTGCCTGCTGAGCCTGCTGCTGCATCCGGAGGATCGCGACGGGCTGGCGGAGGTGCTGCAGGAGCTGCGCGATGGCCGCAAACCGCCGCGCCGGGAGGACCGATTCAGCCACCAGAATGGCGGCTGGCGCTGGATTTCCTGGGGGGCTGTGGCGGAGGAGGGGGCGGTCTATCTCGCCGGGCGGGATGTCACCGCCGAGCGCGAGGCGCGTATCGCCTTGGCCGAGCGCAATGCCGAGCTGGCGGCGCAGATCGAGGAGCGCCAGCGGGTGGAGGAGACGCTGCGGCAGATGCAGCGGCTGGAGGCGGTGGGCCAGCTTACCTCCGGCGTGGCGCATGATTTCAACAATCTGCTCACCGTGATTCTCGGCAATATCGGCTTCGCCGAACGGCGGCTGAAAACCGCCGGGGACGATAAATTCCTGCAGCGTCTGCAGACCATGCGCAGTGCGGCGGAGCGCGGCGCCTCGCTGACCGCGCAGCTGCTCGCCTTCTCGCGCCGGCAGCGTCTGGAGCCGAAGGCGGTGGATCTGAACGAGACGGTTCAGGGCATGCGCGAGCTGCTGCAAAGCACGATGGGCGGCTCCATCCGCATCGAGACGAATCTGCGCCCGGATTTGTGGAGCGCGCTGGTCGACCCGACCCAGATCGAGCTGATTATTCTGAATCTCGCGATCAATGCCCGCGATGCGATGGAGGTCGGCGGCACGCTGACGCTGGAGACGGCGAATGTCAGCCGCACCGGCCCGCGCCAGCGCCCGGAGGAGCCGCCGCCGGGGGATTATGTGATGCTTTCGGTGCGCGATACCGGCACCGGCATGAGCCCTGAGGTGCTGGCCAAGGCGTTCGAGCCGTTCTTTACCACCAAGGAGGTGGGCAAGGGCTCCGGGCTGGGGCTGGCGCAGGTTTATGGCTTCGCCGCGCAGTCCGGCGGCGGGGTGAATATCGAGACGCGGGTTGGGGTTGGCACCACCATCTCGGTATTCCTGCCACGCACGCAGACGGCGCAGGATGCCGGGCCGGACGCGGCGGCGCATGCCCCGGTGCCGGCGCCGCAGGCCGGGCAGACGGTGCTGGTGGTGGATGACGATCCACAGGTGCGGGAGGTGACCAGTACGGTTCTGGGCGAGGCCGGCTACCGGCTGACGGAGGCCGCCAGCGGCGCCGAAGCGTTGGCGATTTTGCGGACGACGCAGCGTGTGGATCTGCTGGTGGCGGATTTCGCGATGCCGGGGATGAGCGGGGTGGAGCTGGCGCGCGAGGGCCAGGCCTTGCGGCCGGGGCTGAAGGTGCTGTTCGTCACCGGCTATGTCGATCTCACCTCGCTGGATGGGGTGGGCGAGGCGCAGATCATCCGCAAGCCCTTCCAGGAGGAGGAACTGCGGGCCAAGGTTTCCGAGCTGCTGCGCGCGCCGCCGCGCGGCAACGTGATTCGGTTCACGCGCTCGGGCTGAGGCGGCGCGGAATTTTGGGGCGGTTCTGGGTCAGAAGATCTGCTCGCCATGCAGAACCACATCCAGCCCCTCGCGCTCTTCCTCGCGGCTGACGCGCAGCCCGACCAGCAGATCCGTGAGTTTCAGCAGCACCCAGCTGACCGCGGCGCAGTACAGAATGGTCACGCCGACGCCAAGCGCCTGCACGCCCAGCAGGTGCAGCCCGCCGATGGCCGCGTTGTTGGAGAGCGGCCCGAAGGCGAACCAGCCGGTGGCGAGCGTGCCGATGATGCCGGCAATGCCGTGCACGCCAAACGCATCCAGGCTGTCATCATAGTCGAATTGATGTTTCAGCTCGGTCGCGGTCCAGAAACACACCGCCCCGGCGACAAGCCCGATCAGCAGGGCCGGGCCGGGCAGCACATAGCCGCTGGCCGGGGTGATCGCGACCAGTCCGGCCACCGCCCCGGAGATCGCTCCCAGCACCGAGGGCTTGCCGCGCAGCGCCCATTCCACCCCGGCCCAGGCCAGGGTGGCGCCGGCGGCGGCCATCTGGGTGGCCAGCACGGCCATGCCGGCGCGCGGGTTGGCCCCCATCGCGCCGCCGGAATTGAAGCCCATCCAGCCAACCCAGAGCAGCGAAGCGCCGATGACCGCGTAGCTGAGATTCCACGGCGCCATGTTCTCCTGGCCATAGCCCAGCCGCTTGCCGAGCATCAGCGCGCAAACCAGCCCGGTGACGCCGCAATTGATCTCCACCACCGTGCCGCCGGCGAAATCCGCCAGGCCAAGCCGCGCCAGCCAGCCATTCGGCGACCACACCCAATGCGCCAGCGGCGCATAAACCAAGAGCGACCAGAAGGTGAAAAACACCAGCAGGGCTGAAAATTTCATCCGGTCGGCGCAGGCGCCGGTGACCACCGCCGGGGTGATGATGGCAAAGCTCATCTGGAACATCACGAAGACGCTCTCAGGAATGCCCGTGTGCACCGCGAAGGGCGTGCCGGCGGCGATGGTGAAGGGCTTGTCCCAGCCATTGGCGAGGCCGGCCAGCAACAGGCGCGAGCCATCGCCGATCCAGCCATTGCCGGGGGCGAAGGCCAGGGAGTAGCCGGCCAGCATCCAGAGCACGCTGACCAGCGCGCACAGCATGAAGGATTGCATCATCGTGGCCAGCACGTTCTTCTTGCGGACCATGCCGGCATAAAACAGCGCCAATCCCGGCACCGTCATCAGCAGGACCAGCACCGTGCACATCAAAACCCAGGCGATGTCGCCTGGTTGCAAACTCTGCATCTTTTTTCTTTTGCCTCTGGCGTCAACGGCCCGTTCGCGGACCTTGCGGCTGCGTTATCCCGCGCGCCGCCGCCCGTCAACGCGGTGGCGGCAGCGGGTTTGGCCGGCCGCCTGTCGCCCGGCGCGCAGGGGAGAAGGATGAGGCCGCCCGCCACCCGTGGCGTTGAATAGGGTAGGGGGGTATGTTATGGCACCCGGATGACGCATACGGTGAAAGACAAGCAGCGCCTGCTGGCGCGGGTGCGGCGCATCCGCGGCCAGGTCGAGGCGATCGAGCGGGCGCTGGAGAGCGAGGCGGGCTGCGAGACGGTGATGCATCTGATCGCCGCGATGCGCGGCGCCACCGCCGGGCTGATGGCGGTGGTGGTGGAGGACCATGTGCAGAACCACCTGGTCGATGCGGCCGCCCATCCCGGCGCGCTGGACCGCGACGCGGCGGCGCAGCTTCTGGAAATCGTGAGGACATATCTGAAATGAGCGAGAGCAACAGCCTGGCGCATGAGCATGTGTTTCTGGGCGCGGACCATGCCAATAGCGAACGCCGCACCTGGTGGGTGATCGCGCTGTGCGGCGCGATGATGCTGCTAGAGATTGTCGGCGGCTGGCTGTTCGGCTCGCTGGCGCTGGTGGCGGATGGGCTGCATATGAGCACCCATGCCGGGGCGCTGCTGCTGGCGGCCCTGGCTTATCGCTATGCCAGGCGCCATGCCCGCGATCCGCGCTTTTCCTTTGGCACCGGCAAGCTCGGCGATCTCGCCGGCTTCACCAGCGCCATCATCCTGGCGATGATCGCGCTGTTGATCTTCTACGAGGCGGTGGGCCGGTTTTTTTCTCCGGTGCCGATCGATTTCGCGCAGGCCCTGCCGATCGCCGGGCTGGGGCTGATGGTGAATATCGCCAGCGCCTGGCTGCTCTCCGGCGGGCATCATCACCATCATGGCCATGGTCACGGCCATGATCATGACCACGATCATCACCACCATGCCGGGCGGGACAATAATATGCGCGCCGCCCTGGTGCATGTGGCGGCGGATGCCGCCGTCTCGCTGGCGGTGATTATCGGGCTGCTGCTGGCGCGCGCCTTTGGCTGGGTGTGGATGGACCCGCTGGTCGGCGTGCTGGGGGCAGTGGTGATCCTCAGCTGGTCCTATGGGCTGGTGCGCGATACCGGCGCCATTCTGCTCGACATGATCCCGGACCAGAAGATGGAGCGCGCCATTCGCGGCATCGTCAACCGTGCCGGGGACGAGGTGCTGGATCTGCATCTCTGGCGGCTGGGGCCGGGGCATCTGGGGGCGATCTTGTCGGTTGCCAGCGGCGCGGGGCGGGATGAGGATTTCTACCGCGCCCGGCTGGAGGGCTTTGAGGGGCTTTCGCACATCACCATCGAGATCCGCCAGCGCCGGATTTGAAACCGGCGCGCCCTGGCGGCATAAGCGGGGCGCACAGCAGAGGCGTTTCCATGGCCGCGCAGAAAGACAATATCGTCCGTAAACCCAGCCGCTCCAGCGGGCGCGATGCCTATGAGCTGTTGCTGGAAGGCATCGAGAACGGCGCCCTGCCGGCCGGCACCAGGCTGCGCGAGACCGAGCTGGCGCAGCGTTTCGCGCTCAGCCGCACGCCGATCCGCGAGGCGCTGAAGCGGCTGGAGCAGCAGGGGTTGATCACCCATGAGCCGCATCAGGGCATGGCCGTCACCTCGCTGGATTATAACCAGATCGCCGAGCTTTACGCGCTGCGCGAGGTGCTGGAAGGCACCGCGGCGCGGCTGGCGGCGCAGCATGCCTCGGCCATCGAGATCAGCGTGTTGGAGGAAATGGTGGCGGCGGACCGCGCCCGCACCGAGGACGCCGCCATGCTGGCGCGCACCAACCGGGCCTTTCACCAGCAGCTGCGCGATGCCGGGCGCAACCATTATCTGGGCCAGGCGCTGGAAAATCTGCGCCTGTCGCTCGCCTTGCTGCCGGGCACCACGCTGGGCGCGCCGGGGCGCGGGGCGGCGTCGGTGGAGGACCATGCCGCCATCGTCGCGCGCATCGCCGCGCGGGATCCGGAAGGGGCGGAGGAGGCAGCGCGCCTGCATATCCGCAATGCCTTCAAGACCCGCATCCAGCTGCTGCAGCAGCGCTTTACCGGCTGATGCGCTGACATTTCCGGACTGCCGGGCTGTTCGTGGCCTGACCGGCCGAGGCGGGTTTGTGGCGGCGCGATGAGCGGGCGATTGACAGAACAAGGCTGTCGCCGGTAATTGTATGCAACTGCATACAAAGACGAGGCCGGGATGGATCAGAAAGCCCTGCGTTACGACATCGTGGTGATCGGCGGCGGCAACGCCGCCCTCACCGCCGCACTGGAGGCGCGGCTGGCCGGGGCCAGCGTGCTGGTGCTGGAACATGCGCCGAAGGCGATGCGCGGCGGCAATTCCCGCCACACGCGCAATATCCGCGCCATGCATTCTGCCCCCACCTCGGTGCTGACCGAGGCCTATCTGGAAGATGAGTATTGGGACGATCTGCTGCGGGTGACCGGCGGCCAGACCGACGAGGCGCTGGCGCGGCTGACCATCCGTTCCACCCAGGAGGCGCTGCCCTTCATGGCGCGCTGCGGGGTGAAGTTTCAGCCCTCGCTGACCGGCACGCTGAGCCTCTCGCGCACCAACGCGTTCTTTCTCGGCGGCGGCAAGGCGTTGCTGAACGCCTATTACGCCACGGCCGAGGCGCTCGGGGTGGAGGTGCTCTACGATACCCAGGTGACCGAGGTGACCATCGAGGGCCGGCGGGTGCGGCGGCTGCAGGTCGTCTGCAAGGGGTTTCCGCTGGAGGTGACGGGCAAGGTGGTGATCGCCGCTTCCGGCGGGTTCCAGGCGAATATCGAATGGTTGAAGCAGGCCTGGGGGCCGCAGGCGGAGAATTTCCTGATCCGCGGCACGCCCTACGCGCAGGGGCGGGTGCTGCGCCATCTGCTGGACCAGGGCATCGCCTCGGTCGGCGATCCGACGCAATGCCATGCCGTGGCGATCGATGGCCGCGCGCCGAAATTCGATGGCGGCATCGCCACCCGTCTGGATTGCGTGCCGTTTTCCATCGTCGTCAACAAGCATGGCCAGCGTTTTTATAATGAGGGCGAGGATGTCTGGCCGAAGCGCTACGCGATCTGGGGGCGGCTGGTGGCGCAGCAGCCGGATCAGGTCGCCTACAGCATCATCGATAGCCGGGCGGAAAAACTCTTCATGCCGTCTGTGTTTCCGGCGATCAAGGCGGACAGCATCGCGGCGCTGGCGGAAAAACTGGGGCTGGAACCCGCGGCTTTGGAAGCAACCGTTGCCGCCTACAACGCCGCCTGCGTGCCCGGCGATTTCGACAGCTCCCGGCTCGACGGGGTGCATACGCAAGGGCTGGAACCGCCAAAGACCAACTGGGCGCGGCCGATTTTGCAAGCCCCCTTCATCGGCTATCCGCTGCGCCCGGGCATCACCTTCACCTATCTCGGCGTGAAGGTGAATGAGCGCGCGGAAGTGATCACGCAGGATGGCGGTGTGGTGGAAAATCTCTACGCTTCGGGGGAAATCATGGCCGGCAGCATTCTCGGCAAAGGCTATCTGGCGGGGTTTGGCATGGCGATCGGCACGGTGTTCGGCCGCATCGCGGGCAAGGAGGCGGCGCGTAATGTCCAGCGTTGAAATGATCGAGAGCGCGGCGATGGCCGATAGCCGCCGTGCGATGGAGGTGTGCAATGCCTGCCGCTATTGCGAAGGGTTTTGCGCGGTGTTTCCGGCGATGGAGCTGCATCGCGATTTCGCGGCCGGTGACCTCTCCTACCTCGCCAATCTCTGCCATGGCTGCAAGGGCTGTTACTATGCCTGCCAATATGCGCCGCCGCATGAATTCGGCATCAATGTCGCCCGCAGCTTCGCGCTGCTGCGCCAGGAGAGCTATGCCGAACATGCCTGGCCGGCGCCGCTGGGCCGCGCCTTCGCCCGCAACGGGCTGGTGACATCGCTGGCGATGGCCGGGGGCATCGCGCTGGTGTTGCTGCTGACCTTCCTGCTGCAATCGCCGGAAACGATCTTCGGCATTTTGCCGGTGACGCCGGGGGCTGGATTTTACCTGATTATCCCGAAAGCGGTGATGACGCTGACGGCGCTGGCGGCCGGGCTGTTCGCGGTGCTGGCGATGGGCATGGGGCTGGCCTCCTACTGGAGGGCCAGCGGCACGCGTGGCTGGACCATGAAGGATCTGCGCCAGGCCTGCAAGGATGTCGCCAGCCTGCGCTATCTCGGTGGCAACGGCCATGGCTGCAACGACAAGGATGGCAGCTTCTCCACCACCAGGCGGCATCTGCACCATCTGATGGCCTACGGGTTTCTGCTCTGCTTTGCCGCAACCAGCGCCGGCGCCTTTGAGGATTTGATTCTGGGCTGGCCGGCGCCCTACCCGCTGCTGAGCCTGCCGGTCTTGCTGGGGGTGTTGGGTGGCGCCGGCATTGTTTTCGGCTGCGCCGGGCTGCTCTGGGTGAAGCTGCAGGCGGACCAAGAACCGCAGGCGCGTGAGTTGCTGGGGGCGGATGCCGGGCTGTTGCTGCTGCTGTTGCTGATCGCCGTCACCGGGCTTCTGTTGCTGGCTCTGCGCGGGACCAGCGCCCAGGGGGTGACGCTGTGCGTGCATCTCGGGCTGGTGCTGGGCTTCTTCCTCACCATGCCCTACAGCAAATTCGTGCACGGGCTCTATCGTTTCGCCGCCCTGCTGCGCAACGCACAGGAGCAGCGCGAGGCCGGCTGAGCCATCGCAGCAGGGCCGTTCGGCTTTGCTGCGGTGCAAACTTGCCCAAATTGTCATGCGCGCGCGCCGGGTAATTCTCTGGCGCGCGGCGTTATTTGGGGTTATCGCTTCTGCCAAGATATATTTTTCGTAATAAGGGGGGAGTATGAGCGAAAGCCTCGTCGTGCCGAGTGCCGAGCAGATCCGCAAGGTTGCTGTTGCCAGCTTGATCGGATCGGTCATCGAACAATATGACTTTCTGGTCACCGGCATCACCGCCGCCACCATCTGGGGTGGCTTGTTCTTCAAGCTGCCGGGGCTGGCCGCGGTGGCCGCCGCGATCGGCGTCTATGGTCTGGGCATCATCATCCGCCCGCTTGGTGCCTTCATCTTCGGCAATATCGCCGATAAATACGGGCGCAAGGATGCGCTGGTCTGGGCGCTGGTGCTGATGGGTATTTCCACCCTCGCCATCGGGCTGACGCCAACCTACGCCTCGATCGGCGTGGCCGCGCCGGTGATGCTGGTGATTTTCCGTCTCTGCCAGGGCATCAGCTTCGGCGCCGAGTTCGGCACCGCCTCCACCTGGGTGGTCGAGCAGGCCGCCAACACCAAGAACCGCGCCTTCTGGGGCGCCTGGGTCGGGTTTGCGATTCCGATCGGGCTGATCCTCGGCTTCACCTCGGTGCTGTTCGTGAAATCTCTGATGACGCCTGCGGATTTCATCGCCTGGGGCTGGCGCATCTTCTTCTTCATCGGCTTCCTGGTCGCCATCGTCGGCATCCTGATCCGCGCGCGCACCCAGGACAGCTATCTGTTCGACAAGCTGCGCGACAAGAGCCATGTGCTGGACTTTCCGGCCGCGCGGGTCTGGCGCGAGATGCCGCTGCGCATCATCCGCACCTCCTTCGTGAATGCGATGTTCTCCGGCGCCTTCTTCCTCTCCTTCGTGTTCGGCACCAGCTACATGAAAGCTGTCGGCTTCACCGCGACGCAGGCGGAAGTGATCGGGCTGATCGCCGCCGCCTTCATGCTGGTGTTCATGTATATCGGCTCGCTGCTCGCGGATAAGATCAACCGCCGCACCGTGCTGCTGATTTCCGCCGTGGTGTTCCTGGTCTTCATCATTCCGTATTTCTATCTGATCAACACCCAGAACATCTATCTGGCGGCGATCGCGGAAATCATCGGGTTCGGCTTTGTGTTCGGTTTCGGCTATGGCGCGATCCCGACCTTCTACACCGAGAATTTCCCGACCCGCTACCGTGCCTCCGGGGCGAGCGCTGGGTATCAGGTCAGCCAGATCTATGGCGGCGGTCTGCTGCCGATCATCGCCGGGCAGATCCTCAAGGATCTCGGCATTCATCACGCCTATCTCTATATCGGCGGGATCGTGATGGTGTACGCCCTGGCCGCGATCATCGCCATTCTGATGACGCCGGATACCACCAAGCTGGACATGAACGCGGATTACTGAACCCCGCGCGCATCACGAAAAATGCCGGCATCCGCCGGCATTTTTTTTGCCTACCCGGCGAGCCAGGCGTTGATGCCGGCGATGCTGCGGAACTCTTCCAGCGCGCGCACCGCGCCGGCGGGAAAAAGCGGCGCGGCCATGTGCGCGAGCGCGCGGCCGGGGCCGAGCTCCAGCACGCGGGTGGCGCCGCTGGCGGCGCAGCCATCGAGGCAGGCGGCCCAGTTGATCGGCGCGGCGAGCTGGCGGGCCAGCGCGTCGATGCCCGCATCGAGATCGAAGACCGGGCGCCCATCCAGACCGCCCAGCAGGCGCAGCCCTGGCCGGGGCGGGCGCGGTCCGGCGGCGCGCAGGGCGGCGGCGAAGGGCGCTACGGCATCCTGCAGAAACCGGGTGTGGGCGGGCACGGCAACCGGCAGCCGCACCGCCCGGCCAGCGCCCTGCGCCAGGGCCGCGTCGCACAAGGCGGCCAGCCCCTCATCCGCCCCGCCGACGACGACATGATCCGCCGCATTGACGATGGCGATGACCGCGCCATGGGCGGTCAGCAGCGGGTCCAGCGCCGCGCGGTCCAGCCCGAGGATCGCCGCCAGCCCGTGGCCGGGCGGGGCGGCCTCCTGCATCAGCGTGGCGCGCGTTGCGGCCAGGCGCAGCGTGGTCGGGGCGTCGAAAATCCCGGCGCAGCCCCAGGCGGCCAGCTCGCCGATGCTGTAGCCCGCCAGCACGCCGCGCCCCGGGGCCAGCGCCGCCCAGCCGGCGAGCGCCTGGGTGCAGCAGAGGATTTGCGCAACGCGGCCGGAGAACAGATCCGCCCCGGGTCGCGCCACCAGGCTGCGCGGGTCTTCCCCCAGCAGGCTGGCGGCGGCGGCGAAAACCGGTTCGGCCTCGGACACCTGCGCCAGCGCGCCGAACATGGCCGGATGCTGGCCGCCCTGGCCGGCGCAGAGAAAGGCGGGCGGGGTCATGGCCGGGAGAGCGCGTCGATGAACAGCGCCATCGCCAGTAGGTCGGCGCAGCCGCCGGGGCTGAGATGCCGGGCGACGAAGGCTTCATGCACGCTCACGGCGCGGGCCTGCCAGCCGGGGGCGCGGATGCCGCCGTCGGCCAGGAAGGAAGCGGCCTGGTCGGCGGCGAAGCGGGCTCCTTCGGCCCCGCCCCGGTGCAGCAGATTGGTGTCGCTCACCTGCGCGATGAGGGCGAAGCAGGCTTGCACCGCGCCGTGCTGGGCGCTGGCGGTCGTGCGCAGGGCTGGCAGGGCGATTTCATAGACCGAGGGAAATCCCGCCATCGCCTCCGCCCGGGCGCCACCGGCGCCATAGCGGCGCAGCGCCTGGCTGCCATGGCTGAATAACGGCACCGGCCCGCGCCCGATCGCCGCCCCCCAGCGCGCCGCCACCACCCGGCCCAGCACGGCGGGAGCGGCGCCGGTGCCGGCGGCGGCGGCGAGCAGGCCGAGCCCGAAAATCGCGCCGCGATGGGTGTTGACGCCGCCGGTGGCGCGCAGCATCGCCGCCTCGGCTTGCAGCCCGATGGCGCGCAGCCGGTCCATCGCCGCCCCCGCTTGGCCCGCCGCCGCCAGGGCGGTGAAGAAAGGGCGCAGGGTGAGGGCGCTGGCCCGCAATGTCGTGGCGTCCATGTCCCGATGGCTGCCGGAATCCCGGTGGCTGACCAGGCCGGGTTTGGGCCAAACCGCCAGTTCGCGCAGCAGCGCCCGGCAGGCGGCGGCGCCGATGGCCTCAGGCGCCAGGGCCGGGGCCTGGGTGGGGTGCGGGGCGTTCATGCCGCCAGCAGCATGGCGCGCGGCAGCAGCCGGGCGCGCTGCGACTCTTTCACCAGCAGCATGTCCTGCGGGCCGGCGGCGTGGAATTCACGCCAGTTCACGGCCTGGCCGCCGGGGAAGAGCAATTCGCCATCCAGCCGCGGGCCGGGCCCCGCCGCCGCCTGCGCCAAATCGGCGGCCAAAGCCGGCGCCATGTCGGCGGTGCCGAGCGGCCAGAGCGTGTCGAGGTCCGAGGACGGGCTCAGATAGGCGAGGCCGGTGAGATGCTGCCAGGCCAGCCCCCCGAAACAAGCGGGAGCGATGCCGTATTGCGTGCCAAGTGCCAGCAGGGCCGCGATGCGCGGCTGCCAGTCGGCCGGGGCGGCGATGGCGGCCTGCGCCAGCGGCGGCGGCGGGCTGGCGGCGAGGATGGCGCTGGCCGGTACGGCCAGGGCGATGCGCTGCTTGCCCTGCGCCGGCGGCAAGGGCACGCCGAGCGGCACCAGCCCCGGCGCATCGCAAGGAAGCGGGCGGCGGATAATCGCCGGCCAGCCTTTCACCGCCCAGCCTTGCAGCAGTGCCAGCCCGCCTTGCGCATGCCTGTCCAGCGCCGCCACCCAGGCGGCTTCTTCCACCCGCACCAGCGCATGGCGCTGCCAGACGGGGGCTTCAGCCATGCGCGGCGGCTTGCGCCATCACCTGCGCGGCGATGTCATGCGCCCGCTTGCGCCCGCCCCGGGCCTTGCCCAGCGCATCGCGCGCATCATCGCGCGGCGGCGGCGCGGCGAGGGTGGCGGCCAGCCGCGCGGCCAGCTCGTCCGGCGGCCAGATCTCCGCGATCGCCCCGGTGGCGAAAAGCGGTTCCAGCCCGGGGGCGAAGATCGGTGTGGTCTGCGCCAGCGCCTCCAGCGTCTCCAGCTTGAGCTTGGTGACGCGGGCGATGGAGGGCAGGTCCATCACGCTGGGATAGGCATCCGGCAGCGCCACCAGCATCTGGGTGGAGAGGGCGGTGGCGATGAAGGCGCCGGCGGCGGCGCGGCCATAGAGCAGCCCGAGCGTGAACATGCCCGTCTCGGCGGCCAGGGCCAGGGATTTGGCGAGATGCGCCAGCGCCTCGTTCAGCCCCAGCAGCTCCTCGCGCCGGGCCATCTCCTGGGCGGCGGTATCCACCAGCACCAGCAGCGGCGCTTGGCTTGCGGCGGCCACCAGTTCCAGCACATGGCCGGAGAGGATCAGCGCGGCCTCGATCCCCAGCGGCGTGCCGGACTCGATGCCGATGATCTCGACCCGCCCGGTGCCCGGCAGCGCCGCCATGCCGCGCAGCGTGCCGAAGCCGCCTTGCTGAATGCTGCAGCCGGCGGGAAACAAGGCGGTCAGCAGCTCATCGCGCGTCATGCTCGGCCTCCTTCAGGCGCGGGAGGGCGGCGTAATCCGCCTCGGACAAATCGGGCACCGGGGCGGGGGCTTCCAGCCCGGCCTGGTGCCAGATCTCGGTGGCATCCCGGCAGGCGCCATAGGCGGCGAGGCGCTGGCTCAGCCGCGCCTGTTCGGCCTGCAGGCTCTCCAGGGTGAAGGGCGGGGCGCTGGGGATCTGCGCCAGGGCGGCATCGCGGAAGGCGGAGATGCGGTCCGCGACATAGGCATCCGTACCGCCGAGCAGGGCGCGCGAGCGCCCGCCCGTGACCCGCCAGACCAGCCCGCGATCCTTCGAATCGAACTCCTCGACGCCCTTGTTGGTCTCGATCACTTCCGGGCCGCTGACGCTGATGCGGCCATGGCCTGAGACGATGATGCGGCTGCAGCTGGCGGCGATGATGCCGCCGCCGCCGAACGCCCCGGCCCGGCCGCCGACCAGCGCGATCACCGCCACCCCGGCGAGGCGGGCCGCGATGATGGCGCGCAGTACCTCGGAAATCGCCATCTCGCCGGCATTGGCCTCCTGCAGCCGCACCCCGCCAGTATCCAGCGCCAGCAGCACGGCTTGTATCTTTTGCGCGGCGGCGGCGCGCAGCAGCCCGACCAGCTTGGCCCCGTGCAGCTCGCCAAAGGCGCCGCCCATGAACCGGCCCTCCTGCGCGGCGACATAGACCGGCATGCCCCGCAGCAGGCCGGCGCCGATGATGATGCCGTCATCGAAGGCGCCGGTGAGGTTGAATTGCGCCAGATGCGGGCTGAGGCAGCGCGCCTGCGGCCCCATGAATTCGGTGAAGCTGCCAGGGTCGAGCAGCCCCTGCGCGCGGTCGCGGGCGGAGGCCTCGTAATAATAATCGCTCTGCGCGTTGATGCCGGGCGCGTTCATGCCGGCTGCTCCATCAGCGCGGCCCCCTGCATCAGCCGCAGCCCGACCACATCCGGTCGCGCGCCGCCATCATTGATGGAAAAATGCAGCCCGCCGACCGGCAGGCGCGCGCAGAAATCGTTGATCACGGCTTCCCACAAATCCCGAAAGCCGGTGGCGGCGGTGGCGATATCGAACAAAGCCTCGCCAGGCGGCTGGCTGCGCTCGACCAGCAATTCGAGATTGCCGGAGGCGTTGACGCCGAGGCTGGCCAAGCGGCGCCCGCCCGGCGCGAGGCGGGCCTGCTCGATGCGGATCTGGAACTGCTCCATCGCGGTTCTCCTACCAATTCCTGAATTTGGCCGGTGGGCGGTACAGCCCGCCGGAGCAGGCGACCAGATCCTGCACCGAGCGCGCCGCCAGCAGCTGGCGGGTGGCGTCCAGCGGCGAGATGCCGAGATCCTCCGGCCGCTGGATCACCTTGCGGGCGCGCAAGCGCTCCACCGCCGCCCGGTCGCGTCCGCGCCCGATCGGGGTGAAGCCGGCGACGCCGCGGATCGCCTGTTCGCGCTCTTGCGGGGTGCGGCAGAGCAGCAGATTGGCGATGCCTTCCTCGGTGACGATATGGGTGACGTCGTCGCCATAGATCATCACCGGGGCGAGATCGAGCTTGAGGTCGCGGGCCATGCGCACGCTGTCCAGCTCCTCGACGAAGCGCGGCACCAGCTTTTCACCGAAGGTCTCCACCATCTGCACCACCAGCTTGCGCCCGCGCACCAGGCTGCCGGCCTCGCCGGCGGCCTCCTGCCCGGCCTGCATCCAGGCCGGCGAGGCGTGGCGGCGGCCACGCGCATCCGCGCCCATGTTCGGCGCCCCGCCAAAGCCGGCGATGCGGCCATTGGTGAAGGTGGAGCTGTTGCCGGCGAGGTCGATCTGCAAGGTGGAGCCGATGAACATGTCGCAGGCATAGAGCCCGGCGGTTTGGCACATCAGCCGGTTGGAGCGCAGCGTGCCATCCCGGCCGAGGAAGAAGATATCCGGCCGGGCGGACATATACTGGTCCATCCCCACCTCGCTGCCGAAGCAATGCACCTGCTCCACCCAGCCGCTTTCGATGGCGGGGATCAGTGTCGGGTGCGGGTTGAGGGCGAAATGCGTGGCGATTTTGCCGCGCAGCCCCAGCGCCTCGCCATAGGTCGGCAGGATCAGCTCGATCGCCGCGGTGGGAAAGCCGATGCCGTGATTGAGCCGGCGCACGCCATAGGGTGCGTAGATGCCCTTCAGCGCCATCATCGCCATCAAAATCTGCACCTCGGTGATGGCGGCGGGGTCGCGGGTGAAAAGCGGCTCGACATAGAAGGGCCGGTCCGCCTCGATGACGAAATCCACCATGCTGCCGGGGATGTCGACGCGGGGCAGCTTGTCGACGATCTTGTTCACCTGCGCCACCACGATGCCGGATTTGAAGGCGGTGGCTTCGACGATGGTCGGCGTGTCCTCGGTGTTCGGGCCGGTATAGAGATTGCCCTCATGATCCGCCTGCACCGCCGCGATCAGCGCCACATTCGGGGTGAGATCCATGAAATAGCGGGCGAACAGCTCGATATAGGTATGCACTGCGCCAAGCTCGATCTTGCCGGCATCCAGCGCCCGGGCGATGGCGGCACTTTGCGGGCCGGAATAGGAGAAATCCAGCTTGCGGGCGAGGCCGCGCTCGAACAGATCCAGATGCGCCTGCAGCACCACGCCGGACTGGACGATGTGCAGATCATGGATCTCGGCCGGGTCCAGCCCGGCCAGCGCATCGGCCAGGAAATCCGCCTGCTTCTGGTTGTCGCCTTCCAGGCAGAGCCGGTCCCCCGGGCGGATGAGGGCGCGCAGCAGGGCGCTGACCCGCGCGGTGGGGACGATTTTGCCATCGCTGAGCGGTGCTGCCGCATCGAGCCGCGCCTGGCGCTCACGGCGCTGCCGATCCCATGATTTCAAACCCATGATGTCGATCTCATGTTACCCCGGCACCCTCCATTCGCGCCGCCTTCAGGCGAGGCTTTGGCGGGGAGGGTGCGGTGTCGGCGCCGCGCTGTCAATGCGCGGCGGGTGGAGGATCAGAGGAGGATTTTTTCTGATTCTTCGGTGAGCCCGACCAGCATTTGCGCCCGCAGCTCCTCGCGCGGCAGCAGCGGGGTCATGTCCTCAAGCGGCATCGAGAGCAGCGTGCCGTCCGGCTGCGGCACCGCGATGGCTTTCGGCCACAGCGATTCATCCGATGTGACTCTGATATCGCAGATGAACGGCCCGGGCTGCGCCAGCGTATGGGCGATGCCGGCCTCCAGATCGGCGGCGTCCTCGATGCGCATCGCCGGCAGCCCCATCGCCTGCGCCAGGGCGACGAAATCCGGCATGAACAGCCCCGCTTCCGGCCCGGTGCCGACATAGCGGCCATTGAAGTAATTGCGCTGGGTGTTGCGGATGGAGCCGTAGCCGCGGTTATTGATGATGAACATCCGCACCGGCAGGTTGAGCCCGCGCAAGGTCGCCAGCTCCTGCAAATTCATCATCAGGCTGCCATCGCTCTCCACGCCGATGGTGGGCTGGCGCCCGCGCGCCACGCAGGCGCCGATCATCGCCGGCAGACCATAACCCATCGAGCCGAGGCCGGAGGTGGTGCACAGGCGCTGGCCGCGCTTGGCCTCGAAGGTCATCCAGAAGCTCTCGATCGCCAGGCCAGAGCCGCCGGTCATCACCAGCGCATTTTCCGGGAAGGCCTTGGCGAAGGCGCTGATCAGGTGGAAATGGCTGATCTCGCCCGCAGCCGGCCAGGGGGCGCCGCCATTCAGCGCGTAGCGTTGCTTCCATTCGGCATAGCGGGCGAAACAGGCGCTGCGGTCGCGCGGCTGCAGCCGGGCTTTTTCAGCCAGCGCGGCGGCGATGAAATCCTTCGCTTCCGCGAGCACCTTCAGCTCGATCTCATGGGTGTATTTATCCAGCTCCACCGGGTCCACATCCACCATCACCTTGCGCGCGGCCCGTCCGAAGCGGCCGGGATTGAAGGCGGTGAGGGAATTGTCCAGCCGGGTGCCGATGCAGATCAGCAGATCGGCATTCTGGATGGCGAAATTCGGCGCGCGCAACGCCACCGTGCCGGGCTTGCCGAAATTCAGCGGATGCGCGGCGGGCAGCATGTCCTGGGCATTCCAGCTGGTCTGCACCGGAATGCCGAAGGCTTCGATCATCTCGCTCAGCAATGCGGCAGCACCCCCCAGGCGCACACCATGGCCGATGAAGAAGATCGGCCGCTCGGCCGCGTTGATCAGCTCGATCATCCGCGCGGCTGCCGCGCGCAGCGGCGCCGCGGGGGCGGGGGCGGGAGGCGTGAAGCCGCGCATCGCCGCCGGCTCGACCGGGCCGCCCTGAATATCCAGCGGCACGTCGAGCCAGACCGGGCCGGGGCGGCCGGTGGTGGCGAGGTGGAAGGCTTTTTCAAGATGATAGCGCAGATCCTGCCCATCCATCACGGTGACGGCATATTTGGTCATGCCCTTCACCATCTCGACGATATCGACCTCCTGCGGGCCCTTTTGCCGCAAGCCTGAATCGCCCTTGAGGTCGGCGCGCTTGACCTGGCCGGAGATGATCAGCAGCGGGCAGGATTCCGCCCAGGCCTCGCCCGCGCCGGTGATCGCGTTGGTGGCGCCGGGGCCGGAGGTGACGAGGGCGACGCCGACCTGCTCGGTGACGCGCGAATAGGCTTCCGCCGCCATGGCGCAGGCCTGTTCATGATGCATCGGCACCGCCTCCAGCCCGGCGGCCTGGCCCATCGCGTCCGAGAGAAACATATTACCGCCGCCCGGCACCAGAAAGACGGATTTGACTCCCCGCCCGACCAGGAATTCGGCAATATAATCGGCGCCGCGCAGTGTGTTTGTCATGTCAGATCGGACCAGTCCGTAGGTTTCGAGCGATGGTGGTAGGCTATAGCGCAATGGCGGGTGGGGTAAATCTCGGCAGGCTATGCCCCCGCCCCCACGATCTCCAAAATCTCCGCCCCGTAGCGCTCGATCTTCGAGGCGCCGATGCCGGGTATCTCCGCCAGTGCGGCGGCGTTGGCGGGGCGGGCGGTGGCGATGGCGGCTAGGGTGGCGTCGTGGAAGATCACATAGGCCGGCACGTTCTGGGCCTTGGCCAGGCGTGAGCGTTCGGCGCGCAGCGCCTCGAACAAGGCCTTGTCGCTTTCCGCCACCTCCAGCCGGCTGGCTTTCTTTTTCAGCAGCCCGCGTGCGGTGAAGCTGCTGGCCTCCTGGCGCAGCCGCACGCTTTCCTTGCCGCGCAAGATCGCCTCGCCGGCTTGCGTGAGGCAGAGCGCGCCGTAATTCTCATGGTCCACCTCCAGCGCCCCGCGCACGATCAGCTGGCGGAACACCGAGCCCCAGCCTTTGCGGTCCAGCTCGCTCCCCACCCCGAAGGTCGGTAGCTGGTCATGCTCGAAACGTTCCACCTTCTCGGTCTTCACCCCCAGCAGAATATCGGTGAGATGGCCGACGCCGAAGCGTTGGCGGGTGCGCCAGGCGGCGGAGAGGGCTTTTTGCGCGGCGATGGTGCCGTCCCAGGTTTCCGCCGGGGTGATGCAGTTGTCGCAATTGCCGCAGGGCTGGGCCAGGGTTTCGCCGAAATGCGCCAAGATCGCCTGGCGGCGGCAGGTGATGGTCTCGCAGACACCCAGCAGCGAATCCAGCTTGCGCCGCTCCACCTGCTTGATCTCGGCCGGGGCGTTGCTCTGCTCGATCATCCCCCGGCGCAGCACCAGATCCTGCATGCCATAGAGCAGCAGCGTTTCCGCCGGCAGCCCGTCGCGCCCGGCGCGGCCGGTTTCCTGATAATAGGCCTCCAGGCTGGAGGGCAGGTCCAGATGCACGACAAAGCGCACATCCGGCTTGTCCACCCCCATGCCGAAGGCCACGGTGGCGACCAGCACCAGCCCGTCCTCGGTGGTCAGGAATTCATCCTGGTTGGCGGCCCGGGTCTCGGCCGGCATGCCGGCATGGTAGGGCAAAGCGCGGATGCCGTGCTGGTTCAATGCGGCGGCGGTCTGCTCGACGCTGTTGCGGCTGAGGCAATAGACGATGCCGCTCTCTCCCTCATGCGCGCGCAGGAAGGTTTGCAGCTGGCGCAAAGGCGCCTCCTTGCGCAGCACGGCGTAGCGGATATTCGGGCGGTCGAAGCTGGAGAGGAAGAGTGGCGCCTCCTCCAGCCCCAGCCTCTGGGCGATGTCCTGCCGGGTCTGCGGGTCGGCGGTGGCGGTCAGCGCCATGCGCGGCACGCCGGGGAAGCGCTCGGCCAGTTGTGAGAGGCCCAGATATTCCGGCCGGAAATCATGCCCCCATTGGCTGACGCAATGCGCCTCATCGATGGCGATGAGGGCGATGCGCGCCCCATCCATCATCTCCAGGAAATCCGGCATCAGCAGCCGTTCCGGGGCGGCGTAGAGCAGTTTCAGCCGCCCGGCGCGCAGGTCAGAGCGCACCTGGGCGCGCTCGGGCGCGGCGAGGCTGGAATTGAGGGCGGCCGCCGGCACGCCGAGCTGGCGCAAAGCCGCCACCTGGTCGCGCATCAGCGCGATCAGCGGCGAGACGACGATGCCAACCCCGTCCCGGCATAGAGCCGGGAGCTGGTAGCAGAGGGATTTGCCGCCGCCGGTCGGCATCAGCACCAGCGCGTCGCCGCCGGCGCAGACATGCTGGACGATCTCTTCCTGCTGGCCGCGAAAGCCGGGCAGGCCGAAGACCCGGTGCAGGAGGTCGTGCGGGTCCGCTGCAGGGCGGGCGAGGGAGGAGCTGGCCATGCCCGAAGGTACAACCCCGCGCCGTGGCCGGGCAATCTTGCGCGGGGGTAAATCAGATGAAGCGCCGCGCCCCGCCGACGCAGGCGGCAATGCCGACCATGCTGGCGAACATTGCCGGCGGCACCGTCTCATGCAGCACCAGCGCCGAGGCGGCGAGGCCCAGGGCCGGCTGCAAAAGCTGCAACTGCCCGACGGCGGCGATGCCCCCCAGCGCCAGCCCGCGATACCAGAAGATGAAGCCGATCAGCATGCTGAACAGAGCGACATAGCCAAGCCCCATCCAGGCGCGCTGCGGCACGGTGGCGAAGCTGGCGGGAGCGCTGAGCCAGCCCAGCACCAGCATCCAGGGCAGGGCCAGAACCAGCGCCCAGGAGATGACCTGCCAGCCGCCCAGCCGGCGGGCGAGCTTGGCACCCTCGGCATAGCCCAGGCCGCAGACCAGGATGGCGCCCAGCATCAGCCCCACGCCGGCCGGCGGCAGCTGCGCCTTGTGGCGCAGTGCCACCAGCACCACGCACGCGCTGCCCAGCACGGCGAAGGCCCAGAAGCCCGGGCGCGGCCTCTCACCCCCGCGCAGCACCCCGAACAGAGCGGTGGAAAGCGGCAGCAGGCCGAGGAAAATCTGCGATTGCGCGGCATCGATATGGCGCAGCGCCAGGGCGGTGAGCAGGGGAAAGCCCAGCACCACGCCGAGTGCGACGATGCAGAGCGAGAGCAGATCGCCCCGCGCCGGCCGGCTCTGGCGCAGCGCCAGCAAGGCCGCCAGGGCCAGCAGCCCGGCCAGCACGGCGCGGGCCAAGGTGAGAAAGACCGGGTCGAACCCGGCCAGGGCGGCGCGGGTGGCGGGCATCGAGCCGCTGAAACAGATCATCCCCAGCCCGCCCCAGACAAAGCCGCCCATCGTCTTGTTCATCGTCGTCTCACCCGAAAAAAGCCGATAGAGCCGGAAAGCCTCTGGCGGGACCAGAGACGGATCGGTACAATTCAACCAAACTGTACTGGTAATGTTGAGGGTACACTATGTCCGAATCCAGCCTGGTGGCACAGCTTGTCGGGGAGATACGCGGGCGCATCGCTTCGCGCGGGCTGGGGGCGGGGATGCGGCTGCCCTCCATCCGGGCGCAGGCGGGGCAGGCGGGTGTGTCCAAAAGCACGGTGGTGGAGGCGTATGACCGGCTGGTGGCGGAAGGGGTGATCGAATCCCGTCGTGGCTCGGGGTTTTACGTCGCCGGGCGCACCGCGCCGCTGAATCTGGCCGAGGCCGGGCCGGATCTGGACCGCGATGTCGATCCGCTTTGGGTCTCGCGGCAGACGCTGGAGACGCCGGCTGATGTGCTCAAACCCGGCTGCGGCTGGCTGCCGCCCTCCTGGCTGCCGGAGGATAGTCTGCGCCGGGCGCTGCGCGGGCTGGCGCGGGCGGAGGCTTCGGTGCTGGGCGATTATGGCAGCCCGCTCGGGTTGCCGGCCTTGCGCGAGTATCTGGCCCGCCGCCTGGCCGGGCAGGGCGTGCCGGCCGCGCCGGGGCAGATCCTGCTCACCGAATCCGGCACCCAGGCGGTGGATCTGCTCTGCCGGTTTCTGCTGGAGCCGGGCGACACGGTGCTGGTGGATGATCCCTGCTATTTCAATTTCCGGGCCTTGCTGCGGGCGCACCGGGTGCGGGTGGTGAGCGTGCCCTACACCCCGCAAGGGCCGGATCTGGCGGCCTTCGCGCAGGTGCTGGCGGCGGAAAAACCGCGCCTCTACATCACCAACTGCGCCGTGCATAACCCGACCGGCGCCGCCCTCGCCCCGGCCAGCGCGCATCGGGTATTGAAGCTGGCCGAGCAGCATGACCTGATCATCATCGAGGACGATATTTTCGCGGATTTTGAGGCCGAGCCCACGCCGCGCCTCGCCGCGTTCGACGGGCTGGAGCGGGTGGTGCAGATCGGCAGCTTTTCCAAGACCATCTCCGCCTCCCTGCGGTTGGGCTATATCGCGGTGAAGCCGGGCTGGATCGAGGGACTGATCGATCTGAAAATTGCGACTTCCTACGCCAGCGGCCGGTTGAGCGCGGAGCTGCTGCTGGCGGTGCTGCGCGATGGCGGGCGGCGTAAGCATGTGGAGGCGCTGCGGGCCCGGCTGGCGGCGGCGATGGGGCAGGTGGCGGGGCGGCTGCAGGCGATTGGCGTGCGGCCCTGGATGATGCCGAAAGCAGGGATGTTTCTGTGGTGCGCATTGCCGGCGGGGGTGGACGCCGCGCAGCTCGCCCGCGAGGCGCTGGCGCATGGTGTCGTGCTCGCCCCCGGCAATGTGTTCAGCCCGGCACAGACCGCTTCAGGATTTTTGCGCTTCAACGTCGCGCAATGCGCCGACCCCCGGATTTTCCAGACGCTGGACCGCGCCCTGCGAAGCGCACAGGCTTGAGGTGGCAAAAATTTTTGTTTTGGTAGGGTTTTAAAAAGCCGGGCCCCGCCCAGAGGGAAAAGCGGGGCCCGGGCCGGGCTATTTCAGGTGATGCACAGTCTGAAGCCCGTAAACCGGCGTCGGCAGCCCCTCCATCCGCGCCTTCAATTGCAGCGCCAGATAGAGTGAATAATGCCGCGATTGGTGCAGATTGCCGCCATGGAACCAGAGATTTTCCTGCTGCGTCGGCTTCCACATATTGCGCTGCTCGCCCTCCCAGGGGCCGGGATCCTTCGGCGTGTCGGAGCCCAGGCCCCAGACCTTGCCGACCTTGTCCGCCACCTCCTGGCTGATCAGATCCGCCGCCCAGCCATTCATCGAGCCATAGCCGGTGGCATAGACGATGAGATCCGCCGGCAGCGTGGTGCCATCGGCAAACTTTACCCCGGTTTCGGTGATCTCCTTGATCTCGACATTGGATTTCAGCTTGATCTCACCATTCGCCACCAGCTCGCAGGCGCCGACATCGATGTAATAGCCTGAGCCGCGCCGCAGATATTTCATGAACAGGCCGGAGCCGTCGGCGCCGAAATCCAGCATGAAGCCGGCCTTCTCCAGCGCCGCATAGAAATCCGCATCGCGTTTCTTGATCGCGTCGTAAATCGGGATTTGGAATTCATGCATGATCCGGTAGGGCAGGGAGGCGAAGATCATATCCGCCTTGCGGGTGGTGATGCCGTTGGCCACGGCGCGCTCGGAATAAAGATCCCCCAGCCCGATCTCCATCAGCGAGTCGGAGCGCACGATATGGGTGGAGGAGCGCTGTACCATCGTCACATCCGCGCCAACCTCCCAGAGTGCCGCACAGATATCATGCGCGGAATTATTCGCCCCGATGACGACGACCTTCTTGCCCGCATACGCGTCCGGCCCCGGATGCTGCGAGGAATGCTGCTGCTCGCCCTTGAATTTCTCCATGCCCTTGAAGGCTGGGATATTCGGCTTGCCGGACATGCCGGTGGCCAACACCAATTGCGTCGGCCGCAGCTCGATCTCCTTGCCGTCGCGTTCAACGGTTACATGCCATGTCTTGCTCGCCTCGTCATATTCGGCGTGCTTGGCGAGGGTGCGGCTCCAATAATTCACCTCCATCACCTTGGTGTAGAATTCCAGCCAGTCGCCGATCTTGTCCTTCGGCGCGAACACAGGCCAGTTCTTCGGAAAATCGATATAGGGGAGATGGTCGTACCAGACCGGATCATGCAGGCAGAGGGATTTATAGCGCTTGCGCCATTGATCGCCCGGCTTGTCGTGCTTGTCGATGACGATATGCGGCACGCCGAGCTGGCGTAATCTTGCCCCCAACGCAATGCCGCCCTGGCCGCCGCCGATGATCAGCACATAAGGCTGCGTCTCATAGCCCAGAGTCTCAGCTTCATGCTGGCGTTTTTCGCTCCAGCTCAGCCGGTGCTTGGAAATGCCGTGCTCGGCCCCGAGCGGCCGGCGTGGGCCTGAATTTTCCTCGAACCCTTTCAATTCGGTGAGGGTGGTCAGCAGCGTCCAGGCCTCGTTGTTCTTCAGCCGCAAATGCCCCTGGCCCCGGCCAATCCCGGTCTCGAAAGACAGCCACGCTTCCACCACGCCGCCGCTCTCGCTTGGGTCTTCCTCGATGCTGAATCGCACCGCTCCCAGATGCGGCAGCGTCGCCTCCAGCATGTCGCGAACGCCATCGGGGTTTTCAACGGTTTTCAGATTCCAGGTGAAGGCGATGAGGTCGCGCCAGAAGCTGGTGGCGGCGAACAGCTTTGCCGCCGTCCGCGCGTCGCCGGCCGCGAGTGCGCCATTGAAGCTGGTGAGCCAGGCTTCAACAATGGCGCGTGGCGTGGCGGCTTTTGTTTCTTTGCTGATTTTGTTCATGTCCGTTTTCCCTTTTGCTAGGAAAGCATTGGGGTGTTTTTGAAAAAACATCCCACACCCCCAAAAGCTTTTTTGATTTCAGGCCTGCAGGTCGATCAGAATTTTCAAATGTTTGCCGCTTGGGTCGAGCAAGGCGTCGAAGCCGTCTTTCACCGCATCTTCCAGCTTGATCCGTGCTGTCACCACTTTCGAAGCCGGCAGCGCGCCGCTGGCGATCAGGCTGATCACCCTGGGCCAGTAATGCGTCGGATAAGCCCAGGCGCCGCGCAGATCGACATCCTTGAACGTCACCTGAAACCAATCCAGCGGATTTTCATGCGGATGCAGGCCGGTCTGCACCACCACGCCCTGCTTGCGCACCGCATCCAGGCAGGCTTTCAGCGCATGCTCATTGCCGACACATTCCAGCGCCACATCGCAGCCAACGCCGCCCTCGGTCTGTGCGCGCACCATTTCCCCGACATTTTCGCGCTTCGAATTGATCGTGATTAAATCAGGCACGATCGATTTGGCATAGGCCAGTCTGGCGTCGTTGAGGTCGGAGACGAAAAGCGGTCCGGCGCCGGCGGCGCGGGCGGCCAGCACGGTGAGCAGCCCGATCGGCCCGGCCCCGGTGACCAGCACCGAGGCGCCGGCGCGCACCCCGCCGCGGTCGCAGGAATAAACCGCAACGGCGCTCGGCTCCACCAGAGCCGCCTCCTCATCGCTGAGGCTGTCAGGGATTTTCACAACATTATAGTCATTCAGCAGCGCCGCCTCGGCCATGCCGCCCCAGGCCCAGCTCAGCCCGGCCAGCGCCAGCTCCGGGCTCAAATGAAACAGCCCGCGATCAGCGAAATAATCGCCCGCGCGCGGCATGATCAGCGGCTGGATAGACACGCGGTCGCCAGGCTGCACATGGCTCACCCCGGCGCCGATGGCCTCCACCACCCCGCCAAATTCATGGCCGAGAATCTGCGGCCCATGCGCCTTGGTGAAAGGGTGCGGGCTGGTGGGGATGAAGATCGGCCCATAAGCATATTCATGCAGATCGGTGCCGCAGATGCCGACGAAGCGGTTGCGCACCAGGATCTGCCCTGGCGGCGGGGCGGATGGTGCGGCGATCTCCTCAATGCGCAAATCGCGCGCGGCGTGGAAACGTAAGGCTCGCAACTTGGTCCTCCTGGTTTTTGTTGGCAGGAGATCAAACGCAAGCCGCGTGCCAAAGCTAAGCTCTTGATAAGTAGTTAAAATCGTCGCTCAGACGCGCCACAGTGTGGCGGTCTCTGTGGCGCTCAGCTGTGGCGGCGCAGCCCGGCCTTGCGCAAGCGCCGATGCGCGGTGGTGCGGTCAATCCGCAGCCGCCGCGCCAGCGCCGAGACATTGCCGCCACACTCGGCCAGGGCGGCCCGCAGCTGCGCGGCCTCATCCGGCATGGCCAGGGCCACGGGCAGATCCTCTGGGGTGATCTCCTTGCCCTCGCACAGGGCGCAGGCGGTGGCCAGGCAATGGTCCAGCTCGCGCAGATTGCCCGGCCAGGAATGCGCCCGCAAAGCCGCCAGCGCGCTGGGGTCCAGACGCAGCCTGTCCTGGTTGTGCCGGGCCAGCAGGCGCGCCACCAGCCAGTCGAAATCCTCCCGCGCGCGCAAGGGCGGCAAAGTGAGGCTGGCGGCGTGCAGCCGGTAATAGAGATCCTCCCGGAACAGCCCCTGCACCACCAGCCCTGCGAGGTCGCGGTGCGAGGCGCAGAGCACGCGCAATTTCACCCGCCGGGCCGCGCCGCCGCCCAGCGGCTGAATTTCCTGCTCGGCCAGCACCCGCAGCAGCCTGGTCTGCAAGGCGAGCGGCATGTCGCCGATCTCATCCAGAAACAAAGTCCCGCCATCCGCCGCCTCCACCAGCCCCTTGCGGCCTTTTGGCGCCGCGCCGGTGAAGGCGCCCGGCGCGTGGCCGAACAATTCCGCCTCGATCAGGCTCTCCGGCAAGGCCGCGCAGTTCAGCGCCACGAAATCGCCGCGCCGCGCGCTGGCGTCATGGATGGCGCGGGCCAGAACCTCCTTGCCGGTGCCGGTTTCGCCCTGGATGCATAACGGCAAATCAGTGCGGGCCAGCCGCGCCGCCTTGGCCAGCAGCGCATCCATCACCGCGCCGGGGGCGGCCAAAGCGCGCAGCGGCGCCGGGATGCCGCCAATTGCCGCCAGGGCGGCGCGGGGTTTTGGGCGCGGCGGCGGCTCGATGGCGTGCGCGAACAGAATCTGCCCGTCGCGGGTGCGCAAGCCGCGCTCCTGCGCGGGGCGGCCGCGCATCAGCCCGGGCAGCCCGTTTACATCCAGCTCCAGAAACCGCTCCAGCCTCTGCCCCAGCAGCACCTCCGGGCGGCGCCAATCCTGCCCGGCGGCGCGGGCCAGCAGCCTGGCGCCCTGGTTGGTCATGCCGGTGATCCGCCCCGCCGCATCGATGGCGATGGCCCCTTCCGGGTCCACATCCAGGAAATCCGGCGCGGCGGCGAAGCGCAGCACCCATTGCCGGCTGGTCTGCGCCATCAGGTTGGCAAGCTCGATCCGCCGCGCCGTGGCGCTGACCAGATGCCGCGCCAGCACCTGGCTCAGCTTCTCGTCCGGCGAGGTGAGCAGGGAGATATCCAGCACCGCGCAGAGCCGGCCATCCAGATCATAGATCGGCGCGGCGGTGCAGGAGAGCGGGGTGTGGGTCATGTCGAAATGGTCGGTCTGATGGATGGTCAGCGCCTCGCCGGTGGCGATGCAGGCCCCCACCGCGCAGGTGCCCGCCCGCGCCTCCGCCCAGTCCGCGCCCAGATACAGCCCGGCCTTGCGCAGCTCCCGCGCCTGACGCGGATCGCCGAAATATTCCACCGCGATGCCCTCGCGGTCGGTCAGCAGCAGCACGTAATTCTGGCCGGAAATATGCCCGTAGAGCCGCTCCAGCCCGACCCTGGCGATGCCGATCAGCGCCTGCGCCTGTTCGCGATGCTCATTCAGCCGCGCCTCGGGCAGGATCACCGCCTCGCAGCGCGCCGCCGGGTCGAGATGATGCTCATCCAGGCAACGCCGCCAGGATTGGATGACATAGGAGTCCCGCCCCGACGCCCCGCCCTGCCAGGCGGTTTCGATTTCGCGCACATGCGCCTGCGTGCTCATCGCGTTTCCCCTCGCCACCAAGTCTTTGCGGGCGGCCGTTTTGCTTTGGGGAAAATCTGGCCTCAGGCGGCGGGGAATGCAAGCGCGGCGTGGGGCGCCGCGCTGTTCGGGCTACTGCCCCAGCTTGGCGCCGTCCGGCCCCAGAACCTGCACATTCACCTCGATCCCGGCGCGCACGCTCTCGGTGACGGTGCAGAAATCCTCGAAGCTCGCCAGCGCGCGGTTCAGATGCGGCACCGCGGCCGGGTCGCCATTCAGGGTGATGGCGACATCGATGCGGGTGACACGCAGCCGCTTCGCGGCGTTGCGGCCGATCTCACAGGTGACGCTGGCGGAGAACTCGCCCGGGTCCTCATGATATTTCCGGCAGGCGAAGGTGAGGCTGGCGCAGAGGCAGTTGGCGATGGAGGCGGCCAGCAGATGCTGCGGCGAGGGCCCCATATCCTCTCCCACCGGCGCCGGCTCATCGGCGATCATGGTGGCATATTGCGGCCCGAATTCCACCAGGAACTGGAAATCCTGCTGGCGGGTGACGGTAACGGTAACGGTCTCGCTCATTCGGCCTCCTTATGACCCAACCGGCTTGCTTCCCGGCAGCGGGATGAAATCTTGGTCGTCACCCGGGACTAACCCGAAACGGCGCTGGACCCAATCCTGTTTCGCCTGCTCGATACGCTCTTTCGAGCTGGAGACGAAATTCCACCAGATATGGCGCGGCCCATCCAGCGGTTCACCGCCCAGCAGCATCAGCCGGCTATCGGCCAAGGCGCGGATGGTGATGGCATCGCCGGGACGGAATACCAGAAGCTGACCCTCGCCGAAGCGCTCCCCGGCGATTTCGATTTCGCCGGCGATGATCTGCACCGAGCGTTCCTCATGCTCATCCGGCAAGGGCAGGGCGCTGCCGATGCCAAGGCTCACATCCACATAGAGCGTGTCGGAAAAGACTTTCACCGGCGCGGTCTGGCCATAGGCGCGCCCGGCGATGATCCGCGCGACGATGCCGCCATCTTCAAGCTGCGGCAGGCTGGCGCCTTCATAATGGAAGAAGCCGGGGGCGGCTTCCTCATCCGCCTTCGGCAGTGCCACCCAGCTCTGAATGCCCAGAATCGGCTGCACGCCGCGCCTGGCATCTTCCGGTGAGCGCTCGGAATGGGCGATGCCGCGCCCGGCCGTCATCCAGTTCACCGCACCGGGGCGGATCTCCTGGGCGCTGCCCAGCGTGTCGCGGTGCAGGATGCGCCCCTGCATCAGATAGGTGACGGTGGCCAGGCCGATATGCGGGTGCGGGCGCACATCCAGCCCATGCCCGGCCTCGAACCGCGCCGGGCCGATATGGTCCAGAAACACGAACGGCCCGACCATGCGCTGGCTGGCATGGGGCAGTGCCCGGCGCACGCGCAGCCCGCCGATATCATGGCTGACCGGGGTGATCACCAGAGCGGCGGCGCCTTCGGGCTGATCGGATGGGTGGTGCAGCCAGGACATGGTGCCTCCGTTACAAGGTTACACCCTGCATAGCCGCAGGGCCGGGGCAGGGCAAACAAAGGCGCGAAGACGGGCCGGTGAGATGTTCACCGGCCGCGCAACCCCCGATCCCGGAGACTGTTTTACGCCTGCGGTTGATCCGGCGGCGCTCCGGTTGCGTAAGCTGGCTGGTATCAGGAAAGCAGCTTGTGCAGAAACGGGCGTCATTTACCGCAGCCGCGCTGGGTCTGGCCCTAGCCTGTCCAGCCGGCGGATATTCCGGCGGATGCGTGCGCCTGCCGGGTCACGTCCGGCCTGCCCAGGGCGGCACGGCGCATGAAAACCGATGAACCCGCGATGACCGCCATATTCACCCCGCCGCCCACGCGCGAGGCTGGGCTGGCCCGGTTGGCGGCGTTTATCCCCCGGGCGGGCCGCGCCTATGCGGCGGGGCGCAACACCGATCCGCGTCCGGGCGCGCCCAGTGCCGTCTCGGGCCTTTCACCTTACCTGCGCCACAGGCTGGTGAGTGAGACTGAGGTGATCTCAGCCGTCATCGCCCGGCACGGCGCCGATGGCGCGGAAAAATTCATCCAGGAGGTTTTCTGGCGCCTCTATTGGAAAGGCTGGCTGGAGCTGCGCCCGTCGCTATGGACCAGCTACAAGCAGCGTCTGGCGGCGCTGCGGGAGGATGCGGCGCTGAGCCTCCGGGCCATGCAGGCGGCGCGGGGTGAGACGGGAATCGGCTGTTTTGACGCCTGGGCGCGAGAACTGGTGCAGACCGGCACGCTGCATAACCATACCCGCATGTGGTTTGCCAGCATCTGGTGCTTCACGCTCAAACTTCCGTGGCTTCTGGGGGCGGATTTTTTCTTCCAGCACCTGCTGGATGCCGATGCCGCCTCCAACCTCCTCTCTTGGCGTTGGGTGGCCGGGTGCCAGACGCCCAATAAGCCCTATATCGCCCGTGCGGCGAATATCGAGCAGTACAGCAACGGGCGCTTCGCGCCTTACGGGGCGCTGAACGAGACCCCAGAGCCTGTCGCCGAACCCAACCCGCCCGCCATGCAAAGCCTCCCTGCAACCGGCGCGCCGCCCCGGGGCCCGGTGGCGCTGCTGCTGCATGAGGATGATCTGGGCGCCGGGGGGCTGGCGCTTGCCGGGATGAATATCGTGGCGCTGGGCGGCCTTGCTCCGGCGGCGGTGCGCGCATGCAGCCCGGTGAGCGAACGGACCGCGGGCTGGACGCGTGCGGCCCTCGACGCCAGCCTGACCAGCGCCAGCCCGGCTTATGGCCTGGCCGCGCCGATACTCGCGCCGGGCGCGGTCGCCAGCTGGGCGCGGGATGCGGGCGCGGTAGCGGTCATCACACCCTATGCGCCGGTGGGTTGGGCGGCGGAGGCGCTGCGCGCGGCCGAAACGAAGCTGCATGACGCGGGCCTTCATCTTCACCGTCTGCGCCGGGCGTTTGATACGCGCTGCTGGCCGCTCGCCCGGCGCGGCTTTTTCGACTTCAAGGCGCATATTCCGGCCTTGCTGAGGGAGTTGCCATAGATGCCGAAACCAATCGTGTATTACGATGGCGGCTGCCCGGTCTGCCGGCGCGAGATCGGCTTTTACCAAACCCGCCCGGGCGCTGAGCATATCGCCTGGCAGGATATTTCCCAGGCTCCCGAGCGCGTGGCGGCGGATCTCACCCGCGGCCAGGCGCTGGCGCGTCTGCACGCGCGGCGGGGCGATGGCACGCTGGTCAGCGGCGCCGCCGCCTTCGCGCTGATCTGGGAGCAATTGCCAGGCTTCAGGCCCGCGGCCCGGCTGTTGCGGCTGGCGCCGGTTTTGGCGTTGGCCGAGTGCCTCTATAATGGTTTCCTGCGCCTGCGGCGCCTGTGGCGGCGCGCATGATGTGTGCGTCCGCGCCGTGATCGGCGCAGGTGCGGCGCGGTGTCAACCTTTGCCGGCGGGCAGGAGCTCGTTCAGGAGCCGGTTGGGAAAACGCCGCTTCTGCACGATGGCATGGAATGTCTCGGTGACGTCCTCGATCCGGCAATGCTCGACGAGAACTCCGGCCTTCAGCTCATCGCGGACAACGATCGGCGGCACCAGGGTCACGCCCTCGCGCTCGCGCGCCAGCAATCGCAGCATCGCCATGTCATCGACCTCGGCGAGGATGATCGGCCTGATCCCCGCCAGCTCAAGCACGCGGTCGAAGGCGACGCGTATGTCGCTATCGAGGCTCGGCAAGAGAATGGGTTCCGAGCGCAGATCGTCCGGAAACTTGAATTTGTGCCGGGCTGGGCGCGGACGGCCCACCAGGCTGACAGGCTGCTCGTTGAGCAGATGATTGCGCAATGAGGACCGTGCGTCACGCGGCGCGGCGCTGTTGGCCAGGACCACATCGAGGGCGTGGGCCTCCAGCTGAGCGAGCAGATCGCGGATATTGCCCGAGCGAACGACCAGCTCGACATCCGCCCGGCCAACCAGGGGGCGAAGGAACTCAAGTTGGAAATTTCGCGACAAGGTGGTCAGCGCGCCGACGCGCAGCACCTGGCGGGTGGCAAGGGGCTGCCCGCGCAAGGTGCTCATGAGCTCCTCGCCCGCCTTGAACACCGTGTCCGCATAGTCGAGCGCGATCCGCCCGGCTTCGGTCAGCACCAGCTTCCGGCCGGCGCGCTCGAAGAGCGGATGCCCGATCTGGTGCTCAAGCTTCTGAATTTGCACTGAAAGTGCCGATTGCGACAGATTCATCATCGCGGCCGCCCGGGTCAGGCCGCCCGCATGAACCACCGCCCAGAAATAGCGCAGATGATTATAGTTCAGGTCCCTCATATCGTTCTATTAAAGCGAACGAATTTGTACAAACAATGAATTTTTTTCGGAATACCTGATCAGCTACCACCCCCCGAACAATCTTTGCGTTTGAAGGGGATTTTCGTGCTGCCATTCCTCGCGCCGCTGCTGGCGCCGGTTCCGCTGCTCCTCGCCGGGGCAACCGGTTTTTTCGATCATGGGCCACGGCCCAAATTCGCCCCCCTATTGGCCGAAGCCGCCTCGCTTCTCGCCTTGCTCGCGGCGGTGGGGGCGGCCGCTTACTTCATTCTTCGCGGCGCCGGCGATGGTCCTATCATCGGGATTGACGGCGTCGGCCTGTCTGTCCGGCTCGATGCCGTCAGCGTCGTCATGCTGCTTCTGGTAACGTTCGTCGGCTGGATCGTCGTGCGGTACGCGCGGACCTATCTGGATGGGGAAGCCCGGCAAGGCCTCTTCACCGCCTGGCTGTGCCTGACGCTGGCCGCCGTGGCGCTGCTGGTTACCGCCGGCAATCTGTTCCAGCTGGTCATCGCCTGGATCGCCACGAGCCTTTTCCTGCACAGGCTGTTGCTGTTCTATCCGCAACGGGTCGCGGCCCGCCGCGCGGCGCGCAAGAAATTCATCACCGCGCGGCTTGGCGATGCAGCGCTTCTTGGCGCCGCGCTCTTGCTGGCCGCCGCTTATAAAAGTTTTCAAATCGGAACAATCATGGCGGCCGCGCGGTCGGGCGCGGGCGGCGAGCTGGCGGCCGGCGCCGCGGCGCTCATTGCCGCCGCCGCGATGCTCAAATCGGCACAGTTTCCCGCCCATGGCTGGCTTACCGAAGTCATGGAGGCGCCTACCCCGGTATCGGCCCTGCTGCATGCGGGGGTGATCAATGCCGGCGGCTTTCTTCTGATCCGCTCCGCCGATGTCATGTTGCTGGCGCCGGGCGTCCTCGCGGTGCTTGTCATGGTTGGCGGCTTCACCGCGCTCTTTGGCAGTCTGGTGATGTTGACCCAGCCCGCGGTTAAAACCTCGCTTGCCTGGTCCACCGTGGCGCAGATGGGCTTCATGATCCTGGAATGCGGGCTGGCGCTTTTCCCGCTGGCGCTGCTGCACATCGTCGCCCACTCACTCTACAAGGCGCATTCCTTTCTGGCATCGGGCGGCGCGGTGGAGCGGGTGGCGGCCATAGCCAGGCCGGGTCCGGTTGCCGTGCCGAAGGCCGGGGCCGTCGCCCGCGCCTTCCTCCTGGCCCTCATGATCTATGGTCTTTTTGGTGCCAGCTTCGGCTTTGCCCACAAATCGCCGCAAGCCATTGTGCTCGGCGTTATCCTGATCTTCGGCGTCGCCTACATGCTCGCGCAAGGCTTCGCCGATGCCGCGCCCAAGGCCCTGACCCGGCGCACAGCCCTCTACGCGGTGGCAACCTCAGTGGCCTATTTCGCCCTGCAATGGGCCGCGGTTTCGGTCACGGCCGGCCTCTTGCCCGCGCCCCCGGCGCCGGATCCACTCGAATGGACGCTGCTCCTCCTCGCCGCCGCGAGCTTCGGCCTGGTTGCCATCGCGCAGGCCTTGTTTCCGCTCTGGGCTTTCCACCCCGCGGCCGCCGGGCTGCGCGTGCATTTATCCAACGGGCTCTACGCCAACGCCATCTTCGACCGGCTGATCAACGCCTGGTCCATCCCCAACTCATCCTGTCCCGCCGGGAGCAACGCCCATGATCAATGAAATCTCCTCCGCCTGGCCCGCCCCGCAAGCCTTGGAGGCGGCGATGGACCGCGCCGCCCGCGCCATACCGCCGGCCTGGCCCCTGGCCTCAAGTGTCGCGGTCAATCCGTTTCTCGGGCAAGCCGGCGAGCCTCTCGCCGTGGCCGGGGCGCGGCTCGCGCGGATCGCGGGGGCGCGCGTGACTATGCCCCGGCGCTGGTACGCGGAGAAAATCGCGGCGGGGGTGATCGGCGATGCCGACCTCGCGGCGGCGCTCGCGAATGCTGCCGGACCAAAGCCGGCCGATGTGGCGGCATTGAAGGCGGCGGCGGAGGTTGAAATGCCGCCGCCCAGCCCGCTGCCTTCGATCGCGGATCTCGCGGCCTGTCTATCCGGCATCGATTGGCCGGGTATCATCGCCGATCGCTTCGGTGCCTGGGCCGGCGGATATTTCGACGAAGGGCAGGCGCTTTGGGCCGCACCGAAAGGAAAAAGCGCCTATGCCGCCTGGCGGGCGGCCGCCACCCACGACATCACGCCGGAAATCCTCGGCCTGCCCGGCTTTGCCTGTCACGTGGCGGAAGCGCCGGAGACAGGTTTGGCGGTGGCCGCACGGGCGGTGGCCCGGTTGAACCTGCCGGCGGACGCCGCCGAAACATATTTCCACCAGATGCTCATGACTTTGGGCGGCTGGGCGCAATATGCCCGCTACAAGCTGTGGCAGGCTGAGCTTGCCGGCGGCGCGGATGAGACGATCACCGATTTCCTGGCCATCCGGCTGATTTGGGAGGAGGCGCTCTTTCTGCGCTATGAAGCCGGGATCGCGGATGCCTGGGCAAGCGTGCGCGCGGGGCATGCCGCCCCGGTTGCGGCAACCCCCGATGGCACCGTCGATGCCATCCTGCAGGAGGCTGCCGAGCGGGCCGCGCAAAGCCAGCTCGGGCGCAGGCTCGCGGAACCGTCACACGGGGCGGCGCTTGCCAGCCCCGTGCTCCAGGCCGCGTTTTGCATCGATGTGCGCTCAGAAATCTTCCGCCGGGCGCTGGAAGGTCTCGATCCCCGGATCCAGACCATGGGCTTCGCTGGGTTTTTCGGTCTGGGCACCGCGCATCGGCGGTTTGCCTCGGATGTCGAGGAGCGGCGGCTGCCGGTCCTGCTTGCCCCCGCGCTGCGCTCCTGCGCCGGCGCCCCCGAAATCCACGCGAAGGATCAGTCCGCGCGGTTCAAGGCGCGCGCAAAGCGCGCCTGGGGGCGGTTCAAGCTCGCCGCCGTCTCCTCCTTCGCCTTCGTCGAGGCCACGGGTCCGGTCTACGCGGGCAAGCTCCTGAGCGATGCGCTGGGCCTGCATGCGCTCCCGCCGCCGGACGAGCCGCCGCCCCGGCTCGATCCCGCTTTGGATGCGGTGGCCAAGATCAACATTGCGCAGGCGTTGCTTCGCGCCATGTCCCTCACCGGCGGTTTCGCGCCGCTCGTGCTGCTGGTTGGGCATGGCGCCAATGTCGTCAATAATCCGCATGCCAGTGCGCTGCATTGCGGCGCCTGCGGTGGCTATTCCGGCGAGGTCAACGCGCGGCTGCTCGCAGCGCTTCTGAACGATGCGCAGGTCAGGGACGGGCTGGCGGCGAACGGCATCGAGATCCCCGCCGGCACGCTCTTCGTGGCGGCGCTGCACCTCACCACCACGGACGATGTGACGCTCTATGAGGAGGATCATCCTGCTGCCGCCCACAAGGCCGGCCTTGAACAGGCCAAGGCTTGGCTCGCCGCGGCAGGCGAGCGCGCCCGCACCGAGCGCGCCTTGCGCCTGCCGCGTGCCGCGGGCGCGGCGGCCATTCACAGGCGCAGCCGCGACTGGTCGGAAACCCGGCCCGAATGGGCGCTTGCCGGCTGTCAGGCGTTCATCGCCGCGCCGCGCCGGCGCACCGCCGGCAAAAGCCTGGAAGGACGCGCCTTCCTGCATGATTACGATTGGACGCAGGATAAGGGCTTTGGGGGTCTCGAATTGATCATGACCGCGCCGATCGTCGTCGCCAGCTGGATCAGCCTGCAATATTACGGATCCACCGTGGCGCCCGGCTTGTTCGGAAGCGGCAACAAGCTGCTGCACAACGTCATCGGCGGGATTGGGGTGGCCGAGGGCAATGGCGGCGGCTTGCGCGCCGGCCTGCCCTGGCAGTCCGTTCACGACGGCGCGGGCTACGCGCACGATCCGTTGCGCCTATCCGTCTGCATCGAGGCGCCGCGCGAAGCCATGTCGGAGATCCTTGGCCGCCATGCGGCGGTGCGCGCCTTGTTCGATCATGGTTGGATGCATCTCTTCGCCCTTGATGAGACCGGGCAAATGGCCTGGCGTTATGCCGGCGATCTGCATTGGACGGCCATGGCAGGCCGCCACTTTGTTCAGCCCTCCGCCCGCCTGGAGCCGGCGGTCTGAGCGGCGATCGGCCGGCGCAATATATGTTTGGCTCGACGCGGTCGCGTCAGGATAAACATATGAAATTGCTGGCGAAAGCGAAAATGAGAGCAGCAAGCAAGAAGCTTGATGCTCTCATCCCGGTGGCGGGTTTTGGTGGGGAGATGAAGCAATGACGCTGCGCCTTACACCATTGAGAAGCTTCGAGAGGAAGAGGGCGCGTGTTCGCGTAGGTTCCGGCGGTGTGCTCGGCTCACACGGAGGTCAAAATTTTCGTGAGTACCTTGAACATGTTGGTCTCAAGAGGATGAGCAGCGCTGAGCGCACAAGATAATTATGTTGACACGGGGGCGGCCAAGCTGCTCCTCGTCCCGGCATGAACATGCCGCGCCGCGTTCTTCTTGCCGTTCTGCCCGCGTTCTGCGCCTCCTCCGCCTGGGCGGATGAGGCAACCAGCCTCCTGGCGGAGAGCGAACGCCGGACCGGCGGGCGCATCGGCGTCTACGCCCGCAACCTCGCCACCGGGCGGACATTGTCCTGGCGGGCGGAGGAGCGCTTCGTGATGTGCAGCACCTTCAAGATGTCGCTGGTGGCCTGCGTGCTGTCGCGGGTGGACAAGGGCGAGGAGCAGCTCGGCCGCTTCGTCCATTACGGTGCGGCGCAGATCTCCAACTACGCGCCGGTGGCGCGGCTTCATCTCACCGATGGCGGCATGACGGTTGAGGCCATGTGCCAGGCCGCCATCGAGGTCAGCGACAACACCTGCGCGGACCTGCTCCTGATGAGCGTGGGCGGCCCGGCCGCGCTCACCCGCTTCTGGAGAGACGAGGGTGACGAGGTGACGCGCCTCGACCACACCGAGCCACGCCTGAATTTTTCGCCGCCGGGCGACCCGAGGGACACGACCACGCCCGCCGCCATGGCGGGCGATCTGCAACGCTTCCTGCTCGGCGATACGCTCTCCCCGACCTCGCGCGCCAGGCTCACGGGCTGGATGCTGAACTGCCAGACCGGCGGGGCGCTGCTGCGCGCCGGCCTGCCCAAGGGCTGGAAGGTGGCGGACAAGACGGGCAATAACGGGAAGGACGCGCTGGGCGACATCGCGGTGGCGTGGCCAGCCCCGGACAGGCCGATCGTCATCTGCGCCTACACCCAGGGCGGACAGCCGAAGCCGGAAATCCTGCCGCCCATCCTCGCGGGCGTGGGGCGGATGGTCGGGGCGGAATTGGCCTGACGCTCCGGAGCCCGTGCCGCGTACGCCGCAGCTTCCCACCGGGCGAACTGCGGCGTTCCGCGACCAATGAGGGGATAGTGGTGGGAAGCCCCGAAACGCCAGCGGGCCGGTGGATGACCACCGGCCCGCTTTCGCTTTTATTTCAAGGAATTACTTGGCGCGCTCGAAGAGATTCGAACTCCTGACCCTCAGATTCGTAGTAGGTTCGAAACGAAATTCTGAGGCCCCTTGCTCGCCTCTGCGGGCCTCACTTCGCCCCGCTTGGCCATGCCGGTGATCGCGTTGGATGCGGGCTGCACCCACTGCTGACCCCGAACCGCCGCTCTTCACCGCCCCACGCCCGAGGGGATTGAGGGGGGAGGTTGGTGGGAACCACAGTGCGTTGCACCGGTGCTGGCATTTCGGCTACGTCAGACATGGCACCGGGCCAAGTGTTCACTGCCATCTCAGCATGGAGGACTGCCTGTACGCGATGGTGCGCTCCAGATTGGTCAGCTACTCGGAGGCCGAGACAAGTAACAGAGGGAACGAAATTCAACCTCCGGTGGGCTGCCCGCTCTTCTCATCAGTGATGGAGGAATGAATGATCAACGGTCGTGACGAGTTCGCCTGTAACTTCAACGAAAATTGGGGGAGTGGTGACAGATAGGTTTTCTAGGTCGCCTTATAATTGGCGCGACCTCTCAACCGAGGAGGGAGGCTTCATGCAGATGGCCGCGATGCGCGCGGCGACAGAAGCGATGTCAATTGGTGCCGCCGAGAGGAGGCTTGTGAATCTCGTTTCGAGGTTGAACAAGTTTCGCCGCGAGGCTGTGCTCCGTGTAATTGGGGGGCTACTCACTGATGCGTCGCTTCATGCGAACACTTGCAGGCTTGAGACATTAGCCCATCTCGCGGCGCTTCGGTGTCGAGGTCACGTTCGTCCCACTGGGGCACAGATACGTGAATGGCTTAATGAAATTCTCGGCCAAGATCCCATCGCTCGTCTGGAAGATCCTCCCGAGGACGTGTTCATAGGAAATGTGATCAGTAGCGCGGGCAATTCGCGCCTGTTCGAGGGCATCTGGGAGGCGAATGCCAGCCACACTCAGGCTTGCATGTACGCCGTTACTCGTTGCGCCCAAGCTGGTGAAGAGTGGGCGCGCCACTGTATACGTCAGGCCGGTGCCCTGCTCTGCTTGAGCGACTCTATCGCAACCCGGGCAGGTCTAGCACGCTACGCGGCTGGGGAAGGAGTGCGGCTTGGCCGAATTCAGATGTCGAGTGCGAAGCTTGATGGTCTTGCCAACCGTGTTCGCTTCACCAACATGGACCTCAAAGAGCTCGGGATTGAGCGCTTTGATCTCCGTCCCTTCGACTTCAGCCAAGTCGACCCAAAAATCGTCGGATTCGAAACGATAGGCTGGACGACTCTTGAGCGCAGGCCCTTGCTATTCGATGAAGATGGCATCACCGTGGTATTGCCTACCGCAATTGGCTCCGCCATCCGGCGTCATGCCATCGAGATGGCGCTCGACCATGGTGTTGCCGAACGGTTCGAGGGCTATCTGACGGACTGGCAATTCGAGAGGTCTACCCGATATGGACTGAGGGGCCTCGGTATGAAACCGCTTGGGATTGCTGAGCGCAATTCTACGACGGGGATTAGTCAGTTGATCTGCGGTTTCGATGAAGGTGCTTATGCGCACGTGGTATTCCTTCAGGACCACCTCGTCAGCATCGCAGCAGATGGCTTCAAGTCGATCCACAGTGTCACCGCGCAGACGGCAGAGGTAGTCGGGCAGGTCTCGCGGAAGTTGTCCGCTAAGCCAGACTACCGTGTTGGTCTGACCATCCTTGTTTTTGGCGGATTGGGGCGTGGTATTCAGGCAGGTGCGAACGACCTGCCGTCCAACTGGCACCTGCTCGGCATCGGTTATGAAGACCTAGAACTTTTAGGCTGGGACCATGATGCTTCGGCCCTGCGCATCCATCGCCTTCTCCGTCATGTCGCTGCACTGTCTGATGCCGGCACGGTTTTCGTCAATCCGAATGGCTTCATGAACCTTTACGGTTACGTCAAGGCGCAAGAACATGAACTGCTCCCAGCCATGGTTACCCCTGGTAAGGCGGTCATACAACTGGCGACGGATTATCTAATGCCGCTAAGGACAAAGCTCCGACGGGTCCTAGACAAGCATGCAGACCCGGCGGCCAGTCGATCCCAGTTTCTTGAGGTGCAGCGCGAATCAACAGCAGCCTTTTTCAAAGATGTGATCCAGAAACCATTGTATACTAGCATTGCCGATGTTGCTGCAGGGAGGTGGGTCTCCTGCGTTGAAACGGCAAATCGGACTTGGTGGATAAGCCTAGAGGAGCCGGTGTCACAGCCGCCAGGTTCAGTGGCGTTTCGTGTCTGGGATTTGGCAAGAAATTGGCTGTGCGCTGTGGCAACTCAGATCGAGTGCGAACTCCAAAATATACCGAAGCCGTCACTTGGCATCGAACTGCGCTTTCCTGATGTCGACACATTTGGTCAAAGTATCCCAGATTCTAGGGAGCTGATTGCACCGCCTTCGGTTACCATCCATGGCGATGCAATTCGGATCGCGTGTCGACGCGAATACCTCCTGTCATTCATGCGACCGGAGAATGTTGGTGACCGATGGATGATAGAGGCGATTACCCGAGGCGCTGCCATGATCGCTGGTGTTGACCCGGATCAGCTTGCAAAAAAGGTGGTTGACCATGTCGTACCGGGCACGCGTGCGCGCTATCTGCATATATTCGCCGGCCGCTCGGCCGGAGATGAGGTACTTATCGGGGCTAATATTTCGTCTCCTAAGACCATAGAGCCCGATGTACGTGCTTGGCTTGAACTGGGTGTTGCCCAGCGCGCAGGTCATCCCAAGGGAATGTCCGGCCGCCTTGAGGGTGAAGCAGCTCGCAAACTCCTGCAGCGTGCGGTGGACGCCCTCTGGACGATAGCAAGGGATAGGCTGGCATCACTTGACCGGGAGAGCGTGGTCTATACCTGTATCTCCAATCACGATGCAATAGACCGCGAACGCGCTACCTGGCGCCACACGGCTTCGGCACTCCTGCACTTGCACGACCGCCACGATGTGTTTCGTTCAGCGATCGAACGAGAGAGCGTGCGTGCTGAAGCTGGCCTCTGCTCGCGAGTGGTTGCCGAGATGTCGGTTTGTACCTCACCGGTATCCGGTGGTCGTACGTGCTCAAGAGATGATTTTGATTACCTCGTAGCATGCGTATCGATCCTGGTCGCGCTCGCGGCCCGTAGTGATGAGATCTACTACGGGCTGGCGAACGCGATCGAGGTAATGCCGAACGGTACCTTGCGCTTCAATGATGATTTCCAAAAATCGGTGCACCATCCCTTTCTATCAACACAGTCGCGGGACCAGTTCGAGGCTGCCGGAGATAGCTATGAAGACCTATACGAGCGCCCTGAACCGCTCGACGACGAGCTGTATTCGGAGAGCGCCGATCCCGAGTTTGATGCGGCGTTCCGCGCCGAGTACGGCGTGATCCCGCTACGTATGGCCGACTTCGTACGCGTTGTCGCCACCGAGGTGCTTAATCGTGGCGGTTCCATACTTCGCACGACTTACGCCGAACTTAAAGCGATTGCTGAGGCACTGCCCGGCGTTACCCACGAGGACGCCGAGCGGCTGATCGGCGCGCTCAGCCTCCGGCCAAGGTTGCGCTGGGATGAGCAGAATCCGGCCGGTGCAGAGGCCAAGGATTGGTATCCTTGGCGCTACTCGCGGCGACTGAGTCTTATGGCGCGACCAATTGTGCAGTTGACCTCCGAGGGGGATGCCATCTGCCTGGTGTCGGCCGTAATGGCGGAGCATACCCTCTACTATCTTTTACGTGCTCATAGCGCGCGGATCCCGGGCAATTTCTTCCGGACAGACGAAATGAAGCGGTGGATTGGTGCCGCCATTGACCGTATTGGACACGCCTTCAACCATCAAGTCTGCGCCCGTCTTGTGGAGATTGGCCTCCAGGCGGAACCCGAGTGCGATATGACGCGCTTGGGCGGTGTAGCAGCTGACGGTGATGTCGACGTGCTTGCATGGGACCAGGCGAACGGCACCATTTATGTGATTGAGTGCAAGCGGCTCTTGCTGGACAAGACGCCGGGCGAGATTGCGGAACGGCTCGTTGAGTTCGCGCCACACCACGTTGAGCCTGATGGACGGCGTGGGCCAACACGGCGGCATCTCGATCGGTTTAAAGTCCTTCAGGCCAATCTCGCGAGGGTCGGTGAGGTAACCAATATCCCGGTAGACCGACTCTTGCTCAAGTCATGCTTAGTGACCGCAGAGCTAGTCCCAATGGCATTTCAGGAAAATTCGTTTTCCCACTTTGATGTCATATCCACTTACGACGACCTTGAGGGTAAGTTTAGAAAAGCGCACTAACGATGGCCTGCTTTCTGGTCCCTCGTCGCTGTGAGTGGCTTGTGCTGTCCCCTGCCGGCGAACCTGCTCACCCGCATCTGCGCCAACCTGTTCATTGGTGCAATTAGCCGACGCGAAGGCGCGCGGTGACGATCCTTTGCACCTGCGTCCATACTTGGAAGACACAAGGCGGAAGATCGAGACTTTCGAAGATATCTTCACCGCGCGCACGGACCCAAGCGAAGAAGATATCGAAGCGTTTCGCGTTGAAGGAGGCATTGGCGTCCTGCTGGTGATGGACGGCCGGTGGGCTGGTTTCACACTCCTTGACAAGAATCAGCCACTCACGTGAAACTACGTAAGGTGGTATTGCGCAGAGGACTCACCCTTTGAGTATGATGGATGCTTTTGGCTTGAGTGGAGAGGAAGATTTGGCGCTTTTCAGTGAAGCCCATGCTATGCTGAATAGCCCACGTCTTGAACTAGCTGACGACATCCTAAGAGATATCTCGGATAAATTGGTCAAACGTATTAACTCTGCCCTGGTGTCGGAATGGAGAGAAATATTCTCCGATACCGGACAGATGGTGCTAATTCAAGAAATGAATCGCGCGCCCCTAAGCGAAAGAAGCCGGAGTGAGATGCTCCAGATTTTTAGTCGTGCTCCTTTTCTGAAAAACTTGACGATATGGTGCTTGCTGTTTGCGGCCGTTGATGCAAGCGCAACCTTCCAGTTGGATGCCTGTCCTGCTCCACAATCAGAACATGCTTTGTCTTGGCAACTGATCCGCGGATTGGCAGCGGGATGTCAAGCTTGGTCAAAGGTGGCAGCTTCGCCTTTGGCCCGAGCCGGAGCGCGACTTGAATTGTCCTCGATTGACCTCTCAATAGGCGGAAGTGAACAGCGGAACGGTGGCGATTTTGCTTTGATCATTGAGTTAGATGCGGCTGGCGTGCAGCCTGGTCACAGCCAAACCTACTCGCCCCGCACTGTTCCGTTTGTGTTTCAGGCAAAACGATACACGCGTCCGTTTGCAGATGTATCCCAGCACCATGCTGAACGCGGATACCAATATGACGCGTTAGCAAGAAATAGGTGCGCCTCAGCTTACATCTTGTATGAAAACGCAAAGAATTCTCTGATTGATCATCCTCTGCCAGCACTGATTAAACCGGTTGAAAAAGTTTCTACACCAACAAGAACCAACGCAATCGAAGACACGCTTGATCTACCTAGTTATCTTCTGCAAACCATCCACAGTAGTTCAACATTGGTAGCCAAAGATGCCAATGATGCGTTGAAGATAATCGATAGTGTAATCAACATCGACAGATTGGCATTTCTTGCGGTGATCAGCGGTGCTGACGATATGCAACTCCGCTACAAGAGGGCTCTTTCTCTGCGCCAAGGCAAACCTTCACCTACCACAAAACCGACAGATACGGGCCCAAGTCCAGGCGGTTTATAACTTTCCATAATTACGGATTCTGGCTTTCTAGGTGGAGCAAGCGGTCTACTGTTTCTCGGTTACAGTCTCTTCGAATTAGCCCAGGTCGATGTGCTTGATTTCGGTGGCCCGTGCCACCCGCACCTTGACATTGAACAGGACGCGTCACCTGCGTGGGCTCTGCCCCGTCAATGAGCACCAGCCTCAGCGTGCCGGATTGGTTCGCCACCGCTCGCGCCTGCCGGGAGAAGGAAGATGTAGTAGAATACGCCCTTCTGCGCCCCCTTACCAAGAAGTACTGATGGCCTGTACCCAGCATTTTTTGATAGCCTAGGGGAACACCCTTGTCTCTGAAGGCAGCTTTCCGATGTACCAGTCTTTAGACGGCAAGTCGCTGGACGTCAGTTCTGTGATCAGCTTAGCGCTTCTGCCGTCGGCCAGTTCGCATTTGGCGGTGGCATGAGTTCGGATAAATGGCTCTACGCCAAGACATTTGACGATGGCAGGCTGTCCGCGCCGCTGCAAACGGCCCTCCTTGTCCAGGATGGACAATTCCACCGCCCGGGGTAGGGTCGTTGGCACGAGACTGCCCTCTTGTTCTTCGTGGAGCACGAAATCATCCGAACCCGGCGCACGCACGGCGAAGCCCAGGACCGGCAGGAAATCCCAGGCCATGTCCGTTACCGTGTGCCGGTTGGCTTCCCAGCCAATGACCATGTGGGCGGCGACGGGCAGCTCTGGGGTCCCCAGCAGTTGCATCTGCACGACCTCGGCGATCATGGTGGCGGCGGGCGCGGCGCCGTCCTTGAGGTTCTCCTCGGCGGCGGAAATTTCCGCCGCGCGTTCGGCGTCGATCTCGGTGAGCTTCCATGAACGGCGCAAGGTGCCGATCTGGTGGCGGGTGCCGGCGATGACCAGTGAGGCCGGCCGACGGTCTAGGATGTAGAGTTGAACGCCCATATGGCTCTTGTACTCCATCGTGATGAGGATTTCATGATGCGGCGGCGCCGATCTGGCGTATGATATGCTGGATGGAAAGCGTCGCTTTCCACTTGACGTGAAGTCGAGGGCGGATGCTAGGAGGTTTGGCATGAACGCGGCGGTGCATCCAGGTCAATTTTTGCGTGTCGAGGTTGTGGACCGCCACGACCTCACGGTCGGCGAGGCCGCCGACGTGCTCGGCGTGACGCGCCAAGCCCTCTCCGCGGTGCTGAACGGCCGCGCCTCCCTGACGCCGGACATGGCGCTGCGCTTCGAGAAGGCGTTCGGCACCCCGCTGGACCGCCTGCTGATGATGCAGACCCAGCACGACATCGCCCTCACGCGCTCCCGCGCGGCCAATCTCCGCGTTTCGGCCTTCCGGCCGAAGCAGCCCCCGCCGCCGCAGCCGAACCTGCTATGATGGCGGCCCAAAAAACATCTCCGGACACGCTGACGCCCGCCGAGCGAAGCGCGCGGATGACGCTGGTGCGCAACAAGGACACCAAGCCGGAGCTGCTTGTCCGGCGCCTCGTTCACGGCATCGGCTACAGGTACCGCCTGCACGCCGCCGACTTGCCCGGCCACCCCGATCTGGTCTTCCGCCCGCGCCGCAAGGTCATCTTCGTGCACGGCTGCTTCTGGCACCGGCACGACGACCCGGATTGCAAGCTCGCCCGGCTTCCGCGCTCGCGCGCGGAGTTCTGGCTGCCCAAGCTGGAGGGCAACCGCGCCAGGGACCTGCGGGTTGCGGGGAAGCTTGAGGGCATGGGTTGGAAGGTGCTCACCATCTGGGAGTGCCAGACGAAATCAAAAGCCTCCTTGGAGGCGAGAATCAGGGAGTTTCTGGAGGCATGAGATCGGTCGAGCTTTTCGCCGGGGCCGGTGGCCTTGGAATGGGCCTGCACGAGGCGGGCTTCCATCCGGAGCGCGTCATCGAATGGGACAACGACGCCTGCGACACCCTGCGCGAGAACCAAGCCCGCGGTCAGGGCTTGGTGCGCGATTGGCCGCTGGTCGAGGGGGACGTGCGCGATGTGCTCTTCACGGAGCTTGAGGGCAAGGTCGATCTGGTCTCGGGCGGCCCGCCCTGCCAGCCCTTCTCCCTGGGCGGGAAGCACAAGGCGCATGGTGACTTGCGCGACATGTTCCCCGAGGCGATCCGCGCCGTGCGCGAGGCGCGCCCCAAGGCCTTCGTGTTCGAGAACGTGAAGGGGCTGACGCGCGCGGCCTTCCGGAATTATTTCGAGTACATCCGCCTGCAGTTGGAGCACCCCGAGCTGAAGGCGAAGCGGGATGAGGATTGGGCGGATCACCTCGCCCGCCTGGAAAAGCACCACACGCGCGGGCGCAGGAGCGGCCTGCACTATCAGGTGGTGACGCGCGTCTTGAACGCCGCCAACCACGGCGTGCCGCAGAAGCGCGAGCGTGTCGTCTTCGTCGGTTTCAGGGATGATCTCCATGTCTCGTGGAGCTTTCCGGACCAGACGCATTCCCTGGAGGCGCTGCTCTGGGATCAGATGCACGGCGATTATTGGGACAGGCACCAGGTGGCGCGCCGGGAGAGGGTTTTGTCCGATCGCCTGACGCCGCGCGCCAAGGCCATCAAGGAGAAGCCCGCCACCGCCGCTTGGCGCACGGTGCGCGACGCGATCGCCGATCTTCCCGATCCGGAGAACCGGAAGGCGGCGGGCAAGGTGCCGAATCACAATTTCCAGGCCGGCGCGCGGTCCTACGCTGGTCACACCGGCAGCCCATACGACGAGCCGGCCAAGACCTTGAAGGCCGGGGTGCACGGCGTGCCCGGCGGCGAGAACATGCTGGCGCGGTCGGACGGCACGGTGCGCTACTTCACCGTGCGCGAGAGCGCGCGGCTCCAGACCTTCCCGGACGATTTCGTCTTCCACGGCTCTTGGACCGAGAGCATGCGCCAGATCGGCAACGCCGTGCCAGTGCTGATGGCGAAGGTGATCGGCGAGAATGTCGCCAGCCTGCTGAGGGCGCGCGCGTGAGCCCGTTCGAGGAAGCCGAGCCCGTGGCGCCAGGATACAAGGATTTCGAGTTCGATCTGCCGGGCGCCTTGCTGGACCATCTTGTGCGGGCGCTGGATGGCATGGGTGCCGCGCCGCTCAGCGCGGAAAGCCTCCGGGCGGTGCCCGAGGTCCAAGGCGTCTACCAACTCTTCCTCGATGGTGAGCTGGTCTACATCGGCAAGACAGACGCGGAATCAGGGCTGCATCAGCGCCTGGCCAGGCACTCCCGCAAGATTCATCACCGCAAGGGGCTTGATCCGGCGCGGGTGACATTCAAGGCGATCCGCATCTTCGTCTTCACGGCCATGGACCTGGAGACCCAGCTCATCAAGCATTATGGCGGCGTGAAGGGCACCAAGTGGAACGGAAGCGGGTTCGGCGCGAATGACCCTGGGCGGAACCGCGATTACTCCAAGCCCGGCGAATTCGACCAGGAGTTCCCGATCGACATCGATTGCGAGCTGGGCGAGGACTTCTCCGGCCAACACACGGCGGCGGCGGTCGCCGCGAAGTTGAAGGCCATTCTGCCATACACTTTCCGTTTCGAGACCCAGGCGCGGTCGCGGACGGCTCACGCGGACCTGTTGGACACGAAGGTCACCATCTCACGGGGGGCGATGACGGCGCGGAGGCTGATCGAGGAATTGGTGCGCCAGCTTCCACCTGGTTGGCAGGCGACGGCCTTGTCCGCGCTATTGATTTTGTACAAGGAGCAGGAAGGCAAATACCCGCAAGCCTCCATCTTGGCTCGATCTTAAGTTTCTCTTGTGGTTCGAAGCATCGGCGGAATGCCTCCTTGCTTTTCTGCTATGTTAAGTGAGCGGTGCATCCACCGCTCACTATTAGATCGTTGGAACTTACGCAGCCACCTTAGTCGCGAACACGCAGGGGGTTGCCTGAGGCGGGCTAGCCAGCATTGGCCACCAGAAAGGACCAGCCTTCCAGCCTAGATCAGAACCACCAACCTGCTTGAGCAGAATCAGTGCAGGGGCAGACCGTGTCGGCTGGCGTACCAAGGCACGTAGGTCCGCCGTTCCGAGAATTGACAATCCAGATCGGTCACCCGACGCAGAGCGATCAAGGCGCCGATTCTCTTCCGCAAGTATCCAGACTTTCCCGTTGGATCGATCGGCATAATAGCGCAGAAGACCACGCATTGCTTCCCATTCGAACCCCGCTCCATCGATGAGAGCGAGCGTGGGTTCGATTCCGTCCAAAATTTCCATAGCTTGCGTGACGTCGATCTCTGCAAATTTCTTTGTCCCGACGCATTCTTTTGGGACGAGCTTGTCTATTGAGGACATTGCCTTCACAAGTTTTCCACTGGCGATTGTATCGAAGCCAGTTGGGAGAAGTATGTCACTCGGTCGGACAGCTACTACGTCACTCAAGGAAATCTTGCTTGGCGCACAAGGCACGATGCCACGCCGTGCATCACCTTGGATAAACACAACGCCTTGCTCATGGGCGCCACTCTCGAATGCTTCGCGTAGGGCCGTTTCAAGAAAATGAATTTGAGCCAACCGGTTATATACTCCGCGCGAGGTGTAAAAACGCGTAACCGCAAGATCAGCACGGGGACGCGCTCCGTACATTCGTGAATGTTGCAGCACGGTGTCCGCCTGCATGCGCTTCGGGTTGCGGCCATAATAGAATGAGATCAAATTTGGGACGGTGATACCACGATCAAGGATACTGCCCCCGATGAACAGATTGGCTTTGGTACGGAGGCGAAGTTCAGCGGTTTCCTGGTCGAGCAACGGCTCTAGCTGCACGTCTGAATTCACCCTTTGGACATTGAGCTCGCCGTCTTCAATCAGTTGGCACACGTCCGAGTACGCTTCTTCTATCTGAGAAAGATGGCCTCCGTCAGCGATGATCGATTTCTTGAGATCGGCGTAGGCTACATCAAAGAGGGTACGCAAGCGGCTATCTTTTTCCTCAACGGCCCGCTCGAACAGGCGAGCGAATCGTCCCACAATTTCCCATTGCCATTCGTGTGCTGAACGTTGTGTGTCATTGTGAATGATCATCGCATATTTCTGGCGAGGCTGTTCAAGCTCTACCTGCTGGCGACGGCGGATGGCAACCGCTAGCAAAAAGGTGATTAATGCTTGGCGGAGCACTTTCACGTTCTCGCTTGTCCAAAGTCGGTCTTCACGAATAGATCGACCGTCCTCGGAGCGAAGGGCATCATGCTCATGCTCGTTAACTTCGACGAAGAGATAATAGCGTGGATCGTCGACGCCGTGCCCGCCAAAATACGCTTCACCACCTACGTATGCGTCATGAATTGGGAGCAATACGGTAAAGGCGGGGCGTTTTGGATAAAAAACCTCACTTGCATGGCTTGCTTGCTCATAATTCTCTGGTTGGAGGTATAGAGCATAGGGAGTAGCGGTAACCTGCAAGAAGGCAATGCCGGGCAGCATTTTACGGAGCTGATCCATTTGCTTGGCAATAGCCCCCTGATCGAAGTCGTCTTCCCCTTTCTTTTTTGCGAAGCGCACGCTTGCCATGTCCGCCTCATCATCAACAAGGAGTACCCGCTTCTGCTGAAACTGTGGGTATTTTTCTTCGAAGAAAGCTAGGATTCGATTGAGATTGTGAACCTGCTTCTTGGCGACGATGATAATCTTACGTCGCAGCTCAGACTTAGTTAGCGGATCTGGCGCGGACATGATGTCAAAGACAACGATCTCATCGTTATCTATAAATTTTTTGAAATCACGGCCTATACGCTTGACTGTCTGACTAGCGAGCGTTTTTGTACCTTTGGTGAGTACGATGGCAACATCGAAATCTCGGTCGAATGCTCGTGCGATCACGCCAAGGAAAGCTCTGGTTTTTCCAGACTGAATTTTCCCGAGTAGCATGCCAGGCTTAGTAGGGTCGACGGCGCTTTCCAGTTGGTCGACGACATTCTCCACACAAATCTGGAGAGCTTCGTCGTCTTTTCGTTGATCGCGTAGCCGAGCATAAAATCCAGTCACATGCTTCTCCTGCCGCTAGCCTAGGTAACGGTTTCTGAATTAAAACAATTTTCGTTTCTTGTGAATACAATAGGACAGTCGAGGCCTCGGGCAGCGCTGCTGGCCGTGCTGGACGAGATCAAGCGCCGCGCGGCGGCGTAGGCCCGGCGCGGGAAGGGCACCTAGACCGTTTCGGTCCAGGTGCCCTATTACTTAATCCTCAAGAGATGGACGTTGCTTCGCGGTTCACTCGGCCGCGCCGGCGTCCTCGCCGGCCAGCCTCCAGCCCGTCCACCCGCCCTCGATCCAGCCTTCCGCGGACAGCTTCGACAGCGCGGCGGAGATGGAACCGAGCGGCACCTCACCGGCATTTTCCGCGGCCAGGAGAACGGCGATCTGCGGGCGGGTCAGGGTGGTGTGCTGTTTCAGCAGATCGGCGATTCGCGCGGCGACGGTGTTGGCGCCGGGGGTCCACGGCCCGCGGATGCGGCGGCGGCCAGCCAGCCTGGCGGCAGCGTCACGCACATTGGCCAGCTTGGCCAGTTCCGCCTTGCCGGCGTCGATCTTCCCGTCGAGCATCGCGATGAAGGCGCCAGCGTCGGTGCAGGCGGGCAGCCCCAGCCCCGCGCCGAGGGTGTTCACCAACTCGAGGTTGCCGGCGGCGGTGGTCAGCTTCTTGGTCTTGATGCTCATGGTCACGAACTCTCCTTGCTTGTCGTGGTGATGGCTCAGCCGCGCATCGGCATTTGAAACCGAATGGCTGCTCAGCTTCGTGTTCGTTGTGTTTGGCCATTTAACCCGGGTCACGTTCATCGACATGCTCTCGCGGCGGCCGACTGTCAGATGACCTGCTGAGCGCGTTAGAGACCCGGTGGAAGGCCGGGCAATACGGCCGGCTGCGGCTCGAAGGCCGCAACCGGGTGTGGTCATGAAGCTTTGTGCGGCGCCCCCCGGGCGCCCTCGCCGGTTACCCGGCCGCTACAGGGCGGCGCGCCGATTTCGGCACCGCGACCCTGGCCCTAGCGGCTTTGTGCCGCCGGCAAGCCGCCATCCATGGCGGCTTGCCGCATTTGCGTGATTTAATCGGCCGTGTCGCTAGACTCGTCCAAGCCTTGGATTTCCCAGCCGTTGGGGCCGAGGCTGATCTTTTCGTCCAGAGCCAGAATCTCCAGCGCGTAGCGCAGCCGGCTCTCGGGGATATCCAGGCCGTAGGTGACGATCTCCTCGGTGGACATCGAACCCCCCGCTTCCAAGAGGATGCCCATGGCGATCAGCATGTCGTCGTAGGTCTGCCGCGCCTTCGCGCGCGCCTGCTCCTTGCGCGGCTTGGCCGGGCGCAGCGCCTTGAACGCCTTGATCGCCCTGGCCGCATTCCGCGCTCGCGCCTTGTACCACTCGAGCTCGTTTTCTGCCTGCGTGATGGCGTCGTCCAGGCTGTTCACCGGGTCCAGGTCCAACGCCTTATGGACGGCCTGGGCGATGGCAATAGCGTAGTCTTCCCTTGCGTCGTGGAAGAGCGGATCGTTCGTAAACATGTATGAACTCCTTTGCCGAATCCGGCCCGCCATGGCCCATAGGCCCATGGCGGGCCGTCGTTTGTGGCGCCTGCCCGGGCGCCACTCTGGCCTAACGGCCCCTCGTCTGCTGTTCGCTCATTTCCTGCGCGCCCGCCCGGGGCGCGGCCTGTTGACGTGCATGCCGACACCGGCACGCCGTGCTGGCCCTTAGGCCCTCTTCTTCCGCGTCGGCTCAGCCTTCGCCGAGTCCACCGGTACGGCGACCAATTCCACCGGCACCAGCGCCGGCGCGGCAGTGCCGTTGACCTCGACCTCCACCCGCTTCAGGAACATCGGCACCCCAGGCTTGCGGCCATAGGAATCCTTGGAGACCTCGCGGCGGATGAAATCCGGCACTTTCTCGTCGGTGATGCCGTACCGGTCACGCTCCGCCTTGGTGAGCTCCGAGAGGATCTCAACATGGCGGGATGCGGCGCCGGTCGCACTAGCGCCGCGCCCCGAATGGAGCGTGGGCGCCTTGTCCCCGCTCTCCGGCTTGGCGGTGTGATGGGTCATCATCACGGCGTAGTTGCCCTTCCGCGCGAACGTCCGCAGCCGCGCCATCAGCCCGTTCATCGCGCCATTATCGGCCTCCGCCAAGCGGTGCAGCTCGGCCATGGGATCAAGGCAGACGACGTCAGCCCCGAATTCCGCGACCTCGGCGAAGAAATCCGAGCCCAGGGTGGTCAACCGCACCCCGTCCACCCCTGGCTCGAACAGCACGCCCGATTCGCCGTAATAGGCGATCACGAGGTTCTCCTCGACCAGTGCCATGTCGGCATCCAGAACCTTGGCCGCAGCCTCGATCCTGTCAGCGACGACATCGGCCTCGTCCTCCGGGCTGAAGAAGGCCACCCTGCACGGCCTCACGGGCGTGTGGCCGGCGAACGGCTTTCCCGCCGCCATGGCCACCGCGGCCTGCAAGACGAACTGGCTCTTGCCCGCGCCGGGAGGGCCGTAGAACAGCGACACCTGCTTCCGCCGCACCCGGCCCCAGATCGGGGGCTGGCGGTGGCGCGCGGCCAGCCGCTTGATGGCACTAGGCTTTCGCAGGAGCCTTGGCTCGGCTCCGGGTTCGGCGTCACTATCGCTTTCTTCCGCCAGCGGATGAGCGACGGCTTGCGCCGCGTCTTCCGCTATCTCGACCTGCGGGTTTTCCCGGGTCCCATCCTCGCCGCCGCCCTGATCGGGCCGGGCTGAGTCCGCCGTCTCCGGCGCCACTTCGCTGAAGGCTCCATCGCCCGCCGCTACCGGATATTCATCCGGCCCGAGCGTGAATGCCAACCGCGAGAAGTCGTCTCCACGATTCTTAAGAACCGCGTCGTCGTGATGGATGTCTTCCATCATCTCCTCGTAGGTACCCGGCCACGTCAACCGGGACGCCGCGTATAATCGACCTTCGCCAGAGATGTCTACCCCTTTTTTGTGGGTCGGTGATTTTTGATCGCCATTGTCTTCGCGTGGTGTGGCGCACGAAAGTTTTTGATTCCATAGGGCATTTGTAGTGCCTGTGCCCACCCCGGCATGCCGAATGCTCTGCTCCCCCCTTAAGGGGGAGCAGAGCATTCGGGCCAGCGATCAATGCGCCACCGTGCCCAGGCCCACCTGGGCTTTGGGCGGCCTCGGCCGCGAAACGGCACGCCGGCCTGGGCGATGGCATGTCACTGTGGGGGTGGGGGCCTTAAAGCCCCCACCCCCACAGTGACATGTTGCCCGCACTTTTTCGCCAAAGTTGGATCGCTTCGTCTTCCCCGGTCTCCGACCGTCGAAGATCGGCGGTGGGTTGGAACGGCAGGGTCAGGCGCCTTCAAGCGCCTGACCCTGCCGTTCTTCCTCTGCACCACCCAGGGCGCGGCGGTGCTGAATCTCGATGGCATGTCATGGTCTCGCCCGCGCGGTGCGGGCCCAGCAACCCCGGTCGGCACGGGATGGCCAGCCTTTGAGGGCTGGCTACCCCGCGCCTTGGAGACACCGATATGACCCAAATTCCGCCCCAGATCCGCATCCTAGACGAACTGGTCGGCCAGCACGCCGAGGGCCACGATCTGCCCCGGCACGTGCCGCATGTGCGCCTGGCTGACGCCCTGGCGCGCGGTATCGATCCGCTGCGCCTGATTGAATACTTCCAAGACCTGGGAAGGAAGATCGACAACTTGGAAGACCTGTTCGCCGTCTGCACAGACCCCGGCGAGGAAGAGATCGACGCCTACCGCGTCGAGCAAGGAATTGCCGTCTATCTCGTTGCGGATGGCCAATGGGCGGTCTTCACCAAATGAAGGAGGCGGCCATGGCACCCAGCACCCAGACCGCATCCGCCAGGTCCGCATCCACCGCCGGAGGCGGAGGCGGCCGTGACAATGTCGCCTGGCGCGCGACCAGCACCGGGCGCAATGTCGCGCTCATTTCCACCTGCCTGATCCCGGGCCGACCGCTGCGCCTCTGGGGCGCGGCGGTGGAGGTCGCGGATGGCGGCGCGTTCATCCGCCTCGCCATTCTCGGCCCGTACGATGGTTGGAGCACTGGCCAGCTTCTGGCCGTGGCGCTGGCCCGGTTCGAGGCTGAGCAGGCCCACGATCTCGGCGAATCTGTCCTGGCCGAGATCGTGCGCCACCTGGACCGCGCCGCCGCAATGCACCGCGAGCCGCAGGAGGGCTGGGCGGTGCCGCCGGTCTCCTTCGAGCCGGCGCCGCCGGGCAGCCCGGCATCGCCGTTCCCATGGAGCCTGGCCAGGGCTGGGCAATTCGCCATCCAGATGTGCCCGGATGCCGAGGCGCGACAGCGCGGCGTCACGCCCGAGCAGCTTCTGGTCCTGATCGAGATGGCGCTGAGCAGTTGGCTGCCGGTCACGCCGTGGCGGCGTAGCTGCTGGGAGGCGCGGCGCGAGGTGCGCGCGGCGCTGGCGCTGGAGGCGCAGCGCGCCAGGGCGCGCTGGGCGGCGCATGTGGCGGATTGCGACGCGGAGCCGGACCCGGGCTGATCCGGCCCACCCGCCTGGTTACTTCTTCCAATATAGATGGAGGAAGAAACCCAGCACGGCGTGGCGCATCGGCGCCGAGGCCCAACCGCTCAACCGCATGTGATGCTCTCGCCCAGGCCGTTGCCGGCCCGGGCGATCCATCCACCCCGAACCAGCAGGAGGCCCCGCCCGCAAAGGCGGGGCTTCCTGCGTCTGGAGTCCCATCACATGGACCAAGACGAGACCCACACACTGGAGGAATTGCTCATGCGCTACTCCACCATCGAGAAGCTGCCAGACGTACAGCGGATCAAATTCGACGATGCCGTGCGAACCGGCGAGGATCCGCTCAGGATCATCGCGTATTTCGCCACGCTCGGCATCGCGGTGCGCGAGCCGGCCGACCTGTTCCTGCGCAATGACGCGCTCGACGAGGAAGAAATCAACGCCTTCTGGATTCCGCAGGGCGTGGCCGTCTCCGTTGAAAGTGATGACCTCTGGCTGGTGTTCGAAACCGACCAGGTCATCGACCACACCGAGGCGGACGAATCCGAAACGGTCTCGTCCGCCAGTACGGCGTCTCATACGCCGAGCCCGGCGGGAGGCGCACGCCGATGATCGACTTTTCCGACGACGACATCCTGGCCGAGCGCCGCACGGCCGATGGCAAGCGCTTCCTGTACTTCCTCGGCACCGATGTGCTGCCCTACTGGGAGCAGCGCTTCTGGACGGTGGTTTTGGACACCGGCGCGGACGGTGTGGGCATTCCCGTCCGTTACGGCACCGTGGCCTCCGCCTCGGTGGGCTGGACGCTGCGCCAGTTGCTCTGCGTAACCAAGGCCCGCATGGTCCTCGAGCAGGCGAGGGCGCCTGAAGGCGGCGCCCTCGCCGTGCTGGAGGCGCTGGGCAAGGCGATCCGGCTGCTGCCGCCAGGCGATACCCTGGGCGGCGGCGTCACCTTCGCGCCGGGCATTCTGCCCTCGCCCTATGGCTGGACGGTGGCGCGAAGCGGCGAGCTCGACCTCGTCCTCTGCCCCGACCCCGAGAGCCGCGACGAAGGCATCGTGCCTGAGCAGCTCGTCATCCTTGTCGACGAGGCGCTACGGGAATGGGCGGAGCGGGCGCCGTATCTGCGCCGACTCTGGACCTGCCGCAACGCCGTGCGCGAGGCCCTGGCGGCGGAGATCAGGCGGGTGAGGATCGCGCGCCTGGCGGCGGATGAATCCGGTGCGACGGGTGAAGCAGGCGAAGGCGGATAGGGCAGGGGACAGACCGGCGCGGTATGCGGATTGATCGCCAACGCGCCTCGCGGGTTTTGAATCTGCAAGTGCAGCCCTGCCATCTTACCCGTCGGCCAATGCGGGGCGGCGGTGGCCTTTGGCGGCAAAGTTGGGCCGGCGAACACCTCCATGGACGAGCCGGGGCAAGCCCGCCCCGGCATCCGAAGATGGAGACAATTTCGACATGGCCAAGCACATGACCGCCGCCGCAGAGACCGGCGACAGCGCGACAAGCACGATCATCGGCACGGACACCGCCGAACCAGCCGCGCCGATGAAGCTGCTCACTGCTCGCCAGGCGGGTGAGCAGCTCGGCGTCTCGCCGGAGACGCTGGAGCGCTGGCGCGGGGCCGGCAACGGCCCGGCCTTCGTCAAGCTCTCGGGCCGGTACATCCGCTACCGGCCGGACGATCTGGAGGCCTTCATCCAAAATGCCCGCCGCAACAGCACCGCCGGGTGAGCATCGTCCACCTGCCGCTCTCAGCCCGGTGCCAGAGGCGCCACGTCTGCCAGGGCATGAAACCCGCGCGCCAGCCGCGCGCGGACATGCCTCCAAGACCCCGATGACCCCCATGCCCATCCACCCCATCCATCCAGACAGCCAGCCAACGGAAAGGAACCCCATGGCCGCGACCACCATCACCCGCACCACGATGCAGAAGCTGCCGCCCCTGCCGGAGGGTGCCGCCAAGGCCCGCATCTTCGACGACCGTCTGGTCGGCTTCATCGCCGAGCAGCGCAGAAGCACCGTGACGTTCTACTTCCGGTACAAGGACGCCAGGGGCCGCCAGCACGAGGTCAAGCTAGGCCGCCTCGGCGACATCACCGTGGACCAGGCCCGCAGGCGCGCCGAGCAGCTCAAGGCCGAGGTCAGCCTGGGCGGCGACCCGGTGGCGGAGAAGGCCAAGCTCAAATCCGTGCCCACGGTGGAGGAGTTCGCCCGCGACAGATACCTTCCGCATGTGCAAGAGCGCCAGCGCTCCGCGCACAACGTCGAGGCCTACCTGCGCAAGCGCATCCTGCCCGCCATCGGCAAGAAGGCGCTGGACGAGGTCACGCCCCAGGACGTGGCCGCGCTGCGCCGGAAGCTCCAAACAGAGGGGCTGGCCAACGGCACCGTCAACCGCCACCTGGCCACGCTGCGCGCCATGTTCAACCAGGCGCTCAAATGGGGCCTGTACGAGGGCAAGAACCCGGCCAGCTCGCCCGGCATGCTGAGGGAGCAGCATCGGGACAAATATCTCTCCCCCGCCGAGACGCAGGCGCTGTTCCGCGCCCTGGCCGAAGACAAGGACGAGACGGCGGCGTCGGTGCTGGCGCTGCTGATCGTGACCGGCGCCCGCCGGGGCGAGGCGCTGAAGGCGAGATGGGAGAATGTCGATCTGGAGCGCGGGCTGCTCACGGTGCCGCCGTCGCGCTCCAAGTCCGGCCGCGCGCGGCACATCCCGCTCTCGCCGGTGGCGGTGGCCATCCTCCAGCGCCAGCTCGCCAAGCGCGCCATCGAGCCGGACAACCAGTTCGTGTTCCCCAGCGCCCGGCGGGCGGGGCGGCCGGTGGAGGGCGTGCGCGGCGCGTGGCGGCGGGCCAGGGAGGCGGCGGGGCTGCCGGACGACCTGCGCATCCACGACCTGCGGCACAGCTTCGCCAGCGCCCTGGCCAATTCCGGCACGCCGCTGAACGAGATCGGCACCGTGCTGGGCCACAGCCAGCTCTCCACCACCCAGCGCTACGCCCACCACGCCCCGCAGCGCCTGATCGACACCGCTACCACCGCGCTCCGGGCGTGGAACCTGCTGCCCGAGGCCAAGCGGGCCGAGGGCGCGAAGGTGGAAGCGGGCGTGGTGCAGGAAGACGCGCGGGACGCCGCCTGAGCCAAACAGGCGGGCCAGAGCCACGAAAACCACCACGGCCGAAATGAAGACCCAGCACGAGGAAGGGGAAGGCGCCGCAGCGCCTTCCCCGATCCACCGTCGAATCAGAACTCGAAAGGAACCACCATGCAGAACGAGAAGAACCAGCTCGCCACCGCCACTGAGATCGCGCCGCAGCTCCCTGAGCAGAAGCCGGCCCCAGGGGCCAGAAAGCGCGGCCTCTGGAACCGCCTGCCGGCCGTGGTGAAGATCACCCTCACCCTGCCGGTGGTGATGGCGCTGCTGGGCGCAGAGGTCGAGCTGCGCCTGGCGCCCCAGCTCGACCTCGTCCTCACCGCCGCTGGAATCTGTGTCATGTGGGCGTGGTTGTCTGGCGGGCCTTCGTCGTCAGTGTGAGCGTTGGGAGTTTCGAAGGTGTGCTGGGCGAAGACGCTCAGCGCTCCATCGTCGAGAGTTTTTTGCTCGTCCAGAGGGGATGCCGTGAATGCTTGAACATTCGCCACCCCAAGCCAAGACAGGTGAACGCAAGACCAATCGTGAGGCCCCACCAGATACCCACGGGCCCGAAGCCGAGCGGGTGCGCCAGAGCGTAGCAAGCCGGGACGCCGATCACCCAATAGCCAATCATCACCAGAACCATGGGCACAACAGTGTCCTGCATCCCGCGAAGAATACCTAGCCAAGCGATCTGAAGGGCATCCAGCATCGTGGAGCTGCATCCAATCAGGATGAATGTCGTCGCCATCGCATGGGTGGTTTTGTTGCCTTCGTCGCCGTTCAAGAAAAGCGATGGCATTTTCGACGAAAGCGCGGCCATGCTGAAGCTGACGAGCGCCGACATCGCCATGCAGGAGAGGGTAACCGAGATCGCTATTTGCTTCATCTTCGGCCAGTCCCGGTGGCCAAATGCAGCCGCAACGAGAATTGTCGCCCCCTCTCCGAAGCCGAGAAAAAGGATGATCGCGAGTTCGGTGATCTGGTAAGCGATGGCGTGGGCCGCGATCACCTCGCTGCTCTCGACCGACATGAGGTAGGTCGAGGAGACGAAGAATCCGACGGTGGCAATCTCGATGCTACCGATTGGAAGCCCCAGCCTGAGTAAGCCGGGCAGGGCCATAACACCAGTCTTGAGATTCCTCATGTATGGAAGCAGTTCAGCGATTGCTGGGAATACGGCCAAGAGGATGCAGAGAATAACGATGCAGTTGGAGATCAGCGTGGCGAAGGCCACGCCGGGAAGGTTCCACCCCGCCTGGATGAAGAGCCAATTGAGGAGCGCGTTCGTGAAGAAGCCGACCAGCGAAGAGGCTGTGACCCAAATGGATTTGCCCTGGAGATTGGCCATCTCCCATAGAATGACCAAGACCAGGGAGGGAAGGATGGAGAACGCGGCCACCCTTCCATAGGATTGTGCGAGTTCCGCCAAGTTTCGCTCTACGCCACACGCGTCGAGAACGGTGGGAGACAGCCACATCACCATTGCGGCGAGCACAGAGATAATAATCGCCAGAAGCAAGGTTCCCACGAGCGTAGCGGCTGCGGTGTCAGTTGCCTTCTGCGCTCGGGCGACAGAGAAGAGCGGCGTGAAGGCCATCAATACGCCTCCGCCAAACACAACGAGGAGAAGGTAGAGCTGGATGCTCAAAGTGGCTCCCGCGATCTCGGGAGTCCCTAACTTGCCGATCATCAACAAGTCGACGGTTGAATTCCCGGCCAGCAAAAGATTCGCCAGCCCGAGGGGAATGGCGATCCGAAAAACCTCGGCGTAGTGGCGATGGGTGGAGACTTTTTGGATGATTGAAGGCATGGCGGTCTCAGGGTCATGAAGACACGGCACGGCGTGCCGGAAAAGGCTGACGATGAGACGGCGATATGCTTCTCAGTCAGCCCCGCGAAGTGAAATGCGGGGCGACGACAGGTCCACGAGTTCGGTCATGGAAGCGGTGCAACACCAGCTTGTCCTTCTGATTGAACGTAGGTGGCAACTCTAATCCGATCCGTAGTGAACTGGCAACACCGGGCGCGGCGGACCGGACGAGGAAGTCGATCTGGAGCGCTGCATCCTCACCGTGCCGCCGTCGCGCTCGAAATCCGGCCGCGCGCGGCACATCCCGCTCTCGCCGGTGGCGGTGGCCATCCTCCGGCGCCAGCATGCCAAGCGCGCCATCGAGCCGGACAACCAGTTCGTGTTCACCAGCGCCCGGTGCGAGGGGCGGCCGGTGGAGGGCGTGCGCGGCGCGTGGCGGCGGGCCAGGGCGGCGGCGGGGCTGCCGGAGGATCTGCGCATCCACGACCTGCGGCACGGCTTCGCCAGCGCCCTGGCCAACGCCGGCACGCCGCTGAACGAGATCGGAACGGTCCTGGGCCACAGCCAGCTCTCCACCACCCAGCGCTACGCCCACCACGCCCCGCAGCGCCTGATCGACACCGCCACCACCGCCCTGCGCGCATGGAACCTGCTGGCCGAGACGAAGAATGCCGAGGCGGTGGAAGTGGGCGCGGAGACCGTGGCCGCGCGGGATGCGGCATAGGCCCAGCCGATCAAGACAAGGGCCTGAGCCAGAAAACCTAGAGGGGCTTCACCAGCCGGATCGTCTCCGGTTGGAAGCCGCCTCTGGTGTAGAAGTCGATGGCCCGCTTGTTGCCCGCGAACACATCGAGGCTCAGAAAGCGCCAGCCCTGCGCGCGCGCCCAGGCTTCGGCCTCAGCCATGAGCCGGCCGGCGATCCCCAGCCCCTCGGCCGCTTCGTCCAGGGCGATGAGGGCAACGTAACCACAGGGCTCGTCGGTGACGCCATCCTTGCCGGGATGGGCATGGACGTAGCCGAGGCGCCGGCCGCCGCTCGCCGCCGTGGCGACGAGCGTGATCGATCCGTCTTGAGGAGGATGCAGCGTCGCTTTCATGAAGCGGTCCTGGAACTCCACCATGGCTTCGGCCGAATGCCAGGCGGGGCGCGGAACGCCGGCGAGGCGGGGAGCGAGTTCGAAGAGGTAGGCCGCGTCCGTCTCGTTCGCGGGGCGGATGTGGAATTCTTGGCGGAGCGCGGTCATGGCCAAGGTCTACGACGCAGCGGTGGCGCCTGGCAACGCGGGCCCAGCTCCGCCGGTGCGGCTTCGCCCCAGCCACAATGAAGAAGAATGTGCCGAAGTAGCGCGGCAAGCAAGAAGAAGGGGAAGGCGCCGCAGCGCCTTCCCCGATCTACCGCCGAATCAGAACCCGAAATGAACCACCATGCAGAACGAGAAGAACCAGCTCGCCGCCACCGAGATCGCGCCGAAGCATCCTGAGCCGAAGCCGGCCCCAGGAGCCAGGAAGCGCGGCCTGTGGAACCGCCTGCCGGCCGCGGCGAAGATCATCCTCATCCTGCCGGTGGTGATGGCGCTGCTGGGCGCCGAAATCGAGCTGCGCCTCGCGCCCCAGTTCGATCTCGTCCTCACCGCCGCTGGCGTCTGCGCCATGTGGGCTTGGCTCTCTGGTGGGCCTTCGGCGATGGGGTGAGCGTTGAAAACTTTGAAGGTGTGCTGGGCCAAGGTGTCCAGCACACCTTCGGCGCGCCATTTTTCTGCCCAGGCTGAGATTGAGGGTCAGGAGATGTAGTCGTGCCTCACTCTACCGGCGGCTTCGATGAGCAAATCCTTAAACGCGAGAGCTGCCCTCGGTGAGGACGACGATCGATGCAGCGCGAGTTCGATCGTCCCTAAATCAGGTAGCCGCGTATCGGATGAATTCAACTCGCATAGATCGTGCGGGATTATGTCAGAAGTCCGTACTGTGATGCCCAGGCCGGCTCGCACTGCCGCCCAAACGCCGAGAAGGCTCGACGTGGCAAAGGCATGTCGCCATGGTTGACCTGCCGCATTTAGGGCTTCCGTTGCGCATCGTTGGAACGCGCAGGGGGCATCAAAAGCGACCAATTCGATTGGTTCTCCGTCAGCCGGGCGATAACCCTGTGCCGCGATCCAGGCGAGGCGTCTAACACCAACGATCTCGCAATGTGGCTTGTCCAGTGTCCCCCATGTTAAAGCAAGGTCGAGAGCACCCGCGCTCACAGCCTCCGCCATACTAGCGCCGCGATCAACGCGAGCCTGGACGCGAACCTTCGGGTAGGCTCGTTGAAAGCGGGCGAGGAGAGCGGGAAGCCAAGTCTCAGCAAAATCCTGCGGAACGCCGACGCGCACCCAACCTTCCATCTCGGTAAGGTCGCCGAGGGCCAAGCGAGCCTCGTCGTTGAGGTCGAGTATGCGGCGCGCGTAGGCCATCAAGATTTCGCCGGCCTCGGTCAGGCTGAGTGTTCGGCCCTGTTTGCGTACGATGGGCTGGCCAACTTGATCCTCCAGCTTGCGTAGATGCAAGCTGATGGCTGATGGCGAGCGCCCGAGCCGATCGGCTGCCTTGGCAAAGCTACCGAGATCCATGCCGGTGACGAAGGTACGCAGCACGTCCATGTCGAGATTGACAGGGGCAGAGACCATTCGGTTTTCCTCAATGGTAGATTAAAAATTAAGCGATTTTCATAATAATCGTGCTCCTGCATGATCCGCCCGTCAATTGAGATCGGGAGTTGTCGTCATGCCTTTCGTCCATATCCATGTAGCCGGAGCTAAACTTGCCCCTGCGCAGGTCGAAACCCTTCAAAGGGAGGTAACGCATCTTATGGCTGAGGTGATGCGCAAGAAGGCCGAGCTAACCGCCGTTCTCGTTGAGTTGTGCGAGGTTCGACGTTGGAGTGTCGGAGGTCAGTCGGTCGAGGCTGGAGCTCATCTGGACGTGAAGGTAACGGCGGGCACCAATAGCCCGGAAGAAAAGGCGGAATTCGTGCGGAAGGCTCATGGCCTTCTTGCCAGCGCCGTCGGGGCCAGCCTTCCGCTCGCGACCTATGTGGTAATCGACGAGGTTCCCGCCGACGCTTGGGGTTACGGCGGGCTGACGCAGGAAGCTCGTCGTATAGGCGCCTCTTGATTGAGCGCTTTCACCATGGCGGCCTTGTCGCAAATGTCTGGTGTTGCGACCGCCTAAATCTCATCGCAACGACCTTGCAGGGCGAGTGCTGCCGTGAGCCGCTGGCCAGCCAACCACTTGATGCCCTGAGGCACATTGTGCGGCGCATTCCACCCAAATGATGAGGAGCGCTGGGCGCAGGTGCCCAGCGCTCCTTTCCTTTTGAAGCCTCAGCCCGGTTCCCGCCGCACGCCTTCCGCAGGCGCGCGTGCCGCCCGGCCCGGGAACGCCACCAGCCACATGAAGACGAACGGCCCGAGCAGGGGGATGAACAGCGCGGCCAGCCGCCAGCGCCGCAGGCCCAGCAGGGTGAGCAGCCTGTTGGCGGGCATGAGGGCCATCATCACCCCGAGGGAGGTGATCCCGACCAGCAGGGCGGCCGGCGGGATCACGCCGGCCGCTTGCACCCGCGCCCCCACCCCGAACCTGTCACGATCTTCACAATCATAGGTCCATTATGCGTGGAATAATAGGCCTTCGCAATATGTGGTCGCCCGACCATGGACGCTCGGGAAAAGGTTGCGGTGAACATCAGGCGGCTCCGCGTGGCGCGCGGCGTCTCGCAGGAGGCCTTCGCCGTCGACGCCGGGGTGGACCGCACCTACATGAGCCGGATCGAGCGGAAGATGGAGAACCCCACCGTGACCGTGCTGGAGCGCATCGCCGCCGCCCTGGGCGTGGAGATCGCGGCCCTGTTCGCCGACCCGGGGCCGGAGGGTGAGATGCCGCCCTCGCTGCCGGCGGGAAGGAAGCGGCGGAGGCCGGGCTGACTCCGCTACGCGGCAACTTGTAGCAAATCGCCCCAGGCCAATCTCCTGCCAATCTCACCGATGGTAGTCGCACACACACTGCTGGTTGAAGGTTCAAGCTACGGGCATTGCGTACTTCTGCCTGCAAGGCTTAGCCTGCATCGGGCTTGTCACGATTCGATGCTGCGAGGATGATATGAACGGCGGGGCCGAAAAGGTTGAACAACTGGAATCTCCCGAGAATACCGAGGAGTTCACAGCTTCGCAGATACCGACGCAACCTGTTCCTCCAGAGGCCGATGAGACAAGCTCCGATATGGCTGGTGAACAGAAGGAACAGCTTCAGCCACCTCCCGCAACGACGTTAACCGTCACGGACACCAGGTCATCCAGGGCACGCCGTTGGAGTCCATTGGAATCCATAACCGTCCGAAGCTTCAAAGCAACCGAGGAAGCCGTGATCCCCGTTGATCGCGTGACAATCCTCGTCGGACCAAATGGCTGCGGTAAGTCGTCCGTTCTTCAGGCCATTCACTGGGCGGCGCGCGCAGCAAGCTATGTACTCCCAAAAAATACGAAGGAAATGATTTCCTTCGAGCGCCTCGATTACGTTCCGTCGAGCGAGCCGCTTAGAACGCTGCACAAGGGCGAATTGAAAACGGATGCCACATCACCGCCCGTTGAAGTGGTCTTTTCGCACCGACCTGTCGGAGACGAAACGACCCATGCAACGGTGCGCATCCGTGCTGCTCGCAACCGCGGCGGCATCACAGCCTACATGGACGGTGGCACCGCAGTTACGCCATACAAACAGCGATATCAATTCATAACAGCCTACATCCCTGGATTAGCCGGCCTTTCAGAAAAAGAAACAATCTTGGCTCAACCAACATTGCGAAGGCAGGCAGCAAGTGGGGATGCCGGCGGAGTGCTACGTAATATCCTTCTCAATCTTCGGAGCCGAAAAGAGGGGGAGGTCGACGATACAGGCGGTCGAGAACGGCTTCGCCAACTCAACGGACTCGTCAGCCAAGTACACCCTGGAACTTCCGTCAGTGTGTCATTCGATGAGCGCGAGGACTACCACATATCGGCTTCGATCTTAAAAGAAGAACTCCTTGAGCAAGAGCGCCCCTTAGAAACGGCTGCGACAGGTGTTCTGCAGGTCATCCAAATCTTTGCGTACCTCATACTTTTCGAGCCCAAAGTTATGCTGATCGATGAGCCGGACGCCCACCTTCACCCAGATAAGCAGGAGCGCCTTATAGAGGCTCTCGAGAGAGCGGCCAGTGATCATGATACGCAAATAATCCTTGCGACACACAGCCCACACATCGTCAGGGCTGCAAGCCCATCGGCGAAGCTCGTCTGGATGAAGGAAGGGCGGGTACAGACTGAGGATGACAATGCGATTCGCCGGCTGTTGGGATGGGGCGGGCTAGACAGATCTGTCCTGTTCTTTGTCGAGGATGAGAATGATAAGCCCCTTAGAGCGATCTTACGGCAATGGCCCGCTCTCAGTCGTCAGATAGCTGTCTGCCGCTGCTTCGGCATTGACAACCTCCCGCATGACAAGCTGCTCGAGGGCCTGCTCGTCGACGGCGAACTGAAGGTGAACGCCATCATCCACCGAGACGGAGACTTCATGACCGAGGATGAAGCCACGCGTTGGAAGAATGGGTTCCAGACCAAAGGTGTCTTCCCTTGGGTTACCGCAGGCTCCGACATGGAAGGTTACTTTTGCACCGCCCCCTATCTCGCCGCCCTATATGGCGTTACCCTCGAAGACGCCGAAAGCTGGCGACAGACGGCAGCCCAGTCCATCGGTAAGGCTCACGAGACATTCCTCTCCAAACGGCAGACCATCGTTCGGGCCGTGTGGCCCCATGGGGGCTCACCCGATGCGGAAGCGATGTGGAATGCCGCCGGTGGCAAAGCACCTTCCACGGTGAAGGGGAAGAAACTCCACGCCGCATTAAAAGGCGTGGTCAAGTCGCAGGGGCATGACGACAAGCTCCTCGATGCCTTCACAGTGCCTGCACAGTACGTTGTGGCGGCAGACCTGAAAGTCACGATTGAAGCGGCCATGGCTACGAACTAGCGGTCCCTGTACGCTCCACGCCGCTCACGCCCCCAATCAGCCGGTCGACCGGTACGCCCTCCCACCGGGTGGCCGGCGGCGAAAGGGGGCGACCGGAGGGGATAGTGGTGGGCGACCCCGAAACGCCAGCGGGCCAGTCCCGAAGGACCGGCCCGCTTTCGCTTGTATTTCAAGGAATTACTTGGCGCGCTCGAAGAGATTCGAACTCCTGACCCTCAGATTCGTAGTTTGTGGAAATAGAGGGGGCAGGATGAGGTTTTCATGCCGTTGATACAGTTCATCAGCTCGTAAGGTAGATCAAGGCGGCTTGTGGTCAAGGCTTTTTCAGGACTGCTCTGCTGGGGGCAACTCCTAGTGGGATTATGGTGGGAGTACGTCAGTCAGTCTCATTCGTATATTCATGGCGGTATGGTCGCCCCCCGTCAAACCGACGGCCGGTTCAGTCTTGACGCTTGCAGTGCTATCTGAGCCGAGTTAACTGATAGCTAAAAGCTTGCTATTATTTGTGGTTGGAGGGCTGGGTCAGGCATGGTGTCGATGGTACGTACCGGTATTGCTTTCGAGAAGTATCGTGATGCTCATCAGCCGGATCAGTTGATCAACCCGGAAGCCCGCCGATACAATGGCGACGCCGATCAGATAACCCTTGAAGACGGTTTGAGGTGTTGGGTGGACGGTCCGGTGGAAAACTCTACCCCCGGGCCAGAGGAAGTACCCGAGCTTTCCGGTGAACTGTACCCTCGGCACGTCTGGGTAGTGACAAATGAGCAAGTCCTCCTTGCCCTCGAAAAATGTGCCTTCGGCACCGCCCGAGAGGCGGGGGCCGTCAAGCATAGTAATTTAACCGGTGGCGGTAGGGCATTTGTCGGTGGCGAGGCGCTCTTTCTAAATTCTGAGACAATCGCGATCGCCGGAAGCTCTGGCCGCTACCGCCTTCGTGGCGGACAAGAAATGGCTTCGATTGAACGTGCCTTCGTTGAGTCCGGTTACAACGTTTGGTCAATGGGCTATAATGAAGAAACGAACCGCCCAAACTTGTTTGGGTTATCTGACCCCGAATGGATCTCGCTATGAGCGGCGTCTCAAAAGTTGATTTGGACAAGGTGTTTGGTCCAGATTCAGTGGGCAATACTCCAAAGGAGCGCGCTCTATCCTCAAAGCGTGAATTCGTCCGTGGTCAAACGATGCTCGCAGAAGCAAGTCAAGAGGCTACTGGCCATAGATTGACCGCCGTGGAAGCCCTCAACGCTTTCGATTTCTCCACCCTTTTAACCGCGGTTGAGAAGGGGCAAGCACCCCTGGTGCAAAATCGCAATGAACCTGCGCTAACTTTACGCAGGCACCGTGAGGCGCTTGGCTATACGCAGCAGCATCTCGCTCAACTTGCAAAAGTGAGAGCCGAGGACGTCGTCAAGGCTGAGACACCCGGAAAAATATCATCCATTCGGATATTGGAGCGGCTTGCGCCTCCCCTTGCAATCGACGAGCGAGTTTTGGGTTTTAAAAAACAAGTGGCCGTCGAGGAGTTAGGCGTTCGTCTTCGACAGCTTGCCAGTTCTGACGGCGGAAGCGGCCTCTCGCCTACGACGGTGGCAGCATTAGCCGAAAGTGCGTGGGTGATAGCGCGACAGAAATCATTACTGTCCTTGTTTCCTACGCTAAATGACAACAAGGTAGAACTTTTCTTGCCCGACGACGATTATGAATTCCCGTCTTATCAGCGCGGATATTCTCTCGCCGCGCAAGCTCGTCAACTTTTGGGGCTCGCCCCGGACGCACCGATAAAAAGCATGCGAAGCTTGGTGTCTGACACGCTCAATATCCCGCTGATACAGACGAGACTTGGGGGACACTTGGCAGGCGCGACGATTGCAAACGGTGCAGCACGCGGCGTCGTAGTTAATATCGAAGGCGCCAATAAGAGTGTCTGGGTCCGTCGCATGACACTTGCCCATGAATTAGGTCATCTGTTGTGGGATCCGGCGCAAAAGCTTAACAGGCTTAGGGTCGACAGCTACCGCGATTTAGAGGTTAATGGTTCAAATCGCCGCGACCCTGTCGAGATCAGGGCAAATGCTTTCGCTATTGCCTTTCTAGCCCCGCCCGCAGTCGTTGAAAGGATGGTACATCAAGCAGAGGATATCCCTTCGGCAGTATTCGATGTGGCCAAACACTTTGGAATCAGTGTAACCGCGGCAGCAGCTCATGTCGGTAATGTCAGTAGAGTACGTGTTACTTTACCACGAGGCCCCCTCTTTCCAGAACCGTCGGACGAAATACGGGCTCAGGAAGACTTTACGATCGATTTTTTTCCAATCAAGGACATTCCTCCATCGCTTGTAGGTCGGTTCGCGTGGCTCGTTGCGCGTGCATTGGAAGAAAAAATGATATCGAAGGACACGGCTGCAACATTACTTCGGACAACGCAAGATAAGTTGAATACCACTGTCGTTAAGAGCATCCGTGAACTCGGTACGGCGCATTGATTGCGTGACACATCTGTTTGCGGGATGGCGTAGGCACTTTCCATAATGTCGGTTCTGGTGCCGGTCGGCCGGTGCCTTGTCCTCCACCCCTTGCCCCGCCGGCAGATCAGCCTGCGCCTTTGGCGGACGCGGCCCGTGCCGTTGTAACGGCTTCCTGGAGCAGCGTGCCCAGTGCATCGGGTGCCAGATCAGAGAATTTGCCTCGGGCCTCGGCCATGCTTTGCTCCAGGACACGCCATCTCACGGCCTCCTCGACGAACCTGGGCAGGTCTGCTTTCGTCATCCCCCGCTGGGCGAAAAAGCGCTGGACTGAAATATCGGTATCCTTCGATACGGATACCGTCCAGCTGGTTGTGGTGTCGTTGGGCATGAATACTCCGCTGGTAGCTGCTTGAGGCATAACTCACTGGTTCTATTCACAAAGATTCGCCCGGGTTGGGCTACAATTCCATTCAGCCCACGGCAACCGGCGGGCCTTGCCTTATCCTTTCAGAACCGGTGCTCTCGCGTCGGTTCGCGTGGCGCCGTGGGCAGGTCAATCCCACCCAAGGCAGCAAAGCGAGCGTGAATAGCCGCGGCCAAGTTTGTGGCCGGCTCAGGGCATCGGCCAAGAGCCGAGCGTAGTATGGCCTGCACTTCGCCCTCCGCAGAGCGGCCATGAAAAGCCGCCCGGCGACGAAGGCGCGCCATCATTTCTTCGTCAACATTGCGAATGGTGATGCTTGCCACGGCTCGGCCCTCCAGAGGTACAGCGCGGGTACGCCCGTTCCCATGAAATACATAGTCTGACGGGGGTTCGCACCGCTAGGCTATATCAGACTGAATCCCTGCCTCGCCTACGTCTGGCAGCACCAATTTCGTCTCATGAAACCGTCGGCGCGAGACACAAATGAGCTTGCTGCGCACAGGTGAGACACAAACGTGGGGACTCGACGCGTCATAGAACCACATCATCCACGGATGGTTCGCTGATCGGTGGAAACTTGTTCGCAAGGTCAGGCAGAGTGGCCAGCAGTGTCAGCAGAGGTTTGGTCATGGCAGGCTCTATCATGGGCTTGCTTTCCGTCGCGGCAATAGCCGTTCTTTCCTCCGCAGGGTTTTGTTCCTGCGGAGTACCCGAGGGTTGGCTGCGATCGTTTTTCAGATGCCGGGTACGGCGGTTATTTTCCATGGAACATGTATAGCATAAACACGAGACTTGACTGTCCATGATCCCCGGGGTGTGCAATGCCGCATAGAACTATCCCTCACTTCAAGCCCGACAGGGTGTTGGACCGTTGGCTGCGTGATGAGCTCGTCCCAGTCTATGATGCCATGCGGGCTGATCCCGGCCGGGCGCGATCAGTTGAACAGGTCGCCGAACGCCTGCGCGCCCATCATGAGCAGCGGCTGAAAAGGATAGCCCGCGGGGGCTAGCTCATTGCATAAGGCTGTGAGGTGACATGTAGTGCTTCCTGTCGTGTCGGTTACGACTATGTCGTAATCATATTTCGAATATTGCGTTTGGAGCCTCGAGGCAGTATTAAGGTCCGGGATTATGAGGAGTATCAGATGTCAGCGTTTGCGAAGGAGTTGGGCCGTCGGCTGCCCTCCCTTGGGGAGCGGACGGCTGCCAACCAGTTGAGAAGCATCTTGGCGTCTCAGGCTGGGGAGAACAAGGACCACAAGCTCAAAGTCGTGCCGGAAGGCGGCCAGTCGGCGGAGATCATCCTCACGCCGGGCCTTTCCGACCTTCTGATTGAACTGCTGCGCCATATCGGGGCAGGGGATGCCGTCACCCTGGTTCCGGTCAGCCAGATGCTGACCACGCAGCAGGCGGCGGACATCCTGAACGTGTCCCGACCATTTTTGATCGCCTTGATCGACAAAGGTGAGATTGAATGCACGCGCGTGGGCCGACATCGCCGAATCAAGGCTGAAGCGTTATTCGCGTATAAGCGGAAACGGGATGACGAGCGCGCGGCGGCGCTGGCCGAATTGGCCGAATTGGACGCGGACTTGATCTAAAGGTTAAGCATGTTTGCCAACCGGTTTACGGCGTTCGTCGATGCGTGTTCCTTGGTGCCGGCCCTGAATCGGAATCTCCTGCTTTCCTTGGCCGAGGCGGATTTTTTTCGGGTACGATGGTCAGGGCAGGTTCTGGACGAAACCGAAGCCGCCATCGTCAAGGTCATAGAAGCGCGAGGTGGTACTGACGCCGGCCGGCGGGCCCAGAACGCCCGCTCGGCAATGGAGCGGGCGTTCGCCGATGCACTGGTGGCTGGTTATGAATCGCTCGCGGCCGGCCTGACGGGACTCCCTGATCCCGGCGATGCCCACGTCATCGCCGCGGCGATCAAGACCCGCGCCTCGGTCATCGTCACGGAGAATCTTAAGCATTTTCCCGAGGCGGTGTTGAGTCCGCTCGATATCGAGGCCAAGTCGGCCGACGCGTTCATCGCGGATACTATCGGTTTGGACCCTGGCCGGGCCGTCGCCGCCGTAAGGCTGATGAGGACCCGTTTGCAGAAGCCCTCAAAAACGGCGGAAGTGCTGCTCCTCGATATGGAGGCGGCGGGGCTGATCCAGACGGTTGATGCGCTGCGGGAGCACGTTTTGTCACTGTAGTTGCGCCTCCGGTCGTCCCCGATTGCACGGCCTCGACCGACCGCGCCCACCAGGGAGACCAGGCTTTGCGGAGATTAACCGGCTTATTCACCGCAAAATGTGCGGTGAATATCGGCATGCATGCCATCACCAAGGAGATATGAGCTCGTCAAGGCGCGCGATGGCGCGACGAACGACCGATCGCGTAAATTGCTTCTCGCTGGCCGCGGCCATCACCAGGCATTGCGATAGCAACGATCTGAGCAGAGCGGGTTCGGTACGTAGCGGCCGGACAAGCCCCTGTATTGCTTGCGCGATATACCTGACCGCTTTCGGGTCATTCGGCATGGTCACCTTGCCAGCTGCCAACTGCGCGCAGATGCCCTGGGATGGGCCCTTTGCCTCAGTATAGGCCTTATCTCTTGAAGACAGCCTTTCAAGGCAGAGGGCCCTTTGTTTTGGCGGGCCCGATGAGCCGTCAATGAACGTCAACAACTCCGCACGCGACATGTTGGCTTTCCGGGCGAAATAACGCAACGGGAGCCAATCGCTGCCGGACAGCTCAACAGCAACGCGGAGGTAGTCAATCGCGTCGGCATTCAGTTCGTCCGCCAAGAATGCGCGACGCATATCGTCTCGCGTGATGATGCCCTTCTTTATACTGACAGGGGAAGCCACCTTCACATCGCCGATGAGACGTAAGGCCGGCGCACCAGCCTGCTCCCGAAACTCCCCCTCCTTCACGAGGGTCAGGCGCTCAATAATTTCCTCGCTGAGCTCGATCGACGCTTTGCCGTCGATCAACTTGCCTTCCGCAAGGTCTGCAATCATGGCCCGCTCCGGCCCCAGTTCAAGCAGGCGCTGAACCATGGGCAGAAGGTTATCTCTCGTCCTGGCGTCGCGCTCATCCAGGATTGTGCGTAGATCGCCATAGGAAATGCGTCTCGATGCTCCCGGATAGCGGTAAAAAATATCGCCTTCCTTAATTTCACCGCCACTGCCATCATTCTTGGTCGCGATGATCGGACGACTTTCATGCTGTTCGATGTGTAGGACCCCGATTGCTTTGCCGTCGATCTTGATGACATCCTTCCTGAAGCGCGGGGTCGGCTCAAAACAGCTACGTAGCCTTGCTGCAATATCGCCGGGATCGGTGTTACGAAAATCATCATTGGCTAAGCCGACCGCCTTGCAGCCGCCTGCGGCGTCTTTGTCCGCAACGCCAAAGAAGATGTATCCTCCGCGATTATTGGCAAGTGCGGCAGCGGCCCGCAGCCAAGGGGCTGCGTTCCTCAAGCTGAAGCTCTGCTTACACTCGGCACAGTCTGTTTCTCCGGCCTCGAGACGCCAATCTCCGGCCCCATCCTGCGCAAACATGGCCCGCAGCAACGTTCCGGCACTCGGTTCTGCATCGCCCTCTATAGAGATGCGGGCGACGGCAGGCATGTCAGCGGAGGGGCTGTGATCATTCAAAAAGACATTGAGCTCATCATCTGCGGCCGCGGAAATCGATGCAGAATTACTGTATGTGCCATCCGCGATCGTCGAAATGCGGCCTGAATTGACCCGTCGATCAGGGCGGTTGAAGAAGAACTGGATGTCTGCGTTCTTCATCCCACGTGCGATCATGGCCTTGATCAACGCGATCTCGCAATCGGTGATGGTCCGGGCCATGGTTTGCCTTACAACGAGGAAGCACCCCCGCCGGGCGGGGCGTGGGGTGCGCTATGTCGCTGCTTTTTCGGGATGATGATGCTCATTGTAGCGGTAGCGTATCGTGCTCATGGGGGAGCGTCTAGCGCTGGTCGGCGAAATGATCCGGGCAAAAAGGATAGGGCCTGGGATGGTTAGGTTTTACCCCCAGACACAACGTATATGCATATTTTTGGAAGTTCCGGTTTATGTGTTGACATCATTCGCCATCCCCGCCATATGTACGTATATTGATAATGGTGTACGTATATGCCGAGAGTCACTGTCTATATTCCCGACGAACTGAAGGCGGAAATGGACGCCGTTGGCGATGCGCTCAATTGGTCAAGCATCGCGCAAGGGGCGTTCAAGGACGCAATAACATCCAACCGGCTGAAAAATGGAGTCAAAGATATGGGTGACGTGATCGAACGGTTGCGCGCAAGCAAGCGGCGCGTCGAAGCGGACCAGCAGGCTGATGGAAAAGAGGCCGGCAAAACATGGGCCTCAGAACAGGCAGAATATGATGAACTCGAAAGACTCATGGCAGCCAGCGTGATAGACGTGGTTGACCTCCCGACCTTCATGAAATGCTGCGACCCTGAAGACAATCTCTGCGCCTCCGAATGGGAGGATTTTTGGCGAGAATGGTTGGGTGCTTCTTCCCCGTCCAAGACGGCTTTGGTAGGCTTTGTTGAGGGGGCCGTCGAAATTTTTGAGTCTGTACAAAACAAGTTGTAAGATTGATGGATGCGGACGGGGCCGGAAGGCCCCGTTTTGTTGCAAGTTATGCTCTCTAAGCTCCCGGATCGGGGGCCATCATCAGAGGGGCGGGGCATCTGGGACCTTATCGTCCCGCGGCACGCTGACCCACGATAAGGCAACCGACCGCAGCACCAGTTAAAGCCTGCGCGGTGTTCCGCAAATGCGTAATGTGCCTGAGTTTCCATAAGTGGCGATTCTGGCGCCAAGGCTGCCGGGGTGCATGCTCCTGGCAGCCTTTTCGTGTCGGATCACAGGCGTAGATTTGTGAAGAAGAAATCGCCTTTGGCCGCAGGTTCGAGAAGCGGCACACCTTTCTGCGCTCGTCCAGCATTCGTAATTTCATAAAAGGTTTGGATTTTCTCAAAGGGCGAGTCGGGTTGAGATGCCGTATTGTAATCCGTGATGATCCGGCCAATGCACGGAATCGTGCTCCAGGGTGGCGTGCCGAAGGATTTCCGGAAAATGAGAGGGCCATAACAGCCGGTGGGCTGATCAAAGGTCATTTCGAGACCCCGATCTGCGGGCAAAACGTTCGTGTTTGGTCCGGCGGGTCCGAAATCAAGATACCATCCCGGCACTTGTTTGTCGGTCGCGGTGCGTCGGGTGGGATTCGTGAAGGCGATTGTCTTAATTGTATTTTTGATCCCTGAACCGAGCCGGTCAAGCGAATTGTGAATGAATTCCGCGAGGGCATTGTCTCTGTCAATCGGCTCGAATGTTTCATGACACTTCATAAAGAGAGAGCCGAACCGTGGCTCATAGGCCAAGGCCATTTCCCGGTATTTTTCTTTGTCGCGAAGGTCGAACGTGCTGACACCCACGACATGAACTCTGAGTTCGCGCGCGACATCTGATTCATGGAGACGCCGACTGGCCTTTCGACATTCGCTTTCCCGGCTCCAATCCATCATCGTCTGATGCGCCGGCCAAGTCAGCGGATAGTTTCTGATTAGCGCATATGGGCTTTTCGTAAAAAGAGGCTGTAGGCGCTTCGCAACGGCTGGAATCGCGCAGCCCGTCAGACGCGCCAGTTCGATCAGCATCGACTTCTCAAGGCGTTCGCGCCTCGGGCGACCCATTTTTGTCTCGTCGACAGCGCTTTCCGTCGTAGTCATGCCCTCTTCCAAGCCATATGCGCCGGACTTTCCCATACTAAATTACTTCGCGCAAAATATAATTTATCTATATATATCAATAAATTGACTTGATATTATGGACGAGTGCGGAGGTTCTTTCCCGATACATCTTACGGACTGGCAGTGAGCGCCATGTGAAATATCACATGCCAATACCGAAAGGGATTTCCCATGACCATGACATATGAAATGGCCCCCCTTGCCCTCCAAGGGCACGAATCTGCGCCGGTTCAAATGCCGCCGCCTGCTCCCCCTGGTGAAAAGTTGCCGTGCGGCAACTTTTTGGGGGCGCCCCTTGTTCCTTCAGATCAGATTTCTGCCGTGTTGGAGCAAGAGATCGGCACCGCAACCTCGGACCGTCAACTTTGCGAGGCACCCGCGCCGTGCGCTCCGGACATCACCACACCACACGCACCAACGCAGGAATCGTGCCCAATAGCGGATGCTGTTGAGGTGACAGATATTTTACCTCGCGGTGAAAATATCGAGTCCGAGCCTGTGCCCAAAGCACCCGCTCGCTCTGGTTCTCGCGTAGGGCGGAGGAAGAAAGAGGTCACCACAAATACTTTGGCGGGTAGTCAATATTGCGCCGAAAAATTCGCCGCATGTACCGCATTGGGGCGTGAGTGGACGACTCTTGAATTCAATGCGTCGGTACGGAATGCCAACCTGCTCCAGAGCATCGCGCAATTCGTGGACAACGAGGCGTTCAAGATTCGCGATTTCAAAGCTCTATGCGAGTCACGCAACTTGGCCTGCACCAAAGCCACCATTCGCGCCGGATATTTACCGGTCATCAAGGCCGTTTATGAGGATATCGGAAGACCGATTTCAGATCCCCAGGCCAGCAAATTGAATGCTGCCCTGAAATGGTCAAAGAGCGCGTGCAAACATAACGAAGATATCGCGAAATACTTGCAAGAGCACGGCGGTGTTCAAGGTTGCCTGAAGGAGCGCGCAGCCGCTAAGGGCAAAAAGCCCAAGAGCAGAACCTCCCAGGCTCTCAAGGTCGCCAATTTTCTGGCGGGGCACGAAGGCGAGGTTGTCGTTGTTCTTAAAGTTGATGGCAAAAACTTCGAGTTTGTGCGGCTAATTGGGCCAGCGAACACGTCCCTGCCACCCACTACCACCGTTCATCCACCAATAGATCACGAAGAATTTCCGGCAGAATCTGCGTCAGAGGCAATCTCTGATGCCGGGGATACGGCAGAAAATGCCGTGCAGGTTCAAATCGATACACCCGAAGAAGAGGAGAGATTTTGAGCACTTTCATTAAGACGACCAAGGGCGGCCGCATCCTGAAGGGGATGATCGGGGCTATGACCCGGAGCGGGAGCACGATCTTCGTTAACGATCAGAAAAATGACCTGATTGTTGCATTGAAGTTCGATGACGAAACGGAGGCGGAGGTAGAGCTCCTCAGCCTGAACGACCAGCTCGATGCTGTCGACGATGCGGCCCTGAAGGGCAAGCGGCGCCCGTAATCGCGGCGCCTTGGCCGGCGGCACCTGCCGCCGGCCTTCATCTTTTGAGGTCAAAATGGACAATCAAATCACATCGATATCGAACAAAGATGATAACGATGAAGAGAATAGACGAGCATCTTTCGTAAAGAAGAACAAGAAATCCATCGAAAAAATCAAGAAAAATAAAAAGTGTCGGAAACCAGATGGGGCAATAGGCAACTTGAGAGACACCGGCATGGCCGCAAAATCAGCCCCGGTGATTGTCGGGCTTGATACCGAGTGGTGTGAGCATCCGCAGCGGAAAAAGAGGGAAAACATTGTGCTCGCCTACGGGCTGTCGGTCGTGAGCAGTGATGCGTCGTACTCGGTTGTCATCACGCCTAACGGCCCCGAGCGGCGTCACCGGCGGTCTCTTGAGTATCTGATTGGCCGCGCACTGCAGGGGGCCATCGCCAAGGGGGTTCTCCCGTCGATGCCGGATCGCATCGTCCTGGCCGTGCATTTCGGGCGCGGTGATCTCGCCGCATGCCGGAATTTCAAAACGCTCAAGCCCCAGTTGGCAGCGGTCAGGGGCACCCTTGCGTCCGCGGGGCGCGACGCGCTGTTGACGCTGGAGGTTGAGGAGAAGACAGGCATCCCTATCGAGCAATTGCCCAAGATGCCATATAGTGAGCGTGAGATTAAGGCTTTGGACGGTAGCGGCAATGAGCGCCTGCTGCGCGTACAATTTCTGGACACGTACAACCTCGCCCCGGAAGGGGCATCGTTGGAAGCCCTTGGCACGCTCCTCGATTACCCGAAAATCAAACTGCCCGACGGATACCATGCCAGCCGGATGGACGCTTTCCAGGCTGAACAGCCTGCATTGTTCGAGAGCTACCTGCGGCGCGACGCCGAAATCACGGCGCGCTACGCTCAACGCTTCGCCATGTTCTGCACGGAGCTGCTCGGCCTGCCAATGGTGCCGGGCACGCTGGGCGGGACCGCGGTGATGCTTTTCAGGCGAATGCTGAAACGGGGCGGCATCAGCGAAAGCGTACTGTTCGGCACGCAATTAGTGAAGCGGCAGCGGTATTCGAAGGCTACAGGCAGGATGCTCACTGTGCGGGAGCGGGTCCCGGCCTTTGTCGCTAGACTCATCAACGAAGCTGCCGGTGATGCGTACAGCGGCGGCCGCACCGAAACCTACCTCACCGGGCCAGTTCACACCGGCGAACTGCTCCAAGACATCGACCTGCGCTCGGCCTACCCCAGCGCCATGGCTGCCATCGGCGTGCCGGATTACAGCAGCGTACGCATCGTCAAGGAGGGGGGTGAGGGGGCACTGGAGGCATTCCGGGGCGACGTTCTGGGCGTTGCCGAGGTAGAATTCCAGACGCCCCCGCATGTCCGCTTCCCCGTGTTCGGCGTGCGCACCCAGCACGGGCTAATTTTTCCAAGGCGCGGTACGGCGGTGGCGACGGCGCCGGAGATCGCGTCGGCCGTTTCGCTCGGGGTGTCGGTCACGATCAAGCTCGGCATCATCATCGATTGGGATCGCACCACGCGGCCGTACGAGGATTTCGTCTTCCAGATGACCAAGCTCCGTGAGGGGTTCAAGCGGGATGGCGACGACACGTTGGAAAGCAAGACCGTGAAGGTCATCATGAACTCCCTCTACGGCAAAACCGCCCAAGGCGTGCACAAGAGCACGGCCTTCGATGTGCGGACCGGCAGCAGCAAGCAGTTGCAACCCTCTGCGGTGACCTGCGCGCCCTTCGCAGCCTATACGACGGGTTTGGTGCGGGCCGCCATCGCCGAGATGCTGAATTCGATCCCCGCTCACAGGCAGGTCGTGAGCGTCAGCACCGACGGGTTTCTGACGACCGCCGCGCTAGAAGAGATCGGTATGGACGGGCCGGCAACGCGGGTGCTGGGCGAGGCGCGCGCGCGCCTCGCCCAGTTGCCAGACGGAGCTTGGCGCGATGTTCGCGCCAAGCTCCTACTTGAGCCCAAGAAGACGGCGAATGAAGTGATCGCCTTCCGCAATCGGGGCATCGCGACAACCGGCATCCCAGACGGTCAGCAACCGATCCTGGCCAAGGCCTCGGTGAAGGTTCCGCGGGAGCAAAACGCCAACGACTATATGCTTGACCTGTATCTTGGGCGCACACGCGATACGCGCGTAGAGCGCAGCGACCTCATTTCACTACGCGACCAGATGACACTCGGCGCCGATCTGGTCGCGATCATGCGCAACCCGCGGATCAGCCTGGAGCCGGACATGAAGCGGCGCCTGCGCGATGGGCACATGGCCGAGATCAGGTACGGTGCATTTGCCGGGCAAAGCCACTTGGCGACAGCGTCTGACGCCTACGATACCGTGGAAGAGGCTCTGGTGGAGCGCCAGGTTTTCGAGGCCTGGCGCGACCAGAAGCAGGGTGTGCTGAAGACCACCGAGGACTGGGTCTCATGGTGTGAGTTCAAGGCGGCTACATTGGCCCGCAAGAGGTCGGGAGCCCGCGTCAAGGTCACCAAAGGGGGTGGCCAGGACCTGCTCAAGCGCCAGATGCTGCGCGCGCTGGTGCGCGGAATGTGGGGGCTGGAGCTGGGCCCCATGAGCTACCAGGAGGTGGCCGCGTGGCTTACCACGGCGGGTTTCGAGACCAGCATCAACGAGGTGAAAAACGGCGCGCGCAAAAACAATACCCCCGTTGCCGGCGTGGTGGGGGCATCACCCGGTGTGGTGCCGTTATTGCGCGTGATCGTCGCCGGATTTCCGAGCGTGGAGTGGGTGCATTTCTTTTCGCCCGAAGACGCGGAGAGAATGGTCCAGCTTCTTGCCGAGGGCGGCGATCTGTGACCATCGCTACCCTGAATAAAGCGTTACTGCGAAACCTGCCGGCTGTCCCTGCCGGTAGGAAGAAACTGCGCATCGTCGACGATTGTCTGTCAGGGTTTCATATGGAACTGGCCGCGACGGGCGGCATCACCTACCGGCTACGCTACCGGAATACGCGCGGGCAGGTGCGCGACATCAGGCTGGGGAAGCACCCGGAGCTGACGCCGGATGAGGCGCGGAAACTCGCGCTGAAATACAAAGCCGATGTATGGCGCGGGATCGATCCCGCGGCGGAGCGCGACCGCCTCCGCGCCATTCCGACCTTCGAGGCATTTGTCCGCGAGCATATTCTGCCGCACGCGAAAGAGATACTGCTTTCCTATGTCGAGGTCGAAGGGCTGATGCGGCTGCGCGTGGTGCCTGCGCTGGGCAAGCTCCATCTGGACGAGATCACACCGCTGCACGTCGCCAGGTTTCGTAAGGGGCTGATCGACGAGGGGCTGTCCGCCTCACGGGTCAATGCGCACCTGGCCGCGCTGCGCCGCGCCTTCAACTTGGCGATCGAGTGGCAGTTCTTCGAGGGCAGGAATCCCGCGGCGTCGCCGGGGATGCTGCGCACAGAGGGGCGCGAGACGTTCCTGGACGCCGCTCAGGTGAAGGCACTGCTCCTCGCCCTTGCGGCCGACCCGGACCAAGGCGCGGCCTCGGTCGTGGCGCTGCTCGCGCTGACCGGCGCGCGCAAGTCCGAGATTCTCCTGGCACGCTGGTCCTGCGTGGATTTCGACCGTCGCATCCTCTGGGTGCCGCGTTCCAAAAGCGGGCGCCGCCGGCCGATCTTTCTGTCCGACCAGGCCATCGCCGTCTTGAAGCTGCAGCCGCGCCAGCCGGGCGCGGAATTCGTCTTTCCGTCGCCCCGCCGTGAGGAGCAGGCGCTGTCCGAGCTGCGCGGGGTCTGGGCGCGCGCGAAGCTCGCGGCGGGCCTGCCCGAGGATCTGCGCCTGCACGATCTTCGCCACACCTTCGCCAGCCTGCTCGCCAACGATGGCGTGCCGCTCTACGATATCGGCAAGCTGCTCGGGCATACGCAGCTCTCGACAACATCCCGCTACGCCCACCTCCAGGCCGACCGCCAGCTCGAGGCCGTCAATTCCGTCGGCCGGCTTGCCGCCGTTCACCCGGAGGAAGGCTCACCTGCGCGGTCGGCACACAACGATAATGACGAGCAGGATGCCGCGTAGAGTATCCAATTTCGAGACGGAGACGGAGAAGGGGGCAGCATCATTCGACGCTGCCCCTTCTCTGTACTTGTCCCTTTAGGATGATGTCCGTTGGGTTGCCAGAGTTCAGCCCCGCGTAAGCAGGGCCTCGATGGCGGCTACGATTGCTTCCTCGCCCGTAACTCCACGGCGCGCCACATATGCCTTGAATCGTACATACAGCTCGGTCGGCAGGGAGGCACCCACGCGCCGTCCAGAGGCGCGTTTCGGTACCCTGATTTTTGGCTCCGCGAGCGGTGTCGCTTCGCCCTTGGTGTGCAGGAGCGGCCGATCCGCGTGGTCGAACTGTTTCACGGCACCCTCCCCAACAGCGCGCTGACCTCGGCCCACAACGCCGCGAGTTCGCGCGCCGCGGCACCCGTCGGTTCGGCCTCAAGGGCCGTCAATCCTTTGCGCATCGCCTCGGCGATCGCCACGCGATGGTGGACGACCTGTCGCAGCAGGTGCCCGCGCTCCCTCAGTTCCCGAACGGCCTGCCCCGCCAACCGGCTCTTGTAGATCGCCTGGTTGAGAACGAAATGGCGAGGGAGGTACAGCGTTTCCACGAATATCTCCGTCGTCTCGATGGCACTCAGATCGAGCGTGCCCGGCCCGGTCGGGATCAGCACCAGGTCGGCGGTGGCGATGGCGTTGGCCAGAATGTCGGAGAACCCGGGCGGGCAGTCGATAATGATCAGGTCGAATCCCGCGGTCCTGGCGCCCGCCGTGTCGAACCTGAAATCGCCCTCCGGCTGGCGGAGCAGCTGGGGCTCCCTCTTGTCGCGACGGTTCCACCAGGCGGTCAGCGAGCCCTGCGGGTCCAGGTCCACCAGCCCGACCCTGATACCGGGGCGGGCGGTGAGCGCTGCCGTGGCCAATGCCGCGGCGAGCGTCGTCTTGCCGACGCCACCCTTTGTGGCGGCGATCGTGATGATCTGCATGCTGTCAAGTCCTTCTGCTGTACGGTCGAGGGCCGCGCGTATGCGCGTTCGCCCAATCGCCTGTTAGGGCAGACGCATGTCCGCGCGGCACAACCGCAGTCGATCGGCAGGCGCGTTTACCCCGGCATGTGTTTCTCTTTCGGGATGGAGCCTCCAAGGTCGCCCGGCCGGATGAGATGGATGTGGTTCCGGACGATCTGTCCCCTCGACGACGGCTCGTGCAGTTCGCCTCATACCCAAGGGAGAACGAAAACGACGTTGGCGCCTGTAACAGTAGTTTGGGCACGCCTGCCGATACACGCGCCCATCTGGTCAATTTCATACATTCAGGAGATCCGCATGACGCAGACCGCCAGGCCCGCCATTGCAAATAGGGCGCCGTTGGCCGCCCCGTTGCCCGCTCGTACCGCACGCGCCGCCGCCGAGGAAAGCGCGCCAGCCCCCGGCCGTCTGCTCACCGAGCGGGATGTCGCCAAGCACCTCGGCGTTACTCTCCCGACGTTGGCCAAGTGGCATCGGGCGGGCAAGGGCCCGACCCGCATCCAGCTGGCGCGTAACGTGACGCGCTACACCATGGAGGATGTGAAGGTCTACCTGGAGAAGTTGCGCACGGCACCGCCGGTGACCAGGTAGGCAAGAGGCGGGCTGCCTCACCGTTACAGCCCGGGTGCCAAACGGAATTTCATGAACAAGCCTGCCGTGACTCGGCGGCCTATCGCAACCAAGCCCCTGCCGCATCGGCGGCAGGGGCTTTCATATGGAGTTCAGCCATGACGGAATCAGGAGATGAGACACTGGCGGCGCTGGTGCGCCGGCACGCCAAAGGCCACGATCTGCCCAGACACGTGCCGCATGTGCGCCTGGCCGACGCACTGGCGCGCGGCGACGACCCGCTGCGCCTGATTGAATACTTCCGCGATCTGGGCAGGCAGATCGAGAACCTGAAAGACCTGCTCGCCGCCTGCACCGACCCAGGCGAGGAAGAGATCGAGGCCTACCGCGTCGAGGAAGGCATCGCCGTCTACCTCGTTCCGGATGGGCAATGGGCGGTCTTCACCAAATGAAGGAGGCGGCCATGGCACCCAGCACCCAGACCGCATCCGCCAGGTCCGCATCCACCGCCGGAGGCGGAGGCGGCCGTGACAATGTCGCCTGGCGCGCGACCAGCACCGGGCGCAATGTCGCGCTCATTTCCACCTGCCTGATCCCGGGCCGACCGCTGCGCCTCTGGGGCGCGGCGGTGGAGGTCGCGGATGGCGGCGCGTTCATCCGCCTCGCCATTCTCGGCCCGTACGATGGTTGGAGCACTGGCCAGCTTCTGGCCGTGGCGCTGGCCCGGTTCGAGGCTGAGCAGGCCCACGATCTCGGCGAATCTGTCCTGGCCGAGATCGTGCGCCACCTGGACCGCGCCGCCGCAATGCACCGCGAGCCGCAGGAGGGCTGGGCGGTGCCGCCGGTCTCCTTCGAGCCGGCGCCGCCGGGCAGCCCGGCATCGCCGTTCCCATGGAGCCTGGCCAGGGCTGGGCAATTCGCCATCCAGATGTGCCCGGATGCCGAGGCGCGACAGCGCGGCGTCACGCCCGAGCAGCTTCTGGTCCTGATCGAGATGGCGCTGAGCAGTTGGCTGCCGGTCACGCCGTGGCGGCGTAGCTGCTGGGAGGCGCGGCGCGAGGTGCGCGCGGCGCTGGCGCTGGAGGCGCAGCGCGCCAGGGCGCGCTGGGCGGCGCATGTGGCGGATTGCGACGCGGAGCCGGACCCGGGCTGATCCGGCCCACCCGCCTGGTTACTTCTTCCAATATAGATGGAGGAAGAAACCCAGCACGGCGTGGCGCATCGGCGCCGAGGCCCAACCGCTCAACCGCATGTGATGCTCTCGCCCAGGCCGTTGCCGGCCCGGGCGATCCATCCACCCCGAACCAGCAGGAGGCCCCGCCCGCAAAGGCGGGGCTTCCTGCGTCTGGAGCCCCATCACATGGACCAAGACGAGACCCACACACTGGAGGAATTGCTCATGCGCTACTCCACCATCGAGAAGCTGCCTGACGTGCAGCGGATCAAATTCGACGAGGCCGTGCGCACCGGCCAGGACCCGCTCAGCATCGTCAAGTATTTCGCCACGCTCGGCATCGAGGTGCGCGAGCCGGCCGACCTGTTCCTGCGCAATGACGCGCTCGACGAGGAAGAAATCAACGCCTTCTGGATTCCGCAGGGCGTGGCCGTCTCCGTTGAAAGTGATGACCTCTGGCTGGTGTTCGAAACCGACCAGGTCATCGACCACACCGAGGCGGACGAATCCGAAACGGTCTCGTCCGCCAGCACGGCGTCACATACGCCGAGGCCGGAGGGAGGCGCAGGCCGATGATCGATTTCTCCGACGACGAGATTCTCGCCGAGCGCCGCACCGCCGATGGCAAGCGCTTCCTGTACTTCCTCGGCACCGATGTGCTGCCCTACTGGGAGCAGCGCTTCTGGACGGTGGTTTTGGACACCGGCGCGGACGGTGTGGGCATTCCCGTCCGTTACGGCACCGTGGCCTCCGCCTCGGTGGGCTGGACGCTGCGCCAGTTGCTCTGCGTAACCAAGGCCCGCATGGCCCTGGAGCAGGCGCGGGCGCCTGAAGGCGGCGCCCTGGAGGTGCTGGAGGCGCTGGGCAAGGCGATCCGGCTGCTACCGCCGGGCGACACCCTGGGCGGCGGCGTCACCTTCGTGCCGGGCGTTCTGCCTTCGCCATATAGCTGGACGGAGGCGCGAAGCGGCGAGCTCGACCTCGTCCTTTGCCCCGACCCCGAGAGCCGCGACGAAGGCATCGTGCCTGAGCAGATCGTCATCCTTGTCGACGAGGCGCTACGGGAATGGGCGGAGCGGGCGCCGTATCTGCGCCGGCTCTGGACCTGCCGCAACGCCGTGCGCGAAGCGTTGGCCGCCGAGATACGCCGTGTGCGGATCGCGCGCGGTGCGGCGGAAGATGCCGGCGGGGCAGGGTAGGGTGGAGAGACAGGCAGGAACTACCGACTGTTCGCCAACGCGCCCGATGCATCCGTCGGGCGCAATTCTTCCAACCGATCTCATTCCATGAAAGGAGACTCTTTGCCATGGGCACAGCTGTCATCACGTCCGCCGCCTTGCGGACCTTGGCGCCCCTGCCTGCGGGTGTTGTCAAGTCCCGGCTGTTCGACAGCAAGCTGCACGGGTTCATCGCCGAGCAGCGCCGGACCACGATCACCCTGTATTTTCGTTTCAAAGACCAGCGCGGGCGCAGCCGCGAGATCAAGCTGGGGCGTCTGGGTGATGTCACGGCGGAGCAGGCGCGCAAGCGCGCCGAGCAGCTGAAGGCCGAAGTAAGCCTCGGCGGCGATCCCGTCGCCGCCCGGGAAAAGCGGCGTGCCGTGCCGAGCGTGGCGGAGTTCGCGACCGATCGCTACTTGCCCCATGTGCGGGAAAGGTTGCGCTCGGCCCATAATATCGACGCCTATCTGCACCGGCGCATCCTGCCCGCCCTGGGCCGGAAGGCTTTGGACGAGGTGACGGTGACGGACGTGGCGGAACTGCGCCGCAAGCTGGTCGCGGAAGGCCTAGCGCCGGGTACGGTCAATCGCCACCTGGCGACGCTGCGGGCGATGTTCAATCTGGCATCGAAATGGGAGCTTTTCGAAGGGAGAAACCCCGCCGCTTCGCCCGGCATGCTGCGCGAGGAACATCGCGACCGCTATCTCAGCCCGGCGGAGACGCAGGCGCTGGTGAAGGCGCTCGATGCAGACGATGACCCCGTCGGGGCGGCGGCGCTGGCGCTGCTCATCGTCACTGGCGCCCGGCGCGGCGAGATCATCCTGGCCAAATGGGAGCAGGTCGATCTGGAGCGCGGCCTGCTTGTGGTGCCGCGTTCCAAGAGCGGCAAGCCGCGCTATATCCCGCTTTCGCCGGTGGCAAGCGGGATTCTCCGCCGCCAGGATTCCCTTCGCCGGCTGCTGGAGGCGGACCGGCTCGCCGCTCTGGTCGAGGTGAGGGCGGCGGGCAAGGTGGTGGAGGACCCGGGGTCCAATCCGTATGTCTTTCCGAGCCATCGCCGGCCGGGCAAGTCCATCGAGGGGCTGCGCGGCATCTGGGCGCGGGCCAAGAAAGCGGCGGGTTTGCCCGCCGATCTGCGCATTCACGATCTGCGGCATTCTTTCGCGTCCGCGCTGGCCAATGCCGGCACGCCGTTGAACGAAATTGGCACGGTGCTGGGCCATACCCAGCTCAGCACCACACAGCGCTATGCCCACCATAGCCCGCAACGGCTGATCGCCACCGCCACCACGGCCTCCCGGGCCTGGAACCTGCTGCCGGAGGTCAAACAGGCCGAGGGTGCCACGGCGGAGGCGCAAGACGCGGCATAGGCCTAGCGAGCGGGCCGGAACCCTCGCCAGAACCACAAGCACGCAGAAGGAGAAGGCGGCGAAGCGCCTGCTCCAATCCAGAAACGAATCAAAACCCAAAAGGAACCACCATGCGGAACGAGAAGAACCAGATCGTGACCGGCGGGATTAAGCCACCGGACCATGGGCAAAGGCCTGCCCCAGAGGTCAGAAGGCGCGGCTTGTGGAACCGCCTGCCGACGGTAGTGAAAATCATCCTCACTCTGCCGGTGGTGATGGCGCTGCTGGGCGCCGAGGTCGAGCTGCGCCTGGCGCCCCAGCTCGACCTCGTCCTCACCGCCGCCGGCGTTTGTGCCATGTGGACGTGGCTCGCGGGCAGTATCCCGCCGTAGCATAAATTATGGGAGAGAGCCGCCTGGGGGGGGGGGGCTCTCTCTTTTTCCTCTGGGAATTCCCGGGCTGCCGGTGCTGCCCCGTCTTCCGCCTCTAGACCCGACATCCCCCCGTGATACTGTCACAACGACTACAACCAGTACCGGAATCCAATGGCTGCCGACTTTCAAGATGTTGCGAAGCGCCTGTTCAAGGCCGCCGAGACCCTCTGGACCAATACGGGCCTGCGCCCGGATCAATATGCCCAGCCCGTCCTCGCCCTCATTGCCCTGCGGCAGATGGAGGCCAAATTTCTGCAGGTCGACGCCGAGCTGAAGCCGACCTTCACCGGCCGCCTGAAACCCACCCCTGCCGCCTACCAGGCCCGCGGCGCCATGTTCGTGCCCGAGGTCGCCCGTTTCTCCCGCCTGCTGGCCCTACCCGGCAACGCCAACCTCGGCGCCGAGCTGACGGCGGCCATGGATGCCATCGTGGAAGCGAACCCCGAGCTGGGCGGCGTGCTGCCACGCGGTTACGCCGCCCTGCCCAACACCGTGCTGGCCGACCTGTTGCGCCTGCTCGCCCCGCTGGATGTGGAGGGCGACGCTTACGGCCTGATTTTTGAATACTTCATGGGCGAATTCGCCTCGGCCTTCATGCAGAAGGGTGGCGAGTATTTTACCCCGGCCTCAATCGTGAAGCTGATCGTGGAGGTTATCGAGCCCTTCCACGGTGCCATCCTCGACCCCGCCTGCGGCTCCGGCGGCATGTTCGTGCACTCGGCCGAATTTGTCCGCCGCCACCACAAGGCGCCGGACAAGGAGCTGGCGATCTATGGCGTCGAGAAGATGGACGACACCATCCGCCTGTGTCGCCTGAACCTCGCCGTGCACGGCCTCTCAGGTGACATCAAGGGCGGTGGCAACACCAACAGCTACTACGACGACCCGCATAAGCTGCTGGGCCGGTTCGATTTCGTGATGGCCAATCCGCCCTTCAACCAGAGCGAGGTGGACCGCTCCCGCCTCGTCACCGCCACCGGCCAGGTGGACCCGCGCTACCCGCTGGGCCTGCCCACGGTGAACAACGCCAACACGCTCTGGATCAATCTTTTCTACGCCGCCCTGAACGAGACCGGCCGGGCCGGCTTCGTGATGGCCAACAGCGCCAGCGATGCCGGAGGCAGCGAGCGGGACATCCGCCGCCGCCTGATCGAGACCGGCGCGGTGGACTGCATCATCGCCGTAGGTCCAAACATGTTTTACACCGTTACCCTGCCGGTGACCTTGTGGTTCCTCGACCGCGGCAAGGCGAAGGGGCCGCGCGCGGATCAGGTGCTGTTCCTCGATGCCCGCCACTTGTTCCGCCAAGTCACGCGCGCGCATCGCGTGTTCGATCCCGACCAGACCGAGTTTTTAGCCAACATCGTCCGCCTCTGGCGCGGCGAACCCACCGAGGATGCCGCCGGTAGCGCCATCCGTATGGCGGAAGCGTTCCCAGCGGGCACATACCGCGACGTGCCGGGCCTCTGCCGGGTGGCCACGCGCGCTGACATCGCGGCGCAAGATTGGAGCCTCAACCCAGGGCGCTATGTGGGCGTGGCACCGGGCGAGGTGGTGGAGGACGAAGAATTTCGGGTGAAGCTGGAGGCGTTGCAGGAAGAGCTGGAGGGGTTGAATGCTGAGGCAGCAGTCTTGCAGACGCGAATCGCCGAGAACGTAGCGAAGTTACTCGCCACTCAGTCTGAGTTAGATACATTGGAAATTATGGCATGAGGTGGCCAGTTGTACCGTTCGAGGAGCTGTATGCCGAGCCTTCAAGAAACGGCGTTTACAAACCGAAAGACGCGCATGGTCGCGGTGCAAAAATAGTCAATATGGGAGAAATTTTTAACTACGACTTTGTCGGACCACAGGACATGTCACGGCTAGAAATGTCTCCGAAAGAGTTGACGATCTCTGGCCTTCAAAATGGTGATTTACTCTTCGGGCGGCGCTCGCTTGTCGAAAAAGGAGCGGGAAAATGCGCCATCGCACTCAATGTTTCTGAACCCACGACATTTGAATCGTCCATCATTCGCACGCGCTTACGCCAAGATCGGTGTGACCCGCTGTTTTTCTATTACTGGTTCAGATCGCCGCAAGGTCGGGATCGAATTCGATCGATCGTAACCGGCACGAACATAAAGGGCATCAAAGGTAGCGATCTGAAGCGCATACCTGTCGTGTGCCCGGATCTCACCAGCCAGCGTCGAGTCGTTAGTGTCCTAAGGCTCTACGACGACCTGATCGAGGTGAACCGGCGGCGCATCGCGGTGCTGGAGGAGATGGCCCGGCGCCTATTCGACGAATGGTTCGTCAACTTCCGCTTCCCCGGCCACGAAGGCCACGAAGTCGTTGAGACGATGCTCGGAAAGGCACCAAACGGTTGGAGGTGTGGCGTTCTCGGCGATTTGCTTACGTTGGCGTACGGGAAAGCTCTGAAGGCGGACACGCGTGTTGCCGGTGAGTTTCCGGTCATAGGGTCGAGCGGTGTAGTTGGTACTCACAATGAATCTTTGGTCGAAGGACCAGCAATCATTGTCGGAAGAAAGGGAAATGTTGGCTCCGTGATCTGGAGTGATACAGCGTGTTATCCAATCGACACCGTATTTTATGTGGAAACCCACGCGCCGCTCCGTTTCGTCTATCAGGCGCTCAAACGAATGACTTTCTTGAATAGCGACGCAGCGGTGCCAGGCTTGAACCGGGCCGGAGCGTTGCGCCTAAATATCATCATCCCGCCGGCGGAACTCATGGAACAATATCAGCAACGCGTGAGTGCGATGCTGATGCAAGCAAGTACACTGTCCAAGATAAATAACGGTCTCGCTGCCTCCCGCGACCTTCTCCTCCCGCGCCTGATCTCCGGCGAGCTCTCCGTCGCCACCGCCGAACGGGAACTGGAAGCCGCCGCCTGATGGTGCCGAAGGACCCTCTCATGTCGCTGGTCTCCACCCTGTCCACCGAGGCAGCCCTGGTGGAAAATCCGGCGATTGAGCTGATGGGTGAACTCGGCTGGTCCACCGCCAATTTGCTGCACGAACAGCCCGGCCCCAAAAACCCCACCGGGCGGCTTTCGTTCAAAACGCCTTTCCTCCCCGCCCGGCTGGCGGCGGCCCTGCGGGCGATCAACCCCGATCTGCCGGACCAGGCGCTGCAAGATGCCATCGACACGCTGACGCAGGACCGCTCCGCCATGCTGCCGGTGGCCGCCAACCGCGAATTGGCCCGGCTGCTGCGGGACGGCGTGCCAGTCGCCATCAATCAGCCAGATGGCCCGCCGAAGGATGAGCGGGTCTGGCTGATCGACTGGCGGGACCGGAGCAAAAACGATTTTTTCCTGGCGTCCCAGCTCTGGGTACATAGCGACCTCTATGTCCGCCGGCCGGACCTTGTGGGCTATGTCAACGGCATCCCGCTGCTGCTGATAGAGCTGAAGGCGGCGCATGTAAAACTCTCCGAGGCCTACGACAAAAACATCAAGGACTACCGCGACACCATCCCGCGCTTGTTCGACGCTAACGCCTTCGTGGTGCTGTCCAATGGGCACGAGGCGGTGCTCGGCCCCAGCCACGCAGCGCTTGAGGATTACGCGCCGTGGAAAAAAGTGGCCGATGAGGATGAGGAGGAAAAAGCCGGGCTGGAGACGCTGCTGCGCGGTACCTGCGCGCCGGATCGGTTTCTGGACATCGTCGAGAATTTCATCATCTTCCAGGAAGTGGTCGGCGGCCAGCGTAAGGTGGTTGGCAAGTATCACCAAGTGCTGGGCGTCAACCGCGCCATCGAGGCCGTAAAACAGGTGCGGGAGAACCAGGGGCGCCTCGGCGTGTTCTGGCACACCCAGGGCAGCGGCAAGAGCCTGTCCATGGCCTTCTTCGCCGAGAAAGTGCTGCGCACGCTGGGCAATAACTGGTCCTTCGTGGTGGTGACAGACCGCACCGAGCTGGACGACCAGATTGCCGCGACCTTCGCCTCCATCGGTGCCTTCGGGGCACTGAAGGCGCGCGACTGCCAGGCGCAAAGCGGCACCGATCTGCGGGAGAAGCTGGCGGGGCAACAGCGCTACCTGTTCACCCTGATCCAGAAATTCGGCACCGAGCGTGGCGAGCTGATGCCGGTGCTGTCGGAACGATCGGACGTGATTGTCATTACTGACGAGGCGCACCGCAGCCAATACGCTCAGCTCGCCGCCAATATGCGCCGCGCCCTGCCCAACGCCGCCTTCTTGGGTTTCACCGGCACGCCATTGATGGCCGGCGAGGAGCGCACCCGTGAGGTATTTGGGGATTACGTCTCCATCTACAATTTTGCGCAGTCGGTGGCCGATGGCGCCACGGTGCCGCTCTTCTACGAGGGGCGGCAGCCCGAGCTGCAACTGGCCAAGGAGGATCTGCGCGACGAGCTGCAGGCGCTGCTGGATGAGGCGGAGCTGAGCCCGGAGCAGGAGAAACAGGTCCAGACGCAGTTTGCCCGGCAGTACCATCTCATCACCCGCGAGGACCGGCTGGACAAAATCGCCGGCGACCTCGCCCGGCATTTTGCGAGCCGGGGCTACCGCGGGAAGGGCATGTTCGTGGCGATCGACAAGGCCACCGCCGTGCGGATGTGCCTGAAAACCCAGGCGGCGTGGCAAGGCTTGATCGCCGAGCAGGAGGCGTTGCTGGCCAAGGCGCCGGAGCAGGCGCGCGAGGCGCTGGCGGAAAAACTCGCCTGGATGCGCGAGACGGACATGGCGGTGGTGGTCAGCCAAAGCCAAGGCGAGATCGAAGAGCTGAAGGCCAAAGGCCTAGACATTACCCCGCACCGCAAGCGCATGGTGGAGGATGATCTTGAGGGGCGCTTCAAAGACCCCAAGAACTCCCTGCGCCTGGTGTTCGTCTGCGCCATGTGGATCACCGGCTTCGATGTGCCGACATGCAGCACCGTCTACCTCGACAAGCCGATGAAGAACCACACACTCATGCAGACCATCGCGCGGGCCAACCGCAACGCGCCGGGCAAGCAGGCCGGCACGATTGTGGATTACGTGGGCGTGTTCGCAAACCTTCAGGACGCGCTGGCGATTTACGGCGCACCAAAGGGCGACGCCAAGCCCATCCGGGACAAGGCGGCCCTGATCGAACTTCTGGAGGAAGCGCTCGCCGAGGCCGAGAGTTACAGCAGGATTTATGGCGTCGATACCGCGGGAATCCTCGATGCCGACAAGCTCCAGCGCGCCATGCGGATTGGCAAAGCACAGGAAGCACTGATCGCCCCCGATGATGTCCGGCGCGGCTTCCTGCGGCGAGCCGATGCCGCCACACGCGCCTACCGGGCTGTGTTACCCGATGATAGGGCAGCGCCATTCCTGAAACGCGTGGCGGCGCTGGTTGTGGTGGCGCAAGCGATCCGCAACCAGCTCGGCCCGGCAGACATTTCTGCCCTGGCCGCGCAGGTGGAGGCGCTGCTGGACGAGAATATCCTGGGCGTGGGAATTGCCGCCCCGGTGCGGGAGGGAGGCGACACGAAAGGGTTGACCGACCTGTCCGCCATCGACTTCGAGAAGTTGGCGGAGGCATTCGCGAAGGGGCCGCGCACGACGGTGGACCAGTTGCGCACCAAGGCCACCGAGACCGTGGAGAAGATGGCCGCGCAAAACCCCTCGCGCGTGGATTTGATCGAGAAGCTGGAAATGCTGATCGACGCCTACAACTCCGCCACGGCCAGCGTGGAGGAGACATTTGAGAAGCTGAAGGCGTTCATCCGCAGCCTCGACGAGGAGCAGGGTCGGGCCGCCCGTGAGGACCTCACCGAGGACGAGTTGGCAATTTACGATCTGCTCACGCGGCCGGAGCCGAAGTTGACCAAGGCGCAGGATGCGGAGGTCAAGAAGGTTGCCCGTGAACTACTGGTCCGGCTTCATGACAAGGTTGCCGTGTTCGAGTGGCATCGCCGCCAGCAAACGCGCAGTGATGTGGAGTGGACAATCAAGGAAGTTCTGAACGCACTTCCTGCTGAGCCTTACCCTGAGGAACTGTGGAATGCGAAAGTGGATGCGGCTTGGCAGTTTGTTTTCGGGCGCCAGGACCGGCCTGCCAGAGAGCAGGGTGCCCAAAGTGTCGGATAAGTGAAAATCGGACTGTGAATGCCGATAATGCTGGCACTGAATCGTTTCAGAAGTTTAAATTTGTGTTGAACAGGGTATGGTAGAGATTAAGGCGCTTGGAGTTTACGTTTAAAACTGCCCAAATCAAGCAAGCCTGTGAGCGTCGTGCGCATGCCATTGCTCAATTGGGCGATGAAGTGGCGCTGGACTTGGCTCGAAGATTGGCAGATATCGACGCTTGTGAAAATGCTGACGAATTTCGGGCCCTATGTGGAAGCAACCTGATCGAACTGTCCAAGCATCGGTGGTCTTTGAGCCTCATGGGAGGCGGATGCATGGAGCTGGTCGATGGGCATGCAAAGCCCAGATTGGCTGAATCTGGTGCCGCGGACTGGCCCAGGGTAAAGAGACTACGAATTGAGATGATCGGAGGTAAAGAATGACTGAAGGAACCTTCGAGCCTGACTGGTTTTCTCGTCCTGGGGATACAATACATGCGCTAATGGTGCAGCAGGGGCTTTCCGCCGCTGATTTGGGGAGTCGGCTGGGTTGCGGCCTTGCTATAATCCGCAATATTTTGGCTGGTTCCGCTCCGATCGACGAAGCGTTGGCAAGCAAGCTCGCGGATACGATTGGTGGGACATCCCACTTCTGGCGCAAGCGGCAGGCTACCTACGATAGGTGCTTATCAAAAGCCGCTGATGCGGTGCCGGCCAAAACGGCACAGGAGTGGTTGAAGCAGCTTCCACTAAGTGGAATGACATCGTCAGGTTGGATCGAGCCAATCTCCGAGCGTGGCCAGACTCTTCGTACATGCCTGGCCTACTTCGGCGTGGTCAATCCGGAGGAATGGCGCCACCGCTACGCGGCGGTCAGTACTGATTTCGCTTTCCGAACTTCGCCGTCGTTTGAATCGAATCTCGGCCCCTTATCAGCATGGTTGCGCCAAGCCGAGATCGAGGCGTCAATGATGGATTGCGCGAAATGGAACCCGGATGCATTGAAGGCAAACATCGGCCGTTTACGAAAACTCACACTCCTTCGTGAGCCATCCAAGTTTCTTCCCAGACTCAAGTCAATCTGCGCTGAGGTTGGCCTAGCTGTGGTTATCCTCAAGGCGCCAAAGGGTTGTCGTGCTAGTGGCGCAACTCGTATTGTATCGTCCAGCCAAGCGATGGTTGTGCTAAGCTTTCGGCATCTGTCAGAGGACCATTTCTGGTTCACTTTCTTTCACGAATTAGGCCATTTATTACTACACCGTGGTGAGACCACGTTCGTTGACCTGGATGATGGAACAGGATCAGATGAGAGAGAACGTGAGGCTAACAATTTTGCAGCTACGACGCTAGTTCCGTTAGAACGGCATGAGGAGATGACAATGCTAAACGGGCAGCGACAGAGCGTTATGCGTTTTGCCGCATCGTTGGGTATTTCACCCGGCATTGTGGTGGGCCAGATGCAGCACCAGAGGCTACTCGGTCCGGCCCATCTTAATTTTCTGAAGCGTCGCTACACGTGGGAAGACATTAGCGCAGCTCTGTCTTGAAGCTTGTGAACCTGGGTGTTAGCCTTTGAAGTGGACGAACTCGGTCGGACTTTTTTGCCAATTGCAAAGAGAATCCTCCATGACCTGCATGCCAACCTGCAAGTTAAGATCGAGCTCGTTTAAACGATCTTCCAGAAGGGGCGCTGGTAATAACGCGTCGGGGTCACCGCTAAAGAGTAGCCTTGCACCACGCAACGGGCCTGTGGCACCCTTCAGATAAGCACGGCCCGGCGCAATGGGGGCTAATCCAAGACGACCAAGCATGCACAGAAAATCGAATTTTCCCAAGCGTCCAAAGCGTGTAACCGCCATACGCTGGTAGAAATGCTCAAAAACGGTGTTTGGATCGTTGCCGCCGTTGCGAACCAAGTCGGCGAAACGCTGTTTGTGGGAGTGTGCTGGGCCAATCCAGCTCACGTAAGATTCAACAGCTGCGCCAGTTCCGGTCGGTCGGTCACCATTGATACTTTCGTATTTTCGATGGTTGCCAAAGCTCCCGCCGATGGCGTTGCTATGTTTAATAAGCCACTCCCTGAAAACCTTTGGGGCGCCGCTAACCCGTTGCCACGTCCAAGGTTGCCCTCCCAAAGCCGAATACACATCCCGTGCCATTTCCCAACCATGGCGTGGGTGCTTCCCAAAATGGGTGGCCAGAAAAATTAACCAAATAGCTTCGTCTATTTGACCTGCTCTCATGTGGAGGATAGCCGCTCGCTCGGGGTCGAATAGATTCGACCGAGGATCGGCGCGAACTGGATCAATTGGCCGTTTGAGAAGAATATCCGTGTATTCAAGCCTTCGGGTGCTGGCGATCATCTGCATAACCAGCGTTTCTCGAGCCGCGTGTTGCTCAATACCTGGCAAAGCTACCTGGGATTTTGCGAACGAAAGAAGACCTGCATTCAAGCGAGTCGCTGCATGAGCCCGCGACGGCCACTTTAAAAGCCAAATCGGATTGGTCATAGGGGAAGAGCGCCTTGCGCAGGTTCAACAATCCGCGTCGCCTTTTTCCTGCGTTGCCCTTCTACAAATATCCGATAACTCGGATGGGCAAGGTCAGCTTGCAATTCATTGAGTTTGGCTTCGTTTCCTTGCGCAAAATGAATTTGTAGCAGCCGGACCAAATCTGCCCAGTATGGGGCAAGACCTAACTGTCCGGCACTTAACGGCCGCTTTGTTCGAACTTTCCGCTCTGCATCGAATAAGCTCCGAATGGAAGGCCTTGGGTCGCCTTCAGGCATTGGCGGCATTTCGATGCTTCGCTGAAAACCCTCGCCGAGATACTGTCGGGTCGCGCTCAGGTCTTTCGCATATAAATGCATGCTAGCAGCAAAGTGCCGATAGGTTCCTAAGTCAACATTTAGAATGCGAGCGACCATTTCCTGGAGCATCGTAAAACAAAACACGTCATGTGGGAGCCCCAAATAGGCATCATTGGATCTCATCGTGGCTATGAGATGCAATCTTCCCTCCCTAAGCAGGAATTGGAGTGTCGTTGTGCAGGGAATCTCCTTGTATCGTTTGGCAGTATCTTCTGCATCGAGAATCTGGATAACTGCGCGCCTAGAGGTGGGGGACGACGTGAGTTGAGTAATTGCGTTATCCAGCTGGTCATGCCCACGTTGACGAAAAATCCTGGGGCCATAACCACCGTGTACCGTCAGGCCATCGTCGCTATCATCTGCGTAAGCCGGGATATAAGGCACGATAAAATCTAAACGATTTTCCTCAGTGAGATACCAAAGGAACTCCCCGAGCGCACTGAACGGTCGCCCGCGTGTCTCCGTTCTGCTTAGCCGAGCGCGTGGAGTTTCTAACTCTAGCAGCACACCGATTAGCTCGTTATTGTCCCCACGCGAGGCTTTTACGGGCAATCCTTTATTAATCAGGGCCGGATAAAGCTCCTGCAAAATATCATCCAAAGTCGCGGCGCAAATATACATTTTGGCAGCGACTCGCTCCCTACGGTCAAATACCCGAATCGTTGATGTTGCAAACTTAACTCGAATTCGTGGTCGATACAATCTGTTCCCCAGCTCACCGTCACCCCGTTTATTGCCAAGAGCGACCGCGAGTAGGATCGTTTCGTTCACGGGAGCTGGGGAACGCTACCAGCCACATGAAGACGAACGGCCCGACCAGGGGGATGAACAGCGCGGCCAGCCGCCATCGGCGCAGGCCCAAAAGCGTGAGCAGCCTGTTGGCGGGCATCAGGGCCAATCATCACCCCGAGGGTTGTGATCCCGACCAGCAGGGCGGCCGGCGGGGTCACGCCGGCCCGTAGCACCGGCGCCCCCACCCCGAACCTGTCCCGATCTTCACAATCATGGGTCCATTATGCGTGGAATAATAGGCCTTCGCAATATGTGGTCGCCCGACCATGGACGCGCGGGAGAGAGTGGCGGTGAACATCAGGCGGCTTCGCGTCGAGCGCGGGGTGTCGCAGGAGGCGTTCGCGGTCGACGCCGGGGTGGACCGGACGTACATGAGCCGGATCGAGCGGCGCCTGGAGAACCCGACGGTGACGGTGCTGGAGAAGATCGCGGCGGCGCTGGGGGTGGAGATCGCGGCGCTGTTCGCCGACCCCGGGCCTGAGGATGGCGCGCCGCCCTCGCTGCCGGCGGGAAGGAAGAGGAAGCAAAAATGACGGTACAGACCGCCGAGACGCTCCTGAATCTGGGCTTCCGGGACATCGGCGCCTGGGGGCTTGCGGCGCGCGGGGGCGGCCTGGACTTCCATCTCGACGGCACAAGCCCAGAGGCCGATAGGCTGCTGATGGACGAGCGGAACTCCCTGTATGCCTTCGTCCACGGCGATGACGTGAAGTACATCGGCAAGACGGCGCGCACGGTCCGGGCCAGGTTTGCCGGATATCAGAATCCGGGAAGGAGCCAGCGCACCAACCGGCGGTGCAATTCCAAAATTCGGGAGTTGCTGGAGCAGGGGGCGTCGGTCCGCATCTTCGTCTTCAACCCGATCTCCTACCTCCGATATGGCGATTTCGAGATCAACCTCGCCGCGGGTCTTGAGGATGCCTTGATCGAGGCATTCGACCCGCCGTGGAACGGCAGGGAGCGGGGACGCGCCATCACCGAGGAGGCCGAGCGCGAAGAACTGGACGAGGTCCGGCAGCAGGTGCCGGAAGAGCAACTCGCTCCGGCCTTCCAACCGCCGCCGCCATCAGCGTCTACAACCGGCGTCGCAGCGTTCAAGATCGTGCTGGGCGAGGCTTATTACCATCAGGGGATCATCAACCCGGGTGCTGCGGCCAGCGCTCATCTGGGGGAAGATGGCGAGCCGGTCGAGGTGTCGTTCGGGGACGGGACCGATCCCGTCATCTCGCGCATTGATCGGCGGGCTAACCCGGGCGGCCATGTGAGGATCGTGGGGCGCAATCGAGACTTCGCGCGATGGTTCCAGCAGCATTTCTCGAAGGGTGAAACCGTTCAGGCGCTGGTGCTGGATGCCCACCGAATCAGGCTTCTGCCCAAGCAGGCGTCGGGCTGAGCGCAAGGTGGAATGGGTCTACCGGCCGAGTATCCACCCTTCCCAGGCATCAGTGACTTCATGTTGCTCCGTTCTCTCCGGCTGGCGTCCGTCGACAACCTCGATCATACCCAGAAGCCCCAGCAGAGCGTCGAACCTGTCCTCGCCGCTCTCGCCGGAGCCGAAGCCGTCGGCCAGTTCTGCGGCAGCCTGGGCCGTGAAGATAACGCCATGGCGATCCGCCCAGGCCACGACAGGCTCGGCCTTGCCTCGCCGGTCTGCCTGGCGCCGTTTGCTCTGCCCCGGGAGAAAGCCCGCCCCGGCCATGCGGTAGGCCTCGGCTGGGTAGGTCTCCGCGAGCACGACGCCGGGCGCGTGCGCCAACTCCTCCAGCGTGCCGTCGAACGGCCAGAGCTTCGCGCCGCGCAGCAAAGCTGGCCGGATCACCTCGCTCCAGCCGGTGAGCGCGCCCTTGCCCACCTGGTTGCCGCCCAGGGTCCAGAATAGGGAGCATGCCGCTTGGCGGTGCTCGGTCCGGCGTTCGCAGACCCGAAGCAGATCGTCGAAGCTGGCCACGCCCAGGCCCGCCACCAGCTCCGCGCGCGAGACGCCCTTGGAGGATGTGAGCGGGTAGAAAGGTCGCGTGAGACCGATCTCCGCCGGCAGCCGGGCCACCTCGGAAAAGCGGCTCCAGGCTCCGCCGCCCAGCGCGAGCAGCATCTCGCGGAAGCCGCGGAATTCGGTCTGGGCGCCGTATGCCATCGGCACGCCGATGGGGAAGTCGAAGCCGAGCAGGACGCGGTGGCGGGCGGCATCCGCGAAGGCGGCTTCGACGAAGGCGGCAACATCGCCGACGGGCTTAGGGGCTTCCACGAGCCAGCGGTCATCTTGCCGCCTCGCGGAAGCGGACCAACGCTTGGTCGCGCTCATGCTCCAGTCCGCATGTGTCAGCCGATCGAACATCGGCTGCCGTCCGTCCACTGGGGCCGGGCGGCTGACCGCGGGCCGCTCGCCGATGTCCTCGGCCAGCCTGAGCAGGTATCCGTCCGGGTCCATCACCAGGAACTGGCGCTGGCCGACCTCGACCTCGCCGGCGCGGTACCAAGCGTCCTCGGGCGCCATGAACAGCGACCGGCCGGCCGCGGCGAGCCGGTCCAGGATCGGCTGGACCGCCGGCACCTCGATCTGGAAATTGATGCCCCTGCCCAGCGGCGCCTCAAGCGGTCCGGTCAGCCACTGACGCTCCGCCGGATCGCGCTGCTCCAGCATGATTTGGGCGCCGTCGAAGTCCAGATACGCGAAGCCTTCTTCTGGGCGATCGTACGCCACGGAGAAGCCGATCAGGTCGCGCCAGAAGCGCAGGCTCGCCTCCAGGTCAGAGACCACAAGCTCCGGCACCAGCTTCGCCCAGCTCTCCATGCGCCCCTCCCGCGTTCGCCGGCACGGTCGCATGGCGGTTCGGCGGGGACAAGGCGGCGCGCATGTCGGCGCCGCGCGCGCTTCCCACCGGGCGAACTGCGGCGTTCCGCGACCAACGAGGGGATAGTGGTGGGAAGCCCCAAAACAGAAGCGGGCCGGTCCACCAAGACCGGCCCGCTTTCGCTTGTATTTCAAGGAATTACTTGGCGCGCTCGAAGAGATTCGAACTCCTGACCCTCAGATTCGTAGTCTGATGCTCTATCCAGCTGAGCTACGAGCGCGCGGTGGGCGGGGTGTAACCGAAGCGTCTTGCGCAGGCAACCCCCACCCTTAAAATTAAATCGCCTGCAGCTCTGCGAGCAGCGCATCCCCCATTTCCGCGGTGGAAAGAACAGCGCGGCCGGGAGCGGCGATGTCAGGCGTACGGCCGGCCTTGGCCAGAACACGCTCCACCGCGGCCTCAATGGCGGCGGCGTCCTCGTCCATGTCAAAGGAGTAGCGCAGCATCATCGCCAGGCTCAGCACCTGCGCCAGCGGGTTCGCCTTGGCCTGACCGGCAATGTCCGGCGCAGAGCCGTGGATCGGCTCGTAGAAGCCCGGCAGCCGGCCATTCACATCCTTGGCACCCAGAGTCGCGGAGGGCAGCAGCCCCAGCGAGCCGGTGAGCATGGCGGCCAGGTCAGAGAGCAGATCCCCGAACAGATTGCCGGTGACGATGACATCGAACTGCTTCGGGTTCTTCGCCAGCTGCATCGCGCAATTATCCGCATACATGTGGCTCAGCGTCACATCCGGGAATTCGTCCTGCTGCAGCTTGGTCATCACCTGGCGCCAGAGCAGGCCGGATTCCATCACATTGGCCTTCTCCACGCTGCACACGCGGTTCTGGCGCTTGCGGGCGAGCTCAAACGCCACCCGGCCGACGCGCTGGATTTCCTTGGTGGTGTACACCTCGGTATTGATGCCGCGCTGGGTGCCATCCGGCAGCGTCTCGATGCCGCGCGGCTCGCCGAAATACACGCCTCCGGTGGCTTCCCGCACGATCATGATGTCCAGCCCGCGCACCAGGTCGGGCTTCAGCGAGGAGGCATCCACCAGCGCGTCGAACACTTTCGCCGGGCGCAGATTGGCGAACACCTGCAGCTCGGCGCGCAGCTTCAGCAAGCCGGCTTCCGGGCGGATCTCGAATGGCACCTTGTCCCATTTCGGCCCGCCGACGGAGCCGAACAGCACCGCATCCACGCCCTTGGCCGCGGCCAGCGCGGCATCGGTCAGCGGCACGCCATGCGCGTCGATGGACGCACCACCCACCAGCTCCTCGGTGATGGCGAAGCTGGCGCGCTTGCTCTCCTGCAGCCAGCCCAGCACGCGCTTGGCCTGGGCCATCACTTCGGGGCCGATGCCGTCGCCCGGCATCAGCAGCACACTCTTATTGGCAACCATGATTAAGCTCCCTGAATTTTCGGCGTCCAGGCCGGGATTTTCGACTCATAGGAATCGATGGCGGCCGCGTGTTCCAGCGTCAGCCCGATATCGTCGAGCCCGCCGAGCAGACAATGTTTGCGGAACGGGTCCACCTGGAAGGGAATCTCCTCGCCATTCGGGCGCACCACCATTTGGCGCTCCAGATCCACGGTCAGCCGGGCATTGCCGCCCATCGCCGCGTCCTCACGCAGCTTCGCGCAGATCTCTTCCGGCAGCGCGATCGGCAGGATGCCGTTCTTGAAGCTGTTATTATAGAAAATGTCCGCGAAGCTCGGCGCGATGATGCAGCGAATGCCGAAATCCAGCAGCGCCCAGGGGGCGTGCTCGCGCGAGGAGCCGCAGCCGAAATTATCGCCCGCCACCAGGATCTGCGCCTTGCGGTAAGGCTCCTGGTTGAGCACGAAATCGGCCTTGTCCGAGCCGTCGGCATTGTAGCGCATATCCGCGAACACGCTCTTGCCGAGGCCCGTGCGCTTGATGGTCTTCAGGAAGCGCGCCGGGATGATCTTATCCGTATCGATATTATCGATGTTGAGCGGTGCGGCGATCGCGGTGAGGGTGGTGAACTTATCCATCAGATCAGCTCCCGGACATCGGTGATCACGCCGGTCACGGCGGCGGCGGCGGCCATGGCGGGGGAGAGCAGATGGGTGCGCCCGCCCGGCCCCTGGCGGCCCTCGAAATTGCGGTTGGAGGTGGAGGCGCAGCGCTGGCCCGGCGTCAGCTTGTCCGGGTTCATGCCCAGGCACATCGAGCACCCGGCCTCGCGCCATTCAAACCCGGCTTCGGTGAAGATCTTCGCCAGACCTTCTTCCTCGGCCTGCTTCTTCACCAGGCCGGAGCCCGGCACCACCAGCACTCGCACGCCCTGTGCCACCTTGCGGCCCTTGGCCACGGCGGCGGCGGCGCGCAGATCCTCGATGCGGGAATTGGTGCAGGAGCCGATGAACACCACGTCGATTTTGGTGCCTTCGATCTTCTGCCCGGCTTCCAGCCCCATATAGCTCAGCATCCGCTCCATCTGGGCGCGCTTGGCCGCATCCTGCTCATTCGCCGGGTCCGGCACCGTGCCGGTGACGGGAATCACCGTCTCCGGGCTGGTGCCCCAGGTCACTTGCGGGATGATGTCCTCCGCGCGCAGCTCGACGATCTTGTCGTAATGCGCGCCCTCATCGCTCGGCAGCGTCTTCCAATATTCAACAGCCGCGTCGAAATCCGCGCCCTTCGGCGCAAACGGCCGGCCCTTGATATAGTCGAAGGTCACCTGATCCGGCGCCACCAGGCCAGCGCGCGCGCCGCCCTCGATGGACATGTTGCACATGGACAAACGCCCCGCCATGTCCAGCGCACGGATGGCCTCACCCGCGAACTCCATCACATAGCCGGTGCCGCCGCCAGTGCCGATCTTGCCGATCACCGCCAGCATGATGTCCTTGCCCGAGCAGCCCTCCGGCAGCTTGCCATCGACGCGGATCAGCATGTTCTTCGCCGGCTTCTGCAGCAAAGTCTGCGTCGCCAGCACATGTTCAACCTCGGAGGTGCCGATGCCGAAGGCCAGCGCGCCCAGCGCGCCATGGGTGGAGGTGTGGCTGTCGCCGCACACAATCGTCATGCCCGGCAGGGAAATGCCCTGCTCCGGCCCGATCACATGCACAATGCCCTGGCGCACGTCCGACATCGGGAAATAGGTGACCCCGAAATCCTTGACGTTCTGCTCGAGCGTCGCAATCTGCAGCGCGCTTTCCGGCTCGTTCACTTCGGTCAGACGCTCAGCGCTGGTCGGCACGTTATGGTCGACGACGGCGATGGTGTTCTCCACCCGGCGAACCTTGCGGCCCGCCAAACGAAGCCCCTCAAATGCCTGCGGGCTGGTCACCTCATGGACGAGATGGCGGTCGATATAGAGAACGCACGTGCCGTCCTCCAGCCGATCCACCACATGGGCATCCCAAATCTTGTCAAACAAAGTCCGCGGCATCGTTGTTGGCCTCCTCAAGTAAGAAAGCCCAGGGGGCGCCGCCCCCTGGACCCCCGCTAAGGGCCGAAAGGCCCTTAGGATCCCATCAATTCGGGTCTGGGAAAGGGAGGGCCGGCAAAAGCCCTCTCCACGCTAGATGGTGGATGGGCCCTCCCTTTCCCAGACCCGGGTGGGTTCCAAGGGCCTTCCGGCCCTTGGTGGGGGTGCAGGGGGCAACGCCCCCTGCGTCTTCCTTACTGAGCGGCCTCGGTCGTGGTGACCTCGCGGGCCTTCTCGGCGATGCGGGCGGATTTACCGCGGCGGCCGCGCAGATAGTAGAGCTTGGCGCGGCGCACATCGCCACGGCGCACGACGGTGATGTCGGCGATCACCGGCGCGTAGAGCGGGAACACGCGCTCCACGCCTTCGCCGTAGGAGATCTTACGGACGGTGAAGGAGGAGTTCAGGCCACGGTTGGAGCGGGCGATGCACAGGCCTTCGAAGGCCTGGATACGGGAGCGCTCGCCTTCCTTCACGGTCACGTTCACGCGCAGCGTGTCGCCGGGGGCGAAGGTCGGGATGGTCTTGGTCTCGGTCAGCTTCGCGATCTGCTCAGCCTCGAGGGTCTGGATGATGTTCATGGGTTAGGTCCTTCTCGAAACGGGTGTTTAAGGTGCTGGCGCACCGGTTGCAACAAATTGGGCATAGAGGTCAGGCCTGCGTGCCTGGGTGATTTCGACGGATTGCGCCCGCCGCCATTTGGCGATGGCGGCATGGTTGCCGGAGGTGAGCACCTCTGGCACGGCGCGGCCTTCCCATTCGGCGGGGCGGGTGAAATGCGGGTACTCCAGCAGCGGAAGGGAGAAGCTCTCTTCCGTGCCGCTTTCCGCATGTCCCATCACGCCGGGCAGCAGGCGGACCACCGCATCCAGCAGCACCAGAGCCGGCAGCTCGCCACCGGAGAGCACATAGTCTCCGATGCTGATCTCCTCGCCCCCGCGTGCCTCGATCACGCGCTGGTCGATCCCCTCGAACCGGCCGCAGACCAGGATCGCGCCTGGGCCGTCCGCCAGCTCTTGCACTTTCGCCTGGGTGAGAGGCGCGCCGCGCGGGGTGAAGAAAATCAGTTTGCGGTCATCCGCAACGCTGGAGATGGCGGCATCCACCACGTCCGGGCGCAGCACCATGCCGGCACCGCCGCCAAACGGGGTATCGTCCACCGCGCGATGGCGCCCCAGCCCGAAATCACGGATATCCGTGACCTTCAGGCTCCATTTGCTGTCCTCCAGCGCCCGCCCGGCGAGGGATTCGCCCAGCGTGCCCGGGAACATGGCAGGAAACAGGGTCAGCACATCGGCGCGCCAGCTCATGCGCTGGGCTCCTCTGCCTTGGCCTCGATCTCCAGCGGCGGGTTCACCACCACATAGCCATCGGCCAGCTTCACCACCGGCACGCAGGCCCGGGTGAAGGGGATCAGCCGCCCGCCAGGGGTCAGCTCCAGGCTCGCCCCGGCACCGTAATCCAGCACATTGCCGATCTTGCCCAGAGCCTGGCCTTGCTCATCCTGGGCATTGAGCCCGATCAGATCGGCCAGGTAGAACTCCTCCTCCTCGGTCTCCGGCAAAACGGAGCGGGGCAGGAACAGCTCGACATTGGTCAGGCGCGCGGCAACGTCACGGTCGGTGATGCGGGTCCGGGTGGACCCTTCGACCGTGCTGATCCAGGCGACATTGTCATGCGCCCAATCGAGCGCGAAATGCCGCCCCTTGGCGTCCACAAGCACGTGCTGGGAGAGAAGATCGGGCTCCTCCCCGTAGGCGTGCACGCGCACCTGCCCGCGCACACCATGCGGCTTGCCAATCACGCCCATCAGGATCAGCCGGTCTTCCACCCTATGCCTCTGCCTATGCCCTCAAAAGATCAAGCGGCGGCTTCGGCCTTGGCCTTGGCGGCGGCGCGCTCCTGGGCCTTCTTCTTCGGCGCGGACTGCTTCGGCTGCTCGGCATAGACCGGCGCCTTGATCAGCTCGGCCTTGGCCAGGAAGCGGGCGACGCGGTCGGTCGCCTGGGCGCCGTTGGAGAGCCAGTACTGCAGACGCTCGGTCTTCAGCAGCACGCGCTCGGCATGCTCGGCCGGCAGCATCGGGTTGTAGGTGCCCACGCGCTCGATGAACTTGCCGTCGCGCGGCGCGTTCGCATCGGCGACGACGATATGGTAGAACGGGCGCTTCTTGGCGCCGGCGCGGGAGAGGCGGATTTTAACAGACATAGAGACTCCTTGGTTTCATCGTAAACGTTAAAAGGGTTTGCGGCCGCCCTTGGCGGCGCCCATGGCGGCCTGCATCTGGCGCATCATCGCCTCAGGCCCGCCCATCTTGTTCATCCGCTTCATCATCGTCGACATATCGTCGAACTGCTTCAGCAGCTTGTTCACCTCCTGCACCGAGGTGCCGGAGCCGGCCGCCACGCGCTTCTTGCGGCTGGCCTTCATGATATCCGGTGCCCGGCGCTCGGCCGCCGTCATCGAGCCGATGATGGCGAGATGGCGCTTGAACACCGTCTGGTCGAGATTCGCATCGGCGATCTGCTGCTTCACCTTGCCCATGCCGGGCAGCAGCCCGAGAATCCCGGACATCGAGCCCATCTTGGAAATCTGCTTCAGCTGCGCGGCATAATCGTCCAGATCGAACTTGCCCTTCGCCATCCGCTTGGCGAGCTTCTCGGCCTCCACCTTGTCGATCGTCTCGGCGGCCTTCTCGACCAGCCCGACAATGTCGCCCATGCCGAGAATCCGCCCGGCGATCCGCTCCGGGTTGAACTCATCCAGCGCGTCCAGCTTTTCGCCCTGGCCGATCAGCTTGATCGGCGCGCCGGTGACGGCCCGCATGGACAGCGCCGCGCCACCGCGGGCATCGCCATCCAGGCGCGTCATCACAATGCCGGTGATGCTGACGGCCTCGTTGAAGGCGGTCGCGGTGCTCACCGCGTCCTGGCCGGTCATCGCATCCACGACCAGCAGCGTCTCCACCGGGTTCACCGCGGCGCGGATCGCCTTCACCTCTTCCATCAAGGCGAGGTCGATGGAGAGCCGCCCGGCCGTATCCAGGATCACCACATCGTAGGATTCGCGCCGCGCCGTATCCATGGCGCGGTTGGCGATCTGCAACGGCGTTTGCCCGGCGATGATCGGCAGGCTGGTCACCTCGGCGCGCTGGGCGAGCTGTTCCAGCTGCAATTGCGCGGCCGGGCGCTGCGTATCCAGGCTGGCCAGCAGCACCTTCTTGCGCTCGCGCGTGCGCAGCCGCAGCGCGATCTTGCCGGAGGTGGTGGTCTTGCCGGAGCCCTGCAGACCCACCATCAGAATCGGCAGCGGGGCGGGGGCCAGCAGGTTCAGCGGGGCGGGCAGCCCGCCCAGCGCCTCGATCAGCGCGTCATTGACGATCTTGACGACCATCTGCCCCGGTGTGACCGAGCGCAGCACTTCCGCGCCCACCGCCTGCTCGCGCACCTTGGCCACGAAATCCTTGACCACCGGCAGCGCCACGTCCGCATCCAGCAGCGCCAGACGGATTTCGCGCAGCGCCTCGGTGACGTCAGATTCCGACAGCGCCCCGCGCCGGCGGAGCCTGTCGAAAATATCACCGAACTTGCCCGACAGATTGTCGAACATCAGGCCAAACTCCAATCCCAATCGCCTCGCCTGGTGCTCCGGCCCCTTACGAGCCACAACCCCACGCAACGCAAAACGCGCCGTGGTGCGAACACTCGCAGCACGACGGTTTTTTCCAAGCCCGAGCCTGTGCGCCCCTCAAGGCCCAGAGTCAAGCCTGGGCGGCGCTTGGGGGCGGAAAAACGGCGGGGACGGGCGCGATCAGGGCACGGCGCGGGCGGTGAGCACCATGCGGACCAGATCCGGCAGGCTACCGGCCTGCATCTTCTCCATCAGCTTGGCGCGGTGGATTTCCACCGTGCGGGCGCTGATCTTGAGGTCATAGGCGATGCTCTTATTCGGCAGCCCCTGCACCAGCCCGTCCAGCACCTCCGCCTCGCGCGGGGTGAGGCGGCGCAGCCGGGCGAGGATGGCCTCGGCATCCGCCGCGCCGGCCAGGGCGCGGGCCTGGCGGGCGAAGCCTTCCTCCACCGCCGCCAGCAAGGTTTCGTCAGAGAAGGGTTTTTCGATGAAATCCACCGCCCCGTTCTTCATCGCCGCCACCGCCAGCGGCACGTCGCCATGGCCGGTGATGACGATGACCGGCAGGAAGATCCGCCGTTCGGTGAGGGTGCGCTGCAGATCCAGCCCGCTCAAACCCGGCATCCGCACATCGGTGACGATGCAGCCCGGGGCGAGCGGGACGGGGCTGTCCAGGAAGGCGCTGGCCGAGTCGTAGGCGCGCACGCTGTGGCCGGCGCTGGCCAGCAGAAAGACCAGGGCGGCGCGCACCGCCTCGTCGTCATCGATGAGATGGACGATGTCGGCGCTCATGCGGCACGCAAGGTGAAGGCGAAGAGGGTGCCGCCGCCGGGGCGCGGTTCCGCCCAGAGCTTGCCGCCATGCGCCTCGATGATGGTGCGCGAAACCGAGAGCCCCACCCCCATGCCGCTCGCCTTGGTGGTGACGAAAGGCTGGAAGAGCTGAGCGGCGACCTCCGGGGCGATGCCGGGGCCGGTATCGGCAACGGCGATGCGCACCATCCCGTCGGGCAGCGGGGCGGTCTCGATCTGCAGGGTTTTCACCGCACCGCCCTGCATCGCCTCCATCGCGTTGCGGATCAGGTTCACCAGCACCTGCTGGATCTGCACCTTGTCGGCGATGGCGACGGGGCAGTCCGGATGGAAGCTGAAGCCGACATGCACCCCGCTCTCCCGGGCGCCGATCAGCGCCAGGGCGCTGGCTTCCTCGATCAGCTTGGGCAGGGGTTCGCGCTGGCGTTCGGTGGCGCCGCGGGTGACGAAATCGCGCAGCCGGCGGATGATCTGCCCGGCCCGCAGCGCCTGTTCGGCGGCGCGCTCGATACCGTCCTGCAGCAGCGCCGGGTCGGCATCGCCGCGCGCCAGCAGGCGCTTGCAGCCGCTGAGATAGGTGGCGATGGCGGTGAGCGGCTGGTTTAGCTCATGCGCCAGGGTGGAGGCCATTTCGCCCATGGCGGTGAAGCGCGACATATGGGCGAGCTCGGATTGCAGCTCATGCAGCCGGGCCTGGGTTTCCTGGCGCTCGGTGAGGTCGCGCACGAAGCCGGTGAAGACGCGCCGCGCGCCCATCACCGCCTCACCGATATAGAGTTCCATCGGGAAGGTGGTGGCATCGCGGCGCTGGCCCATCACCACCCGCGAGGCGCCGATGATGCGTTTCTCGCCGGTGGTGAGATAGCGGGAGAGATATTGGTCGTGCTGCTCACGGTAAGGCGAGGGCATCAGCAGGCTGACATTGCGGCCGGTGAGTTCGGCCTGCTGGTAGCCGAAAAGCTTCTCGGCGGCGGCGGAGAAGGAGATGATGTCGCCCTGCTCGTCGATCACCACCATGGCGTCGGGCACGGTCTCCAGGATGGAGCGCAGATGCGCTTCGCGGTCCAGCCAGGCGGCATCCGCCGGGGCGTGCGTGGAGGGCTCGGTCTTCATGCTCCCCTGGTGGCGTTGTTGTGCAGCCACTCTAACCCGGGCCGGCAACGAAACACAACCGAAGGCGGTGTAAGAGGCAGGAGCTTTTTGGAAAAAGCCCCCACGGCCGCCAAAAACTTGCGATAAGTTTTCCGGGTTTTTTCAGGCCGCCAGATGCGCCAGGAAATGCCGCTCCGCCCGGCGGAAGCAGAAGATCAGGGTGAAGGAAATGCAGAGATAGATGATCGCCGCCAGCCCGAACGCATCGAACGGCGCGTAGGTTGCGGTATAGGCGTCGTTGGCCACTTTCAGAATGTCAGGCACCGTGGCGGTAAAGGCCAGGGTGGTGGCGTGCAGCATCAGGATCACCTCATTGCTGTACATCGGCAAGGCGCGGCGCAGCGCGGAGGGGATGATGATGCGCCGGTAGAGCGTGACGCGCGACATGCCATAGGCGCGCCCGGCCTCGACCTCGCCGAAGGCGGTGTCGCGGATGGCGCCGTAGAAAATCTCGGTGGTGTAGGCGCCGGTATTCAGCGCGAAGGAGAGCAGGGTGCAGTTCAGCGCGGAGCGGAAGAAATGCGCCAGCGGCGGCGTGTCATGGACGAAATGCAGCCCGTAAATGCCGGTATAGATCAGCAGCAGCTGCACATAGAGCGGGGTGCCGCGAAAGATGAAGCCATAGAGCCAGACCGGCCCCCAGATCAGCGGATTTTTGGAATTGCGCGCGATCGCCAGCGGCAGCGCCAGGCAGAAGCCGATGGCGCAGGAGATGATCAGCAGCCACAGCGTCATCGCCACGCCGGTCATCTGGTAGCCGTCGGAGACCAGCAGCGCCAGGCCGTAATGTTGAAGAATATAGATCATAGCACCGCCTTGCGCACGCCGATCATGTATTTGCGCTCGAGCAGCAGCAGCACACCGTTGGAGATGATGGTGAGCACCAGATAGACCGCCCCGGCGATGCTGATGAAATAGAAGGTCTCGAAGGTGGCCTCGCCGGCCTGCTGGGCGATTTTCACAACATCGGTGAGGCCGATGATCGAGACCAGGGCGGTGGCTTTCAGGATCACCTGCCAGTTATTGCCAAGGCCCGGCAGGGCGTAACGCATCATTTGCGGGAACAGCACCCGGCGGAAGACCAGGAAGGGGCGCATACCAAAGGCGCGCGCGGCTTCCAACTGGCCCTTGGGCACCGCCATGAAGGCGCCGCGAAAGGTTTCGGTGAAATAGGCGCCATAGATGAAGCCCAGCGTGATGACGCCGCTGGTGAACGGGTCGAGATTGAATTCCAGATCCACCGCGTTTTGCAGATTATCGATCCAGTCGGTGAGATCGTTGATCCAGATCTGCAGCGAATAGAAGATCAGCAGCATCAGCACCAGGTCGGGCACGCCGCGGATCAGGGTGGTGTAGAGGGTGGCCAGCGCCCGGGCGGTGCGGTTCTTGGAGAGCTTCGCCGAGGCGCCGATGAGGCCGAGCAGGAAAGAGACCACGAGCGAGAGCAATGAGAGCTCGATCGTCGTGATGGTGCCGGCGAGAAGTTGCGGCCCGTAGCCACCGAGATTGAACATGCTCCAGCCCTGTAGCGAAAGCCGGCCCCGGCGCAAAGATGCCGGGGCCGGATGGTCTTAAGAATCAGGGCGCCTGCTTGGCGGCTTCGGCGTTATAGATGCTGAAGTTGAAATATTTCGCCTGCAGCTTCTTGTAGGTGCCGTTCTTGTGGATCTGCGCGATCGCCCAGTCGATCTTCTTCAGCAGCGCCGGCTCGTCCTTGCGCACGCCGATGGCGATGTAGGAGCCCAGCACGTCCTTCGGATCGGAGGTGACATTGCCGGCCAGCGCGTAATCAGCGCCCTTCGGGGTCTTCAGGAAGCCGTAATCGGCCTCGACGCTATCCTGCAGAGAGGCGTCCAGACGGCCGGAGAGCAGATCGGCATAGACCTGGTCCTGGCCCTGATAGGAGACGACATTGACGCCGTTCGGCTGCCAGTAGGTCTTGGCGTAGGTCTCCTGGATGGTGCCGGCTTCAACGCCGACGGTCTTGCCCTTCAGGCTCGCCGCGGTCGGCTTCAGGCCGGAGCCCTTCTTGGCGATCAGGCTGGTCGGCTCGTCATACATCTCGGAGGAGAAGGCGACCTGCTTGGCGCGCTCCGGGGTAACGGTCATCGAGGACAGGATCGCGTCGAACTTGCGGGCTTCGAGCGCGGGGATGATGCCGTCGAAAGACTGGCTCACGAACACGCACTTGACCTTCAGCTCGGCGCAGATGGCGTTGCCGAGATCGATGTCGAAGCCCTGGAACTGGCCCGAGGAGGACAGGCTCTCGAAGGGCGGATAGGTGGCGTCGACGCCGAACTTGATCTCTTTGAAGTCTTTGGCAGAAGCGGCCACCGGCGCCAGGCCAGCGAGCAGACAGGCGGCGGCAATGGCCGGCGCGAGGAATTTTTTCATGTGGTCTCCCATGTTTGACAGGCCGCCCCGGCCCGCCTGCCGGGATGCGGTTTCAGTGACATTACCCGATTAAAATCACAGCGCAATCACCTGTTTGCGGTTCAAAACGTCGTGAAGTTGCGGTGTATCAAGGCAGATGCCGGGCGGGGCGGACAGGGTGGGGGCGAAAATGCCTGTTGAGGCGGCAGCGCAGGGTTAAGGAAGGGTTGGGAGCATATGGCCGAGTCACGGCCGCTGGTGCTGGTGCATTCGGATGAGGAACCGGTCGGCCAGGCCCTGCGTTTCGCGCTGGCGCTGGAAGGGGTGGAGGTACGGCTCTGCGCCAGCGAGAGTCTGTTGCTGGCGCGGCAGGATCTGTCCCTGGCCGTCTGCCTGGTGCTGCGCCATGCGCCGCCGCGCCTGGATGGCTGTGCCCTGGCCGCCTTGGCGCGCCGGGCCGGCGCGGTGGCCAGGGTGGTGCTGCTGGCGCCTTGTCTCTCGCCGCAGATGCAGGCGCAGGCGCGGGCGGCGGGGGTGTGGCTGGTGCTGGAAACCCCGGTGCAGGGCGATGTGCTGGTGGAAAGCATCGTCGCCTGCCTGCCCGGGAGGCTGGGCTACGTAGAATCCCTTAAGGAACAAACCGGATAGCGAGGCGAGGCGACGCGGCGCTAGATCCCTCTGTCTTTGAGGGGATCGCAAAATGTCCGTCACCATGATGAGGTCGCAAGCGCCGCAATTTCTGGCCACGAAGATGGCGCCGGGCCGTCCGGCGCCGCAGCATGCCGCCTCGGTTCTGCATGTGGCGGCGGAGGCGAGTGTCTTCAGCCAGGGCGATGCGGCGCGCTGCATGTACCGGGTCGTCTCCGGGCTGGTGCGGGCCTGCGCCTTCCAGGCGGATGGGCGCCGGCATATCGACGCCTTCTACCGGCCGGGCGATGTGTTCGGCTTCGAGCTGAACGGCGTGCATACGCTCTGCGCCGAGGCGGTGAGCGATTCCACGCTGGTGGCGCTGCGCCAGCCGGCCTTGCAGAGCGACCCGCAGGAGGCGGCGCAGCTTTATCATTACGCCATGCAGGCGCTGCAGCGCGCCCAGACCCATGCGCTGCTGCTCGGCCGCTGCAACGCGCCGCAGAAGCTGGCGCATTTCCTGCTCGACCTGCCGGCCCTGGGGCCGGTGGTGGAGCTGGTGACCTCGCGCCAGGATATCGCCGATTATCTTGGGCTGACGATCGAGACCATCTCCCGCACCTTGTCGCAGCTGGAGCGCGATGGGGTGGTGAAGCTGATCTCGGCGCGCCGGATCCAGATTCTCGACAAATCCCGGCTGGAGGCGCTGACCCGGTAAACAGGCTGGACGAATGAGATGATATAATATATCAACTCCAAATGTGATGTTTGGGAGTTGGCGTATGGCGTTTCATCGTATCGGTTTGGCGCTGGTCTTTGGTCTGGCCGGGCATTTGGCGATGGCCCAGACAGTGCTGCATGCGGTCGGTCTGGAAAACCAATATGCGGATGTGCTGGCGCAGATTGGCGTGCCTTATGTGAAGGTGAGCGCGATCCAGTCCGATCCGAACACCGATCCGCATGAGTTCGAGGCGACGCCGCGCATCGCCGCACAGTTCCGCAAGGCCGATCTGGTGGTGGAAAACGGGCTGGGCTACGATTCCTGGGCGGCGCAATTGCTGAAGGGCAGCAAGGCCAAGCTGCTGAGCGCGCAGGCGCTGCTGAAGCTGCCGGACAGCACACCCAACCCGCATCTCTGGTACCGCACCGATACGATGCCGGCGGTGGCGGCTGCTGCCGCGGCGTTTTTCGAGGCCAAGGACCCGGCGCACAAGGCGCAGTACCAGGCCAATCTGCATGCCTTCGATGCCTCGCTGGCGCCCTGGCGGGCGGAGATCGCCAAGGTGAAGGCACAATATGAAGGCGCGCCGGTGGCGGTGACGGAGCCAGTGGCGGATTATCTGCTGCAGGAGACGGGGCTGAAGATCATGACGCCGTTTTCCTATGAGCTGTCGGTGATGAATGATACCGATCCGGCGCCGCAGGATGTGGCGACGGAGCAGGCGCTGCTGCGCGACAACAAGGTGAAGCTCTTTGCCTATAATGAGCAGGTGACGGACCCGCAGACCGAGGCGCTGCTGGCGCTGGCGAAGCAGCATCAGGTGCAGATTGTGCCAGTCTATGAGCTGATGCCGAGCGGGGCCAAAAATTATCAGGACTGGATGCTGCAGGCGACGACGGCGCTGGCTACCGCCCTGGCCGCGAAGTAAGCCATTGCGCTTGTGACCCCCTGCTCTTAAGTGCCAAAAGTTTTTGGGGGTGCAGGCGGCGGTGGAAGGCCGCCGGTGGGGTGGGGTGGTGGCAAGGGCGTTGCCACGCGTCGCGGTTTTTCGCCGCTTTTTGAAAAAAGCGGCACCAAAAACTTTTGGTTTTTTATTCAAGGATTTTTTGGTGGATCAGCCGGCACTTGAGGTTACCGATCTGGCGATCGCCCATGGCGGGCGGGAGGTGCTGCGCGATATCAGCTTCGCGCTGCCCCGGGGCAGTTTCTGCGGGCTGATCGGCGCCAATGGTGCTGGCAAGACCACGCTGCTGCGGGCGATCCTGGGGCTGCTGCCCGTCTCCGGGCGGATCCAGGCCGGCGGGCGGATCGGCTATGTGCCGCAGAAAATCGCGCTGGAGCCGGATCTGCCGGTGCGGGCGAGGGATTTCGTGGCGCTGGGGCTGGATGGGCATAAATTCGGCTTCGCGCTGCCCTCGCGCGCCCGGCGTGAGGCCGTGGCCGCCGCCTTGCGGGCGGTGGAGGCGGAAGGCTTTGCCGAACAGCGCATCGGCCGGCTTTCGGGCGGGCAGCAGCAGCGTGTGCTGATCGCCCATGCGCTGGTGCGCCAGCCGGAATTGCTGCTGCTGGACGAGCCGCTGGCCAATCTGGACATCAAGGCGGCCGCCGAGATTGTGGCGCTGCTGCGCCGGCTCTGCCGGGAGCGGCGGATGAGCGTGCTGCTCTGCGCGCATGACATGAACCCGCTGCTGCCGGTGATGGATCGTATTCTCTATGTCGCCAACGGGCAGGCGATCTGCGGGCCGGTGGAAAAGGTGGTGCGCACGGAAGTGCTCTCGAAGCTCTATGGCTACCATATCGACGTCATCCGCGTACATGGGCGGGTGCTGGTGGTGGCCGGCAATGCCGGATTCGAGCCGGAGGAAGAGGCGTACTGCGCGGAATGCGAGGCCGCGCACGTGACGGCGATCCCTTGAGATGATGGCGTTTCTGCAAAGCGGGCCGGTGCAGACCGCGCTGCTGCTGAGCGCGGCGGCGGGGCTGCTCTGCGGGGCGTTGGGGGTATTCACCGTGCTGCGCGGCCAGGCCTTCGCCGGGCATGCGCTCTCGGATGTCAGCTCTGCCGGCGGGGCCGGAGCGCTGCTGTTCGGAATTTCGCCGCTGCTGGGGTTTCTGCTGTTCGGCATCGCTGGGGTGGGGGCGCTGGAATTGTTGCAGCCCCGGCGGGCGGCGGCGCGGGACGAGGCGGCGGGCATAGTGCTGGGTGCGGGGCTCGGCGTGACGGCGTTGCTGCTGCATTTTTGCCTGACCGGCCATGGCGCCTCAGGGGCGGCGCAGGCGGTGATGTTCGGGGCGATGTTTTCGGCGCCGCCCGGCACCGCGCTCTGGGCCTGTGTGCTGGCGGGTCTGTGTTTGCTGGGGCTGGCGCTCATTGCCCGGCCGCTGCTGCTCGCCACATTGGATGCGGAGCTGGCGCTTGTGGCGCGGCTGCCGGTGCGCGCGCTCGGGTTCGCATTTCTGGCGCTGCTGGCGCTCGGGGTGACGCTGGCGGCGATGACCATCGGCGCGATTCTGGCGACCGCCCTGCTGATCGGCCCGGCGGCGAGCGCCTTGCGGCTGGCCGGCTCGCCGATGCGCGCGGTGCTGCTCTCGATGGGGCTGGGGCTGGCCGCCTGCTGGGGCGGGGTGGCGCTGGCTTATGCCTCTTATGGCTGGATCCCGGGGCGGACCTGGCCGGTGAGCTTCTTCATCGTGGCGCTGCTGTTCCTGTTTCACGAGGCGGCGCGCTGGGGGCGGCGGGCATGAGCTGGCTGGCGGAGATCTGGCTGGCGACCAGCCTGGTGGCGCTGGCGGCCGGGGCGGCGGGGTATTTCGTGGTGGTCCGCCGTGCCGGCTTCGCCGCGCATTCGCTTCCCATGGCGGCCTTTCCCGGCGCGGCGGCGGCCAGCCTGTTTGGCTTTCCGCTGTGGCTAGGGTTGGGCGGTTTCGCGCTCGGCGGGGCCGGGCTGCTGGCGCTGATGCAGCGCCGCGCGCGGCGGGATTCCGCCACCGCCTTGCTGCTCTCCGGCCTGCTGGCGCTGGGGGCGTTGTTCCTCTCGCTCTCCGGCCATTATGCCGGCTCGGTCTATGGGCTGCTGTTCGGGCAGGTCTTCGCACTCGGCCCGGCGGATCTGCCGGTGCTGGGGGCAATCGGGCTCTGTGTGCCGCTGGCTTTGTGGCTGATGATGCGCCCGCTCAGCCTCTCCGCCCTCTCCCCGGAGCTGACCCGCGTGCAAGGCGGCAATCCGGCGCTGCTGGAATTCCTGTTCCTGGCGCTGCTGGCGCTGGCGGCGGGCTTCGCGGTGCCGGTGACCGGGGCGCTGCTGGTATTCAGCCTGATGCTGGGGCCGGGGGCGGCGGCGGCGCGGCTCTGCGCCCGGCCGGGCGGGGCGTTCCTGCTTTCGATGGGCTTGGCGCTGGGGCTGTCCTCGGTCTCACTGGCCCTGGCTTATTTCAGCGACTGGCCGATGGGGTTTTTCACGGGTGGGGGCGCGGCTTTGGTTTATTTGGGGGCGCGCATGACGCGGGCCTGAAAGTGCTGGCGTCAGCTCTGGGGGGCGGCGCAGTTCGCGCACAGCCCTTCGACTTCGATGACGGCGCGGCTGATGGTAAAACCCTGCCGTGCGGCGGCACTGGCCAGAGCGTGCGAGACCGCGTGATCCTCGATCTCCGTCACCGCGCCGCAGCGTTTGCAGATCAGAAACTGCGCGTCGTCATGGTGGTGATCCGCCTCGGCGCAGGGCACGAAAGCGTTCAGCCGCTCGATCCGGTGGATCAGCCGGTTTTCCAGCAGAAATTCCAGCGAGCGATAGATCGTCGGCGGCACCGCGGATTTGCGGATCGGCTTCAACTGGTCGAGCAGCTGATAGGCCGTCACCGGCGCGCTGGCCTGCAGGATCAGCTCCAGCACCTCGCGCCGCAAGGCGGTGAGCTGGGTGCCGTGCTGCGCGCAGGTGGCCTCCGCGGCCTTGATCCGGGCGGCAATCTCGGTCTCGTGGGAGTGGGCGGCATCGTGCGGCATGGATAGGATATAGTGTATCCTCGCCGCCTGGGCCATCTATTGCGGCATGGCCTCGGGGATGATGGTTTTCACGATGGTCGCATCCAGCGCCTCGAACCCGGCATAATCGATGGTGGCGTAGAGATCCTTGCGGGTGAGCATCTGCTCGACGCAATTCTGCGCCCCGCCATCCTTGGCGATGGCCTTGTAGAGTTTCTCCTGCGCCAGGGCGGCGACGCGCAGCGAAGTGACCGGCCAAATCACCATCTTATAGCCGAAATCCTCGAACTGCTCCTTGGTGTAGAACGGCGTGCGGCCGAATTCGGTCATGTTGGCGAGCAGCTTTGTGCCCTCCATGCGTTTGGCGAATTCGCGGAACATGTCCTCGGTATTCAGCGCTTCGGGGAAAATCGCATCGGCACCCGCTTCCATATAAAGCTTGGCGCGGGCGACAGCACCTTCGAGGCCCTCCGAGGCGGCGGCATCGGTGCGGGCGATGATGTAGAGATGCCGGCGCGCATGCCGGGCGGCGGCAATCTTGGCGGCCATATCCTGCGCCGGGGCGATTTTCTTGTCGTTCAGATGGCCGCATTTCTTCGGCAAAATCTGGTCTTCCAGATGCACGGCGGCAGCCCCCGCATCCTCGAAGGCGCGGACCATGTGCATCACGTTCAGCGCTTCGCCATAGCCGGTATCGCCGTCCACCAGCACCGGCAGGCCAGAGGCGCGGGCGACCTGGCGGATGAAGAAGCAGACCTCGTCGACGGTGATGATGCCGAGATCGGGCAGGCCCATCGAGGCGGTCATCGCGGCACCGGAGAGATAGGCGGCCTCGAACCCCGCGGCCTTGGATTGCTGGGCGGCGAGGCCGTTATGGGTGCCGGGAATGCCGAGAATACCGGGGCGGGCGAGCAGCGCGCGGAAACGCTCGCCGGCAGGAATGTTGGAATATGAATCAGCGCTCAAATAGGTCATGGCGGCACGCTCCAAACTTATAAAAGTTTTTGGGGTGCAGCCCTTTTTTCAAAAAGGGCTGCAAAACGTCTGGGGTGGTGGCAACTTCTGTGCCACGCGTCACGGTCTTTCGCCGCTTTTTTGAAAAAAAGCGGCACCAAAAAACTTTTGCTACCGGTCCTCAAGCTTCACGAATTGCAGATTTTCCGGCCCGGTATAGTTGGCCGAAGGACGGATGATCTTGCCATCAATCCGCTGCTCGATCACATGCGCGCTCCAGCCGGCGGTGCGGGCGATGACGAAGAGCGGGGTGAACATCAAAGTCGGCACGCCCATCATGTGATAAGAGACAGCGGAGAACCAATCCAGATTCGGGAACATCTTTTTCGCGTCCATCATCACCGTTTCGATCCGCGCCGCGATCTCGAACATGGCGCTGTTGCCCGCCTCCTGCGACAGTTGTTCGGCGACGCGCTTGATCACCACATTGCGCGGGTCGGCAATGGTATAGACCGGATGGCCAAAGCCGATGATCACCTCCTTCTTCTCGATCCGCGCGCGGATATCGGCCTCCGCCTCATCCGGGGTCGCGTAGCGCTTCTGCACCTCGAAGGCGAATTCATTGGCGCCGCCATGTTTGGGCCCGCGCAGCGCGCCGATGCCGCCGGTCAGCGCGGAATACATGTCCGAGCCGGTGCCGGCGATGACCCGGGCGGTGAAGGTGGAGGCGTTGAACTCATGCTCGGCATAGAGGATCAGCGAGGTATGCATCGCCCGCACCCAGCTCTCGGAGGGGCTACGCCCATGCAGCAGGCGCAGGAAATGCCCGCCGATGCTGTCATCCTCGGTCTCGACCTCGATGCGTTTGCCGTTGGTGGAATAATGATACCAATAGAGCAAAGCGGAGCCGAGCGAAGCCATCAGCCGGTCGGCGATGTCCTTCGCGCCCGGCTGGTTATGGTCATGCGCCTCGGGCAGGATGGTGCCGAGCACGGAGACGTAGGAGCGCATCACATCCATCGGATGCGCGCTGGCGGGGATCTGCTCCAGCACCGCGCGGGCGGCGGCGGGGATGCCGCGCATCGCCCGCAGCTTGGTTTTGTAGGCGGCAAGCGCGGCCTTGTCCGGCAGCGTGCCGTGGACCAGCAGATGCGCGATCTCCTCGAACGTCGCCGTCTCGGCGAAATCCAGAATGTCATAGCCGCGATAATGCAGGTCATTGCCGGTGCGCCCGACGGTGCAAAGCGCGGTATTGCCGGCGGCGACGCCGGACAAGGCGACGGATTTCTTCGGCTTCGGCAGCGTGGCGGTGTCGTTCATCGCATTCTCTCCTGCGGCTTGGGCGTTTGCGTTGGAGATATCCTATGGGCGCCGCGCGTCCAGAGGAATGATGCGAAGGCGCTGGACGAGTTTTGTTAATTTTGCAAATTTAAACCCATGAAAGCGCCGAAAATCTTCGCAGGGACGAGGCTGCGCCAAGCCCGCGAGCGCGCCGGGCTGACGCAGCGGGCGCTGGCTGTGGAATTGGGGATTTCGCCCAGCTATCTCAACCAGATCGAGGCGGAGCAGCGGCCGCTGACCGCCCGGCTGCTGGCCCGCGCGGCGGCAAGGCTGGATTTGCCAAGCAGCTATTTCCAGGATGGCGAGGATGCCAGGCTGGCGCAGCAATTGCGCGAGGATCTGGCCGACCCGCTGTTTCGCGCCCATCCCGGCGCGCAAAGTGAGATCGAGGCGCTGGTGCGCGGCGCGCCGCATCTGGCGGAAGCGTTCGCGGCCCTCTACCGGGCCTATGACGCGCAGCGCGCCGCCCTGGCCCACGCCCCGGCCAGCCTGCCGTTATTTCCCTATGACGAGGTGCGCGACTGGGTGCAGTCCCGCCGCAACCATTTCGAGGCGCTGGATCGGGCGGCGGAGGCGTTGTTCGAGGGGCAGGGATTTTCGCCGCTGACCCTGCGTGAGGATCTGCGCCGGTATCTGCGCGACGCGCACGGGATTTCGGTGAGCGCCGCGCCGGACCTGCTGGCGGAAGGGATGTTCTGGCGGCTCAACCGGCGCGCCAAGGCGCTGCATCTGGCGGCCGAGGCGGCGCCGGAGAGCGAGATGTTCTGGCTGGCGCATGTGATCGCCCGGCTGGAGCAGGAGCGGGCGATCGAGGCGGAGCTGCGCCGGGTGCGGTTTTCGGCCGAGGAGACTTACGGCCTGGCGCGGCTGGCGCTGGTGAATTATTTCGCCGGGGCGCTGGTGCTGCCTTATGGCCGGTTTCACGACGCGGCCAGGACGGCGCGCTATGATATCCAGCGTCTGCAGCGCCAGTTCGGGGCGAGTTTCGAGCAGGTCTGCCACCGGCTCTCCACCCTGCAGCGGCCAGACCTGCCCGGGATACCCTTCTTTTTCGCCAAAACCGATATTGCCGGAAATGTGCTCAAGCGCTCATCCGCCACCCGCTTTCAGTTCGCGCAATTTGGCGGGCCGTGTCCGCTCTGGAATGTGTACCGGGCATTTTCGCATCCCGGCGAGATTCTGGTGCAGCTGGCGCGCACGCCGGATGACGCGATCTATCTCAACATCGCCCGCACGGTGGGGCGGGGCGGGGGGTCTTATCTCTCCCGGCCACGCGCGGTGGCGGTGGTGCTGGGCTGCGAGACCCGCCATGCGGCGCAGACAGTGTACGCGGCGGGGCTGGATCTCGGTAATGCCAAGGCGGCGGAGCCGATCGGCCCGGGCTGCCGGGCCTGTTCGCGCACGGATTGCCGCCATCGTTCAGTGCCGCCGCTGGGGGCGGGGCTGGATACCGGCACGGCCGCGCGCGGCGTGGTGCCGTATCGGCTGAAGAGCGAGGTTTCAGGCGGCTGAGGCCGTTGCAAATCCCAGCGGCAAAGGCGCAAAAGTTTTTCGGGGTGTGGGGGCAAAAACACCCCTGATCTTTCTCGATCCCAGAACCGATGCGCCGATCCCCGTTGCGATAAAGCGGGCCGTGGCTTGCCATCACATCACAGAAGCCGATTAGCGCCACAGGGCGATGCGGATGAAGATTGTTCCTGGGCCGAGATCATCACGGTCATTGCGCCGCGCAGTTAAGCCCTGGTAGCATTTTTGGGTGATCGGCGCACTTGAAATCGGGTATTTGGCGGCATGACCGGGGCGGCGGCGCGGCTGCGCCTGGTTGGCGTGGGGCTGGCACCGGAGCTGTCGCGGCTGCGCGCCGCGGAGGCCGACCGGCTGGAGGCTGTGCGCGTCGGCCGGCCCGGCTGGCCCTGGCGCATGGCGCTGCTGGCGGTGGCCGCGCATCTGGCAGCGCTTTTGGCGTTGGTCTGGCTGGGGCGGCTGGTGCTGCCGAAGGCGCCGCCGGAGCCGATCGCGATCAGCATCGTCTCCGAGACCGCGCCGCAGGGCACAATCCAGCCGACACCGACACCGAAAACCTCTCCTCTACCGCACCCCGCCCCGCCAGCCCCCAGCGCGGCACCTTCACCCAGCTCCTACAGGCCGCCGGTGTGTAGCCCGGCGCCGGCACTGCCCGCGCCCACGAGCCCAAAGGCCTCGCTGCCGCCCCCGCCACCCGCCGCGCCCGCCCCACCGCCGAAGGCTGCGCCGGCACCGCCCAAGGCAGCCAGGGATGTGGCACCGCCCCAGCCAGCGGCCGCCCCGTCAATGTCCGGCGCGAAAATCAAGGCGCAGAAGCAGGCGGCGGTGACGGTGGCGGTGCTGCATCCGGCGGTGGCGTTTGCCGATAACCAGGCGCCGGATTATCCCCGCGCGGCGATTCTGGCGGGCGAGCAGGGGGTGGTGCGCTTCAGGCTGATCGTCGGCAAGGATGGCCGGGTGGAGCGCTTCGAGCTGACCCAGAGCAGCGGCTACGCGGACCTGGATGCGAGCGTGCGCGAAGCGGCGCTGGGCTGGCGCTATCAGCCGGCGACGCGCGGCGGGGTGCAAGTGCCCTCCATCGTGACCTTTCATGTGCGTTTCGTGCCGCAATGAGGGCGTGATAGAATTCACACATGCATCTCACTCATCCACATGAAGCGCCCGCCGCCGATCAGATCGATTTCACCCAGTTTCTCGCCGTGGATATAAGGGTGGGGACGGTGCTGAGCGCTGCGCCATATCCGGAGGCGCGCAAGCCGGCCTACAAGCTTTCCATCGATTTCGGGCCGGGGATCGGGGTGAAGCGCTCCAGCGCGCAGATCACCAAACATTATACGCTGGAGGAGCTGGTGGGGCGGCAGGTGGCGGCGGTGGTGAATTTCCCGCCCCGGCAGATCGGCAAATTCATGTCCGAGGTGCTGACGCTGGGCTTTCCGGACCAGGACGGGGAGGTGGTGTTGTTCGCGCCGGACCAGGTGGTGCCGAACGGGGCCAGATTATTTTAAAAAGTTTTTGGTGCAGCTTTTTTCAAAAAGCTGCAAAAACGTTGGGGCGTTGGCAACGGCCTCGTCACCACCCCAAACGTTCTTCGCCGCTTTTTTGAAAAAAAGCGGCACCAAAAAACTTTTATAACTTAAGCCACCAACGTCGATTGCCGGCTTGCAAACCTTGCCCACGCATCCGCCGCGTCCTCGTCGAACAGCTCGGTCAGCTTGCGCATCATCGTGCCGCCCAGCTCCTCGGCATCCACGATCGTCACCGCGCGGCGATAATAGCGGGTGACGTCGTGGCCGATGCCAATCGCGATCAGCTCCACCGCGTCGCGGGATTCGATCTCCTTGATCACGTCGCGCAGATGCCGTTCCAGATAATTGCCGGCATTCACCGAGAGCGTTGAGTCATCCACCGGCGCGCCGTCCGAGATCACCATCAGGATGCGCCGATGCTCCGGCCGGTTCAGCAGCCGCTTATAGGCCCAGAGCAGCGCCTCGCCGTCGATATTCTCTTTCAACAGCCCTTCGCGCAGCATCAGCCCGAGATTTTTCCGGGCCCGGCGCCAGGGCTGGTCCGCGGCCTTGTAGATGATGTGGCGGAGATCGTTCAGCCTTCCGGGATGCGCGGGCTTGCCCGCCGCCACCCAGGCCTCGCGGCTCTGCCCGCCCTTCCAGGCGCGGGTGGTGAAGCCCAGAACCTCAACCTTCACCGCGCAGCGCTCCAGCGTGCGGGCGAGAATATCCCCGCACATCGCCGCCACGGTGATCGGCCGGCCGCGCATCGAGCCGGAATTATCGATCAGCAAGGTCACCACCGTATCGCGGAAATCCGTGTCGCGCTCGCGCTTATAGGTCAGCGCCAGCAGCGGGTCGGCGATGACACGCGAGAGCCGGGCCGGGTCCAGCATGCCTTCCTCAAGGTCGAACTCCCAGGCGCGGGTCTGCTGGGCGAGCAGCCGGCGCTGCAGCCGGTTGGCGAGCTTGGAGACCACCGCCTGCAGATGCTGGAGCTGCTGGTCGAGCTGGGTGCGCAGCCGCCCCAGCTCGTCCGGGTCGCACAGATCCTCGGCTTCGATCTCCTCGTCATGGGCGCGGGTGAAGGCGCGGTAGCTGGTATGGTCGTCGCTCGGGGCGGGCGGGCGGCGCTGCTGCGGGCCGGCCGGGGCTTCGCCATCGTCAGCGCCCATATCCTGGGCGTCTTCCTCCTCCTCGCCGGGCTCGTCTGCGCCCTCGGCTTCTGCCATTTCCGGGGCGGAGGCGAGCATCGGGGCCTCCTCCTGCTGGCTCTCGCCCTGGCTGTCCTGGGAATTATCCTGCTGCGGCGTCTGCTCACCGCCCTCATTCTCTTGCTCGGACTCGTCATCGTCGCCCGGCTCCACCTCGCCCTCGGCCAGCTCCATGGCGGCCAGCAGCTTGCGGGCGGCGGTGATGAAATCGGTCTGGTTGTCGCGGGCGGCGGCCAGCTCGTTCAAGGCGCTGTTGGCGTTGGCGTCCAGCGCGTCCCGCCAGAGGGCCAGAGCCGGCTTCGCGGACTCGGGGATGGAGCCCGGGTCCATCTTGGCGCGGGCCATCAGCGCGAGGGCGGCGGTCAGCGGCAGCTGGTCGCGGGCGGTGATCTGGTCCAGCCCTTGCTGGATATAATCATCCCCCAGCTTGGTGCGCAGATTGGCGGCGACACCGGCCATGAATTCCGAGCCGACGACCTCGACCCGCGCCTGCTCCAGCGCGTCGAACGCCTCCTTCGCCTCGCGGCTCTGCGGGGCGCGGGCATTGTGCAGGCCGTCATCATGGTGGCGCAGCCGCAGCGCGATGGCATCCGCCGCGGCGCGCAGCTTCAGCATTTCCGGGTCCGCGAGCGCGCGGGAGGGGGCGGGCAGGCGGGCGCGCTTGCCCACCAGCCCGGACGGGCCAGGCTGATACGCCACCTGCACATCCGCCGTGCGCGCCATGGCGCGCAGCGTGCTCGCGGTGGCGCGCTTGAAATCCTCCGCCCGGCCCTGGTCCTGCTTGCCGCTCATGGCCTCAGGCGCTCTTGCGCAGGCCGGTCGGGATCTCTTCGTTGAAGCAGCGCTGGTAATATTCCGCCACGGTCTGGCGCTCCGCCTCATCGCACTTGTTCAGGAAGGTGAGCCGGAAGGCGAAGCCGAGATCGCCGAAGATGCGCGCATTCTCCGCCCAGGTGATCACCGAGCGCGGCGACATCACGGTGGAGAGATCCCCGGCGATGAAGCCGGCCCGGGTGAGGTCGGCCAGCGCCACCATCGCGCCGACGCGCTTCTTCTCCGCCTCGTTCTTGGCATCAAAGCCCATCTTCGCCATCACGATGGCGACTTCCTGGGCGTGCGGCAGATAGTTCAGTGTGGCGACGATGTTCCAGCGATCCATCTGGCCCTGATTGATCTGCTGGGTGCCGTGATAGAGGCCGGTGGTGTCGCCCAGCCCCACCGTGTTGGCGGTGGCGAACAGCCGGAAGGCCGGGTGCGGGCGGATGACGCGGTTCTGGTCCAGCAGGGTCAGCTTGCCCTCGACCTCAAGCACGCGCTGGATCACGAACATCACATCCGGGCGGCCGGCATCATACTCATCGAACACCAGCGCGCAGGCATGCTGCAGCGCCCAGGGCAGGATGCCCTCGCGGAATTCCGTGACCTGCTTGCCGTCCTTCAGCACGATCGCGTCCTTGCCGACGAGATCGATACGGCTGATATGGCTGTCCAGATTGACGCGGATGCAGGGCCAGTTGAGCCGTGCCGCCACCTGCTCGATATGGGTGGATTTGCCGGTGCCGTGATAGCCCTGCACCATCACGCGGCGATTGAAGGCGAAGCCGGCGAGGATGGCGAGCGTGGTCTCGCGGTCGAATTTATAGGTCGGGTCGATCTCGGGCACATGCTCGGTGCGCTGGGAGAAGGCCGGCACCTCGAGGTCCGACTCGATGCCGAAGACCTCGCGGACCTTCACCGTGATATCCGGCAGATCGATCGCCGAGGTCGGCAGGGGGCGGGTTTCGGTGGCGACGTCGTTCATTCAATCCATTCCTAATTGCTTCGCGCGTGGGGCGCTTGGGCCTGCGGCCGGAGGGTCAAGGTGAGGCGGCGTAGGCGTCCGGCTGCGGCGACATTGTCAGTTTGCCACGAAGCGCCGCATAGGCAAGGTTGATCGTCTTCAATCTTTCTTCGGCCCCGGCATCGCCCTGGTGGGTATCGGGGTGATGGCGCTTCACCAGCTCCTTGTAGCGCGTCTTCACCATCTCCAGCGTCACCGGCCAGGCCAGGCCGAACACATTCAACGGGTCCCGCAATTCAGCGGGCATATCCGAAGCGGGCGGCTTTTTCTGCGGGCGCTTGCCGAAGGCGAAGGCGTGCAGCTCGGCCTCGATCGCCTCTTCCAGACGCGCGGCGCGGCCATTCTGACCCAGCGGCCAGGTGGGACGCTGCCATGAGGAATCCTCCCGGGTCGCCGCTTCGATCTCCTCGGGCGACATGCCCTTATAATAATCCCAGGAGGCATTGTAGGCGCGCACATGTTCCAGGCAGAACCAATGGAATTCGCGCAAGGTGGAGCGGGATTTCGGCGCGCGGAATTCGCCCGCCAGGGCGCAGCCCGGGCTTTCGCAAGGCTGGCCGGGGGCGGCCGGGTCCGGCACATAGGCCCGGCGGCGGCTGGTCGGCTTGTCGTCGGAAGAATACATGGGCCTAATGTGCGCGTTGAGAGGCCGCGCGGCAACATGAACTTCGTCCGCCATGCGCGCGGCGCGGGACAGAAAACGGAGCAGATGATGACAAGCAGGCTTGACCGCATACGCGCTACACTGGAGGCGGGCTTCGCGCCGCTGGCGCTGCAGATCGAGGATGAAAGCCGCCGCCATGCCGGCCATGCCGGGCGCAACGGGCTACCGGATGGTGAGACGCATTACCGGGTTTCGATGGTCTCGGCCGCCTTCACCGGGCAGAGCCGCCTGGCCCGCCAGCGCGCGGTGAATGAGGCGCTGAAGCCAGAGTTCGAGACCGGGCTGCACGCGCTCTCACTGGCCTTGCGCACGCCGGAGGAGGCGGCCGGCTGACGCCATTGCGTGCTTGAATCACCCGCCTTGCGGCCCAACCTGCTGATTCAGAACGCAGGAGAGCACAGCATGCGCCGCCAGATGGGGTTTGGAACGATCGCGATTGTAGCCGGCTTGGGTGGGCTGCTGTTTGGTTATGATACCGGGGTGATCTCCGGGGCGCTGCTTTATATCCGCGAGAGTTTCAATCTGTCGGGGGCGATGCAGGGCGTCGTGGTGGCGGTGACGCTGGCCGGCGCGGCGCTGGGCGCGGCCTTCGCCGGGGCGCTGGCGGATGCGCTGGGGCGGCGGATCGTGCTGCTCTTCACCGGGCTGGTGTTTGTGGCAGGAGCGCTGCTCTGCGCCGCCGCCTGGTCATTGCCGGCTTTGATTGCCGGGCGGCTGGTGGTGGGGCTGGCGATCGGCGTCGCCTCGATGCTCACCCCGCTCTACCTCTCCGAAATCGCCCCGCCGGAGAAGCGCGGCGCCATTGTCACCATCAACCAGCTCTTCGTGACCATCGGCGCGTTCCTCTCCTACGTGTTGGATTACGCGATGACCTTTCTCGCCCATGGCGGCGGTGGGAATGATGTAGTCTGGCGGGCGATGCTCGGGCTGGCGGCGATCCCCGGCGCGGCGCTGCTGATCGGCATGGCGCTGTTGCCGGAGAGCCCGCGCTGGCTGCTGGCGCACCAGCAGGAGGACAAAGCCAAGGACGCGCTGACCAGGCTGCGGCCAGGGCGCGAGTCCGGGGAGGAATTCGCGGCCCTGCGCCAGGATATCGCCGAGGCGGACAAGGAGCGCGCGCCCTTCAGCCGGCTATTCGCCGCCGGGGCGCGGCTGCCGGTGATGATCGGGATCGGGCTGGCGATTTTTCAGCAGATCACCGGCATCAACACGGTCATCTATTTCGCCCCCACCATCTTCAAGGATAGCGGCATGACCGGCAGTGCCGGGGCGATTCTGGTGACGGCCGGGATCGGGCTGATCAATGTCATCCTCACCATCATCGCCATGCGGCTGCTGGACCATGCCGGGCGGCGCGCCTTGCTGCTGGTCGGGCTGGTGGGGATGTTTGTGAGCTTGCTGGGCATCAGCGCCTGCTTTGCCGTCGGGCTGCATGCTGGCGGCGGCCATCTGGTGGCGGTGCTGGTGATCGTGCTGATCGCGGTTTACGTGTCCTTCTTCGCGATCGGGCTGGGGCCGGTCTTCTGGCTGCTGATCGCGGAGATTTTCCCGTTGGCGATCCGCGGGCGCGGCATGAGCCTGGCGACCATCGCCAATTGGGGCTTCAACATGCTGGTCTCGCTCACCTTCCTCGATCTGCTGAAGGGGATCGGCCAGAGTGCCACCTTCCTGGTCTATGCCGTGCTGACCGGGGCGGCCTTTCTGTTCACTTACAAGCTGGTGCCGGAAACCAAGGGCCGCTCGCTGGAGGAGATCGAGGCTCAGATGCGCGGCTGAAATGAGCAAAATTGTTGGAAGGGATGGGGGCTTTTCAAAAAGCCCCCATCCAGTCTCAGCTGCGCCCGTAATGGTCCTCGAGTCTCACGATATCATCCTCGCCGAGATAGGAGCCTGACTGGACCTCGATCAGGGTCAGCGGGATTTTTCCCGGGTTATCCAACCGGTGCACGCAGCCGAGCGGCAGATAGATGCTCTCATTCTCCTGGATCAACAGCTCCTCGGTGTCCCGCGTCACCAAGGCACAGCCGGCGACGACCACCCAGTGCTCGGCCCGGTGGAAATGTTTCTGCAGCGAGAGCCGCCGGCCGGGCCAGACGACGATGCGCTTCACCTGGAAGCGCTCGCCCTGGATCAGGCTTTCATAAAAACCCCAGGGGCGGTAGCTGCGATATTGCGCCTCCGCCTCCGGCCGTTTCTGGGCTTTCAGCTTGTCGACGATTTTCTTGACGTTCTGCGCCTCGGATTTATGCGCCACCAGCACCGCATCCTGGGTGGTGACGACGACGAGGTCCTTCACCCCCAGCAAAGCGGTGAGCATGCCCTCGGAACGGGCGTAGCAATTCTCGGCATGTTCCAGCACTACATCGCCCTGGACGAAATTACCTTCTTCATCCTTCGGCGCGATCTCCGCCAGAGCCGACCAGGAGCCGACATCCGACCAACCGAGAGCGGCTGGCACGACGGCGGCCTTCTGAGTCTTCTCGGCGATCGCATAGTCGATCGAGATATCCGGCGCGGCGGCGAAACTTTCCTCGTCCAGCCGGATGAAGTCCAGATCGTCATGACGCGCGGCAACAGCGGCACGGGCGGCGGTGAGCACTTCCGGAGCCAGGGATTGTAGTTCCTCGATCATGATATCGGCCCGGAAGATAAACATGCCGGAATTCCAGAGATAACCGCCTTCGGTCAGCATCTGCGCGGCGCGGGTGGCGTCGGGCTTCTCCACGAAACGGGCCAGCTTGTGCACGCCGGAAAGGTTGGGGAGCGCCTCGCCCTGGGCGATATAGCCATAGCCGATCTCGGGTGCCGTAGGCTGCATGCCGAAGGTGACGATATAGCCGGCGCGGGCCGCGGCGGCGGCTTTCGCCAGCGCCTCATGCAAGGCTGGCTCATCCTGAATGGCGGCGTCGGCGGCCATGATCCAGAGCACGGCATGCGGGTCGGTCTCGGCGGCGAGCAGGGCGGCGGCGGCGATGGCCGGCGCAGAGTTGCGCCCCACCGGCTCCAGCAGAATGCGCGGCGCCTTCACCCCGGCATCGCGCAGCTGTTCGGCGACGATGAAGCGGTGCTCCTGATTGGCCACGACGATCGGCGCGGCGAAGCCAGCGCCCGTGCCGCGCAGGGCGGTTTCGGCCAGCATCGGGGTGGTGGAAAGCAGCGGCCAGAATTGCTTGGGGAAGCTCTTGCGCGAAACCGGCCAGAGCCGCGTGCCAGAGCCGCCGCAAAGAATCACCGGGACGATCTTTTGGTCCGCGTTCTGGTTCGACATGTCAGCCCCTTGATCTGCTGGCGCGAATTAGCCGCCAAGGCTGGAAACTGTCCAGATGGGCTGGCAGGATGGAGCGCATGAACAAGCCCCTTGCCAGCGTCAGGCTGGCCGACCTCACCGCCCCGGATTTTGCCGCCCTGGCCGCTCGCCAGCCGGTGGTCTTGCTGGCGCTGGGCAGCCAGGAGGATCATGGCCCGCATCAGCCGATGGGGGATTTTGTCCTGGCCGATGAGATCGCCGAACGCATCGCCCGTGCTGCGAATGAGGCAGGCACGCTTTGCGTGATGGCGCCGACCTTGCCCTTCGGGGTGGCGGATTATTTCGCCCCCAGCCCCGGCGGGCTGGCGCTCGCGCCGGAGAGTTTCAGGCGCGTGCTGGCGGAGCTGCTGGAGGGGCTGTTGCGGCATGGCTTGCGGCGCATCGTCATCCTCAACGCCCATGGCGGCAATGTTCCGGTGGTGCATGAGGTGACGCTGGAGATCAAACGCCGGACCGGGCTGGTGATCCCGTCCTTCTATCTCTGGAAAATCGCCCGCCAGCTGATGGAACGCCGTCTGGACGGCGCGGCCGGCCGTTTCGGCCATGGCGCGGAGCCGCTGCTCTCGCTGAACCGGGCGTTGCGGCCGGAGAGCATCCGGGACGCGGCCGAGCTGGCCGAGGGGGGCGAGATGCTGGGGCTGAAGGTGCGGGATTTCGGCGCGCTCGATTTCGAGGGGCTGAGCGTGGAGGTGCCGGTGGAGTTCGATGCCGTGCCCAAGCCCGCCATCGAAGCCGCCTGGGCGGCGGGGGATGCGGATCTGGGTCAGGCGGTGGCTGAGGATTTGGTCGCGGCGGGGGCCCGGTTCGTGGCGCATATCGCGGCGCAAGGGTAAAGTCTTGGGGGCTTTTTGAAAAAAGCCCCCAAACCCCCAAAAACTTTTTTAGAGCAATATGTGTTTAGGTTGACGCGCCAGCGTCAAAATAAACACATGAAATTGCTCGCTAAAACAAAATTTAGGGCATCAAGCTCAAAGCTTGATGCTCTAAGTTTTTTACGCGGTCGCGAGTGCGGCTTCCAGAATATCCAGCCCTTCTTCCAGCAACGCGTCGGAGATGGTGAGCGGCATCAACAGCCGCACCGCATTGCCGAACACGCCGCAGGAAAGCAGGATCAGCCCTTTCTCCTTGGCGGCGGCGAGGATCTTCTTCGTCGCCTCCGGGTCCGGCTCGTCGGTGCCGCGGCTCTTCACCACGTCGAAGGCGATCATCGCGCCGGGGCCGCGGATATTGGCGATCGGATGCGCGTCGTTGCGCTGCGCCATCGCCTCCAGCCTGGTCTTCATCCGCGCGCCGATGACATTGGCGCGTTCGACCAGCTTTTCTTCCTCGATCACCTCCAGCACCGCCAGTGCGGCCGCACAGCCCAGAGGCGAGCCGGCATAGGTGCCGCCCAGCCCGCCCGGCTCGGCCGCATCCATGATCTCGGCCTTGCCAATGACGGCGGAGAGCGGGAAGCCGCCGGCGAGCGACTTCGCCACGGTCATGATGTCCGGCTTGATTGAGCTATGCTCGATGGCGAACATCTTGCCGGTGCGGGCAAAGCCGGTCTGCACCTCGTCGATGATCAGCAGGATGCCATGCTGATCGCAGATCTTGCGCAGGCCGATCAGCAGCTCCTCAGGGGCGGGCAGGAAGCCGCCTTCGCCCTGCACCGGCTCCAGCGCGATGGCGGCGACCCGCGACGGCTCGATATCGGCGCGGAACAGCATCTCGATATATTTGAGCGACTCTTCGACGCTGACCTCGAACTGCTTGTGCGGGAACGGCACGTGATAGATCTCCGCCGGCATCGGCGCGAATTTCTTCTTGTAGGGCAGCACCTTGCCGGTCATCGCCATGGTCAGCATGGTGCGGCCGTGATAGCCGCCGGCGAAGGTGATGACGCCCGGGCGGCCGGTGGCGGCGCGGGCGATCTTCACCGCATTCTCCAGCGCCTCGGCGCCGGTGGTGAAGAAGATGGTTTTCGCCTCGCCCTCGATCGGCGCGATGGCGTTCAGCTTCTCGGCCAGCTCGATGTAGCTGTCATACGGCGTGACCTGGAAGCAGGTATGGGTGAAGGCCTCCATCTGCTTCTGCACCGCCGCCATCACTTTCGGGTGGCGATGGCCGGTATTCAGCACCGCGATGCCGCCGGCGAAATCGATATAGCGCTTGCCCTCGACATCCCACAGCTCGGCATTCTCCGCGCGGGCGGTGAAAACCGCATGGGCATTGCCCACGCCACGCGGCACCGCCGCCGTGCGGCGCGCCATCAACTCGCTGTTCGTGCTCATTCCGGGTCCATCTCCATCGCGTGACATCACGCCCGTCTGATCGGGGTGTGTTTAAGATTATAAACGCCGCCGATCCGCCGCGCCAGTCAATTCGGGCGGTCTGGTTCCGCCGAGCTGGGCTTTTTTTCAAAGGGTCCGGCGGCGGGCGCGGGGCAGGGCGTGGTGGCGATATTCAACACCTGGGCCAGAGGCGGGCCATCCTGGCAGGCGCGCACGCCGGCCCGCACGGCTTCGTCCGGCCCGGCCAGCACGGCCTCCACCCGGCCATCCGCCAGATTGCGCACCCAGCCTTGCAGCCCCAGCGCGCGCGCCCGGCGCGCCAGCCAGTCCCGATAGCCAACGCCCTGCACCCGCCCGGAAATCAGCAGGTGCAGCGCGCTCATGGCTGGGTGAGGTTCAGGAAATCGAGCGCGGCGCTGACATCGGCCAGCACCCGCGCGCGGCGGGCTTCGTCCAGCGGGTCGTCGCCCCATTGTCCGGCCTGCCAAAGCTCGTCCAGCGCCGCGGCGGCGCAGGCTGCCTGAGCCTCCAACGCGCCCTCGGCGGCGGCCAGGCCAAGCACGAAACTGCCCAGCGCCGGGATCAGCACGCCGAGTGCGGCCAGCGCCGCATCGTCGCGCGCGGCCAGCAGCGCTTCCAGCTTCTCCCTGGTCCAGGGCAGCTGGTTCACCGGCATCAGCCCGATGGTGGTGATCAACCCGATGCCATGGGTGGCGTTCAGCCAGCGCAGCCAGGGGTCCCATTCCGCGTGCTGGCGCGCGGCCAGCTCCGGCGGGCCCTCGGCGCGGTAGCAGAGCAGGTCGTTCAGCCCATAGGCGGCCAGCTGGCGGATGATCTCCTCCCGGTGCAGCGCCACCCGCTCCTGCGCGGTGCAGACCATCTGGGTCAGCGGCAGATCATCCGGGGTGAATTCCGCGCCGGTGCGGTTCCATTCCTGCGCGATCGCCTCCGCCAGCTTCAGCGAGGCGACGCTGAGCGGCGCGCCCGAGGGCATTTTCACCAGCCGCTTGTCGAGCTGCACGCGAAACGCGCCATCCTGCGCCAGCGGCGCGGCCAGGGTCCAGAAGCGCTTCATTGGCCGAGGATGCCTTGCAGCAGATTGCGCGGCCCGCTGGCCGGGGCCGGGGTGCCGGCGGCGGGGGCGCTGGCGGGGGCGGCCGGCGCCGGGCCAGGTGCGCCCATGCGCGCCAGGCTGAGGGCGGCGGGGCAGACATCGGTTTGGCTGTCATTGCCGAGCAGCCCGGCCACCTGGCCCAGCAGCGTGTTCGCCCCCAGCGCTTTCTGCACCGGATTGGCGGCGAGCCCGCTGGCCGCGGCAGCGGCCGCACTTACCGCCGATTGCGGCGCGACGCTGTAATGCGGCGCCAGGAAGGTCCCGCCCACCTGCACCGGCACCGTGACATTGGTGCCGCCGACGGCGAGGCGCGGCTTCAGCACCAGCCCCAGCGTCTCATCCGCGAAATTCACCGTGCCGCCGCCTTGCAGCAACAGCCGGCTGGAATCCAGCGTCAGCGCCTTCACCGTGCCGGTGCCGTTCTGCGCATCCAGCCGCAGCGCCGCGCAGCGCACGGAAACCGGCCCCTGCGCCCCGGCGAGATTGCCCGGCAGCCCGACCGATTGCAGCGCTTCGCCGAAAATCTGCCCGATCACCCGCCCATCGACCACCCCATTGACACTGGCCAGGCCAAGCTGGCCGGTGACGGAGCCGAGCAAAGCCGGCAGGGTATTGCCGCGCCCGCTGGCATCCAGCCGCACCTGCATTGTACCCTCCGCCATGTTCTGCACGCCGAACCCATGCAGGAACGGCCCCAGCGCCAAGGCGGGGGCGTTGAGCTTGACGCTGGCGCTGGCCGGGTCGGTGCTGGCATCGAGGCTGGCAGCGGCGGTGATCGCCCCGCCCGGCAGCTGCGCGGTGAGCGGATTGATCGTCAGCACGGCATTGTTCAGCACCGCATGCGCCTGCACGGCGCTGTAGGTCGCCTTGCCATAGGTCAGGGAATCGGCGTGCAGCATCACATCGGCGCTGGCGCGGCGCAGCAGGCTGACCGGCAGGGCGATGTCCGGCACCAGCTGTGCGGGCGCCGGCGCGGCCGGGCTGGTCGCCTGGCTTGCGGGCGGAACGGTGGATGCGCTGGGGGAGGGCCAGGCGGCGGCCAGCGCGTCGATATCCGCCTGGGCGATGTTGAGATCCAGCTCCAGCTTGGGGGTGGCGCCGAAGCTCAGGCTGGCATCGCCGCCGAAGCTGGCATGATCCATGCTGGCGGCCAGGCTGTCGAAGCCGATCGCATGGTCCAGACCCTGCCCGCCAGGGTCGATCAGCGTGGTCTTCACCGCGATGTTTTTCCAGCCGGGCAAAGCGGTGCCGGCGGCGGGCGACAAGGCGGCGAGGTCGGGGATGGAGAGGCTGAGCGCCAGCGCCGCCCCGGCCAGCGTGTGCGGGGTGGCGATGCCGCCGGTCAGGCTGAGGCTGGCATTGCCCAGGCTGGCATTCAGGCTCTCGGCGAAATTCCCGGCGGGCGGGGTGCTGGCCGGCAGCCAGTTGGCCGGGATGAAGGCGCTGGGCGCGGTGAAATTGCCTTGCAGGGTGAACGGCATCGCCCCAAGCGTGCCTTTGGCGCTCAGCGTGCCGGAACGGTCCAGCCCCGGCAGCTCCAGGTCCAACGCCGCCAGGGTCAGGCCCGGGCGCAGGCTGGAGAGGTCCGCCGCGCCGGCCTTCAGTGAGATATCGCTGATCGCCGGCAGCTTCGCCCCCTGGTCGGCGATGCGCGCGGCCAGAGTGAGGTTTTGCAGCGGCGGCAGGTTGAGCCCGCCCAGCCAGGAGGGCGGCAGCGCCGCGGTGAGGCTGGCAAGGGAAGGGATGCTCGCGTTCAGCGCCAGATCATAGCCGCTGGCATTTTGCGGGCGCGTCACCTTGCCTTGCAGCGTGGCGCTGGCGCCGGCGAAGCCGAAATTCAGATCCACCGGCCAGGGGCTGTTGCCGCTGCCGGTCAGCCGCGCCACCGGGCCGACCATGCCCTGCATGGTCAGCTTGGTGGCGCCGATGGCGGCCGCCCCAGTCAGGTGCAAGGGCGCCTGCAGGGAGCTGGCCTGGCCGGTCAGTCTGGTGAGCTGGATGACATTCGGCGGGCTGCTGCCGGGGCCGCGCAGAATGATCTGGCCGTTTTGCAACTCCACCGCCTGCAGCGCCACCTTATAACGCGGGCGCTTGGCGCGCGGGGCCGGGCTGGTCTCGGCGGGGCCGGCGGAGGCGCTGGCGGCCGGGGCAAAATTCCAGTCCGCCTGGCCCTTTGCGTCGCGCTCCAGATAAAGTTTCGGGCCGACCAGCACCAGGCGCAGAATATTCACCTGATGATGCAGCAGCGGCAGCAGCGCGATTTGCGCCTGCACCTGATCCAGCGTCAGCAGCGACGGATCGGCGAAGCCTTGCGGGTTGGAGAGGCTGAGCGTGCTGGCGGTCAAGGTCGGGGTCAAGGAGAGCTGCAGCTTGATCGGCCCGCCAATGCTGAGCTGCCGCCCGGTTGCCTGCTGCGCCGCCGCCACGATCTGCGGCGCGTAATCATTCGGGTTGAAGCGCGCCAGGAACCAGGCTGCTCCGGCGAGCGGCACCGCCACGGCCAGGGCGACCGCCCCGCCGACATACCAAATCCAGCGCCGCCGCCGGGGCGGGCGGGGAATTTCGCGTGAAACCGGGGTGCGCTGCCTGTCCATGAAGCGGAATTAGTCGCTTTTATGCCGATAGACGAGGGGCAAGCTTGTGAAACAGCGCAACACGCGCTATGCGCCCCGGCTTAAGTTTGTCGGCCCGGATGCGGGCGTGGTGAAACTGGTAGACACGCCAGATTTAGGTTCTGGTGGCGAAAGCCATGGGGGTTCAAGTCCCTCCGCCCGCACCAGACCGCTTTGTTGTTGATTTAACGAGGTTTGTTCGTCCCATGCAGGTTACCGAAACGCTCTCCGACGGCTTGAAGCGCGGCTTCACGGTCGTGGTTCCCGAACCCGAACTGGCCGCCAAGCGTGAGCAGCGTTTGGCCGAGCTGAGCAAGACCATCCAGATGCCGGGCTTCCGCCCCGGCAAGGTGCCGATGAACATCGTGCGCAAGCGCTATGGCGAGGCCGTGGCCGCCGAGATCGTCGAGGGCGCGGTGAACCAGGCCCATTCCCAGCTCCTCACCGAGCGCAATCTGCGCCCGGCGATGCAGCCGAAGCTGGAAATCGTCAAGCCGGGCACCGAGTCCGAGCTGGAATTCACCGTCGAGATGGAAATCCTCCCCGAGGTGGCGGTGCCGGACCTGTCCGATGTCACCCTCTCCAAGCCGGTCGCCGCGGTCAGCGATGACAAGGTTGAGGAAAGCCTGAAAAACATCGCCGAGCAGCGCAAGAGCTTCACCAAGGTCGAAGAGACCCGCCCGGCCGTGGCCGGCGAGCAGCTGACCGTCGATTTCATCGGCCGCATCGATGGCGTCGCCTTCGAGGGCGGCACCGCCCAGGATGTGGCGCTGATCGTCGAGGGCCCGGGCTTCATCCCCGGCTTCACCGAGCAGGTGGTCGGCATGCAGGTGGGCGAGACCAAGACCATCACCGTGACCTTCCCCGAGGAATACGGCGCCAAGGATCTGGCCGGGAAGACCGCCGAATTCGAGATCACCGCCAAGCAGCTGGCCGTGGCCGAGGTGCCGGTGCTGGATGACGAGCTGGCCAAGACCATGGGCCTCGAAGGGCTGGAGCAGCTCAAAGAGCGCGTGAAGGAGCAGATCGGCCGTGAATATGAAGGCCTGACCCGCGCCAAGCTGAAGCGCGCGCTGCTGGACGTGCTGGCCGAGAAGGCCCAGTTCCAGGCGCCGGTGTCGCTGGTCGATGCCGAGTTCGACGCGATCTGGGCGCAGGTTGAGGCCGAGAAGGCCGCCGGCGAGCAGGACCCGGAAGATGCCGGCAAGGACGAAGAGACCCTGAAGGCCGAGTACAAGGCGATCGCCGATCGTCGCGTCCGCCTGGGCCTGCTGGTCGCCGAAATCGGCCGCGCCAACGAGGTGCAGGTGACCGACCAGGAGCTGCAGCGCGCCATGTTCAACGAGGCGATGCGCTATGGCCCGCAGGCGATGCAGGTGGTGGAGTTCTTCCGCAAGAACCCCCAGCAGATGGAGCGTTTCCGCGGCCCGATCTTCGAGGACAAGGTGATCGACTTCCTGCTCGGCTCCGTGAAGCAGGATGAGGTCAGCGTCTCCGCCGAGGAACTCGCCAAGGACCCGGAAGAGTAAGAAAGCTGCCGCTTTTTGAAAAAAGCGGCACCAAAAACTTTTGGAACTGGGTTGGAAGCCTTGTCCTGAATAGGGGCAAGGCTTCTGCTTTTTGGGGGTGCCTCTAGACGAACCGGAAAGATGCTCTAACCTAAGAGCTATGACGCCGTGTTTCGCGGTTATGGCGGCCACGTGCTGGCGCGGTAACGAGGCGGAAGCTGCGGTTATTTGATAAAGGATTGAAAACACATGTGGGATCGGGATCCTGTCGAGGTCTATAACAACAACCTCGTGCCCATGGTCGTGGAGCAGACCGCGCGCGGCGAGCGCTCTTACGACATCTATTCCCGGCTTTTGAAGGAACGCATCATCTTCCTCACCGGCCAAGTGAACGATGTCGTGTCGTCCCTGCTCTGCGCTCAGTTTCTGTTCCTGGAGAGCGAGAATCCGAACAAGGAAATCTCCTTCTACATCAACAGCCCGGGTGGCGTCGTCTCCTCCGGCCTCGCCATCTATGACACGATGCAATATATCCGCTCGCCGGTTTCCACCGTGTGTCTGGGCCAGGCCGCCTCAATGGGCTCGCTGCTGCTCTGCGCCGGTGCCAAGGGCAAGCGATTCGCCCTGCCGAATGCCCGCGTGATGGTGCATCAGCCCTCCGGCGGCGCTCAAGGGCAGGCCACGGACATCGAAATCCAGGCGCGCGAGATCCTCAAGCTGCGCTCCAAGCTGAACCAGATCTATGTCGATCACACGGGCCAGCCCCTCGAAGCCATCGAGGCGAAGCTGGAGCGCGACACCTATATGTCAGCGGAAGAGGCCAAGGATTTCGGCATTGTCGATGAGGTGGTGAAATACCAGGCCGAGACCGGCAGCGTGAAGAGCGACGCGCCCAAGCCCGACTCCAGCGGAAGCTAAGCCTGGCGCCCAAGCCTTCCGAAGGTTTCGGAAATCCGGTCCGTTCAACAAAAGGACGGCCGGATTTTTCAGTTTTTTGACGTTCCGCGGCGCAAAAAGAGGCCGTCCCCGGCCGGAAATTTTCGATACAGGTCTGAAAACCCTGTAATTTTATGAAAAAACCCGGCGCTTGTGCCCTCTGGCACGGGGGATTAGTCTTTTCAGCTAAGACGCGGGTTGTGGAGTGACTATGACCAGTAAATCGGGCGACACAAAAAATACGCTTTACTGCTCCTTTTGCGGCAAGTCCCAGCATGAGGTGCGGAAGCTCATTGCCGGCCCGACCGTGTTCATCTGCGATGAATGCGTCGAGCTGTGCATGGATATCATTCGCGAGGAGCATAAGACGCATCTCGTGAAGACGCGCGACGGCGTGCCGACGCCGCGTGAGATCTGCAAGGTGCTCGACGATTATGTCATCGGCCAGATGCACGCCAAGCGCGTGCTCTCGGTGGCGGTGCATAACCATTATAAGCGCCTCTCGCACGCGACCAAGAGCAACGATGTCGAGATCGCGAAGTCCAACATCATGCTGGTCGGGCCGACCGGCTCGGGCAAGACCCTGCTGGCGCAGACCCTGGCGCGCATCCTCGATGTGCCCTTCACCATGGCCGACGCGACGACGCTGACCGAGGCCGGCTATGTGGGCGAGGATGTGGAGAACATCATCCTGAAGCTGCTGCAGGCCGCCGATTATAATGTCGAGCGCGCCCAGCGCGGCATCGTCTATATCGACGAGGTGGATAAGATTTCCCGCAAGTCGGACAATCCCTCCATCACCCGCGATGTCTCCGGTGAGGGCGTGCAGCAGGCGTTGCTGAAGATCATGGAAGGCACCGTGGCGAGCGTGCCGCCGCAGGGCGGGCGCAAGCACCCGCAGCAGGAATTCCTGCAGGTGGACACCACCAATATCCTGTTCATCTGCGGTGGCGCCTTCGCCGGGCTGGAAAAGATCATTTCCGCGCGCGGCAAGGGCTCGGGCATTGGCTTCGGCGCGGATGTCCGCTCCCAGGATGAGCGCCGCATGGGCGCCATCCTGCGCGAGGTGGAGCCCGAGGATCTGCTGAAATTCGGCCTGATTCCGGAATTCATCGGTCGTCTGCCGGTGGTCGCCACGCTGGAGGATCTGGACGAGGCGGCGCTGATCGAGATTCTCACCAAGCCGAAGAACGCGCTGGTCAAGCAATATGGCCGTCTGTTCGAGATGGAGGGGGTGAAGCTCACCTTCACCGAGGATGCGCTGAAGGTGGTCGCCAACCGCGCCATCAAGCGCAAGACCGGCGCGCGCGGGCTGCGTTCGATCATGGAAGGCATCCTGCTCGCCACCATGTTCGACCTGCCCGGGCTGGAAGGCGTTTCCGAGGTGGTGATTTCCGGCGAGGTGGCCGAAGGCCGCGCCGAGCCGCTTTATCTCTACTCCGAGACGCGGACCGAAAACGCCTCCTAAGGCGCTTCTGCCCTGCAAGCCCCGCCATGCGGCGGGGCTTGCAGGGGCCTGATCACCTGCCGATATGTCGAATGTGGCCGTAAGAGACGGCGCATCGCGCTGTGCCTGTTGAGGGCAGCCGACAGACCTGAGGAATATATATATGTCTGACGTTAAAGACCCCGGATCGCCCACAGAGACCCTCGCGGTGCTGCCGCTGCGCGATATCGTGGTGTTCCCGCACATGATCGTGCCGCTCTTCGTGGGGCGCGAGAAATCCGTGCGCGCGCTGGAAAGCGTGATGAAGGAAGACAAGCAGATCCTGCTGGTGGCGCAGAAAAACGCCGCCCAGGACGACCCGGCCGCCGATGATATCTACCGCGTCGGCACCGTTTCCACGATTTTGCAGCTGCTGAAGCTCCCGGACGGCACCGTGAAGGTGCTGGTCGAGGGTCTGCGCCGGGCGCGGATCACCGATTTCAAGGCCACCGAGGATTTCTTCGAGGTGGTGGCCGAGCCGATCGAGGATCGCGGCGACGAGGCCAAGGAGGTCGAGGCGCTGGGCCGCACCGTGGTCGCGCAGTTCGAGCAGTATATCAAGCTGAACAAGAAGATCGCGCCGGAGGTTCTGGTCTCGGTCAACCAGATCGAAAGCCCCTCGAAGCTGGCCGATACGGTTGCCAGCCATCTCGGCTTGAAGATTTCCGACCGCCAGGAGCTGCTGGAGCTGGACAGCACGGCGGAGCGGCTGGAGCGCGTCTTCAACCATATGGAATCCGAAATCGGCGTGCTGCAGGTCGAGAAAAAGATCCGCAACCGCGTGAAGCGGCAGATGGAGAAGACCCAGCGCGAATATTACCTCAACGAGCAGCTCAAGGCGATTCAGAAGGAGCTGGGCGAGGGCGAGGACGGCAAGGACGAGACCGCCGAGCTTGAGGAAAAGATCAAGGCCACCAAGCTCTCCAAGGAAGCGCGCGAGAAGGCGCTGGCGGAGCTGAAGAAGCTGCGCTCGATGAGCCCGATGAGCGCCGAAGCCACGGTGGTGCGCAACTATCTGGACTGGATTGTCGGCATCCCCTGGAAGAAGCGCAGCAAGATCAAGAATGATGTGATCGAGGCGGAGAAGCTGCTCGACGAGGAGCATTTCGGCCTGGACAAGATCAAGGAGCGCATCGTCGAATATCTGGCGGTGCAGGCGCGCAGCCCGAAGGTGCGCGGCCCCATCCTGTGCCTGGTCGGACCGCCTGGCGTGGGCAAAACCTCGCTCGGCAAATCCATCGCCAAGGCGACGGGGCGGCAATTCGTGCGCATGTCGCTGGGCGGGGTGCGCGACGAGTCGGAGATCCGCGGTCACCGCCGCACCTATATCGGCTCCATGCCCGGCAAGATCATCCAGGGCATGAAGAAGGCGAAGACCTCCAACCCGCTGTTCCTGCTGGATGAGATCGACAAGCTGGGCGCTGACTGGCGCGGCGATCCAGCCTCGGCTCTGCTGGAGGTGCTGGACCCGGAGCAGAATTCCACCTTCGCCGACCATTATCTGGAGGTGGATTACGACCTCTCGGACGTGATGTTCGTCACCACCGCCAACTCTTTGCGCATGCCCCAGCCGCTGCTGGACCGCATGGAGATCATCCGCATCCCCGGCTACACCGAGGATGAGAAGGTGGAGATCGCCAAGCGCCATCTGCTGCCCAAGCAGGGCGAGGCGCATGGGCTGAAGAAGGATGAATGGTCCGTCTCCGACGACGCCATGCTGGAGCTGGTGCGCACCTACACGCGTGAGGCCGGCGTGCGTAACCTGGAGCGCGAGCTGGCGACCCTGGCCCGCAAGGCGGTGAAGGAGATCGTCACCGCCAAGACCAAGAAGGTGAAGATCACCAAGGAGAATTTGCAGAAATTCTCCGGCGTGCCGAAATTCCGCTTCGGCGAGACCGAGGCGGAGGACATGGTGGGGGTCGTCACCGGCCTGGCCTGGACGGAAGTGGGCGGCGAGATCCTGACCATCGAGAGCGTGCTGCTGCCCGGCAAGGGCGGCATCAAGCAGACCGGCCAGCTCGGCGATGTGATGAAGGAGAGCGTGGCGGCGGCCTATTCCTATATCCGCTCGCGCGCCACCCAGTTCGGCATCAAGCCGCCTTTCTTCGATAAGCGCGACATCCATGTGCACGTGCCGGAAGGCGCGACTCCGAAGGATGGCCCGTCTGCGGGCATCGCGATGGCGACCTCCATCGTCTCCGCGATCACCGGCATACCGATCCGTAAGGATATCGCCATGACCGGCGAAATCACCCTGCGCGGCCGGGTTTTGCCGATCGGCGGCTTGAAGGAAAAGCTGCTGGCGGCCCTGCGTGCCGGCATCACCACCGTCTTCATCCCCAAGGATAACGAGAAGGATCTCGTTGAAATCCCTGAGAATGTGAAGAAGGCCTTGACCATCCTGCCGGTCAGCCACGTCGATGAGGTGATCGGCAAGGCGCTGGTGCGCGCGCCCGAGCCGATCGAGTGGGACGATGCGCCGGAGGAGCTGGCGAAGGCGCCTGATGGCGAGGTGAGCGCCTCTCTCCCGCACTAAGCAAACCCAGGCGTTTGACGGGTGGCGCGCGATTTGGTTATGACCGCGCGCCACTCTTTTTTGTGGACTGCCCGCGCTGTTTGCGGACAAGCCCGTCACACCCAACCCGACAACAGGGAGTTTTGCCCGTGAACAAGAATGATCTGATCGCCGCCGTGGCCGAGGAAGCCGATCTGTCCAAGGCGAAGGCCGCGGAAGTGGTCGATGCCGTGTTCGGTGCGATCGAGAAGACGCTGAAGAAGAAGGAAGAGGTTCGCCTGGTCGGTTTCGGCACCTTCGCCACCGCCGAGCGTGAGGCCTCCAAGGGCCGCAACCCGCGCACCGGCGAGGAGATCGACATTCCGGCCTCCACCTCCGTGCGTTTCAAGCCCGGCAAGACGTTGAAAGACGCCGTCAACTAATTCAGCTCTCGTGTGATGGGTCTGAAATTCGTGATGTGAATATCGTGAATTTCAGACGCCGAATCACACTAGATTATTGATTTTTCTAGTGTCCACCATGATTCCGAACGCCAACGGCGTGCAGAATCGGGACACGAGCCTGAACCGGGAATGGATGGCGTTTCATCCATTCCCCGCTTCGTATGGGGGCGGTTAGCTCAGCGGTAGAGCATCTCGTTTACACCGAGAGGGTCGGCGGTTCGAAACCGTCACCGCCTATACGAAACAACGCTTACGGATCATTTTGGCAAATCTCGCCGCGAAAATATCCACAGTAATTTGCGCAAACGCGATGTCATGCGCTTGACGCTGATTTCAATGCCAAGTACATCGCCGCCACGCCTTACGCGGGTGTAGCTCAGTTGGTTAGAGCGCCGGCCTGTCACGCCGGAGGTCGCGGGTTCGAGCCCCGTCACTCGCGCCATTCCTTGCTTCGGTAAGGATTTTCATTATTCCTAAAATTGAATAAGGTTACAGTGCGCCGTGCGATTTCGCGCGGTATTCGCGCGTTTGCGCAGCATGGCTGTCCGTTTTTGGGCGGGGTTGACCGCAGGCTGTTGCGGTGCGACACGGCGGGTAATAATCCACTACGGTTGGCCGTTTTGGCTATGCCGGCGCGATCAAGGAGATGAGCACAAGTGCAGCTGAACCTGGCTCAGTACTTTCCAATTCTCATTTTCGTCGCCCTCGCCGCCATTCTGGGCGTCGCTTTCATCGCCGGCTCGCTGCTGGCCGGGAAGCAGAAACCCTATGCGGAAAAGCTGTCGGCTTATGAGTGCGGCTTCGAGGCGTTCGGCGATGCCCGCCGGCGTTTTGATGTGCGCTTTTACCTGGTGGCCATTCTTTTCGTGATCTTCGATGTCGAGGTGGCGTTTCTGTTCCCCTGGGCGGTGTCGCTGGGCCATATCGGGCTGGTCGGGTTCTGGTCGATGATGGCCTTCCTGGCGGTGCTCACGGTCGGCTTCATCTATGAGTGGAACAAGGGCGCCTTGGATTGGGAATAAAGCCATGAGCACTGCGCCAAACAATGCTGACATCGCCTGGAACCGGGAGGCGCTGCCCCCGGGGGCCGAGCAGGATGCGGTGATCAAGGGCATTACCGGGGAGCTCGCCGGCAAGGGCTTCATCGTCGCCAATATCGACAAGGTGGTGAACTGGGCGCGCACCGGCAGCCTCTGGCCGATGACCTTCGGCCTCGCCTGCTGCGCGGTGGAAATGATCCACGCTTACATGCCGAAATATGATCTCGACCGGTTCGGCATCATCCCGCGCGCCTCGCCCCGCCAGTCGGACGTGATGATCGTCGCCGGCACCCTGACCAACAAGATGGCCCCGGCTCTGCGCAAGGTCTATGACCAGATGCCCGAGCCGCGCTGGGTGATCTCGATGGGCAGCTGCGCAAATGGCGGCGGCTATTACCATTATTCCTATTCCGTCGTGCGTGGATGCGACCGCATCGTGCCGGTGGATGTGTATGTGCCGGGCTGCCCGCCCACGGCGGAGGCGCTGGTCTACGGCATCATGCAATTGCAGAAGAAGATCCGGCGGACGGGGACGGTGCTGCGTGGCTGAAGAAACCGATATCCAGACCGAGGCGCCGACCGCGCCGGTCGATGACATTCTGGTGGGGCTGAGCGCGCTGCCGGGGGCGCATGAGGTGAAGCGGGCGTTGGGCGAGGCGATCATCCTCACCAGCCGCGAGGCCGCCCATGCGTTGCTGCTGGCGCTGCGCGACCAGCTCGAATTCCAGCAGGTGATGGATATCTGCGCGGTGGATTATCCCGAGCGCGCGGCGCGCTTCGAGATGGTCTATAACCTGCTCTGCGTCACCCGCAATCAACGCGTGCGCGTGATCTTCTCCACCGATGAGGCGGCTGAAGTGGCCTCCGTGACCGATATCTGGCCGGTCGCCGGCTGGTGGGAGCGCGAGGTCTGGGATCTGTTCGGCATTCGCTTCAACGGGCTGACTGATCACCGCCGCATCCTCTCCGATTACGGGTTCGAGGGTCATCCGCTGCGTAAGGATTTCCCGCTCACCGGCTATGTCGAAGTGCATTATGACGATGAGCGCCGTGCTGTGGTTTACGACAAGGTTAAACTGACGCAGGAATTCCGGAATTTCGATTTCCTCTCGCCCTGGGAAGGCATGACCCTGCTCCCCGGCGATGAGAAGGTGAACAGGAGCCGGTCATGAGCGAGGCCGTCGCGAAGACCAAGATTTTCGAGGTCGATAGCCACACCATCAATTTCGGGCCGCAGCACCCGTCCGCGCATGGCGTGCTGCGTCTGATCCTGGAGATGGATGGCGAGGTGATCGAGCGGTGCGATCCGCATATCGGGCTGCTGCATCGCGGCACCGAAAAGCTGATCGAATATAAGAGCTATATGCAGGCGGTGCCGTATTTCGACCGTCTGGACTATGTCTCGCCGATGGGCTGCGAACATGCTTTCGCGCTCGCCACCGAGAAGCTGCTGGGCGTTGAGGCGCCGGAGCGCGCGCAATGGATTCGCGTGCTGTTCGCGGAGCTGACGCGCGTGCTCAACCATCTGCTCGCCATTGGCCATTTCGCGCTCGATTGCGGCGCGATTTCGCCGAGCCTGTGGATGTATGAGGAGCGGGAAAAGCTCCTCGAATTTTATGAGCGGGCCTCCGGGGCGCGCTTCCACTCGAATTATTTCCGTCCGGGTGGGGTGGCGAAGGATCTGCCGGCTGGGTTGGAAGCGGATATCGCGGCCTGGGCCGATGAATATCCGAAATTCATCGATGAGATGGAAAATCTGCTCAACGGCAACCGCATCTTCAAGCAGCGTCTCGTCGATATCGGTGTGATCTCGGCGCAGGAGGCGCTGGCCTGGGGCTTCTCCGGCCCGTCCCTGCGCGGCTCCGGCGTGGCCTGGGATCTGCGCCGCGCCCAGCCTTACGACAAATATGCCGAGGTCGAGTTCGACGTTCCGGTCGGCAAGCATGGCGATTCGTATGACCGCTACCTCGTGCGCATGGCCGAGATGCGCGAGAGCGTGAAAATCGTGAAGCAGGCGCTGGCGAAAATGAAACCCGGGCCGATCAAGGTGCAGGATCGCAAGATCACCCCGCCGACCCGCGCCGAGATGAAGCATTCGATGGAAGCTTTGATCCATCACTTCAAGCTCTATACCGAAGGCTATCACGTGCCGGCGGGTTCAACCTATACCGCCGTGGAAGCGCCGAAAGGTGAGTTTGGCGTGTATCTGCAGGCGGATGGCACCAACCGTCCCTATCGCTGCAAGATCCGCTCCACCGGCTTTGCGCATCTGCAGGCGGCGGACAGGCTTTGCAAAGGCCATATGCTGGCCGACATGGTGGCGATCCTCGGGTCGCTCGACATTGTTTTTGGTGAGATCGACCGGTGAGCATCAATCACGCAGAACCGACCAGCTTCGCCTATACCGACGCCAATTTGAAGTTGGCGCAGAAGGCGATCAAGAAATATCCCGAGGGCAAGCAGATGAGCGCGGTGAAGTCGCTGCTCGATCTGGCGCAGCGCCAGATGGGCGAGCAGACCGGCTCCGCCTGGCTGCCGCGCGCGGCGATGGACGTTGTGGCTGAAATCCTCGGCGTTTCGCCGATGCGCGTCTATGAGGTCGCGACCTTCTATACAATGTTCAATCTGCAGCCGGTCGGCAAATATCATCTGCAGGTCTGCACCACCACGCCGTGCTGGCTGCGCGGCTCGGATGACATCGTCTCCGCCTGCAAGAAGGCCAGCGGTGTGGCCAATTTCGGCGGCACCAGCGAGGATGGGCTGTTCACCCTCAAAGAGGTGGAATGCCTGGGCGCCTGCGTGAATGCGCCGATTTTGCAGATCAACGACGATTATTATGAGGACATGAATGCCGAGCGCGTCGAGGCGCTGCTGGCCGATCTGAAGGCGGGCAAGCCCTTGCCGCCGGCCGGCTCGCTCGGCGGGCGTACCTCTTCGGCCCCCGCAACGGGCCTGACCTCCTTGACCTCCAACGCAACCGCCGGGGAGTGAGCCGATGCTGAAAGATGAAGACCGCATCTATCAGAACCTGTACGGCCAGCAGGATTGGAAACTTGCCGGGGCGCGTGCGCGCGGGGATTGGAGCGGCACCGCCGAGATCATCGCCAAGGGCCGCGATGCGCTGATCGAGGAAATGAAAGCCTCGGGCATGCGCGGGCGTGGCGGGGCGGGCTTTCCCACCGGCATGAAATGGTCCTTCATGCCCAAGCAGAGCGATGGCCGCCCCTCTTACGTCGTCATCAATGCGGACGAATCCGAGCCCGGCACCTGCAAGGATCGCGATATCATCCGCAACGAGCCGCATAAGCTGATCGAGGGCGCGCTGATCGCCTCCTTCGCGATGGGGGCGAACAAGGCCTTCATCTATATTCGCGGCGAGTATTACAACGAAGCCCAGCGCCTCCAATTCGCGATCGACGAAGCCTATGAAGCGGGTTTGATTGGCAAGAATGCGGCAGGTTCAGGGTGGGATTTTGACCTCGTGCTGCAGCGTGGCGCCGGCGCCTATATCTGCGGTGAAGAATCCGCGATGCTGGAGAGCCTGGAAGGCAAAAAGGGCATGCCGCGCATGAAGCCGCCCTTCCCGGCGGCAATGGGCTTGTATGGCTGCCCGACGACGGTGAACAATGTCGAGACCATCGCCGGCGTGCCGACGATCATGCGCCGTGGCGGCGCCTGGTTCGCGGGTCTGGGCAAGCCGAAAAATGCCGGCACGAAAATCTTCTGCATCTCCGGCCATGTGAATAATCCTTGTAATGTCGAGGAAGAGCTCGGCATTCCGCTGAAGGATCTGATCGAGAAACATGCTGGTGGCGTGCGCGGCGGCTGGGATAATCTCGGCGCCGTCATCCCCGGCGGCGCCTCCTCCCCGGTGCTCAACAAGGCGATGTGCGACACCCAGCTGATGGATTTCGACAGCCTGGCGGCATCGAAGAGCATGATGGGCTCAGGTGCGATCATCGTCATGGACAAGTCCGTGGATGTGGTGAAAGCCATTTGGCGGCTCTCGAAATTCTTCAAGCATGAGAGCTGCGGCCAGTGCACGCCCTGCCGCGAAGGCACGGGCTGGATGATGCGCCAGATGGACCGCATCGTGCAGAACAAGGCCAGCCTGGCGGATATTCACCTGCTGGAGCAGGTGACCACCCAGGTGGCCGGCCATACGATCTGCGCCTTCGGCGAGGCCGCCTCCTGGCCGATCCAGGGCATGATGCGCGCCTTCCGCCCCGAGGTGGAAGCCCGCGCGACCGATTATCAGCCGCCGGTGGCGGCGCAGGCGGCGGAGTAAGCCATGGCCAAACTCACAATCGATGGCATCGAGGTCGAAGTCCCCAACGGCTCGACCGTGATCCAGGCCTGCGAGGCGGCGGGCATCGAAATCCCCCGCTTCTGCTATCATGAGCGGCTTTCGGTCGCCGGCAATTGCCGCATGTGCCTCGTCGAAATCGAGAAGATGCCGCCGAAACCCGTCGCCTCCTGCGGCCAGCCGGTCGCCGATGGCATGGTGGTCCACACCGATAGCGAAATGGTCCGCAAGGGCCGCCGCGGTGTGATGGAATTCCTGCTGATCAACCACCCGCTGGATTGCCCGATCTGCGACCAGGGCGGCGAGTGCGATCTGCAGGACGAGGCCGTGGCCTATGGCCGCGACACTTCGCGCTACGAGGAAGATAAGCGCAGCGTCGCCCAGCCCGATTGGGGCCCGCTGGTGCGCACCACGATGACGCGCTGCATCCATTGCACGCGCTGCGTGCGCTTCACCACGGAAGTGGCGGGCACGGCGGAGCTGGGCGGCACCTTCCGCGGCGAGAGCACGCAGATCGGCACCTATGTGCAGAAGGCGCTCACCTCCGAACTCTCCGGCAATATCATAGATCTTTGCCCGGTCGGCGCGCTGACCAGCAAGCCCTACGCCTTCACCGCCCGCCCCTGGGAGCTGCGCAAGACCGACAGCATCGACGTGCTGGACGCGCTGGGCTCCAATATCCGCATCGATGCGCGCGGTGCCGAAGTGCTGCGCATCCTGCCGCGCATCAATGATGAGGTGAATGAAGAGTGGCTGGGCGATAAATCCCGCTTCTCTGTCGATGGCCTCAAGCGCCGCCGGCTGGACCGCCCCTGGATTCGCGAAAACGGCAAGCTGCGCCCGGCCTCTTGGGAAGAAGCCTTCGCCGCCATCGCCGGCAAGATCAAAGCCACGGCGCCGGAGAAGATCGGCGCGCTGGTTGGCGATCTGGCGGATGCCGAATCCATGCTGGCGCTGAAGGACTTCATGGCGGGGCAGGGCTCGGCCAATATCGATTGCCGCATCGATGGCGCCGCCTACGATGTTTCCAAGCGCGCCTTCTACAGCTTCAACACCACCATTGCCGGCATTGAAGAGGCCGACGCGCTGCTGATCATCGGCAGCAACCCGCGCCATGAGGCGCCGGTGTTGAATGCGCGTATCCGCAAGCGCTGGCTGGCGGGCGGATTCCAGGTCGGCGTGATCGGCGAAAATGCTGATCTCACTTACAAGACCACGCATCTGGGCGAAGGCCCGGCGGCCTTGCAGGCGCTGCTGGACGGCACCCACGGCTTCGCCGAACTGCTGAAGAACGCCGCCAAGCCGATGATCATCATCGGTGCCGGCGCGCTGGCCCGGCCGGATGGCGCGGCGCTGCACGCCGCCGCCTGGAAACTGGCGGCGCAGTTCAACATGCTGAATGCCGAATGGCACGGCTTCAACGTGCTGCAGCACGCCGCCTCGCGCGTTGGCGCGCTGGATCTCGGCTTGCTGCCCGGCGCCAACGGCCTCAGCGCCCAGGCGATGCTGGGCGGTGCCGCGGAGGTGCTCTGGCTGCTCGGCGCCGATAACGACGCCGTGCGCAACATCCCCAACAGCAGCTTCGTGATCTATCAGGGCCATCACGGCGATGCCGGCGCTTCCCGCGCCGATGTCATCCTGCCCGGCGCGGCCTACACCGAGAAAGACGGCACCTACGTGAACACGGAAGGCCGGGTGCAGAGCGCCTATATCGCGGTGAAGCCGCCCGGCGATGCGCGGGAAGATTGGCGCATTCTGCGCGCCATCTCCGCCTATCTCGGCCATGCGCTGCCCTACGACACTCTGGAACAGCTGCGCGCGCATCTGAAAGCCAGCTACCCGGTGTTCGGGCAGGAATTCCGCCGCTTCGCCGGCACGGATGCGGCAGCCCCGGCCAGCTACGGCGCCCTGGCCGATGCCCCCTTCACCCCGGCTCTGGCGAATTACTACCAGACCGATGTGATCAGCCGCTCCAGCCCGACCATGGCCGCCTGCGTGGCCGCCCATAATCCTGCCCTCGCGGAGGCCGCGGAATGACGATGCCGTTCTGGGATACCGATATCGGGATCGTGATTCTCACGCTTCTGAAAACCCTGGCTCTGGTGGTGCCGCTGCTGATCGGCGTCGCCTACCTCACCTATTTCGAGCGCAAGGTGATGGGCGCCATCCAGATGCGCAAGGGCCCCAACGTGGTCGGCCCGTTCGGCCTCTGGCAACCTTTCGCCGACGCCATCAAGATGCTGATGAAGGAAACCATCCTGCCGACCGGCTCGGACAAGGTGCTGTTCATCCTGGCGCCGATGATCACGTTCGGCCTCGCCATCATCGCTTGGGCGGTGATGCCGGTGAATAATGGCTGGGGCATCGCCAACATCAATGTCGGCGTGCTCTATCTTTTCGCCGTCTCTTCGCTTGGCGTCTACGGCATCATCATCGCCGGCTGGGCCTCCAACTCCAAATACGCCTTCCTCGGCGCGCTGCGCTCGGCGGCCCAGATGGTCTCCTACGAGGTCTCGATGGGCTTCGTGATGGTCACGGTGCTGATCCTCGCCGGCAGCCAGAACCTGAACGACATCGTGCTGGCGCAGAAGCATCTCTGGTTCGCCATCCCGCTTTTCCCGGTCTTCATCATCTTCTTCATCTCGGGTCTGGCGGAAACCAACCGCGCCCCGTTCGATCTGGCGGAAGGTGAATCGGAAATCGTCGCCGGTTTCTTCGTGGAATATAGCTCGATGTCCTTCGGGCTCTTCTTCCTCGGTGAATATGCCAACATGATCCTGATCAGCGGCATGACCACGACGCTCTTCCTAGGCGGCTGGCTCTCGCCGATTCCGTTCGCGCCCTTCACCATGATTCCGGGGCCGCTCTGGTTCATCTTCAAGGTGCTCATCTGCCTGTTCGTCTTCGTCTGGGTGCGTGCCACGCTGCCGCGCCTGCGTTACGACCAGCTGATGGCTTTGGGCTGGAAAGTGTTCCTGCCCATCTCGCTCGTCTATCTCGTCCTCGTTGCGGGCGTGATGGAATATTCCGGCCTGCTGGCGCATGCGTAAGGGAGCGCAATCATGAACAAGGTCCTGCGTTGGACATGGGGCCTGGTGCTGTGGGAAATTCTCTGCGGCCTGGGCATTACCTTGCGCTATTTCTTCCGGCCCAAGGCGACCATCAACTACCCGTTCGAAAAGAACCCGACCTCGGCGCGCTTCAAGGGTGAGCACGCGCTGCGCCGCTATCCCAACGGCGAAGAGCGCTGCATCGCCTGCAAGCTCTGCGAGGCGGTCTGCCCGGCCCAGGCCATCACCATCGAGGCCGAGCCGCGCGAGGATGGTTCGCGGCGCACCACGCGCTACGACATCGACATGACCAAGTGCATCTATTGCGCGCTGTGCGAGGAAGCCTGCCCGGTCGATGCCATCGTCGAGGGCCCGAACTTCGAGTTCGCGACCGAAACGCGCGAGGAACTGATGTATAACAAGGCGAAGCTCTTGGATAACGGCGACCGTTGGGAGCCGGAATTGGCCAAGCGGCTCGAGCTGGACGCACCGTACCGGTAAGGGCCCCAAGCACATGATCGCAAATCTCGCTTTCTATCTCTTCTCCTTCATCCTGCTGGCCTCGGCGGTGATGGTGGTGACCAGCCGCAACCCGGTGCATGCCGTGCTGTTCCTCATTCTCGGTTTCGTGAATGCGGCGGTGCTGTTCCTGCTCACCGGGGCGGAGTTCCTGGCCTTCATCCTCGCCATCGTCTATGTCGGCGCCGTCGCGGTCATCTTCCTTTTCGTGGTGATGATGCTGGATGTGGATTTCGTCGCCCTGAACGAAGGCTTCCAGCGCTACGCCCCGGTGGGCGCGCTGGTGGCGCTGATCATGTTCATCGAGCTGGCCTTCATCGCCGGCAATTGGGCGATCGCCCCGGCGGGCGGCGCGGATCGGATGTTCCCCACCCCGGATAACGTCACCAGCTCGGTGGCTTTGGGCAATCTGCTCTATACCTCCTACCTGCCGGTGTTCCAGCTCTCTGGCATCGTGCTGCTGGTGGCGATGATCGGCGCGATCGTGCTCACCCACCGCGACCGCAAGCGCTCGCTGCACCAGAATCTCAGCGCACAGCATGCGCGTGATCCGAAGCAGACCCTGGCCCTGGTCAACGCGCCGCTCGGCCAGGGTGCCGCCCTGCCGGCCAAGCAGCCTCACGAGGAGACGCTGTAATGCTCATCCCGCTGTCGCATTATCTGGTGGTCTCGGCGATGCTGCTGGTCATCGGCATCTTCGGCATCTTCATGAACCGGAAGAACATCATCGTCATCATGATGTCGATCGAGCTGATCCTGCTCGCCGCCAATCTCAACTTCGTCGCCTTCTCCGGCGCGCTGCATGACATGGTGGGTCAGGTCTTCACCATGTTTGTGCTCACCGTCGCCGCCGCTGAATCGGCGATCGGTCTCGCCATCCTGGTCATCTATTTCCGCAATCGCGGCTCGATCGAGGTCGAGGACGTGACGTTGATGAAGGGCTGAACATGTTCACCTTGATTGCCGTTTTCGCGCCGCTGGTCGGCGCCATTCTCGCGGGCATCGCCCGCCCCTTCATCGGGCGCGCCGCGTCGCTGGGCGCCAGCGTCGCCTTCATGCTGGTCTCGGCTTTATTCGCCATCCTGGCCTACCGGGCCGGGGTGCAGGCGCCTTTGCATCTGGCCACCTGGTTCCATGTCGGCGGCTTCACGCCGGACTGGTCCTTGCGCCAGGACCAGCTGAGCCTGGTGATGGTGCTGATGGTGAGCGTGGTCTCCATGCTCATCCATATCTATTCCGTCGGCTACATGGCGCATGACAAGACGCCGCAGCGCTTCATGTCCTATATCTCGCTCTTCACCTTCGCGATGTTGATGCTGGTGACGGCGAATAACCTGCTGCAGCTGTTCTTCGGCTGGGAAGGGGTCGGCCTCGTCTCCTACCTGCTGATCAATTACTGGTACGACCGCAAAGCCGCCAACGATGCCGCCATCAAGGCCTTCATCGTCAACCGCGTCGGCGATCTCGCTTTCGCCGTCGGCATCGCTTTGGTCTATTTCACCTTCCAGAGCACCCAGTTCGATGTGATCTTCGCCGGCGCGCCCGCGCATGCCGGCCAGCATTACATGCTGTTCGGCACCTCGCTGCCGGTGCTGGAAATCATCGCCTTCCTGCTCTTCATCGGCGCCATGGGTAAATCCGCGCAGATCGTCCTGCACACCTGGCTGGCGGACGCGATGGAAGGCCCGACGCCGATCTCCGCCCTCATCCACGCCGCCACCATGGTCGCGGCCGGGGTGTTCATGATCGTGCGCATGTCGCCGCTGATCAATCTGGCGCCGGAGGCGATGGGCTTCATCACCTTCATCGGCGCCAGCACCGCCTTCTTCGCCGCCACCATCGGCTGCGTGCAGAACGACATCAAGCGCGTCATCGCCTACTCCACCTGCTCGCAGCTCGGCTACATGTTCCTGGCCGCCGGGGTGGGCGCCTATCCGGTGGCGATGTTCCACCTCATCAACCATGCTCTGTTCAAGGCGCTGCTCTTCCTCTCCGCCGGCTCCGTCATCCATGCGATGTCCGACGAGCAGGATATCCGCCTGATGGGCGGCCTCGCCGGCAAGCTGCCCTTCACCTGCGCGATGATGCTGATCGGCTCGCTGGCGCTGATCGCGATCCCGCCTTTCTCCGGCTATTACTCCAAGGATGCGATCCTGGATGCGGCGCTGGCCGCGCATACCGGCATGGGCACCTATGGCTGGATCTGCGGCACCGCCGCCGCCGGGCTGACGGCCTTCTATACCTCGCGCCTGTTCTTCCTGGTCTTCACCGGCAAGTCCCGCGCGCCCAAGCATGTGCAGGACCATGTGCATGAAAGCCCGGCGGTGATGCTGGTGCCGCTGCTGTTCCTCGCCATCGGCGCGTTCGGCTCCGGCATCGCGCTGAAGCCGGATTTCATCGGCGCCAATTTCCAGGCTTTCTGGGGCAGCTCGATCGCGGTTGCCGCCAACTCCGCTATGTTCCACATGGAGGATATCTCCGCGCTGGCGAAGATGGCGCCGCTGCTGGTCGGTATTTTCGGCATTCTGGTCGCGGTGCTGTTCTACCTGCTGGTGCCCGCGCTGCCGGGCCGGCTCTCGCAGAGCCTCTCGCCGGTTTACAAATTCCTGCTGAACAAGTGGTATTTCGACGAGCTCTACGATGCGCTGCTGGTGCGGCCCTCGCTGAAGCTGGCGAAATTCGTCTGGCGCGTCGGCGATGAGCAGGTGATCGACGGCGTGCCCAAGGGGCTGGCGGCGATCACCGCCGATGCCTCCGCCCAGGCCGTGAAGCTGCAAACCGGCTCCATCGCGCTCTACGCCTTTGTCATGCTGATCGGCCTGCTGGTCTTCGTCAGCCTCTTCATCTGGGTGAAGTGATATGAACCAGCTTGGTTTTCCCATCCTCTCGCTGATCACCTATTTGCCGCTGCTGGGCGCCTTCATCATCGCCACGCTGAGCGGCGATGACGCGAAGATCGCCTGCCGGGCGCGGGCCATCGCGCTCGGCTTCTCGCTGCTGGTGCTGGTCCTGGGCATTTATGTCTGGACCCAGTTCAATACCGGCATCGCCGGCTACCAGTTCGTCGAGGCGATGCCCTGGCTCTCGGGCATCAATGTCGAATATCGCATGGGCGTGGACGGCATCAGCCTGTTCCTCATCCTGCTCACCTTGGTGCTGACCCCGATCGCCATCCTTTCGAGCAACGGCATCAAGACCCGCGCGCGCTCCTTCTTCGCCGCGATGCTGCTGCTGGAGACGATGACCATCGGCATGTTCGCCGCCACGGATTTCGTGCTCTTCTACATCTTCTTCGAAGCCGTGCTGCTGCCGATGTATCTGATCATCGGCGTCTGGGGCGGGGAGCGCCGGATCTACGCGGCGGTGAAATTCTTCGTCTTCACCCTGGCCGGCTCGCTGTTCATGCTGCTGGCGGTGGTCTGGATCTGGCGCCATCTCGGCACCACCAACATCGCGGTGATGACCCATGCGGCCATCCCGGCGCATGCGCAGATGTGGCTGTTCCTCGCCTTCCTAGCCGCCTTCGGCGTGAAGGCGGCGGTCTGGCCGCTGCATACCTGGCTGCCGGACGCGTATGGCGAGGCCCCGGTGCCGGGCACCATCATGCTGGCCGCCGTGCTCTCCAAGATGGGCGCTTACGGCTTCCTGCGCTTTGCCCTGCCGATGCTGCCCAACGCCGCCTACGCGGCCGAGCCGCTGATGTTCACGCTGGGCGTGGTGGCGGTGATCTACATCTCCTATGTCGCGCTGGCGCAGACGGACATGAAGCGCATGATCGCCTACTCCTCCGTCGCGCATATGGGCGTCATCATCATCGGGCTGTTCACCTTCACGGTGGAAGGCATCGAGGGCGCGCTGTTCCAGATGCTGAGCCACGGCCTGGTCATCGCCGGGCTGTTCATCTGCGCCGGCATCCTCACCGCCCGCGGCCAGAGCCTGACCTTGAAAAATCTCGGCGGGCTGGCCAGCAACATGCCGGTTTTCGCAGCGGCCCTGATGTTCTTCACCCTGGCCAATATGGGCCTGCCCGGCACCTCCGGCTTCATCGGTGAAATCCTGGTTATCGTCGGCGCGCTGAAGGTGAATTTCTGGGTCTCGCTGCTCGGCGGCGCCGGCATGGTGCTCGGCGTCACCTACTCGCTGGTGCTGGTGCGCGCGGTGCTCTTTGAGAAATATGCAAGGCCCGAGCTGGCCGGGTTGAAAGACCTGAGCGGGCGTGAATACGCCATGCTGCTGCCGCTGGCGGTGCTGGTGATGTGGCTGGGCGTCTATCCTTCCAGCTTCACCCATGCTTTCGATGCGCCGATCAACGCCCTCGTGCAGGCGCATTCCGCTGCCCTCAACCCGCATATGGCGCTGGCCATGGTGACCGCAAAATGACCGAACTCTACGCTCTCCTCCCGGCCCTGGTTCTGGGCCTTGGCGGCATGGTGCTGTTGACCGGCGGCGTGCTGGCGAAAAAATCCGAAACCACCCCGGCCGTCACTTTCGGCGCCGTGGTGCTGCTGGCGGTTGCCGCGGTGGTCAATCTACTGGCCCCGGACACGCTGATCTGGAACGGTCTGTTCAAGACCAGCCTGTTCACCCGCTATGCCGATATGCTGGTCTATCTCGGCGCCATCGCGGCGCTGATCTTGTCGGTGGATTACAATAAGCGCGAAGGCATCGCCCGGTTCGAATACCCGATCCTGGTGCTCTTCGCCGTCATCGGCATGATCGCGATGATCTCCGCCGCCGACATGCTGACTTTGTATCTCGGCTTCGAGTTGCAATCGCTGGCGCTCTATATCTGCGCGGCCTTGGCGCGGGATAATCTGCGCTCCACCGAGGCCGGCTTGAAATATTTCGTGCTCGGCGCGCTGGCTTCCGGCCTGCTCGTCTATGGCATCTCGCTGGTCTATGGCTTCGCCGGCACCACCAATTTCGCCGCCCTGGGCGAAGTGTTCCGCAGCGGCACCGCCGGTGTCGGCACCATCGCCGGGGTGGTGTTCGTGCTGGTCGGCATCGCCTTCAAAATCTCCGCCGCCCCGTTCCATATGTGGGCGCCGGATGTGTATGAGGGCGCGCCCAGCTCCGTCACCGCGCTCTTCGCCACCGCCCCGAAGGCCGCCGCCATGGCGCTGTTCCTCTCGGTGATGGCCGGGCCGTTCGGGCATCTCACCGGCCAATGGTCGGCGCTGATCCAGATCCTGGCGGTGCTCTCCATGGTCATCGGCGCGCTCGCCGCCATCGGCCAGAGCAACATCAAGCGCCTGCTGGCTTATTCCTCGATCAGCCATATGGGCTACGCGCTGATGGGCCTGGCCACCGGCACGGTGGACGGCATCCAGGCCAGCCTGGTCTATATCGCCATCTATGTGGTGATGTCCTTCGGCGTGTTTGGCTGCGTGGTGGCGATGCGCCGCAACGGCCAGTCCGTGGAGAAGATCAGCGATCTCGCCGGTCTCGCCGCCGAGCATCCGGGCTTCGCCTTCGCCATGGCGGTGTTCATGTGGTCCATGGCCGGCATTCCGCCGCTGGCCGGCTTCTTCGCCAAGCTCTACGTCTTCGCCACCGCCTTCAATGCCGGGCTGGATACGCTCACCATCATCGGTATCGTCGCCAGCGTGGTCAGCGCCTTCTATTATCTGCGCGTGATCAAGGTGATGTATTTCGATAAGGGCCAGCCGAATTTCGAGCGCGTCTCCGCCGGGGCCGGGTTCGTGATGGCGGTTGGCGCTTTCGCCACCATCGTCTTCGTCATCCTCCCCGGCCCGCTGATGGCGGTGGCCGGCGAAGCCGCGAAAGCGCTGATGGGGTGATCCCCTGGCGCCTCGAACTCTACGAGGAGCTGGGGTCCACCTCCGATCTGGTCGTCACCCGCGCCAAGGCGGGTGAGCCCTCCGGCCTCGCCGTGCTGGCGCTGCGCCAGACCGCCGGGCGCGGCTCGCGCGGCCGGGCCTGGAGCGCGCCGCAAGGCAATCTTAATTTCTCCATCCTGCTGCGCCCGACCCGCCCGGCGGCCGAGGCCGGGCTGTTCTCGCTGCTCGCCGGCATCGCCGTGGCGCAGGCGCTGGCGGGGCAGGGGGCGCAGGGCCTGTCGCTGAAATGGCCGAATGACATTCTCTGCAATGGCGCCAAGCTCGCCGGCATCCTGATCGACGCGGTGCCCAACGGCCCCCGGCTGGACTGGCTGGTGATCGGCATCGGCATCAATCTGCGCGAAGCCCCGGAAATCCCCGGAAGGCGCACCACGGCCCTGGCCGCGCAAGGGCTGGTCCTGGCCCCGGAGGATGCCGCCCGCGCCATCCTGGCCCGGCTGGAGCCGTTGCTGGAGGCGCCGGGCGAGGAGATCCGCGCCGCCTGGCTGGCACTCGGCCATCCGCTCGGCACCAAGCTGGACATCGCCTTCGCCGGGCAGCGCCGCGGTGGCCTGTTCGCCGGCCTCTCCCCCGCCGGCGAATTGCTGTTGCAGTGCGAAAATCGTATCGAGACGCTCAATACCGGCGAAGTCTTGCTGGCGAACGGGTAAGAGCGAGGAGGGGCGGATGCTTCTGGTCATCGATGCAGGCAACACCAATATCGTGTTCGCCGTGCATGACGGCACGCAATGGCGGGGCAATTGGCGGCTGGCGACCTCCGCCCAGCGCACCTCGGATGAATATGGCGTCTGGCTGGAGGTGCTGCTGGCCCGTGCCGGCATCTCCGCGCGGGAGATCACCCGTGCCGTCATCGGCACCGTCGTCCCCGCCGCGCTCTACCATCTGCGCCGCCTCTGCCGGGAATGGTTCGAGGCCGAGCCGCTGGTCGCCCGCGCCGCGCTGGATTGGGGCTTTCAGATCAAGACCGCCAACCCGGAAGGGGTCGGGGCGGACCGTCTGCTCAACGCTTTGGCCGCGCATCAGCATTACCAGGGGCCGCTGGTGGTGGTGGATTTCGGCACCGCCACCACCTTCGATGTGGTGGACGAAACCGGCGCCTATATCGGCGGCGCCATCTCGCCGGGCATCAATCTTTCCATCGAGGCGCTGCACCAGGCCGCTGCCAGGCTGCCGCGCATCGGCATCGGCCGCCCGCAGATGGTGATCGGGCGCGATACCGTGCCGGCCATGCAATCGGGCATCTATTGGGGCTATATCGGGCTGATCGAAGGGCTGCTGGCCCGCATCGAGGGCGAGTTCGGCGCCAGGCTGAAAGCCATCGCCACCGGCGGCCTCGCCCCGCTTTTCGCCGAAGGCACCGCCAAATTCACCGCCATCGACCCAGACCTGACGCTGGAAGGGTTGCGCCTGCTCTCCATGCGCAATAAGCCCCCCTCTTTGCCGCGCGATCGCGCGCGGTTCCTTGAAACTGACTGACGACACGCGAGGAGCAGACCAATTCGTGGCTAAATCCAAAGGCAAGACCGCCCCCGTCATCGACGAGGCCGAGGCGGGGTTCATCTTCGTGCCGCTCGGCGGCACCGGCGAGATCGGGATGAACTTCAACCTCTATGGCTGTGACGGCAAATGGCTGGCCGTGGATTGCGGCATGGGATTTTCCGGCCCGGAAACGCCGGAAGCGGAAATCCTGCTGCCGGATCCCGCCTTCATCGCGCAGCAGCGCGAGGATCTGCTCGGCCTGGTCATCACCCATGCGCATGAGGACCATATTGGCGGCATCGCCCGGCTCTGGCCGCAGCTGCGCTGTCCGGTCTATGCCACCCCGTTTGCCGCCGCCGTCATCCGCCGCAAGCTGCAGGAGGTGAGCTTCCACCGCGAGGTGAAGATCCACATCATCCCGCCCGGCGGCGCTTTCGAGCTGGCGCCGTTCAGCCTGCGCTATATCCGCATGACCCATTCCACCCCGGAAGCCCAGGCGCTGGCGATCACCACCAGCTACGGCACCGTGCTGCATACTGGCGACTGGAAATTCGATAACGGCCCGGTCATCGGCGATCTGACGGACGAAGCCGCCTTGCGCGAGCTGGGCGATAAGGGCGTGCTGGCCCTGGTCTCTGATTCCACCAACGCCATGGTGGAGGGCCATTCCGGCTCGGAAGCCGATGTGAAAAAGAGCTTCGAGGCCCTGCTGCCGGAGCTGGATGGCCGCATCGCCGTCACCTGCTTCGCTTCCAATGTCGCGCGCGTGGCCAGCATCATCGCCGCCGGGGAGATCGCCGGGCGGCATGTGGCGCTGGTCGGGCGCAGCCTGAACAATTACATCGCCGCCGCCCAGGAGGCCGGCTATCTGCGCGATGTGCCGGATTTCGTGCCCGAGGATGAGATCGGCTCGATCCCGGATGACAATATCCTGCTGCTGGTCACCGGCAGCCAGGGCGAGCCGCGCTCCGCCATGGCCCGCATCGCCGCCGATACGCATCGCTACGCCGTGCTCGGCGAGGGCGACAAGGCGATCTTCTCCGCCCGCACCATCCCCGGAAATGAGCGCGCCATCTTCGCGGTGCAGGACCAGCTGGCAAGGCGCGGGGTGGAGGTGATCGTGGATGGCGAGGAGTTCGTGCATGTCTCCGGCCATCCGGCGCGTGAGGAGCTGCGCAAGCTCTACAAGCTGGTTCGCCCGAAATACATCATCCCGACCCATGGCGAATGGCGCCATCTTTCCACTCAGGCCGCTTTCGCCAAGGAAAACGGCATCGAGACGCTGCTGGTGGAAGATGGCGATGTGGTGCTGTTCGGCGGCAACGGCCCGGCGGTGGTGGATAGCGTGCCCACTGGCCGGCTGGTGGTGGATGGCGACCGCATCGTGCCGCTGAAAGGCGGCGTGCTTGCCGCGCGCAAGCGCATGCTGTTCAACGGCGTCGTCGTCGGCAGCCTGGCCATCGACTCCAGGGGGGCGCTGCGCGGCACCCCGCAAATCTCCGCGCCCGGCCTGCTGGAGGAGCTGGATGCCCGCCAGCGCCGCGCCTTTGAAGAGGAATTCCAGGAGCTTCTGGAGGATCTCGCCCCGTCCTTGCGCCAGGACGAGGCCGCCTTCGCCGACGCGGCACGGGCCGGCCTGCGCCGCATCGTCGGCAAGCCGCTCGGCAAGCGCCCTCTGGTCGAGGTGCATATTTTGCGGGTTTGAGTGAAAATTGGGCGAATTTTAAGAATTTTCAGTCATCATGGCTAAACGTCGCGCATAACAGGTCCAGAAGCCTAAAAAACTTGCTTTTAGCGAGGTGTTTTTTCTGGATCTCTCTCCATGTTGCGGCGCATGATGCGGGTACGGATGGAGTTTGGTTCTTCATCCTGCCGTGTGACTGGCGTTTCCTCCCTGAACTTGGCCCGCCGCCCTTATGGGCTGGCGGGCTTCTTTCTTTTCGGCCATTTTGTCCTGGGCGCCCCGGCGCAGCTTCTAACCGAGCGAAGATTGATTTAGAGCAGGGCGCCGATGATGAGCCAGAAGCCGGAACTCACCGACCTGACGATCTGCCGTGCTGCCTTCGCGGCCTGGGTGTTCGTCTATCACCTGGATCTGCATTTGCATGTCTCCGCCTGGCTGGGGCCCGCCGCCGGGCTGGTGAGGCATGGCTATATGGGGGTGGACGGGTTCTTCATTCTCTCCGGGCTGGTGCTGATGCACACCCACCAGGAATTCAACGCCCCGAACATGGACCAGGTCGACGCGGCCTTCCGCCCGGCGCCGCCGCGGACCTGGCTGCGCTTCTATGGCAAGCGCCTGGCGCGCATCTATCCGGTGCATCTGGCCACCTTGCTGATCCTGCTGGCGCTGCTGGCGCTGGGCGGCGCGCTGGGCATGGCCCCGCAGAGCCCGCAGCGTTTCGGCCTGGGCAGCTTTGTCGAGAATCTCTTCCTGGTGCAGGGCTGGGGGCTGGACCATTTCGGCGCCTGGAACTACCCGGCTTGGTCGGTGAGCACGGAATGGGCCGGCTATCTGCTCTTCCCGCTCTTCGCGCTGCTGCTGACCTATTGGGACCGAGGGGTTTCCCTGCAGCTCGCCATCGTCGTCTTCCCGGTGATCGGGCTGATCTATTATTTCGCCGGCGAGACCCTCAATCTCGCCTTCGCCGCCGGGCTCTGGCGCCTGATTCCGGAATTCATCGCCGGCATGGCGATGGTTCGTATCGCCTCAGCGGTCGCCGATTATGATTTCTGGCGCCGGGTCTTCATCGGCGGCGGCGCGGCGCTGATTCTGCTCGGCGCGCTGACGGTGGATGTCGCCACCGTGCTCGGGCTGTGGATGCTGCTGTTCGGGCTCTATATGCAGTATGACGCGCAGCGCCCACCGGCATTCGGGCGCCGCCCGATGCTGCATTTTCTCGGCCTGCTCTCTTATTGTTTCTATATGAGCTTCGCCATCGCCGAGCTGCTCACGGTGCAGCTCTTCCGCCATCTGGGCTGGCAGCCGACCGATGAGAAAGCGCTGTTCGCGCTGATCATGACCGGCCTCACCTTCATCCTCGCGATCCTGCTGCGTGGTTTCATCGAGCAGCCGGCACGGCGCGCCGCCAATCGCTGGCTGGCCGAGGCGCCCGCGCCGCAAGCCCCGGCCCCGGCCACCGAAAAGCCTCAATCCCTGTTTTAAGGTTCATCATGCGTCTGTCCAAAAGCCTGATCCCCACCCTCAAGGAAACGCCCGCCGAAGCGCAGATCGTCTCGCACCGGCTGATGCTGCGCGCCGGCATGGTCCGGCAGATGGCCTCGGGCATCTATGCCTGGCTGCCCACGGGCATCAAGGTTCTGAACAAGATCGCGCAGATCGTGCGGGAGGAGCAATGGTCCGCCGGCGCCCAGGAGGTGCTGATGCCGACCATCCAGAGTGCCGATCTCTGGCGCGAATCCGGCCGCTACGATGCCTACGGCAAGGAGATGCTGCGCATCACCGACCGGCATGAGCGCGAGCTGCTCTACGGCCCGACCAATGAGGAGATGATCACCTCGATTTTCCGTGATTCGGTGAAGAGCTATCGCGACCTGCCGCAAAATGCCTTCCAGATTCAGTGGAAATTCCGCGACGAGGTGCGCCCGCGCTTTGGCGTGCTGCGCGGCCGCGAATTCTACATGAAGGACGGCTACGGCTTCGATCTCGACCGCGAGGGCGCGGTCATCACCTACAAGCAGATGATGCTGGCCTATATGCGCACCTTCCAGCGCCTGGGCATCACCGCGATCCCGATGCGCGCTGATACCGGGCAGATCGGCGGCGATCTTTCCCATGAATTCCACATCCTCGCCCCCACCGGCGAATCCGGCGTGTTCTACGATGCGGATTTCGAAGCCGGCGATGCCTTCGCGCATGATGATGTGGAAAAATTCTACGAGCAGATGACCAGCATCTACGCCGCCACCGACGAGAAGCATGATCTCGCCACCTGGGAGACCATCCCAGAGGCGCGCCGCCGCGAGGGCCGGGGCATCGAGGTCGGCCAGATCTTCTATTTCGGCACCAAATACTCCAAGTCGATGAATTTCAGCGTCATCGGCCCGGATGGCGGCAAGATCTTCCCCGAGATGGGCTCTTACGGCATCGGCGTCTCCCGCCTGGTCGGCGCCATCATCGAGGCCAAGCATGACGAGGCCGGGATCATCTGGCCGGACGCGATCGCGCCCTTCAAGGCCGCCATCCTCAATCTGCGCCAGGGCGATGCCACCACCGATGGGCTGTGCGAGGAGCTTTACAAAGCCCTCGGCCAGGATGCGCTCTATGACGACCGCGAGGAGCGCGCCGGCGCCAAATTCGCCGAGGCTGATCTGATGGGCCATCCCTGGCAGATGATCGTCGGCCCCCGCGGGGCGGCGAACCGGATGGTGGAGCTGAAGCGCCGCGCCACGGGTGAGCGCTTCGAGCTGCCGGTGGACGAGGCGCTGGCGAAGGTCCGCTTCTGATGTTCAATGCCTTCGAGCGCAAGATCGCGGCGCGCTATCTGCGCGCCCGGCGCGGCGAGCGCTTCGTCTCCGTGATCGCGATTTTCTCGCTCGTCGGCATCGCGCTTGGCGTGGCCACCCTCATCATCGTCACCTCGGTGATGAACGGCTTCCGCCAGGAGCTGCTCAGCCAGATTCTGGGGCTGAATGGCGATATCGGCATCTATGGCGCCGGCCAGCCGCTGACCAATTACGATGAGATGGCGCGGAAAATCCGTACCATCAAGGATGTCACCGGCGCTTTCCCGATCTCGCAGGGCGAGGTGCTGATGTCCGGCCCGCAAGGCGGGGCGACGGGCGGCATCGCGCGCGGCATCACGCTGGACGGGCTGAAGCAATTGCCCACCGTCTCGCACCATGTCGTCGCGGGTTCTCTCGCCAACCTCACGGGGGGTGATGCCATCGCCATCGGCGCCGGGCTGGCGCAGCAATTCAACCTCTCCGTCGGCTCGCAAATTTCGCTGATTTTGCCTCAGGGAAAAGCCACCGTCATCGGTACCATCCCGTCGATCCAGGCCTTCCATGTGGTGGCGATCTTCCAGACCGGCATGCAGCAATATGATTCGAGCTTCGTCTTCCTGCCGCTGGAGGCCGCGCAGACCTTGTTCCAGCAGACCGGTGCTGCGAGCCAGATCCAGGTCTTCGTCACCGATCCCGACCATGACGATGCGGTGAAGCAGGCGATCCTCAATATGTTCCCAGGCACCCCCTTGAACATTCAGGACTGGAAGCAGAACAACGATTCATTCCTCGCCGCCGTCACGGTCGAGCGCAACGTGATGTTCCTGATCCTCACATTGATCATCATCGTCGCCGCCTTCAACGTGATTTCCTCGATGATCATGATGGTGAAGGACAAGGCGAAGGACATCGCCATCCTGCGTACGATGGGGGCGAGTTCGGGTTCGGTGCTGCGCATCTTCCTGATGGCCGGCGCCTCGATCGGCGTGCTCGGCACCTTCATCGGCTTCGCGCTGGGCGTGCTGTTCTGCCATTACATCAACGATATCCGGCTCTTCATCCAGCATATCACCGGCCAGAAACTCTTTGATCCCACCATCTATTATCTGGAATCCCTGCCGGCCGAGCTGGATTGGCGCGAGGTGGTGGAGATTGTGCTGATGGCGCTGGTGCTCTCGGTGCTGGCCACCCTCTATCCCAGCTGGCGGGCGGCGAAGATCGACCCGGTGGAGACGCTGCGCAGTGAGTGAATATCTGCTCTCGATGAAGGCGGTCCGCCGCACCTACCAATCCGATGCCGGCGGCCTCACCGTGCTGGATGGCGCGGAACTTACCTTGGCGCCCGGCGAGATCGTGGCGCTGGTCGCCCCCTCCGGCTCGGGCAAGTCAACCTTGCTGCATCTGGCCGGGTTGCTGGAAAAGCCGGATGAGGGGGCGGTGATCATTCGCGGCCAGAACGCGGCCGAGTTGAACGATGCCGGGCGCACCGCGATGCGCCGGCAGGAGATCGGCTTCGTCTATCAGTTCCATCACCTGCTGGCGGAGTTCACCGCGCTGGAGAATATCTCCATCCCGCAGATGATCGCCGGTGTGCCGCAGGCGGTCGCACATCAACGATCGATGGAATTGCTGGAAAAATTCGGTTTGGGGCCGCGCGCCACGCATCTGCCGGGCAAGCTCTCGGGCGGCGAGAAGCAGCGCGTGGCCATCGCCCGGGCGCTCGCCAACCATCCTTCGCTGCTGCTGGCCGATGAGCCGACCGGCAATCTCGATGTCGCCACCTCCAACATTGTGTTCGAGGAGCTGCTGCATGTGGTGCGCAGTGAAAACACCGCCGCGCTGATCGCCACGCATAACCCCGAACTGGCCGCGCGTATGGACCGGCAGCTCACGCTGCGCGAGGGGCGTTTGGTTTAGAGCAACATGCCTTCAGCTTGACGCGCCTGCGTCACCCTAAAGGCATGAAATTGCTCGCCAAAGCATAAATAGAACGAGTGGGTGTAAATCCGTCTCGTCGTAGAGCTTCAAGCAAAATGCTCGAAGTTCTACGACGTAAGCGGCTTCACCATATCGAAACCCTGGACTGAAAAGCCAGCCTCTTCATAAATATGTCGGGCCCGCGCATTGCCGCATAAGGTATATAGCCGCAGCCGTTGAATGCCGCGGGCTTTGGCGAGAGCTTCTGCGCGCGCGATTAGAGCCCGGGCAACCCCCTTGCCACGCCAGGACTCGCTGACAAATAGACTGGAAATAAGCGCATGATCACGCAGCTTTTCGATCACGTAGGCGTCATCTGACTGGAACAGCAGGCATAAATGCCCGGTCACCGTCCCGTCTTGCTCCGCAACAAGCAGAGCGCCGTCCTGACAGGTCGCCGTGATCATCTCGTTAAGAGTCTCTTGCGCGCCGCCCAAATCCGTCCGGCGGTCTTGGGTCAGCTCCTGCTCGAAACAATTCAGCGCCCAAATCTGGGTGATAAGGGCTTCATGGTCGTCCAGTGTCGCGGCGCGTATGAGCAAAGTCATGGCCGCCGAACCTATCCCTCTACTGCCTTCTGCGGCAGCCGAAATCCAGCCTTCCGCAAGGCCCTGGCCGCCCCGGGATGAAACGGAATCCCCGCCGCATAAATCGGCGCCAGCTCCTGCGCATGCCCCGCCGCCGGCACCGCCACGCCGAGCAGCCTGCGGTTCTTCAGCGCCGCGCCGGTCACCGCCTCCGCCAGGCTGTCCGGCAGGTCGGTTGCACAGACCGCGACATTCGATGTCCCCACGGTGCCGACATTCACACTCTGCCCCGGAAAGGTGTCGGCGCTCAGAACCGTCCGGAAAAATCCCGGCAGCTTATGCGCCACCTGGGCCGATTGCGCGGCGGACATGCCGATGAGTGCGAGACGCCGCCCCATCGCCGCCGCGCTCAGCGCCGGCAGCGGCGGTGCGCCGATAAAGGCGCAGGCCGCGAGATCGCCTTTCAGCATCGCCAGCACCTGCTGCTGATAATCGCCCATCACCACCCGCGCGGGGGCCACGCCCAGTGCTGTCAGAATCTGCTGCACCGTATCGGCACTGCTGGAGCCATCCGGCCCGACGCCGACCACCTGTCCCTGCAACTGCGCCAGCTCGCGCACCCCCGCCTTGGTGGAGGCGACGATCTGCAGGCTGGACGCATAGGCCGGGAACAGAGCCCGGAAGCCGTTCAGCTTCACCCCGGCGGTCCAGCCGCCCTGGCCGGAGCGCCCCTGCGCCGCCACCGCCGTGCTGGAGATGCCAAGCTGCGCCTTGCCTTCCTCGATCAACAGCAGATCGGCGCTGGAGCCGCCGGTGGTGCGGTAGGCGATGTCGATGCCGGTTTCGCGCTGCACCAGCTCGCCCCAGGCGGGCGCGAAAATCGCAAATGCCCCGCCGGGGGCGCCGGTGCCCATCACCAGCGCGCCCGGCCAGGGGGCGGCAGGCGGCGCGGCCAGGCTGGAGCGGGCGAAGGGCAGGGCCAGCCCGGCCCCCAGCAAGCGGCGGCGGGTCAGGCTCATAGCAACCCCCGGCAGCGCTCAAGGGCGGAGATCAGCGCCGTGCGCACGCCTGGCTCCAGCGCCGAGTGCCCGGCATCCGGCACGATGGTCAGCCTTGCCTGGTCCCAGGCGGCGGCGAGCTCGAAGGCGGATTGCGCCGGGCAGACCATGTCATAGCGCCCCTGCACGATCTCGCCGGGAATGCCCTTCAGCTTGTGCATATGCGCCAGCAGCCCGCCCGGCGGCAGGAACAGATCATTGCGGAAATAATAAGCCTCGATCCGCGCCAGTCCGATGGCGGTACGGTCCTGGGCGAAGGCGGAGACCGCCTCGAAGCTTGGCAGCAGCGTCGAGCAGGAGCCCTCATACACGCTCCAGGCCCGCGCCGCCTCCGCCTGCATGCGCGGGTCCGGGTCGGTCAGACGCTTGAAATAATTGCCGAGAATATCGCCGCGCTCTTCCGGCGGCAGGAAGCTGGTGAAGGCGGCATGCGCATCCGGGAAGACGCGCTGCAGCCCGTGCAGGAACCAGTCCACCTCCTGCGCCCGGCCGAGGAAGATGCCGCGCAAAATCGCCGCCGCCACACGCTCGGGATGCGCCTGCGCATAGGCCAGCGCCAGGGTCGAGCCCCAGGAGCCGCCAAACAGCACCATCCGCTCGATATTCAGGAAGTTTCGCAGCGTTTCGATATCGCGGATCAGCTGCGGGGTGTTGTTGTTTTCCAGCCCCCCCAGCGGCCGCGAACGCCCGGCGCCGCGCTGGTCGAAAATGATCACCCGCCAGATGCTGGGATCGAAAAACCGCCGATGCACGGCCCCGGCTCCGGCGCCTGGACCGCCATGCAGAAACAGAACCGGCTTGCCGTTCGGGTTGCCGACCTGCTCCCAATACATCACATGCCCTTCGGAGAGGGGCAGATAGCCGGTCTCGAACGGCCCGATATCGGGGAACAGATCGCCGCGCGGCATCTCTAGCCCCCCAGCGCCTGAAGCAAGGTCGCGGCGACGCGCTGCGCCTGCTCGTCGGTGAGGTCGGGGTGGATCGGCAAGGCCAGCACCCTGGCCCCCAGGCTTTCGGCCACCGGCAGCACCGCGCCGTCATGCGAAGGCTGATAGGCCGGCTGCTGGTGCAGCGCGCGGGGATAATACACCGCATGGCCGATGGACGAAGCCGCCAGCGCCGCCTTCGCCGCCTCGCGCGTGGCTTCATCCGGCAGCGTCACGCAATAAACCGCCCAGGCGCTTTGGCTCCCGGGCATCCGCGCCGGAATGGCCAGCACATGCTTCAGCGCCGCGTCGTAAATCTTGGCAATTTCCTCGCGCCGCGCCAGCTCGGCCTCGAACACGTCCAGCTTGGCCAGCAGCACGGCGGCCTGCATCGTATCCAGCCGCCCATTCATGCCAGTGCGCAGCACCTCATAGCGGGTCGTGCCCTCGCCATGGGTGCGCAGCGAGCGATAAAGTGCCGCCCGCGCGGCGGATTCGGTAAACAGCGCGCCGCCATCGCCATAGGCGCCCAGCGGTTTGGAGGGGAAAAAGCTGGTGGCGGTAGCATCGGCTGCTTTGCCCAGCCGCACGCCATCCTGGGCGGCGCCAAAGCTCTGCGCGCAATCATCAAGCGTAAACAGCCCCTCGCGTGCGGCAATGGTTGCAATCCCGGCCCAGTCCGCCGGCTGGCCGAACAGATCCACCCCGATAATCGCACGCGGCTTCAGCTTGCCCGCCTGCTTCACCGTGGCGATGCGCGCCTTCAGGCTGTCCAGATCCATCTGGAAGGTCTGCGGATCCACATCGACGAATACCGGCGTCGCCCCCAGCAGCAGCGGCACCTCGGCGGTGGCGGTATAGGTGAAGGCGGGCAGGAACACCGCATCGCCGCGTCCGATGCCTTCGGCCATCAGCGCGATCTGCAGCGCGTCCGTGCCGGAGGAGACGCTGACGCAATGCGCCGCCCCGCAGAAGGCCGCGAGCTTGGCTTCCAGCTCATGCACCTCGGGGCCGAGAATATATTGCCCATGCGCCAGCACCGCATCGAGCCTGGCTTTCAGCCCAGGAAGCCGCGCCTGCTGCGCCTTGAGGTCGAGAAACGGGATCGGGGGAAAAGCCTGGGCGTTCATGACGCCGCAGACTACTCGGCCGCGTGCGAAATCGCGAGAGGCGCGGGGCTGAAAAATTCCGGCACCATCTGCTGCAGCAGCGCCATTGCCTGCGCCTCGTCGCCACGCGCCGCATGCCCGGCCAGCGCCTCCATGGCGCGGCGCACAGCCGTCAGATCGGCCAGGCGCGGGGTTGCCATCAGCAGCCCCTCATGCTCGGTCGGCACCGGCTGCTCGGCGCCGTGAAACAATTCTTCAAATAATTTCTCGCCCGGCCGCAGCCCGGTGAATTTGATCTGGATGTCCTCATCCGGCTTCAGCCCGGCGAGGCGGATCATCTGCCGGGCGAGATCGACGATCTTCACCGGCTCGCCCATATCCAGCACGAAAATCCCGCCATCGGGGATCGCCTCGGCGCTGCTGCCGACGGCGGAGGCCTGCAGCACCAGCCCCACCGCCTCGCGCACCGTCATGAAATAACGCTGCATGCCGGGGTCGGTGACGGTGATCGGCCCGCCTTGCGCCAGCTGGCGGCGGAACAGCGGCACCACCGAGCCGGTGGAGCCCAGCACATTGCCGAAGCGCACGGTGACACAGCGCAAGCCCTGGCCCCGATGGCGCGCCTGCACATCCAGCGCCTGCGCGTACATCTCCGCCAGCCGCTTGGAGGCGCCCATCACCGAGCTCGGATTCACCGCCTTGTCGGTCGAGATCAGCACCATCAGGCCGGCCCCGGCGGCGGCGGCGGCATCCGCCACCACCTGGGTGCCCAGCGCGTTGGTGCGCAGCCCTTCCAGCCTGTTCGCCTCGACGATCGGCACATGCTTGAGCGCCGCCGCGTGAAAGACCAGATCCGGCTGGAACTCATCGGCGATGGCGCGCATATGCGGCGCATCGCGCACATCCGCCACCACCGCGCGCCGGGGCAGCGCCGGGGCCAGCTCGCGGATTTCCAGATCGATCTGCCAGAGCGCGAATTCCGAGCTGTCCAGCAGCAAAATCTCCGCCGGGGTGAACATCGCCAGCTGCCGGCACAGTTCGGAGCCGATGCTCCCGCCCGCGCCGGTCACCATCACCCGCTTGCCGGCGATCAGATCCGCCATCGCGGCGCGGTCCAGCTGCACCTGACGGCGATTGAGCAGATCCTCGATGGCGATCGGTTGCAGCGCCATCTTCTGGTCGGCCGGGGCCAGGCGGGTGAGGCTGGGGGCGCGCATCACGCGGATATTGCGGGCCTCGGCGGCGCGCATCAGGCATTGCAGCCGGTCGCCGGTGAAATGCGGCGCGGTGACGATGAGCAGATCCGGCTTTTCCGCCAGCCGCTCCAGCATATCCCCGGCGCCATCGGCGGCGGCCAGCACATCCAGCCCATGCACGCGCCGGCCGATATGTTTCTCGGAGAGCGAAATCAGCCCGGTGATGCGATAGGGCGCGCTGGCCTGCTGGGCATGGGCGGCGAGAAACATCTCGGCATATTCGCCATCGCCGACCAGCAGAGCGGTCTGGGCCGCGCCCCGCGCCCCGCGCTTCTGCCGGACCAGCCGGTAGATCAGTTTCGGCAAGGTCAGCGCCGCGCCGAGGGTGAGGGTGAGGATGACCGGAAAGGACGCCGAGGGCAGGGAAATGCCGGCCCCGACCACCAGCAGGCACAGCATCAGCGCCGTTACCAGCGCCGCCAGCCCCAGCCCCATCAGATCGCGCATCGAGACGAAGCGCCAATGCAGGCGCGACAGGCCAAAGGGAATGCCGAGCAGCCAGACCGCGCCCGCGCCCGCCACCGGCAGCATATGCGGGTGCGGCACCGGCGCCGCGGGATTGGCGAGCCAGAAGCTGGCGCCCACAGCCAAAGCCGCGAAGGCGCCATCCAGAACGATGTTCACCGCCATGCGCAAAGGCAGGGACGGGATGTCGGTACGACTCATGACCGACTTATAACCGCGATAATAAAGGCAGAAAAACGGTCAAAATCACGCGGAAGGTGAATTAACCGATATAAAACAGCCCTTCGACCTCCACCGCCGCGTCCAGCGGCAGCGAGGCCACGCCCACCGTGGAGCGCGCATGCCGCCCCGCCTCGCCGAACACCGCCACCGAAAGATCGGAGGCGCCGTTCATCACCACCGCATGCTGGGTGAAATCCGGGGTGCAGGAAATGAAGCCGCCGAGCCGCACCACCTTGGTCACGCTCTCCAGCCCGTTCGGCAACGCCGCCTGCAGCTGGGCGAGCACATTGATCAGGCAGAGCCGCGCCGCGTGCTGGCCTTCTTCCAGCGCCACGCTGGCACCGAGCTTGCCGGTGACGGCGACCTTGCCGGCGATGGCCGGCAGCTGGCCGCTGACCGTGACCAGATTGCCGGTGATGCTCACCGGCACATAATTCGCAACCGGCGCCATCGCCTGCGGCAGTGTGATGCCCAGCTCGGCCAGGCGCTCGGAAATGCTCATCTCAGCTCACCAGTTTCAAATTGCGACGGCGTTCGCGCGGGGCCGGGGCCGGCAGGTCCAGCGGCAGCAAGGGCGCGCGTTCCGCCGCACCGTCGCCCAGCTCATCCGGCGCGTCAATGCCGGCCGGGGCGAGGTTGGTCTGGCCGAGATAATTCACCGCCAGATTGCGGAAGACATAATCCAGCATCGAGGTCGCGGCCGGCACCGCCGGGTCGCCCTCGACCACGCCGGCCGGCCCGAAGCGGGTGAAGGTGAAGGCCTCGACATAGCTGGAGAGATTGACGCCGTGCTGCAGCCCGATGCTGACCGAGATGGCGAAGGCATCCATCAGCCCGCGGAAGGCCGAGCCCTCCTTATGCAGGGCGATGAAGATCTCACCCAGCCGCCCGTCTTTATATTCTCCGGTGGAGAGGAACAGCTTGTGGCCGCCCACGGCCACTTTCTGGGTATAGCCGCTGCGCCGGGCCGGCAGCATTTCGCGGTTGATCTGCGTGGCCGGAGCGGCCAGCGGCGCCGGGCGGGCCGGCATGGCGGGCACCAAAGCGGCCAGCGCCTCATGCATCGCGCCATGGGCGCTGGGGCGGGGCAGCGGGAACAGCTCCTCGCCGCCCAGCATCCGGGCCAGCGCGCGCTCGGCGGAAAGCCCGCGCGCGGCCAGGGATTGCAGCGCCCAATGCGCCAGCGCGCCATCCTGATTGAGTGGCGAGAGGGCCGGGGCGAAATTCACCTGCTCGGCGCCCAGCAGCGCCTCGATCTCGGCTTCGCCGAGGAAGCCCAGCAGGCTCTCATGCCGGCGCTGGCCAAAGCTGAGCGCCTGCGCCTGCGCCGCCAGCGCCGCCTCGCGCAGCCCTGGCAGCACGCCATCCTCTGGCAAAGCCGGGGTGGTGATGCGCGTGCCCGGCGCATTGCCGCGCGCCAGCAGCCGGGCGGAGGCCAGATCCGCCTCGGCACCGATGAAGCCGGTCAGCGTCACCGCCAGATCCCGCGCCTGCGCCGAGTCGTAAGCCTGCCCCAGCCGCGCCAGGAACAGGTTGAAATCGGTAAAACCCAGCCGCAGCCTGTGCTCGGAGGGCGCGGCCAGGGTCAGCGCCGTCACCGCCAGCTGCACATCATGGCCCAGGGCGGCGATGTCGAACCCGCCGGCCTCATCCAGATAGGCCGAGGGGTTGAACACGAAGCCCGGCTGCCCGCCCGCACGGTTGCGCCAGACATTGCCGCTGGGGCTGGCGCGGTGCGCGGCCAGCATGGCGTGCAGCTCATGGCCGATGGTCTCGCCCAGCCCGGCGGCCAAAGCGCGGGCCGCGATCGGCGCGATCCAGCTCTCCGCCGCCTCGGCGATATGGCGCATCCGCCGGCCCGGCAGAATGGCGGCCAGCGCGTTCGCCGCCTCCTGCCCCCAGGCGGCGGGCAGAGTGACCAGCACGGTCTCGGCATCCGGATCAGGGGCCGCCTCGAAGGTCGCGAGCTTGACGCCGTGCCAGGATTTGTCGGTTCGGATCTGTGCCATATACGGAGTTTAGGCCCTGATATGACTCAATTAAAGTGCATCTTGTGTTGAATCTCGGCCTGACCCACAGAATCTTGTGGATAGCTTTTCCATCATGCCGTCACGCTGCGTTGCACCGGCGAGATGGACCATTCGCGCGGCTTCACCTATATCACAGCCATGAGCAACGCCGCCCAAAGCCCGGCCGCGACCGGCCCCGCCTCCACCGATAAGGCAAAGCCGCTTGGCCTCAAGCGCCTGATCCTGAATCCCGGTCTGTTTTTCCTCACCACCTTCAAGGGCCGCTTCATCGGCCGGGACGAGGCGGGGAACCAGTATTTCGAGCGCCCGGGCAAGCCGCGCGCCCGGCGCTGGGTGGTCTATGCCGGGGTGCAGGACCCCTCGGTGGTGCCGCCGCAATGGCATGCCTGGCTGCATCACCTCACCGATGCGCCGCTCGCCGCCGCGCCCCGCCCCTGGCAGCGCCCGCACAAGCCCAACCTCACCGGCACGCCGGCGAGCTACCGCCCGGCCGGTCATGATTACATGGGCGGCCAGCGCGCCGCGGCCTCGGCGGATTATGAATCCTGGACCCCGGATCAAGGCTGATGGTCCGCCGCGTTCCGGAACTCGCCACGGGCTTTGCCGTCATCGTCGTGGCCGTGCTGTTCCTGCTCTACGCGCTGCGCGGGGCGGGTGAGATCAACACTGGCGGCTATCCGCTGCAGGCGCAGTTCGGCTCTGTCGGCGCGCTCAGCGTCGGCGCGGATGTGAAGATCGGCGGCGTCGTCGTCGGCCATGTCGCCGCCGAGACGCTGAACCCGACCACCTATGCCGCGCAGGTCAAGCTCGCCATCAATAACGACATCAAGGTGCCCGACGACAGCAGCGCCTCGATCACCTCGGACAGTCTGCTCGGCGGCTCCTATGTCGCGATCTCGCCCGGCGGCTCCAATACGATGATGAAGCCAGGCGCCAGCTTCCAGGTGACCCAGTCGGCGGTGAATCTCGAGGATCTGCTCGGCAAGTTCATCTTCTCGATGGGCAGTGGCGGCGGCTCCAAGAGCGGCGGTCAGGGAAGTGGCCAGAGCAGCGGCCAGGGCGGTGGCGCTGGCGCCGCCGCGCCGGCCCAGCCCGCCAACCCGATGGCGCTGTCGAAATAATGCGCCGCCTGCTTCTGGCCAGCGCCGTCTCGTTGATCGGCGGCGCGGCCTTCGCGCAAACCATGCTGGGGCAGAGCAGCCCCGGCCAGGGCGCTGGCGGCACGCAGGCCCCCGCGGTGCTGGTGCCGGCCCCGCCGCCCGTGGTGGCGGCCCCGCCCACCGCCCCGGTGGCGCCCGTCGCCCCCAGCCCCGCCCCGCCGCCGGGCCTGGTGGAGACCCCGCTGCCCCCGCCCAGCAGCGACAATGCCGATCAGGGCAATGGCGCGAATACCGATAATGGCGGCGCGGCGCAGGTCGTCTCCCCGGCGGCGCCGAACGGGCTCAACCCCGCCCCCGCCAGCAATGGCGCGGTCGCACCCGGCCCCAGCGGCAACAACCCCGCCCCGCTACCCAACAACGATGTCGCGCCGACCCCGCCGAATGATTGGGTGCCCGGCAAGACCGCCGAGATCGGTGTGTTGAGCAAGGCCGATGGCAGCACCTCGACCTTGACCATCCCCGTCGGCGGCCAGGCGACCGCGGGCGACCTGATCGTCAGTGTGCAGGCCTGCGTCACCCGCCCGCAAGGTCAACTTCCTGATGTGGCGATCTTTTTGACTTTGCAACCAAAAGATGGTTCCGGAGCCGCACCGCTTTATCGTGGCTGGATGGTGCGCTCCGCCCCGGGTGCCACCGATGCGGGGAACGCCGGGGAAGCTTTCCGGGTTATGAACTGCTCGTAAAATTTCCTGTACGATCATCGGGTTGTGCCAAAAATGCCACAGGTCCAGAATGTTAAAATCGAAACTCTTTTTGATCTGTTGAATTCCCGTGCGCAGGGCTAAATAGACCTTGGTTAATTAAACGCACTCACTTTTGGAGTTACGTCATGAAGCTGCGCTTAGCCCTCGCCGCCGCCACCTGCCTTGCGCTGCCCCTCGCGGCGCACGCGCAGCCGGTTACCGGCCCTTATGTCAGCCTCGGTGCTGGCACCACCATCCAGAACCCGATCAACATCAACAACCGCGCCACCGGCGCGTCCGGCAAGATGCTGTTCCGTGACTCCTACTCTGGCGATGCCGCCGTGGGTTATGGCTTCGGCAACGGTTTCCGCGTTGAGTTGAACGGCAACTTCTACCGCGACACCGCGCACAAGGTTGATGGCAATGGCGGCCTCGGCCAGACCCGCGTCACTGGCGGCCTGAACACCTATGGCCCGATGGTCAACGTGCTGTACGATTTCAATGTCGGCCTGCCGATCTTCCCCTATGTCGGCGCCGGTGCTGGCTATCAGTGGCAGAAGTTCGACAGCCATGTCGTGAATAACGGCGTTGGCGTCGGCGGCACCAAGGGCTCCTTCGCCTACAACATCATCGGCGGTGTGTCCTACCCGCTGGCGATGGTGCCGGGCCTGTCCCTGACCGCCGAGTATAAGTTCACCCAGCTGACCGCCAGCCGCAACTACGCCGCGATCCAGCCGGGCGGTGGCACGCTGCATGTCGGCCAGTCCACCAGCCACACCTTCCTGCTGGGTCTGCGCTATCAGCTGTTCCAGCCGCCGGCCCCGCCGGCTCCGGCCCCGGCTCCGGCCCCGGTCGCTGCCCCGGCTCCGGCCCCGGCCAAGACCTACCTGGTGTTCTTCGACTGGGATAAGTACAACCTGACCCCGCGCGCGACCCAGATCATCGCGCAGGCCGCGTCCGACTCCAAGACGCAGAACGTCACCACCCTGGAAGTCAACGGCTACACCGATACCTCGGGTACCGCGACCTACAATATGGGTCTGTCTGTGAAGCGCGCGAAGGCGGTTGCCGCCCAGCTCGTCGCCGACGGCGTGCCGGCCTCCGAGATCGAGATGCACGGCTATGGCGAAACCCACCTGCTGGTTCCGACCGGCCCGGGTGTGCGCGAGCCGCAGAACCGTCGCGTGGAAATCATCTTCCACTAATCTTCGCGCCAGCGTGGATGAGACCCCGGCAGGCAACTGCCGGGGTTTTTTATTGCCAAGCGCGTGAGGCGCGTTGCATTTTGGCTACAGAAAAGCGCCGCGTGCGCGCGCCCCCTTCGCAACCGGCCCATTTGCCTCCACATAGGCTCAAGTGCCGTTCTGGAATGGCGCCTGTCGGAAGGAAATCAGATCATGCAGTTTCGAGCCGCCTTATTCGCCGCGACAATGCTGGCCGTGCCGCTGGCGCTGGCCGGCCGGGCAGAGGCCCAGCCAGTGGCCGGCCCCTATGTCAGCCTGGGCGGCGGCCTGGATCTGAAGAGCGCCACCACCCAGAAGAACTATGTCGCCGGCGGCGTCAATCTCCCGGGCGACACCAAGGCGGTGTTAAAGAACGGCTTCGATGCCCGCGCCGCCATCGGCTACGGCTTCAATAATGGCTGGCGGGTCGAGCTGGAAGGCGACTATATCCGCAACGGGCTGGACAAGGTGAAGTCCGGCGGGCTCGCCGCCAAGGGCAGCGGGCATGAGAGCCAGTATGGCGGCTTCGTCAACGGCGTCTATGATTTCGATATCGGCCTGCCCTGGCTTTATCCTTATCTGGGGGCCGGCATCGGCTGGCAGGAAGCCCGCTACAGCGATGCCAACGCCGCCGGCTTCAACGTCAACCAGGCGCGCGGCTCCTTCGCCTATCAGGGCATTGTCGGCCTGTCCTTCCCGATCGCCCCGGTGATGGGCCTCTCCGCGACGGTGGAATATCGTTTCATCGGCCTGACCACGGCGCGCCGTTACGCGATCGACAATGCCGGCATCCCCGCCAGCTTCAAGCAGCAGGGCGAGTATAACAATCAGATCAATATCGGTCTGCGTTACGAATTCGCCCCGCCGGCGCCGCCGGCCCCGGCCCCGCAGCCGGCCGCGGCTCCGCAAGCGGCCCCGGCGCCCACCCCGGCCAAGACCTATCTGGTGTTCTTCGACTGGGATAAGTACAACCTGACGCCGCGCGCGACCCAGATCATCGCGCAGGCCGCGTCCGACTCCAAGACGCAGAACGTCACCACCCTGGAAGTCAACGGCTATACCGACACCTCGGGGACCGCGACCTACAACATGGGGCTGTCTGTGAAGCGCGCGAAGGCGGTTGCCGCTCAGCTCGTCGCCGACGGCGTGCCGGCCAACGAGATCGAGATGCATGGCTATGGCGAAACCCACCTGTTGGTTCCGACCGGCCCGGGTGTGCGCGAGCCGCAGAATCGTCGTGTGGAAATCATCTTCCACTAAGGAAAAAGAAAGACGTGGGGTGTTTTTGAAAAAACACCCCACACCCCCAAAAACTTTTATGACTTAGAGCATCTAGCTTTTAGCTTGATGCTCTAAGTTTTGTTTTAGCGAGCAATTTCATGTGTTTATTTTGACGCTGGCGTGTCAACCTAAACACATATTGCTCTAGGCTTCGATCTGCACGGCGTAGTCGCCCAAGGGCAGCTTCTTCTTGATGACGCCGTTGGCCAGTAGAAAATCCCGATAAGTGAGGTAGCGGGCGTCGTTCAGCTTCGCCGGATCCTTCGCGAAATAAGGCGGCATCGCGTTCCAGGAGGCGATGTCCAGCTTGTCATTCAGGCTCGGATTTTCCTTCAGGAATTGTTTCAGCATCCCGTCCGGATCGGCCTGCAACGCCGCCACGCCTTCCCTCAGCGCGCTCAGGAACGCCTTCAGCGCGGGGTTCTTCAACCCGCTTTCATTCGAGAGCAGCAACAGCTCGTCAGACGCCGGCACCCCGTAATCCTCCGGCAGGAAGATCACCGGGTCCAACCCGGCCTGCGCCAGCTGAATATCCTCGTAATTCCTGTAGGTGCCGATCACCGCATCCACGGACTTGCTCTGCAGCGCCTGCACCAGCTCGAAATTCACATTCACCAGCTGAATATCGGCCAGGCTCATGCCGACATGCTTGAGCATCGCGCCGATGATCACCGGCTCCACCCCCGCCACCGAATAGCCGACCTTGCGGCCCTTCAGATCCTGCAGCTTGGTGATGCCACTGCGCTTCAGCGCCGTCAGCGTGTTCAGCGGCTGGTCGATCAGCGTGCCGGTCCGGCGCACCGGCAGACCCTGATCGACCAGCAGATACAGCTCGGTCTGGTAGGTCAGCGCCGCATCGGCCTTGCCGGCGGCAACCAGGCGCGGCGGCAGATCCGGGTCGGTCGGCGCCACCAGCTTCACATCCAGCCCGGCCTTCGCGTAGGCGCCGCAATATTTCGCGGCGAAGAGCGGGGCGTGGTCGGGATTCACGAACCAGTCGAGAATCAGCGTGAACGGCGTCGCGGTCGCGGCGCGGGCCAGGGCCGGCGCGCACAGCGCGGCGCTGGCGGTTGAGAGGAATAGACGTCTATTGAGGCTCATTGGCGCTCTCCCTTCGCTGGCATGACCCAGGCAGGTTCTACGGGTATGATCTCAGCCCGCACGATGCGGACACCCCGGCGGGACGCTTCTCCCGCGTTTTGGGGCATGTCGTCAATCTTGCGGCTTGGGTTGGCCGGGGGCTTCGCGCTAAACCGCTCTCATGAGCACGACAGACCCGACCGACGCGACGCTGCGCAAGGCCGCCAGCGGGGCCAGCCTGGCTTTTGCCGTGGTGCTGGTGGTGGTGAAATTCGCCGCCTGGATCGCTACCGGCTCGATGTCCCTGCTTACCTCGGCGGTGGATGCGCTGGTGGATGTCGGCGCCAGCCTCGCCACATTTTATGGGGTGCGCTATGCCCAGCGCCCGGCGGATGCGGATCATCGCTACGGGCATGGCAAGGGAGAGGCCATCGCCGCCTTCACCCAGGCGATGCTGCTGGCCGGTGCTGCGATGGTGCTGGCCTTCCAGTCCATCGAACGGCTGGTGTTTCCGGAAAGGCTGGAAGCGCTGGATTTCGGCATCATGATCATCGCGCTGAGCCTGCTCGCCGCCATCGTGCTGGTGGTGATGCAGAGCTGGGTGGTGGGCCGCACCGGCTCCACCGCCATCGCCGCCGACCGCGCGCATTATCTCACCGATGTCGCGGTCAACGCCGCCGTGCTGGCGGCTTTGGCGCTCACCCATTTCACCGGCTGGACCCGCGCCGACCCAGCCTTCGCGCTGCTGATCGCGTTCTACATGATGTGGAATGCGCGCTTCGTGGCGAATGCGGCGCTGACCCAGCTGCTCGACCGGGAATTGACCGAGACGGACCGGATGATGATCCGCCGCACGGCATTAGGCTGCCGGGGGGTGGAGGATATCCATGATCTGCGCACCCGCCATGCCGGGGACCGGGTGTTCGTGGAGTTTCACCTGGAGGTGGAAGGGCGGCTCAGCGTGAATGAGGGCCATGCCATCGGCGATGCGGTGGAGCGCGCCGTGCGTCGGGCGCTGCCGGGCCGGGTGGAGGTGAGCGTGCATCTGGAGCCGGCGGGGATTGAGGATCACCGCTTGGACGATCAGGTGGAAGCAAAAGGATAGGTGCCAAAAGTTTTTTGGTGCCGCTTTTTTACAAAAAAGCGGCGAAAGACGTTCGGGCGTGTGCACCGGCGTTGCCAACGCCCAAAAACTTTTAGAGCATCAAGCTTTTAGCTTGATGCTCTAAATTTTGTTTTATCGAGCAATTTCATGTGTTTATTTTGACGCTGCGCGTCAACCTAAACACATATTGCTCTAGAACTAAATCCAGCCGATCAGAATCGCCGCCGCCACCGCCAGCCCCACCTCGCGGTTCAGCTTGAACAGCGCCAGGCACCGCCCCGGATTATCGATATCCAGCCGCACGATCTGCCACACCAGCAAGGCGCCGGGCACCACCATCAGCCAGTAGCCCCAAGGGTGCAGCGAAAAGCCGGACATCGCGATCAGCAGCATCAGAAAGGCCAGCCCGTAGAGAATGCACAGCGCCTCGCGGGTGCGCGTGCCGAACAGCCTTGCGGTGGATTTCACCCCGATCAGCGTATCATCCTCGCGGTCCTGATGCGCATAGATCGTGTCATAGCCGATGATCCAGAAAATCGCCCCGAGATAGAGAAACAGCACCGGCCAGGTGAGATGCCCCCTTGCCGCGGCGAAGCCCAACGGCGCGCCCCAGCCGAAGGTCAGCCCCAGAAAGGCCTGCGGCCACCAGGTGACGCGCTTGGCCAGCGGATACAGCACCACCAGCACCAAAGAGGCCACCCCCAGCAGCTTCGCGCTATTGTTCAGCGTCAGCAATATCGCCAGCCCGATGGCGCAGAGACCCGCCAGGAAGCTCAGCGCCTGCATCGGCGTCACCATACCGGAGGCGAGCGGACGGCCGCGCGTGCGCTCCACCATCGCATCCATCTTGCGGTCCCAGAGATCGTTCACCACGCAGCCCGCCCCGCGCATCACCACGCTGCCGATGCCGAACAGCACGGTGAACCACAGCCCCCACCAGAAATTTTTCGCAGTCAGGCAGATTGCCCACAGCCCGGGCAGAAATAGCAGCCAGGCGCCGATCGGCCGGTCCAGCCGCGCCAGCAGCACATAGGGAAGGTAACGCTCGGGCAGACGCGCCACCCAGCCGCCGCGCCTGATATCGGTAAATCCGCTCATATCTGCTATTCAGCCCGGCATGGCCGATACGTCAATTCGTCTGCATGTTCCCGATCTCCCCGGCGCCGGCGAGGGCTTTGCCGTCTCCGAGGGCCAGGCCCATTATCTCGCCAATGTCATGCGGCTGGGCGAGGGCGACACCATACGGGTTTTTAATGGCGAGGCGGGGGAATGGCGCGCCCGCATCGCGAAAATTTCACGCAAGGCGGCGACGCTGGAGCCCACCCAGCAGACCCGAGCGCCGGCGCCGGAGCCCGATGCCTGGCTCTGCTTCGCCCTGCTCAAGCGCCAGAAAACCGATCTGGTGGTGGAAAAAGCCACCGAGCTCGGCGTCTCCGCCATCCAGCCGATCATCACCGCCCGCACCAATGCCGACCATGTGAATCTCGAACGCCTGCGCGCCATCGCCACCGAGGCGGCGGAGCAATGCGAGCGCCTGCACGTGCCCGAAATCCGCGCGCCGCTGCCGGTGATGAAGCTGATGGCGGCCTGGCCGGCGGCGCGCCCGCTTTGCATCGCCGATGAGCGGCGCGACGCTGCCCTGCTCGGCCCGGCCTCTGGCCCCAGCGCCTTGATGGTGGGTCCGGAGGGGGGCTTTACCGATCAGGAGCTTGAAGCTATCGCGCGAACACCCATCATTACACGCGTGTCATTGGGCAGCCGCATCCTGCGGGCCGAGACCGCCGCCATCGCCGGGTTGGCGCTGCAGCTCGCAGCCCAGCCCTGAGACAGCGCCCGGCATCGCCTCTGAAGCACAGAGTTTGAAGGAAGAGAGACTTGTCAAATCCCGGTGACGCTGACGCGCGTGTGGTTGAAAGCGTCAAGGATCTGGCGGCCTATCTGGAATCCGGCGCGAAGCCGGCCGCCCAGTACAGCATCGGCACCGAGCACGAGGCCTTCGGCTTCCGCGCCGCCGATTTCACCCCGCCCGCCTATGAGGGGGTGGATGGCATCGGCGCATTGCTGCGCGCGGTGCAGGCGCGCGACGGCTGGGCGCCGATACTGGATCACGGCAACATCATCGGGCTGAAAGGGGCGGGTGGCGCCTCGATCTCGCTGGAACCGGGCGGGCAGTTCGAGCTCTCCGGCGGCACGCTGGCTGATCTGCACGCCACCAAGGCGGAGCTGGACGCGCATGTCGCCCGGCTGCGCGCCGTCACCCCGGCGCTGGGTCTGGGCTTCGCGCCGCTGGGCTTCCACCCCACCGCCACCCGCGCCGCCATGCCCTGGATGCCCAAGGGCCGCTACAAGATCATGCGCGGCTACATGCCCAAGGTCGGCACGCGCGGGCTGGACATGATGCTGCGCACCTGCACCGTGCAGGTGAATCTGGATTTCACCTCCGAGGCCGACATGGTCGCGAAGATGCGCGTCGGCGCCGCCCTGCAGCCGCTGGCCACCGCCCTCTTCGCCAACTCGCCCTTCTATGAGGGCAAGCCCAACGGCCTGCTCTCCAACCGCGCCAATGTCTGGACCGATACCGACAATGTCCGCGCCGGCATCCCGGCGATGATCTTCGAGGACGGGTTCGGCTTCGAGGCCTATGCCAACTGGCTGCTCGATGTGCCGATGTATTTCGTCTATCGCGACGGCGCCTATCACGACGTCGCCGGTGCGTCCTTCCGGGATTTCATGGCGGGCAGGCTGGCCGGGCTGGAGGGGGAGCGCGCCACCATCGGCGATTTCGCGGACCATTCCACCACCGCCTTCCCGGATGTGCGGCTGAAAAAATATATCGAGACGCGCGGGGCGGATTCCGGCCGTCCGGAGATGATGCTGGCGCAATCCGCGCTCTGGACCGGGCTGTTCTACGACCAAGCGGCGCTGGCCGCGGCGCAGGCGCTGATCAAGGGCTGGCGCCATGCGGACATATTGGCCCTGCGTGCCGCCGTGCCGGTCAGCGGCATCAACACCTCCTTCGGCAAAGGCAGCTTGCGGGATCTGGCGAAAGAGGTCGTCGCCATCGCCGCCCAGGGCCTCAAGGCGCGCGCCCGGCGCAACGCCGCCGGGGCGGATGAAAGCCTCTACCTCGCCCCGCTGCAGGAGATCGCCAACGGCGCGCCCACCCAGGCCGAACATTGGCTGGCCCGCTATCACGGCGCCTGGAACGGCGACATCACCCGCATCTTCGCCGAGGCCGCGTTCTGATTCACAAATTTTACTTATGAATCAAAAAACCCGCCTGAACGCGGGTTTTTTTCTTAGAGCATCAAGCTTTTAGCTTGATGCTCTAGATTTTGTTTTAGCGAGCAATTTCATGTGTTTATTTTGACGCTGGCGCGTCAACCTAAACACATATTGCTCTAAAGCGCCGGGCGTTACGGGCTCTTGCTGCTCGCCACTTCCGGATGGCTGCCGCTCGCGGTCTTCGCCTTCACCTTTTCCACCGGCTTCTTGTGGCTCACGCTCTTGGCCTTGTGCTCGGCCTTTGCCGGGGCCGGAACCGCGGCCGGGACGGCGGCGCTGGCAACCTGCGTGGTGGCGCCGGGCGGCGCGTCGGTGACGAAGCTGTCGAGCTGATCGGGCGTCTTCAGCGCCAGCACGGCATTATATTCGGCCTGGTTGTTCAGGCAGAAAATCTGCCCCTGGGCGATGCCGGCGACGGACTGGTTGTTGGCCAGCAGAGTGATGAAGGTATCTTCCATCTTCTGGCCGCTATAAGGGCCGCTCGCCTTGTGGAAATAGGCATCCATCTCATGCTGGGCGTCGAGCACATGCGGCTGGAAGCTGTGCATGAAGGCGTCGTATTTGTCGCGCTGGTCGCAGGAGAGGGCGGCGACCATCAGGGCCGATTTCAGCGCCACCACGTTGAAGGCCTGCTGGATCTTCTCCTGCTCGGCCGGGGTGAATTTGATCTTCGGCGAAACCGGCGGCGGCACCGCCACGGCGACAGCATAGATATGCCCGACCGGGGTGGCGGCGGCCTGCGGCGCCGTTACCGGCGCCGGGCGATGGCAGGCGGTGAGAAGCAGCGCGGCGGCGCCCATGCCGAACGCGATCTTGCCATACGCCGTGGCCTTGCGTGAACTGTGCAAAGTGAAAATCCTCAACCTGTCGAAGCCTTGAAACCGGCTCCCATCATACAGGCGCCGGCAGGCGCGGCCAAGGCGCTCAGGCCAAGAAAGATCCACGCCAACCCCTTCATAATAAAACATTTGCCCAAAGGCGAGCAAAAAGTAATGAAGGGGTGGGCCGGGGCTTAGAGTTTGGCGACGCGCAGCGCGTTGGTGGTCCCCGCCTGGCCGAACGGCACGCCCGCCACCACGACGATCTCGTCGCCCTTGCTGGCAAACCCCTCCACCCGGGCGATTTTCTGCGCATGTTCAACGGCTTGGGTCATTGAATGGGCGGCCTCGGCGCGCACCGCATGCACCCCCCACACCGCCGCCAGACGGCGCGAAACCGCCTCGTTCACTGTCAGCCCGATCACCGGGCAGTCCGGCTTCTCACGCGCCACGCGCAGCGCCGTGGAACCCGATTCGGTCAGCGCCACGATCGCCTTGGCATTGATGGTATGCGCCACCTGCACGGCCGCGGCGGCAATGGCATCGGCGGAGTTCTTCTCCGGCTGCGGCCGCTTGGCGTCCAGCCCGACGCGCCAATCCTCGTCGCGCTCCACCCGGGCGATGATCCGGTCCATCATATTCACCGCCTCGCGCGGGAACTGGCCGGCGGCACTCTCGGCCGAGAGCATCACCGCATCCGCGCCATCGAACACGGCGGTGGCGACGTCCGAGGCTTCGGCGCGGGTCGGGGCGGGGGCGGTGATCATGCTCTCCAGCATCTGTGTGGCCACCACCACCGGCAGGCCGCGCTGCTGGGCGGCGCGGATGATGCGCTTCTGCGCGATCGGCACCTCTTCGGGCGGCAGCTCGACACCGAGATCCCCGCGCGCCACCATCACCGCCTGCGCCTCGGCCATGATGCCGTCCAGATTATCCAGCGCCTGCGGCTTCTCCAGCTTGGCCATCACCAGGGCCCGGCCGGCGGCGATGTGCTTGGCCTCGATCACGTCTTCCGGCCGCTGCACGAAGGAGAGGCCGATATAATCGATGCCGAGCGGCAGGGCGAAATCCAGATCGGCGCGGTCCTTCTCGGTCAAAGCCGGGATCGGTAGCACCACATCCGGCACGTTCACGCCCTTGCGGTCGGAGAGCACGCCGCCCACCACCACTTCGGTCAGCAGATGGTCGTCGCGCTTGCGCAGCACTTTCAGCCGCAATTTGCCGTCATCGAGCAGCAGCGTCGCGCCGATCTCGGCGGCGGCGATGATCTCGGGGTGCGGCAGGCAGACCCGGCGCGTATCGCCGGGGGCGCGGTTCATGTCCAGGGTGAATTGCGCGCCGGTCTGCAGCTGCACCCGGCCGGACTGGAAGCTGCCCACCCGCAGCTTCGGCCCCTGTACATCCGCCAGAATGCCGATCGGCCGGCCGGTACGCTTCTCGGCGGCGCGGATCATCTCGATGCGCTGGGCGTGGTCCGCATGCGCGCCATGGGAGAAATTCAGCCGGAAAATATCAGCTCCGGCCTGGAAGAGCTGCAGGATCATCTCAGGCGTGGAGCTGGCCGGCCCCAGCGTGGCGATGACCTTGGTGCGGCGGTGGCGGCGCAGACGTTCCATGCGAAAACCTCGGATTGTTGTTTAAAATCGGTTTGTGGAGAGCGGCATCGCCATATTGCGCCTGGCCCGCGCCTGCGGCAGGCTGGCGCCCGGGCCAGGGGCGACCCCTGAGCTGCCCGACCGGTAATTTTTAAGGTCGTTGAAATAGGCGTTTTCCACGCCGCGACTATGAGCGGGAGCAGAAACTTGAGCAACCCCTTGATGGATAGCGCTACCCAGGAGCGGCTGGAAGCGGCCGCCTTTCGCGCTTTGGTGGCGCATTTGCGGGCACGTCCCGATGTGCAGAATATCGATCTGATGAATTTGGCCGGCTTCTGCCGAAACTGCCTCTCGCGCTGGTATCGCGAGGCGGCGCAGGCGCAGGGGATCGAGCTGAGCGACCCGCAGGCGCGCGAGATCATTTACGGGATGCCCTATAAGGAGTGGCAGGCGCTGCACCAGAAACCGGCAAGCCCAGAGCAGCAGGCCAAATTCAAAGACGCTAATCCGGGCCACTGAAAATCTGATTGACCAAGGGCCGGCGCTTCTTTATCCCCGCCGCCCTGACCTGGAGTGGGCTATGTCTGTATCGACCGAAGAGAAACCGACCAATATCGCCGGCGAGCGGCTGCGCAGCATCATCGAGCGCATCGAGCGTCTGGAAGAGGAGCGCAAGGCGCTGGCCAACGACATCAAGGACATCTTCTCCGAAGCCAAATCCGCCGGCTTCGACGTGAAGGTGATCCGCCAGCTGATCAAGATCCGCAAGCAGGAGCCGGCCGAGGTGGAGGAGCAGGAGACCCTGCTCGACATCTATCGCCGCGCCATCGGCATGTAAAAGAAACCGGGGGCTGCGCCCCCGGGTATAAAAGATACGGGGGGCAAAGCCCCCCGTTTGACCTTCGCGCCGCAGCGCCTAAATCTGTTCCGTGAGATTTGAACGAACGGAGCGGATATGAAGCAGGCACGGATCAACTGGCAGCCCGAGGGGTTCGCCGCTGGCAACGCCGCATCCCTGCCGAGCTGGGATCTGAACGATCTCTACACCGCCCCCACCGACCCGCGCCTCGCCGCCGATCTGCAGGAGGCGCGCCAGCGCGCCGAGGCCTTCACCGCCTATCAGGGCAAGCTGGACGGCCTCTCCGGCGCCGAACTGGCCGAGGCGATTCGCACCTATGAGGCGCTGCAGGAAATCCCCGGCCGCATCATGTCCTATGCCGGGCTGCTGTTCGCGGCGGACAGCTCGGTTGCCGCCCATGGCCAGTTCTACCAGACCATGTCCGAGACGCTGACCGCGCTCGGCACCAAGACCCTGTTCTTCACCCTGGAGCTGAACCGCCTCTCCGATGAGTCACTGGCCGAAAAGCTGCGCGCCCCGGAATTGCAGCGCTACGCATCCTGGCTGCGGGATCTGCGCGTGTTCCTGCCGCACCAGCGCGAGGACGTGATCGAGCAGCTGTTCATGGAGAAGGAGGTCACCGGCCATTCCGCCTGGACCCGTCTGTTCGACGAAACCATCGCAGCGCTGCGACTGGAGGTCCGCGGCGAGGCGCTGACCCTCTCCGCGGCGCTGAACAAGCTCTCCGACACCGACCGCGCCGTGCGCGAGGACGCCTTCAAGGCGGTCGCCAAGACGATGGCGCAGAATGAGAAATTATTCGCCCTGGTGCTCAACACCATCGCCAAGGACAAGGCGATCGACGATGAGTGGCACGCTTATCCGCATCCCTGGTCCTTCCGCAACCGCGCCAATATGGTCGAGGACGAGGTGGTGGAGGCGCTGGTCGGGGCGGTGAAATCCTCCTATGGCCGGCTATCGCACCGCTATTATGCGCTGAAGGCGAAATGGCTGGGGCTGGAGAAGCTGGAGCAATGGGACCGCAACGCCCCGCTGCCGGCGGATCTGGACAAGCATATTTCCTGGCAGCAGGCGCGTGACATCGTGTTGAATGCCTATGGCGGCTTCTCCCCGGAGCTGGCCGAGACGATCAAGCCGTTCTTCGAGAAAAACTGGATCGACGCGGATCTGCGCCCGGGCAAGGCCGGGGGGGCGTTCTCGCATTCCACCGTGCCCTCTGTGCATCCTTATGTGCTGATGAATTTCCACGGCAAGGCGCGGGATGTGATGACGCTGGCGCATGAGCTGGGCCATGGCGCGCATCAATCGCTGGCGGCCAAACAGGGCTATCTGCTCGCCGGCACGCCGCTGACCCTGGCCGAGACCGCCAGCGTGTTCGGCGAAATGCTGACCTTCCGCTCGTTGCTGGATGCGCAGACCGACCCGGCGCGCCGGCGCATCATGCTGGCGCAGAAGGTGGAGGATATGCTCAACACGGTGGTAAGGCAGATCGCCTTCCATGAATTCGAGGTCGCCTTCCATACCGAACGCGCCCAGGGCGAGATCCTGCCCGAGCGCATCGCCGAGATCTGGCTCGACGTGCAGACCAGGAGCCTCGGCCCCGCCTTCAATTTCACCGAGGATTATAAGGTTTTCTGGGCCTATATCTCGCATTTCTTCCATTCCCCGTTTTACGTGTACGCCTATGCCTTCGGGGATTGCCTGGTGAACGCGCTTTATGCCGTCTATCAGGAGAGCCCGGACAAGGAAGGTTTCGCGGCGAGATATCGCGAGATGCTGGCCGCCGGCGGCACCAAGCGGCACAAGGCGCTGCTGGCGCCGTTCGGGCTGGATGCGTCCGACCCGGCCTTCTGGAACAAGGGGCTGGATGTGATCTCAGGCTTTATCGACGAGCTGGAAAACGCATGAGCGAGCGCAAGGACGGCAATTTTTTCGGTGAGATGCGCCGCATGGCCCGCACGTCCGGGGCGGTGGGCGGCATTGCCGCGCGTATTGCCGGGGAGCGGGTCTTCGGCATCAAGACCGACCAGGCCAAGCATGCCGAGGATTTGAAGGCGCTGCTCGGGGGCTTGAAGGGCCCGATGATGAAGGTGGCGCAGTTCCTCTCCACCGTGCCGGACGCGCTGCCCCCGGAATACGCCAAGCAGCTGGCCGAATTGCAGGCCAACGCCCCGCCGATGGGCTGGCCCTTCGTGCGCCGGCGCATGTCCGGCGAGATGGGGCCGGATTGGGAGAGCAAGTTCCAAAGCTTCTCCCGCGAGGCGGTGGCCGCCGCCAGCCTGGGGCAGGTGCACCGCGCCGTGCTGCCGGATGGGCGGGACGTGGCGGTGAAGCTGCAATATCCTGACATGCCCAGCGTCATCGAGGCGGATCTGCGCCAGGTGAAGATGGCCATGGCCGTCTACCGGCGCATGGATAACGCGATCATCCAGGACGATATCTTCGTCGAGCTGTCCGAACGCTTCCGCGAGGAGCTGGATTATCAACGCGAGGCCGCGCAGATCCGGCTCTACCGGCTGATGCTCGCGGATGTGCCGGATGTGAATGTGCCCGAGCCGGTGGAAGGCTACACCACCACCCGGATGCTGACGATGACCTGGCTCAAGGGGCAGGGATTCCGGGACTGGATGGCGGCCGATCCGAGCCAGGAAGCGCGCAACGCTCTGGCCACCGCCTTGTTCCGGGCCTGGTATATTCCCTTCTACCGCTATGGGGTGATCCATGGCGATCCGCATCTGGGCAATTACCAGGTCAGCGAAAGCGGCGGGCTCAATCTGCTGGATTATGGTTCCATCCGCGTGTTTCCGCCGAAATTCGTCAGCGGCGTGCTGGAGCTCTACAATGCCGTGCGCGAGGCTGACGAGGCCCGCGCCCGCCACGCCTATGACATTTGGGGCTTCAAGGGCATCACCGATGAGCAGGTGGCGGTGCTGAATGAGTGGGCGAAATTCCTCTACCAGCCGCTGATCGAGGACCGTGTGCGGCCGATCCAGGTCGGCCAGGGCACGGAATTCGGCCGCGAGGTGGCGCAGAAGGTGCATGCCGGGCTGCAGCGCACCGGCGGCGTGCGCCCGCCGCGCGAATTCGTGCTGATGGACCGCTCCGCCATCGGGCTGGGGGCGGTGTTCATGCGGCTGGGCGCGGAGCTGAACTGGTGCCGGCTGTTCCAGGAGACGGTGGCCGGGTTCGACGAGGCACAGCTGGCGGCGCGCCAGGCCGAGGCGCTGAAGATTGCAGGGGTGCCGGAGGCCAAGTAAAGGGCTTGCGGACAGCAAGGCGGATCCAACCATGGCGATTCTCAAACGCGGCCTTCGTTCCGGGCTCCTCGCCCGTGCCTATCGGAAGCTGCTGCACTCGATCTATGTGAATGATCTCTGGCTGGATCTGCGCCTGCACGCCAAGCGCGAGGCGGTAGAGTATGTGATCGCGCATATGCCCGAAGCCATGGTGCTGGCGGACCGCTATGAGCTGGCCCGCTTCGCCCTCGGCCGTGCCCCCAAGGAGGGGCTGGTGCTGGAATTCGGCGTCGCCGGTGGGGCCAGTTTGCGCAATCTGGCGGCGCGGACGCCGCGTGAGGTGCATGGATTCGACAGTTTCGGCGGGCTGCCGGAGGATTGGGCCGGGACCAAGGAGGGTGCCGGCGCCTTCACCCAGAAGGGCAAGCTGCCCAAGGTTCCCGCCAATGCCAGGCTGCATCCGGGCTGGTTCGACCAGACGCTGCCGCCCTTCCTCGCCGCCCATGCCGGACCTGTTGCTTTTCTGCACGTCGATTGTGACATCTATACCAGCACGGTGACGATTTTTTCCGCGCTGGCGGGGCGGATCGTGCCGGGGACGGTCATTCTGTTTGATGAATATTTCAATTATCCTGGCTGGCGCGGGCATGAATATAAGGCCTTCCAGGAATTCATCGCGCAGGCCGGCCTGACTTATGAATATATAGGTGTTTCCGCCGAAAAGGGGCATGTGGCGGTGCGCCTGGGCGCGGCGGGCAGCCTGCCGGAGCCCCGCGCGGACGCGGCGCCCGCGCGTCCATAAAAATAAGCAAACCAGGAAAACTCGGCCTGTTCTGAGCGTTTATGCCGACATGCCCGGCGGGGGCGCGGGCTTGTAATATCCAGCGCCTTAACACAAGGTAACAGAAAATTTTCAAGCGTTTGAGGACCAGGGTATGCGGTTAGCGGTTTTGAAGGAGCGTCGTGCGGGAGAATTCCGCGTGGCGGCCACGCCTGACACGGTGAAGAAACTGATCGGGCTGGGGCTGACGGTGGCGATTGAGACCGGGGCGGGGATCGCGGCGGCGATTCCGGATGCGGAATTCGTCGCGGCGGGCGCCGAGATTGTGCCGGATGCGGCCTCCGCGCTGGCCGGGGCCGGGTTTCTCTTCGCCGTGGCCGCGCCGGATGAAGCGGTGCGGGCACTTATCGCGCCGGGCACGCTGCTGATCGCCACCCTCGGCGCGGCGTCCGACCCCGCGCTGGCGCCGGCGCTGGCGGCGGCGAAGATCGACGCGGTGGGGCTGGAGCTGCTGCCGCGTATCACCCGGGCGCAGAGCATGGATGTGCTCTCCTCCCAGGCCAACCTCGCCGGCTATCGCGCCGTGATCGAGGGCGCCTATGAATTCTCCCGCGGCTTCCCGCTGATGATGACCGCCGCCGGCACCGTGGCGCCGGCGCGGGTGTTCGTGATCGGCGCCGGTGTCGCGGGGCTGCAGGCGATCGCCACCGCGCGGCGCCTCGGCGGCGTGGTCTCGGGTACCGATGTGCGCCCGGCGGCCAAGGAGGAGATAAAGTCGCTCGGCGCGTCTTATATCGGTGTCGATGACGAGGAATCCGCCAAGCAGACCGGGCCTTATGCCGGGCAGATGTCCGATGAGTTCCGCAAGAAGCAGGCGGAGCTGATGGCGACCACCGTGGCGAAGAATGACATCGTGATCTGCACCGCTCTGGTGCAGGGCCGCAAGGCGCCGGTGATCGTCACCTCCGAAATGGTGGCCGCGATGAAGCCGGGCTCGATCATCGTCGATCTCGCGGCGGAAGCCGGCGGCAATTGCGCCGAGACGGTGCCGGGCGAGACCATCACCACCGCCAACGGCGTGAAGATCATCGGCCATAAGAACTGGCCCTCGCGCATCGCGGTGGCGTCCAGCCAGCTTTATGCCCGCAATCTGCTCACCTTCCTCACCAATTTCTGGGACAAGGACGCCAAGGCGCCGAACCTGAAGCCGGAGGATGATCTGATCAAGGGCGCGCTGCTCACCAAGGGCGGCGAGATCGTCCACCCCAACTTCAAGCCCGCCGTTTAATTCGCAGGGAGGCTTCATCATCATGACACCCGCAGACTTGGCCGCCCAGGCGGCGGACCTCGCCCATCAGGCCTCGATCCTGGCGCAGAACGCCGCCGGGGTGGCCGCCGTGGCGGCCCAGCACGCGCCGCCGGCAGCGCCCTTCGTGTTCCTGTTCAGCATTTTCGTGATGGCCGTGTTCGTCGGCTATTACGTGGTCTGGTCGGTCACCCCGGCGCTGCATTCGCCTTTGATGGCGGTGACCAACGCCATCTCCTCCGTCATCATCGTCGGCGCGATGCTGGCCACCGGGCTGCATGGCTCGATGGTGGCGCATGTGTTCGGCTTCCTGGCGGTGGTGCTGGTCAGCGTCAATATTTTCGGCGGCTTCGCGGTCACCAACCGCATGCTGGCCATGTTCAAGAAGAAGTAACGCCAGATGAACCAGTCTCTCACCTCGTTTGCGTATCTCGTCGCGGCGGTTCTGTTCATCCTGGCGCTGCGCGGCCTCTCGCACCCCACCACCTCGCGCCAGGGCAACCGCTTTGGCATGATCGGCATGGTCATCGCCATCCTCGCCACCTTCCTGCATGGCGGCATGGATTGGGGCTGGGCGCTGACCATCATCCTGGGCATCGCCATCGGTGGCGGCATCGGCCTGGTGGTGGCGCAGAAGATCAAGATGACGGCGCTGCCGCAGCTGGTCGCGGCCTTCCACTCGCTGGTGGGTCTGGCCGCCGTGTTCGTCGCCACCTCGGCGCTGAACGCGCCGCAGAGCTTTGGCATCGGCACGCCGCATAATATCCATACCGAGAGCCTGATCGAAATGTCGATCGGCCTGGCCATCGGCGCCATCACCTTCACCGGCTCGCTGATCGCCTTCGCCAAGCTGCAGGCTTTGATGAAGGGCACGCCGATCACCTTCCCCGGCCAGCATAAGCTCAATGGCGGGCTGGGGGTGCTGATCGTGCTGCTGATCATCGCCTTCGTCGCCTCCGGCGGCAGCACGGTGCTGTTCGCGCTGATCGCGCTGGTGGCGCTGGCGCTGGGCTTCCTGCTGATCATCCCGATCGGCGGGGCGGACATGCCGGTCGTGGTCTCGATGCTGAATTCCTATTCCGGCTGGGCGGCCTCAGGCATCGGCTTTACCATCGGCAATCTGGCGCTGATCATCACCGGCGCGCTGGTGGGCTCCTCGGGCGCCATTCTGTCCTACATCATGTGCAAGGGCATGAACCGCTCGATCATCAACGTCATCGCCGGCGGCTTCGGCAATAGCGGCGATGCCGGCGCGGTGGCGAGTGGTTCCTCCGGCGACAAGGCGGTGAAGCATGGCTCCGCCGACGATGCCGGCTTCATCATGAAGAACGCCTCCAAGGTGATCGTGGTGCCGGGCTATGGGATGGCGGTGGCGCAGGCGCAGCACGCGCTGCGCGAGATGGCCGACACGCTGAAGAAGGAAGGGGTGGAAGTGAAATACGCCATCCATCCGGTGGCGGGGCGCATGCCGGGGCATATGAACGTGCTGCTGGCGGAAGCCAATGTGCCGTATGACGAGGTGTTCGAGCTGGAGCAGATCAACAACGAATTCGCCACCGCGGATGTCGTCTACGTGATCGGCGCCAACGATGTCACCAACCCGGCGGCGAAGACCAACCCGGCCAGCCCGATTTTCGGCATGCCGATCCTGGAAGTGGACAAGGCCAAGACCGTGCTGTTCGTGAAGCGCTCGATGGCGTCCGGCTATGCCGGCGTGGAGAATGAGCTGTTCTTCAAGGACAACACCATGATGCTGTTCGGCGATGCGAAGAAGATGACCGAAGAGATCGTGCAGGCGCTCAATCATTGAGATACGACAAGGCCGGGACAAAATCCCGGCTTTTTTAGAGGGCGATACAGAGCCCGCAAAGAAAAACCCCAGGGCCTGAGGCTCTGGGGTTTTTGCGGACCAGTCCGGGACGCTTATTCAGCGGGCAGGGCGGTCGGCTTGCGGTTGAAGATCTTCGCGAAGAGGGTCTTCACGGCGCGGGCGATTTCCTGCGCGATGATCTGATTGCCTTCGGCGGCGGCGATCATGCCTTCGCCCATCGTCTCAAAGCTGCTCTTAAAGCTCATTGTTGCACTCCTTCAAAATAGGGTCTCTGCCCTGGGTTGAAGGACGGCCTCCAGCTAAACCTTGAAGCCTTTATCCTCCCAGTCCATGCTGCGCTGCAACAAGCTGGTTTGCATGGCAGTTTTGCCGGAATGGAAGGGTCATTTGCGCAGGGTCAGGATCGACCAGGCGCCATCGACCAGCCGGCGCTCCAGCTTGAGCCCGGCGCGGCGGTGGCAGGAGAGCACCCAGTTCACCTGGGTGTTCAACAGCCCGGCCAGGATGGCGACGCCGCCCGGCGCCAGATGCGCGGCCAATTGATGCGCCATGGCGCAAAGCGGGCGGGCCAGGATGTTGGCGAAGACCAGATCGAAGGGGGCGGCCTTGGTGATTCGCGGGTCCTGCCAGCCATCGGCCTGGATGGCGCTGATTTGCCCCTGCACCCCGTTCAGCTTGGCGTTTTCGGCGGCGACACGGGCGGCGCGCGGGTCGATATCGGTGGCCAGAACCTTCTGGTGCAGCAGCTTGGCGGCGGCGATGGCGAGAATGCCCGAGCCGGTGCCGAGATCCAGAATGCGCTGCGGGTGGTGGTGCTTGACCAGATCCTCCAGCGTGACCAGGCAGCCGCGGGTGGAGTTATGCTCGCCCGTGCCGAAGGCAAGGCCAGCATCCAACGTGATGGTGATGCGCCCGGGCAGCTTCGCATCCTGGATATGGGTGCCGCGAATGGCGAAGCGCTTGCCGATGAGCTGTTCCGGGAAAGCCTGCTGGGTGCGCGCCAGCCAGCCGCCGACCGGCACCAGGCCACGGGTGATCTCGGGCGAGATGCCGGAGACCATTTCGGCGATCATCAACGCGGCGGCGAGGTCTTGCTCATACTCGCCGCGCTCTTTTACGCCCTGCAGATCCCATTCATCGGCATCTTCATCGTGATAGAAAGAGACAGCGCGGCAGACGCTGGAGAGGGCGGCCTCGAAGGTTTCCATCACCTCGGCCGGCACCCGCAGGCTGATGCAGTCCAGCAATTCCTCAGCCATCGTGACGCTCCACGAAACGGTCCAGCACGCGTTTTTCTCCTGATGTCTCGAAATCGATATCCAGCCGGTCGTCATCGGCCGCGATCACCCGGCCATAGCCGAATTTCTGGTGGAATACCCGCGCCCCGACGGGAATTTTTTGCGCCCGGGCGGGACGTGCCTGCACCTCCCACGCATCCGGGCGGCGGGCCTGCAGGGGGAATTGGGTGGCGGGCAGGGCAGGGCGCGCGCCGGCGGGCTGGGCGGAGCCGGAGCGGCGGATCACCTCTTCCGGCAGCTCATCGATGAAGCGGCTGGGGATCGAGCTTTGCCAATTGGCATAGATGCGCCGGTTGGCGGCGTGCAGGATCACCGCGCGGTGCCTGGCGCGGGTGATGCCGACATAGGCCAGCCGGCGCTCCTCCTCCAGGCTCTTATTGCCGCCTTCATCCAGTGAGCGCTGGTTGGGGAACACGCCTTCCTCCCAGCCGGGGAGAAACACATTGTCGAACTCCAGCCCCTTGGCGCCGTGCAGGGTCATCATCGAGACTTTCGCGCCGTCCTCCTGGGCTTCGGCTTCCGTCACCAGCGCGACATGCTCCAGGAATTCCTGCAACGTGCCGAAATCCGCCAAAGCGCGGGAGAGTTCCTTAAGGTTTTCCAAACGGCCCGGCGCGTCCGGGGCTTTGTCGGCCTTCCACATCGCAATGTAGCCGCTGTCTTCCAGCAGCGTGTCCAGCGCCACCACCGGGCCTTGCGCGGCCAGGATGTCGCGCCATTGCGCGAACTGTTCCATCAGCCCGCGCAGCGTGGTGCCGAGCTTGCCGCGCAGGCTGCTTTCTTCCACCAGCCTCGCTGTGGCATCGTGCAGGGAAAGCCCGTGCAGGCGGGCGGCTTCGTGCAGATTGCGCAAGGCGCCATCCCCCACGCCGCGCTTGGGCGTGTTGACGATGCGCTCGAAAGCGAGATCGTCCGAGGGCTGGCCCAGCACCCGCAGATAGGCGATGGCATCGCGGATTTCGGCGCGCTCATAGAAGCGCAGCCCGCCGACGATGCGGTAGGGGACGCCAAGGGTCAGCAGCCTTTCTTCGAAGGCGCGGGTCTGGAAACCGGCACGGACCAGGATGGCGATTTCATTCAGCGATTCACCGGCGCGCCAGAGGCTTTCGATGCGGCTGCCGACAATGCGGGCTTCTTCCTCGGAATCCCACAAGGAGATCACTTCAACCTTCTCGCCCTCGGCATTGGCTTTGCCGGAATGCAGGGTTTTGCCGAGCCGCCCCTCATTATGGGCGATCAGATGCGAGGCGGCGGCGAGGATGGGGGCGGTGGAGCGGTAATTCGATTCCAGGCGGATGACTTTGGCACCCGGAAAATCCCGTTCGAATTTCAGGATGTTTTCAATTTCCGCGCCGCGCCAGCTATAGATGCTCTGATCGTCGTCGCCGACACAGCAGATATTCTTGTGCCCCTGGGCGAGCAGGCGCAGCCAGTAATATTGCACCAGATTGGTATCCTGGTACTCGTCCACCAGAATATAGCGGAAGGCGCGGTGGTAATGCGCCAGCACCTCCGCGTCGGTCTTCAGCAGATGCACCATCAGCAGCAAGAGATCGCCAAAATCCACGGCGTTGAGCTGGCGCATCCGGGCCTGGTAGGCGGCGTAGAATTCGTCGGCGCGGCCATTGGCGTAGTCCGAGGCATCGGCCACCGGCACCGCGCCTGGCATGTAGCCTTTGTCTTTCCAGCTCTGGATCTGCGCCATCAGCGCGTTGGGCGGCCAGCGTTTGAAATCCACCTTCGCCGCTTCCAGGATCTGCTTGAGCAGGCGCAGCTGGTCGTCCGTGTCCAGAATGGAAAAGCTGCTGGTCAGGCCCACACGATCGGCGAAGCGGCGCAGCATCCGGGCGCACAGCGCGTGGAAGGTGCCGAGCCATAGCCCTTCCACCGGCCCGCCCATGATTTTGGCGACGCGCTCGCGCATCTCCCGCGCCGCCTTGTTGGTGAAGGTGACGCTGAGGATCTGGTTGGGGAAGGCGCGGCGGCTGAGCAGAATATGCGCGAAGCGGGTGGTGAGCACCCGGGTTTTGCCCGTGCCCGCCCCGGCCAGCACCAGCACCGGGCCCTCGGTGCTCTCCACCGCCTCGCGCTGGGCGGGGTTCAGCCCCTCCAGATAGGCGCTCAAGCCGCCGGGGCCTCCGGCTTCACGCCGAGAATCCGCGCGATGGCGTAGGTCAGGTCCGGGCGGTTCAGCGTGTAGAAATGGAACTCGTCGATGCCGTTGGCCTGCAGCAGGCGCACCTGCTCGGCGGCCATGGCGGCGGAGACCATGCGGCGGGTTTCGATGTCATCGTCCAGACCGTCGAACATATCGGCCATCCAGGCGGGGATAGAGGTGCCGCAAGCCTGCGCAAAGCTCTTCGCCTGCTTGAAATTGGTCACCGGCAGGATGCCGGGGACGATCGGCGCCTTGATCCCGGCGGCCAGGGCCTTGTCCAGGAAGCGCAGGAAGATGCTGTTATCGAAGAACACCTGGGTGATGGCCCGGCTCGCCCCGGCATCGAGCTTGCGCTTGAGATTATCCAGATCCGCCTCGGGGCTGGCCGCCTGCGGGTGGGTTTCCGGATAGGCGGCGACCGAGATTTCGAAATCCGCGACCTTCTTCAGCCCCTCGACCAGATCCGCCGCGAAGGCGTAGCCGCCCGGGTGCGGCTCATAGGCGGCACCGCCCGGCATGTCCCCGCGCAGCGCGACGATATGCTTGACCCCGGCCTCCCAATAACGCGCCGCGACCTCGTTCACCGCCTCTTTCGTCGCGCCCACACAGGTGAGGTGGGCGGCGGGGGTGAGGGCGGTTTCCTTGACCAGGCGCAGCACGGTGGCGTGGGTGCGCTCCTGGGTGGAGCCGCCGGCGCCGTAGGTGACGGAGACGAAATCCGGCCGCAGCTTGGCCAGACGCTCGATGCAGGCCCAGAGCTGGGCTTCCAGCGCCTCGGTCTTGGGCGGGAAGAACTCGAAGGAGATGGCGGGCGGGGCGGCGCCGTCGCGCGCCGGCAGCGGGGCGATGCGCTCGCCTTGCGCCCAGCGTTCCAGAGTGTGTCGGACAGGGGAATGGGTCATGGTCATCGTTCCGTAGAGGGGGTTGCTGTTACCATGCAAGTGGCGCGCAAGCCACAGCTGGCGGGGAAGCGATGGCGCGGTGCTTGACCCTGCTGTAATCTGCCTCACATGTGATGGTGCCGCCGTATTCGCGGCCCGCAGCCAGGAAAGAGGTTAAGGATGAAGACGTCTTTGAAACGCCGGCTTACGCAAGGGCTGGCCATCACCCTCCCAGGCCTGGTTCTGGCCGGAGCGCTCACCGGCTGCGCCACCCCGCCGCCGAAATCCGACACGGCCGATTATCAGGCCTATCAGCAGCTGAACGACCCGCTGGAGCCGACCAACCGCGTCTTCTTCAAAATCAACAACAAGCTCGATACCTATGTGATGAAGCCGGTGGCCAAGGGCTATGTGGCGATCACCACCCAGGGCATCCGCAACCATGTGGGCGATTTCGCCAGCAATATCGGTGAGCCGGCGCGGATGCTGAACTTCATGGCCGAGGGGCACCCCACCGATGCCGGCAGCGCCATGGTGCGCTTCCTGGTGAACTCCACCATCGGCATTGGCGGTATTTTCGACCCGGCCAGCGCCATGGGCTATCCCGAGACCGATACGGATTTCGGCATTACCCTCGCCACCTGGGGCGTGCCGCCCGGCCCCTATCTCTATCTGCCGGGCTTTGGCCCGTCGGGCGTACGCGATGCGATGAACTATCCCGTTTCCTGGTTCGCCACCCCGATGGAGGCCGCCCCCGCGAGCGGCGCCCTGACCGATTTCGGCTATTCCGAGACCGGCATCCATCTGATCAATACCCGGGCGGAGTATCTGCAGCCGATCGATCAGATCAACGCCACCGCTCTGGACCCTTATGCCACATTCCGGAGCCTTTATCGCCAATCTCGTGCCTCAGAGCAGAAGCAGGTTGAGCAGCGCGACAAACGCACCTGGCCGAACTGGTACCACCAGTAAGCCTTATCTTATCGAGGATTTCATAAACGCATGATGTTCCGTCGTTTCATTCTGGGGGCCGTGGCCTCCGCTCCGATGCTCGCCGTGATGGCGGGTGCGGCCCATGCCCAGGCGATGTCTCCTGACGCCGCCAAGAGCTTCATCACCCAGTCCGGCGACAAGCTGGTGGCCATCGTCAACGGGCCCGGTTCGCAGAGCCAGAAGGCGAGCCAGCTGCGCGATCTGGTCAACCAGATCGTCGATGTCGATCAGGTCGGGGATTATGTGCTGGGGCGCTATATCAATGTCGCCACCCCGGCGCAGAAGCAGCAATTCCAGAGCCTGTTTCACCAGCTGCTGAGCTATAACATCACCTACCAGATCAAGGCCTATCAGGGGGTCAGCTTCACCGTGAACAGCGCCGCCCCGCAGGGCGACAACGTGCTGGTGGACACCACCGTGACCGCGCCGGGCAAGGCGCCGGCGGATGTGGGCTGGGTGGTGCAGGATGAGAACGGCCAGCCCAAGATCATCGACGTGATCGTCGCCGGCACCAGCCTGCGCATCACCACCCGCAATGATTATGCCGGGGTGATCACGGATAATGGCGGCCAGGTTTCGGCGCTGCTGAAGGCGATGCAGGGGCAGATCAACAAGATCGCCAACCAGTAACGATTTCAGGTTTGCGCAAAAGGGGCCTTTCGGCCCCTTTTTTTATGGCGATGCGGCGCCGGAGCCATCGCCCGGGGCGGTGGCCGGCGGGGCTGCGGGCGGGGGCGGGTTGAGCAGCTTGTCCCAGTTCAGCGGCGGCATGTCCCCGCTGCGGGTGCCGTTGATGAACACGCCATCCTTGCCAAAGCGCGTCTGCACCGCGAGCACCTGCCCGTCCTGGGCGTTGCTGGTGATATAAGGCGAGAAGCGGGCCTGGAACCGCGCCACCCAGTCTTGCAGGAAGGGGTAGGATTTGGTCAGCGCCGCACTCAGCGCATCCAGATGGTCGGCCTTCAGGCTGGAGGCGCCGGAGGGCTGGCCGTTCGCGTCGAAAACCGCATGGCCGGCGGCGTCCAGCTGGCTGGGGCCGAGCGCCAGATGGGCTTTGCCGGTGGCGCTGCCACCCGCCATCGCCCATTGATGCAGCGCCTGCAGGATGAATTTATGCCGTGCCGTCTCATCCGGCAGCCCGGCCTCCTGGCGGGCCAGGCTCTGCCAGTCCAGCGGGCCGGAGAGCTGCACCGAGAGGTCCAGCCCGGCCAGCTTGCCATCGAAGGGCAGGTTGATCAGCCGGGCGAGGATCGGCGAGAGGGCGAAGCCGCGCATCTGGAGGGTTGCCGCCAGGGCGGTCTGGCCCTTGCCGGCGGTGGCGTCCAGCGCCTGATGCAGCACCAGGCTGTCCAGGCTGGCCACCTGCAGGCTGCCATTGCTGGCCAGCAGATTGATGCCGGCAAAGCGCGCATCGCCGGCGCGCACGGGATTGCCGGTATGGCCAAGCCAGACGCCGGGGGCGAGCCGCTCTGTCACATCCGCCACGGCGAAGGTCATGGCGCCGGCGGCGCGGGGGGTGGAGATGTCGAGGCTGTGCGGCATGTCGATATGCAGGGTCAACGGGCTCAGCAGGTCGATATGCGCGCCGAAGCTGGCGGCGTGGAGCGAGAGCGGGCCGGCGCCGGGGGCGGGGGTTTCGCTCCAGCGCGGATTGACCAGGGTGAGGCTGGCCACCAGCGGCGAGCGGCTGCTGGTCAGGCGGTCATAGCTGATTTGCGCCGTGCCGCCGGCATTGATCTGGTCGATCTGCGCCGTCACCAGCTGTTTCAGCCGCATTTCCGCATAGAGCCACAGCCCCAGCCAAAGCAGCGCCAGCACGATGACCAGCCCGATCAGGCCCTTGAATACCCCGCGCATGTGCGATCCTTCCCGCATTTGTTCGCGTCCATCTTCTGCAATACCCTTGACCCGCGGCCAAGGGTGGGGGCTTTAGCACGGGCATGAAGATTTATTCGGATTGGCGGACAGTGCCGCTGGCGGCGCGCGGGGCCAGCGTGGCGCTGGGCAATTTCGACGGGGTGCATATCGGCCATGCGGCGGTGCTGCGCGCCGCTCACGCCGCCAGGCCGGACGCGCCGCGGGCGGTGCTGACCTTCGAGCCGCACCCGCGCGAATTCTTCCGCCCGCAGGATGCGCCCTTCCGGCTGACACTGGCCGCCGAGCGCGCGGTGGCGCTGCAGGCGCTGGGCGTGGAGATTCTGTACCAGCTGCCTTTCGACGCGGAATTCTCCCACCTCACCGCCGAGGCCTTCGTGCAGGAGATATTGTTCAAGGGCATCGGCGCGGTGCATCTCTCCTGCGGCGCGGATTTCGCCTTTGGGCATCGGCGCGGCGGGGATGTGGCGTTTCTGGCGGACCGGGCGGAAAATCTCGGCATCGGCCTGTCCATCGTTCCGGCGGTGGCTGACGCGCAGGGGCCGGTCTCCTCCAGCCGCATCCGCCGGCTGCTGCAGGATGGCTATCCTGAGCGCGCCGCCGCCTTGCTGGGCCGGCCTTATTCCATTCGCGGCCCGGTGCTGCATGGCGATGCGCGCGGGCGCACCATCGGCTTTCCCACCGCCAATATCGAGCTGGGCCGGCATCTGGAGCCGCAGCGCGGGGTTTATGCGGTGACCTGCCGGATTGGGGGCAAGCCGGTGAAGGGGGTGGCCAATCTCGGCCTGCGCCCCACCGTGGGCGGCACCCAGTCCCGGCTGGAGGCGCATTTCTTCGATTTCGAGGGCGATCTCTACGGCCAGGAGCTTTCGGTGCAGCTGCGCCATTTCATCCGCGATGAGCAGAAATTTCCCTCTTTCGAGGCGTTGCAGGCGCAGATCGCCCGGGATGCGAACGCCGCCCGGCACGCGCTTGACGCTCTGCCCGGCGGGGGCACATAAGATGCGCATGACCGGCCAAATCGCCCGAATTATACCGCCTGCCCGGGCCTGAAACGGGTTTTCCGCGCATCGCCGCTTGTTTGCCGAGTCATTCTTACGCCGCCAGGTGATCTTTTCCCATGACCGAACCGACCGATTATAAAGCCACCGTGTTCCTGCCGCGCACGGATTTCCCCATGCGCGGGGAATTGCCCAAGCGTGAGCCCGAAATGCTCAAGCGCTGGGCGGAGATGCAGCTCTGGACGAAGCTGCGCGAGGCCGCGACGGGCAAGCCCCCCTTCGTGCTGCATGACGGCCCGCCTTACGCCAATGGCAATCTGCATATCGGTCACGCGCTGAACAAGATTCACAAGGACGTCATCAACCGCGCCCAATCCATGGCCGGCAAGGACGTGGATTACATCCCCGGCTGGGACTGCCATGGCCTGCCGATCGAATGGAAGGTGGAGGAGCAATATCGCGCCAAGAAGCTGGATAAGGACCAGGTGCCGGTGCTGGAATTCCGCAAGCAGTGCCGGGAATATGCCCAGCATTGGCTGGATGTGCAGTCGGCCGAGTTCCAGCGTCTGGGGGTGATGGGCGATTGGGACGCCCGCTACGCCACCATGGATTTCGCCTCAGAGGCGGCGATTGCCGGCGAGATCGGCAAATTCCTGCTGAATGGCGCGCTCTATCGCGGCCTGCGCCCGGTGATGTGGAGCCCGGTGGAGAAAACCGCTTTGGCCGAGGCCGAGGTTGAGTATCACGATAAGAAGGATACGGCGATCTGGGTGCGGTTCCCGATCGTGATGGCACCGTCCCGGGAAACTCTGCCGGGTATCTGGCAAGGCGGGGATTTCAAAGGTGCGTCCGTGGTCATCTGGACCACGACGCCCTGGACAATCCCGGGCAACAAGGCACTCGCGTTCGGCCCGACGCTGAATTATTGCCTGATCCAGGTCGACGCGATTGCGGAAGCTTCTCTGGCGCGTGTTGGCGAAAAACTGCTGATTTGCAAAGACTTGCGGGAGAAGTTTGTTTCGGATGTGGGTATCGTCGGGCATACGACGTTGCGCGAATTTGCGGGGCAGCCGGATGATGTGACGCTCTCCCTGGATCTCCTTTGTTGCGAGCATCCACTCAAGAACCATCCTGCGGCTGGCGGGTATTTTAACGATTATCGCCTCCTTCTACGCGGCGATTTTGTGACCGCTGACGCCGGCACCGGCATCGTCCATATGGCGCCCGGCCATGGCGAGGACGATTTTGCGCTTTGCAAGGCTAACGGCATTGATGTCCCGGATACAGTGGCGGGCGACGGAACTTATTATCAATCTGTCCCCATCTTCGCGGGCCAGCACGTGTACAAGGTGGCTGACGCGGTGTGCGAAGCGCTCAAGGAATGCGGCAATCTCCTGCACCGGGAAGAATTCATGCACTCCTACCCGCATAGCTGGCGCTCCAAGGCGCCGCTGATCTATCGCGCCACCGCGCAATGGTTCATCGCCATGGATGGGGCGCAGAATATTCGCGAAAAATCCCTCGCCGCCATCGACGAGACCAAATTCGTCCCAGAGATCGGCCGCAACCGCATCCGCGCCATGGTGGAGAGCCGGCCGGATTGGTGCATCTCGCGCCAGCGCGCCTGGGGCGTGCCGATTGCCATTTTCGTCGATAAGCGCAGCCATGAGCCGCTGCGCGACGCGGCGGTGGTGCAGCGTGTGGTGGAGATTTTCACCAGGGAAGGTGCGGATGCCTGGTATGCCCGCCCGGCCTCCGATTTCCTCGGGCCGGACTATGATCCGGAAAATTACGAGCAGATTTTTGACGTGGTCGATGTCTGGTTCGAATCCGGTTCCACCCATGCTTTCGTGCTGGAAGCGCGGGGGATGCAATGGCCGGCTGATGTGTATCTGGAAGGCTCGGACCAGCATCGTGGCTGGTTCCAATCCTCGCTCTTGGAAGCGGTGGGCACGCGCGGCACCGCCCCCTTCAAGGCGATTGTGACGGACGGCTTCGTGCTCGATGAGCAGGGGCGGAAAATGTCGAAATCGCTCGGCAATGTCACCGCCCCGCAGGAGGTGAATGACAAATACGGCGCGGATATTCTGCGGCTTTGGGTGCTGAACTCGGATATTTCCGAGGATTTGCGCATCGGGCCGGAGATTCTGAAGCAGCAGGCGGAGCTGTATCGGCGGCTGCGCAACAGCCTGCGCTGGATTCTGGGCTCGCTGGACGGGTTCTCCGAGGCTGAGCGCGTGCCGGTGGCTGATTTCCCGGATCTGGAAAAATTCCTGCTGCACCGGCTCGCAGAGCTGTACGCCAAGCTGCAGGCGGCGGTGGAGGGGCATGACTGGACCGGGGTCTATCCCGCCATCCATCATTTCTGCGCCACCGATCTTTCCGCCTTCTATTTCGATATCCGCAAGGATAGCCTGTATTGCGACGCGCCCTCCGCGGCGACGCGTAAGGCCTGCCGCTCCTTTCTGGATATTCTGTTCCGCTGCCTGACCACCTGGCTGGCCCCGGCCCTGCCCTTCACCGCCGAGGAGGCCTGGATGGCCCGCTTTGGGGCGGAGAGCTCGGTGCATCTGGAGGCCTTCGAGGCGGCTCCCGAGGCCTGGCGCAACGAGGCGCTGGCCGAGGGCTTCGCGCAGATCCGCGCGGTGCGCGGTGAGGTGACCGGGGCGATCGAGAAGATGCGCGCGGCCAAGGAGGTCGGCTCCTCGCTGCAGACGGTGGCGTTGCTGCCGCAGCCGGCGAGCGAGCTGGGCAGCGAGGCGTTCTGGGCGGAAATCTGCATCACCTCCGGGGCGATGTTCGGTGATGTCGCCGGCGCTGCCACGGCGCCGGGGCAGAAATGCGAGCGTTGCTGGAAAGTGCTGCCGGAAGTGGGCAGCAATCCCGCCCATCCCACGCTCTGCCGGCGCTGCTGCGAGGCGGTCGAGGAGCTGCGCTGATGCGCTTCCTCAGCGGGCTGATCGTCGCGATCCTGGTTTTTGCCGCCGATCAGGCGAGCAAATATGCGGTGCTGCATGTTTGGCATTTGCAGAACGGCCAGGTGCTCTCGCCGCTGCCGGTGCTGGATCTGGTGCTGGTCTGGAATCACGGCATCACCTTCGGGCTGTTCGCCGGGTTTGGCGCGAAGATTCTGCTGGCGGTGCTGGCCAGCGCGGTCGTCCTTGCGCTGCTGATCTGGATGGCGCGCACGACGGATTGGGTGGTGACCATCGCCGTCGGCGCCATCGCCGGCGGGGCGGTGGGCAATGTGCTGGACCGGCTGCGCTACGGCGCGGTGGTGGATTTCATTCATGTGCATATCGGCGCGCTAGCCTATCCCTGGGTGTTCAATGTCGGGGATTCGGCCATCGTCTGCGGGGTCATCGCGCTGATGATCGAGCAATTGCGCCGCAAGCCGCCTGTTGCGGCGGATCAGCGGGGAGGATAGGAAGACAGCCATGATCACACGCAGCGCCCTTGCCGTTCCGTCGACCATCCTGCTCGCTCTGGCGCTGGCCGGGTGCAGCGACAACATGAAGAAGAGCTTCGGGCTGGAAGCCAATCCGCCCGACGCCTATCAGGTCGGCACGCTGCCGCCGCTCTCGCTGCCGCCGGAGCTGGGCCAGCTGCAAACCCCGAATCCGGGCCAGCCGCCGACGCAGCAGGTGAATGCCGCCGAGCAGGGGGCGAATATCATCTCCGCCTCCAACGCGCTGCCCTCCGGGCCCCAGCAGATCTCGCCCGCCGGTGAGGCTTTCCTGAACCAGGCCGGGCCGACGCCGCAAGGCAATATCCGCGCCGAGGTGAACCAGAATGCCGCCGTCGCCAGCAAGTCCGGCAATTTTGTCGATAAGCTGATGGGCAGCAACCCGAACGCGCCGGCCGTGGTGAATGCGGATGCCGAGCAGCGCCGCCTGCAGGAAAACGCCGCCCTGGGCGAGCCGGCCACCAAAGGCAGCACCCCGCAGGAAAGCACCGCGCAGCCGGGGATCTTCCAGCGCTTCCTGAACATGTTCTGATCAATCCGTGGGACGCGAAGCTTCCCACGTGTGAGGCTTTGCTCTAGAGACGAGATCATCTCGTCTCGGAGGAAATCCATGCGCCTGTCCTTGTTCGCCGCCGCCACCGGCCTGATGCTGGCCGCCGCCCCGGCGGCTTTTGCCCACGCCCACCTGAAAGCCTCCGACCCCGCCGCCGGGGCCAAGGTGGCGCCCAGCATTTCCGCCTTGAAGCTGACCTTCACCGAAGCCGTGCAGCCGAAATTCTGCACAGTGAGCGTGGTGGACAGCATGGGCATGCATGCCGAGCAGGGCGCGCCGCAGGCTGTCCCTGGCCACCCGAACGAGCTGACCGTGAAGCTGCATTTGCAGATGGCGGGGACATATACCGTCGATTGGCATGCGCTCTCGGTCGACACCCATAAAACCCACGGCAAATTCAACTTCACCGTCACCAATTGATGGATGACAGTGCCTGGCTGATCCTGCGCGGGCTCTGCCGGGGGCTGCATCTGGCCGGGTATTTCGCTGGCTTCGGCACGGCTTTCTTCGCCGCCCTGTTCGGCCCGCTGCCGGGGTTCAAACGCTTGGCCTGGGCCGGATTCGCCCTGGCGCTGGCCGGCGGGGCGGGCTGGTTCTGGCTGCAAACCGCCTATTTCGCCAGCGCCAATACCCCCGCCAGCGTCGTCGCGGCGCTGCCGCTGGTGGCGGGCTATACGCGCTTTGGCTGGCTCACCCTGGCTCGGATGGGCGTGCTGCTGCTGGCGATGCTCGGCGCCCAGGCCGGGCGCTGGCGTGTCGCCGCCCTGCTGGCCGGGCTGGGCGTGCTGGCGCAATCCTGGCTCGGCCATGGCGCGGCCATGGGCGGTGCCGAAGGCCATCTCCTGCTCGCCTGTTCGCTGCTGCATGTCGGCGCCGCCGCCTGCTGGCTCGGCACCTTGCCTTCATTGGCGCTGGCGGTTGCCCGTTCAGATCACCCGCAAGCCCTGGCCCAAGCCTATTCCCGCCTCGGCCTCATTTGCGTCACCCTCATCCTGGCCAGCGCGATTCTGCAATATTGGCTGCTGATCCGCCATCTGAGCGCCTTCCTCACCACCGGCTACGGCGCCGCCGCCCTGCTCAAAACCGCCCTCTTCGCCGTGTTGCTGATCCTTGCCGCCCGCAATCGCTTCCGCCTCACCCCAGCCCTGCCCGCCAGCCGCGCCTCCCTGCGCCGCGCCATCGCCTGGGAAATCGCCCTCGGCCTCATCCTCCTCGCCACCGCCGGCGTGCTGATGCAACTGCCGCCGCCAGCGATGGCGGGTATGGAGATGGGGTAGGGGGCAGGCTAGGGGGACGCTGTCCCCCTAGAACCCCCAGCAAAGGGCCGAGAGGCCCTTTGATCCCATCTATTCGGGTCTGGAAAAGGGAGGGCCGGCAGGGTGCTGTGACCGGCTCTGGCGGTGGGATGGCCCTCCCTTTTCCAGACCCGGGTGGGTTCCAAGGGCCTTCCGGCCCTTGGCGGGGGTCCAGGGGGCGGCGCCCCCTGGGCTGCCCCGTTCCCTGTCTTCAGACCAGCCGTTCGATCCGTGCGCCGCAGGCGGCGAGTTTGGCTTCGACGGCTTCGTAGCCGCGGTCGAGATGGTAGACGCGGGAGATGGTGGTTTCCCCCTGCGCGGCCAGGGCGGCGAGGACGAGGGAGAAGGAGGCGCGCAGGTCGGTGGCCATGACCGGGGCACCGGTGAGGTGCTTGACGCCCCGGACGATGGCGGAGGAGCCTTGGATGTTGATCTTGGCGCCCATGCGGCTGAGTTCCTGCACGTGCATGAAGCGGTTTTCGAAGATGTTTTCGGTGATCAGCGAGGCGCCGTCGGCCACGGTCATCAGCGCCATGAACTGGGCCTGCATGTCGGTGGGGAAGCCGGGGAAGGGCTCGGTGGTGACATCGACCCCGTGCAGCCCGTTGGCGCGGGTGACGCGGAAGCCGTTTGCGGCTTCAGTGATGATGACACCGGCTTCGTTCAGCGCGGTGAGCACGGCGCCGAGATCTGCGGCGCGGGCGTTTTCCAGAAACACATCGCCGCCGGTGATGGCGGCGGCGCAGGCATAGGTGCCGGTCTCGATGCGGTCGGGCAGGATGTCATGGTGGGCGCCGTGCAGGCTAGAGACGCCGTGAATGGTCAGCGTGTCGGTCTCCAGCCCTTCGATTTTGGCGCCCATGGCGATCAGGCATTTGGCGAGATCGGTGATTTCCGGCTCGCGGGCGGCGTTTTTCAGCACCGTGGTGCCGTCGGCCAGGGAGGCGGCCATCAGCAGGTTTTCGGTGGCGCCGACGGAGACGAAGGGGAAGACGATTTCGGCGCCTTTCAGCCCTTTGGGGGCGCGGGCTTCGACGTAGCCGCCATCGAGCTCGATGGAAGCGCCCATCGCCTCCAGCCCTTTCAGGTGCAGATCGACCGGGCGGGTGCCGATGCCGCAGCCGCCGGGCAGCGAGACGCGGGCCTGGCCGAGCCGCGCCAGCAGCGGTCCCAGCACCAGGAAGGAGGCGCGCATCTTGCGCACGATCTCGTAGGGCGCCTCGGTATTGGTGATCTTGCCGCCGAGGGTGACGTCGCGCCCGGCATGCGTCACCTCGATGCCGTGCTGGGCCAGGAGCTCGGACATCGTGGCGATGTCGGCCAGTTTGGCGACATTGGAGAGCACGAGGCGCTCATCGGTGAGCAGGCCGCAGGTCATCAGCGGCAGGGCGGCGTTTTTGGCGCCGGAAATGGCGATGGTGCCGGAAAGCGGCACGCCGCCGGTAATGCGAATCGAATCCATGGTCTGAGCTTACATCCTCGGCAGCGACACGCCGCGCTGGCCCATATATTTGCCCGCCTTGTCGGCGTAGGAGATTTCACAGGGGCTGTCGCCCTTGAGGAACAGGAACTGGCAGATACCCTCGCCGGCGTAGATTTTCGCGGGCAGCGGGGTGGTATTGGAGATCTCGATGGTCACCTGGCCTTCCCATTCCGGCTCCAGCGGGGTGACGTTCACGATGATGCCGCAGCGCGCATAGGTGGATTTGCCGAGGCAGATCACCAGCACATCGCGCGGGATGCGGAAATATTCCACCGTGTTGGTCAGCGCGAAGCTGTTGGGCGGGATGATGCAGACCGGGCCGGTGCGGTCCACGAAGCTGGCCGGGCTGAAGGCTTTCGGGTCGACGATGGCCGAGTCGACATTGGTGAAAACCTTGAAATTCTCCGAGCAGCGGGCGTCATAGCCGTAGGAGGAGAGGCCGTAGGAGACGACGCCGTCGCGCTTCTGGCTTTCCACGAAAGGCTCGATCATGCCCTTCTCCATCGCCTGTTGGCGGATCCAATGGTCGGGCATCACGGGCATGTGGGTTCGTCCTTCTTGTCGTCGGCGGGTTTGGCGCGGGCCTGGGCCTTGCGGCGGGCGAGATTGGCGCGCAGCGCGGCCGCCTTGGCCTCCGCGCGGGCGCGGTGGGCGGCTTCGGTTTTCTCGGTCCGGGCGGGAGGGGTGGGCGCCTTCATGGCACGTAGAAGCCGTTTCGTCCCGTTTTCGTCAAGGGTGTGGCGAAGGGTCTTGCGAAAATGTAGGAATATTGGCGCGCTGCGATTGGTCTCGGGGATTGTCTGGAGCGGGCGAAGGGATTCGAACCCTCGACCCCAACCTTGGCAAGGTTGTGCTCTACCCCTGAGCTACGCCCGCGCGCTACAGACACCGTTTTAATTGGAGCGGGCGAAGGGATTCGAACCCTCGACCCCAACCTTGGCAAGGTTGTGCTCTACCCCTGAGCTACGCCCGCTCGCGGCGTGGGAGGCTCTTTATAGGCAGGCGCGGGGGATTGCAAGCGGGCGAAAACCGCTTTTGCCGGGTGTCGCGCTTTGGGGTGGGAGGCCGCCAGCGCATCCTATATATAAGAGCCAGGAAACATTGAGACGGAAGCAGATCATGAGCACGCTGTTCAACGACGCGCCCAGCGCGCAGCCCGCCGGGGCCGCGCCCTTCATCATCGATGGCGACCAGGCGAATTTCATGGCCGATGTCATCGAGGCGTCGCGCGAGCTGCCGGTGCTGGTGGATTTCTGGGCGACCTGGTGCGGCCCGTGCAAGACGCTGACGCCGGCGCTGGAGCGGGTGGTGACCGCGCAGGCCGGGCGGGTGCGGCTGGTGAAGATCGATGTCGATCAGAATCAGGCGCTGGTTGGCCAGCTCACCCGCATGGGGCTGCCGCTGCAATCGGTGCCGACGGTGGTGGCGTTCTGGCAGGGGCAGATCGCCGATACGTTTTCGGGCGCGGTGCCGGAGAGCGAGCTGAAGCGCTTCGTCGAAGGGCTGCTGAAGCTGGCGGGCAGTGCGGCGCCGGGGGAGGCGCTGATCGCCGAGGGCAAGGCGCTGCTGGAGCAGGGCCAGGCCGAGGCGGCGGCGCAATATTTCGGGGCTGCTTTGCAGGAAACGCAGGACAAGCCGGAAGCCTGGGGCGGGCTGGTGCGGGCGCTGCTGGCGCTGGGCGAAGAGGCGCAGGCGCAGGAGCTGCTGGGCCAGGTCCCGGCGGCTTTGGCCAACCATGCCGAGATCACCGGCGCGCAGGCGGCTTTGACCCTGGCGCAGGAAGGCCGGCAGGCGCAATCCGCGATGGCCGGGCTGGAGCAGCGTGTGGCCGCGAATCCGGACGATCATGAGGCGCGCTATGAGTTGGCGACGGCGCTGAACGCCAGCGGCGCCCGCGCCGAGGCGGCGGCGGCGCTGCTGGAGATCATCAAGCGCGACCGCGGCTGGCATGAGGACGGGGCGCGGCTGCAGCTGCTGAAATTCTTCGAGGCCTGGGGCATGGACGATCCGGCGACGATGGCGGCCCGGCGCAAGCTCTCGGCGCTGCTGTTCAGCTGAATGGCGATCATCATGCCCCGCCTTGAGGATCTGCCGGAGGAGTTTCCGGTGTTTCCCCTGCCCGGGGCGCTGCTGCTGCCCGGCGGGCAGTTGCCGCTGAATATTTTCGAGCCGCGCTATCTGGCGATGGTCGAGGATGCGCTGGGGCTGGGGCGGTATTTCGGCATGGTGCAGCCGGATAGGCGGCTGGCGCAGGGCGAGACCGGTCCCGGCCTGTACCGCACCGGCTGCCTGGGCCGGATTTCCAGTTTCGAGGAAACCGATGACGGGCGCTATCTGATCGCGCTGACCGGGGTGGTCCGCTTTACCATCGTCGAGGAGACGGGTTTGCGCCGGGGATATCGGCGGGTGCAGGCGGGGCTGGCCGGCTATGCGGCGGATCTGTCGCCCGAGCCGCTCCCGCTGCCCTTTCCCCGGCAGATTTTGCTGGATGCGCTGGGCCGCTATTTCGCCGCGGCGCAGGTGGAGGCGAACTGGGAGGCGATCGGCCAGATGAGCGACGCGGCCCTGGTCACCTCGCTCTGCATGGCTTGCCCGTTTTCGCCCGAGGAAAAGCAGGCTTTACTGGAAGCCCGGGACGCGGCGCAGCGCGCGCAGGCCCTGCGCGCCTTGCTGGAGATCGACGCCTTCGATGGCGGGCCGGGGCAGGATAAAACGCCGAAAGCGAGTTGAGGTGGGATGAGTGTTGAAGCGGATGAGCCGGGGATCGACCCGCGCCTGTTGGAAATGCTGGTCTGCCCGGTGACGCGAGGGCCGCTGACCTATGACCGGACCCGCCAGGAGCTGGTGAGCGAAAAGGCCCGGCTGGCCTACCCGATTCGCAATGGCATTCCGGTCATGCTGGCCGAGGAGGCAAGGCCGCTCGATCCATGAGCAGCGAGAGCGAGCAGGAGGCCGAGCCGGAGGTTCCCACCAAACGCATGCGCACCACGGCGATCATCATCGCGGTGGCGCTGTTCATGCAGAATCTGGATTCGACCGTGGTCACCACGGCGCTGCCGGCGATGGCGAAAAGCTTTCACATCGACCCGCTTTATATGAGCGTTTCGGTCACCTCCTATCTCATCGCGCTTTCGGTGTTCGTGCCGGCCTCGGGCTGGGTGGCGGACCGGTTCGGGGCGCGGCAGGTGTTCCGGGCGGCGGTGATCATCTTCACCCTCGGCTCGGTGTTTTGCGGCATCGCGCCGAATTTGCTGGTGCTGGTGGCGGCGCGCGTGGTGCAGGGGCTGGGCGGGGCGATGATGCTACCGGTGGGGCGGCTATTGCTGCTGCGCTCGGTCAGCCGCAGCCAGATGGTGGCGGCAATGGCCTGGCTGACCGTGCCGGCGCTGCTCGGGCCGGTGCTGGGGCCGCCTTTGGGCGGCCTGATCGTCTCCGTCGCGTCCTGGCGCTGGGTGTTCGACATCAATGTGCCGATCGGCATTGCAGGCGCCATCGCGGTCTCGATGTTCATCCCCGATGTGCGCGAGGAGGGGCGGGGCGGGCAGCTCGATCGTCTGGGGCTGGTGTTCTCCGGTGCGGCGATGGCCTGTCTGATGATCGGCATGGAGACGATCGGGCGCGGATTGATTCCTTTGCCCTGGACGCTGCTTGCCTTCCTGCTCGGCATTCTGGCGTGCCTTGGCTATTGGCGCCACGCCCGCAACGCCGCCAACCCGATTTTGGATTTTTCGCTGTTTCGGGTGCCGACCTTCTCGATTTCGCTGACCGCCGGCACCTTCTTCCGGGTGGCGGTGGGGGCGGTGCCGTTTCTGTTGCCGCTGATGCTGCAGCTGGGCTTCGGCAAAACCCCCTTGCAGAGCGGCATGATCACCTTCGCCTCCGCCGCCGGGGCGATTGCGATGAAGCCGGCCGCGACAAAGCTGCTGACCCGCTTCGGCTTTCGTTCGGTGCTGATCTGGAACGGGGTGGCGGCGACGCTGATGCTGGCGGCGAGCGCCCTGTTCTCGCCGGCTTGGCCGGCCTGGCTGATGGCGCTGGTGCTGCTGGTGGCCGGCACCTTCCGTTCACTGGAATTCACCGCGTATAACGTGATTGCCTATGGCGATATTCCGCGCCCGCGAATGTCCGCGGCGACCACGCTCTACACCACCGTGCAGCAGCTTTCATTGACGATGGGCGTGGTGGTGGGGGCGGCAAGCCTGGAGATTTCCAGTTTCCTGACCGGGCATACGACGCCAAGCCTCAGCGATTACGATATCGCCTTCATCGTGGTCAGCCTGGTGGCGCTGGTGGCCTCACCGCTTTGCGCGCGGCTGCCGCGCGATGCGGGGGATGCGCTGACCGGGCATCGGACGGGGTGAGGGACCGGTTTGGGGTCCGCGATGGGATGATCCCAAACCTTCGCTACGTCAGGTCCTTGGCCAGCAGGAAGCGTTTGAGGCTGGATGCGCCGGGGCCGAGCTGGCGCCAGCTGCTGGTCACCAGGAATTCGGAGAGGCTGGCGGTGGGGTAGCCGGCATCGATCCGCGCCAGCGTGGCATCCGCCCGGCTCTCCCCGGCCAGGCTCAGCGCCAGCTCGTGCAGGCCGGGATTATGGCCGATGACGATGGCGCTGCGCACCGTCTCCGGCAGGTCGCGCAGCGTGTTCAAAATCTGCGGCGGGGTGGCCATATAGAGCTGCGGCAGCTGGTCGATATTCGGCCATTCATCCCAGACCGTCGCATCCTCCAGCCCTTCCAGCGTCTGCTGGGTGCGGGTGGCGGTGGAGACCAGCACCACCTCCGGCGCCAGCCCGGCGCGGCGCATCGCCGCACCGACCCGCCGTGCCGCCTCGCGCCCGGTTTCGGTCAGGGCGCGGTCATGGTCGGACTGGCCTTCGGCCTGTGGTTCGGCCTTGGCGTGGCGAAGGAGAATCAACTGATGCATGGCGCGATTGTGCCATGGTAAAAGAGCGCTGTCGCCCCTATCTCAGGCGGCAAATCAACCGGACGGAGTGCAAAAGGCGCATGATGCAAGGCAGGCTGGAACGGCGGGGATTTCTGGCGGGGGCGGCGGCGTTGACGGCGGCCCCCTGGGCACCGGCGCAAGCCGCCTCCGCCCTGCCGGTGCCGCCCAGCGGGCAGATGCGGTTTCAGATTTTGCGCAATGGTTCGCCGATCGGTGAACAGTTGATGACATTCACCCAGGATGGCGATGGGCTGAAGGTCGATATCCAGGCGGATATGGTGGTGACCATCGCCGGGATTCCGGTGTTTCGCTATCGCGGCCATGCCGTGGAGCAATGGCGGGGGGATGCGTTTGTCGGGCTGCAGAGCCAGGTGAACCATAACGGCACGCTGCTTTCGGTGCAGGCGAGCCCGATTCCCGGCGGCTTCGCGGTGCAGGCGACCAAGGCGGGGGATTATCAATATACCGGCACACCGCCGATGCTGCCGCTCACCTACTGGAACCGCGCCATGCTGCAGGCGATGATCCTGAACGTGGAAACCGGGCGGCACTACCCGGCCATCGTGAACTCGCCAGGCTGGAACAAACTGCCGGACGCGAATGGCGGCACCATTCTCGCACAGCGTTTCGATGTCACCGGGAAGCTGCATCTGAGCATCTGGTACGACCAGCAGAACCAATGGTCCGGCCTGGCCTTTCATGTCGATGGCTACGAGATGTTCCGTAAATACGTCGCCTGAGAGGGCGGCCGCTCAGAGCGAGATGGGTTGACACCCACGCGCTCCATTTATGCTTTAGCGAGCAATATGTGTTTATTCTGACGCTGGCGCGTCAACCTAAACGCATATTGCTCTAAGCGACGGCTTCGTCCGGATGGCGCAGGTGCCAGAGGCGCTCATGCGCCGCCACCAGGCTCTCGATGCTCTTGCGACGGTTGGAATCCGGCGGAACCGTGCGCCGGGTCAGCATCGATTCGAGAATCCGCAGCAGCTGCTCGGCAATTTCGTAATCGCCTTGATCGCAGGCGTGATGGAAGGCGAGCAGAATCTTGTCCGAGAGACGCCGGCTATAGCGCGGGGTGCCGCCCGAAGCGCGGGCGCCACCAGCTTCAAACTCTTCATCGGGGCCTTGAAAACCTGACATAGTGCGTTTCGATCCGATATTAAAACGTTTTGTTAACTTAACGGTTTAAAAGATGGCAGGGCGGTGCCGGGATGATGTACGTCAAGCGTCCTGCGAAGTCTGCCAAGTCTGGGCTCTCAATATTCACCTCCCTTTCATAGGAGGTGTTGGTTGAACTCTCCACGGCGTGATTCTTAAGAGAAATTTAGACTTCGCGCTACAGAAAAAACAAGCCCCTGGAACAGAACGAAAAAAATCGTTCCATCCAGAGGTTGACGTTAAATGAAATTTAAGTACGATATCGTAAAATTTATCTCAACTTCCCGTGGTGGGGGGATCGAAATCGGCGAAGGCGTCCTCCCAGCTGCCCGAGGTTGCCGCCTTGCTGTATTCGGTCGAGCGGTTCTCGAAGAAGTTCGTGTGCTCGACGGCGTTGAGCATTTCATCCAGCCAGGGCAGCGGGTTCTTCTCCACCTGAAAGAGCGCGTTGAGCCCCAGCCCGGCCAGGCGCCGGTCCGCGATATAGCGGATATAACGCTTGACCTCGGCGGCGGTGAGCCCTTCCACCGCCCCGAATTCAAAGGCGAGATCGATGAAGGCATCCTCGTGATCGACGATGGTGGCGCAGGTCTGGTACAGCTCCTGGCGCAATTGTTGCGACCACACCTCGGGATTTTCGGAGATGAAGGTGAGGAAGAGTTTTGTGATCGAATCGCAATGAAGTGATTCGTCGCGCACCGACCAGGTGATGATCTGCCCCATGCCTTTCATCTTGTTGAAACGCGGGAAGTTCAGCAGGATGGCAAAGGTGGCAAATAGCTGCAACCCCTCCGTGAAGGCGCCGAAGGCGGCAAGGGTTTTGGCGATTTCATGCTTGGTCTCCATTGAGAAGCTGTGCATGTAATCGTATTTATCCTTCATCTCCTTGTATTTGAGGAAGGCCTGATACTCAACCTCAGGCATACCCACCGTATCCAGCAGATGCGAATAGGCGGCGATATGGACGGTCTCGATATTGGAGAAGGCTGAGAGCATCATCAGCACTTCAGTCGGTTTGAAGACCTGTGAATATTGCTTCATGTAGCAATTATTCACCTCGACATCCGCCTGGGTGAAAAAGCGGAAAATCTGGGTGAGCAGGTTGCGCTCGCCCTCGGTGAGTTTCTTGTGCCAGTCGCGCACATCCTCGGCCAGGGGCACTTCCTCGGGCAGCCAATGCACCCGCTGCTGGGTCAGCCAGGCCTCATACGCCCAGGGGTAGCGGAAGGGCTTGTAGACCGGGTTTTCGGTCAGCAGGTCCATCTTCGGGGGGTGATCGGTCATGTCGCGGCTTTCAGTCAATCGGCGTCGGTTTTTCGCCGCTTTTTGAAAAAAGCGGCACCAAAAATATTTACAAACAAACCTTGCCTTACTGGCAGGCGAGGCATTCTTCGTAATTCGCCGTGGATTCGGCGGGTTTCAGGGCGGCGGTGGGTTTCTTCTCGGACACCGTATCGGCGCGCTGAATGGAGAGCGAGCGGCAATAATAGAGCGATTTCACCCCGCGTTTCCAGGCCTGATAATGGATCTGGTGCAAATCGCGCTTATTCACATTCGCCGGCAGGAAGAGATTGATCGACTGACTCTGGCAGATAAAGGGCGTGCGGTCGGCGGCATGCTCGATCACCCAGCGCTGGTCCAGCTCGAAGGCGGTCTTGAACACGTCCTTCTCATGCGGGCTGAGAAAGTCCAGATGCTGGACCGAGCCCTTGTTCACGGTGATCGAGGACCAGGTGTCCTCGTCGTCGAAGCCATGCGCGGCGAGCACCTTCTTCAGCGCGCGGTTGCGCACCGAGAAGCTCCCGGAGAGGGTTTTCTGCAGGAACACATTGGCGCTGATCGGCTCGATTCCCGGTGAGGCATTGCCGGCGATGATCGAGATCGAGGCGGTGGGGGCGATGGCGATTTTGTGGGAGAAACGCTCCTCGATCCCGTAATCCGCCGCATCCGGGCAGGCGCCGCGCTCGGCCGCCAGGGTTTTCGAGGCGGCATCCGCCTGGGCGCGGATATGCTTGAACATGCGGGTGTTCCACACCTTCGCCATCACGCTCTCGAAGGGGATGGAATTATCCTGCAGGAAGGAATGGAAACCCATCACCCCCATGCCGACGGAGCGCTCGCGCATCGCCGCATATTTGGCACGCTCCATCGAATCCGGCGCCTTCTGGATGAAATCCTCCAGCACATTATCCAGGAAGCGCATCACATCCTCGATGAAGCGCTCATCCTGGTGCCATTCGAACCAGGTTTCCAGATTCAGCGAGGAGAGGCAGCAGACCGCGGTGCGCTGCTTGCCATATTGGTCGATGCCGGTGGGCAAAGTGATCTCGGCGCAGAGATTGGAGGTTTTCACCTCCAGCCCGGCCAGCTTGTGCTGTTGCGGCCGGGCGTCGTTCACATGGTCGGAATAGATGATGTACGGCTCGCCCTGCTCGATGCGGGTGGTGAGGATGCGGATCCAGAGCGCGCGGGCGGAGATGGAGCGCACCACGCTATGGTCCTTCGGCGAGCGCAGCCCCCACATCTCGTCCTGCTCCACGGCGCGCATGAAATCATCCGAGATCAGGATGCCGTGATGCAGGTTGAGCGCCTTGCGGTTGGGATCGCCGCCGGTGGGGCGGCGCATATCGACGAATTCCTCGATCTCCGGATGCCAGACCGGCAGATACACCGCCGCCGAGCCGCGCCGCAGCGAGCCCTGGGAGATGGCCAGCGTCAGAGAGTCCATCACCCGGATGAAGGGGATGATGCCGGAGGTCTTGCCGTTCTGCCCGACCTTCTCGCCGATCGAGCGCAGATTGCCCCAATAGGAGCCGATGCCGCCGCCCTTGGAGGCGAGCCAGACATTCTCGTTCCACAGCCCGACAATGCCATCCAGGCTGTCAGTGGCTTCGTTGAGGAAGCAGGAGATCGGCAGGCCGCGATCCGTGCCGCCATTGGAGAGCACCGGGGTGGCGGGCATGAACCACATTTTGGAGATGTAGTCGTAAAGACGCTGGGCGTGGGCCTGGTCGTCGCCATAATAGGAGGCGACGCGGGCGAAGAGGTCCTGATAGCCCTCGCCAGGGAGGAGGTAGCGGTCATCCAGCGTGGCGCGGCCGAAATCGGTCAGCAGCGAATCGCGGCTGCGATCGACATTGACCCTGAAGCGGCCGGGCATCTGCACGCCATCATCGAGCAGCGGGGCTTCCGGCTTGGTCATCATATTCATCGCTGCCGATACTCCAGAGGGTCAAAAACGGAAGCGCATAACAACATATAGTGGGCGGGCACGCAATCTAAACTAAATCAAGTCTGGAGAAATTTTCCGAGCCGGGGTTGGGGGCCAGGGCGCGCCCGTGTTCAGGCGGGCCGGCGGCGGCGCTGCAAAGGTTGGTCGATGCAAAAGGCGGCGGCGGCGCTGAGCGCGTAAATGGCCAGCATCGCCCCGAGCAGCAGGCCGTATTGCCCGCCTGGCCCGAGATGCAGGCGCGAGGGCGGGGCGAAGGCGGTGAAGAGCGCCAGAAAACTGCCATGCAGGATATAAAGCGGGTAGGAGATGGCCCCCAGCCGCGTCGCCGCCGCCCTCGGCCGGATTGCCCCGGCGCTTTCCAGCGCCGCCAGCCCCAGCACCACGGCGCCGAAGCCCAGCGCCAGCACCGGGGCGAGGGCTGGGGTGTAATAGGCGTTGCCCCAATGCAGGAATGGCAGACAGAGCAACAGCGCCGCCGTACCGGCCGCGAGCACGCCCCAGGCCAGGCGCGGGCCGGGGGGGCGGGTTTGGTAAAGCCAGCCCGCCAGCATGCCGCCGAAGAATTGCAGATGAAAGCAGGTGAAATTGGTTCCGAACAGGAACAGCACGGCATGCGCGCGCAGCGCCCCCGGCACGAGGCCCGCCTGCAGATGCGGCCAATAGGTGAGGCCCACCGTGCCAACCACCCAGAGGACCAGCACGGCGCGGCCGATTCGCGGCAGCAGGCAGAGCCCGAAAAGCAGATAAAACGCGATTTCCAGCCGCAGCGACCAGGCGGGAGGTACGATATCCGGGGTGAAATACGGGGCGAGCGTGGCCAGCCCGAGCATCCGCCCGGCTTCCGGCACCGCCGGCAGGGCGCAGAGCGCCAGGAGCAAAGAGAGCCAGTACATCGGGTAGATGCGCCGCGCCCGGCGCCACCAGAAGCGCGCGCTGGCCCCGGCCTGTCCAAACTCCTGGCCATGCGCGCAGATCATCACAAAGCCGCTCAGCGTGAAAAAGAACTGCACCGCGAAGGCCGCGGGCGGTACGAAACCGCCCAGCAACGCCGCCCGCCCTGGCGGCGCATAGCCTCCGGCGAACCCGATGAGGTGCATGGCCATCACCAGGCTGGCGGCGATGAAGCGGCCGATTTCCAGCGTGCGCAGCTTCGCCGGAACAAGGCGGTGGGGAGCGTTCATCCTGCCCAGGGTTTTCGGCAAAGGCCGGCGGAGCGTCAAGCAGGGCGGGCTGACGCGATTGTACGCGCTGGCCGGTTTGCCGTACTGTCCCCGCATGAATGCGATGAGCCCGCTTTATCAAGGTTATGTCGATGAACGCAGCATCGCGCATGTGAAAGGCTGGCTGCGCGATGTGAACGACGCCACGGCGCGTCTCGCCTATGAGGTGGTGCTGCCGGGCGATGCCGGCGAGCGCGTGCTGGCTTCCGGCCGCGCCGATGGGTTCAGCGAAATTCTGGTGCAGGTCGGCGTCGGCGATGGCGGCTATGCCTTCGAGGCGCATTTCAACCCGCCGTTGAGCGAGGCTGAGCGCGATCTGGTTTACGTGCGTCCGCAAGGGGCGGCGCATCGGCTGGAGCTGGCGCCGAATCTGCGGACCGATCCGCCGGGGCAGGGGCCGTATCAGGGCTTTGTCGATGCGTGCAGCACGCGGCATGTCGCCGGTTGGGTGCGGGATCTGGCGGATGCGACGCGCCGGGTGGTGATCGACCTGCTGTTGCCGGAGGCGGAGGGTGAGGTGCTGCTGCAACGCCATGTCGCCGCGCAGACCAACGACATGCTGCGCAAGGCCGGGCTGGGCGATGGGCAGAATGCCTTCTTCGTGCTGTTCGACCGCGAACTGAGCGAGGCGGAGCGCGCGGCGCTGATCGTGCGGGTGCATGGTTCGGCGCATGTGGTGGAGCGTTCGCCCCGGCTGAACCAGGAATTTCACCCACTGCAATGCGTGCGGCTGGATATCGTCAATAATTGCAATCTGCGCTGCCCGTTCTGCGTTTACGATTATTCAGAGACTTTCCGCACCAATATGATGGAGGAGGCGACCTTCCAGGCGGCTTTGCGGCTGATCCCTTACGTGCCGGACGGGAATTTCTGGCTCTCCTGCCTGCATGAGGCGACGCTGCATCCGAGGCTGATGGACTTCATCGCGCTGGTGCCGCGTGAGTATCGGCGCAAGCTGTTCTTCACCACCAATCTGGCCAAGCGGCAGACACGGGACTTCTTCGAGGCGCTGGCCGGCGCCGGGCTCGATCATATCAATATCTCGCTGGAGAGCTTTGATAAGGATGTCTATGAGCGCATGCGCAAGGGCGCGCGCCAGGGGATTTTCCTGGAGAATCTGGCGCTGTTGCTGGAGGTGTTCGCCGGCAAGCCGGGGGCGCCGCGCATTCGCTATAATCTGATGGCCTATCGCGCCAATCTGCGGGAGCTGCCGGGGCTGGCGCGCATCCTGCTGGAGGAGAAGCGGGCCTGGCAGGTGGAGATCCGCTACACGTTCGACGGGCCGCAGATCCCGCAGGATTTCCGCCAGGCGGAGTTTCTCTCCACCGATGAATGGCGCTGGCTGGCGCAGGAATTGAGCGTGTTCCCGGCCGAGCGGGTGCTGCTGTTCCAGCCGCCGGGCGGGCGCGGCTATGACCGCGACGCCCCGCCGCCGCCGCCCGCCCCTTCAACCCAGCCGCCGGAGCGCCGCGGCTGGGTGCAGGTGCAGGCCCCGGTCTCGCGGCCGCTGAATGTGCGGATTTTGTGGGATGGCACGCTGAGCGTGTCCTCCGATCTGCTCGGCGATGAGGATGAGCATCCGGAGCGGGCGATCCATCTGCTCTCCAACATTAACGCGCTGGAAGACCCGTTGGCGGCCTGTCTGGCGCTGGAATAGGGGTCAGACCACCCGGCGGGCGAGGCGCTGCAAGGGCTTGTCGATCAGAAAGGCGAGCAGGGCGGCGGCGGCGAGCGAGAGTGCCATTTCGAGAAGGAACAGCACCGGGACGGACAGAACATGCCCCAGCCCAGCCCTTTGCAGCATTTTGATCACCAGCGCGCCGCAATCGGCATGGATCAGATAGAGCGGATAGGACATCGCGCCCAGCCCGGCACCCCAGCGCGGCGGGGTGAGGCGGTGGCTTTGCTCCAGCCCGGTCAGCGCCAGGATCAGTCCCGAGAAGGCGATGCCGGTGCCGAGTTCCAGCGTGCGGTCGGGATAGTCGAACCCCCAATGCTGGCGGGAGAGCAGGGCCAGCACCGCCCCCGCCGAAGCCCCGAGCAGCGCCCATAAGCCCCAGCCGGGCAGAGGGCGGCGGGCGAGCAGGGTCGCGGCCTCCACCCCGCAGAGAAACAGCAGATCGTGAATGCCGAAGAAATACCAGGCGAAGCCGGCCGGCAGGGCGTGGAAATAAGGCCGCACCACGACATGAAACAGATGCGGGAACCAGTAGAGTAGCAGCAGCGCCAGCCAGATGCCCAGCGCCCAGCGGCCGAGGCGGGGCAGCAAGGTGAGGGCGAAGACGATATAGAAGGCCAGCTCGAAGCGCAGCGTCCAGGCTGGGGGATTGGCTTCGGGCATGGAGAAGGAGGAGACCGGCGCCAGGCTGATGATCTGCGCCAGATAGGCCAAGCTGCTGCTGTGCCAGAGAAACCAGAGCGGCATGATCAGCGACAGCCAGTAGAGCGGATAGATGCGCCAGATCCGGCGCCAGAGATAGCGCGGCAGGGCGGCGAGCTGGCCGAGATCGCGCCCATGCGCGTTCTGGATGACGAAGCCGGAGAGCACGAAGAAGAACAACACGGCGGCGATCGGCGGCAGGGAGAAGCCGAAGGGCATGGCGCCGGTGCCGTTCCGGGTGGCGAGCCCGGCCAGATGGTCGGTGGCGACGCAGAAGGCGGCGATGAACCGGGCGATTTCCAGGGTGAGAAAACGGTTCGCGGCGCGCTGCATGGGTTTGGCGTTAGGGGCGGCGGTCAGGTCGCGTCAAGCGCGGCGCCGTCGCGCAGCACGGATTGGGCGGCGGCAGTGATGCCGGCCGCGTCATGCAATGCCAGGCCGGGCAGGATCACATCCGGGCCGCGGCTGGCCTTGCGGGCGCGCAGCAGGATCAGTTTCGCGGCCTCCCCGGCGCGCGGCCAGAGCGGCAGCAAGGTGATGGCGCCACAGGATGGGCGCAGCAGGCTGGCGGCCTGGGCAAAGCTGGCGGCGGGCAAGGCCAGGGTGAGGCTACCCTGGTCGCGCAGCAGCCGCAGCGCCTCGCCGATCCAGCCGGCGAGCAACCCTTCGCTGGCGTGGTGGGCGAGGGCGCGGGCGGAATCGGGGGAGTGGGTGCCATCCGGCGCGAACCAGGGCGGATTCGCCATCACATGCTGGAAGGTCTGGGCTGCGAAGGGCAGGCGGGTCGCATCCGCCTGCACGGCGGCGAGATCGTGAAAGCCATTTTCGGTGAAATTCGCCTGAGCCAGGGCGGCGAGGGCGGGGTGACGCTCGATGCCGATGCCGCTGATCCCGCCCAGCCGGGCGCGCAGACAGAGCAGCGCCGCCCCCGCGCCGCTGCCCAGCTCCAGCACGCGCGTACCGGGGCGGGCGGGGCAGAAGGCGGCCATCAGCACCGGCTCGAAGCCGCTGCGATGCCCCGCGCGCAGCTGCCTATAGGCCAGCCGCCCGCCCAGCAGCGTGCCCGCACTCGTCTCATCCTCGACCACCCGCTTGACCCTTCCGACAACCCGCCTGATATGGTGCTAACGCAATTTGCTTGGATAGGTTAGGGCGCTGATTTTGGACAATGCGACCCCTTTGACGACAGAGCCGACCACTGACGCGCTGGCCCGCTTGACGGCGCTGCTGGAGGCGGAGCTGCAGGCGACGAACGAGGCCATCGTGGCGCGGATGGACAGCCCGGTGGCGCTGATCCCGCAGCTGGCGGCGCATATTGTCGCGGCGGGGGGCAAGCGCATGCGCCCGCTGTTGACCCTCGCCGCGGCCAAGCTCTGTGGTTACACGGGCGGGCGGCAGGTCAACCTCGCCGCCTGTGTGGAGTTCATCCATACCGCGACATTGCTGCATGACGATGTGGTGGATGAATCCTTGCTGCGCCGGGGCTTTGCCTCGGCCAATGCGGTATTCGGCAACAAGGCCTCGGTGCTGGTCGGGGATTTCCTGTTCTCCCGCGCTTTTGAGCTGATGGTCGAGGATGGTTCGCTGGAGGTGCTGCGCATCCTCTCCTCCGCCTCCGCCACCATCGCCGAGGGCGAGGTGCTGCAGCTGACCACCCAGAACGATATTTCCACCACGCCGGAGACCTATTTCGAGGTCATTCGCGGCAAGACCGCGGCTTTGTTCGCGGCGGCCTCGGAAGTGGGCGGGGTGATCGCCGGGGCGAGCGCGCAGGATTGCGCCGCCTTGCGCGATTTCGGCATGGATCTCGGCATGGCCTTCCAGCTTGTGGACGACGCGTTGGATTACGCCGCCAACCAGGCGCAGCTGGGCAAGACCGTCGGCGATGATTTCCGCGAGGGCAAGCTGACCTATCCGGTGATCCTGGCGCTGCAGGACGCCGATGAGCAAGAGCGCGGCTTTTGGCAACGCACGCTGGAAGCCAGCGAGCAGACCGAGGAAGATCTGGCCACCGCGCTGGCGTTGATTGAGAAACATGATTGCACGGCGCGCACCATCGCCCGCGCGGATGCGTTCATCGACAGCGCCGTGCATCGCCTCGCGGTCTTCCCGGAGAGCGAAATCCGCACCGCCCTGGCCGGGGTCGCGCGCTACACCACCGCCCGCAGCCACTGATTTTTGAACCCCCGCATTGCCATGCGGGGGGTTCTGGCGCATAAACATATCTAGTTATATGTCTAGTTATGTTTGTGAGGCGGGAATGAGCGGCGATATTCTGAAAGAGCGCCCGGCTTTGTTTCTGGGCAGCCGGTTGAAGCGGTTGGCGGAGCGGATGCAGGGCGATGTGGCGGCGTTGGGCGGCGCGGTGGGGCTGGATATCCAGCCCGCGCAATATTCGCTGCTGGCGACGCTGGATGCGTATGGGCCGCAGACCATTGGGGAGTTGTCCCAGGCGATGGGGCTGAGCCAGCCGGCGATCACCCGCAACGCGGCGAAGCTGGCGGAGATGGGGCTGGTGGCGATCGACCGGCTGCATAAGGACCAGCGGCACAAGACTGTCTCTCTCACCCCCCAGGGCGAGGCGGATATGGCCTGCTCGAAGGCTCTGGTCTGGCCGCAGGTGGAGGCGGCGGTGAGGGATCTGCTGGCCGGGATGGAGGCGCAGTTTCTGGCGCAGATCGACGCGATCGAGACGGCTTTGGCGCGAAAGCCGCTGCACCAGCGTTTTGCCCCGGCCGGGCTGCGGCTGCTGCCCTTCAGCGATGAGCGGGCGGCGTTATTCGGCCAGATCAACCGGGAATGGATCGAGACGATGTACCGGCTGGAGCCAGCGGATCTCGACGTGCTGGAGAATCCACGCGAGCGGATCATCGAAAAGGGCGGGGAGATCTGGTTTGTCGAGGCGGACGGGCTGGGGGTGGTCGGCACCTGCGCGTTGCTGAAGACCGGCGAGGGCCAGTATGAGCTTGGCAAGATGGGGGTGCTGGAGGCGGCAAGGGGGCGCAAGGCCGGTGAGTTTCTGCTGCGCGAGATGATCGCCAGGGTGCGGGCGCTGGGGGCCAGGCGGCTCTATCTGCTCTCGAACAGCAAATCCGCCGCCGCCGTGCATTTATACGAGAAGCTGGGCTTTCGGCATGATGAGGGCATCATGCGGGAATTCGGGGCGCGCTATGAGCGCTGCAACGTCGCCATGCTGTTCCCCTTGAGCCCGAACGGCGCCAAGGCAGCCGCCTGAGAGACTGTTTGAAAAGCCACTCTGGCGGCCGTCAAGGGGCGATTTGCTGCGCGCCGGTGCTCACGTACCTTAAGTACGCTGCGCTCCGGTGCTTGCAAATCACCCCTTGACGACTCACCATAGCGACTTTTGAAACAGTCTCTAAGGTCGCGAAAATTTTGGGTATGGGGGCTTTTTTCAAAAAGCCCCCGAGTTTCTGCTTTACTTCTTGACCGAGTCATTGGCTGGCGCGGCCGGCGCCAGCACGGTGCTGATGGTCGAGCGCACAATGCTCACCGTCACGTTCGGGGCGATCTCGACCTCGATCTCGTTTGAGCCCTCGACGGTTTTCTTCACCAGCCCGACGATGCCGCCGGCGGTGACGACCTTGTCGCCGCGCTTGAGCCCGCCGAGCTTCGCCTTCAGCTCTTTCTGCTGCTTCTGCTGCGGGCGGATGAGCAGGAAATAGAAGACGATGACGATGAGGACGATCGGCGCGTACTGCATCAGCGCGGCGATTCCGGCGGGGCCGGAGGCGGCGGCGCCGGAAGCGGTTTGCGCGTAAGCGGCGGACATGAACATGGGCACTCCTGGTTGCCGTGAAGTTGCGCGGACCATAGGGTGCGCGCCGTTGCAGTCAACAGGAGGAGACGAGAATGGATGATGACCTGTTGCGCCGGATTGCCGAGGCGCTGGAGCGCCTGGCACCGCCGCCGCCGCGCACCCCGGATTTGATGCAGGCGGACGCCTTCGTCTGGCACCCGCACTCTGGCGGGCTGAGCCCGGTGAAACAGGTCTCGCGGGTGGCGATTTCGCTGCTGCAGGGGGTGGAGAGCCAGAAGGCGCTGATTCTGGAGAACACGCTGCGTTTCGCCAAGGGGCTGCCGGCGAATAACGCCATGCTCTGGGGCGCGCGGGGGATGGGCAAATCCTCGCTGGTGAAGGCGGCGCATGCAGAGGCCAACCGGCAATTTAAGGATTCGCTGGCGCTGATCGAGATCCATCGCGAGGATATCGGCTCGCTGCCGGCGCTGCTGAATGTGCTGCGCGACGCCCGGCGCCGCAGCCTGATCCTGTGCGACGATCTCTCCTTCGAGAAGGGCGACGCCGATTATAAGGCGCTGAAATCTGTGCTGGATGGCGGCATCGAAGGGCGGCCGGAGAATGTGCTGTTCTACGCCACCTCCAACCGCCGGCATCTGATGCCGCGCGACATGATCGAGAATGAGCGCTCGACCGCGATCAATCCCGGCGAGGCGGTGGAGGAGGCGGTGTCGCTCTCCGACCGGTTCGGGCTGTGGATCGGCTTCCATAACGGCGATCAGCAGCAATTCTTCGCGATGGTCGAGGGCTATGCGGCGGCCTACGGGCTGCCGATCGAGACGCCGGAGCTGCGCGCCGCGGCGGTGGAATGGAGCATGACGCGGGGCAGCCGCTCCGGGCGGGTGGCCTGGCAGTTCATCCAGGATCTGGCCGGACGGCTGGGTGTGCGCTTGACCTTGGAGGCCTGACGCGGGAAAGGATGGCCGCCGGGCGAATCTAGAGGCCCGGCGGCGCTGGAAGGGTGGCCGAGTGGTTTAAGGCAGCGGTCTTGAAAACCGCCGTGCGTGCAAGCGTACCGTGGGTTCGAATCCCACCTCTTCCGCCATTTTACGGCCTCTTAATCCCGCCCCTTTTGAGCCATGCGGAAGCGTGAACGCCAGGCGGGGCGATCCGCCCCACCCTGGATGCCCATTGCGCTATGCGGCCTCGGCCGCCAGCTGCTGCCGCAGGGCAGCGGGCAATTGACGGGCGGACTTCACGCGCGGCATGTCCATCTCGGCGATCGGTGCCATCGGCGCGGTGCGCTCATCCCAATTGTGGAAACTCCGACGCGCGGCATTATCGACGAAGCTTTCCGCTTCCAGCCCTTCAGCCAGCAGCAGCTCATGGCTGCTCAGCTCGACATGATAATAGGTGAAGCATTCCGGCACGTTCGCCTCCCGCAGGATGCTGGTGCCGTTCACCAGGGCACTCGCTTGCACCAATATATTATTCAAGCAAATCGCGTGGTCCGGCGAGAGCAGCAAGTCGCGCTTCGGCAGGCCAGCCCCCAGCGCTCCGGCGGTGATGCGAATCGGCAGCGTCCGAAGCGGATCAGCGAAGCGGGTGGAGACGTGGCTCTGGCCAAGCCAGAGCACCTTCATCGGCCCGTTGCGCGTCAGCACGAGATCACCCGGCTGGAGTGACTCCACCGGCCTCTCGCCGGACGGCGTGGCCAGGCGGACGCCGGCATAGAAGCAGAGGATGGTCACCGTGCTGACCTCGGTGCCGCTCGACGTCAGGGTCAACGCGTTGCCATCATGCATCAACGCCGAATATTGCGCGTTCCCGCTGGTCGTGTTGGTTTCCTGGCCGAGGAAAAACACCGGGTTGGTGGCCGAATTCCAGTCCAGATGCAGATCGGAATAGGTCGGTCCGGTTCCGGAGGACGAGGCTTCGGGGATAAAAATCTCGTAACCTGAGGTCGTGCCGTTCGAGGTGTTGTAATTGATCCCGCTGCCGCTGAGTTGATCGCCAACCACCGTCCCGGCATTGTTCAGGGTAAAGCTTTCCGTGGTGACGCCGCCTGTGGTCAGCGTCTCCGTCAGGGAAATGGTGCCAGTCTCGCTGATCAATGTCCCAGTGCTGTTATAGGTCGCGGCCAGGTGACCTGAGAGCGTCTCGCCACCGGCAATCCCGGAAGCAGGGCTGAACACCACGTTGGAGAACGAGGTGGAAACAAGCGTATTGGCCATGAAGCGCTCCGGATCAAAAATTTTTCATTGCGGCGAAAAGCAGAAAATATTGCGAAAGCGCGGCTTTTATTCACGGCGTCGGTGTAGAAGTAAATAAAATAGAAGCGGTTTTTCTCGTTTTTAGAGACAATTTTCCGTGATAAATCTAAAATCGTCTCATTTTTGATTCAAGTTGGTGTGGGGCAATGCTGGATCGTTATGTCTGGCGCAAGCGGACGGCGCGGCTCGCGCAATACCCTGAAGACCAGATCCCCGCCGCGCCAGAGGCTACGCCGGTACGCGCCTTGCGCGACCATTTGTCTTGGGCGCCTGGCACTGTAGTTGTGATTTTGATTTTCGATGTGCGTGTTTGGTGGCTGTATGGGATCTTCGCCAGAGTGATCATGCGATAAAACAGGTTGGGTTTCGTGCGGGGTGTGTGCGTACTGCGACCGCCCCTGGCGGGGTGACGTCTCTAAAAACGAGCCCCCACCACCTCCAGTCATCGGCATGTTGGAACCCCAACGCCAAAAATGTTGGCTTCCCATAAGCACTATAGTTGGGTGTTCCAACGCCGCCGTCTCGGGAACTCAACAAGATCTAATCGGGGCCGTCATCCGTGGCTTGCAACCGAATTCCACTAGGCCGCATGCCAGGTCACCTTAAAGTAAAGACTCCGATCTGATCAGACGGAATTGGTTAGCGAATATAACTTTTTCTGTGTGCTGAGCATATTCTTTTGCTGATCCGCAACCTGTCGACGATCGTAGCAAAAAACGGTCATAAATTATGACGTTTTCGTCGAGCGGCGCGTGACAGCGTTTAAGGCGAGGTGCGAAGCGGAGCGTTTTACGGGGCTCTTCGTGCATGGTTTGTTCTCAACGCACGGAGATCTCAAATAAAAACAGAGGCGCTGTTGCCATGATTTTTCCCTCCGCAAACACGACGATGAATGGCGTTGGCGTCGTGTCAATTGTCTCGCGGCAACCGGTTAGTGAAAATTGCGGACACGGTGCGGACATTCAATCGGATAATTCCAAAGAAATTATCTCTGCATCCGGTAGGTGACTGAAACTCAAAGGAAATATGGTGCCGTCCGCCGGAATCGAACCGGCGACCTACTGATTACGAATTAACGGGCGCTGGTTTTTTAAGGTGATGCCCCGCGTTTTAGATCGTCTCAGCTTTCGGCTGTTTTCCTTGAGTTTTTGGCGATTACCCGCTAACTGTGTGTCCCGGATCGTCCCCTGAAATGCCATGGTGATGATGCCCCAAGTGATGCCCCAGTGATGCCCCAGCGGAGATCGTTATGAAAACGCACCTAACTGAGTCTGCCATTAAGGCCGCCACTAAGCGGGCGGCCGAGACCGGCAAGCGGGAGGAGTTGGCGGACACGGGGCAGCAAGGATTGCGCCTTCGCGTGACCGCCAATGGGGGCAGAACATGGGTTCTGGGTGCCCGCGATGCGATGGGGCGCAGCCGCCGGGTGATGCTGGGCGAGTTTCCCGCCATGGGCATTGCCGAAGCGCGGGAGGCAGCCCGAGCCGCGCGGGCGGATCTGCGCCGTGGGGCGGACCCGATAGCGGATGCTCGCCACAAGCGCGCTGTAGCCAAGGCAGCGCGGGAAGGTGTGGGCACGCTGGCGGCGTTGCTGGAGCTGTATGAGCGCAAGCAAGGCTGCACCCTGAAGTCCTGGCCAGACTGCCGGCGGCGCATCGAGAGCGTGTTCAAGCCGCTGCTGAAAAGGCCGCTCGACATGCTCAAGGCGCGGGACTTCCAGTTGCAGGCGGCTTCCTGGCCCTCGGCTCAGTCTGCTGCGGCGGCTGTGCGCTATGTGCGGCCAATGCTGAAATGGGCAGCGGCATCCGGGCGGGGCTATGTGCCGCGTGACGTTGCGGACCTTGTGCCGCCGGCCACCACCGGCCGCCGTGACCGGGTGTTGGATGAAGCGGAGTTGTCCCGCCTGCTGCCCGTCCTGCGTACCGCTGAGGGGGCGTATGGGGCTTGCCTGCGCTTCCTGTTGCTGACCTTGGCCCGCCGCTCCGAAGCCACCAGCGCCCGCTGGAAGGACGTGGACGTGAAGGCCAAGACGTGGACGATCCGCGAGACCAAGAACGGGCAGCCCCATATCGTGCCGCTATCTGCCCAGGCGCTTGCCATCTTGACCGCGTTGCGGCCGGTTGATGATGCAGGGGAGCTAAAGGCGGGGGCAGAGGGGCGGCTGATATTCTGTACCGCCGCCGGGGGCACGCTGGACAATTTCGACCGCGCCACGAAGCAGATCATGAAGGCGAGCAACACCGAGGGATGGACGCGGCATGACCTCCGCCGGACCGGGGCGACGCTGCTGGGCGAAATGGGCGAGATGCCGGACATTATCGAGGCGGCGTTGAACCATGTCTCGATCCGCAGCCAGCTGGCAGCAACCTATAACCGGTCGCGCTACCGGCCACAAGTGGCGGCAGCGCTGCAACGCCTTGCGGACCGATTGGATGGGATCGAGGCGGGGGGAGCTATGGTTGTGCCGCTGCGCCACGCATGAGGCGGCCGACGGCCGGGCAGGGAAGGGGGGGTACCCCTTTTTTTGGGCAAAACGCCCGTACGCAAGTCGTACAAATTACCGCAAAAATTTTTTAAAATTTAGCCCGACGCCAAAAAAGAGAATTAAGCCCTTTGATTCTCGGTGCTTTTCCGGGATTCAAACCTATCCCAAAGAAAAGTTGCTCGACTAAATGCCTGTAATTTTTCTGTATGTGCACTTACATTTTTTTTGTGTGAAGCTTCGGTGGTGAGTCAGATGGTGAGTCGGCAGCGACTGGCTACTTTTTATTAAGAAAAATCATGCGCTTATTGGGGAGAGTTGGCGGAGCGGTCGTCCGCCGAACCCCGTAAATTGCTGGACGAGGTTTCGAATAACTAATTAAATCAAATGCTTGTTAAAAACTTTTAGCCTTCAAAACCGGGGATTTTCTCTTGTTTTCCCCCAAGGTGTAACTCCATAGTTTGTGAACATATCATTTTCAAAAATCACAAAATCACAAGTATTTATCTTCATTTTTTCCTTTACAAGGCAATGCTAGCTCGGCTATTTGCCAAAATCGTTCCGGATGCGTCCGGGGCCTTTTCAACCTTTGCACATAGGCCATTCACTATGGACCGTTGCGCTCCCTGTTTTTACTCGATCAAGGATGCTGCTACCACCTTTGCGCTGACCCGTGCCGAAATCTATCGGCGACTTCGCAGCGGGCACCTGCAAGCTCGCAAAAACGGCAAACGAACTTTGATTGATGGCGCTAGCTTGCGCCGGTTCGTCGATAGTATGCCGCAAGCGACTTTTCGCCCTCTGCCGAACAAAGCAGCCTAGCCCGCGCGCGGCGGGACCGCGCTTTAAAATCTCATAGGATTGATAATGGAAATCAACGATGACGCCTTGGCGTCAGCGCGGGAGATTGCGCGCTGCTTCGAGGAGATACGCCGCCATCAGCGTGAGCTGTCCGCTCATTCCGAGGTGGCGGAGATGTTGGGGCAGTCTGAGCGGGCATCAGGCGGTGCGCGGTGGCAAACAATATCGTGGCTGGCTGAAAAGCTCAGCGACGAAATTCACGATGTGCGCTGCCAGCTGGACGCCCTGGAAGGGTGCGTCAAGCGTGCCTTGAGCGCCAATTATCCGGCCGGCGGGTGCGCAGTATGAGCGACAACAACCCCCTCCGCGCGGCGGCCATCGCCGAGGCGGCCCGCAATGCCGGCGCATATGATCCGGCGCTTGTTGCCATCGCCGCCGCTGAAGACACGACACTCTCCCCGGCGGAAACGGTAACGGCGCTCAAGGCCACAAAGCCCTACCTGTTTGGCCCCAAGCACGCCCGCGACATGTCGCCGGCAGAGTACCGCGAAGCCAAGCTGGATTTGATGCGCAACACCGAGCGCGCACGCGTCGGCCTACCCCCGAGAGCCAAGCTCTGAGCTTCCTCCACCAAGCGGCCAATGCCGCTGAAAAGGATTTTCAAATGGAATATCCTGCACCCGATGAAGTGGTGATCGCCACCGCACGCGAAAAACACGACGCCACGCAGGCCCGCGTTGAGGCCACGCGCGGCACGATAGCAGAGCTTGAAAGGATACTTGCCGAACACAAGCGCCGCCGCAAAGCCGCGCTGGATGCCGCCGCCAAGGGGGAGCCGATTAGCCCCCAACAACTGGCGGAGATCGAGGCTGGCACCGCCAGCACCGAAACCAGCCTGGCCCACCAGAACGAAATCCTCACCCGACAACTTCAGCACGCCCAGCGAAGTGCTGAGGAATGGCGCATGTCTCATGGTTTGGCCCATCGCCCGCGCGTGGTGGCCGCACTTGCCGAGATGCACCGCGCAGGCCAGGCCGCCCAGGCGGCCCAAACCGCTCTACACGAAGCCGCCGCAGCGGATGCCGCCGCGCGGCGGGTCATCACACAAGCCTTTGCGGCCGGCTTTCCTGTCCCGCACGCGATCAAGGCTGGCGCGGGCATCCAGCCGGGCAAGGAGGGGCTGCCGGTTGATACACGCGCCCCGGCGCTGCATCGGACTTGGGGGAAACTGGCAGAGGAAGCCATCGGCCCTTTGCCGAAAGCAACAACGCCAACCCGCCAGCCAGGGCTGTTCGTCTGCAACCAGAGTTTTGGGATCTGGAACAACGGCGGAACGCTCGAAATCAAAGCAGGGCGGCCGATCTGGTTGGATGCGAGCGCCCAGGTGGCGATTGAGGCGATGGGGCACGTTTTGATCTCCCTCCCCTCTGAGGCGCCCCGATAGCCGTCAGCACCGGCCCGGCCAGCGAATGCGAACCGGCCGGGCGTCGCAAAGCGGGAGTCGTCCACCGTGGCGGCTCCCAACATCACCCCAAGTTTTGGGACATGAAATGACCCCATTTGAAAAACTTGCGGCGACCGCCGCGCGCCTCATCCAGCAATCCGAAACTGCCCCGCAGCCCCATCGCATACGAATGGCCGAGGCCGCCGCTGCCATCCGTGGCGCTATGGCGGAAATTCGCGCCGCCCTGGATCCGACGCCCCGACGCAAGGGGCAACGGCACCCGAGATACAACCTGATCGTGGGAGATGAGACCCACCCAGCCTATCAAAGCGGCCCCTCGCGCGCGGGGTAACGGGAGACGCCCAGGACGGGCGCAACGTCCCGGGCGCACCTACCCTAGCGCCTCACCCTGTAAGGCCGATTTTTACCCTTCACCGTATCCAAGGAAAACCGCATGTTGATCGACATGTTGCCCCCCACGTACCAGGCCGGGGGCGAGCGGCTGCAAATCGACCACGCCCAGGCGGTTTGGGATGGGCGCACCTTCAGCGCCTCATCCATCGCCGGCAGCATCCCGAGCCTGGCCCGCAAGTTGATCGCCGCCGGCTGCCCTGACCAACCATGGCGGGCGCTTCGCAATGGGGCTCTGGCCATGTTCGGCCCGTCCCTCGCCACCGTGGCGGGCATCACATTCAGCGAGGCCGCCGCGCGGCGGCTCAAAGTGACGAAATACCGGCCATACCCGAGGCTTCAACCAGCCCAGTAACTATTGGAGTCGGCATGAAAACCGATATCTGGATGCCCCTCTACGGGGGGGATTATCTGGCTAGTACCGGCCACCTGACAACTGAGATGCACGGCGCTTATTTCCTGCTCTTACTGCACCATTGGCAGCAAGAAAGCTTACCGGATGACGATGGCCAGCTTGCCTCCATCGCAAAACTCACATCGCATAAATGGAAAAAAATCCGCGAAATAATGCGCGCGTTTTTTTATGAACAAGACGGGAAGCTGTACCAAAAACGCATCGTGGAAGAGCTGGAGAAAGCGCACAAAAACAAGGCTTTTCGAACAGAGCGCGCAAAGAAAGGCGCGGCGGCAATGCTGTCAAACCGCGAGCTTAAAGCTAGCACGTCACCTCCACCTTCACCTTCAAGTAAGAATCCTTCGGATTCTCCATCAAGCGCTCCGCGCTTGAAGCGGTCTGCCCGTGGCAGCGATCCGGCCTTTGAGCGGTTCTGGGCGGCCTATCCCCGCAAGGTGAGTAAGGGGGCCGCGCGCAAGGCGTGGGCCAAGGCGCTCACCAAGGCCACGGCGGAACAAATCATCAGCGCCGTGGAGGCCCACCAATTCGACCCCCGGCCGGAATACCAGCCGCACCCGGCAACCTGGCTGAACGGTGAGCGCTGGCTTGATGAGGCCGGCGGCAACGCCCGCAGCCGCGACATGGGGAGCTTCTTTTGACCGACCCCCCCGACACCATGGCCGAGCTGCTGGGCGAACAGGGAAGCCGCGTGAAGCGCTTCCCGCCCCGGCCCTGGTGACGGCCCCGACCGGCCCCACCATGTCCAGCCGAACTGACCGGGAAGCGCCACGACAACGTGATGCGCTCCCTTTGATGCGCCTGAAGGACGCCGGCAGATGGCGTCAAAAGACCCAGAGAACCATCCCACGTGTAAACCTTTCGCGCGCGCAGGAGGCGCGGCGCGTGCTGGCGTGGCGCGGGTGACTCGGCGTTGTTGATGCCCCAGTGGTGCCCCAGCTGAGATGCGTTGGGCGTGGCTGGTGGTGGAAGTTGTCTAAGTTGTTGATTTTGCTGGTGCCGTCCGCCGGAATCGAACCGGCGACCTACTGATTACGAATCAGTTGCTCTACCAACTGAGCTAGGACGGCATGAGCCTCTGGAGGCAGGTTGGGCGTATGGCATAGCGGAATACAAAAATCCAGCCTCAAGCGGGCAAAGCGGGGCTGGAATTTCCGTCCCGCTTTGCAGCTTTGGTGGGCGCCGCTCAGTCCATCCGGCGCTTATATTTTGGCTTCACCCGCTCGGTAGCCAGGCCGCCATGCAGGGCGGAGCCGCGGCCGGAGAGAGACGGGTTGGTCATGAAGTAGTCATGCGCGGAGGCCGGCGGGTCGCCAGCGGTGACGCGCACCCAACTGCCATCGGCGCGCAACTCGGAGCTCTGCGCGTCGTCGCGCAGATTGACGACCATGATCTGGTCCAGGATCTGCGCATGCACGGTGGGGTTATGGATCGGCACCAGCGTTTCCACGCGGAAATCCATGTTGCGCTCCATCCAGTCGGCGCTGGAGATGAACAGCTTGTTCTCGCGCGAGGGCATCGCCTGGCCATTGGCAAAAATATAGATCCGCGAATGCTCCAGGAAGCGCCCGACGATGGATTTCACCTTGATCGTCTCGGAGAGGCCCGGCACGCCGGGGCGCAGGCAGCAAATGCCGCGCACCACCGCCTGGATGGGCACACCTGCCCGGCTGGCCTCGTAGAGATGGTCGATCAGCTTGGCATCCACCAGCGAGTTCATCTTCAGCCAGATGCCGGACGGCTTGCCGGCCTTGGCATTGGCGATCTCGTGGTCGATCTGCTGGTCCAGCGTCTTGCGCGTGGTCAGCGGCGAGAAGGCGAGCTGCTCCATCGCCTCCGGCTTGGCATAGCCGGTCATGTAGTTGAACAGCCGCGCCGCGTCGCGGGTCATCGCCGGGTCGCAGGTGAAGAAGCTGAGATCGGTATAAATGCGCGCGGTGATCGGGTGGTAATTGCCGGTGCCGAAATGCGCATAGGCGCGCAAGCTGCCGGCCTCGCGCCGCACCACATAGGAGAGCTTGGCGTGGGTTTTCAGGCCCACGAAACCGAACACCACCTGCACGCCGGCGGCCTCAAGCGCGCGGGAGAGGCGGATATTCGCCTCCTCGTCGAAGCGGGCTTTCAGCTCCACCATGGCGGTGACGGATTTGCCGGCCTCGGCGGCTTCGATCAGCGCCTTGACGATGGGGCTGTCGCGGCTGGTGCGGTAGAGCGTCTGCTTGATCGCGACGACATTCGGGTCGATCGCCGCCTGGCGGAGGAACTGCACCACCACATCGAAACTCTCGAACGGGTGATGGACCAGAATATCCTTGGCCCGGATGGCGGCAAAACAATCCCCCGCGAAATCGCGGATACGCTCGGGAAATCGAGGCGTGTAGGGGGCGAAGAGCAGGTCGGGCCGGTCATCGACGATCAGCTGCTTCACATCGACCAGCCCGATAATGCCGGATTCGGTATAGACCTCCTCGGGCGGGGCCTCGACCGCGTCGATCACCAACTCGCGCAGATCATCGGGCATGTCGGCCTGGATGGTGAGCTGGATGGCGACACCGCGGCGGCGGCGTTTCAACGCGCTTTCGTAAGAGCGGACCAGATCCTCGGCCTCCTCCTCGAACTCCACGTCCGTATCGCGGATCAGCCGGAACAGGCCGGAGCCCTGGACCGAGAAGCCGGGGAACAGGCGCTGCATGTTCATCGCCACCAGCTCTTCGAGCATGATGAAGCGGATCGGGCCGGTGCCGGAGGGCAGGCGGATGAAGCGCTCGATCTGGCTGGGCAGCGGGATCAGCGCCGACATCTGGCCGCGATCATCGTCGCGCGCCAGGGAGAGCGCCATCACCAGCCCCATATTCGGGATGAAGGGGAAGGGGTGGGCCGGGTCCACCGCCAGCGGGGTGAGCACCGGGAAGACGCGTTCCATGAAATAGGAGTCGAGGAAGCTGGCATCGTCGGTGGTCAGCTCGGCGGCGGCCAGAACCACCAGCCCGGCCTTGGCCAGCAGGCCCCGCACCTCCTCAAACGCCGATTGCTGGGCGTTGATCAGCTCGCGCGAGCGGGTTTTGATCGCTTGCAGCTGCTGGGCGGGGGTCAGCCCGTCGGCGGAATGCTCAAGCACCCCGGCGCGGGCCTGGCCGATGAGCCCGGCGACGCGGACCGAATAGAACTCATCCAGATTGGAGGCGCTGATGGAGACGAAGCGCAGCCGCTCAAGCAGCGGGTGGCGGGCGTTGCGCGCCTCCGAGACGACCCGGAAATTGAAATCCAGCCAGGAGAGTTCCCGGTTGATGAAGCGGGCGGGGTCATGCAGCCCGATCGCAAGATCGGGGGCGGTTTCAACGACAGGTGGGGGAGTCTGCTGGTCCATGACGGATTTATACCAAGGTCATCAAAGATGACATGTTATGATTGAGTAAAAACTTTACGCGTCGGAGGCGATCTCCGCCAGGATTTCCATGGCCATCGGGCGGGTGATGCGCGCCCCGCGATCCATGGCCAGCCGGTCCAGCCGGGCGATGGCTTCGCGGTAAAAGGCGGGCGCGCGGGGGAGGTGCAGGAGCAGCAGGTTGCGCACTGGCAATGGCAGGCTGAGCTGACGGGCGGCGGCCAGGCGGGTGAGCAGCGCTTCCAGCAGCTCATCTTCCGGGGCGCGGATTTCGACACTGGCGGAGGCGCGCAACCGGCTGGTCAGGTCCGCCAGCTTGTAGCCCATGCGGATCGGCGGCGGGCGGGAGGCGAGCAGGACTGGCAGCCCGTCCTCGGCGGCGGCGTTGAGCAGGTGCAGTAGGGCGGTGGGTTCGGGCGTGAGGTCGGCATCGTCCACCGCCACCGGGCGGGTGGGGCGGATGAGGCCGCGCAGCGAGGCGCCATCGACAATGCGCGCCTCATGGCTCTGCGCCCAGAGATGCAGCAGATGGGTTTTGCCGCAGCCGGCCTCGCCCCACAGCACCAGCCGGCCGTTGCTCCAGGCTTCCGGCCGGGCCAGCCATTCGCGCGCGGCCGCGTTGGAGGGGGCGGGGCAGAAATCCTCCTCCGTATAAGGCAGCGACAATTCCGCGAAGGGCAGGACGAGTTGCCTCATTCGGGGGGGCGTCGAGATAAAGCGGGGAGAGCAGGTAGCGGCGCAGCCAGAAGCGGGTGAGGACACCCAGCGTGGCGGTGACCGGCACCGCCAGCATGATGCCGAGGAAGCCGAAGGCGGCGCCGCCGGCGAACAAGGCGAAGATCACCCAGACGGCGGAGAGGCCGACCCGGTCGCCCAGGAAGCGGGGTTGGATGACATAATCATTCAGACCCTGGCCGACGGCGAAGACGATCAGGACCGCGATCACCCCATGCCAGCCCTGGTTCTGGCTGAGCGCCAGCAGCATCGCGGTGATGCCGCCCAGCAGCGTGCCGACATAGGGAATGAAGGAGAGGATGCCGGCGGTGAGCCCGACGATGAGGCCGAGATCCAGCCCGATCACGGTAAGGCCGATGGCATAGATGGCGGCCAGGGCCAGGCAGCAGATCGCCTGGCCGCGGATCCAGGCGGAGAGGATCTTGTTGATCTCCACCGCCTGGGCGCGGATCAGCCCTTCATAAGGCCGCGGCAGCCAGCTATCGACATGGCGGATGATGCTCGGCCAGTCGCGCAGGAAATAGAAGGTGACGACCGGGGTGACGATGAGCAGGGTGAGCACGTTCACCACCGCGAAACCGCTGCCGATGATGTTGGAGGCGGCCTTGCCGGCATAGGTCACCAGCGTATCGGCCTGGTTGGAGGCGAGATCCTGCAGCTTGGTGCGCAGCTGGTAGGGCAGGCGGTGCTGCAGATTGCGCATCAGGCTGGCGAAATCCGCCTGGACCGTCTGGATATAAGTAGGGACGTTGGAGATGAAGGACGAGGCCTGTGCCGCGATCACCGGATAGAGCAGCAGGATGAACAGAATGACCACGACGCCGAAGGCCAGCAGCACCAGCAGCGTGCCATAGGGCCGGCTGATGCCGAGATTGTCGAGGCGTTCCACCAGGGGATCAAGAAAATAGGCAAGGCCGGCGGCGACGACGAAGGGCAGCAGGATCGAGGAGAAAAGCCGGAAGCAGAGCCAGCATGCGGCCATCACCACAACCAGGAGCGCCAGACGCTGCCACTGCACGCGCTTATAGCGCTGCATATCGGCCTTGTTTTCGTACATCATGCCCCCTGGTAAGATTGCGCGGCCCCGCCGGCTGTGTTGAAAGGCGGCGGGATTTCGCCGGAATTTTGAAGCAGCGCCATGGCGCTGGCTTAGCGCATCGGAGGCTGACATGACTAGCGTGACGTACCGGGATGCCGGGGTGGATATCGAGGCTGGCGATGCGCTGGTGGAAGCCATCAAGCCGCTGGCCAAGGCGACGACCCGGGCCGGCGTGATGGGCGGGCTGGGCGGCTTTGGCGCGCTGTTCGATCTGAAGGCGGCGGGCTTTACCGACCCGGTGCTGGTCTCCACCACCGATGGCGTCGGCACCAAGCTGAAAATCGCCATCGAGACCGGGATCCACGACTATGTCGGCATCGATCTGGTGGCGATGTGCGTGAATGATCTGGTGGTGCAGGGTGCGGCACCTTTGTTCTTCCTGGATTATTTTGCCACCGGGGCGCTGGATGTGGATGCCGCGAAGCGGATCATCGCCGGCATCGCCGAGGGCTGCAAACAGGCCGATTGCGCGCTGGTGGGCGGTGAGACGGCGGAAATGCCCGGCATGTACGCCAAGGGCGATTATGATCTGGCCGGCTTCTCCGTCGGGGCTGCCGAGCGCGGGGCGCTGCTGCCGGCCGGTGTGGCGACGGGCGATGCGATTTTGGCGCTGCCCTCCTCGGGCGTGCATTCCAACGGCTTCTCGCTGGTCCGGCGGATCATGCAGGATGCCGGGCTGGGGTGGGATTCGCAGATTCTCGGCCGGCGCGCCGCGGAACTATTGACCACCCCGACCCGGATCTATGTGAAGCCGATGCTGGCGCTGCATAAGGCCGGGCTGATGAAGGGCGCGGCCCACATCACCGGCGGCGGCCTGCCGGGCAATCTGCCGCGCGCGCTGCCGAAGGGCTGCGGCGCCGTGCTGAACGGCCCCTGGGCGATGCCGGAAATCTTCCCCTTCCTGGCCCAGACCGCGAAGGTGGCGCCGGAAGAGATGCTGCGGGTGTTCAATTGCGGGGTGGGCATGACGCTGATCGTCAGCGACGCCGAGGCCGCGATGGCGCTGCTGCGTGAGGCGGGTGAGCAGCCTTTCCTGCTCGGCCATGTCACCGCCGAAGAGGGGATCGTCGTCGCAGGCCAGGATAAGCTCTTCGCCTGATGAAGCCGCGCGTTGCGATTCTGATCTCCGGGCGCGGCTCCAACATGGTGTCGCTGGTAAAGGCCGCGCAGGCGCCGGAGTTTCCGGCTGAGATCGTGCTGGTCCTCTCCAACAAGCCGGAGGCGGCGGGGCTGGAGATTGCGCGCGGGCTTGGGGTGGAGGCGATGGCCGTGCCGGCCAAGCCGTTCGGCAAGGATCGTGAGGCGCATGAGCGGGCGATCGACGCGCAGCTGCGGGCGCGGGATGTGCAGATTATCTGCCTGGCCGGCTATATGCGGTTGCTCACACCCTGGCTGGTGCAGCGTTGGGCGGGGCGGATGCTGAATATCCACCCCTCGCTGCTGCCGAAATTTCCCGGGCTGGATACGCATCGGCGCGCCATCGAGGCGGGCGAGGCGGAGCATGGCTGCACCGTGCATCTGGTCACCGAGGGCATGGATGAGGGGCCGGTTCTGGGCCAGGCCCGGGTGCCGGTTCTGCCGGGCGATGACGAGGCGGCGCTGGCGGCGCGGGTGCTGGAGCAGGAGCATCGCCTTTACCCGGCGATGCTGGCGGAACTGGCGCGCAAAATCAGCTTGCCTACGAAACAGGGCTGAGGATAGGTTTTCCGCAACGAAAACAGACGAAGCGGGAAATCTCACATGACCAGCACCCACCCGGAGGGCCATGCCCACGCCCCGGCCAGCGAGTATGATATCGATTTCGATACCCCCGCCCGGCAGGGCTGGCAGCGTTTCGGTAAATTCCTGGCGCTGAATGTGGCGGCGGTGGTGTTCGGGCTGTTGTTTATCGGTGCGCTGACGGTTTGGCGCTAGAGCAATATGTGTTTAGGTTGACGCGACAGCGGCAACTTAAACACATGAAATTGCTCGCTAAAACAAAACTTAGCGACTCAAGCTAAGAGCTTGAGGCGCTAATCCTGCGCGATCACCTGGCGCAGCAGGCGGCGTTTGGTGTCGGCGAAGCCCATTTTACGATACAGGCTATAAGCGCGTTCATTATGCGCCTCCACCTCAAGCAGCAGGACGCGAATGCCGACCTCGCGCGCGGCGGCGATGGCGAGGTCCACGGCTTGCCGGCCCAGCCCCTGGCCGCGCAAAGCCGGGATCAGATAGATATCGTCAATGAACCCGTCAGTGCCGCCATTCTCGACGCTATAGCCCAGCGTGAGCACGAAAAAGCCGGCGGGCGCGCCCTCATGTTCGAGTAAAAAGGCGGGGGCCAGGGTTTCACCCGCGCAGATATGGGCAATGGTGGCCTCTCCGGCTTCATCCAGCGGGGAGCCGTCCTCCAGGTGGAAATCCCGGCACATTTGCAGGAACAGGTCGGTGTCGGCCGGGGTGGCGCGGCGGGTGGTCAGGGTGGACATGGTCATTTGACTCTGATGCTTGCGGCGCGTTCCTCGGCGACGTCCAGCATCGCTTCCGCCGCGTTGCGGAAAATCAGGCGCCAGAGGCCGCGCGGCGGCTTGGGTTTCAGCCAAAGCGGGCGGGCTTTCTCGCCGCCCAGCGTTTTCACCAGCTGTTCGACATCGCCGAAGCCATCGATCAGCCCGAGGGCCTTGGCCTGCTCGCCCAGCATGTAGCCGCCATCGAAAATACGGGTTTCATCGCTGGTCAGGCGGCTGCCGCGGCGGCTGCGGACCCAGTCCTTGAACATGACGTGGATATCGTCGAGCAGGTTTTGGGTGAAGGCTTCGTCCTCGGCCCGGCGCGGCGCGAACATGTCGTTGCGGCGCTTATTCTCGCCGGCGGTGAGGGTGCGGCGTTCAATGCCATAGCGGGCGATGAAGTCGCTGAGGCCGAAGCCTTCCGTCACCACCCCGATGGAGCCGACGATGGAGAGGCGTGAGGCGTAGATCTCATCCGCCGCGCAGGCCAGCCAATAGCCCCCCGAAGCGCCGAGATCGCCGATCACGGCGGTGATCTTGATGTCGGTTTTTTCCGCCCGGCGGCGGATCAGCTGGCCGATCAGGTCGGATTGGGTGGCGGAGCCGCCGGGGCTCTCGATCGCCAGCACCAGATGGCCGGATTTTTTGGCCAGGGCGAAGCCGCGTTCCAGCAGCGGGGCGCAGCCTTCGAGGTTTAACATACCCGGCCGCGCGGCGATGATGCCGCGCAACTGCACCACGGGAATTTTCGGCTTTGAAAAAGGGAGCCACATGGCTCCCTTATCCGTCATTCCGCGGCGGAGGCAAGCTGTGCGGCGCGGCGTTCGGTGTCGTACATATAATCGCGGGTGAGCTTCAGGGCTTCCTGCTGGCGCACCAGCTGGATCTGGAAGTTCATATGGTCGGAGAGGCGGAAGGTCAGCTCGGAGCCGGAGAGGTAGAATTCAAACATCCGGCAGAAGCGCTCATCATAAAGCGAGGCGATCGTATCCCGGTTGGCGGCGAAGCGCCGGCGCCAATGCGCCAGGGTCTTGGCATAATGCAGGCGCAGGATTTCGATATCCGTGGTGCGCAGCCCCGCTTTCTCCACCGGACCCAAAACCTCGGAGAGGGCGGGGGAGTAACCGCCGGGGAAGATATATTTGGCGATCCAGGGGTTGGTGGCACCAGGCCCGTCGAAGCGGCCGATGGAGTGGATCAGCGCCACGCCATCCGGCTTCAGGCAGGATTTCACGGTCTTGAAGAAGGTTTCGTAATTTGGCGCGCCGACATGCTCGAACATGCCGACCGAGACGATGCGGTCGAATTGCCGGTCCATGGCGCGATAATCGATCAGCTCGAATTTGACGCGATCCTCCAGCCCTTCCTGCTTGGCGCGGGCACGGGCGGCCGCCAGCTGCTCCTCGGAGAGGGTGATGCCGGTGACCTTGGCGCCGAACTCCCTCGCCAACGTGAGCGCCATTCCGCCCCAGCCGCAGCCGATATCAAGTACTTCGAGGTCAGGCCGGTCCAGCTTCAGCTTGGCGGCGATGTGACGCTTCTTGGCCAGCTGAGCCTCTTCCAGTGTCACCTCGTCCGAGGTGAAATAGGCGCAGCTATATTGCCGGTCGCGGTCGAGAAAGAGGGAATAGAGGCGCCCGTTCAGGTCATAATGATGAGCGACATTGCTCTTGGAGCGGATGGCGTTGTTCGCCTGCAGGATGGGACGCAGCAGCCGCCCGAATGTTTGGGCGATTTTCAGGATGGGAAGGTTGGTGTCCTGGAGATTATCCATCATCACGCACAACACGTCGTGGATGGAACAGTTCAGCGGGATCAAGGTTTCGTTCATATAGGCTTCGCCGACGGCGAGGCCTGGATTTAGGGCCAATCCCTTAACGGCTTCGTTGTCCTTGAGCCGTATACCGGCCTTGAACCCTTCGCTCCCCCCATACTCGGTCCGTGACCCGTCGGGCCACAATACCAGGAGGGAACCGCGCCGCACCAGTTTGACTAGGCAGCGATCCAAAAGCTTTCGGTACAGCCAGATCACGTCAGTCTCCTTGTCTCAAGACTGAACGTAACTGGTTATTAACCACCGTTAAAAGAAGATGTTCAAGAAAAAAGGCCCCTACATTTTTTGCAGGGGCCTCTTTTGAATGACTGGAATCTGGTGTGAGTGCGGGGCGGATTAGGCCGCCGGCTCTTCCTCTTCCTGGCCGAAGAGCGGGCCGAGATCCGGCTGCTCGTCTTCCTCGCGGGCGATGGTCTCGCCACGCGCCTGCTTCTCCGCCTCTTCGACGGAGCGGGCGGCGTTCACCTTGATCTCGATATGGACTTCCGGGTGCAGCTCGACGCGCACGGTGGAAATGCCCAGATTCTTGATCGGGTGCACCAGCAGGACCTGATTGCGCTCGATGCCAAGGCCGGCCGCGGTGGCGGCTTCGGCGATGTCGCGGCTGGAGACGGAACCGTAGAGCGCGCCGGCCTCGGAGGCCTGGCGGATCAGGGTCACGGTCAGGCCATCGACGCGCTCGGCGACGCGCTCGGCTTCCTCGCGGCGCTTCAGATTCTGCGCTTCGAGGTGAGCGCGCTCTTTCTCGAAGCGCTCCTTGTTCGCCTTGGTGGCGCGCACGGCCTTCGCCTGCGGCAGCAGGAAGTTGCGGGCGTAGCCCGGCTTCACCTTCACCAGCTCGCCCATCTGGCCCAGCTTCTCGACGCGCTGGAGCAGGATCAGTTCAATGTTTGCCATTGGTCTCTATCCTTCCTCAGCTCAGCACATACGGCAGCAGCGCCAGGAAGCGGGCGCGCTTGATGGCTTTCGCCAGCTCACGCTGCTTCTTGCCGGAGACGGCGGTGATGCGGGACGGGACGATCTTGCCGCGCTCCGAGAGGAAGCGGGACAGCAGACGCACATCCTTGTAATCGATCGCCGGCGCGTTGGGGCCGGAGAACGGGCAGGATTTCTTCCGGCGGAAGAACGGGCGGCGGGCGCCAACGGCGGGGCGGCGCAGGCCGGTGGTCGGTTCGTTGGTCTCGGACATTAGACGTCCTCCTCAGCGGAATACTCGTCACGGTCGGCGCGGAATTCGTCGCGGGCGCGGAATTCCTCACGCTCATCGAAGCCACGCTTGCGGCCGGATTCAAAGCGGCCAGCCGGCTTCGGACCACGGAAATTGCGGTCACGCTCTTCGGATTTGCGGGAGAGAATCGCGGAGGGTTCCTCGTTGATCTCTTCGACGCGCACCGTCATGAAGCGCAGCACGTCTTCATTCAGGGTCAGCTGGCGCTCCATCTCCTGCACGGCGGCGGAGGGAGCATCGAGACCGAGCAGGATGTAGTGGCCCTTACGGTTCTTCTTGATGCGGTACGCGAGCGGGCGCAGGCCCCAATATTCGCGCTTCTGGATGGCGCCACCGTCGGTTTCGATGGTCTGGATCGCGGCGTCGGCGACAGCGTCGGCCTGCGCCTGGGTGATCTCGCTGCGCGCGATCACCACGGTTTCATATAACGGCATATGTCCCCCCTCTGGCTTGATCAGCTCTGGCCCTGATCAGGGCCGCCCGGAATTGGGGTGAGCATAGCCGGGCACGATGCCACGCACCCGGCAGGGAAGGCGCGGCTTAAGCATGACGGGGCGGGGAGTTCAAGAGGAATTGTTGGAAATCCGCGCCAAAAACCAGGATTTCCAAGGCATGGCAGGCCATCACCGCTGGCGGGGTCAGCCGGCGGGGTCAGAGAGCGAGGGTGGCTTCCATGATGTCCGGCTCCTCGGGCATCCGCGCCAGGCTGAAGCCGAGCCGTTTGATGAAGGCCAGCATCGGTGCGTTATCCGCCAGAATCTGGCCGGAAATCTCTTTCACCCCCTGGGCGCGGCCCCATTCGATGACGCTTTTCATCAGCGCCGTGCCGAGACCGAAGGTCTTGGCGCCGGGATCGATGGCGACCGCGAATTCGGCCGAGGTGCCGTCCGTGTCGTTGCAGACCAGCCGGGCGACGCCGACCGTGTCGCCCGTGGCCTCATGGACGGCGATCATCGCCATCTCGCGGGAATAATCGACATCGGCGAGGCGCACGATCTGCTCGATCGGCAATTGCTTCATCGGCGAGAAGAACCGGTAGCGCATATCTTCCGAGGAGAAGCGCGCGATCATCGCGGCATGGGCGTCGGCATCCTCGGGGCGGATCGGGCGCAGGACGAAATTCTGGCCGCGGGCGGTGTAATGGCGGATCAGCTCACTCGGGTAAGGCGGGATGACCAGAGCCGGGCGGGCGGCGCCTTCAGGGCGCAGCCAGATGCGGGCGCTGGCCGCCACCGCGCCGCGCGGTGAGGCGAAGAGAGGGTCGATATCGAGAGCCTGGATTTCGGGCGTATCGATGATCAGCTGCGAGACCCGGACCAAGGTCGCGGCGATGGCCTCTTCGTCCGCCGCCGCCTGGCCGCGATGCGCCACCAGCTGGCGGGCGATCGGGGCGCGGTGGATCATCGCATGCGCCAAAGTGAGGTTGAGCGGCGGCAGGCCGGCGCTGAGATGAGAGATGGTCTCAGGGTCGCCGCCGCCTTCGCCAAAGCTGATCACGGGGCCCAGCATCGGGTCTTCACTGACTCGGATCCGCAGCATGGTGCCGTGCGGCGCCTGCGCCTGCACGACGAAGCCGGCCTTGCCGATATCCGCCTTCAGGCTCTGCAACTGGCTCAAAATCGCGCGGGCGGCGGCGAGGACGGCGTCGGGGTCGGGCAGGTTAAGCACCACGGAGCCGGCCAGCAGGTGGGTCGGCACATCCGGATGGGCGAGTTTCAGCACCGCCGGGAAGCCCAGCGTCGCCGCGGCGGCTGCGGCTTCGCCTGGGGTGTTGACGTGGCGGCTCTCCAGTGTCGGGATATGATAGGCGCCGATGATCGCCAGCGCTTCGTCCTGCACCAGCTGGTCGCGCCGCTCGGCCCGGGCGGCTTCGATGCGTCCCATCACGCTGGCGCTGTTGGGCTGCACCTGCAGCACCGCGGCGGCGGGAAGTTCGCGCGCCTGGGCGCGGTTGCGGCGGTTTTCCAGCAGATGCCGGAAGCCGGCAATGGCGGCCTCCGGACTGTCGAAACAAGCCAGCCGGGCCTGGCTCAGCGTATGCCGGTGGCCAAGCCCGGTGGCCTCGCCCATGACGGCGATCAGCAACGGGATCTTCACGGTCTTCGCGCAGGCGGTCAGGGCCGCGATCACAGCGTCGTCATCCTCGCCGGAGGGGGCGTGGATGACCAGAATGCCGCCAATCTCAGGCGCCGAGGAGAGCAGGGCGGCGATGTCGGCCATCGCGGTCGGGCTTGTCTTGCCGGCGAAAATCGGCCCGGTGGCGGGCGGCACCCGGTCGGCGGCGAGGCTGAGGATTTGCGCGGATTCCGGGGAGAGTGTGGCGAGTTTCAGCCCGGCGCGCAGCGCCTCGTCCGCCGCCAAGCGCCCGAGAGAAACCGAATTGGTGACGATGGCCAGGGTTTCGCCGCGGGCGGGCTTCACCCGGGTCAGCGTCTCGGCCGCGGCCAGAAATTCGCTGACCGATGCGGTGAGCAGCACGCCGGCGCGCGCCAGTGCCGCTTCCATCCCGGCATAGGCGCCACCGCTCGGGTCCTTCAGCCGCAAACCAGGGGCAATGGCGACCACCGGGCGCAGCCGTGCTGCCATGCGCGCGGCGGAGAAAAAGGCGCGCGGGTCGCGCAGCCGGTCGATCTCGACCATGATCGCCGCCGTGCCGGGGTCGCGGCCGAGATGGTCGAGCACCAGCCCGAAGCCGATTGTCGCATCATTGCCGCCAATGCCGATCAGATGGCTGAACCCAACCTTGTTCGGCACCGCCCAGTCGATGACCGTGCGGGCGATGGCGGAGGACTGGCCGACCAGCGCCACCCGGCCTTTGCCCGGCACAAACGGCAAGGGGCTGGCATTTAGCCCCAACCCAGGCAGCACCATGCCGAAACTATGCGGCCCGAGCGTGCGGATGCCCGCCTCCAGCGCCATCTCGCGCAGGCCGGGGCCTTGCATATAAGACAGGACAATGGCGCCTCGCGCCCCGCGCGCCGCATGCGCGGCCAGGGCGGCCGGGATGTGTGGCGCGTCGTCCGCGACCAGGGCCAGATCGGCATTCGCCACAGGATCGTGCTCGGCGGTGCCGATGGGGCCGGTAAAGCCGCCGGCGCGCAAATTTTCCAGCACTTTTGCGCCGAGCCTGGTCAGGCTGCCGCTAAGGCAGATGGATGCCGGGTGAAACAGGCGTGCCGGATCGAAATGCCGCTTCGCCGCCGTGGTCATAATGCGCCTCCTGCTTGTCCCCGCTATACACCGGGGGCGAGGCTGTATCCATGTCGCTTGCCCTGGCGGGCGGGAAGCGACCTGGGGTATGAGACGCAAGCATGGACTCTTACGACCCTCCCGCCCCTGGCCTGCCCCCGCGTCTCCCGCCCAGCAATATCGAGGCCGAGCAAGCGCTGCTGGGCGCGTTGTTGGCGAATAACAAGGCGTTCGAGCGGGTTTCGGACTTCCTGGCGCCCGAGCATTTCGCCGATCCGATCCATGGCCGGATATTTCAGGCCATCGCGCGGCGGTGCGAGCAAAATCAGGTGGCGGACCCGATCACTTTGCGCGCCGAATTGGAGCATTCCGGCGTGCTGGAGGAGGTGGGCGGCACCGCCTATCTGGCGCAGCTGCTCTCCGCCATGGTCGGCATCATCAATGCCGGCGATTACGGGCGGTTGATCCATGATGCCTGGCTGCGCCGGCAGCTGATCGATATCGGCGAGGTCATGGTGAATGATGCCTTCGCCTCCGAAGCCGAGCTGGATGGCAAGGCGCAGATCGAGCGCTCCGAGCAGGCCTTGTTCAACCTCGCCACCAAGGGCGGCGCCGAAGGCAAGGGAATCTCCTTTCACGATGCGCTGGTCGCCGCGATTGAGTTGGCGGAAAAGGCGTTTCGCAATCAAGGCTCGGTCTCCGGCCTGGATACCGGCCTGCGGGATCTGAACAAGCGCACCGGTGGTTTGCATAAGTCGGACCTGGTGATTCTCGCCGGGCGCCCGGGTATGGGCAAAACCGCCTTGGTGACCAAGATTGCCTTCGGGGCCGCCAAGGCGATGCTGAATAATGCCCGCGCCGAGAACCCGAATGCCATGGCCAATCAATGCGTGGCGATCTTTTCGCTGGAAATGAGCGCGGACCAGCTGGCCACCCGTCTGCTGGCCGAGCAGGCGCGGGTTTCGGGCGACAAGATCCGGCGTGGTGAGATTTCGACCAAGGATTTCGACACATTCGTGCGCGTCAGCCGAGAGATCGCGGACGTGCCGCTGGTGATCGATGACACCCCGGCGATCACCCTCTCCGCCTTGCGCACGCGCTGCCGGCGCTTGCAGCGCACCCAGGGGCTGGGGCTGGTGATCGTGGATTATTTGCAGCTGATGCGCCCGGCCTTGGGCACCAAGCCGGAAAGCCGCGTGCTGGAAATCAGCCAGATCACCCAGGGATTGAAAGCCATCGCCAAGGAGTTGGCGGTGCCGGTGATTGCTCTTTCCCAGCTCTCGCGTTCGGTGGAGAGCCGTGACGATAAGCGCCCGCAGCTCTCGGATCTGCGCGAATCCGGCTCCATCGAGCAGGACGCGGACATGGTGATGTTCATCTACCGGGATGAATATTACCTGGCGCAGCGCGAGCCGAAGATCACCACCTTCGAGAACGAGGCGAAATATCAGGAGGCGCATGAAAAATGGAAGGCGGATATGCAATCCGTCTACCAGAAGGCGGAGCTGATCGTCGCCAAGCAGCGTCACGGCCCCACCGGCAAGATCGATCTGCTGTTCGAGGGTGAGTTCACCAGGTTCGAAAATCTCGATACGCATCATAATGATGAGATGATGTGACGGCCTTTCTCGACATCGATCTCGGGGCTGTTGTCGCTAACTGGCGGCTGCTGGCGGGGATGACCAAGGGTGAGGCCGCTTCCGTGGTGAAGGCCGACGCCTATGGGCTGGGGGCGGCGCGGGTGGCGTCGGCCCTGGCGGCGGCGGGCTGCACGACCTTTTTCACCGCGCACCTGGCGGAAGCGGTGGCGCTGCGCGAGATTCTGCCCGATGCGCGGATTTTGGCGTTGAACGGGGTGGCGCCGCATAGCGCGGCGGCCTTCATCGCGCACAAGTTGATCCCGGTTTTGGGCTCGCTGCATGATGTCGAGCAATGGCGCGCGGCGGCCAATCGGCTGGAGCGCAAATTGCCGGCCTTTCTGCATCTGGAGACCGGGATGAACCGGCTGGCGCTCTCGGTGCAGGAATTGGCGATATTGCAGGCGCAACCCGAGCGGCTGGAGGGTGTCGTGGTTGATACGGTGATGACCCATCTCATTGCCGCCGAGACGCCGGATGATCCACGCAATGGCGCGCAGCTGGCGCGGTTTCTGGCGCTGGCGGGGCAATTTCCGGGGGCGAAACGCAGCATCGCGAATTCGCCGGGCAGTTTCCTGGGCGAGGCGTTTCATCTGGATCTGATCCGTCCAGGTGCTGCCCTGTACGGGCTCAACACCAGCCCCGCGCAAGCCCAGTCGATGCGGCCGGCGGTCAGGTTGCGGGCGCCGATCCTGCAGATCCATGACATTCAGCCCGGCACCTCCGTTGGCTATGGCGGTGCCTGGACCGCGCAGCGCCCCAGCCGGATCGCCACCATCGGCGTGGGCTATGCGGATGGTCTGCATCGCAGCCTTTCAAATCGCGGCAGTGCGGTTTTTGACGATACCCCGGTTCCCCTGGTAGGCCGGGTATCGATGGATCTATCCACCTTCGACGTGACCGACGTACCGGCCAAGCCGGGCGATCTGCTCACCCTCCTCGATCCGGCCCATGGCCCGGATGCGCTTGGACGTGAAGCGCAGACCATCGGCTATGAAATACTGACCTCTTTGGGGCGCCGCTATGAGCGGCGATATATCGACGCATGACGATCCTGTTGGATGCGGTGGCCTGGCTCGGCGCGCTCGTGCTTGGGGTCGTGGAATATATCGGCGAGCTGGCGATCTTCGCGCTGCGCGGCGTGTCGCATATGGTCCGGCCACCTTTTTATCCGCGCCAGCTGGCCCGCGCCTTTATGGAAATCGGATTTTTCTCGCTGCCGGTGGTGGCGCTCACCGCCTTGTTCACCGGCATGGTGCTGGCGCTGCAATCCTATACCGGCTTTTCCCGCTTCGGCGCGGAAAGCGCCATTGCGTCGGTGGTGGTGCTCTCCGTGACGCGTGAGTTGGGGCCGGTTTTGGCCGGGCTGATGGTCTCCGGGCGCGCCGGTGCGGCGATCGCCGCCGAGCTGGGCACGATGCGGGTGACGGACCAGATTGACGCGCTCTCCACCTTATCCACCGATCCGATGAAATATCTGGTGGCGCCACGCCTGCTGGCCGCGACCATCGCCTTGCCGCTGCTGGTGATGCTGGCCGATATTCTGGGGGTGATGGGCGGGTTTCTGGTGGCAACGCAGAAATTGGGGTTCTCCTCCGGCGGATATCTCACCAGCACATTTTCCAATTTGCAGAGCCAGGATGTCGTTTCCGGCCTGATCAAGGCGGCGGTGTTCGGGTTCGTGATCGCGCTGATGGGCTGCTTTAATGGTTACCGTTCGCGCGGCGGCGCGCAGGGCGTCGGCGCGGCGACGACCTCGGCTGTGGTGTCTGCATCCATTCTGATTCTGGCGCTCGATTACGTGCTGACACAGGTGTTGTTCGTCAAATGAGCGAGATCAAAATCCGTATCCGGGGGCTGAAGAAGCATTTCGGGGCCAAGAAGGTGTTGGATGGGGTGGATCTCGATATCGCCGCCGGCACTGGGCTGGTGGTGATCGGCGGGTCCGGCACCGGCAAGTCGGTATTGCTGAAATCGATTCTGGGGCTGGTCACCCCTGATGCCGGGGTGATCGAGATCGACGGGGTGGATGTGTTGAAGGCTCCCGCCGCGCAGGCGCGGGCCTTGCGTCAGCAGATCGGCATGCTGTTCCAGAACGGTGCCTTGTTCGACTCTTTGTCGGTCTGGGAAAATGTCGCCTTCGGCCCGCTGGCGCAGCGCAAGGTGAGCCGGGCGAAGGCCAAGGATCAGGCCATCGAGGTTTTGGCCCAGGTCGGGCTGGGGGCGGATGTGGCGGGCTTGTCGCCCGCGGAACTGTCCGGCGGCATGCAAAAACGCGTCGGTCTGGCGCGGGCGATCGCCGCGCGGCCGGCGATCATGTTCTTCGACGAGCCGACGACGGGGCTGGACCCGATCATGGGTGCCGTCATCGACGAATTGATCGTCGATTGCGTTAAAAAGCTGGGCAGTACCTCGATTGCCATCACCCATGACATGGCCTCCGCCCAGCGCATCGGCGACAAGGCGGCGATGCTTTATGAGGGGCGGATCAGCTGGACCGGCCCGGCGCCGGAATTGCTGACCACGACCGACCCGGTGGTGGAGCAATTCACCCACGGACGCGCGCACGGGCCGATCAAGATGGCGCTCAGAAAATAGCCACGCGTTAAAGGCTTAAAGCCAGGGGCGCGAAATCTCCCGTTTGCGCGTGCCGGGGGATGGTGACGATGTCGCAGGGCAGGTAGCGGGAGATCGCGGCTGCGGTTTCGGCGGTGGGCACCGGGGCCACTGGACTCTCATTCAAGAGAATGGCCCGGATGGGAATGTCCCGGCGCAACAGAAACTCCGCCGTGGTGATGCAATGGCTGATGCTACCCAGATAGCTGCCGGTGACCAGCAGTACGGGAAGGTGCAGATCCTTGATCCAATCCGCTGTCATCCGGGTCTCGGTTAAAGGAACCGCGGCGCCGCCGGCCCCCTCGATCAGCGTGGTCCCGTGCGCCAGCTCGGCGCGGCAGAAGGCGAGCAAGCTCTCATAAGAGATGCTCTGGCCTTCGCGCGCCGCCGCCATGTCAGGCGAAAGCGGCGCCTTGAAGCGCCAGGGGGTGATGGCGGCGATCTGCGTGGCATCGATGCGCCGGCCCATCGCGGCAAGCAGATGGCCAGAATCGGATTCGGCGGCGTGGCTGTCCTCGAACCCGGATAAAAGCGGTTTGATGGCCCGCAGGGCCGGGTTGGCGCGCAAAAGCCCGGCCGTGCAGAAGGTTTTGCCGGTATCGGTGCCGGTGGCGGTGACGAAATAGCCTTTCATGCCGCTTGCACTAACCCGAATAGCCGGAATGGGCCACCGGGTCTTTCCTCAGAGTTTGCTTGAGGTTAGTCTGGAGGATATTGCCGCGTCTGGAGTGTTCTGCGCCGTGCCTGAAAGCCATATCGAAATCCGTGCCCGTTGGACCCGCGCCGAGGTGCAGGCCTTGTTGGATCTGCCGTTTCCGGAGCTGCTGTTTCAGGCGATGAGCGTTCACCGCGCGCATTTCGACCCGACCCGTGTGCAGATTTCGACCCTGCTCTCGATCAAGACCGGCGGCTGCCCGGAGGATTGCGGCTATTGCCCGCAGGCCGCCGAATACGAGACCGGGACCAAGGCCTCGAAGCTGATGGCGATTGAGAAGGTGCTGGAAGAGGCGCGTGCCGCGAAGGAGAAGGGCGCTGGCCGCTTCTGCATGGGGGCCGCCTGGCGCAGCCCGAAGGATCATGATCTCGACACGGTGTGCGAGATGATCGAAGGCGTGAAGGCGCTGGGCATGGAAACCTGCGTGACGCTGGGCATGCTGGACCCGTTCCAGAGCCGGAAGCTGAAGGCGGCCGGGCTGGATTATTACAATCACAACCTCGATACCTCGCCCGAATATTACGGCAAGGTGATCACCACCCGTACCTACCAGGACCGGCTGGATACGCTGGATGCGGTGCGTGACGCGGGCATCAATGTCTGCTGTGGCGGCATCGTCGGCATGGGCGAGGATGAAAGTGACCGCGCCGGGCTGATCGCCACTCTGGCCAGCCTGCCGACCCCACCGGAATCCGTGCCCATCAACGCGTTGGTCGCGGTCGAGGGTACGCCGCTGGCGAAGGCGGAGCGGATCGACCCGATCGATTTCGTGCGGGTCGTCGCGGTGGCGCGGATCACCATGCCGAAGAGCTATGTCCGTCTCTCCGCCGGGCGCGAGGCGATGACCGATGAGGCGCAGGCGCTGTGCTTCATGGCGGGCGCGAACTCGATCTTTCATGGCGAGAAGCTGCTGACCACCAAGAACGCGACGGTACCGCGCGATGAGGCGCTGTTCGCCAAGCTGGGTCTGCAGCCGGCGCAGTAACATGTCTTGGTTGGAGACCGGCTGGCGGCATGTCTGGCTGCCTTACGCGCAGATGCAGACAGCGCCGTTGCCGATGGCTGTGGGCCGTACCGAAGGGGCGCGGATCATCCTTGAGGATGGGCGCGAACTCATCGATGGCATCGCGAGCTGGTGGACGGCCTGCCACGGCTATAACCACCCGCATCTGAGCCAGGCCGTGGCCCGGCAGCTGGAGGTAATGCCGCATGTGATGTTCGGCGGGCTCGCGCATGAAGCGGCGTATAAGCTTTCCACACGTCTCGCGGCACTGATGCCGGGTGACCTGAACCGGGTCTTTTTCACCGATTCCGGCTCAGTCGCCGTCGAAGTCGCGATCAAGATCGCGGTGCAGTCCCGGTTAAATCGCGGGTTGCGGGGGCGGACCAAGGTGTTGGCATTCGCCGGCGGGTATCATGGCGATACCATCGGCACGATGGCGGTCTGCGATCCTGAGGAAGGGATGCACAGCCTCTTTGCCGGGCTGTTGCCGGATAACCCGGTGGTGCCGTTGCCGCGTGACGCCGCCAGCATCGCCGCCTTTGAGGCGCTGCTGGCGCGCGAGCATGAGAGCCTTGCCGCGATCATCGTCGAGCCGCTGGTGCAAGGCGCCGGGGGCATGGTGTTTCACGAGCCAGCTGTGCTGGGCAGGCTCCGCGCGGCGGCGGATCATTATGATCTGACGTTGATTTTCGATGAGATTTTCACCGGCTTTGGGCGTACCGGAAGCATGTTTGCCTTCGAGCAGGCGGGGGTGGCGCCGGATATCGTCACCTTGTCCAAGGCGCTGACCGGGGGACCAGCCCGCTGGCCGCGACCATCGCGACCGACCGGCTGTTCGAGACCTTCCTCTCCGACAGCCCGATGACCGCCTTGATGCATGGCCCGACTTATATGGCGCATGCGCTGGGTTGTGCTGCCGCCAATGCCTCGTTGGACCTGTTTGAAACCGAGCCGCGGCTGCGGCAGGTGGCGGCGATTTCCGCACAGCTTGCGCGCGAGTTGGAGCCCTGCCGGGCGCTGCCCGGGGTGAAGGATGTCAGGGTGATGGGGGCCATCGGCGTCGTGCAGTTGGACGCGATCAAGGATCCCGCCGGGTTGCGCCAGAAGCTGATGGCGCAGGGCGTCTGGATCAGACCGTTCCGGGATATTGTTTATCTCACTCCGGCGTTCACAATCTCGCCGGATGAGCTCTCATGCCTGACCAAAGCGATGTTCAAGGTGCTCTCCGGCGGCTGAGTTTTTTGTTGCGTCTTGCCAACAAGGTGGCGTGGTGCAACCTATGAGCGTAAATGCCGCAAGCCGCTCACCTCCTTTTGCGTACCGATGCCAAGCTCAGGCCGGCCTGGGCGATGTTCGATCGTGGCTGGTATCTGCATCATTATCCCGATGCGCGGGCATTATGCGTGGATGCCCCTGAAGCGGCGGCGCTGGAATATTATCTTCAGGTCGGAGCCAGGCTGGGGCACAGCCCGTCACCATTATTCGATGAAGCCTATTACCTCGCCAGCAACCCGGACGTGGCGGCGCTGGTGCGATCTGGCCAATACGCATCCGGGTTTGATCATTACTGCCAGCATGGCTGGCGCGGCGTTTCCCCGCATTGGCTGTTCGACGACGCGCTCTATGCCGAACTTTACGACGATATGAGCCTGGAGAATCTCGAACTTCACGGCTGTTTCGGGCGCTATGATCATTATCTGCGCTCTGGGCAGCGCGAAGCGCGGGTGGGGCATTATCTGTTCGATGCGCCCTATTACCGCGACCAGGCTCTGGCAGCTTCCTGCACAATTGAGGAAATCGACGGGCCGGGCCCCTATGTTCATTTCCTGGCCTGTCTGGGCTCTGGCCGTGACGAGCTGGCGCCGTCGATCTATTTCGACCCGGCATGGTATGTTGAGCAGCATCCCGCGGCGAAGCAGGCGATTCTGCGTGGCGACTATCTTGCCGCCCTGCATCACTATCTCACCAACGATACGCCGGAGATGTTCGATCCTGTCCCGCAATTCTCCGAGCGTTTCTATCGCCAGCGCTATCCGGATATCGATGCGGCCATCGCGGCGGGGCTGTACCGCAACGCCTATCAGCAATTCGTCCAGCACGGATGCTACGAGTTGCGGCAGCCATCGGCCGAGATCGACCTCGCCTATTATCGCGATATGCACAGGAGCGTGCGCGATGCGTTGAACGCCGGATTATTTCGCGATGCCTTCGCACATTTCAGGCGCACCGGGTTAGCGGAGGGGCTGGCCTACAGCCCGCCGGTCAAACGTCCCGGGTTGGAAGAGTATCCCGCCCGCGAGGGGTTCATTCGCAAGGCCCGCGCCGATCTTGCTTTGTTTGCCCGGCAAGGGCTGGATTTCTCTTTTGCCAGCGCGCCGGAGGTCGCGGTGATCATGGTCGCGTATGGGCGCTTTGAGCTGACCATGCGAAGCCTGGCGTCGCTGCGGCAGAATTTTGGGGGGAAGATCCAACTGATTCTGGTCGATAATGCCTCAGAGGATGATACGCTCAGGATCGAGCAATATGTGCGGGGGATGACGCTGCTCAGAAACCCGCAGAATGTCGGGTTCCTGAAGGCGTGCAATCAGGCCTTGGCGCATGTTGCGGCACCGTGCCTGCTTTATCTGAATAACGACGTTGCGCTGGGATTCGGCGCCGTCGCGTCTGCCATGGCGCGGCTCAGCGCCGCGGCGGATATCGGTGCGGTGTGCGGCAAGATCGTCCGAACCCATGGTTGCCTGCAGGAGGCGGGTTCGATCATCTGGGATGACGGAACCACAACCGGCTATTTGCGCGGCGAATCCCCGCTCGCGCCGGGAGCCAATTTCCTACGGGATGTCGATTATGGCTCCGCCGTTTTTCTGCTTTGCCGCACGGCGCTGGTGAAGGCGCTGGCCGGCTTCGACGAAACCTTCATGCCGGCCTATTATGAAGATGCGGATTTATGCGTGCGCATGCTGCAGGCCGGATACAGGATTGTTTACGATCCCGCAGTCAGCGTCGAGCATCTGGAGTTTGGAAGCGCGGTGACACCGGAAGCATCCATGGCGCTCATGCGGCGCGGACGGCGCATTTTTCGTGAGCGACATAAGGCGTTTCTGCAAGCGCAGCCATCGCCCGGCAGGCAGACCCCGACGCGGGCGCGCGAGAGGGGCGGGCGGCCCAAGCTGCTTTTCATAGAAGATACGGTCCCCCTGCGGCGTCTCGGCTCAGGGTTCGTGCGCTCGAACGACATTGTCCACGCGATAGACCGTGCCGGTTACGATGTTCACGTCTTTCCGATGAACGGCGCACCCTATGATGTGATGAGCTTGCTGGGCGACATGCCGGCCCGGGCGGAAGTGCTTTATGACCGGGCGTTCAGCGACATCAAGGCGTTTTTAAGCGAGCGGCGAGGGGTTTATCAGCGCATCTGGGTCGCGCGAACGCATAATCTGCGCCGGCTGCGCTCGCTGCTCATCGAAGCCGGCAATGAGGTGCCGGTAATTCTGGACACAGAGGCGCTCGCCAGTTGCCGCGCCGCGACGAAAGCCGCGATGACCCGAACAGGCTTCGATCTCGACACAGCGCTCCAGGCGGAGTTCGCTGGCTTTCCTGATTTGGCGCGTATCATTGCGGTCAATCAGGCTGAGGCGCAGCTCTTGCAGCGCGTGCGCGGCCAGAGCGTTGAGATATTAGGAACCTGTCGCGAGGCGACGCCGGCAAAACCCGGATTCGCCGCGCGTAGCGGGTTGCTTTTCATCGGTGCGGTTCATGAAGCGGACGCGCCCAATGCGGATTCGTTAAATTATTATACCCAAGAGATTTTTCCGGTTTTGGCGCAAGCCTCCGCCTCGCCGCCGCTGCTCACTGTCGCGGGATATTGCGCGCCGGGCATTGAACCCGCCGGATTGAAAACGAGCGAGGGGGTGAGGGCGCTTGGCGAGGTGGCGCAGACCAGGCCGCTTTATGAAGCCGCACGGATTTTCGTGGCGCCGACGCGCTTTGCCGCTGGTACCCCCTACAAAGTTTACGAGGCTGCGGCGCACGGGGTGCCTTGCATCGTGACGACGCTTCTGGCCGAGCAGCTTGGCTGGCGGGATGGCGAGGAGGTGCTGGCTGTGCCAACGCTCGACGCCGAAGCCTTCGCCGGGGCAATCCTGCGTCTCGACTCCGATGAAGCTTTGTGGACCAGGCTGCGTGCGAACGCTTTGAAGCGGTTGCGCCGGGAGAATGGCGTTGCCGCGTTCCAGACGCGGGTTCAGCAGATTTTGGCGCTTTAAGCTCGGGGCGCTCGTCAGTGTTAACGCGCCACGCGTTACGCTAAAGACCTGCGGCCCTAAGGCGCTCAAGGGTGGCTTGTTGCGGCAATTTATGCCGGTAGGTCAGCGCTTCAGCGATATGAAAACGCTGGGTTTCCTGCGCACCGGCAAGATCGGCGATGGTGCGCCCGACGCGCAGCGCCCTAATCTGGCCGCGCACGGAGAGCTGCAATTTTTCCGCCGCCCGTTCCAGAAATTCGCGGGCCTCGATGGTCGTTGGCATCAGATCCGGACCGGCTTCGGCGTTTGAGCCGGGGCCGTCCTCGCCATAGCGCTGGATTGCCCGGGCTCGGGCGTCGGCGACGCGCTGGGCCACGATCGCACTGCTTTCTCCTGAAGGAATCCAGCTCATCTCCCGCGGGCTGAGCGGCATCACGCCAATGGTTATGTCGATCCGGTCCAGCAGCGGGCCGGAAAGTTTGTTTTGATAGTCTTCCCCGCAGCGTGGCGCGCGGCCGCATTCACGCCCGCCATCGCCCAGATAGCCGCAGCGGCAGGGATTCATTGCGCCGATAAGCTGAAACCGTGCAGGGTAGGTAATATGCGCCGCGGCACGGCTGACGGTGGTCTGGCCGGTTTCCATGGGGGCGCGCAGGGCTTCCAGAGTCGCCCGGGGAAATTCCGGCATTTCATCGAGGAAAAGCACGCCGCGATGGGCGAGCGAGATCTCGCCCGGGCGCGCCCGCAGGCCGCCGCCGGCAATTGCCGCCGGACTGGCTGAAAAATGCGGATCGCGAAATGGGGGGCGAGTGACGAGCTGGCCGTTGGTCAGCATGCCAGAGACGGAATGGATCATGCTGACTTCGAGCGCCTGGCGCGGGGTAAGATCCGGGAGTAGCCCGGGCAGCCTTGCAGCCAGCATGGATTTGCCCGAACCGGGCGGGCCGATCATTAGCAGATTATGTCCGCCTGCCGCGGCGACTTCCAGCGTGCGCCGGGCGACCTCCATGCCTTTGACATCGGCGAGATCCAGGCGCGGCGCGCCAGCACCCAGCGTGCCAGGCGGCGGCGGGGCGAGCAGCTGGGTGCCACGAAAATGATTGATCAAACTCAGCAGGTCCGGGGCGGCGAGAATGGTCATGTCGCCCGCCCAACCGGCTTCCGCGCCTTGGGAGGCCGGGCAGATCAGCCCCCAATCCTGCCCCTGTGCGGCGATTGCCGCGGGCAGAATGCCGGCCGCGGGATTAAGGCGGCCATCGAGCGACAATTCGCCCAGCGCGGCGAAAGCATAGAGTTCTTCGGCGGGAAGGATATCCATCGCCGCGAGAACCGCCAGCGCGACCGGAAGGTCGAAATGGCTCCCTTCCTTCAGCATATCGGCTGGGGCAAGGTTTACGAGAATCCGCTTGGGCGGCAGCGCCAGGCCCATCGACGTCAAGGCCGCGCGGACGCGCTCACGCGCCTCGCCCACGGCTTTGTCCGGCAAGCCAACCATGAGAAAAGCAGGCAGGCCGCTGGCGATTTGAACCTGAACCTCGACGCGCTGGGCGTCGATGCCGGAAAAGGCGAAGCTGTTGACCCTCGCGATGCTCATAACCTGTCCACCCTGGAGTTCAGGACAGGTTATGAATGCAATCTGTGATTGTCTATAGTTGTTTCGAAATCGTTGTGTTTTAGGTGGGCTGACGCTTCACCGTCAAAGGTCCGGAAGCCTGGCAGGTCGGCATCATTTCGATCCGGTTGATATTCATGTGCGCGGGCAGGCTGATCAGCCAGCTGGCGGTTTCGGCGATATCGTCCGGGGTGAGGGACTCAGTGTCCTCATAAACCTTGGCGGCGCGTTGCTGATCCCCGCCGAACCGGACCTGGGAGAATTCGGAGCCGCCGACCTGCCCGGGTTCGATATCGGTAACGCGGACATTCCGTCCCACCAGATCCGCGCGCAGATTGAGGGAGAATTGCTTCACGAAGGCCTTGGAGGCGCCATACACATTTCCGCCCGGATACGGGTAGGAGCCCGCAATCGAGCCGATATTGAGGATCAGCCCGTCATTGCGCTCGACCATCTGCGGCAGGATGGCGTGCGTCATGTGCAGGACGCCGGTGATGTTGGTTGCGACCATCGTGTCCCAATCATCGAGCTTGGCCTCCCAGGCGGAAGCCAGCCCCAGGGCAAGACCGGCATTGTTCACCAGCACATCAATCTTGCGCCACGCCTCCGGCAGTGCGGCGACGAAGGCGGCGACCGCTTTCGTATCGGTCACATCCAGAGCCGCGATATGAACATGTTCGCCCAGCTCCGCCTTCAGCGCTTCCAGCCGTTCGACGCGCCGCCCGGTGGCGATCACCCGATGCCCGTCCTTGACGAAACGCCGTGCGAAGGTGGCGCCGAAGCCTGCTGTCGCGCCGGTGATCAGGATCGTCTTCATGTGTCTGTCCTTTCGGAGGCCTACCAGGAAAATCCTGGCAGGATGGCGGTGGGAGAGAGGTTCGAGGCTGCCGCTTCCGCAGGCGCCTGCTCGTGATGCACGGCGTGGATGCCGGAAAGAACCCAGCAGCTGTCGATTCCGGCGGCTTTCGCGCCGGAAATGTCGGTGCGCAACGAATCGCCGATGGCCAGGGTGCGCTGCTGTGTCGTACCGAGCAAGGCGAGTGTCGGCTTGTAAATTGCCGCATCCGGCTTGCCGCGTTGAATGACGCGGCCGCCCTCCGCCTCGTACAGCTGGGCCAGATAACCGGCGCAGATGATGCGATCCTTGCCCTTCATCACTTCGAGGTCCGGGTTGGCGCAGATCATCGGCAACCCGGCCTTCAGGCAGGCCGCCAGTGCCGGCCGGTAGAGATCGGGGTTGTGCGGCCCCAGCTCGTCGTCCGGTCCGGTATTCAAGACAAAATCAGCGACCTCGGGGGAGGCGGCCTCCTCGTAATCGAGCGTGTCGAACACGTCCCGGTCGCGTGGCGGGCCGAGATGGTAGAGACGTTTGCCCAGGGTAGCGAACTCGTCCGTGCGGGTCTTCAAACCCAGATAGACGGCTTCGCCGCTGGACATGACGCCGTCATGCAACGCCGGTGTGACGCCCATGCTGGCGAGAAATTTGGCAATCCCCGCCGCCCGGCGGGGGGCGTTGGACAGGAAGACCACGCGTTTACCCGCCGCCTTGAGGCGCGTCAGGCAATCGAGAACGCCCGGATAAGGGGCGAAGCCGTCATGCACAACGCCCCAGAGATCGACGATAAACCCGTCATAATCAGCGCAAAGCTGGCCAATCCCGGTCATAATCCTGCTCCCACGGCGTCGGACACGGTGTTGAAGCCGCGATCTTTCAGCAAGGTCGCAAGCCGCTGTTTGAGTTTTGGCAGCATGGCCGGCCCTTGATAGGCGAAGCCGGTATAGATCTGCACCAGGGAGGCGCCGGCCAGGAGTTTAGCCAGCGCGTCCTCCGCGGTGAACACCCCGCCCGCGCCGATGAAATTGAGCTGCCGTCCGGCAAGGCGATAGGCGCGGGCGAGCATCGCGGTGGAGGCACTGAACAGCGGCGCGCCTGACAACCCGCCAGCCTCGCGCCGCAGTGGGCTTTTCAGCGTGTCCGGACGCGCAATGGTCGTGTTGGAGATGATCAGGCCGCTCACTTTATGTTGGAGGGCAACACCAATGACGGCTTCCAGCCCATCCTCCGACAGATCCGGCGCGATTTTGACATAGACCGGCTTCGGGCTGTCGATGCCGGCCAGGATACCGGCGAGCCGCTCTTCGGATTGCAGGTCGCGCAGGCCGGGCGTGTTGGGGGAGGAGATGTTGATCGTGATGTAGTCGGCATGCAGCGCAACCGCCTTGACCAGCGCCGGGTAGTCACGCTCCGGATCCGCGCCGTCCTTGTTGATCCCGACATTCGCGCCGAGGACAAGGCGGGTCTTGTCCGCCTGTTTCAGGTTTTCGAGATAGGCTTGCAGCCCCTGATTATTGAAGCCCATCCGATTGATGACGGCGTTGTCCTCGGCCAGGCGAAACAGCCGGGGCTGCGGGTTCCCGGGCTGGGGGCGAGGAGTAACGGTGCCGGCCTCCACAAACCCGAAGCCCAACCGCCCCAATGCCGTCACCGCATAGGCGTTCTTATCGAACCCGGCGGCAAGGCCGATCGGGTTCGAGAGTGTCCGGCCGAAGGCCTGCGTGGAAAGGCAGGGATCGTCCGGTGTGTTGTCGGTACCCACCAGCCCCCATCGCAATGCCTTGAGAGATAGGTTATGCGCGCGTTCCGGATCCAGTTGCCGCAGGAGCGGCATCAATAGAGCAGGGGCGAAGATCATTTGACGTAGACGAGAATGACCTGATCCAGCCCCGCGGTCTTGGCGCCGGTTGAAACGCGCGATGCTGCGACACCGTCGGCGATGATCGCTTTGGCGATAGCCTGCGCCTCGGGGGTAAGGCCGGCGAGAGTTTTGGCGTCTGTATCCGGGTTGCCTGTAGCCGGTGCCTCAGCGATGACCTGGAAAGCGGCATCCGGCTTGATTGCCAGGGCCTGGCTGACGGCGTTGCGTAGAGGTGCCTGGAAGTCCTGGGTGTCCGGCAGAACCGAGACCAGCGGGATGCGGTTGTGAAACGCATCCGCGGCTGCGACCGTTTGTGTATCCGGCCCCGCCGGGGTCGGAGAGAAGGTCTGACGGCCCGGGGGGGCGCATGAAGCCAGAACCAGAGCGGATAACAGGGCAGGGGCGCGGCGCATGTCTCTTATCTAGTCGGGGCATGCTTGCGCGGCAACAAGTGTTAAGGCGATGTTTGCTCAGGGCATACCGGCATAGTGAGGCGTGGCTGATGTTCGATCTGGTTCTACGAAACGCGAATCTGCCCGGGGGGCGGAAAAATTTGGATATCGCGATTGCCGATGGGCGGATCGTGGCGGTCGAGATTGGGGTGCAGGGCAAATCTGCGCAGGACATCGATGTGACAGGGCGGTTGGTGACGCCACCTTTCGTTGATTCGCACATTCATCTTGATTCCACCCTGTCTCTGGGGCTGCCGCGGATGAATGCCTCCGGCACTTTGCTTGAAGGGATCGCGCTTTGGGGCGAGCTGAAGCCGCATCTGACGCAAGAGGCGATTTACGAGCGGGCCAGAAAACTCTGCCTTTGGTCGGCCGCGCGAGGCACGCTGGCGATTCGCTCGCATGTCGATGTGTGCGACGAACGGCTTTTGGCGGTCGAGGCGCTGGTGCAATTGAAGAAGGATTTGGCCGCATGGATCGATATCCAACTGGTGGCATTTCCACAGGACGGCTTTTTCCGGTCGCGCGGTGCTGAGGCCAATCTGCGTAAAGCTTTGAGGATGGGGGTCGAGGTGGTCGGCGGCATCCCGCATTTTGAGCGCACGCAGGAGGATGGGCGTCTTTCGGTCCAGGCTTTGATGAGGATCGCCGCCGATGCGGGTCTCATGGTGGACATGCATTGCGACGAAAGCGATGATCCACTGTCACGGCATGTCGAAACCTTGGCCGCGGAGACATTGCGTTACGGTATGGCGGGCAGGGTTGCGGGCTCACATCTGACCTCCATGCATTCGATGGATAATTACTATGTGTCGAAATTGATCCCTTTGATTGCCGAATCAGGCCTGTCGGCGATTGCCAATCCTTTGATAAATATAACTTTACAGGGACGTCACGACAGCTACCCGAAGAGACGTGGGATGACGCGGGTGAAAGAATTGCTGGCGGCAGACGTGCCGGTGGCCTTCGGCCATGATTGCGTGATGGATCCTTGGTACTCGCTCGGCAGTCATGACATGCTGGAGGTGGCCGCGATGGGCCTGCATGTCGGCCAGTTAACGTCACTGCAAGAAATCGATGCCTGCTTTAAGGCTGTCACCAGCACGCCAGCGAATATCCTGAAGCTGGACGGGTATGGGGTGGACCCCGGGTGCTGGGGTGATTTGGTGGTTTTGCAGGCTGAAGATGAAATGGAAGCGATCCGGCTGCGGGCCGAGCGGCTTTACGTGTTCCGGCGCGGCAAACTCCTGGCGCAATCGGCCCCTCGGGAAAGTCAGGTTTGGTTTGGATCTGACAGGCAGAATGTGGAGTTCACCCGTCAAAATCTCAATCAACTCCGCTCAACCTAGAATTTTCCGTGATTAGGTTGACGCATATCCTGCGTGTTTGAGGTAATTTGTGCATTCTTCTGGCGGGAAGTGATCGAGTAGTGAGCCGATGCGCCGCCATGTGGCTTCTACGGTTCTCTCGGCGGCTTTTCTGAGTAGGGTTTTGAGCTTTGCGAAGACCTGCTCGATGGGATTGAGGTCTGGGCTGTAGGGCGGCAGGAAGAAGAGTTTGGCGCCGGCTTTTCTTATGGCATCGCGCGCTGTCTTGGCCTTGTGGCTGCCGAGATTGTCGAGGATGACGACATCGCCGGGGCGCAGCGTCGGCACCAGAAATTGCTCGACATAGGCAGTGAAGCTGCGGCTGTTGATGGGGCCATCGAGTACACAGGGCGCGGTAACCTTGTCGGCCCGCAGGGCGGCGATGAAGGTCAAGGTTTTCCAATGCCCGTGCGGCACCTTGGCGTGCAGCTTTTGCCCACGCCGGCAGCGCCCATGGGTGCGGGTCATGTTGGTTTTGGCCCAGGTCTCGTCGATAAACACCAGGCGAGACGCGTCAATTTTTCCCTGATACCGCCGCCAGCGCGCCCGCTTGAAGGCGATGTCAGGCCGGTCCTGCTCGGCGGGCAGCACGGTTTTTTTTAAAGCTGATGCCCTCAGCGCGGAAGAACCGCGACAACATGCCGGTGTCGGCGCGCACGCCACGCTCTTCCCACAGGCGCACGCTCAACGCCGCCAGCGTGATGTCGGCCTGCTCCTCAATGACCGCCAAAAGCCAGGCACGCTCGGGCTTCACCTTTGAGGGCCGGTGGCCACCAGTGCCAGCGCTGCGTCGGTCACCAACCCGAAGCAGGCGCTGAACCCATTTGATGGCAGACGATGCGCTCACGCCAAAACGCCGCGCCGCGGACCGGCAAGTCTCTTCGCCACTCTCCACAACCGAAATCACGCGTTCACGAAGATCAGAAGAATAAGCTCGGGGCATCAGCGCTGGCCTCCTCAACCAGTCCTAATCGTGAATCACATCAGCCCCGCGTCGGTAAAGAGATAGGATTCAAGCTATTCACAGAGGACTCTAGACTCGTAAAAGCTGAGCTAAGCTTGCGTCCCAAGATGGAGGCTTTTTACCTGAAGGAATATTGGATCGGTTATCATAGAAACGCGTTGAGGCGCTTTTATTCACGCCCCGACATTGGCGAGCATAGGGCGTTCCGGCTGGTCGATGCCCTATTTGCTAGAGCGATATGTGTTTAGGTTGACGCGGTAGCGTCAAATTAAACACATGAAATTGCTCGCAAAAACGAAAGCTAGAGCATTCAGCTAAAAGCTGAAGACTCTAGAAAATGAAGGCCAATTCCAGCTTTCGGGCGGAAATTGGCCTTCTGTAAGATTAAACCAGCCGCGATTGCTTGACCGCAGCCTCGATGAAGCCCTGGAAGAGCGGGTGAGGGTCGAACGGCTTTGACTTCAGCTCAGGATGGTACTGCACGCCGATAAACCAGGGATGATCCGGGTATTCGACGATTTCCGGCAAAATTCCGTCTGGTGAGAGGCCGGAGAAGCGCAGCCCCTTGGCTTCGAGCTGCTCGCGGTAATGGATATTGACCTCGTAGCGATGGCGGTGCCGCTCCTCGATATGAGCTGCTCCCCCATATACTTGGCGCACGAGCGAGCCCTGGGTGAGGGTGGCGGGGAAAGCGCCAAGCCGCATCGTGCCGCCCAGATCGCCATCGGCGCGGCGGCGTTCGATCTCGTTTTCCCGCGCCCACTCGGTCATCAGCCCGACGATGGGGATTTCGCACGGGCCGAATTCGGTCGAGGACGCGGCTGTCATGCCCGCCAGATTGCGGGCGCATTCGATCACCGCCATCTGCATACCAAAGCAGATGCCGAGGAACGGAACCTTGTGCTCGCGCGCGAAGCGAACGGCTTCGATCTTGCCCTGGGACCCGCGCTCACCGAAGCCGCCGGGAACCAGAATGCCATGCACGCCTTCCAACTGCTCGACCGCATCGGGTTGCTCGAAGATCTCGGCATCCATCCAATCCAGCTTGACTTTGACCTTGTTGGCGATGCCGCCATGGGCAAGGGCTTCGGCCAGGGACTTATAGCTGTCGAGCAGGTTGGTATATTTGCCGACGACCGCGATACGCACCTCCCCCTCGGGGAAGCGCACGGTATCGACGATCGATTTCCAGCGTGCCAGATCCGGCTCGCTTTCGAAAGGCAGGCCGAAATGGCGCAACACTTCCCGATCCATCCCGGCCTCATGGTAGGAAATGGGAACGGTGTAGATCGTATCGACATCCAGCGCCGGGACCACCGCCTCGGCCCTGACATTGCAGAAGCTGGCGATCTTGCGCCGCTCATTTTCAGGGATTGGCCGGTCGCAGCGGCAGATTAGCATGTTCGGCTGGATGCCGACATTCTGCAGCTCCTTGACCGAATGCTGGGTCGGCTTGGTCTTCAGCTCGCCGGCGGAGGGGATGTAGGGCACCAGCGTCAGATGCACGAACATCGCCCGTTCGCTGGTCAGCTCATTGCCAAGCTGGCGGATGGCTTCAAGAAACGGCAGCGACTCGATGTCGCCCACCGTTCCACCGATTTCGACCAGCACGAAATCAAGGCCTTCCGTTTGATTTTGAACGGTTTCCTTGATTGCGTCGGTGATATGCGGAATGACCTGAACAGTGGCACCGAGATAATCGCCCCGGCGCTCCTTGGCGATCACGCCGGAATAGATCTTGCCGGTGGTGGCGTTGTCGGCCTTGTTGGCATGAACGCCGGTAAATCGCTCATAATGGCCGAGATCCAGATCGGTCTCGGCGCCGTCATCGGTTACGAACACCTCACCATGCTGGTAAGGGCTCATCGTCCCGGGATCGACATTGAGATAAGGGTCCAGCTTGCGCAGCCGGACAGAATAACCCCTGGCTTGCAGCAGGGAACCGAGGGCCGCCGAGGCAATGCCCTTACCGAGGGACGAAACCACGCCGCCGGTGATGAAAACGAACCGCGTCATGGAATCCAATCTTACATGAGTCGCAATGGGGGGTGAAGAGGGGCGGGCCGTATTACTGGGTTTTGTTCGGCGCAGGGGTCGCGGGTGCGGCCGGGGCCGCCGGCGCGGCGGGAGCGGGCAGCGCGTCGGCCGGGGTTTGTGGCAGCGACGAGGGCAATGACGGCGCGCTCGGCGCGGGCGCGGTTGGGGCTGCAGGCGCCGGGCTGTTTAAAATCGCCGCATTATTGGCCGTTCCGCTGCCCTTATACAGCAGGGCCAGCGCAAGCGAGAGCACGAAGAACGCCGTGCCGAGGATGGCCGTGGTGCGGGTGAGAAGATTTGCCGTGCCGCGGCCGGTCATGAAGCTACCCATGCCCTGGCCGCCGCCAAGACCAAGGCCGCCACCTTCGCTGCGCTGGATCAGCACAACGCCGATCAACGCCACGGTGACGAACACATGCAGCACGAGAAGAACCTTGATCATCACAAACCCGCAAAAACAGACAGGCGCGCTTCTAGTGCGGGCGGGCGCAGGATTCAACCGTGCAGCCGCCCACCCCGGGTCGAAAAGCGCAGAGCCGGACCTAAAGCGGCGCGGCTTTCGCGATGGCGAGGAAGTCGGCGGCTTTCAGGCTGGCGCCGCCAACCAGGGCGCCGCCAACCTCCGGCAATGCCAGCAGAGCGGCGGCGTTTGCCGGCTTCACGGAGCCGCCATACAGGATCGCAACAGCAGCGCCTGCGGCACCGAATTGCTCGATCAGCGCCTTGCGAATGGCGGCATGCATGGAGGCGACATCGTCTTCCGTCGGGGTGCGGCCGGTCCCGATGGCCCAGACCGGCTCATAAGCGACGACGCCGCTGAATTGCCCTGGCAGGCTGTGCGCCAGCTGGCTGCGAACGACCGCTTCAGCCTCGCCGGCCTCGCGCTCGGCCTCGGTTTCGCCCACGCAGATGACCGGGGTAAGCCCCGCCGCGATCGCCGCTTCGGCCTTCCCGCGCACCACGGCGTTGGTTTCGCCGTGATTGGTGCGCCGTTCCGAATGGCCGAGAATAACATGGGAGGCGCCGACATCGCGGATCATTGCCGCCGAGATATCGCCGGTATGCGCACCTTCCGGCGCGGGGTGGCAGTCCTGGCCGCCCAGGGCAATCTTGCTGTCAGCCAAGGCGCCGGCGAAGCGGTCCAGCAGGGTGAAGGGCGGGCAGACCAGCATGTCCACATGCGCCGGGGCGTCGGCGCGAAGGGACGCCGTGAATAGCTCGATATCGGCGCGTTTGCCGAACATCTTCCAATTGCCCGCAATAATCTGCCTCATCCTGCTCTCCGTTGTGATAAATATTGCATAATGCTGAATGCTTCGGGCGCGCTGCCATGCAGCAAATGCGCTTTTGATTCGATGGTGCGGCGCAGCATAATGGGCCCGTTTCCAATCGAGGAGGGGTTCCCGATGTTGTTCTTTCTTGCCATTCTGGCGCTTGCCGCAATCTCGATGCTGCTGATCCGGGCGATGGCCCTGGAGGGCCGCAAGCCAGCATTTCTGCCGCGTGAGCGTCCTGCCAAGACGCATCGCCCGCCAGCCAGCGCACTGTTGGATGCGGCGTCTCTGCGCGGCTTGTACTGAGGCCCTATTTGAAGTTGCCCGACAGCTTCATGCCAGTATCTGGCATGTGGCGTGGCCTGAGCTGGGGGGAGGCTCATGCCTCCTCCCACCGTTTTGTCCGGCGCCGTTGAATTGCCCAGTCCATGACGCCTAGCTATAGAGGCGGCGGTTTGGGGTAAAGAGAGACGATGCTGGTCTGGGTCCGGAATTTAATGGGTAGCTGGGTGGCGCGTGTGTTTTTCGCGCTGCTGGTGGTGGTGTTCATTTTTTGGGGCGTCTCCAACGTCTTCACGATGGCGGGCAGCCCGAATGCGGTCGCGACCGTGGCCGGCCAGCCTGTCGATGTCAGTGTCGTCCAGGCCGCATATCAGCGCGCGTTGAACCAGTACCAGCAACAGGGCCAAACGCCGGATCAGGCGACGCGGCAGCAATTGGCAGAGCAGGCCTTGTCGGCCGCCATTCGCGAGAAAATCATGCGCAAGGCGGCGGCTGATGACGGGATCGGCGTGCCGGACGCGGCCGTGCGGACGGTGCTGGACGGGATTCCGGCCTTTCAGAGCAATGGCAGCTTCGACAAAGCCAAGTTCGCACAGGTTCTGCGGCAGAATGGCCTGTCCGAAAACGAGTTCATCAATGAGATCAAGGACGAGGTGATCTCGCGCCAGTTGATCACGCCAATCATCAACGGCGCGCAAGTGCCGGATGAAATGCTTGGCCAGATTTTTGGATTGCTGGGCGAGCAGCGGACAGCGTCTTTGGTAAATGTTCCGGTCAACACGCAGCCGGTGCCGGCCATGCCGTCCGACGATGTGCTGCAACGTTATTGGCGGAATCATCAGAGCCAGTTCACTTCGCCGGAATATCGTAAAATCCAGCTTGTCATTTTGTCCCCCGCCCTGATGGCGCCGCGGGAAACGGTGCCCCCGGCGCAGGTTCAGGCAGCCGTTGCGCGGGCACAGGCAAACAGCCCGAGCACGCCGGTGCGCAGTGCGGATGTGCTCTCTGTCGAAGATCTGGCGGATGCCTCGCAACTGCTTGCGGCCTGGAAGAAAGGCGCAAGCTGGGCAAAAATGCAGGCGCTGGCGAAATCCTATCACGCCACGTCGGTGCCTTTGACCAAGATGCAGCAGAACCAGATCCCGTCCGGGGCGCTGGCGAATGCGATCTTTGCGGCCCCTGCCGGCCAGGTGATGGGGCCCATTGCGGGCGGCCAGGGTATGTATCTTTTCAAAGTTACGGATATCGGTCAGTCCGGGCCAGATCAGGCGCAACTGGTCGCGCAGGCGACGCAGCAATTGCAGTTGCAGCAGGCTCAGGCGGATGTGGCGAAGAATGTCGATGCGTTACAGGACGCGCTCGCCGGGCAGACGCCGTTGGACCAGCTTCCGGGCAATCTGGGTCTGGTCGCGGTTGAGGGGACGCTGGATGCGGGCGGGCAGACGCCGGATGGCTCTGCCGCGCCGATCCCCGGCGGCGACGATCTGCGCAACGCCATCGTCAAGGCTGCTTTTGCAACGCAACCGGGACAGGCCGCGAAGCTTCAGTCCGGCCCGGATGGCAGCTATTACGCTTTGACGGTGCAGAAGCTGCTGCCGCCTACGGTGCAGGCCTTCGCGCAAGCCAAAGCCAAGGTTCTGGCGGCCTGGCAGCAGGACCAGCAGATCCGCGAGGCGGAAGTGATCGCCGCCGATCTCATGCATGCCGTGAATACCGGAACGCCGATCGCGAAAGCGGCCAGCGCGCAAGGGCTTACGGCCACGGCCAGCCCGGCTTACACGCGGCAGACCCAGCCCCAGGATCAACCCCCGACACTCGTCCCGAGCCTGTTCGCGATGAAGCCGGGTCAGGCGACGATGATCCAGACGAAGGACGGTTTCCTGGTCGCGGCGCTGAGCAAGGTGGTGCAGCCGACACCAGAAAGCGACCCCGCCATGTATGCGCAATTGCAGCAGAGCCTGAATAAGGGCTTGCAGGATGATCTGGGCGGGAGTTTTCTGGCCGGACTGCAGGCGCGCGATAAGGTCACTGTGAACCAGAAGCTGTTCGCGCAAATCTATCAGTGAGGAAAGAAAGAACTTTTGTCATGAATGCCGTTTCGCCAGACCGTTTTGAGACCTTCCGTGCCGCCTATGATCAGGGTCGCGGCGCGCTGGTCTGGCGTCACGGCATCGCCGATCTGCTGACACCGGTTGCGGCCTATCTGAAGGTCGCGCATGGCCAGCCTTATTCTTTTTTGCTGGAGAGCGTGGAAGGCGGGGCGACGCGCGGGCGGTACTCCTTTATCGGCTTGGCGCCCGATCTTGTCTGGAAATGTGAACGAGGGGTGGCTTCGGTCAATCGGGAGGCCCAGAGCCAACCGGAGAGCTTCGCCCAGATTTTCGAGGCGCCGTTGAAAAATTTGCGCGGCTTGATCGCCGAGACGCGGATGGACGTGCCCGAAGGTCTTCCGCCCGGCATTGGCGGCCTGCACGGATATCTTGGCTATGATCTGGTCAGGCTGATGGAAGATCTGCCGGCGCTGAAGCCGGACGTAATGGGCATTCCCGAGGCGATTCTGACCCGCCCGGGGCTGTTGATCGTGTTCGACAATGTCACCGATGAAATGACCCTGGCGGCGCCGGTCTACCCGAAGCAAGGGGTGGAAGCGGTCCAAGCCTATGCGACCGCCGAGGCCAAGCTGAATGACCTGGCGAAAGCCCTGGAGGCGCCTGTTCCGGAGCTGAAGGGGCGTTTGCTGGCGCCGATCGAGCAGAGCTCGAACATGGAAAAGGAAGAGTTCCTGGGCGCGGTGGAAACCGCCAAGAACTATATCCGTGCAGGCGATGCGTTCCAGATTGTGCCCTCGCAGCGTTTTGAAGCACCGTTTTCCTTGCCGGCCTTCGCGCTTTACCGGAGTCTGCGGCGGATTAACCCCGCCCCCTTCCTGTTCTTCCTGGATTTCGGCAGTTTTCAGGCCGTGGGCTCTTCACCGGAGATCTTGGTGCGACTGCGCGATGGCACAGTGACCATCCGCCCGCTGGCGGGCACACGCCGCCGCGGGGCCACCACCGAGGAAGATGTCGCGCTGGAAGAAGAGTTGCTGGCCGACCCCAAGGAGCGGGCTGAGCATCTCATGCTGCTGGATCTCGGGCGCAATGATGTCGGACGGGTATCGGAAATCGGTTCTGTGCGCGTGGCGCAAAGCTTCGCCATCGAGCGTTTTTCGCATGTGATGCATATTTCCTCGACGGTCGAGGGCAAGCTGCGCCCGGGGCTTGAGGCGCTGGATGCGCTGATCGCCGGATTCCCCGCCGGCACCTTGTCGGGCGCGCCAAAGGTCCGGGCGATGCAGATCATTGAGGAGCTCGAACCGTCGCGCCGGGGGCTATATGCCGGATGCATCGGCTATTTCGCGGCGAATGGCGAGATGGACACATGTATCGGCTTGCGCACCGCCTTGGTGAAGGATGGCCGCATGTATGTGCAGGCGGGCGTCGGCGTTGTCGCCGATTCCGACGCTGAGGCCGAATATATGGAAAGCGTGCATAAAGCGCGCGCGTTGTTCCGCGCCGCCGAGGACGCCGTGCGCTATGTCAGCGCGCCGGGAGCTTGAGCGATGATTCTTCTTATTGATAATTACGACAGCTTCACCTTCAATCTCGTTCAGTTTTTCGGGGATCTCGGCGCTGAATGTGTGGTCAAGCGCAATGATGCGTTGAGCCCCGAGGATGTTCTGGCCATGCGGCCACAGGCGGTGGTTTTGTCCCCAGGGCCGTGCACGCCGAATGAGGCCGGGATCTGTCTGCCGATGGTACAGGCGGCGGCTGCGGCAAAGCTGCCTTTGTTCGGTGTGTGTTTGGGCCACCAGGCGATCGGTCAGGCCTTTGGGGGGCAGGTGGTGCGCGCACCACAGCCCGTGCATGGGAAAACCAGCCCTGTCTTCCACGATAATACCGACATTTTCGAAGGCTTGCCGAATCCCTTCACCGCGACCCGTTATCATTCGCTGATCGTACAGCAGGCGACCTTGCCCAGCGTGCTGGTGCCCACGGCCCGCACTGAAGACGGCATTATCATGGGATTGCGCCACGCGGAGCTGCCGATTTATGGCGTGCAGTTTCATCCGGAGAGTATCGCGACCTCGAACGGGCATGATATTCTGCGCAACTTCCTGCATCTCGCAGGGGTGAAGGTTCCGGTTGCTGCGTGAATAGTTCGCTGAAACCGGTGCTGGCGCGCCTCGGTAAGGGCGAAAGCTTGACCGTGTCTGAGGCCGAAGAGGCATTCGGCGTGGTCATGGATGGGCAGGCCACGCCCGCCCAGATCGGCGGGATGCTGATGGCCATGCGTGCACGCGGCGAAACGGTAGCGGAGCTGACCGGCGCGGTCACGGCGATGCGAAAGCGTATGGCCACGATCGAAGCGCCGGCGGATGCCATGGATGTTTGCGGCACAGGCGGGGACGGCGCCGCCAGCCTCAATATTTCCACCGCGACGACATTTGTCCTGGCGGCGTGCGATGTGCCTGTCGCCAAGCACGGCAATAAGGCGTTGTCCTCGCGCTCAGGCGCCGCGGATGTGTTGATGGCGCTTGGTGTTGCGATCGAGCCGCCCATTGACCGGTTATCGGCGGTGCTGCGCGAGGTTGGGTGCGTCTTTCTGTTCGCGCCGCGCCATCACCCCGCGCTGCGGCACGCTGCCCCGGTTCGGGTGGAGCTTGGCACCCGAACCTTGTTCAACCTGACCGGCCCGATGGCCAATCCGGCCGGCGTGCGGCGCCAGTTGATGGGGGTGTATGACCCGTTTTGGTTGCGCCCGGTAGCGGAAACGCTACGTGATCTTGGCACGGAAGCCGCCTGGATCGTGCATGGCGCCGGCATGGATGAACTCGTGCTCGACGATGTGAATCAGGTGGTCTCGCTGAAGGCCAATGAGATCAGGGAATTCGGGGTAACGGCCGCGGATGCGGGCCTTGCCGCAGCACCGGCCTCTGCCTTGAAAGGCGGAGACGCGGCCTATAATGCGGCGGCTTTACTGGCTTTGTTGCGGGGCCAAGCAGGCGCGTATCGTGACACGGTGTTGTTGAATAGCGCTGCCGCGCTGATTGTGGCGGGCCGGGTGGAAACACTGCCCCAAGGGGTCGAGCTGGCGGCGCAGGCGATAGATCGAGGTGACGCTTTGGCTGTTCTGGAACGGTTGAAGCGGGTCTCCGGAGAGCAGGCATGAATATTGTAATCGACGATGTGCTGGCGAAAATCTGCGCGGATAAACGCGCTGAAGTTGCCGAGCGCCAGGGGCGCAGGCCGCTTGATGAGTTGAAGGCCGAGGTCAGGGACGCCGACAAGACGCGTGGCTTCGGCCGGGCTTTGATGGATAAGGCCGCGCAGGACCAGGCCGGACTGATCGCGGAGATCAAGAAGGCCTCGCCCTCGGGCGGTTTGATCCGCCCGGATTTCGAGCCCGCCTCGCTGGCGCGGGCCTACGCGGCGGCCGGCGCGACCTGCCTTTCCGTTCTGACCGACGAAAAATACTTCCAAGGCCAGACCGCGCATCTGGAGGCGGCCCGCGCGGCTGTTTCCCTGCCCGTCATTCGCAAGGATTTCATGCTGGATGAATGGCAGGTCTATGAGAGCCGGGTCATGGGGGCGGATTGCATTCTGCTGATCATGGCGGCGCTTGAGGACGATCAGGCCCGCGATCTGGAAGGGCTCGCCCGGGCTCTGGATATGGATGTTCTGGCGGAAGTCCATAATGAGGAAGAGATGGAGCGCGCGCTTCTGCTGCAGACGCCCTTGATCGGTATCAATAACCGCAATCTGAAGACCATGGTGACGGATATTGCGACAACCGAGCAGCTTTCGAGCCTCTGCCCGCCGAATAAATTCATGATCTCCGAGTCTGGCATCAAGACCAACCAGGATGTCGAAAGGCTGCGGAAAGTCTGTGTGCAGGGGTTCCTCGTCGGAGAATCACTGATGCGCCAGGACGACCTGGAGGCAGCCGTGCACGCGCTTCTAGGCCATTGAGCCAGCTCACCCATATCGGCGCTGACGGCTCGGCGCGCATGGTGGATGTCTCGGCCAAGGCCGTGACGCTTCGCGAGGCGCAGGCCAAGGGGCGGGTGGTGATGCGGCCCGAGACCGTCAGCTTGATCCGCGACAATCAGGCTGAAAAAGGCGATGTCCTCGCGGCGGCGCGAATCGCCGGGATTATGGCGGCAAAGAAAACCGGAGAGCTGATCCCGCTCTGCCATCCGCTGCCACTCGATGCAATCAGCATTGACCTAATCCTGGAGCAGGATTCGGTCGAGATCGTCGCCACGGCCCGGACAACGGCACGCACCGGCATTGAAATGGAAGCCCTGACCGCCGTCAGTCTTGCGGCTTTGACCATCTATGACATGGTCAAGGCCGCGGATAAGACGATGCGGATCGAGGCGATTCGGCTGACGCGAAAGACTGGCGGCAAGAGCGGAGATTTTTCGGCACCATGATCAGTGTCGAGGAGGCGCGCGCCCGGATTGTCGCCGATTTAAAGCCCGTGGCCGTTGAAATGGTCGGGCTGGCACAGGCCTATGAACGCGTGCTGGCGCGCCCGGTCATCTCCCGGCTGACTGTGCCGCCTGGTGATGTTTCGGCCATGGACGGGTATGCAGTGCGTGCTGCTGACACTGAGCTTGGCAAGCCGCTCCGGCTGACCGGTGAAGCGCCGGCTGGGCACCCGTTCGCGGGTGAGGTTGGACCGGGGGAGGCGGTTCGGATCTTTACCGGAAGCACGATCCCCAACGGTGCGGATACCGTTTTGATCCAGGAGAACGCCTCCGTCGCGGCGGATTTGGTGGAGCCTGCAGCAAGCGTGCGCGTTGGGCTCCACATCCGCCGTAAGGGCCAGGATATACAAGCCGGTGACGAGGTCTTGCCGGCGGCGGCGCGGCTGTCTGTGCGGGATATCGGACTGGCTGCCGCGGCGGGGCATCCCTGGCTGGCTGTTCACCGGCGCCCGCGCATCGCGATCCTCTGCACCGGGGACGAAATTGCCCTGCCGGGTGAGCCGCTTCCCGCCGGGGGGATCGCCAACTCCAACGCCCTGATGCTGAGCGCCTTCGTTGCAGCCCATGGCGGCGAGCCGCTGGTTTTGCCGATTGCGCGTGATGCTGTTGGCGAGGTTGCGCAGGCGGCGTTAGCTGCCAAAGGAGCCGATCTGTTGCTGACCACAGGTGGGGCGAGTGTCGGTGCCTATGATCTGGTTAGGCAAGGGCTGTCCCAGCACGGTTTTGCGCTGGATTTCTGGAAAATCGCGATGCGCCCCGGCAAGCCCCTGATATTTGGCAGACTCGGTGAGTTGCCTGTGTTGGGGCTGCCCGGCAACCCCGTGTCCGCTTATGTCTGCGCGGTGTTGTTTTTACGCGCCGCCATCGAGGCGCTGTGTGGTTTGCCCGCTGAACCGCCGCGCTTTGAAAGCATGCGATTGGCGGCGCCGATGCGGGCCAATGATATGCGGGAAGACTATGTTCGGGCGGTGATCGCTAAGACCGCGGACGGCGAAATGCGGGTAACACCGCTGCCGGTACAGGATTCAGGAATGCTGCGTGCCTTGGCGCGGTCCAACGCGCTGATCCGCCGTGTGCCGTTTTCACCGGCCGCCCAGCTGGATCATTACGTGGAGATCCTGCGCTTGGATCATTCGTAACGCTTGACGCGAAAACGAGAACTAAACTAGAACATCACCTTGTTGTTGCTTTGTTCCAGAAGCTTTAAAATTCGGAGATGTTCAATGCTGACGCCGAAACAGCATGAATTGCTGTTATTCATCGACCGGCATCTGCGCGAGACCGGATGCAGCCCCAGCTTCGAGGAAATGAAGGAGGCTTTGGATCTCCGTTCAAAATCCGGAATCCATCGGTTGATTTCCGCCCTGGAAGAACGTGGGTTCCTGCGCCGCCACAAGCACAGGGCGAGAGCCCTGGAAGTGGTGCGGCTGCCGCAGGATATAACGCCGAGCAAGGCGCAGGCGCATGGTTTTGCGCCCAACGTGATTCAAGGACATTTTGGAACTCGCGGGCTGTCGCAGCAAGATGAGCTGGAGAGTTTTGAACCTTCCGCGATTTCTCTGCCGCTTTACGGTAAAATCGCCGCAGGCCTGCCGATCGAAGCCTTGCGCGATAATGAAGAGACGATCGAAATCCCGCTCTCCATGCTTGGCGCCGGGGAGCATTTCGCATTGACCGTCGAAGGCGATTCGATGATCGAAGCGGGAATTCTGGACGGTGATACAGTGATCATCCGGCGCGGCGATACGGCTGAAAACGGGCAGATTATCGTCGCGTTGGTCGATGATCACGAGGTGACGCTGAAGCGTCTGCGCCGGAAAGGGCAGTCCATTGCGCTGGAGCCAGCCAATATCCGGTATGAAACGAGAATTTTCCCGGCTGAACGTGTCCGTGTTCAAGGTCGCCTGATCGCGCTGATGCGGCAATATTAAGCGTGTGCCGCAGAGCCTGATTGGCTGATCCGATCCCTTTCGAGGCCGGATCAGCTGCAATCAATGGCGAGACGCTTTATTCTGCCGCCGGCGCTGTTGCTCGCTGAGCTTGCCGCCAGGTTTTGGCGCATATGGCTTCGGAGCCGCTTTCGTCTTGAAATCGCCGCGTTCGGAAAACTGCGTGCGAGCGCGTGAGGGGCTGCTCGGCGGGGCGGCGGGCTCGATCCGCGCCTCGGTCTGGGCGTTCGCCGCATTGGCAAAGGCGCTCGCGGCATGGGCCGCAATTTCGAACTTGGTCTCGCGCTCAAAAATGCGAATGGCACCGATCTCTTGTTTACTGACGCCCCCCGCCTTGCAGATCAGCGGCACCAGCCAGCGCGGATCGGCATTTTGTTTGCGGCCAAGGGCCACGCGAAACCAAGTGCCCTCGCTCACCGGGCCATGGGATGCCTTGCCGGTATGCGGCGCGCGGGCGGGGCGCTGGGCTTCGGGCGGCAGGATCGTAACGTTCGCCGCGCGTGGCAGATGGGCCTGGGCCAGTTTCACGAAAGCCGCAGCGATGATTTCCGGTGAACTCCGGGCCAGAAGCTTCTGGCCGAGCTCAAGCTCGATTTCGCCGGGTGTTTCTTGCAGCTGCGGATTGTTCAGGAGGCGTATCTCATCCTTTGCACGGATGTCCTCCGGCGTCGGCGGGTCAACCCAGACAGCCTGGGCATTTGCCTCCCGCAAGAGCAATTCCGCCCGGCGCCGCCGCGCAGGCGGGACGAGCAGGACGGAAACCCCCTTGCGCCCTGCGCGCCCGGTACGGCCGGAACGATGCAGGAACGTTGCCTTATTGGTGGGAAGGTCCGCGTGAATGACCAGGTCGAGATCCGGCAAATCCAACCCACGCGCGGCGACATCGGTTGCGATACAGACCTGTGCGCGCCCGTCACGCAGCGCTGACAAGGCGGCGTTACGCTCAGCCTGGGATAGTTCTCCCGACAAGGCGGCCGCAGTGAAACCCCGTGCGACGAGGTTGGCGTGAAGCGTGCGCACAGTATCCCGGGTGGCGCAGAAAACCAGCGCCCGGCTATCCTGCGCTCTTAGTATATTGACGAGGGCCGCTTCGAGTTCGTGGCCGGCAACGCGGACGGCCCGGTATTCGATATCGGCATGAGGCTGGTTGGCGGCGACGGTGTCGATACGCAGCGCATTTTGCTGATAGGTTCGGGCAAGTGCGGCGATGTCGCGCGCGATTGTGGCTGAAAACAGCAAGGTGCGGCGAGAGGCCGGCGCCGTGCTGAGAATGAATTCGAGTTCTTCCCGGAACCCGAGATCGAGCATTTCGTCGGCCTCGTCGAGCACGACGGCTTCCAGCTCGTCGAGGCGCAGATTGCCGCGTTCGATATGGTCTTTCAGGCGGCCGGGCGTGCCAACCACGAAATGGCATCCGCCGGCCAAGAGGCGCGCCTCGCGTCGTGCGTCCATGCCGCCGACGCAGGACAGGATCCGCGCGCCAGTGAATTCGTAAAGCCAGGTCAATTCGGCGTGAACCTGCAGCGCAAGCTCACGGGTGGGGGCGATTACAAGCACCAGAGGCGCATGCGTGGCTGGCATCGACGCGGCCTCGCCGAGGATACCACCCGCTAAAGCAAGGCCGAATGCGACGGTCTTCCCGGAGCCAGTTTGAGCGGATACAAGCAAGTCCCGCCCGTCAGCTTCCGGCGTGAGGACTGCGCTTTGTACGGAGGTAGGGTCGGCATAGCCGCGCTGAGCGAGAGCTTTTGCGAGGCTGGGATTGGTGTCGGGGAAGGGCATGAGCGGCTCATAGGGGCTAGGGCGCCAGGCAACAAGCGGTGGATTAGCCGTGCAGCCGTGCAGCGGCGCATATTCATGCGCACTTGGGTCGAGAATCGTAAAAATGGCAGCTATTTTAGCTGAATTGCTTGCGATGGAGCAGCATTTCGGGATTGAAGGCCGCCACAGCGTGGCCTATGCTGCTGTTGCTTGGCTAGAGCCCGGTGCCCCGAAAGTCTTTTAGAGGACAGTTTTTATAGTGCGACCCCCGAAGAATGACCGCCAGCGGCAGAGCCGCCGCCGTGGTTTCGACGACGATAATTTTTATGGTAACGCTCCTTCATTCCCGCCGTCTTTCTCGGGGTTTGGGGCGCAATCATCTGCCCCTGAAGCAAAGGCCACTGTGAAGTGGTATAATGCTGAAAAGGGGTTTGGTTTCGTCGAGATGGCAGATGGGTCCGGCGACGTGTTTCTTCATGCCAACTCGCTTCAGAGTGCCGGTTTCCAGTCCGTTACCCCTGGTTCTGTGCTGCAGATCCGTGTGGGGCAGGGGCAGAAGGGCCGTCAGGTCAATCAGGTTATTTCCGTGACCGAGGGTGAGGCCCCGCCGCCGCGTGCCCCGGGCGGCTTCGGTGGTGGCGGCTTTGACCGTCCCCGCGCGCCGCGTCCACCCCGTCAGCAGGCCTCCGGTCCCGCTGTTGAGATGGCTGGTATTGTGAAATGGTACAATGCCACCAAGGGCTTCGGCTTCATCAGCCCGGAAGCTGGCGGTAAGGACGTGTTTGTCCATGCCACAGCGCTTGAGGCAGCCGGCCTTTCGCCGCTGCAAGAGGGCCAGGCGGTTAAGATGAGTGTGGTGCAAGGCTCCAAAGGGCCGGAAGTTTCCGCAATCATCGTCGACTAACCGGCGAATTTCCGTGAAAAACCCCGCTTCTGCGGGGTTTTTTACGTTTTGAGGGGCGATTAGTGTGGCTGCAAGATGTCTTGGCTCTTGGCCAGCTTGACGCCTGCCGTTTGCATGGCCGCGCGGGCCTTCGCGCTCGAGCCTTGTAAATCTATCGCCCGGCACGCATCCTCAACAACGCAAACCTCGAAGCCTGCCTGGGCTGCGTCCTCGGCCGTCCAACGCACGCAGAAATCGAAGGCCAAGCCACATATATATAAGTGTGTGATGCTCCGCTCCCGCAGGTAGCCGGCAAGGCCGGTGGGTGTGGCGCGATCCGCTTCCAGAAAGCCCGAATAGCTGTCGATTGAAGAATGGCTGCCCTTTCGAAGGATCAGACCCGCATGCGGGATGTCGAGCCCAGGCACGAGCGCGGCGCCCGACGTCCCCATGACGCAATGGGTGGGCCATAGGATTTGTTGGCCATAAGGCAACTGAATTGTATCAAATGCGGCCTTCCCTGGGTGGTTGGCGGCGAAGGAGGTGTGGTCCGCCGGATGCCAGTCCTGGGTGAGCACAACTTCGTCGAAGTGCCGCGCCAGGCTGTTGATCAAAGGCGCAATCTCATTGCCTCCAGGGACGGCAAGCGCGCCGCCGGGACAGAAATCATTTTGCAGGTCGATGACCAGAAGGGCCGCTTTTTTTTGCATGGCTTATATTATCGGGAAAACGCGAGCGGGTGCTAGACAGTGCGATGCGGTTGCGTTAAGGCTCCGCCCCTCGGAACGTGGGAGGCTTGGATAGGTGTGTCCGGCTGCTTGAACCGCGGTCCAATGGCGCAAGCCATAGGATGAAAGGAGCCAGAAATGGCTAAGAAAGTTGTCGGCTATATCAAGCTGCAGATCCCTGCAGGCAAGGCGAACCCGTCGCCGCCGGTGGGTCCCGCGCTCGGCCAGCGTGGTCTGAATATCATGCAGTTCGTCAAGGAATTCAATGCGGCGACGCAGCAGATGGAGCCCGGCATGCCGGTTCCGGTGGTGATCACCGCCTTCGCTGACCGCACCTTCTCCTTCATCATGAAGACTCCGCCCAACACCTACTTCCTGAAGAAGGCGGCGGGCATCGACAAGGGCACCACGACCCCCGGCAAGGGCGCGGCCGTGGGCAAGGTGACGACCGCGCAGCTGCGCGAGATCGCCGCGACCAAGATGAAGGACATGAACGCGAACGATGTTGACGGCGCTGTGCGCATGCTGGCGGGCTCCGCTCGCTCCATGGGCCTGACCGTGGTGGAGGGCTAAACGATGGCCAAAGATAAGCGTCTGAACGCTGCCCGCGAGACGGTTGAGCGCAACAAGCTGTACGCCCTGACCGATGCGGTGTCGCTGGCGAAAAAGAATGCCACCGCGAAGTTCGACGAGACCATTGAGATCTCGCTGAACTTGGGCATTGATCCGCGTCACGCCGACCAGATGGTCCGTGGCTTGATCTCGCTGCCGAACGGCACCGGCAAGACTCTGCGCGTGGGCGTGTTCGCCCGCGGCCCGAAGGCCGAAGAGGCGCTGGCCGCTGGCGCCGACGTGGTGGGTGCTGACGATCTGGCCGAGAAGGTCCAGGCTGGCGACATTCAGTTCGACCGCTGCATCGCGACCCCGGACATGATGGGCGTTGTGGGTAAGCTCGGTAAAATCCTCGGCCCGCGTGGCCTGATGCCGAACCCGAAGCTGGGCACCGTGACCATGGATGTGAAGGGCGCGATCACCGCCGCCAAGTCCGGTCAGGTCGAGTTCCGTGCTGAGAAGGCTGGTATCATCCATGCCGGTATCGGCAAGGCGAGCTTCGAGGCGGAAAAGCTGGTTGAGAACGCCAAGGCGTTGATCGACGCCGTGCAAAAGGCGAAGCCGACCGGCGCCAAGGGTACCTATCTGCAGAAGGTGGCGCTGTCCTCGACGATGGGCCCCGGTGTGCGCGTGGACGTGTCCACCGTCGCCTAAGGTTTTTTGAGAATACGCTTCGGCCGCTAGGCCGGAGCGGGCAGGGGCCGCGAGGCTCCCGACCTGTCCAAGACCGTATGTATCCTCGGATTTAATGGGGGTTCCCCGCAAACGGTAGAGAGGTGCCAGATGTTTCGCTTCGGCGGGGCTTTGGTGGTTCTGACATAGGACAGGCGAAAGTGACCGGGATGGTCCCGGTTGCTTGGGTAACCTGGGTGGTGAGGCGGCAACGCCAAGCTGCCCGTCAAGTTGGAGACGGATGTGGATCGCATAGAGAAGCGTGAATTCGTCGCTGAACTGTCTGCGGTGTTCGCGGATACGTCCATGGTTGTCGTCACCCGGAATGACGGGATGACGGTGGCTGATGTGACCAATCTGCGCCGCAAGATGCGTGAGGCGGGGGTGAGCTTCAAGGTTGCGAAAAATCGTCTGGCCCTTCTTGCTCTTGAAGGAACCCGGTTCGACGGTATCGCGCCCCTGCTGAAGGGGCCGACCGCGCTGGCATGGTCTGCTGACCCTGTTGCCGCGGCCAAGGTTGCCGTCGACTTCGCCAAGACCAATGACAAGTTTGTTCTGTTGGGCGGCGCCCTCGGCAATCAGGTTCTGAATGTCGATGGTGTCAAGGCGCTCTCCGAGCTGCCGTCCCTGGACAGCCTGCGTGCCAAGCTCCTGGGGCTTATCCAAGCCCCGGCGACCAAGGTGGCCGGCGTTCTGCAGGCTCCGGCCGGACAACTTGCGCGGGTCTTCGCGGCGTATGCCGATTCCCAGAAGAGCGAGGCGGCCTAAGGTTTTCGCCCGCTTGTCGCTTTTTCGCGGGGCCGCGCGGTGCGGCCTTGCATTGAACCAAACAAAGCCTATCTTATCGAAGGATTATTCTAATGGCTGACCTGAACGCGCTCGTTGAAGAGCTGTCGAAGCTGACCGTCCTGGAGGCCGCTGAGCTCTCCAAGCTGCTCGAAGAGAAGTGGGGCGTTTCCGCTGCCGCTCCGGTGGCTGTTGCCGCTGCCCCGGCTGCTGGTGGCGGCGCTGCTGCCCCGGCTGGCGAAGAGCAGACCGAGTTCACCGTGATCCTCGCCAATGGCGGCGACAAGAAGATCAACGTGATCAAGGAAATTCGCACCATCACCGGCCTGGGCCTCAAGGAAGCCAAGGATCTGGTCGAGGGTGCGCCGAAGACCGTCAAGGAGAATGTCTCCAAGGACGAGGCTGCGGCCATCAAGAAGACGCTGGAAGAGCAGGGCGCGACTGTCGAAGTCAAGTAATTCCTCTTCCCGCGACGGTGTGATTATGCCGTTGCGTGCATAGGGTAAAAGGGCAGGCGGTGACCTTTGGGGCGCCGCCTGCCACCTGTTTCTTAAGACTACGCTTTTTTAGACGATCAATCTGACCGAGGGTGATGCGATGAACGCGATCAATGGTTTTGGCAAAGGGTCTTTCACCAGCCGCAAGCGCATTCGCAAGAGCTTCAGCCGTATCCCTGAAGTCGCGCCGATGCCAAACCTCATCGACGTGCAGCGTGCGAGCTATGATTCGTTCCTGCAGATGAATGTGAAGGCCGATGCGCGGACCAATTCCGGCCTGCAGGAAGTCTTCAAGTCGGTCTTCCCGATCGATGATTTCGCCGGCCGCGGCCGCCTGGAGTTCGTGCATTACGAGCTCGAAGAGCCGAAATATGATGTCGAGGAGTGCATCCAGCGCGGCATGACCTATGCTGCCCCGCTGAAGGTGATCCTGCGCCTGATCGTGTGGGATCTTGACGAGGATACCGGCGCGCGTTCCATTCGCGACATCAAGGAGCAGCCTGTTTACATGGGCGACATGCCGCTGATGACGGACAACGGCACCTTCGTGGTGAACGGAACCGAGCGCGTGATCGTCTCCCAGATGCACCGCTCGCCGGGCGTGTTCTTCGATCATGACCGCGGCAAGACCCATTCCTCGGGCAAATATTTGTTCACCGCCCGGGTGATCCCGTATCGCGGTTCCTGGCTCGATTTCGAGTTCGACGCCAAGGATCTGATTTATGTGCGCATCGACCGCAAGCGCAAGCTGCCGGCCACCACGCTGCTCTACGCGCTGCCCTCCGCCGCCACCGAGCAGCTGATCGAGGCCCGCGCCGCCAAGGGCGAGAGCGTCGAGATCGGCGAAATCAAGGGCATGGACGCTGAGGAGATCCTGAATTTCTTCTATGGCAAGGTCGTGTTCTCGAAGCAGAAGGGCCAGTGGTCTCGTCCATTCGAAGCGGACGCATTCCGGAACCTGAAGCTGATCGAAGATCTGGTGGACGCGCAGACCGGCGAGGTTGTCGCCAAGGTCGAGGACAAGCTGACCGCGCGTACCGTCCGCAAGATCGCCGAGAAGACCAAGAACGTGCTGGTGGCGCGCGCCGATCTGGTTGGCCGCTTCCTGGCCGAGGACATCTATGACCCGAATACGGGCGAGATCTTTGGTGAGGCCGGCGAAGAACTCACCGATCAGAAGCTGACCGCGCTGGAAGATAAGGGCATTGACGAGCTGCCGACCCTGGCGATCGACCAGCAGAACGGCCCGTGGATCCGCAACACGCTGGCGGCGGATAAGAACGCCAACCGTGAAGATGCGCTGATCGACATCTACCGTGTGATGCGCCCGGGCGAGCCGCCGACCTCCGAGACCGCAGAGGCGCTGTTCAAGGGCCTGTTCTTCGATTCCGACCGCTATGATCTCTCGGCCGTCGGCCGCGTGAAGATGAATATGCGTCTGGGCATCGATGTGCCGGACACCGTGCGCACCCTGCGCAAGGACGATATTCTGCGCACGATTAAGATCATGAACGAGCTCAAGGACGGGCGCGGCGCGATCGACGATATCGACAATCTCGGTAACCGCCGCGTGCGTTCGGTCGGCGAGCTGATGGAGAACCAGTATCGCGTCGGCCTGCTGCGCATGGAGCGCGCCATCCGCGAGCGTATGGGCTCTGTCGATATTGATAGCGTGATGCCGCATGACCTTATCAACGCCAAGCCGGCTGCGGCGGCAGTTCGTGAGTTCTTCGGCTCCAGCCAGCTCAGCCAGTTCATGGACCAGACCAATCCGCTCTCCGAAGTGACGCATAAGCGTCGCCTCTCGGCGCTTGGGCCGGGCGGTTTGACCCGTGAGCGCGCCGGCTTCGAGGTCCGCGACGTTCATCCGACCCATTATGGCCGTATCTGCCCGATTGAGACGCCGGAAGGCCCGAATATCGGTCTGATCAACTCGCTGGCCACCTACGCCAAGGTGAACAAATATGGCTTCATCGAGACCCCGTACCAGCTGGTGACTGACGGCAAGGTGCAGCCGGAGTTCAAGTACCTCTCCGCGATGGAAGAGGAGCGTCTGGTGGTCGCCCAAGCCGACGCCAACAAGGCCGAGGACGGGCAGCTCAAGGACGATCTGGTGTCCGTGCGCCGCAATGGCGACTTCTTGATGGTCAAGCCGGAAGACGTGACAGCCATCGACGTCTCGCCGAAACAGCTGGTTTCCGTGGCCGCGGCGCTGATTCCGTTCCTTGAGAACGATGACGCCAACCGCGCGCTGATGGGCTCCAACATGCAGCGTCAGGCTGTGCCGCTGATCCGCTCCGATGCGCCGATTGTCGGCACCGGCATGGAAGCCGCCGTGGCGCGCGACTCCGGCGCCACCATCGTGGCCAAGCGGGCGGGTATCATCGACCAGATCGATGGCGCGCGTATCGTCGTCCGGGCGACCGGCGATGACGGTGCGACCCAGGGCGTCGACATCTATCGTCTGCGCAAATACATGCGCTCCAACCAGAGCACCTGCATCAATCAGCGCCCGCTAGTGAAGGTGGGTGACCGTGTGTCCGCTGGCGATATCATTGCTGACGGCCCGTCCACGGAGTTGGGCGAGCTGGCGCTGGGGCGCAACGCGCTGTGCGCGTTCATGCCTTGGAACGGCTATAACTTCGAGGACTCCATCCTGATCTCCGAGCGGATCGCCAAGGATGACGTGTTCACCTCCATCCACATCGAGGAATTCGAAGTGATGGCGCGTGACACCAAGCTGGGTCAGGAAGAAATCACCCGGGACATCCCGAATGTGGGTGAAGAAGCGCTGCGCAACCTCGACGAAGCCGGCATCGTCTATATCGGTGCGGAAGTTCACCCGGGCGACATTCTGGTCGGTAAGGTGACGCCGAAGGGCGAAAGCCCGATGACCCCGGAAGAGAAGCTGCTGCGCGCCATCTTCGGCGAGAAGGCGTCCGATGTGCGCGATACCTCGCTGCGTCTGCCGCCCGGCACCTCTGGCACCATCGTTGATGTGCGCGTGTTCAACCGCCGCGGCGTGGACAAGGATGAGCGCGCGCTGGCGATCGAGCGTGCCGAGATCGAGCGTCTGGCCAAGGATCGTGACGACGAGAAGGGTATCCAGGAGCGCTCCTTCCTGAACCGTCTGCGCGAAGCCCTGATCGGCCAGGTTGCCGGTTCCGGCTTCAAGGGCATCAAGGCGGGCACGGAAATCACCGCCGAATTGCTGGCTGAGCAGCCGCGTGGGGCCTGGCGCAACGTTGTCGTGCAGGACGACGCGGTGATGGCCAATATCGAGCTGATGAAGCGCGAGTTCGACGCTGCCGTGAAGAAGCTGCAGGATCGCTTCGAGAGCAAGGTTGAGAAGCTGCAGCGCGGCGACGAATTGCTCCCTGGCGTGATGAAGATGGTCAAAGTGTTCGTGGCGGTGAAGCGCAAGTTGCAGCCGGGCGACAAGATGGCCGGCCGTCACGGCAACAAGGGGGTGGTCTCGCGCGTGGTGCCGGTCGAGGACATGCCGTTCCTGGAGGACGGCACGCCGGTTGATCTGGTGCTGAACCCGCTGGGCGTGCCGTCGCGCATGAATGTCGGGCAGATTCTGGAAGTGCATCTGGGCTGGGCCTGCGCCAATCTCGGTAAGCAGATCGGCAAGGCGGTGGAAGAATATCGCCGCACCGGTGAAGCCCGTTTGGAGCTGCTGGACCGTCTGAAGCTGGCTTATGGCGAGGAAATCTTCGAGACCCAGATCAAGGATCTCGATGACGACGCGCTGGTCGAGCTGTCCCGCAACGTCACCAAGGGCGTGCCCATCGCGACCCCGGTGTTCGACGGTGCCCGCATTCCGGATATCGAAGAGATGCTGGCCAAGGCCGGTGTCGACATCTCCGGCCAGAGCACGCTGATCGATGGCCGTACCGGTGAGCCGTTCGAGCGCAAGGTGACGGTTGGGTATATGTATATGCTCAAGCTGCACCATCTCGTGGATGACAAGATCCATGCCCGCTCCATCGGCCCGTACTCGCTGGTCACCCAGCAGCCGCTGGGCGGTAAGGCGCAGTTCGGTGGTCAGCGCTTCGGTGAGATGGAGGTCTGGGCGCTGGAAGCCTACGGCGCGGCCTACACGCTGCAGGAAATGCTGACCGTGAAGTCCGACGACGTGTCCGGCCGTACCAAGGTTTACGAGGCGATCGTGCGCGAGCAGGACAATTTCGAAGCCGGTATCCCCGAAAGCTTCAACGTGCTGCTGAAGGAACTGAAATCCTTGGGCCTGAACGTCGATCTGGAGCAGTCGGCCTCTTAAGGCCGGCATTCCCAGAGCGACTACAGGATACCAGGCCAAGATAAGGATGATGCGTGATGAATGATTTGATGAAGATTCTTGGGAACGCTGGTCAGACGACGTCTTTCGACCAGATCAAGATCCAGATTGCCTCTCCGGAGCAGATCCGCAGCTGGTCTTACGGCGAGATCAAGAAGCCGGAGACGATCAACTACCGGACCTTCAAGCCCGAGCGCGACGGCCTGTTCTGCGCGCGTATCTTCGGGCCGATCAAGGATTACGAATGCTTGTGCGGCAAGTACAAGCGCATGAAGTTCCGCGGCATCATCTGCGAGAAGTGCGGCGTTGAAGTGACGCTGGCCAAGGTGCGCCGCGAGCGCATGGGCCATATCGAGCTTGCTTCGCCGGTCGCCCATATCTGGTTCCTGAAGTCGCTGCCCTCCCGCATCGCCACCATGCTCGACATGACCCTGAAAGATGTCGAGAAGGTTCTGTATTTCGAGAGCTATATCGTTCTCGAGCCGGGCACGACCGACCTTAAGCTGCACCAGCTCATCTCCGAGGACGAGATGTTCAACAAGCAGGATGAGTTCGGCGAGGACGGGTTCCGCGCCGGCATCGGCGCCGAGGCGATCAAGTCTATCTTGATGGGCATTGATCTGGCCGAGACGCGTGCCGAGATGCGCGCCGAGCTCAAGGAGACCACCTCCGAGACCAAGCGTAAGAAGCTGGTCAAGCGCCTGAAGCTGATCGAAAACTTCCTCGAATCCGGCACCCATCCGGAATGGATGGTGCTGGACGTGATCCCGGTGATCCCGCCCGAGTTGCGCCCGCTGGTGCCGCTGGATGGTGGCCGCTTCGCGACCTCCGATCTGAATGATCTGTATCGCCGCGTCATCAACCGCAATAACCGTCTGAAGCGGCTGATGGAGCTGCGCGCGCCGGACATCATCGTGCGCAACGAAAAGCGCATGCTGCAGGAATCGGTGGATGCGCTGTTTGATAACGGCCGTCGTGGCCGTGCCATCACCGGCACCAACAAGCGCCCGCTGAAGTCGCTCTCTGACATGCTGAAAGGCAAGCAGGGCCGCTTCCGTCAGAACCTGCTCGGCAAGCGCGTAGATTATTCCGGCCGTTCGGTCATCGTCGTGGGCCCGGAGCTGAAACTCCACCAGTGCGGCCTGCCGAAGAAGATGGCGCTGGAGCTGTTCAAGCCGTTCATCTACGCCAAGCTGGAGAAATACGGCCTGGCCACCACCATTAAGGCTGCGAAGCGCATGGTGGAGAAGGAGCGTCCGGAGGTTTGGGACATCCTTGAAGAGGTGATCCGCGAGCACCCGGTGATGCTGAACCGCGCGCCGACTCTGCACCGTCTGGGCATTCAGGCCTTCGAGCCGATCCTGATCGAAGGCAAGGCGATCCAGCTGCACCCGCTGGTTTGCACCGCCTTCAACGCGGATTTCGACGGTGATCAGATGGCGGTGCACGTGCCGCTCTCCATCGAGGCGCAGCTGGAAGGTCGCGTGCTGATGATGTCGACCAACAACATCCTCAGCCCCGCCAATGGCAAGCCGATCATCGTGCCGAGCCAGGATATCGTTCTGGGGCTGTATTACCTCTCTCTGGAGACGCCGGAATTCCTTCAAGCGAAGGATGAGGAGGCGTCGGCCTTCGGGACTGTCGGCGAGATCGAATTTGCGCTCACCGCCGGCGCCATCAAGCTGCACGACAAGATTCGCGCTCGCGTGAAAAACATGAATGCGGACGGCGAGGTGAAGACCTCTATCGTGGTGACGACGCCGGGCCGTATGCTCATCGGCCAGCTGCTGCCGCTGAACGCCAACCTGAACTTCTCCGTGGTCAACCGCATGTTGACCAAGAAGAACGTGCAGGACGTGATCGACCTCGTGTACCGCCATTGCGGCCAGAAGGAGGCCGTCATTTTTTGCGACCGTCTGATGGGGCTAGGCTTCCGTCACGCGGCGAAGGCGGGCATTTCGTTCGGTAAGGACGATATGCGTATCCCCGACTCCAAGCAGGACCTGGTGGGCAAGACCATCGCCGAAGTGCGCGAATATGAGCAACAGTACCAGGATGGTCTGATCACCGCCGGCGAGCGCTACAACAAGGTGGTTGACGCCTGGTCGAAGTGTAAGGACCTGGTTGCCGGTGCGATGATGAAGGAGATCTCCAAGCAGGAGATCGGCCGTCCGACCAACTCTGTCTGGATGATGAGCCATTCCGGCGCGCGTGGCTCTGCCGCCCAGATGTCCCAGCTGGCGGGTATGCGCGGTTTGATGGCCAAGCCGTCGGGTGAGATCATTGAGCAGCCGATCATCGCGAACTTCAAGGAAGGCCTCTCGGTTCTCGATTACTTCAACTCCACCCACGGCGCCCGTAAGGGCCTGGCGGATACGGCGTTGAAGACCGCGAACTCCGGTTACCTGACCCGCCGTCTGGTCGATGTGGCGCAGGATTGCATCATCATCGAGGATGATTGCGGGACCGAGCGCGGCCTGACGGTGAGCGCGGTGCGCGATGGCGGTGAGATCGTTGCGTCGCTTTCCGAGCGCGTTCTGGGCCGTACCGCCGCCGAGGATATTGTGGACCTGAACAGCAACGAGCTGATTGTGGCCCGCAATGATCTGATCGAGGAGGCGCATGCCGAGAAGATCGAGAAGGCCGGCATCGAGACGGTGAAGATCCGCTCCGTGCTGACCTGCGACACCAAGATCGCCGTTTGCGCCAAGTGCTATGGCCGTGATTTGGCCCGCGGCACGCCGGTGAATGTCGGTGAGGCGGTGGGTGTCATCGCGGCGCAGTCAATCGGTGAGCCGGGCACGCAGCTGACCATGCGTACCTTCCATATCGGCGGCGCGGCGCAGCGTGGTGCCGAGCAGTCCAACGTGGAAGCCAGCCATGACGGCTCCGTCGTCATCCGTAACCGCGCGGTGGTGACCAACTCCGCCGGCGTGCCGGTGGTGATGAGCCGCAATTGCGAAATCATCCTCACCGATGCCGGCAAGCGTGAGCGTGCCCGTTTCCGCGTGCCTTATGGTGCGCGACTCCTCGTGGATGAAGGCGCGGATGTGGCCCGTGGTCAGAAGCTGGCCGAGTGGGATCCCTACACCCTGCCGATCATTACCGAGCGCGCCGGTATCGTCGAATATGCCGATCTCATCGAGGGCGTGACCCTGGTGGAGCGGACCGACGAAGTCACCGGCCTGACCTCCAAGGTGGTGGTGGACTATAAGCAGTCGGCTCGTGGCGCGGATCTGCGCCCCCGCCTGCTGCTGAAGGACTCCAATGGTGAGATCCTCCGTCTCGCGAACGGGACCGAAGCGCGCTACTTCCTCTCGCCTGACTCGATCCTCTCGATCGAATCCGGTGCCATGGTTGCGGCGGGTGACGTGCTGGCGCGTATTCCGCGTGAGGGTTCGAAGACTCGCGACATTACCGGTGGTCTGCCGCGCGTGGCTGAGTTGTTCGAGGCGCGGCGTCCGAAGGATCACGCGATCATCGCGGAAATCGATGGCCGGGTGGAATTCGGTAAGGATTACAAGGCGAAGCGCCGCGTCATCGTCAAGAATGACGAGACCGGTGAAGAGACCGAGTATCTGATTCCGAAGGGCAAGCACGTCTCCGTCCAGGAGGGCGACTATGTCCGCCTGGGTGACCCGCTGGTCGATGGTCCGCGCGTGCCGCACGACATTCTGCGCGTGCTGGGCGTCGAGGCGCTGTCCGACTATCTGGTCAACGAAATCCAGGACGTCTACCGGCTGCAGGGCGTGAAGATCAACGACAAGCATATCGAGGTGATCGTTCGCCAGATGCTGCAGAAGGTCGAGATCTCCGAGCCTGGCGATACCACCTTCCTGGTGGGCGAGCTGGTGGATCGCGTGGAGTTCGAGCAGGAGAATGCCAAGCTGGCGGCGGACGAACGCCCTGCCGTGGGGCTGCCGGTGCTCCAGGGCATCACCAAGGCCAGCCTGCAGACCCAGAGCTTCATCTCGGCCGCCTCCTTCCAGGAGACGACTCGCGTCCTCACCGAGGCTGCGACCGCCGGCAAGATGGATCTGCTGTCCGGCCTGAAGGAGAACGTCATCGTCGGGCGACTGATCCCGGCCGGTACCGGCTCCGTGATGAACCGCTTGCGGGCGATCGCGGCTGGGCGGGACCGCCAGTCCGTTGGGGGGCGTTCCGGTTCGACCAAACCGGAGCTGGCGGCCGAGTAACGACTCGCCTTATAATATAGGCATATTGAACGGCACCCTTCGGGGTGCCGTTTTGATTCCGGCCTGCAGAACCTCACCGCGTGGCGATGAGCTATGAGGATTCCGGAATACAGCGTTTTTCTTGATAAAGGGCGCTATGGAATCGCTTGACTTGGGGGGGAGCGGCTTCTAAGGAGAGCGCTCTCGCGGTTCCGGTTTCCGGTCCGGGTTGTCTGTAAAAGTCTAGCGCGTGCGGCGCCGTGCAAATAAGCACCTAGGCCGCGTGCTGGATAAGCAGTCCCGTAAGGGTGGGTTCCATACCCCCTTGCGGTGATTTCTTGTGGACAATTCGCTCCTTGCCAAGGAATCCGGGTTTTGAACACGTAGCAGGATGAGATATGCCGACCATTAACCAGTTGATCGCCAAGGGCCGCGAGCCGGCAGCCAAGCGCAACAAGGTGCCGGCCCTTGAGGGCTGCCCCCAGAAGCGTGGCGTTTGCACGCGCGTCTACACGACGACCCCGAAGAAGCCGAACTCCGCGCTTCGTAAGGTTGCCAAGGTGCGCCTGACCAACGGGTTCGAGGTGGTGAGCTACATCCCTGGCGAAGGCCATAACCTGCAGGAGCACTCTGTGGTGCTGATCCGCGGTGGCCGCGTGAAAGATCTTCCGGGCGTGCGCTACCACATTCTGCGTGGTGTTCTGGATACGCAGGGTCTGCCGAAGCGCCGCAAGCGTCGCTCGCTGTATGGCGCGAAGCGTCCGAAGTAAGGAGAGGTTGAGATGAGCCGCCGCCGCCGCGCCACGAAGCGTGAAGTTCTGCCGGACGCCAAGTTCGGTGATATCGTGATTAGCCGTTTCATGAATGTGCTGATGTATGACGGCAAGAAGTCCGTTGCCGAAGGGATCGTGTATGGGGCCCTCGACGTGCTGAAGAAGCGCGGCGGGCCGAACGCCGACCCGGTGCGCCTGTTCCACGAGGCGCTGGACAATGTGAAGCCGGCGATCGAGGTTCGCTCCCGCCGCGTTGGCGGTGCGACCTATCAGGTCCCCGTCGAGGTTCGCGCCGAGCGTCGTCAGGCGCTGGCGATCCGCTGGATCATCGACTCTGCCCGCAAGCGCGGCGAGCACACGATGGAAGAGCGGTTGTCGAACGAGCTGCAGGATGCGGTGAATAATCGCGGCTCTGCGGTCAAGAAGCGTGAAGACACCCATCGTATGGCCGAAGCCAACAAGGCTTTCAGCCATTATCGCTGGTAATCTTCTGACCATTCCAAGTTTTTAGCCTGCACACACGGAGCAGTTTAATGGCCAAAGCTAAATTTGAGCGCAACAAGCCGCACGTTAACATTGGCACCATCGGCCACGTTGACCATGGCAAGACCTCCCTTACCGCCGCCATCACCAAGGTGCTGGCCGAGAAGGGTGGCGCGACCTTCACCGCCTACGACCAGATCGACAAGGCGCCGGAAGAGCGCGCCCGCGGCATCACCATCTCCACCGCGCACGTGGAGTATGAGACCGACAACCGCCACTACGCGCATGTCGATTGCCCCGGCCACGCCGACTATGTGAAGAACATGATCACCGGTGCCGCCCAGATGGACGGCGCGATCCTGGTTTGCTCCGCTGCTGACGGCCCGATGCCGCAGACCCGCGAGCACATCCTGCTGGCCCGTCAGGTCGGCGTGCCGGCTCTGGTCGTGTTCCTGAACAAGATGGATCTGGCTGACCCCGATCTGGTCGAGCTGGTCGAGATGGAAGTGCGCGAGCTGCTCTCCAACTACGGCTTCCCCGGCGACGATATCCCCATCGTCAAGGGTTCGGCTGTTTGCGCTCTGAACGACACCAACCCGGAAATCGGCAAGAACGCCGTTCTGGAGCTGATGGCGCAGGTTGACGCCTACATTCCGCAGCCGGAGCGCGCTGTCGACAAGCCCTTCCTGATGCCGGTGGAAGACGTGTTCTCCATCTCCGGTCGTGGCACCGTGGCGACCGGCCGCGTTGAGCGTGGTGTGATCAAGGTGGGTGAGGAAGTCGAGATCGTCGGCCTTCGTGCGACCACCAAGACGACCGTGACCGGCGTGGAAATGTTCCGCAAGCTGCTCGATCAGGGCGAGGCTGGTGACAATATCGGCGCTCTGCTGCGTGGCACCAAGCGTGAAGACATTGAGCGCGGCCAGGTTCTGGCGGCTCCGGGCTCCATCACGCCGCACACCAAGTTCTCTGGCCAGGCCTATATCCTGACCAAGGAAGAAGGTGGCCGTCACACCCCGTTCTTCACCAACTACCGTCCGCAGTTCTACTTCCGTACCACGGACGTGACCGGTGTGGTGACGCTGCCGGAAGGCACCGAAATGGTGATGCCGGGCGACAACGTGACCATCGCTGTTGAGCTGATCGCTCCGATCGCCATGGACGAAGGTCTGCGTTTCGCGATCCGTGAAGGCGGTCGCACCGTTGGTTCGGGCGTCGTCGCCCAGATCAGCAAGTAATCAATCGGCCCCAGTATCTGAAGAGTTCGAGTTAAGATGGACAACCAAAACATCCGTATTCGCCTGAAGGCGTATGACCATCGCGTGCTGGATAACAGCACCAAGGACATCGTGAACACGGCGAAGCGCACGGGCGCGCAGGTGCGGGGGCCGATTCCTTTGCCGACCCATATCGAACGGTTCACTGTGAACCGTTCCCCCCACGTCGATAAGAAGAGCCGCGAGCAGTTCGAGATTCGGACGCACCGGCGCTTGCTGGATATCGTTGACCCGACCCCGCAGACCGTGGACGCGCTGATGAAGCTCGACCTGGCCGCCGGCGTCGAAGTCGAAATTAAGATCTAAGCTTAGGTGGTATTATGCGTACCGGTGTGATCGCAAAAAAGCTGGGGATGACCCGGCTGTTCAAGGAAGACGGCACGCATGTGCCGGTCACGGTTCTGCACCTGGATGAGGTGCGGGTTGTGGCGGCGCGTAACGTTGAGACTGATGGCTACAGCGCGGTTCAGCTCGGCATTGGCAAGGCCAAGGCCAAGAATGTGAGCAAGGCGCAGAAGGGCCACTTCGCCAAGGCGAAGGTTGAGCCGGCGCAGAGGCTGGTCGAGTTTCGCGTGGCTGACGATGCCGCGCTGGAGCCTGGCGCTGTGTTGTCCGCTGCTCACTTCACCGTTGGTCAGTTCGTCGACGTTGCCGGTATCACCAAGGGTAAGGGCTTTGCCGGTGGTATGAAGCGCTGGAACTTCCGCGGTCTTGAGGCGTCTCACGGCGTTTCGATCAGCCATCGTTCCTTGGGCTCGACCGGTAACCGTCAGGATCCCGGCAAGACCTTCAAGAACAAGAAGATGGCCGGTCATCTCGGCCAGGAGCGCGTCACCACCCTGAACCTGAAGGTCGAAGGTGTGGATGTCGAGCGTAATCTCGTTTTGCTGCATGGCGCGGTGCCCGGTTCCAAGGGCGGTTACGTGATGGTGCGCGATGCGGTGAAGAAGGCGCGTCCCGAGGATGCCGCCTATCCCGCCGGTCTGAAGGGCTGAGTCAATGAAACTTGATGTTGTTGATTTTGATGCGAAGGCCGCTGGCAGCGTAGAGCTGCCGGATGAGCTGTTCGCTGCTGAGCCCCGCGTGGACATCATTGCCCGCGTGATCCACTGGCAGCTTGCCAAGCGCCGCGCCGGCACCCACAAGGTGAAGGGCATGGGCGAGGTTTCCGGCACGACCCGCAAGCCGTATAAGCAGAAGGGCACGGGTAACGCCCGTCAAGGCTCTCTGCGTGCACCGCAGTTCCGTACCGGTGGCGCTGTCCATGGTCCGGTTGTGCGCGACCATGGCTATTCGCTGAACAAGAAAGTTCGTCGTCTGGGTCTGATCTCCGCTCTCTCCGCCAAGGCGGCCGAAGGCAAGCTGGTGGTGCTTGATGGCGTCGCCGCTCTGGAGAAGACCAAGGACGTTGCCGCCAAGGTTGCGAATTTTGGTTGGAAGTCCGCGCTGATCGTGGACGCCGCCGTTGAAGAGAAGTTTGGCCGCGCCTCCCGCAACGTGAAGGGGCTGGATGTGCTGCCGGTCGTCGGCGCGAATGTCTATGACATTATGCAGCATGACGTTCTGGTGGTCACCAAGGCCGCTGTCGAGGGTTTGAAGGAGCGCCTGGCATGACCGGCACTGTGAAAATTTCCGACGAGCGCATGTACGAGATCGTGCGTGCGCCCCACATCACCGAGAAGGCGACGCTGCTTTCCGAGAAGAACCAGTTTGTCTTCAAGGTTGCGGCAGATGCGACCAAGCCTGAAATCAAGGCTGCGGTCGAAGCGCTGTTCAAGGTGAAGGTGACCAACGTCAACACGCTGATCACCAAGGGCAAGACCAAGCGGTTCAAGGGCCGTCCCGGTCAGCGCTCTGATGTGAAGAAGGCGTTCGTGACTCTTGCCGAGGGTGAGAGCATCGATTTCACCACCGGTCTCGCCTGAGGTTTTTGAACAATGGCATTGAAGCATTTTAATCCGGTCACGGCGAGCCTGCGCGGCACGGTGCTGATCGACCGCAGCGAGCTGTGGAAGGGCAAGCCCGTGAAGGGGCTGACCGAAGGTCAGCACTCGACCGGTGGCCGTAACAACCATGGCCGCATCACCAGCCGTTTCCGCGGCGGTGGACATAAGCAGTCTTATCGTATTGTGGACTTCAAGCGCCGCAAGTTCGATGTGGCCGCGACTGTCGAGCGTCTGGAATATGACCCGAACCGCACCGCCTTCATCGCGCTGATCAAGTATGAAGACGGCGAGTTGGCTTACATCCTGGCGCCGCAGCGTCTTAAGGTCGGTGACAATGTCATCGCCGGCGCGCGCGCTGATATCAAGCCGGGCAATGCGATGCCGCTCTCCGCGATGCCGGTGGGGACGATCATCCACAATATCGAGCTCAAGGTCGGCGCCGGCGGCAAGCTGGTTCGTTCGGCTGGTACCTTCGCGCAGCTGGTCGGTAAGGACCAGGGCTACGCGCAGATCAAGCTGGGTTCCGGCGAGTTGCGTATCGTGCGCGCCGAGTGCATGGCGACCGTGGGTGCGGTGTCCAACGCTGACCATTCCAACCAGCAGATCGGCAAGGCCGGTCGCTCGCGTTGGCTGGGCCGCAAGCCGCATAACCGCGGTGTGGTCATGAACCCGGTCGATCACCCGCACGGTGGTGGTGAAGGCCGTACCTCTGGTGGCCGTCATCCGGTTACCCCGTGGGGCAAGCCGACCAAGGGTTACAAGACGCGCTCCAACAAGCGCACCGACAATCTCATCATCCGCCGGGCGAAGGGCGGGAAGGGCTAAGCGATGTCACGTTCTGTTTGGAAAGGTCCGTTCGTCGACGGATACCTCCTTGGCAAGGCCGAGGCGTCCCGCGTCTCCGGCCGCAACGAGATCATCAAGATCTGGTCGCGCCGTTCCACCATTCTGCCGCAGTTTGTCGGCTTGACCTTCGGTGTCTATAACGGGCGGAAATTCCTGCCCGTGCAGGTCACCGAGAACATGGTCGGCCACAAGTTCGGTGAGTTCTCCCCCACGCGCACCTTCCCGGGGCACGCGGCGGATAAGAAAGCGAAGCGGGGCTAATCATGAGCAAACCCAAAGCAGTGCGCTCGCTGGCCGACAATCAGGCCGAGGCGATTGCCCGCAACATCCGCGTTAGCCCGCGCAAGCTGAACCTGGTTGCGGCCTCCATCCGCAACCTGCCGGCTCAGCGCGCTCTGGCCGACCTGACCTTCTCCAAGCGTCGCATCGCCAAGGCGGTGAAGAAGCTGCTGGAGAGCGCCATCGCCAATGCCGAGAACAACCACCAGCTGGACGTGGATAAGCTGTTCGTGTCCACCGCCGAGGTTGGCCGTGGCATCGTGATGCGTCGCTTCCATGCGCGTGGCCGTGGCCGTTCTGCGATGGTCGAGAAATGGTTCAGCCATCTGAAGATCGTTGTTGAGGAGCGTGAGGCGGCCGAGAAGGCCAGCCGCGACGCCCGCCCGGGCTTCGGCAAGAAGGCCGCCAAGTCCGCTGAGAAATCCGCTGGGGAGGCCGCGTAATATGGGTCACAAGATTAATCCGATCGGCCTGCGCCTCGGCATCACCCGCACCTGGGACAGCCGCTGGTACGCCGACAAGGACTACGCCAAGCTGCTGCATGATGATCTGAAGCTGCGCAGCCATCTGCGTGGCAAGCTACAGCAGGCGGGCGTATCCCGTGTGGTGATCGAGCGCCCGGCCAAGAAGCCGCGTGTGACCATCTATGCGGCGCGTCCCGGTGTTGTCATCGGCAAGAAGGGCCAGGACATTGACAGCCTCCGCAAGGAACTGTCCGGCATGGCGAAGACCGATGTCGCGCTGAACATCATGGAAATCCGCAAGCCGGAGATCGATGCGACTCTGGTGGCTGAGAATATCGCTCAGCAGCTGGAGCGCCGCGTGGCCTTCCGTCGCGCCATGAAGCGCGCTGTGCAGTCCGCGATGCGTCTGGGCGCCCAGGGCATTAAGATCACCTGCTCCGGCCGTCTCGGCGGCGCTGAGATCGCCCGCGTTGAGTGGTACCGTGAAGGCCGCGTGCCGCTGCATACGCTGCGCGCCGACCTGGATTACGGCACCGCCACGGCGATGACCACCTACGGCACCTGCGGCGTTAAGGTTTGGATCTTCAAGGGTGAGATCCTGGTTCAGGATCCGCTCGCGCAGGACAAGCGCGCGGCCGAACAGGCCCCGCAGCGCTAAGAGGAATTTGAAGCCATGATGTCTCCTAAGCGTACCAAGTTCCGCAAGGCGCACAAAGGCCGCATCCACGGCAACGCCAAGGGCAACACGCAGCTGAATTTCGGCGCGTTTGGCCTGAAGGCGCTGGAGCCCGAGCGTATTACGGCCCGTCAGATCGAAGCCGCCCGTCGTGCCATCACCCGCTCCATGAAGCGTGCTGGCCGTGTGTGGATCCGCATCTTCCCGGACCTGCCGGTCTCCACCAAGCCGGCCGAAGTGCGTATGGGCTCCGGTAAGGGTAGCCCGGAATACTGGGTCGCGCGCGTTCAGCCCGGCCGTATTGTGTTTGAGATTGACGGTGTGCCCGAGCAGCTGGCTCGTGAAGCCCTGTCGCTGGGTGCCGCGAAGCTGCCGATCCGCACCAAGTTCGTCACCCGTATCGGCGAGGCGTAAGAGTTATGACCACTGCATCTGACATTCGGGCCAAGTCCCCGGACGAGCTGAAGGCGCTGTTGGTGGATCTGCGCAAGGAGCAGTTCAATCTGCGTTTCCAGCGCGCCACCGGGCAGCAGGAAAACACCAGCCGCGTGCGCACCGTGCGCCGCGACATCGCGCGCGTTAAGACGATTCTCGCGGAACGCGCCCGCACCGCCGAGAAGGGTTAAGAGGGTACCATGCCGAAACGTGTTCTGACCGGGCGGGTCGTGAGCGACAAGATGGACAAGACGATTACCGTGCTTGTCGAGCGCCGCATCATGCATCCGCTGTATAAGAAATTCATCCGTCGCTCCAAGAAGTATGCGGCGCATGACGAGAACAATGTCTGCGTGGAAGGTGACCTGGTTCGCATTGAAGAATGCGCGCCGATCAGCCGTCGCAAGACCTGGGTGGTGACCGAGCGTAATGGCGCGGCGCTGTCCGAAACGCCGGCTGGCTGAGAGGATTTGAGACATGATTATCGTTGAATCCAATCTCGATGTTGCCGACAACTCTGGCGCCAAGCGCGTGCAGTGCATCAAGGTGCTCGGCGGCTCCAAGCGCAAGACCGCGTCTGTTGGCGATGTGATCGTGGTGTCCGTCAAGGACGCGATCCCCCGCGGCAAGGTGAAGAAGGGTGACGTGCATCAGGCCGTCGTCGTTCGCACCGCCTTCCCCGTGCGGCGCGCCGATGGCAGCGTCATCCGCTTCGACCGCAACGCGGCCGTGTTGCTGAACAAGCAGCAGGAGCCGATCGGCACCCGTATCTTTGGGCCGGTGGTTCGTGAGCTGCGCGCCAAGAAGTTCATGAAGATTATCAGCCTGGCGCCGGAGGTGCTGTAATTATGGCCGCGCGTATCAAGAAGGGTGACAAGGTTCTCGTCATCTCTGGTTCCTCCAAGGGCCAGACCGGTGAGGTGCTGAGCGTCAACCCGACCGCGAACAAGGCGGTTGTGCAGGGCGTGGCGATTGCCAAGCACCACACCAAGCCGAACCGCATGGGCCAGGAGGGCGGCATCGTCGCTCGTGAGGCTGCCGTGCATGTCTCGAACCTGGCGCTGATCGACCCCGCCACCGACAAGCCGACCAAGGTTGGCTTCCGCGTGCTGGACGATGGCCGCAAAGTCCGTGTCGCTCGCAAGAGCGGCAACGCGATTGACGGCTGAAGGAGGCCGCAATGAGCGAAACCAATACTCTCCCGCGTCTGAAGGCTCACTATCGTGATGTTGTGCGCGCTGAGCTCAAGAAAGAGTTCAACTACGCGAACGAGATGCAGATCCCGACGCTGGAAAAGATCGTGATCAACATGGGCGTCGGCGAAGCTGCCGGCGACCAGAAGAAGCTGGATGCGGCCGTTGCCGAGCTGACCCTCATCGCCGGCCAGAAGCCGGTGAAGACGGTGGCGAAGAAGGCGATCGCCGGCTTCAAGATCCGTGCTGGCCTGCCGATCGGCGCCAAGGTGACCCTGCGTGCTGACCGCATGTATGAGTTCCTTGACCGCCTGGTCACCATCGCCCTGCCGCGTGTCCGCGACTTCCGCGGTCTCCCGGCAAACAAGGGTTTCGATGGCCGTGGCAACTTTACGCTGGGTCTGAAAGAGCAAATCATTTTCCCTGAAATCGTGTATGACAAGGTCGATGCGATCCGGGGTATGGACATTTGCTTCGTGACCAGTGCAAAGACCGACGCGGAAGCGAAGGCACTGCTCAAGGGCTTCAACCTCCCGTTCGCTAAGTAAGCGGGCGGGTTTGGCAAGTTATTTGGAAAACGGCTGGGGGTTCCAGCAGGTTCCGGAGGGGTTTTAGAGAATGGCGAAGACATCGCAGGTCAACCGGAATGCCAAGCGCGAGCGCATGGCTGCCCGTGATGCGGGCAAGCGCGACGCGCTGAAGGCGACGATCATGGATCGTACGCTGCCCGTGGAAGACCGTTTTGAGGCGAGCCTCAAGCTCGCGCAGCTGCCGCGCAATGGCGCCAAAGTGCGGGTTCGCCTGCGCTGCGAGCTGACCGGCCGCGCGCGTGGTAACTACCGCAAGTTCAAGCTCTGCCGTGTCGCCTTCCGCGACCTGGCGAGCACCGGGCAGATCCCCGGCGTCGTCAAGGCCAGCTGGTAAGGAAGGGCAATCCAGTATGTCTATGTCCGATCCTTTGGGTGATATGCTCACCCGCATCCGCAATGCGCAGCATGCGCGGATGACCTCCTGCATTGCGCCGGCGTCCAACCTGCGCGCCAATGTGCTTGAAGTTCTGAAGCGTGAAGGCTTCATCCGTGGCTATTCCCGTGAGGAAGTGCGCACCGGTGTGGCGCAGCTGCGCATCGAGCTGAAGTATAATGAAGGCCAACCGGTGATCAAGGAGATCTCGCGCGTGTCCCGTCCGGGCCGCCGCGTGTACTCCAAGATCAAGGAGCTGCCGCGCGTCTATAATGGCCTCGGTGTCTCCATCCTGTCCACGCCGCGTGGCGTGATGAGCGATGTGGAAGCCCGCGCTGCCAATGTTGGCGGCGAAGTGCTTTGCCGCGTGTTCTAAGGGAGCGCCAAGATGTCTCGTGTTGGTAAATATCCCGTTGAGATCCCGGCCGGCGTGACCGTTGCCCTCTCCGGCAATGTCGTCACCGCCAAAGGCAAGCTCGGTGAGCAGACCCTGGCTTTGACCGATCTGGTCAATGTCTCGGTCGACGGCAACAAGGTTTCGGTTGAGCCGAAAACCAAGGAAGCCCAGGCGCGTATGATGTGGGGCACCACCCGTGCCAACATCGCGAACATGGTGAAGGGTGTTTCCCAGGGCTACTCCAAGACCCTGGAAATCACCGGCACCGGTTACCGCGCCGCTGTGCAGGGCAAGAACCTGGTGGTGAATCTTGGGTTTTCTCACGACGTCACCTATCCGATCCCCGAGGGGATCAAGGTGACCTGCGAGAAGCCGACCTCGATCAAGGTCGAAGGTGTCGATAAGCGCCAGGTTGGTCAAGTTTGCGCTGAGCTGCGCGCATGGCGTCCGCCTGAGCCGTACAAGGGCAAGGGCGTCAAGTTTGAGGGCGAGGCCATCCGCCGCAAAGAGGGTAAGAAGAAATAATGTCGAGCAATCTGGACCTGCAGGCCCGCCGCCGGGCGCGCCTTCGCTATCAGCTCCGGCAGAAGTCCGGTGGGCGTCCGCGCCTGTCGGTGTTCCGCTCCGGCAAGCATATCTATGCCCAGATCATCGACGACGCGCAGGGGCGTACACTCGCTGCCGCTTCGAGCCTGGACAAGGATCTCAAGGCCAGCCTGAAGACCGGCGCGGACAAGGATGCCGCGGCCGCCGTTGGCAAGCTGATCGCCGAGCGCTCCAAGGAAGCCGGTGTGACCCAGGTCGTCTTCGACCGCGGTTCTTATCTGTATCATGGCCGGGTCAAAGCCCTGGCAGAGGCGGCCCGCGAGGGCGGCCTCGACTTCTAAGAGGGTTTGCACATGGCACGTGAAGCACGTGAAGGTGGCCAGCGCCGGGACCGCGATCGCAACAATGATCGTGACCGCGAGGCCGGTGATGAGTTCGTCGACAAGCTGGTGACGATTAACCGCGTTGCCAAGGTGGTGAAGGGCGGCCGTCGTTTCGCTTTCGCTGCTCTGGTTGTGGTTGGTGACCAGAAGGGTCGCGTTGGCTACGGCGCCGGTAAGGCCCGTGAGGTGCCCGAGGCGATCCGCAAGGCGACCGAACGCGCCAAGAAGACCATGATCCGGGTTCCGATGAAGGAAGGCCGCACCCTGCATCACGATGTTCAGGGCGTGTTTGGCGCGGGTGAAGTTGTGCTGCGTACGGCTCCGGCCGGTACCGGCATCATCGCCGGCGGTCCGCTGCGCGCTGTCTTCGAGACGCTGGGCATCGCCGACGTGGTCGCCAAGTCGCTGGGTTCCCGTAACCCGCATAACATGGTGAAGGCGACCTTCGCGGCGCTGCAGAACACTACCAGCCCGCGCCAGGTGGCCAACCGCCGCGGCAAGAAGGTGGCTGAGCTGTTCGGCACGACCGAGAAGCAGGTGGAGAGCGCAGATGTCTGAGAAGAAGATCCGCATCACCCAGCTGGGTTCTGGTTTCGGGCGCAAGCCCGGCCAGCAGGCCACCTTGGTCGGTCTCGGTCTGAACAAGATCGGCCGTACCGTTGAGCTGAACGCCACCCCGGAAGTTCTGGGCATGGTGAACAAGGTGAAGCATCTGCTCAAAGTCGAAGAGCAGGGCTGAGCCGTAAGGAATCGCAACGATGAAACTGAACGAAATCCGGGACAATCCCGGCGCCCGTCTCAAGTCCAAGCGCCTCGGCCGTGGTATCGGCTCCGGCAAGGGCAAGACCTCCGGTAAGGGTGTTAAGGGTCAGAAGGCGCGCGAGGGCGTCTCCCTCAACGGCTTCGAGGGTGGTCAGCTCCCGATCTATCGCCGTCTCCCGAAGCGTGGCTTCCATAACGTGAACCGCAAAGTGTTCGCGCCTCTGAACCTGGATGCGCTGGAAGCAGCACTCGAGGCCGGCAAGCTGAACGCTGGTGAGACCATCACCGAGGCCAAGCTGGCGGAAGCCGGTGTGGTCCGCCTGAACAAGGCTGATGGTGTGCGCCTGCTGGCGCGCGGCTCCCTGTCGAAGGCCGTGACCCTCGAGGTCTCCGGCGCTTCCGCTGCGGCCGTTGCGGCCGTGGAGCAGGCTGGCGGCAAGGTGACGATGCTGGGTGGCAAGGTGGAAGAGCCCGCCGCTTAAGGGCTTGCCTCTGCCGGGAAAACCGGCGAATTTGCGCTGAATGAACGGCGCTTGCTGTTGTGCAAAGCACCCGGCAAGCGCCGTTTTTGTTGGATAAGGGATTGATATGGCATCCGCCGCAGAACAGATGGCCGCGAGCATGAACCTGAGTGCGTTCGGCAAGGCGACCGATCTTAAGAAACGTATCTGGTTTACACTGGGTGCACTGATCATTTTCCGCCTGGGAACCTATGTTCCTTTGCCAGGTGTGGACGGCGCGGTCATGGCGCAGCTGATGAGCCAGAATGGCAACGGCCTTCTGGGCATGTTCAACATGTTCACTGGCGGCGCGTTGGGTCGTATGACCATCTTCGCCTTGAATATCCTCCCCTATATCAGCGCTTCGATTATCATTCAGCTTCTGAGCTCGACGATCCCAGCGCTCGAAGCGATGAAGAAAGAGGGCGATTCGGGGCGCCAGCGGATCACGCAATATACCCGTTATCTCACGGTGCTGATCGCGGCCGCCCAAGCCTATGGCATCGCCGTGAGCCTTGAGCGCGTCCATGGTGCCAGCGGCGCCGCTGTGATCGATCCCGGCCCGTTCTTCGTGTTCACCGCCGTGGTCACCCTGGTCGGTGGCACCGTCTTCGTCATGTGGCTCGGCGAGCAGATCACCTCGCGCGGCATCGGCAATGGCTCCAGCCTGATCATCTTTTCTGGCATCGTCGCGAATATGCCCATTGCCGTGGCGAATATTCTTGAACTCGGCTCCACCGGCGCGCTGTCCACCTTCTTCATCATCTTCATTTTCATCGCCGCCTTGATCATCATCGGCTTTGTCGTGTTCATGGAACGCGCCCAGCGTCGCATTTTGGTACAGCATCCAAAGCGCCAGATGGGGCAGAAGGTGTTTGGCGGCGAAGCGAATTACATGCCGCTGAAGGTGAATGCCTCCGGGGTTATGCCGCCGATCTTCGCGTCTTCCCTGCTTGTGATTCCGGCGACATTGGTCGGGTTCTCCGCCGGTGGTCCGGTCTGGCTGCAGACCATTGCGCATCTGCTCTCGCGCGGACAACCGCTCTATTTGCTGCTTTTTGCGGGGCTTATCATCGCGTTTTCCTTCGTCTGGGCGGCGATTGCGTTCAACCCAGAGGAGACGGCGGATAATCTCAAAAAGAACGGCGCCTTTATTCCCGGCATCCGGCCTGGCACGAATACGGCAAAATATTTCGATACCGTTCTGACGCGTCTGACCGCGATCGGCGCGGCCTATCTGGTCATTGTCTGTTTGCTGCCTGATTTCGCGATGAGCCATTACGCTCTACCGTTCTATTTTGGTGGTACCTCCCTTCTGATCATTGTCTCTGTTACAATGGACACGATGACGCAAATCCAGTCTCATCTGCTTGCTCATCAATATCAGGGGCTGCTTCGCAAGGGGCGCGGTAAGGCCCGCAAGTAAGGAGAGAAACAGGTGAAGTTGATTTTGCTGGGGCCGCCAGGGGCAGGCAAGGGGACGCAGTCAAAGCTTCTGGAAACGCGTTATGGCGTCGCGCAGATCTCAACCGGCGATATGCTCCGGGCTGAAGTGAAGGCGGGCAGCCCGATCGGTCTGGAAGCGAAGAGCGTCATGGATGCCGGCAAGCTGGTTTCCGACGATATTCTGGTTCGGATGATCGGTGAGCGGATCAGCAAACCGGACTGCGCTAGAGGCTTCATCTTAGACGGTTTTCCGCGCACGGTTCCGCAAGCCGAGGCTCTGGACAAGATGCTCGGTGAGCGCGGGATCGAGCTGGATGCTGTCGTGGAGTTGAAGGTCGACGAGGCAATTCTCGTTGACCGGATCTCGGGCCGCTTCACCTGCGCAAAGTGCGGTGAGGGTTATCATGATAGCTTCAAGCAGCCGAAGGTCGCCGGTATTTGCGATGTCTGTGGCGGTACGGAGTTTACCCGGCGCCCCGACGACAAAGCGGAGACAGTAAAGGCCCGGCTGGAAGCCTATAATGCGCAGACCGCGCCGATTCTCCCTTATTATAAGGAGAAGGGCCGGCTTTATTCGGTGGATGGCATGGCTGAAATGGCTGATGTCGAAGCTGAGATTGAAGCTGTCTTGCGTGGCATCGGCGTTGAAGCCGCCTGATTCCTCTCTATCCGCACCGTTCAGGTTCAGATTGGCGCGGATTTAGACGGTCGATCACGAAAATTTGATCGAATGTCGTTGACTCTGAATTGGCGGACGCTATAACCCGCTTTCGCGGCGCTTCCGGGTGGGGCGCCGCTACTTGTTATGACCTCAGGAGAAACCCCGTGGCGCGTATTGCCGGCGTAAACATTCCCACGAACAAGCGTGTCGTGATCAGCCTTCGTTACATTTATGGCATCGGCCCGGCCAAGGCGCAGGAGATCTGCTCTGCCCTGGAAATCCCGGCTGAGCGCCGCGTCAACCAGCTTTCCGACGACGAGATCATGCGCCTGCGTGAAGTGATCGACCGCGATTACCGCGTCGAAGGCGATCTGCGCCGTGAGACGGCGATGAACATCAAGCGTCTGATGGATCTGGGCTGCTATCGTGGTCTGCGTCACCGTAAGGGGCTGCCGGTCCGCGGTCAGCGCACCCATACCAACGCCCGGACCCGCAAGGGTAAAGCCGTGGCGATCGCCGGCAAGAAGAAAGCCACTCGCTAAACACCTCCGTAGACATAGGATTCGACAGATATGGCGAAGACCGCCTCCACCCGTCCCCGCAAGAAAGAGCGCAAGAACATCATTTCTGGTGTTGCTCACGTGCTCGCAAGCTTCAACAACACCTTCGTGAACATCACCGACGCGCAGGGTAACACCATCGCTTGGTCGTCTGCCGGCGCGCAGGGTTTTAAGGGTAGCCGCAAATCCACCCCGTACGCGGCGCAGGTTGCCGCCGAGGATGCCGGCCGCAAGGCGCGTGAGCACGGCATGGAGATGCTCGAGATCGAGGTCAGCGGCCCGGGTTCGGGACGCGAGAGCGCGCTGCGCGCGCTGCAGGCTGTCGGGTTCCAGATTTCCGCGATCCGCGACCTGACCCCGATTCCGCATAATGGCTGCCGTCCGCGTAAGCGCCGTCGCGTCTAATTCGCCGGAATCGTATTTTCTGTAAGGCCCCCACGGCGGTGTTCTCCTCACCGCCGCCGGGCCGGAGGGGTAGATGTTGAAAGAGTCGAATTTGTCTCTGCAGCGCAACTGGCAGACGCTGATCAAACCGGAACAGCTCGATGTCGAGTTCGGGTCCGATGCGACGCGCGTGGCGACGATCATCGCTGAGCCGCTGGAACGTGGCTTTGGCATGACGCTGGGCAATTCGCTGCGGCGGATCCTGCTCTCGTCCTTGCAGGGCGCGGCTGTCACGGCCGTGCGGATCGATGGCGTGCTGCACGAATTCTCCACGCTTCCCGGCGTGCGCGAAGACGTCACCGACATCGTGCTGAACATCAAGCAGCTTGCCGTGAAGATGCACGGCGAGGGGCCCAAGCGCATGGTGCTCACCGCGACCGGTCCGGGCGAGGTAAAGGCGGGCCAGATCCAGGCCGGCCACGATATCGAGATCATGAATCCCGATCTCGTGCTCTGCACGCTGGATGACGGCGCGCAGCTTGGCATGGAGTTCACGGTGAATGCCGGCCGCGGCTATGAGCCGGCCGCGAATAATCGTCCGGAAGATGCGCCGATCGGCCTGATCCCGGTCGATGCGATCTATTCCCCGGTCAAGCGCGTCTCCTACAAGGTCGAGAAGACCCGCGTCGGCCAGGTGACGGACTATGACAAGCTGATTCTCGAAGTCGAGACCAACGGCGCGGTGACGCCTGAGGATGCGGTGGCCTTGGCCGCGCGTATCCTTCAGGACCAGCTCAGCATGTTCGTCAATTTCGAGGAGCCGCAGCGCGCCCGTCCGGAAGAGCCGCGGATCGAGCTGCCATTCAATCCGAATCTGCTGCGCAAGGTTGACGAACTGGAGCTGTCCGTTCGGTCCGCCAACTGCCTGAAGAACGACAATATCGTGTATATTGGCGATCTGGTGCAGAAGAGCGAGCAGGAAATGCTGCGCACCCCGAATTTCGGGCGCAAGTCCTTGAACGAAATCAAGGAAGTGTTGACCGCGATGGGGCTGTCCCTGGGCATGACCGTGCCCGATTGGCCGCCTGAGAATATTGAAGAGCTGGCCAAGCGCTCCGATCAACCCTTCTAATTATCGTCTAACCAGGAACACCTCATCATGCGTCACGGAATTGCCGGCCGGAAACTCGGCGTCACCTCCTCTCACCGCCAGGCCATGTTTCGCAACATGGCTGTCGCGCTGATCAAGCACGAGCAGATCACCACCACCTTGCCGAAGGCGAAGGAACTGCGTCCGGTGGCGGAGAAGCTCATCACCCTCGGCAAGCGCGGCGGTTTGCATGCGCGCCGTCAGGCCTATGACAAGCTGCGCGACGAGACGATCGTTGCCAAATTGTTTGAGACCCTGGCCACGCGCTACAAGACCCGCTCCGGCGGCTATACCCGCGTGCTGAAGGCCGGCATGCGCTATGGCGACGCTGCTGACATGGCGGTGATCGAGCTGGTTGACCGTGACGTTTCCGCGAAGGGCCAGGATTCGGGCCCGAAGCCGGAAGTTGCGGCCGAGGATGACAGCGAAGCCTAATCTTCGCGCTTCCTGGGATAAAAAAGAAAGGCAGGCCCTACGGCCTGCCTTTTTCTGTTTGGCGATCCCGCCTCGGTTCAGATCGGTTTGTGGGCTTTGTCCAGCAGACGGGACAGAAACCCTTTTTTCTTTTCGACCGGTGGGGCGGTACGCTGTGCCGTTTCGGCTGCCAGCTTGGCTTTGTGCTTCATCCAGTCATCCAGGCTCTTGCCGGCTTTCTTGGCGCGCTCCTGCTCATAAGCGAGCTGGCCCTTGCTGAGTTTTTTATCTGTCGTCGTCATACGCATCTCCAATTCTAAGCGGAACCTAGCTTGGCTTTCGAAAAATTCAATCGAATTTAGAGCGGCAAGCGCAGATGGCTATGGGCCGTCCCGTCTTGTCAGGATCAGCCGCTCCAAAGCCCCCAGCGAGGCGTAAATCGCAACTCCGGTCGCGCCGAGCAGGAACAAGGCGGCAAACATACGCGGAATTTCAAGCCGGTAGCTTGCCTCGATGATTTCCCAGGCCAGCCCGGACGCAAAGCCGCCGGACCCCGCCACGAATTCCGCAACGACGGCCCCGACCAGCGCCAGCGTGCCGGCGAGCCGCAATCCCGTCAGAAAGAAAGGCAATGCGTAGGGCAGAGAGAGATGCAGCAGGACCTGCCAGCGCCGTGCGCCATTCAGTTTGAACAGGTCGAGAAGTTCGGGCGGGGTACCGGCGAGGCCAGACGCCGTATTTGAAAGGATGGCGAAAAACGAAACCACCATCGCGCAAGCAACCAGCGCCAGAAATGGTTGGCCGACCCAGATGATGATCAGCGGCGCGATGGCAACCACCGGCGTGACCTGCAGCATGACTGCCCAGGGCTGTACCGCGGCGCGAAAGAGTGGGCTGGCGGCCATCGCGAGTGCGAGCACAACACCGAGAATGGTGGAGGCCAGCAAGGCGGAGGCCGTGACGGCCAGGGTCGAGAGCAATCCAGCCCCGAGCGCCCAACGGGCTTTGAAAAACGCCGTGGCGATGGCGACTGGGCCCGGCATGACATAGCTAGGCACATTGCCGATCCAGACCGCCGCCTGCCAAAGGCCCAGGACAAACAGCAGAAAGATAAAAGGTGCCAGCCTGGTCATGGGTCTGGTCATGCTGGCACGGAACGCTGGAAGCATTCGGTGATTTTACTCACCATGGCATGGTAGGCGGGGCTGTTCCGGCGCTGTGCGTCGCCCTGCAGGTCTGAGGTGAAGGTCGTAAATATCCGTCCCGGCCGGCTGGTCATGATGATGATCTGGCTGGCGAGGTAGGCGGCCTCATATATCGAATGGGTCACGAAGATCACGGTCATGCGGTTTTCGCGCCACAAGGCGAGCAGGTCGTCCTGCAAACGATGGCGCGTGAATTCGTCCAGAGCGGCGAAGGGCTCATCAAGGAGCAGCAAAGAGGGCTTGGAGACGAGGGCCCGGGCGATCGAGACGCGCATTTTCATGCCGCCTGACAATGATTTGGGCTTGGCCTGCTCAAACCCGGCCAGCCCTACTTGCCTCAAGATGGCCGAGACCCGTGGCATGGCATCGGCCCGGCTCACGCCACGAAGCCGCAAGGGCAGGTAGACATTTTCCGCGGCATTGGCCCAGGGCAGCAAAGTCGGATCCTGAAAGACATAGCCGATCTCGCCGGGGGCCGGCGGCCCATTATGGCCCCAGTCGATCTCGCCCGCGGAGGGGTGCTCCAGCCCGGAGAGCAGACGCAACAGCGTGGATTTGCCGCAGCCAGAGGGGCCGAGCAGAGCGACAAAGTCACCGGGTTGGATCTCGGCGTCGATATCTTCCAGCGCCTTGGTGCCGGAGCCGAATTGCTTCGCGACGTGGCGCAGTGAGATCATTAATTCTGCGCCGGCCGGCCGTGATCGACGAATTCCAGCGTATAGGCGCTCTTATAATCGAGCGTCTTGTCATACATTCCCGTGGCGGCCATCTGATTGAAAAAGCTTTTCCAGCGGGCATTGGTCATCGCGTAGATGCCTTGCGTTTTGGCGTCGCCGGAATCGACGATCCCCCTCTGCTTGAGCTGTTCGTACCCGAATTGCATCAGCCCGTCGGTCATATCCGGATTGGCGGCTTTGATCGCGGCAAAGGCTGGCTTGGGGTCTTTATAGAGGAAATCGTACCATCCCTGCGCGGAGGCGGCGATGAAGCGTTTCACCAGGTCCGGGTGGGTTTTCACCATCTTGTCGCTGGTCGCGATGAGGCTGGCATAGCCGTCAAACCCTGAATCCGGCAGCGCCAGCACGACAGGCCATTCGCCCGTGGCCTGATGCACAAGATAGGGCTCGGAGGTGACATAGGCTTCCTGGATATCGTTCTTGTTGGTCAGGAATGGGGTCAGTGAAAACCCGTAAGGGCGCAGCTGGGCGTCCGAGTAGCCGTATTTTGCCTTGAGGAAGAGCCACCAGCTGGCGCGTGTGTCGGTCGAGACCGCGATCGGTTTGCCTTTCAGCTCGGCGAAGTGATCATCGCCCTGGCCCGGATATGCGATCAGGCAGTCCGGATCTTTTTGAAAGCCGGCGGCGACCACCTCATAGGGGATGTGTTCCTGCACGAAGTTCAGAGCCAGAAACGCGTTGGAGGTGATGTCGAAATCCAGCTTGCCCGAAATCAGCAATTGCGCCGTGTTTACCTGCGGTCCGCCTTGGAAGATGGTGACATCCAGCCCGGCTTTCTTATAAAGCCCTTCGGCGATCGCCTCGTAATAGCCGCCATATTCCGGTTCCGCGACCCAATCCAGGCCAAAGCTGACTTTGTCCGCCGCCCTTGCCGTGTTAGCGAGTGGGATGAGAGCCAAGCTTGCGGCAATGGCGATACGCAGCGAGCGGAACATGCGGTCAACTCCAAACTCTTGAGTTTCAAATCAAGACCTGCGGCTTCAGGAGTGCGTCCTGAAGCAAGGGCATTTAAACAGGACTTACCATGGGCGATGTCAGGATCAAGGCGGGGATTTGGGTTGCGGCTTCATTGCGGCTGGGAATGTTGGACAATAAGCCGGGCGTCGTGGTCCGGAAGGGGGATCCGGATGCCGGTGGCGTGCTGGTGAAGCTCTATGGACGTAGCGGTTCCATCGTCCTCAGCCAATTTCGCGACGTCGCCGGAGAGCTGGCCTGGATGCGCGCCACGGGCGCGGAGCCGGTCAGTGAACAGGTCGCGGACGATTATATCGCCAAGCAGACCCGTTTCGATCCTGATATCTGGGTGCTGGAATTCGACGCGCCGGATTATCTGCCGCCGTTCGATGCCAAGATCGTCTAAGGCCTCAAATTTTCGTTCTTGCGGGAAGCCACACGCCTTCAGCCTGGGCATGTGGATGCCAACGCCGAGACGGCCGGACGGGGCGGCGATACAGCTTTGTGGAGCATGCGGCCGAGCGCCCGGGCGACCATGATCGAATGCTTGAATTGGCAGGGCTGAACCAGATGTTCGGGGCCGTTGAAGAAATCAGCCGACGGATACCGGCTCTTGTTTTCGAGGTCGAGAAAATCCACCCCGTAAATCCGGGTCACGGCGGCCAGCGTTGCGGGGCGAATATGGATGCTGGCCAGCTCCACCGGCCAACCGCCGATCACGATCACGCCTTTGGCGCGTTGGCGGCTTAAGAATTGCTCAATCAACCGGCTACCGTAGCCGGTCTCGATATCCCGGGCGGTGAACGGATAGGAGGACGGGGCGGCGGCAAGCAGCGCGTGATCGGCATCCGCCAGTTGGTTGTCGATCCGGTCTCCCTCGGCGTTATATTCTTGCTCGAGCCGGTTTTTGTTCATCCCTGCCAGTGGCATCTCGACCAGCGCCTCCAAGGCATCAGCCAGCGTACAGCAAAATAACGCACCAGCCACGCGCCCGGGAGGCAGTTTGAGCAGAGCGGACCGATCATGGCGGAGTAATATTTCGCCATCGGCGAAGGCGCGGTATTGCGCGGCGCTCATTGCGTACTGGCTGAACTCCATCGGCATATACACGATGTCGCCGGGCCGCAGGGCCGCGTCATATCGGTTGAAGATTTCATCCAGCCCGAATCCCACGGCGATGCCGGCATTTTCGCAGGGCAGTTCGAGCATCTGCCCGATCACCGCGCAGCTATGCGAATATGGTCCGTTGGATCCCGCCAAAATCACCAGCTTTGGGGAGGGCAGGCTGGAAAGCCGGCTGGCTTTTTGCTGCAATTCAGCGCGAAGCGGTCCCAGTGACAGCGGCCGGTCGAGAAGAAACCCGAACAGCACCGCATATAGCCCCACCGCCAGCAGCGCGTTTCGCACCAGCCTGCGCATCAGAACTGGAAATAAAGAAACGGTATCGCGGACGGCGCGAAAAAGAGCGCTTGTGCCGTGAAGGCCAGGCTGGAGATCAAGGCAAGGCTGCGCCGCCTCTCGCTCATATGGTCAAGAGGCGGCAGACAGAGCGCGATGAACCAGCCCAGCGCCAGCATCATCACGCTCTGCGGCAGGCTGATGCTGCGTGCATCGCCAAGCCAGGGCAGCACGGGCACGACATGTCCCACGCCTGGAAGAAGGGGCGCGAGCAGAGCGGGGACCGCCAGCCCATTCAGCCCCGCCAGCCCCCGATACATCTGCGCGACGGCGGTGAGGTTTTGCGCGCGGAACGGGACCCAGGCCAGGAGCACGCACAGCAATGTAAGTCCCCATGAAACGCCTTTCGGCCAGTGCAGATGCCAGCGCCTGCTCCAGCCATGAAGCACCAGAAAGAGCCCATGCAGCCCACCCCACAGGACGAAGCGCCACGCTGCGCCATGCCATAAGCCCCCCAGCAGCATGGTGACCATAAGGTTGCGAATGCGCTTGCCCTCGCCGTGCCGGTTGCCGCCCAAAGGGATGTAGAGATAATCTTTCAGGAACGAACTCAGCGTGATGTTCCATCGGGTCCAGAATTCACTGATATTCCCTGATTGATACGGGGAACGGAAATTGACCGGAAAGCGGATGCCGAATAATCGCGCTAGGCCGATGGCCATGTCCGAATAACCGGAAAAGTCGAAATAGATTTGCAGCCCATAGGCCAGGAGCGCGACCCAGGCCTCAATCAGTGAAATTGGCTCGCCGCGGGCGGCGGCTGCAAAGCCGGGGCCGACAAAATGCGCCAGCCCATCGGCGAGAACCAACTTTTTTCCCAGTCCCAGAAGAAACAACTCAAAGCCTGCCGGGAGCCGCAATCGTATGCCCTCGCGGGGTTCCAGCATCTTGAGTTGCGGCAGAATATGGCCGGGCCGAACCAGTGGCCCGGAAATCAAATGAGGAAAAAACGCAACGAAGCAGGCATAATCGAGCAGGGGAGGGGGGCGATCTCGCCTTTGGACAGATCGACCAGGAACATGATCTGCTGAAAGGTGAAAAAGGAAATACCCAAAGGTAGAATGACGCCCTGAACCCCGAACATGCCGGCATATTTGAACCAGCCGAGCAGGCAAAGATTGAAGCAGACGCCGATCGTCAGCCAGATCCCGCCCTGTCGTGAACGTATCAACAGGCCCGCAACGGCGAAATTAACACCTATGGACACGAGCAGCAGGAGCAGCAATTCTGGCCGCCACCAAGCGTAAAAAAACAGGCTGCATGCCAGGAGCCATAAAAGTGCCAACTGACGGGACCGGCCGAGCAGCAGAAAACCCCCCAACGCCACGGGAAGAAAGCCCAACACGAACAGCTTGCTGTTGAAGAGCATTTTTTAAACCCGTTAAGGTTGAGTAAGCGTTGCTTAACCCAGCCTTGTGCGCGCGTCCATTGGCCCCACTGGTTCATGATGGTATAGCGCCGCGCCAATTATCGGGTTGAAGATGAACGAGACGCCGAATATCCATCCCGCCCTGCTTCCCGCTGGGCTTGCCGACCTGCTGCCGCCGGAAGCGGAACGGCAGGCGCGGTCTGTGGAAGCGATTATGGATTGCTTCGCGGCGCACGGCTATCAGCGCGTCACCCCGCCCTTGCTGGAATTCGAAGACTCCTTGTTCTCTGGCTCCGGTGCCGCCACGGTGGAGCAGACATTTCGGCTCATGGACCCCGAAAGTCAGCGCATGATGGGCCTGCGGGCCGATATGACGCCGCAGATGGGCCGCATCGCGGCGAGCCGCCTCGCGACCGCGCCGCGCCCATTGCGCCTGACCTATAGCGGTCCTGTTCTGCATGTTCGTGGTACACAGCTGCAGCCGGAACGCCAGCTCGCCCAGGCCGGGATCGAGTTGATCGGGAATGATACGGCGAGCGCGGATGCGGAGATCATTGTCACCGCGATCGCCGCGCTCGAAGCGTTGGGGCTGCGGGATCTTTCCATCGACCTGACCATTCCGCGCCTCGTGCCGAGCCTGCTGGAGAGTGTTCCAGCGCATCTGCATCCGGCTCTTGCCCACGCGCTGGACCGCAAGGATGCCGCTGCCGTGGCAGAGCTGGGGGGCGAACAGGCGGATTTGCTGTTGAAACTTCTGGAGGCCAGTGGTCCCGCGCAACGGGCGGTGGCGGCGCTGCGGGCCATGGCGCTGCCGGAGGCCGTGCGCGGCCAGGCCGAGCGCCTGGGCGAGGTGGTCGCGGCGGTTGAGGCCGTGCTGCCGGCTTTACAGCTGACGGTCGATCCGGTTGAATTCCGCGGCTATCGCTATCATTCCGGGGTGTCGATGACGCTGTTCGCAACCGGGCAGCAGTTGGAGCTCGGGCGTGGTGGACGTTATGTGTGCGGCGATGGCGAGCCCGCGACCGGCATCACGCTCTACCCTGACAGCATCATGCGCCTGACGTCGCCGGCAACGTTGCGCCCCCGGCTTTATCTACCGTTTGGCGCCAGCCTAGCCTCGGCGCGCGCCGCGCGCGCTAAGGGGTTTGCAACCGTGCAGGGGCTTGCACCGCACAGCGCGCCTTGCGATGAAGCCCGCCGGCTTGGCTGCTCGCATTTCTTGTCCGAGGGTGTGATTACCGCCCTCTCCTGAGTAGGATTTTACAATGACCAACGTGACAATCATCGGCGCCCAATGGGGTGACGAGGGCAAAGGCAAGGTGGTGGACTGGCTCGCCAGCCGGGCAGACATCGTCGTGCGCTTTCAGGGGGGGCATAATGCCGGCCACACGCTCGTGGTGGGCAACCAGACCTATAAGCTCTCTTTGCTGCCGTCTGGCGTTGTAAACGGGAAGCTTGGCATCATCGGCAACGGCGTCGTCGTCGATCCGAATGCGCTGCTGGCCGAAATCGAGCGCGTCTCGGCGCAAGGCCTCAAGGTTACCCCGGAAACGCTGCGGATCGCCGAGAACGCGCCGCTGATCCTGCCTCTGCATGCGGCGCTGGACGCGGCCCGCGAAGCCGCGCGGGGCGAGCGCAAGATCGGCACAACCGGCCGGGGCATCGGTCCTGCATATGAGGACAAGGTCGCACGGCGCGCCATTCGCATTTGTGATCTGGCCGAACCTGAGACGCTTTCGGTCAAGCTGGATGAATTGCTGCTGCATCACAACACGCTCCTGGCGGGGCTCGGCGCGGCGGTGTTCAAGAAGGAAGATCTGCTGGCGGATCTGCTGGCGCTGGCGCCAAAGCTGCTGCCTTTTGCCGAGCCGGTTTGGGAGCGGCTCGCCGAAGCCAAGGCCAAAGGCGAAAAAATCCTGTTCGAGGGCGCGCAGGCGGTCATGCTGGACGTGGATCACGGCACCTATCCGTTCGTGACCTCCTCCAATACGGTCGCCAGCACGGCGGGCTCTGGTTCCGGCATGGGCCCGGATGCGGCCGGTCGGGTGCTGGGGATTGCAAAGGCCTATACGACCCGGGTCGGCTCCGGGCCGTTCCCGACTGAACTGCATGACGAGACCGGACAGCGTTTGGGCGAGAGAGGCCATGAATTCGGCACCGTGACCGGGCGCAAGCGCCGCTGTGGCTGGTTCGATGCCGCCATGGTCCGGCAGGCCGTCAAGGTCGGCGGCGTTCAGGGGCTGGCGCTGACCAAGCTGGACGTGCTGGACGGCTTCCCCGAGCTGAAAATCTGCACGGGCTATATGATTGACGGTCAGCCTTACAAGCATCTGCCTGCGGCGATGTCCAAGCAGGCGGCGGCGATCCCGGTTTACGAGGTACTCGAAGGCTGGACGCAGAGCACGCAGGGCGCGCGTTCCTGGGCGGAATTGCCGGCCGCGGCCATTAAATACGTCAAACGTATCGAAGAGCTCGTCGAGGCGCCGGTAACGCTGCTCTCCACCAGCCCAGAGCGGGATGATACCATTCTCATGCAAGATCCATTTGCCGGTTGAGCAAACAGCTTTGACGGCCGCTAGCCCATTATACTTGCTCGATAAGATAGTGGGCTTCGGCTCTCGTTTCGGCGTCAGCGCATCGTTTCTGCGATTTGCGATCGTCGGAACTTTGGGTTTTTTGTGCGATACGGCGACGGTTTATCTGCTGCAGCATCTTGTGAATTTATATGTCGCGGGGACGGTGAGTTTCGTTGTCGCGGCGAGCTTCAACTGGTTTCTCAACCGTATCTGGACATTTCGAGGCGTTGACCACGCACCGCTGCATCTGCAGTGGGTGAAATTTCTGGTTGCGAACTCGATCGGCTTTGTTGCCAATCGTGGCGTTTTCTTTTTCCTGGTTGCGTCGAGTGGCATCGTTGTCGCTTATCCAGTGATTGGTGTGGCTGCCGGGTCGCTTGCTGGGCTGGTCTTTAATTATTTTCTTTCCAAAACGTTTGTTTTCCGGTAATACAACCTGAGGTAAAATTTAAAAATTTTACAACCTTTTGGTGTTTGCCATGGTTGAATATCGGGATGGATACGGCACGCGCGTTGCTTTGAGTGATCGCTTGACCGTGCTCGTGAGGCATTTTGTTGCAAAATCGAGATATGCATACCTCCTGCCGATAGCGGACTTTTTTATAATTCTTTTGGTTCCGGGTGCGACGCGGGCGCTAGGGCAGGCTAATGGCGACATGCCGCACTATGCCGGGCTGTGGGGCACGTTGGCGTTTTTGTCGGTCAGTCTCGCCGCATCCCATAAATGTTTTGATCTGCGTGCATCATGGCATGGCGGTGTCGTCGTCGCGATTTCGTATGAGGCGACAGCCTCCGCAGCCATGGCTTTGGCAGCTTTTTTTGACCATTCGGGTGTCCTGACCGGATATTGGACCGTTCTGGATCTCGCCATCACGCCGCTGCTGCTGGTGGGGGTTCATCTCTTGTTGAAGACTGTGCGGCCCTCACAAGCCGCATCATCTGAGGGCGTTTTCGTGGTTTGTCATGATTACTGCCCGATGGACTTGGCGCTCGCCTTGGCACAGCAGGAGGAGCCGAAACAGATAACGGGCGTGTTATATCTGGCGGAGCTACGAGAACAAAGTCATTGGCCTGAATTTCACGACCGCGAGGACTTCCTTGCGCGTTGTGCCCGCCAACAGAGACAGGATGTCGTGTTCGTGCATCATGCAGATTTTGATGCGTTTGAAGATGCGGCATTTTCAGCATTATTCCGGGACATTTTGGCGCTCCCGGTAAAGATCTGGCTTGCGTTCGATGTATCGTTGGACATACCCGCCTGCCTGCGCGGCAAAAGCGGGTCCTGCCGGATTGTTCCAGTTTTGGCGGATGAGCTTGTGACCTCACTTGATTGGACGAAGCGCTGTTTTGATATCGTGGTTTCCACGTCGTTGCTCATTCTCTGCACGCCGATTTTGGTGCTGATCTCAGGGCTGGTGAGCGCGAGCGGCCCCGGCCCGATTATTTTCAGGCAGCGCCGCATCGGCGCGCAGGGCGTTCCGTTTACGGTACTCAAGTTTCGTACCATGCGGCATGTGCAGAACGCGTCTTTTTCGCAAGCTGTAGAAGGAGACTTGCGAATTACAAAAATAGGGCGGTTCTTGCGGCGTACGTCTCTGGACGAGCTTTTGCAGTTAATCAACGTAATCAAAGGCGATATGTCGCTAGTCGGGCCGCGTCCGCATGCACCGGAAACCATGGTCGAAGGGATAAGCTTCGAGCAGGCGCTGAAACTTTACAAGATCAGGCATCGCGTCAAGCCGGGTATCACCGGGCTCGCGCAGATACGCGGACAGCGTGGGGAGACCAGCAAGCTCAGCGCTTTGGAGGGGCGCTTATCCAGCGATCTTGAATATATTCAGGCCTGGTCGTTGATGCTCGATATCAAGATACTCGTTCAAACGCTGCAAGTTCCATTCAGGCCGCATAATGCTGTCTGAGATGGCCCCGAAATTGATAGCCGGCCAGCGTCCGCCTGTCGGCGCTTATGACGCGGATATCACCATTCTCTGTTATAACAGACTCGAAGAGACAAAACAGGCAATTGCCTCGGCGCAGGCGCAGCGCGGGTGCAGCGCCCATATCTCGGTTTTGGACCAGGGCTCTTCTCCTGATACGCTGCGGGCCCTTGTGCGGATGCTCTCAGGTGTCAATAACTGCGCATTATATGCGGTCGCGGAAAATATCGGCGTTGCCGCGGGTCGCAATCTTCTGGCTTCGCTAGGCCACGGGCAGATACTCGTAGGGCTCGATAACGATGCCTGCTTTGCAGATCGGTTCGTCGTGGCCGGCGCCATGCGTGCCTTTAATCGATTGCCTGAGCTTGGCGCATTGGGATTCGCAATATTGACGCCCGACGGGAAGGGGCCGGACTTATCGAGCTGGGGCTACGCGGACCGGCTGCTCGATCGATACCAATCGAAATTCGAAACCACCAGATTCGTCGGTGCCGGCTACGCGATCAGACGCTCAGCCTGGGCTTCGGTCGGCGGATTTGACGAGAATTTCTTCTTTACCTGGGAGGAGTATGATTTCTGTCTTTCCGCGATCAGCCGTGGATGGCGGATTATCTACGACGGCAGGCTGAAGATTCTTCATGCGACGGCAGGTGAAGCCAGGGTCGCATGGCGCGGAGAAAGGATGCGCCATTATGTGCGCAACCGCCTTATCATCGGCCGAAAATGGCACCAGCCCGTGTTGGCTCTGCTGTTATTCTGTTGTGCCTACGCGATGATTGCGGCCCGGCATGGCTGCCTCTCTGCGGCTTGGCAGGGAATGATTGAGGCGCGACATTTCCCCCTGTCATCGCAAAGGCGCATATCGCCAGCGATGCACGCTTATTTGCGCCAGCACGAAGCACGGCATCGAGACTCGGTTTTTCACGGGCTTCATAAAAAGCTTTTCAGCCGTTTGCCGGCTTAGGCTTGGCCTCGGCAAGCGGATGATGCGCCTGCACCAATTTTTGCAGCCGCTCCGCCAGCACGTGCGTATAAATTTCCGTTGTGGCGATATCGGCGTGGCCGAGGAGCTTTTGGACCGCGCGCAGATCGGCCCCTCGTGCCAATAGGTGCGAAGCAAATGAATGCCTGAGAACATGAGGCGACAGGCGTGCCGGGTCGAGACCTGCTTCTAAGGCGACCTGCTTCAGAAGCAAGGCAAAGCCTTGCCGGGTCATCGGTTTGCTGGCATCCCGCCCGGGAAATAAGTAGCGGGATTTGGCGCCGTTGAAGCTCTGCAGGGCAGAGGCGGCGCGTTGTGCAGGCTCGGAAACGGGCACAATACGTTCCTTTCCGCCTTTTCCTTTGACCAGCAGAATCGCTGTGTTCGGGTTGAACGCGCTGCGCTTCAGGTCCAGCATTTCGCTGATTCGAAGGCCCGTGGAGTACAGAATTTCCAATCCGGCATGTGCCTTCAAACCGGGCCCGCCATCCATATGTTCGGCGGCGGCCAGCAACGCATCGACCTCGTTTTCGCTGAGATATTTGGGCAGGCTTTTCGGCCTCTTCGGCGTGGGCATCTCGCTTGCCGGATTGTCATTTCTCACCCCTTCTCGCAGCAGGAAGAGGTAGAATTGCCGTATCGTTGAGAGGCGCCGCGCCTGGGTTTTGGCGGCCATGCCTGACTGCGCGATGCTTTGCAGATACGCCGAAATGTCGGGGGCTTGTGCGGTAAGTAGCCCTTGTCGCGGGGTCAAAAAGCCAGAAAAGTCAATAATATCAGATTGATAGGCGTTCAATGTGTTTGGCGCGGCGCCGCGCTCTGCGGCAAGCATTTCCAGAAAGGCTTCGACTTGATCTTGCGCCATAATCTGCCCCTAACGCCGTTTGAACCAATGTGATAAGCGTCCACGCCGATGTCACTCAATAGTCAAACTGCGCCTGACGAAAGCGCGTCTCCCACGACCCGAAGCATCGTGTTGGTCGGCCTGATGGGAGCTGGCAAAACGGCCATTGGAAAGCGGCTTTCCGTATTGTTGAAGCTGCCGTTTTTTGACGCTGATGAAGAAATCGAACGCGCTGCGGGGATGACGATCAGCGAGATTTTCAAAACCCATGGCGAGGCTTATTTTCGCGCCGGGGAAAAGCGGGTCATCAAGCGTTTATTGAGCCAAGGCCGGATCGTGCTGGCGACGGGCGGTGGCGCATTCATGGATGCCGAGACCAGAGCCACAATCCGTGAATATGCGGTTTCGGTCTGGCTTCGCTGTCCGATTCCTGTGCTCGTCCAGCGCACCTCCGGGCGAACCCACCGGCCGCTTTTGAATGCGGGCAATCCCGCGGATATTTTGAGCAAGCTTTCCGCCGTGCGTAGCCCGGTCTATGCGTTGGCCGATATCATCGTTGATGGATCTGAGGACCCCCCCAAGTGACCACTGCCAAAGTCGCCCAAGCGCTGGAACAACATCGCGCGGCTCGAAAAGTTAACGTAACGCTGTCTCAATCGAGTTATGAGGTCGTGATTGGAGACGGTTTGCTCGCGCGCGCCGGTGCGCTGATCACGCCTTTGCTGCCCCAGCCCCGCTGCATCATCGTCACGGATCAAACCGTCGCCGATCTGCATTTGGCAGGTTTGACGATGAGCCTGGACGAGGTGGGAATTGCCCATCAAGCCCTCATCGTGCCGCCAGGGGAGGCTTCAAAAAGTTTTTCATGTTGGCAGCGCCTGGTTGAAGACCTTTTGGCCGCGAAAATAGACCGCAGAACCACAATCATTGCCCTGGGCGGCGGTGTTGTTGGGGATTTGGCTGGGTTTGCTGCGGCCGCCGTCATGCGGGGCGTTCCTTTCGTTCAGATCCCGACAACCTTGCTGTCCCAGGTCGATAGTTCGGTTGGCGGCAAGACCGGCATCAACTCCACGCACGGGAAAAATCTCGTCGGCGCCTTCTACCAACCTCTGGTGGTGCTGGCGGATACCGGCATCCTGGACACGCTGCCGGTGCGCGAGCGCCGGGCTGGCTATGCGGAAATTGTAAAAACCGGCCTGATTGCCGACCTGGCATTCTATGAATGGTGCGAGGCCCATGCCGCTGCCTTGTTGGCTGACGACAAGCAGGCTCTGGCGCAGGCGATTGAGTATGCCGTGCGGTTCAAGGCGCGCGTCGTGGGCGACGATGAGCGGGAAACCAAACCCAATGACGGTCGGGCGCTGCTCAATCTCGGTCACACTTTCGCGCATGCGTTTGAAGCCGAGACCGGCTATGGCGGCGAATTGCTGCATGGCGAGGCCGTTTCCATCGGGCTTGTCCTGGCCTCGCATCTCTCGGCTTTGCTGGGGCTGGCCCCTCAGGAGGATGCGCCGCGCATCGCGCAGCATTTGGCTGGAGTGGGGCTGCCCACCCGCATTGCCGGCCTATCTGCGGACAGGTTGTTGGCCCATATGAAGCTCGACAAGAAGAATCGCGACGGAAAACTCCATTTCGTGCTGACTCGCGGCATTGGCCGCGCCTTTACGAGCGGAGACGTTCCTGAGGATGCCGTTCGCCTGGCGTTGATCGCCAACGGCGCCGTTTAGCTGGGGAAAAGCTCTCGGGGCCGACGTCATTCACGCCGGCCCCCGGGGCTTGGTCAGGATTGCGCGTCCGGCGACAGGATCACGCATCCCGTTGGGCCGGTAGAGAGCCGATTGCAGGCATTGACCGCTTCGTCATGATGCAGCCCCACGAAGCGGGCGCGATATTTCGTGCCATCGCCAGTGTGAATGGTCATGACCATCGGCTGAGCTTTCATCAAAATCTGCGCGCCGGTCAGCTCCGCCATGCCAAGCGCGGCCTTGGCGTTGGACGAGCTGTCATAAGCCCCGACTTGAATGCCCCAGCTATGCTTGCCTGAGTTGAAATCCACGGGCTGAGCCGGAAGGGTCGCCGCCATGGCGGAGGGGACCAACGAAAATCCATGCCGTGCCGGTGGGGGCGGCGGGGCTGGTAGCGGCTGGGTTGCGAATGCTACCTCTGTCCTGTGAATGACCGGGGCTGGTGGCGCCGGGGGCGGAACAGGCAAGGCGTTGGGCGAGTAGATCGACGACGTAGACGCGGATGCGACACGCACAGGGATTTGTGTCCGCTGAGGCGCTGGGGCCGGAATGGCCTGGGGGCGGGCTTCCAAGGGCGGAATGGCCTGAGTTTGAATCTGCGCCGTCTGTACAGGCGCCGGCATGATGGACGAGATGGGAATTGAAACAGGCGCAGGTGAATCGTCTTCAGCCCCAGCGCGGGGGGCAAGCGAAGCGACCTCAACCGGCGCGGACAATTGCGATGCTGTGGGCGCTACCGGTGTAAACCCGTCTGGCAAAATGCCGCCACCGCGTCCCATCGGTTCTGTGTTCAAGGCAAGTTCATCCGCCGCGGATCTGCGACGAGGGTAATAACCGCCAATATTTGGAGCGATCATAGCCACATAGTTGATCGTCTCGCTGGGAAGAGGGCGATGATAATTGATGAACGAGTCCAGCCGCCCCGGACCGGCATTATATGCTGCCAAAAATCCGGGCGAGCCGTAGATCTGATACATCTCATGGATATAGGCAGCGCCCGCCATGATGTTGTCGTAGGGATTAAACGGGTCGTTTCCCAAGCCGTAGCGGTCAGCCATCTCCTGGTAGGTTCCAGGCTCCAGCTGCATAAGCCCCATTGCCCCGGCAGACGAGACGATCAGATGGCCGCCGCTATATTCATGCCCCCTGATTCAACGCGCATGACCTGGCGGATCCACATTGCGGGTACATCGAAATGCGCTGCCGCGTCTTTAATATAAGGCCCCCATGGATCGCTTGGCGGGCCCGGTGGATTATAATTATGGGCAGCGTGTGAAAGATAGTAAGACGTGGATTCAGCGGCAGTGCGGCTGTTATGGCCACCCGCGCATGCCGAAAGCACAGCCAAGCTGCTGCATCCTGCAACCAGCCCAGGTCTGAATTTCGCAGCTTTCCGAGTGAAGCTGACTGCCAGCTTTCCGATAGCCCCCAAGATCTAAGCCTCCACGCAATTTATTGGCCACCACTTAAACTATTTAGCTCAATGATGGCTTAAACAAGGCGCTATAACCTCTTAAACGAGCTGGAAACTCGCGGCAAGAAAAACCTCGCCTCCTGTCGCTATCGGTTGTCGGGGCCGCATGCTAGCAACCAACCATGGATCGTGCCTGGTTTTCATTGATCATATTATCCGGTTGCCTGGCTGGCTGCGCCAGCTCCGTGCCGTCATCCTTACCCCAAACTGCGTCTCGCTCCGACGCCGCTTTGCGGGGTAAAATTCTGGTTGTGCGCCAAGTCTCTGGCGGACAGGCACTAGGGGCGGTGATGCAGGCGTTGGGGCAGGGGGATGTTGCCTCGTCCTCATCGGCTGACGAGATCATCATTCAGTTGCCCGACGGCTCGGTGAAAGCGCTAATCCCCTCGCCATCCTCTCCACCGCAAAGGTTTTTCGTTGGCGAAGAGGTTTCCATAGATGACACGCCAGAGCTACAGCTCGCGGCGCATTAGGGGAAAGCCTAGAGTCTCTTTCTATTTTTGGCGGCCTCGCGGATGTTTCATACGGTAAGCCCGACACATAGGGCACCGGGAAGGCGGCATCTGAAGCGGGCGGGTGCGTCATGCGGCAATGTTATCTGGCGGTTTCCAAGGTTGTGCTGGCGTGCAAGGCGGCCGGCCTGCGGGCCGCTTGTTTCGGAGCGGATGCTGGCCCCGCTTTGCCGGTATTGAAGCGCGCCAGTTGCGCTGCGATGCCCTGCGCGGCTTTCTCCAGATTTTGACTTGCCGCCGCCGCTTCCTGGGCCATCGCCGCATTGGCCTGAGTCATGCGGTCCATCTCGCCGATGCTGCTATTGATCTGGCCCAGCCCCGTTGATTGCTCCTGGGCGCTAGCGGCGGTTTCACCGATGCTCCTGTTGATGCCGTCGACATGACCCGAGATCCGCTCCAGAGATTTCCGCGCCTCGGCCACAGCATTCACGCCCGCGCCGACGATCCCTCCCGCCGCGCCAATCAATGACTTGATCTCTTTCGCGGCATCGGCGGAGCGCTGCGCCAGGGCGCGCACCTCGGTGGCCACAACGGCAAAGCCGCGCCCGGCATCGCCGGCCCGGGCGGCCTCCACCCCGGCATTCAGCGCCAGCAGATTGGTCTGAAACGCGATTTCGTCGATGACGCCGATGATATTGGCGATTTTCGTGAAGCTTTCGTCGATTTTGCCCATCGTTTGCACGGCTTCGCCGGCCACTTGGCCGGAATTTGCCGTGTCGTCCCTGGCCTTGCCCGCCATGTCGCGCATGTCGGCGGCGTTTCCCGCGGATTTGCGGACGGTGACGGTGATCTCCTCCAGCGCGGCGGCGGTTTCCTCGAGGCTAGCGGCCTGCTGCTCGGTGCGCTGGGAGAGTTGCGCAGCGGAGTGGCTGACCGTCGTCGCGTTGTCCAGGATGATTTCGGCCGCGCCGGCGACCTCGTTCATGGTTTTGCGCATCGTCGCCAGGGCGTTGTTGAAATCCACCCGCAACGCGTCGAGAGAGGGTAGCAGCTTTTGGTTGACCTCGGCGGTCAGATCGCCTCGCGCCAGGGCGGCGAGGCCAACTCCCATCTCCCGAACATTCTCCATGCGCGCGGTGAGGTCAGTGGCGAGTTTCACAATTCTGGCAATTTTGCCGGTATTATCGAAAACCGGATTATAGCTTGCCTGCAACCGGACAATGCGCCCGCCCTTGCCAACCCGTTTATACTCGCCGGAGACAAACTCTCCCTTTCTCAGCCTTTCCCAGAATTTTTCATAATCCTGGCTGGCGGCATAGGCGGCGTCCACAAACATGCGGTGGTGCCGGCCTTGGATCTCGTCCAACCGATAGCCGATCGCGGCAAGAAAATTCTTGTTCGCCTCGATGATAGTGCCGTCCGGCCGGAAGCTGATCACCGCCTGGGAGCGGTCCAGCGCTTCGAGCAAGTTTTTATCCGCGTAGGCCTGCTCGTGACTCGCGGTGGTGTCCAGCGCCAATTTGATCACCCGTGTGACCTTGCCACGGCGCCCACGGATGGGCGCATAGGAAGCTTGCAGCCATAAATCCCGCCGCATCCTTGCGGCGTCGGTGAAACTCCCCGGTGTGGGGCTGGCCCGCCGCCAGGCTGGCCCAGAAGCCGCGATAGGCGGCGGAGGCGGCTTCCTCCGGCGTCACCAGAATCCGATGCGCCTGGCCGACCAAGTCGGTGCGGCTATAGCCGACAGCGTGCAGAAACGCGTCATTCGCGTCGAGGATCGTGCCATCCGGCGCGAATTCGATCACCGCGTAGGATTTGGAGAGCCCCTCCATCGCGGCGGCCGCGCGCAGCATCTGAAGCGGTGTTTTCATCGGTATTCAGGCGCCTCTGGGTTGTTTTGACGCTGCGACTTATCAACCGACTTCATTAAGAAAGTTTTATCTTAAAAACCAAAAAACCCGGCAGCTTGCGCTGCCGGGTCGTATCCAGTGCCGCTTCAGGCTGGATTAGTCTTCGGTCTGCTGGTTGCGGCGACGGATCGCCGCACCCAGAATGTCACCCAGCGAGGCGCCGGAATCAGAGGAGCCATATTCCGCGATCGCGGTCTTGTCCTCGTCGATCTCCTTGCCCTTGATGGTCAGCTGCAGCTTGCGGGCCGCGCGGTCCACCGCGGTGATCTTGGCATCGACCTTGTCGCCGACAGCAAAGCGCTCGGGGCGCTGCTCACCCTTGTCGCGCGCCAGCTCGGCGCGGCGGATGAAGCCGGTCAGCACGTCGTCCACCTTCACTTCGATGCCGTTGCTCTGCACGGCGGTCACGGTGCAGGTGACGATCTGGTTCTTGTGGATGCGATCCAGCACGCCAGCGGCCGGGTCGACCTCAAGCTGCTTGATGCCGAGCGAGATGCGCTCCTTCTCGACGTCCACGTCAAGCACCTTGGCCTTGACGATTTCGCCCTTGCCGAACTTGGCAATGGCGGCCTCGCCGGTCTCTTCCCAGGAGAGGTCGGACATGTGGATCATGCCGTCGATCTCCGGGCCGACCGCGATGAACAGGCCGAACTCGGTGATGTTGCGGATTTCGCCCTCGACGACGGACCCGATCGGGTGCTCGTCCTGGAACTCTTCCCACGGGTTGCGCTGCACCTGCTTCAGGCCCAGCGAGATGCGGCGCTTGGAAGCGTCCACATCCAGCACGACCACTTCCACTTCCTGCGAGGTGGAGACGATCTTGCCCGGGTGGGCGTTCTTCTTGGTCCAGGACATCTCGGAGACGTGCACGAGACCCTCCACACCCGGCTCCAGCTCCACGAAGGCGCCGTAATCGGTGATGTTGGTCACGCGGCCGGTCACCTTGATTCCGGGCGGATACTTCACGTCCACACCTTCCCACGGATCCGCCTCGAGCTGCTTCATGCCCAGCGAGATGCGCTGAGTGTCGGCATTGAACCGGATCACCTGCACCTTGACCGGCTGGCCAATGGTCAGCGCTTCGGCCGGGTGGTTGATGCGCTTCCAGGCAATGTCGGTCACGTGCAGCAGGCCGTCGACGCCGCCCAGGTCCACGAACGCACCATAATCGGTGATGTTCTTGACCACGCCGTCGAGGATCTGGCCTTCCTTGAGGCCGGTGATCAGCTCGGAGCGCTGCTCCGCACGGGTCTCTTCAAGGACCGCGCGACGGGAGACGACGATGTTGCCGCGCTGGCGGTCCATCTTCAGGATCTGGAAGGGCTGGGCCACACCCATCAGCGGGCCGACATCGCGGACCGGGCGGATATCGACCTGGGAGCCGGGCAGGAATGCCGTGGCGCCGCCGAGATCGACGGTGAAGCCGCCCTTGACGCGGCCATGGATGACGCCGTTGACGCGGGTCTGGACCTCGAACGCCTTCTCAAGCTGGGTCCAGCTCTCTTCGCGGCGGGCCTTCTCACGGGACAGCACCATGGCGCCGTCCTTGTCTTCATAACGCTCGATGAAGAGGTCATAGACGTCGCCGGGGTTCACTTCCGGCTTGGCGCCGACCGGGGCGAATTCGCGCAGTGGCACGCGGCCTTCGGACTTCAGGCCGACATCGACGATCACGTAATCGTCATCGATGCGCAGCACGCGGCCGGAGATGACGGAACCTTCGAAACCGGCATTGCCGCCGAGGGAGGCGTCCAGGAGGGCGGCGAAATCATCGGCGCCGGTATAGGCCGGGGCGTCGGAATGACGCAGGGCAGTGGAGGAAGAAGCCATGTGGCTATATATGTCCTTGAAACAGGCTGAATTTTCAGCCCGAGACGGGTATGCGCGGCCAGAAACTGGCAACGACTAAACAATCCCCCACTCAGCTCGGGGATTGTCCGGTTTGACGATAGCCAGCTGTTTAGACCGGATCGGCGCAAAGTCAAGCAGAACCGCCAGTTTTCGCTCTGAAGATGCGGCGCCTAGCCGGCGCAGGCGAGGGCTTGGCGCAGGCTGGGGATGTTGGGAGGTGCGATTGCGAGAGAGGTCTCTCGGCAGGGGCGTCTACAGGCTTCATGTTCGTGGATTAACTGCTATAAGCCGGACGCAATGACATATCTCCGTACCGGCTTCGCCCGCCTGTCCCTGCTCGCTCTTGGCCTCGCCTTGGCGGCCTGTTCAAGCTCCAAAAAGGGCGATGCGTCGCTGGGCGACTTCGCCAGCGGTACCGTTCCACCGCCCGACCAGGCATATGCCGCGGGGGTGAAGCGTATGCAGGCTGGGGATTACGATAAGGCTGTGGGCGATTTCAACGCCCTGCAGGAAACCTACCCGTACTCCACCTGGTCAACCCATGCCGAAATTCTGGCGGCTTACTCTCAATATAAGCAGATGGACTATGATGACGCGATCAGCTCCCTGAATCGCTTCATTCAGCTGCACCCCGAGGACGCGGAAGCCGCATACGCATATTATTTGAAAGCACTCTGCTATTATGAGCAGATCGACGACGTGCAGCGCGACCAGACCACAACATACGAGGCGATTCAGGCACTGCAAGATGTGGTGACCCGCTTTCCGGATAGTGCCTACGCGCGCGATGCGCGGATAAAAATGCGCCTTGCCTATAATCGGTTGGCGGGCCATGAAATGGTGATCGGTCGTTTTTACGAGAAGCAGCACCTATATGCCGCGGCCATCGGCCGCTACCAGACAGTGGCAAATTCCTATCAAACCACAACCTTCGCCCCCGAAGCCCTGGAGCGCATGGTGGAGGTCGATCTCGACCTTGGGCTGCCCGATGCGGCGATTCGCAGCGCTTCGGTCCTGGGGTATAACTATCCGGGCAGCTCCTGGTATAAAGCGGCTTATGATAAGTTGAAGGCTCACGGGCTGGTGAATAAGGCGGATGAAGCGTCCGCAAGCACGGATGCCGTGGCCCCCGCGCCCGCTAAGCCGAGGCACCATTGGTACTGGCCCTTCTGATAGGCGATGCTGAATAGCCTCTCGATCCGCGATGTTGTGCTGATCGAGCGGCTCGATCTGCATTTTTCCTCCGGACTGACTGCGCTGACCGGGGAGACCGGGGCGGGAAAGTCGATCCTGCTGGATAGTCTCGGCTTGGTCCTGGGCGCACGGGCGGATTCGGGCTTGATCCGCGCGGGGGCCGCTCAGGCTGTGGTGGCCGCCAGCTTCTCGGCCGCGCCGGGGCATTCCGTTCATAGGCTGCTCGCTGAGCAAGGGCTCGATTCCGGCGAAGATATCCTCGTGCGTCGTATTGTTTCGCGGGATGGCCGTTCCCGGGCGCTGGTCAACGATCAACCGGTCAGTGCCGGGTTTTTGAAGACCCTCACCGCGTCGCTGATCGAGGTGCAAGGGCAGCATGAACAGGTCGGGCTGGCGGATCCCGCTCACCATATGGCGCTGCTGGATGCCTTCGGCGTTCCCGAATCCGGGCGTGAACTGGTCGCCACCGCCTACAAGGCCTGGAGACATGCTGCTGCGCGCCTTGCTGAGGCACATAAAAAAATCGAAGACGCCGCGAAGGAAGAAGAGTTTCTGCGTCATGCCGCGGCGGAGTTGGGCAAGCTCGCGCCGGTGGAGGGTGAGGAGGAAGCTCTTGCCGCCGAGCGCTTGCGCCTGCAGGCCGGAGAACGGCGCGCCGAGGCAATCGCCAGCGCGATTAGCGAGCTGCGCCCGAAGGATCGTCGCCAAGCCGGGCCGGCGGCGGCTTTGCGTGCGGCGGCCCGGGCCATCGCCCGCGTGACTGTGCCGGCTGGCCACGTCAATCCTGCCGGTCCTGCCATCGCGGCCATAGAGCGGGCTGAGGTCGCGCTGGCTGAAGCGGAAGATTTTCTGGAGCGTTTGGCATCCGCGGAGGATGACGATCCGCGCGCCCTGGAAGCGACGGAAGAGCGTTTGTTCGCCTTGCGGGCGGCGGCGCGTAAGCACGGGGTGCAGGTGGCGGAGTTGCCGGCATTCCTCCAATCCTTGCGGGAGCGCCTGAGCGCGCTGGAAAGCGGCGTCGCTGGCCTCGCGCAATTATCGGCGGAAACGCAGAAACTGCGCGACGCATATATCGATCTTGCTGCCGACTTATCGAAGCAGAGAGAAGTGAGTGCGCGCAAGCTGGAGGCGGCGATTGCGGTTGAATTACCCCCTCTGAAGCTGGAGCGGGCAAGGTTTGTGGTTGAAACGAGTGCTTTGCCAGAGGCGCAATGGGGGCCGCGGGGAACTGACGCGATACGTTTTTTGATCTCCACCAACCCTGGCGAATTGCCTGGCGCGCTTGATAAAATCGCCTCCGGTGGTGAATTGTCCCGTTTGATGCTGGCCATGAAAGTGGTCCTCTCCGCCGGGTCGGACAATGAAACCCTGATCTTCGACGAGGTGGATTCCGGCATTGGCGGCGCCACCGCGGCCGCCGTGGGTGAGAGGCTGGCGCGCGTTGCCGATGAGGTGCAGGTGCTGGTGGTGACGCATTCGCCGCAGGTGGCCGCGCGGGCCCACGCGCAGATGCGCGTGCAGAAACTGGAAATCGACGGCCGGGCCGTGACGGACGTGAAGATGTTGAATGATGAGGAAAGGCGCGAGGAGATTGCGCGCATGCTGTCAGGCGAAAGCGTGACGCAGGCCGCACGCCAAGCGGCCGAGAGCCTTTTAACGAAATGACAGACCGAGACAATTTTTTGCGTTTATTGGCACAAATTGAGGCCGCCAATATAGCCTATCATACGCAAGACGCGCCGACCATGCCGGATGCGGCGTATGACGCCCTGCGTAAAGAGGCCGAGGCGATACTGGCCGATCATCCCGAATGGCGCAGCGACGCGGAGGCGCTGCAGCAAGTCGGCTCAAAGCCGGCCACCGGTTTCAAGAAAATTCTTCACCGGACGCCGATGTTGTCATTAGACAATGTTTTCAACGCCGGAGAGTTTGAGGAGTTTGTTTTAAGGATCAGGCGTTTTCTGGGGTTGAAGGAAGACGCTTTGGAGTTTGTCGCCGAACCAAAGATGGATGGTTTGTCGATCTCCCTTGTATATGAGCAGCACAAATTCGTGCGCGCAGCGACGCGCGGAGATGGCAGTGAGGGGGAGGACGTAACAGCGAACATCCTGACGCTGGACGGCTTGCCGCGCGCGTTACCCTCCGACGCACCGGACTTCATCGAAATCCGCGGCGAAGTTTATATGACAAAAGCGGATTTTCTGGCGTTGAACGCCTCGCAGGAACGGCAATTTGCCAATCCGCGCAATGCGGCCGCGGGAAGCCTTCGCCAGCTGGACCCGTCCATCACCGCGAGACGGAAATTATCGCTTTATGTCTATGCGCAGGGCGAAACCTCGGTGCCCGTGGCGCAAACGCATATGGAGTATCTGGCCACGCTCCGGCGGTGGGGCTTTCAAGTCAATCCGCTTTCCCGCCTGGTGAATGAGAGCGGTACTGAAGATTTTCAGACCGAAATGGCAGCAAGGCGTGCTGATCTGCCTTACGATATCGATGGTGTCGTCTATAAGGTAAATGATCTCGGCTTGCAAAATCGCCTTGGCTTTGTCGGTCGTGCACCTAGATGGGCGGTGGCGTGGAAGTTCCCAGCTGAAAAAGCAAGCACGGTTCTAGAAGATATTGAAATCCAAGTTGGCAGGACCGGTGCGCTCACACCGCGCGCTCGGCTGAAGCCGGTGAATGTCGGTGGCGTGCTGGTGACATACGCGACCCTGCACAATGAAGACGAAATCGAACGCAAGGATCTCCGCATCGGCGACATTGTAGAGCTGCATCGTGCAGGAGATGTCATTCCGCAAATCTTGCGGGTGCTCCAGCGTGGCGAGAAAGCCGAACCGTTCCTTTTTCCAGATCATTGCCCCGCCTGTGGCGCAATGGCCATCCGGGATGATGATGACGTCGTCAGGCGCTGCACGGGAGGTTTGACCTGCCCGGCGCAGATCGTCGAACGGCTTATCCATTTTTGTTCCCGCGGGGCTTTTGATATTGAAGGGATGGGCGAGAAAACAATCACCGAGTTCCATGAAGCAGGTTTGCTGGAGGGACCGCCGGATGTTTTCAAGTTGCCCGCATTGGAAGGCGTTATTGCAAAACGTGAGGGGTGGGGTGCGGTTTCAGCGGCCAAACTGTCTGCGGCCATCGAAGCGCGGCGAGACATAGATTTGGCCCGTTTCATCTTCGCGCTTGGCATACGCCGCATCGGCGAGAATAACGCCAAGCTTCTGGCGAAGCATTATGGCTCTTACAAGATATGGAAAGAGTCCATGCTTGCGGCACAGGTAATCGGCTCAGACGCAAGGTTGGAATTAGGCTCAATCTCCGGAATTGGCCCAGCAATCGCTCATGAATTATTGGCCTTTTTCAACGAAAGCCATAACCTGGACACGCTTGCGGCGCTGGAACATGAAGTTCGTGTTCTTGATGCCGAGATTGCGGGCGGCGAGGATTCAATTTTCGCCGGCAAGGTGGTTGTTTTTACCGGGACGCTTTCAATCGCGCGCCCTGAAGCCAAAGCACGTGCGGAAATGCTAGGCGCCAAGGTTACAGATTCGGTTTCGAAAAAGACTGACTATGTTGTTGTCGGGGAGGAGGCTGGATCGAAAGCGAAGAAGGCGCTCGAATTAGGGATCAGGATCCTGTCAGAGCAGGAATTTAAGGATCTATCCGGGCTCTGAGAAAAGGAAGCAGGCATGCATCAGGCAGTATCGGCGTTTCTTCTTGCATTTCCGGCGCTCTTTTCGATCATAAATCCGCTTGGCGGCGCGATTATTTTTTATGAGGTCGCAGGAGCCGAAAATCGCTCGCAGCGGCAGCGCCTGGCCAAGCGTGTCGCGCTTTACTCTTTTTGTGTTATGATTTCGGCCCTCTTGGCCGGCACCTACATGCTTAATTTTTTTGGCATTTCGATGAACGCCCTACGTATCGCCGGGGGATTGGTGGTTTCGGTTCGTGCGTATGAAATGCTGAATGCCCCAGAGAGTGGGACCAAGCGAAAACAAAAAGACGCTGCAGCAGTAGCCGCTGCAGCGGACCAGGATTTGGCGAGTTATGCCTTTTTCCCTCTCACACTTCCCTTCACCACCGGGCCAGGGACAATCGCCGTTACAATTTCGCTGGCAACGGGTCGACCGGATGGCTGGGCGCAAGCGTGGATATTCTATGCAGGAGACGCGTTGGCAGTGCTCGCAAATGCGCTGATGATTTGGGTTTGCTACAGCGCGTCGGATCGCATGGTCCGCATTCTGGGCCAGTCAGGGCAAATCATCGTCTCGCGAATGGTCGCTTTTTTACTGTTGGGGATCGGCGTTCAAATCGCCATTACCGGGCTTAATCCCATTTTGCACGACGCGTTTGTTCGATAGTCGTATGATAATACCTACTCTAGCACTACTTTGGCAGAAAATTCGGTAGATTTTCATTTTTAGGATTCCCGAATCGGTTTTTGACTGATTCATGGGTGGTCGGCATTAATGAGGCTGACCATGGCGGCCGTGAGATTGGATTGGACCGAGGAGCTTGAGCGCTGGCTTGAACCATTCTTGGATGCGCTTGGGCATAGCACGCGCCGGCGGATGTGTCCTGCTTATGTGGCTGGGCTGATTGGCCCTGGCGATCGCAAGAGCGTTCAGCCGATGGCGGCCCGTGATAACGGCATAAATTATGACCAGCTTCACCATTTCATCGGCAGCAGCGTCTGGGATGCGGCGCCGTTGGAAGCGGCTCTGCTGGTCGAGGCCGACAAACTGGTTGGCGGCAATGATAGCTGGTTGATCATCGACGACACCGCCTTGCCGAAGAAGGGACGCAACTCGGTTGGCGTTGCGCCGCAATATGCTTCCGCACTTGGCAAGACCGCCAACTGTCAGTCGCTGGTTTCGGTTACGCTTGCTTCGCGCGAGGTGCCGGTGATGGTCGGTCTTCGGCTATTTCTGCCGCAGAGCTGGACGGACGATCCCAAACGCATGGCGCGGGCCCGTGTGCCGGCGGATCGACAGTCCATGCGAACAAAGCCGGAAATTGCCATTGAGGAGATCGACCGTGTCATCGCTTCCGGCGCGCGTTTTGGTTGTGTGCTTGCCGATGCGGGGTACGGATCAAGCGGGCCTTTTCGCGAAGCTTTGAGCGAGCGTGGTCTGCTATGGGCGGTGGGGCTGTCCCGGCGCCAGAACGTCTATCCGGCCGATATAGCCCTGTCCTTCCCCGTTGCAAAAGCGGGGAGACGCCGAAAATACCATGTCCCTGACCAGGCTCCGATCTCCGCAGAGCTAATGCTGACCGGGAAAAAATGGAAAAAGATCACCTGGCGTCAGGGCACGAAAGGTGGGTTGACATGCCTCTTTGCCGCCTGCCGTGTTCGGGTGGCCGACGGCCATAAGCACCGAATGCTCGATAATCGCGTACAGTGCATGCCGGGCGAGGAGGTGTGGCTCGTCGGCGAGCGGCGTTCGACAGGCGAGCAAAAATACTATCTGTCAAACCTGCCGGCCGATACCACCATCAAGACGCTGGCCGCCGCGATAAAAGCCAGGTGGGTCTGCGAACAGGCCCACCAGCAACTCAAAGAGGAACTTGGCCTTGATCACTTTGAGGGCAGGTCCTGGGCTGGGCTACATCGACATGCCCTGATGACAATGATCGCCTACGCCTTCCTTCAATCCCGCTGCCTCAAAGCAGCGGGACGAAAAAAAAAAGGATCGAGGGGCCACCACCGCAACCGACCATGCCGGCAATCAGAAACGAGATCCTCAATCTCTTCGCGCGGCCGCCACCTCAAAGATGCCCGCACTGTGACAAGCCACTGACAAAAAACACTAATAAAAATATGCCAAAGTAGTGCTAGTCACCCGAATCTGGGGTTCGCTTCATTATCTTGTGGAAGAATCGTTTGACGGAAGCCAGGATCTGGCTGGCGGATTTAACCCACCGATACGGTTTGGGTTTTTTGTGTGCGTCAATGAACACGACGATATCGGCCCAGGTCACGTCGGTCGCGGGGTTCGCCCGTCAGCGACCCGAGCGCAATACCTTCCCCGAACATCTCTCGCGTGAGCGCGTGGTCATCACGCCGCCCACGACCTGTTCCTATGTTCACAATGGCGCTCATACAGGCGCTTTTACGAGCGCTGAGCGGTTATCACGGCAGGCGTTTCACGCCGGAGTGATAGATTTGTCCTGGCCAAACGTCGCGCGCATCTGCTGTTTGTCGCGCCCTGCCGCAATGAGTGCCGCCAGTAAAATCCGTGCTTGGCCGGGCCGCAAGATGCTGGCCTGAATGGCTCCCGCAGCGGCCAGATCATGCCCGCCGCCGCCGCCACCATAGGAGCTGGTCAATAGCCCATTCGGCACCCTGCTGGAAATCACCACCGGCACAGCGCGTGCCGTACACTGCCGCACCGCCTCCACCAACTGCGGATTGGCATTGCCCGAGCCCAACGCGGCCAGAACGATGCCGTCGGCCCCAGCCGCCAGGCTTGCTCGCAGATGCGTCTGGTCGCACCCCGGATAAACCGCGATGATATCAACACGGACCGCCCCAACATCCCCACCAAGGGCCAGGCTTTCCGGCGATGCCATCGGCCGGGCCTGGCGGAAGGCATCGGCCATTTCGGTGGAGTATTTATAAACACCCCAGACCGGCAGCAGCTTTTCATCGAAATAAAGCAAAACACCTTGCGCCGCATGCGCGGGGCGAAGCGCCGCCGCGATCGCACCCGCAAGATTGGCCGGGCCGTCCGGCTTGGCATGGTCCGAGGTAAATTGCGCCCCGGTGAAGATCACCGGCTTGGTCAGTTGCCGCTGCACATGCACCAGCAGCGCGGTTTCCTCCATCGCGTCCGTGCCGTGCAAAACCACCACCCCCGCCACATCGGGGTCGTGCAGTTGTGCCTGCACCGCATCGCTGATCCGTTGTAGATCATCGAGCGTGAGGCTCGCGGAATCCTTGGCCATCAAATCCAGGATGCGGAGCCGGCACCCGTCATGGGGCACCAGCGCCAGCAGGCTCTCTCCCGTCAGCGTGGGCGCGCTCGCCCCGCTGGCCCCACGCTGGCTGGCAATTGTGCCACCGGTGGCGATCACCGCCACCAGTGGTTTGGCATCGTCAAGGCTCACGCCGGCTCCTGCTCAGTTTGAAACTTCACCACCGCCGCCTGGGCGCGGCGGTGGCGCATCAAATGCCAGCCCACAGCCAGCAACGGCACGATGACAATAAGAGACGCCATCGTCCAGGTGCCGGTCGGGTAATCGAACGCCATCAGCACGAGCACCCCGGCCAGAAACACCAGCGTGAGAATGCCCGTATAAGGCGCGCCCATCATGCGGAAGGCCGGCCGGGTCATCTCGCCGCGCCGGGCTTTATGCCAGAGCTTGAGCTGACACAGGATAATGACGCCCCATGCGGAAATAATGCCCAACGCCGCGACATTGAGCGCGATCTCGAACGCGGAGGAGGGCACGATGGCATTGAGCCCGACGCCGATCATCGTCACCACGGCGGTAACGGCAACCCCGATATAAGGCACACCGGCCTTGTTCATCTTCATCAACACGGCGGGCGCCGAGCCCGAGGCCGCCAGTGCGTGCAAAATCCGGCCGGTGGAATAAAGACCCGCGTTGAGAGAGGACAGCACCGCCGTCAACACCACCAAATTCATGATGATGGCCACGTCATTATACCCAAGCTTGCCGAAGAAGGTCACAAACGGGCTCTCGCCGGCGCTATAGGCCGTATAAGGCAGCAGCACCGCCAGCAGCAGCACCGAACCCACGTAAAACACGACCAGGCGCAGAACCACCGACCGAATGGCGCCGGGAATCACCGCCTGGACATTTTCGCTCTCTCCAGCCGTCGTGCCGATGACCTCGATCGCGGCATAGGCGAACACCACGCCCTGCACGATGATCAATGCCGGCAGGATGCCGTGCGGAAAAAAGCCGCCATTGCCGGTAATCAGGCTCAGCCCCGGGGTATGGCCATCAATGGGCGTACCGCTGACGACGAAATAAATACCGACGGCCAGAAACGCCACCAGCGATGACACCTTGAGCAGGCTGAACCAGAATTCCAGCTCGCCAAACACCTTCACAGACAGCAAATTCATGCCCAGCACCAGCAGCAGCGCCGAGAGGGCGAACACCCATTGCGGGATGCCCTGCAGCCAGGGCACATAATGCTGGAAGAAATTCATATAGAGCGCCGCGGCGGTGACATCCGCCACTGATGTCATGGCCCAGTTCAGCCAATACATCCACCCCACCGTGAAAGCCATCTTCTCGCCATAGAATTCCCGCGCATAAGAGACGAATGAGCCCGAGCTGGGACGGTGCATGATCAATTCACCCAATGCGCGCATCACCAGAAAGGCGAAAAAGCCGCAGAGCGCGTAAACAAACACCAGCGCCGGCCCGGCCAGCGCAAACCGTCCGCCGGCCCCCAGAAACAGCCCCGTGCCAATCGCCCCGCCAACCGCGATCATCTGAATCTGTCGGCGTTTCAGCGCCTTGCGGTAACCCGCATCCTCCGCAATTTCTATTTTTTGCACAGCTTTTTCGTAAGCCTTTGTTTCCTCTGACATTATCCCTCTCCATGGGGTTGTATTTCGTGGGCGTCATCAACCGGCGCCGGCGCTTCCAGGCACAGCACGGCCGATATGAAGCCGGCGCAACGCATGGGCTCCATATCTGTATTACAGCTTAACAGCAAGGCTTATTTTTGAAGTCCTGCCATCCTTGCAAAATCCCATTCCATCAATTGACGCCCCAAAACGACAAGGGTACCTGAAAATTGGTCTTACAGCTTTACAGATCGAAAATTCATAAACAAAAGGAAACGACCATGGTTGCACCGCGTATCGAACATGATCTCCTGGGTCCCAAGGAGATTCCGGCCAACGTCTATTGGGGCGTTCACACTGCCCGGGCGGTGGAGAATTTTCAGATCACCGGCATTCCGATCGGCCATTACCCCCACCTGATCCGGGGCTTGATGTTTGTGAAAGAGGCGGCCGCCTGCACCAATCATGAACTCGGTTTGCTCGACGCCGAGCGATTGGCGGCCATCGTCCAGGCCTGCCAGGAAATCCGGGCCGGCGCGCTGCGCGATCAGTTCGTGGTCGATGTCATCCAGGGCGGCGCCGGCACCTCTACCAACATGAATGCCAATGAGGTGGTCGCCAACCGCGCCCTCGAGGTGCTGGGCAGCCAGCGGGGCGATTACGCCCGGCTTCACCCCAACGACCATGTCAATCTCAGCCAATCAACCAACGATGCCTACCCCACGGCGCTCAACATCGCCCTGATCGAGGCGGTGGAGGACCTCGCCGCCTCAATGGATGTTCTGCAACAAGCCTTTGAACGCAAAGCCCAGGCTTTTCAGGGGCTTCTAAAAATCGGCCGGACCCAGTTGCAAGATGCCGTGCCCATGACACTCGGCCAGGAATTCCGTACCTTCGCGGTGATGCTTGGCGAAGACCGGGCGCGGCTCATCGAATCAGCTTCCTTGCTTCACGAAATCAATCTCGGCGCGACCGCGATCGGCACCGGCCTCAACGCGCCGGCCGGCTATGCGGCGCGGGCCTGTGCTCATCTCGTCCGGCTCACCGGCCGCCCGCTGGTGACCGCCAGCGATCTCATCGAGGCTACCCAGGACCCCGGCGCCTTCGTGCATCTGTCCGGCGTTCTCAAGCGCGTCGCGGTCAAGCTATCTAAAACCTGCAACGATTTGCGCCTGCTGTCCTCTGGCCCGCGCGCCGGACTGGGTGAAATCTCCCTGCCTCCTATGCAGGCGGGTTCGAGCATCATGCCGGGCAAAGTCAACCCGGTCATTCCCGAAGTGGTGAACCAGGTGGCTTTCACAGTCATCGGCAATGATATGACCATCACCATGGCGGCCGAAGGCGGGCAGCTTCAGCTCAACGCCTTCGAACCCGTCATCGCGCGCTCCCTGCTCGATAGCCTGCTCACCCTCTCCGCCGCCTGCCGCACCCTGGCCACGCGCTGTGTTGACGGCATCACCGCCCATGAACCGGTGATGGCCCAGCGGGTGCGGGACTCCATCGGGCTCGCGACGGCTCTCAACCCGTTCATCGGCTATCAGGCGGCCACCAAGATCGCCAAGCAGGCCCTGGAGACCAACCGTACTATCGTGGATGTCACGCTCGAGGGCGGCTATCTCTCCGCCGCCGAACTCAGCGCGCTCTTGACGCCCGAGCGGCTGCTCAACCAGCTAGCCCCCGTCACTCAAGCGCCTGAGTCCGGTCGATAATGTCGTTCAGGACATTCTTGACCTGGGTGAGATGGGCGCTCATGGCGTCCTGAGCCTCCTGCTCAAGCCCCGCCGCGATCGCCTCGGCGATCCGGCGGTGTTCGACATTCGAGGATTCCCGCCGATGCGCCATCAGATTGAGCAATGCCGATTGCCGCAGCAGCGCGTTTTGAATATCGCCCAGAATTTTGCCGAACACGGCATTTCCCGAGGCCTCGATGATCAGGCTGTGAAACGCGCCATCCAACCCGCTCCACGCGCCAAGCTCCTCCTCGCGCTCCATCTCGTCGCACAAATTCAGAAGCCTGGCGGCCTGCGCCGTACTGCGGCGCCGCGCGGCCAAGGCAGCGGCTGGCGCTTCTATGTGCGGGCGCGCCTCGATCAGGTCACGGGCCGAATATGTCCCATAGCTGAGCTTAGGGTCGGGCGCTGCCGTGACCACAAACGTGCCGCTGCCGGTGCGGGTCTGGGTCAGGCCCAAAGTCTGCAATGAGCGCAATGCTTCGCGGATCACGGGGCGGCTTACCTGGTAGCCACGTGCCAGCTGCACCTCGGAAGGCAGACGCGCGCCCACCGGCAAACGCCCCGCGGTGATGGCGGAACGTATGTCATCAAAAACCGTCTCGGCGGCGTTTTTCTTGTCAACCGGATGTGCGTTGGACAGCCAAGCCGTCACGTCGTTCATTATGAGGCTCTTTACTAAAACATACCGCGTCGCTCCCGCCATGAAATATGCCGGTCTGGTCGAGCGTTTCCAAGATTTGTCAGATTAAGCGGACGGCCAGGCAATGGCAACGCCGCCACGTCCCGGCGAAATGCGCATATCGCCAAAGGCGCCGTCCGTGCGGCATGAAAACCTTCGAGGATGCGGTTCTCCGCGAAAACAAAACTGCGCCGCACCCAGAGGCGGAAAAGCAACCATGCGCCCGGCGCTTCGCTCGTCATGCAGGCGAGCGGGGCGCGCATATCGAGCCAATTCAGAGCCGGATCACCCCCTTGGTGATGATGACATTCGCATAAAGCCGCCTATCGCCGGTCTGCACGATGCAGTAGCTGGCGCGGGCCTGGTCGTAAAACGCCTCGCGGCTGATCGTGCCCAGCCGGTCCGGGGTGACGCCGTTTTCCTGCGCGATCTGGCGGATCTGCGCCACCGCCTCCGGCACCTCCTGCGGCGCACCGACAACCTGCATGGTCAGCAGCGGCAGCGGGATGAAATCATCCACCGGCAGCACGCTGAGCACCGCCTCGAACACGCGGTCGATCTCCAGCCCCGGCAGGGTGATCAGCCGGCGCGCGCAGGCGGTGGCGGGGAAATTCGCGTCGACAAGGCAGATGCTGTCGCCATGGCCCATGGCGCGCAGGGCGTGCAGCAGATCGGCGGTGAGCAAGGGGTCGATACCGTGCAGCATAGTGGTACTCCGTCAGGGGGATAAAGCGAGGCGGGCGAGAATCGCGTCGCGCCGGGGTAAAGAGGGCTGGGCGCCGCGGGTGAGCGCCGCCAAGGCGCCGGCGGCGTTGCCAAAGCGCACCGCCCGCGCCAGAGCCGCGCCTTCCTCCAGCGCCGCGGCGAAGGCGCCGGCGAAGGCATCGCCGCAGGCGGTGGTGTCGAGCGGGGTGATGTCATGGGCCGGCATTTCGCCATGCCCCTCGCTGCCGGCCCAAACCACGCCCTTGGCCCCCTGGGTGATCACCGCCGCGCACCGCCCCTGGGCCAGGCGCCGCGCCGCCAGCGCCGGGTCGGCCAGGGTCGGCATGCCGAGCAGCGCCGCCGCCTCGCTCTCATTCGCCAACACCACATCGGCGGCTTCCAGCAGTCGGGCACGCGCCGTCTCCGCCAGCCCCGCGATGGGGGAGGGGTTGAGCACCACGCAGCCGCCGGTGGCGCGGATTTTCGCCGCTCCTGCCAGGACGGTCTCAATCGGCACTTCCAGCTGGGCAAGCAGCAGCGTCCCGGGCGGGACGGAGTCGGGCAGCATCTCCGGGGTGAGCCGATGATTGGCCCCGGGCACCACGATGATGCGGTTCTCCCCGCTCGCCTCTACCGTGATCAGCGCCACACCGCTTGGGGTTTCACAGTGGCGCAGGCCGGAAAGCTCCACCCCGTCAGCCGCCAGCGCGGCTTGCAGCGCCGTGCCATGCGAATCCTCGCCGAGACAGGCGCAAAACTTCACCTGGGCGCCGGCGCGGCGGGCGGCGATGGCCTGGTTGGCGCCCTTGCCGCCGGGATAGAGCGCGTAATCCAGCCCCAGCACCGTCTCCCCCGCCGCCGGGGCGCGGTCCGCCCGCACCACGACATCCATGTTGGCGCTACCGATGACGAGCACGCGCTGTCCCTCCCGACATGATGGTCGATGCCCGTTCGATCAGGCTGATTGGCAGAATATGGTGCACGGCGGGGCTGTCGGGGGCGGCGATGCGCGCCTCCAATGTCGCCACCGCGCACTCGCCGAGTGCCGCCACCGGCTGGCGGATGGTGGTGAGCTGCGGCTCCACCAGCGCCGCCCAGGGTATGTCGTCATAGCCGATCAGCATCACATCCTCCGGAATCCGCCGCCCGAGTTCGTGCAGCGTGCGCAGCGCGCCGATCGCCATCACATCGCTGGCGGCGAAAACCGCATCCAGCGCCGGGTCGGCCAGGGCTTTCACCGCCTGGCGTGGCAGATCCAGCGTGAACGGCGCTTCGCGGATCCATAATGGCGTCTGCGGCGCCCAGCTCTCCAGAAACCCCTCTTGCCGGCTGGTGGCGCTGGGGGATTGCGCCGGCCCGGCCAGCAGCCCCACCCGCCGCCGCCCGAGCCGGCGGAGCAGCGCCGCCGCCGCCGCGCCGCCGGCCCGGTGATCGGCGCTGATGCTGTCATAGGCGGCGAGGCTGGCATCCGGCCGGTCCAGCACCACCATCGGCAGGTTGGGTCGGGTGGCGATGCGGGTGGAGCCTGGAATCCAGATGATGCCGTCCGCCCGCTCCGCCAGCGCCGCCAGCGCCTCGCTCTCCGCCTCATGGTCGATGCCGGCACTGGCTAAAATCAAGGCATGGCCGCGCTGCCAAGCGGCCTGCGTCACCGCCTGCGCCAGCGCCGGGAAGAACGGGTTGATCAGATCCGGCAGCAGCAGCCCCACCGCATGGTGCCGCCCGGTGCGCAGTGCCCGCGCCGAGAGGCTGCGCCGGTAATTCAGCGCGCTGATCGCCTCCTCCACGCGCTGGCGCGTCTCCGCCGCGACCGGCTTGCTGTCATTCAGCACGAAGGACACGGTCGCGGTGGAAACCCCCGCGCGGCGCGCGACATCGTGCAGGGATGGGCCGGGACGGCGGGCCATCGCGCTTAGGCGGTGCCGCCAGCGATGGCCGCGACCACCTGGGTGCGGTCGACCTCCTTGGTGCGCCACTGCGCGATGGTGCGGCCGCCGCGCATCACCCAGATGCTGTCGGAAATCCGCATCACCTGCTCCAGATCGTGGCTGATGATCAGCTGCGCGATGCCCTCATGGCGCAGATTGCCGATCAGCGTTTCCACCGCCCCCCGCTCACGCAGGCCCAGCGCCGCCGTCGGCTCATCCATGATCACCAGCGCCGAGCCCCAGGAGGCGGCGCGGCCGATGGCGATGGATTGGCGCTGCCCGCCGGAGAGCCGGCGCACCTTGGCGCGCACCGGCGGCATATTCACCAGCAGCCGTCCCAGCCGCGCCTGGGTTTCCTCGATCATCCGGCGCCGCTGCAGCCAGCGCAGCGGGCCGAAGCCGCCGGTCAGCTCCCGGTTCAGAAACATATTCTGCCAGACGGCGAGATCCTCGATCAAAGCGAGATCCTGATAGACCGTCTCGATGCCTCTGGCGCGGGCCTCGGTGGGGGCGCTAAAGCGCACCGGCTCGCCGCGAAAGCTGATGCTGCCGCCATCCGGTGGATGCACACCGGTGATGCAGCGGATCAGCGTGGATTTGCCGGCGCCATTATCGCCGACCAGCGCCGTCACTTCCCCTGCCGGGCAGCACAGCTCGGCGCCGCGAAGTGCCTCCACCGCGCCGAACTGCTTGCGCAGATCCTTCACCTCCAGAACCGGGCTCATCGTTGCAACCTGCTGAGAATGGCGGCGGCGATGACGACGATGCCGACCGCGATGGGTTGATAGAATTCCGAAATCTGCAACAGCGTGAAGCCGTTGAGCAAGGTGGTGAGCACCAGCGCGCCGGCCACGGTGCCCAAAATCGCCGCGCGCCCGCCGAACAGCGAGCTGCCGCCCAGCACCACCGCGGCGATAGAGGTGAGCAGCTGCGAGGTTTGCAGGGACGGGTCCGAGCCACCGGTGCGCGCCACCAGCAGAATGGCGGCCAGCCCGACCAGCGCGCCATCGATGACATACACGGCGATGCGCATACGGTTGACCGGAATGCCCATATTGCGCGCCGCCTCCCGGTTGCCGCCGGTGGCCAGCACATGCGTGCCGAAGGCGGTATGGGTGAAGAGCAGATGCGCGCCGGCGGCGATGAGCAGGGCGATCAGATAGAAATACCGCACCGGCCCGATCGAGCCCAGCGCCAGCGCCTGCAGGAACGGGCTGGTGACGCTGAAGGACTGGCCGGAACTGACGATTAGCGCCAGCCCGTTCATCACCCCCAGCATGCCCAGCGTGGCGATGAAATCATTCACTTTCAGCTTGGCGATGACCAGGCCGTTCACCAGCCCGACCAGCGTGCCGGCGGCAATCGCTGCCAGCGCCGAGAGCGCGATGCCGAACCCGCCATTATAGGCCAGCCCGAAGATCACTGCCGCCCAGGGCAGATTGCCGGCGATGGAGAGATCGATGCCGCCGGTGACGATGGCGAATTGCTGCGCCGTGGCCAGCACCAGCAGGATCGAGGCGGAGACCAGCAGATCGCTGATATTCGCCCAGGTGAGGAAATAAGGGGTGAGCACCGAGAACACCGCGCCGATCACGATCAGCCCGATCAGCGCGGCGTTATCGCCCCAAAAGCCGGGATCGCGCAGCTTCAACGCGATCCCGCCTGGCCTGGCCACGGCTTCGCTCACGGCGCGCCGAACGGATCAGTGAAGCTGAAGAACGGCCGCGGGAAGGATTTCAGCGCGGCGTCGGCATTCTTCGGCGTGATCAGTTTAATCGGCGCGGTGATCTGGGCGGGCACGGATTTGCCCTGGGAGAGGGCATCGCAAGCCTGCACTGCCATCTCGCCCTCGGCATAGGGATATTGCGAGACGGAGCCAGAGAGTTTGCCGGACTGCACGGCCTGCAGCGCCTCCTTCACCCCATCGATGGAGACGACCTTGATCTGCCCGGACTTGCCGGCATTGGCGATGGCCTGGGCAGCGCCCAGCCCCATCTCGTCATTGGCGGCGAAAATGCCGGCGAGGGTGGGGTGCACGCGCAGCATCGCCTCGGTCTCGGTCATTGCCCGGTCGCGCTCATAATCCGCCGCTTCGGCCTGAACGATGTTCAGCTTGCCGGCGGTGGTTTTGCGAAACGCGCCCTCGCGCAGAATGCCGTTATGCTCGCCAGGGATACCTTCCAGAATCGCGACATCGCCATGATCGCCGAGCAGCCCCAGCATATAATTGGCGGCGAGCTCACCGGCATTGGTATTGTCCGAGCCGATGAAGCTGGTGATCTTGAGCCCCGCCGCCTTCACCGCGTCAGGGTCCAGCCCGGTATCGAGATTGATGATCGGGATGTTCTTCTGCGAAATCGGGATCAGCGGTGTGATGACATTGGTGCCATTCACCGGCACCACCCCGAAGCAGCTGAAATTCTCATTGGCCATGGTCGAGATCTTGGCGTTCTCGCCGACCGCGTCGGTCTCGCTGGCGCCGGCTTGCACGCTCACCGGCACGCCCAGCTTCTTGCCCTCGGCCACGGCGCCATCGCGCAGCGCCCGCCAATAGGGATTGTTGAAGTCGCGCACCACGATGGCGATCCGCGGTTTCGCGGTCTGGGCGTGGCTGAGTGCTGTGGTGGCGAAGGTGAGCGCGCAAATGGACGCGGCCCCCGCCAGAATATGGCGTATCGAACGGTTCATCATTTCCCCCTGCGGCATTTCGCGCCGCTTGTTTTAACGTGGCTTGGCCGCCTGATCTTCGCAGGTTAAACGTTTAATATTGGGAAGCCCGGCGGGTGTAAAGAGATTTTTTCAGCTGATTTTTGCTGCGCTGCGGAATTTTATCGACGATCCGGCCGTGTATAATGGCGTCGAAGCTGAAATTGAGGGCGACGATGAGCAGACCCACACTCTATGGCATCAAAGCCTGCGACACGATGAAAAAAGCGAGGTCCTGGCTGGATGCGCACGGCATCGACTACGTGTTTCACGATTACAAGCAGGCGGGCATTGACCGGACGCGACTGGCTATCTGGGCGGACGCCGTTGGGTGGGAGGGACTGCTCAATCGCGCCGGCACGACGTTTCGTAAACTTCCCGAAGACGCCCGCGCGGATCTGACGCAAACCAAGGCGCTGGATTTGATGCAGGCGCAGCCTTCGATGATCAAGCGTCCGGTTCTCGTTTGCGGGGCCGGGATTGTCGTCGGGTTCAAGCCGGAGCGTTACGCGGCGCTGTTTTCCGCGTGAGATTTTGCCAGGGACGCCGACAGAGCGGCCTCGGACATAACAGGCGGGCGCCACGGCGCCCGCCTGAGACGCAGGAGGGGGGGACGCTGTGATGGTGGCCTGGACATCGCGCCCCCGATTGGCCAAACCGGGGCATGGCGAACCCCGATAATCCCGCGCTGCCGCTCGTTGCCGCCCTGCCTTACCGCTTGGGCCGGCATGGGCTGGAGATCCTGCTCATCAACAGCCGGGCGACGCGCGGCTGGAGCATTCCCAAAGGGGCGCCCAGCGATGAGCGCCACCCCCACCGTACAGCCGAAATCGAGGCGTTTCAGCAGGCCGGGGTGAGGGGGCGATGTCGCGCAGGGCGCTCGGCCCCTATGCTTCGACTCTGCGCCCGCCCGAAGGAGGTGAGCAGAGCGCCGAGGTGGAGATCTTCCCGCTGCTGGTCTCCAACGAGGCCGCCACCTGGCCGGAAAAACCCCATTGCCGGCGGGTCTGGTTTCCAGCCCGGGAGGCCGCCGGCAAAGTGGAGGAAACCGCGCTGGCGCAGATCATCCGCGACTGGCTGGCTGAGCGTGTCGATAATGGGCGCGGCCTGACCAAACAGGCCCGTGGCCGCGGCGGCAGCCGCCACGGCTGAGCCGGAGATGCCGCGCTCACTGTGGCTTCCGCATGCAGCTTCATGAAGCTCGTATTGCCGCCTTGTAGCACGTGCCAGGTGCTTTCTCGCTTGCGGGGCGGCGAGGGACTGCCCACCTAGAAGCGCAGATATAACAGTGAAAGGGCGGCGACGTTGCAACCAGCCACACCACCCAGGCGCGAAGCGGGCGAGCAGATCGCCATCAATGCGGCGCACGCCCGGCAGGAGCTGGCATCCTGCCTCTCCCGCCGCACCGCGACCCTGCCGCCGAAATATTTCTACGACACCCAGGGCTCGAAACTCTTCGAGGCGATCTGTGAACTCGATGAATATTACCTCACCCGCACCGAAGCGCGGATTTTATGCCAGAACCTCACCGCCATCGCCCAACGCGCCGGTGCGGATGTGGCGTTGATCGATCTCGGCGCCGGCAATTGCGCCAAGGCCTTCAAGCTGCTCGCCCGGCTGCGGGCGCGGCATTACGTGCCGGTGGATATTTCCGCGTCCTTCCTGCGCGCGGCGGTGAAGCCGTTGGCCCAGGCCTATCCGGATCTGGCAATCCACCCGGTCGAGCTGGATTTCTCGGAACGTTTCGTTTTGCCCGCTGGCGTGCAGGCGTTGCCCAACAAGCTGTTCTTCTATCCCGGTTCCTCGCTCGGCAATTTCTCGCCGGTGCAGGCGCGGCTGTTTCTGGAAACGCTGCGCGCCGCCGGCGGCGATCTGCTGATCGGGCTCGATCTGGTGAAGCAAGCGGCGACGCTGGAAGCCGCTTATGACGATGCGCTGGGGGTCACCGCCGCCTTCAACCGCAACGCGCTGCGCCAGACCAACCATCTGCTCGGCAGCGATTTCGATCTGACGGGATGGCGGCACAAGGCCGTGTTCAACGCTGCCCATAGCCGCGTGGAAATGCATTTGCAGGCCGCTTCCGCCTGCCATGTCAGCTGGCCCGGCGGCGGCCGGGATTTCGCCGCCGGCGAGACCATCCATACCGAGAATTGCTACAAATTTAACCGCGCCGGCATCGAGGAGATGCTGCACGGCGCCGGCTTCAGCGATATCGCCTGCTGGAGCGACCCCGATGATGCCTACCTGGTCTGCCATGCGCGCGCAGGCTGAGGCGCAAGCGGCCAGCGCCCTGGCGGCGCGCTTCGCTGCGGTGCGCGCGCATAGCCGCACTTTGGCCGCGCCCCTGTCGGAGGAGGATTGTGCGGCGCAATCCATGCCCGATGCCAGCCCGGTGAAATGGCATCTCGCCCATACCAGCTGGTTCTTCGAAACCTTCATCCTGGAGGCGCATGAGCCCGGCTTCACCGCGTTCGATCCGGCCTTCAGGGTGCTGTTCAACTCCTATTATAACGGCGTCGGGGAAAAATTCGCGCGGCCGCAGCGCGGGCTGCTCACCCGGCCGGGCTTGGCGCGGGTTCTGGCCTATCGGGCGAATGTGGATGCGCGCATGTCCCGCCTGTTCGAGGCCGGTTTGGGGGCGGAACTGGAAGCTCTGGTCGAGCTTGGGCTGCAGCATGAGCAGCAGCATCAGGAGCTGATCCTGACCGATTGCCTGCATCTGCTGGCGCAGAACCCGCTCTATCCGGTGTATGACGAGGATGCGCCGCAGCCCGCCATGGCACCCGGCACGATGGAATGGGTGGCGTTCCCGGAGAGCCTGGTGCGGATCGGTCATCAGGAAGATGGCTTCTGTTTCGATAATGAGCTGCCGCGCCACCGCGTCTTCCTGGAACCCTTCGCCTTGGCCGACCGGCTGGTGACCAATGGCGACTATCTGCGCTTCATCGAGGATGGCGGCTACACGCAGCCGGCGCTTTGGCTCTCCGCCGGCTGGGATTTTGTACGGGCCAATGGGCTGAGCCATCCTTTCTATTGGCGATGCGGCGCGCAAGGCTGGCGCACCTTCGGCCTGCGCGGCTTGGAGGCGTTGCAACCGGATGAGCCGGTGCTGCATCTCTCTTATTTCGAGGCGGCGGCCTATGCGCAATGGGCCGGCGCCCGCCTGCCCACTGAAGCCGAATGGGAAGCGGCGGCGCGGCATCGGCCGGACCTGCCGCAGCTTTTCGGTGCCGCCTGGCAATGGACCAGCAGCGCCTACGCGCCCTATCCGGGCTTCCAGGCGGCGGCCGGGGCGGTGGGCGAGTATAATGGCAAGTTCATGGCCAACCAATATGTGCTGCGCGGCAGTTCGCTCGCCACGCCGCCCGGCCATGCCCGTGTCAGCTACCGAAATTTCTTCCCCACCGAGGCGCGTTGGCAATTCACCGGGCTGCGTCTGGCCAAATCGTTGTAGCGCGGCGCCAGCGCCGCCCCTGCGCGCTCAAACCAGCCGCCGGCGAGCGCCGATTGCGTAAATCGCGGCGCTGGCGAGGGCGATGAGGGCCGCCAGCAGGAAGGCGGGGGTGAAGGATCCGGTGGCCTGCACCACCAGCCCGGTCAGCAGCGGCGCGAGCGCCCCGCCCATCGAGGCGCCGACATTCTGCACCGCCTCCAGCGTTGCCACCGCCTTGTTCGGGGCGATGATCGCCGCCAGGGCCCAGCCGCAGCTGGAGGCCAGATTGGCGCCGAACAGCCCCGCCGCGATCAGCGTGATCGCCGCGCCCAGCCCTGAGACCAGAGCGGCGGCCAGGGTACAGGCGCTGGCCAGCGCCATGCCGGCGATCACCGGCGCCAGGCAGGCCCAGGCCGGGCTGAAGCCCAGCCGCCCCAGCCCGCGCGCCAGAAACCCTGCCAGCACCGCCCCGGCAAACCCCGCCAACAATGGCAAGCTCGATAGAAACCCGGCCTTGCCGACGGAGAGATGCCGCGCCGTCTCCAGATAACCCGGCAGCCAGGTGGCATAGAGCCAGGAGACATAGATGATCCCGAAGAACCCGAAAAACAGAGCCCAGCTGGTCGGCTGGCGCAGCACCCAGCCAAGCCCGGCTTCATCGCCCTCATCGTCCGGCGCGATCTCCGCGAGCTCCTCCGGCCTCAGCCCCGCCTGCGCCGGATCGCGGTAATAGAGCACCCAGCCCAGCGCCACCGCCAGCCCGACGAGCCCGGCAACCACGAACATCCCGCGCCAGCCGCAGGCCAGCATCAACAGCGTGAGCAGCGGCGGCGCCAGCGCCGGCGCGAAAGCGGAGGAGGCGTTGAACAGCGAAATCGGCAAGGCCCGCTCGCTCACCTTGTACCAATCCGCGCAGACCCGGGTGCCGCCGATATACATTGGCGACTCGCCCAGCCCCAGCGCGACGCGCGCGGCCAGAAACGACCCCAGCCCGGTCACGAACCCGGCGCCGATCTGCGCCGCCGACCACAAGACCAGCCCGGCGCTGAGCGCTTTGCGCGCCCCGAACCGGCCGATTGCCGCCCCGGCGGGTAGTTGCGCCAGCCCGTAGGCCCAGGCGAACACCGCCAGCAACAGCCCCATCTGGCCGTAAGTGAGATGCAGCTCCTGGCGGATTTGTGGATTGCCGATGGAAAGGGCCGAACGGTCCAGATAATTCACGCAGCCGGCCAGGATCAGAATAGCCAAGGACAATCCCCGCCTGTGCCGCGTGCGCGCCTGCATCCGCTCCCCCTTATGCTGCTGGTTTCAATGTGGCGCGGCGGGTGGCGAATGAAAGAGCGCTAGTCGCCCGGCGCGATCTCCAGCTCGTCATAACGTTTGAGCTTATAGATCGCGACCGAGGTCAGCCATGCCACCACAAACACCGCCACGATGACGTAGCCGAGCAGCCCGAAGACAGCATCATCATTCAGCCAGGATACTTGGTCCCAGAACCGCCCGGTGAGCGCGAAGGCGCCCTGGATCATTCCGAGCAGCTCGATCCCGCCGATCCCCACCGCCACCAGCACCGAGACTGCCGTGATGGTCAGGTTGTAGAACAGCTTGCGCATCGGCTTCATGAAGGCCCAACCATAAGCGCCGAGCATCAGAATGGAATCCGCCGTGTCAATCAGCGCCATGCCGGCGGTGAACAGAGCCGGGAAGATCATGATCGTCCAGATCGGCAGCCCTTTGCTGCCGGCAGCGGCGGAAATGCCGAGCAGACCGACCTCGGTCGCGGTATCAAAGCCCAGCCCGAACAGCAGGCCGATCGGATACATCTGCCAGCTATGCTGGACCATTCCGAACAGGCCGCGGAACAGCCGGGCGAAAAACCCGCGTCGGGCCAGCAGCAGATCCAGCTCCTCTTCCCGGTAGGCGCCGCCCTTGCGCACGCGCCGGAAGCTTCTGAACAGCCCGAGCAGAATGCTGAGATTGAGGGCCGCCATGCCAAGCAGGAACAGGCCGGAGACCAGCGTGCCGAACAGGCCGCCCCAGTTGGACAGCGCATTAAACCGCCCCTGGATCGCCGCCGCGGTCAGCGCCACGGCGGCGGAGAGCGCGAAGACGATGGTGGAATGGCCGAGCGAAAAGGCCAGCCCCACCCCAACCGGGCGCTGCCCCTGCTGCATCAGCTTGCGGGTGACATTGTCGATGGCGGCGATATGGTCGGCATCCACCGCATGGCGCAGCCCGAAGCCGTAAGCCAGCAGCGCGGTGCCGAGCAGCAGCGTATAATGCCGCAACAGGCTGAACGCTCCGCCCCAAAGCAGCGCATTGGCAAGCACCAGAGCCAGCAACATCAGCGCCACGCGCCGGCCGGCCCCTCCCGCCATCGCCCGCCTCAACGCTCCCAGCATAAAGCCTGCCTCCGTTACCTGCCTCTGGAGCGTATGAGGAAAACAAAATTTTGTCATACGCTATTTAACGTAGATTGCCCCGACGCCGCATTCGCCGCACACTCCGCACATGGAACGGGTCACCATCACCATCGATGACGAGCTTCTCGCCCAGCTGGACGCGCTGGCGACGCTGCACGGCTATGCCAGCCGTTCGGAGGCAGTGCGGGAGATGCTGCGCGAGGCGGCGCGCCAGGAGCATCTGCGCGATGGCGCCACATCCTGCGTCGCCACACTGACCTATGTCTACGACCACACTCAGCGCGACCTGCCGCAGCGCCTGGTGGAAGCGCAGCACCATCAGCATGACCTCAGCGTCGCCACCACCCATGTGCATTTCGGCCATGATGAGTGTCTGGAGGTGGCGATTTTGCGTGGCCCGGCGCAGGCGGTGCAGCGCCATGCGGATCGGCTGACCGCCCAGCGCGGCGTCCGCCACGCGCATCTGCACCTCATTCCCGCCCCTGCGCATGAGCATGGCGCGCATAGCCACAGCCACACGCCGGCGCGCACTTCAAACTCTTAATTTTCTCGTCATTGGCCCTGCGCCCGCGTCGCCTACATGCAAGCTAGACCAAGGAGGTTTATGTAATGGATGAAAACGAAATCAAAGGCGCGGCGCGTGAGTTTGGTGGCCGCGTGCAGGATGCGTTGGGCGGGCTAACCGGCGATGCCAAGACCCAGGCCGAGGGCAAGTGGAACCAGGCCGCCGGGCAGGCGCAGCGCAGCTTCGGCGCCTCGGTCGATGATGTGATCGAGAACGTGAAGGAGAAGCCCCTGGCGGCGCTGGCGGCTGTTGCCGGCGTCTCCTTCCTCGCCGGTTGGCTGATGCGCAAATAACCAAAACGGGGCCGCAAGGCCCCGTTCTGTTGCCCTATCCGGCGACCTTGAGAAAACAGAGCATCAAGCTTGATGCTCTGTTTTCTGTGCAAAATTTCGATTTATTCTCTAACGCTGTCGCGTCCACAGCAACATATCATGCTCCAGCGCCGCCGATCCGCAGAAGCGAGATCGAGCAGCCGCGCGATGTCAAACCCGCCGCACCAGCGCCACCGGCAGCTTCGCCAGCACTTCACGCAACAGCAGCGTGCCGCGGCTTTCATACTCCGTGCCGGTCAGCTCATCGCGCCAGCGCCCGGACGGCACCACGAGGTGGGTGGTGCCCCAGACATGAGGCGGCAGCAGCGGAATCTGCACCATGAAGCCCCCCGCCAGCCGGGTGCCGATGGCCAGCATCTCATGCCGCAAATCCGCCCGGCGGAAGGCGATGAGATGCGCCGCCATATCCCCTTCCGCCTCCAGCGCCTCGTAGCTGCCATGGGCGAACAGCCCGTGCATCTCCCGGCGGGCAGCGAGGGCGCGGGCGAACACACTCTGCTTCACCCGCCCATCCCGCCAGGCGGTGAGGTCTTCCGGCCGCTGGCGCAGCCCGGCGATGCGGGCAGTGAAATCCACCTTCCGGCGATTATCCGGATCGACAAAGCTTTGGTCCCAGAATTCCGTGCCTTGGTAGAGATCCGGCACACCCGGCACGGTCAGGCGCAAGAGCGTCTGCGTCAGCCCGTTAATCGCCCCGGCGCCGGCGATGCGGTTGGCGAAAGCGATCAGCTCGTAGAGCATCGGTCGCCTGGCATCCAGGCAGGCCATCAAAAAGCGCGCGCAGGCCGCTTCGTACTCCTCATTCGGCGCCGCCCATTCCGAATGCATCTTGGCCTCGCGCAGGGATTTCTGCTGCCAGGCGGCCACCCGCGCACCATAGGCCTCGATCCCGGCCTGGTGCTGCGCCTCCAGCCCCAGCGGCCAGCCCGCCACCAGCATCTGGTAGAGCATCAGCTCGTCCGCCGCATCCGGCCCCACCGGCTCACGGATCGCCGCGTTCAGCCGCATCCAACGCGTCGCCGCCAGCTCCCACTCGCCGGGAATTTCAGAGAGCACCGCCAGGCGCGCGCGCGTATCCTCGCCGCGTTTATGGTCATGGGTGGCGGTGGCGAGCATCGCGCCAGGGGTGAAGGCGCCGCGCCAAGCCGCCTGGGCGTGGAAGCTGGCCGGGGTGAGGCTGAACTGGCCGGGGTTGGAGCCAACCTCGTTGCGCGAGAGTAGCCGCCCGAACCGGTAAAACGCCGTATCCTCCACGGCTTTCGCCGCGGTGGGGGAGGAGAGTTGCTGAAAGGCAATGCGCGTTCGCAACAAAAGCGCGCGCGCCGCGCCGGCGGGCAGGGCGCAGGGCCGTGCCTCCAGCAGCCAGTGGCGCAGCAGGTCCAGCACCGGCCGGTCCGCGCGGCGGATTCGCTGGGCGGCCAGCGCCATCGCCGTATCGAAGGCACGCCCATCCTCCGCATCCGCCCCGGCCGGGCCAGCATAGAGGCGATAGACCGGAAAGGCGGCCAGCAGCTCCTGCAACCCTTGCTTGATCACGTAATAGGAAAAATCCGTGGTGTTGCGCTGCCGCCTTGCCAGCCGAGTGAGCAGCCCGGCCAGCCGGGTCAGCTCGCCGGCCAGGCTGTCGCGCAAAATCTGCCGGCGCGTCTGGTCCTCCATTTGCAGAAAATCCGTGCCGCGCCCGGTCAGGCTCCACAGCGCGGTCAGCTCAGCCTCGCCTGACGGGTCGTGCAGCACCGCGCTCACCTGATCCATGAAATCATAGCCGGTGGTGCCATCCGCTTGCCAGCGCGCCGGCATCGTCTCGCCCGCCGCCAGGATCTTTTCCACCACGATGTAGGGCGCACCGTGCGCGGCGGCTTCCGGGCGGCGCCCCCCGGCGGCCGCCATCGCCCGTCGCAGCTTGCGCAGATAGGCGCCGGGTGCCGCCAGCCCGTCCACATGGTCCACCCGCACCCCGTCGATCAGCCCGCGCGCATAAAGCTCCAGGATCAGCCCATGGGTGGCGTTGAACACCTCCGGCCGCTCTACCCGCAGTCCTGCCAGGCTGTTAATGTCGAAGAAGCGGCGCCAATTGATTTCGGCGGCGGCGGTGCGCCACCAGGCCAGCCGGTAATGCTGCCGGCGCAAAAGCTGGTGCAGCCGGGCCGGGGTGGAGAAGCGCGCCAGATGCGCCGCCAGAGCCTCCGGCCGTGCGGCGGCGAAATCCAGCAGCGCCGCTTTCGCCGGTGCGCCGGCCCGGGCGGGATCGGCCGCTTGCGCCGCCACGGCGAAAAGCTGCGCGACAGACGCTGAGAGGCCGCGCAGCAATGGCGCGGTGCTGGCCAGTGAGAGCGGCAATTCATGCTCCTGATAGCGCAGCACCAGCCCGCCCGATGGGGTCAGCGTCAGCTTGATCTCGCCGGATTGCAGCGCCTCACCATATTGCATGCCCAGATACGGCGCCAGCACCCGCTTGTTCAGCAGCGGGTCCGGATTGTCCCAGTCGATATCGAAAAAATCCGCATAGGCGCTGCGTTGCCCATGCTCCAGCACATCCTGCCACCAGGGATTGTCCGCACCGCCCACCGCCATATGGTTGGGGACGATATCCAGCAGCAGTCCCATCTCATGCGCCCGCAGCGCCGCCCCCAGCCGCTCCAGCGCGGCCATGCCACCCAGCTCCGGGTTGATCCGTGTCGGGTCGATCACGTCATAGCCATGCATCGACCCCGCGCGGGCGGTCAGCAGCGGCGAGGCGTAGAGATGCGAGACCCCAAGGGCCGCGTAGTAGGGCACCAACGCCACCGCGTCATCGAGGGTGAAATCCTTGTGGAATTGCAGCCGGGCGGTCGCGCGCGGCGTGGTGCGCAGGGTCATTTTGCCTCCTTGCGGGCTTGATCAAGGGCGGAGAGCCGGGCCTTCACATCCTCCCGGGCGAATAAGCTCGGCGCATCCGCGGGCAGGCGGCGGCGCCAGTTCGGGTGCTCGTCGGTGGTGCCGGGCAGGTTGGGTGCATCCGGGCTGCTCAGCGCATCCTCGATCGGCAGCAGCGCCAGCGCGCAGGCTGACTTGCCGAGATGCCGTGCCGCCGCCAGCGTCACCGGCTCGGCCTCCTGTGGGCCAGGCTGCGCCGCGCGGCTGGCGCCGGAGCGGCGAAACGCCGCCCACAAAGCGGCGCGATCCTCCCTCCGCGCCGCCTCATCCTCGCTGGTCCGCCCGAGCCGCCGCCGCCAGGCGATATCCTCGCTCCGCCACCAGCCGGCCACCGTCGGCAGATCATGGGTGGTGGTCATCGCCACCGCCTCCGGCGACCAGCGGGCGGGCGAGACGAAGCTCTTGCCGCGCCGCTCGAACCAGAGCACCCGCATCCCGGCAATTCCGGCGCGCGCCAGATCCGCGCGCAGCCCTTGCGGCAGCGTGCCGAGATCCTCGCCCAGCACGATGGCGCGGTGGCGGGTCGATTCCAGCACGGTCAGGCGCAGCAGATCCTGGAACGGCATTGAGAGATACGCGCCCTCACGCGGCGAGCGCCCCAGCGGCACCACCCAGAGCCGCTTCAACCCCATCACATGGTCGATGCGCACGCCGCCGGCATGGCGCAGCGCGTGGCGCAGCATGGCGAGATAGCCGGAAAACCCGCTGCGCCGCAGCCCCAACGGCGAGAAGCCGGTAATGCCCCAGCCCTGGCCCTCTTGGTTGAACAGATCCGGCGGCGCGCCGATTTCCAACCCGTTCAACATCTCGCTCTGCCGCCCCCAGGCCTGGGCGCCATCCGCGCTGGTACCCACCGCCAGATCACTGATCAGCCCGACCCGCGCCCCCGCACCGCGGCAGGCCTGCTGGGCCGCCTCCAGCCCGGCCTCCGCCTGCCATTGCAGCCAGGCATGGAAGGCGATCTCCTTGGCATAAGCGCCGGCGAAATCCGCCAGCGCCGGATTGTCCGGGTGCCTATACGCGTCCGGCCAACGCCGCCAGTCGCAGACGCCCAGATGCAGGCTGAGCGCCTCATACCGCGCATGCTGCTCCAGATCCGCCCCGGCCTGGGCCCGATAGGCGGCCAGCCCGGCCTCGTCGATGCCATGATCGAAATCCTGCCGCAGCAAGGCGAGCTTGCGCGCGGCGGCGCGCGGCCAGTCGATCAACCCATCCGGCGGGGCGATGGCATCGCGGGCGATGTGCAGCACATTCAGCGCGATGCGGCTGGACGGGGCATAGGGCGCATAGCGTGTAACATCGCCCGCAAACAATGCGTGGACCGGACTGAGCGCGATCGCATCCGCCCCTTGCGCCGCCGCCTCGCGCCCATGCGCCGCCAGCGCCGCGAAATCGCCGATGCCGCCATCATCCATCCGGCGCAGCGCATAAAGCTGCAAGGCCAGCCCCCAAAGCCGCCCCTGCGTCTGGGCCAGGCCATATGCACGCCCCGGGGCGACGGCGAGGTCATACTGCTATCTGCTCCCGCCCAGCATTCATCAGCCTTTGTCTTTGTTTGGCACATAAAGCGCGCCGCCGGCCTCGGTGAAGGCGGCGCGCATCGCCTCCATCCCCTCCTGGCGCTGCGCCTCGGCGCGGATATCCTGGCTGATCTTCATCGAGCAGAATTTCGGCCCGCACATTGAGCAGAAATGCGCGCTCTTATGCGCCTCCTTCGGCAGCGTTTCGTCGTGAAAGGCTCGTGCCGTATCCGGATCAAGTCCGAGATTGAACTGATCCTCCCAGCGGAATTCGAAACGCGCCCGGGAAAGCGCGTCATCACGCAGCCGCGCCGCCGGATGTCCCTTCGCCAGGTCCGCCGCATGAGCCGCCAGCTTGTAGGTGATCACCCCAGTTTTCACATCTTCCCGGTTCGGCAGGCCGAGATGCTCTTTGGGGGTGACATAGCAGAGCATGGCGGTGCCGAACCAGCCGATCATCGCCGCCCCGATCGCCGAGGTGATATGATCATAGCCGGGCGCGATATCCGTGGTCAGCGGTCCCAGCGTATAGAATGGCGCCTCGCCGCAGGTGGCGAGTTGCTTATCCATATTGTCTTTAATCTTATGCATCGGCACATGGCCTGGGCCTTCCACCATCACCTGGCAGCCTTTCGCCCAGGCCCTGCGCGTCAGCTCGCCCAACGTCTCCAGCTCCGCAAACTGCGCAGCGTCATTCGCATCCGCGTTTGAGCCAGGGCGCAGCCCGTCACCCAGCGAGAACGACACATCGTAGCGGCGCATGATATCGCAAATTTCGTCGAAATGCTCGTAGAGAAAACTTTCCCGGTGATGCGCCAGGCACCATTGCGCCATGATCGAGCCGCCGCGTGAGACGATGCCGGTGACGCGCCGCGCCGTCAGCGGTATATGCGCCAGTCTTACCCCGGCATGGATGGTAAAATAATCCACCCCCTGCTCGGCCTGTTCGATCAGCGTATCGCGGTACAGCGCCCAATCCAGCTTCGCCGCATCTCCGCCTACTTTTTCAAGCGCCTGATAAAGCGGCACAGTGCCGATCGGCACCGGGGAATTCCGAAGGATCCAGCTGCGGATATTGTGAATATTCCGTCCGGTGGAGAGATCCATCACTGTATCCGCCCCCCAACGGATCGCCCAGACCAGCTTTTCCACCTCCGCAGCTTCATCGGAGGTTACCGCGGAATTGCCGATATTCGCATTGATCTTCACCAGGAAATTGCGGCCGATCACCATCGGTTCCAGCTCCGGATGGTTGATATTTGCCGGCAGAATGGCCCGCCCGGCGGCGATTTCCGCACACACGAATTCAGGCGTGACGAATTCCGGCAAGGAGGCGCCGAAGCTCTCACCATCCGCCAACCGCGCCTGCGCCTGCTCATGCGCGGCCGCCCGGCCGAGATTTTCCCGGTGCGCGGCATAGATCATCTCCTCGGTGATGATGCCGGCGCGGGCAAATTCATATTGCGTCACCAGTGCAGCCTCATCGCCCATTCGCACTTCATGCGCCGCCGGGCAGGGTGGCACGAGCGTCTCCGCGCTGGGGTAGCCATTATCCTCTGCTTTCACCGCACGCCCTACATAGGTGCGCAAGCCACGTTTGCTGAGCCAGGCATCACGCAATTTCGGCAATCCGTCCTCAAGCGAGATGGGCTCAGCCGGGTCGGTATAGGCGCCGGAAGTGTCATAAAGCTGCAGCGGCGCTTCATTCGCGCTGGGGTGCAGGGCGACCTCCCGGAACGGGACCGCGATTTCAGGATGTCCGGGCGCTGGTGAATAGATCTTGCGCGATCCGGTAATCGGCCCTGTGGTCACGCTGAGGGTCTTGGTCTCGATATCCACGGCTCGTCTCCCTTTGTAGCGGAACACGGGTCAATGGATTCACGAATTCATCCCCCGTCCCTCCGCCGATGTTAATCGGATCAGGTTCAAAGGGTCCGCGGCGGTGGGCAAAGCCCCTGGCCACATCTCAGCTCTCTCGCAGAGCCCCCCTCGGTGCGGGCAAGGGAGCACCCGCACGGCAAGGTTGTCAAGCCCGCCCGGCTCAGCGTTCCTTCACGGTTTCCATCGCCACGTAGGTGGAGCTGGAGGCGACGAAGGGCAGCGCCGAGATTGCTTCGCCCAGGACCTCGCGATAGCGCTGAATATCGGCGGTGCGAACTTTCAGCAGATAATCGAACGACCCCGCGATCATATGGCATTCCTCCACCTCGGGGATGCGCCGCACCGCCGCGTTGAACTGGCTCAGCGCCGCCTCGCGCGTGTCGGAGAGCTTGATCTCGGTGAAGGCGATATGGGTGAGGCCGAGCCGCGCACTGTCCAGCACCGCGCGAAACCCGGTGATCACCCCGCTCTCTTGCAGCTTTTTCAGCCGCGCCTGACAGGGGGTTTTGGAGAGGCCGACCTGCGCCGCAAGGGCGGTGACGCTCATCCGCCCATCGCGGGAGAGTAAAGCGAGGAGCTTGTGGTCGAATTCATCCAAATCGGCTATAGAAACTGACTTTTTCATAATTTTCACCTAAAAATACAAACAAAATAAGCCTTAAATCTGTTTTCTTTGGACATTATAAGGCAAATCGCCTTGGCAGCGCATGTTAAGCCATGCTTCATGATCCAAGCCCCGCTTTTCGCTGCTTTTGCACCGCCCATCGCCCCGCAAACCGCCTTGCGCCAGGCCATCACCGCTGGCTTTCGCCGCGCCGAGCCAGAGTGCATGGCGCCGTTGCTCGCGGCCGCCACGCTGGCGCCTGAAGATCGCGCCGCCATCGCGCAAACCGCCATCGCCCTGGTCACCCGCCTGCGGGCGCAGAAACCCGCCAGCTCGATGGCGGCTTTGATGCAGGATTACGCCCTCTCCAGCGAGGAGGGCATCGCGCTGATGTGCCTGGCCGAGGCGCTGCTGCGAATCCCCGACGCCCCAACGCGCGATGCGCTGATCCGCGACAAACTCGTCGGCGGCGATTGGGGCGCGCATCTGGGGGCTGAGAAAAGCCTGTTCGTTAACGCGGCGTCCTGGGGGCTGGCACTCACCGGCCGGCTGGTGGCCCCGCATACCGAGGCCAGCCTGGGGGCTGCCCTTACCCGCCTGGCGGGGCGCGCCGGCGAACCGCTGATCCGCGCCGCGATGGACCGCGCCATGCGTCATCTGGGGGCCGCCTTCGTCAGCGGCCAGACCATTCAGGAGGCGCTATCCCATGGCCGCCCGTTTGAGGCCAAAGGCTTTCGCTACAGCTACGACATGCTGGGCGAGGCGGCGCTGACGGCGCAGGATGCCGCACGCTATTTCGCCGAATATGAGGCCGCGATCCACGCCATCGGCCAGGACGCCGCGGGCAGGGGCGTCATTGCCGGGCCAGGCATCTCGATCAAGCTCTCGGCCCTGCATCCGCGCTATGGCCGCGCCCAGGCCGGGCGGGTGATGGCCGAGCTGCTGCCGCGGCTCCGCGCTCTGGCGTTGCTTTCGAAGCGCTACGATATCGGACTGAACATCGATGCCGAGGAAGCCGACCGGCTGGAGCTCTCGCTCGATCTGCTGGAGGCGCTGGCGCTGGATCCGGCGCTGGCGGGCTGGCAGGGGCTGGGCTTCGTCATTCAGGCCTATGGCAAGCGCTGCCCTTTCGTGATCGCCTGGCTGGTCGATCTGGCGCGGCGCGCCAAGCGCCGGCTGATGGTGCGGCTGGTCAAGGGCGCCTACTGGGATGCCGAGATCAAACGCGCCCAGCAGGACGGGCTGGCGGATTTCCCGGTCTATACGCGCAAGCTGCATACCGATGTCGCCTACATCGCCTGCGCGCGCGCGCTGCTCGCCGCCCCGGATGCGATCTTCCCGCAATTCGCCACGCATAATGCGCAGACGCTGGCGACCATCCACCGCCTCGCCGGGCCGGATTTCCATGACGGCCAATATGAATTCCAGTGCCTGCATGGCATGGGTGAGCCGCTTTACGAGCAGGTGGTGGGGGAGCGCCCGTGCCGCATCTATGCGCCGGTCGGCACGCATGAAACGCTGCTGGCCTATCTGGTGCGCCGGCTGCTGGAAAACGGCGCCAACTCCTCCTTCGTCAACCGCATCGCCGACCCGGCGGTGCCGGTCGCAGCCTTGGTGGCCGATCCGGCCGAGACGCTGGCCGCATCCCCGCTCCCTGGCGCGCCGCATGAGAAAATCGCAGCCCCTGGCGCGCTCTATCCTGATCGTCGCAATTCTTGCGGGCTTGATCTCAGCGATGAAATCACCCTCGCCCGCCTCTCCGCCGGCTTGCGGGAAAGTGCCGCCACGCGCTGGCACGCCGCCCCGGCGCAAGCGGGCAGCGCGCCGCGCCTGGTGCTGAACCCAGCTGATCTCGACGACATCGTCGGTGACGTCCGCGACGCCACCCCGGCGCAAATCCCCAAAGCCATGCGCGCCGCCGCCGCCGCAAACTGGCACGCTGAGCCCGTCGCCCTGCGCGCCGCCGCGTTGGAGCGTGCCGCCGATCTGCTGGAGGCGCGTTCGACCGACTTGTTGGGCCTGATCATCCGCGAGGCCGGCAAAACCATGCCCAACGCCATCGCCGAAATCCGCGAGGCGGTGGATTTCCTGCGCTATTACGCCCTGCAGGCACGCGCCACCCTGCAAGACGGCCAGGCCCCGCTCGGCCCGGTGGTGTGCATCAGTCCCTGGAATTTCCCGCTGGCCATCTTCACGGGCCAGATCGCGGCCGCGCTCGCGGCGGGCAACGCCGTGCTGGCCAAACCGGCCGAGGAAACGCCGCTGATCGCCGCACAGGCGGTGGCGATTCTGCACGAAGCCGGCATTCCGCCCGAGGCCTTGCAGCTTCTCCCGGGCGATGGCGCCATCGGCGCTGGCCTGGTCGCCGCGCCCGAGACGGCGGCGGTGATGTTCACCGGCTCCACCGAGGTCGCCCGGCTGATCCAGGCGCAACTCGCCGGACGCCTCACCGCGACCGGCCAGACCATCCCGCTGATCGCCGAAACCGGTGGCCAGAACGCGATGATCGTTGATTCCACCGCTTTGCCCGAGCAGGTGGTGGCGGACGTGCTGCTCTCCGCCTTCGACAGCGCCGGCCAGCGCTGCTCGGCGCTGCGGGTGCTGTGCCTGCAGGAAGAGGCGGCGGATCGCATCCTCAGCATGCTGAAAGGCGCGATGGCGGAGCTGCGCCTCGGGCGGCCGGACGCGCTGGCGGTGGATATCGGCCCGGTCATCTCGGCCGAGGCGAAAACCGGCATCGAAGCCCATATCGCAGCGCTACGAAAATCCGGCGCGCCAATTACCCGCCTTACCGCGCCGGACGGGCAGGGGCATTTCGTTGCCCCGGCTCTGATCGAGATCGACGATATCGCCCAGCTCCAGCGCGAAGTCTTCGGCCCGGTGCTGCATGTGCTGCGCTATCGCCGTGCCGGTCTGCCCAGCCTGATCGCCGCCATCAATGCCACCGGCTACGGCCTCACCTTCGGCCTGCATACCCGCCTCGCCGCCACCGAGGCGGCGGTGACATCGCGGATCAAGGCCGGCAATCTCTATGTCAACCGCAACATGGTCGGCGCCGTGGTCGGGGTGCAGCCTTTTGGCGGGCGGGGCCTCTCCGGCACCGGGCCGAAAGCCGGCGGGCCGCTTTATCTCAGCCGCCTGGTGCAGGACCCCGCCTTGCCGCCCTTCCACGCGCCGGCACCCGCGCCGCTGCTCGACTTCATCGCCTGGGCAGACGCGGCGGGCGAGGATGAGGCCGCATCCCTGGCCCGGCTCTATGCGGCATCCCCGCTCCCCGGCGTGGTGCTGGACCTGCACGGCCCGGTTGGCGAGCGCAACCGCTACAAGCTGCATCCGCGTGGCGCGCTGCTGTTGCGGCCAGCCACGCTGAACGGGCTCTACGCGCAGATCATCGCCTGTCTCGCCACCGGCAATCGGGGCTGTGTGGAGGGCATGGCGCTCCCGGCTCTGCCGCCGGCGCTGGCAGGCTATTTCACCGCCCGCGCGGATGAGGTCGCGGCGGTGCTGGCCGAAGGCGAAAATGTGAAGGCTGTAACAGAGGAAATCGCCACACGGCCGGGGGCGGTGCTGCCGGTGCATGCGCTGCGCGGCGATCAGGCGCTGCCCTATCGGCCGGAATTTCTGGTGGAGGAGGTTTCGCTGTCGGTCAATCTGGCCGCGGCCGGCGGGAATGCGAGTTTGATGATGCTCTGACAGAATACAGGGCGCTCCGATGGGGCGCCCCGCTGTCTCGAAGGGCGTTTTTGGAAAAACGCCCTTCGAACCTCAAAAATTATGTGAACTTTATTTCGGCAGAGTGACTTCCGCGATCAGGCTCGCGAAAATGAAGGTGCCGGCATTGGCGACCAGCGAGACCAGCACGATGCGCCAGCCCAGCGCCTTGAACAGCGGGATGTCCTTGGCCAGCGACATGCCGGCATAGGTCAGCACCACCGTCGCCAGCGCCAGGAAGTGCATCTTCCCGGTCAGCACGGTCATCATGTGGGCGCCAGGCCAGAACGGCGCGTTCAGCGCCATGCCGATCAGCGTCGCCCAGAACACGGCCGGGATCTTCACCGGCAGGAAGCGGGCCAGTGTCGCGCCGACCGCCGCCACCGCGACGATGATGACCGTACCGAGCAGAGCCGCCTGCGGCGCGGTCTTGTAGGTGATCCAGTTGCCGGCGACGAGCGCGATGAAGGCGACGATCGCCAGCAGCCCGACCATGGTGCCCCAGCCGATCGCGATTTCCTTGGCGTCATGCACCGACAGGCTCGCATCCGGCTGGCCGGTCACCGCCTTGCGGCCGATCATCGGCTCCAGCGTGCGATAGATGAAATTCGCCAAAGGCAGCGAGATGAACAAGGTGAAATAGGTGCCGACCGTCGTGGTGATCAGGTTCGAGGCCGCTGCGAACGCCGCAATGTCATGCGCCATGCCAGAGGGAGACTGCGCGACGATACCGCCGGTCGCCGCCGCCATCATCGAGCCGGAGCCAACCCCCGCGCCCATCGCCAGGGCCAGCGGGTTGAACAGGCCGGTGCTGGCGATCAGGCTGGCGAGCACGGAGATGAACACCGCGCCAACCACAGTGCCGGTGACATATTCCGCCAGCACGCCGCGCCCTTCCGGCGAACTCATGCCGTATTTCTCGCCGATGATGGCAAGGTTCGGCTCACGCCCGACCGAGTATGTGGCGCCCACCGCTTCACGCTTGATGCCGAGCAGCAGGGCCAGCGGCAGCGCGATGATGATGGTGCCGAGGAAATGGCCCAGCTCCTGGAACACCAGCGCCCAGCCGGACTGGATCAGTTTCGGCAGTGCCGCCCCCACCAGCAGCGCCAGATCGGCCACGAAGATCAGCACCGCGACCTGGATGATGGCGGAGGCCTTCTGCTGCTCGGCCCGGCGCACGCCCAGCCCCTGCGGCAGCCTGGTGGAGATGATGCCGGCGAAAATGCCGAGCAGCATGCCCCAGACCAGCGGCAGCAACGTGACCTTGGTGCTGCCCAGCGGCACATTGATCGGCCCGATCAGCTCGGCGATCAGCGTCATCGCCAGCGCCCAGCCATGTACCGTCCAGCTGGTGAAGAGATTGCCCTGCGCCGGCGGCGCGGTGCCCTCGTAAATCGTGGTGTTTTCCATGTCTCACTCCTCGTGCCGCCTCGGCACCGCAAAAAAGTTGGGAACCGTGTGGTCCTGTTGATCGTCCTTGTTGCTTCACCGCCCTCTTCGTGGCGGCGCACCCTCTGCGGTCTCGGGGGTGCCGAGGTCCCACCACAACCCGGCGAAGGCGAGCACGCCCTCCCGCGCCGCGGCCACCAGCAGATGCTCGTCCGGCCCGTGCTGCTGGCAACCATTATGGCCATGGGGAATCCAGATCAGCGTTGTGCCCAGATGGTCCTGGAACACATCCCCCGGCATGCCGCCGGACGTCGCTGGAATTTGTTGAATCTTGTGGCCCAGCGCGCGCCCCATGCTGGCGACGGCCCAGCCCACCCAGGGGTCGCCGGCATCGGCCGCACTGCCCGGCATGCCGATGCGCGGGTTTTCGATTTTCACCTCAGGAAAGCCCGCCGCGTCCAGATGCGCGTGCAGCGCCGGCATCAGCGTCTGCGGGTCGGTCTGCGGCACGTAGCGGATCTGGCAATGGGCGTGGGCGCGCGGGGCGACGGCGTTGGCAGGGGCCTCCGGCGCGCCGCAGAGCATGGCCAGCACGATGAAGCTGTTCCAGGCATAGAGTTTCTCGGCCGGGGAGAGGCCGGGCTCGCCCCAGCCCGGCTCCAGCTTCGCCGCCTCGCCGCCCATATCCACCGGGCAATCGGCCAGCATGGCACGGATTTCCGGCGAGAGCGGGGCAGGGCGCCAGCCTTCCACCAGCATCCGGCCCTGGCGGTCCGCGATCGAAGCCAGCGCATGGGCGAGGACGATGGCGGGGTCGTTGGTCAGCCCGCCCCAATGGCCGGAATGCACGCCGCCTTTGCGCGGGGCGACCACCAGGTCGAAATGATAATTTCCGCGCGTGCCGGTGGCCAAAGTTGGTGTCGTCGGCGTCACGCGCGGGCCGTCGCTGGCGATGAAGACGTCGGCGGCGAGGCGCTTGGCGTTGGCGCCGACGAAATCGCGCAGGCCCGGCGAGCCCACCTCCTCGCCGGTTTCCAGCACCAGCTTCACATTCGCCCCCAGCCGGCCGCCGCGCGCCTTCAGCACCTGTTCGAGCGCGAACAGATTGATGGCGTGCTGGCCCTTATTGTCGGCGCTGCCGCGCCCATACCAGCGCGCGCCGTCCGGGTGCGGCTCATGGCGCAATTCCCATGGCGTGCGCCCGGCGCTCCATTGCGCCTCCATGCCGCGCACCGTGTCGCCATGGCCGTAGGTGATCACGGTCGGCAGCTCGTCGGCCTCCAGCCGCTCGGCCAGCAAAATCGGCCCGGCTCCCGGTTTCGGGTTGGGGTGGAGCTCCCAATGAAAGCCCAGCGCATCCAGCCAGGGGCCGATACCCTGCTGGAGATAACGCTCCAACGCCGGCGCGCGCGCGGGGTCCTGCGAGGCGCTGGGAATGGCGACGAGCCCGGCCAGGCGTCGCTCGAACGCCCCTGCATCGAAGGCGGCGGCAGCGTTTTGGAGCGCTTCGATGCGGGAGGTCATAGGCTCAGCCTTTCACGAAGCGGATGGCGACGTTGCCGCAGGCGGCGACATCGCGCAGCGCCGGGCCGGAGGCGGTTTCGCAGACATCGTGCCCGGCCTGCGCCAGCAGTGCGCGCACCGCCGCCAGATCCTTCACCGCAATGTCGATCGCCGCCCCTGCCGGCACGTTGGGCGCCAGCGCCGGACGCGGCGTGTCGGCATAGACCGCGCTCCAATCCCCTGGGTGCAGGACACGGAACACGCCCTGGCCGGTCGGCACCTCCCAGCCGGCGGGGCCGGGATTTGCGGGGCCAAACATGGCGGTGAGGCGCGCGAGCACCTTCTCCTGCGCCGGCGCCAGATAGGTGACGGCGGCGATGTGATGCGCGCCATTGGCGTGCTGCATCCATTCCGGCACCCAGAGCAGATGCGGCTTGTGCTGCTGGGCCAGGAAGTGCGAGGCGCGGGGCAGAGACGGGTCGAGGAAGATATCCAGCGAGACCACCGCCTCGTCCCACTCACCTCCCGGCGGGCGGACCTTGCGGCGGAAATCCACCGGGCCCTGGCTGAGCAGGCCGCGCGCTTTCAGCTGCGCCGCATCGCCACGGCTGTCCTTGCTGTGCAGGGCGATCAGGGACATGCCCTCGCGCTCGGCCAGCGCCTCATGCATGTGCCGGCCGAAGGCGAAGCCGCCGATTTCGAGATTGTCGATCAGCGTCTCGTCATAGACGCCCATCAGCTCCAGCGCACAGCGTTCCATCACCGCCAGGCTGGTGCTGGTCCCCCAGGGATGCTTGCCGACCGGGGTGAGGGTGAAGCCCAGCGTGCCGTAGAAGGCGCGGGCGGCCTCGATGTCGCGGACCAGGATGAGCGGGTGGTCGATGCCGGGCAGAGCAGTCAAAGCGGGAGATCCTTTTTCGTATAGCCGTAAGGATGGGCATAGGAGGCGCGCGGCTTGGCCGGGTTGCCGGCGGCGGTGGTGAAGGGGGGGACAGCGGCCAGCACCATGCTGCCGGCGGCAACCACCGCGCCCTCGCCGATTTCGATATTGCCGAGGATGGTGGCACCGGCGCCGAGAATGGCGCCGCGGCGGATTTTCGGATGGCGGTCGTCCTCCTGCATCAGCGTGCTGCCCAGCGTGACGCCGTGCCAGAGGCAAACCTCAGGCTCGATCACCGCGGTCTCGCCGATGACCACGCCGATGCCGTGATCCAGAAAAATACCGGGGCCGATTTGCGCGGCGGGATGAATGTCAGCCCCCAGCACGCCCGCGCCGGTCTTCCAGGCCAGCGCCAGTGCCTGCTGGCCGGACATCCAGAGCGCATGGGCGACGCGCCAAGCGGCGAGAATATGAAAGCCGCGCCCGCCCAGCCAGATGCCCAGCCGCCCGCCCGGCTCGAAATTCAGCCGGTGGATGGTCTCCAGATCAGCGAAACTCGCCGCCACCGCGTCCGGGGCGGCGGCGTAGGCGGCCAGGGCGATGGCACGCAGCCGCTCGGTGGGCAGCCAATTGGCCGGCGGCAGCCGGCTGAGCAGGCCGGCCAGCCCCTCGGCCGGGCTGCGCGCCGCCAGCAGCGGCGCCAGGATGGGGCCGAGATCGGGCGCTGTGCCAAGGCCAGCCTTGGCATCCGCCCGCAATTCGGCCCAGCCGGGGGTATTAGCCGACATAGCCGAACGGCGCGGCGGGGTTGGCGGCGGTCTCAACCCAGACGCTCTTCACCTGGGTATAGGCGGAGAGCGCCTCGCGCCCGGAGGAGCGGCCAAAACCGGAGCGCCCGAACCCGCCGAAGGGCGAGGCGACATTGATGGTCTTGTAGCCGTTGATCCAGAAGGTGCCGGCCCGCACCGCACCCGCAACGCGGTGGGCGCGACCGGGGTCCTGCGTCCACACCGCGCCCGCCAGCCCGTATTGTGTGTCGTTGGCCAGCGCCACCGCATCCGCCTCGTCCTCGAAGGGCAGCACGGCGAGCACCGGGCCGAACACTTCCTCGCGGGCGATCAGCGCATCGCGCGCCACATCCGCCAGGATGGTGGGGGCATAGAAATAGCCGCCGCTGGCACGAAGCGCGTCCGGGCAGCCGCCGCCGGTGGCCAGCAGCGCACCGCTCTGCTGGGCCGCCTCCACCATCGCGCCGATCTTCTCGAACTGGCGGCGATTATTGATCGGGCCGATCTGGGTGGCGGGGTCGCTCGGCAGGCCGAACGGGATTTTCGCCGCCGCAGCCGCCAGACGCTCGACGAACTGGGCATGGATGCGCCGGTCCACCAGCAGGCGCGAGCCCGCCACGCAGCTTTGCCCGGCACCGCCGAAAATGGCGGCCTGGGCGCCGATGAGGGCACGCTCAATGTCAGCATCCGCGAAGACGATGTTGGAGGATTTGCCGCCCAGCTCGAGCACGCTCGGCACGATGTTGCGCGCGGCGGCGGCGGCGATCTGCGCGCCCGCCTCGGCGGAGCCGACGAACACGACCAGGCGCGTATCAGGGTGGGCAACGGCGGCGGCACCGGTGGTGGGGCCGGCACCGGCCAGGATGGAGACCAGGCCGCGCGGCAGACCCTCGGCCTGGTCGCACAGCGCGCCCAAAGCCAGCGTGGTCAGCGGGGTCAGCTCGGAGGGCTTCAGCACCACGGCATTGCCCGCACAAATGGCGGGGGCGATCTGCCAGCCGGCGGTGAAGATAGGCGCGTTCCACGGGGTGATCTGCACCACGGTGCCCAGCGGCTCCGGGCGGGTATAGTTGAGGTGGGAGCTGGGGACGGGGATGACCTCGCCATGCAGCTTATCCGCCCAGCCGGCGTAATATTCGAACATCTCCGCCACCTTGGCGACCTCGCCGCGGGTGTCGCGGATCGGCTTGCCGGCGGAGAGCATTTCCAGCTCGGCCAAAGCTTCGGCATTGGCGCGCACCAGGCGGGCGATCTCGTTCATCGCCCGGCCACGGGCGGCGGCGGTCTGTGCCATCCAGGCGCGCTGCGCACCGCGTGCGGCCTGCATCGCCTGCTCTACCACCGGCGCACCAGCATCCGGGAAGCTCAGCAGGGTCTGGCCATCGGCCGGGTTGGTGAGGGTGAGGGCAGCGCCGGTGCCGGGGACGATCTCGCCGGCGATATAGCTGCCCATCCTGCCGCCCAGCAGCTGGCCGATCAGCGCCTCAACACGCGCGGCGGCGTGGCTCATGGTAACATTGTCAGGCATCATGCCATCTCCTTGCGATCGCGGTAATCCGCCATGCGGGTGAAATCATCCTGGTCGGCGAGCCAGCCAGCCTCCTGCCAGAGCTGCTTGACATGCTGGCTGAGCGGCAGCGCCACGCCGCTTTCCTCGGCCAGCTCGATCGCCAGACGCACATCCTTGCGCATCAGCCCGGCGGAGAAGCCGCTATCGAAGCTGGCCGGCAGCACCCAGCGCGGATACATCACTTCGCTGATCGCCGAGCGGCCGGTGGCGGCGTTCACCACCTTCAGCGCTTCTTCCGGGGCGAGCCCGGCGGCGGCGGAGAGGCGCATTGCCTCGCCGGTGGTGACGAGGTGTGCCGCCACCAGCAGATTATTCACCAGCTTGGCGATATTGCCCGCCCCGCTGGGGCCGACATGGGTGGCCTTGGCGGACATCGCCGCCAGCACCTTCTCAGCCCGGGCCACATCGGCCTCGGTGCCGCCGATCATCATCGTCAGGCTGCCCGAGGCCGCACCGGAGGGGCCGCCGCTGACCGGCGCGTCCAGCAGCCCATGCCCGGCGGCTTCCAGCGAGGCCGCGAGGCGGCGGGTGGTGCCGGGATCCGAGGTGGAGGTGTCGATCACCAGCACCGAGGCATCCTTGCGGCTGAGCAGGCCCCCCTCGGCGGTGACCACGGCCTCCACATCACGGGCGTAGGGCAGGGAGAACACCACCGCGTCCACCTGCCGCAGCAAAGCCAGCTGGTCCTCGATGAAGACGATGCCTTCGGCTTCGATCACCGCCCGGCGGGCCTGGCTGATATCGAAGCCCAGCACCTCAAAGCCGGCGCGCTTGAGCGAGGCGGCCATGCCGAACCCCATATTGCCCAGCCCGACAACGCCGATCTTGCGTAATTCCATATGCGATACACCCCTTGGTCTGGGCAGGAGCTTCGCGGTCAGGAGCGTTCAGTAAAAGAACTTAATTTCGACGGATCTGTTGCTTTTACGGCAACGACGGTGCTGGGTGCAGTGCGAGCAGCCGCTCCCCCAGCCAATGCAGCAGCGTTTCCGTGGCCGCCGGCAGCCGCCGGGCGACGCGCACCTGCAAATGCACCATGGCCTCGGCCAGCAGCGGATCGGAGAGCGGCAGTGCCGTCACCAGCCTGTCCCGCAGCTCCGGAAACACCACGAATTCCGGCAGAAACGCCACCCCCATGCCGGCGGTCACGAACTGCCTGTGCGCTTCGAAGGAGGCGCTCTCCAGCCTGGCGATCAGCCGGAAGCCGCCATTCGCCTCCGCCCGGCCAATGAGCTGGCGGATGCCGTGATCGGCCGGCAGCAGCGCCGTCGCCTCATAGGCGAAGCTGCGCAGGCTGACGGGCTTGCGGTGCCCCGTCATCTCATGCCCCGGCGGCAGAATGGCGCGCAAAGGCTGATGCGCCTTCACCACCGTGCGCACATCCGCATGGGCGGTGGGGTTGTAGGCAAGGCCGATATCGGTTTCGCCGGCGGCGACGGCGGCGGTGATCGCATCCGTGGTGCCGAGCACGATGCGGTAGCTTATGCCGGGAAACGCCCGGGTGAACCCGGCCAGGGCGTTTTCCATCAGGTCCGGCAGAAACCCCGCGCCGCAGCAAATCTGCACAATGCCCTGCTGCAGCCCGCGCAGCTGGCGCAGCCTGTCGGTGAGGGCGGTGGCTTCATCCTGCTGGCGTTGGGCGTGCTCGGCGACCAGCCGCCCGGCCTCGGTCGCCACCACGCCGCGGGGCAGGCGCTCCAGCAGCAGCGCGCCACAACTCGCCTCCAGCTCCGCGATCTGCCGGCTGATCGCCGAGGGCGCGACATGCAGCGCCTCGGCGGCGGCGCGGATCGAGCCCAACCGCACCACCGCCAGGAAATAGCGCAAGGCGCGGTCGTTGAGCGGGCGGGCGGCATCGGGCGCGGGCGGCATGGGGGCTCCCGGCTCAGCCCAAGGCGAACAGCTCGGGCCCGGCGACGCGGGTCATCGGCCCGTCCAGCAGATCGCGGGCGAAAAACAGGAAGCGGTTCATCGGGTCGGAATTATGGTAGGCGGAGAGCGCGGCTTCGTCCCGGCAGCGGGCGGTGAGGGCGAACAGCCCGGCATCGTGCGGATCCTGAACCAGGCTCAGCTGCATCGTGCCCGGCACCTGCAGCCCGGTCAGCTCCGTCAGATCCAGCAGCGCCTCGCGGATGGCGTTCTCGCGCCCTGGCTTCGCCCGCAGGATGATCAAGCTGCTGAGCAGGGGGGGAGAGGGGGCTGCGGTCATGCGCAAGCCATAGGTGCAAGGGACGGTCCGCGCAAACAGAAAAACCCGGCTTGCGGCAGCGGCGCGGGCGCGCCGCTGCCAGGATAGCGTGTTATGCCATGTAGCTGATGAATTGTTCCGCCGGACGCCGGACCTTTTGCAAATTCACCAGCCAGTCGCGCTCAGCCGCGCGGTAGCCCAGCGGCAGCAGCAGCACGCTGCGCAGATGCCGCGCTTTCAGCCCGAGAATCTCATCCACCGCCTCGGGGTCGAAGCCTTCCATCGGGGTGGCGTCCACCTCCTCGAAGGCGGCGGCGATCAGCGCCGCGCCGAGCCCGATATAGGCCTGGCGCGCGGCGGCCTGGTAATTCGCCTCGGTGCCGCGTTCGGCGACGATGCCGAGCAGTTTCTGCCGGTAGGCTTCCCAGCCTTCGTTCTTGAAGCCGCGCACCTCGTTGGTGAGATCGAACATCATGTTCACGCGCTCAGGGGTGATATCGTCCCAGGCGGCGAAGACCAGCAGATGCGAGCAATCCGTCACCTGCGCCTGGTTCCAGGCAACGGCGCGGATTTTCGCGCGGATCTCGGGGTTGGTGACCACCAGCAGCTCGAAGGGCTGCAGCCCGCTGGAGGTCGGCGCCAGACGCACGGCTTCCAGAATGGCGTTCAGTTTTTCCGCCGGCACCTGCCGGGACGGGTCAAAGGTCTTTGTCGCATAGCGCCAGGAAAGCCGTTCGTTCAAGCTCGTCATCGAATATCCTTCATCATGCAGGGCCGGTGTCTGGTCCCTGCGGCCGATGGTTCGGAGATTTGGAACGATCAAAGCCGGCCACAACCCCCTGTGCGGAATTTTGGCGAGTGTAGCGTTTCATCACCCATGGACGCGGCGCCGATGGACACAGCGGCCAGGTCTATGCGTGGCAAGAGGTGGGCGGGGCCGAGGCGCTGTCGGGCAGGGTGGAATGTCCCCGGCGGGATTCGAACCCACGGCCCCAGGATTAGGAATCCTGTGCTCTATCCTGCTGAGCTACGGAGACATAAGAAAAAGACTGCCTCGGCTGGTTTCCGGCGCTGCCGGACCTGGCCAAGGCGGTTCTCTTTAGCCCGACTTCGACGGATTTCAAACCCGGCTTGCCGCCTGGGCGTTCACGCGCCGGCGCGCAGGGGTTGGCAGGCGGTTGAGGCTGGGCGGGGCGGAGGCGTTGCTGCCCAGGCGGAACGCCGCCAGCGACGCGTTCAGCCCGTCGATCTCCACCCGCAGAGAATGCACGGCGGCGGTGGTTTCCTCCACCATCGCGGTGCTTTGCTGCACGGCATTGCTCATCTGCCCCAGCGCCTCGTTCACCTCGCTCAGGCCACCGGACTGGTTGGCGGCTGTATTCGCGATGTCGGAGATCACCCCGTCGATCTGCCCGACCGCGCCCATAATGCCATCCAGCGTGTCGCTGGTCTTGCGCACGAGATCGACACCTTGATTGACCTGCGAGGAGCTGGTGGAGATCAGTTCCTTGATCGCTTTCGCGGCTTCGGCGGAGCGTTGCGCCAAGGCGCGGACCTCGGAGGCGACGACGGCGAAACCCCGCCCGGCATCGCCGGCGCGCGCTGCCTCTACCCCGGCATTGAGCGCCAGCAAATTGGTCTGGAAGGCGATATCGTCGATCAGCCCGATGATCTGCCCGATCTCGCGCGAGGAGTTTTCGATCTGGCCCATCGCCCTGGCCGCCTCGGCGACGACATTGCGCGAATTCGCCGCCCCGGCATTCACGTGGCTGACCATTTTGTTCGCTTCCGCGGCGCCGCCGGCCATCTTGCGCAGGCCTTCGGTCAGCACGTTCAGCGCGGTGGTGGATTCCAGCAGGCTGGCGGATTGCTGCTCGGTGCGCTGCGCCATGTTGTCCGCCGCCTGGGACAGCTCCTCGATATTGCCGTTGATGGTGCGCGAGGAATTCTGGATACTGAGCATCGTCGTGGCGAGCTTGTCCAGCGCGGCGTTGAAATCATCGCGCAGCCGGTCATAATCCGCCGGCATGGTGTTGCCGATGCGGTGGGTGAGATCGCCCGCCGCCATCGCCTCCATCGCCTGGCTCATCGTCCGCACCACCGCGGCGGCATTTTCCCGCGCCTTGGTCTCGGCGGCCAGGCGGGCGCGGTCGGAGACCTCCAGATACACGGTGATTGCCATTTCCATGTCGAGCAGCGTCGTCTTGGTGACGGCGACGGCCTCCTCGATCGCCTGCTGGCGCATCTGGTTTTGCGCCGCGCCGAAGCGCGCCTTGGGCCAGCGCGCTTCCAGCAGCGCGGTGAGCAGATGCTCCAGCACGATGTTATAGCCGCCGATATACCAGCGCGGCTCCAGCCCGATCCTGGCATGCACCTCGCCGATGAAAGTGACGGCGCGGCCATAGGCTTCGTCCAGCCGGCCATCGGTAATGCCGTCCCAATGGGCGCGCTGCTTTTCCTTGGCGTGGCGCATCATCTCCTCCGAGGCGAAGAATTTCGCGGCCTCGGGGGTTTTGCGGATTTGCGTGTAGGAGGCGTCCAGCGCCTCCGGCAGCGCCGCCATGACGACGGGCTTCGCGCCCCGTAGCCGGGTGCGCAAATGCTCGGATAGTTTGATGAAACTCAGCCGGTCGTTCAACGCCTTGATCATGGACATGCGGCTTGCTCGTGCTTGTTGAAGGTACGGGCAATACAGCAGGCCGCTTTTAAGATCGGATTAAAGCCGAATGGCCTCGATCGAAACGAGATGATTGACCGGTCCATGCCCGGCCCCCAGCCCCGGCGCGGTGGCGATGGCCGCCTGCAGATAGTCCCGCGCCCGGCGCACGCTGGCCTCCAGATCCAGCCCCTGCGCCAGAGAGGTGGCGATGGCCGAGGACATGGTGCAGCCGGTGCCGTGGGTGTTGCGGCTCTCGATCCGCGGCAGGGTAATCTCGACGATGCCATCCGGCATCACCAGCAGATCGGTCAGCGCCGCCCCCGTGCCATGCCCGCCTTTGATCAGCGCCGCCTTCGCCCCCATCTCCAGCAGGCGCTGCCCGGCGGCCAGGCGCTCTGCCTGCGTGCTCACCGGCAGCCCGGTGATCTTCGCCGCTTCCGGCAGATTCGGGGTGATCAGCGCCGCGCGTGGGATCAGCGTTTCGATCAGCGCCGTGATCGCCTCATCGGGCAGCAGCACGGCGCCTGAGGTGGCGACCATCACCGGGTCCAGCACCACTGGCACGGCTTCGGGCAGCGTGTCCGCCACGGCGCGGATGATGCCCTCATTGGTCAGCATGCCGAGCTTGACCGCATCGACACCGATATCCTCGATCACGCAGCGCATCGCCAGCGCCACGAAGGCGGGCGGCACCGGGTGCACATCCCGCACCCCCAGCGTGTTCTGCGCGGTCAGGCCGGTGATGGCGGTGCAGCCATAGCCGCCGAGCGCGGTGATGGTTTTCAGATCCGCCTCGATCCCGGCCCCGCCGCCGGAATCCGAGCCGGCGACGGTGAGGATACGCGCGATCATTCCGCCGCCTGCGCGGTGGCGGCGGCGATCTCGCCGCACAGACCCTCGACGATCTCCTCGATCAGTCCTTGATCCTCGCCTTCGGCCATCACCCGGATCAAGGGCTCGGTGCCTGAGGGGCGGATCAGCACCCGGCCGGTGCCTTCCAGCCGCTTGGCGGCCTCCTCGATGGCGGTCTTGATGTGCGGCAGCGCCAGCGGCGAGGCGCCGCGATAGCGGACATTGCGCAAAAGCTGCGGCAGCGGCGCGAACACCCGGCAGGCCTCGGAGGCGCGTTGGCCCGAGCGCACCAGCACCGAGAGCACCTGCAACGCCGCCACCAGCCCATCCCCGGTGGTGGCGAAATCCGAGAGGATCACATGGCCGGACTGCTCGCCGCCCAGATTATAGCCCTTGGTCCGCATCGCCTCGGCGACATAACGGTCGCCGACCTTGGTGCGGATCAGCGCCATGTCATGCCCGGCCAGAAACCGCTCCAGCCCGAGATTGGACATCACCGTGGCGACGATGCCGCCGCCGCGCAGATTGCCCGCCTGCGCCATATCGCGCGCGATCAGCCCGAGGATCTGGTCGCCATCGATAATCTCGCCGCGCTCATCGGCCAAAATCACCCGGTCCGCATCCCCATCCAGCGCGATGCCGATATCGGCGTGATGTTCCAGCACCGCCTCGCAGAGCGCCCTCGGCGCGGTGGACCCGGCCTCGCGGTTGATGTTGAAGCCGTCGGGCGAGACGCCGAGCGGGATCACCTCCGCCCCCAGCTCGAACAACGCCGCCGGGGCGACTTTATAGGCGGCGCCATGCGCGCAATCGAGCACGATGCGCAGCCCATCCAGCCGCAAGCCGCGGGGCAGCGAAAACTTCGCCGCCTCGATATAGCGCCCGGCGGCATCCACCAGCCGCGCCGCGCGGCCCAATTTCTCCGGCGGGGCCATGCGCTCCGAAAGGTCTTCGGCCATCAGCGCCTCGATCTCGGCCTCGGTCTCGTCCGAGAGTTTGGCGCCATCCGGGCCGAACAGCTTGATGCCGTTATCCTCGAACGGGTTATGCGAGGCGGAGATGACCACGCCCAGATCCAGCCGCAGCGAGCGGGTGAGCATCGCGATCGCAGGCGTCGGCAGCGGCCCGGCCAGGGTCACGTTCATCCCCGCCGAGATGAAGCCGGCGGTCAGCGCCGGTTCCAGCATATAGCCGGAAAGGCGGGTATCCTTGCCGATGATCACACGGTGCCGGTGCTTGCCCCTCGTGAAGAGCAGCCCGGCCGCCTGGCCGAGCCGGAGCGCCATTTCCGCCGTCATCGGCGCTTTATTGGCGGTGCCGCGAATCCCGTCGGTTCCGAACAGGCGGCGTTGGGGCTGTTTATCCATCGTCTCTCTCTAAACTCCGCCAGACCCGTAAGGCTTTCACGGTCCCGGCCACGTCATGCACGCGCAATATATGCGCCCCTTGGCTCACGGCATAGGCCGCGGCGGCGAGGCTCTCCGGGTCGCGCTTCGCGGCTTCGGTTTCGCCGGAGATCTCGCCCAGAAACCGCTTGCGCGAGAGCGCGATGAGCAGCGGATGGCCAAGGGCGGCCAGCCGGGCGGTGGCCTTCAGCAGCGCGATGTTCTGCGCGCCGATCTTGGCAAAGCCCAGCCCAGGGTCCAGGCAGATCTGCGCGGGGGCGATCCCGGCGGCGAGGGCCGCGTCGCGCGCCGCCAGCAGCTCGGCTTCCACCGTGCTGACCACATCGTCATAGACCGCCAGCCTGTTCATCGTCTCCGGTGTGCCGCGCATATGCATCAGCACCACCGGGCAGCCGGTTTGCGCCACCAGCCTTGCCGCAGCGGGATCGTGACGCAGGCCAGAGACGTCATTGACGATCCTGGCCCCCGCTTCCAGCCCGGCCGCCATGGTCGCGGCATTGCGCGTATCCAGCGAGATCACCGCGCCTTGCGCCGCCAAGGCGCGCACCACAGGCAGGATGCGGGCGATTTCTTCCGCCGGCGTCACCAGAGCCGCGCCGGGCCGGGTGCTCTCGCCGCCAATATCGAGAATATCGGCCCCTTGCGCCAGCATCCTTGCCCCGGCGGCGATGGCCGCCTCGGCGCTGTCATGGGCGCCGCCGTCGGAGAAGGAGTCCGGTGTGACATTGAGGATTCCCATTACCAGCGGCCGCGTCAGCGCCAGTCCGGCCCAGAATTTCGGTGCGTCTGCCATGCCGGCCCGTATCATGCCGCGCCGCGCCGGGGCCAGCCTTGCCACACGCCGGGGGATATGGCCTTTGCTGGGAGCAGGTTCAAAGGAGATGCTGAATGACGGCGAAGCTTTATCTGGGCACGGCGCGCTATTCCTCCTGGTCGTTGCGCGGCTTTCTGCTGGTGCGGCTGGCCGGGCTGCCGGCGCAGGAGATTTTCGTGCCGCTGGCCGGTGGCGACTCCCCGGAGGTGAAGAAAGTTTCGCCCAGCGGCATGGTGCCCTGGCTGGAGCATGACGGGGCGCGCGTGTGGGAGAGCCTCGCCATCGCCGAATATTGCGCCGAGATCACCCCTAGCCTGTGGCCGCAAGAGCGCCTGGCCAAGGCGCATGCCCGCGCCATCGCCGCCGAGATGCATGCGGGCTTCCGCGCCTTGCGCATGGCCATGCCAATGGTGCTGGGCCGCCCGGATTATGCCGGGCTGGGCCGCACGGAAGAGAGCCTGGCCGATATCGCCCGCATCGAGGCGATCTGGGCCGAAACCCGTTCGAAATTCGGCGCTGGTGGCCCGTTCCTGTTCGGGGCGGACTTCAACGCCGCCGATGCGATGTACGCCCCCGTGGTGGCGCGCTTCCTCACCTTCCAGCCGGCCCTCTCGGACGCCTCCAAGGCCTATTGCGCCGCGGTCCGCGCACATCCCTTGGTTGCGGAATGGTACGAGATCGCGGCAAAAGAACCCGACTCCTGGAAACTCGAGAAATATGAGAGCCTCGCATGAAGTCGCGTAAAACTCTGCTGGCCTTGCCGGTTCTGGCCGCCCCCCTGCTTGTGGGGCAGAGCGCTTTCGCCGCCACCACTACCCCGGCGATCAATATCCGGGTGGATCATGGCTCGGTCTATATGACCAAGGATAAGCAGACCAGCACGGAGGGCTTTCTGCAGATCCATAATGACGGCTCGACCGACGATGTGCTGACCGGCTGGGATTGCAGCAACGCCGACAAAACGACGCTGCTGGACAAGGACGGCAAGCCGCTGGCGCAGCTGCGCATCCCGGCCCGGCAGAGTGTCACGCTGGCACCCGGCGGCGATTATTTCGCCCTCAGCGGGCTGCGCTATCCGGTGCAGCGCGGGAGCATCATGCCCTGCGCGCTGACCTTTCAGCAGGCGGGGCAGGTGGGGGCGTTCCTCAACGAGGTGAAGCCGCCAAAGCAAAAATGAGGCTGTGATGCGTCTGGGCGGAGAGTGGCATGAGTGAGGGAGGCAAAAAGCCGGCGAAGGGCCAGGCCTTGGCGCCGATGCCGCCGGATTTCGACGAGCAGACCTATCTGCGCCTGAACCCGGACGTGCTGGTGGCGGTGGCGGAAGGCAAGTTCCGCTCCGGGCGCGAGCATTATGAGCATTATGGCCGCGCCGAGGGCCGGCTTGCCTTCACCCCTGGCGGGCTGCCGCGGGATCGCGTCATCATCACCGCCCGTCCCGGCCAGGCGGATGCCGCGCCGCGCGTGCCTGCCGGAGCGATCGACGCGGTGCAGCTCTCCGCCTCCGGCGGGCTCTATGTCATTGGCTGGGTGAATGACGCGCTGGACCGGCTGGATGCGATCGAGCTTTACGTCGCCGGCTGGTCGATGGCGTTTTCCGCCGCCGGGCTGGCGCGCACCCGCCGGCCGGATGCGGAGAAGGCGGTGGGGTTGCAGCAGCCGCACGCCATCGGCTTCTGGGGCTTTCTCTATGCCGGGCAGCGTTTGATGCCGGGCAAATGCAATCTGGTGATGCGGCTGAAATCCGGCGCCGAGCTGGCGATGATCGTCAGCATCGAGCCGATGGAGGATCTGGCGCTGCGCGATATCGTGCTACAGCAGCTGGCCAGCGGGCATTATCCGGGACCGAGCTATTTCAACGCCGTCGCCGCGATCGAGGCCGGGATTGGCGAACAGCTGGTGGATTTCAGCCGGATGCTGACCCGCCGCGCGGTGAGCGCGCCTTATATCGAGCGGTTTCACCAGCCAGGGCGGGCGCTGGCCGGCTCCGTCATCGTCTGCCTGTTCGGCAAGCCGGATTATCTGATCCTGCAGCAGGCGCTGCTGGCCCGTCAGGCGCGGGCGGGTGAGTATGAATATATCTATGTCTGCAACAGCCCGGAGCTGGCGGCGCGGCTGCAGAAGGATGCGCGCATCGCCCATCTCACCCACGGGCTGGACATCACGCTGATCCTGCTGCCGGAAAATGCCGGCTTCGCGGCCGCCAATAATCTCGCCGCCAGCCATGCCCGCACCGAACGGCTGCTGCTGTTGAACCCGGACGTGTTCCCGAAAGCGGCGGGCGAGATGGCGCGGCATCTGGAGCTCGTCGCCAGCGCCCCGTCCGCGCGGACCCGGCTGCTCGGCGCCGCACTTTATTACGATGACGGGGCGCTGATGCATGCGGGCATGTATTTCGAGGCGGATCGCTGCCCCGGCTTTGCTATGGCGCGGCGGGAGGATCTGACCCTGTTGCGGGTGGAGCATTACGGCAAGGGCGCGCCGGCGCAGGATGCGGCGCTGCTGCGCCCGCGTTGCGTGCCGGCGATCACCGGGGCGTTCATGTCGATCGCGCGGGACTGGTTCGAGACGCTGGACGGGTTTTCCGAGGATTACATCTTCGGCCATTACGAGGATGCGGATTTGTGCCTGCGCAGCCTGGAGGCCGGACATCCGGCTTTCCAGAGCGATCTGCGGTTTTATCATCTGGAAGGCAAAGGCGGGGCGCGGCAGAGCCAGCATGAGGGCGGTGCGGCGGTCAATCGCTGGCTGTTCAATCATCGCTGGGGGGCGCTGGCGGCGCGCGCGCTGATGGGGCCAAGCCCCACCCATGAGGCGTTGCAAGGAGATCCGGCATGAAGGTGCTGATCATCGCCATGTACCATCCCGAGCTGGTGCGCGGCGGCTCCCAGCAGGTGGCCTATGAGCTGTTCCAGGCGCTGCGGGCCACACCCGGCATCGCCCCGACCCTGCTCTGCTCGGCCGACCATAACAGCCCGGCGATGTTCAAGAGCGGGGCGCGGATCACCGGCTTCGATGGGCGGCCGGATGAGTTTCTCTTCCTCAGCCATGATTATGATTATGTCTGGCAGAAATTGCCGCTGCCGCTGCAGGCTGAAGCCTTTGTGGATTTCCTGCGGCGGATTCAGCCGGATGTGGTGCATTTCCACCATTTCATGACCTACGGCATCGATTATCTCTCGCTGGCGCGCAGCGCCTTGCCGGCGGCGAAAATCGTCTTCACCGCGCATGAGTTTCTCACCATCTGCGCGTTGGATGGCCATATGGTGCGCAAGACCGATGGCGCGCTCTGCGACAAGGCCAGCCAGGTGCGCTGCCACCAATGCCTGCCCCAGCGCAGCCCGGAAGAGTTCTTCCTGCGTGAACATTGGATGAAGGCGCATCTGGCAGCGGTGGATCTGTTCACCGTGCCCAGCCGCTTCATGATCCAGATATTCGCCGATTGGGGGCTGGAGGCGGCGAAATTCCGGCATGTGCCGAACGGGCTGGAGCTGCCGGCGCCGGTGCGTGAAACTGCCGCCACTCCGCGCAACCGGTTCGGGTTTTTCGGCCAGCTGATCGATGCCAAGGGCATCAATGTGCTGCTGGAGGCGGTGACCATTCTGCGCGCCGAGGGGTTCAGTGATTTCTCGCTGGAGATCAACGGCGAGAACATGCATTTCGCCAGCCCGCAGCGCCGCCAGGAGATGGAGGCGTTCTTCACCAAGGAGGCCGCCAAGCCCTTGGAGGCGCAGCGCGTGCGTTTCAATGGCGGCTATCATCACAGCCAGCTTGCCGCCCGCATGGCGCGGGTGGATTGGGTGGTGGTGCCCTCGACCTGGTGGGAGATTTTCTGTCTGGTGATCTCGGAAGCCTGGGCCTGCGGGCGGCCGGTGATCGCCTCCAACAAAGGCGGACCGGCGGAGCGCGTCGCCGATGGCGAGACCGGGCTGCTGTTCGAGCTGGGCGATGCCCGCGCCCTGGCCGAGACCATGCGCCGGGCGGCGACCGAGCCGAAATTATGGGACAAGATGCACCGCGCCATCACCCCGCCGCCGGGGCGGACAGAGATGGCGGCGCAGTATCTGGATCTCTACACGAATTTGCTCGCCCAACCGGCGTTGGCGGCGGAGTGATCTAGAGCAATATGTGTTTAGGTTGACGCGCCAGCGTCAAAATAAACACATGAAATTGCTCACTAAAACAAGATTTAGAGCATCAAGCTAAAAGCTTGATGCTCTAAATCTCTTGCTGAACGCTGTGCGGGGTGAATAGCCGCCCGCGCTCGGCGATGGACACGATCGCGAAGCCGGCCAGGCTGCAGAGGCAGAAGCCCAGCGCCAGCGGCCGCAACGTGCCGTCGAACCGCAGCCCGATGACGATGCCGATCAGCGCCGAGCCCAGCATGTTGATGAAGCCCTGCACCGCCGCGGCGGTGCCGGCGATATGGCCGAGCGGTTCCATCGAGAGGGCGGAGAAATTCCCCGCCAGCAGGCCGAAGGAGAACATCATCGCCGTCTGGATGATCGCGAAATGCCAGAGCGTGTCGGCGCCGGCGAAGGCGGCGCCGGCCTGGGCGGCAGAGGTGAGGATGAAACCCAGCATCGCCCCATGGGCGAGGCGGCGCATGCCGAAACGCTCGACCAGCCGGGCGTTCAGCAGTGCTGCCAGCGCCATGCTGACCGAGCAGATGGCAAAGATGGAGGGAAACAGAGCCGGGCGGTGAAAAATCTCGGCGAAGACCTGCTGGGCGGAATAGATGAAGCCGAGCCAGGCGCCGAGCAGCAGCATCGCCGCCAGCGTGTAGCCGAGCGCGGTGCGGTTGCGCAGCGTCGCGATCGCAGCGCTACGAAACGGCCGCCAGGCCACGGGGCGGCGATCCGCCAGGCTCTGGGTTTCCGGCAGCCGCCAAGCGACCCAAAGGGCGGTGAGGCCGGCATAGAGGCCGAGGGCAATGAAAATCGCCCGCCAGGGGGCGACCAGCAGCAAGGCCTGGCCGAGCGAGGGGGCGATGATCGGCGCGCCGAGGAACACCATGAAGGAGAGCGAGTTCACCTTCGCCATCTGCCGCCCGGCATAGCAGTCGCGGATCAAGGCGGTGACCATCACCTGCGAGCCGGCGGCGGCGATGCCCATCGCGGCACGGGTGGCGAGCAGGGCATTGAAGCTGCCAGCCAGAGCGGCGGCGAAGGCGCAGAGCGTGTAGAGGCCGAGGCAGCCCAGCAGAAGCTTTCGGCGCCCGAAACGGTCCGCCACCAGCCCGTAGCCGAGCTGGCTGGCGCCGAAGGCGATGACGAAGACGGCGATGACCCATTGCCGCTGATTGCCCCCGCCCAGATGAAAGCTGGCGGCAATCGCCCCCAGCGCCGGGACCATCATGTCGATGGCCAGGGCCACGATGGTCTGGATGATGGCGATGGTGGCGACGAAGGCGCCGAAGGAGAGGCCGGGATGCGGGGAAGGGGCGCCTTGCATGGCCGCCTATATGGCGGGACGGTTCCGGCGCCACAACACCACGCCCAGCAGCGCGGAGATGAGGAAGGTGGCGGCCCCCAGCAGCAGGATATAAGCATGGTCCGGGGCGCTGCCGCGCCCCAGCAGGGCGAAGACCACGGTCTGCGGGACGAAGCCGATGGCCGAGGCGGCGAGGAACGGCACCATCCGCACCGAGGTGAGTCCGGCGGCCAGGTTGAGCAGCAGATTATTGCCCACCGGCATCAGCCGCAGCATCAGCGTGGCGGTGAAAGGGTGGCGAACCAAAGTGCGATCCACCCAGGCCAGGCGCTTGCCGAATTTGCGGCGGCAGAAATCCTGCGCCAAAGCCCGGGCCCAGATGAAATCCAGGCTGCAGGCCAGCACCTGCGCCACCAGGGCGATGGCGGTGCCATAGAGCGGGCCGAAGGCGTAGCCGGCGGCGAAGGCCGGGATCTGCCGGGGCAGGCCGATGGCGATGAGCAGGGTGGAGAGCACCAGGAACAGCCCCTGGCCACGCGCCCCGCCCTGGGCCAGAAGGCCGGCCAAAGTGGCTTGTGCCGCGCCATGGCCGAGCAGCGGCAGGGCGGCGGCGATGGCGATCAGCCCGCCCGCCATCAAGGCCGGTTTCAGCGCCTTGGAGGTGGCGGTGGCGACCGGCACGGCGCGGGAAGGCTGCTCGTTATTCATTCGACGATCTCGACCTGGGGAACCTTCCAGCGGCGCTGCAGCCAGGCGACCCCGGCGAGATCGACGATGCCGACCTTCAGACGCTGCCAGTTATTATAATGCGAGGCGCCATGGGCGCGGGCATGGTGGCGCACCGGCACCGAGACCACCTGCCCGCCGGCGCGGATGAACAGAGCCGGCAGGAAACGGTGGATATGGTCGAAATGCGGCAGCTCCAGGAAGGCCTGGCGGCGGAACAGCTTGGCGCCGCAGCCCGTATCCGGGGTGGCATCCTTCAGCGCCCAGGCGCGCACGCGGTTGGCCAGGCGCGAGCCGTAGCGCTTGGCGTTGGTATCCTGCCGGTTGACGCGGTGGCCGGCGATGAGCACGGGCAACGGCCCCTTGGCCTCGGCCTGGCGCATCGCCTCCAGCATTGCCGGGATGTCGGCGGGGTCGTTCTGGCCGTCCCCGTCCAGCGTGGCGATATAGGTGCCTTTGGCGTGCTTGACGCCGGTGATGACGGCGCCGCTCTGGCCGCAGCTCTTGGCGTGGCGCAGCCGTACCAGGGTGGGCAGGGTCTGGGCGATTTCGGCCAGGATTTGCGGGGTGGCGTCCGAGCTGCCGTCATCGACATACAGGATTTCGTGGGCGAGCCCGGCAAGGGAAGTGCTGATCGCCTCGATCAGCGGCTTTAAATTGGGGGCCTCGTTATGCACCGGCACCACGACCGAAATCAGCGGGGCGCCAAGGGCAAAATCGGCTTCGGAGATCGGACGAGGGTCGATGTTCATGATGCCATTAACGATCAGCATTGGGGCGTATCTATGGCGTTTCACCCCGTTTGCATTGCGAAATGTGACATGGTGTGCCCTGGAGGATGCCGCAAGAGCCCGCCCGCCGCTTGGCTTGTTCCCTGTGCATCGCTATAAGCCCGCTCGACCATAAGGGGGCGGGTAACAGGACTCGCCTAAAAGATTTAAGGATCTGACGGAATGCTGATTTCGTTACCGCCGGATTATCGGCCATCGGACGACGAAGAGTTCATGAATCCGATGCAGACCGAGTATTTCCGCCAGAAATTGCTGCGCTGGCGGGCTGATCTGGTGAAGGAAGCCAATGGCACCCTGGCCTCGCTGGGCGAGGGTGGGATTCTCGAAGCCGACATTACCGACCGCGCCAGCGTGGAGACCGACCGGGCGCTGGAGCTGCGCACCCGGGACCGGGCACGCAAGTTGATCGGCAAGATCGACCAGGCGCTGCTGCGGATCGAGAACGGGTCTTACGGGTTCTGCGAGGAAACCGGCGAGCCGATCGGGCTGAAGCGGCTGGAGGCGCGGCCGATCGCGACCATGTCGATCGAGGCGCAGGAGCGCCATGAGCGGATGGAAAAGGTCCACCGCGACGACTAAGCGCAAAAAAACCGGGGCATTTGCCCCGGTTTTTTTGTGCCCGATGAATAGGTTGCAAAAGTTTTTTGGGGCCGCCCTTTTTTTCAAAAAAGGGCGGAAAATGTCTGGGTTGTGGCACCAACAGCGCCACGACCCCAGACGTTTGTGGGGTGTTTTTGAAAAAACACCCCACCCCTCCGGCGGCTTTCCACCGCTGCCAGGCAGCGGCGGAACCTTTGCCGCCTCCGCCCCCAAAAACTTCTATTAGTTCAGCCGCAGGGCCGCCGCGTTGGCGTTGGCCACCTGGCGCTGCTCTGCAACTTGCGCCTTCATCGACTTTTGCAGCTTCTCGAAGGCGCGCACCTCGATCTGGCGCACGCGCTCGCGGGAGATGTCGTAATGCTGGGAGAGGTCTTCCAGCGTGGTCGGGTTGTCCTTCAGGCGACGCTCGACCAGGATGTGACGCTCACGCTCGGAGAGGGTTTTGAGCGCGGTGGCGAGCAGGGCCTTGCGGCCGGTCAGCTCCTCGCGCTCGGCCATCTCGGTCTCCTGGCTTTCGGATTCGTCCACCAGCCAATCCTGCCACTCGCCCTCGCCATCCATCTTGATCGGCGCGTTCAGCGAATTGTCCGGCGAGGAGATGCGGCGATTCATGTTCACCACATCCTGCTCAGGCACATCCAGCACGGTGGCGATCTTGGTGACCTGCTCGGGAGAGAGGTCGCCATCGTCGATCGCCTGCATCTGGCCTTTCAGGCGGCGCAGATTGAAGAACAGCTTCTTCTGCGCGGCGGTGGTGCCCATTTTCACCAGGGACCAGCTATGCAGGATATATTCTTGGATGGCCGCGCGGATCCACCACATCGCATAAGTGGACAGGCGGAAGCCACGATCCGGATCGAACCGGCGAACCGCCTGCATCATGCCGACATTGCCCTCGGAGATCAGCTCCGAGACCGGCAGCCCGTAGCCGCGATAGCCCATGGCGATCTTGGCGACGAGGCGCAGATGCGAGTTGACCAGCTTGTGGGCGGCTTCCTGGTCGCCATGGTCACGCCAGGAGCGGGCCAGCGCCTCCTCCTCCTGGTGGGAGAGCATCGGGTATTTGCGGATCTCCTGCATATAGCGGGAGAGGCTGGCATCGGGCGCCAGGCTGGACATTGTGGAGGCCATACGGAAACTCCTAGGCTTTCGTCCCCTTCGCTCTGGCCCAGCCAATCCGGCGCCGGCAAAGGAAACGTCATTTGAATTTTTTCAACGCTCAGACATTAACAAACTTATCCCGCAGCGCCGCTTAAAAGCGGCTAAACAAATGGTCAGGAATGTTCATGAACTGAACGCGTCGGGATGGAGTGTACGTACGTTCGTCTAGAGCCGTCAATAAAAACGACCGTCTTAGTCCTGTTTCAGGCGCATGCGAGCAATGCGTCCTGCAAGGCTTTGAAATCGTTGGGCGGGGGGCTGGAGAAGCGCAAGGAAGCCCCGGTGATGGGGTGGGCGAAGCCCAAAGTTTCGGCGTGCAGAGCCTGGCGGGGGAAGTCCAGGGCCATGTCCCGGACCTCTGGCGGCAGTAATTTTGCGGCGGCCGGGCGGCGACGCAGATAGACCGGATCGCCGATCAGCGGATGGCCGATATGGGCGAGATGCACACGGATCTGGTGGGTGCGCCCGGTTTCCAGCTTGCAGGCGATCAAAGAAGCCGCCAGCCCTTGCGCCAGCACCTGATAATTGGTGGCGGCGTGCTTGCCGTTGCTTTTGACCACCGCCATGCGCTTGCGGTCCTTCGGGTCGCGGCCGATATCGCCCTCGATTCGGCCCTTGGCCGGATTGGGCAGGCCCCAGCAGAGGCCGAGATAGCGCCGCTCGAGGTCGCGCGCGGCGAAGGCGGCGGAGAGGCGGGTGAGGGCGAGCTCGGTTTTGGCGACCACCATGATGCCGGAGGTGTCTTTATCAAGACGGTGGACGATGCCGGGCCGGCGCTCGCCGCCAATGCCGGTGAGGCTCTCGCCGCAATGGGCGATGAGAGCATTGACCACCGTGCCGTCCGGATTGCCGGGGCGGGATGGACCACCATGCCGGCTTCCTTGTTGAGGATGAGCAGAGCGTCGTCCTCATAAAGAATATCCAGCGGCAGCGATTCGGGCTGGGGCAGGGCGGGCGCGGCGGCGGGCAAAGCGAGCCGGTAGAGGGTGCCGGGCTGCACGGTCTCGGAGGCGTCGGTGGTGACAATGCCATAGCGCGTGCAGGCCCCCTCCAGGATCAGGGCCTTGACGCGGGAGCGCGAGATGGTGCCGATGCGCGCGGCAAGGTAGGAATCAAGCCGCTGCCCGGATGCTTCCGGGCCAGCCAGGATGGAGTGAAATGCAGGATCAGCCACAGAATCTACGCGGGTTGAAGGCGGCAGTGGGGATTATGGGGGTGCTGATCGTCATCGGCACCACGGTCGTCATCGGCACGATCATTCACCGTCTCTATGCCAGATTTTCCGCGCCGTCGACGCCGAGCGTCGCGGTAGCGAGCGTGCCGGCGCCAGGCGCGGTGCAGGGCGCGGCGGTGCCGGCGGGCGGCATTGTGGCGTTGCAGCCGGGCGAGCATGTGGCAGGAATCGCCAGCGCCGGGGGAGATCTGGCGATCTGGGTGCGCGGCCCGCAGGGCGAGCGCGTGCTGCTGCTGGACCCAACCACGGGCCAGAGCCATGCGGTGCTGGCCGGGCCATGAAGACCGCGCGGCCCGAAAAAATCTGCCCGGCCTGCGGCCGCCCCTTCGCCTGGCGGCGAAAATGGGCGAAAACCTGGGACGAGGTGAAATATTGCTCCGCCGCCTGCCGGGAGGGGCGATATGAGCGCGCAAAAAAAGATGCTTTGGCGCTTGTCAGGCCCCGCGCGGTAGATTAAGCAGCGCCCCACCTTTAGTCCCCATCGTCTAGAGGCCTAGGACATCGCCCTTTCACGGCGGTAACAGGGGTTCGAATCCCCTTGGGGACGCCATTGATTTCATTGGAAATTTTGGTGTTTTGCGGCTCTGGATCAGGGCGCTTACTCACAATTTACTCACTATGCAGTTCGGGACGGAATGGGATTTTCGCCTGCCGAAGGCGGCTCGATCGTGGCAACGCGGTACCTGCGAAGGATCTCCTAACGTATGCCCGTTGATGATTGGCTCAACTAGGGTGCAGATCTTTATTGGTTGCTGTGGGCTGTCTGTTTGCTCCTGCGGAGGGTGCTGATCGCGTCGGTGAACGGTGGTCGATTTTGATTGGCTGGGTTCGGCCCACTTTTCAGGTGTTGATGTGTGTGGGCAGCCTGGATCAGGCGCCGCGCGCGCCAAGCGGGTAGATCATCTTGTGGCCCGAGGGCAGTTGCGCGATATGGCAGTCCAGCCCGTAGAGATCGGCGAGATTGGCGGTGGTCAGCACTTCGTCGAGCGTGCCGCCGGCGGCGATGCGGCCATCCTTCAAGAGCAGCGCCGCATCCGCGAAGCGCGTCACCAGATTCGGATCGTGCAGGATCATCAGCGTGGCGATGCCGTGCCGGCGCGTATAGGCGCGCACGAAATCGAGAATATGGATCTGGTTGGCGAGGTCGAGGGCGGAGGTCGGCTCGTCGAGCAGCAGCAGCTTCGGCTTGCCGACCAGGGCCAGGGCGAGCGAGACCATCTGCCGCTGGCCGCCGGAGAGTTCCGAGAGCAGGCGATGGGCGAAGGCGGTCAGGTCGAGAGCGGCCAGGATGAACGAGGCCTCGTGCAGTGCCTGCTGCGGGGCGCGCCAGCCGCGTTGATGCGTGCTCTGCGCCGTCACCAGCATGTCCAGCACGCTGAGCCGCGCCGGGGTGGCGGAGACATCCTGCGCGACATAGCCGAACATTCTGGCGCGGGCGGCCGGGCGCAGCCGCGTGATGTCCTCGCCGCCCACCCGCATGTCGCCGGTAAAGGGCAGAAACCCGGCCAAAGCGCGCACCAGGGTGGTTTTGCCGGCGCCGTTGCGGCCCAGCACTGCGGTTAGCGTGCCGGCGGCGATGGAAAAGCTGACATCGCTGAGCACTGCCCGCTTGCCCAGCGTTACCGCGCAATGGCGGACTTCAAGCAAAGCCATTTTGTTTCCTCAGGATTTGCCACAGGAAGAAGGGGACGCCGAGCAGAGCGGTGAGCATGCCGATCGGCAGAATGGCGCCGGGCACCAGCGTCTGGCTGGCGATGGCGGCGGTGAGCATGATCATGATGCCGCAAAAGCCGGCGGCGCAGAGGCAGAAGCGTTGATCCTCGCCGACCAGCAGCCGGGCGATATGCGGTGCCACCAGCCCGACAAAGCCGACGATGCCGATGGTGGCCGTTACTGAACCGGCGAGCAGGGCGGCGGCGAGCAGGATCAGAAACCGGGTGCGCGCCACCCGCACCCCCATCGCCGCCGCCAATTCGCCGAAGCTGGCCATGCTGGTCAGCAGCCAGGCGCGGCTGAGCAGCAGCGGCAGGATCACCACCAGGATCGCGGCATCTATGCCCACCTGCGTCCAGCTGGTGCGCTGGATGGAGCCCAGCAGCCAAAACACCAGGCTCTGCAGCTGGTCGACATTGGCGCTATACTGGGTGAAGGCGAGCAGGGAGGAGAAGCTGAAATGGATGGCGATGCCGACCAGCGCGATGCTCTGCGCGCTCATCCGCCGATAGCGTCCGAGCAGCCCGATCAGCACCACCACCAGCACCGACCAGAGAAAGGCCGAGGCGGAGACGGCAAGCCCGAGCGAGAGCCCGCCGAACAAGGCTGTCACCGCTGAACTGCCGACCAGCACCAGCGCCGCGCCGAAGCCGGCGGCGGAGGAGAGGCCCAGCGTGAAGGGCTCGGCCAACGGGTTGTTGAGAGCGAGCTGCATCAGCGTGCCGGCCAGCGCCAAGCCGGCACCGGCCAGCACGGCGGTGCAGGCCACCGGGAGGCGCAGCTGCCAGAGGATCACGCTGACCGAGGGCGAGGCGGTATAGGGGTGGAAAAGCCCGTCCAGCACGTCGCGCGGGCTCAGCGTGCCGCCGCCGATGAACAGATAGGCGAAGAACAAGGCCACACAGCCCAGCCCGAGCAGGACCAGCACCGTCACGCGCCGCTGCAGCGCGCCGCGATAGGTGCTGGCCAGGGTGGCGCCAGGCGGGTGCAGGGCGAGCGCCTCATTCATGCGGGGCGCTCTGCTGGCCCAATATGGCATCACCCGGCGGCAGCGCGGTGAAGCGGGTCATGATGTCGGCATAGGTCTTGCCTGGATCGAGATTCTCAAAGGCGGCCGGGTAGATGAACTTGGCCAGATATTCGAGCCCGACAATGTTCAGCACGCTCGAATAGAATGGGTGATAGATGCCATAAACCCGCCCGGCCTGGACCGCTTTCAACTGCGCGAAGCCGGGCCGTGCCTCCAGCGCGGCCAGCCTGGCATCAATCGCGGTGGCGGTGCTGCCAAAGCCCATCGGCGCCATGGCGTCGCTTGGGCCCCGCCCGGTCATGATGATCACATCCGGCTGGTCGGCCAGCAGCGTCTCCATGCCGATCTGGCCGGAGGGCGTGTGCAGCACGGTCGAACCGAGATTGCGCGCCCCGACCTCCTGCACCAGCACGCCCCAGCCGAAATTGCCGTGGGTGAAGCAGCAATTATTCGCGTCATGCTGGCCGGCCAGCGCCTCGACAAACACGTTCGGGCGCGGTTGCGGCTGTTTGGCGATCGTCGCCCGCAGGGCCTGATAGTGGGATTGGTAGAAGTCGTAATAAGCCTGGGCCTCGCGCTCGCACCCCAGCACTTTGCCCAGCAGCAGCACACTCTTGGCCGCATCCGGCACCGGATGCTCGGCATCGTCCACGAACAGCACCTTGATGCCGGCCTCGGCCAGTGCCTTCATCGCGCCATCCTGCTCCAGCACCGGCCTGGCGCGCAGTTCCGCGATCAGCAATTGCGGCTTGTCCGCGATCAGCTGCTCGACATTCACCTCGCCATTATCGTCGAAGCCCATATCGGGAATGGCGGCGGCGGCCGGCCATTTTTTCACCATCAGCGCCCAGAGGCCCGGTTGCGCGCGTTTCAGCAGATTATTCCATACCACCACATCCTGGAACGGCGCGGCACGGTTGAGCAGGGCCAGATCCATGCCGACGCGGCCATCCTGCAAGGCGATACGTTGCGGGACGCCATCCAGCGTCACGGTTCGGCCGGCCATGTCGGTGACCGTGATCGGCGCTGCGGCGGCGGGCTGGGGGAGGGCCATTCCCAAGATCAGGAGGCCCGCCAGCATCCCGGGTTGCAGCCACGCCTTTAATGCCATGCTTTGTCCTTCTCTTCGACCATGATGATCCGCAGGGAGATAATGGTATTGATAATCACTTGCAATTGGCGCGTGGCCCACGCGCCCGCATGGCTCGCCAGCGTAAGGCGCGGCCGTGCGGGCCTGCCTTGTTCCGCTCCCGTCTTGCGGAGGGGCGGATGCCGATTTCGTCCGGCTCTACAGCATCAAGTTTTTAACTGGCTGTTCTAGTTTTGTTTTAGCGAGTCATTTCATGGGTTTATCTTGACGCTGGCGCGTCAGCCTAAACACATATGGCTCTCGCGCCGCTCCAGGAAGCTGCGCGCGCTGTCGCGGATCGCGGTCGAGACCGGGCTGGGCATCGTGTTAAGGGTTTTATAGGCTAGGCGCAGCCGCGCATTGCCGCCAGCCTGCCGCCACCTAGACAAGCAACAGCATGTGTTGAGGGGGCTTTTGGGGTGCAAATCGGGGGGCGGTGGTCGCTGGTCCGCCTTGCGCCGAACCAGCAGTTAAACGCGGGGGAATTTCCTCGCCTCCGCGGGCCAATTCATGCTTGAATCCGCCCATGTTCACGCCCGCCGCGATCGTCGGCTTTGTCTTCGCCATGCTCTACGTGATGTTCGCTCAGCAGAGCTTTGCCGGCGCTCCGATTGTCACGGCCATGGTAGGGTACCGTTCTTCAAGCTGCGTTCCCCGCCCACGCGGGGATGAACCGATCGTCGCCATGGCCAAACTTCCAGTCATCCAGCGTTCCCCGCCCACGCGGGGATGAACCGGTGAACGGATACCCGCAATCGATCATGTCGCCGCGTTCCCCGCCCACGCGGGGATGAACCGGACCTGACGGCGTTGGTGCCGATCTCCAACGAGCGTTCCCCGCCCACGCGGGGATGAACCGGCCGACCTTGATGATGTGCCAGGCAGTCCCGGGCGTTCCCCGCCCACGCGGGGATGAACCGGAGGCGAAACCCTCGCAAGCATGCGCTCTGGCGCGTTCCCCGCCCACGCGGGGATGAACCGCGAACAGGTGTAAATTCAGCGGCTTTTTCAGCGCGTTCCCCGCCCACGCGGGGATGAACCGGGCAGTGAAAAGCGCTGCCAGCTTGTGGTCAGGCGTTCCCTGCCCACGCGGGGATGAACCGGCGCCCTTTCAGGCTCGACCCGGTATAGGTGAGCGTTCCCCGCCCACGCGGGGATGAACCGAGATCATATGCGGCGGTGCCGTCATTGGCATTGCGTTCCCCGCCCACGCGGGGATGCACCTGAACCAAGCCGTGCTTGAGTGGTTGAAAAGCCATTCTGGAGCAACCCCTGTGCTTGCAACGGACAATCATCGAGTTGGGGCGCCGGCTCTTCCGCTTGTCGCAGGAGCGATAACCAGCTTGGCATTCCGGCGGGGAGGGCGGCGGCGGTGGGCTTGAAGCAGCATGCGACGTGCGGTCGTCGTTACACAAAGCGCTTGAGCAAACAGACGCGGTGATGGGGCCTGCCGGAACCCCACAATTGCGCCAGCCGAAATAGCTGGGCTCGGTGGGCAGAATATCGCCGTTTCACACCGCGTCCAATCGTCTTTTACGTCAAAAAACGCGCCAGTTATAAAGTAATTTCATGGTTCACATGGATTTTCGAAAAGGACGTATTGCGGGTAAGTTCAGGTGAGGCGTATCAGTCGAAAATTTTTTCATAATGAATTCAAAGCCTTCCAGTTATCACATTCATGGCGAATGGCACGCCAGGTATTTCAATAACTTAGCGTTGTGTTTCGCTCCAATGTCGGTGCCGTACGATTTTCGTACGACTTATCCGATTTGGACTTTGCGGCTTTCTGTACGGCGGCACTGAGCGCGTGATGACGGCGTATTCCCTTACAGAGCGGTTGGTTTCCACTGGAAAGGCGACAGCCCGGCTGCAGGCGCGGTTCGTTGGTGCGATGAGCATTCACGAATGGGGAGGTGACGGTGTTCGGGAAGGTAGTAGCACGCTGTGGTGACGAATGGTTCGGCAGCTGCTGCTGTAAAGGACTATTCGCGAGTACCGGCCGAGTCGGTCCTGCACTCGATTGCGCCACTCAGTGATGAACGCCTCCTTAACTGTCAGCCAACGACCCCAAACTAACCCTCAGAAAGAGGCCTCCAAGAATTTCCATGGACCTCTGCCTCTGCGAATAGCCCGTTTGGCTACCCGCTTCCCTGATACTGAAGCTGGCTGTAGAGCCCAGCGTCCTGAAACTCACCCTCAAAACCGCCCCCATCCCACCCTGCCGACAAATGGTCGCCTCGTAACGAATGGCGTTATTTACGCGCGCTACCGGCTCACGTAGGTTGCACCCGGTTCTATCAAGAGGCGAATGAATGGCCGGGAAGCCCGCAGCGCGATTGACGGACATGCACACCTGCCCGGCCAGTAACGGCCCCGTGCCGCATGTCGGCGGGCCCGTCTCCGGCCCTGGCTGCCCGACCGTGCTGGTCGGGGGCCTGCCCGCCGCGCGCGTCTCCGACATGGCGGTGTGCGTCGGCCCGCCTGATACGGTGGCGATGGGCTCCTCCACCGTGCTGATCGGCGGCATGCCGGCGGCGCGGATGGGCGACCAGATGTCGCATGGCGGCGTCATCGCGCTGGGCTGCTTCACGGTGCTGATCGGCGAGAGCGGCGGCAGCGGTGGCGGCGGCAATGCCGGAGCGGTGGGCGCCAGCCCGGCCGCCCCGCCCTGCCCGCGCCAGGCCGCGGCGGCGGGCGCGCCCTTCATGAGCATGGGGTAACATGGCGGCCGGTCTTGCTGACATTCTGGCCGGGTGGCCCTCCCCGGTTTTCGCCGTGCTGGATGGCGCGAAATACGACGACCTCCCCGCTTTGCTGCGGCAGGTGGATGTGGCGGCGCGCCCGCTGTTCCTGGAATATCGCGGCAATGCCGGGATCGTGCGCGCCGGCCCGCATCTGGCGCTGCTGAACGAGCGGCGGCTGCGCAAGCTGCTGTGCATCGAGGGCATCGAGGGGGCGGCCGTGTTCTGGCGGGTAGAGGAACCGGACGAGCCCGTTTTCTACCGGTATCTGCGCACGCTGAACCTGGTGGAGATTCCGGCCCCGCCGCCAGCCCAAGACGCTGCGCCGGACCCGTTCGCGCCGGCGCAGCGGACGGTGATGTTCCGCCATTGGGACCCGAGCGTGCTGGCGATGATCCTGCCGGTGCTGACCCCGGCACAGCGCGCCCGGCTGTTCGGCCCGGCGGCGGCGCTGGCGATCGCGGCGCCGGAGGGGGCGTTGCAGGCCAAGCGCCGGGCGGACTGGCCGGCGCCCGCGCACGGACGGCTGGCGCTGAACGAGGCGCAGATGCAGGCGCTCTCGGGAGCGATGACGGCACGCTCGCACCGGGCGATCGCGTCCTATCTGCGTGATGCCGCGCCGGAGCAGACCAGGGGCATGGAGGAGGCCGGGCTGCTGGTCTTCGTGGCGCGGAGTGAGGCGCGGGGCCGTGCCTGGGGGTTGAAAACGGAAGCGGGGCTGGGGCGCTTCGCCTGGCTGCAATTGATGACGCAAGGCCGCTTCGCGGAGCTTGGACAGGCGCGTGCCGCGCTGAATGAAGGGGGCGCATCGCCCGACCGGCAAATCAAGCTCCTGATGCAGGCGATGGCCCAGCGCACCACAGCCGGAGGCGCCATATGAGCGGGGCGGTGATTGGCGCGGAAGCTGGTGCCGTGGGAGGGCCGATCGGCATGGCCGCCGGCGCGGTGATCGGTCTGATCGTCACGGTTGTCGCCGCGAAGGCGCTGTCCAATGCCATCAGCCACGCGAACAACCAGGCCGACGAGCAGCTCAAGGATGCCGATGCTTCTGAGCCTTGCGTGGAGTGCGGCGACGCGCTCCCGTGCTTCAATACGCCCGCCGGGCAGAGCGAGGCGGAGATGAAGCAGCAGCTGCAGGACCAGCAGGACCTGATCAACAGCCAAACGCCGCAGCAGATGCAGGACAGGCTGGATGCGGCCGATAAGCGCAAGGCGGATACACGCAGCTACAGGCCCGAGGGAGATGCCGCTAAGCGGGAGAAGACAAGAGGGAAATTCCAAAAGGATCGTGCAAAGGAATTGGCGGAGCAATTTGAAGAGCAGGGGCGCAACCCGGAAGAGGCCGAGCAGATGGCCAGTACCCAGACAATACAGGAGATGAAGAGCCTGGACGCAACTCACGCGCTGGACAGCATCGCCGGCGGTGGGGAGCGTGATGCGATGGGGATGGGCAGCAAATCGATCAACCGCTCGATTGGCTCGCAATGGAAGACCCGTGTGCAGGCACTGAAGGACGCGGTGAAGAAGGCTTTGCAGCGCGGCGATGAGAAGATGAATATCAGGCTGGAACCCTGCGAGGATTGACACAACCATGACCAAGCTCAACGCAAACTTCGAATACTGCATCAAGAAATTCGGCCCGCCCGCCGGTGGAGAGCCGGTGCCCGCCGAGGTGCGGGAAGCCTACCGTGGGCGGGTTCCTGAATCCCTTCTGGACTTCTGGGAGGAGTACGGTGCCGGACTCTGGCTCGACGGCCGCTTCCAACTCGTGCGGCCGGACCGCTACCAGAGCCTCGTCGATATGATCCTTAAGGGCGATCCGGACTTCCCAGCCGAAACTTCCGTACTGATCGGCTATACCGCGTTCGGAGAGTTGCTCGTCTGGGAAAACAAGAATTACTTCCTGGATGTAGATCTGGTAAATAAGATTGCGTACACACGGCATGTCTCCCCGAAGCATCCTATCTTGGAGCCAGATCGGTCCCTCCCATCTGGTCTGAGCCGTGTTGATGCTGGATACGACTTTTTCGAGCACGGGACGGCGAAGCCGCTCTTCGACCGAGCGCTGAAGAAGTGCGGGAAGCTATCCTACGGCGAATGCTACGGCTTCTTCCCGGCGGTCGGACTGGGCGGTCTCGGTGTGCTGGACGAGGTGCGCAAGGTCCGCGCTGCGGAGCACTTCGCCATCATCGCCCAGCTTGAACCGATCGAACTGCGTTACAACGACACGGAGAACCGCAAGGTCGTCGCCCTGCGCCAAATGGGCGCGGGCTGAGGGCAAGGGCCAGCCGCCCAGATGGACAAGGACTGGTTCGCGACACTTCTCGAAGACAATGGCCTGCCTGAGCAAGCCATGCACCCGCGCCCGGAGCAACTGGCCGAGCTTGAGGGGCATCTGCCGGCCGATCTATTGGCCTTCTGGCGAAGCCACGGGATCGGAATGTGGAAGCGGGGCAAGTTCCAATTCTGCCTGCCGCAGCGTTTCGCGCCGGTGGCTGAGCGCATCTTCGCGGGCGATGCACAGCTCGCGCCAAGCAAGACGCACATCGTGGGATACTCAGCCTTCGGCGAGTTGCTGGCCTGGAATGAGCAGCATCAAAGGCTGATGATTGATCTTCCACATTTTGCCGTTCGTGTGGCTGAGTTCAATGATAGTGAAGCAACCGGAACCTATTCTGTCGCGGTTCCTCTCTTCATGTTGGAATTTGAAGATTCGTTTGATTTCTTCGAAGATACTCCACAAGCAGAACCGCTCTTCTCAAGAGCACGTACGCGCCTTGGCCAACTCTCCCTAGGTGAATGCTACGGATTCGTGCCGGCACTGCCCTTGGGTGGACCAGCACGGCTCGACCATCTGCAACGGCTGGATGCGCTGACACATTTCTCTTTCCTCGCCGATCTCGGGCGCTGCCGCCTCCTGGTTCGGCCTGCCGCTGGAGCGCAGGAAACCGTCCTGCGAACCATTGGCGGCTAAGCTGCTCGCGCCGACGCATCTCGTCGCGATGGAACTGTACTGATGTTGAACGGTGCGGGCATGGCCACCAACCAATGGAAACGCTCGTGCTGCGGTGGCTGACTTCCCTCCAGCTTCCCACCAACTTCCCCTCACAATCCTGTCGGGCGGGCGATGGCGAAGAGCGGCGAAGATCGGCGCCAACAGAGGGTGCAGCCCCGGGCCAACATGACGGCCGGCATGGCCAAGAGGGATCATTCGCGGCCCGCAGAGGCGCGCAAGGGCTCTCGAAATTTCGTTTCAAACCTAATATTTTGATTTTGCTTTGTTTTAACTTTTTCGTCTTGCCTTGCATCGCCGCCGCTCGCATGATCGCGGCACATTCCCACACATGGAGATAGGTCTTGACCGGAAGGGTGACACAACCTGGCCGCTGGGAGCGGTTGGCTGACGCGGCAGCGTTTGCGATGACAATTCATGCGGAGCAAACCCGCAAAGGGGCCGAGATGCCGTATATTTCGCATCTGCTCGGCGTTGCCGGCTTGGTGCTGGAATATGGAGGGGATGAAGACCAGGCGATTGCCGGGCTCTTGCATGATGCGATTGAGGACCAAGGCGCTGAGCAGGAGCCGGTGATCGAGGCGCGGTTTGGTCCGCGGGCGGCGGCAATTGTGCGTGGCTGTACGGACGCGGACACACTGCCGAAGCCGCCCTGGCGTGAACGTAAGGAAGCCTATATCGCGCATCTGGAACATGCTGGCCCGGATGTGTGGCTCGTTTCCTGTGCGGACAAGCTTTATAATGCGCGCGCCATTTTGGCTGATTTCCGTGAGGTGGGGGAGGATGTGTTCAGTCGCTTTACCGGCGGGAAGGAGGGCACGCTCTGGTATTATCGCGGTCTGGCCGATTGTTTTGCACGGTTGATGCCGGGCCGGCTGGCTGGAGAGCTGGGCGCTACGGTGGCGGAGTTGCAGCGTTTGGCCGGTTAGTGAGGGCGCGCGTGGATGGGGCCGAGGTTAAATTCAGCTGAACCGCGTCTTGCTCGGGCCCATGAGACGACGTTCTGGCGACCGGGCAAGTCTGTACTTCCGCGGTCTTGCCTGCCCGGCATCTGGCGTATGGGGCGATCTAGGTTGAGCTGTCTCGAGCGAATTGGCCTTAGGTCAAGTGTCTTGAAGGGGCGTGTGTAGAGACGCTGAAGGGGTATGCTCAAAATTGAGCATACCCCTTGTCGCCACCAAGCTGAGGCGGACAGACGTCGGTGAATGTGACGTTGTACGTGACGTTGTACGTGATGTTGTACGTGACACATCACCCACGGATCGAAAAGTCGGTAATTCTTTCGCGAAAATGAGCGATATTACCCAGGCTCTATGTTTCGCATCTGCTTGGCATTGCCGGCTCAATTAGTGTTTTGACGGTGTATCCGTTACAGCCGCTCCGATTTAGGGCGAGAAGCCGGCCAATTGGCGGCTTTGGAGGGTCTCAAATTGGAGAAGAGACGTGCCAGAACATGCCCTCCATGACGCAGTATTTTTGGCGTATGACATTTCTCCCAATAAGTCGTGACGGTATTCCATAGGGGCCGGATCAATGTGCAAGCACTTTGTCAGGCTGTGCTCATCTTCTGTCGCATTTGCGGCGCGGGACAGCATAAAGGCCGATGCCGTGGTCGGGTCGAACTGGCGGCACCGCATCGGAGAGACAACTTGGCGACCGTGAGGACGCTGCTGCATAGCCAAGGCTTAGTGACTGGGCGGGTGATCCGTCGGTCTACCGGAGCGCAGCACAGGACGCAGGAGGCAGAGTGTAATTTCTGCCTCACCTGGCCGGGTAGATCTGAGTACGGGCGTTGCGTCGCCTAAGGCTTGCAGCCATGGGGCCGGGCTCCCTTCAGGAAGTCTTCTCCCGCTGTCGCAGTCTGACCAGACCACCCGGTTTCCGGGGGCTGGTTAGGCGAACTGTGGCAGCAACCGGAACCGTCTCCGCTTAGGAAGTGTTGTTAAAAAGAGAATAAATAATAGTATTATCAATAGATAATAGATTTCTTGGTCCAACAGAGAGCACGCTTCAGCGCCATTGATTCTGTGGGAAACAGAAGGATCCTCGAAGCTAGATTTTAGTGCCGGTGGTGGACGGCAAATTCACGGCCCGACTCGGGGCGCTGGTTGTTGGTTTCAAGGTTCTTGTTGTGTTCCGAGCATCGCGCAGGTGCCGCGTTTGCAATCACTCCTGCAGGGTGTCCCGGTTGTGCTGGAGCTGCGCGCGCCGCATCGGTGCGGCGGTGCATATTGGGCCCAGATTCTGTATCGTAGCGGCGCTGGTGCCGGGACTACGGGCGCCCCGGGGAGCGGCTTGGCAACGTGATATCCGTTATGGCGGGGCTAAATCCGCCGCGCGGGCTGTTTGTTCTTGAAAAGTGAGGCGTCGCCCGTCTGGTGCTATCTCGAGGCCAGACTGCCTGGAGAGGCCAGCGCAGACGTGTCGTAGCTGTAGCGCTGGGTGGGTTTGTCGTGCCGGGCGCGCGGCGGCTTTGCAGCTAGTACAAACCATAGTCAGAGCCCTTAATGGAGCGTTCTGGCGTCCGGGCAAGTCTCCGCCTCCGCGTCCCTGCCTGCCGGGTGGCAAGCGAGCGGATATCTCGGGGGCGCCTTCTACACTCTGTTTCGCCAACCGCCCAGTTTCACCGGAGGGCCAGTCCGTCTGCCCCGCAGTCCGGCATCTCACGATGCTGGTGAGGATTGCGCTCCTCATGCTGCGGCCCAATTCGCAGGCTTTCAAACGGGTTGACTATATCCCCTAGGCGGACGCCCGCCAGGGGGGGATCGGAGATGTCCGCTTCAGCAGCCGAAGCCACAGTGGCGGGTGAGAATCCCAGTGTGAATCGCGATTGTTTGACGTCGCGCCGTGCTTTGATTCCTCGCCTTTTCGCCGCGTGCCGGATGACCGGAGCCACGTTGCGAAAAAGACTATGAGGCGGACCCCGGTTTTGTCCGGGGTGAAGACACGCATTCTGCTACAGGGAAAGTTCCTGTGGCGCCCGGGCCTGTCCGTCAGCCGGGCTGGAGCCAATTTTAGGCGGCTTCGGCGCAGCTAAAGCGGGCACGGACGGCGGCGACGGCTCGATCCCGGTCAATAAGGCGGGTTTTGCCGAGCTTCAGAGACGGCAGCCATTTCTCTTTGATGCCTTGATAGGTCGCTGAGCGGCTCATGCCAGAATAGCTGACCCAGTCCTGGATTGAGCAGAAGACTGGCGGGACACCATTTGAATTGGCCGCTTGAGCTGTGGGCTCGGCCGCTGCGGGGATGAACTTGGCAGGGATAGATAAGCGTTTGTGCATCGTAAACCTCGATTGTTACCCTGCTGTGATGCCGTCACGACCTGTGGCGCATCATGGCGAACGGTGAGAATCGAGGAGGCAGTGTTCGCGCCAAGTCGCTTGGGGTTGGTGCAAAACAGCTTGGATCATCTTGGGAAGGCCGGTGGAGCAGCCCCCGGCGGGCGCGATATAATAGAAAACACGTAATTTACGGTTGATACGTATCTACGACGGACCGTATGATACGTATCAACCGTAAATTATTATGAAAGAGTCGGAAATGGCTGATTTGTTCACCCGCTTTGAAATTCGCTTGCCGCATCTTTTGGCTGGAAAGATTGACGAGTGGCGCCGCCGGCAGAGGGATTTACCCAATAGGGCGGAAGCGGCACGGCGGCTCATAGAGCAAGGCCTAAATGCACCGGGGAGCAGCGCGTCTCCAGTGAATGAAGAGGACGGCGCCGTTAAACCCGCGATGGTTCATCCAATCGTGTGGAATGAATGCGGTTGGATGGATAAGAATTTCCAAGATGTAGACAAGGCGATGAATACAGATGTGCCGGCGAGTATCCACTTGAAGCTGGAATTTTTGATGAGGAACCAGAAAACCACCAAACGAGCTTTGGTGATCAAATTTCTGGACAAGGCCTGTGCGGAGGCGTTGGCGGAGTACGGCCTCTCCGCCAAATAAAGGCGCCCATAGGCCGTGAGGAGGTCTATGCGGACATCAAATGTGCCAGTCTCCAGTTTTGATGTAATCGGTCTCACACAAGATTTTATCGTTGTATTTCAACTGTTTGTTTTGAAAATCTCTGTTGTTCTGTCTAACGTGGCGCTGAGTCTCATCTGAGACTTTGAGTCTCAGTCACCGCTTTGTACTTCCGGCTCATTTGGCACGCCGCCCTGGGGCGCGTGCTAACACATCCCGCTTGGCGTCCAAATTTCCGCAGCCTCTATATCTATGGTCTGGGAGGCCATCAGGCTGCAGGTGGAGATGTGTGCCGCCCCGATCTCTACCTGCCCCGATGCGCGGCGGGGTTGTATAGAAAGGCCAGAGTTTGTTACGCTTCCTTCCCGCTGGGCAGAATGCAGAGGGTAGGATGATCGAGGTCAAAGCACTGGTGCAGCCAAAAATAGGCTTTGCCTCGCACCAGAACGCGGTTCCATTGATCGCGGACCTGAAGATTGAAAATGGGGGCGAAGAAGCCGTCGGTCCGGCGATTCTCACACTCAGCGCCAGCCCCACTTTTATCGCGCCCCGAACCTGGCGGATTGAGCGTTTAGCGCCGGGGGCGACCACCCATATCAGTGACCGGTTGGTCAGCCTGGATGCGGGGATGTTGGCCGGGCTTAACGAGGCGCTGCGCGGCGCCTTGTGCTTCACGCTTACTGCTGGCGAAGCGCAGCTTGCCGAGGCACGGTACGAGGTCGAGTGTCTGCCACGGCTGCATTGGGCTGGCATGGGCGCGCTTGGGCTTTTGGCCGCCTACTGCATGCCGAATGACCCGGCGATTGATCGCATCCTCAAATCCGCATCTGAAATATTGCACAGTACGGGAAAACAGGATGCCATTGATGGGTATCGGCGCTCTGCCCAGGACGCGTGGCAGCTGGTGTCAGCCATCTGGACGGCGATCAGGCGCCTGAACCTGAGCTATGCCCTGCCGCCCGCAAGTTTCGAGGTGGAGGGGCAGAAAGTCAGGTCGCCCAGCGCAATTTTGGATGGGTTGGTCGCGACCTGCCTCGACACCTCCTTGTTGTTCGCAGCGTGCCTGGAACAGGCGGGGCTGCACCCGCTTATTATCCTTACCCAAGGGCATGCGTTTTGCGGCTTTTGGACCCGCGCCACCAGTCTGCCTGACCTGGCGGTAGAAGAGGCGGAGGTTCTAAGGAAGCATGTGGCGCTGAACGATCTGGTGGTCTTTGAGACCACCTTCGCCACGGACCGGAACGATGCGAGCTTTTTGCAAGCGATCGCCCAGGGCAACCGCCAGCTTGAAGAAGCGCATGACACTGCGTTCGAGGCAGCGCTCGACATCAGGCGTGCGCGGATGATGCGGGTTCGTCCGCTTGGCTCAGAAGCGGTGATTGCCCGGGCAGTGCCGGAGATTGAGGCCGCCCCGTTTTATCTCGACCTGCCGCCGGAGGATTTCATCGCTATTCCGGCCGATGATGAGCCGCAGCCGGCGGATACACCGGAAGGGCGGCTGGCACATTGGCAGCGCAAACTGCTCGACCTGACGACGCGCAATAGGCTTTTGCATGTGGGCGAGAAAAACAAGGCAATACGCCCTCTTTGCCTTGATCTGGGACTGTTGGAGGAGAGACTTGCCGCCGGCCAGAAGATCCATTTTGCGGCAATGCCGGCAAATGCGGTCAGCGGGCGTGACGAGGCGCTGTTTGCGGCGCAAACCCAGGAAAATCTGAAGGAGGAGATGGCAAGGGCCGCGTTGCAGGAGCGGAATACGCTTTTGTGCGATTTGGAGAAGGAGAAGCTGGACACGCTTTTGGTCGACCTCTTCCGCAGTTCGCGTAGCGATGTTCAAGAGGGCGGGGCCAATACTTTGTTTTTGGCGTTGGGCTTCTTGAAATGGCGGAAATCCGCCGACGATGCGCGCTTCTACCGGGCTCCCCTCTTGCTGGTTCCGGTGAGGCTGGAGCGTAAAAGCGCGCTATCGGGAGTGGCGATGCTCGCTCATGAAGATGAGCCGCGCTTCAACCTCACCCTGCTCGAATTGCTGCGGCACGATTTCAATCTCGATGTTCCGGGCTTAGGCGCCGCCCTGCCGGTGCCCGCGAACGGGCAAGGGGTGGATGTAAAGGTCGTTTTGACCATCATGCGCCGCGCGGTGCGCGACATGGCCGGGTTCGAGGTAACCGAGCAGGTGATGCTCGGCAGTTTTTCGTTCGCCAAATATCTGATGTGGAAGGACATGGCGGACCGCGCCGCCCTGCTCACCCAAAGCCCTGTGGTGAAGCATCTCATTGAGCGCGGCCAGGAGCGCTATCAGTCTGCGGGCGACTATCCGCGCCCCGAAGAGTTGGATCGTAAGCTCGACCCGTCCCAGCTGTTCTTGCCCCTGCCGGCGGATTCCTCACAGATCTCGGCGACGGTCGCCTCCGCGAATGGCTGCGACTTCGTACTCGATGGGCCGCCAGGGACAGGTAAGTCCCAGACCATTGCGAACATGATCGCGCATAATTTGGCCCTCGGCCGGCGGGTTTTGTTCGTCGCCGAAAAGATTGCGGCATTGAACGTGGTACATCGGCGGTTGGAGGAGAAGGGGCTCGGAGAGTTCTGTCTACAGCTACATTCGAACAAGGCGAACAAGCTGGAGGTTCTGAAGCAACTTGAGCGTGCTTGGGATGCGCGGGACGCGTTCTCGCCAGAAATGTGGACGCGTGAGGCCGGTCAACTGCGGTTGATGCGTGATCGGTTGAATGAGTTTGTCGCCTTGCTGCATCGGTCGCAGCCCAACGGCATGACGCTGCATCAGGCGATTGGGGTTGCGGTCAAGAATGATAGTATGCGCGCACCGCGCCTTTCCTGGCCTGCCTCGGTTGAGCATAGCGAGCAGGATCTGGCGGAGCTGCGTGATATTGTCAGGCGCCTACAAATCGGTGCCGCACAAGTGGCCGGGGTGCCAGAGAGCTTCGCGTCGCTGCGGGCGATGGAGTGGTCCAATGGCTGGCAAGATGAGTTTTTAGAGGCGGCGCAGGCTTTCCCCGGCAGTTTGGCGGCGCTCTTGGCGGCACGTGATGGCCTGCAGGCAGCCGTAAAGTTCGAAACCGCACATGATTTGCCGGGGATTGAGGCTTTATGCCACCTGGTACAGAGCTTGTTACAAGCCCATGGGCAGGATCTGCGCTTTGCCTTCGCGTCGGATTACGCGACGCTGGCCCCTGCGTTGGCACAGCTAAATCACCTTCTAGGGACTTATCGGCTTATTCAGGTCGAGCTCTCAGTACCTTACACTGATATTGCCGCCGTGCCTGTCGCCGCCATGGAGTTGGAATGGCAGGCGGCGACGCAGAAATTTTTCCTATTTGCTGGTGGAGCCAAGAAGAAGGTTGCCGCGAAATTAGCAGCCTTGGGTCAAGCAGAAACTGCGCCTTCGCCGGCAGAAGACTTGCCTCGTCTGCGCCGTTTGCAGGCGTTAACCGCTGAGCTGGCGGTGTTGCCGGGCGCCTTGCAAGCTGTGCCTGGATGGGCAGGGTTGCGCAGCGATGTCGGCCGGATGGAGGTAGCTTTGGCGTTGGCCGAGGCGTTGCGGCAGGCGATAGGGGCCGGGATCACGGATCCGGACGCGCTGGTCGAACGGCGGCAGAGTGTTCGGCAGTTGGTTGTTGATGCCAATGAATTGCTGGCGCCGGAAGGTAAAATCGCACGTGCGCTGCAAAATTGCGTTGCAGCTTTAAATACGATGCAGGCTTTAGTGGCGAAGCTTGCGCGCCTCGCTAACGCTGAAGCAAACGCCGGACTAAATGAGCTTGGTCTGCTCTCGGCGGCGGTATTGGCCCATCCAACGCGGCTGAACGCCTGGTGTAACTGGCTGCGTGTGGTGGCACAGGCGCGTGGGGCAGGGTTGGGGCCACTTATAGAAGTGAGCCGTCAGAGCGATAGCCTGCCGGATCTTTTCGAAACGGGTTATGCGCGCTGGTTCGCGGCACGGCTGATTGATTCTGAACCGCGCTTGAAAGAGTTCGTGCCGGATGTGCATGGTAGCGACATCATGGCCTTTCGCAAGCTTGAAGACAGGATAGCCGCTTTGGCTGTGCGCTACACGCGGGCGAGGATTTGCGGGCGGATCCCCGACAAGAATGAGGTTGGTAAAAGGGATGGCTACGGCATTCTGAAACATCAGCTGCAACTGCAGAAGCGCCATAAACCGATCCGCCAACTGACCAGCGAAATGGGTGACGCTTTTACGAAATTGGCGCCCTGTATGCTGATGAGCCCGCTCTCGATCGCGCAATATCTCTCGGCCGAACAACCTCTTTTTGATCTGGTGATCTTCGATGAAGCCTCGCAGATCGCGCCTTGGGATGCGATCGGCGCCATGGCGCGCGGCAAGCAGGTTGTCGTGGCGGGCGACCCGCGGCAGATGCCACCTACCAATTTCTTCGGCCGAGGCGGGGATGATGACGAGGTCAGCGACGATGAGCGGGACGCGGAAAGCATTCTTGAGGAATGCCTTGCCGCCGGACTGCCGCAACACACGCTGGAATGGCATTACCGTAGCCGGCATGAAAGCCTGATCGCGTTTTCCAATAGCCGGTATTACGAAAATCGCCTCATCACCTTCCCGGCCGCGGTGACGCGGGCGAGTGCTGTTTCCTGGCGGCGCGTGGCAGGTGTTTATGCAAAGGGCATTGGGCGAACGAACCAGATCGAGGCGCAGGCGCTGGTCGCAGAAGCTGTCTCCCGCCTGACCGACCCAACGCAGAGCGATAAAACGCTGGGCATCATCGTGCTGAACGCTGAGCAACAGAAGCTGGTTGAAGATCTTTTGGACAAAGAGCGCGCGGGCAATCCTGCTCTGGAGCCATTTTTCGGCGACGGCGTCCTGGAGCCGGTGTTCGTCAAAAATCTTGAAACTGTGCAGGGGGACGAACGGGATGTGATCCTGCTTGGTGTTGGCTATGGCCCAACTGAGCCGGGGGCGCCGGCAATGTCCATGAATTTCGGTAATTTGAACCAACGAACCATCACACGCAAAGACATTTCTGCGCTCCACAAGGGAAACCCTGGATTGTCCATTTATGGGCAGAATCTCTTGGTGTGGCAATTATATCGCCATGCAAATTTATGTTACCGCCAGATTTTCTCTTCGTCCGCCTTGCTGTACTCATTCAAAAGATACAATAATTCTCTGGGGTACACTAAGCGGCGAGGGCGTGGTGATGCGGTTCTGGGCTATTTTGGCAATGGTGTTAACGGTTTATTCTATCCCGGACGGTGCATCTGCCCAGGCTCTGGGGACGGCTAGCTCTTCGGGTCTTACAGCTAATGTTATGAGGGTGGCCTATGCCCAGGGCGAAGTCTCTGTTGAAGTGGTGATTAAAAACACAAGCAACATACGCATCTATATTGATGATGCCAGAACGGACGGTTCGCAGAATGCTTTTCTGGGTTCCGGCGCGAAGCTGAATCAGCCGATGCCAAATGGCATTCCTTTTTGCAATGATGACTATGCCGATTGTGTCGCTAATCCTAACAATACCGCTATTAGCCAGTTTTCTTACATTGACCCTGGCAGTTCTCTAGGAGTTTCGATGCGATACATGGCACAACAGCCACCATCGAATCCGGATACCCTCTCGTTCTCTATTACGGTGTTAGCGCGATTTGCAAAATCGCAAGACGATAACTCACCGGATGATGTCGGTCCCGTACAGGAAATAACGCTGGCATTTCCTTTCATCTCTTTTTCACAAAAAGATTGATGCAGAGCCCCTAATTCTGGGCCAGGGTTTGAATATAGTTGTAGGCTTGGGATACTGCGTCGGTAATAGCTTCAGAGTAATCTGACCCCACAAAAGAATCGGCGGGCTCGTAGCCTGTAAAAGGACGATAAGGAATTAAAACGGTGCCATCGGCATATCTGCCGGTGATATAAACCTGCACCGGACAGTTTGTTTGAGTGCTAGAGCACTCCGGATACGTTATATCCTCGACCGTTATCAAAACCATAGCGCCAGATTCATCGCCGGCCCCGAGCACGGACGAAAAGCTGCCCCGCAAAGCGTCACGAAGCTCGTTCGCTGCGGTTTGCGAATTGTGCGCAGAATAGGCAGATTCTACGGATATGGGGGTCGTCGTTGTAAATTGCGGTTCAACAATCGGCAGATTAGCTGATTGCGGTGGTGGGGTAGCGCGGCGGGAGGAAGGGATATTGATGGGTGCTGCTGTGACCGCAGTTTGGGGGGAGGAAATTATTTTGGGCGCGGGCGGCACTGTGGCTTGAGGGGATGGAGACGGTGGGATGATAGGTACGGGCGCGAGTGGTCGGACGTTGAGGGTTTTTAAATACTGAATAATCCTGTTGGTATCGCTATTATCATTCGCCATTTCCCTGTTCGTATTACCATTATCATTCTCTATGATGCCTGTTCCTACGGGCTTGATAACAGCAGTAACTTGAGGTTTGACATCGGTAGACAACGCTAGCCAAATTCCCCAGATGGCAATTAGAAGGCCAATGATCACCGTTAGGCCAACGAAGGATTTCCAGTGAGGATTGCCGTCGAAAAATTTGGCAGCTTTTTTACTCGTGTTCGAGGCGTGGACCCCTGCCTTTTTGACAGGATGGAGTATTACAGCCGTGTTAATTTTGAGCCGTGCCATGGCTCATGATAGGTGTCAAAATATTTAGCGATCAAGAGGCGCGCATTAGCTACCTGGACCATTCGGGGTTTTTAGGTTGGCAGAGGCACTATTGCGCCGGTCGAAAGCGCAGATAGCTTTAGTGAGACCAGTGGCTGCGACAGCAGCCTGAACAAAATATAGACAAATCATTGACTTGTCGAAGGTTGCTGCGGCGAAAGCGGCAGTTGCCATACTGGAAAGTCCCGCTCCGAGGAGAATCCCTTTGCCAAACTTTTCATCTCCAAAATTTGCATCTTCATGTTTTTCATTGGTCATAAAACCTCATTTCTGGGGCTAGGGTGCCGTCCGGTGATCAGAATACGTCAGAAATATGAAAATATTCCTATTTTATTCTGTTGAATATATGTTTCGAAACTGAAGACTCTCGAAATTTCTCCTAAGCCTTGTTATTCAAAGGATTTTCATTTTCATAAGGTCTGAACGGAAAACTACCCCCCAACACTCAAACTGATCGGATGAGCCCGCGTTAGCACCTACGGGGGGCGTAGGGCTGAGAAAAACAGCGGCATCATCTTTCCCGACTCGGCGCTTCTGTTGTTATTGGTTAGTTATCTCTGGGGTTTGTCGGCCTAAATGGATCAATTTTCCACACCCTGTGGCACATTCCACACACAATGCCGATTTACATATTAAATATCAGCGTGTTATATGTTTGGCGTCCGGTCTCATAACCTGAAGGTCCCTGGTTCAAATCCAGGTCCCGCAACCAAGTTCTCAAACGAAATCAACACATTAAAGCCGCCGAAAGGCGGCTTTTTGCTGTCTGGCGCACTAGGGCAGTCTTAGAGTCTTCTGTGATTAGATTGACGCATATCCTGCGTGTTTGAGGTAATTTGTGCATTCTTCTGGCGGGAAGTGATCGAGCAGTGACCCGATGCGCCGCCATGTGGCTTCGACGGTTCTCTCGGCGGCTTTTCTGAGTAGGGTTTTGAGCTTTGCGAAGACCTGCTCGATGGGATTGAGGTCTGGGCTGTAGGGCGGCAGGAAGAAGAGTTTGGCGCCGGCTTTTCTTATGGCATCGCGCGCTGTCTTGGCCTTGTGGCTGCCGAGATTGTCGAGGATGACGACATCGCCGGGGCGCAGCGTCGGCACCAGAAATTGCTCGACATAGGCAGTGAAGCTGCGGCTGTTGATGGGTCCATCGAGTACACAGGGCGCGGTAACCTTGTCGGCCCGCAGGGCGGCGATGAAGGTCAAGGTTTTCCAATGCCCGTGCGGCACCTTGGCGTGCAGCTTTTGCCCACGCCGGCAGCGCCCATGGGTGCGGGTCATGTTGGTTTTGGCCCAGGTCTCGTCGATAAACACCAGGCGAGACGCGTCAATTTTTCCCTGATACCGCCGCCAGCGCGCCCGCTTGAAGGCGATGTCAGGCCGGTCCTGCTCGGCGGGCAGCACGGTTTTTTTTAAAGCTGCTACCCTCAGCGCGGAAGAACCGCGACAACATGCCAGTGTCGGCGCGCACGCCACGCTCTTCCCACAGGCGCACGCTCAACGCCGCCAGCGTGATGTCGGACCGCTCCTCAATGACCGCCAGAAGCCAGGCCCGCTCAGGCTTCACCTTCGAGGGCCGGTGGCCACCAGTGCCAGCGCTGCGTCGGTCACCAACCCGATGCAGGCGCTGAACCCATTTGATGGCAGACGATGCGCTCACGCCAAAACGCCGCGCCGCAGACCGGCAAGTCTCCTCACCGCTCTCCACAACCGAAATCACGCGTTCACGAAGATCAGAAGAATAGGCTCGAGGCATCAGCACTGGCCTCCTCAACCAGCCCAAATCATGAATCACATCAGCCCCGCGTCGGTAAAGAGATACGATTCAAGCTATTCGCAGAGGACTCTAGGGTAATTTAACTCGGATTCCCGAACTTGATGGCCTATGGTCGTGGTCTGCCAATGATCCTCAACCGGAGCGCGTGATGCGCAAGGAGGTGTCATGCCGACCGTCGAGCTGTTGGGTGGAAAGGTTCAGATTTATCAACGCGGCAATAGCCGCTTCTGGCAGGCGCGGGCGTCTGTTGGCGGAAAGCAGCGACAATTCAGTACTAAGCAGGAAGGCCAGGAGCTGGCCGCCAAGGCGGCGGAGAGCTGGTACTTCAAACTGCACGGCCAGGCCGAAGCGGGTGTGTTGAATGACCGCCCGACCTTCAGGAAGGCGGCGGAGCAGTTCCTGAAGGAATATGGCGTCATCACCGAGGGTGAGCGATCCGAGAAATGGACCGAGAGCCATGCCATTCGGTTGCGGGTGCATCTGCTGCCATTCTTTGGCACGTTGCCGTTGGACAAGGTGACGCCCGGCAAGGTGCAGGAATATCGCGTGCACCGGATGACGAGCTATGCCGCGCCCTGTCCAAGCGTTATGAGCTTTCTGAGAAGCAATGGACCAGGATTGCCCCGCTGATTGCTGATAAAGTCTCTGATCTTGGCCGGACGGGGGCTGATAATCGGTTGTTTGTGAATGGAGTTCTTTGGGTGATCCGCTCGGGTGCGCATTGGCATGATCTGCCGGAACGATATGGCAAATACAAAACCGTCCATAAAAGCTTTACCCGATGGGCCAAAGCCGGGGTGTGGGAACGTATCTTTGAGGATCTGACAAGTGATCCTGATAATCAGTATCTCATGTTAGACAGTACCGTGGTTCGCGCCCATCAGCAGGCAGCGAGCGGAAAAGTGGGGCAAAGAATCAGGCTTTGGGGCGTTCCAGAGGAGGGTTGACCACGAAAATCCACACCCTCCGGACGCTGAGGGCAGGCCGTTGCGCTTCATCCTGACTGGCGGCGAGGCCCACGACTGTACCACCGCGGCTGACCAGCTGGACGGCCAAACCGCGGGTGGCGTGATTGCCGACAAGGCTTACGACACCAATGAGCTGCGCGAAATCATCGAACAGGCAGAAATCGAAGCGGGCATCCCGTCCAAGCGAAACCGCAAAGTTCAAATTCCACACGACGAACAAGCCTATAAACTCAGAAATAGGATCGAGAGATTCTTCAACAAGCTGAAACACTTCCCACGCATCGCAACACGCTATGATCGTCGGGACATCTACTTCTTAGCCAATGTTGCATCTGGCAAGCAGCATGATTTGGATGCGCTGAATGTCGATTCGTCCTAGTTAATCCACTTAATTTCAGGGGTGATTACCCGGAGGCATGGGTGCGGCGCGTACGCTTCGTCATAAGCTCTCCTGTTCCACGGCAACATCGCCGAGTTCAGGTAGAAATTCCGCTTATCCAGTGTTCGAATTTGGCCAGCCACGTCTCTTCGGCGGCGGCGTGGCGCCCGCCCTCGGTAGCTGGATCGCCCGAACCTACGGCCTCCCGCATATTGTGGATCTGGCGATGGGAGGGTTGGTTCTTGGTTTCATCTTGACGCTTTTTACAGGAAACCGCACCTCGCCTCGCCAAATAGCGAAGGCTGTGAATCGGCACCGAAGTGGGCCCTCTCCGCAAATCGCTTCAATTGCCTGAAATCCAAATATAAAAAATTGAGCGTGGGCCAGATTGGCGCCGATCAAGCCCCGCGCTGCACTAATTGTTTTTAGTATTTCAATGGGTTGCGTTGGCATTGTGAGGAGGCCCGCTTCAGTGCCGGTCCACATTCTGCTGCCGGCGTAGCGATCTGGTCAAGATTTTGTGGCTGGACGGTTAAGGTCACTGCCTGTTTACCAAGCTCCTGGAGCGTGGCAAATTCCTCTGGTTCTTCCTTTCGAGCGAAAAACGCTCTATCTGTCACATGGTAGGAACTCTATGTGGGGGGATGCGGCATCGGCATGGCGACAGGCTCGAAAGAGGCGATCCTTTTGGCCGCCAAGGAAACCGCGCAGGCCCGCGGCTATAATGGGTTGAACTTTCGCGATCTCGCCAACCAGGTTGGGATAAAGGCGGCGAGTATCTATTACTATTTCCCGAGCAAGGCGGAGCTGGGGGAGGCGGTAGCGCGCCGCTATTGGGAAGATACAAAGGAGGTCCTGGAAGAGATGCTGGCAGAGGCGGGGTCCCCGCTCCAAGCGCTTCGTCAATATCCCCAGATCTTTCGTCAATCCTTGGCGAGGGATAATAGGCTTTGCCTCTGTAGCTTCATGTCTGCCGAATATGACGATTTGCCCGAGCCCGTAAAAAGGGAGGTTCGAGCCTTCGCCGATGTGAATGTCGACTGGCTCAGCAGGGTACTGGTTGCGGCAGATCTGGCAAAAGCCGCGGAAAGCGAGGCGCGCGCGCGGGCCATCTTTGCGGCTGTTGCCGGCGCCCAGCTTCTTGCCAGAGGGCGATCTGACCTCGCCCTGTTTGACGAGCTGATCCGGGGCTATTCGGCCGCCGGACTGCTTCCGGCTTAGACCGGGCGCAGGGGTACGCATTCCCGCTCCCGGGGCCAGCCCAATGTCGCCGCGTGATTTTATAGGTTTTCCCAGCCCTGAACGGCCGGGCGAGCCAGCATGCGGTTGTGCCACTCATGGAGGGCGATCAGCTCCTCCGGGATCTCAAGTTTCACGATACTGGCAAAGACGAATGCCGCGATGACCGTAATGTCTGCCATCGAATAGGTGGTGCCGGCCACATAGGGTTGGACTTCGAGCACGGAGTTGAAGTAGTGCGCGCCGCGCAGGGCCTTATCTCGCATGCGCAGGCCCCATTCGCGGTTCTGATACATCTCTACATCCGGGCCCAGGCCTGGGGTTGCATGGTGAAAGTACACGCTGATCGCATCGAGAAATTCGATCTCCGCACGTTTGCTCATCATGTGGATGACGCCCTTTTCCTGCGCCGTTGCACCGGTCAGAACCGGCTTGGAACCGAGGCTGTCGAGGTACATCGTGATCGCCGTGCATTCGGCGATATAGCTCCCGTCCTCGACCTGAAGGACGGGCAAGGTGCCCGAGTAGTTCTTTGCCAAGAATTTCGGCTGCTTGTGCTCGCCGCGCCAGAGGTCGATGGATTCGAACCGGACCCTGTTCCGGAAACCGAGTTCGGACACCGCGATCCGTACGCGAGCCGGATAGGGACCGTTGAACCAGTCGAAGATCGTCAGCATCTCGCCCTCCAGAGTCTATCTGTCGATTGGTAGAATTTCTGAATAGAGATCTGCTCGAGAGCGGTCAATATCTATCTGCCGCATGGTAGAAATTTAGATGCGTCGCAGTTCGAAAGTTTGGATAGTGCCTCTCAGTCGGTAACTTGTGAATTAAGCTCGTGCTACGCTAGCCTGAGTCCACCATGAGTGTGATGATCACATTAAAGCAATTAGAGGCCTTCGTCTGGATCACCAGACTGCAAACCTTCGAACGAGCAGCCGCCAAGCTCTGCACCACACAATCCGCTATTTCCAAGCGCATGCAAGAGTTGGAGCGTGCTTGTGGCTTTGAATTATTTGATCGCGCCCAACGAGGGGCGAGGCTGACCCTAAAGGGCGAGGAATTGCTTGGGCTGGCCAACTCTATTCTTGGACAGTGCAGTAAGATCGAGGATATCCGTCGGGACAAAAATCAGATCGAGCGTGTCGTTCGGTTGGGGGTGACAGAATTGACGGCGATGACGTGGCTGCCGACCCTGGTTGCGCGGATAGGTGAGCAATTCCCATTCGTTACGGTCGCCCCCAAGGTTGAGATGAGCAGGATTTTATTTGCGAATCTGGAGAACGACGAGGTCGATCTGATCATTGTACCTGATGCCTTTCAAGCCAGTGGTTGTCACAAACTGCCTATTGGGACGGTGAAGAATGTTTGGGTCGCCAAACCGGGATTGGTGGGGGAGGCTGGACGTGTCAGTATGCAGGAGATGACCCGTTATCCGATGCTGGTGCAGGGCAAACTCTCCGGCTCGGGTCTATATTTGAATAAGTGGCTGCATGAGCAAGGTGTTGTATTCAACAAGGTGCTATCCTGCGACAGCGTTACCGCACTACTCGGCCTCGCTGTAGCGGGACTCGGTGTGTCTTATGTCCCTTATCATTGCTTCAGCCATCTCGTCGCTGAAGGCAAACTCAGCGTGATAGAGTGCGAGAGCACACTGCCGGCCGTGCCCTACATCGCAATGTTTCGCGACGACCGGCCGCATTCCTTTATTAAAGTAATTGCCCAAATGGTCGTAGACTGTGCAGACTTTGATCACGGGCTGGTAAGTTAAAGCCTCATTCCTTTTGGTAATATGTTTAAGTCCATTTAATCGCTTTTATGCTTTCTCAATTGGCGTTAGCTGCAACAAAGCGCCAACCAAGAAGGCAAACTATGACAGACCAGGATATTACCGAGCTCCTCACGGCCTTTGCGGCTTGTCAGGTGGCAAATGTCAGTGACAATCTCGAGCGCATGGCCGGCGCAAAGGGCATGATGCCATATTATAAAGGCGAGCGCATGTCGGGGCGTGCTTTCACCGTACGCACAGCGCCTGGAGATAATGCTTCGATCCATGAAGCGCTGGATCTTTTCACACCCGGTGACGTGATTGTGGTGGATGGGGGAGGCTATCTAGACCGCGCATTGATTGGCGAAATCATGGCCAGGCTGGCCGAAAGTCGGGGGGCCGCTGGTATGGTAATTGATGGCGCGATCCGCGACTCAGATGAGCTCAGGAACGGGAGCTTCCCGGTTTTCGCTCGGGGTGTCACCCATCTCGGCCCTTATAAGAACGGACCAGGTGCCATCAGCGTGCCGGTCAGCATTGGTGGGTTGGTGATTAAACCCGGCGACATCGTACTGGGCGATGGTGACGGCATCACAGCCTTTTCTCCCGAAATCGGTCCAGCGTTGTTGGATGCGACGCTACGTCAGCAGAAAAAAGAGGCGGATATTCTCGCGTCTATCGCGGATGGAACCTACAAGGGCGCGTATAAGCTTTAGATATATAAGAGCGCTACTCTAAGAGCCTCTCGCAACTCCCCCAAAGGAACGCGACCGAGGAAAAAATCTGGGAGTCTGATCACGCTGTAAGCCGACAGGGCCTAGCGCAATCTTTACAGCCATGTCGAGTATCAAAGTGCTCGAATATCGACCGACAATTTTTTAACAAAGCAAAACTTTCAAAGAAAGGGAGGTTCCATGTGTGCTGCGCAATCATCACCTGATAGGGCATCGAAATTTACCGACGCGGTATCTAAGGCTGATGGCCGATCGATGCTCCCTCACGCCTACTCCCGGTCCTGGCTGATTTTGGCTGTTGCATGGGGAGCCTACAGTATTGACTTGTTTATGCGCTATAATATTCCAACTGTAATGCCTCTGTTGCGTAAAGAGTATCACTGGAGCGCAGCGACAGTTGGCTGGGTTGATTCCTCTTTCCTTCTTGCCTACGCGTTGACCCAAGTACCCTGGGGCTATGCCAGCGAGAAATGGTTGGGCGCGCGCTGGACCGCGACTATCGGAACGGCCATGATCGCCTTAGCAAGCATATTCTTTGCTCTGCATGAAAGCAGCCTGCCGCTCGCGGTCGCGGCGCGCGCAATCATTGGTGCCGGTGCAGCGGCAGTATGGGTGCCGCTCAATCCAGTGCTTGCGCGTTGGTTTTCGCCAACCTTACGTGGCATGCAAACAGGGGTGTTGGCGACGGGTGGCGCAATGGGAACGGGGGCCGGCGGTGCGTTGATGCCGATTTTGGTCACTGGAAGCACGGCGGTATTCGGCTTAAGCGCTATCGGTAGCGGCTTTTTATATTCCGCGATTCCCGGAATCATTATGATGTTTATAATTCCCATGGTTATTCGAAATTCTCCAGAGGAAATCGGCCTCAAGTCACTTGATACGCCGATCCGTAGTAGTGATGTGACTGCTAATCCAGACGAGCCGACATTTGGACGTATTATGCGAACATCCAAATACCCCTACGTGTTAGCGGTTGTTTATGCAGGTTATCAAGGTTCAAAGTATTTCATCTGGACTTGGTTTGCTTCTTATTTGGTGGCTGAATATGGATTTAAGCTTAGCGATGCGGGAGTGATGTGGGCGATTGCTGCAACCTTTCCCGCCATGCTTTGCCAGCCTTTTGCAGGGTTTATTTCGGATAAAATGGGCAGAGTAAGAGCGCTTTCGGCATCTTTACTTGCTACAACCGGACTTGCGATATGTCTTATTATTCTCTCCACGCTTGGAGCCCGCGCCGTCCCGGTTTTCGTGCTGATGGTTATAATCGTGCTTTTTTCTATGTTCGTTAATATGTGGGTATTGGTCTGGCCATTTACCACAATCATGTTTCCGACTTCAGCCGGCGGCCCAATTGGGGGGGTCATGAATAGCTTTGCGGCACTCGTCGGTGCCTGTGCGCCAGTTATTTCCGGCTACCTTATTGACGCGACACATTCTTATATCTCGGTTTTCATCGCTGGAGCGCTCTGTGCCGGGGTTGGTTGGTACGCGTCGCGATTTCTCAAAAATTATCGAGTTGTCTAGAACGGTCTTACGCAGAGTGTGTGTATCCGCAGTTTTCAGGGGATTTTGAACATTCACTTGCTGTTGTCGTTGCTGACGATTTTCCGATGGTTTGTCAAAAGCGCCTCGCGGCTTCGCGGGGCGGATTTTCGTAGCATGGCTTTCAGCTTTGCGAAGACTTTCTCGATGGGTTTCGGGTCCGACGAATAGGGAAATTCCCCGCCGCGTTTGATGATGGCTGACGATGTCGCCCGGGCGGAGTGTGGGCAACAGAAATTGTTGAATAAAGCGCGGCAGGCGGCACCGTTGATCAGGCCATCCAGCACCAAGGGGGGGCACGATCTGGTCGTGCCCTAGAGTCTTCTGTGATTAGATTGACGCATATCCTGCGTGTTTGAGGTAATTTGTGCATTCTTCTGGCGGGAAGTGATCGAGCAGTGACCCGATGCGCCGCCATGTGGCTTCGACGGTTCTCTCGGCGGCTTTTCTGAGTAGGGCTTTGAGCTTTGCGAAGACCTGCTCGATGGGATTGAGGTCTGGGCTGTAGGGCGGCAGGAAGAAGAGTTTGGCGCCGGCTTTTCTTATGGCATCGCGCGCTGTCTTGGCCTTGTGGCTGCCGAGATTGTCGAGGATGACGACATCGCCGGGGCGCAGCGTCGGCACCAGAAATTGCTCGACATAGGCGGTGAAGCTGCGGCTGTTGATGGGTCCATCGAGTACACAGGGCGCGGTAACCTTGTCGGCCCGCAGGGCGGCGATGAAGGTCAAGGTTTTCCAATGCCCGTGCGGCACCTTGGCGTGCAGCTTTTGCCCACGCCGGCAGCGCCCATGGGTGCGGGTCATGTTGGTTTTGGCCCAGGTCTCGTCGATAAACACCAGGCGAGATGCGTCGATTTTTCCCTGATACCGCCGCCAGCGCGCCCGCTTGAAGGCGATGTCAGGCCGGTCCTGCTCGGCGGGCAGCACGGTTTTTTTTAAAGCTGCTACCCTCAGCGCGGAAGAACCGCGACAACATGCCAGTGTCGGCGCGCACGCCACGCTCTTCCCACAGGCGCACGCTCAACGCCGCCAGCGTGATGTCGGACCGCTCCTCAATGACCGCCAGAAGCCAGGCCCGCTCAGGCTTCACCTTCGAGGGCCGGTGGCCACCAGTGCCAGCGCTGCGTCGGTCACCAACCCGATGCAGGCGCTGAACCCATTTGATGGCAGACGATGCGCTCACGCCAAAACGCCGCGCCGCAGACCGGCAAGTCTCCTCACCGCTCTCCACAACCGAAATCACGCGTTCACGAAGATCAGAAGAATAGGCTCGAGGCATCAGCACTGGCCTCCTCAACCAGCCCAAATCATGAATCACATCAGCCCCGCGTCGGTAAAGAGATACGATTCAAGCTATTCGCAGAGGACTCTAAGCGGGCCAGGAAGGTTGTTGTTTTCCGGGGCCGAAGGGAGCGTGGCCGATCAGCCGTTGCCCTCGCGCCGTAGGGCACAGTAGTCGGGTTATGTTGGTCTTGGTTCAGGTCTCGTTCAAGAAGATTACGGGCCGTGAGTCGAGTTTCGACTTTGCCTCGTCCTGCAGCCGGCGCGCTTCGGCGGCATCAACGCGTAGCCGTTTGGCAGCGATCAGCGTCTTTTTTGAGTGTCAGATCGAGTGCTTTCAGCCTTTTCAATGTCGTTGTGGTGCTGAGTGAAGTGCCAAGCTTCGTGCCAGCCCAGTCCACCAGTTCCACCAACGTCGTATCGGGTGACGCCCGCACACGCGCACATAACTCGGCACCATGCCCCGCGAGCTTGACAGGCGTATGTGAGCGTTGTGCGCTGGCGCAAAGATCACCTTGGCGGACCCAGCGTTTCCTGCCATGATGACGTAGGAACAGCCGAGCGGCCACGTGCCGCCAAAACGCGATCACTCAAATCCTGCGAGTAGGCCTACCCGCTACGATAACCCATGGATGGTCTCCGGTTTCAATCGGAAACCTATGAATCAGAAAATAGGACCGCGCCGGATATCCCGATTCCAGTCAGATTCAAACCGCTCTAAATCGATCGTAAAGCGCCTGAGCGGGCGCATGGAGCGCCCGCTTTGGTCCGAGGTTTCACTGATATCACTCGGGATAGTGGAAAGCCTATAATCTTTCCGCTATCCCCGCAGAGGACGCGACGTTTTGTTGACCGCGATCAAATCGTACAAAGGCAGCACAAACGACGCCTGTTAGGCAGATTACTCCCGCCACAACAAAGCCGGCATGATAGCCGAATTTGCTCACGAGTATCCCGGTTACGGTCGGTGCCAGCATCGCGGCGGTTTGCCCGAGGAAATGCATGATCCCGCCAAAGGTGCCGGTGCGCGACGGGTCGATATCGATCAGATTACTCCAATAGATCGAATTCGAGGCCAGGGCCGCCGAATTGCCCAGCGCCATCAGCGTCAGCACGCCCCCCATACTATGTGTGGTCGGAATGAGCACAAAGCATAGCCCGGAAATCAGCAGCGAGGTCATCGCCACACTGTTCCGAGCGATCCGCAGATTGCCGCAGCGCGCATAGATCCAGTCCGAGATTCGGCCACCTAGCGGCGTGGTGAAGACCGGGCCAATCCATGGCACCATACCCAGATACCAGAGAGAGGAGAGCTTCACCCCATAGACGTCCTGCAGATATTTCGGCGTCCAGGCCAGTAGCATGAAGATAATGTAGCTGATACCGAAAAATCCGACTGTGTTCAGCAGATAAGATGGGTTTTTGAAAAAATCATACCAATGGCCATCGCGTTTCTGGATTACCCCGTCACGCACATCTAACGCCGCGGCACCGCTGCGGATTTCTGCCAGTTCCGCTTTGGAGACGTGAGGGTGCTGCTCGGGAATGTCGGTGAAGATCCGGCTGAAGATCAGGGCCCAGACAATTCCAACAGCGCCCAGCACGATGAGCAGTGTACGCCAATCGGATATCGTCAATAATGCCACCGCCACCGGTGCGGTGATGACAGAGCCAAGCGGTGTGCCGATCAAGGTGATAGAGGACGTGAAGGTGCGCTCTCCCGGCGCCACCCAATTCGCCAGAGTTCGGCTCATGGTCACGAAAGAGGGGCCTTCGGCAAATCCAAACAGCACGCGCACCACAAAGAACCCCGCCATGGCGGAGCCGCCAAAAACCGCCATGCCAATATTGCCGGCATAGGCCGTCAGCGCCTCACAAAGTGACCAAAGCACAACAAAACTCAGCCAGACGAAGCGTGGCCCTTTCTTGTCGGCCAAAGCCCCGCCGAACAGTCCGCCAAAGATATAGCCATAGCCAAAAAATCCTTGAATCGCACCCCATTGCGCTGGGTTGAACCCGAATTCGGCGATGATGCTCTTTTGCGCGTAGGCCAAAGCACCACGGTCGACATAATTGATCGACATGACAAACAGCACCATTGCGATGATGAGATATCTATATTTTTTTATCTGCATTTGAATTCCTCCCGACGACATTTTATCGTCGTTCATTTGTTTTCGGTTAGCCGGGGCCAGTCTGATGGAAGCCTAAGCCGGTCTTCATGACTAGGAAAATCCGTAGATTTGGCGTGGGTTTTCGACCAGAATGAGGTTTCTTTGCCGCTCATCAGGCACCCAACTGCCGAGTAGATCCAGAATATCTGCATCGTTCGGCTTGTCATCCAAAGGCTCAGTCGCGTGCGGCCAGTCGCTACCCCAGAGCATGCGTTCTGGGGCAACCTGAACCAGGCTACTGACCACCGTACCGACATCCTCATAGCGCGGCGCTCTTGCATGGCTATCAATGTAGGGCGCAGAAAGCTTTACCCAGCTTCGCCCCTTTTCCAAAAATGCACAGATAAATTTATAAATCGTCCCATTGACACCCAGCGGCTGCTCAATCCGGGCGATATGGTCAAATACCAACCGACTTTGCAGTCGCACCAGCAAAGGCTGCGCTGTGAGCAAAATTTCGGCGGGCAATTGCAGCTGGCAATGCCAGCCCAACGCATCAACCCGGGCGGAAAGGCGTTCCAACGTATCCAAGCTTGTCGCACCGGCCTGTGCGAGATTGAACCGTATTCCGCGAACACCGCGCTGGTGCATGTCTTCCAGTTCGGCATCGCTCACGGCGGGGTTAACCACTGCGATCATGCGATAATCCGCACTCCCCAACTTCTCCATCAAGCCGAGATAAGCGCGATTATCGGTGCCATAAGTCGAAGGCTGAACGAGTACACCGCGCGACAAGCCAAGCCTTTTCTGCAAAACGCGATAGGCCGCAATGCTTGCTGGCGGCGGGCGCAGCATTGCGTTGACGGCAACTGGAAAGTCGGCTGAAAAGATATGGAAATGGCAATCCACCGCCTTCGCCGGAACAGCTAATTGTGGCTTGTTCTGTCCGGAGGACCAAAGCGGTGCATCTTCATGCGATGCAGACAAGGCGGTTTTGGTCTCGAAGTCGGGTGACATTTGCACGAAACAACTCCCCGGCGGTTTAATGAAAAACAGCCTTTGTCGATGGTGTCACACGACGGCAGGCGAAGCCTGCGTCACGCGCGCGCTGCTGATCAAGAGCGTCAGCGCGTCCGCCACAGAAATATCCGGCGGCAAATGCAGATCCGCAAAAGCCTTGCGACTGCGGTCAAACAGGCTTTTCACACCGATGGTCACACGCGGCTCAAACCCCGCCGTCGTCAACTCCGCTTCCGCACTTTCAACCTCATGAAAGCGCCGCTCCGCATGGAGCACATGGGTGCGCGCCAGCATATCCAAGAAAGTCGGCAGATCCGCTTCGTTAAAATCCGCGAGGTTTTCATAAAGCTTTTTTTTCAGGCCAGCACTTTCGGCAAGAGTCAAGGTTTCGACCGTCAGCGCCTCCAGCCCCTTCATGAAAATGCTTCGCAACAATTTCAATGTTACTGCATCGCCTGGCTGCCCGTCTTCAATCACGCGGATATTGCTATTCAAAACCGACAGCGTCCGCGCTACCTCTTGCGCTCCATTCCCAGCGCACAGCAGCGGGGTTTTTGCGCCCGACAGCGTGACACCGCCCATGATCGCAACATCGACAAACCTGATCCCGGCCTGACGCGCCTCATCTGCGGCAACCCTGATCTCCGCCGGCGAAGCTGTGGTGAAATCAGCATAGATTGCGCCGTGCCGCATAAAGGGGAGAGCCCCGCGCGCCGCCGCCAGAGCCGCATTGCCGGTGACCGCACAAATGACCAGATCCGCTTGCTCTAGCCATCTCCCGCTCTGCGGATGCGCTACAAGCTTAAGCTCGTCAATCAGCTCATTTGCTGTTGGAGATAGAAAAGTTTCGCAGGCACCCACAATGTCAAGGGCGGAATTCGCCAACGCCCGCGCAAAACTGCGGCCGACTTCACCCAATCCAATGATGGCGATGCGCATTATCGTTCCCTAAATTTGAATTGACCAATCACCGGCCATTAAATACAATAAAAAAACATTATAGTGGGGATGTCAATCGATTTAAAATTTTTTGTCAACGTCGCAGGGTGGTTCAAGCGGCGTCGCAGTAAGTTTCTTTGATTTTGATTCGATTTTTCTAATAAATGAAGGTGGTTAACTGTGTGTCGAGTGTCTTGCGTATAGCCGCCCATCTTCGCGCAAGACAAAATTGCGTGTAAATTGTGTTTTTTTCTAAGAGGGCGAGGTATTTAAACTGTGCTTCGACCGGTAAATCTGGTAGGCCGAGCGAAGATGGATTGACATCGCCTCAACCGCTGAATCGTAACTCTGCGCCTCGATCGCGCGGACAATTTGCTCGTGCTGGATGATGCTCTGTTGAATCTGATCTCTATCATACAGAAAGAAAGCTTTGATCACGATCGGCATGTCAGTCAGCGCGCCACACATGGCGATCAGTCGGGGCGATTTCGAGGCCTGTAGAATAGCGTGGTGCAGCTTGCTATTCTCGCTCTGCAGGCGCGATACCACGCTGTCGTTGAGCTCAGGCTCGGCGACAGCGCGTTGCATCTGCGCGCAAATCGCCTTGAACTCCTCTAACTGCTGGGGGCTACGCCGCAATGCGGCCAGCCCGGCGCCATGGGCTTCTAGCAGACGCCGCAGCTGAAATACCTCGTCGATATCCTGCACCGTCCATTCGGCAACAAACACCCCACGGTTCGGCGAAGAGACAAGCAGGCTTTCTTCCGTCAGTTGGATGAGTGCATTGCGAATAGGCGTGCGGCTTAGATTAAATTCTGCGGCAAGGTCCTGCTCTTTGAGTTGAAGCCCGGGCTGGTAATGGCCCGTCATCAGTCGCCGCCGCAATTCCATATAGACACGATCGCTTGCATTCATGTTTGAATTATAGCCCGGTGGTGATGTTGCGTGTAGATCGTGCGCCCCGGATTGTAGCTTTTTCGTTCAACCAGAGTTCCGATCAGCCTGTTGGATTGAGAAGAGGGGCGGGAGGTAGAGAAGCAGGGTTAAAATCGGCCAAATTTTGAAGTATATCCCGTTTGGATGTGTCGGGGGACAGATGTTGACGCTTACCTCACTGTTTCGTTTGAATCGCACTCAAGCCGTGCGGTTGCCCAGGGCCGTGGCCTTCTCCGAGGATGTCCACGAGGTGGTCATTGTTCCAGATAGCCCTCGCCGGATCATCGCGCCCGCTGAGGCTGCTTGGGATGATTTCTTTGGCGCGCCGCGGATTGACATGGGCGAGCGCATGCGGCTGGTGGCCTAGGAACGAGATCGCTTTTGACGCTGCGCTATATGTTGGACATCGACTTCTGCATTCGCGTGCTTAGGGACCGGCCTCAGGGGCCTGCGGGGGCGCTTGAATGCCAATGCTGAAGCTTTGGCTCTCTCAGATGTCGTGCTCTAGGAGTTGCTCTATGGCGCTGAACGTTCGAATGATCCACCGCGTACTCGTCGTGAGGTTGAGCGTTTTGCGGCCCCTTGACTGTGCTGCCCTTTGACAGCGAAGCTGCGGCCCATACAACGGAGATACGAGGAGACCTTGAGCGGTGAGGTAATGTCATCGGAGCATATGATTTGATGATCCCCGGCCATGCGCAGCAGGGGCTTGGTTGTCGTCACGGATAATCTTGCCGAGTTCAGCGTGTGTTGGGGGTAAGGTCTGAAGAATGGCTGGCATAGCCGGGCAGCACGGTTAGCACATTTTTCAGAATTTATCGTAACGATCTCATTGAATTTATCGCATTATTTATCACATAAAACAAAAAGAACTAAATTAATTCAAATATATCATAGTGTTGTATTGATTGTCGTCAGGCTCATAACCTGAAGGTCGTAGGTTCAAATCCTACTCCCGCAACCAGAAAAAACAATCAAACCAACATATTAAAGCCTCCTCCGGGAGGCTTTTTGCTGTCCGGCGCACTAGGGCAGTCTTAGGGTAATTTAACTCGGCTTCCCAAACCTGATGGCCTATGGTCGTGGTCTGCCAATGATCCTCAACCGGAGCGCGCTATGCGCAAGGGGGTGTCATGCCGACCGTCGAGCTGTTGGGTGGAAAGGTTCAGATTTATCAGCGCGGCAATAGCCGGTTCTGGCAGGCGCGGGCGTCTGTTGGTGACAGGCAGCGACAATTCAGCACCAAGCAGGAAGGCCAGGAGCTGGCCGCCAAGGCGGCGGAGAGCTGGTACTTCAAACTGCACGGCCAGGCCGAAGCGGGTGTGTTGAATGACCGCCCGACCTTCAGAAAGGCGGCCGATCAGTTCCTCAAGGAATACGGGGTGATCACAGAAGGCGAGCGCTCCGAGAAATGGACCGAGAGCCATGCGATCCGGTTGCGTGTGCATCTGCTGCCATTCTTTGGCGCGCTGCCGTTGGACAAGGTCACGCCCGGCAAGGTGCAGGAATACCGGGTTCATCGGATGACGAGCTATGCCGCGCCAAACCCGCATTCGAAGAGCCAGCATAAACCCAAGGCCAAGCCGCCGGCCCGCAGCACGCTGCATGATGAGGTGGTGACGCTGCGCATGGTCCTGAAGACCGCCATCCGCCATGGTTGGCTGGAGCATCTGCCGGATCTGACGCCGCCTTACCGGACCCAGGGCAAGATCACCCACCGGCCCTGGTTCAGTCCCGAGGAATACAAGCAGCTTTACGAGGCGGCGCGGGCTTATGCGAAGGAACCGTTCCGCTCACACCTCAAGTGGAATGCTGAGCAGGTTTATGACTTCGTGCTGTTCATGGCCAATACCGGGTTGCGGCCAGATGAGGCGTTTAATCTGCAGCATCGGGATGTGACGATTGCTGAGGGCGACGGCAAACAGGAGCTTCTGGAGATTGAGGTTCGCGGTAAGCGCGGTGTCGGGCATTGCAAGAGCATGCCGGGAGCAGTGCGGGTTTACCAGCGGCTGCTGGCGCGGCCTAAGCCGGCGTTGGGCGAATCACGGCGGGAGCGGCAGTTGCGGCGTAGGATTGGCGGGGAAGCGCCCGCTCCTCCCGCACCTGAATATCCGAAGCCGACCGACCTCGTCTTCCCGGGCAATCACATCAAGCTGTTCAATAATCTGCTGGCCAGGACCGGGTTGAAGCTGGACCGGGATGGCAAGGCTCGGACCGCCTATAGTTTGCGCCATACCTATATCTGCATGCGACTGATGGAGGGCGCCGATATTTATCAGGTGGCGAAGAATTGCCGTACCAGCGTCGAGATGATCGAGAAGCATTATGCCATCCACCTCAAGAACACGCTCGATGCCACCGCCATCAATGTTATGCGCAAGCGCGCCGGGAAAGCGAAGACAAAAGCCGGTGCGGGGAAGGGCGCAAGGAAGGCGGGAGAGGGCAGTGCGGAACTGGATGGGAATGGGGCGGATTAGCGAACGGAACTGACGGAGAGCCGGGTGCAGGCCCGACGAAATAGCGAGCCGCTTGGCGGATCGCCAAAAAGCGCACCCCTTGCGGGTGCGCAATCAGGGGCTTGGCCCCCCGGATGAAAATGGTCTTGCTGTTAAAATGTTTTGGTGATCAGCATCTCGTCGATGCAGTTATTTGACGTGGCAATCTCTGTCTGAGTTGTTCTCATCTGCTGCGAAACCAATCAACGTTTAACAAAGCAGAGGTTAGAGTATTTTTGTCCGCTGGTTCGACTTACAGGATGGCGATCGTATATGAAGTCGGCCCGGAAACAGTGGAAGAACTTTGCATCGATTGGCACTTTGCCTTGGTGGCTTGGAGTGGGAGGCTTCGAGCTATCATTATGGACGACGTTAATGACGACGCGAAGGGTGTGTATCGGCGGATTGAGGTTCTGACGGGACCTGGCCGACGGCGGCAATGGTCGGTGGCAGAGAAGGCACGGATTGTAGCGGAGAGCCTTGAGCCTGGCCGACGCGTTGCTGAGGTGGCACGGCGGTGGCAGATTTGTCCTCAACAATTGTTTGGCTGGCGGCGAGCGGCGCGCCTTGCTGGAATGGTGTTGGTGGGCGAGGCGGAGGCTGGCGATGTTCCGGCTTTTGTGCCGATTGTTGCGACCGAGGTGAACGCCGCGGTGGAGCGGCCGAAGGCATCGCGGGTCGAGATTGAGCTTGCCGGCGCGCTTGTGCGTGTCCCGCCGGATCTGGATGCAGATCAGCTCGCCATGGTGTTGCGTGCGGTGCGCAATTCAGGGCGGCGGTCATGATCGGCATCCCGTCGGGGACGCGGATTCTGATCGCGACGCGCCCAGTTGATTTCCGCAAGGGGACTTACGGCCTCGCGGCACTGGCCGCGGAGGTGCTGGGTGAGGATCCGTTCTCCGGCACGGTCGTGGTATTTCGTGCAAAGCGCAGCGACAGGTTGAAGCTTCTGGTTTGGGATGGCAGCGGCCTGGTGCTGATCTGGAAGCAGTTGCGCGATGGGAATTTCCGCTGGCCGCCGGTTGCCGACGGCGTGATGCGGCTCACCCCGGTGGAGATGGCCGCACTGCTCGACGGAATCGATTGGACAAAGGTGCAAGGCGCCAAGGGGATTCCGGCGCCGGTGCGGATCGCGTAAGCTTCACGGCATGACGCATGCCGCCGAGACATCGCCGCGCCTGCCTACCGATCCCGCTGCATTGCAGGCGCTGGTGCTGGCGATGATGGCCGAACGCGACGAACTCAAAGCCGAACGTGACGCGCTGCAAGCTCACAACCAGCGTCTTGAGCATCTGCTCGCCAAACTCCGGCGGCTGCAGTTCGGCCGTAAATCGGAGCGTCTGCCCGAGGCGCAATTGCAGCTCGGCCTGGAGGATGTTGAGACCGCGATCGCCACGATTGAGGCCGAGCAGGAGAAGCAGCGCCCCGCACTGCGCGAGGAGCGTGCGGCGAAGCGGCGGGCCAGTCGCGGTGCGCTGCCCGCGCATCTGCCGCGAGTTGAGGTGACGCTTGCGCCGGAGGACACCGCCTGCCCGTGCTGCCGCGCGCCGATGGTGGAGATTGGTGAAGACCGCACAGAGCGGCTCGATGCGGTGCCTGTGCAGTACCGGGTGATCGTGACGCGGCGGCCCAAATTTGCCTGCCGTTCGTGCGCGGGCGTGGTGGTGCAGCACCCGGCGCCGGCCCGCCTGATCGAAGGCGGGCTGCCGACCGAGGCGTTGGTTTCCCAGATCGCGGTGGCACGCTATGCCGATCATCAGCCGCTCTATCGCCAGGCGCAGATGATGGCTCGCCAGGGCATTCTGATCGATCGCTCAACCCTGGCCTTCTGGATGGGATACGCCGCGGCGGAGGTGGCGCCGGTGGTGACACGGTTGCGCGAGATTGTGCTGGCCTCACCGCGCATCTTCGCCGATGAGACGGTGGTGCCGGTGCTCGACCCCGGCCGCGGGCGCACCAAGCAAGGATATTTCTGGGCCATCGCGCGTGATGACCGCCCCTGGGGCGGCACTGATCCGCCGGCGGTGGTCTATCGCTATGCGCCCGGCCGGGCGCATCATTACGCCGGTGAGTTGCTGGGCGATTATCGCGGCATCCTGCAATGTGATGGTTATGGCGCCTACAAGTCATTCGTCAGGCAAGCCGGCCAGGTTGCGCCGGTGCTCGCCTTCTGCTGGAGCCATCTGCGCCGCCAGTTCTACGATGAGGCGAAGAAGGGAACGGCACCGCTGGCCACGGAGATGCTTGAGCGTATCACGGCACTTTACCGCATCGAGGCTCGTATCCGCGGCCAAAGCCCGGACCAGCGGCTTGCCGTCCGCCAGGCGCAAAGCCGCCCATTGGTCGCCGATCTGCGCACCTGGCTTGACGAGCAGATCGTGGAACTCCCAAGCTGGGCACCGACCGCAGAAGCCATCCGCTATGCGTTCAACCATTGGGAGGGCCTTGAACAGTTTCTCCATGACGGCCGCATCGAGATGGACACCAACACTGTCGAGCGCGCGATCAGGCCAGTGATTCTCTCGCGCAAAAACGCCCTGTTCGCCGGCAGCGATGAAGGTGGGGAGACCTGGGCCTCCCTCGCTTCACTGGTCGAGACCTGTAAGCTCAACGCCGTCGATCCAAACGCCTACCTTACCGAACTCCTCACCCGTCTCGTCAACGGCTGGCCCCAGGCTCGCATCGACGAACTCATGCCATGGCGCATGAAGCAGCCCGCATCATTCTGACAAAGGGTTTCAAAGCAACGCTTACGGTGCTTCGCGATGAAAGCGAACTTCAAGTCGACTCTCTCGCGAAGAATGCCGCGGCCTTTTTTAGGATGTCACGCTCCGCCTTGAGCTTGGCGACCTCCTTCTTGAGGGCCGCAATCTCAGCCAGATCGGCCCGCTGCTGGCCATGGCCTGGGAAGGCCGTCGCAGGCGCCGCCGCCAATTCACGCATCCAGCGGCGCAACACGCTCTCCGCCAAATCCAGGTCACGGGCCGCCTGCGCCACTGATACGCCCCGCTCCGTAACCAGCTTTACAGCCTCGGTTTTGAACTCAGCTCCAAACTTTCGTCTCGTCATGAATACTCTCCGGTTCATGGGTCACGATCTTAGAGCCTGACTCTGAATGCCAGCCTTTCTAACTTTGGCGTGCGATTTTTCGTGTGAGCAGGCGGATATTGGCGAGCAGGAGCCATGCGGTAGCACTGGCGATAGTTGCCTCGAAGTCCTTGGCGAGGCGACGGCATCTGCCGAGCCAGGAGAAGGTCCTCTCGACAACCCATCGGCGGGGCAGGAGTTCAAATCCTTCTGCGGTGTCGGAGCGCTTTACGATTTGGATGGTCCATTTCCCGATCTTTTCGAGACGTCCTTGCAGCTTAGGCCCGGCATAGCCGCCATCGGCGAAGACATGCCGCAGCGAGGGATATTTCTTGCGGATGGATTTGAGCACGCCGGGCGCGCCATCGCGGTCTTGAACATCGGCGGGATGGATAACAAGTCCGACCAGGTTCCCGAGCGTGTCAGTGACGATATGCCGCTTACGCCCCTTGATCTTCTTACCAGCATCGAACCCGCGCGGCCCGCCCGCCTCGGTCGTTTTCACCGACTGGCTATCGATCACGCCCGCGGTTGGCGATGCCGAGCGTCCAGCCAGTTCCCGTGCCATCATGACCAGGGCATGATTGATGCGCGACAGCGTGCCGTCACGGCTGAAACGGTAAAAATATGCCTGCACCGTTGTGAAGGGCGCAAACTCCCTGGGCAGTTGCCGCCATTGGCAGCCACTCGACAACATATAGAGAATCGCTTCAACAATCACGCGCAGAGAGACAGAGCGCGGCCGTCCCCGTGGCGCCGGCGCAGGCATGAAAGGGGCAATCAACGCCCATTCGGCATCAGTAAGGTCGCTTGCATAGCGCAGCTCATCCCGACAGTATCGCGCACGGGCGGTTTCAGTCCAAGTCATCGTGATTCCGTCAGTTGTGGCAAACCAACAGAATCACAACCAACTGAAATCGCTCAACTATCTTTTTCGTTCAGGCTCTTATCCTCGTGTCCACCAAACCGGCAGCAGCTCAAATAGGCAATCTGCGCCATTGATGCGCCGTCGGTCTTTGGCAATGGCGCACCATTTTCTGCACCATCTTTTAACCATTACGCAGCGCTTGCATTTGCGTCCGAGCGACGAACTGTTGCCCCGTCAACTGCGCGGTGAATGGTGATATTACCTTCTGTGCCATGTGGCATGATATACAAGAAGTGACAGTATCCTCGTCCGAGTCCGGCACTTTCCAAGTCATCGCGGTAGTGGCATGCGAGCGCCTGGCCCACGGCGCGTCCATCGATGCGTATCTCAAGAAGTACTGGCGTGTATGGATTGGTTTCATCCCAGGCCCAACCTTCCACCGCCTCCAGGTCCGCCCGTTCGACATTTCCAAGCAATGGACCGTGCTGGATATCGAGTTGAGTCAGGAGCGGTATCAACGCCGTTTCTAGTTCCACGCCTAATTCAGGCCGGGGTGCACAGAGGGATAACGCATCCGGTTCTGAATAGTGTGGGTGATTATTTCTGAATTCCTCGGCATTATGAAACTGATTGCGCAAACCGGGGCCGTCGGCGAATGTCTCGCCCCAACTATGATTAGCTAGAACGCAATCATGCTTCGCTAACTCGATGGCATAATAGTCGACGATCTCTTGTGACTTTTTTTGCGTAACGTTGATGCCGTTGACCAGATTCTTCGCGAGGATCAGTTGGCCATTCAACAGCATGGAATGACCTGGTGAAACGTAAAGAGGCTGCGCCGGTGAATGCGCTCCAAGTGAATTTATCTCGAATCGAACTGGCGATTGAGCCCGACTTAAAAACTGGGGCGCATAAGTTTGACGACCGATCCAGAGGATTTCTTGGAACCCATTAAAGCGCGTAAACACGCGATCCCCAGGCCGGAGGTTTTCAACACGTTGCTCTCCGGTATCTGTTAAGATGTTTGTGCCGGTCAAGTAGCACAGAGTAATCTCTGTGCCCGCAGCGACGTCTGAAACACTAAAAGCATTCTCGGGATAGTTTCCTTGAAGACTTATCGTCTCCGTCACAGTGCCGTTGCTAAGCTCAAGCCCCACACCACTGACATAGCTCTGCGTTTCCGCCGTAAATCCTTCGAGTATGATCGTATCGCCGAGGCTAAACCCTTGAATTGTTTGCCCAGTGGCCAGCCCTGCGCTATTGCCAGCAATGAGCCAATTAGCACCGCTATCGAATGATATTGTCTCTATGCCGGCAATCTGTTGGCCGAAGCCGCTAATTGTCCCTTCGCTCGTCCCAACCGCGAGTTCGATGCTTGCAGATGGTGTCGAGGATATGTCACCTACGCCAATGATTGATCCCGAAAAGACCGCCCCAGGATCAACGATCAAATGTGCATCTCCGTATAAGCGTACGGCAATATCATACGTGTCCGATCCCTCGATGGTACCGGCATTGACTATTGTGGAACCGTCTGTAGCCAAAACACCGCCTGCGCCATTCACGACGCCGTAATTGATAAAAGTGCCAGAGCCCCCAGTGAATATAACTCCATAATTGCTCACAGGAATAAGCGGAGAGGACACGATCGTTCCCCAATTTATCACGAGCCCTGACTCGAGAGCGATTCCGCCACCGGTTCCATCGATCAATGCCGTTGTGTCGACGGACGAGCCATTAACAACGGTTGCGCCTGAAGAGTCGCCCATGTTTATGGCTATTTGGCTGTTGGCTAATATGGTGCCAAAGTTGAGAACTGAGCCGTCGTTTCCGAAAACCGCTAAAGCTTCGACGCTGCCAGTGATAATCGCTGTAGTATCAGATGAAGACCCGTTGATTACGACGCCAGTGCGGTCGATTAGAATGCCGTATTTGTTTTCGCCGACGATAGTTCCGTAATTCACAATAGAACCGTTTCCGGATATATCGATGCCGTCAGTTGTGCCGGAAATGAGTGCTGTCGTATCGGATGGTGTTCCATTCTGGATGGCTGCAGAAGCGGCTAAGCTAGCGTTGAAGCCATAAAAATCGCCGACGTGGACGCCATACCCGCCAGTGTAAAAGCCGGCGTTAAAAGTAGGCACATGCGTCGAGGTTAGTGTCCCTAAATTCTCGATTGTCCAAAGATTTACGCCGAGCGCGTTCTCGGCATAAATGGCGCTTATTTCGGATGTGATGATTGTGCCGGTAGGCGCACAATATGCCGGATTCTGGGTCGCCGAGGTAAGTGTGAGCCCTACCGTACTGTATTGCGTGATTTCGCTCATCGACGTTCCGATTTTTTCTGCAAAAATTTCAACGGGAGGTTATCATCTTATCGGCGAACCGATAAAGTGAAATAATTCGCCATTCGAGGTTTTGCGCCACGACCGCGCCGCGACACCTCGGGCCATGGCGCATATTTTGCGCCACGCCCGTGGTTAAGGCGCAAGCCTCCAGGCGGAATTTCCTCGCCTCCGCAGGCTAATTCATGCTTGAATCCGCTCATGTTCACGCCCGCCGCGATCCTCGGCTTTGTCTTCGCCATGCTCTACGTGATGTTCGCTCAGCAGAGCTTTGCCGGCGCTCCGATTGACTGGAGCGGCATCGCCTGGAGCGCCGTAAAGGTCTTCGCCTTCGTGTTCGCCGTGATCGTGCTGCTTACTGCGCCGTTCCGGTCAAGGCGTTAGGCTGCATCAGCAGCATCGGCGAAAGCCGCGCCCCCCGGTTCGCGCCGGCGCCGAGCGCTGCCACGCCCTGGCTCAGCGCTCCGGGCTGCGCCGCCTGTAGCCGCGCCGCCACATCGCCCAGGTTCTGGTTGGTCAGCAGGTTGGCCAGGGCCGTGTCATAAGCCGGGCTGTCCTGGGTCGCCGTATGACTGCCCAGCCCCTGCAGCAGGCGCAGCGCTGCAATATGCGGGCGCCCCGCCAGCGCGTTCGCCCCGGCCTCCATTGCTGTCTTGCCCCAATCGTGCCCCTGCTGCGCCTGGCGCAATGCCGTGCGCGAGTTGCCCGTGATGGCGGTGCGGGCGTTCGCTTGCTCGTTCAGGCGCTCGGCCATGCTCATAAACTGCTCGGCCTCGGCCGGCGAGTTGAACGCGGCGGCCACCTTGGCCCGGACATTCGGGGTGGCGAACATTCGCGCCACCTTTCCGCCGTCCTTTACCTGCCCGATCTTGTTGAGGACCGCTTGCGCCACCCCGGCCTGAAAAGCGGCCTTTTCGCTGGGGTCCATAGAGGCGACACGCTGCGCCGTCAGGTCGGTGTCCGTGCTCAGCACCTTCGATCCAAGGCGCGCGGCGTCGATGGCCTTGGAAGGGCCAGACCAGGCATCTAGGGCCTGCCCATAGGTCGGATTGGCGCCCACCACAGCTTGCCGGAAATTGGACCTGATGGCGTCGAGGTTTCCGATCTCCTTGGTGTTGGGAAGGCGGCCGCTGGTCGGGTCCCGCATGCCCTCAAGATTGTCGTCAAATCCCTCCTTCACTGCCGCGAGAAACGGCGTGGAATTGGCGCCTGGAATAAGCTGAGCTTTCCCGTCTGCGCCAATCTGAACGCCATAATCTGCGGGGTTGAACACCTGCCCGGCCGCTTCGGATTGATCCTGCAGGTTGCGCAGGGCCGTCGCCACGGCCTGCTGTCCGCGCGGGGCATCAAGCATAGCCTGCAGCTTGGCGGTTGCGCTTTCGCTGATGGGCGCGGAAAACGCCTGTTGAAACAGCGGCGCGGCCTGCGCGCTGCGCTGCTGCATCACATTGGCCACGAGATCGCTGACGTTGCCATTCGACCCCATGGCGCCCTTGATCGCCTGGGCCAGAACCTGCGGCTGCTGGTCCATCAGGTTCTGGAAATAGCTCGTGACGATGTTGCGGCCGGTGCCGGGCTGGTTGGCCAGACTCTCGGCCAGGCCCTGCACGTTCGGCCCCCCGGTGGTCGCCAGGGTGTCGCCCGGCCCAGCGGCGGAAGCCGCAGGAACGCCAACGTCGGCGTTGGCCGCGTTCAGTACGGCGCGCGCGGCGCGCTGCTCCACCGGCTGGCCAGCGGTCAGGATGCCGCTCAGCGCGTTCCCAGCCAGCGCGCCAGCGCCGCCCAGGACAGGATTGGCCGCCGCGCCAATCACGACTTGGCCCGGCGTGATCGGGCGCCCGGTTAGCGCATCGAAGGCCGGAACCTGCAGCGCGCCCTGGCCGCTGAGTTGGTGCTGGCAGCTGTTGTCGATTTTGAGTTTGGCGGCTATCCTGACGATCGTGAGATGGATGCAGCTCTTCGCGCAACGCTTGAAGCCATTGGCGCCGAGTTCATCCCTGAGAATGGTGGTGGGGCTGGGGCTAGGTTGAGGAAGAAGTGATATGACTTCCATTTCGGAGAAACTTTACGGGCTTCCTTCACCAGCAGGCACCGATGTCCGGTTTCCCCAACCTGCTCTTCCTTTTGTTGCCGCCCAAGGCTGTGCCGATTTTTCGAACTACAATTTATGGTGCGCACAAATTTATGCGGTAGCGACCGGAAGAAGAGTGCCTGATAATTTGTCAGTCAATTTCTTTGGAAATCTTGATCTTTCTGTTGCCACATTTCAAAACATCTCGCCTCATATAAAAAGGGCGTCTATTCAAAATCTGGCGCAGTGGTTTGGATATTACGCTCAATACTATAACGTGAATACAATTCCTCGTATTTCTGCCCTCATAGGAAATTCCGTTGCAGAAACTGGGTATTACGGCAGCCTCGTTGAAAATTTGAGTTATTCAACTGCCGATAGAATTCACTCCGTTTTTCCTAGCCATTTTGCTACAGTTCAAGATGCTCAGGCGTACGTGAATGCCCCCAAAGACCTTGGCGACAAACTTTATGACGGATTGATGGGCAATGCCGCCTTCCCAAGCGATGACGGATATAATTATAGAGGAAGGGGCATTTTCCAAATCACAGGTAAGAATAGCTATACAAATTTCGGACAAGCCGCAAACATTGATGCTCTCAATCACCCTGAGTTAGTGGAGCAGCCGCAATACGCTGTCATGTCAGGTTTCTGGTACTGGACCAATATAAGTCTAAACCATTATGCTGATCTTTTTCAGTTTGAAAGCCTAGCGGATATCATCAACTATGGGCATGTAAAATATCACATTCAGCGAAAACATAAAGGGACGAAGATGGTCGATGCAGGTGAGCGCCAGATTGTTCCGCCGGTCAACTGGACCGAACGGGATAGTATTCAAAAATCTGCGGCCAAGGCCATCGCAAATGCTATGCTAACTAATGTAGGATTTTGATTTCCATGAAAGAAATCCCTATTATATCAGGAGTTTTTTTAATTCTAGCATGTTTTGCGTCGTCTGTTGCCCACGCAGCTACCTACACCGGCCAATGCTCTGCGGTTAATGCCAGCAAAATTCCCCTTGTCTCAAAAGCCGTGTTTAATGAAAACCTTCCTCCGTATGGAGATGTTTGCCTTGCAGCACACGTTATCCCCAGCCCAATTAACGTACTATGTATGCCTGGCTATAAGCCTCCTCCTTATATCGCCGTAAGCTTATTCAAAAACGGCAAGGACATATTCGATTTTACTTACCCCAATACTCCAGGCGAACTCTGGCCTGAGGCCGTAGATAAGATTTTGGCTGTCTCATTCCAAAATCTAAACGACGATCGATATAAGGACGTCATTCTACTAGGCCAAAGCTTGGATGGTCGCGGAAATTATGAACCTAGGCCGTTAATATTTCTTGGCTCAAAGACAGGTTTTAAATTGCTGTATAATTTAAGTGCCCTTTTGGCTAGTAACGGCGACATGACGATACCGGATATTATTTACGACATTAATAATCAATTTGGCCTAAATCCGCCGTTACCAAAAGATTCCAACTAACGTGTCTACTTCCAGGTAGACTGCCGTCTTAAAGACTGACGGCTCAACTTGAGCCGATTTCAAATCCGTCAACTTTACCCACTCCGCCACATGCCCGTTACCCAAGGAAATAATCGGCGGCTCACAGACTTTCAGTAAGCGTCATCTGTGTCCCGCCTTGTAGGGTGTTGCGCCCTCTGCCTCTGATCTTCTGCTTGGCAGTGGAGGATTTCGTTGGCTGACGTTGTTGAAGTTGAGAGTATGCTCCGGACTAGTTCGGAGTTGGGTTACGAAGTGCTTTGCAGTGAGCCAGGGACGATCGCCGATGTCTGGGCGAGCGAAGTCGAGAACCTCATGCCCATGGGGCGGCCGTTCGATGGGTTCGTGGAACACACTAAGCGGGTCTCCTCGACCTGCCTGATCCATTTTGAGCGCAACCGCTACAGCGTGCCAGCATCATTCGCCAACCGGCCGATCAGCCTGCGCGTTTACCCCAACAGGCTGGTGGTGGCGGCGGAAGGCCAGATCATTTGCGAACACCTCCGCATTATTGAGCGGACACACGGTCCCGGCCGCACGATTTATGACTGGCGGCATTATCTGGCGGTGATTCAGCGCAAGCCAGGCGCATTGCGCAACGGCGCGCCATTCCTGGAATTGCCCGATGCGTTCCGGCGTTTGCAGCGGCATCTCCTGCAGCAGCCAGGCGGCGACCGTGACATGGTGGAGATCCTGGCCCTGGTGCTGCACCATGACGAGCAGGCGGTGCTGGCTGCGGTGGAACTGGCGCTGGAAGACGGCGTGCCGGCCAAGACGCATATCCTCAACTGGCTCCACAGGCTGATCGACGGCACGCCCGCCACCCCGCCAGCCGTGACGGCGCCGCAGGCGCTGAGCTTGGCCAATGAGCCCAGGGCCGACGTCGAACGCTACGACAGCTTGCGCTCCACCGGGGAGACCCGCCATGCGTCATGATCCCGCCGCCGGCGCACTCATCATCATGCTGCGCAGCCTGAAGATGCACGGCATGGCGCAGGCTGTCGACGAACTGGCCCAGCAGGGGGCGCCGGCCTTCGAGGCCGCCATCCCCGTGCTCTCTCAGCTGCTCAAGGCCGAGACCGCCGAGCGCGAGGTCCGCTCCATGGCCTACCAGCTCAAGGCGGCTCGCTTCCCGGCCTATCGCGACCTGGCCGGCTTTGACTTCGCCAGCAGTGAGGTCAATGAGGCACTGGTCAGGCAGTTGCATCGCTGCGACTTCATCGAGCCCTCTGACAATGTTGTGCTCGTCGGCGGCCCAGGCACGGGCAAGACCCATATTGCCACCGCCCTCGGGGTGCAGGCCGTCGAGCATCACAAAAAACGTGTCCGCTTCTTCTCAACCGTCGAGCTGGTCAATGCCTTGGAGCAGGAAAAAGCCCAGGGTCGGAGCGGTCAGATTGCTGGCCGCCTGATCCACGCCGATCTCATCATCCTTGATGAGCTCGGCTATCTGCCCTTCAGCGCCTCAGGTGGTGCTTTGCTGTTCCACCTGCTCAGCAAGCTCTACGAGCGCACCAGTGTCGTCATCACCACCAATTTGAGCTTCAGCGAATGGTCCGCCGTCTTCGGCGACGCCAAAATGACCACCGCTCTCCTCGATCGCCTGACGCACCATTGTCACATCCTGGAAACCGGAAATGACAGCTTCAGGTTCAAGAACAGCTCGGTGCAGAAATCCCAAAAACGAAAGGAAAAAATCAGCCCTTGACCCCATCATGAAACCCAAATCATAACCAAAGGGCGGGTCAATTCTCGATGGAATTCCCTGGTCACTTCTCAGTGGAAATCAACACCATTCGCCAACCTGCATGGGCTGTGGTCGCCCCCCGTGCGGGGGCGTGGGTCGAAACGTTTAGCTTGCTGCCTCCATTCCTTTCTCTGGAGTCGCCCCCCGTGGCGGGGGCGTGGGTCGAAACTTCTCCTGGTCGATAATCTTCTGCCGCTCGTCAGTCGCCCCCCGTGCGGGGGCGTGGGTCGAAACGTCGCTGGTGATCGCTTCGAGCGCGGCTAGGCTGGTCGCCCCCCGTGCGGGGGCGTGGGTCGAAACTTTGCCGCTATACGAAACCGCTTATTACCACGGGTCGCCCCCCGTGCGGGGGCGTGGGTCGAAACAACGCAGCGCTCGCTCAATACCCGCAGGACTGGCGTCGCCCCCCGTGCGAGGGCGTGGGTCGAAACCTTTCCGGGATTGCGCCGAGGGCGCGTAGGCGGTGTCGCCCCCGTGCGGGGGCGTGGATCGAAACATCGCGCTGACGGCGGTGCGGTCGCAAGAGGTACGTCGCCTTCGTGTGGCAACGTGAGTAGAAACATAAACAATCCAGCCCATACCGAGCAGCCGCTAGCCGCCTGTGCTACTATTATGAATTAGCGACGATACCGCCCTTGTTGGCGCTCTCGCCAGCTAGATTGTTGGTGCTCATTGCGGACCGAGCAGAGCATCAGCCGAATAACTGTTTGCCCGGGCTAAATGTGATGAACTCATTTAGCAGGGGTCCTGTCTCTACCGATTGTAACAGAGGCGATAATTTATTTGGCGTTTCGCATAGAGGGAGATGATTGGCAAAGGCGAAAGTGGCCCTCGTTCTGTTCTCCGTTAAGGTCTGCCGCATAGGAGAGCGGACGCGGTGATGGGGCCTGCCGGAACCCCACAATTGCGCCAGCCGAAATAGCTGGGCTCGGTGGGCAGAATATCGCCGTTTCACACCGCGTCCAATCGTCTTTTACGTCCAAAAACGCGCGGTTATAAAGTAATTTCTTGGTTCACATGGATTTTCGAAATGGACGTATTGCGGGTAAGTTCAGGTGAGGCGTATCAGTCGAAAATTTTTTTCATAATGAATTCAAAGCCTTCCAGTTATCACATTCATGGCGAATGGCACGCCACAATTTCCAAGACATTGATATTGCTAGATATTTTGGGTGTCGTCCCCCGTTTGTGACACACGCTTGTGCCACCTGGGGACGACAGAAATGGCGTTGTGTTCCTACGTCGAAAGACGTCGAGAAAGGTATTATTTCCGGCTGCGCGTGCCGCCTCTGGCGGGGGCTGTTTTGGGCCGGGAGCATGTGGTCGCCTCGCTGCTGACCCGCGATGCCGCGCAGGCGAAGCTGCGCGCTGCAAAAATATATTTGGTGGTTTCACCGTTTCTCCACATGCTGTGTCTCAGGATGAGAGACACACTGCACAGTCTGGGGATGCCGCCCACGGGAGCCGATGCTCTCGCGGATGCGGCGTTTCGCCTGGGGTGTGACTATCATGCGCGTCTGGATCAGCTGCGCCTCCAACATGAAAAGGAGATGGCGGCGCTGCAGGCGCAATATCAGGCCGAGCTGCGCGCGCTGACCGGCGGGGTGCAGAAAGGTTGGCGGACCGGGGTGGCCTTTCAGGAGGCTGAGCCAATGACTCCTTATAATGAGATGGAGGTACCGCGATTTGTGGCAAACCCGGGGAGCTTCATGACGTCAGTGCGGGCCGAAACCGTGGTTGATCATGTGCCTCCAGCGCCTGAGGTGGAGGTTTCGCCACCCTGGCATAGCCTCACGGATGAATTTCTGGCTGACAAGCCTGGGCTCACCGACAAGACGGTCTGGAGTTATAATCATGCGTTTGACCACTGGCGTAGGCTGATAGGCGACAAGCCCATTGCCGAAATCCGGCGCGGCGACCTGAAGCTTTTTGCCGATCATTTACGAGATATGGATAGCGGGCGCGGCGGTAAGCTGAGCCATGCCAGTATCGTGCGGATGCTGAATCACGTGAAGATTTTCATGAGCTGGGCGGTTGAGGCGGGGCATGTCGAGGATGACCGTTTTGGCGGGGTGAAAGGCCGCGATAAGACGCATGACGAACGGATGGGCGTTGATAATCGGCGGGCGTTCACGGTTGACGAGTTGCGCCGGTTGTTCAGCAGCCCGCTGTTTATGGAGCGGACTTTAAGCCAGAGCGATGAGGCGGCAGCCTGGTTCCTGGCGCTAGCGGCTTTCACTGGTGCGCGGACCAAAGAAATTGCAACGGCACCGGCGAAGCTTGTCCAAGTTGGAGAGGTTTGGTGTCTGGATTTGCGTCAATCCGGCAAGAAAACGAGGGCTGCAGCGCGATTGGTACCGTTGATCCCGGAATTGATCCAGATGGGGATATTGGGATGGGCGAAGCGGCAGGCTGAAGCGGGGCGAGGGCTTTTGGAGCTTGCTGACAACCCGCGCTCGGGTGCGGCGTGGTCGAAATATTTGAATCGCTATATTGGGGAACACGTGCTGGAGAGCCCGGATCTGGTGCTTTACTCGCTCCGGCATAGTTTCAGGCAGATGCTGAGAGCCGCAAATGTTGGCGATGAGCTCGCGAACAAGGTTTTTGGCCATGAAGGGGGATCGGTCGGGGCTGGCTATGGCCGCGCGCTGTCGGAGCAGGAGGCGGTTTTGATGGTGACATCTGTGAAAGCGCCGTTTGATTTGAAGGGGAGGAGGATAGCGGCAGGCAGTAATCGTTTGTCTGGTTAGCGCCCAGGGCGGTCATTCCTGGGACCCAGAGCTTTCTCGGAAGCAGCCATTCAGGCGGCCTGGGCTGAAAGATCACGGTCGATTGAACCCCTGGTTGTGCCATGATACGATTTCATCATGAGCGCATCCACGGTGCCGGGCCTGGGAAGAAAAACACTTAATTATTTCCCGCCTTATCCCTTTCTGGCCATCAAGCTACCTACCGGAACGCTGCTGATCCTCCCGCAAAGCCGCGATTCCTTTGGCATGCGGCGGTTTCAAATCTACCGTGACGGGTATTTTGGCCATGGTGCCGGGGCTTATGAACTTAGCAATCTCCGTAAACTCGATTGGCACCGCGCCGCTCAGATCCGGGATTTCTACAACAGCCTGTTGGGCGGTGGTGCCAACCGGCTGACCGACCAGCAATTGCTGGAGTGGTTGCGGCGCGAGGTGCAGAGCACTGCGCTCGCGGCCTTCTGGCTTCAGGACGAATGGATGTTGGGCACGGCAGTGATAGCCCCGGAGGCTTCTCCCGTTCCGCCACCGGTGGCAACGCCTGTGGCGCAATGGAGTGTCGAGCACAAGATCGAGGCGATGTTCGCGGCTATTCCGGACTATCTGGCTCCGGCTGTTCGGGCACAGTTCGAAGCCTTTCTTACGCCTCGGAACCTCGCGCTCATGGCAGGGTTTTTGGCGGCTGGGGTGGCGATCCAAGCGCTTCCCGTCGCGGACGGGGTGGCCGATATGCTCGTCGCCGCTTTGGCCTACGCCATGTATGGCTGGCCCGGATTGGCGGCTGCGTCTGAATTCATTCATGCGGTGGTTGAGGCGGCCCATGCTCGCAGCCAACCCCAGATCGACCATGCGGCACAAAAAGCGGCGGGTGCATTGGTGGTGCTGGGCGGCTCAATATTTCTGGCAAAACTGCTGACGAAGGTAACGTCTGTGGCGAGCGCGAAGCTGAAGCAAAACGTACCGCCGCCACCCAGACCCGCTCCGAACTTTGGCAACGCCATGTCTGATGACATCAGGGGGGATGGACTGCCGCTGCGCCCCAGCCAGGACCGGCTGCTGAAAGATTATGCCGCGGGGAAGACCACGCCAGAGAATTTTTCAAAATTCAAGACATTAAAAGCAACGCCGGCAACGTCAATAGATTCTGTCGCTGAAAAAACCCTGTTAGAGGGTGGATACAACGACGCCCAAGTTAAAGAAGTCCTCAGCAGCGGCGCCGTCACCGGCACACCCAGTTATGGCACAAACTCGCCCTTCTACAAGATTGTAAGCAAGGGCTGGCCACCGACCCTGCCTAGGGCGAACATGTATGTTATGGATCAGGGGCAACTCAAGGACCTGATGGATAAGGGGCTGATCAACCCGGATACGGGAGAGATGAAGAGTCTGGAGATTAAGAATTACATGGCTTTGCCTTGTACGAATCAGGCCAATGCCCTGTACCAAGGTACCTATACCGGCACAGATGCGATTACCGGGGTACAAGGGATCATCGCGCCGGCACAGGAAAATTTTACAATCCCTGGCCTTGATGAATCGACGCTCAATCCCGGCACGCTTTCAATGTCCGGTGGCGGTGGGCAGACGAGCCTTCCCCTCACTTCCGTAACAAATTGGAGTTCCTATCCATGATCCTCATTACCCCCGATATTATGGGTCCCGGCATTGAGGAAGAGTACGCAGATGCAATGGAGCGCATCGCGTTTCTGCTGAACTACTACCGCCAGGCTGGGTGGACACCGACGAATGATAATTTCTACGGTCGTATGCTCTACCAGCTGATGTGGTTGCAGGAGATGATCGAGAAGAAGATGCTGCCTATTCCGGTGGACCCTTCTTATATCGCCACGCTGAAATATGCCGTGAGAACCGGAGAGGTCTGTGACACCGACGAGGTCAGCGATAAACTGGGCGAATTGGCGACGATCACCCAGGGCCCTGGCCTGCTGAAACCCCGACACTATCCCGTGATCGTCGCCATGATACGGGATTTTATTAAGCTTTACCACAAATGCGTTCCGGCGGGCCAAGAGAGACCGCTGGAAGCCGCCGCCCTGGCCGACTGGCATCAGATGGCCGTGCGGTTGGAAGCCGGTACCATGCAGTTGCCCGTGCCACGTAAGAGCTATCCGAATTGGACGAAACCAACACAATTGGTTCAGTTTGATGAACCTGTGATGCCAGATGGATGGACAAAGACCTACGACATTATGCGTTCTGTCTTTGGCGGCTGGCGCCCGCCGCTGGCGACGAAGCCGCCTTTACCTGCCCCGGTTCCAGGTTTGGCGGCGGAAGCGCCGGATTTTACGCCGATCCGCGATGCGCTACGCAAACGCGCCGCCGCGCACCCTGACGCACCGATGCCGGTCGAGAACAACCCCCGTTACTGGTTCGGTGACGAGCCGGTGCCCTGGTCCGCCTATTGGCGCCCGGTAAATTTTGAAGGGAAATTGGAGAGGCTTATGATCGGCAGCGTTTTCCCGCCGCCCGAAACCCCACCCGAGAACGGCACCAAGCCGGTGTGGCTGTTTGAAAAGCTGCTGGAAGGCGCATAGGGCCCCAGCGCGATGTAAGCGAGCGTAGTATCCAATAAAGGACCCAGCCAATTAATGGTTGCTAGAAATCTATGAAGCGTCCCGGGTTTTCCGGCGGCTCATATTTTTGAGAAGGAGCTACGATGAACGCTACAAGGAAGAAGTTTTCGCCTGAGTTTCGCGACCGCGCGGTACGGATGGTCGAAGAGCATCGAGGGGACTACCCATCGGAATGGGCGGTGATGACCTCGATTGCCGGGAAGGTTGGCTGCACGACCGAGACGCTGCACCGCTGGTGCCGCGAGGAGGCAAGCCGACGAGCGGGGCCAGCTGCGCAAGCCGCCAGTGACCGGGAACGCCTCAAGCTGCTGGAGCGGGGAGGTCAAGGAGCTGCGACGGGCCAACGAGATTCTGCGCAAGGCGTCCGCGTATCTCTCGGCGGGCAGCACGGTTTTTTTTAAAGCTGATGCCCTCAGCGCGGAAGAACCGCGACAACATGCCGGTGTCAGCGCGCACGCCACGCTCTTCCCACAGGCGCACGCTCAACGCCGCCAGCGTGATGTCGGCCTGCTCCTCAATGACCGCCAGAAGCCAGGCCCGCTCAGGCTTCACCTTCGAGGGCCGGTGGCCACCAGTGCCAGCGCTGCGTCGGTCACCAACCCGATGCAGGCGCTGAACCCATTTGATGGCAGACGATGCGCTCACGCCAAAACGCCGCGCCGCAGAGCGGCATGTCTCCTCACCGCTCTCCACAACCGAAATCACGCGTTCACGAAGATCAGAAGAATAAGCTCGGGGCATCAGCACTGGCCTCCTCAACCAGCCCTAATCATGAATCACATCAGCCTCGCGTCGGTAAAGAAATACGATTCAAGCTATTCACAGAGGACTCTAGAGCCTGATCGGTTCAGTTTGAATCGCGAAGCGATCAAGCTGAACCGTGAATCAGCCTCTCAATCAAAGCGTTGGAGCGCGTTCAGGGTGCCGCAACCGCGTCACCCTGAACCAATCGCGCTCTAGCCTTCCGCCAGCAGCGGCGCGGCGCCCTCATGCGTCAGGCCGCTGGCCTCTTTCAGCCCCACCCCGGTCAGCCCCCGGCGCAGCGCCTCGCGCATCAGCCAGGCCAGCATATCCGCCGCCGCCTCGGCCGAAAGCCCGCCCTGGCCATGCACGTTGGAGATGCAGTTGCGGGCCGAATCCGGCGTGCCGCGCTTCGGATCGAAGGTGAGATAGATGCCCAGACTGTCGGACACCGTCAGCCCCGGCCGCTCGCCGATCAGCATCACCACCAGCTTTGCGCCCAGCGCCGCGCCGATATCATCGCCCAGCGCCACCCTGGCCTGGGTCGCGATCACCAAAGGCGCCAGCTTCATGCCCCACAGCCGGGCCAGCAACGCCTGGGCCACCGGCACCGCATTCTGCATCACCGCCGTGGCGGAAAGCCCATCGCCGATCACGATCACCGCGTCATAATCGCCCTTGGGCAGCGTCTCTTCGCATGCGGCCGCCAAGGCCCGGCCCAGATCCGGCCGGCGCAGATACACCTCCCGGTCCTTGGCGGCGCTCTGCACCTCCAGCGCCTCGGGAAAGGCTGCCTTCAGCGTCGCCACATCCAGCTTCGCATGCACTGCATCGCGCGCCATGGCATGGGCGAACTGGAAGTCCAGCACATCGCCGATCTTCATCGCATCCCCGGCCCGGCCGAGCCCGATGCGCGCGCGCGTCGCCTGGCGCAGCAACGCCCAGGGATCATTTTCCTCAGGCGGCATTGCGCGCCTCCAGCAGGCGGCGCTGCGCCTTGTTCTGCGGGCCGGGCAGACGCATCCGCCCATGCCGGTCCAGCATTTCCATCTTCTCCAGCCAATCCTCGAATTCCGGCGCCGGGCGGGCGCCGAAGCTGGAGCGCAGATAGAGAATATCGTGATAAGAGAGGCTCTGGTAATTCAGCATCACATCATCCGCGCCCGGCACCGCGATGACGAAGGAGACCCCCGCCACGGTCAGCAGCGTCATCAGCGTATCCATGTCGTCCTGGTCGGCCTCGGCATGGTTGGTGTAGCAAACGTCGCAGCCCATCGAGATGCCGAGCAGCTTGCCGCAGAAATGATCCTCCAGCCCGGCGCGGATAATCTGCTTGCCGTCATAGAGATATTCCGGGCCGATGAAGCCGACCACCGTATTCACCAGCAGCGGCGAGAATTCCCGCGCCACCGCATAGGCCCGCGCCTCGATCGTCTGCTGGTCCAGCCCGAAATGCGCCCCGGCGGACAGAGCCGCCCCCTGCCCGGTTTCGAAATACATCGTATCCTGGCCGATGGTGCCGCGCCCCAGCGATTGCGAGGCTTCATAAGCCTCCCGCAGAATGCCGAGATTGATGCCAAACCCGGCATTCGCCGCTTGCGAGCCGGCGATGGACTGGAACACCAGATCCACCGCCCCGCCGGCATTCATCACCTCGATGGAATTGGTGACATGGGTGAGCACGCAGGTCTGGGTCGGGATCTCGTAGCGGGCGCGCAGCTCATCCAGCATGGAGAGCAGCGAGATACAGTTCTGCACGCTGTCGGTCGCCGGGTTGATGCCGATGACCGCATCGCCGGTGCCATAAAGCAGCCCGTCCAGCGTGGAGGCGGCGATGCCTTTCAGATCATCCGTCGGGTGATTGGGCTGCAGCCGGGAGGAGAGCCGTCCCTCCAGCCCGATGGTGTTGCGGAAGGCCTTCACCACCCGGCATTTGCGCGCCACCGCGATCAGATCCTGGTTGCGCATCAGCTTGCTCGCCGCCGCCGCCATCTCCGGCATCAGCCCCGGCGCCAGCGCGGCCAGGGCGGCGCTGTCCGCCTCGTAAGAGAGCAGCCAGTCCCGGAACTGCCCCACCGTCATATGCGCCACCGGCTTGAAGGCGGCTTCGTCATGCTTGTCGAAAATCAGCCGCGTGACCTCGTCCGTCTCGTAAGGGATCAGCGGCTCTTCCAGGAAAATCTTCAGCGGCAAATCCGCCAGCACCGCCCGCGCGGCGACGCGCTCAGCATCGGAGCCCGCGGCCAGCCCGGCCAGTTCATCGCCCGAGCGTTTGGCCGAGGCCTTCGCCAGAACCGTCTTCAGATCCGGGAAGCGAAAGCTCTCCCCACGAAAGGCATGCGTAAAATGTCCCATGCCGCCTATGCAACACCGGAATTTACTGCCCTGCAATATAAATTAGCGGGAGGAATACCCGCTCTCAGCCCGCCATCATCGACTGGATCTTCTTCGCCAGCCCATCCAGAGAAAACGGCTTGGTGATGATCTCCATGCCCTCGGCCATGGCGCTGCCATTGCCGACCTCGATATTATGCGCATAGCCGGTCATGAACAGCACCTTCAGACCGGGCCGGATCCGCTTGGCGGCATCCGCCAGCTGGCGGCCATTCTGGCCAGGCAGGGTGACATCCGTGACCAGCAGATTGATCGGCTGGGGAGAGTTCAGCACCTCCAGGGCGGAGGGCACGTCCTCCGCCTCGAAGGTCCGATACCCCTGCTCCTCGAGCGTCTCGACAACCAGCATCCGCACCATCGGCTCGTCATCGACGACAAGCACCGTATTCATCGCTGGCGGGAGTGACCCGACTTGACCCATCATGAAACCCCTTCGCGGCTTCTCTAACGCGCCGGACCGACTCTCGCAAAGCGCCGCCACCTAAGCAAAACCTAAAGAATTCGTTAACCAGTCCGGTCAGCCGGGGGTGCGCGTCAGCTCGTACAACGCCACCGCGCCGGCGGCGGAGACATTCAGGCTCTCCATGCCGCCCGGCATCGCCAGGGCACAGATCTCATCGCAGGTTTCGCGGGTGAGCCGGCGCATGCCCTCGCCCTCGCTGCCCAGCACCAGCGCCACCCGCCGGCCGGCGAAGGCCTCGCCGCGCAGCCTGGTCTGGCTATGCCCGTCCAGCCCGACCACCCAGACATCGGCGTCCTTCAGCGCCGTCAACGTCCGGGCGATGTTGGTGATGCGCAGCAGCGGAATCGTCTCCAGCGCGCCGGAGGCGGCTTTCGCCAGGGCGCCGGTTTCTTCCGGGGCGTTGCGGTCCTGCGCCACCACCGCGCAGGCACCGAAGGCCTGGGCCGTGCGCATCAGCGCGCCGACATTGCGCGGGTCGAAAATCTGGTCCAGCACCAGCACCGGGCCGGGGCGCAGCAGCGCCTCCTGCAAGGAGGGCGCCTCCAGCTGGTCCGCCAGCAGCGCGATGCCCTGATGCACGATGCCCGAACCCGGCTTGGCGCCGAGAATCTGGTCGATCCGCTCGCGCGGCGAAATCTCCGGCTGGATCGGCCAGGGCAGCTTCGCTTCGGCCGCCAGGCTGGCCTGCGCCTCCTCGGTGATCACCAGCCGGCGGAACAGACGCTCCGGGTTTTTCAGCGCCGCCGCCACCGCATGGGTGCCGTAGAGCCAGACCGCGCCGGATGGCGTGGAGGGGCCGCGCCGCGCCGCACCCCGGCTTTCGCGACGCCCGGCCCCCTCACGGCTGGCCTGGCCGTCAGAGCGTGCAGGGGCTTGCGCGCGGCCCTCGGCCTCACGCCGTCCCTGGCCCTCGTTGCGCTTCGGGCCTTCATGCCGCGCCGGGGCCTGACGCGGCTCTTTTTTCCACGATTCGTCGGGACGCGTCCCCCGCGCCTCGCCAGCTGAACGTTGACGGGGGGCGTTTTTTCCATGCGGGGGGCGATTTTGAACCATGCCCCTCACTATCTCCGCCCCCATGCGTTGACAACCGATGCCAACCGTTGCAAGACGCGCCCCACGTGGAAGGGTGCCCGAGTGGCTAAAGGGGACGGACTGTAAATCCGTTGGCGTGCGCCTACGTTGGTTCGAATCCAACCCCTTCCACCATTTCCTTCAAAAGCCGCATCGCCAGCCTTTCAGGCCTTCATCCGCCGCACGCGGACCTGTCTACATCAGCAGGCTGTGCGCAAAATACTCGAACCCGATCTCCGGCTGGCCGCCAAGCGCGGCAACCCGGCCGGGCACGCCGTGATCGAGCCATCCGAGCAGATGCACGCCAAAGAGCGACAAAGCCCCCGCCGCCAACACCAGCACCACCACCAGCCCGACCCATTCAAACGCCCGCACGCTGTTCTCCTCCATCGACGCGCGGCGTTTCAAGCGCCGAATTGGGGCCAAAGCATGGAGCAAAAACGTGCCAATTATGGTCGCGAACCGGTGATCCGATCCCGCCGTGCATCCGTAATGATCATATGACTCGCCTGTTTCCCGTCCTCGGCGACCAGCTCAGCCTGGGCCTCGCCAGCCTCGCCCAGTGTGACAAGGCCAAGGATGTCGTGTTGATGATGGAGGTACGCGGCGAGGCCACCGCCCCGCGCCATCACAAGATGAAAATCGCCTTCCTGTTTTCGGCCATGCGGCATTTCGCCGCAACGCTGCGCGCGCAGGGCTACCGGGTCGATTATGTGGCGCTGCGGGACGAGGGCAACAGCCAGAGCTTCGAGGGCGAGCTGCGCCGCGCCCTGCGCCGGCACAAGGCCGAGCGGATCATCGCCACCTGGCCCGGCGAATGGCGGGTGAAACAGATGCTGGAGGGGCTGGGCGCCGAAATCCTGGAAGATACACGCTTCCTGGCCCCCCTCAGCGTATTTGCCGAGTGGGCGCAGGGGCGCACGCAATTGCGGATGGAATTCTTCTACCGGCTGCTGCGCCGCCGGCTGAACATCCTGATGGAAGGGGACGAGCCGGCCGGCGGGCGCTGGAATTTTGACAGCGAGAACCGCCACCCGCTGCCCCGCCAGACGAAAATCCCCCTCACCTACACGCAAGCGCCGGATGCGATAACGCGCGAGGTTCTGGACCTGGTCGCGGCGGAATTTGCGGAGCATTTCGGCGAGCTGAAGGGGTTTTCCTATGCCGTCACCCGCGAAGGCGCGCAGGCGGCGCTGGCACGCTTCATCACCCAGCGCCTGGCCAGCTTCGGCGATTACCAGGATGCGATGCGCCAGAACGAACCCTGGCTGTTTCACTCGCATCTCAGCCTCTATCTGAATTGCGGGCTGCTGCTGCCGGGCGAATGCATCGCCGCCGCCGAGCGCGCCTGGCGCGCCGGGGACGTGCCGCTGAACGCCGCCGAGGGCTTCATCCGCCAGATCCTCGGCTGGCGCGAATATGTGCGCGGCCTCTATTGGCTGAAAATGCCCGATTACGCCTCGCAGAACGCCCTTGGCGCCACCCGCCCCCTGCCCGGCTTCTACTGGGATGCCGGCACCGAGATGAACTGCCTGCGCCAATGCGTCAGCAACACCCGCGACCATGCCTATGCCCACCATATCCAGCGGCTGATGGTGCTGGGCAATTTCGCCCTGCTCGCCGGGCTGGACCCGGCTGAGGTGAATGAATGGTATCTGCTGGTCTATGCCGACGCTTATGAATGGGTGGAGTTACCCAATGTCACCGGTATGATTCTGTTCGCCGATGGTGGGCTGCTGGCCAGCAAGCCTTATGCGGCGGGCGGGGCTTATATCAACCGCATGTCGGATTATTGCGGCCATTGCAGCTTCAACGTGGCGCAGAAAACCGGCCCGGAGGCCTGCCCGTTCAATTATCTCTACTGGGCCTTCCTCGACCGCCACCGCGACAGGCTGGGCGGCAATGCGCGGCTGAGCCTGGCCTATAAAACCCTCAACAACATGCCCACCCCGGCCTTGAGCGCGATCCGCGACAGCGCGCGTAGCTTCCTGGAGCGGCTTTGATCTGAAAAGCTGAAACGGGCCCACGCCATCGTCGACCGCCTCGGGCAAAGCAGACGCTGCGAACGCTCCATCGCTCTGAGATGCGCCATGGCAAACCGCACCATCACGCATCTATTCAAGGCATCAGCGCCCCGCGTCCAAATCGGGCATTCATGCCGTCCTCACCGGATCTCGCGTCATGAGAAAGGATGCCCGCGCCCACAGCGGGGGGATTGGCCTTATGCGGATGATATAGCGTAGATGATTTTATGATCGCCGCATTGCAGGCAAAAAACGGGATCACCTCGCAACCGCCTCGCCTTTCTCACAACAGGGAGGAAAATTTGCGGTAGCTACAGCTTCTCCAGCCAGGCCGAAAGCGCCGGGATCAGCCTGTCCGCCGGCTGAAAACCGTTCGTTACGAGCGCGTAGTCACGCCGATCTCCCGTCCCGGCGATAAGTGTGGGAAAGCCTCGTATGCCCGCTTGCTGCGCCAGGGCGAAATCCTGCATGGTTTCCTCCGCCACGGCAGCTGCATTGAACAGCGTTCTAAAGCCGAGCTCGTCCATGCCCAGGTCCGTCGCCAGGCCGGTTAGCACGTCGGCCGCCGTCACGTCGCGGTTTTCGGCGTAAAAGGCGCGTTGAATCCGCGCCAGCGCGGCGAGCCCGCTGGTCATGCCCTGCCGGCGAAAAACCACCACGGCGCGGCTGGCGGGCTCGGTGTCGTACACGAAGCCCTCGCGCTCGAAAAAGCTGAAATCAAATGGCTGACCGGAAGCGTCGCGCACATGCTCCCAATGCGCGCGGATCTCGGCGCGGTCTGACGCCGTCATGGCGCTTATATTGCCAGGACGCAGCCCGCCCAGAACCAGGCGCACCGGCAGGGCATCGCCGAACCGACGCGTGATGGCCTCGATCGCCGGCGAAAACCCCCAGCACCAGGAGCACATCGGGTCGGCGAAATAAACCAGATGCGGGCCGGTCATGAGGGGGCTAGCCCGAGCAGCGCCGGCAGCGCGGCCAGGCTGGAGACCTCATGCGTCGGCGCGCCGGGCAGGCGCTCGCGGCGCTGGCCGTAGCGGTTGCACCAGACCACGTGCAGGCCGAAATCCGCCGCCGCATGCGCATCCCAGCCATTGGAGGATTGGAAGCTGATCTGCGTCGCCGTCAGCCCCAGCCTATCCAACGCATATTGGTAAACCCGCCGGTCGGTTTTGTAGGTTTGCAGGGGATGCACGGAGAGCACCTCGTCGAACAGCCCGTCCAGCCCGGAACTGACCAGGGAGGAGGCCAGCATCGCCGGGGTGCCGTTGGAGAGAATGGCGGTTTTCACCCCGGCCCGGCGCAAAGCGCGAAGCATGTCTGGCACCTCGGGGAAGGCGTGCAGCGTCTCGAACAGCCCCATCAGCGCCACATGACGCTGCGGGCTGGCGAGATCCAGGCTCTCCAAAGCGAATTCCAACGCCTCGGCGGTGACCTGGCGGAAATCCGCGTAGCGCCCCTGCAGGGCGCGCAGCCAGGTATATTGCAACTGCTTGTCGCGCCAGAGCGCGCTCAAGGGGGCGCGTTGCTCGCGCGGAACCTGGTCGCAGCGCGCCGTGGCGGAGGCCAGGTCGAACAAGGTTCCGTAGGCGTCGAAGACACAAGCTTTAATCGCCATCTCCGCCCCTCCTTCACGCCGCGGCGGGCATGGCGAGCGCCAGCCCGTCATAGGCATTGAGCATGCGCGCGAACCAGCCCGACAGAGCGGGCTCGGCGCTGGTCACGTCATGTCCGCCGCACACACGCTGCCATTGCAGCGCGGCGAAGACGACATGGTCAGCATAGGCCGGGCCCTCACCGGCGAGATAAGGCTGCCGGCCGAGTGTCACCGCCAGCGGCCGCAGCGCCTGGCGCAGCGCGCTCAGATGCGCCTCACGTCCCGCCGCCAGATCCGCCAGGCTGCACCCGAAGAACGCCTCACGCGTGGTCTTGAAATAATCCTGGTCCTTGGGATGCAGCATGGCGTGGATCTCCGGCAGGATCAGCCGGGCGATGGCCGGGTGCAGCACGGTCTCGGTCCAGTCATTGACGAAGCGGGTCAGCGCCTTGCCGGGCGCGCCATTGAACAGCGAGGGACGGTCCGGATAGGTCGCCTCCAGATATTCGGCGATCGCCCAGCTATCCACCACGCAGCGCCCGGCATCGACGAGCACCGGCACCTTGCCCTGGCCGGAAAAGGCAATCTCCTGCTTCTCGGTGAAGCGCCAGGCGATGGTTTCGACAGGGAGGTTTTTATGCGCCAGGGCCAAGCGCACGCGCCAGCAATTCGGGCTGAAACGGATAGTCTCATCCTTGGCGGCGAGGTCGTAAAGCTTGATCGCGGCGGTCATCATTTGCTCTCCGTGAGATTGGTCGCGGTCTGGCCGAACAGGATGGCGCGCGCCTCCTCGCTCACCACCGGCGCGGTGTTGATCCTCTCCGCCAGCGCGTAGGCGCGCCGCACCGCCGGGCGCTCGCCCATCAGCGCGAACCAGCGCGCCAGATGCGGGAAATCCTCCAGGTTCTGCTTCTGATTTTTGTGGAGCTTGATCCAGGGATGGCAGGCCATGTCGGCGATGGAGTAATCTCCGGCAATATAGTCGCGCCCGGCGAGACGCTTGTTGAGCACGCCATAGAGACGGTTGGTCTCGTTCACATAGCGGTCGATGGCATATTGAATTTGTACCGGCGCATATTGCACGAAATGGTGGTTCTGGCCGGCCATCGGCCCCAGCCCGCCCATCTGCCAATAGAGCCATTGCAGCACTTCGAAGCGCGGGCGGGGCGCGCGGGGTAGAAATTGCCCGGTTTTATCGGCCAGATATTCCAAAATGGCGCCGGATTCGAAAATGCTGAGCGGCCCGGCGCCGTCCTCGGGCGCGTGGTCGACCATGGCGGGCATGCGGTTATTGGGCGAAATGGCCAGAAATTCCGGCGCGAATTGTTCACCCTTGCTGATATTCACAGGCACGATCTTGTAAGGCAGACCGGTCTCCTCGAGAAAAATTGTGACCTTATGGCCATTTGGCGTGGTCCAGTAATAAAGATCGATCACGTGCATCAGGCTCCTGGTTTCAGGGTTAGTCCGAGCGGGGCCAGGTTGGCCTCAACCAGCCGGTGCAGACGCACCGGGTCAGGGTCCAGCCGGGCGAGAACACGCAACGCCAGCACGGCGCCAAACAGTCCTTCGGCCGCGCGGCTGGGCTCGGTGCCCGGCGGCAGCAGCCCGGCCACCTTGGCACGCTCAATCTGGGCGCGCAGGAAGGCTTCCACCTCGCCGAGCCGTTCGCGAACCAAGCCGCGTGTGGCGGCGTCCGCCGCACCGTCCAGCGCGGTGTTGATGAGCAGACAGCCAGACGGGGTTTCGGTCGAGCATGAGAGGGCGATCAGCGCCGCGAACAACCCGGCGATGGCGTCACGGGGGTCGGGCAAGGCGGCCAAGCCCGGCAAGAGCTGACCGCTTAGCCCGGTATCGGCATAGCGGCGCAAGACTTCACGAAACAATCCAGACTTATCACCGAAGCGGTTATAAAGTGCTGCCGTGGATAATTTGGTGGCGTTCGTCAGATCCCGCAGGGAGGTGGCGGCGTAGCCTTGACGCCAGAATACGTCACGGGCGCGGTCAAGCAGGGCATCATCATCGAGTGTACGGGGGCGTGCCATCGGTCAGATAATAATAGATCGATCGTTTTATAACAAGAGGCTGATGGGCTGCTGCCGCCTTGGCGGCCAGCTCCTGGCCCTCTTGCTTGGTACTGAACTGGCGCTGTTTACCGCCGACAGACGCCCGCGCCTGCCAGAAGCGGCTATTGCCGCGCTGATAAATCTGAACCTTTCCACCCAACAGCTCGACGGTCGGCATGACACCCCCTTGCGCATAACGCGCTCCGGTTGAGGATCATTGGCAGACCACGACCATAGGCCATCAGGTTTGGGAATCCGAGTTAAATTACCCTAAGACTGCCCTAGTGCAGCGGACAGCAAAAAGCCGCCTTGCGGCGCTTTATCTATTTGATATTTTTTAGATACTTGGTTGCGGGACCTGGAAACCACTTATACCGAACAAAATTGAACCTACGATGAACACGTGGCCGCCAACTCTTCAAACCAAACAATAACAAAGACTTATCTACAAGATAAGTTATCAATCGATTTTTTTTGCACCAAAATTAACTGATTTTGGCCCCTTTCTTGGCCCCTTTCAAAGACTCTGAATTACCGCAATAGAGTATCCATCCGGTCTAAACCGCCTGCCGCAGCTTCGTAGGGAGCGCTCATAACGGCGCTTGTATGAGCGTCATTATGAGCATGGGACGGTTTGGGATGGAGATTTTATCTGGGGTTGAGCGCCGGCGTCGCTGGCGGTTGGAGGAGAAGCTTCGGATTGTCGCTGAGGCTGAGGCATCTGGAGCGGTGTTTGCCCATGTGGCCCGGCGTCACGATGTTTCTCGTGGTCAGCTCTGGACATGGCGGCATCAGGTTCGCAGCGGTGAATTGGCCCCTGCGCCGGTTGTGCCCGAATTTCTGCCGATAAGGGTGCTGGAAAGCGAGGGGAGCGCCGAGCGCCAAGAAAAATCCGCCGATAAGCCGATGAACGCGCCCGCGCCATGTGCGGCGCCGGCGGCTCGAGCGGCGGAATTTGGCACGAGCCGGATCGAGATCATCCTGCCGGATGGGACATGCGTGCGGGTCGATGACCAAGTCGGAGCGGGCGCGCTGCGCCAAGTGATGGCGGTGCTGCGCGGATGATTCCGGTGGCCTCCGGGGCGCGGGTGTGGCTGGCGTCTGGCCATACCGATATGCGCCGTGGCATGCGCGGGCTGGCACTACAGGTGCAGGAAGGGCTTGGGCGTGATCCGTTCGCTGGCGACGTTTACCTCTTCCGCGGTCGCAGCGGATCCCTTCTCAAGGCGCTCTGGCATGACGGTATTGGCCTGTCACTGTATGCCAAGCGGCTGGACCGCGGAAAGTTCATCTGGCCGCACACCGTCGACGGTGTCGTGGCACTTTCCCCCGGACAGATGGGTTATCTTCTTGAAGGCATCGATTGGCGCAATCCGCAGCAAAGCTGGCGTCCACAAGCTGCTGGATAGCTGGAATTTGTGTCGCTGGAGCGCTGAATTCTGTAGCATGACGCTGCGGGTTTGTGATTCTATCAGGATATGGATGTCGCTCCCGCCGCACTGCCCGATGACATTGAGGCCCTGAAAGAGATTGCCCGCTCGGCGCTGGCGGCACTTGATGTTGCCCGGGCGGATGCCGCCGCGGCCCAGGCTGAGCGGTCGGATATCGCGGCCTATATCGCGCATCTGAAGCTTCAAATTGAGAAGCTCAAGCGCACCATCTATGGCCCGCGGGCGGAACGTACGGCACGCCTGCTCGACCAGATGGAATTTGAGCTTGAGGATCTCGAAGCCACGGCCACCGAGGACGAGCTGAGGGCCGAGCAGGCAGCGGCAAAGGGCAGCACCACCTCTGCCGCCGGTGTCACACGCAAGCGTCCATCCCGCCAGCCCTTCCCCGAGCATCTGCCGCGTGAGCGGATCGTTCTGCCGGGGCCCGGTGCCTGCGCATGCTGCGGCGGCAAGCGGCTTGCCAAGCTTGGCGAGACGGTGACCGAGACGCTGGAGAGCACACCGCGCCAGCACAAGGTGCTGCAATATGTGCGGGAGAAATTCACCTGCCGCGATTGCGAGACGAGCAGCCAGAATCCGGCACCGTTCCATGTCATCCCGCGCGCCTTCGCCGGCCCCAGCCTGCTGGCGATGATCGCGTATGAGAAATTCGGCCAGCACCAGCCGCTCAACCGCCAGTCCGAACGATTTGCCCGCGAAGGCGTGCCCCTCAGCGTCTCGACCCTGGCCGATCTGGTCGGAGCCGCCTGTGTCGCGCTGGCGCCGGTGTTCCGGCACATGGAAGCCACCGTGTTCGCGGCCGCGCGCGTGCATGGCGATGATACCACCGTGCCGGTGCTGACAAGGGGCCAGACCGATATTGCGCGCGCTTGGGTCTATGTCCGTGATGACCGGCCGTTCGGTGGCGTTGGACCGCCCTGTGCGGTATTTTACTACTCGCGCGACCGGGCGGGCATTCATCCACAGACCCATCTGGCCCGGTACAGCGGTATCCTCCAGGCAGATGCCTACGGCGGCTACAACAAGCTTTACGAAGTCGGCCGCTCGCCCGGGCCCATCATCGAGGCTGCCTGCTGGTCGCACGCGCGCCGGAAATTCTTCGAACTGGCCGATATCGCGAAGAACGCCAAGCGCAAGGCGCAGGGCCGCATGCCGGCCTTCATCGCACCGATGGCGCTGGCCGCGGTGCAGCGGATCGATGCTTTGTTCGAAATCGAGCGGGCGATCAACGGCAAACCGCCCGTTGAACGGTTGGCCGTGCGTCAGGAATTCAGCGCTGTGCTGGTTGCTGATCTTGAGACCTGGCTGCGCATCGAGCGCGCTAAACTCTCGCGCCATAACGATGTTGCCAAGGCGATGGATTACATGCTCACCCGCTGGGCATCCTTCTCCCGCTTCCTGCATGATGGGCGGATTTGCCTGAGCAACAACGCGGCGGAACGGGCCATCCGCAGCTTGGCTCTGGGGCGCCGCAACTGGCTGTTCGCCGGTTCCGATCGCGGTGGGCAGCGGGCCGCCGCAATGTACAGCCTGATCACCACGGCAAAAATGAACGGCGTCGACCCGCAGGCATGGCTCGCCGATATCCTCGCCCGTATCGCCAGTCATCCAGCGCACAGGCTCGACGAATTGATGCCCTGGAATTGGACCGGGCCACAAGCCTCAGCGGAGCCTTGCGCAGCATGACAACACAACTGAACAAAATTTACGCGATCAAGACCATCGCTCTCGTCGCCCAGGAGATCGGAGAGGACGAGGAGTGGCTAAACCAAATCATCGATGAAATGGAACCGGAAGACGGGCTGATCTGGGTCTATGGACCAGAGGGCGAAGGCATCGCAGCATTCTCTGACTTCGGCATCGAAAACCTGGAAGACATCATCAGAGAACGCCGGAAACCGAAAAGCTAAGGCCCGCGTCATTCACCGGATGCGTACGCAATAGACCCTGATTGAGGCAAAGCCAAATATCTCCATGGCCGAACCATACAGCTGGACAATTGGCCGTTCAGCCGCCTGCCCTGCATCGATTATTTCGTTCAACCACTCCTCATCCTCCCCCATCTCTTTGGCAACGAGCGCGATGGTTTTGATCGTGTAAATCTTGTTCAACTGCGTTGTCATGCTGCGCATGTGCTCCGGCGGGGTTCGCGGCCCAGTCCAATTCCACGAACACTCTGAGGGATTGCCATCTCACCGCCTATCGTCAGGCACCCCGCCCATTGCGGCATCCAAGGGGTATTCAATGGTTCGCCGGATAGGGTGTTGATTTCCACTGAGAAGTGGCTCTGACTCACTTTTGCTGCTGGCGATGCTCATGCGCCGACAACGCGCGCCTGAAGCAGGTCAAGTTTCGCACGCCCATACATTTGTCGCTTGATAAGCTTAAGGCGCGTGATCTGTCTTCCCCCCCCCCCCGGTCTGTCCGTTCGACCATGGCGAGACGATTGCGTTGCTGACAGCCGCCTGGTCCTTTTCGACGCCATTGGCGAATGACCCGATGAGGCTGCCTTTTGCGATCGCAAGCCAGTCATCGAGCTTTGCCGCTGACTTTGAGCGGATCATGGATTGAAAGTCCCCAATTGCTTTGCGCGCCGCGACCAATTCAGGGACGCTTGCCTCGATGACTGCCACCAGGATCGCTTCGGATTTAGCAAGCCCATCCCGTGCCGAAATCATCAGGCGGGCAATGACCTTGGCTGAGGGCGTGCGTGCAAATCCGCTTTGATTGGCCTTTTCAGCGAGGCGCCGGCGCTGTGCCCATTGCGAGACGACACCGCTCTGACCGGCAAAGCCTTCTTCGCGCATCTCACGCCAGAGCGCCAAAGCATTGCGGGCGCCGCTTTCCCATCTGCTGTTCAACCACGGCAACCAGCTGTCCAGAGAGCTTGGCCGGGTACGGAAAACGTCCAGTCGCTGTCCACGCAAAACGTCGCGAACGAGCTTTCGGCTATGACCTGTTTGCCGGACAATTTGCCTGATGGAGGCCCCGTCGTTCGCCAGCTTCAAGATAGCTTCATTCGTTTCGTGCCGACGCCGGTAGCCTTCGTATTGCAGCTTCTCGGCATAGGTGAGAAGCTTGGGATCGATATCGTTGCTGCCAACCGACTGCCTGATCTGCCGCATGGACTTGCTGACTGCGTCCAGAAACGCTCGGCTCGAATTCTCCATGAGATGCCAACGATCGGCAACCTGCCGGGCTTCAGGCAGCCCTTTTGCAATCGCCTCGCCATATCCGCCGCCCCGGTCACGGGCAACAATCGATATCGAAGGGCGTTTGGCAAGCCAGGCTCGAGACGTCTCCAGCGCTCGGTCCGGCAATAGGGTAACAGGCTTCCGGCGCTCCAGATCGCAAATGATCGTCCCATAGCGCTGGCCCCGCCGGAAAGCGAAGTCATCGATGCCGATGACATGAAGCTCATCAGTCTGATCAACCGCACGTCGGCGCACCACGCGCAACAAGGTATCCTTGCTAACCGGCATCATGAGCCGAGTGGCGAAAGCCGCCCCCGGTCTGCCACCCAACGCCAGTCCGAGATGATGGACAATTGTTTCAAGCCGCTGAGTGCGTCGAGCATAACGAGACAGAATGCTATGATCGAACTGCTCACAGAAGATACGTCGCCTGCAAACAGCCGTGTCACACCAGAACCGGCGCGCCATGATCGCAAGAAAGGCTCGGCGGCCACCCAGAGGAAGGTCCAATGGTCGCCGGATATATCTGCTCTGAACCCGGTGACTTGCCGCCCGCAATCGGGACAAGCCCCAGAGCCATCCCGTGAGCGCAGCAGGATTTCGACACCCTCGCCGACGTTCTGTACTGAAACAACAATGAAGCCTTCTGGTGCGAGGTTTGCGCGCTGAAATCGACCGTGCACGGCAGATACTCCCAATGACGCGGCCAAAGCATACCGCTAAACAACAGCAAAAGTGAGGCAGAGCCAATTCTCAGTGGAATTCCCGGGTCACTTCTCAGTGGAAATCAACACCGCGTGGTCCATTTCGACTCTCAACCAATACAAATCAGATATCGACTGGATGGAGCCAAGGCCCACATCTATACTCCAGATTTTCGGGTCATTTGCCGCAATAATATTGAATACTTCGTTGAGGTTAAACCTGATCGAATTCGGCCAAACGAGATCGACTGCCGGCGCTCCATTGTTTGCTCCAAAGGCACGGAATGGCCCTACACATCGTCAGAGAAACGGAGATTCGCAAGCAACCCCGTCTAAATAACGCCCGCCTATGCCACCGCTATTCTCGCTATCCCGTAACTGACGAAGCAAAGGCAGCAATCTATGCCACCCTTCAAACACAATGCAAAATTAGGTGCGTTGACCTCCTGCCATCCCTCCCCAACCTGTGGCTCCAACTTGTGGCGCTGATTGCAGGCGGCGTGCTCACCTATGACGAATCTTGCGCTCTGACGCCATCAACATCTCTTGTGTCTAGCGTAGGCGAAGTCAAGTAAATGACGACGCATCTAGTGTCCTGATTCTGAAGTTTCCGTGATTTATTTGGTGGCGAGGCAAAAACGCCTGATAGACGCGAGTATGTCATCGGCGGATTTGGTCCATTTGAACGGCTTTGCATCGTTGTTTCGAGCATCGATGAAGGTGTGGATGGCGGTTTCGAGTTCCGTGGTTGAACGATGGACACCGCGCTGGATCTGCTTTTCGGTCAGCATTGCGAAGAACCGCTCGACCTGGTTGATCCACGAGGCGCTGGTCGGGGTGAAATGCACATGCCAGCGCGAGCGTTTGGCAAACCAATCACGGATAACCTGGGTCTTGTGCGTGGCATAATTGTCCATGACGATGTGGATGTCGAGATCGCTCGGTACGGCATCTTCGACACGGTCAAGGAACTTTCTGAATTCTGTAGAGCGGTGCCTGGGATAGCATTTGCCGATGATCTTGCCGGTTGCGATATTGAGTGCTGCGAACAACGATGTCGTGCCATGGCGCGTATAGTCATGGCTGCGCCGTTCGATCTGGCCGGGGCGCATCGGCAGCAGCGGTTGAGTGCGATCAAGTGCCTGTATCTGCGACTTTTCATCAACGCATAGAACCATGGCACGTTCGGGCGGCGCCATGTACAGCCCGACGATATCGCGCACCTTGTCAACAAACAGCGGATCGGTGGAGAGCTTGAAGGTCTCGGTACGATGAGGTTTCAGCGAAAACGCCTGCCAGATGCGGTGGATCGTCGAGGGGGCATAGTTGGTTCTGCGTGCCATCGATCTCAGCGACCAATGCGTGGCACCTTCGGGCAGCGTTTCCAGCGTCAAACGGATCGTGTCTGCGATTGCTTCGTCACCAATCTTGCGCGGCGCGCCGGGACGGGGTTCATCATACAATCCATCAAGCCGATCGGTGGCAAAGCGTTTGCGCCAGACCGAGACCGTCATCTGGGTGCAGCCAAGCCGCGCTGCTATCTCCTTATTTTGCAAACCATCGGCAGCCAGAAGAACAATACTCGCGCGGCGAGACAACCCAGCCCAGACCTTGCGCCCTCGCTTCAGCCGCTCAAGTTCCGTGCGCTCCCCCTCATCAAGTTCAATTGCTACCGCGACCTTGCCCATTGATCATGCCCTTTCCATCCAGCATAATCATAGATACTTATCGATCATGACACTGGATGTTCTCGACCACAAGACTGAACCCGGAGCGGGCGCCGCGTGATCGTCAAAACCGGACCTCAAGAGCTCTGGGCCGCCTTATCCAACTTATTGGTTAATTCAGTTAATTGGCGATTACGTGGGCCAGCTCGGCCTCAGGCTCGATCGCGCGCATTTTTCGCAACCAACCTGAGTGATGAGTCCCGCAGGCCTGACTGAATCCAGTGACGAGCTCTCCAAAGGAAGGACAGCCTGAACCGGGAATGGCCGCGGGCGACAGGAATAATCGTCTCGTGCAGCCCGCGGGGATGCGCACCGGATGCTAGCCTTTCATTTCGAATCTATGCGTCCAGATGCGGGCCGATCAGCACCAGATCCGCCGGTGAAAGCCGGTCGGACGCGGTGGCCTTCTGATGCCAGTACGGATAGAGCAATGGCGGCCGACTGACGGCCTCCAGCGCCGCGATCTCGTCCGGTTCCAGAACCAACGTGGCGGCTTGAAGATTATCCTCCAGCTGCGCCTCGGTGCGGGCCCCGACGATCACACTCGAGACACCAGGGCGCGTCAGTAGCCAAGCCAAGGCCACCTGCGCCGAAGTCACGCCCCGCTTCGCGGCAATCTCCACGAGTTTCTCAATGATGTCGTACAGCGCCTCAACATCGCGCACGGGCGGCTCCTGCCATTGCGCGGCACGGCGTGTGCCTTCTGGCTCCGGCTTGCCGCGGCGATATTTGCCCGAGAGCAGCCCGCCGGCGAGAGGTGACCAGATGATCGCGCCCACCCCCTGGTCCACCGCGATCGGCAGCAGCTCATATTCCGCATCGCGCGCTTGCAGGCTGTAATAAATCTGTTGCGCGATCGGCCGTACCAGCCCCTCCGTCTTCGCGGCGCCCAGCATCTTCATCACATGCCAGCCGGAGAAATTGGACACGCCGACATAGCCGATCTTGCCTGCACGAGTCAGATCGTCCAGCGCGCGCAATATCTCTTCCACCGGCGTCTGCCCGTCCCATTCATGGCACCAATAGAGGTCGATATGGTCGGTCTTCAGCCGCTTCAGACTGTCCTCGCAGGCGCGGATGAGATGCTGGCGGGAAAGGCCACGGTCATTCGGTCCCTTCTCACGCATCGGAAACCGCGCTTTGGTGGCGAGCAGCAACCTGTTGCGGCGCCCGGCGATGGCTTGGCCGATGATCTCCTCCGAGACGCCGTTGGAGTAGATGTCGGCCGTGTCCAGCATGTTCACCCCGGCCTCCAGGCTCATGTCAATTTGGCGACGCGCCTGATCGAGGCCGGCATTTCCGACCTTGGAGAAATTGCCTTGGCCGCCGAAGGTCATGGTCCCCAGAATGAGCGTTGAAACTTTCAGGCCGGAATTGCCCAGCAAGCGATATTCCATCTTACCTCTCCTCGAACTGAATGAATGGCGGCGCTGAGAGCAATATGTGTTTATCTTAACGCGGTAGCGTCGAGATAAACAAATGAACTAGCTCACCAAAATAAAAGTTGGAGCATTACACTGAAAGCTTGATGCCCTAAACCAGTTCCGGACGCTTGCGCGGCGGGGCCATGAATTCCGGGCCCACCGGAGCCTTGATGCAGCGCGCGAGAATGGCTTCGATCTCCGTCTTGCCTTCGGCATCCAGTGTCCAGCCCATGGCATCGTTCACGGGGGCGAGTTGGCCAGGGTTGCGCGCGCCCCAGAGCGCGATGGTCGGCCCCTGGTCCAGCACCCAGCGCAGCGCCAGCGCCAGCACGGATTTGCCGTAACGCCTTTGCGCCAGTTCACGGAGCTCCTCCACCGCTTGGAGATATTGCCCGAACCGCTCACCATTGAATTTCGGGTCGTTACGGCGCAGATCGTCGCCTTCGAAAACGGTATCCGCTTTCATCCGCCCGCTCAGCAGGCCGCGGCACAGCGCGCCATAGCTTAGCACGGTCAGGCCGGTATTGGCGGCATATGGCAATTCAGCCGCCTCAATCCCACGCTCGAACAGATTATAGGGGGGCTGCATCGCGTCGAGCTGTGCGGCGGTACGGAACGCGTCCATCTGCGCGGGCGAGAAATTGCTGACGCCGATGGACAAGATCTTGCCCTCGCGGCGCAATGTCTCCAGCGTTTCGGCGGTTTCCTCAAGCGGCGTTTCCAGGTCCGGCCAATGCACCTGGTAGAGGTCGATCCGGTCGGTGCGCAGGCGGCGCAGGGAGTCCTCTATTTCCTGGCGGATACGCGCCCGGCGCCCATCGCGGAACACTTTGCCATCCTTCCAGGCCAAGCCGAGCTTCGTGGCGATCTGCACCTTGTCCCGCAGCCCGCCCTCCGCAATGGCCTTGCCGACAATCTCCTCCGACCGGCCGAAGCCATAGACCGGCGCCGTGTCGATCAAGGTGATCCCGCGCGCCACGGCGCTCTGGATGGTGGCGATGGACTCCGCCTCATCCGTGCCGCCCCACATCCAGCCGCCGATGGCCCAGGTGCCGAGCCCGATACGCGAGGTGACGACGGCACTCTTGCCGATGGTGATGGTTTCCATGTTTCACTCCTGTCAGATTCAGTCCGGGCGCTCTGACACCACCGGCGCTGCGATGGGGCCCAGCCCAGAAGATAGCCCCCCATGCAGGATCTTCCACCGGGTTTGGTTGAACCCGGTTCAACGAGGCGTTGAATGGTCGGGTGTCAGCCAGACCGCGCGTCGTAATCCGCGAGATGAGTGACGAAGGCCCGGGCGGGGGCGGGCAGCGGATCGACGAAATGCACATCTTGCGGAAAGCGGCGGGGGGTATCGACGGCAAGGAAAGTCGCCTGAGCGCCGGGAACGGGCATGATGGCATGCACCGTCTCGCGCAGGAAGGTTACCATCTGGCCCGCGCGCAACCGCTTCGGCGCCTCATCGGCGATAACGAACTCCACCTCGCCATCCAGCAGCAGAAGATGCTCATCGCAGGTGAGATGATAATGGCGTGGCAGCGGATGATAGAGCCGGAAAAGCCGGGCGCTGGCGCAGGCGTGGTCTGAGAGGTAGGCATCCATGATCATCGATTCCGCCGTGGCGGGAAAGCGGGATTTGATTTCAGCCAGATCGAAGAAATGATAGCCGGTGGTCTGCATGTCGTGTTCCTCTGTATTTTGGCGTGGGACCGTTTTTCATAGGGGGGCTGGGCCCTTTGCGCTATGTGAAGGGGTTGAGATTGACTCAAGCCAGGTTTGATCTCAATTCAACTTTGGAAACGCCATGTTGAACCGCTTCGACCTGCCCGATTTGCAAATCTTCGCCACCATCGTGCGGCATCGCAGCTTCAAGCGCGCGGCCATAGAGCTTGGGGTGACCACCTCCGCGCTCAGCCACGCGATGCGCAAACTGGAGATGAGGATGGGGGTGCGGCTTCTGCACCGCACCAGCCGCACGGTCATGCCCACGGCGCCGGGGGAGCAGCTCGCGCAACGCTTGGAGCAGGGGTTCGACCTGATCGGCGCGGCGCTTTCGGGCATAGAGAGCTACCGCCAGAATCCCTCAGGGCAGTTGCGTGTCAATGTGCCGCTGGACGCCGCGCGGCTGCTCCTCTCGCCCGTGCTGGCGGAATTCGCCGCGTATTATCCGCAAGTGGCACTCATCCTGAGCGTGGAGGACAGGCCCGTTGATATCATCGCCGAGGGATTCGACGCCGGCATACGTTATGGCGGTACCGTGCCGCAGGATATGGTGGCCGTACCGCTAACCCGCCCGCTGCGCTGGGTGGTGGTGGGCGCGCCAGGCTTTCTGTCCAGGCATGGGCGGCCTGAAACGCCGCAGGCGCTGGCGCGGCTGCCATGCATCGGCGTTCGGCTGGGAAATAATACGGCCTATAAATGGGAATTGGGCGATGGCGAGCGTCAGCTCCGGTTGGATGTGGCCGGTCCCCTGCAAGTCAATAATACCGAGACGACCATCGCGGCTGCCATTGATGGGCTTGGTTTGGCATATGTGCTGGAACGGCGGGTGAAGGAGGAGATCGAACGCGGCGCGCTGGAGATTGTGCTGCCGGAATGGGCTTCCACGGGCCCAGGATTCTACGCCTATTTCGCCAGCAGGCGGCAGAATGAACCCGGGTTGAGGCCGCTTATGGAAATGATCCGTGCGCGTGAAGGAGTATAGGACGGTGCCAAGCGACGCCGTCAATTCCATAGAGCGAGATGGGTTTACACCCCCTCGCTGTACTCCTGTTTTGGCGAGCAATTTCATGCGTTTAGGGTAACGCTGGCGGGTCAACCTAAACGCACGCCAAAGAGAAAAATCACAGCTGCGGTGCTAGCTGTTTCCGGCGACGTGAACGGGCAAGATGAAGCGGTGTGGCCCGGCCGGCATGCCCGGCAGGAAAGCCGGCAAGCGAGCGGCGCGCAGCGCCGCCAGCGCCGCCTGATTGACGGCGCTCAGGCCACTCTTGGTCAGCAGGCTGGCAGAGAGCAGGGTGCCGTCCGGCGCCACCGTGAATTCCAGCACACAATCGCCTGACAATCCGGCATCGATCAGTATTTGCGGCACCGTAAGCTGTGCGAGCACGTCAGCGCGGACCTCGCTGGCATATCGCGCCATCACCGTGGGTGAGGCGATCGGCGCGGGAGCTGGCGCGGCGGGGGAAGGGGTGGGCGGAGCGGGCGGCGTTGGCATGGGGGCTACAGGCCGGGCAGGCGGCGGAATATGCGCAACGTGCCGGATCTCCCGATGGCTGGGATGGGGCGCCGGCGGCGGGGGCACCTGGGCGGGCACCTGGGCGGGCACCGGGACCGGCGGCGGAGGCATTGGCGGCGGGGGCGGAGCCGGTTTCGGCGGCGGCGGCTGCACCACCGGCTTGGGCGCCGCGGGCGCATCGATCTTCACCCGCACCACCACCGGCGCCACCGGCTTTGCTGCCGGCGGCACCACCACGAAACCGCCGATGGCCAGGGCTTCCAGCAGGAAGCTGATCAGCAGGGCGCGGCCAAACCGGTCCGGCCCAGGCACGCCGATGAAAGCTTGGTCCTTCAAAATCGTTCGATTATCCTTTTCATCGCAAAGCGCGCCTGGACGGGATGATTACAGCCAGGCGCGCCGCAGCCGGCGCTTCAGAACTTGACCGTGACGTCACCATAGACCGCGCGAGGCGCACCCATGATGGCTTCCTTATAATAATTGCCGTTGGCGTCCTGGTTGATCTGCGACTGCGCATAATAGCGCACGCCGAACAGGTTATCGATATGCAATGACAGCACCAGCGCCTTCATCAGCCCCGCATGAACGGGCAGGCTGTCGCGCAGGGTAAGGTTGGTAAGGACATAGCCGCCCGCGCGGGTACCGGAAGGGATATTCGCCGCGCCGGTGGACGACGCGTGGCTGTCATAGAAAATCTCCTGGCTGCCGACATAATTGGCGTCGAGTGCGGCGTAGAGTCCACCATTCGTCCAGTTCACCCCGGCACTGATCAGATTGGCCGGCACGCCGCCCACCCCCTCGCCCTTGCTGAATTCGAGCGCGCCGTTCGTGGTGTAGTTTTGCGTGTAGGTCGCGGTGTTGTGGGCATAGTTGAGATAGCCGGCGAAATCACCGGGGACGCCACGCAGCCCGCCAAAATCGTCACCCAGCTGCAGTTCCTCGCCCTCGAACACCGAGTTGCCGCCATTGGTGGTGTAGGAATTGCCGGAGGCGCTGTCCGTGTAGGTCTGGAAGGTATTGGTGAAATACTCGCGATAATAATTGCCTTCCACGGTCAGGCTGCCGCGCTCATAGCGCAGGCCCGCCTCATAATCCTGAACATACTCGGGCAAGGTATGCGGCTGCACGATGGTGTTGAAATTCGCGCCGGTATCGATATTTCCATAATAAGCGGTTATCTCTGGGAACTTTACGTTCTGCCCGTAGGCGGCGTAGGCGTCGAGGCCCGGCAGCAATTCGTAGCTGAGCCCCAGGGTCGGCGCCAGATAATGCTCGGTGTTGGAGACGCTGCCGCCCGTGGAATAGTAATAAGCGGCCTGGTCGGTGTCCTTGGTGTTGGCCAGGAGATATTTCACGCCGGGCGTGATCTTGAGCTTATCGTCGAGCAGGCTGATCTCGTCCTGGGCATAGATCGAGAAGAGCGAGCGGTAATCATGCTCGTTCCAGAAATCATTGCCGCTGCCATCGGGTTGCGGATTGGGCACGACCGGCGAGGTGGCTGAGAAATATTCCCGCGAATGCAGGTGCGAGATGGTCAGATTGCCACCAAACTTGACGGTATTGAAGGGGAGGTCCAGCGTCGCGCTGGGCTGCACGCCGAAGGTCTGTGTCGTGTAAGCGTAAAGATGATAGGGGCGATGGCTGCAATCGCTGACAGGATACAGATAGCTTGCCGCGAAGCTCTTGTTGCAGAAGGAGTTGCGGTTGTAATCATTGGTGGAGAAAAACCCTTTCAGGTCGGCGCTCAGATAGGGCGTGACCTGCTGGGTGATCCCGGCAATGCCGGCGAAATTGGTTGAGTTGTTCTGCTTGAAATAATCGGAGCTGGGCAGCTGGAACTTATCGCCATATTGGTGCAGCACCGCCACCGGCTGATACTGATTCACCAGGCCAGCGCTCTGATTGAAGATGAACGAGCCATAGAGATTGGTGTTGCCGCCATTCAACGGCGCGTCCACCCCATAATAGACATTGGAGCCGCTATTCTTGTCCATCTGCGTCCAGCCATTGCTGGTCTGGCGGGCAAAGGAGAAAATCTGCTTCACGCCGTGATACAGGCCGGTATTCAGGGTGGCGTGCCAATTGGCGGTATCGAACGAGCCATAACCGCCGCCGATTTCGGCATTGGCCTCGTTGCTTGGTTTGCGGGGGACGTAGTTGACGGTGCCGCCCAGCGAATCGTAACTATTGTTGGCTGGATTATTGATGCCGCGGAAAAGCTGAACGCTTTCGAAATCGTTCGTCGTGATCAGCGTATTGTTGTTATTATCCGCCTGCGCGGTGACGGCGCCGTTGAAGGCGTCGTTGAGGCCGACACCGTCATAGGTTTCCGAGAATTGCGAGGAATTGAAGGCGCGAAACGTCACCTGCTGGTTGACGCCGCCCGGGCCGTTATTGGTCACAAAGATCGAGGGTTCACGCCTCAGAATATCCTGCGCCGTCGCCGCCGGGGATGCGGTTTCGACGGTTTTTTTGGAGATCACGCTGGCGGAATAGGTGGATTTAAGCGGCACTTTCACGGGTGCCTTCGCAGCGGCGCTGGTGCCGCCGGCGGTTTTGCTGATTGCCTCGATCGAGGTTGAAGTGGTGGCGGTCTGCGCGGCGGCGGCGAAGGCAATGAAGCTGCAGGCAGTCCCGAGCAGCAGACGCGACTTGATCATTTCAATATCCCTGTTGAGTCGCCGGGGTATCTAGTGGCCATCCATGTCAGGCGAATGACAGGGGCGTGCAGTTTTAATGACAATCATCGGCACCATGAGCATCTCGCCTTCATCGCGTCGTGAAAATGCGCTCACTCAGCAGGATGGCGATGATCAACGTCACCTTCCCCCGCAAGGGGATGACGATGAGCCAGCTGCAGCTGGCGGGAGGCCTTGAGGGTCGGCATCACTGTCCCGGCGGGGGCATATATTCAAGACGGTCAGTGTCAGCGGCCCCGCCAAACGCGTTAATGAGATCAGGCTGGAGGCCTGCCGGCCCTTCGTGATAGAAGCGGCTGCCTCGATCTCGGCGCAACTCGGTCACATCTAACGGCAAACCGCCAGAACAAGGCGGCCATCAAAAAGGAAGCCCCATGAAGAAGCTCATCAATGACCCGCGTGCGGTGGTACGTGAAATGCTGGAAGGGCTGGTCGATCTGCATCCCGGCCAGGCCTTGCTCGAGGGCGAGAATGTGATCGTCCGCGCCGATTTGCCCGGCTTCTTACAACGCCACGAGGTCGCGGTGATCTCCGGCGGCGGCAGCGGCCATGAGCCGGCCCATGCCGGCTATGTCGGGCACGGCATGCTGCATGCGGCGGTGTGCGGGGATGTGTTCACCTCACCCAGCGCTGATGCGGTGCTGGCGGCGATACGCGCCGTCTCGGGGCCGAAGGGCGCGTTGCTGATCGTGAAGAATTATACCGGCGACCGGCTGAATTTCGGTCTGGCGGCGGAGCTCGCCCGCGCCGAGGGGCTGCCGGTGGAGATCGTGGTGGTGGCGGATGATGTCTCGCTGCGCGACACGGTGGAGCCGGCCCGCCGGCGTGGCATTGCCGGCACCGTGCTGGTGCATAAGGTCGCCGGGGCGGCCTCCGCTGCGGGCAAGGAGCTGGCCGAGGTTGCCAGCCTGGCCCGTGCCGCCGCCGATGGGGTTGGCAGCATGGGGGTGGCGCTGGGGGCGTGCACGGTTCCGGCGGCCGGGCGCCCCGGCTTTACGCTGGAGGAGAGCGAGGCCGAGCTGGGGCTGGGCATCCATGGCGAGCGCGGGGTGCGCCGCGTCCCGATGGCGTCCGCCGATGCGTTCGTCACCGCCATTCTGGACAGCATCCTGGACGATGCCGGGCTGCAGCCGGGCGCGCATGTGGCCCTGCTGGTGAACGGGCTGGGCGGCACCACGCCGATGGAGCTGGCCGTGGTGGCGCGCAAGGCCTTCGCCCTGCTGCGCGAACGCGGGCTGCAGGTTGTGCGCGCCTGGAGTGGCAATCTGCTGACGGCGCTGGAAATGCCCGGCTGCTCGCTCTCGCTGCTGGCTCTGGACGATGAGCTGCTGCAGGCGCTGGATGCCGCGACGGACGCCCCCGCCTGGCCGGGCGCCGGTGCGGTGGCGCCGCGCGTGATCGTACCCGTGCCGTCGGAACCTGACGCCCATGCGTTGGACACAGCCGGCCGCGCCCAGCCGGCCTTGCGTGAGGCCGTGCTGGCCATCGCCGCCGCGTTCGAGGCGGAGGAGGAGCGGCTGACCGCGTTGGATAGCGGCGCTGGCGACGGCGATCTTGGCATCAGCTTCGTACGCGGCGCGGCGGCGCTGCGGGCATTGCCAGAGTCGGCCTTTGCCGCGCCGGGTGTGGCGCTGAGCGCGATGAGTGACGCGCTGCGCCGGGCGATTGCGGGGAGTTCCGGCCCGTTCTACGCCACCGCCTTGCTGCGCGCCGCGCGCTATTTGGGCGGCGCCGCCGAACCGGCCTTGCAAGACTGGGCGCAGGCCTTCCTGATCGCGGTTGGCAGTGTGAGCGAACTGGGCGGCGCCAAACCGGGAGACCGCACCATGTTCGACGCGCTGCGCCCGGCGGCGGATGCGTTTGCCCAGGCGATCGAGGCCGGCAAGGATGGCGCCAGCGCCTGGCGCGCCGCGCTGGAGGCGGCCGAGGCCGGCACCGCGGCGACCGCACAGATGACCCCGCGCCTGGGCCGGGCCAGTTATGTCGGCGCGCGGGCGATCGGTATTCCAGATGCGGGCGCGAGCGCCGTGGTGGTGTGGATGCGGGCGATCGCCAAGCGGTTGAACGAGAGCAGCATCTGATCAGACGGAAGCGTGTGATCGGATAGGCTTGTCGCTCAAACATCGACCCGCGCAGCCGGATGTCTCCGGGCGAGGCGGCTTTGGCGTGCGCGGGACGACCATCATCCCGCGCAGGCTCACGGGGGTGAGGATTGCGACCGGGATGCCAGATCCGTCCTCGCATCGATCACCGCTCCGGCCTTGCGCTCGGAATAGCGGTCGACCAGCGTGGCGGTGTGCGGGCGCAGCAGCACGGTGAAGCGCACCAGCTCCTCCATCACATCGACGATCCTCTCATAATAGGCGGAGGGTTTCATCCGCCCGGCCTCGTCGAATTCCTGAAACGCCTTGGCCACGCTGGATTGGTTCGGGATGGTGAACATCCGCATCCAGCGGCCGAGCAGGCGCAGCGTGTTCACCGCGTTGAAGCTCTGCGAACCGCCGCAGACCTGCATCACGGCCAGGGTCCGCCCCTGGGTGGGGCGCATGCCGCCCATTTCCAGCGGCAGATGGTCGATCTGGGCTTTCATGATCCCGGTGATCTGGCCATGCCGCTCCGGGCTGCACCAGACCTGGCCTTCGGACCAGAGCGACAGTGCCCGCAACTCGCGCACGGCCGGATGGTCGTCGCCCTTCACCTGGTCCGGCAGAGGCAGCGCGCGCGGGTCGAAGATGCGGGTTTCCGCCCCAAAAAATTGCAGCAGGCGGGCGGCTTCCTCGACGGCCAGCCGGGAAAAGGAACGATCTCGCAGCGAGCCGTAGAGCAGCAGGATGCGCGGCGGCGGCTCGGCGGGGCCCAGCCCGGCCGCCGGCCGCGCATAAGCCCGGCTTTGATCGAGGGCGGGCAGGTGGGTCGGATCGGGGAGGTCGCGCAGGCTCATGCCTGCCTCCTTTCATACCAGCCGCGCGAGCGCCGGAGGATCTGCACCACTGAGAGCATCACCGGCACCTCGACCAGCACGCCGACCACCGTGGCCAGCGCCGCGCCGGACTGAAAGCCGAACAGCGCGATTGCCGTGGCCACCGCCAGCTCGAAGAAATTGCTGGCGCCGATCAGCGCGGAGGGGCCGGCCACGCACCATTCGACGCCGAGCCGCCGGTTCACCCAATAGGCCAGACCGGCATTGAAATAGACCTGGATCAGGATCGGCACCGCCAGCAGCAGGATCACCGCGGGCTGTTTGACGATCTGATGGCCCTGCAGCCCGAACAACAGCACCAGCGTGAGCAGCAGCGCCAGCAGCGAGAGCGACGCGAGCCTGCGCAGCGTCGCCTCCAGCGCGCCTTGCCCGCCCGCCTTCAGCAAGGCCCGGCGCCAGAGCTGGGCCGCCACCACTGGCACCACGATATAGAGCAGCACAGAGATGATGAGCGTGTTCCAGGGCACGGTGATCGAGGACAGCCCCAGCAGCAGCGCCACGATCGGGGCGAAGGCCACGATCATGATGCTGTCATTCAGCGCCACCTGGGAGAGGGTGAAATGCGGCTCGCCCTCGACAAGGCTGGACCAGACGAACACCATCGCCGTGCAGGGGGCGGCGGCGAGCAGGATCAGCCCGGCCATGTAGCCGTCGATCTGCGCCGCCGGCAGCCAGAGGCGGAAGAGATGGCCGATGAACAGCCAGCCCAGCAGCGCCATCGAAAACGGCTTCACCAGCCAGTTCACCCCGACGGTGGTGGCAATGCCGCGCCAATGCCGGCCGACCTGGCGCAACGAAGCGAGGTCGATTTTCAGCAGCATCGGCACGATCATCAGCCAGACCAGCAGCGCGACCGGCAGATTCACCTGCGCCAGCGTCGCGTCGCCAAGCAGCTGAAACAGGCTCGGGACGAGCTGCCCCAGAAGGATGCCGGCGAGAATGCACAGCGCCACCCAGAGGGTGAGATAGCGTTCAAACACGCCCAGGCGCGCCGGCTTACTCATGGCCGGGCTTGCCCACGCGCCGGCCCGCCGCGTCGATCACCGCCTCGCCATCTTCCTTGGAGAAGGCGGCGCGCTGCGGGGCGGGCAGGAGGTCGAGCACCAGCTCGGAGGGGCGGCACAGCTTCACGCCAAGCTCTGTCACCACGATGGGGCGGTTGATCAGGATCGGGTGTGCCATCATCGCATCCAGCAGCGCGTCATCGCTCAGCCCCGGGTCATCCAGGCCAAGCTCATGATAAGGCGTGCCTTTTTCCCGCAGCAGCGCCCGCACGGGAATGCCCATGCGGGCGATGAGGCCGGCCAGCTCGTCCCGGCTGGGCGGGGTTTTCAGATATTCGATGATATGCGGCCGCGCGCCGCTATTCTCGATCATCGCCAGCACATTGCGCGACGTGCCGCAGGCCGGGTTGTGGTAGATGGTGACGGTCATTATGCGCTCCTCATGGGGTTTGGCAGCAGGCAGCCAGGGCGTTGACGGCGGGGGCACAGACGTCCGGGCGCCCCTGGCAGCAATCGCGCATCAGGAAGGCGATCAGCCCGGAAAGCGCCTCATAGCGGGCGCTATAGCGGATCGAGCGGCCCTCCCGCTGGGACTGGATCAGCCCCGCATGCTCCAGATGCGACAGATGAAAAGAGAGCCGGGAGGAGCTGGCCGCCAGCGCCTCCCCAATCGCCCCGGCGGCCATGCCCTCCGGGCCGGCGCTTACCAGCAGCCTGACGATGCGCAGGCGGGTTTCCTGGGACAGGGCGGCAAAGGCAGCGAGGGCTTGGGCTTCATCCATGATTATTCAATATCTCAATATATATTGAAATGAAAAGAGCGAGCCTCTGACCCTTTTGGGAGCATCCCCATGACCAGGCGGACATGAGCGGAGGGGGGCGAACCCCAACATTGGATTACGAAACCGCCACATGGCTTCATATCAAGGCGCGTGGGCTTATCTCCGATAAGGGTTGCGGACGGATGAGGCATGGCGGATCTGGACATTTTTCCCCGCGGAATGGCGATGATGCGGCGTCGAGCGCGGCGCCGCTGGCTCGCGCGGATTTTTCTCACGCTTTGTCTGCTGCCGCTCAGCGGGTGCGGGGCGCTTTCGGGAGGATTTCTCGGCGGGCCGGCGGGGCGGATCGCCAATCTCGAACATCATGAATTTCTGATTGTCAGCGTCATTCTCGTCCTGGTCTGGCTTCCGGTTTTCATTCTGGTGCCGTTGATCGCCTGGCATTATCGCATCTCCAACGAACGCGCCGCCTATCGCCCGCAATGGGGGTTCAGCTGGATTCTTGAAGGGCTGATCTGGATTCCGCCAACCTTGGTGGTGGTTGTTCTCTCGGTTCTGCTGGTGCGTTACACGACCCGGCTTGATCCCTACAAACCCGTGGCCAGCGCCGCGCCGGCCTTGCAGGTGCAGGTGGTGGCGCTGGATTGGAAATGGTTGTTTCTGTATCCCGCGCAGCATATCGCGACGGTCAATCAACTGGTCGTTCCCGCCGGCACGCCGGTGGAATTTCAGATGACCAGCGGCACCGTGATGCAATCGCTGCTGATGCCGCGCCTCGCCGGGCAGATTTTCGCGATGGCCGGCATGCGCACCCGGTTGAATTTCGAAATCGACAAGCCCGGCACCTATTTTGGCGAAAATACCCAATATAACGGCGACGGATTTCATGCGGATAAATTCACCATTCAGGCAATGACGCAAGCGCATTTCACCAGCTGGGTGGCGCAGGCGCAGACGAGCAATGCCGCCATGAACGCGGCCGCCTACCAGACATTATCCCGGCAATCGCTGGTCGATCATCCCTTGGTCTTTGGTCAGCTCACCCCGGATCTGTTCAAGGATATTTTGGCGCAGAAAATCCAGCCCGGATATCTCGCCCAGCATCACGAGGCCGGCGCACATGGATAGCATGGTTTGGCATATTCTCTTCGGCCGGTTCGTCTGGATCGATCTGCCGGTGGTGAAGGCCTGGCAGGATCCGACGATCAGCAACATCATCGCCGGCGCGGCGGCGATGATCGCCGTGTTCGGCGCGCTGGCGGGGCTTGGGCTGATCACCTGGCTGCGCAAATGGCGCTATCTCTGGAGCGAATGGTTCACCAGCCTCGATCATAAGCGCATCGGCATCATGTATGTCTGCCTGGCGGTGGTGATGATCGTGCGCGGCGTCATCGAAGGGGTTTTGATGCGCGTGCAGCAGGACCTCGCTGTGAACGCGCCTGGGATTCTCGCCCCCGATCATTTCGCGCAATTCTTCAGCACCCACGGCACCATCATGATCTTCTTCGTAGTGATGCCGTTGATCTCCGGCCTGGTGAATTTCGCCATGCCCTTGCAGATCGGCGCGCGGGATGTCGCGTTTCCCTTTCTCAACTCGATCGGGTTGTGGCTGTCGGTCGGCGGCGCGGTGCTGGTGATGGTCTCGCTGGTCATCGGCGAGTTTTCCACCGGCGGCTGGAGCGGCTATCCGCCCTACACGGAGCTGGCCTTCAATGGCGGCGTCGGGCCGGATTACTGGATCTGGGCGGTGACGATGAGTTCACTCAGCGCGATGCTGACGGGATTGAATTTCGCCGTCACCATCTACAAGCTGCGCGCGCCGGGGATGAGCTGGATGCGCCTGCCGCTCTTCAGCTGGACCGCCCTGTGCACCGCGATTCTGATGATCTTCGCGATGCCGCCGCTGACCGTCGCGACCTTGCTGCTCGCCGCCGACCGTTATCTGGGCATGCATTTCTTCACCAATGATCTCGGCGGCAACATGATGAATTACGTCAATCTGTTCTGGCTGTTCGGCCATCCGGAGGTGTATATTCTCATCCTGCCGGCCTTTGGCGTCTATTCCGAAGTGGTTTCCGCCTACTCGTCCAAGGAGCTTTACGGCTATGTGTCTCTGGTGATCGCGACCATGGCGATCGGTGTGTTGTCTTTTACCGTCTGGCTGCATCATTTCTTCACCATGGGCCAGAGCGCGAATGTGAACGCGTTTTTCGGCATCGCCACGATGTTGATCGGCATTCCCACGGGCGTTAAACTTTATAACTGGACCTGGACGATGTTTCGCGGCCGCGTGCGCTATACCGCGCCGATGCTGTTCACGCTGGCCTTTCTGATCACCTTTGTCATTGGCGGGTTGAGCGGCATCATCCTCGCCACGCCGCCGCTCGATTACATGATGCACAACACGCTGTTCCTGGTCGCGCATTTTCATAACATGCTGATTCCGGGAACGTTATTTGGCATGATCGCCGGGTGCCAATATTGGTTCCCGAAAGCCTTCGGTTTTCGGCTGGAAGAAAAATGGGGCAAGCGGGCGGTGTTTTTCTGGGTGGTCGGATTCTACATGGCCTTCATGCCGCTCTATGTTCTGGGGGCGGATGGCGCCACCCGGCGCACGGTGGAATTCAGCAATCCGGCCTTTCAGCCCTGGCTGCTGGTGGCGATGTGCGGCGGATTCCTGATCCTGGCCGGTCTCGCCAGCCTGTTCATTCAGGTTTGGGTGAGCGTGAAAAAACGCGATATGCTGGCGGTGCCCGTCGGTGATCCTTGGGACGCGCGCGGGCTGGAATGGTCGATCAGCGCGCCACCGCCTGAATATAATTTCGTCTCCATCCCGCAGGTCGGCCATCGCGATGCCTTCTACTGGCGCAAGCGCAATCACGGCGCCTACAAGCCAGCGGACCATTACCGCGATATCGAGATGCCGAAAAATACTGGCTGGGGGCTGATCTTTGGCCTCGGCATGGCCGTGTGCTTCTTCGGGCTGGTCTGGCATATCTGGTGGATGGCCATCCTCTTCGGGCTGCTCAGTATCGCCGCCGGTCTGGTGAGAAGCTTTCAGCGTGACTTGCACAAGATCATTCCCGCCGCCGAGATCGAGGCCGCGGATCGCCATTGGCTGGCCATCGCCGCCGCGGCGACGCCGGTTTCGCGCCATCTTGAGGAAACACCGAGCAATGAGGGGCGCGCAATATGGCCGGAGTGAATGAACCGGAATTGCTGCATGCCGGGCTGAATCTGGCAAATCATCCGCCGGAAAAACAGGCGCAGGTGGAGAGCGACGTTTTCGGCTTCTGGGTGTTCCTGATGAGCGATGCGATCCTGTTCGCGCTGCTCTTTGCCATCTACGGTACGATGCTGGATGCCACCGCCGGCGGGCCGGCACCGCATACGGACTTCAAATTCAGCTCCAGCTTTCTGGAAACCTTGGCGCTGCTCAGCAGCAGCTTTGCCTACGGCATGGTCTCGTTGAATTTGAAGCTCGGCGCCTCCCGACGCTGGATATGGGGCTGGCTCGGCGTCACCTTCCTGCTCGGCGCCTGGTTTTTGCGCCTGGAAATCGGCGATTTCACCGACATGGTCGCGCATGGTGAAACCGCGCAGGCGAGCGGCGCGCTTTCCTCTTTCTTCGTGCTGGTTGGCACGCATGGGCTTCATGTCACGTGCGGGTTGATCTGGATTGTCATCATGGCGGTGCAACTCGCCATTCACGGCATCGATGAACGGGTCAAGATCAATCTGATCCGGCTCGGCCTGTTCTGGCATTTTCTCGATGTCGTCTGGGTGGCGATTTTCACCATCGTCTATCTGCGGGGGCTGCTGGCATGAATCGTTTGCGGCCGGTCCTCGGCGATCTTCTTACCTACGCGCTGGGCTATGCCCTGGCCCTGGCGCTGACCTTCACCGCCTTCGCGCTGGTCTATTTCCGCGTAGCCGCGCCGGAGACGATCTTCGCGATCATTCTGGTTCTGGGGCTGGTGCAGATCATCGTGCATATGCGCTGCTTCCTGCATCTCAGCCTGCAGCGCTCGGCCCGGGCCGATCTGATGCTGGTGCTGTTTTCGAGCTTGATCATCGCGCTGATGGTTGGCGGCACGCTGGTGGTGCTGTTCAATCTGCGCGCCAGGATGATGTAGGGAGGCGCTGTTCATGGCCAAACGCATCGAGGATTACGCGATGATCGGCGATGGCCAAAGCCTGGCGCTGGTCGGCCTGAACGGCGCCATCGACTGGCTGTGCCTGCCCCGTTTCGATAGCGATGCCTGTTTTGCCGCCCTTCTCGGCCGGCCGGAGCATGGCAGCTGGGAGCTTTGTCCGCAGCGGCCTGCACAACAGACGCGCCGGCGCTATGCCGGCGATACGTTGGTACTGGAAACAGAATTCCACACCGAGGGCGGGGCGTGCCTGGTGACGGATTTCATGCCGATCCGCGAGGGCAAACATTCAAGCCTGGTCCGCATCGTCTCCGGCTTGTCGGGAGTGGTGGAGATGCGCACGACGCTGCGCGCCCGCTTCGATTACGGCCGGGTGGCGCCCTGGTATAGCCGCGAGGAGGGTGTTCTGGTCGGGCGGATCGGGCCGGATTTGCTGGCGGTGCGCGCCGATATTCCGCTGCGGGAAGAGGCCGGCACGATCAGTGCCGCCTTTCCCCTCGCCGCCGGGCAACAGGTCGTGTTCTGCATGCAGCATGGCGAGTCCACCGCGGCCTTGCCGCCGGCCCTGGATGCGCACGCGCTGCTACGCCAGACCAAGCGCTGGTGGCTGGACTGGATTTCAGGCTTCAAGCATGAAACAGCCTGGCCGGATCTGGTTCGTCGCTCGCTGATCACGCTGAAGGCGCTCACCTACATGCCAACCGGCGGCATCCTCGCCGCCGGCACCGCGGGGCTGCCGGAAAAGCCGGGCGGGCGGATGAACTGGGATTATCGCTATTGCTGGCTGCGGGATTCCACCTTCACCCTCACCGCCTTTCTCAATGCCGGCTTTGAAGGCGAGGCCAAGGCCTGGCTGCAATGGTTGCTGCGCACCATCGGCAATTCGCCGGAGCATATCCGCATTGCCTACCGGGTGGATGGCGGGCGGCATATGCAGGAATGGTGGGCGAAATGGCTGCCGGGATTTGAAGGGGCGTTGCCGGTGCGCATCGGCAATCAGGCCGCGGGACAGAGGCAGCTCGATATTTTCGGGGAAATTATTGATAGCTCCCACCTCGCCGAGCAGGCCGGGTTGGACCGCAATGGCTGGGAAATGGAGATCGAGCAGCGTCTGGTGGAGCATGTCGAGAAAACCTGGCGGACTCCGGATCAGGGCTTCTGGGAATCGCGCGGGCGGCCGCGCCATTATGTCTATTCCAAGGTGATGGCCTGGGTGGCGGTGGACCGGTTCCTGAAGCTGAAAGGCAGTGCCGCGCAGAGCGATCCGGCTTTGCGCACGCGGTTGGAGCGCTTGCGCGCGACGATGCACGCGGAGATTTGCGCGCGTGGCGTGGCACCGAAATCCGGGCATTTCACCGCCTATTACGGCACCAGGCGGGTTCAGGCGGAGCTGCTGCTTTTGCCTTTGGTCGGGTTTCTGCCGGTGGAGGATCCGCGCATCAGCGCCACCATCGCGGAGATTGAGCGTGTGCTGGTGCAAGGCGGGCTGGTCCGGCGCAAGCGGGCACCGCTGTTCGGCGGCGAGGAAGGCTGTTTCATCGCCTGCGCCTGCTGGCTGGCGAGTTGCATGGGGATGCAGAACCGCCATCAGGACGCGCAGGCAATGATGCAGCGCGTCGCCGATATCGCCAATGATGTCGGGCTGCTGGCCGAGGAATATCATATCCCCCGCCAGGCGCTTTATGGCAATTACCCGCAGGCCTTGTCGCATCTGGCCTTCATCAACGCGGCGCTGGGGCTGCGTGGCGGCACCTACCAGCGCGGCGGCGGCTGATGGCTCAGCGGGCATCATCGCTGGCGCGGCAGCTCCAGGCTGGTTCATGACCCCGAACTCATTCCGAATATACCAGCCCAGCCCTGTGATTCTCCGCGCGATACAGCATCTCAAGCGCGGTGGATGAAATCTCTTGCGCACCGCAAGAGCAAGGAAGGAGATGCGCATGGATGCCAGCGCCGGCCAGTTTGGCCATGTCGATGAGTTCCCGGAAAATGGCCTGAAGGAAATAGAGCTGAATGGCGAGACGCTGCTGCTGGTCAAAACCGCGGACGGGATAAGAGCCCTATCCGGCCATTGCCCGCATAACGGCGCGCCGTTGAAAAAGGGCGTGCGGGCGGGCGATAAAATCATCTGTCCTTGGCATAAGGCGGCGTTTTCGCTGGAGTCCGGCAAATGCCTGGCGCCGCCGGCGATCGATGATTTGCAGCGTTACGCGGTGGAGCTGCGCGATGGCATGATTCATGTGCAAGCACGGCCAGCTTCCCAGCCACAGCCTATCCAGCCGGACAGTGCGCCGTGCTTTGCCATCATCGGCGCCGGCGCCGCCGGGTTTTCGGCGGCGCAGACATTGCGTGCCGAAGGGTTTTCCGGGCGGATCGTGATGATCGACGCGCCGGGGCGTTTGCCGTATGACCGGACCGCGCTCAGCAAGGCGTTTCTGGCAAAGACAGAGGGCGCGCATCCGCCGAATTTGCGCGACGAGGGCTTTTACGAACATCACGCCATCGAGCGGCAGAGTGGCGTTGTCGAAGCCTTGGATGTCGAGCAGCGGACGATCCGCCTGCGTGGTGGCGCGGCGCAGCGTTTTGATGCCATCTTCATCGCCACCGGCGGTCAGGCAAAGACGCTGGATGTACCAGGCGCCGATCTGGCAGGGATCTATACGCTGCGCAGCGCGGATGATGCCGAGGCGATCAAGCAGGCGGCAAGCCGTGCCAAACAAGTTGTGATCGTCGGCTCCAGCTTCATCGGCATGGAGGTCGCCGCCGCGCTGCGCCAGCGCGACATCGCGGTGACCGTGGTCAGTCCGGAAGCGGTGCCGTTCGAGGCGCATCTGGGCCGTGAAATCGGCGCGGTGATCCAGAAGCTGCACGAGTCAAAGGGCGTGGTGTTCAAATCCGGCGAGGAGGTGGCGGGCTTCTCGGGCGAAACGGCGGTCAATCTGGTCAAGTTGAAAAGCGGCGGGCATCTGCCGGCGGATCTCGTCATACTCGGCCTCGGCACGCGCCCGTCCACCTCGTTCCTCGACGGCGCCTTCACCCAGAAGGATGGCGGCGTGCCGGTGGAGCCCAGCCTGCGCGTGGCGGATGGCGTGTTCGCGGGCGGTGATATCGCCGCCTTCCCGCTCTGGGGCCAGGGTGAGCGCGTGCGGGTGGAGCATTGGCGTGTTGCCGAACAGCACGGGCGAATTGCCGCTTTGAACATGCTGGCGCGCCCGGCCCGCTTCGCGCAGACGCCGTTTTTCTGGACCATCCATTATGGCCAGCGTTTCGACTATGCCGGGCTGGGGCGGGGCGATGATACGTTAAGCGTGCGTGGGGATCTGCAAGGCGATGGCTTCATCGCCTATTATGTCCGTGACGGCAAAGTGGTTGCCGCCCTTGGCCATCAGCGCGACCAGGAGATGGCCGCGATCATCGAGCTGCTCGACCGCCGCCAGGATTGGAGCGTGGAGGCGCTGCACCCGCAAGGCCAGACGCCGCTTCAGGTTCTGGAGAATTTGTTGAAAGCTTAACGCACCCGCCAATGGCGCTCCAGCCCGCGCGGGCCGGGGCGCAGGCGAAACAGCCCGCCGGCCTGCGGCTCACGGGCCAGGGCAGCATCGTCCAGCCCCTCGCGCGCGCTGGTGATATAGAGCCACTCCAGCGCCTTTCCGGCGAAGCAGCATTTGGTCGGCTGGCTCACCGGCAGCGCGATGGTCGCGGCCAGCGCGCCATCCGGCGCGTAGCGATGCAGACAGAAGCCGCCATGGTTGGCGCACCAGAGATAGCCCTCCTCATCCATCGCCGCGCCATCGGGTATGCCGGGCCCGGGCTGGCGCGCAAACACTTGCCGTTCGCCCAGCGCGCCGATCTCGCGGTCATAGAGATAGCGATAAATCACCCGCTCCTCGCTATGGGAGAGATACATGCTCTGTTCGTCCGCGCTCCAGGCCATGCTGTTGGTGATTTCGGCGAAATCCGGGTAGGCGCGCAGCCCTTCGGCATTCATGTAGCTATAAAGCGCGCCTTTGCGGTCGGTCTGGCGCCCCTCCAGCGGGTCCGTCATCACCCCGACCCAGAAGCGCCCGGTGGAATCACAACCGCTTTCGTTGAAGCGGATCAACGCCGGGTCGAACGGGGCAGGGGCGGCGAGGGCGAGGCGGCCAGTGTCCAGGCTCAGCCAGTGCAGCCCGGTGCGCAGCGCCACCAAGGCGCGCCCCCGCCCATCCAGCGCGAAGCCGCCAATATCGGCGGGCAGATCCCAGCGCCTCTGGCTGTCATCCGTCAGTTTGCGGGCGAACAGGCAGGGCGCCTTGATATCCGCCCAGTACAGCGTCTCTTCCTGCGGTACCCAGAGCGGCGATTCGCCGATGCTGGCGCGGGCATCTTCGACCAGTTCGATCTTCACAGCTCCCCCCTTTGCGCCATGGCCTTGATCCGGTCCGCGGTGCGCAGCGCGATGGCCTGGATGGTGAGCGAGGGATTGACCCCGCCCGTGGTGGGAAACACCGAGCCGTCGCAGATCCAGAGATTGGGAATGTCCCAGCTCCGGCAATCGGCATTCACCACGCTGTCCTGCGGGGTGAAGCCCATGCGTGCGGTGCCGGCGAGATGGTTGGCATCCTCGGTCTGGGCGAAGATGTCTTCCGCGCCGATGGCTTCCATGCTGCGTGTCATCTGGCCGATGGCATGCTGGATCAGCGCCTTGTCATTCTCGCCCCAGGAGAAGCTGATGCGCGGGATGTTCAGGCCATATTGGTCGGTCTCCTCGGCCAGCGTCACGCTGTTGCGCGCATCCGGCAGCGTCTCGCCGACCATTTTCAGCCCGACCTGATGGTTATACTGCATCATCTCCTGGCGCAGCGCCTCGCCCCAGAGGCCGCGCGCGCCGGTCTGGATGAAGCCCCATTCGATCGGCAGCGGCCCTTGCGCCATCCAGCAATAGCCGCCGAAGAAATCTTTCTTGTCCTCGTAATTCCAATGTTCGGTGAGGGTGAGGGAGGGCGGGCCCTTATACCAGCGCACCTCCTCTTGCATCCGCCCGAACACCGCCTGGTTGCTCTGGCTCATCAGATATTTGCCGACCAGCCCGGAGCTGTTGGCCAGCCCCCGCGGATGGCGCGGCGTGGCGGAGTTGAGCAGCAGACGCGGCGTTTCCACCGCGTAGCCGGCCACCACCACATTGCGGGCTTTCTGGAAATGCCAGGCGCCGTCGCGATAGAACCGCACGCCGGTAACGCGGTCCGCCGCGTTCACCTCGATCCGTCCGGCCATGGCGAGGTCGCGGATTTCCGCTCCGGCCTTGATCGCGCGGGGGATCCAGGTGTTCAACGTGCTCTGCTTGGCGTTGGTGGAGCAGCCAAAGCGGCAGAAGCCGCGATAAACGCAAGGCGGGGCCTCACCACGCGGGGCGGAGACAGTGGCCAGTGGCGTCTCCGTCCATTTGATCCCCAGCGCCTGCGCGCCTTTCGCCAGCAGCTTGCCGGCGGCGTTGATTTCATGGGCGCGGTAAGGGTAGCGCGGGCGCTTGGGCCCCCAGGGATAGCTTACCGGGCCGGAGATGCTCAGCGCCTGCTCGGCTTGCCGGTAATAGCCCCACATTTCCCGCCAATCCAGCGGCCAATCCGCGCCATAGCCCAGCAGGCTGCGGCTCTTGAACCATTCCGGGCGGAAGCGCAGCGAGACCATGGCGAAATGCACCATCGAGCCGCCCACCGCCTTGCCGCTATTCTTGCCGCCCATCTGCAGCGGGTTTTCACCGGTGCAGATGCGCTTATCCTGCCAGTAGAGCTTGCCCTGCTCGGTCTCGTCGGAGGCGAAATCCTCCAGCGGGCGGAAATACGGGCCGGCATCCATCGCCACCACGGAAAAGCCGTGCTCGGCGAGCTTGCCGGCCAGCGTGCCACCGCCGGCGCCGGTGCCGATGATGAGGAAATCCACCTCCTCATCCAGCCCGTATTCGCGCATCGGAATCCAGCCGCCTTCGCGGAACACATCCGGCGCCCGCCCGCCGGTGGCGCGCAGCCCCTCAGGCGACATGGCGGTTATGGCGCAGGGCGCGCGCCTCCTGGCCGGGCTTGGCTTCCGCCGCCTCCCAAGGGTCTTTCCGGTCGGCCTCCATGCGCACATAGCCGCGCGGGCTGGCCGGGCCGCCAAAGCCGATCTCGCTCCAGGCGGTCGGGTGGCTGTAATAGGCCTCGACGATATCCGGCAGCAGCCGCTTGGCGAAGAACAGCTTCGGCGGCACCCGCTCCCAATGCGGGCCGTCGCAGGCGCCGTCCTGCATCGCGTGCAGCAGCGCATCGGCGGCGCGATCATTGAGGTCGGCAAAGCCGGCCCCGTGGCGGTTGCGGGCCTCCTGGTCCAACGCCGCCAGCGCGCGCCGCCAGGCCTCGCCATCCCAGGGCATCGGCTCCACCCGGGTGCCGATCTCGCCGGCGCGCAGCATTTTCGCGTCGATCAGCGCCGCAACCGGCACTGGCGGGCGATCCGTCGGCTGCGGGATGATGCGCGCGCAAAGCCGCTCCAGCACCGCGAAGCCGGGCGCATCGAAAAAGCGCGGCTCCCGGGAGACCGCCAGCCGGGCATCCACGGCCGCGCGGGTGGCGTGGTTCCAGGACAGGCCGGCGCGTTTGTTCAGCACGTCATAGCCGGGGAAACGCTCATTCATGCGCCTATTTCCCGTTCGGCAGCACGGAGGCCAGCATCTGCCGGGTGGAGTTCTTCACCACCGAAGCCCGTTCCGGCTCGCGCCAGAGCGAGGAGAGGAAATTCCGCGCATCCTTGGCGGTGATATGCGGCGGCAGCGGCGGCACGTTCGGGTCGGTGCGCATTTCCAGAATCACCGGCCGGTCGGCCGCCAGCGCCTCGTCCCAGGCCGGGCCGATCTGCTCCGGTCTATCGACATAAATGCCCTTCAGCCCGAGCAGCTCGGCATATTTGGCGTAGGGGAAATCCGGGATGGATTGGGTGGAGAGCGTCTTCGCCTCGCCCAGCTGCACGCGCTCCTCCCAGGTGACCTGGTTGAGATCCTGGTTGTTGAGCACCATTACGATGAAATGCGGGGTTTTCCATTGCCGCCAATATTTCTTCACGGTGATCATCTCGCAGATGCCGTTCATCTGCATCGCCCCATCGCCCATGAAGGCGATGACGCTGCGCTCCGGAAACGCGAATTTCGCCGCGATCGCGTAGGGCACACCGGCCCCCAGCGAGGCCAGCCCGCCGGAGAGCGAGCCTTTCATGCCCCGGCGCATTTTGATGTCGCGCCCGTACCAGTTGGCGACGGAGCCGGAATCCCCGGTCATGATCGCGTTCTCGGGCAAGCGCGGGGAGAGCTCCCAGAACACGCGCTGCGGGTTGATCGGGCTGGCCGGCTGCAGGGCGCGGTCTTCCATCAGCTTCCACCAGGAGGCGATATTTTTCTCGATGCTGTTGCGCCAGCCAAGATCCTGCTTCTGCGTCAAGAGCGGCAGCAAGGCGCGCAGCGTGGCCGCGCTGTCGCCGATCAGATTGACCTCCATCGGGTAGCGCAGGCTGAGATTGGCGCCGTCAATATCGATCTGCACGCCGCGCGCCTTGCCGGGCTCGGGCAGGAATTCCGAGTAGGGGAAGGCGGAGCCGATCATCAGCAGCGTGTCGCAGCCTTTCATCATGTCCCAGGTCGGCTTGGTGCCAAGCAGCCCGATGCCGCCGGTTACGAAGGACAGCTCATCCGGCAGCGCCGCCTTGCCGAGCAGCGCCTTGGCCACGCCTGCCCCCAGCCGGTTGGCGATTTCGATCACCTCATCGGTCGCATTCAGCGCCCCGGCGCCGACCAGGATCGCGACTTTCTTGCCCTCATTCAGCACGGCGGCGGCTTTCTGCAGCCCCTCGGCCTCCGGCGTGCGCGCCGGAGTGGCGAAGCCGATGCCGGTATGGGTGGCGCCATGCGCCATCGGCGGGTCGCTGTAAGGCAGCTCCTGCAGATCATTCGGCAGAATCACGCAGGTCACGGTGCGTTTCTCATGCGCGATGCGCACCGCCCGGTCGATCAGATGCCGCACCTGCTCGGGCACGCTCGCCGTCATCACGAACGCGCCCGCCACATCCTTGAACAGATTTTGCAGGTCGATTTCCTGCTGATAATGCGCGCCCAGCGACGTGCGGGCCTGCTGGCCGACAATGGCGACGACCGGCGTATGGTCCAGCCTGGCATCATAGAGCCCGTTGAGCAGATGCACCGCACCCGGGCCGGAGGTGGCGTAGCAAAGCCCGACCTGGCCGGTGAATTTCGCATGCGCCGAGGCCATGAAAGCGGCCATTTCCTCATGCCGCACCTGCACGTAATCCATGTAGGGGAGGGCTTTTTCGAGCGCGATATCCAACCCGCCGACGCCGTCCCCCGGATAGCCGTAAACCCGGCTCAGCCCCCATTCGGACAGGCGCTTCCAGACGAATTCAGATACATTCATGCTCATTGCAAAACTCCGATCAATCCTCGGGATGGTCGCGCAGCAGCGCCAGGGCGGCGAGGCCGGCAAGGGCCAGGCCGGTGAAGCTGGGCGGGGCGGGGATGGGTGGGCCATCAACCGCGTTCTGCCGCCAGTTGCGCCAGCCGCCCATGGCGCGCGAGACGCCGTAAATGTGAAACCCGACACCGGCGATGCCGAGCATCGCGGTCATCCGCAGCCAGAGCCGCGAAAACCAGCGATTTTTGCGGCCATCGCCGAAAGCGGCATTGGCCATCAGCGCGGCGGCGGCGGGCGGCATCGTCACCGGCAGCAGCATTGCGGGGTTTTGGAAGGCGCCGCGGAAATGCAGCAACCCGGCCTCACCGCTGGTGCCAAGCAGGCCGATGGAGGTGACCAGAGACGCCACCCGCCCGGCATTCAGCCCGCGAATTTTCGGCGTGGTGCCCGGCGCCGCGTCGCGCACCCGCTCGCCCAGCAAGCCGAACAGGCCGGAGAGCAAAATCGCCGCCGGCGCCCCGACAGGGCCGGAATAGAACAGATTTTGCCAGCTCAGCCCGCCAGGCTTTTTCATCGCGTTGTAAATGTGAAAGCCGGTGCCGGCGAGGCCGGTGGCGGCGGTGAGCGCGAAAATCGCTTCCCGCTTGGCGTGGCGGCGCTGCTTGTTGTCGCCATGGCCATGCAGCGATCCCGCCAGCGCCGCCAGCGATGTCGCGATCGGCGTCAGCATCGCCGGATTGTGAAAATCCCCGCGATAATGCTCAATCGCGCTGTCCAGCAGCACGGAAATCGCCAGCATCGCCGCGCCACGGTTGAGGCGTTTGGCGGCGAGGACAGCATGTGTATGACGTTGGGCTTGCACGGGCGGTTGCATCCGGCCTCCGGCTTGGGACGTGGTCCACGGGATATGGCGCCTGGGAGGCGTGAGAAAATAGATGCGGCCGTTAACATCCGGCCATTTTTGCGGCTTTGGCCCGCGCCCCGGTGTGGCGGCAGCCGCGACACCCCATCTCCACGAAAGCCCGCCGCATTGCAGGCGGCGATCAAGTTCAGTTGAAAGGAGACGTCCATGCCAGCGAAATTGCTGCACGAGGCAAATGGTTTGCGGGTTTTCTCAATCGTTCTGAAGACCGGCGAGGAAATCATCGAAGCGCTGAATGCGTTCGTGCGCGCGCAACAGGTGGCGGCGGCGCAGATCACCGCCATCGGCGCGTTCAGCGCCGCGATGCTCGGCTATTATGACTGGGCCTCGAAAACTTATTTGAAATTGCCCGTGGATGAGCAGGTCGAGGTCGCGGCTTTGTTGGGCGACGTGGCCCTGGGCGAGGATGGGGCACCGGCCTTGCATCTGCATTGCGTGCTGGCGCGGCGCGATGGCAGCACCAAGGCCGGGCATCTGCTTTCCGGCACGGTACGGCCCACACTGGAAATCCTGCTGACCGAAAGCCCCGCGCATCTGCGCAAGAGACATGATGCTGAGAGCGGTCTGGCGCTGATCGATCTGCCGCATTCGGATTAGAGCAATATGTGTTTAGGTTGACGCGCCAGCGTCAAAATAAACACATGAAATTGCGCGATAAAACAAAATTTAGAGCATCAGGCTAAAAGCTTGATGCTCTAAAGCCGGGACATGAAATGTGACGCGCTGAAATCTGTATTCATCCCGCGTTCGCGCCAGCTCCGCTTCAGGTGGCAGAGCCTGGCGAAGCGTGATACAGGCCGCCGGGCATTTGAACGGGATGAAGATTTATGCAGGCGATGATCCAACCGGCGGCCGCCTTCAAGAGTAACCTGGCGCAATTGCCCGGCATCGAGGGGGTCAAGCGCATCGAGCTGTTCGATGCCGCCGGGGCGCTGGTGGCCAGCATCGAGAACCAGCCGGGCAAGCAAGGCTCCCTGGCCGTCTATCTCTATCTGCGGCAGCTGTTCGGGATGCTGGATGCGAAGGCGGCGGCGCATGGGCTGGCGGTCTTTGCCGAGCATACCGAGGATGCGCGCCAGCGCCCCGGCGCGCATCCGAATATCGACCGGCTGCTGGCGCTGGCGCAGGGGGCGGCGCCGCTGCGCATCGAGGTCATCGCGGCCTGACATGGCTCTCGCCGCGTCAGCCTGAACGCATGCGCCGCTACCGCGCGGCGGGTTGGCTGAGAATATCGCCGATCCGCCGTGACAGCTCTTCCAGATTGAACGGCTTGCTGAGGATTTCGATGGCGTTTTCCAGGCTGCTGTTGAGCACCGATTGCTCCGCATAGCCGGTGATGAACAAGGCCTTCAGCGTCGGCCGGAAGGCGCGCGCGGCATCCACCAGCTGCCGGCCATTGATGCCGCCCGGCAGCCCGACATCGGTGATCAGCAGATTGATTTTCAGATCGGAGCTGAGCATCGCCAGGGCAGAGACGCCGTCGCTCGCCTCCAGCGCCTTGTAGCCGAGATCGTTCAGCACTTCGGTGACCAGGATGCGCACCGAGGGCTCGTCATCCACCACCAGCACGGTCTGGCCGGCGCCGGCGGTGGGCGCGTCCTCGGCCGGCGGCGCGGCTTTGGCCGGCAACGCATGGCCTTCATGCACCGGCAGATAGATGAACAGCGAGGTGCCGCGCCCAAGTTCGGAGGCGATGTCCACCTGGCCGCCGGATTGCTGCACGAAGCCATAGACCATCGAGAGCCCCAGCCCGGTGCCCGAGCCTTGCGGCTTGGTGGTGAAAAACGGGTCGAACACCCGGCAGAGAAGATCCTCGGGAATGCCTGAGCCGGTATCCGCGACACGCAGCACGATATAGGCGCCAGGGGAGAGCGATTTCGCCTTCGCTTCGTCCTCCTCCAGGACCAGGCTGGAGATATCGATCAGGATCTCGCCGCCTTTGGGCATCGCATCGCGGGCATTGATGCAGAGATTGAGCAGGGCATTCTCCATCTGCCCGGGGTCGATCAGCACCAGCGGCCCGCCTGGGGCGGCGTTGGTGTGCAGGGTGATCTCGGGGCCGACCGTGCGCTGGATCAGATCCATCATGTCGCCGACCAGATCCGCGAGGTCGGTCGGCTTCGGCGCCAGGGTCTGGCGGCGGGAGAAGGCCAGCAGCCGGTGGGTGAGGGCGGCGGCGCGCCGTGCCGCGTCCTGGGCGATGCCGACATAGCGGTCCACACCCTGCAACCGCCCCTGGCGCAGCCTTGTCTGCAGCATCTCCAGCCCGGCGGTGATGCCGGTGAGCAGATTGTTGAAATCATGTGCGAGCCCGCCGGTGAGCTGGCCGACCGCTTCCATCTTCTGGCTCTGCCGCAGCGCCTCCTCGACCCGCTCGCGTTCCTGGATCTCGGCGCGCAACCGGCGATTGGCCTCCGCCAGCGCCTCGATATGCTGCTTATGCTGGGTCAGGTCGGTGACCACGCCGCAGAGCAGGTTGAAGCCGCCGTCGCTCGGCAGCGGGCTCAGCGACAAGGCCACGGGGACAGGGTGCTCGGGGCGGACCGCGATGGTCAGTTCGCGCCGCGCCCCCTGGCGCAGCGCCTCACCCAGCACGGCGGGAAACAGCGCGGCATCGGCCTCCAGCGGCACCAGTGTCGCCAGGTTGCGGCCGATCAACGCCTGCTGCGCCGCCGCCAGCATGTCCGCCAGCCGGCGGTTGCAATAGAGAATGGTCCCGGTCTCGTCGAGGGTGAGCGCGCCTTCCTGGATCTCCTCGATCAATACCCGGTAGGGCCGGTCGGCGGCGCCGATGGTGTAGACCTCATGCCCCTGGCTCGCATTGGCCATGACGAAGGCATCGATCTCGCCGCGGCGGATCGCATCGAGCGTCTCCTCGCTCTCCTGCAGCCTCGCTTCCAACGCCCGGATGCGCGCGGTGAGTTCGGCATGTGCCGGCACGTGATCCGGGCCCGTCATCAGCCGGCGCTCTTCGGCCTTACATCCAACCCGACCAGAACCTTATCCGTGTTCGAGAGATCGCCGATGATGCGCTTCAGCGGCGCCGGCAATTTCCTGACCAGGGTGGGGATGGCGAGGATCTGATCCCCCGCCGCCAGGCGTGGATTCTGGATCAGATCGATCACCTCGATCTCATAGCGCCCGGCCAGATGCTCCTCGCAGACCTTTTTCAGGTTGGAGAGCGCGGTCAGGGATTTGCTGGTCTGCCCGGCGACGTAAAGCCGCAGATGATAATGCTCCGGATCGTCCAGCATCGGGTTGGTCTCGTCGTCATGTTCCATTACGAATGTCCACGCATATGGGCTTGAATTTCGCGGTCCAGCCGCAGCTTGTCCTCGCGCGCATCAGCTTCGGCGAGCCGGATGGTCTCCTCCAGCTCCTCGCTATCCAGGGCCGCGCGCAATTCCTCGATCTGGCGCTCCAGCGCGGCCCGCCTTCGGACCACCTCGCGGCGGCGCTGCTCGGTCTCCTGCGCGCGGCGCAGCTTGGCGGCGGCCTCGCGGGCGATCTGGGTGATCCGCGCGGTCCCGGTCATTACACCTTCAGGACCGATATAGGGTTCGATCAGCTCGATGCCAGCATTGCTGATCTGATATTCGCGCACCTGGTTGGAATGGCTCATGCCGCGCGCCTTGAATACATACAGCGTGCGGTTCAGCTCGCCATTCGCCTCGTCATTATCGAGCTTGACCCAGGCATCCATCAGCGAGGAGAGGCCGGTCTCGGACTCATCCATCAGCCCGCCATCGCTGCGCAGCGTGGTGAACAGCCCGGTGATGCCGCGGCTCTTCAGCAGATCGATCATCCGCAGCAGCGTCGCGTGCACTTCGGCGCTGGGGCCGCGAAAGGCGCTGATCGGGTCGATGATGACGACATGCGGCTGGAATTGCTGCAAATCCCGGTTCATCCGCGCCAGATGCATCTCCAGCCCGAACAGGCTGGGGCGCGAGGCCTCGAAGCGCAGCAGGCCCGCTTGCACATGCCGGCTCAGATCCAGCCCGTAGGAGCGGGCATTGCGCAGGATTTCGTCGGCACTTTCCTCGAAGGCGAAATACAGGCAGCGTTCGCCGCGCGCGCAGGCGGCGGCGGCGAAATGCGCGGAAAAGGCGGTTTTGCCGGTGCCGGCGACGCCCGAGACCAGCACGCTGGAGCCACGGTAAAAGCCTTTCTTGCCCAGCATCGCATCCAGCCCCGGCACGCCGGAGGAGGCGATTTCGTCCGAGGCCGGGCGGTGCAGGCCCGAGGAGGTGACCGGCAGCACGCTGATGCCGCCAGTATCGATCAGGAACGGATATTCATTGGTGCCATGCGCGGAGCCGCGATATTTGACCACACGCAGCCGGCGGGTGGTGATCTGGTCGACCACCCGATTATCCAGCAGCACCACGCAGTCGGAGACATATTCCTCCAGCCCCTGGCGGGTGAGCTGGCCATCGCCGCGCTCGCCGGTGATGATCGCGGTCAGCCCGCGCTCCTTCAGCCAGCCAAACAGCCGGCGCAGCTCGGCGCGCAGCAGGGCCTGGTCGGTAAAGCCGGAAAACAGCGTCTCGATCGTATCCAGCACCACCCGCTTGGCGCCGATGGACTCCACCGCGAAGCCGATGCGCAGAAACAGCCCTTCCAGATCATATTCGCCGTTTTCCTCGATCTCGCTGGGGTCGACCCGGATATGGTCGATGGCGATCTTACCCTCTTCGATCAGCGTCTCCAGCTCATAGCCGAGCGAGGCGACATTGGCGGCGAGATCCTGCGCGCGCTCCTCGAAGCTGACGAACACGCCCGGCTCGTCGAACCTGGTGGCGCCATTGACCAGGAAGGTGGTGGCGAACAGCGTCTTGCCGCAGCCGGCGGCGCCGCACACCAGGCTCGGCCGCCCCTGCGGCAGGCCGCCCAGGGTGATGTCGTCGAACCCGGAAATACCGGTCCGCGTCTTGGCCAGACCGGCCGGCGGGGCGGCGTGATCGGAGGAAGGCATGCTCGGCGTGGTCTCCACCTGAAGGGTTAAGCGTCATTTTTGCTGCTGAACCGGCTGCCGCGTGACGTTTCTGCGCACAAAGGTAAGTCATACTGATGTTCATGAAGCTTGGAAATATGGCGTTTCGATAAGTTAATTCCGATGCAATTTGCCCGCTTCGCCGCGACAAGGCGCAAGGGGGCGGTGTCAGCGCCGGCCTTTCGGGCGGGTGGCCAGGACGTTCTTGATCGAAAAGCTTGAATGGATGCGCAGCACCCCCGGCAGGGTGGAGAGGATTTCCTTATGGATCCGCTCGAACTCGCCGGCATTGGCGACCTCGACCCGCAGGAAATAATCCGAGCCGCCGGTCATCAGATAGCATTCCTGGATTTCGGGATGTTTGCGCACCGCCGCCTCGAAGCGGTTGAGATAATCCTCGGTCTGGCGCTCCAGCGTGATATTGATCAACACCGCGATGCCCTGATTGGCGGCCCCGGGCTCGACCAGCGCCGTGTAGCCGCGAATGACCCCCGCAGCCTCCAGCAGCTTCACCCGGCGCAGGCAGGCGGAGGCGGAAAGCCCGACCTCTTGCGCCAGCTGGGCGTTGCTGATGCGGGCATTCACCCGCAGCAGGCGCAGGATATTGCGGTCGATGGCGTCTTGGGTGGGCATGCAGAACCTTCCATTCCTTCGTTGATTCTATCAAAAAATCGGCATCTGCAAAATATCACGGCGCAATATGGCGGGAATCGGCACGATTGTTGCGTTAAGCTCCATAGCTTGTTCCAACCTTTCGGCGGATGCACGATGGATAGTCTCGGATGGGCCAGCGCCCAGGCGGCGGACGCGACCGGATATCCCGGTCTGTTGACGATCGATCTTGGCGCTTTGCGCCGGAATTATGAGCAGCTTTGCGCGCTGGCGGCCCCGGCCGAGGTGGCGGCGGTGGTGAAGGCCAATGCCTATGGGCTGGGGGTGGAGCCGGTGGCGCGCACGCTGCTGGCGGCCGGATGCCGGCAGTTCTTCGTCGCCCAGCTGGGCGAGGCGCTGGCGCTGCGCCCGCTTTTGCCCGAGGCGGCGCGCCTTTACGTGCTGAACGGTCTGCTGCCGGGCACCGCCGCGATTTTTGCCGCGCATAACCTCATCCCGGTGCTGAACGCGCCGGAGCAGCTCGAAGCCTGGCAGGCCCAGGCCCGCGCCTGCGGGCGGCGGCTGCCGGCGATTTTGCAGTTCGATACCGGCATGTCGCGTTTCGGCGTGGCGCCGCAGGCGCGGGCGGCGTTGCGTGCCGCGCTAGCGGCGGCGCCGGAGCTTGAGGCGCTGTATGTGATGAGCCATCTCGCCTCGGCGGATGAGCCGCAAGCCGCGCAGAATGCCAGCCAGCGCGCCGAGATGCTGAAAATTACCGCGGAATTCGCGCCGCTGCCGGTTTGTTTCGGCAATTCCGGCGGGGTGCTGATGGGGGCGGATTTCCAGGGCGCGCTGGTGCGCCCCGGCATCGCGCTCTATGGCGGCGCCCCGCATGTTGGGCGGGTGGGGCCGATGGCGCCCGTGGTCGGGCTCTCGCTGACGGTCGCGCAGATCCGCGACGTGCCAGAGAGTGCCTTGATCGGCTATAGCGGCACCTACCGCGCGGCGGCGCCGATGCGGCTGGCGGTGCTCGCCGCCGGCTATGCCGATGGTCTGCCGCGTGTCTTGGGCGGGCGCGGCGCCGCTTATTATGGCGAGATCCGGCTGCCGATGGTCGGCCGGATGTCGATGGACAGCCTGATCGTCGATATCACCAGCCTGCCCGAGGGCGCGCTCGCCCCCGGCGATCTGGTCGAGATGATCGGCCCGCATCAAAGCCTGGAACAGCTCGCCGCCGATGCCGGCACCATCTCTTATGAAATCCTCACCAGCCTCGGCCAGCGTTATCGCCGGGTCTATCTCTGAATCGCGAAACGGAAGAACGGCATGAAGATCACTGTTCTCGGCGCCGGCGTTGTCGGCGTCACCACCGCCTACCAGCTGGCGAAATCCGGCCATGAGGTCACGGTCATCGACCGCCAGCCCGGCCCGGCTTTGGAAACCAGCTTCGCCAATGCCGGCCAGGTATCCTTTGGCTATTGCGGCCCCTGGGCGGCGCCGGGGATTCCGCTGAAGGCGCTGAAATGGCTGTTCCAGGAACATGCCCCGCTGATCCTGCGGCCGAAGGCGGACCCGGCCATGCTCTCCTGGCTGCTGCGGATGCTCGCCAATTGTTCCACCGGCCGCTACGCCGTGAATAAAGGCCGCATGCTGCGCCTGGCGGATCTCAGCCGCGAGGCGCTGGCCCAGGTGCGCGCCGAAACCGGCATCGATTACGATGCCCGCATGCGAGGCACCGTGCAGCTCTTTCGCACCGATGAGCAGATGGAAGCCTCCGCCAAGGATGTGAAGGCGCTGCAAGCCGATGGCGTCGCCTTCGAGATTCTCGACGCGGAGGGCTGCGCGCGGGTGGAGCCGGCGCTGGCCGCGGTGCGCCACAAGATCAAAGGCGGGCTGCTCACCCCAAATGACGAAACCGGCGATTGCTTCAAATTCACCAACGCGCTGGCCAAGCAGGCTGAGGCGCTGGGCGTGGTGTTCCAATATAATACCGAAATCAAGGATGTGCTGACGCAAGCTGGCAAGGTGACCGGCGTGCTCACCGGCGCCGGGCCGCAAATGGCGGATCGCGTGGTGATGTGCATGGGCAGCTTCTCGCCCTTCATGGTCAAGCGCTTCGGCATCAAGCTGCCGGTCTATCCGGTGAAGGGCTATTCGCTGACGATCCCCATCATCGATGAAAGTCGCGCACCGGTTTCAACCGTTCTCGATGAGACCTACAAGATCGCGATCACCAGGCTGGGCGAGCGGATCCGCGTCGGCGGCATGGCGGAGATTTCCGGCTACACCACGGACCTGCCGGAAGCGCGCCGGCGCACGCTGGAGCTTTCGGTGACGGATCTGTTCCCCGGGGGCGATCTGTCGCGGGCGCAATTCTGGACGGGGCTGCGGCCGATGACGCCGGACGGCACGCCGGTGATCGGCAAGACCAAGATCGAGGGGCTGTATCTGAATACCGGCCATGGCACGCTGGGCTGGACGATGAGCTGCGGCTCCGCCCGCCACATCGCCCAGCTGGTCGGCAACGGCAAGACGGATCTGGACGCCGCCGATTACGAGGTCGCGCGCTATGGCTGACAAAGCGCGGTAGGCGGCTTTGAAAAGCTCTTTTAAAAACCAGTCTTAAAATCAGCAAAAGTTTTTGGGGGTGTGGGGGCTTTTTTCAAAAAGCCCCCAGTTCATCGCCACGTTTTTTGAAAACCGGTTTGGCGGCTGCCGGAGGGATCGTCTCCGGATGCGACCAGATATGCAGCGTCGCGTAGCCGCGCCAGGGCCGCCAGGCTTCTGCCGCGGCTTCGATCTGTTTCCACGCCTGCTGCCCGAATTGATTGCGGATCGCGATATCCTCGCGCGGAAACGCGTCCGGCCAATGCAGCGCGCGCATCGCGATATAGTGCGCCGTCCAGGGGCCGATGCCGGGCAGGGCGCGCAAGGCGGCGATGGTTTTTTCAGCCGGCAGGCCGGATCTCAGATCGAGCCCGCCAGAGGCGATGGCGCGTGAGAGCGCGATCAGGCTGGCGGCGCGGTTGCGAATGATGCCCAGCGCGGCGATGTCATCAATCGTCGCCTCGCTCAGGGCTTTTGGCGTCGGCGCCAGCAAATTCAGCGCCTCGAACGGGGTGGCGATAGGCGTGCCGTAGCGCGCCGCCAGGCGGCCGGCCAGGGTGGTCGCGGCTTTCACGGTGATCTGCTGGCCAAGGATCGCGCGCATCGCCATCTCATGGCCGTCGAAAGCCCCAGGCACGCGCAGGCCGGGATTGCGCGCCACAATCGGCGCCAGTGTCGCATCGCGCATCAGCTGGCCGGAAATGATGTCCGGCCGTGCATCGAGATCGAACAGATCGCGCAACCGCCCGAGCAGGGCCGGCAGCACGGCGGTGAGGCTGGGGGGGAATTCGACCAGCAGCTCATCGCTTTGCGCGCGCTGCGTCACCTTGACCCAGCCTACATAGAAGCCAAGCCGCACGGTGCGGGCATAAAAGGTCGGGGTGACATGCTCCACCCCCTTGATCATCCGCCCGGCAAGGAAGGCGAGCACACCGGGCCAGTCATAAGGCGGCCGGTAGGCGAGGCGCAGCTGCGCGCATGTCTCTGCCGTTATGCCGGGGGAGGGCGTTGCAGCCTCCCGGCGCAGGCGCGAGGGCGGCATGCGATAATGCCGGCTGAACGCATCGTTGAAGCGCCGCAGCGAGGAAAAGCCGCTGGCAAAGGCAATCTGGGTCACCGGCAGGCTGGTTTCCGTCAGCAATTGCTTGGCCAGCAGCAGGCGCTTGCTCTGCAGCAGCTCCATCGGCGAAAGACCAAGCTGGGCCTGCATGATCCGCCTGATCTGGCGGGGGCTGAGCTCGAATTGCCCGGCAATCTGCGCCAAATTTGCGCCAAGGCCGATATCCCCGGTTTCGATTCTCTGCGCGATCAGATGCGCGATGCGCTGCGCGTCATCAACCGGTGCCGCCCCCGGCGCCAGCTCCGGGCGGCAGCGCAGGCAGGGCCGGAAGCCGGCTTTTTCAGCCTGCCCGGCGGTTTGGAAAAACCGGCAATTGCGCGCGGTTGGGGTTTTGGCCGGGCAGATCGGCCGGCAATAGATGCGCGTGGAGGTGACGCCGACATAGAAGATGCCGTCGAAACGTGGGTCGCGCGTGGTCAGCGCCTGATAGGCCGCCTGGGTCTCGATCATCCTCTCCATCCGGGTTGGCTTGAGCGCCGGAGCATAGCGCGCCGGGCGGACAGGGCTAGCCATTTTCGGACATCGCGCCGCCCCCGCCACGATGTCCGAAAATGGCCAGCCCGGTCGCGCTGGCGGGTGTAGGAGGCTGGGGTGATGCAGAAAAGGGCAGGAGAGATGGGCTATCTGTTCAGCGTGATGGACTCACCGGTCGGGGCGTTGCGGCTCGTCGGCAGCGCGGCGGGGCTGGCGGGCGTGTTATGGGCGCGGGAGCCTCCGGCGCGGGTGCCGCATCTGCACGCCGCGCGCGAGGATTCGACGCATCCGCTGCTATGCCGCGCGGCGGCCCAACTGACTGAGTATTTTCAGGGCCGCCGCACCATGTTCGAGATTCCTCTGGATTTCGTCGGCACGCCGTTTCAGCTCCGGGTCTGGACCGCGCTGACCCGCATCCCCTTTGGCGAGACCCGCAGCTATGGCGAGATCGCCGGCGCCATCGGCGCGCCCGCCGCGGTGCGGGCGGTGGGGGCGGCGAATGGCCGCAACCCGGTTTCGATCATCGCCGCCTGTCATCGTGTCATCGGCGCGAATGGCAGTTTGACAGGGTTCGCCGGCGGGCTGGAGGCGAAAGCCTATCTGCTCCGGCATGAAGCCGCCCTGCTTGCCGCCGTCAGCCTTAAACCGCACTTAACCGGCCAGGCTTAGAACCCTCTCAGTCTTTACCGAGGGAGGAATTCATCGATGTCCATACCGGCAATCTCCGATCCGAAATGGCGGAGCGCGCTGATGGGGGCCGAGCCGAAGGTCAATTCGCTCGCCACCAAATTGCTGCTGTCGCGGCTTCGTGAGGAGGTGCGGCACAATCCCTCCGGCATCGGCCGCGCGGTCGCGGAACTCCATGAATTTTTCGCCAACAACGCCTTCGCAGCGCGCGATCTCGTGAATCTTTAAGGAACCTAGCCGATGTTGAATCAATTCATCTCAACCGCGCAGGCGGGCCGGCTGATCGAAAGCGGCGCCATCCTGTTCGTGGCCGGCAGCGGTCAGGCACTGGCCAGCCTGCCCCGGGGCCGCTGGATCGGCGGGTCGACCCCGTATTTCATGACCCCCAATGGCGGCATGGTGGATCATGAGCATGTTTTCTGCACGGTGGTGGAGGGGGCGCAGGATATGCGCATCGCCGTCATCCGCGAGGATGATTTGCAGGGGATTGTCAGGGACCGGCTGCCATCCGGCTTTTCCTATGTGCTGATCCCGGCCTTCACCGGCGTGCATAAACGCTTCGCGCTGGAGGCGCCGGGGCTGCCGAAGCTCTATGAGCAGCCGCTGGTCGGTTGGGTGACAGGCGTGGAGCTGACCGAGCTTGGCAAGATCCGCCCCTCGGTCGTCGATGGCATGAGCGGTCAAATCCATGAGGATGCCGGGCTGGTCATGCATATCGGGCTGAGCCAGGATGTCTTCGCCGAGGCGGATATCGTCAATCTGTTCACGCAAGGCAGCGGCCCGGACATCGTGTTTTCCGAAACCGGCTTTTCCGCCTCGCATTGCGAGGTGGACGGCCAGCGCGTGAATTTCGCCAGCTGGCTGCGCGAACAGGAGGTGGATACCAGCCTGCCGCTGGTCTCCTCCTATGCCGGGGCGATGATCAATGTCTCTTTCCAGGCGGTTCTGCCCGACCAGGTGGAGTTCTACGCGCCGGTGGTGGCGGGGCGGCGCTACCGTCTGGCCGCGCCGGTCGGGGATTATGCCGAGGCCTATGGCAGCTATTGCACCGGCCTGCGGGCTGAGAGCGCCGGCAAGGCGCTCTCCTTCAACTGCATCCTGAATTATCAATATGCGGCGTTGCAGGGGCGCACCACGGGCGGCTTCATCGGCCCGGTGACGTTCGGGGAGATCGCCTATATCCTGCTCAACCAGACGCTGGTGCGGCTGGATCTGAGTTCGGCGCAGCTCGGCGCCGCCGCCTGAGGCGATGCCAGGCCGCCCTCATGACGGGGGCGGGTGGGCGTGCTAGGGGGCGGCGGATGGCAGATATGGTTCAGCCCCACCCCGTCCCGCCCGCCGGCACTGACCTGCCCGTCAGCGTCGCGGCCTTGTATAAATTCACGCCTTTCGAGGATTGCACCTCCATCCGCGATGCCGTGCTGGCACGCTGCCTGGCGCTGGGTATCAAGGGCACGCTCATCCTCGCGCCGGAGGGGATCAACGGCACCATTGCCGGCGAGGATGCGGCGCTGGCGCAGGCCGTGGCCGCGCTGCGGGCCCTGCCGGGTTGCGCGGAGATGGAGGTGAAGTTTGCGCGCGCCCCCGCCATGCCCTTTCACCGGATGAAGGTAAGGATCAAGCGCGAGATCGTCACCATGGGCGTGCCGGGCGTCGATCCGCGCGCCAGCGTCGGCAGCTATGTCGCGCCGGCGGACTGGAATGCGCTGATTTCCGAGCCGGATATCATCCTGATCGATACGCGCAATGATTACGAGGTCGAGATCGGCAGCTTCAAGGGCGCGATCAATCCGCGCACCCGCAGCTTCAGCGATTTCCCGGCCTGGTTCCGGGCGGAGCGCGCCCGGCTGCTGGGCGAAGGGCGGACGCCGAAAGTGGCGATGTTCTGCACCGGCGGCATACGCTGCGAGAAATCCACCTCTTTCCTGAAACAGGAAGGCGTGGAGGCGGTGTTTCATCTGCAGGGCGGGATTCTGAAATATCTGGAACAGGTGCGCGCGCAGGATAGTCTGTGGGAAGGCGAATGTTTCGTGTTCGACCAGCGCGTGACGGTCGGCCATGGGCTGGCGCCGGGGCGCTTTGGCCTCTGCCATGCCTGCCGCCGTCCGGTGAGCGCGGCGGACCAGGCCTCGCCGCTGTTCGAGGCAGGGGTGAGCTGCCCGCATTGCCACGCCGAACGCAGTGAGGCCCAGCGCGCCCGCTATCGCGAGCGGCATCATCAGGAAGCTCTGGCGCAGGCGCGCGGCGCGGCGCATGTCGGCGCCAGCCTGGCCCCGGAATAGACCCGGAAGACACCGCCCGCGCTGCCGGGTCAGCCTCAACACATATTGCGCTATGGCGTGGCGGCGCTGCTGCTGGGGGTGCTGGCGGCAGGGCTGGTGCTGCTGGAACTGCCCGTGCTGGCGCTCCCGGCCACGGCCGGCGCGGTGGCGCTTGTGCCGGGTGTCGCCGTGCTGCTGGCCGGGGCGGGCTGCGCCGGGCTGGTCGTATCGGGCAGAGTCGAGCTTGATGTCGTGACCGCGCCATTATTGCTGGGCTGAGGGGCGGTCTTAGCAGGGGCGGCAGTGCTGGATGCCGTTGTGCCCCCCGTCACCGTGCTCGCTGTCCCCGGGCTGGCCGACCCGGCGCCGGTTGTGCCGGTGCTGGCCGGGCTGGCTGCCGCGCTGTTGGCGGTGCTGTTGGGCTGCGCCTGGCTTGCCGCCGGCGCTGGCGCTGGCGCGGGTGCTGTCGTGGGTGCTGGCGTGGGCGCTTGGGTGAGCGCGGGCAGCGGCGTCGCGGTGATGGCGGCGGGCTTCGGCGTGGCGGCGGCGGGTTTTGCCGGGGCGGGGCTGGGCACCGGCACGGTGTAATCCGGCACGATGCGCGCCTGCTTGCTGCCATTGATCACCAGCACATGCTGCCCGATGGCCAGCGCCGTCTTGCTGGTCTGGGTGACCGAGACCAGGGAATTATTGGTCTCCTGGACGATATATTCCCAGCCTTTGGTGGTCTGCACCGCCTGCTGGGCCGCTGCCCCGCCGACCCCGCCGACCAGCGCCCCGCCGATCGCGCCCAGCGCGTTCAACCCGGCGGAATTGGTGAATTGCGCCCCCGCGACCCCGCCGGCGGCGGCCCCCGTGGTGGCCCCGACCGTGCCGTCGGGCGAGATCACCACCTGCCGCACCCCGATGATCACCCCACGCTGCACTTGCGCCTCCTGCTGGGCGGCGTCGGCGGCATAGGTATTGGGAGAATAGCTCTGATGGCACCCGGCGAGTGGCAACAGGATGAGGCCGGGCAGCAGGCGGGACTTCGATATCAGACGGCGCAAGGCTGAGATCCATGGCTTGAGGGCGGAGCGCCCGCCAATTTAGCCGCTGCGGCGTGGCCTGTCACGCTGGCCGGGCGGCGCCGCCATGCCCCGGCCGGCGGTCTTCCCGCACGCCAAATGAACGCGCCGTCATGACGGAAATGGTCAGCAGGGGCGCCTTTTTCCTGTTTTCCTTTCGCGCCGATCCAGCTAAGCGACATTTTCTGTCTTGTGTCATTTTGTAGGGCTCGCCTTGGCGGCGCCTTGGTTGGAGAGTCCGAGTCCGATGCGTGCCGTCATCCGCCTGTTTCCGCTTTGGGCGATCCTGATCGCCGCCGCCGCCTTTCTGGCGCCGGCCTCCTTCACCCCGATCCTGCCTTGGGTGACGCTGCTGCTCGGTCTGATCATGTTCGCGATGGGGGTGACGCTGACCCCGGCGGATTTCCGCCGCGTGGCGCAGAAGCCGGGGCCGGTGCTGGCCGGGCTCGGGCTGCATTACCTCATCATGCCGCTGGCCGCCTTCATCATCGCCAAGCTGCTCGGGCTGCCGCCGCAACTGGCGATCGGCATGGTGCTGGTCGGCTCGGTGGCCAGCGGCACCTCCTCCACGGTGATGGTCTATCTCGCCGGCGGCGATGTCGCGCTGTCGGTGACGATCAGCGCCGTCTCCACCCTGGTCGGCGTGGTCGCCACGCCGCTGCTGGTGCAGCTTTACGCCACCCATGGCATCCAGGTGAATGTGATGGGGCTGTTGGTCAGTATCGTGAAGATCGTGCTGGTGCCGGTGGCGCTGGGTGTGGCCGTCAACATGCTGGCGCATCGCCTGGTGCGGCGCGTGGAGCCGGTGCTGCCGCTATTTTCCATGGTGGCCATCCTGCTGATCATCGCCGCCGTGGTGGCGGGCACCGCGCATGCCATCGCCGCGGTCGGGCCGATCGTGCTGCTGGCGGTGGTGCTGCATAACGGCACCGGCTATCTCGGCGGCTATTGGGGCGGGCGGCTGCTGGGCTTCGAGGAGAGCGTCTGCCGTACCCTGGCCTTCGAGGTGGGAATGCAGAATTCCGGCCTCGCGGCGACTTTGGGCAAGCTCTATTTCACCCCGCTGGCGGCGCTGCCCGGGGCGATCTTCTCGGTTTGGCACAATATCTCCGGCTCGCTGCTGGCGGGCTATTGGCGTGCCAGGCGCGAACGTCAGGAGAGGCTGGCCCAGGCGGGTCAGGCCTGGCGCAGCACCCAGCGATAGAGCCAGAGCAGCGCGCCGGCGAACACGACCCCGCCCAGCCACAGCGCCGGCGTCGCGAACCCGGCCCCCACCAGCGCCACCGGTGCCTGATTGCCGCTGAACGCCACCAGCCCGGCAAACAGCACCGCCAGCAAGCTCTCGCCCACGATCAGCCCCGAGGCCAGCAGCACGCCCAGCTGGCGCGCCGTCTGCGGATTACGGCTCTTGTCGGCTTTGCGGTCGAACACCGCCCCGGCGATGGCGCCCAGAATGATCATCAGCGTTGTCGAGACCGGCAGATAGATGCCCAGCCCCACCGCCAGCGGCGGCAGGCGCGGCCCCTTCGCCACCGCGCCCAGCAGCTCGTCCAGAATGATGATGGCAACGCCGATGCCCGCCCCCAGCGCGATCAACCCCCAGGGCAGCGAGCCGGTGATGACGCCCTTGGCCAAAGCCGAGATCAGCCCGGCCTGCGGCGCGGCCAAAGCCGTCGCCGGATTGGCCCCCGGCGCGCCGAGAAAGCCGTAAGTCTGCTGCAGCAGGTTCAACACTGGCGGGATCACCACCGCCCCCGCCAGCACGCCGATCACCAGCGCCCATTGCTGCAAGGCAGGGGTGGATTCCACCAGCTGCCCGGTTTTCAGATCCTGCAGATTGTCGTTGGAGATGGTGGCCACCGCGAAGACGATGGTGGTGATGAACAAGGCAAACCCCACCAGCGCCCGCGCCGCCCCTGGCGGCAGCAAGGGCTTCACCCCCACCACCAGCAGCAAGGCCGCCATCAGCACCACCAGAATCCCGACCCCCGAGAGCGGGCTGTTGGAGGAGCCGATCAGCCCGGCCATATAGCCGCACACCGCCGCGACCACGAGGCTGAGCACCACCACAAACACCACCCCGCCAAGCACCAGCGGCAGCGCCGCCCCGCCCAGACCGCTGGCGATGGCGAAATGCCAGAGCAGATAGGCGATCGGCAGCAGGCAGAGCAGCGCGATCAGCCCGACCATGGCGATCGGCATGTCATGCTCGCTGCGCGGCAGCTCCTGCAGCCTGCCCTCGCGCCGTGCCCGGCCGGCGCGCATCGCCCCGCCCAGGCCCCTGGCCAGCGGCCCGGTCAGCTTGGCCAGCGACCAGATCGCCGCCACCGCGATCGCCCCGGCGCCGACGAAACGGACATAATGGCTCCACCCCGCGGATGCGGCGGCGGCGGCGCTGCCGGGACTCGCATGCAGCGCGGTGAAATGCGGCACCCCCCAGAGCCAGCCGATCGCCGCCCCCAGCGCCATCGCCAGCCCCACCCAGAGCCCGACCAGATGGCCGATGGCGAACAGCGCGAAAGAGAGATCGAACTCGAACCCGGTGGCGCCGCCGCGCGCCCCGCCGAAACGGCGATAGCCGGCGATGCTGGCGGCGAAAATCTGCGTCTGCACGATGAAATAAAACACCGCCGAGACGATGCCGCCCCACACCACGGTGCGCAGCCCGGCCCCGCCGGCCTCCGGCGCCCCTTGCGTGCCGACTTTCAGCACCTCCGCGCAGGCCACCCCTTCCGGATAAGGAAGGTCTGACTCGCTCACCAGCGCCCGGCGCAGCGGGATCGTGTACATCACCCCCAAAATCCCGCCGGCGGCACAGATCAGGCTGGTCTGCCAGAACGGAAACCCGCTCCAATAGCCGACGATCACCAGCCCCGGCAGCACGAAAATGATCGAGGAGAGCGTGCCGGCGGCGGAGGCCACCGTCTGCACGATATTGTTTTCCTGGATGGTGGCGCCGCCCACGGCGCGCAAAATCGCCATCGAGATCACCGCCGCCGGGATCGAGGAGGAAAAGGTCAGCCCGGCCTTCAGCCCGAAATACACATTGGCGGCGGTGAACACGAAGGTGATCAGGATGCCGATGAGGACACCGCGCAGCGTGAGCTCGGCGCGGCGGGCGGGGGGCGGGCTTATGGTCATGCGATCATCCGGGGTGCGTTGAAAAAGGGAAGGCGTACTGGCCTGTCTCTTGCCTGAAAGCCCCCCGGCCTGCTGTCAAGCCGCGGCGCGCTGCGCCGGGGGAGGGGCGCTCACAGCGCCTCGTGGCTCAGCCTGATCCATCCGGTGACCGCCTCGTCGGGCTTGAGGATTTTCAACCCATGGGCTTGCGGCCCATCGGGCTGGTTGATCGCGTTATTGAGATGCGAGACCGGCTCGAAGGCGAAAAAATCCTTCCCCGGCGGGGTGAAGAACACCGCATGGCCGAACAAGGGCGATGCCTCGATCCGGATCCTGTAGCCTTGTTCGGGATAGTCCAGAATCGCCTGCCCCGCCCAGCCCTCGAAGCAATTATCGAAATTGACTGAATCGAGGTCGCCCAGCCCGGCTTCCAGCTGGCTTCGCCATTGATCCGTCCGCGCGGCGGGCAGCGCCTCCTGGTCGCTCTCCCACATCGCGGTCGCCGCGAAGCGCACCTTTACCCCTGGCAGGCGGGGGAAATAAAGATGATGCCCCATCCCGGCCGGCATGGCGCGGCGGTCCTGGTTGCGGATGCTGATCTCGATCTCGAACCCGTCCTCCCGCGCCCGGTAAAGCTGGGTGGCCTCATAGGCAAAGGGGAAGGCGAGCAAATCCGGCCGGTTCGGTGAGGAGGCGAGGCGCAGCCAGGCCTCGGCCGGGCTGGCGCGGATAATCTCCCAGGGGGCGAGCAGCGCGTTGCCGTGGATCGCATGGCGCGTCTCCCGCGTGTCCCGGGGCAGGGTATAGTTCTGGCCCTCGAAGCTGAATTGCCCATGGGCGATGCGGTTGGAAAACGGGATCAGCGGGTAGGAGGCCAGCTGGCGCACGCTCACCGTACCGTCAGGCCCGGGTTGCAGCTTTCGCATCAGGCTGGTCCCGCCATGGTGCCAGCCGATGATGGCGCCGCCCTGGCCTGGCGAGAGCGCCAGCTCGGTCGGGCCTTGGCGCAGATATAAGGAGTCAGGCTGGTCGTGCTCTGAAACGGCTGAACGGGTCATTGGCGATCCTCCTTTGGCGGTTACAGCGCAGCGGGCAGGAGGCGGCAAGGCCGCGCTTGACAAAAAGTTGTCAATTAAGTTTATAATATATGTAAATCGATCGGCCGGAATAGGGCGGCGCCGCATTGGCCGCCTCCGGACATCACGCTGATTTCAAACGAAGATCATGATTTGGTAAGGGATAAGGATCGCAAGATGAGCTTCACCGCTGAAGAGTTTCGCGCCCGGCTCACGGGCATCTCGGGCATTCTCGTGACGCCGTTCAACCGGCAGGACCAGATTGACCCGGCACCGCTCGCCGCGATCGCGGAGCGGGCGGCGGCGGCGGGCGTGCATATTCTCACCGCCAACGGCAATACCGGCGAATTTTACGGCCTGACCACCGCCGAGGCGGAACGCGCCGTGCATGCGGCGGCGGAGGCGGTGGCCGGGCGGGTGCCGCTGCTGGCCGGCATCGGCCGCTCGATCCATGACGCGCTGGCCCTCACCAAGGCCTCCCGCGCCGCCGGCGCTTCGGCGCTGATGGTGCATCAGCCGCCCGACCCCTTCGTCGCCCCGCGCGGCGTGGTCGAGTATGTGAAGCGCATCGCCGAGGCCGGGCAGGGGCTGCCGGTGGTGATCTATCTGCGCAATGACGGCATCGGCCTGGACGCCATCGCCGATCTTTGCGCCATCCCCAATGTCGTCGGGGTGAAATGGGCAACCCCGGCGCCGCTGCGCCTGGCCGAGGCGATCCGCCGTGCCGACCCCTCCATCGTCTGGGTCGGCGGGCTGGCCGAAACCTGGGCGCCGGCCTTCTACGCGGTGGGGGCGCGCGGCTTCACCTCCGGGCTGATCAATGTCTGGCCGGCGCATTCGGTCGCGATTCACGCCGCCCTAGAAGCCGGGGACTACGCCAAGGCCCGCGCGATGATCGCCACCATGGAACCGTTCGAGGCGCTGCGGGCCGAGGAAGGCAACGGCACCAATGTCTCGGTGGTGAAGGCGGCGCTGGCGCTGATGGGGCAGGATTGCGGGGCGGTGCGCCCGCCGGGCGCCTGGCCGCTGACCCAGCGCCAGCAGGACGATCTGGCCCGCAACCTCGCCGCCTGGGGGCTGACCAAGGCCCACGCGGCCTGAGCAAAGCCAGCGCGATCCCGCCTGGGTCTTCCCAGGCGGGATCGCGCCGGCGGATGCCCGCTGAAGGCGGTAAAATTCTTCTCGCCGTTTTCAAAAAAGCGGCGACACGCGTGGGGCGGCCGGAGGCCGCTCCGGCTTCCAGCCTTAATTGACGCTTTTATGGGCGGACTGGGCCAAAAAACGCAGCGTCCGCGATGTTGATTGTTCAACAATCGCCCCCGCCTCCAAAACCAAGCCATCATTTGCCCGATCTCGCCTGTCGCTCCCTCGTGGCATTGCTCTTGCATTGTTTCCCGCGGTTGCGCCCCGGCGCGGTACTGAACGCAGGAACAATATATAGATGACCACCAGACGGCATTTCACCACGATCATGGCGGCGGGCGTCGCCTCTCTCACCCTCGCTGGCCGCGCCCTGGCCGATACGCTGGACGACATCAAGAAGTCTGGTGTCCTGCGCGTCGCGGTGCCGCAGGATCTGCCGCCTTGGGGCTTTGTCGGCCCGGACATGAACCTGCAGGGCTATGATATCGACATGGCCAAGCTGATCGCCGCGAAAATCGGCGTGAAGCTGCAGATGACCCCCGTCACCTCGGAAAACCGCATTCCCTATTTGCAGACCGGCAAGGTCGATCTGATCATCTCCAGCCTCGGCAAGAATCCCGCCCGCGCCAAGGTGATTGATTTCTCCGACAAATACGCCCCCTTCTTCAGCGGCGTCTTCGGTCCGGCGAATATCGATGTCAAAACCGCCGCCGATCTCGCCGGCAAGAGCATCGCCGTCACCCGTGGCAATATCGAGGATATCGCGCTGACCAAGCTCGCCCCGCCAAGCGCCCAGATCATGCGTTATGGCGATAACCAATCCACCATCTCCGCCTTCATCTCCGGCCAGACCCAGCTGATCTGCACCGACAGCTCGACCACCGCGACGATCATGGCGCAGAACCCGCCGCGCGCGCCGCTGCTGAAATTCATCCTGCAAAGCTCGCCCTGCTATGTCGGGGTCAACAAGAACCAGCCGGCATTGCTGGCCAAGGTGAACGCCATCATCGCCGCCGCCAAGGCCGATGGCACCTTGAACAAATATTGCGAAACCTGGCTGAAACAGCCGCTGCCCGCCGGTTTCTGACACCGCGCGATGACGTATCAGTTCGATTTCGGCGCCATCATCGGCTATTGGCCGATGATGCTCCACGGCATCGCCATCACCGCGGAGCTGACGCTCTTCGGCACGCTGCTGGGGATCGCGGTCTCGGTGCTGGGCGGCTGGGCGCGCACCAGCGGCAAGCTCTGGCTCAATCTGCCGGTCACGATCTATGTCGAGCTGATCCGCAACACGCCCTTCATCGTGCAGCTGTTTTTCATCTTCTTCGGGCTGCCGGCGCTGGGCCTGCGCATGGATGCGGTCGATGCCTCGATCCTCGCCATGGTCGTCAATCTCGGCGCCTACGGCACCGAGATTGTCCGCGCCGGGCTGATCGCGACGCCACGCGGGCAGATCGAGGCCGGGGCCAGCCTTGGCCTCTCCAAGCCGCAGATTTTCTGGTATGTGGTGCTGGCCCCCGCCCTGGCGCGGATCTGGCCGGCGCTGGCCAGCCAGGTGGTGATCGTGATGCTGGGCTCCTCGGTCTGCTCGCAGATCAGCGTGCAGGAACTCACCTACGTCGCCTCCTATATCCAGTCCCGCAGCTTCCGGGCGTTTGAAGCCTATTTCGTCGTCACCGCCTTGTATCTGGTGCTGGCCCTGGCGCTGCGCCAGGCCTTGCTGCTGGCCGGGCGGCATCTCTTCAAAGGCGTGCAGGCGCGATGATGGGCTTTACCACCTGGGATATTCTGCGTGGCCTGCTGCTGGCGACGCGCTGGACGCTGGCCCTCTCCGCCGGCGCATTTTTCGGCGGGGTGCTGGCCGGGCTCATCGTGCTGGTGCTGCGGGTACAGCCCAATCGCCGCCTGGCCTGGGTGGCGCGGATCTATATCGAAATCTTCCAGAGCACGCCGCTGCTGATGCAGCTCTTCCTGGCCTTCTTCGCCCCGGCTCTGTTCGGGCTCAACGTGCCGGCCTGGGCCGCCGCCTGGGTCGCGCTCTCGCTCTGGACCGGCGCCTTTCTCGCCGAGATCTGGCGCGGCAGCGTCGAGGCGATACCCGCCGGGCAGTGGGAGGCGGGGGGCAGCCTTGGCATGTCCTATCTCGAGCAGCTGCGCCATATCATCCTGCCGCAGGCGCTGCGCATCGCCGCCGCTCCCAGCCTTGGCTTCATGGTGCAGGTGATCAAGGGCACGGCGCTGACCTCGATCATCGGCTTTGTCGAGCTGGAAAAGGCCGGCACCGCCATCACCAACGCCACCTTCCACCCGTTCACGGTCTATGGGCTGGTGGCGCTCATTTATTTCTGCCTCTGCTACCCGATCGCGCTGTGCAGAGGCTGGCTCGAACGGAGGCTCAATGCCGCTCATCTCGCTCACTGAAATCCATAAAAGCTATGGCCAGAATGAGGTGCTGAAAGGCATCACGCTGGATATCGAGCCAGGCGAGGTGATCGCGCTCATCGGCAAGAGCGGCTCGGGCAAATCCACGCTGTTGCGCTGCATCAACGGGCTGGAGACCTACCAGCAGGGCAGCATCCGGGTCGCCGGCACCAGCGTCATGGAGAGCGCGGGGCAGTTGCGGCTGCTGCGCCAGAAGGTCGGCATGATCTTCCAGCAATTCAACCTGTTCCCGCACCTCAGCGTCGGGCGCAACGTGATGCTGGCGCCGATGGTGGTGAAGAAAACCGGCAAGGGCGAGGCCGAGGCGCTGGCGCGGGAAATGCTCACCCGCGTCGGGCTCGGACAGAAATTCGATGCCTATCCCGGTCAGCTTTCCGGCGGCCAGCAGCAGCGCGTCGCCATCGCCCGCGCGCTGGCGATGCAGCCGCTGGCGCTGCTATGCGATGAGATCACCTCGGCGCTGGATCCGGAGCTGGTGAACGAGGTGCTGGCGGTGGTGCGCGACCTGGCCGCGCAGGGCATGACGCTGGTGATGGTGACGCATGAGATGCGCTTCGCGCGTGAGGTCTGCCATCGCCTGGTGTTCATGCATCAGGGGCGGATTCATGAAAGCGGGCCGCCGGAGCAGGTTTTCACCGCGCCGCAAACGGCTGAGCTGCGGCAGTTCATCGGCCAGCGCGACGCGGCGTAAAGCGGCAGAATATTTGAGGCGTTGGCGCTATGTTGCCAACGCCCAAGCGTTTCCGCCCCTTTTTTGAAAAAAAGGGGCGGCCCCAAAAAACTTTTGTAAATCAGCAGGCGGTTTCTTTCGCCCGCGCCACCGGGGCCAGCGCGAAGAACGGCCGCAACCGCGTGCCCACGATGTTGCCGGTGAAGGCGCAGGCCAGCCACAGCCAGCCATGCACGCTGCCCGAGACAATCCCGCTGAAATACGAGCCGATATTGCACCCGAAGGCCAGCCGCGCCCCATAGCCCAGCAGCACCCCGCCGATCGCCGCCGCCAGCGCGGAGCGGAGAGGAATCCGCCACACCGGCTCGAACTTGCCCGCCAGCAGCGAAGCCGCGAACGCGCCCAGCATGATGCCGATATCCATCACCGAGGTGATGTCATGCGACACCGGCGCCGCCAGCAGCCCCGGCTGATGCGCGAAGAACGGCCAGGCGGCGACATTCACCCCTAAACCCTGCGCGATCTTCGCCCCCCACAGCGCGAAGGCCGAGGTGATGCCCCAGGGCCGCCCGGCCAGTGCCAGCGTGGCGAAATTCAGCACCGCCAGCGCCACCGCGCCCACCCACATCGACCACGGGCCGACCAGCCAGCGCGGCCCGCTCACCGGCGCCGGCGCATCATGCTCCAGCGCGCCATGGCGGCGCTTTTCCAGCCGCGTCGTCACCCAGGCGATGACCGCGAACAGCGCCAGATTGAGCAGCATCGCCGGTGCCAGCCCCAGATTCAGCACCAGCGAATAAGGCTTGAAGGCCGGCTGCGCCGCCCACCAGGGCAGCTGCAACGCGCCCAGCAGGGAGCCGACAATGAAGAAGGCCAGCGTGATGATCATCCGCGTGTTGCCGCCACCCACCGCGAACAGCGTGCCGGAGGCGCAGCCGCCGCCCAGCTGCATGCCGATTCCGAACAGGAAGGAGCCAACCGCCACGGAAACCCCGATCGGCGAGACATAGCCTACCGCCGGATGGCCAAAAATATGCCCCGCCGCCAGCACCGGGAAAAACAGCAGCGTGCCCAGCGCCAGCATCAGCATCTGCGCGCGCAAACCGGCACCCCGGCGTTCCAGGATGAAGCGCCGCCAGGCGGAGGTGAAGCCGAACGAGGCGTGATACAGCGCTACACCCAGCAGCGCGCCGACCACCCAGAGGGCAGCCTGCTTATGGCTGACCGTCTGGTCGAGATAGATCAGGCCGGCGAGAAACAACAGCGCCGCCAGCACCAGACCGCGGCGCGGCGCGCCCGTGGTGAAGGCCGGACCGGCAATGAGGGACGAATCGGACATTCGAAACCAAGCTCCAGGAGGCGCGGGGGAAGAAAAACGCGCCCGATCCCGTTCCATGAAGTCATTCGCGATGAAGATGCAATAAACCCGACAAAAATGGTGGGGATTGCCTATGGTATCAGCCATGCGCGGCGGTTTTCTTCTCTGTCGCCGCGGCGCCGCACAAAATGTTTTTGCCCTGGGACTGCCCAGACTCGCGGTGCGATCGCGGGCGCCGTGCCGCGTTATTGGGCAGCTTGCGCCCCCGGACGATGAAGCCCCCCGAATAAGGGCTTTGCGCCGCGCGCAAATCTCGTTACCCTCCAACATGTTCTGGCGCCCGGCTGGCCTGGCTTCAATAAACAAATGGGGGTTTTCATGAAATTCAAAGCATTTTTGCTCAGCGGCCTGGTCGCCGGGTTTGGCGCCGCCTATGCCGCCGCGCCGGCGCACGCGGATGAGCTGCAGGACATCAAGTCCAAGGGCGTGCTGGTGGTCGGCGTCAAGGCCGATTACCCGCCTTTCGGCTATCTGAGCCCGTCCGGCCAGAATATCGGCATCGAGCCGGACATGGCGGCTGACATCGCCAAGCGCCTGGGGGTCAAGGTCAAGTACGTCAATGTCGTCGCCGCGAACCGCATCCAGTTCCTGCAGCAGGGCAAGATCGATCTGCTGATCGCGACCATGAACGACACGCCCGAGCGCGCCAAGATCGTCGACATCATCCACCCGGATTACTACGCCTCCGGCTATAATCTGATGGTCGCCAAGACCGTGCCGCTGCATAGCTGGTCGCAGGTCAAGGGCGTGCCGGTCTGCGCCATTCAGGGCTCGTTCTACAACAAGGAAGTGGCGGAGAAATACGGCGCCGAGCTGGTCGCCTTCACCGGCGTCGCCGAGGCGCTGACGGCGTTGCATCAGGGCCGTTGCGACGCCTTCCTCTATGACGACACCGCCATCGAAGGCAAGCTGCAGGACCCGAACTGGAGCGGCTACGACATGCCGCTGCCCTCGCAGGACGCGCAGCCCTGGGGCATGGCGATCAAGCAGGGCGAGCCGGCCTTCGAGAAATTCCTCTCCCAGACCGTGAGCGACTGGAACAAGACCGGCTACGTGCTGCAGCTGGAAACCAAGTACCATATCCAGCATTCCAAGTTCGCCGAGGATGCCCACAAGGCCGCCAAGTAAGCGCTAGACTTTGAACGCCCTCGCCCCCATTGCCGACTGGTTCAGGCATCTCAACGCCACCACCGGCATCAATTTCACGGTCTTCTACGACCCGTTCGACGCCACGCGCTTCGTGCACGGTCTATGGGTGACGATTGAATTGTCGGTGGTCACCATCATCGCCTCGGTGCTGGTGGGGGTCATCGGCGCCTGGGGGCAGGGGGTGAAATCCGCCTGGGTGCGGGGTGTGACGTGGAGCTATGTCGAGCTCTTCCGCAACACCCCGCCTCTGGTGCAGATCTATTTTTTCTTCTTCGGCCTGTCGGCGATGCTGCCGCATTCCCACAACGGCTTTGGCATGGTGCAGCCGCTGATCGGCGGCTTCGCCTGGGCCAGCATCTCGCTCGCCCTCTATGCCGGATCCTTCAATGTGGAAATCTTCCGCTCCGGCATCGAGGCGATTCCGCATTCCATGCTCGAAGCGGCCGAGGCGCTGGGCTATACCCGCCGGCAGACCTATCTGAACGTCATCCTGCCGCTGGGCCTGCGCATCTGCCTGCCGGCGCTGACCAATAATCTGGTCAATCTGATCAAGACCACCACGCTCGCCTACGCCATCGCGGTGCCCGAGCTGCTCTACGTCTCCAACCAGATCTGGTCGGATGCCGAGAACGTGCCGGAGATGATGATCCTGCTCTTCATCATCTATATCGTCCTGGTCGGCATTCTGGTGGCGTTGATGCATTGGTGGGAACGGGCCTTGCGCCGTCCGGGGTTGGGCACATGAGCGATCTTCCGGTTTTCCCGAAACTGCCCGAGGCGCTGCGCCCGCGTGCGCGCGCCGGTCTGAGCTTCGCCCTGCCGCGCCTGACCATCTGGCACGGTTTCGGCCTCACCGTTCTGCTGCTGATCTGCGCCAGCGTCGCCCAGGCCGCCAATCCGGCGCCGCTGCAGAAGAGCATCCTCGCCACACTCGTGCAGTGGACGCCGCTGCTGCTGCGCGGCTTCCTGCTGAATATCGAAATCAGCTTCCTGTCGATGGCGATGGGCACGGTGCTGGGCATCGCGCTCGGCCTCGGGCTGGTGGCGCAGACCAAGCCGCTGCGCCAAGTCAGCTGGGCGCTCACCCAGTTCTTCCGCAACGCCCCCTGGCTGGCGCTGCTGTTTTTCATGATCTATCTGCTACCCTACCATATGCGCATCGGCGGGCTGCATATCTCCTTGCCGGACTGGCTGAAGGCGGTGATCGGGCTCGGCCTGCCGGTGATGGCGAATGTCGCCGAGATCGTCCGCGGCGGCGTGCGCTCCATCCATCCCGGCCAGTGGGAAGCCTCTGAATCGCTCGGCTTCACCCGCAACCAGCAGCTTTTCTCGATCATCCTGCCGCAGGCCTTCAAGCGCATGCTGCCGCCCTGGATGAATCTCTACGCCATCCTCACCACCAACACGACGCTGGCCTCCATCGTCGGGGTGAATGATGTCGTCACCCGCGCCGGCCAGGTGCTGGCCGCGGCGGGGAACAATCCCGGCCTGCTGGCACCGGTTTACGCTTACGTGCTGCTGCTCTTCTTCATCTATACTTACCCGGTCGCGATCGCGACACGGCGCCTGGAGCGCCGCACCAAGGTACGGATCTGACCCATGGCCGACGCTCTCCTCACCATCGAGAACCTGCATAAGCGCTTCGGCGATGTCGAAGTCATCAAGGGCGTGTCCTTGCAGGTGCCCAAGGGCAATGTCGCCTGCATCATCGGCCCGTCCGGCTCCGGCAAATCCACGCTGATCCGCTGCGTCAACGCGCTGGTGCCCTTCGAGCAGGGCAGCGTGAAGGTGCTCGGCATCGAGGTGAATGACCCGAAGCTGGATAAGCTGAAGCTGCGCCGGCATGTCGGCATGGTGTTCCAGCAATATAATCTCTTCCCGCACCGCACCGCCCTGCAGAATGTGATGATGGCGCCGATGCAGGTGCTCAAGCGTCCGCGCGCCGAGGTGGAGGCGGAGGCCTACGCGCTGCTGAAGAAGGTGCGGCTGGAGGCCAGGCGCATGCCTATCCCGGCGAGCTCTCCGGCGGCCAGCAGCAGCGTGTCGCCATCGCCCGCTCGCTGGCCATGCGCCCGGATCTGATGCTGTTCGACGAGGTGACGGCCGCCCTCGACCCTGAGACGGTGGGTGAGGTGCTGATCACCATCCGCCAGCTCGCCGAAGAGGGGATGACCTGCGTGCTGGTGACCCATGAGATGAATTTCGCCCGGGAAGTCGCCAACGAGGTCTATTTCACCGATCGCGGCGTCATCGTCGAACACGCCCCGCCGGCGCAATTCTTCGGCAACCCGCAGGATGAGCGCACCCGCACCTTCCTGTCGCAGGTGCTGTAACCGGCGCGCCGCCATTTCGTGACATCGCTCGCAGCTTGTTGCCCGGGCGCTGGCCTGGCGCGTAAGAAGGCGCCTGGGCACGAGCAGGAAAGGTGACGATGCGCGATTTTCGACCGACCATGGGCCTACGCGATGTCTGAACCCCGCCATCATAACGGCGCCAACCCGTTCCTGCGCGAATGGAGCCGGCTGCGCCATGTGTTCCGCGAGGCCTCGCCTTATGAGAGCTTCGAGCATGTGATCATTCTGGTGCTGACCGTGCTGATCATGGTGATCACGGCGGTGGCGACGGTCTCGCTGGTGCAGGATGTCTGGGGGCTGGTCTGGCAGGACCAGTTCAGCGCCAATAACACGGCGGCCTTCCAGGACGTGTTCGGCAATATCTTCACCGTGATCATCGCGCTGGAGTTCAAAAGCTCGCTGCGCCTCACCTTTGTCGAGCGCAAGGAGGTGGTGCGCGGGCGCACCATCATGCTGATCGCGCTGCTGGCGGTGGCGCGGAAATTCATTATTCTGGACCTGCAATCGACCCCGCCGGCCGAATTGCTGGCCCTCTCCGCCGCCGCCTTGTCGCTGGGGGCGGTTTACTGGCTGATCCGCGAGCAGGATGTGCGCATCTTCATGCGCCGCGGCCAGCCGCCGGCCGAGGCAACCACCCCGACGAAACCAGGATAGGTTGCAAAAGTTTTTGGGGTATGGGGACTTTTTTCAAAAACTCCCCATAAACGTTTGGGGTGGTGGCAACAAAGTCGCCACCACCCCGACCCTCTTTCGCCGCTTTTTTGTAAAAAAGCGGCACCAAAAAACTTTTAGATGATTTTGGTCCGCAGCGTGCCGATTCCGGCAATCTCGCCCTCGACCATATCGCCCTTGACGATGGCCCCGACGCCCTCCGGCGTGCCGGTAAAGATCAAATCTCCCGGCGCCAGCGCCACAAACTTGGACAGCGTGGCGACAATATCCGGCACCGGCCAGATCTGGTCCGCCAGATCCCCATCCTGACGCACCTGGCCATTGACGCTGAGCGCGATCCGCCCCGCGGCCGGATGGCCGATTTCGCTGGCCGGGACGATGCTGCCGATCGGCGCCGAGGCGTCAAACCCCTTGCTCAGATCCCATGGCCGGCGCATGCCCTTGGCCTCGTCCTGCAAATCCCGCCGGGTCAGATCCACCCCGATGGAATAGCCGAACACATGGCCCAGCGCCGCCGCCGGGGAGATATCCCGCCCGCCCTTGCCGATGGCGACCACCAGCTCGATCTCGTAATGCAGATTCTTGGTCTCGCTCGGATAGGGTGTGTCCTTGCCCTCGGTCACCAGCGCATCGGCGGGCTTGGTGAAAAAGAACGGCGGCTCGCGCGTCGGGTCATTGCCCATCTCGCGGGCATGGGCGGCATAGTTGCGGCCGACGCAGAAAATCCGGCGCACCGGGAAGGCGCGGCCGTCGCTCACCGGTACGGTGATCGGCGCCGGCGGGGGGAAAACGAACTCGGCCATGCTGATGGCTCCTTTTGGATGGGGGCACGCGAGGCGCGGCATGCCCGTGCGCGTTTAGCTCTTGGCTGGCCAGGGGGTTTCCGGCACCGGCGTCAGTGGGCCTTCACCGGCGAACCAGGAGCGGACATTATCGATCACCAGCTCGGCCATCAGCCGGCGGGTCATCTCGGTGGCGCTGCCAATATGCGGGGCGAGCACGATATGCGCCATCTCCCGCAGCGCCTGCGGCACGTTCGGCTCACCCTCGAACACGTCCAGCCCGGCGCTGAGAATGGTCCGGTTTCGTAGCGCTGCGATCAGCGCCTCCTGGTCCACCACCGAACCACGGGCGACATTGATCAGAATGCCGCGCGGCCCGAGCGCCTCCAGCACCTTCGCATTCACCGCGTGATGGGTGGACGCACCGCCCGGCATCACCAGGATCAACGTATCCACCGCCGCCGCCAGCCCCTCCAGCGTGGGATGATACTCATAGGCCAGGCCTTCGCGCGGCGTGCGGGTGTGATAGGCGATCGGCCGGCCGAACCCGTCCAGCCGCTTGGCGATGGTCAGCCCGATCCGCCCCAGCCCGGCAATGCCGATCGAGCGGTCGCGCAGCGAGGCGCTGAGCGGAAAGCGCGCGCTTGCCCATTGTCCGCCGCGCACATAGGCATCCGCCTGCGGCAGCTGCCGGATGGTGGCGAGCAGCAATGCGACGGTGAAATCCGCCACCTCGTCATTCAGCACATCCGGCGTATGGGTGACGATGACGCCCCTGGCGGCGGCGGCATGAGCATCCACCGAATCATAGCCGACCCCGTAATTCGAGATGAGCCGCAGCTTCGGCAGGGCGGCGATCAGCGCCGCATCGGTCTTCTCACGCCCCCAGGTGACGATGGCCTCGATCTCCTTGCCATGCGCCGCCACCAGGCTGGCAAGCGACTCGTCATGGCTGCTGAAGACCTCGAAATCGCGGGCCAGCGCCTCTTCCACCCGGCGCTCCATCCCGCCAATGCTCAAAATCTTGCTGCGCGCGCTCATTTTTATTCACCCCGTCCAGATCTGCGTTTGTCCAGACGCGTGAACCGCCGCGCCCGGTTCCACCATAGCCAGAGGAAAATCCAAGAAAACCCGTGCCTTGCTGGGCTCAGGCATGAGTTTTTGAGGGCCATCCCCGGCGCCTTCCGCGATTCCGGAAATTAGTTGGTAGGCTCATGAGTTTTTCGCGGAGAGGCGTGCAGATTTTTGCGGTGCGTTTTCACAAGAATGTGTTAATTATTTGTCGACTCGCAACGATTCGCGCCTGGGTTGTGGCAAAGCCAAAAGCGCCGCGTGGCGAGTAGAGTTTCAGCTTCATTGAACGAAAGCCGAGGGGCTGGGCGGGTGCGCCGCTTCTCTGAGAGGGGAGATCATGTCGATTTTGGGCGAGACTCAAAGCCGAACGGATACAACCGAACGCCGGCGCAGCGCCCGTCAGCCGACCCTGAACCGGGCCAAGCTGGTCTATGGCATGACCAGCCAGGCGGTGGTGGATTGCATGGTGCGCGACCTCTCCGAAGGCGGGGCCAAGGTGGAAACCGCGGTGATGATGCCGGTACCGGATTACCTGACCCTGCGCATCGATGGCCGCGCCCCGCGCCGGGTACGCCGCTGCTGGGCGCGCGGTGTGGCGATCGGCCTGGAATATCTTAACGAGCCAGCGGAGTAAGGCTGGCGCGTTCAATTTGACGGTCCTTAGACTAGAAACAGGCTGGTGCCGGGTGAGGGATTTGAACCCCCGACCTTCGGTTTACAAAACCGCTGCACTACCACTGTGCTAACCCGGCCCACAGCGCCAGCCTCTACTTGAATTCCCAGGCGGCGGCAACCGGGCTTTACAGCCCCAGCATGTCCCGGAAGCGATACCACCAGGAGCCGGCGACCGTCAGCGGCACCCGCAGATGCCGGCCGCCGGGGAAGGGAAAATAGGGCAAGCCGGCGAAAACATCGAAGCGCTGCGATTCGCCGCTGACCGCCTCCGCCAGCAGGCGCGCCAGCAGATGCGTCGTCGTCACCCCATGGCCGCTATCGCCGTGGGAGAAATACACATTCGGCGCCAGCCGGCCGATTTGCGGAAAGCGGGTCAGGGTGAGGGCGAAATTGCCGCTCCAGGCGAAATCCACCCGCGCATCCTTCAGATTCGGGAAGGTTTTGTGCATCAGCGGCAGGATTTTCGCCCGCACGCTGGCCGGGTCCTGCCCGCCATAGACGATGCCGCCACCATAGAGAATGCGGTTATCCGCGGTGCGGCGGAAATAATCGAGGATATAGTTGCAATCCTCTACGCACATATCGGTGGGCAGCAGCTCGGCGGCCAGCGCCCCCAGCGGCTCGGTGGCCAGAACCTGGGTGGAGACCGGCATGATCCGCGTCTCCAGCGCCGGCAGCACGCCTTGCAGATAGGCATTGCCGCAGACCAGCACGGTCTTTGCCGTCACCTCGCCATGGGCGGTCTTGACCCGCACCAGATCGCCGAATGTCACCCCGGTCACGGGTGAGCCCTCATGGATCACCGCCCCCAGCGCTTCCGCCGCCGCCGCCTCGCCCTGCACCAGATTCAGCGGGTGCAGATGCCCGCCATGATGGTCGATCAGCCCGCCAACATAGCGCTGCGATTTCAGATGGGTCTGCAAGCCGGTCTGGTCGAGCAGCTCGAACCCGTCCTGATAGCCGAAGCTCTCCCAGATTTTCACATGATGCGCGAGGCCGCGCAGCTGGGACTGGGTGAGGGCGGCGAAAATTCCGCCCGGCTTCAGGTCGCAATCGATCTGATAGCGCGCGACGCGCTCGCGGATAATATCCCCGCCCTCGCGCGCCATGCCGGCGATCTTGCGCCCGGCGGCGACCCCGTAGCGCTGCGCGATCACGTCCAGATCCCGCGAATAGCCATTGACGATCTGCCCGCCATTGCGCCCGGAGGCGCCAAAGCCGATCCGCACGGCTTCCAGCAGCACCACCTGGCGGCCGCGCTGGGCCAGCTCCAGGGCGGCGTTCACCCCGGTGAAGCCGCCGCCGATGATGCAGATCTCGGCCGCGATGGCGCCTTCCAGGGCCGGCCGGGCATCCTGGCGGTTGGCGCTGGCGGCGTAATAGGAGGCGATGTGATCATTCATGTCTGTCTGGTCCCATCAACATAAGGGCGAAGATCGCGCCGAGCACGGTCATGGTGATCACCATCAGCCGGATGCGGTAGGCGGATATACGGGCCTGGGCCAGGGCGTGCTGGCGCATATGGGTGGTGGCGGCGGCGATGCGGGCGGGCAGCGGGGCGCTGCCCTGGGTGGCGATGGCGGCGGTATCTGCATCCACCGCCTGCGGCAATGAAGCCAGGGCGGCCTGCTGCGCCGCCGGCGTCGGGGCCGCCAGCACCGCATCCAGCGCCGCCTGCTGATGGATCACGTCCACCAGCGGGGCAGGGATGGAGAAACTCGCGAAACTGCCGATCAGCCCCGGAAACAGGAAACAGCACAGCATGAAGCCGATGCGGGAAGCGGAGACCTTGCGCGCCATTTCCCAGGAATCGGATTAAATCCGCTTTATGTCAAATGACAGCGCCGAGGCAGCCGGAGCAGAAGTTTTTGGAGGGCGGAGGCGCCATTCCATCGTCGCGCAGCGGCGATGGAATGGCGTCGGAGGGGTGGGGCGTTTTTTCAAAAACACCCCACGTCTTCCTGCTCCTAGAGCCTTCAGCTTTTAGCTGAAGGCTCTAGCTTTCGGTTTGGCGAGCAATTTCATGTGTTTAAGTTGCCGCTGGCGCGTCAACCTAAACACATATTGCTCTAGGCCGCCGCGATCTGCGGCGACGGCGTTTTCCCGGCCGGGGGCGGCTCGTCCAGATTGGCTTTCAGCGCCTCCAGCAGCGCCTGGCGGAGCTGGTAGAGCTTGCGCTCATTCTCCACCTTCATGCCGAACACATCCTTCACATAGAACACGTCCACCGCCCGCACCCCGTAGGTGGTGACATGGGCGGAGGCGATCTGCAGCCCTTGCTCGGAAATCGCGGCGGTGACGTCGTGCAGCAGGCCTGGCCGGTCGCGCCCGTTGACCTCGATCACGGTGTGCCGGTTGGAGGCGCGGTTATCCACCACCACGCGCGGCGGCACATGGATGGCGCGCATTCGCCCGGGGATCAGGCTCTTGGTCGCCTTGCGGATTTCCGCCGCCAGCTTGAGCCGCCCGGTCAGCGCTTGCTCGATGACGCTGGAGAGGCGGGCCAGCCGGCTCGGCGTTTCAAACGGGCCGCCATTGGCGTCCTGGATCCAGAACGTATCCAGCGCCATGCCGTCGGTCAGGGTATGGATGCGCGCATCGACGATCGAGGCGCCGGCAATCGCCAAGGCGCCGGCGATGCGCGAGAACAGCCCGGCATGGTCGGCGGTGTAGACCACGATCTCGGTCACCGCCCGGGCGGGCAGCGGCTCGGTCTGGATGGTCAGCGGGGCGTTGCGGGTCTTGGCGTCGCGGATCATCCGGCCGTGGCGCTCGATGCTTTCCGGGTCGAAGCCCAGCCAATAGCTGGGATAGCCAAGCGAGAGAAACTCCTCGCGCTCATCCGCCGGCCAATCCGCCAGCAGCGTGCCCACCACCTCTTTCACCCGCGCGATACGCGTATCGCGCTCGGTGGTGGAGAGCCCGCCTTCCAGCACCTCGGCGACGCGGGCGTAAAGCTCGCGCAGCAAGGTGGCCTTCCAGCCATTCCAGACCTTCGGCGAGACGGCGCGGATATCGGACACGGTGAGAATCTGCAGCAGCCGCAGCCGCTCCGGCGACTGGATGGTGTCGGCCAGATCCAGGATGGTCTTGGGGTCGTCGATATCGCGGGAGAAGGCGGTCTGGCTCAGCAGCAGATGGTGCAGCACCAGCCAGGAGACCATCTCGGTCTCTTCCTGGTCCAGCCCCAAAGCCGGGCAGATGGTCAGCGCCAGCTCCGCGCCGAGCACGGAATGGTCGCCGCCGCGGCCCTTGGCAATGTCATGCAGCAGCACCGCGACATAAAGCGCGCGACGGGACTGGATCTGGCTGACCAGCTCGGTGGAGAGCGGCGCGATCTCCTTGAGCTTGCCGTTTTCCAGATTATTGAGGTTGCGCACCGCCTGCACGGTATGCACATCCACCGTATAGACATGGTAGGTGTCGAACTGCATCTGCCCGACGATGCGCCGCCAATCCGGCATGTAGCGGCCGAGGATGCCGCTTTCATTGAGGATGGTCAGCCATTCGGCGGAGTCGCAGGTTTCGCGCTCATCATCCTCGCCGCAGAGCAGGTTGAGGAACAGCCCGGCGGCCTTCTTGTCGCCGCGCAGCTCCGCGCCGATGCCGGCATGGCGGATGAGGGTGCGCTTGGCGAGCGGATGCAGCGCCAGCCCGCGGTCGCGCGCCTCGATCAGGATGCGGAAGATCGAGGTCGGGTCGGTGGCGGGGTCATGGCCGGGGGCGAAGAGGATCTGCCCATCCGCCAGCACGAAGCCCTTGGCGATCAGCGAGGCATCGGTGGTGGGTGCGATGGCCGGCGCGCCCAGGGCGGCGCGGATGAGGGCGGGTTCCAGCACGCCGGTGACGCGCGCGACTTCCCGCACCACCAGAAAATAATGCCGCATGAAGCGCTCGACGCCATCCTGGCGGCCATGGCGGGTATAGCCCATGCGGGCGCCGACCACCGGCTGCAGATCGAAGGTGAGGCGCTCCTCGGCGCGGCCGGCGACGTAATGCAGGTGAAAACGCACCGTCCAGAGATATTCCCAGGCCCGCTTGCAGGCCCGCGCCTCGGTGGTGGTGAGAATGCCGCCGCCGGGGCTCTCCTTGCCGACCAGCTCCGACATCGCGAAGGTGTTGAAGACATAGCGCGAGAGCCAGTAGAGCGTCTGCAGATCGCGCAGCCCGCCTTTGCCTTCCTTCACATTCGGCTCGACCATGAAGGGGGTGTCGCCGAAGCGTTTATGCCGGGCGGCGCGCTCGGCCTGTTTCTCGTGGATATAGTCGCCCGGCCCCTCGGCCAGGCAATCGGCGCGAAAGGCGGTCTGGAAATCCGCGAACAGCGCGCGGTCGCCGGTGAGGCAGCGCGCATCCAGCATCGAGGTGCGGATGGTGACATCCGCCTTCGCCTCGGCCAGGCATTCGCTGACGGTGCGGGTGGCGTGGCCGACCTTCAGCCCCAGATCCCACAGCATATAGAGAATGAATTCCACCGCCTTGTTCATCGAGGCGGAAGGGGTGCCGCCAGTGAGGAAGAGCAGGTCGATATCCGAGAACGGCGCCAGGGTGGCGCGGCCATAGCCGCCGGTGGCCGCCATCGCCAGCCGGTCTTTCGGGCCGGGCGGGAGCATCCGCAGCGTGTAGGCGAACAGGGCGCTGACCAGCTGATCCATCAGCTGCGCGTGCAGGCGCGAGGCCTGCAGCCCGTTCAGCCCTTCATTTTCAAAGCGCGTCTGCACATGGGTTTGGATGCGCGCGAGCTGGCGGCGCAGCGCGGCCAGGGCGTCGTCGCGCAGAGGCAGGGTCTCGGCCGCGAGCTGGGCGGCGAGGGCGGCGGCGATATCGGGCTGTTTCCTGGCTTCAGGCATGTCGAACAAGCTAGAACAAACCTCGGCTGGTTGGAATTCAAGAGACACGGGTCAGGCCGCATTTTCCGCGGAGCGGTTGCGGATTTGCTGCACATCCTCGCGCAGACGGTAAAGCAGGGTGAGCGCCTCTCGCGGGGAGAGTGCATCGGGGTCGATCGCGGTTAGTTTATCCAACAGCGCCTCGGCGGCGGGAGGCTCTGCCGGGGGCAGGCTGGAGTCGGGCAGATTGGCGAATAAAGGTAAAGGCGCGGTTGCGTTTTGCTGGCGCTCGGCGGCCTTCAGCAGGGTGTCCGCCCGGCGCAGCACCGGCTCGGGCACCCCGGCCAGCTTCGCCACATGCACACCCCAGCTCTTCTGCGCCGCGCCTTCGACCACTTCGTGCATAAACACCACCTCGCCCCGGAACTCCTTCACCCGCATGGTGTGCGCCGCAAGGCGCGGCAAGGCGTCCGCCACTTGTACTAACTCATGGAAATGTGAAGCAAATATGGCGCGGCAGCGATTTTGGTTATGCAGGCTCTCCAAAACCGCCTGGGCGATGGCCAGGCCGTCGCGGGTGCCGGTGCCACGGCCGATCTCATCGACGATGACAAAGCTCTTCGGCCCGGCCTGATGCAGGATGGCGGCGGTCTCGGTCATTTCCACCATGAAGGTGGAGCGGCCGGAGGCGAGATCGTCCGAGGCGCCGACGCGCGAGAACAGCCGGTCGACCAGCCCGAGCCGCATCGCCTCGGCCGGCACCGGCAGGCCGGATTGGGCCAGGATCACCAGCAGCGCGTTCTGGCGCAGGAAGGTGGATTTACCCGCCATGTTGGGGCCGGTGAGCAGCATCAGCCGCTGCGGGGCGAGGGTGCAGCCATTGGGAATGAAGCTGGTGCCGGGCGGCAGGGCGGCTTCCACCACCGGATGCCGCCCGGCGGTGATGCTGAAGGCTTCATCGTCCGAGAGGGCGGGGCGGCAGAAGCGCCCGGCCTCGTAAAGCTGGGCGGCACCTTGCAGCACATCGGCCAGGGCCAGCGCGGCGGCGCAGGCGGCGAGCGGCTCGGCGGCTTCCAGCACCTGGGCCACCAGCCAGTTGAACACCACCCGCTCGCGCGCCCCGGCGCGCGCGGCGGCCTCGGTGATGCGCCGGTCGAGGTCTGAGAGTTCCGGATGGGTGAAACGCGCGCCATTGGCCATGCCCTGGCGCAGCTGCAATTCCGGAAAAGCGCGCAGGCCCTCCACCGCCCCGGCGGGCGCTTCCAGCACATAGCCGAGCTGGGCGTGATGCTTGATTTTCAGCGACGCGACCTTGTAGCGCTGCGCCAGCTCGCTCTGGAATTCGGCGATGATCCGGCGGGTATCGTCGCGCAGCGCCCGTTCGGCATCCAGCTCGCCATCGAAACCGGGCGCGATCGCGGCACCCTCATCCAGCCGCATCGGGGCGGGTTCGGCCAGGGCCGCGCGCAGCGTGGCCAGCAGCTCCGGCGCGGGGTTGAGGGCGTGCGCGGCCTCATCCAGCAGCGCCACGCCGGGGGGCAGCAGCGGGCGCAGCGCCTCGGCGGCGGCCAGCCCGCCGCGTATGGCGGCAAGGTCGCGCGGGCTGGCCCGGCCGAGCGTGATCCGGCCCAAGGCGCGGGCCATGTCCGGCGTGCCGCGCAGAGCGGCGCGGATGGCCTCGGCCTGGCCGGAATCGGCGATCGCCAGCCAGCCGAGCTGGCGGGCCTGCAAGATATCTAGCCGGCAGAGCGGGGCGGTGAGCCAATGCGCCAGCAGCCGCGCCCCGGCCGGGCTGACGGTGCGCTTGATGGCGCCGAGCAGGCTGCCGGCCTCGCTGCCGCCGCGTGCACTGGCCAGCTCCAGGCTGGCGCGGGTGGCGGCATCCATGGCCAGCTGCCCGGCGCGCCCGGCGCTGACCGGGCGCGAGAGGCGCGGTGTGGCGCCCATCTGGGTCGCTTCGATATAGGCCAGCACGAAACGGGCGGCGAGCGCCTCGGCCCCGGAGAAATCCCCGAACGCATCCAGGCTGGCGGCGCCGAAGCGCTGGGCGAGCTCGCGCGCCGCGGCCTCGGCGTTGGCGGGCAGATGCAGCGCCATGCGCCGGGTTTCCACCCGCCGCGCCGCATAGGTGCCGAGCGGAATTTCCTCGGAGGCCAGAATCTCCGCCGGGTCCAGCCGTCCGAGGATGGCGGCCAGCCCGTCCGCGCCAGCCTGCTCGGTCTCGAACTGGCCGGTGGAAATATCCGCCCAGGCCAGGCCAAACACGCCCTCATGGGCGACGATGGCGGCGCAGAAATTCGCCCGCCCGGCCTCCAGCAGCGCCTCTTCGGTGAGCGTGCCCGGTGTCACCAGCCGCACCACGCCGCGCTTGAGCGGCCCCTTGGCGCCGCGCGCCTTGGCCTGGGCCGGGTCTTCCAGCTGTTCGACGATGGCGACCCGAAAGCCGCGCCGGATCAGCCGGGCCAGATAGGTCTCGGCCTGGCTCACCGGCACGCCGCACATCGCAATCGGCTCGTCTTGATAGGTGCCGCGCGCGGTCAGCGCGATGTCCAGCGCCGCACTCGCCGCCTGGGCGTCGGCGAAGAACAGCTCGTAGAAATCCCCCATGCGGAAAAACAGCAGGGAGTCCTCGTGCTGCGCCTTGATGGCGAACCATTGCGCCATCGCCGGCGACGCACCCGTAGCTTCCTTCATGGCCGCGCATTTAGCCATCCTGGCGGGCTCAGGCCAAGAGCCAAGAGCGCGCAGCCGCCCTTCGGCTTCAGTACATCGCGTGGCGCGGCGGGCTGGCGCGCCGGGGGGGCGGCGCGTCGCGCAGCAAGGCGGCGATGCGCGCCGCGTCCATCGGCTTGTGGAACAGGAAGCCCTGCGCCTGGGTGCAGCCATAGCTGCGCAGGATTTCCGCCTGTTCCGCGGTTTCCACCCCTTCGGCGGTCACCGCCATGTTCATATTCTCCGCCAGCCCGATGATCGCCAGGATGATCGAGCTGTCGGCCTTCTCGGTCGCGGTTTCACCGGGCCGGCCGGGGCCGTGGTGCGGGTTGCCGAGATCGCGCACGAAGGAGCCGTCGATCTTCAGCTTGCTGAACGGGAAGCGGCGCAGATAGGAGAGCGAGGAATAGCCGGTGCCGAAATCGTCCAGCGCGATGCGCACGCCATGCTCGTGCAGCTGGCAGAGCGCCTGCTCGGTCGGGCTGCCGACTTCCAGGATCGTGCTCTCCACCACCTCCAGCTCCAGCCGTTCAGGGGGCAGCTCATGTTCGGCCAGCACGTTGAGAATGCTCTGGACGAGGCGCTGTGCCCCGCTGGGCGAGGGGGAGAGATTGACCGCGACGCTGATATGGGCCGGCCAGGTGGCGACGGCGGCGCAGGCCTGGCGCAGCACGAATTCGCCGATTTCCTCGATCAGCCCGAACTCCTCGGCGATCGGGATGAAGCGCCCGGGCGGAATTTCGCCTTGCTCGGCATGCCGCCAGCGCACCAGCGCCTCGGCGCTGATGATCTGGCCGCTATTGAGATCCACGATCGGCTGATAGGCGACGCTCAACTCCTGGCGCGCCAGCGCCTGGCGCAGCGCCATATGCATCGCCCGCTTGGCGCGGATCATGTCGTCCATGCCCTGGTCGAAGATGCGCACGATGCCCCGCCCATCGGACTTGGCGCGGTAGAGGGCCAGATCGGCGCTTTTCATCAGCGCGGTCGGGTTGTCGCCATCGCGCGGGGCATTGGCGATGCCGATGGAAACGCCGATCTGCAGCGCCTGCCCGTCGAACCGGAACGGGCGCATGATCCGCTCGATGATGCGGTTGGCGATCGACTGCGCCTCGTTTTCGTCGCTGGTCATCACCAGGATGGCGAATTCATCGCCGCCGAGCCGGGCCGCGATGTCGAAATCCCGGATGCAGCCGCGCAGCCGCTCGGCCACCGCCACCAGCACCGCATCGCCGGTGGCATGGCCGAGCGAATCATTGATCATCTTGAAATTGTCGAGGTCGAGGCAGAGCAGCGCGAAGCCGGAATTGGCGGCATTCTCGCAGCATTGATGCAGCACCTCGGAGAACAGCATGCGGTTGGCGAGCTTGGTCAGGCTGTCATGCCGGGCGAGGAAGGAGATATGCTCCTGCTGGCGGCGCTGGCCGGTAATGTCCGAGCCCACACCGTGATAGCCGCCAAAGCGCCCATGCTTGTCCAGGATCGGCTTGCCGGTGAGCGACCAGTAGCGCAGCTCGTTCTCGATCATCACCGGGATCACCAGATCGCGGAAAGGCGAGCGCTCGGCGATGGCGCGCCGCAGCCGTTCGACCGACGATCCGGGCGGGGCGTCGCGCAAGGCGCCCTCGCCCAGAATCGCCTCGGGGAACGGGCCGGTTAGGGCCTCGGCCGGCCGGCGCGCCACCTGAACCAAACGCTGGCTCACCTGCTGCAGCTCCATCTGGGCGTTGGTCTCCCAAAGCCAGTCGGAGGCGCTTTCCTCGAAATCGCGCAACAGCAGGCGGATGACCTCGGTATTCTCCTCCAGCCGGATGGCGCTGATGGCGCGCTCATTCGTGCGGCGATTGAGGAAAAAAATGCAGAAGCCGGTGAGGGTGACGAAGGCCAGCAGATCCACCACCGCGAATAGATTGGCTTGGTGAGAGACGATCATGGTGGCGGTGATGCCGATGGAAACCGGCAGCCAGTAGGCAAAGGCGCATAGGGCCGGCGAGACCACCACCGGGGTGGCGAGGCAGCCGGTCATGATCGCGTAAAGCAGGCAAAGCTGCCAGGGGCCAGCCTCGCGCACCACCACCAGCAACAGCGCCGACCAGAAACAGCCCAGCAGGAACAGCAGGCGCGCCATCCGGCCGATATAGGCGTCGGCACTCATCTGGGTCGGCTGCTCACGTTGCAGCCAGGCCCGGGCATTGAACAGAATGGCGATATAGCAGACGCCCGCGCCGAGGATCGCGGCGCTGCGGCCCACGAGCTGGGGCGCATGCAGGAAATCGAAGAAAATCAGCGCGATGGTGTTGAGCCCCAGCACCGCGATGGCGCTGATCACATAGCTGAAATCCTTGGCCTGATCGAGCATGAGCCGCTCGCGCAGGTCCTCCGGGAGTTGCGTGCCCAGGATATAGTTAACAGCCGCCATGCCATTGCGCGCGAACTGTCGAAAAAATGCGGGTAGCACCAGTATTTTTGGAAAAACTTCGGTCGAGTCGCTCATCTCCGGAAAAACGCTCGCCTTTCATGCGACGCAAAAAACACGAATTGACACGTCGGACGCGCACAACTTTACGTACAGTCTTTTTTTGGAAAACGCTATCTTTAATTGATGATTTGCAAAGGGCAGAATTTTTTCGCCCAAGTAATTTATGGCTGCGCCGCGAGGTTGTAAATTGCCAATCTGCCCGGCAATTCCTCACGTTTTCGTGGGTATTTATAGTTAGAAAAAATAACCTCGCCTGTCCGGAATTTAAGATATCGGGTAGAAAACGCTCCCTGTTCAACCGTCGCGCCATCGCCGGGTCTGGGTGCGAAAGATGGCTTGCCAAAACGATGTCCAGGCGCGCGCGCGGCGCGCAAATCATGCGGCGGAGAGGGGGCGGCGATAGGTTGCCAACGAGATTGTGAACGCGGATCGGCCTCGCATTAACGGTTTTTTGTCGCCCCTGCGCCCAGCGTCGGGCCAAGGAGAAGGCTGGATGCCAGACGCGCCCCCGACCGACGCCGAATCGCGCCGATGATCGCGGCCCTGCTCACCGGCCTTGCCGGCACCTGCTGTTTCGCGGCTTTCGTCTGGGGGGTGCGGTGGCATTTCGAGCAGGCGGGCGGGATGCGACGCGGCATGCGGGGCGTCAGCTTGTTGAGCTTGCTGGGGCTGGCGATCTTCTGGTGGCGGCTCTGCGTCTGCCCATTATTCGCCTGGCCGGTCGCGCTGGGGCTGTTCGCCGCCGCGCTGGCGCTGTTCCACGCCGCGGTGCGGGCCAGCCGCGGCGCCCGGCTGCATCTGGCATTCGATCCGCAGGCGCCGCATTGCCTGTTGCGGCACGGGCCATATCGCCTCGTCCGCCATCCGTTCTACCTGGCTTATATGCTGTTCTGGCTGGGCACGGCCCTGGCGGCGCGGGGGCTGGCGGGGTGGATCGTGCCGGTTCTGCTCAGCGCGCTCTATGTCGCCGCGGCGCGGGGCGAGGAGCGCCGGTTTGACGACTCCGCGCTGGCGGACGCCTACGCCGCCTATCGCACGCGCGCCGGCATGTTCTGGCCGCTGCGGCGGGGCTGAGCCGCGCGGCGCCAATGCAAAAAGCCCGGCAAGGTGCCGGGCTGTCTGCCGTCTCGAAAAGAACCGAGGGGGATTAGCCCTGGCGCGCCTTCATGCGCGGGTTCTTCTTGTTGATCACGTAAACCCGGCCATGGCGGCGGACAACGCGGCAGTTCTTGTCGCGAAGCTTCGCGGACTTGAGGGAATTGCGGATCTTCATCAGAGGTCTCGGCTAAAAAATTGAAACAAGTTGGGGGCGCCCTATGCCAAGCCAGCGCCGCTCTGTCAACCGCAAGACCGCCACGCCTCGCGGCCGCCGCCGGAAGCTCGACGAAAAATCTGGAAAATGCCGGCTATTCCTGGTTTCATCAAAAGGTCATTCGCCTTCCGGGCGCTCTCCCTGTTGATAGGGGGTTTAAGGGTGGCCCGCCCCGCCCCGAGTCTCAGGAGCTTATGCGCTATGAAGATCAGTTTCGTCGTTCCGGCCTATAATGAGCAAGCCCTGCTGGGCCGCTCGCTGCTGGCGATCCGCGAGGAAATCGCGCGGGCCGGCCTGAAATTGGGCGAGGAGGCGGAGATCATCGTCGTCAACAATGCCAGCACCGACAATACCCGCGCGGTGGCGTTGGCGGTGGAGGGGGTGCGGGTGGTGGACGAGCCGCGCAAGGGGCTGGTGCAGGCGCGCTGGAGCGGGTTTGAGAATTCCACCGGCGAACTGATCGCCAATATCGACGCCGATACCGTGATCCCGGAAGGCTGGCTCGCGGAAGTGCTGCGCCAGTTTGGCCGCTCCGAGGCGCTGGTCGGGCTCTCCGGCCCGTATGTGTATTACGGCGTGCCGCGGAAGGTGAATGTCGTCGTCGCCTGCTATTACCGGCTCGCCTGGCTGGCCTATGTGTTCAATCATTACGTGCTGAATATCGGCGCCATGCTCCAGGGCGGCAATTTCGTGGTCAAGCGCGAGGCGATGCTCAAGCTCGGCAACCCGGATCTGCGCTTCTCCTTCTATGGCGAGGATACCGATATGGCCAACCGCCTCTCCAAGGTCGGCACGGTGAAATTCACCTTCCGCCTGCCGGCGCAATCCTCCGGCCGGCGGCTGGTGGGGGAGGGGGTGTTCACCATCGGGCTGCGCTATACGATGAATTTCTTCTGGGCGACCTTCCGCAAGAAGCCCTTCACCGAGGAATGGCAGGATATCCGCGAGGCTTGAGACGAAAAACGCCCGCAAGGGCGTTTTTTTTTGGCCGCGCGGGCGGTTTCAGCTCTCCTGAAAGGCCGGGGCGGCGCGTTTCGCCGGCCTGGCGTCGAGCAGCGGCTGCGGGGCGGCCAGGAAGCGGCGGCAGGTGAGGAACCAGAGGGCGAAGAGCAGGTTTTCCAGCCGGGTGCGCCGGCGCAGGCGCGGGCAGCGCAAGGCGGTGAGGCGCTGTGCCAGCCCGCCATGCAGCCCGGCGCGCAGCACCGCCAGATCCTGCCGGGCCATCGGCGTCAGCTTGGCCTCCTGCTTGGCCAGCGCGTCGGCATGGCGCTGCATCATCGTCATGAACACGACCGGGCCGCGCCGCAGCGCCGCCAGCGCGCGCTGATACAGCGGCTGCGCCCGGCCGATCAGATTACTCTTATGCAGACGATAGAGCACTTGCGGGCGCTCATCGAACAGGATCCGTCCGCCGCAGGCGGAGACGACGATATAGCTCCACCAATCATGCACCGTGCCGTTCGGTTCGCTGGCGGTGGCGACCAGGGCGGCGGCGGCGGCGTTGAGCACCAGCGTGTTGCCGTTGGCGATATTCTGGGTCAGGCAGGCGGGAAAGCCCGGCGCGCCGGTATGCGAGGCGGAGAGGGTGGCGTTACGCAGCGATTCATCCACCCGATATTGGCGGGCGCAATAAAGGGCAGGCACCTCTTCCGCCTGGGACAGGATTTCCAGCGCGCAATGCAGTTTCTCCGGCAGCCAGACATCGTCCTGGTCGGCGAAGGCCAGCGCCATCGCGCCGAGATTTTCCCGCAGCAAGGTGAGAAAGCTGGAAAACGCCCCGAGATGCGGGCCGGAAGAGGGCGATTCCACGCAACGCTCGGCCCCGACCCGCGCCGCGAAGGCCCGCATGATGGCGACGGTCTCGTCGGTCGAGCCATCGTCGCGCCAATGCAGCACCCAATGCTCATGAGTCTGCGAGAGGAAGCTGTTCAGCTGTGCGGGCAGGAACGCCGCCCCGTTGAAGGTGGAGAGCAGAATGGCGACACCCGCATTGCGGAACGCGCTCGCCGGAGCATTAACCGAAGCAGGGGTCATGTCTCAAGCTTTCCTTCCATTCCCGCGAATGGGTAACGCGGCGGCGGCGGTAAACGAAAGTCAGAAGCCGCGCCTGATTGTTGGTATACGTATTTATGCGCCGGGAACGCAACGCCTGTTTGCATACTCAACGTGTGCTGCAAGAACGTTTCGATCCTAGCGTGTATCCGGCGGCGCCTCAAGCGGCGGCGATGCGGCTCTGCGATGTATTTTTCAAGCGATTTCAAGTTTTTACGAAGACGATGCCGGGTCAGGCTCAATATAAATGGGCCTAGAGCATCAAGCTTTTAGCTTGATGCTCTAGATTTTGTTTTAGCGAGCAATTTCATGTGTTTGTTTTGACGCTGGCGCGTCAACCTAAACACATATTGCTCTAGCTCTCGGCCGTCAGCAGGTCAGTGACCACACTTGGCAGGGTGGCGCGCCAGTCCGGCAGCCGGACCCCGAACACGGCCTCCAGCTTGGTATTATCCAGCCGGGAATCGGGCGGGCGGCGGGTCGGCGTCGGCCAGTCGGCGGTGGCGATGGGCTGCACCTCCGGCGGCTGATAGCCCTGCTTGGCGGCTTCCGCGAAAATCGCGCTGGCAAAGCCGTGCCATGTGGTCTCGCCATTGCCGGTGGCGTGATAGATGCCGCGATAGGCCGGCTGCCAGCCCGTCGCTTCGATCTTGTCGGCGATCGCCAGGATCGCGTCGGCCAGATCGCCGGCGGCGGTCGGTGTGCCGCGCTGATCGGCGACGACGCGCAGCACCGGCATCTTGCGCCCGGCATTGATCATGGTGCGGGCGAAATTCTTGCCATGGGCGGAATAGACCCAGGCGGTGCGCAGAATGACCGCCTTGGCCGGGGTGGCGAGGATCGCCGCCTCGCCATCGCGCTTGGTGGCGCCATACACGCCGGTCGGACCGGTCGGGTCGGTCTCGACATAAGGCGCGCCCTTGTCGCCATCGAAGACGTAATCGGTGGAGACATGGATGAAGGGGATGTCCGCCTTGGCGCAAAGCTCGGCCAGCGCCAGCGGGCCGGTATGGTTGCCGGCTTTGGCCGCCTCCTGGTCGGTCTCGGCCTTGTCCACCGCGGTATAGGCGGCGGCGTTGATGACCAGGCTGGGTTTGGCCGCGTCGAACGCCGCCGCGATGGTCGCCGGCTGCTCGAAATCGAATTCAGGCCGCTTCACCGCGGTGAAAGCCACCCCACGCGCGGCGAGGCGCTTGGCCAGCGCATCGCCCAACTGCCCGGAGGCGCCGGTGATCAGGATCATGCGTAGGTGAACCAGTGATCATTCGGGTTGAAGGCGGGCGCCTCCTTGTCCTTGTCGGAGAGCACCACGCCCTCGGCGGGCACTGGCCAGTCGATCGCCAAAGTCGGGTCGTTCCAGATCACCGCGCGCTCGGAGGCTTTGTCGTAATCGCCGGTGACCTTGTAGATCACCTCGGTATTCTCAACGAGGGTGACGAAGCCGTGCAGGAAGCCGCCGGGCACCCAGATCTGGGTCCAGTTCTCCTCCGAGATTTCCGCCCCAACCCATTTGCCATAGGTCGGCGAGCCCTGGCGGATATCCACCGCCACATCCCAGATGGCGCCGCGTATCACCCGCACCAGCTTGCCCTGCACGAAAGGCTGGGCCTGGCAATGCAGGCCGCGCAGCGTGCCCTTCTGGGCGGAGAAGCTCTGATTATCCTGGACGAAATGTTCGTCGAACCCCTGGGCCTTGAGCTTGGCGGCACTCCAGGTCTCGGAGAAGAACCCCCGATTATCGCCGAATTTCGGCGGGGTGATCAGCTTGACCTCGGGAATGGCGAGTGATTCGATCTTCATCAGTGATGCACCCCGTCGGCGATGTTCAGGAGAATGCGACCAAGCTCGGTCTTGTGGATCTTCTTGGCCTGTTCGCGCAGCTGCTCGGCATTGATGAAACCCATGCGGAACGCGACCTCTTCCGGGCTGCCGACCAGATTGCCCTGGCGGTCCTGGATGGTCTGCACGAAGGTGGCGGCCTGCAGCAGGCTGTCGGGCGTGCCGGCATCCAGCCAGGCGGTGCCGCGGCCGAGCCGGTCCACCTTCAGCGTGCCTTCCTGTAGATACATGTTGTTGAGATCGGTGATTTCCAGCTCGCCGCGCGGCGAGGGCTTCACCTTCTTGGCCAGCTCGGTGACGCGCTTGTCGTAGAAATAGAGGCCGGTGACGGCCCAGTTGGATTCAGGTTCGGTCGGTTTTTCGACGATATTGATCGCCTTGCCGTCGGAATCGAAGCTGACGACGCCATAGCGCTCCGGATCGCGGACCTGATAGGCGAACACCGTCGCCCCTTCCGGCCGCGCCCCGGCGGCGCGCAGCAAGGTGGAGAGATGGTCGCCATGGATCAGGTTATCGCCCAGCGCCAGGGCGCAGGCCTCGCCATCGATCCATTTCTCGCCGATCAGGAAGGCCTGGGCCAACCCGTCCGGGCTGGGCTGTTCGGCATAGGCGATGCGGATGCCAAGATGCGCGCCGTCATGGAACAAACGCTGGAATTGCGGCAGGTCCTGCGGGGTGGAGATGATCAGCACCTCCTGGATACCCGCCAGCATCAGCGTGCAGAGCGGGTAATAGATCATCGGCTTGTCGAACACCGGCAGCAGCTGCTTGGAGCTGGCCTGGGTGATCGGGTGCAGCCGCGTGCCGGAACCGCCGGCGAGGATGATGCCCTTTTTGATCATGGGATATGCCTACTAAGAGAGGAAAAGGGCAGGATCAGGCGGCGGCGCCGAGGCGCTTGCCGGAATATTTCTTCGCACGGATGCCTTCCCACCAGGGGCGGTTATCCAGATACCAGCCGATGGTGGCCTCCAGCCCGCGCTCGAAATCATGCGCGGCGGTCCAGTTCAGGGCCCGCTCGGCGCTGCTCGGGTCGATCTCGTAGCGATTATCGTGGCCGGGGCGGTCGGTGACATAGGTGATCAGCCGCTCGCGTGCCCCATTCGGGCTCGGCAGCTTCTTGTCCAGCACCGCGCAGATCGCTTTCACCACGTCGATATTCTTGCGCGGCTGGCGCGCCCCGATGCAGTAGGTCGCGCCCGGAATGCCGGTGGTCACCACTTTCAGCAGCGCCTCGGCATGGTCGTCCACGAACAGCCAGTCGCGGGTGTTCAGCCCCGCGCCATAGACCGGCAGCGGCTTCTCCTCGATGGCGTTCAGCGTCACCAGTGGGATCAGCTTCTCCGGGAACTGCCATTTGCCGTAATTATTGGTGGTGTTGGAGACGATCACCGGCAGGCCATAAGTATGCATCCAGGCGCGGGCGAGATGGTCCGAGGCCGCCTTGGAAGAGGAATAGGGGCTGCGCGGGTCGTAAGGGGTGTGCTCGTTGAAGGGCGGGTCGTTATCTTCCAGCGCGCCGAACACCTCGTCCGTGGAAATGTGATGGAAGCGGAAGCGCTCCTTCTTCTCGCCCGAAAGTGTGGCGAAATATTCACGCGCCGCTTCCAGCATCACGAAGGTGCCGGTGACGTTGGTTTCCACAAAAGCGGCCGGGCCGTCGATCGAACGGTCGACATGGCTCTCGGCGGCCAGATGCATCACCGCATCCGGCTGGTGCTGCGCGAAGGCGGCGCGGATGCCGGCGGCGTCGCAGATATCCTGCTTCAGCAGCAGGTGATTCGGATTGCGTCCCGCATCCTCCAGCGCATCTTCCGAGGCGGCGTAGGTCATCTTGTCGATATTGACGATCTCGTGCCCTTCCTGGCGGATCGCCCGGCGCACAACGGCGGAGCCGATAAAGCCACAACCGCCGGTCAACAAGATTTTCATACGCACTCCGATCGTTTCGTGAAGAACCGCAAGCAGTACAATCAGACCTTCCGGCGTCTGGCAACAGGCGCCGCCGGTTTCTTTTTCGCACGTGCGAACTGCCCGGCGAGCTGGGTGCGATAGGCCGCCTGCGCCGCCAGCGCCTCCGGCGGCAGGTGCAGCCGGGCTGCCGCCAGCGCGTGCAGCCGCTCGATTTCACCCAGATGCGCGGCATGATCCAGCCTCGCGGTGACGCCGCCTTGATGCCGGCGGTGGGTATTCAAGGGCGTGGCGATGAAGGCGACGCGCCCGGCCTGGCCGGCCAGCAGCTCCAGATAGAGCCGCCAATCCCCGGCCAGGGTCCAGCCTTCCAGATCCGGCACCGCGTCCAGCGCCCGCAACAGCGCCTCACGCCGCCACAAAACCGCGCTGACATTGGGAATGAGGTTACGCAAGCTTAAGAATTTCGTCGCAAACGCGCCGGCTTCCCAGCTGCCGCTTTCCGCCAGCCCGCGCTCGCCGGACTGGAAATAATAGCCCTGATAGCTGGACATGGTCTCCTGTCCGGTCTCATCCACGGCGCGGCTGTCGGTGAAGGCCAGCAGCGTGTCCTCATCGCGCCCCAGCGCCTCGGCCAGCTGCGCCAGGAAGCCAGGGTGCGCGGCATCATCCGCCTCGCAGAGCCAGACATAATCGCCCTGCGCCGCCTGCGCCGCCTTGCGCCATTGCGCGAAGACCGAGCCGGAATTGCGCTCATTCACCAGCAGCCGGATGTCACGCCCGGCTTCGTCGGCGCTTGCCTGCGCCACCGCCAGGCTGTCATCGCGGGAGGCATCGTCCAGCAGCAGGATCTCCTGCACCGGATAGGTCTGCTCGAAGATGCTGGCGAGACGCTCAGGCAAATATCGGGCGTAATTATAGTTCAGCACCACGGCGCTGATGCGCTTGAGCCCCGGGGCAGCCAGGCCGAGCAGCCTGTCCACATAGGACGGAAAATCGAACCGGCGCGCCGCCATCCGCGCCAGGCGCGGGCGCAGCGCGGTCAGCGCCTTATGGTCGAGCAGGCGCTCCAGCCCGGCCTGGTAATCCTCCAGATCCCCGGCCCTGGCGACATAGCCGGCCGCCTCTGCGCGCAACAGCTCCGGGATGCCGCCACTTTCATCGAAGGCGACACAGGGCACGCCGCAGGCCAGCGCCTCCATCACCACAGTCGGCAGCGGGTCCTCGCGCGAGGTCAGGGCCAGCACGTCGGCGGCGGCGAAATAGCCGGCCACCTTGTCGGTGAAGGGGATGTGGGTGAAGCGCCCTTGCGCCTGAAGGGCCGCCATCTCCGGTTCGAGATAGGTTTTCAGCTTGAACTCGATATCGCCGACCCAGATGAAGCGCACATCCGCGCGCTTGCCCGCCAGCTTGCGGGCCAGCTGCAGAAACAGATCGAAGCCCTTGCGGATATGCGCGAAACCGGCGCCCAGGATCAGGAAGTCCCGCGCGCCCAGCCCGAGCGCGGCGCGCATCTCGGCGCGGGCCTGCGGGTCGGGGCGCAGGCTCTGGTAATTGCCTTGCGCCAGCACCGCCTCGTTGCCGCCGTCCAGCCCCACCGCGGCGCGGAATTTATCCGCGACGAAGGTGGAGGAGAACACCAGATGCGCCGCCGCCGCCCCGCCGAGGCGCGCCTGGATTTCCAGATTATATTCCTTCAACAGCTGCGGCAGCTCATGGATCAGCAGCACGCTCTCGATATTGCGCGCCGCGGCCCAGGGCACCACCCGCGCCGCGGCGGCGGAATTGACGATGGCATGGCGCAGCCCCATGCGCCGATACTGGTCCAGATGATGGCCGATGATCGTCTTGTCGTAGGCGACCGTCACCTCCGCCACCTCGTAATAGCGTGCCAGCAGCGGGCCGACGCCCAGCAGCAGCAGATGCACCTTCAGCCCCCATTGGCGCTTCAACTGGCCGGCGATGTGCAATAGCAGCAGCTGCGCCCCATGCGCCTGGGCATCATGCCCGACCAGCAGGATGCCGGCGGCAAGGTCCCCCGCCTCACGCTCGACGATGGCGCGTGCTGTGGCGTTCAGGAAGGCCGCGCCGGCATGGATGTCCGGCTCCAGAAACGCGCCCTCCGCCCATTCATTCCAAGCATTCACGCAGATCAGCGTCTCGCCGTAGAAAGAATGATCGGCGGCGTAGGAGATCAGCTTCTCCAGCCAGTCCTGGTAGAGAGCCGGGGTGGCGTTGTGCAGCGCCAGCCCCTTGCCCTCGCGGCGCGGGTCATTGTCCCAGCCGGGCACGATGGTCTTGATCAGCGGATAATCCGGCACCGGCAGGGCCAGCGAGGTGCGGGCCAGATCCGCGTAATCATGCACGGTGGCGATGAAATCCGGGTCCAGCAGGTCGAGCTTGTCATTGATCCGGGCGGTGGCCTGGCTGAGCTTGTGCGGCGGAAACTCCACCGCCCCGTCCAGCCCGTAAGGTGTGGGATCGTAATCATCGCCCAGGCTCTGCGCCATGATCAGCAGCGGGCGCTCGCCGTGATTGGCCTCGAAAATCCGCCGCCAACGGCGGATGCGCGCCACCGCGTCCGGGATCAGATTGGCGCGGTAGATCATCAGAAGCGGCCGGCCCTCGATGCGGATATGGCGCGAATCGGCGAATAGCCGCGCGAAGCTCGCCACCAGCGCCTCGTCATCCTCCTCCAGATATTCCTGCGCGATCAGCACCTCGCGCTCCATCCCGTCCCAGCGGCGGGTCCAGTTCTCGTTCGCCCACATCGCGCAGAAGGAAAAATCCAGCGACGGGTCGGCGAGGAACTGCTCCAGCGGCTTTTCCAGCAGCCGGTGGCGGTTGAACCAGTAATAATAGAACACGAAGCCCGACAGCCCGGCGGCCTTGGCCATCTCCACCTGGCGCTTCAGCGTCGCCGGATCATCCAGCGAATAATGGCCGAGATCGCGCGGCACGCGCGGCTGCACATGGCCGACGAAGCGCGGCATGGCGCGGCCGAGATTGGTCCAGTCGGTAAAGCCCTTGCCCCACCAACTGTCATTCTCCGCGACGCGGTGGAACTGCGGCAGATAGAAGGCCAGCAGCCTGGCTTTGCGCGCGGCATGGGCGGGAGCCGGGCTGAATTCCTCGAAAAACGGGGCAGGGCGGGTGGCGCGGCGGATGGCGGCGGGGATCAGCCCTTCCTGCTCCGGGCGCCGGGGCAGGAAGATGCCGCTTTCCTGGTTGGCCAGATAATGCAGCAGCGGATTCTGCCCCTGCAGATATTTCCCGTAGCGGCCAAGATAGAATTTGATGTCGAACTCCGGCGAGGGGTCGCGCTCCTCCGCCACGCCGAAAGCCAGGAAATGCTCGAACGGGTCCGCCCCGCCTTCCGCCACATCGCGATTCTGGTCGAGATACCAGGCGCCGTCGAACACCGGCAGCGGGTTGACCTGGCCCAGCGTGCGCCGGCGCAGGAAATGGTTGAGGCAGGAGGTCTCCAGCGTCAGCTCATAGGTGCGGCGATACCAGGCGGTGAAGAAATAGGGGCAGGGGTCGCGCCCCTCGGCCTCGCCGGCGGAGATGTAATGCAGCAGCGGGTTGCCGCCATTCGCGGCGACATCCGGGTAGCGCTCCAGATACCATTGCGGGTGGAAATACGGGTTGGGCCGCGCCCCGGCGTGCCAGCCCTGCGTGCAGAAATGCACCAACCCGTCGCCGCCCTGCGCCGCCGCCTCGGGATGCGCCGCCAGATACCAGGCGGAGAGGAACAGGCCGCTCTGGCGGATGATGTCGATTTCAACCTGCGAAGGTGCGTCCACGGTCTGCCCTCTGTCTGCGGCATATCATGCCCGGGGGGCAAAATCCTGTCGATGCCCGGGCCCGGCGGGGCTCAGCCATTATCTCCGGCCAGCCAGCGCAACACCTCTGCCGGCGGGGCGGGGGTGCGGAAGAGATAGCCCTGCACCAGATCGCAGCCGATCTGCTTGAGCAGCGCATGATCCTGCGGCGTTTCCACCCCTTCCGCCACCACCCGCAGCCCCAGCGTGCGGCCGAGCTGCAGGATGGAGGTGACCAGCACCTGGTTGTCGCGCGAGCTGGCGATATCCTTCACGAAGGAGCGGTCGATCTTGATCTTGTTCACATAAGGCTGGCGCAGCGTCGCCAGGGTGGAATAGCCGACACCGAAATCATCGATGCTGATCTGCACCCCCGCCTCCGCCAGCCGCAGCAGCTTGGTCTGCACCGAGGCGAGGTCCAGCAGCGTTTCCTCGGTGATCTCGACCTCCAGCATGGCGGCCGGGCAAGCCATCCGGGCCAGTTCCGCCAGCAGGATCTCGTCCACCGCCAGCCGGGTGATCTCGCGCGGGGAGATATTCATCGCCACCCGCACATGGGCGAGGCCACGGGCGCGCAGTGCCGCGATCATCTGGCAGACATCATCGAGCACGAAGCGCAGCAGCTGCTCGGCCAGCCCGGTCTTCGCGGCGACGGCGATCAGCTCGTCCGGTGCGATGAAGCCGTGCTGGGGATGCTGCCAGCGCAGCAGCCCCTCGAAGCCGACCAGCGTGTAGCCATCCGCCCGGAATACCGGCTGATACCAGACTTCGGCCCGCTTCTCGCTCAAGGCCCGGCGCAGATCGCGCTCAATGTCGCGGCGCATCGCCAGACGCAGGCGCAGCCGCTCATCGAAGGCCTGCAGCTGATTGCGCCCCCTGGCCTTGGCGGCGCGCAGCGCCTCGTCGGCGCCAGAGAGCAGGGCGGTGACGCTTTCCTCCCGGCCGGCATGAAACCCCACGCAGGCGCCGAGCAGGCCCGCATCGAAGCTGAAAAAGGGCGGCGCCAGCGCTTCGATCAATTCCCGGCCGAGCTGCTCGGGGGGCAGGCTGGCCGAGCAGATGGGGTAGAACAGCGCGAACTCATCGCCGCCCATGCGGCCGAGGATGCAATCCGGCCCCAGCGGCAATGCCAGCCGGCGCGCGGCTTCCACCAGCACCCGGTCGCCGGCATGGTGGCCGAAGGCTTCATTGATCGGCTTGAACCCGTCCAGATCGATGAACATCAGGCAGCACGGGCCGTCAGCCTCGCGCAGCCCGGCCTCCGCCTGGCGCATGAAACCCGCCCGGTTGAGCAGGCCGGTCAGATCGTCATGGGTGGCGCGGTAGCTCATCTGCTCGGCCACCATCATCGAGGCGCTGTTTGTCTCCTCCATCGAGTTGGCCAGCCGGACCGCCTGGTTTTTCAGGAAGCTGGTCTCCTGAAATTCCGCCTGCGCCCGGCGGGCATAGCGGAGCAGCGCCGCCAGATATATCAGCACCGTCGCGGCCAGGCAGGCGGAGCCGAAATTATTCAGCCAGATCAGGCAGGCGAAGATCGAGAGCAGCGGCGGTACGACGAAGCAGATCGGCACCCGCGCATAGGGGCCGCCATGGGTGACGGCGCCGGCGGTGATGCCGCAAGTGATGGTGAGGTAAAACACTGTTTGCGGATTGGTGCAGTAATCGCTGAGCACCGGCAGGGTGGCCCAGACCAGGCCTGAGAGCAGCGCGGTGAGGCTCAGCCAGCGAAAGCTGCTCTGGCGCACCGGGAGGGAGGGCGCGGTGTCGGGCAACCAGCTCTGCACGAAGCGGATGATGTTGATCGCCATCGCGGCGATGAACCAGACCAGACCGGCGCGGCCATGGGCATAATAGACCGCCATCAATAACGCGACGGCGGAGACGCCGCTATTGATCGGCATGATCTCCATGATGTTACGGCGGATGGACACCAGCTGGTCGCGCATAATCAATTGATCGAGCACCGAATCGTCGTAGGTCGCGGGGGTGTTAGGCGATCTATACATCAGCCTGGGTTAAAATCTTTCAGTATAAGCGATTTGAGGATTTTTGTTAGTTAGAATGAAAATGAGCCGGCGTGTCAATGAAGAGCGCCACGGCCTTCAACGCCTGTCAGGTCGCTGGACTCCGCGTCAGATTTTCTTGGTTCGACGCCGACGATGCCCGCGTCAGCGATGGCCGGAACCCAAAAAAAAGGCGCCCGGAGGCGCCTTTTTTTGCGTTGTGAGTCTTATGCCGCGTCGTCGCTGCGGCGCTCGGCCTTCTTGCGGTCATGCGGGTTGAGGTAGCGCTTGCGGATGCGCACCGCCGACGGGGTGACTTCCACCAGCTCATCGTCCTGGATGTAGGCGATCGCCTGTTCCAGGGACATGCGGCGCGGCGGGGTGAGCAGCAGCGCCTCATCCTTGCCGGCGGCGCGGATGTTGGTGAGCTTCTTTTCCTTGATCGGGTTCACGTCCAGATCATTCTCGCGGCTATGCTCGCCGAGGATCATGCCGACATAAACCTTGTCGCCCGGGTTCACGAACAGCACGCCGCGATCCTGCAAGGAGAACAGCGAGTACTGCACGGCCTCGCCATCCTCGGAGGAGATCAGCGCGCCATTGCGGCGGCCTTCGATCTTGCCCTTCCAGGGGCCGTAGCCGGCGAACAGGCGGTTCATCACGCCGGTGCCGCGGGTGTCGGTCAGGAACTCGCCGTGATAGCCGATCAGGCCGCGTGACGGGATCTTGAAGGTCAAACGCTGCTTGTCGCCACCGGAGGGGCGCAGATCGGTCATCTCACCCTTGCGGCGGGACATCTTCTCCACGACAGCGCCGGAATAGGGCTCGTCAACGTCGATCAGAACCTCTTCATAGGGCTCCTCGCGCTCGCCGGTCTCCTCGTTGATGCGGGTCAGCACGCGCGGCCGGCCGATGGTCAGCTCGAAGCCCTCGCGGCGCATCGTCTCGATCAGCACGCCGAGCTGCAATTCGCCACGGCCGGAGACCTCGAACGCGTCGGTCTCGGTGGAGATGGCGACCTGAATGGCGACATTGCCCTCGGTCTCGGCCATCAACCGGTCACGGATCTGGCGCGACGTCACCTTCTTGCCCTCACGGCCGCCCAGCGGGCCGTCATTGATGCGGAAGGTCATGGACAGGGTCGGCGGGTCGATCGGGGTGGCGGGCAGCGGGGCCGAAACCTCGGGGGCGCAGATCGTATAAGGAATGGTGGTGTCGGAGAGGCCGGCCACGGCGACGATATCGCCAGCACCCACCTCGTCCACCGGCACGCGCTCCAGGCCACGGAAGGAGAGCAGCTTGGTCAGACGGCCGGTCTCGACCACCTTGCCGTCCAGATCCAGCACCTTCACCGGCATGTTGACGGTGGCCTTGCCCTGCTCGACGCGGCCGGTCAGCACGCGCCCGAGGAACGTGTCCGACTCCAGAATGGTGGCGACCATCGCGAACGGGGCTTCGGTGTCCAGCGCCGGGGCCGGGACGTGGCTCAGGATCAGGTCGAAGAGCGGCGTCAGGCTCTCGCGCGGATCGTTCAGATCCTTCACCGCCCAGCCCTGACGGCCGGAGGCGAACAGCATCGGGAAGTCCAGCTGCTCCTCATTCGCGTCCAGCGAGGCGAAGAGGTCGAACATCTCGTTATGCACATCGTCCGGGCGGGCATCGCCACGGTCGATCTTGTTGACGACCACGATCGGCTTCAGCCCGCGCTTCAGCGCCTTGCCAAGCACGAACTTGGTCTGCGGCAGCACGCCTTCGGCGGCGTCCACCAGGATCACCGCGCCATCCACCATGGACAGGATGCGCTCCACCTCGCCGCCGAAATCGGCGTGGCCAGGGGTGTCGACGATGTTGATGCGCACATCGTTCCAGACCACCGAGGCGACCTTGGCCAGAATCGTGATGCCGCGCTCTTTTTCGAGGTCGTTGCGGTCGAGCGCGCGCTCGGCCACGGCCTGGTGGGCGGCGAAGGCGCCGGACTGCTTCAGCAGCTGGTCGGTGAGGGTGGTCTTGCCATGGTCAACGTGGGCGATGATGGCAATATTGCGAATTTTCGGCGCGGACATCGAGACTACCTATCGAAATGAGCAAACCGGCCGGGCCGGGGCGCGTGGTGTCGCCTCGGTCTGGCCGGGATGCTCGGGCTGATTTGTGCCCCGCATAGCGATATTGCGCCGCAAAAGCGAGGCCTAAAACGTCCCGCCTGCAACATGGGCGCCTTGCGGCAGGCCGGAAGCCAAAAAAATGGGCGCCCTGGGGCGCCCATTTTCCAGGTTGGAGGTATTCTTTAGTTGGTCACCGGCGGCTTCTGATTCGGCGCGGTGGGAGCCATTTGCGGGTTGGCCGTGGTCGGCGCGGTCACCGCGTTCTGCGGCGCCTGGCCGTTGATCAGCTGATGCGATGCGCCGTCGGTCTGCGGCACGGACGGCGCGTTGGCGTCGCTCGGCTGCGAGCTGGTCGGGGTCTGCACCGCATGCTGCGCGCCCTGGTTATAGTTGAAATTCTGGCTCTCATCGCGGTTGGGCACCAGCGTGTTGCTGGAAGCCCGGCCCGGCGCCATGCCGGGCCGCATGTGGCCGTGATGCTTATGGGCCTCGTGCATGGCGGCATCCGTGGCGCTCATCGCGCCCTCTGTGTCATGCGCGCGCAGCGCCTTGCGGGCCTGCTCGATGGATTTCACCGCCGGGGACTGATCCGGCGACATGCCGCTGCCCTGATCGACCGAGCGGGTCAGCAGCAGCGTCTCGGCGTGGGAGAGATCGGTCTGCGCGCGGGCATAATCATGATGCGCGATGGCCTGTTTCGCGGATTTCAGCGAGGCTTCGGGGCCGCCATGAAGCGGCTTCATCTTGCCGTCTTCATCATGTTTCCAGTGATGCTTCATCTTGTGCTGCGGCATGGGGACCGGGGCGGTCTTGCCCGGCGCGGCGCCGGGTGGGGTTTCCATCGGCGCGTTGGTCGCCCCTTGCGGGGCCGGGGCGGCGGTGCTGGGGCCGCTCGGCGCCATGGTGGTGGAGGCCGAATTCGGCGCCGTCTTGCCGGCGGCGGCGCCATCCGGCACCTCGTTCGGGGCGTTGGTCGCGCCTTGCGGCGTGGTCTGGGCGCAGGCGATGCCGGCGGTCATCAACAAAGCGGCGGATGCCATCCAAAGGGAACGCATATGGCTCTCTCCTCACGTTAGGAAAATGGGTTTGACCCTTTCGGGCCGTCCTCAAACAAGCTGGGGCCATGGCAGCGGATACCAAGCCGAAAGGGCTGGAGGTGCCATTAAAGCCTCGTCATAAGCCGTTGTTTCAGCTAGAGACGGCAAAGGGGCGATGCCACCGCGACCCGTTGGCCAAGGACGAGATGTGAGACGCTGGCTGCTGATCTGTGCCGCTTTTCTGGCCGCCGGCCCCGTCTTCGCGGAGGTGCCGGATGGCGCTTCCTGCGAAGCCGCCGGGCGGGCGGTGGAGCTGGCGGATACGCTGCCGACCAATCTGCTGCTCTCCATCGGGCTGGTGGAAAGCGGGCGGTCCGACCCGTTGAGCGGCCGTTCCGCCCCCTGGCCCTGGACGGTGAATGCCGACGGCACCGGCCGCTATTTCGCCAGCAAGCAGGATGCCGAGGCCTTTGTGCGCCTGGCCCAGGCCTCGGGCGCGCGGGATATCGATGTCGGCTGCTTCCAGGTCAGCCTGACCTATCATCCCAACGCCTTCGCCTCGCTGGATGATGCCTTCGATCCCGCGAAAAACGCCGCCTATGCCGGGCTCTACCTCACCCAGCTGAAGGCGCGCACCGGCTCCTGGAACGCCGCCATCGCGGATTATCACTCGGCCTTGCCGGATCTGGGGCTACCTTATCAGCGCCTGGTGCTGGCGGCCTGGAAACGTGTGGGGGATTTGCCGCCGGATCTGGGGGCGGCGATCAACGAAGCCGCCATCGACGCGCCGGACCCAGTCGCGATCATCCAGACCGCGGCGGCCAAACGCATCCATGTCTATTCGATGAACAGCCCGGATAATGCGACGTGGCGCCCCGGCCTGCCGCGGGTGATCGACGATCCGTAACGTTTGCGCGGCGCCGGTGATTGAAAATGCGCGGCTGCGGCTCTAGAGCAGGCGGTACCATGAACGATACTCCCACCTCTCCCCAGCCGAGCTGGCCCTTCCGTGAAGCCGAACGCATCGCCCAGCGGCTGAAACAGAAAGGCAAGAGCGAGGCGCTGTTCGAGACCGGCTACGGCCCGTCCGGCCTGCCGCATATCGGCACGTTCGGCGAGGTGGCGCGCACCAGCTGGGTGCGCAAGGCGTTTACCGACCTCACCGGGCTGCCCTCGCGCCTGCTCGCCTTCTCGGACGATATGGATGGCTTGCGCAAGGTGCCAGAAAACGTGCCGAACAAGGAGATGCTGCGCGAGCATCTCGGCAAGCCGCTGACCCGCATCCCCGACCCGTTCGGCAAGTTCGACAGTTTCGGCGCCCATAACAACAATATGCTGCAGGAATTCCTGCGCGCTTTCGGGTTTGAATTCGAGTTCGCCTCCGCCTCCGATTATTACGCCTCCGGCCGTTTCGACGACGCGCTGTTGCATGTGCTGCGCCATCATCAGCAGATCGTCGACATCATCCTGCCCACTTTGGGCAAGGAGCGTCAGGCCACCTATTCGCCGATCCTGCCGATCCATCCGCGTACCGGCGTGGTGATGCAGGTGCCCATCGACCAGGTGGATGCCGCGCACGGCACCGTGTTCTGGACCGACCCGGATAGCGGCATCAAGTTCGAGACCTCCGTGCTGGGCGGCAACGCCAAGCTGCAATGGAAGGCCGACTGGGCGATGCGCTGGTACGCGCTGGATGTCGATTACGAGATGTCCGGCAAGGATCTGATCGACAGCGTCAAGCTCTCCTCCGCCATCTGCCGGGCTTTGGGCAAGGAGCCGCCGCTGAACCTGACCTATGAGCTGTTCCTGGATGAGAAGGGGCAGAAAATCTCCAAGTCCAAGGGCAATGGCCTGTCCATCGAGCAATGGCTGACCTATGCGCCGAAGGAGAGCCTGGCGCAGTTCATGTATCACGCCCCGCAGCGCGCCAAGAAGCTGTTCTTCGACGTGATCCCGCGCTCGACCGATGATTACATCGCCGCCGTACAGGCTTTGCCGGAGTCGCAGGACAAGCATAACAACCCGGCCTGGCACATCCATGGCGGCACGCTGCCCAACCATGCCGGGGCGCCGTTCAGCTTCACCATGCTGCTCAACTTGGCTTCGGTGAGCAATGCGGACAGTGCCGAGATGCTCTGGGGCTTCATCCGCGCCTATATGCCGGAGGCGAATGCCGAGAGCTATCCGTTCCTGGCCGAGCTGGTGCATTACGCCATCGCCTATAACCGCGATTTCGTCGCCCCGCAGCGCCGCTACCGCGCCCCCAGCGCGGCCGAGCGCGCGGCGCTGGAGGATCTGAAAACCCGTCTGGCCGAGGGCCGGCAGGCCGCGTATCCCGGCGAGAGCGAGGCCGAGCGGCTACAGAACCTGGTCTATGCCGTCGGCAAGGAGCAGGAATTCAAGCCGTTGAAGGCCTGGTTCGACTGCCTGTACCAGGTGCTGCTCGGCACCCAGGAAGGGCCGCGCTTTGGCGGGTTCATCGCGCTTTACGGCGTCGAACGGAGCATCCGGCTGATCGAAACAGCACTCGCCCGCGAGGCGGAAGCGGCCTGAGCCATTGCGCCGGCTGCTGAGATTTCTGCCGCCGGTTCTAGGGCTCGTCCTGCTCGGCGCCATCGGCTTCGGGCTGCATGGCGTGCTGCGCAAGGTGGGGGTGGGGGCGGTGCTGGCCGCCTTCGCCGCCACGCCCTGGCCGGACATCGCCCGGGCGCTGGGGCTGCTCTGCGTCTCGTTCTGCATCATGGCCGCCTATGACCTGCCCGGCGTTGCCTTCGCCCGCCGCGCCGGGGCGTGTGGCAGGCTGGCGCTGCGCCATGTCGGGCTGGCCTCCTTCTGCGCCTATGCGCTGAGCCATATGCTGGGTGCCACCGCGCTGACCGCCGCCGCGATCCGTCTGCGTTTTTATGCCCATTGGGAGATGCCGCCGGCGGCGCTGGCGCGCATCGTCGCGGTGTCGGCCAGCAATTTCTCGTTGGGGGTGTTCAGCCTGCTGGGGCTGCTGCTGTTGTGGGACCCGCATGCGGTGCCGCTGCCGGGGCATTTGGCCGGGCTGCTGGCGCGCCTGCTCGGGCTGGCCTTGCTGGCGCTGCCGGTGGCCTATGTCGCCGGCTCACGCGGGCGCGAGGCGGTGACGATTTTCGGCAAGCGCATCGCGCTGCCGGGCGGGCGCATCGCGCTGGCGCAGATCATCCTCTCTTGTGTCGATATCGCCTGCGCCTGCGCCATACTGGACATGGTGCTGCCGTCTGCCCCTGGTCTCTCTTACGCGCGCGTGCTCAGCCTTTATGTCGGCGCCTTCGTGGCCGGCTCGGCCTCGGGCCTGCCGGGCGGGGTGGGGGTGTTCGATTCCGTGCTGCTGCTGGGGCTCTCGGCCTTTCTGCCGGCGGCGGATGCGCTCGGCGCCATCCTGCTGTTCCGGGTGCTGTATTTCCTGATCCCCGCCAGCCTCGCCGGGCTGTGCTATGCCGTGCATGAATTGTGGGTTTATGTCGCGGGGCGGCGGGCGAAACATCGCCCCTGAGAGCCGCGCGCCCGTCAGCCGGTCCGTTCCGCGCGCGCCGCCGCCCAGACCTCGCCGGCCGCATCCAAATTCATCGCCCCGATCGCGATCCCCGCGATCAGATCTGGCCAGAGACTGTGCCAGAGATAGGCGCTCACCGCCCCGGCGAGGATGATCGCGGCATTGGCCAGCACATCATTGCGGGCGGAGAGAAAGGCCGCCCGCGCGATGCTGCCGCCGCTATGGCGGTGCCGGGCCAGAACCAGCGCCGCCGTCGCATTCACCGCCATCGCCGCCAGCCCGGTGAGCGAAAGCCAGGCCGGATTGGGCACGCTGGGGTGCCAGAATTTCGCGATGGCCTGCGCCAGCGTGGCCAGGCTGGGCAGCAGGATCAGCCCGGCCATCACCATGCCCGCCCGCGCCCGCGCCGCCCCGCCCCAGCGCAACGCCAGCACCAGCAGCAGATTGACCCCGCAATCCTCAAGGAAATCAACGCTGTCGGCAAAAAGCGCGACCGAGCCGATCGCCCGGGCCACGCCGAATTCAACAAAGAAGAAGCCGAGATTGAGCAGCAGCGCCACCAGGGCGGCATTGCGAAGGTCGTTTGGCCTCATCATTTCCCCCAAACAAAAACGGCGCCCGAAGGCGCCGTGGCTTTGCGATCGGCCGATCAGACGATCAGCGGCGCAGATTGAGGCGCGCGATCAGATCCTGGTAGCGCTTGACGCTCTTGCGCTTCAGATAATCCAGCAGCGAGCGGCGCTGGCCGACCAGAACCAGGAGACCGCGGCGGGAATGGTAATCCTTCGCGTGGGTCTTCAGATGCTCGGTCAGGTTGGTGATGCGCTCGGAGAGCAGAGCCACCTGAACTTCCGGGGAGCCGGTGTCATTGGCGGCGGTGGCGTATTCGGCGATCAGCGCGGTGCGGCGCTCAGGAGTGATCGACATCGTGATATCCTCTTAAAAAGATTGTTAGAACAAGCGCTCTGGCTGCAGCCACCCGTCACCGAGTCGGGCCATCGCCTTCACGCGTCCCGCCGCCGTCACCCGCACCAGCCCGTTATCGGGATTGGCGGCCTCCGGAATGCGCCCCATCAGGTCCACCAGGCTGATCGCCTGGCCCTGGGAGAGGGCGAAAAACTCTGCTTGGTTCAGGGCCAGGGCCGGGATGTCGTCCAGCGCGGTCTCGAGCGGCAGCAAAGTTTCAGCAAGAGTGGCGGGGTTCTGCGCCGGATCGAGAAAAAAGTCCAGAGGAACCGCCATGCGCTCCAGGAACGGCCCCACGCGCAGCCGGCGCAGCACCGCGATATGGCCAACCGAGCCACAGGCCCGCGCCAGATCCCGCGCCAGAGAGCGCATATAGACGCCCTTGCCGGATTGCACCTCGAACTCTGCATGGTCCGCATCCGGCCGGCCGATCAGCTCGAAGCGGTCCACCTGCGCCGGGCGCGGCGCCAGCTCCGGCGGGCGGCCGTCGCGGGAGAGATCATAAGCCCGCTCGCCCTCCACCTTGATCGCGGAGAAAATCGGCGGCACCTGCATGATGTTGCCCGTGAAGCCAGGAAGCGCGGCGCGGATCTCGTCATCGCTCGGGCGATGGGCGGAGGTCTCGATCACCTGGCCCTCGGCATCGTCAGTGTCCCGCGCCTCGCCGAATTTCAGCGTGAAGTGATAAATTTTGGTACTGTCCATGACATAAGGGACAGTCTTGGTCGCCGCTCCGAAGGCCAGCGGCAGAATGCCGGTGGCCAGCGGGTCCAGCGTGCCGCCATGCCCGGCTTTCTGCGCGTCCATCGCCCGCTTCACCTTGTTCAGCGCCTGGGTGCTGGTGATGCCTTGCGGTTTGTCGAGAATGATCCAGCCGTCGAGTTTCCGGCCTTTTTTCTGGCGCGCCATCGTGTCCTGTGAAAATCCAAAATGAAGCGGCGCTGATAGAGCGCCGCGCGACTCACCGCAACCGCATGGCTGGGCTGCGGGGCGGGAAAATGAATCCGCCGTAACCCATTCCCGATATTAATCTCCTCGCAACGAAGTCCTGCAAAAAACTGCTGAGTCTTGAGGAGATGTGCCATGCAGGATGTTTCGCCCGCCCGTGTGCAGTTGCCGCCTTTGCTGGAAAGCCAGCCCGGGCTTTACAGCAACAGCCTGATCCAGGCGCCCCCGCGGCGGGTGGTGAAGCGCGAGGCCTTCATCGGCTTTGTCCGGGACGAGCCGAGTGCCGCCGTGCTGCACAGCGCCTTTGCCGGGCACATCCCCAATAGCAATCAGGTGCATCTGGCGGATTTCGGCCAATCCCTCACCATCCTCGCCGGCATCGTCACGCCAGAGATCGTGCTGGTCGATCTCTCCGGCGAAGACCAGCCGATGAACGCCCTGATGAACCTCGCGGAAGTGGTGGATCCCGGCACCATCGTGCTGGCGGTGGGCGAGGTGGAGAATGTGAATTTCTACCGCACCGTCGTGCGCACGATGGGGGTGAGCGAATATCTCGCCAAGCCGCTGAACGAGGAGGCGGCGGCGCGCTATTTCCTGCCGCTGATCGATAAGCGCAACGGCGTGGTGAGGCCGCCGCGCGGCGGCGAGATGATCGCGCTGTGCGCGGCGCGCGGCGGCGTGGGGTGCAGCACGCTGGCGACCAATCTCGGCTGGTACATGTCCGAGATCCTGCGTCGGCATACGGTGCTGATGGATGGCGACGTCAATTGCGGCACGCTGGCGCTGAATCTGGATATTCCGGCCAGTCGCGGCCTGGCGGCGGTGCTGGAATCACCGGAACGGATGGACCAGCTGCTGCTTGAGCGCTGCGTGTTCCGCGCCGGAGACCGGCTGGACGTGATCGCCGGCCAGGAGGCCCTGGATTGGGCGCCGCCGGCCACGCCGACGGCGGTGGCGCACCTGATCGAGGCGATTCGCCCGCGCTATAATTATATGGTGGCGGATATCGGCGCCCGGCTCTCGCCCTTGTCACGGGCCATGCTGTTCAATGCCCAGCGCCGTGTCATCGTGCTGGACCCGACGGAGATTTCGCTGCGCAACGCCCAGGCCTGGATGAGCTTGCCCGGCGGCTCCGCGCAGGCCCCGCGGCCGCTGCTGGTGCTCAACAAGGCCGGCCAGCCCGGCGGGTTGCCGGTGGGGTATATCGAGGACCGGCTGGGCCAGACTCTCGCCATGCTGATCCCGGATCTGCCGCGCGAGGTGGGGGCCAGGGCCACCGCCGGCACGCTGGCGGCGCGGCCGCGCGGGCCGTTTCGCGCCGGGGTGGCGGCGCTGGCGAAGGCGCTGGAGATCGACCTGCCCTCCGCTTTGGCTCCGGCACAGGCGGCCTGAGGGCACATGCCGCCCGGCGGGCATAAACGCGCGGGCGGCATTAGGCTTTCGCGGCGAAATCCTGTATAAATCTGGCTCCCATCCCGAGTCCGGAGCCTGACCCAGATTATGTCCGATACGCCGCAGCCGACCCCGCAAGACGATGCCTATGACGCCGCATCGATCAGTGTTCTGAAGGGGCTGGATGCCGTCCGCAAGCGGCCGGGCATGTATATCGGCGACACGGATGATGGCTCGGGCCTGCACCATATGGGCTTCGAGATCATCGATAACGCGGTGGACGAGGCCCAGGCCGGCTTCGCCAGCCGGGTCGAGGCGGTGCTCAACGGCGATGGCTCGATGACCATCCGCGACGATGGCCGTGGCATCCCCACCGATATTCACCCGGAAGAAGGCGTCTCCGCCGCCGAAGTGGTGCTGACCAAGCTGCATGCCGGCGGCAAGTTCAACCAGAACAGCTACAAGGTCTCCGGCGGCCTGCATGGCGTGGGCGCGGCGGTGGTCAACGCGCTCTCGGACTGGATGGAGGTGCGGATCTGGCGCAACGGCCAGGAGCATTTCATCCGCTTCGAGAATGGCAACACGGTGCAGCCGCTGAAACTGGTCGGGCCCTCCGACCATCCCAACGGCACCGAGGTCAGCTTCAAGCCCTCCGCCGCCACCTTCACCCATACCGAGTTCGATTACGCCATTTTCGAGCGCCGGCTGCGTGAGCTGGCCTTCCTGAATTCCGGCTTGGCCATCGTGCTGCGCGATGAGCGCCACCAGCCCTTCCAGGAAAACCAGTTCCATTATGAGGGCGGGGTGAAGGAGTTCTGCCTCTGGCTGGACCGCGCCAAGACCGCGCTGCTGCCTGCCCCCATCACCGCCGCCAGCGAGGCGAAGGAGAGCGGCATCAAGGTGGAATTCGCCTGCATCTGGAACGATTCCTACCACGAGACCACGCTCTGCTTCACCAACAACATCCCGCAGCGCGATGGCGGCACCCATCTGGCCGGCTTCCGTGGCGCGCTCACCCGCGTGGTCAGCAATTACGCCAAGAGCATCGCCGGCAAGAAGGATAATGCCGATATTTCCGGCGAGGATATGCGCGAAGGCCTGACCGCCGTGCTCTCGGTGAAGGTGCCGGACCCGAAATTCTCCTCCCAGACCAAGGACAAGCTGATCTCCTCCGAGGTGCAGCCGGTGGTGCAGGCGGCGGTGGCGGATGCGCTGAGCCATTGGTTCGAGACGCATCCGAAGGAAGCGAAAAACATCGTCCAGAAGGTGATGGACGCCGCCGCCGCCCGCGAAGCCGCGCGCAAGGCCCGCGAGCTCACCCGCCGCAAGGGCGTGCTGGATATTTCCTCGCTGCCCGGCAAGCTGGCCGATTGCCAGGAGCGCGACCCGGCGAAATCCGAGCTTTTCCTGGTCGAGGGTGACAGCGCCGGCGGCTCCGCGAAACAGGGGCGGGACCGCAAATACCAGGCGATTTTGCCGCTGAAGGGTAAAATCCTCAATGTCGAGCGCGCCCGCTTCGACAAGATGCTGAGCAGCGCGGAAGTCGGCACGCTGATCACCGCTCTGGGGGCGGGCATCGGCCGGGCTGATAGCGAGCAGGGCGGGTTCGATGCCGCCAAGCTGCGCTATCACCGCATCGTCATCATGACCGACGCCGACGTGGACGGCTCGCATATCCGCACGCTGCTGCTGACCTTCTTCTACCGGCAGATGCCGCAGCTGATCGAGCAGGGTTATCTCTATATCGCGCAGCCGCCGCTCTACCGGGCCAAGCGCGGCAATGACCAGCGTTATCTGAAGGATGACGCGGCGCTGGAGGCCTTCCTGCTCGAACGCGCTCTGGGCGATTCGGTGCTGCATAGCGGCGGGGTGGATATTTCCGGCGATGAGCTGCGCGAGGCGGCGGTGTGGATCGGCCAGCTCGTCCACCGGCTGCGCGGCATGGAGAATACGCTGCCGCAGACCTATCTGGAGCAGGTTGCCATTGCCGGGCTGATGTCGCTCTCGGCGCTGAACGATGCCGGCAAGGATGCGGCTTTGGCCGCCCGGCTGAACGCGATTTCGTTGCCCCATGAGCGCGGCTGGGTCGCCACTTCCGACGAATATGGCGTGAAGATCGGCCGCACCGTGCGCGGTGTCGCCGAGCATTACACGCTGGATGCGGCGGTGCTGCGCACGGCCGAGGCGCGCTATCTGGCCGAGCGGGCCGAGCGTATGGCGGAATTGTTCAATGTGGACGCCACCCTGTCCATCGATGGCGGCGCCGCGAAGCCGGTGCGCGGCCCGGCGGCGATGTGGGATTCGCTGCTGGCGCATGGCCGCAAGGGGCTGGTGATCAGCCGCTTCAAAGGTCTGGGCGAGATGAACCCGGAAGAGCTGTGGGCGACCACGCTGGACCCGCAAGCGCGCCGCCTGCTGCAGGTGAAGATTTCAGACGCCGAGGGGACGGACCAGATCTTCTCGACACTGATGGGCGATGTGGTGGAACCGCGCCGCGAGTTCATCGTCAACAACGCCCTGAAGGTCGCCAATCTGGATACCTAGAGCGAGATGGGGTTACACCCACTCGCCAAAACAAAACCAGAGCCTCAAGCTTCCAGCTTGATGCTCTTGGGGGACGCTGACGCTGTGCCGTAGGCGGGCGCCTTGTGAAATGCCCTACGCCCGACAATATCAGGTCTAGCTGGTACCGCCTGCGGGCGATGCCAGCTTCGCTGCGTCTGACCGTGCCCGGGCTCGTGATACCCCCGGGACGATCATGGGACCAGCGTGGCATCGCACAGGAAGAAGGGCGATTATGAAAGTTCTGTTCTACGGTGGCTGCCATGCCGAGGTTCTATGCGATATTTTCAACAAATATTGCACCACGGATTTCACCGGCGCGCTGATCACGAACTACCGCCTGATCGAGCGTGGCGAAGCATTTCCCTATGAGAGCCTGCCGGATTACGATGCGGTGCTGTTCAGCCCGATCCTCAATAAAGGCGACTATAATACCGCGCATCTGCGTGAAGCCTGTGCGGCGCGGCAACTCAAGACCATCTGTTATCCTTGGCTGCAATGGAACGGCTATTATCCAGGGCTGAGGAAATACGCTGAGCAGGGCTGGGCCTATGAGCTGCTGGTTGAGCGGGCCAAGGCGTTTTCGGATTTCGAGGCATATAAGGCCTGGGTGATGCAGGACCCCTTTACGGAGGCGGAGATTCTGGCGATGTCCGAGCAGTCGCTGCTTCGTCTGCGCGAGGTCGAGACCAGCGAAGGGATCAGCCTGCGTCTGTCCGACCTGGTGGAGGCCCACGCCACCTCGCAGCGCCTGTTTTTGACACCGGACCATCCGACCTTGTTCGTCTATAAGCGCCTCGCCCGGGACATCGCGCGGCAGCTTGGCGTGGCGCTCGCGGATGAATTCTACGATTCCGTGCGGGAACTCCATCCGGATCAGTTCGTGACGATTCTGCCTGCGGTGGAGCGCGCCCTGGGGCTGGGCTTCAAGGCGCGGTTCGCGCAATTCCCGGCCTTGTTCAAAGACAAACGTTATGATTTCGATGAGTGGCTGCGGACGCTCTATTTCGCCGCGCCGGACCGTTCGGTTTATGTCGCGGGGGCGCCGCAGGCGGTGCGTCCGCGGGGGGCGCCGCCGCGCCATCTGGATGCAGGCGAGATGATCATCCTGCAAAGCGACGCGGCGGGGAGGCGATACCTGATCGACACCGAGGCGTCAGCAGCGCAGGAGGTGGAGATCGACGGGGAGGGAGAGATGTTTCCCCTCCCTGTATATGGCTGAAACATTGTGCGCTGGCGGGAGGCGTTTTGCCTCCCGAAGCGGCGCTAGAGCAATATGTGTTTATTTTGACGCGCCAGCGTCAAAATAAACACATGAAATTGCTCGCTAAAACAAAGTTTAGAGCATCAAGCTAAAAGCTTGATGCTCTAGGCTTCAATACATATGCTGCCCGCCATTGATGGAGAGGGTCGAGCCAGTGACGAAATCGGCGTCGTCGGCGGTGAGGAAGACCACGCCGCGCGCGATATCATCCGCCTTGCCCAGCCGCCCGCGCGGGATTTTGGCGATGATCTTCTCCAGCACATCCGGCGGCACCGCGCGCACCATGTCCGTATCCACATAGCCCGGCGCGATCGCGTTCACGGTCACGCCATAGCGCGCCCCTTCCTGCGCCAGCGCTTTGGTGAAGCCATGGATGCCGGATTTGGCGGCGGCATAATTCACCTGGCCATATTGCCCGGCCTGGCCGTTGATCGAGCCGATATTGACGATCCGCCCGAACTTCGCGGCCTTCATGCCATCGAAGGTCGCCTTGCAGAGATTGAAGCAGGAGCCGAGATTGGTGTCGATCACCGCATCCCACATCTCGCGGCTCTGCTTGCTCAGCACCGCATCGCGGGTGATGCCGGCATTATTCACCAGGATCTCGATGGCGCCGTGCTTGGCGGCAATCTCATTCACCGCGGCGACGCTCTGATCGTAATTCCCGGCATCGAACTTGATCACCTCGATCCCGGTTTCCTTGTGAAAGGCCTCGGCCGCTTCCGTGTTGCCGGCATAGCTCGCCACCACCAGCCGCCCCGCCTTCTGCAGCGCGATGCTGATCGCAGCACCGATGCCGCGCGTTCCACCCGTTACCAATGCAACTCGAGCCATATGGACCTCCTCTTCTTTTTACGAATCCTAATCCATTATCGAGAAGACGCAAATGCCCGGCCTGACACCACCCTGCATTGAGCTTTGTCATGAAACGCCGCTCCAAAGCGGCGCATAATTTTTGAAATCTTTTGCTGCGATGCAGCAGAAATCGAATTTGACGCCGTCCGGCTCAGTGTCCGCCCGGTGCCGCCGGTCCGCTTGGCCGGCGGATGAAGAAGGAGGCCGCCAGCGCCACCAGCATGCCGACGGCCAACAGCCCGAACGCATCGCCATAGGCGAAATAATTGGCTTGCTGCTTCAGCGTCTCGCCCAGCAGAATGAGCGCCTGATGCCGCGCCGCCGCCGGGTCGGACATGCCATGCGCCTCGAAATAATGCTGCATGGCGGCGATGGTCTGGCGCGTCGCCGGCTGCAGCAGGCTGACATGCTGGTTGATGATGAAAGAGTGAAATTTTTCCCGGTTGGTGACGAAGGTCTCCACCACCGCGACGCCGATGGCCCCGCCCAGATTGCGCAGCATGTTGAAAAGCGCCGAGGCCGAGCCCGCATCCTGTGCCGCGATGCCGGCGGTGGCGATCATGGTGATCGGCGGGAACACCATCGCCTGGCCGACGGCGCGGATCAAATTGGGGATCAAGAGCTGCGGACCGCTGTCATTGGGCCCGAGATTGAGGTTCCAGAGCAGGCTGATGAAGAAAAACAGAAACCCCAAACTCAGCAGCCGGCGCGGGTCCACCCGCTTCATCAGCCAAGGCATGCAGGGGATGATCAAGAGCTGCGGCAGGCCGATCCAGGCCATCACCGCGCCGGACTGGGCGGCGCTGTAGCCATGCGCCACGGCCAGATAAAGCGGGATCAGATACACCGCCGAATAGAGCACGAAGCCCAGCATGAAATTGGCGATCGAGGAGAAGCCGAAATTCCAACGCGCGAACAGGCGCAGATTGACCAGCGGCGTCTCGTTGCCCGGCCGCAGCTCCTGGACCAGGAACCAGACCAGCGCCACGGCGGAGATCACCGACAGCTTGGTGATGAAGCCGGAACTGAACCAGTCATCCTTGTTGCCTTCCTCCAGCACGGTCTGCAGGCAGCCCAGCCCGATCGCCATGGTGAACACGCCGACCCAGTCGCCCTTCCAGAGCCGGTCCAGATGCATCGGCGCCGGCGAGAGCCCCCACATCAAAGCCGGCAGCATGATCGCGCCCGGCACCAGATTGAGGAAGAAGATGTAGCGCCAGCCATAGGCATCGGTGATCCAGCCGCCGATGGTCGGGCCGATCGCCGGCGCGAAGGTGGCGGTGAGCGCGAACATCGAAAAGCCGAGGGGCCGGACATGCGGAGGCAGCAACGTTAAAACGCAGACCAGCGCCAGCGGGATCAGCACCCCGCCGGAAAACCCCTGCAGCGCGCGCAGCGCCACCATCTCGGGGAAGTTGGAGGTCAGCCCGCAGGCGGCCGAGAAAAACAGGAACAGCACCGCGTTGGCGATGAGATAGCGCTTCAGCGAGAACACCCCGGCCAGCCAGCCGGACAGCGGGATCACGATGATCTCGCCGATCAGGTAGGCGGTGGAGATCCAGCCGCCATTATCCAGCCCGGTGCCGATGCCGCCCTGAATATCCGGCAGCGAGGTGTTGGTGACCTGGATGTTGAGCACCGCCATGAAGGCGCCCAGCAGCGCCCCCATCACCGCGATCTTCGCCCGCAGCGGGACTTTTTCGGCGGCGGCCGCGTTCATGAGCCGCTGCGCGTATCGATATCCGTCTCCACCGACATGCCGGGCCGCAGCTTGCCGATCTCCTGCGGGGTCAGGTCGATCAGGATCTTCACCGGCACGCGCTGGACGATCTTGGTGAAATTGCCGGTGGCGTTATCCGGCGGCAGCAGCGCGAATTCCTGGCCGGAGGCCGGGTTGATGCTGTTCACATGGCCGCGCACCTTCAGCCCGGGGAAGCCATCGACATGGATGGTCACATCCTGCCCCGGACGCACATGGGTGATCTGGGTTTCCTTGTAATTCGCGGTCACATAGACCTGATCCAGCGGCACCACCGCCATGATCTGCGTGCCAGGCTGCAGATAATCCCCCACCGCCACGGTCTTGTTGCCGATCACCCCGTCGAAGGGGGCGCGGATGTCGGTATGTTCGAGATTGAGCTGGGCCTGGGCCAGCTGCGCCTGGGCCTGCGTCACCGCCGCCTGCGCGCGCTTGAGCTGGGCGTTCAGCACATCCACCTGGCGCTGCGCACCCTGCAGGCTGGCATTGTCGGCGGCAAGCTCCGCCCGGGCGGTCTGCACCGAGGTGTCGGCCTGGTCGATCGTCTGCACCGGCGCCGCGCCGGAGTTGGAAAGGCGGCTGTAGCGGCGCTGATTCTGGGTGGCGAAGGCGAGGCGGGCCGCATCGCCCTGCAGGGCGGCCTGGGCGGCGGCGATCTTGGATTGCTGCAGGGCCAGCAGGGCCTGGTCGTTGGCCACATCCGCCTGGGCGGCGGCCAGCGCGCCTTGCGCCCCCTTCACCGCATTGCGGTAATCGCGCGGGTCGATGCGCGCCAGCAGCTGGCCCTTGCTCACCGTCTGGTTCTCATTCACCGCCACATCCGCGACATAGCCGTTGACCTTGGCGGCGATCAGGCTGGAATCAGCGGCGAGATAGGCGTCATCGGTGCTGACGATATATTGCCCGACAAGCAGGTAATTGACGACCCAGAGTCCCAGGGCAACCAGCACGACAACAATACCGGCGCCAACCAGAAGGCGGCGCCGGGAAGAGGAAGAAGATGTATCCGGCACGTCATCCGACTCACAAAATGTGCAGCCAGAGATAGAGCCTTAAACCACAATTACAAGATGGTGAGAAATTCTGACAGACTTGCCGAATCAGAGCTTCTCAACCTGCGCATATTCGAGATCGACAGGGGTGGAGCGGCCGAAAATCGAGACAGAGACCTTAACACGCCCCTTCTCCTCGTCCACTTCCTCGACGACGCCGTTAAAGCTGGTGAAGGGACCATCGGCCACGCGCACCTGCTCGCCCACCTCGAAGATGACAGCCGGACGGCGCTGATCGGTGCCTTCCTCCTGCTGCTTCATGATGCGCTCGGCCTCGGCGTTGGTGATCGGGCTCGGCTTGTTCTTGCTGCCCAGAAAGCCGGTGACGCGGGGAATATCCTTGACCAGATGCCAGGTGTCGTCGGTCATATCCATGTTGATCAGGATATAGCCGGGGAAGAATTTGCGCTCGGTGTTCACCTTCTGGGCACGGCGGACCTCGGTCACTTCCTCGGTCGGCACCACGATGTCGCCGATATGATCCGCAAAGCCCTTCAGCTCCGCCTGCTCCTTAACCTGCTGGGCGATCTTTTTCTCAAACCCGGAATAGACGTGCAGGACGTACCAGCGCTTGGCCATCGAATTTTCCTTAATCTCAGGCGCCGAAGAGGGAGCGCATGCCAAAGCCGATCAGCGAATCGACGCCGAGCAGCAGCAGGGCCATGATCACCACCATCGCCAGGACAAGGCCGGTCAATTGCACCGTTTCCTTGCCCGAGGGCCAGGTGACACGATTCGCCTCGGTGCGAACCTCGCGCGCGAATTTCAACACGTTGAACGCCAAGACGGACCACTCTCCAAAAACTGCAAAATGCTGGGATAGGGATGGCAGGGGCGGAGGGTCTCGAACTCTCAACCTCCGGTTTTGGAGACCGGCGCTCTAGCCAATTGAGCTACGCCCCTATCCGTACCAGCATGGAAGCGCCTTCCACACTTTGCAGCGCCGGATGTCAAGTCCCCGGCCTGTCCGTCGCGAATTTTAAACCGGTTCCGGTCTCCCGGAGGGCTAAAATCCGCGCTTTGGAGCGGGTGACGGGAATCGAACCCGCACAGCCAGCTTGGAAGGCTGGGACTCTACCATTGAGCTACACCCGCTCGGCGCACCCCATGGTTAAGCCAAAGCGGGGCGGTGAGGCAAGGGCAGGGGGGTCAATGCGGCTGCCCGGCCAGGATCTGCCGGGCGGCGCGCTTGAGCTCCAGGAATTCCGGGCTGGTCGACATGTCCCAGTGGCGCGGCCGGCCGAGCGGCACCGGCGCATCCAGGCAGACCCGGCCGGGCCGCGCGCCCATCACCACCAGCCGGGTGCCGAGCATGATCGCCTCGTCGATATCGTGGGTGACGAAGATCACGGTCGCGCGAATCCGCTCCCACAATTCGGTGAGGAATTCCTGCATGGTCTCGCGGGTCTGCGCATCCAGCGCGCCGAAGGGCTCGTCCATCAGCAGCACCCGCGGATGCATCACCAGCGCCCGGGCGATGGCGACACGCTGCTGCATGCCTCCGGAGAGCTCATAGGGGCGATGATTTTCAAACCCCTTCAGCCCGATCAGCTCGATCACCCGGTCCACCTCCCGCCACGGGATGTTGGAGCGCCCGCGCAGCCGCAGCCCGAAGGCGATATTGTCGCGCAGGCTCAGCCACGGATAGAGCCCGGCCTTCTGGAACACCACCACACGCTCCGGCCCCGGCCCGGTGATCTCCTGGCCATCGAGCGTGATCCGCCCGGTGCTCGGCGCCTCCAGCCCCGCCAGCATGTTCAGCAGGGTGGATTTGCCGCAGCCCGAGCCGCCGAGGATGGTGACGAAGCTGCCATCCTCGACGGTGAGCGAGATCTCATCCAGCGCGCGCACATCCTTGAAGCTCTTGCTGACGCGCGCGATCTCGATCGGCATCTTCTATTGCGCCGCCTTCGCGGCGAAGCTGGCATCCACCGCGGCGCCGGGGTCTTTCAACGGCGTCATGATCCGGCCGATCTTCAGCAGCACGTCGGAGGTCGCCGCAAGCGTCTTGCCGGTGGCCGAGCTGGCGCCGCCGCCCATCACATCCGCGCTGCCCTGATCCTTGGCCGAGAAAATCTCATAGCCTTTCAGCTCGGCGGCGGCGGTCTTGTCATCGATGCCGGCCTGCTCGGCCATGATCGCGAGCGCCTGTTGCGGGTTTTGTTTGGTGTAGGTCACGCCCTCATCCAGCGCCTTGATGAACTGCACGGTGAGCTCCGGATGCGCCTTCACCCAATTGGTGTTGGCGATGCAGATATTGTAGGAGGAGGCGCCGCGCGGCAGATCCGCATCGGTCTTCAGCACTTTCGCGCCCTGGGCCTGCAACGCATCGAACACCGGATCCCAGACGATGGCCGCGTCGATCGCCTTGGTGGTGTAGGCGACACGCATTTCCGGCGGCGACATATTGATCTGATGCACGGCGTTGAAGGGAATGCCCGCCTGCGCCAGGAAGGTCGCCAGCTCGAAACTCGCCTGCGAGCCTTGCACGATGGCGATCTTCCTGCCCTTCAGATCGGCGATGGCATTGATCCCCGCCCCCGGGCGCACGGCGATGCCGGCGGCCGAAGTATAGCGCTCCTGGTTATAGATGATCGCCAGCGGCAAGCCTTGCGTCAGCGCCGCCACGAAAGGCGGCACGCCCAGCCCGCACATGAATTGCAGCGAATTGGAGGCGAGCGCGCTCATCGCCGCCGGTCCGGAATCGAAATATTTCAGGGTCACGTTGGCATCCAGGTCTTTCTGGAAAAGCCCCTGGCCCTGGCTGACCATATAGGGATCGGCGCCGTTATTCTCATAGCCGATGACCACATCCGGCTTGGCCGCCAGCGCCGCCCCGGCGCCAAGGCCAAGGCTCGTCGCACCCAGAAGTGCCGCCCGTAAAATTCGTAACACCATGATGCCCCCTTGCTTGTTTGAAAACTCACTCACGCCCGCGCCAGGGCACGATGCGCGCCTCGACCAGCCGGATCACCAGTTCCATCGCATAGCCGAGACTGCCGATGACGATGATGCCGGCGATGACAACCGCAACCTGCAAGGCCTGGCCTGCATATTGTACCAGCCAGCCGAGCCCCTGATCCGCCGCGATCAGCTCCGCCGCGACGAGGCAGGACCAGGCGACGCCAATGCCCACCCGCATCGCGGTGAAGATTTCCGGCAAGGCCGAGGGCAGCACGACAAGATTGAAGATCTGCCGTGGGGTTGCCCCCAGCGTGCGCGCCACCGCCAGGCGCAAGGGCGGTGTCGCCTTCACCCCGGAGATGGTGCCGATGATGATCACCGGGATGGTGCCGGCCAGAATCAGCAGCACCTTCGGCAGCTCGCCAATGCCAAACCACACCACCAGCAGCGGGATGTAGGCCAGAGGCGGCACCGGGCGAATGAATTGCAGAAACGGATCGACGATGCGGAAAACCAGATCCACCCGCGCCATCATCAGCCCCAGCGGCACGCCGATGGCGACCGCGCCGAGAAAGCCGATGGCCACACGCAGCGCGCTGGCGCCGATATCCAGCCAGATCGTGTGGCCGCCATAGCCGATGGTAAAGAGAATGACGAAAGCATGCCAGACCGCGCCGGGCGAGGGCAGGGCGACGGGCGGGAAAAGCTGAAGCAGAGACGCGGCCTCCCACAGCGCGAGCGCCACCGCCAGCACGATGATGGTGGTCAGCCCGGTCGCATGCGGCAGCCGCGCGCCCAGGGCGAAGGCCCGTTCGCGCTCAGGCTTGGCCATAAGCCGCTTTCACGGAGGCATGTTTAAACATTGTGCAAAGGCCTCCATGCGTCACGCTCATGCCATCAGCATTGCCTGAATTTTCGGCTGATACAAGGCGAAATGGCGGCTGAGCGCGGCGTGATGCCCACGCTCATGGTGCCAGTTAAAAGGTTTTTATGATGCCAGCCACGCAACAAGGCGCTTGTGCCAGGCAGAGGCGCCTTGGCGCGGCTTAATGACGCATCGTGCCGGTCTCGATGAAGCGCTGATGCCAGGACAGCGCCTCCCCCGGCAGGCAGGGCGATTGCTGGCCGTAGGAAAACCGGCGGGCGCGCTGGTAATAATCCTGCAGCAGCGGCCGGTAATCCGGATGCGCGCAATTCTCCATCACCAGCTTCGCCCGCTGCTTCGGCGACAGCCCGCGCAGATCCGCCAGCCCCTGCTCGGTGACGATCACCGCCACATCCTGGGTGATATGGTCCACATGCGCCGCCAGCGGCACGATCGAGGAAATCGCCCCACCCTTCGCGGTGGACGGGGTCATGAAGATGGAGATGTAGGCATTGCGGGCAAAATCCCCGGAGCCGCCGATGCCGGTCTGAATCCGGCTGCCCATGATCTGGGTGGAGTTCACATTGCCGTAAATATCCGCCTCGATCAGCCCGTTCATCGCGATGCAGCCGAGCCGGCGCACCAGCTCCGGATGGTTGGAAATCTCCTGCGGGCGCAGGATCATATGCTTGCGATACTCCGCCATATTGTCGTTCATCCGCTCCGCCGCCGTCGGCGAAAGCGAGAAGGCGGTGGCCGAGGCCAGGCGCAATTTGCCGCTATCGAGCATATCCAGCATCCCGTCCTGGATCACTTCGGTGTAGGCGGTCAGGTTCTCGAAGCGCGAGCCGTTCAGCCCGGCCAGCACCGCATTGGCGATATTGCCCACGCCCGATTGCAGCGGCAGCAAATGCTCCGGCAGCCGCCCCATCTTCACCTCATGCTCCAGGAATTCGATCAGATGCCCGGCAATGGCATTGGCGGTGTCATCGGGCTTGGCGAAGGGCAGGTTGCGGTCCGGCGCATTGGTCTCAACCACCGCGATCACCTTCGAAGGATCGCACTTCAAGGTCGTCTGGCCGATCCGGTCATCCGGGCGGATCAGCGGGATCGGCACCCGGTTCGGCGGCAGGGCGGTGCCGTAATAAATGTCATGCACCCCTTCCAGCGCCTCATTCTGCCAGTGATTGACCTCCAGAATGATCTTCTCCGCCCGGTCCACCCAGGTTTTGGAGTTGCCGACGGAGGAGGAGGGGATCAGCGACCCATCCTCGGTAATGCCGACCACCTCGATCAGCGCCACATCCAGCCTGCCCAGAAACCCCTGCCAGGCCATCGGCGCCACCTGGCTTAGATGCATGTCGAGATACTCCATCTCGCCCTTGTTGATCTTCTCGCGCGCGATCGGATCGGAATTGAAAGGCAGGCGGAATTCGATGCCATCGGCCTTGGCCAGGGCGCCATCCAGCTCCGGCCCGGTGGAGGCGCCGGTCCAGATCTTCACCCGGAACGGGTCGCCGGCGGCCCGCGCCGCCTCAATCCGCCGCGCCAGCGCCTGCGGCACCGCCTTGGGATAGCCCGAGCCGGTAAAACCGCTCATCCCCACCGTACAGCCGGGCGGAATAAGGGCGGCCGCCTCGTCGACGGACATGAGTTTCTGGCGCAGTTTCTCGGACCTGATTCGATTCATCGACGCTTCCCTACAAGACGCATTGACCTTCGCCGCGCCGCGCTGGCACGCCGGCGGGACGAGAGGCGGGAAGGACAACCGGACCTCGTCGATGCGAAGCCTCAAATTTTTTCCGTCCCCGCCTCCGGCGGAGGAATGGTCCCAGGGGGCGCGTGTGTCCATTCCGGGGCGTCACGCGCTCAAATTGTACTGGAAAGGGACAGAGTATCAACGCGTGACGAAACCGTGACCGCATCCCCCGGCTGTTTCCCCTTGGCCGGGGATATAAACATAATATAATGTAAGCTGGCGTAAAGTTTTGCTTTTAGCCTCCGAGCGGGGCTGTTGCTTTTGGAGATTGCTTGGTGGATAGGCTTCTTGCTGCCGTACGCGTGCTGCTATCCCAGTCGATATCGATGATATGGGCGTTGGCAAAAACCCCGCGCGGCTCATTCGCGCTGGAGTTTGGCCTCACCGCCCCGATATTTTTTGTCCTCCTGCTGGCGGTCTTTGAAATCTCCTATGATCAGTTTTTGCAGGTGGTTTTGAACGATTCACTGCAAACGGCGGCGCGGGACGTTCAGGTTGGAACAACACAAAACACCGCCTCGCCGGCAAGCTTCATGTCGAATTATTTCTGTCCGACAGCGACCCACGGCCTGTTGAATTGCCATAATCTCTACGTGCGTATCGAGCAGATGAACTTCAGCTCGGGCACTTGCCAAAACCTTGATTTTTACGATGCGACGGTAGGCCGCGCGCCCGTGGCTGGCGGGGCGCTTCAGCTTGGGGATTTCTGGAGCATGGATGGTCAGGGCAACGGCGCGGCCGCGAATCTCTCTCCATGCTCGACGATAAATACTTCCGCAAGCACAACTCCTGGGTATTGTAACCCTGGGTCGCAATCGATGGTTCTATTGTCGGCGGTTTACATCGCGCCGAGCTTTCTGGGCGGATTGCTGGGCCCCGTGAAATACAAGGGTAGCTATGTCCGGCCGATCTTCTCGACGGCCGCCTTGACGACGGAAGCTTTCCCGCCCTTGGCGAACCGGCCTTCGCCATGCTGAATTTCCGGGCCATCAAGGCGGTATTGTGGCGGGACCGGCGTGGGGTCGCGGCGTTGGAGCTGGTTCTCGTCGCGCCATTATTCATCATTCTGTTTTATGGCGTTTATGAGCTTTCCGGGGCGCTGATCGTCTATCAGCAGGTCTACAGCGCCGCCCATTTCATCGCCGCATCGGTGACGAACGCCTCCGTTCAGTCCAGCGGTTCGACGGTGTTGACCTATGACCAGGTGCAGCAATCAGCCTCCGAGATATGGGGCGATATTCCGATGCTACGCAACGGGCAGCAAAATGGTGTGAAATCGGTCACGATTTCCTCAATCTCGTTTCAGCCAACCAATAAATCCGCCGCGTGCGCGCGAAGCACGTGCTATACCCCTGTAGTGGTGTGGAGTGTTGTTTATACCGGCGGGGATAGCGGCCGATCATTTCAAGTCTCGTCCTCAAAAAACGGCAGCGTTAGCTATAAGCCGCCAGGCAGCAAAACCACAACGACCACGCCGATCATCGTGGCGACGGCTCCCCTACGCTCTTGTTCGAATATCGCGACCATCCCCTCCCGGGCATCCTCTTGGCCGGGTTCGTTGAACCAGACCGTGCCAAATAGCGGCAGCTCTAGCGATCTGACCAATCTGCGCACCTTGGATCTGGGGCGGACCAGCGTGAACACGACCACGGCGCCACCTTCGCCGATCATCGTGGTCGATGTGCATCTGCACTATACGCCGCTTTTTAATTTTTTCCCCTACGCGTTTGATTATTGGGTGAACGGCTATTGGCCGGTGCGTAGCGTGAAGACCACAGTCGGCTCAGATCAGCAGCTTTATCAGCAATTCACCACGATCAGTGCCGAGAGCCTCGATAACAGCAACCCGACTAGCTATAATGACGGGGTGCCGCGTAGCATCAATGATTATTGCATTAACACCACATTGGATAACCCGCCGGCGGAATCAACACCATGATCAAATTCATCCGCTCCTTCTGGCGCGATCGGCGCGGTGCTTTTGGACTCATCACGGCGGCTGCGGCTTTGCCCCTGGTGATGATGGTGGGGCTGGCGATTGATTATTCATTTTATGCCCAGGCCCGCGCCCAGTTCGCCCTGGCCGGGGACGCCGCCGCGACCTATTCGATCCGTGAGGCGACCGCCACCTATACGCTCCAATTAAGCAGCGGGGCGAGTAACAGTACAGCGATCAGCGCTGCGACGGCGGCCGGAGATGCGGCCGGCGGCAAATGGTTCACGGCTCAGTTGGCATCCCTGCCGACAGCCTATACATCCGGTGGCTCGCCGACAGTGAATGTTCAGGCCAACCAGAATCTTTCCGCCAGTAACCCCGCCGGCTTCACCTCGACCGTGGACTATAAGGGCGTTTATCCGCCTTTTTTCAAAACCTTATTCAATAACCAACAGAATTGGTACGTTATCGGAACATCTTCGGCGAATTCGCAATATTCCTATGTCGAATTGCTGGTCCTGATGGATACGTCCAGCTCCATGCTGGTGAGTGCCGATTCGAACGATGTGCAGACCATGGACGACAATACGGTCTGTGTTCCGACGTGGGAATTGTCCAATCCGGACACCAACGGCATGTGGGTGTATCAGGATACGCCCACTCCCTTTGTGAACTGGAACCAGGTTCAAAATATTTCTGGGTATCAATTATATTCGACCAATTCAGGCACCACCGCATCGGCGAATTGCAATCCGGGAATGAATGGATTTTTTAACTATGGGCAAGCCATGGCGCCTTGCGCGTTTGCCTGCCATGAAACAACCCAAACGGACAATAACGGATATTTCCTGGATTTTTATGGTATTGCCCGCAGGTTAGGGGTAAAATTGAAAACAGATGTGGTCTTTTCATCACTGGAGACCATTCTCTCCTCTATGAAATCCAGCGAGCAAGTGGCTGGGCAATTCACGGCTGGTATTTACCAGTTCAATGATAATGCCTGCCCCATTGTGCAAGGCAATAAGGGCAATGGCGATGCCATGTATGAGGCCACGTCTGATTTGTCAGGGGCGCTGACAACGATCAATAACGATGATTACACGAAGAATCCCTCGGAAACTGCCGTGCCTATGTTGTCCAATAACGGTCAGAACTATGGCCATACGGATTTTCCGAATGCTGTAATGCAGCTGATCAGCGGAAAATTCTATTGTGGAGAGACGACAACGAACTCTTATGAAACCGCGCAGCCCGGGCATGCGCTGGCAAATCCTCCAACAGACCCGACGCTGGTGGGAACTGAGCCCAGCTACCCGGAGCGTAATATCGTCATTGTTACCGATGGCATGGAGGACACACAGCCCGGCGGCTCATGCGGCCGTGTCATCGGTGAAATGGCCGGTATCAACGCGGAAAAAATTCAAAGCCCCACGCCTTGCGATCTCGGCGTTTGTTATTTGCTCAAGGATTTGGGTTTCACGGTCTATGTGCTGCAAGTGACTTATCCCACAACCCAGAACACCTTCTATTTCGGCACGGGGAATCCCGTTGATCAATACACCAAGGACGATTTTCCCTCATTGTCGAATGGTACCGAGCGCAACTGGAATGAAGGGACCGATATTAACGGCAACTCCGTTATGACGCCTTCGACAGCCCTCCCACCCAATGCGCAAGGGCTTGAGGCCTGCGCTTCCGCACCGCAAGACTTCAAGCAGGCAAATAATTCGGCTGACATTCAGGCTGATATGAGCGCGATGCTCAACTCGGCGCTGAGTGCGGCTGTGCGAATTACGAACTGACTGGCCGGGGAGGGCTGGCGAGGAGCCTTATGGCCAAATCATGGTACGGACGGCCGGAATCGAACCGGCACGGGATTGCTCCCAACGGATTTTAAGTCCGTTGCGTCTACCAGTTTCGCCACGCCCGCACGCCGCCTGTTTACCCGTTCTGGCGGCGCGGTCAAACCCGGTGGTTGACGTCGCCCCCTTCCTCTTGGCAGCAGGGGCGGGATGCCCAGACCGCCTAAGCCCCCGCCGAAGCCGTCACCCAAGCCGGTCCCCAAGCCGCCCGCGAAGCCCGCGCTGAAGGCGGCGCTGCGGCCATCGCCGCAGCTTGTCCGGCGCGCCCGGCATGGCTGGGCCGCCACCCGCATCCTGGTGATTTCGGCGATCTGGGGGGCGCTGGCCTGCTTCCTGGTCGGGCTCTGGTTCACCTGGGACCTGCCGAATCCGGCCATCGCCGTCACCCAGACCCGCCGCCCCGCCATCCGCCTGCTCGACCCGCAAGGCCATCTGCTCGCCCGGTTCGGCGATGTCTCCGGCCAGGTCGTGCTCCCCGCCGCCCTCCCGCCTTACGTCCCCGCCGCCTTCATCGCCATTGAGGACCGGCGCTTCGCCAGGCACGGCCCGTTCGATGGTATGGGCATTTTCCGCGCCCTGGTCTCGGACATCATCCATCGCCGGGTGGTGCAAGGCGGCTCGACCCTGACCCAGCAGGTGGCGAAAACCCTGTTCCTCGGCAACCAGCGCACGCTGCGCCGCAAGGTGCAGGAGGCGGTGCTGGCACTCTGGCTCTGGCACCATTACAGCCGCCAGGAGATCCTCGGCATCTATCTCAATCGCGTCTATCTCGGCGAAGGCGCCTACGGGATCGACGCCGCCGCCCGGCTCTATTTCAACGAGCCCGCCAGCCGGCTCAGCATCGCCCAGGCCGCCATCCTGGCCGGGCTGCCGAAAGCGCCCTCCAGCCTCAACCCGCTGGTCAATTCCCAGGCCGCCGCCAACCGCGCCACCCAGGTGCTGGACGCGATGGTCGCCACCGGCGCGATCTCGCCCGAACAGGAGAACGCCGCCGCCGCCCAGCTGGCGGACGCCGCCTCGCCGATCTCGCGCACCTCCTGGTTCGCGCTCTGGACCATGCAGCACGAGGCCGATGCGATCCCCGAAGGCGAGGACATCGCCTTCACCACCACCATGTTTGCGGGCGTGCAGACGGCCGCCCAGGCGGCGCTGGATTCCACCATCGCCGCGCAAGGCGCCAAATACCGCGTCTCCCAGGGCGCCATCGTCGTGCTCGATGCGCGCAGCGGCGCGGTGCGCGCCCTGGTCGGCGGGGTGGGGGACCGGGAGGGCTATAACCGCGCCGTGCTCGCCCGCCGCCAGACCGGCTCGGCGATCAAGCCGGTGGTCTGGCTGGCCGGGCTGCTGGCCGGCATGTCGCCGGATGACACGGTGCTGGACGGCCCGCTCAACATCCATGGCTACCGCCCGCATGACGATGAAGCCTATCACGGCGAGGTCAGTCTGACCGCCGCGCTCGCGGATTCGATGAACACCGCGGCCATCCGCATCCTGATGCGCGCCGGCGGGCCGCGCCGCGTCATCGCCGTGGCGCGGTCGCTCGGGCTGGATGACCATTTCCCCAAGGACGCGACGATGGCGCTCGGCACAGGGGCGGTCGGGGTGCTGCAACTCGCCAGCGCCTATGCGACATTTTTCAATGGCGGCGAGCGTGTCACGCCTTATGGTGTCACCGCCATCAACGGCGCGCCGGCGCATATCGCAGCCCCGGTGCCGGTGGTGCCGGCGGGCGATGCGCAGGCGGTGGCGGGGATGATGCGCCAGGTCGTGCTTTCCGGCACCGGGCGCGCCGCCTTCATTCCGGGCGTCTATACCGCGGGCAAAACCGGCACCACCCAGGATTACCGCGATGGCTGGTTCGTCGGCTACGCCAAGGGCGATATCATCGCCGTCTGGCTCGGCAATGACGATAACAGCCCGGCGGAGAAGCTCTATGGCGGCACGCTGCCGGCGGAGATTTTCAAGGAAGTCGCCGGCGCGTTGTAGTCACGCTGGCTTGCCTTCGCCGTCCTCCATGTCGCTCTGGTCGGTCTCGAACAGATCCTGCAACTCCTTCGCCGCCTCCTGCGCGGTCTGGATCAGCCGTCCCTCGTCATTCCCATAGGCGTAGGTCTCGTGCAGAATCTGGTCGTCATGCCGCCGGAACAGCTCGATCGCGCGTTTCGCCTGCGACTCCGGCACATCCAGCGCCTCCAGCACAATCTCGGTCAGCTGCAGCGAGGAGAAGAACGTCTCACGCACGAAATGGTCCACCCCGGCGCCCATCAGCGCATGCACATGGTTGCGGTTGCGCGCCCGGGCGACGACCTGCAGCTGCGGGAATTTCCGCCGCACCATTTCCGCCACCCGCACGCTGGCCTCCATATCGTCCAGCGCGATCACCAGCACTTTCGCGCTCTCCGCCCCGGCGGCGCGCATCACCTCCTCGCGCGTCGGGTCGCCATAGAATACCCGCACCCCGAAGCGGCGCACGAAATCCACCTGGGTCGAGCTGCGATCCAAAGCGGTGTAGCGGATCTTCTGCATCGCCAGCACGCGCCCGATAATCTGCCCCACCCGGCCAAAGCCGCAAATGATCACCGGCGAGGCCTGCATGTCCTCCAGCTTGTCGTAGGGCCGGGCCTTCTTGGCCTCCAGCTTCGGCTGCACGAAGCGCTCGGAGAGGGTGAACAGAATCGGCGCCGCCAGCATCGAGAGCGCGATGACCAGATTGGCCTCCGCCGCCAGCTCCTTCGCCAGCGTGCCCTGCGCCACCGCGGCGGCGAACAGCACGAAACCGAACTCACTGCCCTCCGGCAGCACGGTGGCAAAGCGCAGCGCCGCCCCTTTGATGCCCCGGCGCAGATAGGAAACGCCGTAGCCGATGCCGGTTTTCACCGCCACCAGGCCGATCACCAGCCCGGCAATCTCCAGCGGCTTGTGCAGCAACAGCCCGAGATCGGCCGACATGCCGACGGACATGAAGAAGAACCCCAGCAGCAGCCCCTCGAACGGCTCCACATCCGCCTGCAACTCATGCCGGTAATCCGAATCCGAGACCACGACGCCGGCCAGAAACGCGCCCAGCGAGGCCGAAAGCCCGGCCCATTCCGCCAGCGCGGCGGTGCCCACCACCAGCAGCAGCGCGGTGGCGGTGAACACTTCCGGCACCTTGGCGGAGGCGACCATTTTGAACAGATAGGGCACCAGCAGATAGCCACCGGCGAGAATCCCCGCCACCACCGCCGCCCCGCGCGCCACCGCGACCCAGGAAAAATGCGCCGAGCCGCCGCCGGCCAATATCGGCAGCAGCGCCAGCACCGGAATCGCCGCCATGTCCTGGAACAGCAGCACCGCGAAGGCGTCGCGGCCGGGAATGGTGGGCAGCAGATTACGCTCGGAGAGCAAGGGCAGGGCGATGGCGGTGGAGGAGAGCGCCAGCCCGATGCCCAGCACCAGCGCATCCAGCGCCGGCACGCCAAAGGCCATTGCCGCCCCGGCCAGCACGGCGGAGGTCGGCAGCATCTGCGCGGCACCCAGCCCGAACACCGCCTTGCGCAGCACCCAGAGCCGGTGCGGGCGCAGCTCCAGCCCGATCAGGAAGAGCAGCATGGTCACGCCGAGCTCGGAGACATTGCTGATCTGATCGACGTTATAGACGAGGCCCAGCACCGAGGGGCCGATGATGACGCCGGCGGCGAGATAGCCGAGAATGGAGCCCAGCCCCGCATAGCGCGAGAGCGGCACGGCGAGGACGATGGCGGCGAGCAGGATCAGCAGGGTTGTGAACATGCTGAACGTCTTAACGGAATTCGCCGGATAAAGCCTTGAACAAATTTGTAAAAGTTTTTTGGGGGCGACCCTTTTTTTCAAAAAAGGGTCGCAAAAACGTTCGGGGTGGTCGCACCTACATTGCCAACACCCCAGGCGTTTTGCAGCCCTTTTTGAAAAAAGGGCTGCACCCAAAAACTTTTGAAACTAAGAAAGTTTTAAATCAGCGCCCCATCGCCGCCAGCATGAAGCGCTGCTTCAGCCGCGGCAGCCGCTCCACCGCCGCTAGGCCAAGGTCGCGCGCCAGCCGCACCGGCGGGAAATTGGTCGAGAACAGCCGGTCCAGCGCATCCATGCCCAGCAGCATCGCCATATTCACCGGCCGCTGCTTCGCCTGATAGGCGCGCAGCACCGATGCCGCGCCCGGATCCTGCGCTGGCGCCGCCAGCTCCAGCAGCGCCGCCGCATCGCGCAGGCCGAGATTGAGCCCCTGGCCGGCGATCGGGTGCACGCCATGCGCCGCATCCCCCACCAAAGCCAGCCTCGTATCGTAATAGCGCGAGGCATACATCGCATAGAGCGGATAGAGCCAGCGCCGCCCGGCCGGGCGCAGCGCCCCCAGCCGGTCGCCCAGCCGCGCCTGCACCTGCGCCAGCAATGCCGCATCCTCCATGCCATAAAGCAGCTTGGCGTTGGCATCGCTCTCGGTGAAGACGATGGCGGAGACGTTCGGATGCTCATCCGTGCCGGTCATCGGCAGCACCGCGAACGGCCCGCCCGGCAGGAAATGCTCCAGCGCCACATTGTTATGCGGCTTTTCATGGGCGAGCGCGAAGATCACCGCCGTCTGATGATAAGGCAGCCTTGTCACGCCGATCCCGGCCTGCTGGCGCAGCGGCGATTGCCGCCCCTCCGCCGCCACCACCAGCTGCGCGGTGAAATGCTCATCGCCGACGCTGATCTCCACCCCATCCTCATGCCGGGTCACCCGTGCCTGCGCCGGAGCGCGGACGATCACCTCGGACTCCGCCAGCGCCGCATTCAGCGCCACCCGCACCGAGCGCGCCTCGATGATCCAGCCAAACGGTTCGTCACCCACGGCGCGATGGTCGAAATGCAGCTTCAGCGGCGAGGGGGCGCGGCCGGGCTTGCCGTCCGTCACGTCGATATCCTTGATTGGGCAGGGCGCGAAGGGCAGGCGCTCCCACAGCCCGGCCTCCTGCAGCAAGGGCCGGCAGCCCTGGGCGATGGCATAGGCCCGGCCATCGAAATCCGGATGCTCCATCGGTTTCAGATCGGCCGTATCAACCAGTAACACCTTGCGGCCCCGCGCCGCCAAGGCCAGGGCCAGCGTGCCGCCCACCGGGCCGGCGCCAATGACCGCGATCTCGCATGTTTGCGTCATGACCCGATCTTGCCAGAAAATCCGGCGGCGGGAAACCGGCGGCGCCGGCGGAAATATTGCGGAGTCAATATAACCTGTCGTTCATCCATTTCGTGCAGTGAAGAAAATTTGAACAAATTATTGCCGCTAAATTAGGCAGTCTCATTTCATTCAATTGCCTCTCCGCCGCCCGCCGCCATGAATTGCCCGGCCCCCTGGCCCCGCATCCGCGCCGCCCGCTCTGGCACGCTCCTTGCTCAGCATTGATTTGCCTATCGCACTGAGCTGTCATGATCACGCGCTGCCGGCCTGTTGGGCTCCAGGCCACAAGGTAGCGCCATGAGGAACGAGGACTTGATGACGAAAAGATCTCTTTTGGGCGTGCCCGCGGGCCTCGGCCTGGCAGCGTTTGGCTGCGCCCCCGCCCTGGCGCAGACGGCCGCTCCGACCCCGACCCTGAATTCGGGCGACACCGCCTGGATGCTGACCTCTTCGGCCATCGTGCTGATGATGACCATCCCCGGCCTGGCGCTGTATTATGCCGGTCTGCTGCGCAAGAAGAACATGCTGGCGATGCTGATGCAGATGTTCTTCACCACCGCCCTGGTCACCGTTCTGTGGTGCATCGTCGGCTACAGCCTGGCCTTCACCGCCGGCTCCGGCCCGCTTGCCGGCGTGTTTGGCGGCTTCTCCCGCGTGATGCTGCAGGGCACCGGCCTCAACGGCCTCTCCGGCACCATTCCGGAGACCGTGTTCGCGTTCTTCCAGTGCACCTTCGCCATCATCACCCCGGCGCTGATGCTGGGTGGCCCGGCTGACCGCCTGAAATTCTCCTCCTCCATGGTCTTCGTCGGCGTGTGGCTGCTGCTGGTCTATTGCCCGATCGCCCACATGGTCTGGGGCCCCGGCGGCTTCCTCGGCAATCTCGGCGTGCTCGACTTCGCCGGCGGCACCGTCGTGCATATCGACAGCGCCGTTCCCGGCCTGATCGCCGCCATCATGGTCGGCAAGCGCTCCGGCTATGGCCGCGACAACATGGCCCCGGCGAATCTGGGTTATGCGATGGTCGGCGCCGCCCTGCTGTGGGTGGGCTGGTTCGGCTTCAATGCCGGCTCCGCGCTCACCGCTGGCGGTCAGGCTGGCATGGCCGCGATCAACACCCAGCTCGCCACCGCCGCCGCCGTGCTCTCCTGGGTCATCGTGGAATGGATGGTCAAGGGCAAGCCGAGCCTGCTGGGCGCCATCTCCGGCGCGGTCGCCGGCCTCGTCGCCATCACCCCGGCCTGCGGCTTCGTGCCGGTCGGCGGCGCGCTGGTCATCGGCCTGGCGGCTGGCGTGGTCTGCTTCTGGGGCGTCACCGGCTTCAAGAACATGTTCGGCTATGACGACGCGCTGGATGTCTGGGGCGTGCATGGTCTCGGCGGCATCCTCGGCGCGCTGCTCACCGGCGTCTTCGCGGTGGCGGCTGTCGGCGGCACCGGCCATTCCGGCCTGATCGACGGCAACCCGAAGCAGATCCTGATCCAGGCCGAGGGCATCATCGTCACCATCGTCTACGATGCCGTCATCTCCTACATCATCCTGAAGCTGATCGACCTGACCATGGGTCTGCGCGTCTCCAAGGAGGACGAGATCGAGGGTCTGGACATCACCCAGCATGGCGAAGTGATCCAGCACGGCTGATCCGTCTCGGATGACCGCGTAAAACAGCCCTCCCGGCGCCAGCCGGGAGGGTTTTTCTTTGCCCGCGATGATCTGGATCAAGGGAGAGGCGGATTTTATTTGCTCTCACCGTGCTTTTGGCGGGGCAGGGCATGAGCGAGGCAACAGAGCTTGATTATTATCACCGTGCCGGGGGCGCTGCTGGGGTGCGCGCCCTGGTCGAGCATTTCTACGCGGTGATGGAGACCAACCCCGCCTACAAGCCCCTGCGCGACATGCATGCGCCGGATCTGGGGCCGGTCTGCGAGGATTTCATCGGTTTTCTCACCCTCTGGCTCGGCGGCCCGCGCGACTGGCTGGCCGATCGCGGCGGCTTCTGCCTGATGAGCCGGCACGCGCCGATGGGCATCACCCCGGAGACCGCGCGGCAATGGCTGGCGGCGATGGACGAGGCGCTGGCGGCGCGGTTGACCGACACCGCCCTGCGGGCGAAAATGGCCGAGGCGTTCGCCCGTCTGGCCGATGGCATGCTCCGCATGGCGCAGGCCCGGCGCGCGTAACCGCCATGCCGCGCTGATCGACCCTCTGACCCAGGGCCGAGGGCCGGCGGTTTGGGAACAGGCGCGTTATTCTTCCCGTCCCTCGCCGGGTTGCTGCCGGGGACGTGAAGTATTATGCACGCGCCGATCATCGAGGATTGGCAGAGTATGGCGAGCATTGCGGGTAATTCGGGCAACGAGGCGGCGCTGGCCCGCCAGGCGGCGCTGCTGGCGCAGGAGCCGGGCGAGGACCGGGCGATGGCCAATGCCATCCGTGCGCTGGCGATCGACGCCGTGGAAGCCGCCAAATCCGGCCATCCCGGCATGCCGATGGGCATGGCCGACGCCGCCACCGCCCTCTACCGCAAATTCCTGAAATTCGACGCCGCCGCGCCGGACTGGTTCGACCGCGACCGTTTCGTGCTCTCCGCCGGTCATGGCTCGATGCTGCTCTACGCGCTGCTGCACCTCACCGGCCATGAGGGCATGGGCATCGAGCAGCTCAAAAGCTTCCGCCAGCTGCATTCCCCCGCCGCCGGCCATCCGGAATATGGCGAGCATCCGGGCATTGAGATGACCACCGGCCCGCTCGGCCAGGGCTTTGCCACCTCGGTCGGCATGGCGCTGGCGGAGCGCATGCTGGCCGCGAAATTCGGCAAATCCCTGGTCGATCACCGCACCTGGGTGATCGCCGGCGATGGCTGCCTGCAGGAAGGCGTCTCGCACGAGGCCGCGGCGCTGGCCGGGCATCTGAAGCTGAACAAGCTGACCGTGCTGTGGGACGATAATTCCATCTCCATCGACGGCGCCACCAGCATGTCCACCTCCGAGGACACGCTGAAGCGCTTTAGCGCCTATGGCTGGGCGACCAAACGCATCGATGGCCATAATGTCGAGGAGCTGACGGCGGCCCTGGCCTTCGCGCAGAAATCCTCGAAACCGACCATCATCGCCTGCAAGACCATCATCGGCTTCGGCGCCCCGACCAAGGCCGGCACCGCCGGCGTGCATGGCTCTGCCCTCGGCGGGGCCGAGGCGGAAGGGGCGAAGAAGGCGCTGGGCTGGAACCATCTGCCCTTCGTCGTGCCTGAGGAGATCTATACCCCCTGGCGCGAGGCCGGGGCGCGTGGTGGTGCCGCCCGCCGCGCCTGGCTGAAGCGCCTGGCCAAGCACCCGATGCGCGCCGAGTTCGAGCGCGTGATGGCCGGCAAGCTGCCCGAGGGCTGGGCCGAGGCGATGAGCGCCTACAAGGCCAGCCTGGCCGAAAGCAAGCCCAAGCTCGCCACCCGCCAATCCAGCCAGAAGGCGCTGGAAGTGCTGGTGGGCGCGCTGCCCGAGCTGGTCGGCGGCTCCGCCGATCTCACCGGCTCCAACCTGACCCTGATCAAGGGCATGGGCGATGTGCTGCCCGGCGAATATGGCGGCCGCTATATCTATTACGGTATCCGCGAATTCGGCATGGCGGCGGCGATGAACGGCATCGCTTTGCATGGCGGGCTGATCCCCTATGGCGGCACCTTCTTCGTCTTCTCCGACTATATGCGCCCGGCCATCCGCCTCGCGGCGCTGATGCATACCCGCGCCATCCATGTGCTGACGCATGATTCCATCGGGCTGGGCGAGGACGGCCCAACCCATCAGCCGATCGAGCATCTGGCCTCGCTGCGCGCCATGCCGAACCTGCTGGTGCTGCGCCCGGCCGATGCGATCGAGACCGCCGAGGCCTGGGAAATCGCCATCAAGAACGCCAAGGGCCCGAGCCTGCTGGTGCTCTCCCGCCAGGCCGTGCCCGCCATCCGCGACGCCGCCAACGGCAACAAGACGGCGCGCGGCGCCTATGTGATCGCCGAGGCCAATGGCAAGCGCGCCGCCACCATCATTGCCACCGGCACCGAAGTCTCGCTCGCCATCGCCGCGAAGAAGACGCTGGCGGCGCAGGGCATCGAGGTCGCGGTGGTCTCCGCCCCCTGCTTCGAGCTCTTCGCCCAGCAAAGTGCCGAGTACCAGAAAGAGGTGCTGGGCGATGCCCCGCGCATCGGCGTGGAAGCGGCAAGCGGCTTCGGCTGGGAGCGCTGGCTCGGCTCTGACGGAATTTTCATCGGCATGACCGGCTTCGGCGCTAGCGCCCCGGCGGAAATCCTGTACGAGCATTTCGGCATAACGGAAGCGGCAATCGTGGCCGCCGTTAAGAAAGAAGGAAACTGAACGTGGCTGTAAAAATCGCGATTAACGGCTTCGGCCGCATTGGCCGTCTGGTGCTGCGCGCGCTCATCGAGAGCGGGCGCACCGATGTGGAGCCGGTGCTGATCAACGATCTCGGCTCCGTCGCCGATAACGCCCACATGTTCCGTTACGACTCCGTGCATGGCCGCTTCCCCGGCACCGTCGAGGTGCAGGGCGACAGCCTGGTCATCACCCATAACGGCCGCACCTACGCGCCGATCAAGGTGACCGCCGAGCGCGACCCGTCCAAGGTGCCCTTGCAGGGTGTGGATGTGGCGATGGAGTGCACCGGCCTGTTCACCAAGCGCGAAGCCGCCGCCCAGCTGCTGGCCGCCGGGGCCCGCAAGGTCGTCGTCTCCGCCCCGGCGGACGGGGTGGATGCCACCATCGTCTTCGGCGTGAACCATAAATCGCTGACCAAGGAGATGCAGGTCATCTCCAACGCCTCCTGCACCACCAACTGCCTGGCGCCGGTCGCCAAGGTGCTGCACGAGAATTTCGGTATCGAGCGCGGCTATATGGTCACCATTCATTCCTACACGGGTGACCAGAAGACCGTGGATACGCTGCACAAGGATCTGCACCGCGCCCGCGCCGCCGCTCTGTCCATGATCCCGACCTCCACCGGTGCCGCCAAGGCCGTCGGGCTGGTGCTGCCGGAGCTGAAGGGCAAGCTGGACGGCACCGCCATCCGCGTGCCGACCCCGAACGTGTCGTTGATCTCGCTGGATGTCGTGCTGAAGAAGCAAGGCTCCGTGGAAGAGATCAACGCCGCCATGAAAAAGGCCTCCGAGGGCGAGCTGAAGGGCATTCTCGGCTACTCCACCGACAAGCTGGTGAGTGCCGACTTCAACCATGTTCCGGCCTCCTCCACCTTCGATGCGCCGCAGACCACGGTCGTCGATGGCGGCCTGACCCGCGTACTCTCCTGGTACGACAATGAGTGGGGCTTCTCCAACCGCATGTCCGACACCGCCGCCTATTTCGGCGCGCTGTGAGCCAGACCTTGGATAACGCCAAAGTTGCGGGGCAGCGTGTGCTGCTCCGCGCCGACCTGAACGTGCCGATGCAGAACGGCAAGGTCGCCGACGCGACGCGGCTTGAGCGTCTCGTGCCCACCATCAAGGAACTCGCCGAGAAGGGCGCGAAGGTGATCGTGCTCAGCCATTTCGACCGGCCGAAAGGCAAGGTGGTGCCGGAAATGTCGCTGAAGCCGATCGCCGAGGCGCTGGGCCGGGTGCTGGATAAGCCCGTCGCCTTTGCCGAGGATTGCATCGGCCCGGTGGCCGAGGCGGCGGTGGCCAAGCTGAAGAATGGCGACGTGCTGGTGCTGGAAAATACCCGCTTCCATGCCGGCGAGGAGAAAAACGACGCGGCGTTCTCGGAAGCCCTGGCGAAGCTGGGCGACATTTATGTGAACGACGCCTTCTCCGCCGCGCATCGCGCCCATGCCTCCACCGAGGGCGTGGCCCGGCATCTGCCCTCCTTCGCGGGGCGGCTGATGCAGGCGGAGCTGCACGCGCTGGAAGCCGCTCTCGGCAACCCGCAGCGCCCTGTGGCCGCCATCGTCGCCGGCTCCAAGGTCTCCACCAAGCTCGATCTTTTGAACAATCTGGTCGCCAAGGTGGATATTCTGGTGATTGGCGGCGCCATGGCCAACACGTTCCTGGCGGCGCAGGGCCATGATGTCGGCAAATCGCTGCAGGAGAAGGATCTGCACAACACCGCTCTGGAGATCATGAAGGCCGCCGCCGCCAAGGGCTGCGAGATCTTCCTGCCGAAGGATGTGGTGGTGGCGCAGAATTTCGCCGCCAACGCGCCGACCCAGGTGGTGAGCATCGACGCCATTCCCGCCGATATGATGGCGCTGGATGTCGGCCCGGCCACGGTGGAGGCCTTCATCCACCGGCTGCCGCAGATCAAGACCATCATCTGGAACGGCCCGCTCGGCGCCTTCGAGACCAAGCCGTTCGACCATGGCACCAACACCCTGGCCGCGGCCATCGCGCAGGCGACCAAGGAGGGCAAGGTGATCTCGGTGGGTGGTGGTGGCGATACCGTCTCCGCGCTGAAGCTGGCGGGCGTGCATCACGACCTCACCTATCTGTCCTCGGCTGGCGGGGCCTTCCTGGAATGGATGGAGGGCAAGATCCTGCCGGGCGTGGAAGCGTTGAGCAAGGGGTTTTCCAACCTCGGCTGAGATTGTTAAAAATCCCTTTCTAAATTGCAAAAGTTTTTGGGGGTATGGGGGCTTTTTTCAAAAAGCCCCCATAAACGTTCGGGGGTGGCAATAACTTTGCCACTCCCCGAACGTTTTTTGTTGCGGTCAAGCTTTTGTGCATGATTGCCCTTCGCGCGGCGCTTATGGACAGCGCGGCGCGATCTTCCTACCCAGGCTGTGTCCGCCGCGTTGGACAAAAGCCCTCCCACTCTTGTCCATTCAGGCGTCTCGCATGAGCCAGTCGGCCCTCTCCCCGTCGCTTCAGGCCCCGCGCGCGCGGGGCTTTCTGCTGCTGCTCGCCTCGGTGGCGCTGTGGGGCTTCGCGCCCATCGGCAATCGCTATTTCATCGGGCCGACCCATCTCGGCTTCCCCGCCGCTTCCTATATGGCGCTGCGCTACGCCATCGCCGCGTTCTGCTTCACCCCCGGCGTGATCGTCGCGCTGCGATCCTGGAGCGGGCGCGACTGGCTGCGCGGGGCCGTGTGCGGCTTCGCCGGCGTCTCGATCTATAATCTGCTCGCCGGCGTGGCGGCGCGCAGCGTCTCCGCCGGCATGGCCGGGCTGTTGAATTCCACCGAGACGCTGATGATCCTGCTGCTCGGCTGTCTGATCGCCCGGCGTGCGCCTGGCATGCGGACCATCTTCGCCGCGCTGCTGGGGGCGGCGGGCATCGCCTTGCTGGCCGCCTCCTCCGGCCCGGCCGAGGGTTCGGTGGGCGGCATTCTAATGCTGCTGGGGGCGGCCAGCGGCTGGGCGGTCTATTGCGTGCTGATCCCGCCGCTGATCAAGAAACACGGCGCCCTGCAATGCTCGGCGGTGACGATGTTCCTCGGCACCATGCCGCTGCTGCTGCTCGGCGGCGCCGGGCTGCCGGCGATGGTACATCTGCTGACCGGCTGGGACTGGGCCTTTGCCCTCGGGCTGGCGATTGGCGGCTCGGTGGTGGCGCTGATCGCCTGGAACAAGGGCGTGGCGGAGCTGGGCGCGCAGACGGCGAGCTGGTTTCTCTATCTGCTGCCGGTGTTCAGCGCCCTGGGCGGCCGGCTGCTGCTGGCCGAGCCTTTGACCCTGGCGGAGCTGGCCGGCGGGGTGATGATCCTGAGCTCGGTCTATATCGCGCAGAGGCGCCGCTAGATGCAGGATGGCTGGTCGCGCTGGCTGGCCACGGGGCGCGATGGCGGCGATGCCGCGGCCCGCGCCCGGATCGACGCGCAGACCCAGGGCTTCGCCGACAGGCTGCTGGCGGCGCTGACGCTGCGACCGGGCATGAAGCTGCTGGATATTGGTTGCGGCGAAGGGCTGGTCGGCTTCACCGCTCTGGCCCGCGAGCCGGCGCTGGAGGTCAGTTTCACGGATGTCTCGGCCGCCTTGTTGGAGGTCTGCCAGGCGCGCGCGGCGGCGCAGGGCTACACAGGCTGCCAGTTTCTGCAGATGCCGGCGGCCAGCCTGGCGGGGGTGGCGGATGCCAGCCAGGATGCCGTCACCGCCCGCTCCGCTCTGGCCTATGAAGCCGACAAGCCGGCCGCCTTCGCGGCGATCTTCCGGGTGCTGAAGCCCGGCGGCTGGTTTTCCATCGCCGAGCCGCTGTTCCGCGAGGAAGCGTTGGCCGCCGCCGCCATGCGCGCCCGGCTTGAGGCCACGCCAGAGCCGTCCCTGGCGCTGCTGCATCGCTGGAAGGCGGCGCAATTTCCGGATAGCGCCGAGGCGATCGCCGCCAACGAGCTGACCAATTACGATGAACGCGATCTGCTGCGGATCGCCCATATGGCGGGCTTCTCCCCGCTGCATCTGGAATTGCACATCGATATCGAACCGGCCCCGCCGCGGGACTGGACGGCCTTTCTGCACACCTCGCCGCATCCGCTCGCCCCTTGCCTGGCGGAAATCCTGGCGCGCGATTACAGCCCCGAGGAGGCCGCGACGCTGGAAGCGGCCCTGCGCCCGGTGATCGAGGCGGGCGGCGGCGCGCAGCCACGGCGGATGATCTATCTCTCCGGCCAGAAGCCGTTTCTGGCGGCCAGATGAGGAAGGCGTCACCTGGGGTTGGATTTCCGGGCGCGCTGCCCAGCTAGCGTAGTCCACCCCACAGGCGGCATCGCCGCCCAGACAGGAGGACGCAATGAGCAATCTGAAACATCTGAAAATCGCGGTGCTGGCGACTGACGGCTTCGAGCAGGCCGAACTGACCGAGCCGGTGCGCGCCTTGCACGAGGCTGGCGCCACGCCGGTGGTGATCGCCCCGCATGAGGGGCAGATCCAGGGCATGAAACATGACCAGCCCGGCGACAAGGTGAAGGTCGAGCAGCTTCTGGACCATGCCAACGCCAAGGATTTCGACGCGCTGGTGCTGCCTGGCGGTGTGGCCAACCCGGATAGTCTGCGCATCAACAAGGAAGCCGTGGCCTTCATCCGGCAATTCGTGCAGGCCGGCAAGCCGGTGGCGGCGATCTGCCATGGGCCGTGGACGCTGATCGAGGCCGGGGCGGTGAAGGGGCGCAAGCTGACCTCCTGGCCCTCCTTGCGCACGGATTTGAAGAATGCCGGGGCGGAATGGGTCGATCAGGAGGTGGTGGTGGACGGCATGCTCGTCACTTCCCGTAACCCTGACGATCTCCCCGCCTTCAACAAGGCCCTGTTGAAGCTCCTGGACTCCCACCAGGGCAGCAAGGCCGCCTAGCAATGACGGGGGCGAGCGCCCCCGTTATACCCTATTCCTGGTCCTCATCCTCGTCCTCCGGCGGGGCGGGGAGGGCGTAGCTGTCATTCAGCCAGCGGCCGAGATCGATCTCGGCACAGCGGCGCGAGCAGAAAGGCATGTGCTCCGGCGTCGCGGGCTTGTTGCAGATCGGGCAGGTCATCGGGGGAAAATCTCATGCAAAGGCGGGCGGATGCGCGGGCGCGACAGCTCGGCGAAGCCCAGATGCGACAGGCCGAGCAAATTGGGGCGCAGCGGGTCGGCGCGCAGCGCCAATCGTAGCGGTTCGATCAGCCGCTCACGCTGGGCTGCCTTCAGCCCGGCGAAATCGATCAAAATGCCGCCGCAGAGATTGCGCAGCACGATCTGCCGGGCGATTTCGGGGATCATCGCCTCATTCAGCGCCAAAGGCGCCATATGGCTGGCGGCGCCGGCATCGATATCCAGCAAGGTCGCGGCCGGGGCGGGGGTGATGTGCAGCCTGGCGCCATGGGGGAGTGCGGCCACCGGCTCATAGAGCGCTGCGATTTCATCTTCCAGCACCGCATCGAAGGCCCTGGAATCGTGGCGCATGCGGCCATCCAGGAAGGGTCGTAGCGTTGCGATTAGCGGGTAATCGTCGAGCACGATCTCCTCATCCGGACAGCGCGCGGCGAGGTCCAGCAGCGGGCCGGGGCCGCGTTCGACCAGGCCGAGTGTCTCGCCGGGCGGGCGGGGCAGGGCCTTCAGCCGCGGGCCCTTGCCGCCTTGCGCCGCGCGGGTGACGGCGACGCTGACATGGTCCCCGATATTCAGGCTTTTGGCCCCGGCGCTGTCGGGCATGAAGCCGCTCAGCTCACCGCCGAGGGACAGGAAACAGCCCGCCAGCGCCTTCTCCTTGGCATCGACCCGGGCTGTATAAATGTCGCCGACACCATCCGGATCGTCGCGGTTCCAGAGGTAAAACTCCACCAGCTCATCCCCGCACAGCCGGGCGATGCGCACCAGCGCGCCGCGCACCGAGGCGGCGATCACCGCCAGCCCAGCCCGCGCAGCAATTTGGCGGTTTCGTGCAGAGGCAGCCCGACCACGCCGGAATAGGAGCCGGCGAGGTAATCGATGAAGCTGGCGGCCAGGCCCTGGATGGCATAGCCTCCGGCCTTGCCGCGCCATTCCTCGCTGGCGAGATAATTTTGCAGCTGCGGCGCATCGAGCCGAGCGAAGCCGACCACCGACTCGACCACCCGGCAGGCGATGCGCCCATCCGGAGCACGCACGGCAACCGCGCTATGCACCTTGTGCCGGCGCCCGGAGAGCAGAGCCAGATAAGCGGCAGCCTCCTCGCGCGACTCGGTTTTATGCAGAATGCGCCGGCCGGCGGCGACCACCGTGTCGGCGGCGATGACGAACCCATCCGGCTCAGGGCGCAGCTTCTCCAACGCCATGCGCCGCGCATAGGCGCGGGGCGTTTCGCCCGGCTGGGGCGTCTCGTCGATCTCCGGGGCGGCGATGCGGGCTGGTTCGATGCCGATCTGCCGCAGCAGCGCCAGGCGGCGCGGGCTGGCCGAAGCCAGAATTACTTGAAGCGGAATGTGATCCGGCCCTTGGTCAGGTCGTACGGGGTCATTTCGACATTCACGCGGTCGCCGGCCAGCACGCGGATGCGGTTCTTGCGCATCTTGCCGCTGGTATGGGCGAGAATCTCGTGGTCATTATCCAGCTTCACGCGGAACATGGCATTCGGCAGCAATTCAGTGACCATGCCGCTGAATTCGATCATATCTTCCTTAGACAAACACACCTCGATGATGAAAAACGGGAAATCCTGCGCCCAAATGGGCCGCAACGCTTGCCGCGTCAAGGTTTTTAGGCGCCAAGCCGCCGGGCCGGGGCCGCATAAGGGGGCCGCGCCGCAAGGCTAATATGCTGATTTTACAGGGAAAAACCGGATATGGTGGGCACAACAGGGATTGAACCTGTGACCCCCACCATGTCAAGGTGGTGCTCTACCGCTGAGCTATGTGCCCATATCCGTGGAGGGGCTATTAGCGATGTTGGGAACAGGAGGCAAGAGGTTGGATTACAGGCTGGGAACGCCAATGCGGCGTTTGCCCCATCTGGCGGGGCGTTTCTGGCGGCGGCGCGCGGCTTTCTGGGGCGGCGCCTTGTTGGTGGGGGCGGTGAGCGTGCTGTTCGCCCAGGCCGCCGACGGTGCCGAACATTTATTTTTTCACTACGACTCGCGATTCTGGCTGGCGCCGTTGCTGGTGACACCTTTGGGCTATGCGTTTTGCGCCTGGGCGGCGGCGCGTGTGTTTCCAGGCTCGCAGGGCAGCGGCATTCCCCAGGCGATCGCGGCGCGGGAAATTCCGCGCGGCATGGCCAGGCGGCGGCTGCTCTCCGTGCGGATGTGCTTTGCCAAGATCGGGCTGACGGTGGTGGCGCTGATGTGCGGCGCCTCGGTGGGGCGCGAGGGGCCGACGGTGCAGGTGGGGGCGGCGATCATGCTGCAAGTGGCGCGGCTGCGCGGCTTGCAGAATGAGCGTGGGCTGATCCTGGCCGGCTCGGCCGCGGGCATCGCCGCCGCCTTCAATGCGCCGCTGGCGGGGGTGGTGTTCGCGATCGAGGAGATGAGCCGCTCCTTCGAGGTGAAGACCAACGGCATCGTGCTGACCACGGTGATCATTGGCGGCCTGGTCTCGCTCGGGCTGACCGGGAATTATACCTATTTCGGCACGTCCAACGCGGCCATCCAGGGGCTGGGCGGCTGGGGCATGGTGGTGCTGTGCGGCAGCGCCGGCGGGCTGCTGGGCGGGCTGTTCAGCCGGTTGATGATGGATATCGGGCTGTGGGCGAAAAGCTGGATCGCGGTGAACAGGCGGGTGCGCGGGCTGGCCTATCCGGCAATGTGCGGGCTGCTGGTGGCGATCCTCGGCATTCTCTCCCAGGGCGACAGTTTCGGCACCGGCTACGCCACCGCCAAGGCGGCGGTGGAGGGGATTACGCCGCATTGGTATTTCTGGCCGGCGAAATTCCTGGCGACGCTGATCACCGCTGTCTCGGGTATTCCGGGCGGGATTTTCGCGCCCTCGCTCTCGGTGGGGGCGGGGTTGGGGGCGTGGATTGCCGGCGAAGGCGGGCGGGCGGCGAGTGTCGGCGCGCTGCTGGGCATGGCGGGATATTTCTCCGGCGTGGTGCAGGCGCCGATGACGGCGTTTGTGATCATTCTGGAAATGACCGGCAATACCGGCTCGGTGATCGCGGTGATGCTGGCCTCGATGCTGGGGCTGGGGACATCGAAGCTGGTTTGTCCGCGTCCGCTTTATCATGAGCTGGCGCATGGCTTCATGCCGCCGCGCCGCACCGCGATGCCGGTGGCGCTGCGCGAGCCGGGGCATGAGGCGGGCGAAAAGCAGCCAGAAGAAAAAGCGTTATAAAAGTTTTTTGGTGCCGCTTTTTTACAAAAAAGCGGCGAGGAGGCCTGGGGTTTTGACGGCGCCGTTGCATATGCCCGAGCGTTTTCGCCGCTTTTTGAAAAAAGCGGCACCAAAAACTTTTGCTACCCTGGCTGGAAGCCAGGGTGCCCGGTGCGCCATAACGTGAAGGCCATGATGTCCGCCGTCTCGGCGTCGCGCTGGGCGCGGGTGGCGCCGAAGCCGTGGCCGCCATCATCCTCCACCCGCAGCAGGATCGGGTTCTTGGAGGCGGTGGCCGCCTGCAGCCGGGCGGCCATCTTCGTCGCCTCCCAGGGCGAGACGCGCGGGTCATGCAACCCGGTGGTGAGCAGCACCGCGGGGTAATCCACCCCGTCATGCACATGCTGGTAGGCATCCATCGCGAACAGATCGTGAAAGCCGCGTTCGGTTTTGACGCTGCCGAATTCTGGAATATTGGGCGGGCCGTTGGGGGAGAATTCGGCGCGCAACGGGTCCGAAACGCCGACCATGGAAATCGCCACCGCCGCCAGCTCCGGCCGCTCGGTCAGCAGCCGCCCGACCGTGATGCCCCCGGCCGAGCCGCCGACCACCCCCAGCGTGCGATGGCCGCAATAGCCCTGATCGATGAGATGCAGCGCGCAATCCTCCGCATCCTGCCAGCTGTGATATTTCTGCGCCTTCATCCCGGCCAGATGCCAATCCTCGCCCAGCTCGCCGCCGCCGCGCACATGCGCCACCGCGAACACCGCGCCCTGATCCAGAAACGGCAGCCAGCGCCCCATGAATTCCGGATCCAGCGCGATGCCGTAGGCGCCGTAGGCTTCCATCAGCAGCGTCGCCGAACCGTCGCGCGTCAGGCCCTTGCGGTAGAGCAGCGAGAGCGGCACATGCACGCCATCGCGCGCCGGCGCCAGCAGGGTTTCGGTGGTATAGGCGGAGACGTCGATGCCCGGCTGCGGGGCGAGGCCGGTTTCAGAAATATGGCCATCGGCGTCGGCATGGCAGAAGACGCACGGGCGCACCCAGCCTTCCAGCGGGAACCACAAGCCCTCCTGGGTGGGAATGGAAAACGCCAGATCGGGGTCGAGCGCGCCGGGAAAGGGCAAGGCGAGTGTTGTGAGTTTGCCGTCATCGCCGAGATGTCGCAGCCCCGCCAGGCCGGCATCGCGGTCGATCAGATAAAGCCCGTTTTTCGCCGCCATGATGGCGCGGATGACCGGGCGGCCGGTGGGCACGACCTCCCGCGCGTCGGCGAAATGCGGGGCGGCGGCGCTGACCTTCACCACCCGGTAATGCGAGGCGTGCTTGTGGGTGAGCAGGAAAATCTCCTCGCCGCGCACGGCGAAATCCGTCACCTGATCGGCTTGTTCGCAGATCGGCCGCCAGTCCGGCGTGCCGGCCAGCAGAGCGGGCAGGCGGGTGAAATAGAGCGCGATCTCATTGCGCACGCCTTCATTGATCTGCGCGATGATCAGATCCGAGCCCGGCGTGGCGATGAGGGTGGGGCTGTCGATCGGGGTGAGGGCGATGCCAGGGGACAGGCCCGGCCCGAGCAGCCGGCGCTCCTCGCCACCATTCAGTAGATGCAGCCAGGCGCTGGAATTTTCCTCATAGCGCGGATCGTCGATGGGGACGTCCTGGTTGCGGGTATAGAAGAAGCCGGAGCCATCGGGCAGCCAGCTGGGGTTGGCATCGTCCGTGCGGGTGAGGGCCAGAGGCGCGATCTGGCCGCTTGAGACCTCCAGCAGCCGCAGTACTGAATGTTCCGAGCCGCCTTGGGAGATGCCGAAGACCAGATGCGTGCCGTCCGGCGAAGCCTGCCACCAATCCAGCGCGGCGTGGCTGGATGGGGTGGAGAAGCGCATCGGGTCCAGCAGCAGCCGGTCGGCGCCATTTTGCCCGTCGCGGACATAGAGGCGGGTGGTTTGCGCGTCGGGCGGGCGGCGTTCGGTGAAGATCAGCCTGCCGCCGGTCTGCAGCCCGGCGACGAGGGTGAGCGCGCCGGAATTTTCGGCGATGGCGGCGGCCAGGCTGTCGCGGCCGGGGATGCGGGAGAGCACCGCTTCCGCATAGGCGGCCTGGGAGGCCGTGCAGGCGCGCCATTGCGCGTCCTCTGCCTCCATCCAGCGATACGGGTCGGAGACGCGCTGGCCCCAAAGCGTTTCGGTGAAGGGGCGGGCCGGGAAGGCGAGCTTCTGGTCGGGAACCGTGATGGGGCGCGGGGTGATATAAGGGCGGGCGGCCCGGGCGATGCCCGCCAATGCCAGGGCGGTGCCGGCGGCGAGCAGCGCACGGCGTGAAAGGCGAGGCATAGGCGGCTCCAGAATGGTCTGTTGGCGCATCATCGCGCGTCAGAGAGTGCCGTCAAGCGCCAGTTGGACGATGTTGAGCGCCGCCCTTTGAAAATACTCTGTATATATTCAGTGACGATAACCCGGAGCGGGCGGCCAGTTTTGCAGGGTCTGCCAGTCGTCGCGGGTCAGCAGCAGCTTCGTGCCGGCGGGGCATGGCGAGCTCGCGGCGGTGGCGGCGCCGGCCCAGGCCAGCACCACGCCGTCCGGCCGGGTGGCGAGGCTGGAGAAGCTGCCGCCGCCTTGGCGCAAGGCGGCCTCGGAAATCGTGCAGGCCTGGCCGGGGGCGGCCAGGGCGCTGGTGAGGATGCGGGCGGTGAGTTGGTTGGGCAGAGCCGGCTGGTGGCCGCTGGCTTTGTCCGCCGCGCCGGCGGGCATCACCAGCAATTGCCCGGGGGCGGGTGGCTGGTGGGTGAGGCGCGCACAGAGCATCAGCGCCACGAATAGCGCGGCGGCGGCGAGGTAGGAGATCAGCGGCGTGCCGGAGGGAACCAGGCGCGGATCCGGGCTGGGTGCTGATAGAACCTTTGATTTCAAAGGCTTGGTGGCAGTTTGGCGAGCGGCGTTGGACTTATTCGCCTGGTCTTTGGGCGTTTCACGCATTTTTTGTCACCTTTTCTGCCTCCCATTTAGGCGATCTTGTGCCGTTTGCGGAGAGGGAAAGATGACGAGGCGGGGTTAATTCAGTGTGAAGGCGGTATCAGGAGGCTCCTCACGCATCCTCCACCAGCTCCACCCCCGGAACCAGCTTCACCGCCTGGGCCAAACGCGGGGAGACGTTGAAGCCGCCGGGCAGGCGCAGCTCCGGGCGCGCCGGCGTGCCGGTTTTGGGCAGCAGGATGACCTGGCCCTTGCCGCGCCCCTCGCGCTCCAGCAGGGCTTTCAGCGAGGGCACGGCGTCTTCGCGGTCCAGCCAGATTTTCAGGCCTGCCCCGGCATCGCGGGCGGCATTGTCGAGCAGCTGGATGTCGTTGGCGGTCAGGCGCAGCGATTCGCCGTCCAGCTTGGCTTCGGCGGAGACCAGCAAAGCGGTGCCTTCCTCCAGCATTTCGCGGGAGCGGTTGAGCACCTCGGAGAAGAGCGTGACTTCGAAGCTGCCCTGCATGTCCGACAGAGTGAGCCACATCATCCGGCTGCCGGTGCGGGTGATGCGCTCTTTCTTCGCCCCCACCGTGCCGGCGAGTTTGACGCGCGCGGTGCCGCTTTCGGCCTTGCGTTGGATGTGGCCGGAGGGGGTGACGTCGAGGCGTTTCAGCGCCTGGGCGTACATGTCCAGCGGATGGGCGGAGATATGAAAGCCGATCGCCTCGGCCTCGAAGGCCAGGCGCTCGCTCTCCGGCCAGTCCGGCCCTTGGGGCAGGCGGATTTTCTCCGGCTCGCCGCCGCCGAACAGGCCGATCTGCCCGCTTTCGCGCTCCGCCGCGCCGGTCTGGGCGGTGCGCATGATCATCTCCGCGGCGCCGAAGATGCGCTGGCGGTTCTGATCCAGGCACTCGAATGCGCCGGCCTTGGCGAGGATCTCGAGCTGCGCGCGGGTGAGGGTTTTCGGATCGATCCGGGCGGCGAAATCGTCGATGGATTTGAACGGCTTGTCACCACGGGCTTTGACGAGCTCCTCCATCGCCCCCATGCCGATGCGCTTGATGGCGCCGAGCGCGAAGCGGATGGCGTAGCTGCCATCCTCCTGCAACTCCACCTGGAAATCCGGGCCGGATTTATTCACATCCGGCGGCAGCACCTTGATGCCGTTCTTCATCGCATCGCCGCGCAGCAGCGCCACCTTCTCGGTGTTGGCGATGGAGAGCGACATGCAGGCGGCGATGAAGGCCACCGGATGGTTGGCGCGCAGATAGGCGGTCTGGTAGGAGACCAGCGCGTAGGCGGCGGCGTGGGATTTGTTGAAGCCGTAATCAGCGAATTTCGCCATCAGGTCGAAAATCTCGTTGGCCTTCTCAGGCGTGAAGCCTTTCTCCGTGGCGCCCTTCAGGAAAATCTCGCGCTGCGTGTCCATCTCGGCGCGGATTTTCTTGCCCATGGCGCGGCGCAACAGGTCAGCCCCGGCCAGCGTGTAGCCGGCCATCGCCTGGGCGATCTGCATCACCTGTTCCTGATAGACGATGATGCCGTTGGTCTCGGCCAGGATGTGATGGATGGAGGGGTCAGGCGCCTCCCAGGGCGCGCCGCGTTTGCGGTCGCAATAATCGGGGATGTTGGCCATCGGGCCGGGACGGTTGAGGGCCTGGATGGCGACCAGATCCTCGAACCGGTCCGGGCGCATCTGCGCCAGCGCGCCGCGGAAGGCGGCGGTTTCGAAGGTGAACACGCCGGCGGTGTCCGCCCGGCTGATCATGTCGTAGGTTTTCTTGTCGTCGAGCGGGATTTTGGAGATGTCCAGCTCCACCCCCTGCTGGCGCATGAAATTCAGGCAGCGATCGATGATGGTCAGCGTGGTGAGGCCGAGGAAGTCGAACTTCACCAGCCCGACCTGTTCGACATATTTCATCGAATATTGGGTGACGAGAAGATCCGAGCGCGGATCTTTATAAAGCGGCACCAGCTTCACCAGCTCGCGGTCGCCGATGACCACGCCGGCGGCGTGCGTGGAGGCATGGCGGTAGAGGCCTTCGATCTGCTGGGCGATTTCCATCAGCCTGGCCAGCGCCTCGTCCGAATCGCGCATGTCCTGCAGTTTCGGCTCGCCTTCGATGGCTTCTTTCAATGTGACCGGCTTGGCCGGGTTGTTGGGGATCAGCTCCGCGACCTTGTTGACCTGGCCATAGGGCAGGCCGAGCACGCGGCCGACATCGCGCACCGCGGCGCGGGCCTGCAGCTTACCGAAGGTGATGATCTGCGCCACCTGGTCCGCGCCATATTCGCGGACGACGTATTTGATGACCTCATCGCGGCGTTCCTGGCAGAAATCGATATCGAAATCCGGCATGGAGACGCGTTCTGGGTTGAGAAAACGCTCGAACAGCAAGGCGTAACGCAAGGGATTCAAATCCGTAATGCGCAGCGCCCAGGCGACCAGCGAGCCCGCACCCGAGCCACGGCCGGGGCCGACCGGGATCTGGTGATCCTTCGCCCATTGGATGAAGTCCGCGACGATCAGGAAGTAGCCGGGAAAGCCCATCTGCACGATGATGCCAAGCTCGAATTCCAGCCGGTCCCAATAGTCCTTCTGGGCGTCGCCTTCGATATTTTCGAAATCCAGGCGGGCGCGCAGCCCTTCCTCGGACATGGCGCGCAGCGTTTCTTCCTCGGTGGCGCCTTCGCGGACTTTCGGGCAGCGCGGCAGCAGCGGTTTGCGCGTGCTTGTCATCACCGTGCAGCTCTGGGCGATGGCCAGCGTATTGTCGCAGGCATCGGGCAGATCCGCGAAGAGCGCGCGCATCATCGCGGCGGGTTTGAACCAATGTTCGGGAGTGACGCGGCGGCGGTCTTTCTCCGCCAGCACCCGGCCTTCGGCGATGCAGAGCAGCGCGTCATGCGCCTCATACATCTCGCGCTTGGCGAAGAAACATTCATTGGTGGCGACAAGCGGCAGCGCGAATTCCTCCGCCAGGAGCAGAAAGCCGGGCTCGGTGGCCTGTTCCACCGGCTCGCCATGGCGCTGGATCTCGATGGCCAGGCGGTCCGGAAAAGCGGTTTGCAACGCGGCGAGATAGGCGCGCGCCTCCTCGATCTGGCCCTCCGCCAGCAGCCGGCCGATCGGCCCCAGCGCGCCGCCGGTGAGCAGGAACAGCCCCTCGCTGAATTCGCAAAGCTGCTCGCGGGTGATTTGCGGCTTCACCGCATCGCCAGTGAGGAAGGAGAGGGAGGACAGTTTCTGCAGATTGGCGTAGCCGGCCTCGGTTTGCGCCAGCGCCACCACCGGATCCGGCGGCAGGTTGAAGCCGGGGCGGGTGAGGGCGAGCTGGCAGCCAATGATCGGCTGCACGCCGGATTTGGTACAGTACTGGGTGAATTCCAGCGTGCCGAACATGTTGGAACTATCGGTGATCGCCACCGCCGGCATGTTGTCGGCGGCGGCCAGCGCCGCCAGCTTGTCGGGCTTGATCGCGCCTTCCGAGAGCGAGTAGGCGGAATGGACGCGCAGATGCACGAAATCGGCGTGGGGCATGGAGGACTCCTGCGGGCAGTTTGGCCCGCGCTTCAGGCCAGTTCAAGCGGCGGGTCGTACGCCACGCCGGTGAAATACAGCCCTTCCGCGGGGGCGGTCTGGCCGGCCTTGGGGCGGGATTGGGCGGCCAAAATTTCCGCCATGCGCGATTCGGGCCAGTGGCCCGCGCCGACCATCTTCAAGGAGCCGATCATGTTGCGGACCTGATGATGCAGGAAAGAGCGGGCGCGGGTTTCCATGATCACTTTCTCGCCCTCGCGATGCACCGAGACATAATCCAGCGTGCGCATCGGGGTTTTCGCCTGGCAGGCGGAGGCGCGGAAGGAGGAGAAATCGTGATGGCCGAGCAGATACTGCGCGGCGCGGTGCATGGCCTGCTCATCCAGCCGGGTTTTCACATGCCAGACGCGGTTCACCTCCAGCGTTGGCGGTTGCGGGCGGTTGAGGATGACATAGCGGTAAGAACGGGATTTGGCCGAGAAGCGGGCATTCCAGCCCTCCGGCGCCACCCCGCAGCGCAGCACCGCGATGGGGTGCGGCTTGAGGTGAAAATTCATCGCCTCGCGGATGCGGTAGGGGGTGAAATCCGGCAGTTCGATCTGCACCATCATCGCCAGCGCATGCACCCCGGCATCGGTGCGCCCGGCCGAGATCGCCTCTGTGACCTCCGCCCCGCCGCGGATGCGCGCGGCGGCTTCCTCGATCACCTGCTGGATGGCGAGCCCGTGTTTTTGGCGCTGCCAGCCCATGAAGGGGGTGCCGTCATACTCGATCTCCAGCGCCCACAGGGTCAATAGAAGCGCGCCCCTTCGGGGAGTTTGGTGCCGCGCAGGAAATCGGCGGTGGACATGGCGTTTTTGCCGGCGCGTTGCAGCCTTGTGATGCGCAGCGCGCCCTCGCCGCAGGCGATGGTGAGCTTATCATCCAGCAGCGTGCCGGGGATGCCCTCGCCCTCAACCACTTCGGCGGCGAGGATTTTCAGCACCATCTCCCCCATCAGCGCCAGTGCGCCGGGCCAGGGGAAGAAAGCGCGGATGCGCCGCTCCAGTTGCACAGCGGGGAGACGGAAATCCAGCCGCGCATCCTCGCGGGAGAGTTTGGGGGCGTAGTTGGCGAGCGCGTCATCCTGCGCCTCGGGCGTGCTCGGGCTGGCAAGCTCCTCGATGATCAGCTTGGCGCCGATTTCGGCCAGGCGGTCATGCAGATCGGCGGCGGTGTCCCGCGGGCCGATCGGGGTCGCGCCCTTGCGCAGCATCGGGCCGGTATCCAGCCCGGCTTCCATCTGCATGATGGTGATGCCGGTCTCTTCATCCCCGGCCTCGATGGCGGCCTGGATGGGGGCGGCACCGCGCCAGCGCGGCAGCAGCGAGCCATGGATGTTGAGGCAGCCGCGCTTGGGGGCGTCCAGAAACTCTTGCGGCAGGATCAGCCCATAGGCGGCGACGATGGCGGCATCGAGATTAAGGGCGCGGAAAAACCCCAGCTCTTCCTCGTTGCGGCGCAGTTTCGGCGGGGTGCGCACCGGCAGGCCGAGCTCCAGGCCAGCGGCGTGGACGGGGCAGGGGGTTTCGCGCTGGCCGCGCCCGGCCGGCTTGGGCGGCTGCGCATAGACCACCGCCACCTCATGCCCGGCGGCGACCAAAGCGCGCAGGGCCGGCACGGCGAAATCCGGCGAGCCCATGAAAGCCAGCTTCATCGCGCTCAGCCTTTGGCCTTCTGCTGCTTGGCCAGCTTGCGCAGCAGCATATTGCGCTTCAGCGCCGAGAGATAATCCACGAACAGCACGCCGTTGAGATGGTCGATTTCATGCTGCAGGCAGGCGGAGAGCAGCCCCTCGGCCTCGATTTCCTGCTTGACCCCCTGCAGATCCTGGTAGCGCACCTTCACCCGCGCCGGGCGGGTGATTTCCGCATAGAGCTCGGGGATGGAGAGGCAGCCTTCCTCTTGCGTGGCGAGCTCATCGGACTTGGCGATGATTTCCGGGTTGATCAAGGCGAGCGGGGCCGGCTCGTCCTTCGGCGCGACATCGACGACGATGACGCGCAGCAGAGAGTTGATCTGGTTGGCGGCGAGGCCGATGCCCGGCGCCTTGTACATGGTGGCGAACATCGAGGGCACCAAAGCGCGCACCGCGTCCGCATCGCCGGGCTGCACCGCGCGCGCGACCTTGCGCAGCACGGATTCGGGATAGATCATGATCGGCAGCAGCGGCGCGTCGGTTTGTGTCTCTGACATGCCACGCATGTAATCCCCCGCGCGGCGGGCTGCAACGCGCCCTCTTGCATCGCTGTGAAACCGTGCCAACATGAAGACCCGGATGCCTCGAACGAGGGTCCTTAACCGCTTCGCTCATTTGGGGGAGCCTTGACCATGACGACACGCGTTTTCACCTCGCCCTTGTTTCTCGGCTTCGATCATCTGGAACAGATGATCGAGCGTGCGGCGAAAAATTCCTCGGACGGGTATCCGCCTTACAATATCGAGCAGCTCAGCCCGGTTTCGCTGCGCATCACCCTCGCGGTGGCCGGATTTACCATGGATGACCTGCAAATTACCCTGGAAGATAACCAATTAGTAATACGTGGGCGCCAGACTGACGATGGCCAGGGGCGGGTGTTCCTGCACCGGGGCATCGCGGCGCGGCAGTTCCAGCGGGCTTTCGTGATCGCCGAAGGGATCGAGGTAAAGGGCGCGTGGCTGGATAATGGCCTGCTGCATGTGGATCTGATCCGCCCGGTGCCGCAGCCGGTGGTGAAGACCATCCCGATCGCGCGCGGCCAGGGCAAGGTGACCGCCCCGACCCGCATGGTGGATGGGGACTGAGCCGGCACGACGAAGGCGCGCCTGATGCAGATCAGCGCGGTATTTAGGTCAGCACGGTTGATGTGACGGAAATTTGACAGCGCCGGGCTGATCCCGACGCGAGACTATGACGTATAAAGGAACCCTGGGCCGAAAAAATCCGCCGGGGAGCCCGAAAGGATGACAGATGAACATCAAAAACCATGACGGCACGACCAATTTCGTCCCAGGCACGGTCCTGGACATTCATCACATCTCGCCCGCCCAGCTGGCCCAGCTGGGAATGGAGGAGATTGCCTTCGTGAAGCCGGTGGTGACGGAACAGGGGCCTGCCTTTGCCATTCACGCCGCCGATGGCACGCCGATCGCCATCGCTGATAATCCGCAGCTGGCGGCGGCGGCGATCATCCAGAACGACATGCTGCCGACCCTGGTGCATTGATCAGGAGACATTGATCCAGGCGCGGCGCCGCGAGGACGAATATCGAGAGGGCGGATCGGGCGCGGGGCGCCGATCCGCCCTTTTGCGTTTCTTCCCCTTGCTTTGAGGGGCGCGCTAGCCTCGAAGCGGGGGCGATGGTATGGGCGCGGCCATGTCCATCGTGCTCGCATTGCCCAAGGGGCGTATCCTGAAGGAGGCCGGCCCCATGCTGGCCCATGCCGGCCTGGTGCCGGAGCCGGAATATACGGATGAGAATTCCCGCAAGCTGCGGTTTTCCACCAGCCATCCGGATGTGGATGTGATCCGGGTGCGCTCCTTCGATGTCGCCACCTTCGTTGCCTTCGGGGCGGCGGAGATCGGCATTTGCGGCGGCGATGTGTTGATGGAGTTCGATTATCCGGAGGTTTACGCGCCGCTGGATCTGGGCATCGGCAAATGCCGCATCTCCGTGGCCGAGCCGAAGGACGATGCCGGGCAGACCGACCTCTCCCGGGTCTCGGCCCTGCGCGTGGCCAGCAAATATCCCAACACGGCCAAGCGGCATTTCGCCCGGCGGGGCATTCAGGCGGAGATTGTCGAGCTGTCCGGCTCGATGGAGCTCGCCCCCGGGCTGGGGCTGTCGCGGCTGATCGTCGATCTGGTGCAGACTGGCAGCACGTTGAAGGCCAACGGGCTGGTGGAGACGGATGTGATCGCGCAGGTCTCCTCGAAGCTGATCGTCAACCGGGTGGCGCTGAAGACGCGGCCGGATGAGATCGGCGCCTGGATCGAGGCGTTTCGGAAGGCATTGGCGGCATGAAGATTTTCTCCACCGGACAGGATGATTTCGAGCGCCGTTTCAGCGCGCTGCTGGCGCGGCCGCAGGGGGAGGAGAATCTCTCCGGCGTGGTGCGCGCGATCATTGAGCGGGTGCGCGAAGAGGGCGATGCGGCGCTGCTGGATTATACCGCGCGCTTCGACAAGCAGGCGCTGGCGGCGTCCGGCCTGCGGGTGAGCGATGCCGAGCTGGATGCGGCCGAGGCGCAGACGCCGAAAGCATTGCGCGAGGCGTTGAAGATCGCCGCGCGGCGGATCGAGACCTTCCACATGGCGCAGATGCCGCGCGATATCGAGTTCACTGACGATCTCGGCATTACCGCCGGGATGCGCTGGGGGGCTTTGGATGCGGTCGGGCTGTATGTGCCCGGCGGCAAGGCGGCCTATCCGTCCTCCGTGCTGATGAATGCGATGCCGGCCAAGGTGGCGGGGGTGAAGCGCATCGCCATGGTGGTGCCGGCCCCTGGCGGGGTGCTGAACCCGCATGTGCTGGCGGCGGCGAATGCGGCGGGGATTACCGAGATTTACCGCGTCGGCGGGGCGCAGGCGGTGGCGGCTTTGGCCTATGGCACCGCCAGCATCGCGCGGGTGGACCGGATTGTCGGCCCCGGCAATGCCTATGTGGCGGAGGCGAAGCGGCAGGTGTTCGGGGCGGTGGGGATCGATTCCATCGCCGGCCCGTCCGAGGTGCTGATCCTCGCCGATGCCAGCGCCGACCCGGTGCAGCTGGCTTATGATCTGCTGGCCCAGGCCGAGCATGATGAGGATGCGCAATCCATCCTGGTCACCGATGATGCAGAGCTGGCGGCGCGGGTGGAGCGCGAGGTCGCGCGCGCGCTGGAGAGCCTGCCGCGCCGGGACATCGCCGCGGCGAGCTGGGCGCGGCATGGGGCGATCATTCTGGTGCGCGACTGGGATGAGGCGGTGGAGATTTCCAACCGCATCGCGCCGGAGCATCTGCAGCTGATGCTGGCGGACCCGCAGCCGGTTTTCGCCAAGGTGCGCCATGCCGGGGCGGTGTTCCTGGGCCGCAATACGCCCGAGGCGATGGGCGATTATATTATCGGGCCGAACCATGTGCTGCCGACCTCGGGCACGGCGCGCTTTGCCTCCGGGCTCTCGGTCTATGATTTCCTCAAGCGCACCACCTATGCGGCGGTGCCGGAGGCCGGGCTGAAGGCGCTGGGGCCGCATGCGGTGACGCTGGCCAAGGCCGAGGGGCTGACGGCACATGCGCAAAGCATCGCGGTCAGGCTGAAGCACGAGGCGTAAAGGTTTTTACGCCGCTTCGCGAAGACGCGCAGCGGCGCTTAGAGCAATATGTGTTTAGGTTGACGCGCCAGCGTCAAAATAAACACATGAAATTGCTCGCTAAAACAAGCTCTAAAGCTGCGCGGCCGCCAGGGTTTTGACGCCGATACGGCGCAGGATTTCCTCCACCAGCGCGTCGATATCGGCCTCGTTGGTGCGGTGATTGACGATGGCGCAGCGTATGGCGGTGCAGCCTGCGATGCTGGTGGTGGAGGGGGCGAAGAGGCCGTCCTCCTGTAGATCCGCGACCAGATCCGTGAGCTGCTGGTCACTATAGCCCTCGATGGCGAAGCAGACGATGTTGAGCGCCGGGGGGCTGAGCAGGGTCAGGCGCGGCGCGGCCAGCACATGCGCGGCCAGGCGCTGGGCCAGGGCGCAGCTATTTTCAACCACGCCGGCCAGACCCTCGGTGCCGTAGGCGCTGAGGCTCATCCAGACTTTCAGGGCGGAGAAGCCGCGCGAAAGATCCGGCCCGAGATCGCACGGCCAGGGAAAGCCGCCGGCGAGGCCGCGCGGGGCGGCGGCGAGGTAGCTGGTGGCCTGGGCGAAGGTTGCGTTGTGGATGGCGGCGTCGCGCACCAGCAGGCAGCCGCAGGAATAGGTCACCTGCGCCCATTTATGGAAATCGAAGGCGATGGAATCGGCCGCCCCCAGCCCCTCCACCAGATGCCGCTTGGCCGGCGAGAGCGCGGCCAGGGCGCCGAATGCACCGTCGACATGGAACCAGAGCCCGTGCGCATCGGCGATGCGGCGGGCCTCGATCAGATCGTCGAAGGCGCCGGTATCGACGCTGCCGGCGGTGGCGGCGATGAGGAAGGGGGTGAGGCCGGCTGCCTTGTCCGCCGCGATGGCGGCGCGCAGCGCGGCCATGTCCATGCGCATCTGCGCGTCCAGCGGGATTTTACGCAAGGCCGTGCGGCCGAGCCCGGCCATGTCCATCGCCCCGGTGACGCAGCGATGCACCCCCGCCGAGGCATAGGCGACGAGCTTGCTGAAGCTGACGCCCGTCTCGTGCCCGGCCTCGCCCAGCGCCTTCTGGCGGGCGCAGAGCAGGGCGCAGAAATTCGCCATCGAGGAGCCGGTGAGCAGCACGCCGGAGGTGCCGGCCGGCATCCCCAGCATCTGCGCCGCCCAGGCGATGACCTGGCGCTCCACCGCGATGCCGACATGGTCGCGCCCGCCGCAATTGGCGTTCATCGCCCCGGCCAGCAGCTCCGCCAGCATGGAGACCGGATTGCCGCCGCCATGCACCCAACCCATGAAGCGCGGATGCAGATTGCCGGTGACGTAAGGCTGGATATCGGCCTGGAAGCGCTCATACAGGGCTTCGGGCGGCGTGCCGGTGGTGGGCAGGGGGGCGGTGAAGCCCTGACGCACATCCTCCGGCATCTTCTGCCAGACGGGCTGGGTGCGGATGCTGGCGAGATGGTCCATCATGTCGTCGAGCATCTGGTGCCCGAGGGCGCGGAGGGAGGACCAGTCGGTGGGGTCGAGCGTGCTCATAGGGCCTGTTAAACGGGGCGCGAAGAATTTTCCAGATCTGTTATTTGCAAAAGTTTTTGGGGGTGTGGGGGCTTTTTTCAAAAAGTCCCCACGAAGGTTTGGGGGGTGGCAGCGGCGTTGCCAGCGCCCCAAACGTTTTCGCCGCTTTTTTGTAAAAAAGCGGCACCAAAAAACTTTTGCAATTTTTTCAGTTAGTTGGCGGCGCCGCGTGCCCGCAATGCCGTTGCCAGCGTGCCTTCATCCAGCACTTCCAGCGCGCCGCCGATGGGCACGCCCTGGGCGAGGCGGGAGAGCGGCACGCGAAAGCGTTTCAGCCGCTCGGTGAGGTAATGGGCGGTGGCCGCCCCTTCCACCGTCGCGGGCAAAGCCAGGATGATTTCCTCCACCGGCTCCGCTTCCAGCCGGGCCAGAAGCGGGGCGATGGCGAGGTCTTCCGGGCCGCGCCCGGCCAGGGCGGAGAGTGTGCCGCCCAGCACATGGTATTTGCCGCGATAAACATGGGCGCGCTCCAGCGCCCAGAGATCCGCCACCCCTTCGACCACGCAGATCCGCGCCTCACGCAAAGGCGCGGCGCAGATGGCGCAGGGGTCGGAGGAGTCGAGATTGCCGCAGAGCGAGCAGCTGCGCACCGCATTGGCCGCATCCTGCATGGCGCTGGCGAGCTTGGCCAGCCCGCCTTCCTTGTCACGCAGCAGCTTCAGCACGATGCGCCGCGCGCTGCGCGGCCCCAGCCCCGGCAGGCGCGAAAACAGGCCGATCAGATGTTCGAGTTCAGGGCCGCCCATCTATCCTGTGACCAGTTAGAACGGCAGCTTCATGCCCGGCGGCAGCGGCAGCCCGCCCATGGCGCTCTTGGTTTCGGCTTCCATGATCGCGTCGATCTTGGATTTCGCATCGGCATGGGCGGCGACGATCAGGTCTTCCAGCATCTCGGCCTCGGCCGGGTCGATCAGCTTCGGGTCGATCTTCACGCGCTTCAGCGCGCCCTTGCCGGAGAGGGTGACCTTCACCAGGCCGGCGCCGGCCACGCCTTCCATCTCGGTGGCTTCCAGCTTGGCCTGCATATCGGCCATTTTCTGCTGCATCTGCGAGGCCTGCTTCATCAGGCCGGCAAGGTTCTTCATTTACTCGTCTCCTTCATAGAGTTCGTCGGGCGGCACCAGGGCGGCCCAGTCGGCGGGCAGCTCCGGCTCCTGCTCCGGCGCGTCAGGCGTGTTTACCTTGGTTCCGGGGAACTGCGCCAGGATCGCCTGCACCAGCGGATGCGCCAGCGCCTCGTCCCGGGCCTGGGCGGTGGCGACGCCTTCCTGCTCATCGATGGTCGGCGCGCCGCGCTCGTTGGAGAGGGCGATGGTCCAGCGGCGGCCGGTTTCCTCTTCCAGCATGCGGGAGATTTTGGCGACGAGGTCGCGCGGGATGCGCGGATCGTCGGCCAGGCGCATCTCGATCACCGGCGGGGCGAAGCGGACCAGATGCACGGATTGGCGCAGATGCGCGTAGAGCATCACGTCGCGCTTGGCCTGGGCGAGGCCGACCACATCGAGGAAGGTCAGCGCGCGGGGCGCGGGCGCGGCCTGCTGCATCACCACGTTGCCGTTGGCCACGGCACGGGCACCGCCATTGCCGCCGCCGGCCTGTGCGCCGCCCAGTGCGGCGCCGGGATTTTCGGTGAGTTTCTTCACCAGCTCGCCCGGCGGCGGCAGATCGGCGACGTGACAGAGGCGGATCAGGATCATTTCCGCACCCGCGCGGCGGTCGGGTGCTGTCTCGACCTCTTGCAGACCCTTGAGCAGCATCTGCCAGAGCCGGCCGAGGAAGGGGATGGAGAGCATCTCCGCCAGAGCGGCGCCGCGTGTGCGCTCCATCTCCGGCAGCGCGCCGCTCTTGGCCAGAGACGGCACGGATTTCATCCGGGTGAGCAGATGGGCGAGGCCGAGCAGGTCCGAGAGCAGCACGCCGGGATCCGCGCCGCGCTCATAGCTTTCATCGGAGATGCGCAGCGCCGCCTGGATGTCGCCTTTCACCACCGCGTCCATCAGGTCGAAGACGAAACCGCGATCCGCGAGGCCCAGCATGTCGGCCACCATCGGGCCGGAGATTTCGCCGCCATCTTCCGCGCCGCGGGCGATGGCCTGGTCCAGCAAGGAGAGCCCATCGCGCACCGAGCCATCGGCGGCGCGGGCGACGAGGGTGATCGCGGCCTCGGAGATGGCGACGTTTTCAATGCCGGCGATGCGGGTGAAATGCGCGGCCAGCACTTCCACCGGCACGCGCTTGAGGTCGTAACGCTGGCAGCGTGAGAGCACGGTGATCGGCACCTTGCGGATTTCCGTGGTGGCCAGCACGAATTTGATATGCGGCGGCGGCTCCTCCAGGGTTTTCAGCAGCGCGTTGAACGCCGCCTTGGAGAGCATGTGCACCTCATCGATGATGAAGACTTTCACCCGCGCCGAGAGCGGCTTGAAGCGTGTGGCCTCGATGATCTCGCGCACATCGTCGACACCGGTATTGGAGGCGGCGTCCATCTCCACCACGTCCGGGTGGCGGTCCGCCAATATGGCTTTGCAGTTGTCGCAGACGCCGCACGGGTCCGGGGTGGGGCCGCCGGTGCCGTCCGCGCCGGTGCAGTTGAGGGCGCGGGCGAGGATGCGCGCTGTGGTGGTTTTGCCGACCCCGCGCACGCCGGTGAGCATGAAGGCATGGGCGATGCGGTTCATCGCGAAGGCGTTGCGCAGCGTGCGCACCAGCGCGTCCTGGCCGATCAGATCCGCGAATGTGGTGGGGCGGTATTTGCGGGCCAGCACCCGGTAGGCGGCGGCTTGCGGGGCATCCTGCGCCGGTTCCTCGCCGAACAGGTTGGGGCCCGGCGGCGGGGCGTCTGGCGCATCGTCGTCGAACATACCCATGTGTGGCGCGGACCTTGTAGCCTGAAAGAAGGTGGGAGACCGGACAACGACCCATGCGAAATCCGTTGTGGCTGCTGCCTTCCGGCCCTGACCAGGTTGGCGGGCCGCGATGTCCGCCGCCGATCTCCCGCGCCGATTATCGCCTGGGCGGCGTTTGGATGCAAGCTTGGCAGGGCAAAGGGGGCATGCCACATGAGCAGGCATGGATTTCACCATGAAAAATCAGCCTAACCATTATAGCGGCGGGGCGCTGGACCGGGCCGCGCAGCTGCGCGAGGACGCGGACTGGCAGGAGCGCGCCGGGGGCGATGCGGCGAGCCGGGTGGTGCTGCTGCATGACGGCCAGGTTCTGGTGGAGGACAACGACGCCCCGCGCGCGCGGCTGCTGGCGCCGTTCCGCAGGCCGGATCTGTTCCTCGGCCTGGCCGAGGGGATCGCCTATTTCGCCTGCGACGTGACCGGCGAAGCACTGCCGGACGGGGTGGCGCTGGAGGATTTCGTGCCGCTGCGCGGGGTGAATGCGTTGCTGCCGGAATTGGATGCCACCTTGCTGGCGACGGCGCGTGGCATTTTCAACTGGCGCCGCGCGCATAAATTCTGTCCGCTCTGTGGCGGCGCGATGCAGCCGGCGCGCGCCGGCTGGGTGCTCGCTTGCTCGGCTTGCGGCACGGAACATTTTCCGCGCACGGATTCCGCCGTGATCATGCTGGCGACGCGCGGCGACCAGGCGCTGCTCGGCCAGTCGCACCGCTTCCCGCTGGAGAAGAATATGTATTCCACCCTCGCCGGTTTCGTGGAGCCGGGCGAGAGCCTGGAAGATGCGGTGCGCCGGGAAGTGTTCGAGGAGACCGGCGTGCGCGTCGGCGCGGTGCATTATCACTCCAGCCAGCCCTGGCCGTTTCCGGCCTCCTTGATGCTGGGGTTTCAGGCGGAGGCGGTCAGTGAACAGATCGTTCTGCAGGAGGACGAGATGCGCGATGCGCGCTGGTTCAGCCGCGCCGAGATCCGCGACCATGCGGCGTTGGGATTTGGCCTGCCCGGGCATGATTCCATCGCGCGGCGGCTGATCGAGGATTGGCTGGCCCAGGGGGGCTAGAGTCTGATCGGTTCAGATTGAATCGCGAAGCGATCAAGCTGAACCGTGAATCAGCTTCTCACTCAAAGCGTTAGAGCGCGTTAACGGTGACCCAACCGCGTCAAGCTGAACCGATAGCGCTCTAGACCTGTAGGGCACATAAAAAAACAGGCGCGGGTGAGCGCGCCTGTTTTGCATTGCGTAGGCCGATGCGGCTTACTCGAAGGTCTCGGAGATCGTGGGCACGATTTCCATGGTCTCTTCAGCGAACACGTCATTCATCTCCGGCGCGGGCGGCGGCGTCACCTTGGCGCGCGGCTTGCGCGGAGCGGCCGGCTTCTTGGTGGCGGTGGTGGCCTTCTTCACGGCCGGCTTCTTTGCGGCGGCGGTGGTCTTCTTCGCAACCGTCTTCTTGGCGGCGGCGGTGGTCTTCTTCACGGCCGGCTTCTTTGCGGCAGCGGTGGTCTTCTTCGCAACCGTCTTCTTGGCGGCAGCGGTGGTCTTCTTCGCGGCCGGCTTCTTTGCGGCAGCGGTGGTCTTCTTCGCGGCCGGCTTCTTTGCGACGGCGGTGGTCTTCTTCGCAACCGTCTTCTTGGCGGCGGCGGTGGTCTTCTTCACGGCCGTCTTCTTCGCGGCGGCGGTGGTCTTCTTCGCGGCCGGCTTCTTGGCGGCGGCGGTGGTCTTCTTCGCGGCCGTCTTCTTCGCGGCTGCGGTGGTCTTCTTCGCAACCGGCTTCTTTGCGGCGGCGGTGGTCTTCTTCGCGGCTGGCTTCTTGGCGGCGGCGGTGGTCTTCTTCGCGGTCGTCTTCTTGGCGGCTGCGGTGGTCTTCTTCGCGGTGGCGGTCTTTTTCGCGGCTGGCTTCTTTGCGGCAGCGGTGGTCTTCTTCGCGGCCGGCTTCTTCACGGCGGCGGTTTTCTTCGCGGTGGCGCGCACGGCCAGCGGCTGCGCGCGCTCAGTGGTGGTCTTGTCTTCGATGGTCACTTGTCATGCTCCTTAGCGTTCAAGGTTATCATTGCGTTCCGGGTGGTCGTGGTCCGGCACAGAAACGTCTTGTTCTACGGCTGGGTAGGCCGTCCTTCTTTGGTTCCGCGTGCGGTTTCCTTGACCGCGAAATTCAGACATGGTGCGCGATGCGAATCGCGCAATGCACGCAAGATTCGCTATTCAGCTTCCGCGCTGCGCCTGTCAACAAAAAGCAGCACTAAACTTCTGTCCTGACGCATTTTTTTACAGCAATGTGCAAGACATCCACAGTTTGGAGGCTCGGCGCCGCAATTTTGCCACGCCCTGTTCCTGGTTTCGCCATCGATCGCCGGCGCCGACTGGTTCGAAAAGGTTTAGAAAATATCAATCAAAACCGGATCGCTCCGGTGCCGTTCCGGAGCTTGTGAGATGTTGGCGGGCGCGAAAGGGCGTCTTGGCCGGGGTATGGCGCATCGGCGCGGCTTTGAGAGGGCGGCGCATTTGTCGTTGCCGCGCGGAATCGCTATGCTCGGGGCCGACGGATAAGCGCGTATGGCCCGGCCGGGATCAGCCCAGCGCCCGGCAAAACGGGCGATGGGCAGGACGAGACGAACGATAAGACGTGAAGATCCATAAGACGTGACGAAACAGGACCGCGAGACGAAGCGCGTAATCTTTCCAAGGAGCGAGCAGGCGACATGGTGGATGCAAATGGCACGGATGCAACCGGCAGGCTGACCAAGGTGGTTCTCGAGGGCGAGGCCCTGCACCGCATCTCGGCCCTGCAGCAGGCGGATCGCGAACAGGCGGTGCGTGACCTGGCGCAGGACAATGAATTCCATCTGCCGGGGCATCCGGCTTTGCAGAGCATTCTGCATCTCTCCATCCAGGAAGGCCGGCTGGTGTTCGATGTGCGCGACGCGCAGGATGCGCCGGTGCAGGCGGTGCTGCTGGCGCTGGGGCCGTTCAAGACGCTGATCCGCGATTACCAGATGCTGCTGGATTCCTATGCGATCGCGGTGGCGGAGGGGCGCGAGGCGCGCATCCAGGCGATCGATATGGGCCGGCGCGGGCTGCATAATGAGGGCGCGGAACTGATGATCGAGCGGCTGGGCGGCAAGGTGGTGATTGATTTTCCCACCGCGCGGCGCTTATTCACCCTGGTCTGCGCTTTGCACCAAAAACTGTAGCTCTGGAACTTTAGGATTTTTTAACGCCATGAAAATTGACGGCACACCCTATCGCTCGATCTGGGTCGACGAGACCGATGGCTGGTCTGTCCGCATCATCGATCAGACCAAGCTGCCCTGGAATGTGGATCTGGTGCGGCTGACGACGCTTGAGGAAATGGCGCACGCGATCAAGGCGATGCTGGTGCGCGGCGCGCCGCTGATCGGCGCCTCGGCGGCTTACGGCGTGGCGCTGGCGATGCGCCATGATGCCTCCGACGCGGCGCTGGCGCAGGCGCTGGAGGTGCTGGGCGCGACCCGGCCGACCGCGATCAATCTGCGCTGGGCGCTACGCCGGATGGGGGCGGCGTTGCAGAGCGTGGAGCCGGCGAAGCGCGAAGCCGCCGCTTACGCGGAGGCGGCGAAGATCTGCGATGAGGATGTCGCGGTGAATGAGGCGATTGGGCGCAACGGTCTGGCGCTGATCGAGGAGAAGGCGAAATCCGGAAAACGGGTGAATATCCTGACGCATTGCAATGCTGGCTGGATCGCCACGGTGGATTGGGGCACGGCGCTGGCGCCGATCTATATGGCGCATGATGCCGGGATCGACGTGCATGTCTGGGTGGAGGAAACCCGGCCGCGCAACCAGGGCGCCTCGCTGACCGCCTGGGAGCTTGGCAAACATGGCGTCAAACACACCGTCATCGCCGATAATGCCGGCGGGCATTACATGCAGCATGGCGAGGTGGATCTGGTGATCGTCGGCACCGACCGCGTCACCCGCCAGGGCGATGTCTGCAACAAGATCGGCACCTATCTGAAGGCGCTGGCGGCGCATGATAATAACGTGCCGTTCTGGGTGGCGCTGCCTTCCTCCACGATCGATTGGACGATCCGCGACGGGGTTTCCGAAATCCCGATCGAGGAGCGGGCGGCTTCCGAAGTGACGACGATGACCGGGCGCGCGATGGATGGCTCGATCGCCACCGTGCGCATCGTGCCGACCTCCAGCCCCGCCGCCAACCCGGCCTTCGACGTGACGCCGGCGCGGCTGGTGACCGGGCTGATCACCGAGCGCGGGCTGTGCGAAGCGACGGAGAGCGCGCTGACCGGAATGTTCAGCGATCTCGCGTGAAACGGGGTTTAAAGAAAGGCGGCGGTATCGCCGCCTTTTTCGCTCTGGCGCTGCTGGGCGCCTGCGCGCCGCAGAACCATGCGCCGCCTTTTGCCAACCAACCTTACGAAGCCTTCTCGCGCAGCGCCGCGGTGGCCATCGCGTTGCGCGAATGGCGGCTCTGGGGCGAGCATGTGGATGATGGCGACGTGCCCTATGTGCAGCAGGCCGGCACCATGCCCGAGCGCGCCCAGGGGCTGTGGCAGCGCGTCGGCGAATATTGGTGGGAGGGGATGAACGCCGCCGAGCCGGATGCACGCTGGACGGGCAAGCATGATGCCCGCGGGCAGGTTTTCCCGGTGCGGGTGAATGGCGACTATGCGTGGTCGGCCGCGTTCATTTCTTATGTGATGCGCATTGCCGGGGCGGGGCCGAAATTTCCCTACGCGCCGGATCACTCCTTTTATATAGATTATGCGGCGCGGCCTTATCGGCCGGGCAAATTGCTGATCGCGGAGAACCCGGCAGGCTATGCGCCGCGCCTGGGGGATCTGGTGTGTTTTCCGCGCGGGGCCGCGCGTGACCTGACTTATAATGATCTGCCCACGAAGGATCATTTCCCCGCCCATTGCAGCATCGTCACCGCTGTCGCGGCGGGGGAGGTGGATGTGATCGGGGGGAATGTGGATGATGCGGTGACGCTGGAGCATCTGCACACGGACCCGCAAGGCCGCCTGCAGGGCAACAAGGAAAACTGGTTCGTGGTGCTGCGCGTGCTCTACGCCCAGAATTAAGTGAGCAAATTTTTTTTGGGGCCGCCCCTTTTTTTCAAAAAAGGGGCGGAAGACGTGGGGTGTTTTTGAAAAAACACCCCACACCCCCAAAAACTTTTACTGGTTTTTACTTTTATCCGGCTGCACGCTGACCGTCGCGGTCAGGCCGGCGACGAGATGGATGCCGGCCGGCACCTTGTCGATGGCGATGCGTACCGGAATACGCGCCGCCAGCCGCACCCAGGTGAAGGTGGGGTTCACATCCGCCAGCAGCGTCGGCGCGGCGACGCGTTCATTGTCGGTGATGCCGGAGGCGAAGCCCTGCACATGGCCCTGGATCGGCGGGCCGCCCTGCAGCAGCTCGACGCTGGCCTTGTCGCCGACCTGGATGTGACGCAGCTTGGTTTCCTCGAAATAACCATCGACATAGAAGCTGTCCGTATCGACGATGGCGATCACCGGCTTGCCGGCGGCGACGTAATCACCGGGCTTCATCGAGAAATTCGTCACCCGCCCATTCACCGTCGCGCGTACGGTGCTGCGGGTGAGGTTGAGCTGGGCGACATCGAGATTGGCTTGCGCCGCCGCGGTGGCGGCCTGCGCTTGCGCGTAGGCGGCTTCGGCCGCGCGGGACTGGGTGCTGGCATCGTCGCGTGAAATCGCGGAGGCGGCGTTGTTGGAGAGGGCGGCGTAGCGCGCGGCGTTCTGCTGGGCGTTCTGCATCGTCGCCTTGGCTTTGTCCTGCGCCGCCTGGGCCTGGGCGAGGGCGGCTTTGGCCTGCTCCATCGCCAGGTTGAAACGCGACGGGTCGATCTGGAACAAAGGCTCGCCGGTATGCACGAAATCATTATCCTGCACGAAGACCTGCACCACAGGGCCGGTCACGTCAGGCGCGAGAGAGACGACATCCGCGCGCACGCGGCCATCGCGCGTCCAGGGATCGTCCATATAATAGATCCAGAGCTGCCAGCCGACGAGCCCGGCAAGCACCACAACCACCAGGGTGACGAGAAAACGGCTGACGAAATTTGCGGATTTCATGGGGCTCCGGGGGATGAAAGGAAATGCGAGGTCAACAGCCAGACCAGCCCGGTGAGCAGCACCAGGAGGCAGAGATCGAAGAGCGGGCGATGCCAGACGAAACGGTACACGCCCATGGCGGAAAGTCCGCGGCGCAGCGCGACGGAAAGCAGCAGGGCGACGCCGATCCAGATCAGCAGCGGCGGAAACAGCACGCCGTAAATATTGATTTCACCGATCATTCTGCCACCAATGCCTGGCTGTGGGTCTGGAAAATGGGAGGTGCCGCCTCGGGAAACAGCACGCTGCGCAGGCCCGAGAGCACCATCAGCGCGGCCCGGTGGGCCAAGGCGTCGTGCATCAGCGCCGCCATCGCGCCGTCCAGCGCGTGCATCAGCGCGTCCGGCGCGGGCTGGCGGGCATTGCCCTGATAATGCGCCGCGATGCCATCGAAGATCAGTTCGCAGCAACGCCTGGCCTCGGGCGGCAGCCGCCATTGTTCGCGGTGCAGCGCGATGATGTTGAGGCCGACGCGCAAATCCACCAGCACGCCGGAGGCGGCGCTGTCGGCGCCGCTGGCCACGGCGGCGAGGCGCGGCATCATCAGCCCCAGCCGGTCCATCATGATGCCGGTCAGGGCGGCGCGGTCATGCGGGAGGGCAGCCTGCGCGGCGGCGGCGACATCGCGCCAATTGGCGCGCATCAGCCGCTCGGCGCTCCAGGCAGCGCCGACGGAGCGCACGATGCGGGTGAGGATCAGCGCCGACCCCAGCCCGACGATCAGGCTGAAGGAGCTGTCGGCGAACGGCACGAAGCTGCTGTGATAGCCATTGCCCAGCCCGAGCTGGGTGGCGCCGACCGCGCCGATGACCATGCCGGTGCCGAAAGTGGCGGGGCGCGAGACCAGCACGCCCGTCATCAGCCCGGCGGGGAGCAGCACGAGGTAAAGCTCGTCGAACCCCACCACGCGGGGCAGAATGGCGAAGCTGTAGACGAAGATGCCGATGATGACGATGACGGCGTTGCGCAGCATCTGCGCGATCGCCGGGGCGGGGTCGTCCTGGGCGGCGAAGAAGGAGCAGGCGACGGCGACCATGATCGCCGCCCCGGCGCCGTAGGCCCAACTGGTGGCGATCCAGAGCGCGCAGACCAGCAGCACCGCGCCGGCGGCGGAGGTGGCGGAGAGGAAGGCCAGCTTATGGTCGCGGTTCTGCTTGGTGATGGCGATATATTCGGCATCCAGCGCCGGGCTGGCCGGCGGCGGTGGCGCGCCTTCGGTGACGAAGCGGCGCAATTGCCGGGAATGGCTGGAGATGCGCACCAGCTCCTCCAGCCGCAGCGCCAGGCTGGCGCGCAGCAGCCCGCCCCAGTCCGGCGTGTCATGGTCCAGCGCCTGGATGTCGCGCAGCAGCGCATCGGCGCCGTCGGCCTTGCCGCTCTGCACCCATTGATCGGTGGCGGCGAGCACGGTTTTCAGCTTCGGGGTCAGCGCGTCCAGCCGGCGCAGCTCGGCGACGCGCTGGCCGATGGAGCTGAGGACCGGCATCAGGCTGATCACATACATGCGCAGCCGCGTCACCTGCCGCACCGCCGATTGCATGTTGGAAATGTCGTAGCCGAGCTGGGAGACCATCATCGCCGTGTCGGTCGCCTCGAAGGCCAGGCGGCGGCGGGCCTCGCGCGCGGCCTGGGATTCACCGTCGCCCGCCAGCGCGGCGCTGGCCCAGTCCACCCCCGGCTTGACCCAGGAGGTGATGCGCCGCGCCAGCACCGGGCCGATCGAACGCGGCAGGATGATGGTGCCGATGATGGTGGTGCAGACGATGCCCAGGGTGATCTCCTCGCAGCGGGTCAGCGCCGTCTGGAAGATGTGGCTGGGATCGGTGACCGAGGGGAAGCCGATGATGCCGGCGGTGTAGCCCGAGAGCATGAAGGTATAGGCGCGCGGGCTGCGATCCATCAGCGCGATATAGAGGCACATCGCCACCCACAGCGCCATGGCGATGCAGAGCAGCACCGGCGCGTTGACCAGATTGGGCACCAGCACCACCGCCGCGGTGCCGCCGATCAGCGTGCCGAAGAAGCGATAGACGGCTTTCGAGCGCATCGCCCCGGCATAGGGGTTGGCGACGATGAAGGCGGTGGCCATCGACCAGTACGGGTTGTCCAGCCCCAGCCAGCAGGAGATGAAGAAAGCGAGCATGGCGCCCGTGAAGGTCTTCAGGGCAAAGAGGAGTTCGTCCGGCTTGGGCATTATCCCCTGCAAACAGGAAAAAACGTCAGGAAGGTAGATGTTCTTTGCAAGGCGGCTCTGCGACGCCCCGGCTGGCTGGTTCTGGTTTCGGCACGTTTCGGGGTGTTGTACCGGATGCAAGGCCGGGGCGGAAGCGGTTTGCACAAGGCTGTGGCGCTGATAGCGTGAAAGCACGCAGACGAGGAGCAGGCGGTGAATATCGTGGTGCTGACAGGGGCGGGGATCTCGGCGGATTCAGGCATTGCCACGTTTCGCGCGGCGGACGGGCTGTGGGAAAATCACCGGATCGAGGATGTGGCCTCGCCGGAGGGGTTTCTGCGGGATCCGACGCTGGTGCATCGCTTCTATAATCTGCGCCGGGCGCAACTGAACCAGGTGGCGCCGAATGCCGGGCATCTGGCGCTGGCGGCGCTGGAGCAGGGCTGGCGCGGGCGGGGTGAGTTTCTGCTGGTGACGCAGAATGTGGATGACCTGCATGAGCGGGCGGGCAGCCGGAATGTGCTGCATATGCATGGCCAGCTGCGCCGGCTGCTCTGCATGGAATGTGGCGCGGCGGGGCCGTGGCTGGATGAGTCCGGGGTGGAGACGGTATGCGCGTCCTGCGCCGCGGCGGCGATGCGGCCGGATATCGTCTGGTTTGGCGAGATCCCGTATTTCATGGACGAGATTCTTGCGGCGCTGGCGCAGGCGGATGTGTTCTGCGCGATCGGCACCTCAGGCGTGGTGTATCCTGCGGCCGGGTTCGCGGCCGAGGCGCGGCGCAATAAGCGGGGCTGCGTGCTGTATGAGATCAACCCGGTGCCGACCGGGGGGCGTTATTTCGACCATGTGATCGAAGCCCCGGCCAGCGAGGGCGTGCCCGAATTCGTGCGCAGGCTGGGGCTTTTTTAACGCCCACCTTCTTAGAGGCTGTTTCAAAAGTCGCTATGGTGAGTCGTCAAGTGGTGATTTGCGAGAACCGGAGCGCAGCGTACTTGAGGTACGTGAGCACCGGCGCGCAGCAAATCGCCGCTTGGCGGCCGCCAGAGTGGCTTTTCAAACAGTCTCTTAGAGCCTTCAGCTTTTAGCTGAACGCTCTAGCTTTCATTTTGACGAGCAATTTCATGTGTTTATTTTGACGCTGGCGCGCCAACCTAAACACATATTGCTCTAACCTGCGCGCCGGCTGGAGAGCCGCGCCGCCAGCGTGGCGGCGGCGCCGCTCAGCCCGGTTTCATCGGTAAAGAAAGCCAGTTTTTCGCCCGCGGCGAGGCGGCTGCGCAGCGTGGCGGCGAGCGGGGCGGCGGCATCCGCGCTGCTGGGCAAGGCGAGGATTTCCAACGCGCCGGGCGCGGTGAAAGGATGGCCCTGCGCGGCGATGAGGGCGACGATGCCGGCCTCACGCAGCAGCGCCAGCCCGTCCTCCGGCTCGGCCTGGCCGAGGGAGAGCACGGCCAGACGCCCCGGCTCCGCCCAGACCAGCTGTGCCCCGTGCGCGACGGGGGAGGGGGGCGCGGCGGCGACCAGCGAATCGAGCGCGGCGCGGATTTCGTTCTGGATGGAGGTGAGGTCCATCCCGGCCAAGCGCGGCGCGGTGTGGGCCGGGGGGGCATGGCCGCGCGGGCGGCGTGGCGGCGGAAGACGAAGCCAGTTTCCGGGGCGGGCTGGGCTTCGGGTTCGGGCGCGGGGGCTCAGCCGGCGGCGCGGGTCGCGGCGTGGCCTCCACCTTCATGGGCGGCGCGGCGCGCAGGAAGGCGTGCAGATCGTCCTGCGGGCCGGTGGCCGGGGCCGTCCGGCGGCGGCGGCCGGCCAGGAGGTCGATACAGAGTGCCAGTATGCCGAGGCCCAGAACCCCCAGCCCGGCGCTGAGATACAGCGTGTCTTGATCCAAACGTCTCCGCCTCCAACGCGGCTCCCTGGAAATTTACGCGCCCGCAAGCGGTTTGAAAAGCTGGACGAAGGGAGCCCAGGGCTGCCTTGGCGCGGCGCGGTACGGGCGGAAATTTCATAAAGATTTCTGGGGGCAAAAACCCCCAAGGCGCTAGAACTTTTGCCTTTAAAAAGCCTACCCTGGACGGGGGTGGAAATCCGCCAGCTTGTAGCGGCTGCCCAGGCTGTAGCGGCTGCCAGGATGGGTGAGCAGAGAGCGCGTGGCTGGCCCGGCTGGCGTCCAGGTGCGGCGCAGCAGGCAGAGGCAGGCTTCCTGGGGGCCGAGGCGCAACAGCGCCTGCAGCCTGGCATCGGCGAGGGTGGCGTGGATGACATGCTCCACCTCGCTCGGCGGGGCGATGGTCTGCAGATAGCGGTTCGGGGTCTGGCGGGTGAAATCCTGCGCCAGATAATCCGGGGCGAAGCCGGGAGAGACATAGCGCTGCTCCAGCTGCACCGGGATCTCGGTCTCGAAATGCAGGATCTCGGAATAAAACAGTCTGGCGCGGGGGCGCAGGGCGAATTCAGCGGCGATCTCCGCTGGCGCGGGGCGCGCTTCCAGCGCCAGCACCTCGGCGCGATGAGCATGGCCGCGCCGGGAAATATCCTCGGCGATGTCATGGATTTCCAGTAGCGGCGAGCGCGGCGCCGGGGCCTGCACGAAGCTGCCCGCCCCCTGCAGGCGCAGCAGCACCCCTTCGGCGGAGAGCTCGCGCAAGGCGCGATGCACCGTCATCCGCGAGGCGCCGAGGCGCTCCATCAGCTCGAACTCGGAGGGGATTTTCTCGCCCACCTTCCAGGTGCCGCTGGCGATGCCATCCCGCAGATAGGTTTTGACCTGCTCATAGAGTTTGGCGGGGCGGGCGGCTGGCATGGCGGTCACAGGCGCTTGCGCAAGGTCGCGTCGAACGCGGCGCGGGCGGGCTGCGCGTGGATGTGGCGGCCGGCCTCCACCAGGCGCTTGCCGCGCACCCAGACATCGCGCAAAGCGGGCAGGCGGGCGGTGAAGATGGCGTCGGCCAGCGCCTCCTCCGGGGCATCGCCGGCTATGGTGACGAAGCTGGCCGGGGCGCCGATGGCAAGGCCCGCCTGCAGCCCCATCGCCTGCGCCCCGCCGGCCAGCGCGTTCTGGTAGAGGGCGGTGGCGGTGGAGCGGACCGTGTCCGTGGCCATGACATTGCGCTGGCGCTGCGCCAGACGCTGGGAATATTCGAGCATCTGCAGTTCGCGCGCGGCATCGATGAGGATGTTGGAATCCGAGCCGATGCCAAAGGGCCCGGTGAAATGCTGGGCGGGGAAAATACCGTCGCCGAGATTGGCCTCGGTGATCGGGCAAAGACCCGCCACCGCCTGGGATTTTGCCATGGCGGCGGCTTCCTGGGCGGTGATATGGGTGGCGTGGACCAGGCACCAATTTGCCGAAACCGGGGCGTTTTCCAGCAGATATTCAACCGGCCGGGCGCCGGAGAAGGCCAGGCAGGCCTCCAGTTCGGCGGTCTGCTCGGCGATATGGATGTGAAAAGGCGCGGCGCCGTTCAGATTATTCAGCGCACTTATTTCCTCGCGCGTGGCGGCGCGCAGTGAGTGCGGGGCGCAGCCGGTGGCGGCCAGCGTCCGGCAGCGTTCATGCAGCCGCGCGTAACTGTCCAGGGAATTGATGAAGCGGCGCTGGCCGTCGCTGGGCGGCTGCCCGCCAAAGCCGGAATGGGCGTAGAAGACCGGCAGCAGCAGCAGATCGATCCCGCTGGCGTCAGCGGCGGCGGCGATGCGCGTGGCCATCTCGGCGATGTCGTCATAGGGCGTGCCGTCCGGCGCGTGGTGGAGATAATGAAACTCCGCGACCGCGGTGAAGCCGGCTTCCAGCATTTCGGTGAAGGCGAGCGTGGCGATGGCCTGCACATCGTCCGGGTCCAGCGACCAGGCGAGCTTGTACATCAGCTCACGCCAGGTCCAAAAACTGTCGGTTCCGGTGCCGCGATGTTCGGCCCGGCCGGCCATGGCGCGCTGGAAGGAATGGCTGTGCAGATTGGGCATGCCCGGCAGGGCGATGCCGGTGCCTCCCGTTATGCCGGTTTCGATCTGCGTGATCCGTCCGGCCGCGAAGGAGATGGCCACATGCTCGGCCCACCCCTGGGGAAGCAGCGCGTGGCGGAAAATGATGCGATCGGACACTGGACAGCTCTCCCGGACATGCATATTGTATATACAACTTTTCCCTCAACGCCAAGGTTCAGAACATGCGGGCAGAGCGGATTTTTACCAATGCGAGGCTGGCGACGATGGACCCGGACCTGCCGGGTCTCGGGCTGGTGGAGCCGGGCATGGTGGCGCAGGCGGGCGGGCGCATTCTCTATGCCGGGCCGGTGCGCGCGATGCAGGCCGAGGAGGTGGTGGATTGCGAGGGCCGCTGGATCACGCCTGGGCTGATCGATTGCCATACGCATCTGGTTTATGCCGGCAGCCGCGCCGGGGAATTCGAGGCGCGGCTGGCCGGGGCGAGCTATGAGGAGATCGCCCGTGCAGGGGGCGGTATCATGGGCACGATGCGCGCCACGCGCGCGGCCAGCTTCGATGAGCTGCGCCGCGCGGCGGAGTTGCGGCTGGAGGCGTTGATCGCCGAAGGGGTGACGACCATCGAGATCAAATCCGGCTACGGGCTGGCGCCAGAGGCGGAATATAAATGTCTTGAGGTTGCGAAAGCGCTCGGCGGCGCCGTGGATGTTTCCACCAGCTTCCTGGGGGCGCACGGGGTTCCGCCGGATCTGGCGCGTGAGGCGTATCTGCGGCTGCTCTGCGAGGAGATGATCCCGCATGTCGCCCGGCACGGCCTGGCCGAAGCGGTGGATGGGTTTTGCGAGGGCATCGCCTTTTCGCCTGAGGAAATGGCGCAGGTTTTCGAGGCGGCGAAGCGTTGCGGGCTGGCGGTGAAGCTGCATGCGGACCAGCTCTCGGACCTTGGCGGCGCGGCGCTGGCGGCGAAGTTTGGCGCGCTCTCGGCGGATCATCTTGAATATACCAGCGAGGATGGCGCGGCGGCGATGGCGCGGGCGGGCAGTGTTGCGGTGCTGCTGCCCGGCGCCTTCTATACGCTGCGCGAAACCAGGTTGCCGCCGGTTGCGGCGTTTCGCGCCCATGGGGTGCGCATGGCGGTTTCCACCGATCTCAATCCCGGCACCTCGCCGCTTTTCTCCTTGCTGTTGGCCATGAACATGGCCGCCACGCAGTTTCGCCTCACGGTTGAGGAATGCCTGCTCGGCGTCACCCGCCATGCCGCCGCCGCGTTGGGGCGGCCGGATGTGGGTGTGCTGAAACCAGGGGCCAAATGCCATCTCGCGATCTGGGACATCGAGCGCCCGGCGGAGCTGGTCTATCGGATCGGGTTCAACCCGCTACATCAACGTATCTGGAGTGCCGCATGAAACTCATCCCCGGGGCCATGAGCCTCGCCCAATGGCGCGATATCTATCAAGGTGCCGCCGTTGAACTTGACGAGGCGGCGCTGCCGGCGATCCAGGCCGGGGCGGATGCGGTGGCGGAGATTCTGGGCCGGGGCGAGCCGGTCTATGGCATCAATACCGGCTTCGGCAAGCTGGCCTCCGTGCGCATCGCGGATGCGGATCTGGCGACATTGCAGCGCAATCTCGTGCTTTCGCACGCGGCGGGTGTCGGCGCGCCGATGCCGGTGGCGGTGGCGCGGCTGATGCTGGCCTTGAAGATGGGCTCGCTCGGCCAGGGCGCGTCCGGCGTGCGGGTGGAAACCGTGCGTATGCTGGAGGCGATGCTGGCGAAAGATCTGATCCCGGTGGTGCCGGCGCAGGGTTCTGTCGGCGCCTCGGGCGATCTGGCGCCGCTGGCGCATATGACCGCTGCAATGATGGGGGTCGGCGCGATTTTCGTCGGCGGTGTGGCCAAGGATGCTGGTGCTGCCTTGGCGGAGGCCGGGCTGGCGCCTTTGGTGCTGGGGCCGAAGGAAGGGCTGGCGCTGCTCAACGGCACGCAATTTTCCACCGCCAACGCCCTCGCCGGGCTGTTCGAGGCGGAGGCGAATTTCCGCGCGGCGCTGGTGACGGGCGCGCTTTCCACCGATGCCGCGAAAGGTTCCGATGCGCCGTTTGATCCGCGCATTCATGCGGTGCGCCGGCATCGCGGCCAGGCGGAGGTGGCGGAGGCGCTGCGTGGGCTGATGGCGGGTTCGGCCATTCGCGCCTCGCATCTGAAAGGCGATGAGCGGGTGCAGGACCCTTATTGCCTGCGCTGCCAGCCGCAGGTGATGGGCGCGGTGCTGGATCTTCTGCGCCAGGCGGCGGCGACGTTGGAGACCGAGGCGAATGGCGTGACGGATAATCCGCTGATCTTCACCGGCCCGGCGGTGGCGCTCTCGGGCGGGAATTTCCATGCCGAGCCGGTGGCCTTCGCGGCGGATATGATCGCGATGGCGGTGTGCGAAATCGGCTCGCTGACCGAGCGGCGGATTTCGCTGCTGGTCGACCCGGTACTCTCCGGCCTGCCGGCCTTTCTGACGCCCAAGCCAGGTTTGAATTCCGGTTTCATGATCCCGCAGGTGACGGCGGCGGCTTTGGTCTCCGAGAACAAGCAGAGCGCTTACCCGGCTTCGGTGGATTCCATCCCCACCTCCGCCAACCAGGAGGACCATGTCTCGATGGCCGCCCATGGTGCGCGTAGGCTGTTGCGGATGAATGAAAATCTGCGCGCGATCATCGCCATCGAATGGCTGGCGGCGGCGCAGGGCTGCGATTTTCATACGCTGACCTCCTCGGCTTTGTTGGAGACGGCGCGGGCAAGATTGCGCGCGGCGGTGCCGAAGCTGGAAGAAGACCGGCATTTCGCGCCGGATATGGAAACCGCCATCGCGCTGTTGGGTGAGGGCGCCTTGTCCGGGTTTGATCTGCCGGGGGTTGCCTGAGCCTTTGCCTCGCCTGCGATTTGGAAGACACGTCGCGCCGGTTGCGCCGGTGCCTGAGACCATTCTGAAAGGTTTATGCGCATGACCCGCCTTGATAATGCCCGCATCATCCGTGCCGACCATGGCAGCACATTATCCGCGAAAAGCTGGCTGACCGAAGCGCCGCTGCGGATGCTGATGAATAATCTCGACCCGATGGTGGCCGAGCGGCCGGAGGAGCTGGTGGTGTATGGCGGCATCGGCCGCGCGGCGCGGGACTGGGAGAGTTTTGACCGGATCGTCAGCGCGCTGAAGAGGCTGGGCGATGATGAAACCCTGCTGGTCCAGTCCGGCAAGCCGGTTGGCGTGTTCCGCACCCATAAGGATGCGCCGCGCGTGCTCATCGCCAATTCCAATCTGGTGCCGAACTGGGCGAACTGGGCGCATTTCAACGAGCTCGATCGCAAGGGCTTGATGATGTATGGCCAGATGACAGCGGGAAGCTGGATCTATATCGGCACCCAGGGTATTGTTCAGGGCACTTACGAAACTTTCGTGGAGGCGGGCAGGCGCCATTATAACGGTGACGTCGCCGGGAAATGGGTGCTGACCGCCGGGCTGGGCGGCATGGGCGGCGCGCAGCCGCTCGCCGCGACCATGGCGGGGATGAGCTGCCTTGCCATCGAGTGCCAGGCGAGCCGGATCGAGATGCGGTTGAAGACACGCTATGTCGATGTCCGCGCCGATACGCTGGATGAGGCGATGGCGATCATCGAACGATCCATTGCCGAGAAGCAGCCGGTGTCCGTCGGCTTGCTGGGCAATGCGGCGGAGATTCTGCCGGAGATGCTCAAGCGCGGCATCAAGCCGGATATGTTGACCGACCAGACCTCCGCGCATGACCCGGTGAATGGCTATCTGCCCGCCGGCTGGAGCGTTGCGGAATGGGAGGCCAGACGCGAGACCGCGCCGCAGCAGGTGGAAGCGGCGGCCCGCGCCTCGATGGCCAAACATGTCGAGGCGATGCTGGAATTCGTGAAATTGGGCGTGCCGACCTTCGACTACGGCAATAATCTGCGCCAGCGCGCCAAGGAGGAAGGGGTTGAAAACGCCTTCACCTTCCCCGGTTTCGTGCCGGCCTATATCCGCCCGCTCTTCTGCCGGGGCATCGGCCCGTTCCGCTGGGCCGCACTCTCGGGCGATCCAGAGGATATCTACAAGACCGACGCGAAGGTGAAGGAGTTGCTGCCTGAGGACAAGCATCTGCATCACTGGCTCGACATGGCGAAGGAGCGCATTTCCTTTCAGGGCCTGCCGGCGCGTATCTGTTGGGTTGGGCTGGGGGACCGGCATCGGCTTGGGCTCGCTTTCAACGAGATGGTGGCGAAGGGCGAGCTGAAAGCGCCGATCGTGATCGGGCGTGACCATCTGGATAGCGGTTCCGTCGCTTCACCCAATCGCGAAACAGAGGCGATGGCGGATGGTTCGGATGCGGTGTCCGACTGGCCGCTGCTGAATGCGCTGCTGAATTGTGCTTCGGGCGCTACCTGGGTGTCGCTGCATCATGGCGGCGGGGTCGGCATGGGATTCTCGCAGCATGCCGGCATGGTGATCTGCGCGGATGGCACCGAGGACGCGGCGAGGCGGCTGGAGCGGGTGCTGTGGAACGACCCGGCCACCGGCGTGATGCGCCATGCCGATGCGGGCTATGACATCGCCAAGGACTGCGCCCGGGAATTTGGCCTCAACCTACCCTCGTTATAGGGCTGTTGCTGAAAAATCCGGCAACTGGTTCGGCTTAATTTATGCAATGGCTTTGCAGTATCAGGTTTAACAAAGAGGGCGGGCGGCCTATGGTAGGGTAGGGCCGCCGCTATTTACCGTGGGGGCGGGAGCTGCGGAGTTTTCGAGATGATTCACAAGCGTATTCGCCCCTTCAACACCAAGGATACCTATCCGGAGCAGAATCTCGACAATGATCTCTGCCAGGCGGTGGTGACCGGCAAGATGATCTATCTGCGCGGGCAGGTGCCGCAGGATCTGGACACGCGCGAGAATGTCGGCGTTGGCGATCCGGTGGCGCAGACCGAGAAGGTGATGCAGAATATCGATCTGCTGCTGCGCGAATGCGGCGCGACGCTGGAACATATCTGCAAGGTGACCGTCTATATCACCGATATCCGGCATCGCGAGGCGGTGTATCGCACCGCGGGGCGTTGGCTGAAGGGGGTCTATCCGGTCTTCACAGGGTTGGTTATCGTGGCTTTGGCGCGGCCGGAATGGCTGGTCGAGATCGATGTGATCGCTGAACTGCCCTGAGCTTTTGGAGGCCGATGGTGAGCGACTTGAAGCAACGTGAGATGAAGCTGCGCGGTGAGCTCGCGGCTTTATGCAGGCTCTCCGCCATGCTGGATTGGCAGGAGGCGACCGCCAACCATATCTCGCTGGCGGTGTCCGATGATGGCACGCAATTCCTCATCAATCGCCGCTGGCGGGATTTCGCGACGCTGAAAGCCTCGGAACTGGCGCTGCTGGATGGGTCGGCCAATGCGCTGCCGGAAGATGTGGACAGCACCGCCTGGGCGATCCACGGCGCGATCCATCGGCTGGTGCCGCGGGCGCGCTGCGTGGTGCATCTGCATCCCGCCTACGCCACGGCGCTCGCCTGCCTGAAAGACCCTACATTATATCCGGTGGACCAGACCTGTGCGCGGTTCTTCAACCGCGTCGCGGTGGATGGCGCCTATGCGGGGATGGCCGATAATCAGGCCGAAGGCGAGCGGTTGGCGAAAATCCTGGGGGAGAAGAAGATCCTGATGATGGGCAATCACGGGCTGCTGGCCACCGGCGAAACGGCCGCGGAAGCCTTCGATACCTTCTATCATTTCGAGCGCGGGGCCCGCACCTTGATGCTGGCCTACGCGACCGGGCAGGCGCTCAGCGTGCTGAACGATGAGGTGGCTGAGAAGACCGCGCAGGCCTGGGACAGCGAGCCGGAATTCGGCGCGGCGCATTTCGCGCAGATGCGCCGCCGGCTGGATCAGGATTATTTGAACTAGCCGCCGGCGTTACTCATCGCCCGGCACGCCGTAGGAGGGAGCGGCGTTCGGGTTCAGCGCGCGGGTGACATAGTCATACATTTGCGGCTGCCAAACCTCCCAGAGCCGGGCGAGTTCGTGCAGTGGCGTATCATGCCAATCGACCCGCAGATCCGCGAGCGGCCAGGCTTGTTTGTCGACCACGATGAGGCCGGCGGATTTGATCGGCCCGGCTTCGCCGCCGGCAGCCAGCCCCGCCAGCATCGCTTCGATCACACGCGCGCCGAGTTCCCGGTTCGGATCGCTAGCCACGAATGCGTCGATCACAGCTTGCGGAACGCCGCTATGGGCCAGAAGATTGCCGGCGGAGCCAGCGTTGATTCCGCGCGCCTCGCCGGTGACGCCGAGTGTCCGGGCGCCGGAAAACAGCGCAATGTTGCCGTGCGCGTCGATCAAGGTCAGCTGCCGGAATTCAGGGAAGCTGGCGCTGCCTGCGATTTTTTCGATCGCCGCGGCGGCGGTGAGGCCGGATTCCAGCGCATCCAGAAGTTGCGGCGCCAGCCGCGGGTCGGTCACGTTCTGGGTTGTCGCGGCACCGATGCCCGCACGGGCGAAGGCGCAGCGTGCCGCGACGGCCGGCGAGGAGGAGGTGACAGCAACGGCAAACTGGCCGGAACGCGGGCAGCGCGCGACGAGGGAGAAAGTCATGCGAAACTCCTGAACGGTCGTAAACAGTTTCCACGTTGATGCTGGTTTTGTAAAATATAATCCTCTGATATGTTGATTCAAATTTCTTGAGGGCGGGAACATGCGCTTCACGCTGAAACAGATAGGCTATTTCGTCGCGACGGCGGAGACCGGCAGCATCACCCAGGCCTCAGAGCGGGTGAATATCTCGCAGCCTTCGATTTCCTCGGCGATCACGGCGCTGGAGGAAGAGTTCGGCATCCAGCTTTTTATTCGTCACCACGCGCAAGGCTTGTCGCTGACCGCCGAGGGGCAGCGTTTTCTGCGCGAAGCGAAGGCGCTGCTGCTGCAGGCGGAAGAGGTGCAGGCGGCGGCGTCGATGATTTCAGCGAAGATCGGCGGGCCGTTGGAAATTGGCTGTCTCTCGACGCTGTTTCCGCTGGCGGTGCCGGAGCTGCTCTCGGTATTTCGCAAGCGCTATGAGGCGGCGCGGGTGAATGCGCTGGATGGCAACCAGGCGGAATTGTTCGAAAGCCTGCGCCATGGCCGCATCGCCCTATTGCTGACCTACGATATGAACATCCCGCCGGATTTCGACTTCATGCCGATGGCGCCGTTGCGGCCTTATGCGTTTGTCGGCGGGTCGCATCGCCTTGCACGGCGGCGCTCGGTTAGTTTGAAGGAGCTGGAGGGCGAGGATTTTCTGTTGCTCGATCTGCCGATGAGCCGCGATTATTTCATGTCCTTGTTTCGCGAGGCCGGTATCGCGCCGCGTATTGCCGGGCGCTATGCCTATATCGACATTATTCGCAGCCTGGTGGCGCGGGGAGAAGGGTATGGGCTGGCCAATGCGCAGCCGAAAAACCTCTCGACGCTGGACGGGCACAAGCTTGCCTACCTGACCCTGGAGGATAGGTTGCGGCCTCTGGTTTATGGTGTGGCGACGTTGAAAGGGCTGCGGCGCACGCCGACGGCGGACGCCTTCATCGAATTATGCCGGGAACTGCTGCTGAATCAGAAACTGCCCGGCACGCGCTGAGTTAATTTCAGACGCTCAGTGAGGCGATCACGCGGTCCAGAAACGCGTCGCACTGATCGAGCTCGTCTTGGGTGATATATTCGTCTGGCTTGTGGGCGCGGTCGATGCTGCCCGGCCCGCAGACCACGACAGGTAGGCCAAGCCGCGACTGGAACAACCCGCCTTCCGTGCCGAAGCCGATCTTGCATGGGCCGGTGCCCGCCGCCGCCAGGATTTTTGCCGGGAACGAATCTTCGGGCGAGGTCTCCAGCCCTGGATATTCGTTGGCGATCTCGATTTCGATGCGGCCTTGCCCGCGCCGGGCGATGATCTCCGCTGCCCGGGCGCGCAGCTGGGCAACCAGAGCGTGCGGATTATCCGCGGCGACATTGCGGATTTCAAATTCCATATCGCAGCGCTCCGGCACGATATTCAGCGCGCTGCCGCCCTTGATGGTGCCGACATGAACGGAGGTAACCGGAAACGGGTAGGCGGCATCGCGCGCGCCGGTGGCGAGGAGCTCGGCCTGAAGTGTCTCGGCCGCGCCGACCATTTCCGCGGCGAGGCCGATGGCGTTGCAGCCCAGCGCCGGGTTGGCGGAATGGGCGGGCTGGCCGTGGCAGCAAAAGCAGCCGAAAATCTTGCCCTTATGCCCAAAGCCGACCTGCTGCGCTGTCGGCTCGCCAATGATGCAGCCTTCCGCCTGGAAATTTTCCGCCTGCAGCCGCTCCAGCAAATCCCGCACGCCAAGGCAGCCGACTTCTTCATCATAGGAAAACGCTAGATGCAGCGGCCGGGTGAGGCGGGTTTTGTCGGCGCGCTCGGCGGCGCTGAGGCAGGCGGCAAGGAAGCCTTTCATGTCGCTGCTGCCACGGCCGAGCAGTTTGCCGTCCTTCGCGGTCAGCGCGAACGGGTCGGTGTGCCAGTCCTGGCCGGCCACGGGTACGACATCGCTATGGCCGGACAGCACGATGCCGGCGCCGGTCTGTGGCCCGAAGCTCGCCAGCATATTAAGTTTTCCTGGCTTTGCACCTGCAAGAACATGAATTCGTCCACCAGCCGCGGTGACAATCCCGGCGCTCCAGCGGATGAGGTCCTCGTTCGGATCGGCGCTGATGCTGGGGAAGGCGGTGAGGCTGGCAAGATGCGCGGTGGTGCGGGTCATGCCCTACTCCTAGCGTGGGGAGAGGGAGAGGTGAAGTCTGGGGTCTGCCTGCGTGGCGGGCTTAGTCGGCCTGGGAATGCCCAAAAAACATCCTGATGCACAGAAAAAGGAAGGCTCTTGGTTCGGTTAATTCAATGCGGAAGCCCGCTCGATTAGTGTAAGCTGTGGCTAAGATTAAATAATGGAGTGCACCGCGTGACCATTACGTCTCGCCCGCAAGCTGCTTGCGCCGCGACCTCCGGCAATATTTGCCGGCGTGGCGCGATGCGATTTCGGCCTGATCTCCGCGCCGCCGCGGCGTACCACCCCCAGCCCTAAGGACAGCAACATGGCCACGGAAGCTCCTGGCAAAGTCGAGCAACATACGATCTACCAAATCCCTCTCGATCAGCGCCACGGCACCTGGCGGGATCTGTTCACCATCTGGTTCGGCTCGAACATCATGATGCTGACGATCATCACCGGCTCACTGGCATCGGCCGTGTTCAAGCTGGATTTCGTCAGCTCCTGCCTTTCGATCATCATCGGCAATCTGGTCGGCGCGATTTTCATGGCGCTGCATTCGGCGCAGGGCGCGCGGCTTGGCGTGCCGCAGATGGTGCAGACGCGCGGGCAGTTCGGGACCATCGGCGCGGTGCTGGTGGTGGCCATCGTCATCGTCATGTATGTCGGCTTTCTGGCCTCCAATATCGTGCTCGCGGGACAATCCTTGCACACGATCGCGGCGGGGATCGACCAACGCTGGCTGATCGTGCTGATCGCGGTGATCAGCGTCATCGCAACGATTTTCGGGCACGACCTCATTCACGCCTACGCGCGGGTGATCACATGGGCATCCGGTCTGGCGCTGCTGGTCAGCTTCGCCTGGATCGTGCTGGTGCATGGCCTGCCCGGCAATTTCATGGCGATGAACCATTTCAACCTGGCCGGATTCTGCAGCATGGTCTCGGTCGGCGCGCTCTGGCAGATTGCCTACGCGCCCTATGTTTCGGATTACAGCCGCTATATGCCGCATGATACGGGTGCGAAGGACGCGTTCTGGGCCTCCTACTGGGGCTGCACGCTTGGCTCGATCTTCCCGATGATTTTGGGCGCGATGCTGGGGCTGGTTGCGGCGAATGGCGATCCGGTCGCGGGGCTCACCAGCTTTACCGGGGCGGTCGCGGTGCCGGTTGTGATCATTTTTTCCATCGGCTTCGCCGGCACCAATGCGATGAACCTCTATTGCGGCGTGCTCTCCACCATCACGCTGGTGCATACATTCGCACCGGGCTGGAAGCCGGGGGCGGCGGCGCGCACCATCACCGCGATCGCGATCACGTTGGTTGGCTTGGCCATCGCCTTGTTCGCGGCGGGGGCCTTCCTGACCAACTACACCAACTTCATCCTGTTGCTGCTCTATGTGCTGGTGCCCTGGACGGCGATCAATCTGGTGGATTTCTATCTGGTGCGGCATGGGGATTACGATGTCGGGGCGTTTTTCACCGCCGCGGGCGGCATCTACGGGCGCTTCAATAAATCGGCGATCTTCTGCTATATATTGGGGATTCTCATTCAGCTGCCGTTTGTCTCGAACGATCTCTATACCGGCCCGGTGGCGAAGGCGCTGGACGGGGTGGATCTCTCCTGGATCGTCGGGCTCTGCGTGATCAGCCCGGTCTATTATGTGATGGCGCGCAAGAGCGCGGCCAGTCTCGTGCCGGCTGTATAGACGCGAAGATCAGACTCAGAATATTGCCGGCTTTACCAAAGCCGGCAATATTCGCGGGCATTTTCAAGGTTCGGCCCGGGCGTTGCGTCCGGGCCGAGCTGTTTCAGAAACCCGTCCGGGGCGCTGGGGCGTGGGGTGTCGCCGCAATTGGTATGCACCCAATCCATTCCCATTCGTCCGTTGCGCAGGCTGTAGAGTTTGCCGCACAGCGCCAGCCGCATGCCGGGATGCAGCGCTGAAAGCGGCGCCGGAACCGTGTCGGGGGCCGCATCGTAGCCGGCCGCGAAGACGTTATCCGCGCGAATATCGTAGATCTGGCCATCATCGCCGCGCAGCAGGATCTTGCTGTGGGAAAGCGCCACCCCGTCGCGATAGTCCCGGGCGCGGACGAAGAACGGGCCATGCGCGATGGTGCCGGTCAGGTACTGGCCTTGCCGCGCCTGGCACAGTCTGGCCTCATCGGCCAAGGCGGCGTGAGCGATACCACAGAGAATGAAGGCGAGGGCCCAGAGCCGCATGGAATCTCTCCCGTTATCCGCGTCATTTAGCCGGTTGGTCGGTCGGCGGGAAGCGGGCGGGATATTCCAGCTTGCCCTGATAGCCGAGCGCACGGACACGCGCCGTCAGCTGTTCCACCAGCGCCGGGGCGGGATCGGGTGTGCGGGTGAAGACGGAGAGCAGCGTCATTTGCGGGTTGGCGACGATGAACCAGCTATAATCGGCGGCGTGATCGAGGATCCAGTAGGTATAGGGGATGGTGAACAGATGCCAGAGCCGGTAGCGCACGAGAAATTTGTTGTTGGCGCCGGGGGCCAGAATCGCGACGCTGCCCTGGAAGGATTTTTCCCTGCCCGCCGGCGTGTGCATGCGGCAGGCATCGCGCTCCATCAGCTGGCCCTGGGCGTTGGCGAAATAGCGCGTGGTGCCGGCGACGCAGCCATCGGTCAGTTTCATTGGGATGCGGCCGATTTCGTACCAGGTGCCGGTAAACAGCCGCGACATCTCAACCGGCTTTTGCGGTTGCGGCGCGATGACGGGCGCGGGTGTTCCGGCACAGCCTGAGATCAGCAGCAGCAAGGGAATGAGCAGCCATCCGCGCATGGATCGGTCCTTCCGGGTCAAAGCCTGTCTACGCGGGCTTTGGCGCGGCGGATCACCTGGTGCTGTTGAGCCTGGGGCTGTTGAAGCTGATATTCACGCTGTAGGCCGCGAGGAGGGCGTTCGGGGTGATTCTGGTCTCGGCGTTCAGAGAGAGGTTGACGAGGTGGACCGGTATCGTCGCTTCGGTTGGTAACGCTCAATATGCCGGCCAAGGCGGCCAGCCATGACGCAAAGAGGCGGAGTGTGTGCTTCAATTTTATCTGATGCCCAACGCGAACGTTTAGTGAAAAATTGTTTGTATGGCTATCGTTGTATGTATCGATGGTAATGATTGTGAATCAACTTCAAGTAAATGAATTGCTGAAACGGGTTGAAAACCAGAGGTGGAAAACTTTTAATGTTTTCGACAGAAACATAGAATGTCGCTAAAGATTTTGAATCGGACGGGATTTTTGGTTTTGTTTAAAAAGCGCCCATCCGGATTTGGTCGCGATGTCATGGCACGCTTGGGTTGTTTTGTGTTTCGCGCATCGCGTGAACGTTATGATAGCTATAATGATCTCGCTTTTCAAATGAGGGAAAAGTTAGTGTTTTTATGATTTATTCGTAACGAAAAAACGGCCTGCGGCGGGATTTTTAGACGCAAAAAACCGCGCCCGAGGGCGCGGTTTGCGGTAAGCCGCCGAGATCAGGCGGGGTTAGAACGGGATTTCGTCGTCCAGATCGCCATTGCTCGGCCGCGTATCCCAGCCACCGACGGCGCGGGCGGGGGATTTCGCGGCGGGGGCCGAGGCTGTGCGCGGCGCGTACTCGTCGCCACCGCCCATGCCGCCCCCATGCCCATACCGCCGCCCGCTCCCCCGCCGGCGCGGTCCAGCAGCACCAGCTCGCCGTTGAAGCGGCCGATCATGATCTCGGTGGTATAGCGCTCCTGGCCGGACTGGTCGGTCCATTTGCGGGTCTGCAGCTTGCCTTCCAGATAGAGCTTGGAGCCCTTTTTCAGATATTTCTCCGCCACATCGGCCAGCCGGTCATTCATGATGACCACGCGGTGCCACTCGGTCAGCTCCTTGCGCTCGCCGCTGGCCTTGTCGTTCCAGCTCTCGGAGGTGGCGACGGCCAAATTGACGACCTTCATGCCGGACTGGGTGTTGCGGATCTCCGGGTCGCGCCCGAGATTGCCCACCAGAATCACCTTGTTCACACTACCAGCCATGTCGCCCTCTACAACTCAAAATTGTCTTTCAGGATAGCGCATCCGCCACGCGGTGGCCAGCGTTGCTTTATACGCGGCGAGACCCTATCTTACAAGAACGTATCACGAACATCCAGGATCGATCATGGCGGAGCAGAAGGGTGCCGGCTTCATTAGCGTTCGCGGCGCGCGCGAACATAATCTGAAAAATATCGACATCCAGATTCCGCGCGAGCAGCTGACCGTGATCACCGGGCTCTCCGGCTCGGGCAAATCCTCGCTGGCCTTCGATACCATCTATGCCGAGGGGCAGCGGCGCTATGTGGAGAGCCTCTCGGCCTATGCGCGGCAGTTCCTGGAGCTGATGGGCAAGCCGGATGTGGACAGCATCGAGGGGCTCTCCCCGGCGATCTCCATTGAGCAGAAGACCACCTCGAAGAACCCCCGCTCCACCGTCGGCACCGTGACGGAGATCCATGATTATATGCGTCTGCTTTGGGCGCGGGCCGGGGTGCCCTATTCGCCGGCGACCGGCCTGCCGATCGAGGCGCAGACGGTGAGCCAGATGGTGGATAGGGTGATGGCGATGCCCGAAGGCACGCGGCTATTGCTGCTGGCGCCGGTGATAAGGGGGCGCAAGGGCGAATATAAAAAGGAGCTGGCGGAATATCAGCGCAAGGGCTTCACCCGGGCCAAGATCGACGGCACCGTGTATGAAATCGCCGAGGCCCCGGCGCTGAAGAAGACGCTGAAGCACGATATCGAGATCGTCGTCGACCGGCTGGTGGTCAAATCCGGGCTGGAGCAGCGCCTGGCGGATAGTTTCGAGACGGCTCTGGGGTTGGCGGATGGCATCGTCTATGCCGAAAATCACGACACCCAGGAGCGCACGGTGTTTTCCTCGCGCTTTGCCTGTCCGGTTTCCGGCTTCACCATCGAGGAGATCGAGCCGCGGCTGTTCTCCTTCAATTCCCCCCATGGCGCCTGTCCGGAATGCGATGGGCTGGGGCATGAGATCTATTTCGACCCGCATCTGGTGGTGCCCGATGAGCGCCGGGCGCTGGATGACAATGCCATCGCCCCCTGGGCCAACGCGCAATCGCCTTATTACGACCAGACCATCGCCGCCATCGCCAAGCATTACGGGGTGAAGCTGGGCACCGCCTGGGAGGATGTGCCCGAAGATGTGCGCGAGGTGTTCCTGTTCGGCTCCGGCAAGGAGGAGATCAAATTCACCTACAAGGACAGCGCGCGCGCCTATAATGTCGTGAAGCCGTTCGAGGGGATCATCAAAAATCTCGACCGGCGCTACAAGGAAACCGATTCCGCCTGGGTGCGCGAGGAGCTTTCCCGCTACCATGCCGAGCGTCCCTGTGCGGCCTGCAACGGCGCAAGGCTGCGCCCCGAGGCGCTGGCGGTGAAGGTGGCGGAGAAAAACCTGGCCGAGGTGGCGGAGCTGTCCATCGACAAGGCGCGAGACTGGTTTGCCAGCGTCGCCGCCACCCTCACCCCGCAGCGCCTGGAAATCGCCCGGCGCATCCTCAAGGAGATCGAGGAGAGGCTGCAATTCCTGCTCGATGTCGGGTTGAATTATCTCACCCTGGCGCGCTCTTCCGCGACGCTGTCGGGCGGGGAGAGCCAGCGCATCCGCCTGGCCTCGCAGATCGGCTCCGGGCTGACCGGTGTGCTCTATGTGCTGGATGAGCCCTCCATCGGCCTGCACCAGCGCGATAATGAGCGGCTGTTGGGCACGCTGGAGCGGCTCAAGCGCCTGGGCAATACCGTGCTGGTGGTGGAGCATGATGAAGACGCGATCCGCGCCGCCGACCATCTGGTGGATATGGGGCCGGAAGCCGGGGTGAAGGGCGGGCATGTGGTGGCGCAGGGCACGCCGGCCGAGGTGGCGGCCAACCCGAAATCCGTCACCGGGGATTATCTCTCCGGCCGGCGCTCGATCCCGGTGCCGCAACGCCGGCCGGTGCAGAAGAACCGCACCATCAAGCTCGTCGGCGCGCGCGGCAATAATCTGAAGGATGTCACCGCGACCTTCCCGCTGGGGCTGTTCACCTGTGTGACCGGCGTCTCAGGTGGCGGCAAATCGACGCTGGTGATCGACACGCTCTACAAGGCGCTCTCGCGCCGGCTGATGGGCTCGGGCGAGGTGCCGGCGCCCTTCGAGAAGATCGAGGGCATGGAGCAGCTAGATAAGATCATCGATATCGACCAGTCGCCGATCGGCCGCACCCCGCGCTCCAACCCCGCCACCTATACGGATCTGTTCGCGCCGATCCGCGACTGGTTCGCCGAGATGCCGGAGGCGCGCGCGCGGGGTTACAAGCCGGGGCGGTTCTCCTTCAACGTCAAAGGCGGGCGCTGCGAGGCCTGCCAGGGCGACGGCGTGCTGAAGATCGAGATGCATTTCCTGCCGGACGTGTTCGTCACCTGCGACACCTGCAAGGGCAAGCGCTATAACCGCGAGACGCTGGAGGTGAAGTTCCGCGGCAAATCCATCGCCGATGTGCTGGATATGTCCGTGGACGAGGCGCTGACGTTCTTCTCCGCGGTGCCGAAGATCCATGACCGGCTCTCGATTCTGGCCCGTGTCGGGCTCGGCTATATCAAGCTCGGTCAGCAGGCGACCACGCTTTCAGGCGGCGAGGCGCAGCGCATCAAGCTGGCCAAGGAGCTGGCGCGCCGCGCCACCGGACGCACGCTCTATATTCTCGATGAGCCGACGACCGGGCTGCATTTCGAGGATATCCGCAAGCTCTTGGAAGTGCTGCATGCGCTGGTGGATGCCGGCAACACCATCATCGTCATCGAGCATAATCTCGAAGTGATCAAAACCGCCGATCATATCATCGATATCGGGCCGGAGGGGGGCTCGGGCGGCGGGCGCGTCATCGCCACCGGCACGCCGGAGGATATCGCCGCGAGTGCAGGCAGCTATACGGGCCGCTTCCTCGCCCCCTTGCTGGCGCCGGCCAAGCCGGCGAAGACGCGCAAGAAGGCGTGACGCGGTGAACCGGCTCCGCCGCATCGTCGGAGGCTGGCTGGCGACCTTCCTGACCCAGGAGGTCGAGGCCGCCCCGGCCTTGCCGGTGGATATGGTCGCGTTGCAGGCGCTGCTGCGCAAGGCGGATGTGATCCTGGTCGAAGGCAATCTGCGCATCAGCGCGGCGATCAAATATCTCACCCAGTCCAGCTGGTCGCATGCGGTGCTGTATGCGGGCGGGGGCATGTGCATCGAGGCGGATGTGCTGCAGGGTGTGCGGCGCTTTGCGCTGGCGGAGCTGGCACCTTACCATCTGCGCATCTGCCGGCCGATCAGCCTGACCGAAGCGGATGCGGACATCGTCCTCGCCCATGCTCAGGCCCGGCTGGGCGCGCAATATGACCTGAAACATGTGGTGGATCTGGCGCGCTATATGGTGCCGCTGCCGGTGCCGCGCGCCTGGCGGCGCCGGGCGATCGCGGTCGGCTCCGCCGACCCCAGCCGGGCGATCTGCTCAACCCTGGTGGCGGAGGCGTTTCAGGCGGCGCATTACCCGATCCTGCCCGAGATCCCGCCCTCGGTGCCCCCCGGCCCGGCGGCGGCGAAGGTGCGGGAGATCTATCATATCCATGATACCGGCCTGTTCACCCCACGCGATTTCGACATCTCGCCGTTTTTCCAGATCATCAAACCCGATATGCCGCGTGCCTTCGACCATCATCGGCTGCTCTGGGTGGATTGAAGCGATGGACGCATCGGTTTCGCTGATTTAATCTTTGGCGCGCATGCAAAAAGCTCTTGCCCCGTTGCCGCCTTTACCCCGCATTGCGATGTTCACGTGGTTCGGCACGCTGATGTGCCTGGACACAAGCTCATCCGCTCTGGTGCACCGGGCACCGGATGCGTTGGAACCGCAGCATATCGTGCTTGGGCTGGAGCCAACGCAGACCGGGGCCATTCTTTCCGTGGCGCATGTCGAGCGGGCCGCCCTCTCAAACCTGCCTTCGACGCTGGCGATTCAGGAGGGACATTACCAAGGCAGCCTGCTGTTTCATGCCGATGGGCTTTTTCTTGTTGCCCGGCCGGACGGCGAGATGAGCTTTCTCTCAGCCTCAGCCAAGGAATGGGAGCATTTCCTGCCTGTGCCGGGGCGCGATGTTGAGCTCATCCACCGGATCGTGGCGCAATACTGGTCGGTGAATGGCGCTTCGCCGGTCAAGGCGGGGTTCTGCGCCTTCAACCTGTTTTTCGGCGAACATGTGGTGGAGTTGCCCGGCCAGTTGCCGCTGCCACTTCAACAGGACCTGGCCACGCTGGAGCTGCAAGCGCGCAATGGGGCGTTGCGGGCGGTGCCGGTGCCGGGCTGGCGCGGGCGCAAACAGGTCTGGATCCACCCGCATGGAAATATTGGCAACCGGGCGCTGCAATATCTCACCGCTGAGGGAATCGCGCGGCGTGTGGCTGGGGCGGTTGTGACCAATATCCAGCTGCCGATGTGGCAGCGCGAGGCGCCGGCGCCACGCCCGCCCGCCCGTGAAAGTGCGGGCACGGGAGACGATTATCATCTGGACGTGGCCGGGCTGGCGGCGTGCCTGGTTCGTGATGAGGTGGATGCGATCTGTCTGGAGGGCTATTGCTTTCATGTCGCACATTACCCGTCGCGCGCGACCTGCCGGGCCTTGCTGCCGCCTGTTCCGGGGCAGGAGGCCGTGCAGGGATTTGGCCCCGGCCAGCTGGTCTGCAGCGTGCGCGCGAACGAGATCCTGAACGGCGAGTATCCTGGCTATTTTCCGCTGCCTCCAGCCTATTACGCGAAATTACAGGAAGAGAGCGGCCTGGAGCTGGTGTTTTACGGGCAGCTTGGCGAGGACCCTTATAGTGCCGGCTTGCGGGCCGCCTTTCCGCGGGCGCAGTTCGTTGCCGGTACCAGTCCCGGTTATGATTTCGAGGTCCTGCGCCGGTCCGCCAATCTGGCGCTGAGCATTTCGACATTTTCCTGGCTGGCGGCATGGTTGAGCGAGGCGCAGCGCATCTATGTGCCGGTTGGTGGCATGTTCAGCCCGGTCTTGCAGCCGGGGCAGCTTTATCTGCCGCTGGAGGACCCGGCGTTTCGCTACGTCTTGCTGCCGCCAGTTGCGGCGGTTGGGCTGCAGGCCAATCCCTCGCGGTTTTGGCAAATGCAGGATCTGCTCGGCACGCAGGCGCGTTTTGCCACGGCGGGGGAAGTGCGGGACATGCTCGCCCGGCTGGAGAAACGCAAGCCAAGCCGGATCGAGCTCAAGGATTTCGACGGCACGCGCTATCTGGCGCGCAATGCGGATGTGGCTCTGGATGTGCGGGAGGGGCGCGGCACGGCTTTGGCGCATTACCTGGCCATCGGTGCGCGCCGGGAGCATGTGATACAAAATTTCGATCCGCTATTTTATGCGCGAACCTACCCGGATGCGTCCGAAGCGGTGGCGTTGGGGCATTATGACAGCCTGCTGGCCCATTTCCGCGATCTGGGGGCCGCGCGGGGATATCAGCCGGCCGCTTGACGCTTTTCCCGTATGCTGACGTCGTGCGGGACGCAGGGCCGGTTCACTTCACCTGCGGGGCGGGTTGGCCGGTGGGGGCAGGGGCTGGTTTGGGCGGCTCGCCATAGACGCTGGCGGCGCGTTTAAGGAAGGCGTTGACCATCATCTGCACCGCCTCGGTGAACACCGCGCCGATGGCTTTCTGCAGGATAATGTTGCGAAATTCGAAATCGACGAAGAAATCCACCGCGCAGCCCTCCGGGTGCGGGGCGAAATCCCAGCGATTATGCAGATATTTGAACGGCCCGTTCTCATATTCCACGCGGATCGCGCAGGGGCCCTCGCCCGAGCCGGGCAGCAGCGTGACGCGGGAGGTGAAGCTCTCCCGGAACGGGCCAAAGCCGATGGTCAGATCTGCGATCATCAGATTGTTCACATGGCTGCGGATCCGCGCCCCCACGCACCAGGGCAGGAATTTCGGATATTTGGCCACATCCGCCACCAGCGCGTAAAGCTGCTGGGGCGTGTAGGGGACGATCTTCTGCTGCGCGAATTTGGTCATGCGGGGGCGTGCTCAGCCCGCCAGCTGCTTGGCCCGGGCGGCGCGCAGCTGCTCGAAATCCGCATCCGCATGATAGGAGGAGCGGGTGAGGGGAGTGGCAGAGACCTGCAGGAAGCCCTTGGCGCGGGCCATGCCGGCCAGCTCCTCGAACTCCTCGGGCGTCCAGAATTTCTCCACCGCGGCATGCTTCACTGTCGGCTGCAGATATTGCCCGATGGTGAGGAAATCCACATCGGCGATGCGCAGATCGTCCATCACCTGGGAAATCTCGGATTTGCTCTCGCCCAGCCCCACCATCAGCCCGGATTTGGTGAAAATCGAGGGATCGAGCTGCTTCACCTGGTCGAGCAGGCGGATGGATTGGTAATAGCGTGCCCCGGGCCGGATGGTCGGGTAGAGGCGCGGCACGGTCTCGAAATTATGGTTGAACACATCCGGCCTGGCGGCGGTGACCACGGCGATGGCGCCGGGCTTGCGCAGGAAATCCGGCGTGAGGATTTCGATGGTGGTGGCGGGGGCGGCGTCGCGCACGGCGGCGATGACGGCGGCGAAATGCGCCGCCCCGCCATCGGCCACATCGTCGCGGTCGACCGAGGTGATCACCACATGGCGCAGCCCGAGCTGGGCCACGGCTTCCGCCACGCGGCGCGGCTCATCGGCGTCCAGCGCGTTCGGCAGGCCGGTGGAGACATTGCAGAAGGAGCAGGCGCGGGTGCAGATCTCGCCCATGATCATCATGGTGGCGTGGCGCTGGGACCAGCATTCCCCGATATTCGGGCAGGCCGCTTCCTCGCACACGGTGGTGAGTTTCTTGTCGCGCATCAGCGCGCGGGTCTCGTGATAGACCGGGTGGGTCGGCGCCTTGACGCGGATCCAGTCCGGCTTGCGGGCAATCGGATTGTCTTTCCGGTGCTGCTTTTCCGGATGCCGGACCCGGTGGTCGATCTCGATACGTGTGGCCATGATTCCACTTATCCCTAAAAGAAACGCCCCCTGCAAAGGGGGCGCTACCGACAGCCGGATGTCTCCATCCGGCTCGTTTTACGACATTGCGGGAGCGCCGCGCTGGCCTAGAAGTGGATGACCCGGCCGTAAGCGTCAAGCACGGATTCGTGCATGGCTTCCGAGACGGTGGGGTGCGGGAACACTGTTTCCATCAGCTCGGCCTCGGTGCTCTCCAGCTGGCGGGCGATGACATAGCCCTGGATCATCTCCGTCACTTCCGGCCCGACCATATGGGCGCCGAGCAATTCGCCGGTCTTGGCGTCGAACACGGTTTTCACCAGCCCGTCCGGCTCGCCCAGCGCAATCGCCTTGCCATTGCCGATCAGCGGGAAGCGGCCAACCTTCACCTCATGCCCGGCTTCCTTGGCCTTGGCTTCGGTGAGGCCGACGCTGGCCACCTGCGGATGCGCATAGGTGCAGCCGGGGATGTTGCCGGTCTCGAACGGGTGCGGGTTGAGCCCGGCGATCTTCTCGACGCAGACGATCGCCTCGTGGCTGGCCTTGTGCGCCAGCCAGGGCGGGCCGGCGAGGTCGCCGATGGCATAGACGCCCGGCTCGCCGGTGAAGCCATAGCCATCCACCACCACATGGGTGCGCTCGACCTTGGCCTTGGTGCCTTCCAGCCCGATATTCTCGACATTGCCGACGATGCCGACCGCCGAGATCACCTTCTCGACCTCGAAGATTTGCACCTTGCCGCCGGCCTCAACCGTGACCTTGACGGAGTTCGCCCCCTTCTCGGCCTTCTTCACCACAGCCGAGGTCAGGATCTTGATCCCCTGCTTCTCGAACTGCTTGCGGGCGATGGCGGAGATTTCGGCGTCTTCCACCGGCATGATCCGGTCGACCATCTCCACCACCGTCACATCCACGCCCAGCGTGTTGTAGAAGCTGGCGAATTCGATGCCGATGGCGCCCGAGCCCATGATCAGCAGGGATTTCGGCAGGGTTTCCGGCACCATCGCCTCGAAATAGGAGATGATCTGCTTGCCATCCACTTCCAGCCCGGGGATCTGGCGCGGCCGCGCCCCGGTGGCCAGGATGATATGCGGGGATTCCAGCTCGGCCACCGGCTTGCCGTCCTTGGTTACGGACAGCTTGCCCTTGCCTGCCAGCTTGCCATAGCCGTCATAGACGGTGACCTTGTTCTTCTTCATCAGATGGCCGATGCCACCCGAGAGCTGCTTGGAGACAGCGCGCGAGCGCGCCACCACCTTCGCCAGATCCACCTTCACATCGCCCACGGTGATGCCAAAAGCCTCGGAATGGTCGATCAGATGCTTCACCTCGGCCGAGCGCAGCAGCGCCTTGGTCGGGATGCAGCCCCAGTTCAGGCAGATGCCGCCCAGATGCTTGGCCTCGACCAGCGCCACTTTCAGCTTCAGCTGCGCGGCGCGGATGGCGGCGACATAGCCGCCCGGGCCACCGCCGACCACGATAACGTCGAATTTGTCAGCCATTTTGGAGTTCCTTTTTAGGCCGCTATTTTGAAAAAAAGCGGCGCAAAAAATTTTTGCAACTCTGGGCCGGGGGCGTGGCGAAGCCAGCGCCTCCGGCCCAGCGGGCTCAGAGCATCAGGCTCAGCGGCTCTTCGATCAGGGCCTTCAGGGTCTGCAGGAATTCAGCGCCGAGCGCGCCATCGACCACGCGGTGGTCGGTGGAGAGGGTAACGCTCATCACCGTGGCGATCTTGATCTCATCGCCCTTCACCACGGCCCGCTTCTCCCCCGCGCCGACAGCCAGGATGGCGGCCTGCGGCGGGTTCACGATGGCGCAGAAATCCTTGATGCCATACATGCCAAGATTGGAGATGGAGAAGCCGCCGCCCTGGAATTCCTCGGGCTTCAGCTTGCCGGCCTTGGCGCGGCCCGCCAGATCCTTCATCGCATTCGAGATGCCGGCCAGGCCGAGCTTGTCGGCGTTCTTGACGATCGGGGTGATCAGACCGTCCGGGACGGCAACGGCGACGGAAATATCGACATTGTCATACTGAATGATCGCCTCGTCGGTCCAGGATGCATTCACCGCCGGGTGCCGGGCCAGGGCGACGCCGCAGGCCTTGATGACGAGATCGTTCACCGAGAGCTTGAAGGCGCCCGGGCCGTCCTTCGGGGACTTGCCGTTCAGCTCGCCGCGCAGCGCCAGCAGCTTGTCCAGCTCGATATCCACCGTGAGGTAGAAATGCGGGACAGTCTGCTTGGACTCCGTCAGGCGCTTGGCGATGACCTTGCGCATGGTGGAGTTGGGGATCTTCTTATGCGGCGCGGTAATGACCGGGGCCGGCGCGGCCGGCTTCGGCGCGGCCGGGGCGGGAGCCGCAGCAGCCGGGGCGGCAGCGGCCTTGGGGGCGGCGTGTGCGCCGTCCAGATCCGCCTTCACGATCCGCCCATTCGGGCCGGAGCCCTTGATGGTGGAAAGATCGATGCCGGACTGCTTGGCGATGCGCTTGGCCAAGGGCGAGACGAAGATGCGCTCACCCTGCGCAGCGGCAGGCGCAGCAGCCGGGGCGGCCTTCGGCGCCTCAGCCTTGGCCTCTTCCTTCGGCGCTTCCGCCTTGGGCGCCGGGGTGGGGGCGGGGCCGTCCACCTTCTCATCCTTGGAGGCGGTGATCAGCCCGATCACCGCATTCACCGCAACCCCCTCAGTGCCTTCCGGCACCAGGATTTTGCCCAGGAAGCCTTCATCGACGGCTTCCACTTCCATGGTCGCCTTGTCGGTCTCGATCTCGGCGATGACGTCGCCGGACTTGATCTCGTCGCCCTCTTTCTTGTTCCATTTCGCGAGCTTGCCCTCGGTCATGGTCGGTGAGAGGGCCGGCATCAGGATGTTAATGGCCATGTTGAAACGCCTCCCGGATCAGAACAGTTTCTTGACGGCGTCCACCACCCAGTCGGGCTGGGGCAGCGCCAGTTTTTCGAGGTTGGCCGCATAAGGCATCGGCACGTCGACACCGGCCACGCGCGCCGGCGGGGCATCCAGCCAGTCGAAGCAATGCTCGGTGACGGTGGCGATGATCTCGGAGCCGATACCGGCGAACGGCCAGCCTTCCTCCAGGCTCACCACGCGCGAGGTCTTCTTCACCGAGGCGGCGATGGTCTCGATATCCAGCGGGCGGATGGTGCGCAGATTGATCACCTCGGCGGAGATGCCCTGCTCAGCCAGCTTTTCAGCCGCCTTCAGCGCCGTATCCACCATGATCGAGAAGGCGATGATGGTGACATCGCTGCCTTCGCGCTCGATCTTGGCCTTACCGATCGGCAGGATGAAATCCTCATCTTCCGGCACCTCGAAGGAATGGCCGTAGAGGATCTCGTTTTCCAGGAACACGACCGGGTTCGGGTCGCGAATGGCGGCGCGCAGCAGCCCCTTCGCATCGGCGGCCGACCACGGGGCGACAACCTTCAAACCCGGGCAATGCGCGTACCAGGAGGCATAGCACTGGCTATGCTGGGCGCCGACGCGCGCCGCCGCGCCGTTCGGGCCGCGGAAGACGATCTGCGCGCCCATCTGGCCGCCGGACATATAGAGCGTCTTGGCGGCGGAATTGATGATCTGGTCGATCGCCTGCATGGCGAAGTTGAAGGTCATGAATTCCAGGATCGGCTTCAGACCGTTCATCGCCGCACCCACGGCCATGCCGGTGAAGCCATGCTCGGTGATCGGGGTGTCGATGACGCGGCGCGCACCGAACTCGTCCAGCAGGCCTTGGCTGACCTTATAGGCGCCCTGATACTGGGCGACTTCCTCGCCCATCAGGAACACGTCCTTATCGGCGCGCATTTCCACGGCCATGGCTTCGCGCAAGGCCTCGCGCACGGTCATGGTCTTGGTCGGGCCCCATTCCTTCTCCACCGGCTCCTGCGGTGTCGCCGGCTGCTTTTTCGGCTGCGCCGAGGCGGCGGCCTGCGGGGCCTCGGTCGGCGGTGCCTGCGGGGCGGGCTTGGCGGCTTCAGAACCGCCATTGAGCTGCGCGATCACCGCGTTCACGGCCACGCCCTCAGTGCCTTCCTCGACCAGAATGGCGGTCAGCGTGCCTTCATCGACGGCTTCCACCTCCATGGTCGCCTTGTCGGTCTCGATCTCGGCCAGAACGTCGCCGGACTTCACCTCATCGCCCACTTTCTTGAGCCATTTGGCGAGCTTGCCCTCGGTCATGGTGGGGGAGAGGGCGGGCATCAGAATGTCGGTCATGGCGTCTCAGCCCTCCAGCAGCACGTCGGTGTAAAGTTCGGACGGGTCGGGCTCGGGCGAGCTTTGCGAGAAATCCGCCGCCTCCTGCACCCGGGCCTTGATCGCCTCGTCCAGCTTCTTCAGATCGGCCTCGGCGATGCCGGCCTCCTCCAGCTTCTTGCGGGCGGAATCCAGGCAGTCATGCTCGGCGCGCATCTTCTGCACCTCCTCGCGGGTGCGGTACTTCGCCGGATCGGACATTGAGTGGCCGCGATAGCGATAGGTCTTCATCTCCAGCAGGAACGGGCCCTTGCCGGCGCGGCAATGCGCCACCGCCTGCTCGCCGGCTTCCTTCACCGCCAGCACATCCATGCCGTCCACCGCCAGGCTGGGCATGCCCCAGGCGGCGGCGTTCAGCGAGAGATCCCGCGAGGCGGAGGCGCGCTCGACCGAGGTGCCCATGGCGTAACGGTTGTTTTCGATGATGAACACCACCGGCAGCTTCATCAAAGCCGCCAGATTGTAGCTCTCATAGACCTGCCCCTGGTTGGAGGCACCCTCGCCATAATAGGTGAGGCAGACATTGTCGTTCTCGCGGTACCAGTTGGCGAAGGCGAGGCCCGCCCCCAGCGAGACCTGGGCGCCGACGATGCCATGCCCGCCGAAGAAGCCTTTCTCCTTCGAGAACATATGCATGGAGCCGCCCTTGCCCTTGGAGTAGCCGCCGATGCGCCCGGTCAGCTCCGCCATCACGCCCTTGGGGTCCATGTCGCAGGCCAGCATATGGCCATGATCGCGATAGGAGGTGATGACCTGGTCGCCTTCCTTCAGGCAATGCTGCATGCCCACCACCACGGCTTCCTGGCCGATATAAAGATGGCAGAAGCCGGCGATGAGGCCCATGCCGTAAAGCTGGCCGGCCTTCTCCTCGAAGCGGCGGATCAGCAGCATGCTCTCATAGGCCTTGAGCAATTCGTCCTTGCTCATCACCTCGGCGGGCTTCTTTGCGGATTTTCTCGATTTGTCAGGGCTAACGGCCATGTCTCTTGGCTCCCGGGTTTTGATCGTCCGCTCGCAGCTATGCCAATGTTGGTGCGCCGCGCAAGAGAAAGCTCTGTAAAAACTCTTCTTCGCAGTTGCAACAAATTAAATTAACCAAAATATAGTTAATTCATGCATGCGAAGCCCGGGGCAGGTAGGAGGCCGCTCATAAAATTTCAAAAAAAACGGCGCCGAAAGGCGCCGCTGCTTGGGTCGAGGCTCTAAAACGAAATCATCATTCGGCGGATTTGTGCGGCGGCAGCTCGACGACGAGGTCGTTCGGGTCGGCGAGGCTCAGGACGTTCCGGGCTTCCTCGTTCAGCATATCGGGCTGAATCGCCTGGCCATTGAGGTCGGCCACCTTGGTCTGCCAGAGCACTAGGCGCTGATGGGTGGCATCCGCCTGCTTCTGCACGGCGGCCAGCTGCGCGCGCTGCGCGGCCTGGGCCTCCAGCCCGCTTTTGCCGTGGATGGCGTTCCATCCAAAATAATAGGTGAGCGCCAGAAAAATAGCGGGCGCCACCAAACCACGAAGCCGGTTTTTTATCGCGCGGAGCACAGAGCCATTCCCTAAACGTGAAGCCGGTTTGTCGAAACCGCTTGAATCTTCCCTTATCCGCGCGCGGTTCGCAAGTGAATTTCTTGAATAATCATGACATTAAATAAATTAATTCAATTTCACTCCACCGCCTTGTTTCCGCCCTTCTTGGGGCGCGCTGTTGCCACAGACGAAGCGCGATATTTCGATGCGTATTTTCCAAGGGGGTAACCCGTGACGATGAGACAGATTTTGCTGGCGGGTGTGGTGGCCATGGGCCTGGTCGGCGCTGGCGTGGCGCCGGCCTTCGCGGACTGGGACGATCACGGCCATGGCGGCGGCTGGCACGGCGGCGATGGTTGGCATGGCGGGGACGGCTGGCATGGTGGCCCGGGCGGGCACTGGGATGGCCGCCCCTACCATGATTGGCACGACCATGGCTGGTGGGGGGCGGATCATATCTGGCATTGGTATGCCGGTTGGGGTCCGGAATATGGCTATGTCGGGCCGGTTCCGGTCTGGGCGCCGGGCGTGCCGGTTTATGCCGGTCCGCCGCCTGGCTATTACGCCCCGCCTCCGCCACCTCCGCCGCCGCCGGTCTATTATGCCCCGCCCCCGCCGCCGGTCTATTACGCGCCACCTCCGCCGCCGGTTTACGTGGCGCCGATGCCCTCTGTGGTCATCACCCCGCACGGTGTGGGCATCACCCCGTAATGAAAAGGCCGGCCCATTGCGCCGGCCTTTTTGCATGCTCGCGCGGGGCTCAGGGCCATTTCACTTCGGGGGGCATCGACATCAGGATCGCCTCGGTATTGCCGCCGGTTTTCAGCCCGAATGTCGTGCCGCGGTCATAGAGCAGGTTGAACTCCACATAGCGGCCGCGGCGGATCAGCTGCGCCTCGCGCTCCGCCGGCGTGTAGGGCGCGGCGCGGCGGCGGCGCACGATCGGCGGGTAGGCCGCCAGGAAGGCCTGGCCGACATCGCGGGTGAAGGCGAAATCCGCCGCGACATCGCCGCTATCGAGATAATCGTAGAATATCCCGCCCGCCCCGCGCGGTTCATTGCGATGCGGCAGGTAGAAATATTCATCGCACCAGGCTTTGAATTTTTCATAATAGCCGGGGTCGTGCGCGTCGCAGGCGGCCTGATAGGCGGCATGGAAGACGCTGGCATCCTCGGCGGCCTCCGGCGTGCCGGGCTGCAGCGGGGTGAGGTCGCCGCCGCCGCCGAACCAGCCTTTGGCGGTGACGATCATGCGGGTATTCATATGCACAGCCGGGATTTTCGGGCTGCGCGGATGCACGACCAGCGAGATCCCCGCCGCCCAGAACGCCGCCCCCGCCTCGGTGCCGGGAATTTTCGCGGCGAAATCCGGGCTCAGCGTGCCATCCACCACCGAGATATTCACCCCGGCCTTCTCAAATATCTGGCCGCGCAGCACGCTCATTGTGCCGCCGCCGCCGCCCGGGCGCTCCCAGCTGCTGCGCTGAAACCGCGCATCGCCGCCGGCTTCCTGCTCGATCGTCTCGAATTCGGCGCAGATCCGGTCGCGCAGGGCGGCGAACCAGGTGGCGGCATCCTGTTTCAGGGCCGCATGGGGGGCGGGCTGGTCATGGCGCCTGCTTAAGCCATGCCCGGCCATCGATCCACACTTGAAATTTTTTCACTGCCTTGCCACGCTGCAACCAAAGGGGGAGACTCACTCCCCCAGGGAGCGAAAACATGGCTGAACCAACAGCGAATGCGCTTGCGGCGCATGGGACCGAAACCCGGCGCGACTTCCTGAGGCTTCTGGCCATGGCGGGTGGCGCCATCGGGGTGGGCGCCATCGTCTGGCCGTTGATCGACGCGCTGAACCCGGATGCGGCGGGGCTGGATGCCGCCCGGCCGGTGGTGCTGGTCTCCGATATTGCCGAAAATGCCACCAAGACGGTGCAATGGGGCGGGCAGACCATCCTGATCCGCCGGCTGACCGACCAGCAGCTCGCCGCCGCCCAGATTGTGCCGATGAGCGCCCTGGTGGACCCGCAGGAGGTTTCCGAGCGGGTGGCGCCGGATGATGGGCATATCGTCGTGGTGATCGGCATGAATACCGGCGCGCCCTGCGCCTTGCAGGGGAGTGCGCCTGGCGATCCGCGCGGCGATTATGGCGGCTGGGTCAGCCCGTGCGATGGCAGCGAATATGACGCGCTGGGGCGGGTGCGGGCCGGGCCGGCGCCGCGCAATCTCGCCATTCCGCGCTTTCGCTTCATCGATAAACACCAACTCCAGCTGGGTTAGGACGCGCCAATGCAATCGGACGCGAAACAGGGCTATGGCTGCCCCTATCTGATCAAGGATCGCGCGCCGGGCGGGGCCTGGCATGCGAGCCTGCCCACGCTGCTGGGGGCGTTGCTGGCGCTGCTGCTGGCCTCGGGCGCGGTGCTGGCGGTGTATTATAATCCGCGCGACGCCTATGGCGCGGTGCAGATGATCAATCGCGAGGTGAATGGCGGCTGGCTGGTGCTGGGCTACCATAATACCGGCGCGTCATTGGCGTTTCTGGCGCTGTATGCGCAGCTGTTCCGGCTGCTGCTGACGCGTAGCTATCGCGCCCCGGCGCGTTTTGCCTGGATGCTCTGGGTGAAGCTGCTGGCGGTGCTGCTGCTCACCGGCTGGCTGGGCTTCGTGCTGCAGGGCGGGGCAGGGGGCGCGCTCTCGCTCACCCATGCCAGTGACGCCGCGCTGACCCTGCCGGGCTTTCCCGGTGCGGTGGCGTTGTGGATTTTCGGCGGCCCGGCCGGCCCAGGCACGCTGGCCCGGCTGCTGGTGTTCCATGTGGTGCTGGCGGCCTGCGCGGTTGGGGTGATCTGCTGGGCACGCTGCGCGGCGCGGCGGGCGCGGCCGGCGCCGGAGGGCCGGGCGGTGGCGTTCTGGCCGGTCTATGCGTCGCAATATTTCGCGGCCTTGGCGGCTTTGGCGCTGCTGTTCACGCTGCTGCTCGCCTTCGCCCCGCATTGGGGGCAGAGCGCGCAGGCCATGCTGCCGGGCGATGCGCTGCCGGTGGTGATCTCCTACCCCTGGTATTTGCGGCCGGTGGCGCATCTTGCCACGCTGATCCCGGGCGATGGCGGGGCGATCCTGGTGGTCATCCTGGCTGCGGCCACGCTCTACGCGCTGCCTTGGCTGGATCGGTCCAATGGCGCGCCGCCGGGGCGGCTTTATCGATGGCTGACGCTGCTGCTGGGATTGGATGTGCTGGCCTTGGGCTGCGCCAGCGCGCCGGTGCCGCAGATCATCTTCGGCATCTGGTTTTTCATCCATTTCCTGGTGCTCACCCCCCTCGTCACCGCCGCGGAGGCCAAATAATGCGGGTTTTGCTGATATCGGGCCTGGCACTCGGGCTGCTGGCGGGTGGGGCGGCGCAGGCGCAAACCCCGTCTTTTCCCTCCTCCGGCGCCTTTGGGCATATCGATGACGCCGCCGCCCAGCGCGGGCTGGCGGTGTACCAAGGCGTGTGCGCCAGCTGCCACAGCCTCAACCAGCTGCATTACCGGGATCTCGCCGGAATCGGGCTGGATGCAGAGCAGATCGCCGGCCTTGCCAATGCGGTGAAGCTGGCCACCGGCCAGCCCGCCACCGCGGATGACGTGTTCAAGGCCCCGGCGGCGATGAGCATGGGCGGGGCGGTACCGCCGGATCTCTCCAGCATCGTCGCCCAGCGCCGCGATGGCACGCGCTATATTTACCGCTTCCTTACCGGCTTTGCCCCGGCACCGGCCTGGGTGACGATGCTGCCGGGACATTATTACAACCGCGCCTACCCTGGCGGGCAGGTTGCCATGCCGCCGGTGCTGCGGGACAATGCGGTGACCTACGCGGACGGGACCAAGGCCACACAGGCGCAGGAAGCCGCGGATGTTGCGGAGTTTCTGACATGGGCGTCCGATCCGAATCTCACCGCCCGGCATGTTCTGGGGATCAGGGCGGGGATCTTCTTCGCCTTCCTGACGCTGGTGGCGCTGGCGACCAAAAGACGGATCTGGAAGCAGGAGGGCTGAGCGGCGTCGCGGCGGCGGCGCGGGCCTGCCGCCTCTGCCATGAGGCGTTGCCGCTGGGGGCGCGGCCGGTGTTCCGGGTCTCGCCCACCGCGAAGCTGCTGGTGATCTCGCAGGCGCCGGGGACCAAAGTGCATGCCAGCGGGTTGCCGTTCGACGATGCCTCCGGCGACCGGCTGCGGCATTGGATGGGGATCGGCCGGGAAATTTTCTACGATGAAACCCGGCTGAATTTCATGCCGATGGGCTTTTGCTATCCTGGCCGGCTGCGCAATGGCGGCGATGCGCCGCCGCGCCCGGAATGCGCGCCGCTCTGGCATGAGGCGCTGCTGCGCCATCTGCCGCAGCTTGAGTTGATCCTGCTGGTCGGCGGCTACGCGCAGCGACGCTATCTGGGCAAGGGCAGCATGACCGAGAGGGTGCGCGCGCAGGCGCCGGGGCGGTTTCTGCCGCTGCCGCACCCTTCCTGGCGGACCACCGGGTGGGAGAAGAGAAATCCGTGGTTTGGTGAGGAGATATTGCCGAAATTGCGGGCGGAGGTGGCGCGGCTGACATGATCGTCATCATCGCATCGGGTTGAATTTTCGCGGCGCTGCCCAAGCTGTTGCAGCATAGATGTTACAGCGAAGGAGGCGCGGATGGTTCCGGCCTGGCTCAATGATCTGGCGATGCTGTCTCTGGCCGCCGCCTTCATCAGTGAACTGATTATTTTGTGGGATCTGCGCGCCCGCCCCCAGGCGATGGCGGTGATGAATCCGGTCTGGCCGGTCACCGCGCTGTATTTTGGGCCGCTTGGGCTCTGGGCCTATTGGCGGCTGGGGCGCGCGGCGCCGGCATCGCATCACCACCACCACCATCACCACCACGGCGATGACAAGCCGTTCTGGGTGCAGGTCTTCGCCGGCACCACCCATTGCGGCGCTGGCTGCACGCTGGGCGATATTATCGCGGAATTTCTGGTGTTTTTCTCAGGGTTGGCGATCGCCGGTTCGGTCTTCGCGGGGCAGCTGGTGCTGGATTATGCCTTCGCTTTCCTGCTCGGCATCGTCTTTCAATATTATTCGATCGTGCCGATGCGCGGGCTGCGGCCGGCCGAGGGGATCAAGGCCGCGGTGAAGGCGGATTTCTGGTCGCTCACCGCCTTCGAGGTCGGGCTGTTCGCCTGGATGGCGCTGACCCGCTTCGTGTTTTTCGGGCCGGGCCTGCAGCCCGACAGCGCCACCTACTGGTTCATGATGCAGATCGGCATGGTCATCGGCTTCGCCACGGCGTTTCCGATGAACTGGCTGCTGATCAAATCCGGGGTGAAGGAGCCCTGCATGTAGGCGTTCAGCCGCCGCGCAGCTCTTTCAGCGATTTGATCGCATTGCCCTGCGCATCGAAATTCGCCTCATCCAGCCAGGCGAGAATCGCATCGCGCCGGTCCGGCCATTCATGGCCGAGCATTGCATACATCGCGGTGTCGCGCTCGCGCCCCTTCACCACCATATGCGCGCGCAGCGTGCCCTCATAGGAAAAACCCAGGCGCAGAGCCGCGCGCTTGGAAGGCTCGTTGAGCGCGTTGCATTTCCAGACCAGCCGGCGATAGCCGAGATCCTCAGCCGCGTGGCGCAGCATCAGGAACATCGCCTCGGTCGCGGCACGGGTGCGGCGCAGCTCCGGGCCGAACCAGATATTGCCAAGCTCGATGGCGGCGTTACGGGGCTCGATATTCATCAGCGAGAGAAAGCCGGAGACGCGGCCGATGGTGGTCGGCCGCACCGCCCAGAAGGCGGCCAGCGGGTCGGCATAAAAGCCGGCGATCAGCGCTTCCACCTCGGCGACATTCTTCCAGGGGCCGAAGGACATATAGGTGAAGCTGTCCGCGGCGAATTGCGAGGCCTCGAACAGCTCCAGCGCGTGGCGGCGGGTGAGCGGCTCCAGGCTGACGCGCGTCCCTAAGAATTTCTGCCGGGCGGGCAGCGGGCGCGGCCAGGGATCGACCTCTGGGCCGAGGGGAAGCTCAGTCATAGCTTAGCCTCTCAACCGCGCCAGGGTGGCGGTGGTGGAATGGCCGGGCAGCAGCTGCGCCAGCGCCACGGCCCCGCCCCAGCTTTCCACCAGATCCGCGCCGACGACGGTTTCGCGGGTATAATCCGCGCCCTTGATCAGCACATCCGGCTTGATCAGCTTGATCAGCTCGATCGGGGTGTCTTCCTCGAACAGGCAGACTAGATCGACCGAGGCGAGCGAGGCCAGCACCGCGGCGCGCGCGGCCTCGCCCTGGGCCGGGCGGGTTGGGCCTTTCAGCCGCTGCACCGAGGCATCGGCATTGATGCCGACGATCAGCCGGTCGCACATCGCCCGGCATTGTTCGAGCAGATGCACATGGCCGGGATGCAGCAGATCGAAACAGCCATTGGTGAAGCCGACCTTATAGCCGCGCAGGCGCCAGCGCTCGGCCATCTCGGCGGCGGCGGAGGGGGTGACGATTTTCTGCAGCGCCCCGGTGGCCGGCGCGATATGGGCAAGAATATCCGCCGGGCGGGCAACGGCGGTGCCGACCTTGGCGACGACGATGCCGCCCGCGATATTGGCCAGCCTTGCGGCGTCCACCAGCGGCACCTCGGCGGCGATGCAGGCGGCAAGGGCCGCCACCACCGTATCTCCGGCGCCGGAGACATCATAGACCTCGCGCGCCTCGCCGGGGAAATGATGCACCTCATCGGCGGTGATCAGGCTCATCCCGTCCTCGGAGCGCGTGACCAGCACCGCGCCGAAGCCGTACCAGGCGATCAGCGCCTTGGCGGCGGTGACGATCTGCGCCTCGCTCTCCACCGGCATATTGGTGGCCTCGGCCAGTTCCTTGCGGTTCGGGGTGAGGATGTCCGCGCCCTTATAGCGGGCATAGTCGCGGCCCTTGGGATCGACGATGATCTTGCGCCCGAGTTTCTGCGCGCCTTCGATCAAGGCGGCGCAGACCGGGGCGCTGAGCACACCCTTATTATAGTCCGAGAGCACGGTGACGGTCGTCGCCGCCATCGCATCCAGGGCGATCTTCACCAGCCGCTCGCAGAGCTTCTCCGGCAGGGCGATGCGCTCCTCGCGGTCGGCGCGGATCAGATGCTGGCCTTGCGCGATATAGCGGGTCTTCATCGTCGTGGTGCGGCCATTCTGCACCAGCAGCCAGGGCTCGACGCGCTCCTGCCCGCCGATCAGCCCGGTCAGGTCCGAGCCGGCCTGGTCGTCGCCGACGACCGAGACGAAAGCCGCCGAGGCGTCGAGGGCGATCAGGTTGCGCACCACATTCCCGGCCCCGCCCGGCATCGCCACCTCGCGGGTCACGGTGAGAATGGGCACCGGCGCCTCCGGGCTCACCCGCGTCACCTCGCCATAGGTGTAACGGTCGAGCATCGCATCGCCCACCACGAGCACGCTGGCGCGGGCGAGTTTCTTCACATAGGCGCCGAGGTCGGCGCAGGAATGGTCGGCAGAGGAGTCGTTGGCCATGGGAAACCGCTAACCCTCTCCCGGCCTTGTGGCAACGGGGCGAAAACATGCTTATTTGAGACACATCATGACAGAGCTACCCGCGTTTCTTGATTCCACCCGCCCGCAAGTGCCGGATCTTTCCGTGCCGCGCGGCGTCACCCCGTTTTATCTGCCCGAGCGCCCGGTGCGCGGCCGGCTGGTGCGGCTGGGGCCGCTGGGCGCCACGCTGCTCTCCCGCCACACCCATCCGGCGCCGGTGCGGGCATTGCTGGGCCAGGCGCTGGCGCTGGCGGCGGGGCTCTCCACCGCGTTGAAATTCAAGGGCTCCTTCTCCATCCAGATCCGTGGCGACGGCCCGGTGCCGATGCTGGTGGTGGATTGCACCGAGGCCGGCGCCCTGCGCGGCTATGTGCGGGTGGAGGAGGGGGCGCAGATCCCCGAGGAGGCCACCGCCCGCCAGCTATGCGGCAAGGGCTATATCGCCTTCACCGTCGATCAGGGGCTGGACAAGGACCCGAGCCAGGGCATCGTCGCCATCGAGGGCGAGAGCCTGACCGAGATGGCGGAGTATTATTTTTCCACCTCCGAGCAGCTGCCGGCGCGGATTTTTCTGGCCGCGGCGGAAGGCGAGGGGGCTGGCGCGCCTCGGCTTTGGTGATGGAGCGCGTGGCTGGGGCCGGCGGTGTCGGCCCGGAGATCTCCGCGGGCGAGCAGGAGGAGGCCTGGCGCACGGCCTGCATCCTGGCCGAGACGGTGACACAGGAGGAGCTGCTGGATGATGCGCTCTCGCCCGAGCGGCTGCTCTACCGGCTGTTCCATGGCGAAGGGGTGGCGGTCTCCAAACCGCGTACCCTCTCCTTCGGCTGCCGCTGCTCGCGCCAGCGGCTGGGCGGCATATTGGAAGGGTTCAACCAGGAGGAGCTCGACCATATGGCCGTCGAGGGCCAGATCGTGATGACCTGCGAATTCTGCAATTTCGATTTTTGTTTCGCCCGCGCGGATGTCGCCGGGCGCCCGCCCCAAACCGACGCTGGAGCCCCCGAATGAAGAAGCTGCTTCTTGCTTTGCCGCTGCTGGCCCTTGCCTCCTGCGGCTCGACGCCACCGGCCCCGGTGCTGAAACCGCTGGATTATTCCTACCTGCCGCCGATCCTGTTGAAGGTGGCGCAGGTGAATGTGGTGACGAATTTCGTGCCCAGCCCCTCCCAGCAGCTGGCCGCGAGCCAGGACCCCGCACCGCCGGCCGAGACGCTGGAGACGATGCTGCGCCAGCGCCTGCAGCCCGCCGGCCAGCCCGGCACCGCGACGGTGACGGTCACCAACGCCTCGGTTGATGATGTCAGCGGCAATCTGGTCGGCGCGATGACGGTGGATGTGAACCTGGCCAGCGCAGATGGCCGCTCCACCGGCTTCACCGAGGCCAGTGTCAGCGCCACCCATAGCGCGCCCGACTCCGGCAATCCGGACGATCTGCGCGTGGCCTATTACAACCTGACCAAGCAGCTGATGACGCAGATGAATGTGCAGCTGCAGTACCAGATCCAGAAAAACCTGCCGAACTGGATTTCCTGGACCAGTGCCGGCGGCGCCGCCCCGGCGGCGGCGTCCCCCGATGCGGGGGCGGGGTGATCCAGGCCGCGCCGCTCGCGGCGCCGCCGGGGGTGGGCACGGCCCCAGGCATGGCCACCAGCACGACCACCACAACGACCACCGCCCCTGTCGCCCCGGCAGCGCCGGTGCCCGGCCAGATCAACACCAATGGCGCCGTGCCGGGCTATCTGCCCGGGGCGGGCCCGGCCGCCTTGGGGGCGCAGCCATGAGCCGGCTGGTACAGCTGCCGCCCGCCGGCGTGGCGGAATGGAGTCCGATCGCGCCGGAAAAAGTGATTTCCGGCGAGCCGATGGCGCGCACCATCGTGCTGTATGAGAATTCGACACGCGGACTCGCCGCCGGGGAATGGGAAGCCAGCCCCGGCAAATGGCGCATCGCCTATACTGAGTGGGAATATATGGAGATCATCTCCGGCGCCTGCGTGGTGGAGGGCGATGATGGCCGGCGGATCGAGGCGGGGCCTGGGGATAAATTCGTGATCGAACCTGGCTTCACCGGCACCTGGGAGGTGCTCTCGGCGCTGCGCAAGAGCTGGGTGATCCAGGAATAGCTGAAATTAGCGGAAGTGCTTGACGCGGCGCCTTGGGCGGTCTAGACGGCGCGCTCCATTACACACACCTTTTTTGTTCGGATAACATGGCCAATATCGCATCTGCCCAGAAACGCATCCGCCAGACGCTGAAGCGCACGGCGCGCAACAAGGCGCGCAAGTCTCGCGTCCACACCTTCATCCGCAAGGTTGAAGAGGCCGTGGCGGCTGGCGACAAGGCAGCCGCGCAGGCCGCGCTGATCGCCGCCCAGCCGGAGCTGCAGCGCGCGGCTGGCAAGGGTGTGCTGAAGGCGAATATGGTTGCCCGCAAGATCTCCCGCCTGTCGGCCCGCGTGAAGGCCGTCGCCGCCGCTTAACGCGCCGGTTGGGATAATCCTCGGGATTGTCTCGAAAAATATACGATTTTGAACCGCCGTCATCTTGTTGTAATGGCAAGATACGGCGGTTTTCTATTCTTGGTTGCAAACCTGGGCTTTTGCTATGGCAAGTAGGTAGGCACAAAGAAAGTTTTTTATTTGTAAATTATTGAATTTAAACGTTTTTTACGAAGTGTCAGCAACTTGTTCGCAAAGCTGTCGCATTTGTCGGCTTGCTTCGGCGAGGCGTTTAGACCTAATGTCCAAGCCTCAATTGACTGTTCAGGACTGTCTCATTTCTGAGAAGGCACCCTTTTTCCAAGGGATTTGCTTTGCGGAATCGGTCCTTTGCGGCGCTGTGTTCGGGGTTAGGCAAAGCAGA